>NZ_JALBYQ010000009.1 GCF_022678625.1 Aliiroseovarius subalbicans | reverse complement strand
TCCGACGATTTTTCTGGTGGCGTACTTGATCCGGTCTGGACGATAGAGGGTCCCGGGGGCATTTCCTCGGGTCTCGGGACTGATGCGACTGATGCCTGGCTGGAACTGGTGACCCCGGATGGGGATCACGACGTCTGGGGCGTGAACAACGCTGCGCGGGCGATGCAGGGGATCTCGGACGGGGATTTCCAGATCGAGACGCGGTTCCTGAGCACGCCGAGCGAGAAATACCAGTTGCAGGGCTTGCTGGTGGAGCAGGATGCGGACAACTGGCTGCGGTTTGACACCTATTCGGATGGGAAGAAGCTTTATGCCTTCGCCGCGATCACGGTGGACGGGGTGTCGAGCATGGCCTTCAGGGTAAGGATTCCCAGCGACACGGCACCCTATCTGCGGCTGACGCGGGCGGGGGATGACTGGACGCTGGACTATTCGACCGACGGGACCACCTGGGTGACAGCGGGCAGTTTCACCCATGCGCTGACGGCGTCGCAGGTGGGCGTGTTCGGCGGCAACACTGGCCTAACAACCGGGTTTACCGCGCAGGTGGATTACTTCGAGACCAGCGACGATCCGATCCTGGATGAGGATGGCACGATCGTGCCCGTGGGCAACGCCCCGGATGCGGTGGATGACGGCCTGGTCACGGACCAGGACGTGGCGCTGGTGATCAGCGTGGCCTCGGACATTCTGGTCAATGACAGCGATCCGAACGGCGACCCGATCAGCGTGACCGGGATGACGCAGCCGGCCAATGGCACGCTGGTGGACAATGCGGACGGCACCTGGACCTATACGCCGAATGCGGGGTTTGGCGGTGCCGACAGCTTCACCTACACGATCTCGGATGGCGGCCTGACCGATACCGCGACTGTCAACCTGACGGTCAATGACACGACACCTGCCAATGACGCCCCGGATGCGGTGGATGATGGCCTGGTCACGGACCAGGACGTGGCGCTGGTGATCAGCGTGGCCTCGGACATTCTGATCAATGACAGCGATCCGAACGGCGACCCGATCAGCGTGACCGGGATGACGCAGCCGGCCAATGGCACGCTGGTGGACAATGCGGACGGCACCTGGACCTATACGCCGAATGCGGGGTTTGGCGGTGCCGACAGCTTCACCTACACGATCTCGGATGGCGGCCTTACCGATATCGCGACTGTCAACCTGACGGTAAATGTCGGGGGCTTTCCCGCGACCGTCTATAACGCGCCGGGTGTGCAGGAATTCGACGGGACGGCTGGCGGTGTCGTGGAAATAGCACATGACGCAGCCTTTGAAACTCCCGAAGGGACGGTAGCCTTCTCGTTTATCGCAACGGATACGTCGGGGGCCCAGGGTCTGTTTGCGAAGGATGCCTCCGGCTATGTCGGCGGTGGTCATCACCTTGTGATGTTCCTGAAAGGATCAACGCTGAAGGTGCGCGTCCAGGATGCCGATAGTGAAGTCTATCTGAACTACGGAGGGATTACCGTAGGCCAAGAATATGAGGTGGCGCTGACTTTTGGGGCCGACGGTGCGGAGCTCTGGATTGACGGGGCTCTGGTTGCAAGCGACCCACTGGTGATGGACTGGACGCAGAACACTCAAGTGATCCAGTGGGGTGGTCGCGGTTGGGGCAGCGCCGATGGTCAGTTGGGGTTTGATGCGCCGTTCGAGGGAACGATTGCCGATGCGCAGATTTATTCTGCGGTGCTTTCGCCGCCACAAATCACAACGTTGGCGGCAACGTCGAGTACAACCACCCCGCCATCCAGCGGCATCGCGTCCGACGATTTTTCTGGTGGCGTACTTGATCCGGTCTGGACGATAGAGGGCCCCGGGGGCATTTCCTCGGGTCTCGGGACTGATGCGACTGATGCCTGGCTGGAACTGGTGACCCCGGATGGGGATCACGACGTCTGGGGCGTGAACAACGCTGCGCGGGCGATGCAGGGGATCTCGGACGGGGATTTCCAGATCGAGACGCGGTTCCTGAGCACGCCGAGCGAGAAATACCAGTTGCAGGGCTTGCTGGTGGAGCAGGACGCGGACAACTGGCTGCGGTTTGACACCTATTCGGATGGCAGCCAGCTTTATGCCTTTGCCGCGATCACGGTGGACGGGGTGTCGAGCATGGCCTTCAGGGTAACTATCCCTGGCAGCGTGGCGCCCTATCTGCGGCTGACGCGGGCGGGGGATGACTGGACGCTGGACTATTCGACCGACGGGACCACCTGGGTGACGGCGGGCAGTTTCACCCATGCGCTGACGGCATCGCAGGTGGGCGTGTTCGGCGGCAACACTGGCCTAACAACCGGGTTCACCGCGCAGGTGGATTACTTCGAGACCAGCGACGATCCGATCCTGGATGAGGATGGCACGATCGTGCCCGTGGGCAACGCCCCGGATGCGGTGGATGACGGCCTGGCCACGGACCAGGACGTGGCGCTGGAGATCAATGTCGCGGCGGATCTTCTAACCAATGACAGCGACCCGAACGGCGACCCGATCAGCGTGACCGGGATGACGCAGCCGGCCAATGGCACGCTGGTGGACAATGCGGACGGCACCTGGACCTATACGCCGGATGCGGGCTTCGACGGGGCCGACAGCTTCACCTACACGATCTCGGATGGCAGCCTGACCGATACCGCGACTGTCAACCTGACGGTCAATGACACGACACCTGCCAATGACGCCCCGGATGCGATTAATGACAGTTACGAGCTTGATACAAGCGGTGCCGTGGTTGTATCTGCGGCAGACGGTGTTTTGCGTAATGACACGGATCCTGATGGGGACCTGCTCACCCTCACGCTCGCAACCGGACCTGCGAACGGGGCATTGACGCTGAACCCAGATGGCGGTTTCACCTATACTGCCGACCCCGGATATACTGGCCCGGACAGCTTCACCTATACCATCACGGATCCTTCGGGGGAGAGTGATACGGCGGCGGTCGTGCTCAACTCGGCCAATACTGCGCCGGTGATCAACACCGGGACGAGCCGCTTTTCAAAATCCGTGGTCAGCACGGAGATGCCGCTTACGCATATCGCGCTGGCTGCTGATTTTGATCAGGATGGCGATCTGGACATCGTCTCTACCTCGGAACTGGATGATACGGTTGCCTGGTTCGAGAATGACGGTGCTGGCGGGTTTATCCGCCATGATATCGATACCGTGCTGGAATCGGCTTATTCGGCCTCGGTGGCCGATCTCGATCAGGACGGTGACATGGATGTCCTGGCTGGTGGCTATCGTGAGGATCTTCACGTCTGGTATGAAAATGATGGCTCGGGGTCCTTTACTCGCCATGATATCGTCGCCGAGGACGGGCCTCATTCCATCTTCGCAGTCGATATGGATGAGGATGGTGATCTCGACCTCGTGACGAGTGGACAGGATGCCAATACTATTGCCTGGCGTGAAAACGATGGCAGTCAGAATTTCACCACGCATCTGGTCGATGTTGCATCTTTGGCGGCCAAGTCCGCGGTGCCGGTCGATCTGGATGGGGACGGTGATGTGGATATTGTCGCCGCCAGTTTCACGGATGACACGATTGCCTGGTATGAAAACGACGGCAGCGAGAACTTCATCAAACATGTGCTGGATACCGGGGCGAACGGGGCCTATTTCGCAACGGCCGCGGATATTGATGGAGACGGCGACCTTGATATCGTGTCAGCCAGCAAGAATGACGACACGATTGCCTGGTATCGCAACGATGCCGGCAGCTTTACCAAATCCCTGATCAGCGCCAACGCCGATGCCGCCCGTTTCGTCTCGACCGCTGATATCGATCGCGATGGTGATATCGATGTGCTTTCCGCCAGCGTCGATGACAACACCGTTGCGGTCTATCTCAATGACGGCGCGGGCGCATTTACCACGGTGATTGCCGATAGTGCCGCGATCGGGGCCTATGGGGCCGAGCCGGTGGATATGAATGGCGACGGGCTTCCGGATATTCTGTCGGTCAGCAAGACCGATGGCACGGTGGCGATCCTGTTCCAGGAGAAAGCCCATGAGGTGACCCTGAGCCCGGGAGACAGCCTGGCGATCGATACGGCACTGTTGTCATCCTCTGATGTTGAACAGGCGGCGGCAGATTTGACCTATACGATCGGGAGCATCCCCTTGATGGGTGAATTGCGCCTGGATGGTGTGGCTCTCGGGGTGGGGGCAAGCTTTACCCAGGAAGATGTGGATCTTGGGCGGGTGTCCTATCACCAGAGCGGGGCGGTCGTCGGCACGGACGGGTTCACCCTGAGCTTGAGCGACGGGTTTGCCGCAGCGGCAACCATAAGTTTCGATCTGACGATCGAGACACCCTCGACACCCAGCGGCATCGCGTCCGACGATTTTTCTGGTGGCGTACTTGATCCGGTCTGGACGATAGAGGGTCCCGGGGGCATTTCCTCGGGTCTCGGGACTGATGCGACTGATGCCTGGCTGGAACTGGTGACCCCGGATGGGGCGCATGACGTCTGGGGCGTGAACAACGGCGCCCGGGCGATGCAGGGGATCTCGGACGGGGATTTCCAGATCGAGACGCGGTTCCTGAGCACGCCGAGCGAGAAATACCAGTTGCAGGGCTTGCTGGTGGAGCAGGACGCGGACAACTGGCTGCGGTTTGACACCTATTCGGATGGGAAGAAGCTTTATGCCTTTGCCGCGATCACGGTGGACGGGGTGTCGAGCATGGCCTTCAGGGTAACTATCCCTGGCAGCGTGGCACCCTATCTGCGGCTGACGCGGGCGGGGGATGACTGGACGCTGGACTATTCGACCGACGGGACCGCCTGGGTGACGGCGGGCAGCTTCACCCATGCGCTGACGGCGGCGAAGGCTGGGGTGTTCGGTGGCAATACCGGTTCGGCAACCGGGTTTACCGCGCAGGTGGATTACTTCGAGACCAGCGACGATCCGATCCTGGATGAGGATGGCACGATCGTGCCGGTGAACAATGCACCGGATGCGGTGGATGACGGCCTGGCCACGGACCAGGACGTGGCGCTGGAGATCAATGTCGCGGCGGATCTTCTAACCAATGACAGCGACCCGAACGGCGACCCGATCAGCGTGACCGGGATGACGCAGCCGGCCAATGGCACGCTGGTGGACAATGCGGACGGCACCTGGACCTATACGCCGAATGCGGGGTTTGGCGGCGCCGACAGCTTCACCTACACGATCTCGGATGGCAGCCTGACCGATACCGCGACTGTCAACCTGACGGTCGGCAATCCGATTGATGTCTGGTATGGGCTCGATCAGAGTTTCGGCAGTCCGGGTGAAAGCCAGGAATGGATCAACATCCTGGGCAACGTGTCCGGGGCCGTGACCTCCCTGACCTATTCGCTGAATGGTGGTCCGTCGCGCGCCCTGTCGATCGGGGAGGACACCCGGCGTCTGCAAAACCCCGGAGACTTCAATATCGATGTCTCCTATTCCGAGCTTGACGGGTCTGCGGCAGATGACGTGATCACGATTACGGCCACATTTGCAGACAGCTCGGTGCATACCCGCGACGTGACGGTGCAGTACGGGTCCGGCACTGCCTGGGACCCCAATTACAGCATCGACTGGGAGACCGTGACGGATCTTCAGGATGTGGTGCAGGTCGTGGATGGTCTCTGGTCCTGGGATGGTACCGGGGCACGCCCGGTCGAGCTGGGCTATGACCGGCTTCTGGTGATTGGTGACCAGGGGTGGGACAATTACGAGGTTAATCTGACCATCACGATGCACGACCTGACGAATGTTGACCCCAGAGGACGTGATGGCGGGGGGCTGGCACTTGGTATGCTGTGGGATGGCCACACGGATGAACCCATCACGAACTGGCAGCCTAAATCCGGCTGGGAGCCCGGCGCCATGTTCTTCTGGGAAGATGGAACGTTGAAAAGCCGCAGCTATCACAGCTTCTCGGAAGTGCTGGGCTCGGTCGGCAGCCTCCCTCTGCAGGAGGGGCTGAGCTACAACTACACCCTGCGCGTGGAACAGGTGGGCATTTACGACCGGCAGTACAGCCTGAAGGTCTGGGAGGAGGGCACCTCCGAGCCTGTCGACTGGACGCTTCAGACCATCGAGACCTTCAGCCTTACTGAAGCGCCTGCGACCGGATCGATCTACCTGAACGCCCATTACTATGATGTCACCTTCGGCGATCTCACAGTCACCGAGATTACAGGCAGCGATATCATCCAAGGGACGGATGCAGCAGATGTCCTGATGGCTGCCGATCCCGGTGGTGCCAGTCCGGGCGCGGACGAGATCGATGTCTTCACCGGCATGGCGGGTGCGGATACTTTCGTCTTCGGAGATACGGGCGGCACCTATTATGATGACGGATTGGCTGCGGCATCAGGCGAGGCGGATTACGGCTTCATCTGGGATTTCGTTTCCGGAACGGACCAGATTCAGCTCGCCGGAGCGGCAACCGACTATCTGTTGACCACGGATGCGCCCGGCCTGACGCCGGGGACCGCAATCTGGTGGGCCGGGCAGGGTGGAGATGTCGACGAGCTAATCGGAATCGTAAATGGGGTCTATGCATTGGACCTGAACAGCTCGGACTTCACGTATACCGGTCTGGCCTTCGTTTAGGATTGCTTTGAAAATGTAATGGGGCTCTATATTTGACCTGAGATTGTTTGCAGCATGCGCTAAGGCTTTTTCATGGCATTCATTTCCATAATTGTGACTCAGAGGGATGTCATGCTGCGTCCAAGCAGACCCATGATTCCATTTTTAGTGAACGGAGATATTGTCCATGAAGGTTGCCATCCTCGCAGGCGGTAAGGGAACACGACTGGCTGAAGAGACCTCGGTCCGGCCGAAACCCATGGTCGAGATTGGCGGCATGCCGATCCTCTGGCACATCATGAAAATCTATTCCCATTACGGCTTTAACGATTTCGCCGTTGCGCTTGGATACAAGGGAAATCACATCAAGCGTTATTTTGCTGAATACGGCACGCTTGCGGGAAATATCACGATTAATCTTGGCCGATCCGACCCAGTCGTGCACCACGAGCAGAACCACTCTCCTTGGAGTATCGACCTGATCGAAACCGGCAGCGAAACGCTGACCGGAGGGCGGGTGAAGCGGTTGCAGCCCTATCTTGGCGATAGCACTTTCATGTTGACCTGGGGGGACGGCGTTTCGGATGTGGACCTGAACAAGCTCCTGGCTTTCCACCGTCACCATGGCAAGCTGGCCACGATCACCGCAGTCCGTCCACCTGCCCGGTATGGGCACATGCGCTTTGAAGGTGACAAGGTGACGGCGTTCGAGGAAAAACCGCAAACGGCTGAAGGGTGGATCAACGGGGCTTTCTTCATACTCGAGCCGGAAGTGTTCGACTACATTGAAGGCGACATGATGATGTTCGAGCATGGGCCGCTCGAGAATCTCGCCAAAGATGGTCAGCTGATGGCCTACCGTCATGATGGGTTCTGGGCGGCGATGGATACGTTGCGGGACAAGTACAATTTGCAGAAGATTTGGGATTCCGGAGAGCGTCCCTGGGCAGTTTGGGAGAAGTAAAGATGCGCGTATTGGTTACTGGTCACCGGGGATATATCGGCACCGTCCTGACACCTATGCTCGAGGCGGCGGGACATGAGGTCGCGGGTATCGACAGTGATCTTTACGAGCGCTGTACTTTTGCCCCGGGCGGAGAGATGCCCCATGTGCCTACGGTTCTGAAGGATATCCGGGAAATCGAACCAGCGGACCTTCTGGGCTTCGACGCGGTGTTACACTTGGCGGCCTTGTCAAACGATCCCTTGGGGGATTTCCGGCCCGAAACCACCTATGAGATCAACTACGAAGGCACGATGAATGTCGCCAGGGCCGCAAAGGCCGCGGGTGTGTCGCGTTTTGTCTTCTCCTCCTCCTGTTCGAATTACGGCGCTTCGGGAGAGGACTTCATCGACGAGAACGGTGCCTTCAACCCGGTGACACCCTATGGTGAAAGCAAGGTGAAGTCCGAACTTGCCCTGGCCAAGCTGGCCGATGATGATTTCTGCCCGACGTTTCTGCGTTCGGCCACGGCCTATGGTGTCAGCCCGCGCATCCGCTTCGACCTGGTCCTGAACAACCTGGTGGCCTGGGCGGTCACCACCGGCAATATCCACATGAAATCCGACGGCACGCCCTGGCGGCCTATCACCCATATCGAGGATATCAGCCGCGCCTTCCTGGCCACGCTGGATACCCCGGTCGAAAAGATCCGCAATGAGGCCTTCAATGTCGGCGTGACCGAGCACAATTACCAGATCCGGGAACTGGCCGAGATCGTTGCCGAGATCGTTCCCGGCTGCGAGGTGACCTTTGCCGATGATGCGGGGCCGGACAAGCGGTCCTACCGGGTGAACTGTGACAAGATCCAGCGCGTGATGCCGCATTTCAAACCGCAATGGGATGCGCGCAAAGGGGCACAATCGCTCTATGAATCCTACCTGGCACAACACCTTACCTTGGAAGAATTCGAAGGTCCGCGCTATCAGCGGATCGGTCATATCAAGAAACTGATTGCCGATGAGGTCATCGACGTAACTCTGAAGCACACACCACAGGCGCTGGCCGAGCGCACCGCGGGTACGGGGGGTGGTATTTCCCCTGAATTTGCCGCCGACAGTGCAGGGGTCAGCTGCATCTCCTGTGGACATACCGGGCTGGAGCCCATCCTGGATTTGGGAATGATGCCGCGCTCGGACGGGTTGCTGGACACGAGCAAGCTTGGTCAGTCGGAAAGCCTGGTGCCGCTGCGCCTGGGCTATTGCCCGGATTGCACCCTGGTACAGCTTCTGGAAACCCGGCCCGCCGAGGAAATGTTCGGTGACGACTATCTCTACTTTTCGTCCTTTTCCGAAGACCTGCTGAAGCACAGCCGCGAAAATGCGCTGGAACTGATCGAGGCACGCGGCCTCGGGGTCGACAGCTTGGTGGTCGAGATCGCGTCGAATGACGGCTACATGCTGCAGAATTTCAAGGAGAAGGGTGTTGGTGTACTGGGTATCGACCCGGCGAAACAGCCGGCGACGGCGGCACAGGAAAAAGGGATCGATACGCTTGTCGATTTCTTCGGCACCCGCGTGGCCGAAACGCTGCGCGCGCAGGGTCAGCAGGCCGATGTTATCATCGCCAACAATGTAGTGGCCCATGTCGCGGATCAGAACGATCTTGTTGCCGGCATGGCCGAGTTGCTGGCCGATGACGGACAGGTGGTGGTCGAGTTCCCCTATGTGCGCGATCTGATCGATTTCATCGAGTTTGACACGATCTATCATGAACACCTGTGCTACTTCTCGGTCGGGTCCGCAAAAACGCTGTTCGAACGGCACGGTCTGTATCTGAACGATGTACGTCGGCTGAAGATTCATGGCGGTTCGCTCCGCCTTTATTTCGGCAAGGACAAGTCCCCTTCCAACGCCCTGCAAACCCTGCTGGCGGAAGAACGGGAATTGGGTCTCGACAAGTTTGCCTACTACGAGAATTTCGGCGCCCGGGTCCGGGAATTCCGTGCCAAGGCCCGCAAGCTGGTGGGCAATCTCAAGGCCGAGGGAAAACGGATCGCAGCCTATGGTGCGGCCGCCAAGGGAACGATCATGCTGAACTTTCTCGACCTGAACGACCGGGCGATCGAGTATGCGGTGGACAAGAACATCCACAAGCAAGGCAAATACATGCCCGGCGTACGGATCCGCATCGACGAGCCGGAAAAACTGATGGAGAACCGTCCGGATTACGTGATGATCCTGCCCTGGAATTTCCGCGAAGAGATCATCCGCCAGCAGCAGGCTTTCCTGGAGGCCGGCGGCAAGTTCGTCGTCCCCATTCCCGATCTTGAGATCGTCGAAGGTTGAAAGAAGGGAAGAGGGAAATGAGCGACATCAAATCCTGTCCGGCCTGTGGCGGGCGGCATGTCAGCGAAATTTACCGCCTAGACGCAATCCCGGTCCAAAGCTGCATATTGCTGGACTCCGAGGAAGAGGCGCGTGCCTTTCCGCGTCGACCTCTGGTCCTGATGTTCTGCGACGGTTGCGGCTTCATCTACAATCGCGTCTTCGATCTGGCGATGGTCGACTATGCCTCGACCACCGAGGAAAGCCAGCATTTTTCGGGCACCTTCAACCGGTTTGCCAGGGATCTGGTGGCCGAGATTGCCGGGCTTTACGACCTGGGTGGCCAGCAGACCCTGGAGATCGGCTGCGGCAAGGGGGATTTTCTGCAGGAACTGGCCAGGCAGACCGGCACCCGCGCACTTGGCGTCGATCCCGGTTTCATCCCCGAACGCCTGCCTGGCGCCGACGGGCATGATATTTCCTTCCAGCGCGAGTATTTCGACCCGGCCACGATCACCGAGGCGCCCGATTTTGTTGTCTGCCGCCATACGCTCGAGCATGTCCCCGAGGTTGGCCGTTTCATGCATGACATAGCCCGCGTAATCGACGGTCGCCAAGAGGTTGGCATTTTCTTTGAAACCCCGGATGTGCGCCGGGTACTCGAAGAAGGGGCATTCTGGGATATCTATTACGAGCATTGTTCCTATTTCACGCTGGGAAGCCATGCACGGCTGTTCCGGCGCGAAGGGATGGATGTGAACCGCCTCTACCTGGCCTATGATGACCAGTATATCATCCAGTATGCCGCACCGGGAGCAGGTAAAGCAGCACTTCCACAGGAAGAAGACCTGGATGCGGTGCGTGCACTGGCCGCGGCCTTCCCTGAGAAGGTGGCCGCAATCCGCCGCCACTGGACCGACTTCGTACGCAGTCGGCACCGTGACGGTAAACGGGTGGCAATCTGGGGTGGTGGATCGAAAGGCGTATCCTTCCTGACCACCAACGGGTTGGGTGAGGAGGTCGCTCAGGTGATCGACATCAACCCCTTCAAGCAGGGCAAATACCTGCCGGGCACGGGCCATCTGGTCAGCGCCCCGGAAGACCTGACCGAGACCCCGCCGGATACGGTGATCGTGATGAACCCGATCTACCTGCCGGAGATCGGCGCACAGCTGGCGGACATGGGGCTTGAGCCGGAACTGGTGGCGGTATGAGTACGGATCTTGCAACCTGCTGTCCTCTCTGCGCTGGCCGCGTCCTGCAGGATGTTTTTGCGCTGCAGGATGTGCCGGTGATCTGCAACCAGCTTTGGCCCGACCCAGTTGCGGCCGCCGCAGCTCCTGCTGGCACAGTCGACCTGAAGCTCTGCACCGATTGCGGCTTGATCTGGAACGGGTCCTTCGATCCCGAGCGCATGGTCTATGCGCCGGGTTACGAGAATGCCCTGCATTTCAGTCCGAAGTTCCAGAGCTTCGCCGAAGTTCTGGCGGCAGGGCTGGTTGCACGGTACGACCTTGTCGGTAAACAGGTGATCGAAATCGGCTGCGGTGATGGCCATATGCTGGATCTGATGGCGCGCAACGGGGTTGCCACCGCCACCGGTTTCGACCCGTCGATGGCTGGGCGGGAAACCCCATATACCGAACGATCAGGTGTCTCGATCGAACCGGAATATTTCCGCTCGGATCAGCTTGACCGCCATTTCGACGCGATCCTCTGCCGTCATGTCCTGGAACATCTTGATGCACCGGTTCCGTTGCTGTCGGATATTCGAAAGGCCATCGGAGACCGTGATGTACCGGTTTATTTCGAGGTGCCGAACGCCGGTTGGATGCTGGATGCCGTGTCGATGTGGGACGTGATCTATGAACATGTCGGCTATTGGAGCGCCCCGGCGATCACCACGCTGTTTCGCCGCACCGGGTTCGAACCGGTTTCGGTGCGGACTGGATATGGCGATCAGTTCCTGATGGTCGAAGCCCGGCCCGCCGCGCCCGATCCTAATTTTCTCGATCCGGAGGCCGTGGAGACACGGCGATCGGCAGAGGCCTTCGCTGCAGCGGCCAATGGAGAACTGGACCGCTGGCGTAACCGCCTGACAGGCATGGAGGGCAGGGCGGTGATCTGGGGAGCTGGATCGAAGGGCATCACCTTTGCCAATGCGCTCGGGGCCGATGCTGCCCGCCCGCTGGCCGCACTGGTTGACCTCAACACCCGTAAACATGGCTTGATCGCTCCCGGTGTGGCGCTTCCCGTCATTGCCCCCGAGGCCCTTGCCGAAATCCGGCCGGACCTGATTCTGATCTCGAACGCGCTTTATGAAGAGGAAATAACCCGGCAGGTACGGGACATGGGACTGTCACCGGAATTTGCGGTGATCGCGGGGTAGGGATGGCGGTAGAGCACAAACACATCACCATATCGAAACGATTGGTGATGATTAACTCGGCCAGCGCCGTTGTTGCCAAAGTGGTCAACTTTTTGGTGCTCATGTGGGTGTATCAATATCTGCTGAAACGCCTGTCTGCCGAAGAGTTTGCCGTCCTGCCCGTCGTGACCTCGCTGATGGTTTTCGCACCGCTGTTCTTCTCCTTCTTCAGCGGAGGCATCAGCCGATATACGATTGATGCTTATGCCAAAGGAGATTTTGTCGGGGTCCGCCAGATCGTATCATCCCTTCTGCCCATGCTCTTTCTGGCGGCAGGAATCTTCGTGCCGGCCGGAGTGCTGTTCGCCCAGAACATCGAACATGTGCTCAACATTGCGCCTCAGATGGTTGGCGACGCGCGCATCATGCTGATCCTGCTGGTTGTGAGCTTTGCATTTCAGATGCTCATTATCCCTTACAGAACGGCCTATGAGATCCGGCAGCGTTATTTCGAACTGAAGATGTTGCAAGTCGTGCACGACCTTCTGCGGGCCGGGCTGGTTGTTATATTTCTAATGACGTTCGATGCAGGGGTGGTTTGGGTGGTGGTGGCAACCTTCATTGCGGAAATCGCACTTACATCCTCAATATTATTCCGGTCGTTTCGCTTGGTGCCGGAGTTGCGTTTCGAAGCGAAGCTGTTTGAGCTTTCTAAAGCTTGGGAGCTGACATCATTTGGCATGTGGACGACACTCGGTCGTCTGGGGTCGATCATGTACACGAATGCGGCAACCTTGGTGCTTAACCTCTACGGGACGGCGGTTGATGTAACCAGCTATCATATCGGGTCAACTTTCTATCGGCAGATTCACGGGACCATGAATTTAGCCACGCAGCCCCTGCAGCCGGCCATTACGGCAATGAATGCCTTGAACGATCATTCGAGACTCGCGGCGACTGTGTTGCGTGGAGGACGTTATGCACTCTGGATCTCCATGAGCGTTGTCGTCCCGCTGATCCTGTACGCGGATGTTTTCATAGACCTGTATCTCGGGGCGGATTATTCCACGACATCCGTGATCATTGTATTGTTCATGATCATGTTCCCTTTTACCCAGCCAACAATCCTGTTGTCGAACACCGCAATCGCAACTGGCCATGTGCGTGTCTTTTTCCTGCCCGCTTTCCTGGTCCAGTTTGCAGGGCTGGTTTTGATGGTCTTTGCAACGATGTGGTATGACTTGGGGGCTATTGGCGTGACACTGGCGCTAACGATTATCACTGTTGTGTCACAGCTTCTATACTTCTGGGGGCTGTGTCTGAGACTTATCCGCGCGAGTTTCGCACGGTTCCGTAACGAGGTCCTAGTTCCCGGTTTTCTGCCATCACTGGCCGGTGCCGCAGTTTGGGGTGCGCTTCGCCTGTTCAACAGACCGGATAGCTGGATCCAATTCGCACTGTTTATTGGCGCGGGCCTGTTGTCCTATGGGGCGGTTCTTTTAGTGTTTGCGCTGAATGGGCGAGAGCGCGACCAATTGAAAACCACATTGGCGGGCCTGCCGCGAAGGAAAAGATAAAGATCATGCCGACAAGGCAAGAACGACCAGCAGGCTATTTCGGAAGTAAGGTCTTATAAAAATGAGCCAAACAAGTCCTACCGTATCGGTTATTCTTCCGGTCTATAATCGCAGCAGCACGCTGGAGAACGCGGCCCGCAGTGTTCTTACCCAGAGCTATGCGGACCTTGAGTTGATCATTGTCGATGATGCGTCGACGGAAGATCTCAGACCTATCATTGACAAGCTCGCGGACCCACGGGTGCATTACAAGAAGCTTGAGCGGAACGGTGGCGCTTCGGTCGCGCGAAATATCGGTTTGCAGATGTCCCGGGGGGCATTCATCGCTTTCCAGGACAGTGACGACCTGTGGCTGCCCTGGAAATTGCAGATGCAGATTGACAAACTGAACAGCCTGCCACGGGAATACGGCGCCGTGGTGAACAGTAAAATTCTCTATGGGCGCAGTGCCGACGGATATGGCAGTGGCATGGTTTCAGTTCGCCCTGCTCCTGATGCATTACTCAAACCGGAGGAAGACCAGGTCCAAAAGTTCCTGATCGAGAACAGGATCAGCCTTCAGAACACTCTGTTTCGCAGGGACTGCTATCCCTCCTTGACATGGTTCGACAACGTGACACGCGCGAACGCAGATTGGGCCTTCAGTTCCTCTCTGGCCCAACACACCCGGATTTATGAAAGCGCCGAACCTGTGCTGCTAGCCTTCATCTCGCCTGACAGCATTTCAAAAAATTGGAGGAATAAGACCATTGGCCTGATCCGGATTCTCAAGAGGAATCGGGAGGTGTTCATGCAATACCCAACTGAATATGCATGGAACCTGTGGAGGATCGGCCGTATGCTTCAGAAAGCGGGGAAGCAGCGGACTGGAAAGCGTTTCTGCCGTCATGCGCTAATACGGAGGCCACAAATCATTCGAAAGATTCTGGCCCGCAAATTTCACTGATAAGCGACCGGGCCACATGCTGATCTACCTGTCAGGCCTTGGGTGTCACGTGTTGAAATAGTGGTGGGATTGGTTGCAAAATGGGAGGAAGGAAAATTTCCCACGGTAGTGTTCTGAGGCGATCTCTCGCAGGAAACGATGGTGCCACTCCCGCCCGTCTGCCTGTTCCTATTATATTGCTTCTTGTGAGCCTCATCTTCCCTTTTATTATCTTTGTGGGTCCACTGCGGCTTTCGGTTTACAGGCTGGTTTTGCTGATCTTCTTTTTCCCCGTCGTATTTACCTGGCTGCGGGGCGGTGCAGGACGGATTCGTCTCGCTGATCTTGCGCTTTTGTTCTTTTGTGCTTGGAGCACGTTGAGCTATGCGGTCATTCACGGGACGGCAGTTTCCATCGAACGGGGTGGAATTGTTCTGGTTGAAACCATGGGGGCCTACCTGCTTGCCCGGTGTTATATCCGCAATGCGGACAGTTTTCTCCTGATGGTGCGGGTCCTTTTCTGGATCATCGCCATTCTGCTGCCGTTTGCAGCTTTTGAGGCTCTGACTGGCCAAAACCTGCTGCTGAAATTTTTTGATGCAATCTACCCTTCGTATCGGGACGTCTACAAAGAACCGCGCTGGGGTATGAGGCGGGTTCAGGGGCCCTTTGAACACCCCATCCTGTTTGGCGTGTTCTGCGGGAGCGCTGTTGGCCTCGTTCACCTCGTTCTTGGATATGAGAAAGCATTTGTTTCACGGGTCTTTCGGTCCGCAATCGTTTCTGTCGCCGCGTTCTTCTCATTGTCCTCCGGACCTTTGGTGGCCGCAGGTATCCAGATTTCATTGCTCTTGTGGAACGGTGTTTTCTGCACCGTTAAAAGCCGCTGGAAGATTCTATTTTCATTAAGTCTGATTGGTTGGTTCGTAATCAGTATGGCTTCGAACCGATCGGTGCCGCAGATCGTCATTTCCCTGCTTGCCTTCAATACATCAAGCGCCTGGAACCGGTTGCGGATCTGGGAATACGGATCGGCATCAGTTTTGAAGCATCCTGTGTTCGGAATTGGTCTGAATGACTGGGAGCGCGCACCCTGGATGGTCGATAGCGTAGACATGTTCTGGCTGGTTCCCGCGATGCGTCATGGTTTTCCCGGGGGTATTTCCCTTCACCTTGCCCTAGGTCTTGTCGTGCTGGGGATCCTCCTCAGAAAGGGGCTGAGCAAGCGGCAAAACCAGTTTAGAACGGGTTTCCTGATCACCATGGCCGGGTTTTATATTTCGGGCTGGACGGTTCATTATTGGAACGCGACCTATGTCCTGTTCATGTTCCTACTGGGAAGCGGGGCTTGGCTCCTAGATGCAAAACCCGAGGTGGAGAGCGGCCAGATCAGGGGGACGGAGGAAGCCGCGCGCCAAGGGCCCCGCTATAGCCGGTTTCCCCTTATCTCAACCCGCGCGCCCGAAGCTCCCCCAACCGTGAAGTCAAACAGAGGTGCAGGCAGAAAATGATCGCACCAACACCAGACAGATCACACGCGGTTACCCGCTCTGAATGCGGAAGACTTTGTTTTTCACCAACAGGAAACCATTTTTAAACATGACAGGTTCACCGACAAAACTCCGGATCGGGTTGACATGGCACTCAGCTAATTCCGATAATCTGGGAGTGGGTGCCCTGACACTGGGCAACATTGCCATCATCGAGGAAGCCGCCCGCAAAGCCAATGTTTCCCCGCATTTCGTCGTGATCGGCTGGAACGATTCAAAGCCGTCATACGTCAAGGGGCGCAACATTGAAGTCGTTGGCCTGAGATTGAAGGACTTCGCGAAGCCTGTCGGTGGGCTCTATAGCCATTTGCGCGGCTGTGACCTGGTCCTAGATATCGGCGCCGGGGACAGCTTCACGGATATTTACGGAATGAAGCGGTTCGGGACTGTTTTGGGTTCAAAACTTCTGACCATCGCAGCAAGGCGCCCCCTGATCCTCAGCCCCCAGACAATTGGCCCGTTCAACCGGTCCTGGGTCCGACGCCTGGCGCTGGCAGCGATGAACAGGTCGGTCTGCGTCGCCAGTCGTGATGATCTCTCCACGAGGTTCCTTCGGGACATCGGGTACCGAAACACCATCATCGAGGCCAGTGATGTCGCCTTGCGCCTGCCTTATGAACCGGCTGATCGAAGTGATGATGGCAAGGTCAGGATCGGCCTCAATGTCTCGGGGCTTCTTTTCAACGGTGGATATACGCGTGGGAACATGTTTGGGCTGAAAAGCTCCTATGCAGATTTGATCCGGGGCCTTTTGCGGAAGCTCAATTCGCATGATGCGTATGAGGTTCATCTGGTCGCGCATGTCATATCGGATGGGTTTGAGGTTGAGGATGATTACCGGGTCAGTCAGAAACTGGCGAAGGAATTCCCAAGGACCATCATGGCGCCGAAATTCTCTTCTCCCGTTGAGGCCAAGTCCTACATTTCCGGTCTGGACTTTTTCGCCGGAGCCCGGATGCATGCCTGTATTGCAGCCTTTTCCACGGGTGTGCCCGTTCTTCCGATGGCCTACAGCCGCAAGTTTGCCGGGCTGTTCGGTTCCTTGGGCTATCAACACTTGGCGGATTGCCAACATGAAGACGCCGAGACGATCATGACGAAGTTTGAGGATGGGATTGCGCGGCGGGAGGTGTTGCGAAAGGATATTGAGGCAAGCCTGCCGTGCGGGTTGGCGCGCTTGCAGGAATACGAAAACCTTGTAACCGGTACCCTGGCGACAATCCGGCAGTAGAGGTGCAGGTCGTGACATTTTCCCCGTCTCCCGTTCTGACAGAAGTTCTGAAAGGTAACCTCTGTAGCGGATGTGGTGCCTGTGCCGCAGTTGCTGACGGGGCTGTCAGGATGACAACATCCGAAGGATACCTGCGCCCGCTACAATACAAGCCGGTTTCCAAGGAACAGGACGCCGTCATTGCTCAAATCTGCCCCGGGCTCCAAGTGATACAGGAAGAAAAAGGGTCTATTGCTGACCCCCTCTGGGGTTCTTTTGAAAGCATGTATTGTGGTCATGCTATCGATGCCGAACTTCGCCATACGGCTTCTTCGGGTGGAGTCTTGTCTGCACTTCTCGTGCATCTGATCGAGATTGGCGCCGTGGATGCCGTGCTACAGGTCGCGGGTGATCCAGATCTTGCCTTCGGAAACAGAACAGTCATTAGCCAGACCCGCCAGGATATTCTCAACTGCGCCGGTTCGCGCTATGCTCCGTCCTCTCCACTAGCCGGGCTGAACGCCTTCCTGGCGTCGGACCGGAAATACGCATTTGTGGGCAAACCGTGCGACGTGGCGGCGCTAAACGCGCTGAAACGTGAAGACGACAGGGTCAGTACGACATTTCCTTTCCTCTTGTCGTTCTTTTGTGCTGGCGTTCCCAGCTTGGATGGGGCGCGTGAAGTTCTATCGGAGCTGAACGTGGATGAAGCAGACCTGGCTGCATTCCGCTACCGGGGCAATGGCTGGCCGGGGCACACCGTGGCCAGCCTTGAGGGCGGGGGGCACAAGCAGATGACCTATGCGGAAAGCTGGGGCGGCATCTTGTCCCGACATGTCCAGTTTCGTTGCAAAATCTGCCCGGACGGAACCGGAGGCGCGGCAGATGTCGCCTGTGCGGATGCTTGGGAGACAGATGAAAAGGGTTATCCCGTCTTTGAGGAACGCAATGGCATCAGTCTGGTTGTCGGTCGCACAAGAAAAGGCGAGGCACTGATTCAGGAAGCAACTGCTGCGGGGCGGATTGCACTGGAAGAGTTCGATCGCAAGCAGCTGATCAAAATTCAGCCCGGCCAAACGCAGAAACGGCGCTATACATTGTCCCGCCTGCTTGCGCTGTATCTGCTCTTCCGGCCTAGGCCCCGATACCGAGGATTTCATTTATTATGGAATGCGAAACAGGCTGGGGTCTGGGCCAATCTGCGAAATTTTCTCGGAACATTGCGCCGAATTTCACGAGGGAGATACTAAACACATGCGAGGCCACATTTTTTGGGATAATTTGAATACATGTTGGTAAATCCAAAAACGCGGCAAAAAGTTCCAAATCTTTTTGTGATTGGAGTTGCTAAGGCGGGCAGCACTTCCCTTTTACAATGGTTGAGCGACCACCCTGAAATCGGCCGAAGTCTGGAAAATGAACCGCGCTATTTGATGGACCCCGATGAATTGCTTTGCCCAGATCGAAGTTTTTCCAGTTGTGGTTTAGAAGGGTATTCAGAACTGTACGAAGATGCGATCGGTGAGGATGGCATTCGGTATCTGATAGACGTAACTCCCCTGTATTTTTACCAGCATACAGCACAGTCAATCATCCCGACCTTGAACGAGCCAAAGGTCATGATGACCTTGAGGCAGCCGTCAAAGAGGATTTATTCTCTCTATCGATACGCCTACCACAACATGTCTCTGCTGCCTGACGGTATGAGCTTTGCGGAATTTGTTCAGCACCTGGAACAAGGGGAAAGCTCGTCTGTGATACGTGGGAAGCCCCTACTTCAGGATGCAATTTTCCATTGCCATTACAGCAAGCATGTCCGGAATTGGGTATCTTTGGTGGGTGAGAAGAATTTTTTCGTCTCCATTTTTGAGGAAACTGTGGCACACCCGACAAAGGCAGTCAGGGAAATCGCCGGATTTCTTGGAATCGACCCAGAGTTCTATCGCAATTACAGTTTTACACCCCAAAATCCCAGTATCACGATCCAAAACAGGGAAGTGCACAAGTTTGCGCGTCGATTGCGGCGCTGGATACCACTTCAGATACGCAGAGGGATCAAGCCCCTGTATTATTCGCTTAACAGTCAAAGAGGAACCGCCACAGTCTCAGATGAAGACAGGCAGACACTTAAATACTTGGACGAATTGTTCAGCGAATGGGATTTGGAACTTGCAACACTTCTGAACCGCCCCCAAGCAATTTGGGCTCAATCAGTTGAGTCCTCTTTCAAATCATCCGATCGTGTTGAATAGCATTCGACGTTGTAGCATTTTCGCCTATTTCGGGAGCAGGGCGCCTACCTCTATCGTTACGGTTCTTTCCGGAGAGCGGAGGACGGATATTTTGGGCAACACCCTGCTTGCAGCAAGCAGCATTCTGCCTAAAACCTGAAAGAACAAAGCGTCCAATTGCCACATTTATGCCGAGTTGTCAGGTTAGCCTCGAAATACGGGGCGAGCAACGTTAAGGATCATAGGCGCACAACAACTAGGCAGGCGATTCCGGCTAAACTTCACGGTGTAGTAATCATTGTCACCTATGCACGACAATAGGCGTGGGTCAGATGATGCTCTGTGCCAGTATCTGTACTGGCTCCGGCAGAACCCCCCAACAAACTAGTATGAATAAGAGCACCTCACCAGTCTGTGCGACTGGATGAAGCAATCGAAGAGGTAAATGATTACCATGGCCAATATCTACGTATCGAGCGCATCAGAGCTCGTATCAGCCCTTTCTTCAGCACAAGGTGGGGACTCGATTCTTCTCGAGGCAGGCGATTATGGCTCAGTCGACCTGAGCAACTTGCAGTTCAGCAGCTATGTAACGCTGACCTCGGCTGATCCGGACAATGAAGCCGTGCTGAGTTCGGTGAAACTCGACAATTCGAGCTATATTCAACTGGATGGTCTTCATCTTGATAATCCGACCAACGGAACGGCCACCTCGAAAATCGTTCAGGTAACAGACAGTGACCATATTGTTGTCGCCAATTGTGAAGTTAATGGCAAAGTCGATGATTTCTATGACGGTCACTATGGGATCTATGTTGGCAGTTCCACCAATATCACTGTGTTCAATAACAACGTGCATGATGTGGGCGACGGGATTCTTGTTTTTGGCACCGATGCTGTCAATATCTCGGAAAACTACGTCGATCACGTCTATTCTGATTTTTTCAAATTCGGCCATGTTTCCAACATCCTGATCGAAAACAATACGGGTGGAGGCCATCTTTATCCTGGCTCCGACACGCATGCGGACTTCATGCAGTTCCAAGGGCCGTCGAGTGACGTAATTATCCGTGGCAATGTTTTTCTGGCGCAAAATAATGAGCGTGCACAGGGTATTTTCGTTTCCGGAAAAGATTACCATACCAACGTTCTCATTGAGGACAACATCATCTACTCGGGCAAGGCCAACGCCATTTTTGTCTACGACGGCGAGGGTATTACGGTGCAGAACAACACCGTTCTGACCTCACCCGATGCGGGGCATAATGTAGCTCTCATCTCTGTGCCCGAAGGAAGTATCGTTCAAGATAACATTTCCACTAACAACAATGGCAGCTTGTCCGGATCCAATGTCGTTGCACAGCACGACGATCCGAACGACATCTACCATTACAGCGATCTTTTCGTGAATGCAGAAGCCGGGCTTGGCATTACGCTGGAAGATTTGCGTCCGGTCGAAGGTAGCCTTGCAGAGACAACAGGCGCCTATGCCCGGTTGACGGAACTGCTCGAGGGTACGAGCTCCCCTGAACCGGCTCCCGAACCTGAAGCGACACCGGAACCCACACCCGCGCCCGAACCGGCTCCGGAGCCGATCGACGGGGCCGCGTTCGAAATGCAGGAGACACTGAACATCTCCGGTTCGGCCGATGTAATTGAAATTGCGCCCGACCCGGCATTGGCCCTCGGCGCGGCGACCATCTGTCTGAGCTTCAACGCCGATACGGTGAGCGGCCGACGTGGCCTTCTGTCCAAAGACGCCTCAGGCGATGGCCATCACTTCACCAGCTATATCCAAGATGGCACCCTGTTCATCCGTTCCCAGGACGGTAGCACCAGCCAGGTCATCAAGGTGCCGAATATCCAGGCCCATACCGACTACGACCTGCAGGTCTCTTTTGGTGAGGGCAGCGTTGCGGTCTGGCTCAACGGCACCCTTGCTGGCAGTGCCACCACCGCCATGTCCTGGACCGAAAACGGCGAATACATGCAGATCGGTGGGAACGGATGGGCTTCGGGAAACGGGGATGCCGGTTTCACTAATGTCTTCGATGGCACCATTTCCGATGTCGTGATCGTTGAGGGAACCCGGACACCGGACGAGATGGCCGCCTTCATGGCGGGTGAGTCCACGTCCACACCGGACCCGGAGCCCACACCGGACCCGGAGCCCACACCGGACCCGGAGCCCACACCGGACCCCGAGCCCACACCGGACCCGGAGCCCACACTGGACCCGGAACTCACACTGTACCCGGAACCCACACTGGACCCGCTCTTTCTTCAGGATGGCGCAGTGGAATATTCTGGGGCCAAAGGGAATATCACGAATATCGCGCATGACCCCGCTTTGGCGATAACTGAAGGCACCATCGCCTTCAGTTTCGAGGCCGACACCGTTTCTGGTCGGAGCGGGCTGCTCTCGAAGGATGCTTCGAAGTATGAGGGCGGCGGCAACCACTTCTCGATCTGGATCAAGAAAGGGGACCTGTATGTCAGGTTCCAGGACGCGGACAGTGATGCGACCTTCAAGGTGAGCGATATCGAAGCCAACCGCGAATATGACGTCGCCACCACCTTCGACAGCGAAGGCGTTGACGTCTACCTGGACGGAGAGCTGATCGGATCCGATGATCTTGTCATGGACTGGACCCAGAACGAACAGTTCCTCCAGATTGGCGGGCTGGGCTGGGCCAGCCGCTCGGGTGATGGTGCTGTGTCCAATGCTTTCGACGGCACCATCTCGGATGTGGAAATCTACGATGAGGCGCTGCTTCCGGAAGAGTTTGGTATGATTTCATAGGCTTACTATACCAGAAATCAGGTGGTGGCCCCGGGTTCTCTTGTCTTTGACAACTGCGGTTGTGGTGGATGACTGAAGCCGGGGCCACCATTATTCGCGGAATACCTTTTTGAAATAGTCGGTCAGTGACTTGGCCAGATAGGCGACCCGAGAGCATTCACCTGTCTGGATGAAGACCTCGATCTGCCGTAACTTCGTGACAATTTCTTCCGGCTCGTGGCGCTTTGTTCCTATCTTTGATCCTCCGTTTCCTAACTATAGGGGCGGATCACTTCAGTGGGGGAGGACCAGCGCCGGATTGAGGGCAGCCCTGAAAATTAACTTCATATTATTTCTGCTAGGGTATCCGGTTTCGGGACCAGATAGCAAAACGTTAGGCACCGGTCATTACTCTCGCGCCACCCTCTAGCATTTGTAGCAGCACGACGGGATGGTGAAAATTATCAACCCGGCAAAGCTTCCATGTTAACCTAGTCAGCAACAATCCTGGGTCGGCGGAACACCGGTATGTTGCTACGCAACCTGCTCAAGGTGCTGGAATTTCATCTGTATCTGGTGCAATGAAACACTAAAGCCGCCACTGGAATGAAGCGGAATAGGACACAAACAAAATGCTGAGCCGCCCGCGAATGGAGCAAAACAAATACAAGGATGTCTTGCGCAAACTCAGTAGGACAGTTGCCTTGGTCGCGCTGATCAGTGCCCTGATCAACCTTCTGATGCTCACTGGTCCGATCTATATGCTGCAGATCTATGACCGGGTGTTGTCCAGCGGTTCTGTCCCGACACTGCAGGGGCTTTTTGTGATCGTCGTCGTGCTCTACACCTTTTTGGGGTTCTATCAGTTCCTGCGCCTGCGCTTGCTGTCACGCGCCAGCTATCGTCTGGACAAGATTCTGGGGCCGGATGCGATGGGGTTCTGGGTATACGAAGGGCTGGAGGATACGGGTAATTTCCAGCATCAACCGGTTCGCGATCTGTCCATAGTCCGCAATTTTGTATCCAGCCCAGCGATCCTAGGAATCTTCGACCTGCCTTGGATTCCAATCTTCCTGGTCGTGGTGTTCTTCATCCATCCTTGGCTGGGTTACCTGACGGTTGCCGGGGCCGTTGTGGTCATCATCGCTGCCATAATGAACCAACTGATGACTCAACGTCCCGCGGCCGAAGCGGTACTGCTGGATGGGGCCGACCAGGAATTCGCCGAGATCAGTCGACGCAGTGCCGAAGCGGTAATCACCTTGGGCATGAAGGATGTGGTCGTCGACAGATGGCGGCAGCTTCACGAAGCTGCTCTGGCCAAGGGGCAGGAGGGTAGTGACCGGACCGAGTTCTTTTCCTCGTTCTCCCGTTCTTTCCGCATGTTGCTGCAGTCGACCCTGCTGACCGTTGGCGCCTTTCTGGCGTTGCGACAGGAAATCTCACCGGGAATGATCATCGCCACATCGATCATCGCCAGCCGGGCCCTTGCGCCGGTTGATCAGGTGATTGGCCAGTGGCGAGCAATTGTCCGCGGAGTAGGCGCTCATCGCAGGCTGCAGGCCGCATTTTACGCGATGCCACCAACGGCAAACCGAACCTCCCTCCCCGATCCTGTGGGGCACCTGGAGGTCCGCAGCCTGGTCAAGCTCATGCCGCCACGGTCACATATCAAGGGCCGTCCGAGAATTCTGGACCAGGTTAGTTTCAAACTTGAACCCGGGGATGGGCTGGGTGTGATTGGCAACAGTGCCGCTGGGAAATCGAGTCTGGCGCGGATTCTGGTTGGTGCCTGGAGGCCAGAGGCAGGTGACGTCCGCTTGGATGGGGCCATGCTCAGACAGTGGTCACCTGAAGAGCTGGGGCGACATATTGGGTATTTGCCGCAATCCTTGGAAATGTTGCCCGGCACAATCGCGCAGAACATCTCGCGTTTTGACCACACCGCCAAGGACAGCGATGTGATCGAAGCGGCAAAGCTGTCCGGTGTCCATGAAATGGTACTTAACTTCCCGGATGGCTATGCAACGCGGATCGGCAGTCATGCACAGCCACTATCCAGCGGCCAGATACAGCAGATAGGACTGGCCCGCGCGCTCTATCGCAAACCGAAGCTTATCGTTCTGGACGAACCCAATTCCAACTTGGATGCGGACGGAGATGAAGCAATGTCGGTGGCGATCCGCAGGATGCGTGAACATGGCAGCGTGGTGATCGTCATGGCGCACCGCCCCAGCGCCATCGCCGCTGTAAACAAGCTGATGCTGATGAAGGCCGGCCGTGTCGCCTTTTTTGGTGACAAGGATGAAACGATCCGCCAGGCGACAGCTACAGGGCCGAGCCCTCGTGTGATTGAGGGGAACGGATGACGAAACACGGCCAGGATTCCTCAGCCCCCAGAACCGGGCTGACACGGGTTGCACATATGTTTTGGTGGTGCAGCGCCCTCTTGCTGTCGCTACTGCTCATTTGGGCAGAGTACACACATATCACTGGAGCCGTCATCGCCTCTGGCCAGATTGTTGTACGCGGCAAGCCCAAGGTGGTTCAGAGCCTGGATGGCGGAATTGTTGCCGACATCCAAGTCCAGGACGGTGATCTGGTGGAAGAGGGGCAGCTGCTCTTGCGGCTTGATCCGACACTTCTGAACATCAATCGGGATGTCTATCGGAACCGCTTGGCGGAAATCGTCGCACGCCAGTCGCGGCTGGAAGCTGAATATCAGGGCCTGAAAGAAATTACCCAACGTGCGCTAATAGAGCAACTCGACGGGATGGAGATGGAACCGCACTATGCTGGTCAAGCTGAGGTGTTTAAGGCCCGCCGTGAAGTTCTAGAGGGTAGAAAAGCGCAGTTTGAAGAGCGTGTGTCGCAATTTCAAAACCAGATTGAAGGGGTCGAGGGGCTGATTGCTTCGAAGAAGGACCAACTGGTCTTTGTCCGGCAAGAACTCGAGAATGCCCGCAAATTGTATCAGCAGCGCCTGACGCGGGAGAGTGCGGTCTTGGATTTGCAGCGGTCCGAGGCCATCCTTCTGGGCGAGCTAACCGAGCATCAGTCGGAACTGGCCCGGATTCACAACTTGATTCACGACGCAAGGTTGGAAATCCTGCAAGCAGAACGCGAGTTCAAGGAACAGGCCGTGACAGAACTGCGTGACGTGACAAGCCGGTATGAAGATCTTCTGCTCGAAATCGTGAGCATCGAAAAACAACTGGAGCGGATTGACGTGATCGCACCAGTCAATGGGGTGGTACACGAATTACAGGTCTTCACCATCGGTGGCGTGGTAACGCCGGAATCGGTGATCATGCAAATCGTGCCGGTATCCGAAGGGATGGAATTTGAGGTGCGTGTCGACCCAACCGATATCAACCAGATTCATCTGGGACAAACTGCAAAAATTCAGTTGCCCGCTTTCGATATGAAAACGACACCCATCCTTCTGGGCGAGATCACCAGGATTTCCGCCAATACTCTTCAGGACGAATTGAGTGGGCGGGCATATTACAGCGTCACGGTGGTTCTTCGGGAAGAAAGCGAAAAAAGTCTCGGGCCGGTCCCGCTGGTTCCTGGCATGCCGGTCGAGGCCTTTATGGAAACCGGGCAGCGCTCGGTCTTGAGCTATCTGACCAAGCCTCTCACAGACCAGCTGAAACGCGCATTCCGCGAAAGCTGAACAGCGCCGAAACCTACCCGAAATACTCCTGCAGACGGGCAAGATGAATCTTGACCAGATGATCCGCGGCATCCGGGCTGGCGCTTTCGGCATAACAACGAAACTCGGGCGCATTGCCCGATGGACGCAAATGCACCACGTCGCCGCCATCGAAAGTCACGCGCAGCCCATCAGTCAGGTCCAGCCCTGCCTCAGCAGGCATTTCGGAAAAGAAATCCCTGCGTGCGTCCGGGTCATCTACGAGGTCTGCTAGAAAAGGTGATGAAACCTGCGGATCGATCCCGGTCAGCCGATCGGCGGCGGTGAACCGGGCCGGCAAGCCAGCCACCAGCCCCCTCAGACCGCAGCCCCGGGCGCGGGCATCAGCCAGCGGGGCCAGAACCGGCAACAGGCTGTCGCGGGTCATCAGGGGGGGGAGTGCTCCAGCAGGGCCCTGTGCGGTATAGCCTAGAAGGAAACCGCCATTGGCCTCGTACCCGACCACCCGCGCATCCGGCCTGTCGGCCAGGACCTTCTCCATCGCGGCAATCACATAGGGCGACCCGATCCGGGTGCGAAGAAGGTCGGTGAACCCCTCCATTTCCGCGACCATCCCGTTGGACGATACCGGCGTGCAAATTACGTGCGCGCCCAGGAACCGCGCCGTCAGCACCCCCAGAACATCCCCGGGCACAATCCGGCCGGAGACATCGGCCAGCATCGGCCGGTCGCCATCCCCGTCGGTCGAGATGACGGCATCCAGTTCATTCTCCCGTACCCAATCCCGAAGCAGGATGCGTGTCTCAGGATCCACGGCCTCGGTATCCACGGGGATGAAAATATCCGACCGCCCTAGAAGCACCACATCCCCACCCAGGGCACAAACCGCGTCGGCCATGATGTCCCGAGCAACCGAACTGTGCTGGTATACCCCTATACGCAGCCCTGACAAAGCCTCGCCGCCAAAGGTCGCACGGTACCGATCCACATAGTTGCGGGCACAATCATCCGCATGTTCAAGCGATCCGGTTCCGCCCTCCGTGCTTACTGTCCCGTCGACATAGGCTGTGTTGATCCGCGCCTCATCCTCTTTCGATATCTCGCCACCGGGCACATAGAATTTCAGACCGTTGCGGTCCGCGGGAATATGGCTACCTGTCACCATGATGGCTGCATACCCGCGTGACATTGAAGCCAGCGCCAGTGTCGGCGTAGGAACAGGACCGCAGTTAACCGCCTCAAGCCCGGCCGCACGCACCGTGTCGATAACCGCATTGGCAATATCCGGCGAAGAAGGGCGCAGGTCCCATCCCACATAGACACCACCCCCATGCGGACAACTTTCCAAAAAGGCCCTCACATAAGATGAAATCAAACCCGGGGTGAGTTCAGAGACAAGGCCACGCAGGCCGCTGGTACCAAATTTGGGAGGCATATTGGGACATCCACCAGTCAGGTTGGGAGAAATTGGCCAAACACAACATAATATTCATTATCGGGGCATTTTATTTCCTTGATATACGCACCCTATAAGGGCGACTCCCATTGGAAAACAACGAGTTATCTACCTGATAAAGTGTGGCATGGGAGCCGCGTACACGCAACTGAGCATCAATAACATGAAGGCAGGTTCCCATGAGCGTTATGAATCCGGGAAGTGTAAATGCTTCCTGATGTTAGCTTTCATTTACCACTTCCGGTCTTGGTCCCCGTCCCGCCTCGAGGTTACGCTGTGTGCAATCACCCACCACGCGAAAGGCCCGGCCTGTGGACACATTTGATGTAGATACCGTAATCGCCGGCGCCGGGGTCATCGGGATAGCGATCGCGCGGGCCCTGGCGCTGGCCGGGAAGGATGTGCTGCTGCTCGAAAAGAACGCGCTGATCGGCGAGGAAACCAGCGCGCGCAACTCCGAGGTGATCCATGCCGGGATCTATTACGACCCCAGATCACTGAAGGCGCAGCACTGCCTACGGGGCAAGGCGCTACTTTATGCCTTCTGCGAAGAGCGTGTCGCGCCCTATCGCCGCTGCGGCAAGATGATCGTGGCCACGGACGATCAAGAGGCCGAAAAACTGACAAGCATCGTGGAACATGCCCGGGCGAATGGTGTCGATGATCTTACGTTCCTAGACGGCCGGGAGGCCATGACGATTGAACCGGCCCTCACCGCCGTGGCCGCACTCAGGTCGCCCTCGACAGGGATTGTCGACAGCCATGCGCTGATGCTGGCGCTGCTTGGCGAGGCCGAAGCGCATGGTGCGCAGACCCTGTTGCGCGCCCGGATCATCGGTGGCGAAGTGAAACCCGATGGCCAGGTGAGGCTCGATATTGGCGGGCCGGCACCGATGCGTTTGCGCGCGCGCTCCTTCGTCAATGCTGCGGGGCTCTGGGCCACAGACCTGACCCGGCGGATCGAGGGAATGCCCCCTGCCCCGGATCTGGAATTCGTGAAAGGCAATTACTTCACCCTGTCCGGCAAGGCCCCGTTCTCCCAACTGATCTATCCGGTTCCACGCGACGGGGGGCTGGGGGTGCACCTAACCCTCGACCTTGGCGGGCAGGCCAAATTCGGCCCCGACACGGATTGGCTTGCGGACAGTGATCCGGCGCATATCGACTATGGCGTCGATGAAACCCGCCGCGCCGCATTTGCCGCGGCCATCCGCCAGTACTGGAAAGACGTCCGGGAGGAAGACCTCCTGCCCGGATATAGTGGTGTCCGTCCCAAGATCGCCGGCGCGGCCTATCCCGACTTCCGTATCGAGGGGCCTGGCAGCCACGAGGTCGGACCGCATGTCTTTCTTTACGGGATCGAGTCCCCCGGCCTCACCGCCTGCCTGTCGATCGCGGAAACGGTGGCCAGAATGCTTGGTTAGAATCTGATCCGGAATTGCAGCAGAGCATTCCCCGCCAAACCTGGCAACGGATCAAGTTGCTTGGGTCCCTCTGGGCGTTTTCGGTTCTCCGAGGGATGCGCGGAGCCCCGGATTCACAGAGTTTTGCAAGGATAGCCGCCTTGTAGACCTATTTTCACCACGGGGCGCTCCCCCACAGGAGAAATCACTCTCAGTAAAAGCCAAAACCCCTCTGTGGGGAATTTTCTCGGTAAAAAATGAGTGGGGACCATAGTATCCACGGAGCACCAAGGTTTGCTGGCACCACTCTAATACAACTGCAAAAGACGAGCGACCTGAAAGACCTCTCACCCTTGTTCAAAAGGAGCTTGCAATGCCAAACCGAAGATCATTGGTTTTGATTTTTGAAGCGGCCGTAGTGCCAAACGAGTCGGAGTAGTCGTTTCCCTCACCAAAATCAGAGTACCGGTAGTCCACGCGGCCTACCCATTTCCCGCTCAGTTTTTGCTCAAATCCAACACCGAGCGTCCACCCTATGCGATTATGCGTTTCGCCATAAATAAAGCCGGACGCACGATGCACGTCCAGGTCGTAGTTCAGAGCGGCGACACCTGCGGAGACATAGAAGAGTGAATTATTAACAACGCGCCCAATTCGGCCACGAATTGCCGCCGTTTCGTTAATACTTGTGTTGAAGAACCTGTCTGCAATACCGGACAGGGCATCGGAGCCGTCTACACTCCCCCAATTATACTCTACATCAATGCCGACTATCGTGTTGGGCGTTCTTTCCCAATTGTAACCGGCATAAATGCCGCCAAAAACTCCGCCGCCGCCGGGCCTGGAAGAAAAAACCGTGCCTCCGTCGGTCGCACCATCAACTTCAATATTCGAAAACTGCCCATCGATATGGGCACCGAGATAGGCGCCGGCCCAGCTGAAGGGTTGCGCATCTACAGCCACTGGGTCGTTTGGGGTGTAACTTCCCGCAATTGCGGTGCCAAAGAGAGCCCCCCAACCCAACATTGCAACCGCTGGCAGGCCAACCATCCGCATACTGGTATCCTTCTTCAACGCTCGTGAATTTCGGACACAGTAACTGACACGTTAAGGCACGTAAATGAACTTTCCGGCCCGCCCAAAACCACGCGCTTTGTGACAGGTACAGGTGAACGGGTGGCAGCCTGACACACTTTCAAAGGATAGCACCAAAGACGTTGAAACTGCGCATCAACGCAATTTCAGTAGCTGCCCCATGTCGTCACCGGATTTCGCAAAAGTACTGATCATCGCCAAAACTTCTTCTGGCAAATTGCCCTGATTTTTGGCGGTTGCCTGCATTCGAGGAGTAGGCTCTGTAGGTTCGAGAGGGTCGACATGGTCGACATGGTCGACATGGTCGAGCGCATGCACCTCTTCTTGCAAGAGGGTAAAAAGACACTGCCGCTTTTCCGCAATCTCTGCCTTTTCTCTTTGGTTCAACGTTTCTTGTTTCACGCTACGCTCCAATGCCTCGCTGAGAATTAGCAAAGGAAAAGGGCAAAATTATGCTGCGATACTCTTTCAGCCACTCATTTCAATTGTGCATTTCTTCAAGTAGCCACGTTTAGGTTTGGCCGGGGTCGGGAGTTATGCCGAGGTAGAACGGCCAACTAATTGCCCATCGGCCAATGGATTTTGGCGCCGGTGAAGTTAAGAACCAATCATGAGCTTACGATAAGGTTTGCGCGCAACACAAAAAGGCGGCCGGAGCCGCCTTTCAAAGTGATCTCTGAGCTTCTGGTCAGGCGCTGCGTCTACGACGCACCATGAAAAGCCCGCCAAGGCCAGCAATGAGCAACCAGCCCGCGGCAGGAAGCGGTACGGGTGCGATCGAGCCATAGTTGCTCAACCCGGCCGGGCCTCTACCGGTTTTCAGGAAGGTGACCGATTGCTCGGCGTAGGACAGCAGGAACGAGGTCCACCGGCCGTATTTCACGAAGAACCAGCCCTCACCGACATTGAAGCTGAAATTCTCGCCCCCTCCATTGGTCTTGGTCACCGCTGACGCCGGAACCGTGAGGCCGGTCAGCGTGCTGAAGTTGCTTGCAAGGGCGGCTTCGCTGGCCCGGCCAAAACGATAACCCCAGGCTTCAGTGGTGCTCAGCGACGCAATCGGATCTCCGACAAGCCCCTCACATCCGGACGGGCAGTCGACCGTGATCGTGGCCGACGCAGGCTGATTAGTAGCCAATGTGATGACCGCGGCATGGCTTGTAGAGCCAGCCAAGCCAGCCCCGACCAAGACCGCCAAGGCTATCAGGAATTTCCCTATTGAATACATAAGGCCACCCTTTCTGAAAACTCAGACATTCAACAATCTTCACTCCTGAGATTATAGCATGCCACACTTTTGCCACAAAGTGTTCTTCTTGGAGAACGTCGCTAAAGTTGTGAAGGGAGAGTTCTTGCGCAGTTAGCGCAACCCTGACGTGTGCGTCACAGCGGCGCCGGGCAGCCAGAATGCACTGGGCAACAACAAACACGTGATTCGATGTTGGAAAGAATGACGATCTTTCACAGGGTTTTTCCGTAGGAGAGGGGCGACCGCCCTACCCTTCCGGCAACCTCGCCAAGTACCGACCATAATCTGTTTTGCCAAACAGCCTTGCCCGCGCTGCAAGCCCGGCGTCGTCAATCCATCCGGCGGTATAGGCGATCTCGTCGGGCGAACCCACCTGCAACCCCTGGCGCTGAGTCAGCGTCCGCACGAAATTTCCGGCATCCAGCAGGCTTGCATGGGTGCCGGTATCGAGCCAGGCATAACCGCGGCCCATCTTCTCGACGCATAGGGCCTCCTCGGCCAGGTACATCTCCAACAGGGTCACGATTTCCAACTCACCGCGCGTCGATGGGGTGACCTTGCGGGCACGTTCAGGCGCGGTGCCATCGAGGAAATAGAGCCCCGTCACAGCATAGTGCGAAGGGGCCACTTCGGGTTTTTCGACAATAGATTGCACGCGGCCATCTTTCGCGAAATCGACCACGCCATAGCGTTCCGGGTCCGAGACGCGATACCCGAACACCGTGCCGCCTTCGGTATTGGCGTCTGCGGCCGCCAGTACCTCCGGCAAGCCATGGCCAAAGAAAATATTGTCGCCCAACACCATAGCGGAAGGCGCACCGTCCAGAAACGCCTCGCCCAGGATATAGGCCTGAGCCAACCCGTCAGGCGAAGGCTGAACCACATAGGAAAGCTCCAGCCCCCACTGGCTGCCGTCGCCCAGAAGACGCTGAAACGCATCCTGATCCTGCGGCGTGGTGATGATCAGGATCTCGCGGATCCCGGCCAGCATCAGAACTGACAGCGGGTAATAGATCATCGGCTTGTCATAGAGTGGCAGCAGCTGTTTCGACACGCCGAGGGTAATCGGATAGAGCCGGGTCCCCGATCCGCCTGCCAGAATGATGCCCTTGCGCTTCGTCATGCTCTCAACTCTTTCAACACGTCTGCCAGACCGGCCTTCCAGTCAGGACGTTTAATGCCGAAAACCGCCTGTAATTGGGCGCAATCAAGTCGGGAATTCAGCGGCCGGGCTGCTGGCGTGGGATATTTGCTTGTCGGAATCTCCTCGACCCGCGTCTCCATTCCTGCCAAATCGAAGATTGCACTGGCGAAATCCGCCCAACTGACGTCCGGCGCACCGGAATAGTGGTAAGTGCCTGATTTTTCATTATTTTTTCTAAGTAAATCAAGGACTTGCAGGCAAGTCCTTGAAATGTCCGCCGCCGGAGTCGGCCCGCCGACCTGGTCTGATACCACCCGCAGAACATCGCGTTCGGCCCCGACGCGCAGCATGGTTTTGACGAAGTTCGTCCCATGGGCGGAAAACACCCACGAGGTGCGCAAGATCACATGTATGCCCCCTGCCCCGCGCACGGCCTCTTCTCCGGCCAGTTTTGATCGGCCATAAGCGCCGATTGGCGCCGTGGGTGCATCGCCCGTCCAGGGGGTGCTGCCGGTGCCATCAAAGACGTAATCGGTTGAGAGATGCACAAAGGGAATGCCCAAATCGGCACAGGTCCGTGCCATCACCCCCGGGGCGGCCCCGTTCACCACCGTGGCCAGAGCTTCCTCCTCCTCGGTCCGGTCCACCGCCGTATAGGCCGCAGCGTTGATCACTCCTGAAGGCATCAGAGCGCGAATGGCCTCACCCATCCTGTCCGGGACGCTCAGATCAACCCTGTCCCGGCCCAAGAACACGGCCTCGGGCACACGGCGCGCCAGTTCCGTGGCCACCTGTCCCGATTTACCAAAGACCAGCAAGGTCATGCCTTCACCCCCAACCGCTGCCCGACACCATCGCGTGCTTGCAGGGGGCGCCACCAGGTCTCGTTGGTCAGATACCAGTCCACCGTGCGCTCCAGACCCTCGTCCAGCGTCACGGACGGTGTCCAGCCCAGCTCTGTGCCGATCCGTCCGGCATCAATTGCATAACGCGCATCATGGCCAGGGCGGTCGGTGACAAAACGGATCAGGTCGCCATGGGGCGCGGCCTCGGGACGGCGGGTATCGAGAATGGCGCAGATCCGTTTTACCAGATCCAGGTTCGTCGCCTCGTTATGGCCGCCGATATTATAGCTGCGTCCCAGCTCGCCTTTCTGCACCACCAGAAGCAGCGCCTCGGCGTGATCCTCGACATAAAGCCAGTCGCGCACATTGGATCCATCGCCATAGATCGGGATCGACCTGCCAGCCAGCGCGTTCAGGATCACCACCGGGATCAGCTTCTCGGGGAAATGATAGGGACCGTAATTGTTCGAGCAGTTGGTCAGAACCACGGGCAGCCCATAGGTCTCGGCCCAAGCGCGCACCAGGTGGTCACTGGAGGCTTTCGAGGCGGAATAGGGACTGCGCGGGTCGTAAGGTGTGTCTTCGGTGAACAGCCCCTCGGCGCCCAGAGAGCCAAACACTTCGTCGGTCGAGACGTGGTGGAAACGGAACGCCTCAGACTTGCCCATGCGTGTCCAATGAGTCCGGGCGACCTCCAGCATGTTGTAGGTGCCGGTGATATTAGTTTCGATGAAATCCCCCGGCCCGTCGATTGACCGGTCCACATGACTTTCAGCGGCCAGGTGCATGACCGCGTCGGGGGCGTGGGTGGCAAACACTGCGTCCAGCGCCGCCCGATCACGGATGTCGGCCTGCACGAAAGTGTATCCGGGCGCATCGGCCACGCTGGCCACGTTCTCCAGGCAGGCCGCATAAGTCAGCGCATCGAGGTTGATGACCTCGTGCCCCTGCCCGATCGCCGCCCGCACCACGGCCGATCCGATGAACCCTGCCCCCCCGGTTACAAGCAGCTTCATGATGCGCTCCATTCGAATGGACTGTCGAAATCCGCAAAGGCCGGGGCGGTCAGGTCCTTGTCGCTCAGCACCGGATCGCCGCCCAGAGACCAGTCGATACCACAGCTGTCCCAGCGCACCGCGCCATCGCAATCCGGGCTGTAATAGTCACTACATTTGTACACGATCTCGACATCGTCAGTCAGGGTGACAAAACCATGCAGGAAACCTTCGGGGACCAACAGCTGGCGACCGTTTTCGAAACTCAGTTCGACCCCGACCCACTTGCCGTAGGTGGGCGAACCTTTGCGGATATCGACTGCCACATCGTGAAGCGCTCCACGCCCACAGCGCACCAACTTGGCCTGAGCATGCGGCGGAGACTGATAGTGCAGCCCCCTCAGCGTGCCCCTGGTGCGCGACAGGGAATGGTTGTCCTGAACAAAATCGACATCCAGACCCGCATCAGCCATCCGCGCCCGGTTCCAGCTTTCACTGAAAAACCCGCGGGCATCCCCGTGCCGGGCCGGGGTCAGGATCAACACGCCGGGCAAGTCAGTGGTTTCAATCTTCATCTTACCATTTCCCGGTTAGAATTCGCAGCCAAACTCCCTCGCTCGGAACACCACAGTCAACAGCGGAAATCGTGCCAAAGCTTGTAGCGCCAGTCCTGAGCGTGCCCACGGCATTGTTATCGGGCATAATACAAATCGAGTATTATTGTGTGATTTTTACAAAGATCAGAGGGGCAAATCGGGGCCTGCCAATAGTTTTCTTGCCTGAACCTTACCCTTTGTGGCAGGGAATATAGCAATAAACCGCAATTCTAAGATCGCAAAAGACGGTCATTTGAGGCAGGCGGGCAGAAAATGCTGAAAAAACCCAGCCGTAAGGCGCCCGTGATCGGGTATGTTCTAGTCGCCAGTATCGGACTGACGGCCTGTTCCACCAAGGTCCCCTATGAGCGGCCGACCTTCGGCTTTGCCGACTCCTACACCAGCACAATGGCCAACCCGCCAGCGCAGCTGCACGATGATGCTTGGTGGACTGCATTCGGGGATCAGACACTCGATGCGTTGGTCACTCTGGCGCTTGCCGACAATATCGATCTGGCCATTGCTCGCGAGCGCGTCATCGAGGCGCAAGCCACGGTGCAGATCCTGTCTCCCCAGGCCTCCGCAACACCTTCTGGCGCCCTAACACATGAGCGCGAGCCAGATGGATCTACGCAAACCCGGACAGAGCTCCAGCTCGGATTCTCCTGGCTATTTGACCCCTACGGGGCTCGACAACAACAACGTGAAGCCGCCCAGGCCCACGCTGAAGCTGCGGATGCCGAAGTAGATGCAGCACGCCTATTGCTCATCCTCAACATTACCAATGCCTATATCGACCTGCGCTACAATCAGCACCTGCTCCAACTGCGCCGACAGCAACTTCGATCGCGCCAGCAGACCGCAGCGCTGACAAAACGCCTGTTTGATCGGAATGCCGCCATACGCATCGACGTGGTTCGGACCGATGCGTTGGTTGCCGAGACCCAGGCATTGATCCCCGAACTGACCACAGCAGTGGCCAGCCGAAAACATGCCATCGCGACCTTGACCGGCCGGACACCAAACCAGCTTGAGATCAGCTTGGACAAGTCTGCGCATCAGCCGCGCCTAGGCAAACCTGTAAATACAGGCATTCCTTCGGATTTGGTGCGCAACCGCCCGGATATCCGAATTGCCGAGCGGCAGTATTCTGCGGCCGTATCCGAGATCGGCATCGCAAAGGCCGATCTCTATCCCCGGCTGGCGCTCCAGGGAACGATCAGCCTTGCCAACACCAACACTGCCGATGGCATTCAGTCGGTATTTGGCCCATCGATCACCTTCCCTTCACTTCCGAGCTCCAGCACCCGCGCAGTCGTCGCAGCACGACATTCGCAAGCCAGACAAGCGCATAGCGAATGGAAATCCACAGTGTTGATAGCACTCGAGGAAGTCGAAACGGCACTTGCCGAATACCGGAACAGAGCCTCCTCGGTCCAAGCCGCACAACGCAGTGCCCGGCTTTATCGCGAAGTATTCGACCTGACCCGTGACCTTGTCGAACGTGATGGCGCCACCATCCGCGAACTGATTGCTACGGAAGAAGACATTTCGAATGCCGATATTGTCCTGGCCCAGAACCTACGCTGGCTGGCGCGCAGCTTCATTACCCTGAATATCAGCCTTGGCACCGGAAGCACCGCCGTGCCTAACCGCACGACCGATGAAATCACACCCGGATCGGAACATAAAAACGAATGACAGTTCGATCACTTCTAGCAGCAAAAGCCCTTGCCTGCGATTCAACCCGGTCTCGGAGAAGTTCCGCCCAACTGGCCGCCCGCACAAAATTCTGCAGCCGCAGGAACGGCTTCATGATAGTTTTATGATAAATCTCAGGGCTACCGTGGCCCTGTTAACGAAATACTAATCGGACCATGCCCAAATAATGCCACAAAGTCAGATCAGGCTGGGTACAGGAACAACAAGGTGAGGCAGGAGGAAGACGGAATGATCGGCGCATTGGCCATAGGTATGCTTGTGGGTTTCCTGACAGCGATCGCAGCCCTGTTGTCCGGATATTCCCTCTTGATGGCGCTTTGGCTTTACAGTTCGGTCGGCATGTTCTCCACGCTGATCAGCATATCCGGTCTGAACCTGGCCCTTGGCCATCGAAACCTTGACGACCGCGATACCTGATCAAGACCCCTGCCCTTTCTGATATCTGCTCAGCCCCCGCTGGCCACACGCGTGCGTACATAACCCAGGAAGGCCTGTGTCGGGCTTCTGAGCGCAGGACGGCCCGTATCGGCCCAATAGCGCAGCCAGTCCGCCTCCAATGCATAGACATCCGACCCCGGCGCCAGGTCGCGCGCCTGGTCCAAAGCGTCCGCTGACAGAAGCGGACGGCTTCCCACTTCGACCACCTGGCCGCGGCGGGCAAACCGGATGATGTCCCCCGGCTCTTCCAACATTTCGTAATCCGGCAGGTGATCGGCGGCGATCATGTCGCGCAACATCTTGCGAAACACCCGGCGCGGCGAGGCCGACCCGGATTTCTTCAACAGCACTTCGACCGAGACCCGCCATTCCGGCTGTCGCCCGCAATGTTTACGCGCCAGCTCATAGACCCGCCGCTCCAGCGGTTTGCGCAGACGGAAATAGTCGCGGCTCAACGTCAGCACCGATTTCGACATCACTGCGCGAAATAGCCAGTCCGACAGTTTCACCGATACGCTCGTCATGCGCCCTCCGCGGGTGTGGCGCACGATCTCCCAGCTTTCGATCAGGCCGAACCCGGTGGTGGTCTCGACCTCTCCGGTGGTCATGTTGGTAGTGATACGCGTCCCCGCCAGGCGTTCGAAGGCTTCGCGCAACCGCTTGTAGCCATCGCCCGATGTTTCGCGGTTGGTGGCCACCAGAAGATCATGCGCTTTCAGGTGCAAGACCCGGCTGACCGCACGGCCTGCATTCAGCGCCGCCATCAATTGACTTATACAAAAAATCAAGATGTCCTTGTCGTGGATCGTCGCCAGCCCCTTCACCGAAGGTGTCACGGTAATCTCGACCCCATTGTGCTCGTAGTTCAGGATCCTCCGATCAGGTCGCGTCGACAATGAAAACATCGGATGTTCCATCGAACCCAGGTCATCCTTCGGCAAGGCATCGAAGATATCGCAGACGAAGAAATCGGCTGTCGGATGCCGGTCCGGCAACAAGGTTCCTGCCCCGCTCATCTGAAATTTTTCCTGATCACTGCCCGAATCTTTATCGTGGTTTTATTGACGCTCAGACTAAAGTTATCCACAGGCCCGGTAAAGCGAGCCATCGTGGGTTCGGATTCATCTCAGCGTGGGATCAGAGTCGCACTATCGTGGCTTCAGATTCACCAACATACCAAATGCACGGTTATTTCCTTGTTAAATCAAAGTGATACTCTGATCACTTCCTCCCGTAACTAATATATAACAGAAATTTAACAGACATTTATTTTCAGATAGCCACCCAACCCTTAGTAAAATGAGGAAAGCACACCTTTTTTGCTTAGAAAACACGTGTTTCTGCCGAGAGTGCTTCCACATGCCACCTTTTGTGGTATATTGCCAAAAAGGCAGAACATCGGACGGTTTTCTCTATGCGGACAGCACACCAGGACAGATTGCCCCCGTATTTCAATATTGATCCTGATGTTGCACTTGGCGACTTGGGCAATCCTGCGTCCACATCGGATTTTGCCGAAATTGCAGGCGCCTGTGCCCGAGGGCGCGATGACTTGGCCGGGCGTGGTTTGCACGAAGACGGGCAGAAGAAACTACGGCTATTCTCCACCTGGGAAATCACCCGCTATCTGATACCCGTTGCGGCTCCCCATTTTCGCCGTGTGCTGAAGGCCAGCCCGGAACTTCCCCAAGGCCGGTCCGAAACCGAGGGCGGTGCCAAGTGGTTTACCTTGGACGAGGTTCTCCGTCTGCGGGCCCATTTTGCGGCAGAGGGGTCCAAATCCAAGGAATACCGCCCCTATCGCCCCGAAGGATTGCCCGCCAAGATCGTTGCCGTAGCCAATTTCAAGGGCGGGGTCGGCAAGACCTCGACATGTGCCCATCTGGCGATGTCTGCCGCACTGGACGGCTATCGGGTTCTGGTCGTGGATCTGGACAGCCAGGGGTCCATGACCTCGATTTTCGGAGGCAAGGTCCAGGATGAATGGCAAACGGTCTTTCCGCTGGTTGCACGCCATTATGCCAGCCACTTGCGCCGCGAGAACCAGGGGCGACTTGACCGTGGCGTAGAGCCCGTGCCGATCGACGATACGCTGGATGAGGCCCTGAAAATCCGATCAGACGATCTGATCCAATCCACGCATTGGCCCAATATCGACCTGATCGGGGCACAGTTGAACCTCTACTGGGCTGAGTTCCAGATACCGGTCTGGCGCATGCAAGGGCGCAGCTGGAAGCTCTGGGATGCCATTACCGATACGCTGGAAGAGGACGGCGTGCTGGACCAGTACGACCTGATCTTCCTCGATACCCCCCCTGCCCTTGGTTATCTGACCATCAACGGGTTGGCGGCTTCGGACATCCTGCTGGTGCCGATGGGGGCCTCGTTCCTGGAGTTCGATTCGACCGGGCGTTTCTTCGACATGCTGCATTCCACCTTCCAGTCGATCGAGGAAGGCGAGAACATGGCCGCCCGTGCCCTGGGGCGCGCGGAGATGGCCTTTGAATGGGATGCGGTGCGCACCCTTATCACCCGCTATGACAGCGGCCAGCAGGCCGAACTGGCCAGCCTGATGCAGGCCTATCTGGGCCGGACCCTGAACCCACATCGTCAAGAATTCACGGCCCTGATCGGCCAAGCCGGGGAGCAGGTGAACGGGATCTACGAGGCGGATTATCGCGACTTCAACCGCGAAACCTATGTGCGGGGGCGTGAAACCTTTGACGAAACCTATGCCGCGTTCAAACGGTTGCTTCTGGGGGTTTGGCGCCGCGAGGAACTAGCCCGCGACGCCGAGAATGCCGGGGCACCGCAACTGGCGTTCTAGAAGAACTTGTTTCGCGCGCGAAACATTTCGCGACCGGGCGCCAGGGTAGGAAAAGACAAGGAAACAGACTCTAGTTCTGGGGAAAACGGAGACGAACATGGCTAAACGCAAGAGATTGACCCCTGCCCGCCCGGACTATCTGGGTGATACCTCCCCTGCCCCGGAGGCCAAGAGCATGTTTCCCATGGGCGTGTCGCGTTCGACCCCGCCGATTGCCCAGGTGGCCGGGGAAAGCGCCCTTCAGGCTGCTGTCGAGGATCTAACCGGTGAAATCCGCTCGGCCCGCGCCGAAGGGCGCCTGGTGCAGGCTCTGCCGCTCGATTTGGTTGATGAATACCACCTGGTTCGTGACCGCCTGGTCGCCGATGGCGAAGACATGGCTGCCTTAATCGAGAGTCTGCGGGTTCGCGGTCAGCAGACCCCGATCGAGGTTGTTGAGCTGGAACAGGGTCGATTTGGGCTGATTTCCGGCTGGCGCCGTCTGGCGGCGCTGAAGGTGCTTCATGATGAAAGTGGCGAAGATCGGTTCGCCACCATCCAGGCCCTGCTGAGAAAGCCCGAAAACGCGTCTGACGCCTATCTGGCGATGGTGGAAGAGAATGAAATACGTGTCGGCCTGTCCTACTACGAACGCGCCCGCATTGCGGCGCGGGCGGCAGAGGAAGGGGTCTATCCCGATGAAGGGGCCGCCTTGCGCGGGCTCTTTGCGAATATAAGCCGATCTAAGCGCTCCAAGATCAGGTCCTTCATTGCGATCTACCATGCGTTGGACGAGGCGTTGGAGTTCGCCGCCGCAATCCCGGAACGCCTGGGGCTCTCCCTGTCAAAGGCACTGAAAGATAATCCAGACGTTGCCGATCGTATTCGCTCGGTCCTGCGTGCCACGCCGCCGGAAACCCAGGAGCAGGAAGCGATAATCCTGTCGAAAGCCTTGAAAGGGCAGGGGGCAAAACAGTCTCTAAAAGGTGGATTAGAGTCTAAAAACCCACAGACGGAAAGCTTCGGACCCATCCAGTTGGCCCTCTCAGCAGACGGATTGGGGCTCACCCTGAGCGGTTCGGGAGTGACGGCAGATTTCCAAGAGCGCCTGCGCGCCTGGCTGCGAAGTCAGGCATGACACCAACCTATCCCCATCCGGGGAATTTGTTTCGCGCGCGAAACATTTCCATCCCACTGCCCTGCCGGGGTTGATCTGAAGACAGCCGCGTGAAATGACCTTTTCTGGGCATCCGGTTCCGATTTTTCAGGCGGTTTTCATTCGTGACAAAGACACTTCCCAAAGTCTCTATTCTGGTGGTCAGCTACAATACCCGCGAGATGACGCTGGATTGCCTGCGCTCCCTCAAGGGGCAAACCACCGTGTCGCATGAGGTCATCGTGGTCGACAATGTGTCCTCCGATGGCTCTCCCGAGGCGATTGCTGCCGAGTTTCCCGAGATGCGCTTGATGGCCGAACAGAAAAACCATGGCTTTGCCAAGGGCAACAATATCGCCGCAGAGCATGCACGTGGGGACTATATCCTGCTGCTAAACCCCGACACGGTGGTACTGGAGAGGGCCATTGACCGTCTTGTCGATTTCGCCAACAGCCGGCCCGAGGCGCGTATTTGGGGCGGGCGCACCCTGTTCGGAGATCACAGCTTGAACCCGGGCTCCTGCTGGGGGCGCATGGGGCTCTGGGCTATCTTTTGCCGCAGCACGGGGTTGACCGGGATCTTTGCAAACAGCGAGCGGTTCAATCCCGAGACCTATGGCGGCTGGGACCGCAGCTCCGAGCGCCAGGTCGATATTGTGTCCGGCTGTTTCTTCCTGATCCGGCGGGCTGACTGGGAGGCGCTTGGCGGGTTCGATGAAACCTTCTTCATGTATGGCGAAGAAGCCGACCTGTGCCTGCGCGCAATCCGTGACCTGAGGGCGGCCCCCCGCGTGACGCCCGATGCCGAGATCATCCATTTTGGGGGGGCTTCGGAGAAGGTTCGCGCGGACAAGATGGTACGCTTGCTGGCCGCCAAAGCCACTCTGCTGGAGCGTCACGTTCCAGCTTGGCAGCGCCCTGTTGCACGTTTCCTGTACCGGCTCTGGCCCTGGTCACGTCAGATCGCCTACAGGGTTTTGCGCCGAAATAGTGACGACTTTTCCGTCTGGCGCGAAGTCTGGGATCGCCGCGCAGAATGGCAGGGTGGATTCATTCCGCGCTAAGCTGACGGGCTCCCTGTGGAAGCCAGCGTCAGTTCAGAACTGATGCGGTTCGGCTTTATTCAAAAAGCTTGCGTGTTGGCACCACAATCACATCTCCACGGGCCAGAGCCGTGTTGCCGGAGATGCTGCCTGCGCCACCGTTTGTGTCATAATTGTAGACATAAATCCGGTCACCACGGCGCAGCTGAATGCGTTTACCGGCAGCAAAGCGGGTCAACCCACCGGCCTCGGCAATCGCCTGAAGAATAGTGGTGCCGCGACGGGCGCTGATATGGCCGGGGTTGGCAATCTCACCGGTGAGATAGATGCTCGTGCCCACGGGGGCGGCCACGGTGCGAACCACGACTTCGCTGACGGCCACATGGACATTCGGGCTCGAGGCGAAGTTTGAAGACAGCCCGTTGGACAGGGCGGCAGCAACCTGGCCCGTGGTCTGGCCCGCAACCTTGAGCCCGCCGGCCAGCGGGAAGCTGATCGAGCCGTCCGGCAGCACCAAGGCGGTGCGGTTCAGGCTTGAATCTTCAAGAACTTCGATCGTCAGCGTGTCGCCGCTACGGATCTGGTAGCCGCTCTGAGCCTGAGCGTGCGTGGTGAAGAAGGTGACCGCAAGCGCGGCGGCAATGAATGTGAAAACGGTTTTGAACATCGTTATTTCCCCTAGGCTAGCCAATGGCTTGAACCAAGAATACCCCGGCAGGAGAGTTAAGTGAAACTGCAATTGACGAAACAGAACGTTCAGCAGTGGATTAGCCGTGGATTCCTGGGTTCATTTGTCGATTTTCTCTTGTGTGCCAGCCCCGGACCCTTCGGACAGGCGGGTGATTTCGGCATTTACCATGTCGAGAATCGCTTCGGCGTTCTTCATCGTGGCCACCTTGCGGAACTGTTCCAGCGCCTTGGCGTTACGACCAAGGGCGGCATAGGTGGCAGCAAGGTGATACTGGACCACCGGATCATCCGGCAGGCCGCGGGCCGCGGGTTCGAGATGGGCCAGCGCGTCCTCGTAATCACCGCGGCGGTGGACAACCCAGCCATAGGTGTCCTGAAAGGCCGGTATGTTCTGGCCGCGCAGGCGCCGGGCAACCTCCCAGGCGTGGGAAAGGCTGTCGGAGTCGTCGCGATGGGTGGCCAGAAGGCTGGCCAGGTTGTTGGCAATGATCGGGTTGTCGCTGTCGCGCGCATAGAGCGCCTCGTAGACCGCGATCGCCCCGTTGATATCGCCGCCCTGTTCCAGTTCGATCGCAAGGGCCCATTGCAGCCGGGGGCTGTCGGGCAGGGCGACCAGGCCTTCGTCGACCACCTGCCTGGCGGCGTCACTGTCACCGCGCGCCAGTTGAAGTCGGTAGAGCGCGATCCAGACCGGCTCTTCTTTCGGGGCGTCCTTCAGCAGGGTGCGATATGCCGCCTCGGCTTCGCCGTGGCGCGCGGAAACGGCCAGAACGGTTCCACGCAGAAGACGCAGGGTCATGTCGCCGGGTGTCTGTTGCAGGGCCTGGTCAACATGGTTCAGGGCCGCCTTCAAATCCCCGCGATTCACGTGGGTGCGGATGATCCCGATATCCGGGCCGCCAGCGCCAACTTGGTTGGCCAGATCACCTAGAAATCTCAGGAGTTCATCTTCCTGCCCCTGCGCGGCCAATGTGCGGGCGGTGAGCTCATTGGCCAGCGGCAGGCCACCCTCGAGCTGGACCAGGCGGTCGATCACGCCTTGGGTGCGGCTCCAGTCCTGCATCTGGATGTAAAGCGTGCCGAGTGCGCCAAGCAGGCGTTGATTTTCATTCTGAATTCGCAGCGCCGCCAGGAGCACGTCTTCGGCCGGGATCAGCTTTTCATACCTTTGCAGATAGGCGGCATAGCTGAGGGACTCGGCAGGTGCACTGCCCGACGCTTCGACCGCCAGCGCCAGCATTTCCGCCATCAGGTCCCGGTTGCCGTCGCGCTCATGAGCCTGTGCCAGCAGGGTCATCGCCTGGGCATCGCGCGGGCTTTCCCCGAGAGCCGCACGCAGAAGGATGATCGCATCTCCGGTCTGGTCGCGCTTGATCAGGTCCCGGGCCTTGAGCTTCATGGCGTCCACATGTGACGCGTCGGCCTCGAGCACCTCTTCCAACAGGGCCCGCGCCCCCACCGCATTGCCCGTGTCCACCAGCATTCTGGCCAGTGTTACCTTGGCATCATTGACCTCGGGCGAGGGGGGCAGACCCTCAAGTGCGCTTTCCAGGCGGGCAATGGCCTTGTCTGTCTTCCCGGTTTCAAAATCCAATGCCGCCCGCAGCGCCCGAAAGGTCAGCGCGTGACGTGTGTCGGTGGCCAGGATGCTGTCCAGTTCCGCCTTTGCCGCTTCGGAGCCGCGCGTTGTGGCCAGGAACTGTATCAGCGCGACCTGGCTGTCCGGCGTGTCACTCTCCGGGGTGACGCGGGCGCGCAGAAAGGCTTCGGCCGCATCTATGTTTCCCTGATCCAGATACCAACCCAGCAAAATGTTCTGAATATTCTGTTCACCGGGGAAGCGCGTCAGCATGCGCTGAAGCTGGGCTTCGATTGCCGGGTTGTCGCCCCGTTCCTGCAGCACCTTGAGGCGCAGCATGTAGAACTTCATGTTTTCCGGAAAGGCCGTGAGGGCGGTGTCCAGTGCGGCTTGTGCCTCTGTCCAGTGCTGGTCCAGGATCAACTGGTTGATCACGACCTGATGGGCTGCCAGCAGGTTCGGCTGTTTGCTTAAAAGCTCCCGGGCGGTGTCAAATGCGTTCTGGAGGGTGTGGCTGTCTTCGTCATGCAGCGCTTGGCGAACGGCGATCAGGGTCAATGTCGCCTGGATCAATGGATCTTCCGGGGCGAGTTTGGCGGCGGCATTTCCGTGGCGCTCGATCTCCTCCCAGTTCCCGGTCTCAACGGCCAGTCTCACAAGGGCTTTGCGGCCTTCCAGATCATCGGGATATTGCTCAACCAGACGCAGATATTGGCCATAAGCTTCGGACACATCGCCCCGCTCATCCTGCATTCTCGCATAGGTCAGCCGGGCCTCGCGGTGATGACCGTTCAGCTTGAAGACATTTCTAAATTCGATGGTTGCGCGGGCGAAATCACCTACTTCGATATATTCGAGTGCTGTCTGGAAATGCTCTTCGGCACGTTCTTCAGCGCTGTCGCAGGCGGTGAGAGCGAACAGCCCACATCCAAGGAAAAAACCCAGAAGGCACCTATTAAGCACGTGTGTTCTGCTCCAGAAATACAACTCCATCCCCCATGATGGGCGGAAGGTGGAGCTCCAAGTTAGTGTCCGGTGGCGCGTAGAACAACGTTGACAGTGCGTGCCAGGATTTTCAGATCGGTCGCCAGAGACAGGCTGTAGTAATACTCGGTATCGAACTTGGCCCGCCCGGCAAAAGTCGTTTCATTGCGGTCGGAGACCTGCCAGGAGCCGGTGACGCCCGGTCGCAGCGCATAATAGGCCGTTCCTGGATAGAGCGATTCTTGATTTTCCATCATCGGGCGAGGCCCGACCAAGGACATATCGCCCGTGAGCACGTTCCAAAGCTGCGGCAGTTCATCCAGCGAACTCTTGCGCAGGAACTTTCCGGTTGAAGTGATGCGTGGGTCGTTCTTGAGTTTCTGGGTGCTGTCCCACTCTTCGCGGGTTTGCGGGCTGGCCGCGAGGTGGCTTTCCAGGCGTTCCTCGGCATTGGGCACCATGGTTCGAATTTTCCACATTCCGAAAACCCGGCCGTTCTTTCCAACCCTGGCCTGACGATAGAAGGGTGTGGCACCATCTCGTGCAGTAAGCAGCGCCATAAAGCCAATAAGAGGTAGAGCGACGGGCGCGGACAAGAGGACAAACACAACGTCAAGAATACGCTTATAGCAGTCTCGATATGTACGACGTGAATCGCCAGAGGATCGCAATTCCGATACCTTTTCTGGCTTGGTTCCAGTTGCCGAAAAATCTTTAAAATATGTAGTCATTTCCACCCAACCTTAATCATACAAAGGCGCACCACATCCAAATCACTCAATACTTAAAAGATCACATACCGAGCAGACGCAGCAGCTATCAAAAAAACCCCTTCAGGCTTTCTTTGTTTCTCCCCTCACCACAAAAAATAGCCTAACACATCTTCGCCACAAAATTAACATATTTACACCGAGAGGAGACTGGCTTTGATCTAATGGATTGAAAAGTATGGACTTTCAAATGGGATACAAATTGTTTCCGTGTCTTTTTGTTTTGAATACTGAAACAATACGCAGTTCAGGGGGGAGTTTGACCCGAAACATGTATAGATTTCCCCAAAATCCAAGAGGGGCGCATGTGTTCCCACACTGAAAATTCCATAAAGATTGCCCCAATCGCGCCAGCTTCAGCGCCTGAGTCAGTCGCAACGCCGCCCCATTCAGATGCTATCCGGGTTTGGCGGATATGGCCGGGAAGGAATAGGGTGTAGTGTCGGTCTGTGAAGCCGGTTCCCTGTACGAGGGCATCGAAATTTAGGAGGTCTGACAGAGATATGACTGCCAACGAACTCTATACAGAGCATTTCGGGCTGACCGAACGCCCCTTCACCCTGGTGCCGGATCCGAGTTTCCTGTTCTGGTCCAAGCAGCACAAGCGTGCCTTTGCTGTGCTGGAGTTCGGTATCATGTCGCGCGCGCCGATCACGCTCATCACCGGTGAGATCGGGTCGGGCAAAACCACGTTGGTGCAGAACCTGCTGGGTCAGATGGACGGTTCGGTCCGGGTCGGGCTTCTTTCGAACGTGCAAGGCGATCGGGGCGAGCTTCTGCAATGGGTGCTGAATGCCCTGTCGGTTCCATTCAATCCAGGCGAGACCTATGTGACCCTGTTTCAGCGCTTCCAGGAGTATGTCGTTGGGGAATACGCCGAGGGGCGACGGGTTGTCCTGATCATTGACGAGGCGCAGAACCTGTCCGGCGAGGGGCTGGAGGAAATGCGTCTGCTGACCAATATCAACGCCAACAAGGATGAACTGATCCAGCTCATCCTGGTTGGCCAACCCGAACTGAAAGAGATCGTGCTGCACCCAAGCATGCGCCAGTTGGCCCAGCGGGTCGCGGCCAGTTTCCACTTGCAGGGCATGGATGAGCGCACCACGCGCGCCTATATCCGCCACCGACTTCAGCTTGCCGGCGGAACGGGACGGGAAATTTCGCCACGGGCGGCCGGCGATATTTTTCGCGCCACCCGTGGCATCCCGCGCCTGATCAACCAGCTGTGTGAACTGGCGCTGCTCTATGCCTGGAGCTCGGATCGTGTCCAGGTCTCGGTCACGACGGTGCGCAACGTGCTGGAGGACGGTGTGTTTTTCGCCAGCAATGCGCTCCCGGTGCCGCCGGTGGACGACGAAGCGAGCGAAGACACAGTTCCCGCACCAGCCGGAACGACTGTTCCGTGGCGAAGGAAGAAGACTGGGTGACTTGTTCGGATAACAGCCATAGGAAGGTCGTAAGGCACGACAGAGGTCCTGGATTTCAGGATATTGAGTGAGGATAGAGTAGCAATGAGATCGTCGGATTTCAGATTTTATTTTTCCATATTCCTGCGGCGACTTCCGTATTTCCTGATTGTGTCCACCGTGATTGGGGCGACGTCGGTGATTGTCGCGATGACCTTGCCGCCCGCCTATGTTTCGCAGATGACGCTGATCGTGGAATCGCCACAGATTCCCGATGAGCTGGCGGCCTCGACGGCACGTACACCAGCGCAGGAGCAATTGCAGATCGTTGAGCAGCGGCTGATGACCCGGGTCAATCTTCTGGATATCGCCAACCGGCTGGATGTATTCGAAACTCAGGATGAGGTGTCTCCAGATCGGGTGCTGCAAGCGATGCGATCTCGTACCACCGTGCGCAGCTCCTCTCGGCGTGGAGAGGCGGCGCTGATGATCATCAGCTTCGAGGCCTCGACCGGGGACAAGGCGGCTGGCGTGCTGAATGAATACCTGACCCTGATTCAGCAGGAAGACGTGGAATCGCGGACCGGGCGGGCAACCCAGACGCTGGAATTCTTTGAGCAGGAAGTGGCCCGCCTGAACGAGGAGCTGGCCGAGCGCAGCGCCCGGATCTTGGCCTTCAAAACCGAACATGTGGATGCGTTGCCGGAAAGCCTGGATTACCGCATGGGGCAACAGACCTTGCTGCAGGAACGCCTGGCCCAGTTTGACCGGGAACTGGCCAGTCTGGAAGACCAGCGTGCCCGGCTGGTGCAGATTTTTGAGGCAACCGGCCAAGTCGGAGCCCAAGGTGGCCCGGCCCTGACACCGGAGCAGCAGCAACTCGAAGATTTGCGTGCCCAACTCAACGATGCGCTGGCGATCTACTCCGAAACCAACCCGAGGGTGCAGATGCTCAGGGCACGGATTTCCCAGATTGAAGAGGTCGTGAATGCACAGCCCACACCGGAAGGCGACCAGAGTTCAACGGGGAATTCCCTGTTGGATGTGCAACTGTCCGAGATTGCAGCTCGGGTGAAGGCTCTGGAAGAGCAGAAGGTTACCACGGTCGCTCAGCTGGAGGCGCTGACTGAAACGATCGAACGGACCCCTACAAATGCCATCCGGCTGGATGAACTGGGGCTTGATTACGAGAATATCCAGCTTCAGTACAACACGGCCGTGGACCGCCTGTCGCAAGCCAGCACCGGTGAGCGGATCGAGGTAATGGCGCGCGGGCAGCGGATTTCAGTGATCGACCCCCCTGCCGCGCCCAGCCGACCGAGCAAACCCAACCGGGCGCTGATCGCTGGCGGTGGCAGTTTTCTGGGCATTATGGCGGGTCTCGGCCTGGTCGTGTTGCTGGAACTGCTGAACCGGTCGATCCGCCGTCCCGAAGACCTTGTTGCAAAATTGGGGGTCACACCTCTGGCCACGATTCCCTATATTCCGACCAGTGGGGAAGCAATCCGGTACCGGACATACAGGTTGTTTCGTATTTTGCTCATTTTGTTTGGCATCCCTGCAGCTGTCTATGTGGTGCATGTCTATTATCAACCGCTTGACCTGATTGCCGAGCGGATCATGGGCAAGTTCGGGCTGCGGTAATGGGCTTCCCCGGCCGGGTCTTTTCAGAGAAGGACTGATTGGTATGGAAAAACTTCAGGCGGCGATTGAAAAGGCGCGGGCGCAGAGGCAAAGCACAACGCCAGTGCAACGTACAACTGTGTCCCGCAAGTCTCTGCCAGAGGCCAGCGAGAGTCTCTGGAGCGACCTTCCCCCTATCGAAATTACGCCACAGCTGGTGAAGAAGAGCAGGCTTGTCTCATATGGAGGCGGGATGGATGCTGGCCCCTATGACATGTTGCGCACACGAATTTTGCAGCAGGCCAATGACAATGGCTGGAAACGGGTCGCCCTGGTCTCACCGCACAGTGCCTGCGGCAAGTCGACCACTGCCGCCAATCTGGTGTTCAGTTTCAGTCGGCAATCAGATCTTCGCACCATGATCCTGGATCTTGATCTGCGCCGTCAGGGCCTTGCCAAAATTCTGGGGCAGAGGGTCAAACATACGATGGGGGACGTCCTGCGTGGGCAGATTCCCTTTGCCAATCATGGATGCCGGTACGGGGATAACGTGGCCCTGGGTATGAACAGCAGCCCGGTCGAGCACGCCTCCGAAATTCTTCAAAGCCATCTGGCCCGCGAGGTGCTGGACCAGATCGAGGCCGATTACAGCCCGGATATCATGCTGTTCGACATGCCCCCCCTGATGGGGGCGGATGACAATTTTGGGTTCCTCAAGAATGTTGATTGTGCGCTTCTGGTTGCCGAGGCGGAGCGGACAACCACAGACCAAGTCGATATTGCCGAGCGCCAGCTTGCGGAACTGACCAATGTCATGGGGATCGTGCTAAACAAAAGTCATTATACGGATGGGGCCTATGGTTATGGATACGGCTACGGATACTCCTGATGCGGTGGTCATCATTCCCCATTACAATGATACCGAGCGGTTGGAGCGCTGCCTGTCGGCCCTGATGAAAAACGACCGCGCCGGGGTTGATATCCTGGTGGTGGACAACAACTCGACCCAGCCGCTGGAGGCGGTGCAGGAGAAATTTCCCAATATCCGCTTCGTGGTCGAGACCGAGAAAGGGGCCGCCGCCGCGCGCAACCGTGGTGTGCGTGAAACCACTGCACCACTTCTTTTCTTCATCGATGCCGATTGCGTGGCCGCGCCGGACTGGCTGGAGACCGCACGCAAGGTGGCCCCTATGGCCGACCTGATCGGCGGGCGGGTGGATGTATTTGACGAAACCCCACCGCCGCGCAGTGGAGCGGAGGGGTTCGAGGCGGTGTTTGCCTTCAATTTTCAGAACTACATCGAGGTGCAGGGATTTACCGGTGCCGGGAATCTGGTGACGCGGCGAGACGTGTTTGAGGATGTCGGGGACTTCCGCGGCGGGGTGTCCGAGGATCTGGACTGGAGTACGCGTGCAGTCGCCATGGGATATGAATTGATCTACCGATCCGACCTGATCGTTTCTCACCCGTCCCGGTCCGACTGGGTTGCTCTACGGCATAAATGGCGCCGTATGACACAGGAACTCTACGCAACCAATGGGATGTCTGGTTGGGCTCGGTTGCGGTGGGCCTTACGTGCATTTGCCATGCCTGTCAGTGCAGTCGTGCATCTGCCCAGAGTGTTGCGGAGTTCCAAACTAAACGGGAGTGGGGAGAGATTGCGCGCCATTGTCACGCTCTTTCGTTTGCGTCTCCAGAGGATGATCTGGATGATCCGGCAGGTTATCGGGCTTTCAATCTGACTTTGCTCTATACGTAATATGACAGGCCAGCGTATGGTTTCTCCGTTCGGGGGTTTTCCACTTTGCAAATTGATTGATCCCTTTTTGCCCGGATTTTGTCTTTATATTGCGGTATTTGAGGTCCAGTTTTGCTGTGTGAAACATGGCGCTCCATTTTTCGACTAAAGGTAAACATATGATTCATCCGGTTATTCTTTGCGGCGGATCGGGAACCCGTCTCTGGCCGAGTTCCCGCAGGGCATATCCCAAACAGTTCGCGGCCTTCATGGGCGAACACAGCTTGTTTCAGCAGACTCTGCTGCGCCTGTCGGGGCCGGAGTTCAATGCTCCGGTTCTGCTGACCAATGCCGATTTCCGGTTTCTGGTCGAGGAGCAGGCGGTGGCATTGGGGCTGAGTGATGGCCGCATCATCCTGGAACCGGCCGTGCGCAACACGGCCCCGGCGGTGCTGATCGCAGCACTGAGCCTTGAGGATAAACCGGATGACCTGATGCTGGTGGCACCGTCCGATCACATATTCCAGGATGCGGAGGCGTTTCTGGCTGCTGTCCGGACCGGCGCGGTGGCGGCGCATACGGGCGCCTTGGTCACCTTCGGGGTCACCCCGACCCGCCCGGAAACGGGATTCGGTTATCTGGAACTGGACGGACCAGTGGTGGCCGGGCAGGGGACTGCCCTGTTGCGGTTCCTGGAAAAACCCGACGTGACGATGGCGGCCGAGCTTTTGGCCGCGGACAACGTTCTGTGGAACACCGGGATGTTCCTGTTCCGGGTGCGTGACATCCTTGCCGCTTTCGAAGCGCACGCCCCACATATGCTGGAAGCCTGCCGGACGGCGCTGGCCCGGGGGAGTGAAGACCTGGGCTTTTTCCGGCTTGATCCACCAGCCTACGAGGATCTTGAGGCGATCTCGGTGGATTATGCGATCATGGAGAAGGCGGATAATATCATCGCGGTTCCGCTGGATGCGCACTGGTCGGATCTGGGAAGCTGGGACGCGTTGCATGCCGCCTTGCCGATGGATGATGCCGGTGTGGCGGGCAGCGGCGCGGTCACGGCGGTCGATTGCGAGAACACCCTGTTGCGCAGCGAGGATGACAATATCCAACTGGTTGGGCTGGGTCTGAAGAACATTGCCGCCGTGGCAATGCGCGACGCGGTTCTGGTTGCCGATCTGGATCATGCTCAGGATGTGCGCAAGGTGGTCGCGACACTTAAGGCGGCTGGTGTGTCGCAGGCTGTGGACTATCCGCAGTTTCACCGTCCCTGGGGCTGGTACGAGACCCTGTGTCTGGGGGATCGGTTCCAGGTCAAACGCATCATGGTCAAGCCCGGCGGCATCCTGAGCCTGCAGAGCCATGTTCACCGGGCTGAGCACTGGGTGGTGGTGGCTGGGACCGCACGCGTCACGGTGGGCGACGAGGTGAAACTCCTGAGTGAAAATGAATCCGTCTATATCCCGCTGGGTGCGGTTCACCGGATGGAGAATCCGGGCAAGGTGCCGATGTATCTGATCGAGGTGCAGACAGGGATCTATCTGGGAGAGGATGACATCGTGCGTTACGAGGATGTCTATGACCGCAGCTGAAGGGTGGGCGCCTTGCGGGTCGGACGGGTGTTTTGAGAGTGAGAGGGCCGATGCATTGTGCAGGTCCTGAAGACAGGTAGATACGAATGAAAGTCGCTATTCTTGGATTGGGCTATGTGGGCTTTACTGCGGCATGTTGCATTGCCAGTGAAGGGCATGAGGTAATCGGTATCGATGTGAACCCCAACAAGGTTCGCGATATCATGTCGGGCCGGTCGCCTATCATCGAACCCCGTGTCGACGAGATGCTGCGCGACGGTGTTGCGGCTGGGCGGATCAAGGCGGATACTGCCCTCGGTTCGCATCTGGACGGGTGTGACTTGGCCATTGTCTGTGTCGGCACGCCTTCGGCAGCGGATGGGGCCCATAACATGGGGTTCATCGCTGATGTGACCCAGCAGATCGCCGCTGCCCTTTCCGCAGAGAGGGACCGCCCGCTGGTGGTTGCCTATCGTTCGACTTTTCGGCCCGGTACGGTCGAGGAACTGGTCCTACCTATCTTCCGGGCGGCCCTGGGTGAGGCGGTCGAAGATCGGGTCGAGGTCGTCTACAACCCGGAATTCTTGCGTGAAGGATCGGCGGTCGACGATTACTTCCAGCCTCCGAAGATCGTGATTGGCACAGGAGATGGCCAGCCCTGTGCGGTAATGAACATGCTGCATGCCAATATAGACGCACCGGTCTTCATCACCGGGTATCGTGAAGCCGAGATTACAAAGTTCGTCGACAACAGCTGGCACGCGGTCAAGGTGGCCTTTGCCAACGAGGTTGGACGGGCCTGTCTGGCGCTCGGGGTTTCGGCCCGGCAGGTGCACGAGGTGTTTGTCGCGGATACCAAGCTGAATATTTCGCCCTATTACATGCGTCCGGGTGGCGCTTTCGGGGGGTCTTGCCTGCCCAAGGATGTACGGGCGCTTCAGCATATCGCGGCCGATACCGGCACCAACCTGCCGCTGATCAACAGCCTGATCAGATCGAACGAGGCGCATAAACACCGGCTGTTCGAATACGCGGTCGGGGGGCTGGAGCCGGGTGCGCGTATCCTGTTGGCCGGGCTGGCCTTCAAGGTTGGCACCGATGATCTGCGCGAAAGTCCGAATGTGGACCTGGCCCGCAAGATGCTGGCCGCGGGGTTCAAACTGGACATCTACGATCCGGGGGTCGATGCCGCCAAACTCATCGGGGCCAACCTGGGCTATGCGTACAGCCAATTGCCGGCGCTGAAGCAGCTCCTGGTTGACAAAGCCCATGCCGAGGGCACGGCCTATGCCCGGGTGATTGCCACGAATGCCACTGCCGATACCCTGGAATTGTCCGGCACGGTAGAGGTGCGCAACCTGGGGCGCTTGCCATGACTTATGTGGCCGAAAGGATGGAACCGTCCAGAATGGATCTCGTACGCCGGGACCGCCCTCTGGCCGGGCGCCGGGTTCTGATCATCGTCGAAAACCTGCCGTTGCCCTTCGACCGGCGGGTCTGGCACGAATGCAGGACGCTGTATGCGGCCGGTGCCGAGGTGGCGGTGATCTGCCCGACCGGCAAGGGGTATGATGCGCGCTACGAGGAAATCGACGGGATCCATATCTACCGCCACAGCCTGCCGCTGGATGCCAGCGGGGCCGCCGGTTATCTGCTGGAATACGGGGCGGCGCTCTTTCATGAGATGCGGCTGGCGCTGAAAATCGCGCGCAGGCACGGGTTTGACACGATCCAGGCCTGCAATCCGCCGGACCTGATCTTTCTCGTGGCGTTGCCCTTCAAGCTGTTTGGTAAGCGGTTCATTTTCGATCACCACGACATCAACCCCGAGCTTTACGAGGCCAAGTTTGGCCGACGGGGTTTTTTCTGGCGCCTGATGGTCTTGTTCGAGAAATGGACCTTCCGCAGTGCCGATGTGGTGATCTCGACCAATGAAAGCTATCGCGCCATCGCGATGGATCGGGGCGGGGTGGCGCCGGAGAATGTGTTCGTGGTGCGGTCAGGGCCGGACCTGAACCGTCTGGATGTGACCGGGGCCGGCCCGCAATGGCATAACGGGCGGGCGCATATGGTCGGCTATGTCGGCGTGATGGGGGCCCAGGAGGGGATCGACCTTCTGCTGGAGGCGGCTCAGATCATCGTCCAGGATCGGGACCGTGACGTACAATTAGTGCTTGTCGGCGGCGGGCCGGCCCTGGACGGGCTGAAGACGCAGGCGGCCCGGATGGGGCTGCAGGATTACGTGACCTTTACCGGGCGCGCGCCGGATGCTGAACTGTTCGAGGTCTTGTCCTGCGCAGATGTCTGTGTGAACCCGGACCGGGTGAACCCGATGAACGACAAGTCCACGATGAACAAGATTCTGGAGTACATGGCCTTCTCCAAGCCAATCGTTCAGTTTGACGTGACCGAGGGCCGTTTCTCTGCCGGTGATGCCTCGCTCTATGCGGCGCCGAATGATCCCGCAGATATGGCCGACAAGATCTTGGAGTTGCTGGATGACCCTGCTCGTGCGGCGGAAATGGGAGCTTTCGGGCGAAACCGGGTCGAGTCGGAACTGAGCTGGGATCACCAGGTTGATACACTGATAGCGGCCTATACACGGGTGGTGGATAAGTCGCGGGCCTGACCTGTCCGGCCCTTTCACATCGGCACGAACCGCGGCAGCCTTGCCAGGCTTTCCTGTACAAACCCCAGAAGTCGTGCATCGGCTTGGGCTGCGGTTTCATCCGGGGCGATCGGGGTGGCATAGCGCACCAGGGCGCCGTCGGTGCGGCCCTTGGTGATGCTGTCGATCATCACGTGGATCTTGGCGGTGAAGTCGTTGGTTTCGCGCCGGCCACGCTGTTCGAACCAGTAATAGACCAGCATCTGGTCCAGGCCCTTCTGGATCACCGCGCGGTTCACGTCGAAGCTTCCGTAATCGGTCAGGCCGGTATCGAGCGGGTAGGGTTCAAGGCTGAAGATCTCCCAGCCGCCGACCGGCAGGCAGACCTCGGGGGAATGGATGCCGTCGCCCTCGGTCTGTTTACCATAGAAGGCAACGAACATGCTGATAGGGGTGCGCTGTCCGACCGCGGCATAGGTGGTGTTCAGGTAATCCGTGGCGCCCAGCACCCGTTCGACATCGGCATCAAGTTGGGAAGACGAGCCCGACCAGCTTCCGATCTGGCGTGGAAAGAGGGCGAAGGGGTCGCGTTCAACCTGATGGCGCTCTGCGGCCCCGGACTGGATCGCCCAGGCGACCGAGGTCACGCAGGTGAGGATGGCGGCGCTGGCCATGGCCGCCGAGGGCAGGATGGCGAAGATGCGTGTGGCGATTGGCACGAACCCCTTGGTGTCGAGATCGATCGCCTCGGACAGAGGCTTGGGCTCCGGTGTGGTGCGCTGAAGAAGGATGGCCACGACAAAGAGGATGGTAATGCAGGCCAGGAAGATCACCCAGCCTTCGAAGAAGTGCAGGAACCCTTCGGCCTGCTCGATCCCATAGCGGTCCACAAGAATGCCGATGATGCCGATCCGGACTGAATTCATGAAGACGGTCAGGGGGGCGGCCAGCACAAGCAGCACCAGCTTGTGCCAGAGTGGGCCGCGATAGAGGATCGCAAAGAGATATGAGAAGCTGAGGATCGGGAACAGGTATCTCAGCCCCGAGCAGGCCTCGGCGACCTGCAGCTTGTAGACGCCCAGGTCGATCACGTTGCCTTCGAGAAAGACCGAAACCCCGGCCAGTTGCACGAACCAGACCCCGAGGACCGAGGATATCCATTGCAGCAGGATCGAGAGTTTCCAGTAGAGGAAGTTCGGCAGCGGCAGCATGAAGACCAGGTGCACGACTGGCAGTTGGTGTCGGCGACCGCGCTTCCAGCCGAACACGGTCAGTACCACGCCGGCCACCCAGATGATCATCGCATAGGTGACGATGTCGGGGATGCGGGTGAGGTTGCCCAGAATGGCGATGACCAGCCCCAGCGCGATGACGGCCACCCCGGGCCAGCGGTCCCGGATGTCCGGGCGGGGCAGGGGCGCGTGGCGCAGCTCACGCAGAAACAAGTAGAGCGAGATCAGAGGAATGAGCGGCCCGTGGCTGTATTCCGCCGTGGTCCAGGCATCGGCAAGCGACACGAAACCAATCCAGAAGATCGGCACGGATCCCGCCACCAGCAGGGCAAGCCAGAACAGCCCTGCGGGGTTGAGGGTCAGATTCCCCTCCGGAGCGGTCTGCGTTTTTGCGAGATCAATTGCGCACAAGATCCATTCCTTTACGGTGACAGCCTGCAAATCTACACTGCGATGATTTCACGATATCCAAGGCGTCCGGCAAAAGCCATTCTTGACGATCGGGTTGTTGACCAGGCCGGGCTTATCGTAAACGATGCAGCGCGTATTGAGCTGGAGCCATATGCAGAGCCGTACCTACTTTTTGGCGGATATCTGGAGGTCATTTGGAAGACGAACCTGGCAGCCGGAAAATCATGACTGCTGCGGGCTTCGGGCCGCCGGTTGTACGAAGTCGTTTTGATTGGTACCGGCGGGAATTACCCAACTTTCTTCGCAAGAACAAAGGATTGCTGGCAAGGCGGGATGCCTGGAGCCTCATGGCGCGGTTGTTGGGTTCCAGGTTGCGATTCCGCTCTCAAGCTGCAGACACGCCCGTCCTGTTCGTGGCGACCCATCACAAGGTGATGACCACCTATTTCACGGCTGTCCTGCGATTGCTGGGGGCTGGCGTGAACCTGCCCTATCAGAAAGTCCATGTGGAACAGCCCGCACCCACATCACGACTTGTTTTGTCCATGCATGGAAAGCTGGATCTGCCCGCTTTGGGAGCCTATCGCGGGGTGCACGTGATGCGCGATCCGCGCGACATGATCGTGTCCGGGTACCACTATCACAAATGGACCCATGAGGCTTGGGTTCATCGGCCTGATGACAATGGCCAAACCTACCAGCAGAAGCTGAATGAGGCTGACAAGTACCACGGCCTGTTTTTGGAAATCGATCATTTCATCTTCTTCTACCGGGACACGTTGATGCACTGGAACATTGCGGATCCGGATGTTCTTGAAGTGGCCTATGGGGATTTGATGGGGCCTGACCGGGACCAGTTATATCACATGATTTTTGAACATTTGGGGTTTGAAGGGCGTCAGCTTGCCCTGGGCGTCGATCTGATGCGGTTGTTTGAAGCGAAAAACAGAACCGGTCGCCGAAAGGGCGAGGTTTCTGCAAAGAGTCACTTGCGCAGCGGGAAATCCGGACAGTGGCGGGACGAGTTGGAGGATGACCACCTTGCCTATATCGAACGAGAACTCGGACCGGTCCTGCGCAAGTTCGGCTACTAGCAGACGGTTGCTCAGGGCCGTCCCGAGAATTCACGACCTATCGACAAGAAGATCGCATGTGACTCAGCATCGCTGTCGCGCGTCCGGTAACGGTATCCGGCGTTCAGGCCCCAATCTGCGGTGAGTGCACGCTGATACACAGCGGTGAATTTCCCCCGTTCCCGGGATTCGGTCGGGTCGTCGATGACGGCATAGTTCAGATCGAAGTTCAGCCCGGAGACATTGTTGATTTCGTGAGAGTACCCAAGCGCCAGAGCGGTTGTGGTCGTGATCCCGTCATCATCGTCAAAACCTACTGAGCGGAGCAATTGTGCATTCAGTTTTCCGGTTGGCAGGTCATGGCGCCAGTCAAGCGATCCGATCAGATGGGAAGGGCCGCCCTCCGGCTTGCTCACCCCGATCGACGCGGCAAGCGCACCGCTCGGCAGGTCCAGTGCCCGGCCGATGCGGAAAGTATGAATCGTGCCGTCTTCAGTGATGTCACTGTGCAGATCTGCCGTGACCGTACCGTTGGGCCGCTCCAGTTCAGCGGTCAGCCTTCCGAACATGCCTTCGGTCCGGGTGGTGATGGCAAATTCCTCGGTATCAATGATTGCGTAGCCGAGGCTGGCTTCGAATTGCAGGATCGGAGAGACGTCGTAGTGAATCCCGACCTGGGTGGTCGTGGTTTCACGACGGGTGCCTTCGGTATCGTCGGCGTCATACAGGTGATAATTCAGCCCGAGAGACCCTTCTGCCACGGGCGAAAGGCGCAGGTGAATATCGGTGCCGAGTTTGGTGCGCTGACTGTCGAACAGGTCGGGGTTGGTCGTTCCCGAATAGGACCGGTCGAGGAAACGGGCGGTGAAGGTGGCCCCGAGCGGGGCGTCGCGACCCAGTTCCAACTGCGTGCTCAGGGAAAGGTTTTCACGGGTGCCCGTGCCATTCAGGTCTTCCAGGTCTTCGGGCAGTTCGATCTCACCGTCATCATTCAGAAAGTCCGAGAGAGGTTGCAGGTAGGCTATGTTGGCGCGATGATAACCCGCTTCGATTTCGAAACCGGAATTTGCGCCCTCCCGGGCATAGCCAAGGCCGAGTTTCTGGTCGTCAAACCGAAGTTCCGCATCCGGTGACAACTCCGCACGGACCAAGCCGGAGGCGGTGAAGCTGAAACGATCAAGCGGTGTTTCTCTGACGAGGCCGAAGGACAGTTGGGTCGAGGCGGAGATCTCTGTTTCGGAACCGCCCGCATCCAGACCAGGATTGCTGTCGGCTTCCAACCGCTGCTCCAGGCCGAATGTCATATCCAGCCCATCCGCCTGTGCCGGGATGGACAGAACGCAGCCCAAGATGATCGCGACGGGAGATGCGCCTCTCTGGATTTGTTTTCTGATATTCTCTGCCATGACTGCCTCTCAGTATGCCTGCAAGCCGCCCAGACTTCTCTGATCTCCGGCTTTCCCGCCCCCATCCGTCGTGAACGGGAAAGTTGCCAAGTTGTTTATCTATTTTTCCCCCGAGAGTCGCGCCAAAGATAACAACCCTCCAGCTTTGCGGATGTGGCGTATCGTACCTGCAACAACTTGTTGCAGGCTAAAATGAAAAGCTGGGTTCAATCTGGTTGGTTCGTAGGTCGGATGGAACACCAGACGCAAAAGCGTTTCTGGGTGAACAGGCTCATATCTTGCCTCCGATCTGAGTTGTTTGTAGAAGAGTCGCCTGTGCCGAAGTGGATAACTTGTCTGTTGTCGTACCAACCGAAATTTTATCCCTTAAAAATAGGGGTCTGATGTCTGCGAAAGTGCCGTTTTTGAAACTGCCTGACAGTCGGGATCCTATCGCTAGTATAGGTCTGCCTGTCTACAATGGATCCAATTATATTGGCCAGGCTATCGAGTCGATTCTGGAACAGGATTTCGGGGATTTCGAGCTGATTATCTCCGATAACGCCTCGACAGACGACACAGCCGCAATCTGCGAAAAGTACGCCGTTATGGACAGGCGTATCACCTATATGCGCCAGCCCGAGAATTTGGGTGCGGCCAGGAATTACAATGATGTCTTTCGCGCGGCTTCGGGAACCTACTTTAAGTGGGCGGCGCATGATGATCTTTTGGAGCCGCAGTTCTTGTCGCGCTGCATCGAGGGGTTCAATCGCCACGAGCCTCTCCCTGCGATCGTTTATCCACGATCCGAGTTCATCGATGCGGATGGAAAGGTGCTGCGTGCGGATCGCAGCCGGCACTCCATGCATACGGTATCACCCTTCCCTGCGGTTCGTGTGTTTCGTGCCATTCAGGCCATGAGTATGGTCACTGCTGTTTTCGGGCTGTTTCACAGAGAGACACTCGCACGCACGCGGCTCATCGACAGTTTCATTGCGTCCGATTATGTCCTGTTGCTGGAATGTGCGCTGCTAGGCCATATCGTGCATCTAGAGAGCGAACCGTTATTCCAGCGCCGCATTCACGAGAACATGTCGCGTCAGGCGAACCGGACAGATGAAGAGGTGCTGAAGTGGTTCGATCCCGCCGCGCGGGCAGGGGGGTCGTCGAAACGGCGTCTTTTTCAAGAATACATGAAGTCAATTTACCATATTGAGGGATTGAGCGTTCTTCAGAGGCAGTCTTGTGCCACGTCGCTTGTTGGCAGCATACTCACCCGCCGCGCACGGGTGGCAGCCGGTCGCTGGCGTCGTCAGGTCAGGGCCGTTGGGGGAAACGGTGAGGCGTAGATTCGACGCAGAACGTTTCCGTTCCCATGCAAAGATGCACGATGATGGCGTATGGGGGATACTGTTCTGGATGTGTGAACGATCAAAATTGGTGAATTCCCTATTTTCGTGAAAATTGGAACAAACTTTGGTCACATTTGACCTGCGATCTTCCTTGAAATCGTCCGCTGGAGTATAGTGCCCTAAGATATTTTAGGGCCCATCCTTGTGCATGTGGAGGTCACTTTGAGTGTATCCGACGATTTTTCTGGTGGCGTACTTGATCCGGTCTGGACGATAGAGGGTCCCGGGGGCATTTCCTCGGGTCTCGG
>NZ_JALBYQ010000008.1 GCF_022678625.1 Aliiroseovarius subalbicans | reverse complement strand
ACCTGATCCCGCTGCGCTTCGGCATGTCCGAGAACACCCACTACCACGTGCCCCTGCTGCTGTCGCCGTTCGGATACGCAACATACAGAGGAAGCTGATCAGACTTTGCTGACCTGATCGGACTCCCGGATGGCCACGCCGATCCGTTCGACCATGAATTCCATGAACAGGCGGGTTTTCGGGTCCTGCATACGCCGGTGTGTGAACAGGCAGGCCATCTGAATGGGTTCGGGCGGCGCGTCTGTTGCAACCGGGACCAACGCGCCCGAGCGCAGGTGCTCGGCCACTTCGAACACCGGCTTCATCGCGATCCCGTGCCCCGCCAGCGCCCAATCGGTCAGAACGTCGCCATCGTCGCATTCATACCGCCCCGCAACACGAAACCGTTTCGGCCCGTCCGGCGTCACCAGGCGCCACTGAAATTCGGTCGCGCCGGGGTACCGCAGGCTCAGACACTCATGGCCATCGGCGACCAGATCGTCGCCAGAGACCGGCATCCCTTTCCGTTCAACATAAGACGGCGCGGCGCACAACACCCGCTGAACATCCGCGATCTTGCGAATGCGCAGATTGCTGTCTTCGGGCTGGCCAAGGAAAAAGGACAGGTCCAGACCTTCGGTGGTCAGATCAACGCGCCTGTCGGTCAAGCGCAGACGAATGCTGACCTCAGGATAGGAGGTCAGGAAATTCGGCACTTGCGGGGCAATCAGACGCCGACCAAGCCCCAAAGGGGCCGCGACATACAGCGGGCCTTTCAGGTTCTCGGTGATGTTGACGATCTGCGCTTCGGCATTGTCGACAGCGTCCAGGATTTCAGTCGCCCCGCGGTAAAAGGAATTCCCCTGTTCAGTGGGCGACAGGCTGCGGGTCGTGCGCTGAAACAGGCGCACGCCAAGGTGCCCTTCGAGTTGGGAAATTCGCGACGACGTCACCGCCGGTGATATGCGCAAATCGCGACCAGCGGCAGACATGCTACCCAGTTCATACACGCGAACGAACGTGCGGATATTATCAAGATAGGACATTATTCGGTTTTTTTTGATGCTGCTTGGTCTTTGATAATAATACCAGAGTGAAACCCAATCAGCTAGGATCGAATTCATCTGAATCGTGGGAGAATGGGCATGAACGATCTGGCTATCATGTGGGATTGGGTAGAATTCTGTATCCGCTGGCTTCACGTCATCACGGCGATGGCCTGGATCGGCGCGTCGTTCTACTTCATCGCGCTGGACCTGATGTTGAAGCCGAACCCCAACCTGCCCGAAGGCGCCCATGGCGAAGAATGGGAAGTGCACGGCGGTGGCTTCTATCACACGGTCAAGTACATGGTGGCCCCCGCCAGCATGCCCGATCACCTGACCTGGCACAAATGGCAGAGCTATTCCACCTGGCTGTCCGGCGCGGCCCTGTTGATGATCGTCTATTGGATGGGGGGGGAGCTGTACTTGCTGGACCCGACCAAGGCAGAGCTGAGTCTCTTGCAGGGCATTGTGATCTCGGGTGGGTCGCTGACGATCGGTTGGCTGGCCTACGATCAGATGTGCAAGTCAAAGCTGGGCGATAGCCCGACGACCCTGATGCTGATCCTGTTCGCAATCCTTGTGCTGATGTCCTGGGGCTATAACCAGATTTTCACCGGTCGGGCTGCGTTGCTGCACCTGGGTGCCTTTACCGCCACGATCATGACCGCCAACGTATTCTTCCAGATCATGCCGAACCAGCGCATCGTGGTGAGTGACCTGATGGCCGGGCGGACCCCGGATGCGAAATACGGCAAGATCGCCAAGCTGCGCTCGACCCACAACAATTACCTGACCCTGCCGGTCGTGTTCTTGATGCTGTCGAACCACTATCCACTGGCGTTTGGGACTCAGTACAGCTGGATCATCGCCAGCCTGATCTTCCTGACCGGCGTTACGATCCGGCACTATTTCAACACCATGCACAAGACGGGCAACGGGCCGAACTGGACGTGGTTGGTGACCGCCTTGCTCATGCTCGCCATCGCGTGGTTGTCGACTGCCGGCGGCACCGAAACTTATGAAGAGGCTGAGGCACGTCCCTTGACGGCGCACGAAGAGAAATTCGTGGCGACCGAGACGTTCGAAGAGGCGTTCTATGCCGTGGTTGGAAACTGCTCCATGTGCCACGCCCGCGAACCGTCCTGGGACGGTCTGGTCGCGGCCCCCAAAGGGGTCGTGCTGGAAACCGAAGCAGATGTCGCGCGCCATGCCAAGCAGGTCTATCTTCAGTCGGGTGTCAGCCACGCCATGCCGCCGCCCAATGCGATCGAAATGGACCGCGAAACCCGTGCCGCGATTGTTGCCTGGTACCGGGACGCGACCGGGTAAGCGAACTTTTCCTTGACCACCTGGCCATCATTGCCGTGCCAGCATAGCCAGCAAGGTGCCAGCTATTCAGGCGTCCAGCCAGCGGCCGAGCGCCGCATTGGTGTGTTCAGGTTGTTCAAGCGTGGGCAGATGGCCTGCACCCTCGATTATGTCCAGCGTTGCACCACGGATCAGATCGGCCATCATTTCGTGGCGCTGGACCGGGCAAAGCGCGTCGTGGCGTCCACACAGGACCAAAGCAGGCATGTCCGCAACGCGAAGCGTTTGTGTTTGATCGACACGATCCATCAATGCGCGGGATTGGTTCAGAAAAACATGCGGGCCGAGATCAAGCGCCATGTCCATGCACAAATCAAGCACCTTATCGCGCCTGGGTCCGTCGCTCAGGTAATTCGGTTTCATTTCGTCGCGCATGATGGTTTCAAGTCCGCCCTCACGAACGGCCATCATCTGGGGCAATCGGCGAATTTTGACCTCGTCTTGTTCGGCCAAGGGGTTGGTGTCCAAAAACGCAATACGGTCGATCCGATCGGGGGCCTGACGTAACATTTCCATTGCCACGATGCCCCCCATCGACAAGCCCGCCAGCGCAAAACGCCGGGGCGCATAGGACAGAATGTCAGCGGCCAGCTCGGCGATGCTGGATCGATCCGAGATCGGCGCGCAGAGAATGGCCCGGCGCCCCGAAAACGCGGCGATCTGCGGCGCGAACAGCCGCGCGTCACACATCATGCCGGGAAGCAGAACCAGGGGTGTCATTTGACCAGCGCCGCGCCTTCGGACAGGGCCGACAATTTGGCATAGGCAATGTCGGGGTCGACCGCGCCGAAGCCTGCGAAGGTGCCAAAGCCGCAATCCGACCCGGCGATCACGCGCTCTGCCCCGACGATATCGGCGAAACGTTCGATCCGCTGCGCTACCAGCTCGGGGTGTTCAACGAAATTGGTCGTGGTGTCGACCACGCCGGGCACCAGAACCTTGTCGTCGGGAATGTCGCCCTTGCGATCACGGAAGGTGGCCCATTCATGGCCGTGGCGCGGATTCGAGGTTTCAAACAGCACATAGCGCGATTTCGTCGCCATCAGCGTATCGAACATCTTCGACATCGGGATGTCACAGCAATGCGGACCCTCGTAATTGCCCCAGCAGATATGCACGCGCACCTTGTCGGCCGGCACGTCAGACAACGCATGGTTCAGCGCCTCGACATGCATGTTCGCGACCTTGAGGAACTCGTCATCCGTCAGGTCGGTGAACAGCATGTGGCGCGACAGGGCAAGGTCCGGGCAATCCAGTTGCAGATCCAGCCCGGACGCCACGATGGTCTCGTATTCCGTCTTCATCGCGTCGGCCAGCGCCGCCAAGTATGCCTCGCGCGATTTGTAGTAATCGTTCTGCAGAAACAGCGAGATCACACCGGGGCTGGCGGCGTTCATGAAGCCCCGCTCGGCGCCCTGTTCTGCCATCGCCGCCTTGAGGTTCGCGATGTCCTTTTCAAGTTCGCCCTGGCCCTTTGAGCGCACCTCGCCCACGCACATCGGCCGGGCGTATTGCGGTGTGCCACCGTCATCGGCCAGACGCTCCAGAAAGCCCGGAAACATCTTCAGATCAGCGGGCGCATTGCGCGGGCTGTCGCCGCCAAAGCCGGTGTAACGGTCCTTGACGTAAGTGGCATAAGAGATCTTGGACGTCTCTCCGTCCGAGACGATGTCGATCCCCGCGTCCACCTGTTTGCGCACGGTGTCGGACACCGCGTCTGTCATGCAGGCGTCAAACGCCGCCGGGTCATAGGGGGTTTCATTTTCACGGGCGAAAATGAAATCCACCACGTCCTGGCTGCGTGGCAAGGAGCCCACATGGGTTGTTTTGATGCGTGTCATAATGGGCTCCTCACAGAGTTTCAAATTAGCGTCCGGACCAGGTCAGGCCCGCCGGATCGTCCGTCGTGCGAACGCGATACAGGCTCGCCTCTCCGGTCATCGAGGGCGCAAGGGCATGCGCTTCGCCGGGGTTGATCAGGCAGGTGTCACCGGGGTTCAGAACGGTTTCCCCGCCGTCCCAGCGCAGCTTCCAATGGCCGCGCATCGGCATCAGAACCGTTGGCTTGTCGTGGCTGTGCATCTCGTCGGCGATCGAGCCTCGGGTCAGGAAATCAACCTCGAACCCAGGCCTGTCGCGCAGCAGCGCGTCTTCGCCGATCACCTTCGCAGGCTTGTCACCAGCCAGCGCAATCAGATCCCAATAGCGGGCGACATAGTCGCGGATCACGCCCTCGACTGGCACTTCGGGGAAAGCCTTCAGCTCGTCCTCGCTCAACAGCGGCATCGGGCCAACCCCATCGGGCAGGTTTTCGCCCTTCTTGCTGTCGTAAAGCGAGCCGTTTTCGCCCAGAACCAGCCCGTGTTCGCGGGCGTCCTCGATCACCTGAGGCGCCCAGGTCACGCCACCGCCGGCATCGTCCCCGCCCAGAACAGCCATGATCATGCCGTAGTCGGTGCCGATGTTCTCAAAGCCACGGAAAATGCCAGTGGGAATGTTGAAGATGTCGCCTTCCTCGGCCACGAATTCACCGGCAGTGCCATAGCGTCCCCAGAAGAACCGCCAGCGGCCCTTGAGCACAAAGAACACCTCGGCGGTGGTGTGGGTGTGCAGCGAATTGCGGCATTTGGGCGGTTGCCCCGCCGCGCCGATGTTGAACCCGATCTGGTCAGTGATGTGCACGTGCTGATCAGGGCTTTCCGACACACCACCACCGATGATGGTGAAGTTTTCCTTCTGGTCCGAGCCCGGTGTATGGGCGTCGATAAAGGCGGTCTTGCAGGGTTTCAGGTCGCCATAGCGAACGATGCGGTCTTGGATATTGCTCATGTCTTTCTCCTTGGGTTTGGGGGGGATCGGATCAGACCGAAGCCCCAGGAGGGCGGTTGTTCAGACGGCGTGCGCGCAGGGACGCGCGGTGGGCGTGAAACCGCCGCGCAGACGGGCTAGCATCAAGATATGAGGCAAACAGGCCCACTTAGACGGCACCGGTCTGCATCAGGATCTGCTTCCAGATCGACACATGGTCAAACAGCGTCCATTCGCGGCGCAGCCCCTGGGGGCCAAACTCTGCGTGGGTGAAGCCCATCACATAGACATCAGCGCCAGTGGGCTGACCGAACATGCCCCAGCCATCGTGCTTGCCAAGCAAGCTCCACCGGACCGCCGCACGCGGCGAAAGCATCGCATCTTCACGTCCGATCTGGTGTTCGATCTTGAATGTGGCGTTCGGGAAGGACGCGCGCAGGCCCATCCAAAGTTTTTCCGTGTCCGCCCAGGAATGCACCGTGGTCGAGGCCGGATGCTCGGTCTGCACCGCGCGGTCGTATTCCGACCGGATCACGGCGAAATCCTTGTCCATCATCCGGGTCAGGATGTCGGACATCCGCGCGCCCCATTCATTGTCGTTGCCACGCCCCTTATAGGGCCCCTCGACATCGACGGCGGGGCAGAAGGGCTTGACGCAATTGGCCGGGCCGCCCTCGCGCCGGATCAGGTCGCGGGCGAACTTCTTGGGCTTCATGCCCAGCTGTTTCACCAGGCCCGCCACGTCGCGGATCAGCCATTCGTCGTTGATCTGGTCATTGATCGCGGCGCAATCGGCGATGGCGCGGATCACGAACCGCTTGCCGGTGGCCGGGCCGAAATAGCCGCCGCCGGTATGGGTGCCCATCGTCAGGATGCGGTGCGAGGACAGAAAGCCCTCGTCCTCGTTGCCCGACCAGATCACGTCCTCACCCATCAGCTCGCGATCCGGGAACTCGGCCAGCGTGGCCAGGGTGCCGTTCATCGTGCGCTGATTGCCGATCGAAACACCTTCGGGGAACCGCATCGGGATGTCATCGGTGTAGTAATGGTTAAGCGTGGCGATGCCACGATCTTCCCAAATCTCGCGGGTGATTTTCAGGATGTAATCCGGGAAATCGGTGAACTTAGGGTCAAACCCCTTCATGTGGTCCATCCTTCTGGTATTTTGGCGGACCCACGTACAATCAGGGGTCCGTCAATGGCGATCCGACGTGGGTCGTCTTGATTGTTTTCGATCTGATCGAGAAGGATCTCGATCGTGTCCGCAACCATGCGGTTGGCCGGTTGGCGCACGGTGGTCAGGTCATAGGCGGGCCACCCGGCCGCGGGCACGTCATCGTAGCCGACGACCGACACGTCCCCGGGCACCTTGAGGCCCAGCTCAAACCGCAGCGTGTCCATGACGGCCATCGCCATGTGGTCGTTGGCCACGAACACGGCCTCGGGCGGGTCGACCGCAAACATCTTGCGGGTGGCTTCGGCGGCCTTGTCCATCGCGAAGTCCCCTTCGGCGCGCGAATGCAGGGCGATACCTGCTTCTGCCAGGGCCGAGATGAACCCCGCTTCGCGGTCGCGCTGGGTCGAGGCGCCTTCCCAGCCGGCGATATGGCCGATCTTGCGGTGTCCGGCGGCCAGCAGGAACTTGGCCACCTTACGCCCGCCCGCGTAATTGTCCGACGTCACCGCGGACATGTTCGCATCGTCCTGGCTTCGGTTGAACAGCACCATCGGCACCCCCGCGGCGCGGCACCGTTCCGACAGGTCCGAAGACATGGCGACCGAGGCTGCGATGATACCATCCACTTGATAATCCAGGATTTCCTCAATCACGGAATCGATATTTTCGGCGGTTTGCTCGGCCAGGAAGATCAGCACGTGATAGCCACGTTGCTGCAGCTCGTTCGACAGTTTCTCCAGCGCCTCGGGATAAAACTGGTTCTCCAGATAGGCCACGATCAACCCGATGATCCGGCTTTTCCCCGATACCATCGCGCGGGCCAGAACATTGGGGCGATAGCCCAGATCGGCCGCCGCCTTGCGCACCTTCTCAACGGTTTTCTTCGAGGCAGACGCGCCAGGGGTGAACACCCGGCTTACCGCCGACTGGCTGACGCCCGCGCGTTCGGCAACCTGTTGCGATGTCACCCGTGTCGTGGTCATTCCGCCGTCCACCCGCCGTCGATCATCAGCGCCGAGCCAGTCACCAGGCCCGAGGCGTCCGAGGCCAGATAAACCACTGCGCCCATGATATCCTCAACCGCGCCCACGCGGCCCAGCTTGATCTTGTCTTCGATCCAGGCGCGTTTGTCGGGTTGCTCGAATGTCGAACGGGTCAGGTCGGTCAGGATGAAGGTGGGGCAGATCGTGTTGACGCGGATGCCGGATTTGCCCCACTCGATCGCCATCGCCTTTGTGAACCCCTCGACCGCATGTTTGGTGGCGCAATAGACCGCGCGATCCAAACCGCCCACATGGGCCATCTGCGACGAGATGTTGATCAGGCTGCCGGGTCTGCCCGCGCCTGCCAGACCTTTGGCCACCGCCTGGGTCAGGAAATAGGCACCCTTGACGTTCAAATCCGCGACTGCGTCGAAGTCTTCCTCGGTGGTCTCGCTGGCCGGGCTGTGGCGTGCCAGACCGGCCGAGTTTACCAGGATATCGAACGGGCCCGCACCGGCCACCGCCGTCTGGGTGCCTGCCACGTCGGCCACGTCCAGTGGCAGGGCGCGGGCGGACATGCCCGCAGCTGTCATTTCATCGACCAACACGTCCAACACGTCGACCCGGCGTGCCGCCAGGGTGACCTCGGCGCCGGCTTCGCCCAAGGCCGCCGCACAAGCCAGGCCGATACCGGAACTGGCCCCGGCCACCAGCGCGCGTTTGCCGTCCAGTCGGAAAGAGGGGGTCTTGGGAAGGGTCATCAGGCGGCTCCTATCGGAAATGGAATGCGGCCCGGCACACGCGCTTTGTTGAACTCACGCAGCCGGGAAAACACATCTACGCCCAGCTGAGCATAGACGTCCAGCAGATCGACCAGCACCCAGTTTTCGCGGATCAACCCGCCCTCGATGCGCCAGAAATCGAGGCTTTTCATGGTGATTTTCTGCCCGGCGGGGGCGATGCCCAGCCAGCCGTTCCCGGTCACGCTCATTTGCATGTTGGGCCAGCCGGTGACGGCGACGAAATTGCCCTCGGCAAAGAAATGCGAATTCAACGGGCCTGAGGTGCCGCCGGTGCGGTCGGGCAGGGCGTTCAGAAACGGGATCTGGTGCCAGTTGCGAAACCCCGCCAGGCCACGTGCAGTGCCGATGCCCGCAGGCCCATACCAATTCATGCGCGGATGCCAGAAGCGTTCGGCCTGCATGATCTCGGGGCCGCCCTGGGACGGGTGGCGCGACAGCTGGGTCAGCATGTCGATCACCAGGTCATGGCTGGCCTGACTGGCACCCGGATCATGCGCGGACAGCCCATCCTGCGTCATCGGTCCCGGCACGCAGACTTCGCGCCCCAAGCTTGGTACCATCGGCCAGGCCCCGGCCTGCATCATCAATTCCGGCAGATCCCAGATCGCCTGCATTTCGACAATGCGGCCCCCGTCCAGGCGAAAGAACTCGTGAAACCGCATATGGGCAAGGTGGCCGGTGGGGGGGATATCAAGAAAGGGCGCGGCGAAGGTGCCCATGTAGTGCCCCATGCAGCCAACCCAGTCACCGCCGTCGCCATCGTTTCCCGCAACCACGATCAGGTCGCGGCGTTCCAGGTCCGGCAGGGCTGCAAACAAGGGCGCAAAGGCGTTGTCGTAGAGCGCGGCCCCCGCCATTTCGCCCAACGGGTGAGAGAGGCGCACATGCGCCGTGTCAGCCAGAACATCGCCCAAGACCGCACGCACTCCATCCTCGGAAAACTCCGCCATGGCCTTGCGCAATGGGGCAATCAGGGATTTGAGATGCGCGGGCGTGGACATCACTCGGCAGCCTCGCCGTAAGGCACGTTCTTCCCGCCATAGCGGCGCACACGCAGGTTGCATTGCTCGGCATGGCCGACAAAGCCCTCCAGCAGGCACAGGCGCGAGCCATAGGCGCCGATCATGGCGGCGGCCTCGTCCGTTGTGACGCGCTGATAGCTGTGTGTTTTCAGATACTTGCCAACCCAAAGCCCGCCGGTATAGCGCCCGGCCTTCTTGGTGGGCAGCGTGTGGTTGGTGCCGATGACCTTGTCGCCATTGGCCACGTTGGTGCGCGGTCCCAGGAACAGCGCGCCATAGCAGGTCATATTCTCAAGGAACCAATCGTCGCGGTCGGTCATCACCTGCACATGTTCCGACGCAATATCATCCGCGACCGCCAGCATCTCGTCATAGCTGTCGCACAGGATCACCTCGCCGTAATCGCGCCAGCTGACGCCCGCGGTGCCGGCGGTGGGCAAGATCTTCAGGATGCGGTCAATCTCGCTCATCGTGTCGCGGGCAAGCTTGGGCGAGTTTGTCACCAGCACGGCGGGTGAGTTGTAGCCGTGTTCGGCCTGGCCCAGCAGGTCGGTGGCGCACATCTCGGCGTCCACGGTGTCATCGGCGATCACCATGGTTTCGGTCGGGCCGGCGAACAGGTCGATGCCGACGCGCCCGAACAGCTGGCGCTTGGCCTCGGCGACGAAGGCGTTGCCGGGGCCAACCAGAAGGTGCACCGGGTCAATCGTTTCGGTGCCAAGCGCCATCGCGCCGATCGCCTGGATGCCCCCCAGCACATAGATTTCATCCGCCCCGCCGATCTTCATCGCAGCGATCACCGCCGCATTTGGCTTGCCCTCGAAGGGCGGCACGCAAGCGATGATGCGCGGCACGCCGGCGACCTTGGCGGTGGCCACCGACATGTGGGCCGAGGCCACCATCGGGAACTTGCCGCCGGGCACATAGCAGCCCACTGATTGCACGGGGATGTTCTTGTGGCCCAGGATGACGCCGGGCAGGGTCTCGACCTCGACGTCCTTCATGCTGTCGCGCTGGATCCGGGCGAAGTTCACCACCTGGTCATGGGCGAAATGGATGTCCTCAAGGTCGCGCGGTGCGACCTGGGCCATGAGATCGGCAATTTCTTCCTCGGACAGGCGGTAAGAGGGCCGGTCGAAGCCATCGAATTTGACAGCCAGCTCATGCACCGCGCTGTCGCCGCGCGCCTCGATGTCTTTCAGCGTCGCCTCGACAACGGCACGCACCTTGGCGTCATCTTCGGCACGGTCGGCTTCGGGCATGCCGCGTTTCAGGTATTCAATTGCCATTGTATGGTCCTCACTTGTCGGGCCGGGGGGCGTCACGTTCCCCCCGATCATAGGCTTCCCAGCCTTCCCCATTGAAAATATCCACGCCCAGCTGCGCGGCCACATGGGCAAAGTCCACGTTCACCCAATTGTCGACGATTTTGCCATCGACGACCTTCCAGAAGTCCATATAGCGGATTTCAATTCGTTTTCCGGTGGCCGCGATCCCCAGGAAGGTCCCCGAATGGGTGGCCTCTTGTCGCCCGAACGCCGCCGCCCATTCACCCATGTAAAGCCGCGCCTCGTCGATGCAGGTCTTGTCGGAAAACGCGGCCTGAAACGGGCGCTGCCAATTGTCCTGAAACTCCTTCAACCCGGTTTTCGTGCCGCAGCCTTGATTGCCCATCCAGCGGAATCCTTCGCTGAAAAACTCGCCGATGTCGGCAATGCGATGGTCGTTAAGGCCATCCACCATGCTTTCGATCACCCGGCGGGTGTCGTCGGTCTTGGACATGTCCGTGTCGCGGGTCAGGACCGCTTGTTCGGGGCGGGAACCTTTCATGCTGCATCCTCACTTATGAATTCTGCGGCCCGGTAGCCGATCATCATCGACGGGGCGTTTGTATTGGCGGATGTGACCGCGGGCATGACCGACGCATCCGCGACCCAAAGCCCGCGGACCCCCGCGACAGCCAGGCGCGGCGTGACCGGCGCCGTGCCGTCGCCCATCCGCAAGGTGCCGACGGGGTGGTAGGCGGTCGCGCCCCGCGTCTTGATATGCTGGCGCAACGCGTCGTCCGAAGACACCGCGGGGCCGGGATGGACTTCGGGCGCGCGGTGGGGGCCGAACGCGGCCTTGTTCATCAGCGTGCGCAGGCGCTTCAACCCGGCGACCAGCGTTTCAACATCGTCAACGTCCTGGAACAGCCCAAGGTCGATCTCTGGCGCGACCCTTGGGTCGCTGGACACAAGGCGCAAGCGCCCGCGTGATTTTGGCCGACACACGCAGACATCGGCGAAATAGCCCGACCCAAGCGTGAAACGGCTGCCTTTCCAGTCCAGCATGAAGGGGATGAAGTGGCATTGCACATCCGGCGCGCCCGTGTCGCCACGCGCGTTGAAGAAGGCGCCGCCTTCGACCGTGGGCGAGGCAAAGCGCCCCGTGCGGGTGAAAAGATAGCGAAACGGCGCAAGGGCCCAGGCCAGCAATTGAGAAAAAGTCAGGCCATAGCCAGACCCGGGCCCGGCAAAGTGCAGCCCGGCGGCGGGATGGTCGTGAAGGTTCTCCCCGACTTCTTGTGCGCTGTGAACCAGCTCGATGCCAAGCTCCTTCAGGTGCTCTTCTGGGCCAACACCCGAACGCATGAGGATCGCCGGAGAGCTGATCGACCCCGCCGAGAGGATGACGCCCTTGGCTGCGCTCAGCTTCGTACCATCCACCAGCACGACCCGTTTTGCCTGCCCATTGTCGAACTCGACCCGGTCAACCACACATCCGGTCATGACCTTCAGGTCATGGGCGTCTTGTGCCGGGCGCAGGAACGCGTCCGCCGCCGACCAGCGCCGCGCGTTGCGCATGTTGAAGCAGAAAATGCCGGCACTTTCGTATTCCGGTGTCGGCGCGTCATCCGAATTGCCGCCAAACAGCCCGGACAGCGCCTGAACCAAGGGATGCACGCCGGTCATCTGCTTTGGCTGTAGCTTTGCCTCAACCGATTCAAACGCCGGTTCAACGTCGCGCCAGGACCAGCCTTTCACGCCCCAGCCATCAAAATCGTCACGCCGTCCGCGAAACCAAACCATGGAGTTGATCGAACCTGATCCTCCCAGCATCCGCCCACGCGGCACGGCAAGTTGGCGCCCGCCAAGGCCCTTTTGCGGTGAGGTCTTGAAACGCCAGTCCCGCTTGCTTCCCATCAGCCACGCCAGGCCAAACGGCATTTTGACAAGGGGGTGGTTATCTGTCGGACCCGCCTCCAACACCAGAACGCGTCCCACGTTCCGGCGCGCCAATTCGGCAGCAGCGATACAGCCCGCCGATCCCGCGCCTACAACGATGAAGTCAGCCGAGGGGGTCATGCTGCCTTCTCCACCTCGGCAAACAGGTCGTATCCGAGCTGCATCAGCACATGCGGGATGTCGAGCATGCACCAGTTTTCAATGATCTTTCCGTCCTCGCACCGCCACCAGTCGCAGTCACGCATAAAGACGCGTTTGCCGGTCGGGGCCAGCCCCAGGAAGGGGCGCACATGCACGCCGGTGATCATCGGCCAGCCGCTGAGAAAGGCATAGTCGCCATCCCCGGCCTTGCAATCGGCGCCAACCCCGGTGATGCCCGCCTCGCTGCCATCCCCCCAGCCGTCAAAGGTCAGTTCGAAGGGGCGTTGAAACGCGGCAAAGGCCTCTAGGGTGGCATAGGATCCAAGACCGCCGGGACCATACCAGACCATGCGGTCATGCCAGTCCGGGCGCCAGGCTTCGTCTTCGGAGGTGAGTTTTTTCAACATGCCTTCGACAAGGTCCGCGGAGGCACGGGAGCGGGCGGGGTCTGCCGGGTCGACAACGATCCCGTCATGGGTCGCGGGTCCCGGCACCACGCCCTCATATCCCTGGCTATTGGCCAGGGGCCACAGCCCAAGCGCGATGATCAGCTCGGCAAAGCCCAGAAAAACGTGGCTTTCGACGATCTTTCCGTGCTCCATCCGGTGAAATTCACCGAAGCGCAGAAAGGCCAGCTTGCCGCTGGGCGGAATGCCGAAAAGCGGGCGGGTGAAATGCCCGTGGAAATAACCTGTTGAAGTCACCCATTCGGTGCCGAGGTATTCCCCCCCGATCACAACATAATTCTGGCGCGTGCAGCCTTGGAACGCCGTCGTGATCGGGGCGACCACATCGCTGTAGTAACCAACACCGTCCTGCGCCGCATTGATGGGATGGCTGGCGTTTATCTTCGCTTCTGTATGGAAAGCCCCTGTCACAGCCCGTTCAACATTACCGGTTTCACACGCGCTCAGAAACTGACGATAGCGCGCCTTGTTTTCATGCGAGACATCGGTGGCGACACCCATCGCCGGGCGATTTGCACGTGCGCTCATGTCAATTGCCTCGCAACGGTAAGACGGAATCTCGGCCCATCCAGCTTACCCCTTGACCGCACCGGCGGTCAGGCCGCCGACGATTTGGCGCTGAAAGAACAAGACCATCAGGAACAGCGGTGCCGTCACCGAGACAACCGAAGCCACCGCGAACATGACATTGCCCTTGGTCTGGGTGGTGCCAAGGAAACTGTTGATCTTAGGGATCATCGTCTGGTTTTCCTTCGACAGCAGCATCGCGGTCACCGCAAAGTCGTTATAGGCCAGCAAGAAGGAAAACAGCCCCGTCGTGATCACACCCGGCCACATCACCGGGATGATCACATTGCGGAACGCCTGAAACCGTGTGCAGCCATCGACCATTGCGCTTTCATCCAGCTCGGCCGGAATGTTCTTGAAGAACGAGTGCAGCATCCACAGTGTGAACGGCTGGTTAATCGCAACCAGCACGACGATGGTCGTGGCTGTATGCCCCCAAAGGTTCCACTGGAAAAACACCGGCAGGTAACCCGAGACCAGGGTGATCGGCGGCATCGCGCGAAAGATCAGGGCGGCCAGCAGAAACCAGAACGCATAGCGATAGGTGGACCGTGCCAAGGCATAGCCGCCAAGTGTGCCCAGCGTCAGCGAAATTGAGACCACGAAGACGCAAACGATCAGAGAGTTCAGCGCCGCGCGCCAGAATTCTTCCTGAACCCAGGCGCCGTGGTAGCCATCGCCGGTGAAGCTTCCGCCGGTCTCAACCTGTGTCAGGGTTCCTTTTATGGCGTTTGCCCAATCGGCCTTGGAAAAGAAGTCGCCTTCGACTTTGAATGATCCCCAAAGCGTCCATAGGAACGGAAAGGCTGCCAGCATCATCCAGATCGCAAGAACAGCAACGACAAGAAAAGTGACGGCTGCGGGTTGGCGTTTTACTTTGTTAGACATGCTTCACCTACTTCCGATCGAAATCGCGCCACGTGCGCACTAGGACGGGGGACAAAAGAATGGCCACGCCGATGATTGTCAGAACCGAGGTTGCAGCCGCTGAGGATAGTTGCCGGGTCTCGCCCCCGAGGTCGTTGTAGATCGACCAACTCAGCGATGTGGCATGCGCGTTGGCGGCAAAGCTGACGATGGGTTCGAACACCCGGAAATTGTCCATCAACTGCATCAGCGCGATAAAGGTCGTAAGCGGCAAAAGATGCGGGATCACCACATGGCGGATCTGCAGCCAACGGTTTGCACCGTCCACGCGGGCGGCTTCCAATGTATCCTGACTGACAGTCTGAAGCCCGGCATAGTAGACGATGAAGGCAAAGGGTGCTGCGTGCCAAACGCCATAGACCATCAGCATGATCCACATCAGGGGCGTGGACGCTTTGACCGAGAGGTCCGGGTCGCCTGCAAGATATTGCAACGTGGTCCCGATGATGCCGCGTGCATCCACCATCCAAAAAAGGATCAGCGCGCCGACAAGGGGCGTGATCATCATGGGCAGAAGCGAGAAAAAGATCAGCGGGCCGCGCAGTGCTTTTGTCGCACTGTTCACCGCGATCGCAATGACGAAACCAAGGATGATGACCAGAGGCGTCACGATGAACGTGAATGTCAGCGTGAAGCCGATCGCCTTGTAAAAGGGCAGGTTCAGCATCTGCGACCCGAATTCGCGCCACCCGTTGCTTGACCCCCAGGTCGACTTTACCTCGTCAACGGCAAGGTGATTGCGATCCAGGTACGTCGCGAAACCGGCGAATTGGCCAAGAGGCTTGGCCTCGCGCAGGGCTGCAGTGGCCTCCTGGTCGATTGTCGTGGATTCCTTGCACCCGAACAGATCGCAGGTTTCGACTGTCTGGATGACCTGTTCATGATCAACGTGAAAGGATTGAACGATCACCGAAATAATCGGGAAGAATATGAACAGAAGCATCGCCAAAGCTGACGGAAGAACAAACCAAAAGAACGATTTATGTTTCATTGTCCAGCTGCCCCCGGGCGTTTGGTGGTGATGCTTGGAAGTGTCCGGGGCCGCCAGCGCCGCCCCGGACAGTTCGGTTTCCTTACTTCAGGAAGCCTTTTTCTTTCGCGGCTGCAGTATAGGCAGCTTCGGCGTCGGCCAGCGCCTGCTCGGCGCTTTCTTTGCCCAGCAGGAAGTCAGCCAGGTTGTCGCCCAAAGCCGTGTGCAACAGACCCTGGTAAGGCAGCATGGGATAGGACTTAGTGCCCATGGAAATCGCGGCAAAGACGCCGTCATTCACCGGTGCAGGGGTGTAGCCTTCGATCATCCAGACGGCCTGGCTCATCGTTTCGTCGTTCAGGATCGCCGGGCTTGTGCCATGCGCCATAGCCTGGAAAGTGGCCGCAGCATCTTCATCCGAGATATTCTTGGCCACAGTCCAGCCATCCCACCACAGGGTCGAAGCCGGGATCGACCCGCCACCAACGGTCAGCGGGGCGCCAACGGTGATGTTAGAGTAGACCTGCTCTTCAGCGCCTTCTTCGTCCATCAGGTTGCCCATGCGAGAGCCCCACATGTTCATCATCATGACGTTGCCAGCTTCCATCTCGGCGCCGGTGGCGTTGCTGTCATGGGTCAGGTAGTCGGGGTTCATGTACTCGGTCAGCGCTTTCATCATGTTCAGCGCGGCGACGCCCTGTTCATTGTTGATCGCAACTTCGGCAGAGCCGGCTTTGAAGAACTCGCCGCCGAAGCCGGTGTACATGTTCACAAACTCTTCAGCCAGGTTCCAACCAGCCTTGTATGCGCCGCCAACCGGGTATTCGCTCAGCCCGGCCGCACGGATCTTTTCAGCGGCTTCCAGAACCTCTTCATATGTCTTGGGAACATCCACGCCGATCTCTTCCAGCACGTCCTTGCGATAGGCAAGTGTCTGGGCGTTCGCCATGAAGGCCACCGCCATCACCTTGCCACCGATCGTGATCAGCTGTTTCTTCGGAATGTCCTGGCCGTATTCGGCAACCAGATCGTCCAGCGAGCGAATGACGTCCTCGTTCATCAAGGCAACAACCGAAGAGTTCGCGATGATCGCGCTGCTGTATTCCGCCGGATTTCCCTGCATGCCTGCAACGTTGATTTTCTGGTGATCCGCGGTTAGGTTCGATTTGACCTCACCGCCGGTGCATTCTGCGGCGCCGTTTGCCACCGTGTGAATGGCCGGAAATTCGTTGCCGACAATGCTGACATTGCCGGAGATCTGGCAATCTGCCAGGGCCGTGCCGGTCATCAAGGCCATCGCACTGGCCAAAGCTGCGTGTTTCAGAAACATCTTGTCTCTCTCCCTGTGTGGTTGGATGCACCTTCGAAGACTGCACCCGATTGTCCCGTCATGCGGGGTGTTGCGAGGGGGTTAGCCCTCGATACGCGCCCCTGTTTCGGTGTCGAACAGGTGGCAATGATCCTTGTGAACCTGGATGGATACAGCATCGTCGATGTCGGCGCGGAAGGTCTTGTCCGCCTTCACGCTGACCAATGCGCCGCTGATGCGGACCGACACCATTGTGGCGTCGCCCAACAGCTCCATCGTGTAGATCGGAGCGTTAATCTCGCCGCCGCTTTCGACCACTTCGGCGTCCTCGGCACGAAACCCCAGCGTGACCTTGCCGTCTGCCCCGGACAGGCCGGAAATCTCGGTGTTCTTGGCCCGGAAAACGCCATCTTTCAGCTCTCCGTCCACAAGGTTCATCGCTGGGCTTCCGATGAAGCTGGCGACAAAGGCATTTGCCGGGGTGTCATAGATCTCGGTCGGGCTGCCGACCTGTTGAACGACACCCTGTTTCATCACCACGACGCGGTCGGCCAGGGTCATCGCCTCGATCTGGTCGTGCGTCACATAGATCGTGGTCACGGCCAGTTCGTGGCTGAGGTTCTTGATCTGCGCGCGGGTCGAGACGCGCAGTTTCGCGTCAAGGTTCGACAGCGGCTCGTCCATCAGGAACACGTTGGGTTCACGCACGATCGCACGGGCCAAAGCCACGCGCTGGCGCTGGCCGCCTGACAGTTCGGCGGGCTTACGGTGAAGAAACTCGTCCAGTTCGACCATCGCACTGGCCCTGCGGACTTTTTCGTCATGGGTGTCGGGATCGATGCCGCGCACTTTCAGCGGAAACCGAATATTTTCATAGACATTCATGTTGGGGTATAGGGCGTAGCTTTGGAACACCATCGCCACATCGCGGTCCTTAGGCTCCAGGTCATTGACGCGCGCGCCATCGACCATAATGTCCCCCTCGGTGGCATCCTCAAGCCCCGCAATCATCCGCATCGTGGTGGTCTTTCCGCACCCCGATGGGCCGAGCAGAACCAGGAATTCCTTGTCGGCGATTGTCAGGTCGAAATTGTCGACGCCAACAAATGAGCCCCAACGCTTGGATAGATTGCGCAGTTGAATTTCGGCCATGGTTCCCCCCGGGCGGAATCGTTTGCATACGTTTGCAAGAGGCTAGACTCCGCTTCTGCGTTTTGGCAAGGTATTTTTGCAAACGTATGCAAAAACCAGTTCGGGCGAGGCGGATCAAACATGGGAAAACCATCTTTTCAGGATGAAAAGAAGCTGGTTAGGGACTACTACGCCCGACTTGATGCGGCTTCACCCGACGGTATGAAATCTGCGCAAGCACAGTATGTTGCGACCGATTACCTGTGGCGCGGCTTTCACCCATTCCATGAGATTCGCTGCGCTGAAGGGGTCGTGGATCAGTTCTGGACCCCGCTGAAAACCGCTCTTTCGCACATGCAGAGGCGCATGGATGTGTTCATGGCCGGGCAGAACACGATTGAAGACCAGGGCGGCGTTTGGGTCGTTTCCATGGGGCATCTGATGGGCCTGTTTGATCAGCCCTGGCTTGGCATTCCCCCCACTGGCAAGATGGCGATGCTGCGCTATTGCGAATTTCACAAGGTGGAAGCGGGCAAGATCACCGAAACCGCGATGTTCTTCGACATCCCACACCTGATGATGCAGGCAGGACTTGACCCGTTCCCACCGCAAACAGCGGCGCATCTGGTGCAGCCGGGGCCGATGACTCACGACGGGCTGATGTTCGAGGCACAGGACCCCGGGGAAGGCCGCAAAACGCTGGCCGCCATCGACCACATGGTAAGCGATATCAAGACCTGGCGCGGCGGGGTCGAAGAACCCCTGGTGGACGAGCTCAGGCGCAGCTGGAACGAAGACATGATTTGGTGGGGACCTGCCGGGATCGGCGCGACCTATACAATTGAACGCTATGCCCAGCAGCATTCCGGCCCGTTTCGGGCGGGCCTGACGGATCGCTCCTTCAACGGCCACATCTGTCGCATCGTCGAGGGCCAGTTTGGTGGCTTCTTCGGCTGGCCGAATCTCACACTCACCCCTGCGGGCGGGTTCATGGGCATGCCCGCAACCAACACGCCGGGGGACATGCGGGTGATTGATATCTACCGGCGCGACGGCGACAAGCTGACTGAAAACTGGATCTTCATCGACCTTCTGCATTTCTGGAACATGCAGGGCATCGACATCCTTGCCCGCACGACCAATATCGCGGCCGGGCAGGAAACCGGCGCGCGGGGGGCGGCGCCATGATCGACGCTCACCATCACCTTTGGGACCTGGGCGCGGTACATTACCCATGGCTGATGGCGCGTGGGGTAAGGCGGTTCTTTGGGGACCCGGCGCCAATCCAGCGCGACTATCTACTTGATGAATTTCGCGCCGAGGCCGGGGCGCAGGGCATCACCGGCTCGGTCCATATCCAGGTCGGGGCCGAGGATGGTTTGAGCGAAGCGAAATGGGTGCACTCCGTGGCCGAGGCCAACCCGGATTGGCCAATAAAACAGGTGGTGTTTTGCGACCTGACTGCGCCGGACCTGAACACGCAACTTGATACCTTCCAAAGCCTTTCAACGGTCGTTGGCGTGCGCCAGATTGTCGGGCGCGCACCCGAAGAAGATGCGGCGACCGGCACGAATGACCTTCTGGACAATCCGAAGTTTGCCGAGGGGCTGCGTGAGGCCGGCGCCCACAACTTGAGCTTCGATCTGCAGCTTATCCCAGAGCTTATGGAGAAAACGGCGCACGTGCTGAAACAGGCCCCCGATACCAGAATCGCGCTCTGCCACGCGGGCTCCCCTCATGACCGATCGGCACTGGGCTTAGCTGACTGGGCCGAGCAATTGCAGCACCTCTCGGCACTGCCGCAAGTGTACTGCAAACTTTCCGGGCTCGGCATGTTCGACCACAACTGGACGCCAGAGAGCATTCAGAAAATCGTGGAAACTTGCCTGGAGCAGTTCGGCCCCCACCGCTGCATGTTCGGTTCGAATTTCCCGGTGGATAAGCTCTACTCAGAATATGGCACCATCATTGCCGCATACCGAAAAATTGTACCGCAAGGGGACTACGAAAGGGTCTTTCAGAAATCCGCTGCCGAGTTCTATGCATTTTCGTAGAGCTATCGGAGGTTTCCGGCGCTGAACCCGCTACAGGAAAAGTATGCAAAGTCCCGTAAGGCTGTTCAGACGAACTGCATCTTGAATGATGGGTTTTGCGTTCTGTGGCAGACAAAGGACTTCCTGTTGGAAAGGCAGGGCTTCGCCATCGAAATTTTCGTTTTTGAGCTAGCACGCCCTGCAACGACGATTTCCATTCCTCAAAGACACAAATCCCCTCGTGCGACCCAGCACCCCCTGGTCAAAGGTTCAAGAGTGCTTCTTGGTGTATGTTTGTCTCAAGTTGCGTTCCATCAAGATACACATCCAGGGTTCGACGATCGACCATAGGAATGGCACTTCTCATACTGGCGGTCATCACGGTCTGGACTGCGAGGCCTGCCAAAAAGATCTCATGATGTCGCAAAAACCTCGCATCCAACAGTATCAACCCGACATCGATTAGGCGACCACAGCACGAGTGGCTACGGTATAACTTTGCTTCGCCAAGCTGTTTCAAGGCCGATGAGACAACGAGCTTTCAAGACACGGGCCTGAGAATACTGCGAAGGCAGTTTAGGGTGTCGGATTATTAAGCTGGTAGGGGGAAATACAGTGGTGCAAAAAATTTCAAAGGCCATGATAATCGCCTGCCTTTGATTTGGGGCAGGCATCTTATCCGCAAATGCTCAGACCGCGCGCGACGCGCTTTTATCCCAACAGGCAGGCGATATTCTCGCGCGTGGGTTCCTCAATCCCGTCATCGCGTAGAAGCTCGCCACACAGCAGGTGGACTTTCTCAGGGGCTGGGCTGCCTACAATCATCATCTTTTCCTCAATCTGACCGCTTTGCGCGATCCGAGCACAGGCTTTCAGAGGTATCGATGGGTCGTCACGCGGCTGAAACATTCCATTTCTTTGCGAAATGTCACCAACACCACCAGTCGCCACAATAGATGCCGTCGGGAGGGCAAGGAATTGCTGTTTGGGCAGAATGTTGACCATCACCAAAGTGACCAAACCCCGGCATGGGCAGATGTAATTGGCTGAAATATTCGAGCCGAAACGGACCCGCACCAAATTCGCAATTGGGGGCAAGGCTTTTAGTAAACCGGCTAAACGGCTGATCTGTAACGGGTATTAAAAGAGGTGATGGCGGACCGAGGAGGATTCGAACCCCCGACCCCCTGATTCGTAGTCAGGTACTCTATCCAGCTGAGCTATCGGTCCGTGGAGGCGGGATGTAACGACAGGCGCACGGGTTTGCAAGGGCGAAAATCAACCAAATCGTACCCACCACCGGTTCTTGGCATTTCGGGGCCGTACAAGCCCACGATGAGAGCTGCAAGGCCTGAAGAGCTGGCCTAGCCCTCGTCGAGACCCTTTGGCAGGTGGATGGTAAAGGCGGTGCCTTCGGGGCTGGTGTGCTCCAGATCCAACCGCCCACCATGGCCTTTCACAAGCTCGGCGGCGATGGCCAGTCCCAGCCCGGTGCCGCCGCGTCGGTTGGTGCCGGCGAAGGGTTGAAACAGCAAGTCCTGCGCGCGGGCGGGCAGGCCGGGGCCGGTATCCGTCACGCGAATGGTCCATTCGTCGTCCCCGTCGCTACCTTGGATCGCGATCTCTCCCGGCTGGCCACTGGCCACGATGGCCTGGCGCGCGTTGCGCACAAGGTTCGACAATACACGGTACAATTGCTCGGGATCGGCGCGCAGGGTCAGGCCTGCGGGGATATCTTCGCCGTAAGACACGTCATGCTCACCAGCCGCCAACCGTTCGCTATCAACAACATCCGCGACCACATCGGCCAGCACGACACGAGACAGCGTCGGCGCGGGCTCCTCGGCCTTACCGAAGGCCAGCGTGCTTTCGCACAGGTTCACCGCGCGGGAAATCGAATTCACCAGCTTGGGTGCTGCGCGTTTCACGCCGGGGTCCTCGCTCATCTCCATCCGGTCGGCGAACAGCTGCGCGGTGGTCAGGATGTTGCGCAGATCGTGGCTGATCCGGGCCACGGCGCCGCCCAACTGGGCCAGGCGCTCTTTCTGCTTCAATGCACCAGTCAGCTGCGTTTGCATCGATTGCAGCGCCACCTCCGCCTCGCGCAGTTCGGTCACGCCCGACGTGGGCTCGATGATCGTGCGGGCGTCTTCTGGCGCGGCGGCATAGGACGCCATGTGATTCACCACGCCCTTGATCGGGCGCACCATCAGGACGCGCACGGCCAAAAACAACAGCACCGCCGTGATGACCGAGATGAAGGCGGACAGAAGCAGGATATTCAGGCCATAATCCAGCATCGCGCGGCGCAGGGGTGCGGTTTCCATCGTGACCTCGATCACCAACCCGCCCTCGCGCACCGGGTCGCCGATCACGCGGATCACCTCGTTCTCAGTATCCGTCAGGCGCATCATCGCGTCACGGATCAGACCGAACGGCATCGGGTCACGCAAGTCATACGACCCCGCAACGGGTCCGGGCATGGGCAAAGACAGCATCAGCTCGCGCGCCTCGTCGCGGCGCAGCACCACGTTGAACACCTCGGCGTTTTGCAAAAGCTCAACCTCAAGTGCGGGGTCGATCATGTCCTCGGCCAGCAGCACCAGCGACGCAATCTGGGCGCGTTCCAGCCGCGCCAGCAGATAATCCTCGCGAAACCGCGCGACGGAGGGCACGAAGATCAGGATCTCGGCCAGCATGACGAAGGCTGTCGTCAGGATCAAAAATCGGCCTGAAAGCGAGTTCAAATGAAACGTCCTCGTTCGCGCTACGGCAGGAACCTCTGCACAAGCCCCACAATGCGCTTCACCTTCGGATTGTCAAACAGGCGCGGGGTGAAATAGGCGCCCGCAACGCGCTTGTTGATCTCGCCCATCGTGGGATAGGGCGCGACCATCGCGGCGACCTGGCTCATTTTCATGCCGTTGGCCAGAACCAGCGCCCAGAGATTGATCAGCTCGCCCGCCCCTGGGCCTGCGATCGACACGCCAACCGGTTTGCCCTTCACCACCATCGCCTTCACCCGGCCTTCGGTCTGGCCGGTCGCGATGGCGCGGTCGTTGCCTGCGAAGTCGAACCGGATCACCTCAACCCGGTCGCCGTGCACGGCGGTGGCCTCGGCCTCGGTCATGCCGACCTGCGCCAGTTCCGGCGCGGTATAGGTCGCCCAGGGGAGATGCGTGGTTTTCGCCTTGGACGGCAGGCCGAACAGCATCGAGCGGATGATCACGCCCGCCTGATACCCGGCCACATGGGTGAACTGCAGCCCGCCCGCCACGTCGCCGATGGCATAGACCTTGCGGTTCGTGGTGCGTAGCCCGGCGTCGACCTTGATGCCGGTGCGGGTGGGCTCGATCCCGGCCTTGTCCAGCACCAGGCGGTTTGTGTTGGCCTTGCGCCCCACCGCCATCAGCAGGTGCGAACCCTTGAACACGCGCCCGTCCTGTGCCTCGACCTCGATCATTCCGGCGGTGCCGCGGATTTCCTGAGCCATCGCCTCTTCTTCAATGGCAATCCCGCGCGCGCGTTGGGCGTCCAGCACCATCTGCGCCAGCTCCGGGTCGTCCTTGCCCAGCGCCTTCTGGCCTTCGATCACGGTGACATCGCAGCCCAGCGCCCGGTGCGCTTCGGCCATTTCCATGCCGATCGGGCCGCCGCCGATGATCAGCAGGTGCTTGGGCTGTTCCGCCAAATCGAAAATCGTTTCGTTCGTCTCATAGGGCACCGTATCCAGACCGGGGATCGGCGGCACGAAGGGGGAGGAGCCGGTCGCGATCACGAAGCGCCGGGCAGTGATGATATGATCGCCCGCCTGTACCTCGCTCGGGCTGACGAAGGCGCCGTATTCGGAAATCACCCGCACGCCCAACCCTTCGAAGCGCTCCACCGAATCGTGGGGTTCGATCGTGGCGATGGTCTGGCGCACATGGCCATGGGCGTCGGCCCAGCCCATGCCCGCCCGTCCGGCGTGCAACAGCGCCTTCGACGGCACGCAGCCGAAATTCAGGCAGTCACCGCCCATCTTGTGGCCTTCCAAAAGCACCACGGACGCCCCCATCTGCACCGCCCCCGCCGCCACCGAAAGCCCACCCGAGCCTGCGCCGATGACGCAGACATCCACTTTGATCCGTTCCATGCTCAGGCGTCCTTTTTGAAGAAGTTCAGAACCATGGGCAGCGCCGACAGGGCGGCAAGCCCCAACATCGGCAGCAAAACATGCGGCTCAAAGATGATGCCCAGATCGGGGGCTTCGCCACGGGCAAAGACCGCGCCCAGCCCGGCACCGACCGAGGTGAAGACCAGCGCGCCGGGGATGATGCCGAAAAAGGTCGAGATCACGAAGCGGTGCAGCGGCACGCCGACAAAGGCGGGGATCAGGTTGGCAACAAAAAAGGGCACGACCGGCACAAGGCGGATCATGAACAGCACCGACCATTGGTTGTCGTCGATCCCGTCCTTGATGCGTTTGACCGCGCCGTCGCTGTGCTCCATTCGGTCCGCCAGGCGGTCCCCCAGGCCCCAGCGCGCCGCCATATAGATCGCCGTGGCGCCCAGTGTCGCGCCAATCAAATTGAACAGCACCCCGGGAAACACGCCGAACAGGAAGCCACCCGTTAACGTGGCAATGGTGGCCCCCGGCAGGCTGAAGCCTGCGATGATGACATAGGCCGTCACGAACAGGACAGCGGCCAGCAGGTAATGCGCGTCGCGATAGGCCAAAAGCGCCTCGCGGTTGTCCGAAAGCGCCTGAAAGCTGAGGTGATCGCGCAGGGTGATCGCGCCCAGAACGGCCACCACAAGGATGGCGATCAGCGGCAAGCGCCGCATCAGCGGGTGCGATTTCAATGTCACTTCATGCTCCATACTGGGCCTTTCCTGCCTGCTCCGGCCAACATGCGTGTTTCGCGCGCGCAATCCTACCCACATCACGTCGCGTTGATGTAGGGTGAGGATATGCGACACAAACGGGACCGCTCTGTAACATACCACCAAATTCAGCGCGAAAATGTTGCATGCAGCGTTTGACTTGCCCCGGATAGCTGCCTATAGACCGGGCTTCGATATTCACACGCGCCGAATCCACCGGGATTGCGCGCTTTGACGGAGATGAGCGATGAAACGCACCTTCCAACCCTCGAACCTGGTTCGCAAACGCCGCCACGGTTTCCGCTCGCGCATGGCCACCAAGGCCGGTCGCAAGATCCTGAACGCGCGTCGCGCCAAGGGCCGCAAGTCGCTGAGCGCATAAGCGTTCCGATTGCTTGAAATTTGGAGCCGCCGGAGGTTGTCCTGACCTCCGGCGGTTTCCGTGTGTCCGGACGGTGTTTGCCGCCGTGTGACAGGCTTGAGCCATCCCGCGCCCGTGATACACAGGATCCGACCCGCAACGAGGCCCGCATGACCGCAACCCGGATCGAAACGCTGAAGAACCGGCCGGATTTCCTGGCCTGTGCCCGCGCGGGTCGCGCCGGGGCGCCTGCGTTCCTGCTTCAGGCCCGAAACCGGCGCGATGACGACGCGGTGACGCGGGTGGGGTTCACATGCTCCAAGAAGGTCGGAAACGCAGTGGCCCGCAACCGGGCCAAGCGCCGCCTGCGCGCGCTTGCACGCGACATCCTGCCAGATCACGCCCAACCCGGCTGGGATTATGTGCTGATCGGTCGCGCTGGTGCGACCGCGACGCGTGACTATATGGACCTCAAGGCGGACCTGATCCGCGTTTTGTCCAAGGTCCACGCCCCGAAATGACCCCGCTTGCCCATATCGCCGCCCTGCCCGTGCGCGCATATCGCCTGCTGCTTTCGCCCTGGGTTGGGCATGGCTGCCGCTATCAACCGACCTGTAGCGCCTATGCGCTTGAGGCGTTGGAAAAGCACGGCGCGATCAAGGGCTGCTGGCTGGCCGCACGACGGATCGGGCGCTGTCACCCACTGGGCGGGCATGGCTATGACCCGGTGCCGGGGCACGATGGCGATCCGGGCGAGTCAGCCGACGATCAGCCCAAGTGACCCTCAGGCCACAGTTGCGGTTTCTCTGCCACAGCTGTTGGCGGTAACGGCGGCGGACCTTAAACAAGCCCCAGCTCACGCAACCACAAAAAGGAGGGCGACCATGACCACATTCGTTTTTGCTTCGCCCCCTCGCGTCGAGCGTTCGGGATATGCCCTCAGCGCCCTTGCCTGCTGGTCCGCCAGCGGCTGCTGCTAGGCCCCCGACTTTCCAACGCCCGACGCCGGGCATCCTGACATCATGATCGTTTTCTGACCCCGTGCAGGGTCCGTCTGCGCCCGTGATGTTCCTTGACCCAACCCAACAAAAGGACCGGTGCGCCAGGCGTACCGGAATGACATCATGACCTTGATCGAAAACCGGGCCGCTGACCTGCGGCCGCATCTTCTAATAGACGAACTCATCGCCCGCCATGGCGGCTGGACTGTGGCCCGCGCCCTGCTGCGCGGTCTGCTGACGGCGCGCCGACGGCGGCGGGATGCGTTGCACCTCAGCGACCACCTGCGTCGTGACGTTGGGCTTCCGCCCGGCCACCCTCCGCCAGGAATGCGGGACCTGCACCTGTGATCCGGGTTTGTCCGGGGGGATGATCTCTCCGGACACATCCTTTTTGCTCATATCACTGATGTTAAACCCTCTTGACCTAAAGCTAACTTGAGCAATTACGGTCACTCCGAATCAAAGGAGTTCGCCATGACCGATACACTCGCCTTTGCGCCAACCCCGTGCGCACCCAGCTTCGAACGCACCCTCAACACCTTGATCAAACGCCATGGCCGCTGGCGCGTGTTGCGGGCGTTGCTTGCAGCCCCCAAGCCCGCCGAAGCAAGGCGACGGGCCCGCGTGGTCCTTGCCCCCACCCGGCACCTGGCCCGAGACCTTGGGCTACCACCTGCGGAGGACCCATCGATGCGCCTGCGTGATCTGCACATATGACGCCAGGACCCGCCCCTTGCCCGGTCTGCGCATTTCCCCTATGCCGCGCCCATGCTTGACGATCTTGACGACATTCACCCGCTTTTCCACGGCGCCCCTTCGACGACCGAGTTCAAGAAGCTGCGCAAACGCATCGTGCGCAACGTGCGCGAGGCGGTGGAGCAATACGGCATGATCGAACCCGGCGCGAAATGGCTGGTCTGCCTGTCCGGCGGAAAAGACAGCTATACGATGCTGGCGGTGCTGCATGAACTGAAATGGCGCGGGCTTCTGCCAGTTGAGATTCTGGCCTGCAATCTGGATCAGGGCCAACCCGGGTTCCCGGCCACGGTGCTGCCTGAATTTCTGGAAAAGATGCAGGTGCCCCACCGGATCGAGTACGAAGACACCTACTCGATCGTGATGGACAAGATCCCCCAGGGCCGCACATTCTGCGCCCTGTGTTCCCGGCTACGGCGCGGCAATCTGTATCGCATCGCGCGCGAGGAAGGCTGCTCGGCGGTCGTGCTGGGACATCACCGCGATGACATCCTGGAAACCTTCTTCATGAACCTGTTCCACGGCGGGCGCATGGCCACGATGCCGCCGAAACTGGTCAACGAAGAGGGCGATCTGTTCGTCTATCGCCCGCTGGCCCATGTCGCCGAAGCCGATTGTGAGAAGTTCGCCACCGCGATGGGCTATCCGATCATTCCCTGTGACCTGTGCGGATCTCAGGACGGGCTGCAACGCCAACAGGTCAAAGCGATCCTGGACGGGTGGGAGGCCAACTCTCCCGGTCGCCGCCAGGTCATGTTCCGCGCGCTGATGAACGCCCGACCCAGCCACCTGCTGGACCCGAAGCTGTTCGACTTCGCGGGGCTGATCCGCCCGAATGCACCGGATACCGACAATTAGAAACTCTCTGTCCGCGCCGATTAACCGGTGGTTCACGACCTGATCCTAGTCTTGCCAGCGAAGGGGCCAGTGTGCCTGTTTTGCAAGAAGGATACGGGCGATGGCTGCCACTTCTGCCATGATGACCAGAAATCGGATCAAGCAGACACTGCGCGCGGCGCTTGTCGGGCCGCAACTTGCGGCGTTCATTCCCGCCCTGACACTTGGCGCCTATTGGTTTGGCGGCGAAGGGTTCTTGCTGTTTTCGGCGCTGCTGTTTCCTGCCCTGCTGGCGCTGACCAGCATCCTGACCCGCCCCGATCCGCCGGTTTTGGGCCGCAAAGACCCGATAACGGGTCTGCCTCGGGGCGACCATGCCCTGGCCACGCTGGATGACGCAGCGGCGGACGGCACCTGCACCTGTCTTGTGATCGAATTGGAAGACTTGTCCGGCCTGCGCGCACAATACGGTGTGCCCGCAGCCGAGCACATCCTGCAACGTTGCGCGGAGCGGCTGCAAACCACACTGCGCGACGGCGACGTTGTCACCAGCCTGGCCCCCGGGCGCTTTGCGGCAGTGATCGAAAAGAATAAACGGGTCGATCTGGAAACGATGATTCAGTTTGCCGGGCGGTTGCAATCGGCACTGTCTGATCCGATTGCTGTGGATGGCGCCCGTGTGTTGATGACAAGCTCGATCGGCTTTGCCCTGCCCTCGCGGGTCGATGACCAAACCGGGGAAGCCATGTTGGCTGCTGCAGAAAGCGCCCTGGACGAAGCCAAGCGCGCCGGGCCCGGGTCGATCCGCGCCTATACCGCCGGTATGCGCCCCCGTATCACCACCGCGGATCAGGGCGTGAAAGACATAGTGCGCGCCTTGGAAGACGGGCAGATCGTGCCCTGGTTCCAACCCCAGATCTCGACCGACACCGGCCAATTGTCCGGGTTTGAGGCGCTTGCCCGCTGGGAAGACCCTGAACGCGGCCATATCGCGCCGTCCTCTTTTCTGCCCGCCATTGCCGAAGCCGGGTTGTTCGAGCGTCTGGGCGAGGTGATCTTGTTCAAATCCCTCTCCGCACTGCGGGAATGGGACCGTGCCGGGCTGCACGTCCCCAACGTGTCTGTCAATTTCTCGGCAGAGGAATTGCGGAACCCCAAGCTTGTCGACCGGGTGCGCTGGGAACTCGACCGCTTCGAGATGTCGGCAGACCGTTTGACCATCGAAATCCTGGAAAACGTGGTCGCACAATCCGATGACGACATCACGACCCGCAACATCGCGGCGCTGGCGAAACTTGGATGCAGTATTGATCTGGACGATTTCGGCACCGGGAATGCCTCGATCGGCAATATTCGCCGGTTTGACGTGAACCGCATCAAGATCGATCGCAGTTTTGTCACCCATGTGGACACTGACCGTGACCAGCAAAACATGGTGGCGGCCATCCTGACGATGGCGGAACGTCTGAATCTGGAAACGCTGGCCGAAGGCGTCGAATCGCATGGGGAACACTCGATGCTGGCCCAACTTGGCTGCGGTCATGTTCAGGGCTTTTCGATCGCACGCCCCATGCCGCTCGAACAAACTGGCGCCTGGATTGCAGAACATGAACGCAAGCTGACCAAGACCCCCACGCTGCCACGCCGGACCGGATGATATGAAAACCGGCGGATTCCGTCGGTTTTGGCCCGCATCTGGTACCGTCGCACCCCTAAAAGCGCTTGACCTTTGGCCCCTTGCCCTGTTGAACCTCTCTGACCTGAATTGACGAGAGCGTGGGCGCGATATGGACGACCAGAACAAGAACCTGATCCTGGCCACGGTGCTGAGTTTCGTGGTGATCACCGCCTGGATGATCCTGTTTCCGCCAGCCGAGCCGCAACAAATTGACCCCAGCGCCCCAGCCGCGACCGGGCAGATGACAGCGTCGGACGTGGCGACCGTGATGCCGCCGATGACCGACGCGGCCGGCGCCGCCACTGCAGACACCACCGCTGATGTATCTGCCGAGCAGGCTGAAGCGGGCCGCATCGACGTCGACACCCCGGCCCTGTCCGGCACGATCTCGCTTCTGGGCGGCCGATTTGACGACCTGAAGCTGAAATCCTACCGCCAAACGCAGGAGGCAGGCTCGGACATCGTAACCCTTCTGCGCCCCACCGGCAGCGCCCACGCGTATTATGCCCTATATGGTTGGGTGCCCGGCGGGCAGACCGGAAGCGAAGACGTTCCCGGTCCCAAGACCTTGTGGCAGGTCGAAAGCGGCACGACTCTGACCCCGGACAGCCCCGTGACACTGGCCTGGAGCAATGGCAAAGGTCTGACTTTCCGCCGCATGATTGCGGTTGATGAGAAATACCTGTTCACCGTCACCCAATCGGTTGAAAACACCGGGGCGACGTCACATCGCATGGCGCCCTATGGCGTTCTGGCCCGCCACGGCGAACCGGACGACCTCAAGGGCTTTTTCATTTTGCACGAAGGCGTCGTGCGCCAGGTTGACAAAGAGCTGGAAGAAATGGACTACGGCGACGCCGCCGATCTGGACTTTGATCAGCGCGAAAACGCACGCGCCGATGTCATGCAGGTCGAAGAAAACGGCTGGATCGGCTTCACCGATCACTACTGGATGACGACCCTGATCCCGGCCCCGGGGCAGGCCTTCACCTCGGCCGTCCGCTATGCCGAGAACGCCGACGTCTATCAAACCCAGGTGCGCCTGCCGGCCATGGACGTGGCCGCTGGAGAGACCAAGAGCGTCGAAACGCAGCTGTTTGCGGGCGCCAAGGAATGGGAAACCATCCGTGAATACCAGAATGAAAACGGCATCTACCGCTTCCTCGACTCGATCGACTGGGGCTGGTTCTTCTTCCTGACCAAGCCGATTTTCGCCGTGCTGCACTGGCTGAACGGCCTGATCGGGAACATGGGTTGGTCGATCATCGGCCTGACCCTGATCATCAAGGCGGTGCTGCTGCCGCTGGCCTACAAATCCTATGTCTCGATGGCGAAGATGAAAGAGCTTCAGCCCGAGATGGAGAAGATCAAGGAGAAGGCGGGCGAGGACAAAGCGAAGCTTCAGCAAGAGATGATGGCGCTTTACAAGACGGAAAAGGTTAACCCGGCCTCGGGCTGCCTGCCCATCCTCCTACAGATCCCGATTTTCTTCAGCCTTTACAAGGTGATCTTCGTCACGCTCGAGCTGCGCCACGCGCCCTGGATTGGATGGATCCGCGACCTCAGCGCGCCGGACCCCAGTTCGATCCTGAACCTGTTTGGCCTTCTGCCCAATGCGGCCCCCAGCCCGGAAAGCTTCCTGGCGATCATCAGCCTGGGCATTCTGCCGATCATCCTGGGCATCTCGATGTGGCTTCAGCAGAAGTTGAACCCGGCCCCCACCGACGCGACCCAGGCGATGATCTTTGCCTGGATGCCGTGGGTATTCATGTTCATGCTGGGGCAGTTCGCCTCGGGCCTGGTGCTGTATTGGATCGCGAACAACACGATCACCTTCACGCAGCAATACCTGATCATGCGCAGCCATGGGCACCGGCCGGACGTTTTGGGCAACGTGCTGAAAAGCTTCAAGCGCAAGCCGAAGGATAGTGAATGAACGGACATGTCGCGGAAATCTGGCGGCACCCGATCAAATCGCACGGGCGTGAGGAGCTCGCCCGCATCCTTCTGACCGAGGCACGCACGATCCCCTGGGATCGACGCTGGGCGGTCGCGCATGAACTGGCCAAGGTTGATTTCGACGCGCCGGAATGGGCGCCCTGCTCGAACTTTTCGCGCGGGGCGAAGGCGCCGAAACTGCAGGCGATCGAGGCGCGGTGCAACCTGCCCTCTGGCAAGGTGACCTTCACCCATCCCGATCTGAAAGAGTTGACAATCAACCCCGATGACCCTGGCGACGCCGGTTTGTTTATCCAGTGGGTGATGCCGATTTCCCCGCCCGAGCGCGCCCTGCCCGCACGCCTTGTCCGGGTGACGAAACGCGGGATGACCGATACAGATTACCCGTCGATCTCGATCATCAACCGGGCCTCGCACGCCGAGGTGGCGCAGCGGCTTGGGAAGGATATCTCGATCAATCGGTGGCGGGGCAACTTGGTTCTGGACGGTCTGGATCCGTGGGTTGAGCGCGACTGGATCGGTCGAAAGATCCGCGTCGGCTTGGCTGAGCTGGAGGTGCGCGAGAACATCACGCGCTGTCGGGCCACCACGGCCAGCACCCGCACCGGGGAACGCGATGCGGATACGCTTGGCGCGCTGAACGGCGGCTGGGGCCATCAAGAATTCGGCGCCTACGCCGTGGTGACGAAAACTGGCGATTTGCGCCAAGGCGACACGATTGAGGTGCTGTCATGACCCAACTTCCTTTCCCGATGGCCGAAGAGCCGGACCAGTTTTCGCGCGAGGCCGGGCGGCTGTTGTTCGCCGGTGCGACAGACTTCCTGAAAGGGGTCGTCGCGATGGATGGCCTGCCGGATCCCGACCGGATCGAGGTCTGCTTTGCCGGCCGCTCCAACGTCGGAAAATCCAGCCTGATCAACGCCCTGACGGGGCGCAAAGGGTTGGCGCGGGCGTCAAACACGCCGGGTCGCACGCAGGAAATCAACTTTTTCACCACGACGGACGGCCCCTATCTTGTCGACCTGCCCGGCTATGGTTTTGCCAATGCGCCAATCCCGGTGGTCGAGAAATGGCAGCGGCTGCTCAAACGCTACCTGTCCGGGCGACAGAACCTGCGCCGCGCCTTTGTGCTGATCGACGCCCGTCACGGTGTAAAACCGGTCGATGATGAGATCATGAGCCTGCTGGACAGCTCGGCGGTGACGTTCCAGGCGGTTCTGACCAAGGCTGACAAGGTTAAGCTGAAGGACCGGGACCGCGTGCTGGATCAAGTTCGCAAGGCCTTGGCAAAACACCCCGCAGCTTATCCCGAGCTGGTGCTGACCTCGTCCGAAAAGGGCGACGGTATCGAAACCCTGCGCGCGATCATCGCAGGGTTGGAGTGATCCGCCCCCTTGGCACCCCGCTCGCAACGGCTTAACACGGGATGGACAAGGACAAACGGACCATGAAGACGCAAGAGATGAACCGCGACTGGATCGCCACCGCCCGAACCCTTTCCCAAGCCCTGCCGTATCTGCAGCGCTATGACGGCGCGACGGTCGTCATCAAGTTTGGCGGCAACGCCATGGGCGACGATGAGGAAATGGCAAGCTTTGCCCGTGACATCGTTCTGATGCGCCAGGTTGGGGTGAACCCGGTCGTGGTGCACGGCGGCGGACCGATGATCAACGCGATGCTGGACAAGCTGAACATCGAAAGCGAGTTCGTTGACGGCAAACGCGTGACCGATGCCGCCACGGTCGAGGTTGTCGAAATGGTTCTGTCGGGTCGGGTGAACAAGCGCATCGTGCAAGCCATCAATGCCGAGGGCGGCAAAGCCGTGGGCCTGTCGGGCAAGGATGCCAACCTGATGATTTGTGACCAGACAAACCCCGATTTGGGTTTCGTCGGAACGCCCAGCGACATGGACGCGTCCGTGTTGCGCACCCTGTTCGATGCCGAAACGATCCCGGTCATCGCCCCCTTGGGTTCGGGCCGAAATGGGGAAACCTTCAACGTGAACGGTGACACCGCTGCGGGCGCGATTGCAGCTGCGTTGAAAGCCGACCGTCTGCTGTTGCTTACCGATGTTGCAGGCGTGAAAAATGCCGCGGGTGAGGTGCTGACCGAGCTTACCGCAGGCCGCATCCGCGAACTGACCGAAAGCGGCGTGATCGCGGGCGGCATGATCCCGAAAACCGAAACCGCGCTGGCCGCGATTGACGGTGGGGTGCGGGCGGTCGTCATTCTGGACGGACGCGCGCCCAATGCCTGCCTGTTGGAGCTGTACACCGACCACGGTGCCGGGTCCCTGATCCGCGCGTAAAGGTCGCGTTTTCGTGCGTTGCACCTGCCCCGCCTCCGAGTAGACTCGGCGTCATGGAAAACGAACCCCTGATCCGACTTATCGCCTTTCTGGGCCTGTTCGCGCTTTTTGCCGGGATCGAGGCGCTGGTTCCGCGCCGCGCGCGCGCGCAGCCTCGCGCCACGCGCTGGGTGACCAATCTGGCAATCATCGTGCTGGACAGCCTGACCACGCGGCTGATGGCCGTCGTGTTGCCGTTCCTGGCCGTCGGCGCTGCGCTGGACGCAAGCGCGCACGGGTGGGGCGTGTTGAACCTGCTGTCGCTTCCGATGTGGGCCAGTGTTCTGGCCGCGATGCTGATCCTGGATTTCGCGATCTGGTTTCAGCACATGGTGTTTCACAAGGTGCCCACCCTGTGGCGCTTGCACCGGGTACATCACGCGGATCGGGACATCGACGTGACCACCGCGCTGCGGTTTCACCCGGTCGAGATCGCCGCGAGCATGTTGATCAAGATCGGGGTCGTCTATCTGATCGGCGCGCCCGCCCTGGGGGTGATCCTGTTCGAGATCGTGCTGAACGGCTCGGCCATGTTCAACCACGCCAACATGCGGCTTCCGCTGGCGCTGGACCGGGTGCTGCGGTTGGTGCTGGTCACGCCCGATATGCACCGGGTGCATCATTCGGTGCACAGGCATGAAGCCGACAGCAATTATGGCTTCGCGCTTTCGATCTGGGATCGCATGTTCGGCACCTATATCGCACAACCCGAAGATGGGCACGACGGTATGACCATTGGCCTGCAATGGCAGGACGACCGGCCGGCCAAGTTGGGGTGGAGCCTGATGCTGCCATTTCGGGACGAATAATGCTGGATCCAACGCCGGAAAGCGCGCAATTGGAGGTCTTTGGTATCCTGCACGACGCGGGCGACACGATTGTTCTGCTTGGACCGCACGAACCCGGCTTTTGGGCAGAGTTCAGCGCCTCGCCGGAATATCTGGATGATGCCCCCGACCCTCTGGACCGTTGGTCCAAACGGGTGATCGGCGCGCTGGCGGCTGCCTGGGGCGGGATGGCGGTGTTTCCCTCGGACGGGCCACCCTATCCGCCCTTTCTGGCATGGGCACAGGCCTCCGGCCGGGCCTGGTCGTCACCGGTTGGCATGCTGGTGCATGACCGCGCCGGGCTGATGGTATCTTACCGCGGGGCGGTGCGTCTTGCCGGGGTGATGAACTTGCTTGAAACGGGCGGCATACCGTGCACGGATTGCGCAGACACGCCCTGCCGCACCGCCTGCCCCGTGGACGCCCTGTCGCCCCGAGGCTATGACGTTGCAACGTGCCACGCGCATCTTGATACGTCGGAAGGACAAAATTGCCTGACCCAAGGCTGTGTTGCACGCAGGGCTTGCCCCCTTAGCGCGAGTTATGGCAGGTTGCCCGTTCAATCCGAATTCCACATGAAGGCTTTTCACCAAACATGACCCTGCGCCTGATCCTGACCCGCCATGCCAAGTCGACATGGGATGACCCGCTGCTTGCCGACAAGGACCGCCCGCTGAACAAGCGTGGGCGCGCTTCGGCAAAGGCGGTTGGCAAATGGCTGGCGCGTGGCGGGTATGGGCCGCAAGAGGTCCTGTGCTCCTCGGCCGTACGCACGCGCGAAACCTGGGCAAAGATCAGTGACAAACTGCTGCACCCGCCCAAGGCGGCCTATCTGGATGCTTTGTATCTGGCGGAACCGGACCAGATGCTGGCCGCGCTTCAGCGTGCGCAATCAGACGTCGTGATGATGATCGCGCACAACCCCGGATCGGCCTATATGGCGCAGGGGCTGGTGGCGACGCCGCCCGATCATGGCCGATTCCAGCACTATCCGACTTGCGCGACAACGGTAATCGATTTCCCGGTGAGCGACTGGTCCGACGTGGGCTGGGGCAAAGGGCAGGCGGTGGACTTTGTCGTGCCACGCGATCTTATCTAAGACCACATGCGAAACGGGCGCCCATTGGGCGCCCGTCGTCATTAATGCCATCCGGTTTACAGGATCTGGCTGAGGAACAGCTGGGTCCGCTCGGACTTCGGATTGTCGAAGAACTCATTCGGTTCGTTCTGCTCGACGATCTGACCTGCATCCATGAAGATCACGCGATTGGCGACCTCTTTCGCAAAACCCATTTCGTGGGTCACGCAGAGCATGGTCATGCCTTCTTCCGCAAGGCTGATCATGGTTTCCAGAACTTCCTTGATCATCTCGGGGTCAAGCGCCGAGGTGGGTTCGTCGAACAGCATGATGCGCGGCTGCATGCACAGCGACCGCGCGATGGCCACACGCTGTTGCTGACCACCCGAAAGCTGGCCGGGATACTTGTTGGCCTGCTCGGGGATCTTCACCTTTTCAAGGTAATGCATCGCCAGTTCTTCCGCTTCCTTGCGAGGCGTCTTGCGCACCCAGATCGGTGCCAGCGTGCAGTTTTCCAAGATGGTCAGGTGCGGGAACAGGTTGAAGTGCTGGAACACCATGCCAACCTCGGACCGCACCTTGTCGACGTTTTTCAGGTCCGAGCTAAGCTCGGTCCCGTCCACGATGATCGACCCTTCCTGGTGCTCTTCCAGACGGTTGATGCAGCGGATCAGGGTGGATTTTCCGGACCCGGACGGGCCACAAATCACGATCCGTTCGCCCTGGTTCACAGTCAGGTTGATGTCACGCAGCACATGGAACGATCCGTACCATTTGTTCATGCCGGTGATTTCGATCGCGACCTCGTCCGATACGGACATGTGGCTGCGATCTGCGTGTTGGTCAAATTGAACTGAAGACATCAGATCACTCCTTTAGCGGTGATCGGTGCGCAACTTGCGCTCCAGATACATCGAGTAGCGGGACATGGAAAAGCAGAAGACGAAGAAGATCAACGCGATGAAGCCGTACAGCTCCCACACGATGCCGTTCCAGTTCGCGTCCGCGCGGATGGCGTTGTTCAGACCCAGCGGGTCCAGAAGGGCGATGATCGACACCAACACCGTGTCCTTGAACACGCCGATGAAGGTCGACACGATACCCGGGATCGAGATTTTCAGCGCCTGCGGCATGATGATCAGCCGCTGCGCCTTCCAATAGTCCAGACCCAGCGCATCCGCCGCCTCATACTGCCCTGTGGGAAGGGCTGCCAGGCCACCCCGGATCACTTCGGCCATATAGGCCGAGGCGAACAGGGTCACCATGATCAGCACCCGCAGGATAATGTCGAAATTCGTCCCCGGTGGCAGGAAGATGTTCAGAAGCGTTGAGGCCACGAACAACAGAGTGATCAACGGCACACCGCGAATGAACTCGATGAAGCCGACGCACAGCGCCTTGACGATCATCAGGTCCGACTGCCGCCCCAGCGCAAGCACGATGCCAATGGGCAGCGAACAGGCAATGGCAACGACGCCGATGGTGATCGACAGCATGAAGCCCCCGAACTTGCGGCTTTCGACCGCTTCCAGACCGAAAGGAAGGATACTATCCATGAGGCTGGAAAAGCTGCCAACCAGGAACAGCCACCAGACGATCGGTACGATGACGGCCAAGATGAGGGCACCCAGGCTTCCGATTGCACCGACAAAGGCTCGGTAAACACCATAGCCGATGAGGAAGCCCAGCGCGGCGCCAATTGGCACCCACACAGACCCGCCCCACAACAGCCAGGGTGCGATGAACGGAAAGATCGCCGAGAAGATCAGCGGGTTGGGCAAACGTTTTGCGCCCTCCGCAATCTCCAATGCGCGATCGCCCTTGGAGGTGCCGAACATCTTGAACGCGACGTATACCGCCGCGGCCAGGAAGGCGACGCCGATAACAAGCGCGACGGCACCGCCACGGGTCATGATACCCACACCCAGCACGGCCAGAAGCAGCACCCAGTTCATCCGACGCGAAATCATGTTGAACAGGACCGGGATCACCGCCACGAACAAAAGCGCAAAGGCCAGGATCGGGCGCCAACGCTCGGCATCCGGGTAGAACCCGAACAAAAGCTGCTGCCAACGTTCGTTGATCACGCCCCAACAGGCCCCGGACGCCCCGTGTTCGCCGACCGAACCGGCGGCTGTCAGGATCTCGCGGCAGTTTTGCAGCGACGTTCCGTTCCAGGTCGGCACAAAGATCCAAGGCAGGATCGCGGCCAGAATGAAGTAGATCACAATCAGCGACAGCACGGTCAGAACCGAGTTCGCAACACCGTTGAACAGGTTTTGCCGTGCCCAACCAACGAGCCCTGTGCTGGACGACGGCGGCGCCTTTTCATCCAACATTTCAGAGCGGACATAAGAAAAATCAGTCATCTCAGCGCTCCTTCAGCTTCACGGATTCGTTGTACCAGTTCATCACACCGGAAATCGTCAGCGAGATGATGAGGTAGACGAGCATCAGCATGAGCAGGGTTTCCAGCTCGCGCCCGGTCTGGTTCAACGTGATGCCGCCCAGCGTGCCCGTGATATCCATGTAGCCCACCGCGATGGCAAGTGAGCTGTTCTTGGTCAGGTTGAGGTAATTCGAGATCAGTGGCGGGATGATCACCCGCAACGCCTGAGGCAGGATGACCAGCGACATGGTCCGGCGCGGGCGCAAGCCCAATGCGTTGGCCGCTTCGGTCTGCCCTTTAGACACGGCAAGGATACCGGCGCGCACGATCTCGGCGATGAAGGCTGCGGTGTAAAGCGACAGCGCCGCCCACAATGCGATGAGCGAGTTGCGCATATACGTCCCGCCCTTGAAGTTGAAGCCTTTGAGTTCGGGGTATCCAAGATAAAAGCCTAGGATCCACAGCACCAGTACGGTGGGCAAAACCACCACACCCAAGCGCCAGAACCAGACGGTCGGGCGGTCCCCCGTGGCGTTCTGAATGGCGTTGGCCCGACGGCCGATCAGGCCCGAAATCAGGATACTGGCCAAGAACACCGCGCCAACTGCGATCAGATCAAGACTGACATCAAAGCGCAGGGAAGAATTGCCCAGCAAATGGACGTCCCCCAACCCGCGGGAGAACAGCGGCTCGGGCACATAAAAGCCCCGGTTCGTCAGCGCAACACTGTCGCCCAGTAGCATTGACGCTTCGGGATTTTCACCCCGGAAGGCCTTGGGCGGCGGTAGTGTTTCGATCAGGATCGCCATGCCAAACACGATCCACAAAAGGACCGGCACATTGCGGAACCCTTCGACGTAGACCGCCATCAGGCGTGACACGATCCAGTTGTTGGACAGGCGCAGAACGCCGACGACCACACCGATGATCGTGGCCGCGATGCAACCCATGACGGCCACCAAAAGCGTGTTCAAGAGCCCGATCAGGGCGGCACGCAGGTGCGAATCCTGGGAATTGTAGTCCAACAGGCGCTGGTTGATGTCATAGCCCGCAGGCTCGGTCATAAAGCCGAAGCTGGGCTCTTTGCCCAAGGTAATCAGGTTTTGTGCGGTGTTCGAAATCAGCCAGCCGATCAGCAGTAGGAAGCCGATCAAGGCGACGATCTGAATGGTCATGGAACGGTAGCGGCTGTCGTAAATCAACATCGACAGACGGAACGACTCCGGATGTGGGTCGGTCGTGGTTGTCATGAAAAGGTCCCCGTTGTCCCTGGCTTACATAACGGCGCTGTTTCAGCTGCCATCCAGGGCTCTGTCGTTGAATGTGAAAAGGGCGCGGATTGACCGCGCCCTTTCCCAAAGTGTCTTAGCGGAACGGCGGCGAGTAGATCAGGCCGCCATCTTTCCATTGAGCGTTCAGACCGCGCGACAGGCCGATCGGGGTGTTTTCGCCGATGTTCTTTTCGAACAGTTCGCCGTAGTTACCACCCGCCATGATCGCGGCTTTCGCCCAGCCAGCGTCCAGGCCAAGCATTTCGCCCAGGTTGCCTTCGGTGCCGAGGATACGGTTGATTTCCGGGTTGTCGCCGGCGGCCGCAGCCATTTCACCGATGTTCGCCGAGGTGACACCCAGCTCTTCAGCCGAGATCAGCGCGTTCAGCGACCAGCGCACGATGTCGCCCCACTCGTTGTCGCCGTGACGGACCAGCGGGCCCAGCGGCTCTTTCGAGATGATTTCGGGCAGCAGAATGTGATCCGCAGGCGCTTCGAACGAGGCGCGCGTAGCGGCCAGACCCGAGGCGTCGGTGGTGTACACGTCACAGGCACCAGCAAGGTACTGCTGTTGCGCTTCAGCGTTGGTTTCGATCGGAACCGGCTCATAGCTCATATTGTTGGCACGGAAGAAGTCGGCCAGGTTGAGCTCGGTGGTGGTGCCGGTCTGGATGCAAACGGTGGCGCCGTCCAGTTCCTTGGCCGAGCTGACGCCCAGACCCTTGGGAACCATAAAGCCCTGACCGTCGTAGTAGTTGACGCCAACGAAGGTGAACTTCAGGTCAACGTCACGCGACAAGGTCCAGGTGGTGTTGCGGGCCAGAACATCGATTTCACCCGACGCCAGTGCGGTGAAGCGGGTTTTGCCGGTGGTCGGCACGAATTCCACAGCTTCTGCGTCGCCCAGAACAGCAGCGGCAACAGCGCGGCAGACGCCGACATCGAAGCCATCCCAGTGACCGTTCGCGTCGGGGGCAGCAAAGCCCACCAGACCGGTCGTGACGCCGCAGTTCAGCTTGCCGCGTGCTTTAACGTCGTCAAGCGTGGCAGCAGCCGAAGCGCCAGCAGCAAGGCCGGCGACAGTCAGTGCGCCAAGAAATACGGTTTTTTTCATGTTTACCTCTTCCTGATAGGTGCGCCCATACGGGACGCGTCTTCCGACTCGTTGGCCGGTGTGAACTTGAAAAGGGGGAGTGGTCCCCCCTCAGCGTGCAAGAGTTTGGGCGGATTCATAAGAATTCGTCAAGGGTTACATGGAAAATTCAGATGGGTGACGCCGGGGAAAGGGGCGCCCGTTGTCATGCGCTAACGCCCTGGTTGAAGCCAAGCCTCTATTCGCAAAGGCGGAAAAAGCGACCGGCATCCTCAAGGGCCTGTTTTTTAACGGCCGCTAGCGCGCTGGCTTCGTCGTCCTCGCCCCATTGCTCTTCCTGCCAGTTTTCGTCAACTCGCGAGATGTCCCAGGCCTCAGACACCGATTTGTGACCTTCGGTGACTGCGAATCCCAGGATGAGCGAGCCGGAAATGCTGACCAGGTCATGAAAGGCCGCCAGTTGGAACGGGGTGAAGGCGTGCACCCGGGTCGAAAGCGGGGCAAGCGCGGCCGAATCCTGGGGCGCGTGCATCACGCCCGTGACCGGGATCAACCGTGCCTCCAGCGCCTCTGCCGCCCAGTCAAGAACCGGGTCCCAGATCGCGATCTGTCGGTCAACCAGGCCTTGTGGATGGGTGGCGCGATAACACAGCAGATCGCTATCGCCATAGGCGGCCAGCATGTCGGCCACTTCAGCGTGCTGATGCGCGACCTTGTCGATCGCCGCATTTGCGGCCCGGGTCAGAGGCATCGTGGTCGGATCGACCTTTTCCTCCTGCGCGTCCCATTCGACCGCGATGGCACGGGCCATCGCCTTCGTCGGCAGGATCAAGGCAGATTTCGCCGGTGTGCGCACCGGGCGTGCATCCAGATGCACCGCCCATCCCTCATCGGTGTTCACCGCGCTCGTTTGTTTCCAAAACCGTTTCGCAGAAGCGTTCATGCCTGCCCCCAAAGTTCATCCAGCGCCGGGATCAGCCCCGCGAATGTATCGACCACGATGTCTGCCCCCGCTGCGACCAGATCGGCCGCCGGGTGATAGCCCCAGCTGACTCCGATGGTACGAAAGCCCGCTGCGCGGCCCATGTCGATGTCATAGGTCGTGTCGCCGATCATCACCGCATGCGCCGCCTCGGCACCGGTGTCCGCCAGCGTCGCCAAAAGCATCGACGGGTGCGGTTTCGACGGGTGGGTGTCTGCGGTCTGGCGGGTGATGAAGAACCCGTCCAGGTCATGCGCCGCACAGGCGTGATCCAACCCGCGCTTTGCCTTGCCCGTTGCCACGCCCATCAGCACCTCGTCCCGCTGGCTGAGCGATACAAGCGCGTCGCGCGCGCCGGGATACATCGGCGACGCGGCCTCGCCCCCCTTTTCGGCGCGCAGCGCGATGAAGGCAGTTTTGTAGGCGTCAGCGGCCGCGGCGACCTCGCCCTTGGACAGCGTCGGCATCAAACGTGCGATGGCGATCGGCAACGACAGACCGGTGATCGACAGAACATCCGCGCGCGCTGGCAGATCGACGCCCATATGGCCGAACGCCCGCAGCATCGCCTCAACGATGAAATCCTGACTGTCGATCAGGGTGCCGTCCACGTCGAAGACCGCAAGCTTCAAGTCGGTCATTTAAGCGCCTCGAACGGGTCGGCAGCGGCCAGATCCTCGGTCCAGCCGAAAGTCTCAAACGTGCGCGCCATGTGTTCGGGCAACGGCGCGGTGATGGTCACGTCCTTGCCCGTATCCGGATGGCGGAAACTCATCGAGCGAGCATGCAGGTGAAGCTTGTTCGAGATGATCCCGCCCAGCTTCGCACCCCAGCCGTCACCCATGTTATCCTGACCGGAGCCACCGTATTTTCCGTCGCCCACAATCGGGTGGCCGATCTCGGCCATATGCGCGCGCAGCTGGTGGGTGCGGCCGGTAATCGGCTCCAACGCGACCCAGGTCGCGCGGCCGGCCACGCGGTAAAGCGCCGAGTAAAGCGTATGCGCGCGTTTCGCGCCTTCGGTCTGGTTCATGTCGCGCGGATGCACACAGATCATCCTCTCACCCTCGCCGCGGGGGCCATGTCCGCCCGCCTTCACCAGGCCATAGCGAATTTCGCCCAGATAGGGCGTGGGCACGCCGGCGACCACGGCCCAATAGATCTTGCGCGTCTGCTTGTGACGCATTGCGGCGGTCAGCGCGGCGGCCATGCCGTGGGTGCGCGCGAGCAGCAAAACACCCGAGGTGTCCTTGTCCAGCCGGTGCACCAGGCGCGGTTTTTCGTCCCGGTCGAACTTCAACGCCTCGGCCAGCCCGTCCACATGTTTGGTCTGTTTCGATCCCCCTTGCGTCGGCAGGCCCGGCGGCTTGTTCAGCGCGATGATGAAATCATCCTTGTAGATCACGCAATCACGGATCATCTGCGCGTCCGCCTTGGAGATCGGCGAAGGGTCACGCGGCAGCGCGGTGATCTCGCCCGGTTCGGGCAGCGGCGGCAGGCGGATTTCCATGCCGGGGCCGACCCGGGTCGACGGTTTCACCTTTTCGCCGTCAACGCGGAACTCGCCCTTGCGGCAGCCCTTTTCGATGCGCCCCTGGCTTACATGCGGAAACTGGCGGCGCACCCAGCGGTCCAGCCGCTGTTCGCCGTCATCCTTGCCTACGGTCAGTAACTGAACACCGCTCATGCCAACACCATACGTGCGATCCACACGCCCAAAACGATTGCGATTAGAGAAAAGACAACTGAGCCCAGGACATAGCCCGCCGCAGCGGTCACCTGGCCGCGTTCGAACAGCGTAAGCGCGTCGAGAGAAAAGGCCGAGAACGTCGTGAACCCGCCCAAAAGACCAGTCATCAGAAGCGGCGCATAGGCTGTGCCGCCCTTCTTCGCCAAGACCACGACCAGCACACCCATCAGAAACGACCCCAGCACGTTCGTGACCATGATCGCGACCGGGAAGCCATGCCCGACCGCGCGCGTGATCGCGATGCCGGTCAGATACCGGGCTGATGCGCCAAGCGCGCCGCCAAGGGCTACTTGCAGAAGGGCTGTAAACATGGCGCCTGACTGATGCGCCCGGCGACTGTTGTCAAGCGTCGCGGTCTTTTCGCACCGCTTTCCAGCCGGTGATCATTGGGCGCACAAGATCTTCGCGCTTCCAGATTCGGTAAAACAGGATCGCCGCCAGATGAAGGGCAACCAGCGCCAGGATGATCAGCGAACCGCGATAGTGCCACGTCGTTGCCAGGCGATTGGTTTGGCTGCTGACCTGATCGGCCAGGGGACCGACATTGATGAAATCCTCGGGGTCTGACACCAACCCGGTTGCGACCTGAAGGATCAGGATTGCCAGAAGGCCAAAGACCGACAGCGCACCCACCGGGTTGTGGCCCGGCCAAAAGCTGGGCACGCGTTTGGGCAGGCGCTTGAGATAGGCAAGCGTGGCGCTTGGCCCGAACAGAAAGTGGCCAAAGCGCGCTGGGGCGGGTCCGACCAGCCCCCACAGGATGCGAAACGCCAACAGGCCAATCACCGCGTAACCGGCGTAAAAATGCAGCGTCATGATGGCCGGGCCGAACCGGCCCAGCCCCCAGGCGGTGACGACGCAGACGACCAGCGCCCAGTGAAACAGGCGCAGGGCAATGTCCCACACGCGGCGCCATTCGACGCCGTCCGGCAGCTGGTCCCGCATCGCTTACTTGGTCCGGTATTCGTCGTGACAGCCTTTGCACGACCCGCCCAATGCGCCCATTGCGCCGCCCAGCTCGCCCTGACCAGCACCGGCCACGGCCTGCATCGCACCCGCAGCAGCGGCAAACTTGGTATAGGCGGCGACAAAGCCCTCCAGGTCGTCGAACGCGACCTGTTTCAGGCGCGTCTTGTCGCCCATCGCTTCGGCGGTGGTGTCGGGCAACAACGTGTGGCTGAGGTCATAGGACGCCAGCACAGCCATGTTATCAGCGGCCTTCTGTGCCTTGGCGGCGTCATAGTCCATCTTGCCCTGCGCCATGCCCGCAAGCACGCCCATATTGGCGCCAACAAGCTTGAAATAGCCCTGGCGTGCGGCAATCGCGTCAGCGGCGGGATCGGCGGCAAAGGTTGCGGTGGGAATGGCAAGGGCGGCGGCAAGAATGGCGAAACGCATGGGAAACTCCTGGGTTGTACACGTTGGGGCCCGCATGGTGAAAACGCGCGGACCTGCGGCCAGCCTACCACCAGAAGGCGAAATTCAGGAAGTTCGACTTTTGCGCAATTTTGCGAAATAGTCTGTGCGTTTTTTCAACTCTCGCTCGAAACCACGTTCGACCGGAATGTAAAAAACGCCACGTTTCATCTCATCCGGGAAATAATTCTGGCCGGAGAAGCCGTCCGGCGCGTCGTGGTCATAGGCATAGCCGTCGCCATATCCCTGCTCCTCCATCAGCCGCGTGGGGGCGTTCAGGATGTGTTTGGGTGGCGGCGCGCTTCCGGTCTTTTTCGCCGCCGCGACCGCCGCCTTATAGGCGACATAGGTCGCGTTGGATTTCGGCGCCAGCGCCAGGTAGGTGACCGCCTGCGCCAAGGCCAGCTCCCCTTCCGGGCTGCCCAGACGCTCATAGCTCTGCCAGGCCTGCAAGCATATGGATTGCGCCTGCGGGTCGGCCAGGCCGATGTCCTCGACCGCCATGCGCGTCAGGCGGCGGGCCAGAAACCGCGGATCTTCGCCGCCGCCCAGCATCCGGGCGAACCAATAAAGCGCCGCGTCCGGGTCCGAACCGCGAATGGATTTGTGCAGGGCGGAAATCAGGTTGTAATGCTCGTCCCCTGACTTGTCATAGACCGCCGCGCGTCGCATCAGGCGCGTGCCCAGCGCTTCGGGGTCCAGTTTGCCGTCGACCTTCCAGGCGGTGACTTGTTCGATCAGGTTCAACAGCGCGCGCCCGTCGCCATCGGCCATTTCCAACAGCGCCTCGCGTGCCTGGCCTGTCAGGGGCAGCGGCGCGCCCAACTCCTGTTCGGCCCGTTGCGCCAAACGTTCAAGATCTGCCAGCGACAGCCGGGTCAGGACAAGAACCTGTGCTCGACTTAGAACAGCGGCGTTCAACTCAAACGACGGGTTCTCAGTGGTGGCGCCGACCAGAAGGATCGTGCCGTCCTCCATATGCGGCAAGAACCCGTCCTGCTGCGCCTTGTTGAACCGGTGAATCTCGTCGACGAACAGCAACGTGCCCTGCCCGTTCGCCCGCCGATGCTTGGCGGCTTCGAACACCTTGCGCAGCTCGGGCACCCCGGTGAAAATCGCGCTGATCTGGATGAAATGCAGGTCGGTTTCATCGGCCAGAAGCCGCGCGATGGTGGTCTTGCCCACACCAGGAGGCCCCCACAGAATCAGGGATCCCAAACTGCCCGCCGCCAGCATCGTGCCCAGCGGCGCGTCGGGGCCCAGAACCTGCTCCTGACCAATCACCTCGTCCAATGATTTCGGCCGCAATCGGTCCGCCAGGGGGCGGGGGCCTTCAGTCTTGGAGGTGGGGTCAGAGTCGAACAGGTCAGCCATGGCCTGACCCTACGCCCGCGCGCGCGCGAGTGCTAGAGCAGGTTGTATTCCTGCGCCCTCTGGATCGCCTCGGCGGTGGTGCGCACAATCAAACGATCCCTGGCCGAGCGCAACCGTGCCTTCAGCGCGCTTTCCGAAATGCCGAGAATCGCGGCGGCCTCGGCATGGCGGCTACCCTTCGCGATCAAACGAAGCGCCATGCGCTGTGCAGGGGTCAACTGTTCGGGTGGCGTCGAAGCGGCGTGAAGTTGGGTGACGACCGATTGGATCTCGGTGATCTCGTCGTCGTTGAATTCCCGGTCTTCGCGGGCAAACCCGCCGATCGTGCGCGAGGCAATCGCGCCGCACGACACGGTCAGCCCGAACTTCAACCCGAACTCGGCGGCCTGGTCCAGGATGCCGTGGCCATCGGGCAGGCCGACTTCGCTCCAGCGAATGGCGCCTTCATTGCCAAAGCCCCAAAACACGGTCGGGTCGGCCAGCATATAACCGTTCTCGGTATAAATCTGCGTCCAACGCGGGTCATAGGTTTGAAACATCAGGTGTGCGGCGGCAAAACGAATGTGCAGCCCAAGCGCATAGCCCTTGGGGGACAGGTCGGACAATCGCGCAAGCCCGCGATCCAATCCCTGTGTCTCATTCATCCCGTCTGTTCCCCATGCACCCTGCACGTTCTTGCGTATCCTTTTAGATAAGTTGCCTTATTTCGCAACAACCTTAAATTGTAAACCTATAGATACGCAAGAATCCATGAGGAAAATGTGAGCCATTCGGATCCAGACCTGATCGAGACACTGCAATGCCTCTCGGCGTCGGACCGTCAGGCGTTGATGGAATTCCTGGGAGATCGTCATCTTACCCCGGATCATGCCAGGCATCTGATGGACACCCTGCGCGCCTCGATGGTGTTGCACAGAAAAGGGCGTGACGGGCCTCCGAATTGAAAAAGCCCCGCATCCGGGCGGGGCTTCTCTCGAAATTCAAAGTGTGAGGATTACTCCTCGGCAGCCTCATCGGCGGCCAGGCGGGCCTTGTCGGCGGCGCCTTTCGCATCGACGTCGCGCTCGACCAGCTCGATGATCGCCATCGGCGCCATGTCGCCATAGCGGAAGCCAGCTTTCAGAACGCGGGTGTAACCACCCTGACGCTCGGCATAGCGCGGGCCGAGAATTTCGAACAGCTTGGCAACGTCTTTGTCCTGCTTCAGCTGTGCCGCAGCCTGGCGGCGGGCGTGCAGGTCACCGCGTTTGCCCAGCGTGATCAACTTGTCCATGATCCGCTTGAGTTCTTTGGCTTTCGGCAGAGTCGTCTTGATCTGCTCGTGCTCGATCAGCGAGCCGGCCATGTTCGAGAACATCGCTTTGCGGTGTTCGTGGGTGCGGTTCAGGCGGCGATAGCCTTTTGCGTGGCGCATTTTGTTATTCCTTCAACGTTTTGCTTTGTCTGGCGGCCGATGCGTGTGGGCCGCTCTCCTTGGGGCGTCATGCCCAGTTGTTCCCCGCAAGTGCGGGCATTTTGGGGGCCACCGTGGCAGCCCCCGCAGTCATCAGAACTGGTCTTCGAATTTCTTGGCCAGGTCTTCGATGTTCTCAGGCGGCCATTCTTCGACGTCCATGCCCAGGTGCAGGCCCATGCCCGACAGCACTTCCTTGATCTCGTTCAAGGATTTGCGGCCGAAGTTCGGCGTGCGCAGCATCTCGGCTTCGGTCTTCTGGATCAGATCGCCGATATACACGATGTTGTCGTTCTTCAGGCAGTTTGCCGAACGCACCGACAGCTCCAGCTCGTCCACTTTCTTCAGCAGAAGCGGGTTGAACTCGAGACCATCGTCTTCGTCCTGGCGACCAGCCGCTTCCGGCTCATCGAAGTTCACGAAGATCGACAGCTGGTCCTGCAGGATGCGCGCAGCGAAGGCCACGGCGTCCTCGGGCGTCACGGACCCGTCGGTTTCCAGCTTCAAGGTCAGTTTGTCATAGTCCAGCACCTGGCCCTCACGGGTCGGCTGCACGTCATAGGAGACCTTTTTGACTGGCGAATAGATCGCGTCGACCGGGATCAGGCCGATCGGCGCATCTTCCGGCTTGTTTTTGTCGGCAGCGACATAGCCCTGGCCGGTATTCACGGTCAGTTCCATGAACAGGTCGGCGCCATCGTCCAGGTGGCAGATCACGTGATCTTTGTTCAGGATCTCGATGCCCGCGCTTTCCGAGATGTCACCGGCGGTGACGACCTGCGGACCTTTGGCCGAAATCGACAAGCGCTTGGGCCCTTCGACTTCCATCGAGATCGCAACACCCTTCAGGTTCAGAACGATGTCGGTGACGTCTTCACGTACACCTGCGACCGAGGAGAACTCGTGCAGTACGTTGTCGATTTGCACCGACGTGATGGCAGCACCTTGCAGCGAGCTCATCAGCACGCGGCGCAGGGCGTTGCCCAAAGTCAGACCGAAGCCGCGCTCCAGCGGTTCGGCAATCACGGTTGCCTGACGCGACGGGTCGTTGCCCGGTTTCACGTCCAGCGATGTTGGCTTGATCAGTTCAGCCCAATTCTTATGGATCATGCGTCCCTCCATTCCAGTCCTGTCCCCATGTCCCAAGGCCAGGACGCCCGAGGTTAAAATATGACGGACTCGGGCCGCGCGAAAGCACAGCCCGAGCGATAGAAACTCAGACCCGACGACGTTTCGGCGGGCGGCAGCCATTGTGGGCCATCGGCGTCACGTCACGAATGGACGTGATGTTGAAACCGACAGCTGCCAGGGCGCGCAGGGCGCTTTCACGACCCGAACCGGGGCCCTGAACTTCGACTTCCAGCGTCTTCACGCCGTGTTCCTGCGCCTTCTTACCTGCGTCTTCCGCAGCCATCTGGGCAGCATAGGGCGTGGATTTCCGCGACCCTTTGAAACCCATGGTGCCGGCCGACGACCAGGCAATCGCATTGCCTTGCACGTCCGAGATCAGGATCTTGGTGTTGTTGAACGAGCTGTTCACGTGAGCAACGCCAGCGGCGATGTTCTTGCGCTCTTTGCGCTTCGTACGAGTCTTATCGCGTGCCATGGATTCAGACCCCCCTTATTTCTTCTTGCCGGCAATGGCCTTCGCGGGGCCTTTGCGGGTGCGTGCGTTTGTATGGGTGCGCTGACCGCGAACCGGCAGGTTGCGACGGTGACGCAGGCCACGGTAGCAGCCCAGGTCCATCAGACGTTTGATGTTCATCTGCGTTTCACGACGCAGGTCACCTTCGACGGCATAGTTGGCGTCGATGTGTTCACGGATGGCCAGAACTTCGGCGTCCGAAAGCTCGTTCACGCGACGGGTGTCATCGATTTTCACGGCTTCACAGATAGCCTTGGCCGAGGTGTGGCCAATTCCGGTGATATAAGTCAGGGCGATCGGGACCCGTTTGTGGGTCGGGATGTTTACGCCGGCGATACGTGCCAAGTGTACTTTCCTCTTCGTTGCGGTTCCGTAACTCCGGAACCTTTTTTCACAACGGAAGCCCGCGGGATTTTTTCCTGCGGGCCACGCTGAATTCTCTGGTCTGTGCGTCTCAGGGAGCGACCCCGACTCACACGATTCCCATATGGGATGGCGTGAGTTACTCGGGATTCACTATGGCGTCAAGGGGTTGCGTGTCAGCCGTCCAGCGCGGTCGCGATAGAACCGGCAACTTCGTCGATCTCAGCCAGCCCGTCGACCGATTTCAGGTCGCCCTTGGCATAGTAATAGCCGATCAGCGGCGAGGTCTTCTTGTAGTATTCCATCAAGCGCGTGCGCAGACTTTCTTCGTTGTCATCCGCGCGACGCTTGAACTCGGCCGCCTGACCACAATTCGAGCATTTGCCGTCGGTCGGGATGGGCTTGGACAGGTCGTTATAAACCTCACCACAATTGCCACAGGTCGAGCGGGCGGTGATGCGCGCCACCAAGGCGTCGTCGTCCACCTGCATTTCAATCACGGCATCCAGCGTGGCGCCGTGTTTCGCCAGCAGGGCGCCCAGGGCGTCTGCCTGCGGCAGCGTGCGCGGGAAGCCGTCAAAGATGAACCCGCCCCCGTGGTCACCTTCCAGCTTCTCCTCGATCAGGCCGATGACGATCTCGTCCGTCACCAACTCACCCGCGTCCATGATGGCCGCAACCTTCTGCCCCATCTCGGTGCCCGAGGCCTTCGCCTCACGCAGCATGTCGCCGGTGGAGAGCTGGATCATGCCACGCTCGTCCTCAAGCTTGCGGGCTTGCGTGCCCTTGCCGGCGCCCGGCGGTCCAAGCAGAATGATATTCATCGGCGGGCCGGTGCTTTCTTGCGCTTCTTGCCGCGCAGTTGGGATTTTTCGATCAAGCCTTCATACTGATGCGCCAGCAAGTGGCTTTGCACCTGTTGGATCGTGTCCATCGTGACGGACACGACGATCAGCACCGAGGTGCCCCCGAAGTAGAACGGGATCGCCAGCTGGCTGCGCAGGATCTCGGGCAACAAGCACACGGCGGCCAGGTAGGACGCACCCAATACCAGTACGCGGGTCACGACATAATCAAGATACTCGGCGGTCTTCTTGCCGGGACGAATGCCGGGAACAAAGCCGTTTTGGTTCTTCAGGTTGTCTGCAACCTCATCTGTCTTGAACGCAACTTCCTTGGTGTAGAAGAAGGTGAAAAACACGATCATTGCCGTGAAGAACAGCAGGTACAACGGTTGACCGGGGCCGAAATAGGCCAGGATCGTCGACATGATCGGACCGGTCGAGCCCGCCCCAAAGGTCGAAATCGTGGTCGGCAGCAGAAGCAGCGCCGAGGCAAAGATGGCCGGGATCACGCCCGCCGGGTTCACTTTTACCGGCAAGTGGGACGAACCACCGTCATAGACCTTCATGCCGACCTGACGTCGCGGGTACTGAATGTGGATCTTGCGCAGTGCGCGCTCCATGAACACGACGAAGGCGATCACGGCCACGATCATGACGATCACGCCGATGATTACCGCCGGGCTGATTGCGCCCGAGCGGCCCGAGGCCAGGAACTGGCCCAGAGCGGCGGGAATTTCCGCGACGATGCCGACGAAGATGATCAGCGAAATGCCGTTGCCGATACCGCGCGCGGTGATTTGTTCACCCAACCACATCAGGAACATGGTGCCACCAACCAGCGTGATGACGCAGGCGGTGATGAAATAGATACCGGGGGTGGTCACCAGATCACCGGCCTGAAGGCTGTTTGCCAGTGCAAACGCCTGTCCGGTGGCCAGCAGAACCGTGCCATAGCGGGTGTACTGGTTGATCTTCTTGCGGCCTGCCTCGCCCTCTTTCTTCAACTGCTTCAGGGGCTCCCACATGGAGCTGAGCAGCTGAACGATGATGGAGGCCGAGATATACGGCATGATGCCCAAGGCAAAGACGCCCATCCGCGACAGCGCGCCACCGGTGAACATGCCCAGCACGCCGGCAATGCCCGACTGCGCCTGCTCCATGAAGTCACGCAGCGCGCCCGCATCGATCCCCGGCACGGGGATATAGGTCCCAATGCGGTAGATAATCAGAAGGCCGATGGTGAAAAAGATCCGCTGCCTCAGCTCGGTCGCCTTACCGAAGGCGCCCCAGCTCATGTTTGCGGCCATTTGTTCTGCTGCAGATGCCATCAAGGCCCCCTGTGTCAGTGAAAACGCCGCCGGACCGTTTCCGGGCTCCAGCGGCGTTTGGAAAGCTTGTAACTATGTAAGGGGCAGCTGCGCCCCTCACAAGCGCTTATTCAGCGGCTGCCGCGGTTGTGACGGTCAGTTTGCCGCCCGCTTTTTCCACAGCTTCGATCGCGCCCTTCGAGGCACCGGTGACCGACAGGTTCACCTTGGCGGAAATCTCGCCTTTCGCCAGGATGCGCACGCCGTCTTTCACACGACGGACCAGACCGGAAGCAACCAGGACGTCTTCGGTGATGTCCTTCTTGGCGTCGATCTTCTTCTCGTCGATGAATTTCTGCAGCAGACCCAGGTTCACGACCGCGAACGACTTCCGGTTGCGGCTGTTGAAGCCCCGCTTCGGCAGACGTTGGTAGAGCGGCATCTGGCCGCCCTCGTAGCCCTTGATCGCCACACCCGAACGGGATTTCTGACCCTTGATACCACGACCACCGGTCTTACCAGTGCCGGAACCGGGACCACGGCCGATCCGCTTGCGGGATTTCGTGGCGCCGGGATTGTCGCGCAGTTCATTCAGTTTCATATCGCTTCTCCTATTGCCGGAAGTGACCCATGAAGCGAAGGGGCCAAACGCGGCGTTTCTTGGTTTTGATTCTGTGGTGCAGTTGACCACCGGGGGCGTATAGACCCAAGGCGCTTTCGTTGCAAGAGGCAGCGACGGGCAGCGCCCGACCCTGGGTGGGCGCATGCACCGATGGTTGGATGCACCCGTCCCCACACCCGAAACGTTCCTGAGTTCCGCTACGACGCAAAAGCGCCCTCCCGTGGGGAGGGTCGGGCGCTGCCCGGCGGTGCCGGGCGGGGGTATGAAGCTAGGCTACCGAACTTGCTCGCATAAAAAAGTCCCAACGGTTCCGGCTGAGCTAAGCGCCGTTGCGAGTTCATCGCACGCGGCTTCGTTGTCCACATAGCCGAATATAACACCGACTACCGATCGAATGGTCTCTCGTTTCACAAGAAAAAAAACGCGGTTCTCAGGTAGCGACAGCTCCAACGACAACGCAGCCTTTCTCATCTTTTCGACATTTGGATCAGGATCGGCACTGACTATGGAAGCGCTGCAAACAAACACACTCAGTAGTGAGAAAAATGCTCTTTTCATCTTCATTCTAAATCCTCCAAAAACAAAAAACGCCCCGGCCATTCCAGACCGGGGCGCTTCAAATCTCACATGAGGGGCTGAAATCAGCCTTTCTCTTCGATGATCTCAACCATGTGCGGGATCGAAGCGACCATGCCGCGCACGGCGGGGGTGTCTTCGAGTTCGCGGGTCTTGTGCATCTTGTTCAGGCCCAGGCCGATCAGCGTCTGGCGCTGTTTGGCGGGGCGACGGATCGGGGAACCGATCTGTTTCACAACGATGGTTTTTGCCATTGGTCAGGTCTCCTTACGCGTCAGCGTCTGCAGCGGCGTCGGCGGCCGGTGCGTCGCCTTTGCCACCCAGGATGTCGGCGACTTTCTTGCCGCGACGTTGGGCGACCATGCGAGGGCTGCTTTCTTTCTGCAGACCGTCGATGGTGGCGCGGATCATGTTATAGGGGTTCTGCGAACCGAGCGACTTGGACACAACGTCCTTGATGCCCAGCATTTCGAACACGGCACGCATCGGACCACCGGCAATGATCCCGGTGCCTTCCGGCGCGGTGCGCATGACGACTTTGCCAGCGCCGTGACGGCCGGCCATGTCGTGATGCAGGGTGCGGCCTTCGCGCAGCGGCACGCGGATCATCTGGCGCTTGGCTTGCTCGGTGGCTTTGCGGATGGCCTCGGGGACCTCCTTGGCCTTACCTTTGCCAAAGCCGACGCGGCCTTTCTGGTCGCCAACCACAACAAGTGCGGCGAAGCCAAAGCGCTTACCACCCTTTACGGTTTTCGACACACGGTTGATCGCGACCAGACGGTCGGCGAATTCCGGGGTTTCTTCTTCGCGGCGGCCACGGCCCCGGCGATTGTCATCTCTTGCCATCTGGCATTCCTTTTCAAGGTGGCGCGTGCGCGCCGAATGGGGTCAATCCAAGTGGACCGAAGCCCCCGGATCATCGGGGCGGCGCGAACGCCGCCCTCAAGGTCTTTAGAACTTCAGGCCACCTTCACGGGCAGCGTCGGCCAGGGCCTTCACTTTGCCGTGGAACAGGAAGCCACCGCGGTCAAAGTAGCATTCGCTGACTTTGGCCTTCTTGGCGCGTTCTGCGATAGCCGTGCCGACTTTGGCGGCGGCTTCGACGTTGTTCTTGCCGACCACGCCCAGATCCTTCTCGAGAGAAGACGCCGAGGCGAGGGTCACGCCATTCACATCGTCGATCAGCTGAACGCTGATGTTCTTGTTCGAACGGTGCACGGAGAGGCGGGCGCGCCCGTCTGCCGTTTTCCGCAGTTTGTTCCGGACGCGCAGGCGGCGCTTCAAGAACAGGTCTCGTTTGCTGTTTGCCATCTGACTGGTCCTTACTTCTTCTTACCTTCCTTGCGGAAGATATATTCATCTTTGTACTTGATACCTTTGCCCTTGTAGGGCTCGGGCTTACGCCAAGCGCGAATGTCGGCGGCGACCTGGCCTACGGCCTGCTCGTCGATGCCTTCGACGATGATGACCGTCTGCTTGGGCGCAGTAACGGTCACACCTTCGGGGGCGACATAATCGACATCGTGGGACAGGCCCAGGTTCAGCTTCAGGGTATTCCCTGCCATCTGAGCCCGGTAACCAACGCCGTTGATCTCAAGTTCTTTCTTGAAACCATCGGTGACGCCGGTGACCATGTTCGCGACCCGTGTGCGGCTCATGCCCCACTGCTGACGGGCGCGCTTGGACTTGCCACGCGGCTCGACGGAAATGACGTTGTCTTCGACCTTGATCGTGACATCGTCCGTGGCGGTGAAGTTACGGGCGCCCTTGGGGCCCTTCACTTCTACGGTCTGGCCAGACACAGATGCGGAAACACCTGTGGGCAGCTCGACCGGTCGTTTACCAATTCGAGACATCAGAACCTCCTTAGAACACGGTGCAAAGCACTTCGCCGCCAACATTCTGGCTGCGAGCGTTTGCGTCCGACATCACGCCCTTGGGCGTGGAGACGATCGACACACCCAGGCCCTGACGGACCACGGGGATATCCTTGACGCCCATGTAGACGCGGCGGCCGGGGGTCGAAACCCGCTTCAGCTCACGAATGACAGGGGTGCCATCGAAGTATTTCAGCGCGATCTCAAGGGTCGGGTGACCATTGGCATCGGTGCCGGTTTCATACCCGCGGATGTAGCCTTCGTCGGCCAACACATCCAGAACCCAAGCGCGCAGCTTGGAGGCGGGGGTGGAGACGATGGATTTACCACGCATTTGCGAGTTGCGGATGCGGGTGAGCATATCTGCGATAGGATCGTTCATATCTTCTCTCCCTTACCAGCTCGATTTCACCATGCCGGGGATCTGGCCATTCGACCCAAGATCCCGCAGCGCGATCCGCGACACTTTCAGCTTACGGTAGTAAGCGTGCGGACGACCGGTCAGCTGGCAACGGTTGTGCAGCCGGGTCGCCGAGCTGTTGCGCGGCAGTTTTGCAAGCTTCAGGCGCGCCTTGAAGCGCTCTTCCATCGGTTTGCTCTCGTCATTCGCGATTTCTTTCAGCGCGGCACGTTTGGCGGCATACTTCTCCACCAGCGCCTGACGCTTCTTCTCGCGTTCGATCATTGCTTTCTTAGCCATGTCTTTTTCCTTCCCGCGGATCAGCTGTTGAAGGGCATGTTGAAATGCTTCAACAGGCTCTTTGCTTCCGCGTCGGTGTTCGCGTTGGTGGTGATCACGATGTCCATGCCCCAGTTCTCATCGACTTTATCAAAGTCGATTTCCGGGAAGACGATGTGCTCTTTCAGGCCCATGGCGAAGTTGCCACGACCATCGAAGCTCGGCTTCACGCCACGGAAGTCGCGGACGCGCGGCAGGGCGATGGTGACCAGACGATCAAGGAATTCAAACATGCGATCGCCACGCAGAGTGACCTTGGCGCCGATGATCATGCCTTCACGCAGACGGAACGGGGCGTGCGACTTGCGCGCCTTGGTGCCGACGGCCTGCTGACCGGCGATCTTGGTCAGATCCTCGATGGCCGATTTGGCCTTCTTCGAGTCGCGAACCGCAGCGGCACCGCAGCCGATGTTCAGCACGATCTTTTCCAGCGACGGGATCTGCATGTCGTTCTTGTAGGAAAATTCTTCCTTCAGAGCGGGGCGGATCGTGTCGGCGTATACCGTCTTCAGACGCGGGGTGTAGGTTGCTTGGTCCAACATCAGACGGCCTCCCCGGTGGTTTTTGCGAAACGGACCTTCTTGCCGTCTTCCTCACGGAAGCCGACGCGGGTCGCTTTGCCTTTCGAATCCAGCAGTGCCAGGTTCGACAGGTCGATCGGCATCGCTTGCGGGACGCGACCACCTTGCGAGGTCTGGCTTTGCTTGATGTGACGGATGGCGATGTTCACGCCGTCCACGATGGCCTTGCCGGACTTCGGGTTCACGGACGAGATTTCGCCCTCTTTGCCCTTGTCCTTGCCGGCCAGCACGACGACCTTGTCGCCCTTTTTCAGCTTAGCAGCCATATCACAGCACCTCCGGAGCCAGCGAGATGATCTTCATGAAGTTCTTCGCGCGCAGTTCACGGACGACCGGTCCAAAGATCCGGGTGCCCATCGGCTCGTTGTTGTTGTTCAGGATGACGGCCGCGTTGCGGTCGAAGCGGATGGCGGTGCCGTCTTCACGACGGACCTCTTTGGCGGTGCGCACGACGACGGCCTTACGGACGTCACCTTTCTTCACGCGGCCGCGCGGGATGGCTTCCTTCACGGACACGACGATAACGTCACCGACGCTTGCGTACTTCCGCTTGGAGCCACCCAGGACCTTGATGCACTGAACACGGCGTGCGCCGCTGTTGTCAGCAACATCCAGGTTGGTCTGCATCTGGATCATTTGGTTTCTCCCGACCTATGGGGGGCGATGCATTGCCAGGTCCCCAGGGTTTCGACTGACTGTCAGGTCTGTCGGCTTACGCCTCCAGAACCTCCCAGCGTTTCGTTTTCGATTTCGGCGCGCATTCCTGAATGCGGACTTTGTCGCCGGTCTTGAAAGCGTTCTTTTCATCGTGAGCCCGGTATTTCTTGGACTTACGAATGGTTTTCTTCAGAACCGGGTGTGTGAAGCGACGCTCGACGCTCACGGTCACGGTTTGGGCGTTGGCGTCCGAGGTCACGGTGCCGTTCAGAATACGTTTGGGCATATCTCAGGCTCCCCTTACTCGGTCGCAGCTGCGGCGGCAGCTTTTTGGTTCAAAACGGTCTTAACGCGGGCTGCGTCACGGCGCACCTGGCGAACACGCGCGGTGTTTTCCAGAGCCCCCGAAGCCTGCTGAAAACGCAGATTGAAGGATTCTTTCTTCAGCTCGGACAGCGCATCGCGCAGCTCTTCCGGGCTCTTATCGTTCAGTTCCTTGGCGTTCATCGCCTTTTCCTTTCCACATCACCAGCGAGCCCCCGACATTTGCACAGGGTCACCCGTATCCTGATGGATGAATGACAAAACACACGAATCCCGGTTGCCCGGAATCCGCGAGATGGGCGTCTATACGAGAGCCACCCTGTGAGGGCAAGGGAAACTTGGCATTTTCTGCAGTTACAGCCCGTGGCGTGATGCCCCCTCGCGCTTTGTGCGCGGCTGCGCTATCACCTGCGCCATGTCACAGATTGAATCACTCTTCGTCACCCGCCTGTATCACGCCGCCTTGTCTGAGTTGGGCAAGCCCATCGACCCGGAGGAACTGGAAGCGTCCTGCTGGGCCATTGCCGAGGAAGATGAGGCTGGTCAGGATTGGTGCGAGGAAAACGGATACCCGGGCTATACCTCTTATGCGTCGCTGGATGACCTGACCTGGCGCTCGCCGGTGTTCAAGGACCTTAGGAAGGTTCTGAACAAACACGTGAAGGCGTTTTGCCGGGATCTGGAATTCAATCTGGATGGGCGCAAGCTGGTGCTGGAAGACCTGTGGATCAACATCCTTCCCGAAGGCGGATACCACTCGGCCCATATCCACCCGCATTCGGTGATTTCCGGCACGACCTATGTGGCCATGCCCGAAGGCGCCTCACCCCTCCGGTTCGAGGACCCACGCCATGCAAGCATGATGGCCGCCCCGCCCCGGACCAAACACGCCCGGCGCGAGATGCAGAGTTTCATCTATGCCAAGCCCCAGGTGGGCGACGTACTGCTGTGGGAAAGCTGGCTGCGCCATGAGGTTCTGATGAACCAGTCCGAAGAAGAACGGATATCGGTGAGTTTCAACTACAAGTGGGGCGACTGACCGCTTGGGCGACCTGGCCGACACCCCTCTTGCCGACCTGACGGTTGATTTTGGAAACCGCCCATTGGCACCCGCCTTTCCCAAGGCGACCGATGCAGATCGACGCGTGGGAAAGCGCTTGGCGGCCATCCACCGGATGCACCTGAACGACCTTGGGCGGATCGGCATCGTGCTGGACCAGATCGAGACTGGCGAGGCGTCTGGAAGGGATCTGTCAGACGCTTTGGGCTCGGCCGAGTTTGCCCAGAATGTGCGGCAATTCGGCTCGCTCTGCGGGCGCGAATGCAAAGTCCTGACGTTTCACCACGACGCCGAGGAATATAGCCTTTTCCCGCAACTCGCACAGAGCGGCAACGATGCGCTGCGCGCGGTCGTCACCCGCCTGCAGGAAGAGCACAGGGTTGTGCATGAACTGCTGGTCCGACTAGAGCGCGCCTCAATGACGTTGATGTTCGACGTGGATCAGAAAAAGTTTGACGCCACGCGCGCGGTGTTCCGGCAATTGGAAACCGTTGTACGCTCGCATTTCGGCTATGAAGAAACCCAGCTGGAAGAGGCAATAGGGGTGTTGGGGATCGGGATATGAATGTCACCTTGAAGTTTCGCGACAGCGTCTGACACCTCATCCCTTCTTTCACAATTTGCCGGCCGGCTTAACGACCACTCCCCAAAGCCCACCCTTTCCGCGTTGATACTGGGTCACACATTTGTTTGCTCTGAATGACAGAACCCCCGCCGATTGCTCAGCGGGGGTTCTTTTTTCTTAACGGGGTGCGGTCCGCAAGTTTCTTTCAGAAACTCACTTCACCGCACTGGCGACGGTTCGCTTGCGCGAACCGCACCTTTTTACCAGTCTTCACGCACCACGGTGCGGGTTTTCACCGGCAGCTTCATGGCGGCAAGGCGCAGGGCTTCGCGGGCAGTCACTTCATCGACACCGTCGATTTCGAACATAACGCGGCCCGGCTTCACTTTGCAGGCCCAGAAATCCACGGAACCTTTACCTTTACCCATCCGAACTTCGACGGGCTTGGAGGTCACCGGGGTGTCCGGGAAGATGCGGATCCAGACACGGCCTTGACGCTTCATGTGACGCGTCATGGCACGACGTGCGGCTTCGATCTGGCGCGCGGTGACACGCTCCGGCTCGACCGCTTTCAGACCATAGGTGCCAAAGTTCAGGTCCGAGCCACCTTTGGCTTGGCCCTTGATCCGGCCCTTGTGCATCTTGCGAAATTTAGTGCGCTTCGGTTGCAGCATTTTTCATGCCTCCTTAACGACGGCCGCCGGCGCCACGGGGCGCGGGACCTTCTTGGAGTTCAGCGAGACGACGGTCATGCGCAGCAGGATCGTGCTCCATGATCTCACCCTTGTAGATCCAGACCTTGATCCCGATGATGCCATAAGCAGTCATCGCTTCGCAGTGTGCATAATCGATGTCAGCACGCAGCGTGTGCAGAGGCACACGACCTTCGCGCGTCCACTCGGTCCGGGCGATCTCGGCGCCGCCAAGACGGCCAGCGACGTTGATCTTGATGCCCAGGGCGCCCATGCGGGTTGCGTTCTGTGCCGCACGTTTGATGGCGCGACGGAAAGCAACACGGCGTTCCAGCTGCTGCGCGATCGACTCAGCGACCAGGGCAGCGTCCAGCTCGGGCTTGCGGACTTCGACAATGTTCAGGTGCAGTTCGCTGTCGGTCATCTTGGCGATCTTGCGACGCAGGGTTTCGATGTCTGCGCCTTTCTTGCCGATGATGACGCCGGGACGGGCGGTGTGAACGGTCACGCGGCACTTCTTGTGCGGACGTTCGATGATCACACGGCTGACGCCGGCTTGCTTGCACTCTTCTTTGATGAAGTCGCGGATTTTCAGATCTTCCAGCAGCAGATCACCATAGTCTTTGGTGTCGGCATACCAGCGGCTGTCCCAGGTGCGGTTGACCTGAAGGCGCATGCCGATCGGATTGACTTTGTTACCCATCAGGCTTGCTCCTCAACTTGACGCACTTTGATCGTGAGTTCCGCGAACGGCTTCATGATCTTGCCGAAACGACCACGGGCCCGCGGGCGACCGCGTTTCATGGTCAGGTTCTTGCCAACCCATGCCTCGGCGACGATCAGTTCATCGACGTCCAGGTTGTGGTTGTTTTCGGCATTTGCGATCGCGGACTGAAGGCATTTCTTCACGTCCTGCGCGATCCGCTTGTTCGAGAACGTCAGATCGGTCAGAGCGCGATCAACCTTCTTGCCACGGATCATCTGTGCGACCAGGTTCAGTTTTTGCGGGCTGGTACGAAGCATCTTGGTTTTCGCCATTGCTTCGTTGTCTGCCACGCGGCGGGGATTTTTATCCTTGCTCATGGCTTACTTCCGCTTCGCTTTTTTGTCGGCGGCGTGGCCATAATAGGTGCGGGTCGGCGAATACTCACCGAACTTCTGACCAATCATGTCTTCCGTGACGTTGACAGGGATGTGTTTCCGGCCGTTGTAAACGCCAAACGTCAGGCCCACGAATTGGGGCAGGATCGTCGAGCGGCGCGACCAGATTTTGATGACTTCGTTGCGACCGGATTCTTTCGACTTCTCGGCTTTCTTCAGCACATAGGAGTCGACGAACGGGCCTTTCCATACAGAACGCGACATGATTACCGGCCCTTTTTCTTAGCGTGACGCGAGCGGATGATCAGCTTCGACGACGCCTTGTTCTTGTTCCGGGTGCGCGCACCCTTGGTCGGTTTGCCCCAGGGCGTGACCGGGTGACGACCACCCGAGGTCCGACCCTCACCACCACCATGCGGGTGATCGACGGGGTTCATGACAACACCACGCACAGACGGGCGGATGCCCTTGTGACGCATGCGGCCAGCCTTACCGAAGTTCTGGTTCGAGTTGTCGGGGTTCGACACGGCACCAACGGTGGCCATGCATTCCTGACGAACCATGCGCAGTTCACCCGAGGACAGGCGGATCTGAGCGTAACCACCGTCACGACCCACGAACTGGGCGTAGGTGCCAGCAGCACGGGCGATCTGACCGCCTTTGCCGGGCTTCATCTCGATGTTGTGCACGATGGTGCCGATGGGCATGCCCGAGAAGGGCATTGCGTTGCCGGGCTTGATGTCGGCCTTTGCGGACGCGATCACCTGATCACCAACCGCCAGACGCTGCGGGGCCAGGATATAGGCCTGCTCGCCGTCTTCATACTTCACCAATGCGATGAAGGCGGTCCGGTTCGGGTCATATTCGATCCGTTCCACGGTTGCTGCGACGTCAAACTTGTTCCGTTTGAAATCAACGATGCGGTAAAGACGCTTTGCGCCCCCACCACGGCGACGCGACGTGATCCGTCCGGTGTTGTTCCGGCCGCCCGATTTCGTCAAACCCTCAGTCAGGGATTTGACGGGACGTCCTTTCCAAAGCTCCGAACGGTCGATCAGAACCAGCCCACGCTGGCCTGGCGTCGTCGGTTTGTACGACTTAAGTGCCATGCTTTCTGTCTTCCGTTTAGCTTGAGAGATGCAGCGAGTTTACCCGCCATCACCGCTCTTCATGTTAAGCCCCCTGCATGTGGCAGGTGACCGTGTTATAGGCCCCCGAAGGTTCCCAAATTCCAAATGTCTGAGGCCCCGGAACGAATCCGAGGCCACGCGACCTGCGGGATGTAACAGGGATGGATGGGGGTGTCTATAGGGTGAAACCGAGCTTCTGTGGCCTCGTCCGAACTTTGTGACCCGCAGCTTGGAAGTGGCCTCGTCAAAGCGCGCGTTTGGCACGCACCCCTTACGCTGTTTCCACACAAAACCCCCGCGCCATTTCTGGAGCGGGGGTTTTGTAATATTGGTTGCGGGAGTAGGATTTGAACCTACGACCTTCAGGTTATGAGCCTGACGAGCTACCGGGCTGCTCCATC
>NZ_JALBYQ010000007.1 GCF_022678625.1 Aliiroseovarius subalbicans | reverse complement strand
CCGCCGGACAATTTTGGAGGCCAGGTTCCTGGGTGATCGCTGGACAAAAAAAGACCCCGCGTGATGCGGGGCCAGTTGGTCCTTCCCACGAAGGAGCCGTCAGGTGCAGTCGGGCACCCATTTGTCGAGTTTGGCTTTCTGATCGGGCGTCAGTCCCATGAGTTTCTGGGTGGTGGGATCGCTCATGAGCTTCTCCATCTTCTCGGCTTTTTCCGCCTTCTTGAGCTTGGCGAACGCGGTGACGTGTTCATCACGGGCATCACAGTCGAGGAACTCGCAGAGCAGATCGACAAGGTGTCCGGCTGAAACGCGCGAGAAAAAATTCTCCGCCGTGGGCGTCCAGTGCTTGCGGATATCGGCCCCGGCTTCCTCGGCGATCAAGCCAAAGAATTCTGGACCGCCAGCCCGGTGGGGCAGGGTGCGCGCGATCGCTTCGGTGATCTGGACGTTGCGGGCCTTCTTGCCGCCCTCGCGGAAAGCGGCAAAGGCCTCGGCGAGATCATCAACGCGGGTGCCCTTCTGCCAGTATTCGCAGGCATCAATCCCGTGCTCGAGACGTGGCTCGGAGATGAAGCCATCCTCTACGCTCGGCGCGTTGGTCGGGCGGTCCAGCCGGATGCCGAAAACGCTCTCAAAGCTGCCAGAGGCGACAGACAGACCGAAGCCCAGCAGGTCCAGCACCAGTTCCGGCTTGGCCAAAAGGGCGGCTTGCACGGAGGCCAGTCGGATCGCCTGCATATCCGCCACCAGCTTTTGCGAGTAGGGGGATTTTGGGGTGTCGGACTTACTGGTCTGCGGCGCTTGCAGGATACCGGCCTCGATGGCCGCTTTTTTGTCCTCCGGACGTACCAAACCGGTGGTGACTTCGATCTTGCCTGAGCCGTTCACGAGAATAATGCAACCCGCATGGGCCAGCTGATCCTTGGAATAATCGCCGTCGAGGATGGCCTGAAATTTGGAAAGCCGGGCTTCGCCGTCTTCATCCAGAACACCGCCATTGGCGAGATCGGCCAACGCGTCGTAGTCCTCTGCTTCTGCCTCGGTTAGGTCACCTTCAATGGGATAGAGGCGGGCCAGCTTCATCTGGTCCAACTCGTAGTAATTGAGCCAGGCCTCGTTGCGAGCCTCGGCCCATGCCCAGCCGTCTTTCTCGACCAGATCGGCCCGCGCGGCGTCCAGCTTTTCAGCAAACAACCGATCCAGAAGGGCAGGGGAGGCGAGGAAGACCTCGTCCGAGAAGAGATCGCGCGTGACCGTGCCGCCGTCGGCCTCGTAGGCCTCGATGCCGACGAACTTGGCGCGGCGGTCCGTGGCCTTGATGGCGTCGGGATGCAAAGCGTTCTTGATCGCGGCCTCAGACACGGCCTGATCTTTCACCTGATCCAGTAGGCTCAAGGTCAGGGCTTCGTCATCGGAGAGGGTGAAAGCCTTGGCAGTGCCGAGACTGATCTCACCCGCTGCCAGCGCGTCGAGCACGGGTTCAGGCAGGCCTGCGAGGGCAAGACGCTGATAGACGCGGGCCTCGGTCACGGCGAAGGCGAGGGCGATTTCCGGCACGCTGGCCCCGCGTTCCTTCATGCGACCGAAGGCGCGGATTTCATCCGCTGGGGTCATGTCTTCGCGGGCCGCGTTTTCGGCGCTGGCCCAGTCCTCGGCCTCGGTGGCGTCAGCGGCAAGCTTGACGGGCACCGTGGTGAACGGATGAGTCTTGGAGCGTTCCGCGATCATCTGGATGGCGCGAAGGCGACAGCCGCCCGCGACGACCCCAACCTTTCCGTCCTCGTCCATGAGACCGGCGAGATTGTGGATGAGGCCGAAGCGCTCGATGCTGTCCGCAAGGCTTTCAATATGGGCCTCAGAGACAGCTTTGCGCGGGTTCAGATCGGAGATGGAAAGCATCTCCAACGGGATTTGCAGGATCACGGCGCTGGCGGCGTCGGTCTGGATGGATTGTTGCTTGGTCATTATCTTGGTCCTTTGATGCGTTGTCAGGGCCTCTCAGAGCGCCGGAGAGCGCTTTGAGGCCATTTTGATAGGGGAGGGGGTGGGGGAGGGGGCCGACGCGCCTGAGCGCCTCGGCCCCAGGGCGTCACCACCAGCAGGAATAGATCACGGTCGATCCCTGCGCGATTTCTGCTCGCGCCCATGCGCAGAACTCAAGGTCGTAGTCGCGGTATTGGGTGGCCTGCTCGTCCTGAAACTGATGGCCATAGAAGAACCCGCCTTCACAGTGGGGCAGGGCGCTCCCTTTCACGGCCTGCTCGAGCGTATCGATGTCGGTGGTTTCGAGCTTCAACTCGCCGCAGTTCAGATCGGTAGCGGACAGCCCGGTGCGCTCGACATAGAGGCCTTCCATGAAGGTTTGCAGCTTCGAATGCTTGCGCCAGACGAATTTGGCGCTTTCGCCCTCATCGCCGCTCTCGGCAGTTTTCAGATATGCGTATTGATCGAGGCCCATGGCCTAACTCCTTTCGCGGTTGGAGCGGCGCGGTGCTCTGTTTTGTTCCGACCCATCGGTCTTGGCCCGCTTCCGCCAGTGGCGGAGGCCTCGACTGATCTCACAGACTGAAAAGCCCCCGTGCTTTTCGGCTGGGCAGAGCAGGGGAGGGCGCAAGCCCACCTGCGGCCGGACGGCGGCCCGACACAGGGGGCCGGAGCGGTGAAATCGGGAGGGACCCGCGCTTCGCGCGGGAGGAGCCGGATTTCTCCGTGGAGGCTGGCGCGCGCGCCGCGCGACACCAGAGCCCCTGTTCGGGACGCCGGCCGGATGGCAGGCGGATATCAGATTGGGAACCTGCCAGCCGGGTTAGAGCGGAGCGGAGACCCGGCTGACCGCTGGTTCAAGGGATCGCAGTTTCGCCCGCGATCTCACCTGTGAATTGCACGAGGGATCGTATCCCGGATGGGCGGAGACGCCTCCAGGCAGCTCCGGGCGCAGCCAAGAGCCTGGTCAGCGCTACGCGCTGGTGTGCCATCGTAATGGCAGAGATCTATCTATTTTAATTTGTTTTCAATATCTTACAAGGCGGCGATTGATCTCCCGAACCGGAAGTCTGCACCTCGGATGATCACGAACCACCTCAAGACCCGATTTGAGCACAGCCGTTGAGCAAACATCATGTCGCTCCATTTCGTCAAATACCCACAAGACACCATGCATCGCGAGGTTTTGGCTTTCCGCTTCTGCCCTTAGAGCTCCATCACCGGTTAGGAGAACCCAATCCCTTTCCGCCGCCAGACAAAACGCAAAAACGTCTGGCGTCGATAGCATAGCTTTCGCTCGTTTGAGTTCTGTCGCTTGTGCGGTTTCTTGGGGCGTAAGTTCTTCAACTCTCAGCCCAAGGTCGACCAGATCTGGACCCATCCAGTCGAGGAGTTCCGCTTCGTAGAGAAGATCGGGAACAACAAACTCATAGGGAAGGTCAAAGAGCCTCGCGGTGAGCGAGGCTCTTTCGATGTCAATCAGGACAGAGGTATCAGAAACAAGGACTTGCACATGGGCACTATGCCATGTGGTCCAACCGCTCTTCCAGCTCTTTCACACGTATTTCGAGAAGTTCGGCAGCTCGAGACAACCCAATCAATCCTTCAGAAAGAGCCCGGAAACAAAGTCGTTGAAAACGCCCAGGCTCTTCCTTCTCCCAAGGGAGGGAATGAGGTTCCTCAAATGGCTCATCACGCCACCCACGTTCTTTGAAAGTCTTAAACAGCCGCGCGAATGTGGCCTGGTTGATGATTTCCAAATCCTTACAGCGATAAGTCAACGCTTGAATACTCACACCAAAGCGATCCTTCAGGCTGATCAACTCACCAATGCTGATATCCGTTCGACGAGCACCAATCTCGTGGCGCAGCACTTCGCCAGGGATGAGAAACGCGCCCGCAAACCGGTTAGCCGCACGCTCGGAATCGCAACCATCTGCGACGTTGAGAACCATGTGCCCCAATTCATGCGCCAGGCTAAATCGTTTTCGCTCTGACCAAGTGTGCTTCTTGACCATGATAACGCGGGCCGAATGATCGCCTTTCCGGCGAACCTTTGCGGCCAACCCATCAATCCGGTCAACGTCGAGCGACAATACCTTGACCCCGTGCTCTTCGAGGAGTTCTGCAAGCATTGGAATTGGGTCGTGCCCAAGCTGCCAGGAAGCACGCATATGCCGAGCTGCATCTTCTGCATCTCTAGGGTCAGCCACCCAGTACGGGGCCTCGAGCGGTGCATCCCAATCCTGGCTCGACAGATTCAGCAAGCTTTCGATAGCGAGGTATTTTTCGACCATGTTGAGCGTCTTGGCTTCAATCGTTGCCACCTCCTTGGCGGATGAGCTTGCGGATTTTCGAAACTCGACACCGTCCAACTCGAGCTCATCGTCACTGAGCAGAAAATCCACCGAAACGTTTAGCGCACGGGCAAGTGCCAGCAGCACGCCCGATCCAGGCATGTCCTCGTTGCGCTCATACTTACCAATAGCCTGAGCAGACACTTTGTTTTCCATGGCATCGGAGAGTGCACGGAGCGAAAGGCCGGATGCAGCCCGGGCTCCTTTGAGTCGCTTGCCAATCATATCGTCCTCCCAGTGAGTGGTTTACATTCCACCCATATGATTGATATTTTGTAAACTACAACGCTTGAAAGCGCGGCGTATCACCTCTATATGGTAACATGAAGCCAAAAAGAAGGCAAATTTGTAAACCACCGGAGCCATGCCGAGACCAAGACCTCGGGGCTCACGAAACACAGGCAAAAACTCGGGGCATCACAGGGTGAGAGCCTCGATTTGAAATGAAGCAGGACGGGCCAAGATGCCAAAGAACATTCTCATCTTTTCTGATGGTACTGGCCAAGTGGGGGGCCTGCGCCCCGACCAACGGCTTTCCAACGTTTACAAAATGTACCGGGCTATGCGGCCGGGCCCATCTTCACCTATCAAGCCGGAACAGCAGGTCTGCTACTATGATGCCGGCCTTGGAGCAGGCGAGGTTGGTGGCCTAACATTTCAACGGGTCAGGAATGTGCTTTCGGCAGCTGTTGGGACAGGCATCGATGAAAACGTGATCGACTGCTACGAGAAAATCATTTCTTACTATGAGCCGGGCGATCGCATCCTATTGTTCGGGTTTTCGCGGGGCGCCTATACCGTCCGGGCTGTCACGAATGTTATGAACCTTTGCGGGGTTCCCACAACGATGCCAGATGGCACGCCGGTGCCAAGGCATGGGCCACGGCTGCGCAAGATCGCGAGTGACGCCGTCAACTATGTCTATAACCACGGCAATGGGCTTCCCCGAGGCCAGCAGCCCTATCTCGACCGACGGGAGGAGCTCGGTCGCCGCTTTCGGCGCAAATATGGCAGCTTTGTTCCGGATGCAAAAAAGGACGTACAGGGCAACGTGCAACCCACATTCGTTGGGGTATTCGATACGGTAGCAGCACTCGGGAACGTCTTGGTCGGATTTGCCGCAGCGGGAGCGTTTGCCGCGCTTTTGGCAATTGTTCTCCTCATGATTTACGCTTCATGGCATTGGCTCCTGTGGACGCCACCGAGCATCCTGGCATTGGTGATCCTCTACTGGTACGGCAAACTGCGGTGGTCGCAGTTCAAGTACTTTTCGCCTGATGAAGACAGGCCGCTGAAAATCTCGAACATCCGAGATTGGCCCAAGATCTGGAAATTCGGGCACCGGGCGGTTTGGAACCGCGAAAACTACGACAAATGGCTGGACTCGGATGTCGGCTTCGCACGTCATGCCTTGGCAATTGACGAGCACCGCAGGGATTTTCCGCGTGTAAAATGGGCCATGCATGCCGAAGAGAAGAAAAACGCCGGTAAAAACCCTGAGTGGTTGAAGCAGATTTGGTTCGCGGGATGCCACAGCGATATCGGGGGCAGCTATCTCGAACCTGAATCAAGGCTGAGTGATATCTCGCTCGAATGGATGGTCGGGGAAGTGCGCGACTGTGTACCGGAGATACTGATCAACGACGATCAACTGGTCACATCCGGCGACCCAACGGGCATGCAGCATGAAGAAACCTTCATGTTCAAATTTGGGCCCATCCAGAAACGGTGGCCTGCAAAACCCCGCATGGTGAACCCCGACTTCCCGCTCCACCCGTCGGTTCTGGAACGCCTGAAAGCCGATACAGTTTCGCATTTGGGTGAAATGAAGCCTTACAGACCCGAACAGCTCAAGGACCATCTTGCTGCGCGTGAATTCTACGAGGACAGCCAAGCGGCGGCAACGGGGCCAACCCGGAAACCCCAAAATGGCGACGCATCCGTAAAGCCTGTTTTGGAGGACTGATACGTGGATATAGGCGAAGATTTTGAAGAATTGCTGGACAACCTGCAATTGGCGAATAGCGGGACAATTAGCCTTCGCTATGGAGAGGTTACTTCCGCGCTCAATCGCGAATTTCGAGACACAGATTCAAAAACTGCCAACAGTTTGCGGGTCGGCTCGATTGGGCGTTTCACGGCCATCAACGGGGTGTCCGATCTCGACATGATCTACATCATGCCCGCCTCCAAGTGGGACGACTACAAAAGCGGTGGGCAATACAAATTGCTCAAGTCCGCCAAAGACGCGATCAGAGCCCGATACCCTACGACCACAGTCAAAGTTGATCGCCTAGTCGTTCGCGTACTTTACAAAGACTTCCACATTGAAGTGCAGCCCGCGTTTGAACAGGATGACGGGAGTTTCAAGTACCCCGACACGGCCGGGGACGGTTCCTGGAAAATCACGAAACCGCGTGAAGAGATGGAAGAGATAGCGGCTTCAAATGACCGGAAAAACCGGAATTTGCGACGGCTGTGTAAAATGGCGAGAGCCTGGAAAAACAAGCATGGCATTGCTGTGGGCGGCTTGTTGATCGACACGTTGGCGTACAATTTCCTGGAATCCACGGATGCCTATGACGAGCGGAGCTACTTTTTTTACGACTATATGAGCCGTGATTTTTTTGAGTATCTCTCCAACGAAGAAGACCACGAGTTCTATGCCGCGCTTGGCAGTCGCCAACGGGTCCGCGTCAAGAAGAAGTTCCAGAAGAAAGCCAAGAAGGCCTATGAGCTTTGCGAGAATGCTATCGCTGCTTCGGGTCAGAAGAATGAGCGTCAAAAGTGGCGGGATGTTTTTGGGAAAGCTTTTCCTGCACCTGCGAAGCTGGAGCAAAAGGCACATGCGCATGTCTTCAAGAACACTGAGGAGTTTATAGAGGACAGGTTCATTGTCGACATTCGACACCACCTACGGATCAATTGCGAAGTTACGCAGAATGGCTTCAGGCCCACGATGCTTCGTGAGCTGTTGGAGGGCGTGGGTATCCTGCGGCCGGAAAAGAAACTTCGGTTCTTTGTGGCTGATGCATCGGACCTGCCCGATGGCGTTGAGTTTCACTGGAAAGTTTTGAACCGCGGCTATGAGGCGGAGCGGCGTGATATGATCCGGGGTCAGATCGTCCGTGATGTCGGTCGGGGTGAGCGCCAGGAGACGACTACCTTCAGGGGAGATCACCTGGTGGAATGTTATGCCGTCAGTAGGGGCGTTGTCGTCGCACGCGACACGATCCGAGTTCCGATCCGCGTGCGAGACGCCCAGGACGAAGAATATGCCGCATAGCTACGACATCACGTTTGAAGACCAAATTCGAGAGTGTTTCGCACGAGTTGTCTACACCCATAAGACTCATGAACGGATGGCAGACCGCTGCAGTCAAGACCTCCGCCGTTTCAAATGGGCTCAGATTGTACTCTCTGCACTAACAAGCGCCGGTGCCGTGGGTGTTGTAGTCCGAGATGAGTTTTGGATCGAGTTGGCTACGGCCATCGTGTCTTTTTTGACTTTGTTGGTGGCGGCATATCTCAAGAACTTTGAGCCAGGTGCTACGGCTCAAAAGCATCGGGATGCGGGAGCAAAGCTCTGGAATGTCCGCGAATGCTATCTTTCATTGCTGACTGATCTTCCGCGGCTCCCACATGAAAAGGTCGTTGAGCGCCGTGACGAGCTCCAGGCAATGCTTGCGGCTCTCTACGTCGGCGCGCCTCGGACTAATGGAAAGGCCTACGCGGAGGCACAGGATCGACTTAAGACAATGGAGGACATGACCTTCTCCGACGAAGAGATCGATTGTTTCCTACCTTTGTCGTTGAAGCGGTCCGGCGGGCGACCCAAACAACCAAACGACAATCAGGGTGGAGGCCAGGAGTAGCCTGTGACTGACCAGAACACGCTTCCCCCTTTGCAACAACGCGACAAAGCCATTAGCGGGTAAGGCGCAATCTAAGTAACGCGATGCTAAAGTCACACCGCCTCTGGGGATCGGCCGTAGACAATCCAGCCGTAGAGAAAACCACCTAGAATGGCCGGGATGACCCCGCTCAGAATGAACAGCGCCGTATTCTCGTCTCCCCCAAAATACCCAAATCGAGCGTCGATCCTGCTGCATAGCCAGGCGCAGTAGCTACCGACCGCCGCCATCACCAACGCAGCCCCTATGACAGCTTCGCGCCCTTGAAATCGGTCTTCCACCCACAAGTAGGTTAGGGCGCCGATCACTAGCCCCATTGCGATGCCGCAGGTCATGGTCCAGACGACTTTTCCCAGGATGCTGCCGTCGGGAAACAGGAATATGCCCCAAACCACGAGATAAAACATCTCTGCACCCGTGGTAAGGACCACCGCAATGATGAACATGCGAAGCAATGGGTGGAATTTTTCACTGGTCATGATTGTGGTCTCCTTCTTTCGCGATTGCAGACAAATCAATTTCTTCAGCCCCGCTTTCGTCCAAACACTCGCCCTCAACTTGCAGCGTGACGAAAAAGAAGCCGTATTCCTTGCGCAGGAGGGAATAGGCCGCAGGAAGGACACGCCGTTGTGCGGCATCGTCGTGAACGCGCAGGTGCGCTGAGAAAACGTGGCGACCGCTGGTCAAGGCCCAGGCATGGGCGTGGTGAACATTCTCGACGCCATCGAGCGTTGCGAGCGCTTGCAGAACCTCGGGCAGATGCACCGTTGGCGGTGTCCCCTCCATCAAGAAGTGCGCCGCTTCATTGAGTATGCCCCAGCTGGCCCAGAGCAGCACAAAACCGAAAGCCATACCCAAGAGCGGGTCGATCAGGAGGAAGCCCGTAAAGCGAATGACCAGCGCAGTTATGATGATCAGAAGGCTACCGACAAATGTCTGGATGATGTGCCATAGAGCACCCTTCGTGTTGAGATCGTCGTTGCTTTGCCTCCAGATCAAACCAAGCGAAATAAACTCGGTAACCAGCCCGCCAGCCGCAGCAATCAACATCGGGCCTGTTGGCAGATCCAGAGGGGTGGCGAGGCGCATTGCGGCCATAACAATGACGACCAGTGCCATAGCCAATAAGAACCCGCCATTGACAAGCGCACCCAGAATTTCCGCCCGGGCCCATCCGAAACTGCGCTGATCGTCCGCTGGGCGCTTTGCCAGCTTAGCCGCCACGATGGCAACGAGTACTCCTCCAACAGCTGAGAAGGTATGAAACGCGTCCGAGATTACGGCGATTGAGCCCGTCCAAAGGCCAATTCCAAGTTCAATGACGAAATACACGCCCGTCAGCCAAGCTGAAATCACCAAAGCCCGCCCGCTGGAAGGCATATGCCCTTGATGCCCGTTTGCCATGGCTAGCCCCCTTTTTTGCGGATCAGAGTTTGACGCGACGCAAGCGCAGCGCGTTGGATATCACCGAGACCGAAGACAAGCTCATTGCGGCTGCAGCGATCATTGGCGACAACAAAATGCCGAGCAGCGGATAAAGGACACCTGCCGCTATCGGCACGCCCGCCGCATTGTAGGCAAAGGCGAAGAACAGGTTCTGCTTGATATTGCGCAGTGTCGCCTTGGCCAATTTGCGTGCCCGTACGATACCGACAAGATCCCCGCCCAGCAGTGTGATACCGGCACTTTCCACCGCGACATCAGCTCCGGTCCCCATAGCGATCCCCACATCGGCTGCCGCCAATGCAGGCGCGTCGTTGACCCCGTCGCCGGCCATCGCCACCCGATGTCCACGGGCGTGTAGTTCTTCCACCAGCGCTTTCTTGTCTTCGGGCAGAACACCAGCGCGAACATCATCAATACCCAGTGAGCCGGCGACGGCTTCGGCGGTTCGTTGGTTGTCACCTGTTGCCATGATCACCTTGAGCCCCAAATCGTGCAGGTCACGAATGGCTCCGGCCGTCGTCGGCTTGATGGGATCGGCAACCGCGACAACCCCTGCAAGTGCGCCGTCCAGGGCGACAAACATTGCCGTCTTACCTTCCATGCGCAGGGCATCCATGGAGTCTTCAATCCCCGAGGTTTCGATACTCAAGAGTTGCATCATTGCGGTATTCCCAAGCGCAACGGTTTGACCTGCGATGGTGCCTTGAACACCTTTGCCAGTCACGGCTTCAAAGCTGTCGGCTTTGGGCAAGGTAATTCCTCGACTCCGCGCCCCTTCGACGATCGCCTCTGCCAACGGGTGCTCTGATACCAACTCGAGTGCTGCTGCGAGCTTGAGAACGGTGTCACTCGTGAGATCGGAAAAGGCCACGACATTGGTCAGCTCGGGCTTGCCAAGGGTTAGAGTGCCTGTTTTGTCCACGATAATCGTATCCACACGCGCCATACGCTCAAGCGCTTCCGCATCCTTGATCAGAACTCCGGCTTGCGCGCCCCGCCCAGCCGCTGTGGTGATCGATATCGGAGTTGCCAGGCCAAGCGCACAGGGGCAGGCGATGATCAGAACCGACACGGCCGCCGCGATAGCGAAGGCAAGTGCCGGCTCAGGGCCCAGGACCACCCAGGAGACAAATGCAACGATAGCGATCAACACGACAGTCGGCACGAATACAGATGACACGCGGTCAGCAAGGCCCTGAATTGGCGCGCGCGAACGACGGGCACCCGCAACCATTTCGACAATTTGTGACAAGACTGTATCAGCGCCTACCTGGGTTGCGCGGACGGCAAGAGATCCATTCTTGTTAATTGTGCCGCCGGTCACCCGGTCACCTTCTGTCTTTTCAACCGGCACTGGCTCGCCAGTGATCATGCTTTCATCAATCGATGAATGGCCCTCGATCACGGTCGCGTCGACCGGAATGCTGTCACCCGGCCGAACCCGCAGTAAATCTCCGACAACGACCTGCTCAAGAGGCACATCCCGCTCCAGTCCATCGGGCAGAATGACCCGCGCCATTTTTGGTGCCAAATCGAGCAGAGCACGGATCGCATCCCCGGTGCGTTCGCGCGCGCGAAGTTCCAGGACCTGACCGACAAAAACAAGCGCGATGATGACAACAGCGGCCTCGTAATAGGTGCCGACCCCACCTTTAGTTCTGTACTGGTCAGGGAACAGGTTTGGCAGGAATGTAGCGAATAGGGAGTAAACATAGGCTGCCCCAACCCCAAGCGCGATCAAGGTCCACATATTCGGTGACCGGTTTCGTACCGATTCAACACCTCGGGCAAAGAACGGTTGCGCCGCCCAAAGGATAATTGGGGTGGCAATCAGGAACTCGACATATGTTGCCAGCTGATGGCCGAGCCAATCCCGCACGGGCAATCCGACAAGTTCGCCCATCGTGAGAACGACCAGAGGTACCGCCGCAGCGGAACTGACCCACATGCGACGGGTGAAATCAGTCAATTCTTCGTTTTGTTCGTCCGAGGGCAAAACGGTTTCCAAGGCCATCCCGCAGATCGGGCAGGATCCGGGTTCATCTCGGATGATTTCCGGATGCATCGGACAGGTCCATTTTGTGCCCGGAGCGACCGGAGTGGTTGAAGCACCAGGCGCGCCTTCATGCATCCTGCCATCCGCGCCGCCGCTGAACGCGTAAAGCCAGGGGTCGGTTTTGAACTGGGTAAGACACCGGTCCGAGCAGAAGTAGTAGGTTTCCCCCTCCTGATCCTTAGAGAGCGTGTCCTGCGTCACCTCCACGCTCATACCGCAGACAGGGTCAACAGCTTTCAACACCATGTCGGAATGCCCTTCTGGATCCGCGTCATGATGCTGGTGATCGTGGTGATGATCGGTCTTATTTGACATCGTTTTCTCCAATCTATGCGACAAGCGTGGGGGTTCCCGTGGGGGTAGGATCAACCCACTTCGACATGTTTTTTCGGCTTCCGGTTGGCCCGGTCCGATCGGACCCACCAGATCAGAGCGACTCCGGTCAGGATCATGGGCAGGGAGAGAATTTGCCCCATGGTCAGTCCCCCAGTGCCGAAATGCAGTGCATGACCAATCGGGTTTTCTTCCGTAACAAATTGCATATCGGGTTGGCGGACGAACTCGACCAGAAAGCGTGCGGAGCCATAGCCCGCAAGGAACATCCCGGTCAGAGCACCAGGGCTATGCAACCATTTGCGACGCAGGGCGAGGGTCAGTAGAACCGCCCCCAACACCAACCCCTCCAACGCGGCTTCATAAATCTGAGACGGGTGCCGGGCACACAATCCTATTGCTCCGGCGCAAGACTGGGCGGCCTCGCCCGGGAAGACTACGCCCCAGGGAAGGGTGGTCGGGCGCCCCCAAAGTTCGGCGTTTATGAAATTTGCGACCCGCCCCAGAAGCAGGCCGATCGGGGCCGAAAGCGCTAGAAGATCTGCCAAACCGAGAATTTCCAACCGGTTGCGCAAAGCGAACACCAGCGCCGCAACCGATACGCCCAAAAAACCGCCGTGGAAGGACATTCCACCTTGCCACACTTTGAGAATTTCCAAAGGCCGCGCCAGATAATAATCGGGTTGATAGAACAGCACAAAACCAAGCCGCCCACCCAGAATTACACCCACAACAACCCAATTCAGCAGCTGTTCCAGCTGCAGAGATGTCATAGGCGGAGTTTGATCCCGCCAAAACTCAACGTTTCGAATAAGCCGAACACAGAGCTGCCATCCCAGCAGCAATCCGGCAATATAGGCAAGCGCATACCACCTGAGGGCAAAAGTCAGGGACCCGATCTCGATGGAGAAAATCTCGGGTGAGATATCGGGGAAGGGGATGGCGGCGAGGTTCATTTCGGATCTTCCAATTGGGGGGAGGGGGGAACAGTGCCAGACTTGTGGCGCAGCGCCACAACGAGGATTGGCGTGGCCGTCAGGAGGCCAAGACCAATGGCAATCCAGGCGGCAGAACTGAACCTTCCCGACATGGCTTCGTCGCCCAGATAGGCCAAGGCAAAACTTGCTGGGAGAATGCCTGCCAGTGTAGCAAGGATGAACCGCCACGGGTGAATCCGGCTCAAACCAGCGGCATAACTCATCACATCAAATGATACGAACGGCAGCAAGCGGCTTACAAAAACAGCGAGAGTCAACGCATTTTGCGACCCAAGCAGGCCCGTAACTGCCCGGGGGTCAAGAAGCTTGTCGACCGTGTTCCGACCCAAGACGCGGGCGATGCCAAACGCCGCCAAGGCCCCGACCTCAGCCCCAATCGCCACGTAGAGTGTACCAGCAATTTGCCCGAAGGCTGCGCCTGCCGCCAGGGCAATGGGCGCGCTTGGAATGGGGCTTGCAACAACTGCGAGCGTCATGAGGGCTATGATTGCCAGTGGACCGAATGGGCCAAGGCCTTCGACCCATCGGGCAACAGCCTGCGCATCGACTTGCAACCATCCTGGGGAATACAATAGCCAATACCCGATGAGCCCCAAGGCGCTTAGCAAGGCGACAGCGGGCACGATTGATATTGTCGATCTCCTTTCTGGCATCTCAAGCATCCCGATTAAATACATTGGACGCGGCTCAACGTTGGCCCACTCAGCCGACAGTGAACTGGCCCATCATCCCGCCGTCTTCATGTTCGAGGATATGGCAGTGGTACATGAAGGGGGCATTGGCCGGGGCAGGCTGGTCGAAGCGGATCAACAGATCGACCGAACCATTGACCAGAACAGTGTCTTTCCAACCTGTATTCTGACGTTGCGGTGCACGGCCGTTTTCTGACAAGACCTGAAACTTGACGCCATGCACATGAAACGGGTGCATCATCATATCCGCGTTCACCGTCCATCGCTCAATGGTCCCTTGGGTCACACGGAAATTGATCCGGTCCATCGCAAACGCATCTCCGTTTATAGAGAAGCGCCGGTCGGAACGGCCAAGCATCATTCCCATTCCCATAGGCATATCCAACGAAAGACGCCGCCAGATCGCGTTTGCGGCATCACCGTTTGGGCGGCTGCCACCGAGGTCGTCGGGCTGTCTTGTGATACGCGTGGGAAGGGTGGGATCGACAGTAAACGGCAACACGGAAAAACGGCCGCTTTGCTGGCGCCGACCTCCCATCATGCCACCCATCATCCCGGTATTGGGGTTGTGTTCAGACGTCAGCGTGACATCGCGTGCATCTGAAAAATCAACCAGCACCTCGAAACGCTCACCGGGGGAGAGACGCAGCTTCGACAATCGGGTCGGCTTGTCCAGGTAACCGCTGTCCGTGGCGACAAGATGCATGGGTCGCCCATCCGATAATGCAAGCGTATAGATACGCGCGTTTGACCCGTTCAGAAGACGAAGACGGACCAGCCCTTTGGGTACAACAGCCATGGTCCCAACCTGGCCATTGACCAGGATCGTATCGCCAAGAAACCCCATCATGCGGTCAGGCATGGTGAGAGAAAGATCAATCTCTCCCCGCCGGGAAAACCGCCGATCCTGCAAAACCAAGGTCAGATCATCGACACCATATTGAGAGGGCAGCCCACGCGCATCATCCTGGCCGTCGTCAATATGAAGCACACCTGCCAAACCCATTTGAACCTGACGGGCAGTAGCGCCGTGGATGTGGGAATGATACCAAGCCGTCGCCGCTGGCTGTGTTAACTCGAGTTCGGGTGACCAAGTTGTTGCCGGTTCAACTGTCTGATGAGGGCCGCCATCGACCGTGCCTGGCACAAGAAGCCCGTGCCAATGCACCGAAATCTCTTCGTCGAGCGAATTGAGGACATCAACTTGGGTTGCACGCCCGGTCGACATCCGCAATGTCGGGCCCAGGAAGGGCTGGTTGAACCCCCAAGTGTCGGCGCGGGACGAACCGACAAATGCGGTTCGCCCCTTTTGCGCCTCCAATCGAACTTGCCCTGAAGATGTGGCGTCCAGGAGCGGAGGCATGGTCAACCGCTTTGCTGCCACTTGGCCAAAGGACAAGGACGCAGTCCCCGCAGCCAAAGCGCTGGCAGAAAGGCCCCCAAGGAAAGTTCGACGTCTCATGCATCCACCCTCCGGTCACAGCTTGAGGGTGGATGGCAATGCTGAGATTGCCTCTTGAGCGGTGACGATGGGCAGACCAGCCTTGATCCAACCGGGGCCCTGGCGTGACCCAAGCATGCCTTCTGACACATCGATAAAACTGTCATACCCGGACTTGCGCAGGTTGGTCATCACGGCGCCGGACCGGCCACCTGTCGCGCAAATCAAGGCGACAGCGCGGGTTTCGGCCAGGTCTCGCGCAGCAAACAAACGCTCCGGGAAACGTTCATCATGCAGGCTCACAGGCCAAGCACCTTGAGCAACACCAGTCTCCTGCCATTCCTCTGACGAGCGGATATCAAGCATCCGAATTCGGTCCTGTAACAGGGCCTCGAGCGCTTCGGCTGCAGTCCAGACATCGCGGCCCTGGGCCACGGCGGTGGTCGCGAGCGCTTGAACCGGCAAGAATGCCAGGAGGGTCACGGTGTGACGACGGGTCAGTAACATCTTCTGCTCCCTTCAAACGGATTCACGCGGCTTCAATCGCCGTGCGCAGCATGTCGCGAACTTCGCCAGCCACAGCGTGCAAACCGCTGTTTTCAACGGCCGCCATGGATGCGACCGGGTCGATTGAGCTGACTTCGGTGCCGCCGTCCACTTGACGCAGAATGACGTTGCAAGGCAGCATCGCCCCTATACGCGGCTCCAATCCGATGGCCTGGTGGGCCATGTTGGGGTTGCACGCGCCCAGGATGCGGTAGCCGTCCATATCCACGTCGATCTTCTTTTTCATCGTGGCTTTGACGTCGATTTCGGTCAGAACGCCGAACCCTTGCTCGCCGAGAGCATCACGCACCCGCATGTCTGCATCATCAATGGTCACACCAGACAGCAGCCGGTTGAACGTGTATGTCATCGTATTTCTCCTTTTGAAAAAATGCCCCGACCGACCCTGGGGATCTGTGATGTCAGCCGGGGCGTTGGATGCACCCTAATGGCGTCACCCAATTGAGCGGCTCAGTTGTCCTGAGTGACCATTTCGTCACCCATCATCTGTTCGGCCGAGGGGCGCATGTTCATGCGGTCAGCCGGCGCCGTCATTTCTCCAGTTGTCACCATGCCATCTCCGTCTGTGTCCAGGTGCTGGAACCGATCAACCATCATCGCCCGGATCATTTCACCGTGCAGAACTTCGAATTCCTCCAAGGTCAGCACCCCATCCCCGTCTGTGTCAGCGTCAGCGTGCATCGCCTGCAGTTGACCATGTGCTTCATCCCCGGATATGGCGCCATCGCCATCCGCGTCAGCATCAAATTGACCCATCATCGACCCACGCATGAGGGACATCATGTCCTGATCCATCAGACCCATCGGTCCAGCGGCACCCATGCCTCCGCCCATCATCCCGCCGTGCATCTGCATCATCATTTTCATCATGCCTTGCATCATGTCGTGATGGCTGCCGCCCATCATGCCCATTTGTCCCGCGCCTCCCCCCATTGCCCCAGGGCTCTGGGTCGCGGCCTTCTCCGACCCGGCTTTACCACCACTGTGGTGACCTGCATCGGCAAGCGCGGCGCCTGTCGTGGTGACGATCAGGGTGATGGCGAGTGTGGTATTTGTTATCTTGGACATCGTAGCCTCTCTTTTCGTTTCTTTGCCTCATTCACATCGGCATAAGAATTCGAAATAGAAGGGTGTGCATCATCCGGATTGTAACCGTCTGTCGCAATGCCCGGCTGTTGATACAATCGGTGACAAAAATGGGTCTGACCACCCCTCCATTGATGACTTAGAAAGAGAACATGTCGAACCCACCGAATATCCTCGTCGTTGACGATCACCAGCAGATCCGTGACAGCGTGACCCGCTTTCTTGAGAAAAACGGCTTGCGAGCTACATCCGCCAAAGATGCACAGGATATGGATGCGAAGCTGGCCAAAGGGCATTTCGATTTGATGGTTTTAGACGTGATGATGCCGGGTGAAAGTGGGCTATCGGTCTGCCAGCGCCTCGCTGCTGACAAGAGCATTCCGATAATAATGCTGACTGCATTGGGCGAGGAAACCGATCGCATCGTGGGATTGGAGATTGGCGCTGATGATTATATCGCGAAGCCGTTTAACCCGCGCGAGTTGCTGGCACGGATCAAGGCGGTGTTACGTCGCGCACCGCAGGCTGAAACCATGGCGGGTGACCTGGCTGGTAAGACCGTGCGATTTGCGCATCTTGCCTTGGATGTCGACCGTCAGGTTCTGCTGGGAGGCGACAGTGACGAAACTGCGCTGACAAGTGCAGATTTCAAGCTGCTGCTGGTGCTCCTTGAGCGTCCTCGGGTGATCCTCAGCCGCGACCAGCTATTGGATCTGGCAGCAGGCCGGGCAGCCGGTCCTTTGGACCGCACGATTGACAACCAAATCAGCCGACTTCGTCGCAAGATAGAGCCCGACATCCTGCGACCAAAAATCATCAAGACGATACGCAATGGCGGGTATTGCCTCTCAGTCGATGTAGAGGTGACGGAATGACATTGGGACCCTTTCACACCCTACGGGTTCAACTGGCTTTGTTGGTGGTAGCGGCATTGACCGGCGCCCAGCTTATCAGCTTATGGCTTTTCGCCGATGAACGTAGCCTGGCAGTTCGGGCAGCACTTGGATTTGAGGCTGCCGGACGCTCCGCCAATGTAGCGCGTCTGATCGAAGAAGCTCCGGAAGAATTACGCATGTCGATCTTACGTGCCGCCAATTCGCCCCTTGTGCGTTTTGACCTGGCAAAGGAGCCGATCGTGCAACACACCGACCATTCGGATGGTGGCTTGGTCGAGGGGCGCATCCGCGCGCTCCTGGATGATGGCTATAGTCGCGACATCCGGGTCGAACTACACGAAATTGAAGGGCAGATACTCCCGCTCCCGCACCTTTCGCAGGAAATGGCCGAGATGCATATGGCGATGATGCGCGGCGAGCTGTCGGCGGTCGAGATGAACTTGTCCATTGCGATCGCGGGTGGACAGTGGCTGAATGTTGGAACCCGTTTCGAACGGCCGCCAATCCAGTGGCCTGTCTATTCGATGTTAACCTTTGCGCTGTCTGCGGCAGTGATCTTGGTCGTGGTCTTTTGGTTCCTGATGACCCGGTTGACTGGTCCATTGCGGCGACTCGTTGGGGCGGCAGATCGGCTGGGACGGGGCGAAGACATTGCGGACTTGCCGATGGTTGGACCGACCGAAGTGCGTGACCTGACCTCGACTTTCAACCGCATGCAGGATCGCCTGACCCGGTTCGTGGCGGATCGAACCCGGCTGTTGGCCGCCCTGGGACATGATCTTCGATCCCCGCTTACGGCCATGCGGGTGCGGGCCGAAATGGTTGATGACGATGAAACCCGCGACAGCCTTGTGGCCTCCGTTGAAGAAATGCAGTCCATGGTAGAAGCCACACTGACTTTTGCCCGCGGGCTTGCCGGATCTGAGGAGCCCGAGAATGTAAACATCGGCGAGTTCCTTGAAGCCCTGAAATCGGACATGATGACACCTTTCGTTCTGGAGGTGGGGCCTTCTGTCAAGGCACGGATTCGCCCTCATGCCCTGAGACGCGCTCTACGCAATGTCATCGAAAATGCTGATCGTTATGGTGGTGCGACTCGCGTTTCCCATAGGGGTCGAACCGACGAGTTCATCATAACTGTAGATGATGATGGCCCCGGCATTCCTGCCCCGGAATTGGAACGCGTCTTTGACCCGTTTTTTCGCCTTGAGCAATCTAGGTCCCTGGAGACAGGGGGGTACGGGCTGGGCTTGTCCATCGCCAGGACGATCTTTCGCGCCCACGGCGGCGATATTTCACTTTCCAACCGAGATGAGGGGGGGCTGCGGGCGACGATCGCGATCCCTTTTGCGAACGACTAGTCAATGAAAGGAGGTCAGCATGACCATGAAACTCAGTTTATCAACCCTTGCGGCTTTGTTTGCCGCGAACATCGCCCACGCGGATGGCGCAGATGATTGGGGTCGGGGGTTTGGCCACATGACTTGGGGAGGAGGATACGGAATGTTTGGTGGGCTCATGATGTTGGCTTTTTGGGGCGTGATCATCGTCCTGATCGTGATGGCGGTGCGTTGGTTCGCCGGTGACCGCCCCGGTGGAGGTGCCTCTTCGGATGCAATGGACATCCTCAAATCCCGCTTTGCAAAGGGGGAACTGGACGAAGACGAGTTCCGCAAGCGCAAAGCTGCACTCGAAGACTGACTTCACCGGATAGCTCTCACCCTTCAGGGGGTGGGAGCACCCTACTTCCCCGCATCATCAGGACTGCATCATGACACCCGAAATCGGCCACTTTGCCCTGGCACTCGCTTTTGCGCTGGCGTTGATCCAAAGCGTAGTCCCCTTGATCGGGGCTAGTCGTGGAAAGCTGCTCTGGATGCAGTCTGCACGCGCGACCTCGATTGGACAGCTCTTATTGGTCGGGCTTGCATTCGGCGCCCTGATGCGCAGTTTCATCATTAGCGATTTTACCGTGGTCAACGTGGCATCGAATTCTCATTCGCTGAAACCCATGCTCTACAAGATTGCCGGAACCTGGGGCAGCCACGAGGGGTCTCTTTTGCTCTGGGTGTTGATCCTGACCCTGTTCGGCGCAGGCGTTTCCTTGTTTGGCTCCAATATACCTGATCCTTTGAAAGCCCGTACTCTCGCTGTGCAGGCGTGGATCAGCACCGGTTTCTTGTCCTTCATGCTTTTCACCTCAAACCCGTTCACGCGTGTGTTTCCGCCGCCTGCAGACGGCAAGGATCTGAATCCGCTCTTGCAGGACGTGGGTCTCGCTTTGCACCCGCCGTTCCTCTACCTGGGCTATGTCGGATTCTCGATCGTCTTTTCCTTCGCGGTTGCAGCCTTGCTGGAGGGACGGGTCGATGCGGCTTGGGCTCGATGGGTTCGCCCATGGACCCTCGCGGCCTGGATGAGCTTGACGGCCGGTATCGTGCTTGGTTCGTGGTGGGCATATTACGAACTCGGCTGGGGCGGCTGGTGGTTCTGGGACCCGGTCGAAAATGTCAGTTTCATGCCCTGGCTGCTTGGCACTGCGCTGCTTCATTCTGCGATCGTTACCGAAAAACGCGATGCGTTCAAAAGCTGGACGATCTTGCTTGCGATCCTGACATTCTCTCTTTCTTTGTTGGGGACCTTCGTGGTCCGCTCTGGGCTTTTGACCTCGGTCCATGCCTTTGCCGTTGATCCGGAGCGTGGACTGTACATTCTGTTTCTGCTTGCCCTGTCTATCGGCGGTTCACTGGCGCTCTACGCATGGCGCGCGCCAATGATGGAAGCTGGCGGGATTTTCAAGCCGATCAGCCGCGAAGCCGGTTTGCTGGTAAACAACTTGATCCTTGGCGCGGCGACAGGAACAGTGCTGTTCGGCACGCTCTACCCGTTGTTTCTTGAAGCCGTCACCGGGGAAAAAATTTCAGTCGGTGCGCCCTTCTTCAACGCAACCTTTATCCCCATGATGCTGCCTCTCGTGCTTTTCATGGGGGTGGGCCCTTTCCTGAGTTGGAAGCGCGCCGACTTGGCAGGCGTTTTGCAACGCGTGTGGTTTGTCGCTCTGGCGTCGATCATCGCAACTCTGGTGCTTTGGTATCTTCAGGAAGGAGGGCCGCTTCTAGCGCATCTGTCGATCTTGTTGGCCACCTGGCTTTTGCTCGCAACACTACGGGAATGGGCAATGCGCATCCGGTTGTTCGATGTACCCTTTTCCGAAGCACTGCGCCGGGCCCGAAACCTGCCACGTGCGTCACACGGAATGACAATGGCCCATGCAGGGCTTGCGGTTGCAATGTTCGGCTTTATCGGCTCCAGCGCCTGGAAGGTTGAAGAGGTTGTGTTTGTGGCACCTGGATCAACAATCGAGATTGCCGGGTTCGAAGTGACCTTTGAAGGCGTTGAGCGCGTACGTGGTCCAAACTACTTTGCAGACCGCGGCACGCTGGATGTCACGCGAAACGGGGAGAGCATTACAACACTATTCCCTGAGAGGCGGTATTATCCGATTGCTGAAAGCTCAACAACGGAAAGCGCAATTCGCTCCACCCTTGCAGGGGACCTCTACGCTTCGATCGCCGAACCGGCGTCAGAAGACGCGGAGCTGAGTGGCGCCTGGACCCTGCGCATTCTGTATGAACCTTTCGTCAATTTCATCTGGTTGGGAAGCACATTTCTAATCCTGGGGGGCGCATTGTCCCTATCAGATCGGCGGCTTCGGGTTGGCGCACCAAAACGCACACGCGCGACCTCCGCGCTCTCAACTCCGGCGGAATAGTCATGAAACGAATACTGGCATTCCTCCCACTACTGGTTGCGGTCGTTTTTGGCGGCTTTTTCCTTTGGGGTCTGAACCCGGATCGGGATCCGAACGAAGTCCCGTCCGTGTTGATCGCACAACCTGCGCCGGATTTTGATTTAGAACCGGTTGTGGGCGTGGAAACGCCTGGCTTGTCGCGCTCGAACCTGGTTGGCACTGAAACAGCTGTTATCTTGAATGTTTTCGCATCTTGGTGTGTGCCATGCCGCGCAGAACATGCGGTGCTGACCAGCCTGGCCGAGCGGGACGGCATCCGCCTTTTTGGCATCAACTACAAAGACGAGCCTGAGGACGCCGCAAGGTGGTTGACCGAGCTCGGAAACCCTTACGCGCGAATTGGCTCTGACATTTCGGGGCGTGCAGGGATCGAGTGGGGGATTTCCGGTGTGCCGGAGACGTTCATCGTCAGCTCTGATGGCACTGTGCTCTACCGGCATGTCGGCCCGGTCGTGGGAGAGGTTGCGGTCGGAAAATTTCGCGAAGCCCTTGTGCAGGCAGGCGCATTGCTCAGAGAGGATCTGTGATGCTGAGACTTTTTGTTCTTCTCTTTGCAATGGCCATACCGATGGCTGCGCTGGCCGTCGAGCCTGACGAGATGCTGGATGACCCAGTGTTGGAGGCACGCGCCCGTGAGGTGTCAAAGGGGCTTCGTTGCGTCGTGTGTCTGAACCAGGACATCGACAGTTCAAACGCAGGAGTGGCGCGGGACCTACGCTTGCTGGTCCGTGAACGCATTGTCGCCGGGGACAGCAACGACGAAGCCTTGGCCTTCATCCGGGCACGCTATGGGGACTATGTCCTGCTTAAACCCCCTTTGAACACGAGAACCTACGTCTTGTGGTTTGCACCCCCGGCGATGCTGGTGATGGCCCTGGGCGTCGGTTTAGCGACCTTGCTGCGCAGGAGAAAAAAGCCTGATCCGCGCGCATTAAGTGATGCCGAGGAACACGAAATCAAACAGTTCATCGATGACCAGCAAGCAGGAGAGAACATATGATTTTCGCATGGATGGTGCTGTTGACTGTATTGTCGGTCGGCTTTGTTGTCTTTCCGTTGCTTTGGCAGAGACAAGTGCCGTCGGCGGCATTGGATTCAACGCCTGCAGTTCTGGTGGATCAGCTGGACGAGGTCCAACGTGACCTTGACCGACATGTGATATCGACTTCGGAAGCCGCAGCCGCACAGCAGGAAATCAAGCGACGTATTTTGGCCGCGGCCAGACGCGCAACATCTGGACAGGTCGCAGACAACACAAGCGGGCGGGGCACCCTTTTTCTTGCCGCATTCTTCGTGCCGCTTGTGGCCGTTGGATACTACGCCATCATGGGATCACCGGAGATTTCAAGTCTTGCCTATGCGGATCGCCAAGCCGAGCGCGCCGAACAGCAGAAAATCACCGAACTCACGGACAAGCTCTACGCTCGCCTGACATCCGAGCCAAACGGTGGAGCATCGGAAGGTTGGATGCTGCTTGGGCAAACCTATTATCGAATGGGGGAATACGCGCGGGCCGCTGCGGCATTCGAGACCGTGACAATTCGTGATGACGCAACCTCGGCAACCTTCTCGATGCTGGCCGAAGCTCTGGTCAGTGCTGAACAAGGTATCGTTACACCCAGAGCAGAAACTGCCATCGACCGGGCAATCGCGCTGGATCCGAGCAATCCTGCCGGTGTTTTCTACAAATCAATGGCATTGGCGCAGGAGGGTAAAGAGCCGGCGGCCCATGCGCTCTTATTGTCTCATCTGGAAACCGCTGACGGCTTTGCACCCTGGATGGAGGCCTTTGTCGCGCAAGCGAACCAGATTGCACAAACACTTGGACGTGACCCAATTGCTCTGACGGACTACGCCCCGATGGCCAGTGGCGGAGCGGGTCCAACAGCCGAAGACATCGCCGCAGCCGGAGAAATGAGCGCTGAAGATCGTGGGGAGTTCATCCGTTCAATGGTGAATCGACTGGCCGAACGGCTTGAGGAAAACCCTGACGATCTGAATGGGTGGTTGCAATTGGCGAACGCCTATACGGTTCTGGGGGAGCAGATAAATGCGGTGTCAGCCTTTGAAAGGGCTTCAACGCTGCTTTCCGACCTCGCTCCAAGTGATCCCCGCCACCGAGTTGTCGAGCAGGCCCTGTCCGAGTTGAAGCAGTGACGAGCGCATTGGCGCCTCCGCGACCAGAAAGACCGCGCACGAGTCGTAACGGTGGCTGTTCAGAACCAGGTGGAACGTTTCATCCCATTGATCGAAATCGATCACGAAACCCTAGAGCGTTATTGCGTTCCCTCAGAGGCACACAAAATGCACTTGCTCTCACAGAAAGCACTGGTTTTCCAAAGAAAAACTGATCACTCTAAGTGAACTATCGAGAGGACCTAACAATGAGAAACTTGACTTGGCTGCTGGGGGGCACAGTCTTTTTGCTCGCATCTTGTGAAACCTACGAAGGCGGCAGGCGCGTCTCTTCTGACGGGTTCATCAAGGAGCTGCCCGAGGGCGTGCTTGCGATTGCCGCGCCTTACCAGGATCTTGCAGCGGTGCGAATTGATCCGGCGGATGGGTGCTATGTCTATCGCCATGTTGGCCCGGTCGAAACGACGTTCCTTCCGTTGAGATCCGTGAGAGGGCGGCCGATCTGCACCCAACTGCCAGATGCAGACACCGAAGAGGCGGCCACTGGCTAGTCCCGTTCTGTTCGGCCAATCCACCCTTCAGCTTCGTGCCGAAACCGTATCCTCAGGCGGATAAAGGTAGGCGGTCGAACCCGTCGATACATGTTCATATAGGCCATTGATATGCGCCATGACCATGCGAACGCAGCCCGAACTGGCCCTCCCTCCAATGGATCGCGGGCTTGGTGAACCGTGGATCCGGAGGTAGGTGTCTCGATTTCCGACAAACAGATACAACGCGCGCGACCCAAGCGGGTTTGTTGGGCCGCCATTCATTCCGTCTGCATGTCGCTCATAGAGACCTGGGTCTCGTTTGATCATGGCTGCAGTCGGGGTCCAGGTCGGCCATTTCGCTTTTCGCTTGATCGTGTAGGTACCGGGTTCGTATAGGTTCCCACGCGCAATCGCGACCCCATAGCGCATTGCGGTGCCGTCTTCGCGAATATGGTACAGATATCTCGCCACAGCATCGACGTGGATGTCGCCTGGTGTCAGGCCGGGATTCGCCTCGACGAGCTGGGGCAGGAAACGCGGGTGAAACCCCCAAGGGTTTGACGTTGCCGGATCATAATCCACAGGCGTAATCTGCGCGTCCCATGCAGACCACTTTGAGCGGTCAGAAGTCGGCGCGGCCCAACCGGTGCTTGCAATCGGGGCGGAAAACAGCGCGGCTGTCGAACCGATGAAGTGGCGTCTGGTCAACATAGTTTCACAATCCTCATTTCCGGCGGTTCCTTAGACGATAGATCACAAGGATACGTGTGATCATTCGCGAAACCAGTCACATACCTGTGAATCCAAGCTAATGTCTGCAATCGTGGCAACATTGCAAAGTCCGAAGTTTGGCGGGTTTTGGTATCCGTGCGCTTTTCGACGTCGTTCATTTCGTTCCTAACCGGTACAGTCTTTTTTGCCTTTGAGCCGCTTCATATGTCACACGGCACTGCTTCATTGTTCGGTCTCGAGAGTGCTGGATTGAATCCCAATTGCGCGGGCAGAATCCAGGGCTGCTAGAATAGCCTGTGAAGAAAGGATCTCGGATAGGACAATACCGTTCGGTGCCCCCGGCCCATAGATTGCATTGAAGGGAATGCCATAGCGGTTATTTGCTTCTAAATACCGCGAAATACGTTCGTCGGGGCGTGTCCAATCGGCTTGCATCGCGATCACCCCTTCACCGTTCAGGGCAGACAAAACCGGATCACGTTCCAGAACCAAGGCCTTGTTGGCCTTACAAGTCAGGCACCAATCCGCAGTGACATCGACAAAAACCACTTCGCCTTGCGAAACGCGGCGTGCAATGTCTCCACGCTCGAAAGCAATCCAATTGATCTGCCCGCCCAGCCGCTCAACCTCAGTCGGGGCCTGACGTGCCAGAAGCTCTGCCGAAACCATTGGTAGGACGGAAAGCAGGATAACGGCCAGATTGCGCAAGGCAGGGGGCAAAGGGCGCCGTATCAGGACTGCAAGCAAGGCGATTGAAAGGCCTGTGACCACGAATGTCGAAAGCGGGCCTGCGACGCTGGACAAAACCCACAAAAGCCAGATTGCTGTCCCAAGAAGAAGCCCTCCAAGAAGCAGTTTCAACCCAACCATCCATCGCCCTGGTTTGGGAAGAACCGCTACCAGTCCGGGCACAAGGGCGATAAGAAGATATGGCAATGCAAGCCCCAACCCCAAAGCTGTGAAGACAATGATGATGTCGACACCGCGCCCGGCAAGCGCAAATGCCACCGCGGTCCCAAGGAACGGTGCCGAACAGGGAGTTGCCATGACCGCACCGAAAAAACCGGTCGCGAAATCAGCCCCATGTCCTGAGGTGCCACCTGCGTTGGACAAGCGAGATTGAAGTGAGGAAGGCAACGCCAGCTCGAACAGACCGAACAGGTTTGCGGAGAAAACTGCGAGCACAAGAAACATCAAGGCCAGGAAGGCCGGGTTCTGAAACTGCAGCCCCCAACCAACGGCCACGCCAGACATCTGCAACGCATAGAGAATAGCGGCGAGAGACCACATGAAACTCATGACGCCAGCGGCAGCGAACAGAAAGCCAATGCGAACGGACCGCGCGCCACGCGCTTGGGTCTTAATTGCCGATGACAGTTTGATTGACAGAACCGGAAGGACACAGGGCATCACATTCAAGATCAGCCCACCCAAAAAGGCCACCAGGGCTATCCATGCCAGTTTGTCCAGACCTGGCACCAGTTGTTCAAGCCTAAATGGTGGGGCAGGGGGGGGCGATATCAGCTGCGGCGTCAAAGTCAGGGCGCGGGCAGGCCCGTCTGTCACGGTCAAAACAGGGTCGTGGTACAGCTCGGCGTGAACGGTAAGGATCGGGATGCGCGCCCAAAGTCTGCGGCCCCCATCTCCAAGCCGGATGTCAGGCTTGCCTAAAGCAGTACCCGCTCCAAGCTCGGCAAAAACATCCGGTGTGCCAAATGCGGTGGCACTTTGCAGTTCAAGCGTCAGGGTTGTCTGTTTCGCGTCGATTGACGCTACTGCGTCCGAAACTCCGGTTTGATCCCCTTCGGTTGGAACGCGAGACAGGAAAGTGCTTATGCGCGATGCGGAAACGGTGTCGATATCCGACCCCGAGGGAAGAGACAGTGTCAAATCGAAGGTCTGTGGGACGCAGACCTCAGAACAGACCAGCAGTTTTACAGCTCCGGTAAGATCAACCGGTTCACCTGGCCGTTCCAGCGTGACCCGAAGGGGAAAAACAACGGTGTCATGATACCCGAAGTTTTCGATACCGAATGCGGTGAACCGCTCTGGGGCCGGCCAAAGCATTTCGACCCCCGCGACATTGCTTGACCCGCTCCAATCGATCTGTGGGGGAATGCCGACCTCGCCAGGAGAACGCCAATAGGTTTTCCAGCCTTCCGAAAGCGTCAAATCAAGACCCGCCGAAAGCGTTTCAGCACCCGGAGGCACACCATCCTGCACAGTGATCAGTCTGGCGGTGAGGGCTGTTGAGGAAAAGTCATCTGACGTCGCAGCTATAGCATGGCTGGTTGCCAAAAAACCTAAGCCGACGAATAGAACAAACCTCATGCAGTAGGCGCGCAACCTCACGATTGAAAGCATCGTCGTATCCTGATTTCCGCGATGTCATTTCTCATTCATCAGCCTCCACCGAGACGTCAGATACGTCGGCAATTGCCAAACCTTGGCGACCGTCGCTACACGCAATCGAGCGAACTGGGCTGTTCCCCTCGTCGGTGAACCAGCACCCTTCCGGCGCAAACATAGTTACATCGCCGTAAGAAAGACTGGTCCGATCTGGTTTTTCGCATTGCTTGCCGGAAGTGGCGCAACCACTCACAACCAACCCAGCCAACATGGCACGCACAAAGCCGGAAACAGGCACCCGGTCAGCCTCGGCGTACCTGCGGCACGGTCGACGCCACGTCGTGGATAACGGCGTTGGGATCTTCTGTTTCGCGCCGAGAGTCGCTTGTATGACAGCTCTTGCCCATCACTTTGTGCATTACAAAATGGCCCCCTACACAAAGCAGTAGCGGTGCAAACGTCAGCAAGTTCGACCCGAGCCCGCCAAGCGCGCCACCGGCCAGAAAATAGCCTGCGATCGGCGGCATCATGATGACGCAACAGGCCATCATTGCGAAATGCATTGCCTTGGGGCCAGACCGCGTTCTTTCGGTGGAGCTCGTGTCTGTTTTCTGACTCATTGGGTGCCTCTTCCAGGTCGCTGACCCCATATGCAGGCCTTACCCAAGGAAAGGTCAAGGATACATTTCGATACAAATCTCGGGGCTCGGAACTGTTGATGAATGAGACGGATCAGGCGAAAAAATAGCCCACGAATACGCCAGTGATACGATTGGAGAGGCGACATGGCAGGCAATGGCAAAATTAACAGACGCCTGATGGTGAGCGGTGTGGCATCGGTTTTGACCGCACCTTCAATCCTGTGGGCACAGGAAACACCGTCCAGTATCCCGGAACCGGTGGTGCGGCGTAACATATCGTCCTTCGCTCTGCATGAATGGCAGGACCATTTCGACGGATTGGGCAAGGGGATCTTGCTTTCTGATACCGCCACACGCGTCCTTCAGCACTGGACAGCGGATGGTGAGATGCGGATTTATCCGACATCAGTTCCGTTGACCGACGAATTGACCCGTCGTGGATATACAGAGGTTGTGGAAAAGCGGGAAAACCCAAGTTGGGCTCCTACGCCATCCATGCGAGAGCGCAACCCCGAATGGCCGGCGATCATCAAGGGTGGTGACCCGGCCAATCCCCTTGGCACAAGAGCGTTGTATCTGTCTTGGCAATACTACCGCATTCACGGCACTCAGGACACACGCAAAATCGGCCGACGATCTTCGAATGGCTGTATCGGTCTCTACAATGAGCAGATCGAAGAGGTCTACGACCGCGTCCCTGTCGGCACTCAGGTCAAATTGATCTGAAGGCCGCATGAACACCTCAAAAGGATAGAACAATGAGTAAATGGGGACTTTTCGTGGGCGGTGCACTGCTTGCCGGTGTCGCAGTCGCCGGGTGGCAGGCGTTTCAACCAACACCTGTGCAGCAAGGTCACTCAATGGTACCGCCTGACACGAGCAACGTCGCAATGGGAGACCCGATTGAGGATGTTCGGTTGCCACAAGAACTGTCAGCAGACGCGGTACTTGGAAAGCGTGCCTTTGATGCCAAATGCGCGTCTTGCCATGGTGCAAATGCGGCAGGTCAAAATGGGGTTGCCCCACCTCTTGTGCACAAGATTTACGAACCAAGCCACCATTCGGATGAAGCGTTCCAGAGGGCCGCGCAAAGTGGCGTTCGCGCCCATCATTGGAAGTTTGGGAACATGCCTCCGGTGCCTGGACTGACGCGTGGTGATGTACAGTACATCGCGCGGTACGTGCGAGAGTTGCAGCGCGAAAACGGGATCAATTGATGCTTCCAAAACCCAGCCTATCCCTGCTCCGATTGATCTGTGTCGTCATGTTCGGCGGACTGATCGCATTCGCGGGTCTCCCGGATAGCGCTCGTGGGCACGCTGGGAACTCGGACAGTTCCTACGCGGACCACGGAGGCAAAGATGACCTCGACCACCATGCCGAGGTCGCAGCATCTTTTGGGCATTGTCATCCAGGCCTAGATTGCTTTACTGCCGCAGCCTTCCTTCTGACACCGGTTCAGCCTGGCCCAGCAGAGATCGGTAAGTCGGAAATCTGGCTTCCCTGGCTTGCAGGCGAAAGCTGGACACCTCTATCAGACAAACCACCACCGCGCATCCAATCCTGATCCCAGAACACTCGAAAACTCGACCGATCAAGGATTGAAACTATGAAAAAGACCACTGTTCTCGCGGCGATCGTCGCAACTTCAACCGCCCTTACCGCTTTCGCACACGGTGGTGCGACTGGCATCGTGAAAGACCGCATGGATGCCATGGCGGATATGGGAAAGGCTGTGAAAGCCGTCACGCCCATGATGCGCGGCGAAATTGATTATGATGCGGACGTTGTGCGGCGGGCAGCTGCGACATTCTCACGTCACGCTGGTGACTCGATGACGGAACTCTTTCCCGAAGGTTCCGGCGGAATGCCCTCGGAGGCCAAGGACGCGATCTGGAGCAAGTGGGAGGAATTCTCAGCACTGGCGGAACAGCTTGGGATTGTCTCCGAAGGACTGGCAGGCGCAGCGGACAACGGTCTGATGGCGACAGGCAGCAGCGCCATGTCGACAGATACCATGATGGGCGGGGGATCCGGCATGATGGGGGGTGGGTCCAGCATGATGGGCGGCACTGGAGCAATGGGAAACACCATGACGGCCGCACAGATTTCCGAGATGCCTGTCGACGGTGCCTTCACCATGGTTACCCAGCTCTGTTCGGCGTGCCACACGCAATTCCGCGCTGAAAGCCAGTAAGATGCGCAGTATTTTAAGATTGGCCTTGGGTGGGGCGGCATTCGGTGTCGTCGTGACCGGGGCGCTCGTTGCCTGGCCGATAGGTCAGATCAACGGGCCCATCAGTTTGGAAGGAGATGCAAGCCGCGGCGCATATCTTGCCCGTGCCAGCGGCTGCATTGCTTGCCACACGAATGTCGAGGCAGGCGGTGTGCCTTTGGCCGGAGGGGTGAAACTGGAGACGCCTTTCGGCATTCTCTATTCGCCCAACCTGACCACCGACCCCGAGCACGGGATCGGTGATTGGTCGATTGACGAGTTTGCTCGCGCAGTCAGGCAAGGGGTCTCGCCCGAGGGTGAACCCTACTATCCTGCGTTCACCTATCCTTTCTACGGCAACTTCACGGACCAGGAAATTGCTGATCTGTGGGCGGCGTTTCAGACTGTACCTGCCGTTGCCGAACCATCCAGAGATCAGGAGATGGCCTTTCCATTCAACCAGCGTTGGGGATTGAAATTGTGGCGGGCCGCATTTTTGACCGCACCGCGCACAGAGCCCATTGAAGGCAACGACGAGGTCTGGAACCGAGGCCGCGAGCTTGTGGAAGGGGCCGCGCATTGTGCTGCCTGTCACACCGCCCGAAACTTTGCAGGCGCGCGGAAATCGGACAGTCAGCACTTCAGGGGAAGTACCTCACTACCCGGCGGCGGGAAAGCTCCGGCCATCGACTATGAAACCCTACAAATGCGCGGGTGGACTGTGGACAGCCTGGCCTATGCGCTTCGCACCGGGGTCAAACCCGACGGCGACGCCTTTGGTGGGTCGATGGGAGAAGTCGTGATGTATGGAACTGGTTTTTTGACCGAGGAAGACCGCAAAGCCATGGCGACCTATCTGATGGACGATCACACCGGCGGCTGAGGTCGAAGAGCAAAACAATGGAGGGGGCTACGGCCCCTTCCGCAAAAGGACACGGAATGACACAGACCCGACGAGACATTTTGCGCATGGGGGCTACCCTGGGGCTTGGAACAATGATCCCAGGAACAATTCGCGCGGCTACGCCCACTCCCATGCCTCTGACTGCCAGCGTTGCAGACGTCCAACTCGCCCCACCGGACTATCCGAAGACACGTATCTGGGGCTACGACGGGCAAATGCCGGGCACATTGATCCGGGTGAAACAAGGCGACCGCATAATGCGGCGTTTTGTGAACGACCTCCCTCAGGCCAGTTCGGTTCATTGGCACGGGCTTCGCATCGACAACGCAATGGATGGCGTGGCCGGACTGACCCAGGATGCAGTGCCGCCAGGCGGGACGTTCGACTATGATTTTACCGCGCACGATGCCGGTACATATTGGTATCACGCTCACAATCGCTCCATGGAACAGGTCGCGCGTGGGCTTTATGGGGCTCTGATTGTTGAAGAAGCTGAGCCGGTTGACGTTGACCGCGAAGAGCTTCTGATCCTTGACGATTGGCTTCTGAATCCGGATACGGCGCAGCTGGACCCCGAGTTTGAAGCCCCGCATGACCGAAGTCATGCCGGGCGTCGCGGGAACTACATTGCGACGAATGGGACCGCAGAAACGGAACTGCCGGTCAAGCCGAACGAGCGCTTGCGGTTGCGCCTGATAAATGCAGCCAACGCACGAATTTTCCAGCTCGCTTTGTCGGGGTTCGAGGGCTGGGTCATGGCTTATGACGGTATGCCCTTGGAGGTACCGGAGAAGGTTGACGGTAACTTTTTGTTGGCTCCCGGTCAGCGGGTTGACCTGTTCGTCGATGTTACAGCCGCCGCAGGCGAAGTTGCCCATTTGGTGCGTATCGACGACGAAGAGGGGTATTCACAAGCTGCCTTTCCGGTTGGACCTGCTGGGGACCCGATAAAGCTGCGTGAAACACCGGAACCGCTGCCGCCCAATCCGAATATGTCCGTTCCCGGGGTGGATGCGGCACGTCGGTTCGACCTCAGGATGGAAGGCGGCGCCATGGGCAACCTTCAAAAAGCGAGGCTGGGCGGTGAGGAAATGAGCTTTCGTGAGTTGGCCGCCGCCAACCAGTTCTGGTCGTTCAATGGCGTCGTCGGCATGACCGACACCCCACTCGCGCAACTGTCATCAGGAGAAACCGCGCGAGTTAGCATACAAAATGACACGGTCTTTCCCCACGCAATGCACCTGCACGGAATGCACTTTCGCGAAGTCCTGAATAGCGGTGAGCTTGGACCTCTGAGAGATACGCTTTTGGTTTTCGGGGATGAAACACGAGAGATCGCCTTTGTCGCGGGCGAACCCGGCAAGTGGATATTCCATTGTCATATGTTGGCCCACACGGCCTCGGGCATGGCGACCTGGGTCGACGTAACATAATCGGTACTAAAACATGGAGAAGAGCATGAAACTATTTAACGGGATTTTCGCTTTGGTTATCAGCCTGGCAGCGCCAATCGGAGCCTGGGCGGACGGGTTGGATGAGGATCGGGTCAAGGAACTGGTGCTTGAGACGATCCGTGAAAATCCTGGCATCGTTATGGAGGCCGTCGCCATTCTGGAACAGCAACAGGCCGCCGCCGCAGATGTGGCCCGCGCAGACGTGCTGACCAACCAGCGCAATCTGCTGGAACTGGACCCGAATGCACCGGTACTGGGCAATCTCGATGGGGATGTGACGGTGGTGGAGTTCTTCGACTACAACTGTCCCTATTGCCGCCGTGCTATGGACGTGGTGCAAGGCTTGCTTGATGAGGACCCAGATGTGCGTCTCGTCTATCGCGAATGGCCAATTCTGGGGGAAGGGTCTGTTTTCGCGGCCAAAGCTGCTTTGGCAGCACGTGAACAGGGAAAATACGAGGCTTTCCATTGGGCGTTGATGAGTATGAATGGTCGTGCTGAAGAGGCAAGTGTCATGCGCGTCGCGGCCGAAGTTGGGCTGGATGTTGACCAGTTGCGCCGAGACATGGAAGCACCGGAAATCCAAGAGCATCTGGTGACCTCCATGAACCTTGCGCAGTCGCTTGGTTTCAACGGCACCCCATCTTTCGTTGTCGGTGAGGAACTGGTGCCAGGGTTCGTGGAACAATCTGAATTGGTGGAAGTCGTCGAGGCGGCGAGAAAAGCCGCAGAATGACCCCCTCCCGCCGCCTATTCGTGGCCGTATTCCTGTATGCGGCCACATTGGGTCCCGCAATTGCTGGGCCATTGCTGTTTGACGGCAGCTGGAAAGAACAGGGTTTTCTCCGCCTTTGGTCGAACGAGTACCAGTTCCTGGGCCCTAAGTTGGATGTGACTTCTGACGGCACGGTATCGCTTGTCTGGCGTGCGCTTGAGCCCGGCCTGCGCAACGCTGACGGTGCCAGGTGGATCTGGGAAGTGCGTGAGGGTGTCGTGGGGACCGATCTGCGGCGCAAAGGCGGTGACGACAGAAATCTGGCGATCTACTTCGTGTTCACAGACGCTGAAACGGCGCACAATCTGAGCCGAAATTCGGCACGCCGATTGCTGCGCAACCAGAAAACACATGCGTTGGTTTATGTCTGGGGGGGCAACCACAATTCAGGCAGTTTTCTGATAAGCCCTTACCATCCGCGGATGATCACTCGCGTGCTTCGACCCAGCGGCGTCGGTCGCCATATAGAAGACGTTGATCTTGAAGCGGATTTTCACACTGCCTTTGGGGCTGAGAAGAGTATCCTCGTCGGGATTGGAGTTTCGGCCGATAGTGACGATACGGGCGGGCGCATCCTTGCTTCAATTGAGAACCTGGAACTGGTCTCAGAGCAATGAGGCTTTCCCGCCGCCAAATACTCCTGGGTGCAATGGCCGGAATAATGGTGCCAAGGCCCGCCTTGGCCAAGAAACCCGTACATACGCTGCGTCCCGCACCGGTTGCTGTTCGATGGCCCGGTCATGATAGGGAAATGCCTGGCCTACTCGGGTTCAATGGCTCAATCCCAGGTCCCGAGCTGCGATTTCGACAGGGCGATCAGCTGGATGTTCGCCTGGAAAACGGGTTGCAAGACGGAGCGCTGGTGCATTGGCATGGGGTCCGTGTTCCCAACCAAATGGATGGGGTATCAATACTAACCCAAGAGGTTGTGCCACCGCGCGCGCACTACGACTATAATTTCGAACTGCCTGATGCTGGCACGTTCTGGTATCACTCGCACTACCTGTCCTATGAACAAGTTGGCCGCGGGTTGTTTGGCCCCTTGATCGTAGAAGAACGTGATCCACCCAATGTGGATCACGATATCACGGCAATGTTGGCGGATTTCAGAACTACATCTGACGGGATGTTTGACACAGATTTCGGGGTCATGGATGATTTTTCGCGCAAAGGTCGCATGGGCGATCTTTTGCGGGTTTTTCTCAGCCAAAAAACCGTTCGACAAGGAGATCGCGTTCGATTGCGTTTGGTCAATGCGGCCATCGACAGAGTGTTTCGTCTCGATCTTGACGGCATAGATGGCTCTGTGGTCGCCTTGGATGGCATGCCGCTGGAGTCCCCGATGCAATTGCAGCACCTGATCATGGCACCTGCACAGCGTATCGATATCATTGGATTTGCAACATCTGAAATCACCTTCAATTTGACAGAAGGTAACACGCGCAATCCGATCGCAAGCATAGCTTTGTCCGGCAAGAACTCAGCACCGGACCGTAGCCCCGTAACTGCGTTGCCGATGCATGAGCTCTCCGAGCCCGGCCAAATCACCCAGACGCTTGAGCTCTTGATGAGGGGCGGGGAAGGGGATCGGAACCACGGCGGCTTTGGCACCTGGGTGTTCAATGGAGTTTCTGGCCTTCCCAACAAACCGTTTGGCCAGTTCCGGCAAGGGGAAACAGCCCGGATCGTCTTGTTAAACCCAACCGGGTTTGCCCACGGCATTCATCTGCATGGCCACCATTTCCGTGAAATCTCGGAAAATGGGACGTTTGGCCCTCTGCGTGACACACTCTTGGTCGCGTCGGGGGAAACGCGCGAAATAGTTTGTGTCTTCGACAATCCGGGGCGCTGGCTGTTCCACTGTCACATGCTCAGTCACAGTGCAGACGGCATGGCAACCTGGATTGACGTATCATGACGGAAATACAGACCCCTGAACAATCATGCCATGGAGTGCAAAGATGTCCCGCCCCAAAATTCTGATTGCTGCCATCGCCGCCATATTGAGCCTTTCGGGTGCCGCAGTATTTCTGAGCACGGACCAAGCAAATGCAGGACCACCGAAGCAGCCGGAGCAGTCTGATTCTGAGGCCGGTGCGGTGCTATACGCGGAAAACTGTGCCTCGTGCCATGGGGCACAGCTGGAAGGGGAACCCGATTGGCGCAGCCCAAAGGACGACGGCACGCTACCCGCTCCGCCGCATGATCGGACCGGCCATACCTGGCATCATGGAGATGCCTTGTTGTTCGATTATACCAAGTTGGGCGGGCAGGCGGCCCTGGAGGCAAGCGGTGTGACGAATTTCAACAGTGGCATGCCCGGGTTTGGAGAGCAGTTGAGCGACCAGGAGATCTGGGACATTTTGGCCTTCATAAAGTCCACCTGGCCAGACCGTATGCGCGAAACCCAAGAGGTGCGGACTGAAGGGGAACAGATGCAGGGCGGATCGTAAGCTCCCCTTGCTTGACCTTTGTCAGGATCTGACACCGCGAGAACGATAAGATAAATCCGAAATTGAACACCACTGGGCAATCTGGCCTGAAAGGAGACACAATGACCAACCTGACCATCAATCGCCGCGTTTTGTTGTGCGGCTTGGGCGCCTCCGGGCTCGGAATGACAGTGCCCGCTCTGGCTGCTACGCCGCCGCTGGTGCAAGTGTTCAAGGATCCTAATTGCGGGTGCTGTGGTGCGTGGATCGACATCATGGCTGATGCGGGATACGCAATGGACATTCGCGAAGCCACGTATGACGACTTGATGCGTTTGAAGGTCCGAAGCGGGATCAGCGAAGACATGGCATCGTGCCACACGGCACGTATTGACGGATATGTCATCGAAGGCCATGTACCGCCGGCTGACATCCACCGCCTGTTGAGCGAGAGGCCCGACGCCATTGGTCTGTCTGTGCCAGGCATGCCATGGGGATCACCGGGCATGGGTCCCGCGAGCGAACGTGACGCCTATTCGGTCTTCTTGATCCGAAATGATGGCACAACCGAGATCTTCGCCCACTACAATGCGGCCTGATCGGCGCCTTTCACGCGATATGAACCTCGAGCGGTGCGCGCAACCTGGCCTTCGCGCACCAAGGTTGACAGGGCTCGGTATACGGCCTCGTGGGTCAGGCCCAGCTCGCTTGCGAATTCAATTATCGACCCGGTGAGCCACCCATCCGCCAGACCGGCCAGAACCCTGTCCCTGGCTGGGCGGATGGCCAACAATTCCAGTCGGCGACGATAGGTCTGAATTTGGCTTGCCATGCGTTGAACAAGAGCTGCGGCAAAACTCGGGTCCTTTGTCATGAATTCCAGCACCTCGGTCTTGTCCAGGCAGAGGACCAAACAACTTGATTGGGCTGTCGCGTCGCAATGAAAGTGGTCCGAAAACAACGCCGGTTCCGCCAGGGTATCGCCTGCGTTGGCCTGAAACATCGTCACTTTCTGCCCATCTTTTGTGTGGCGGATCAGGCTGATTGCGCCCTGTTCAAGAAAGTACATCGCACGTGTTGGGTCTCCTTGGCGAAACAAGTACTCATCAGCCTCAAGCTGACGCCGCGCCTGACCGCATTTCGGGAGACGATTGAATGGAGAGGGCAGAGACATCAGATGTGACATTATGATCTCAATCATATGTCAGAAGAGGATCAGGCGCCAGATTGGAGGTCTCGCGACCTAACAGGAGCCACCCATGATCCGACTTGTACTCATAGTTTTACTGGCCAGTTCCACAGCCACGGCACAACACAACAGCCACGACCACAGTGCCGGCGGACAAAGTATGGCCGTGCCAGAGGAGCCGGGGCAGGGGGCGTTTGCATCCATCGCCGAAATTGTAGCCTTGCTACGAGCGGATTCGGACACGAATTGGAGTCGCGTGGATATTGCCGGTCTGCGTCAGCATTTAATTGATATGGACAACCTGATCACGCATGCCGAGGCTACTGTCGAACAGGTCCCACATGGCGTGATGTTCCGTGTCGGGTTGACTGGGCCAGGTGGTGAAGCCGTTCGGCGCATGGTGCCAGCACATGCACCGGCTCTGGCAATAGAGACGGGCTGGTCCAGTGTAGCCGCGATTGGCAGGCATGAGGTCACATGGACAGTGACCTCATCCGACGAAGTCGATGTCATTCGCGCCTTGGGCTTCGTTGGATTAATGGCCGTAGGGGGCCACCATCAAGCACATCACCTTGGCATGGCAACCGGCGAGATGGTGCATTGACCTAGGCAGCGATCGTGTTGGGGTAACCTTCCTTTTCCAGGATTTTTGTCAGCTCGGCGTCGCCCAGTCTGCTTGTGACTTCGACGGTACGCGCTTCCAGGTCGAAACTCAGAACCGCATCTCCATCGGCGGCACCAACGGCCTTTTCGATAGCAGCCTTGCAATGACCGCAGCTCATATCGGGTACATTGAACTTGCTCATGGTAGTCTCCGTTTTTTCGTTCAATGAAGGGATTGGGGGTTCCCACGGGGTAAGGTCAAGCATCAAGAAAACGTGATATTCAAGGCTTGACCCTACCCACACTGGAACCCCCCAAACCATATTTAGAACCACGAATCGCGGAGAGTGTCATGTCAGAGAAACGAACGCTTACATTGTCGGTCGAAGGCATGACTTGTGCGTCCTGTGTCGGCCGTGTTGAAAGAACGCTTGCCGGCATTCCCGGCGTGTCCGATGCCGCGGTCAACCTGGCGAATGAAACAGCCCGGGTCAGCTTTGCCGCCCCCGCCAACCTTGCAGGGTTGATCGACACGTTGGGTGAAGCGGGCTATCCAGCCACGACCAGCGAGATTACTTTGGACGTCGAAAGCATGACCTGTGCCAGCTGCGTTGGCCGGGTTGAGCGCAAATTGAAGGCCAGTGACGGCGTAATTGATGCGCAGGTAAACTTGGCGGCAGAGACCGCGACCATACGCTACGCTACCGGGGCAACTACGCCGGCGGACTTGGCCAGGATTTCCACCGAACTTGGATACCCCGCCAAACTCAAAGCTGGAGAAGACCTCAGCAAACAGGACCGCAAGGCGGCAGAGATCGCGCGACTTGGGCAACTTACCTTGGTCGCCGCAATTCTGGCCCTACCGGTTTTTGTGATCGAGATGGGCGGTCATTTGTTTCCGGCCATGCATATGTGGATCGAAGAAAGCATCGGCCTGCAAAACAGCCGGCTTTTGCAATTTGTCCTGACCACAATCGTTCTGTTCGGCCCTGGTCTGCGCTTCTACACAAAGGGATTTCCGCTGCTGTTCAAGGGCGCGCCGGACATGAACTCGCTTGTCGCGCTTGGCACTTCAGCGGCCTACGGGTTTTCACTGATTTCCACCTTCACGCCGGGAGTTCTGCCCGCAGGCACTGCCAATGTCTACTATGAGGCAGCGGCTGTAATTGTCGTTCTCATCCTACTGGGTCGCTTTCTGGAAGCACGCGCCAAGGGACGTACAGGCGAGGCAATCCGCAAGCTTGTCGGGTTGCAGGCAAAGGTCGCGCGAGTGGAACGGGAGGGCGAGGTTGTCGAATTGGCGATCGAGGAGATCATCGTGGGTGACTTTATCCACGTGCGTCCTGGCGAGAAAATCGCCGTGGATGGCAAAGTGATCAACGGCCATTCCTATGTCGATGAAAGCATGATCACCGGCGAACCCGTCCCGGTTGAGAAATCCACTGGGGCAGAGATCGTCGGTGCAACGGTGAACGGCACTGGCGCATTGATCTTCGAGGCAACCAAGGTTGGTGCTGACACGATGTTGGCGCAAATTATCCAGATGGTTGAGCAGGCGCAGGGGGCCAAGCTTCCGATCCAGGGTTTGGTAGACCGGATTACCGCCTGGTTCGTCCCTGCGGTCATGGCAGTTGCCACCTTAACCGTTTTGACTTGGCTGGTCTTTGGACCTGACCCGGCACTGAGCTTTGCGCTAATTGCAGGCGTCGCCGTATTGATCATTGCCTGCCCTTGCGCGATGGGACTGGCAACGCCTACGTCGATCATGGTCGGTACCGGTCGGGCTGCCGAAATGGGAGTTCTTTTCCGGAAAGGCGATGCGCTCCAAATGCTACAGGAAGCGCGTGTGGTCGCATTGGACAAGACCGGTACTCTGACCCAGGGCCGTCCCGAGCTGACCGACCTGATCGCGGCGGATGGGTTTGACAGCGATGAGGTGCTGCGACTGGTTGCCGCCATCGAGGCCCAGTCTGAACACCCCATTGCCGAAGCCATCACGCGTGCCGCCACCCAAAGAGGGTTGGATGGCGCCGAGGTCACAGCCTTTACGTCGATCACCGGATACGGCGTCGAGGCGACCGTTGGCGGTCACCGCATTCTTGTCGGAGCTGACCGGTTAATGCAGCGCGAGGGGATCGACATGGGCAAACTTGCCCAGATCGGCGACGAATTGGGCCGCAAGGGGCGAACCCCGCTCTATGCAGCAATCGACGGGCAGATTGCGGCGGCGATTGCCGTGGCGGATCCGGTCAAACCAGCAACTCCAGCAGCCATATCTGCATTGCATGATCTGGGGTTGAGCGTGGCCATGATTACCGGTGACAATCAAGGGACGGCTGAAGCCATCGCCGCAGAATTGGGCATTGATATCGTTGTGGCCGAGGTCCTGCCCGAGGGAAAAGTCGCCGCACTGGAAGATTTGCGCACGCGTGGCAAACTGGCTTTTGTCGGCGATGGCATCAATGACGCCCCTGCGCTGGCCACTGCGGATGTGGGCATTGCTATCGGCACCGGAACCGATGTTGCCATCGAAGCGGCAGATGTTGTTTTGATGTCCGGCGAGTTGACCGGCGTGGTCAACGCCTTCGACATATCGACGCGCACCATGCGTAACATCCGGCAGAACCTGTTCTGGGCCTTCAGCTACAACACGTTGCTGATCCCTGTGGCTGCAGGCGTTTTGTACCCGGCCTTCGGGCTGCTCCTGTCGCCAGTTCTGGCAGCCGGGGCGATGGCTCTGTCCAGCGTGTTCGTGCTAACAAATGCACTGCGTTTGCGTTGGGTTAAGCCGGTGCTGAACGACAAAGCAGCCATCCCGATGCAAGAAACCGAGACCCTGAACCCGGCACTAGTCGGATAAGCGAGGAAGCGACATGAATCTGAACATCGGCGAAGTATCCAAGCGCACCGGTCTGCGCGCCAAAACCATCCGCTACTACGAGGATATCGGCCTGGTCAAACCACTGCGTGACACGAACGACTATCGCGTCTTTCGCGAAACTGACCTGCACAAGCTGATCTTTCTCAGCCGCGCCCGTGCCTTGGGGTTCACCATTGGTGATTGCCGCAACTTGCTGGCGCTCTACGAGGATGAAACCCGCGCCAGTGCAGAGGTAAAAGAAATAACAAACAAGCATTTGGAAGAGATCGAAGCAAAGATCATCGATCTGCAAGCCATGCATGAGACCCTGACCCACCTGTCCAAGGAATGCGCGGGGGATCATCGCCCGGATTGCCCCATTCTCGAAGGTCTCAGTGGCGATCCCTGCCATTGAACCGTCCCATTGACCCACAAGGAATTTCGAACATGATCACACGTCGCACCCTTCTGTCCGGCATGGGCTCTGCTGCCATGCTGGCGCAACTGCCGACACGCGCTTGGGCCACGTCCCCGGGCACGACCAGCCCTTTCTGGGGCCGACGCTGAGGCTGCATCACCAGTCTGAAACCGCCGCAGAGGTCAGCAATGCGTTGGACGAGGCAATCTCGGTTCATTGGCATGGGCTTGTCGTGCCCGGGGACGTGGATGGCGGACCGCACCAGCTGGTTCAACCTGGCCAAACCTGGTCTCCTGTCCTCCCGATCGACCAGCCTCCCGCGACCGTCTGGTATCACAGCCACACGCATGGCATGACAGCCCGGCAAGTGCAGATGGGCCTGGCGGGTGTCTTGCACCTGACTGACGGTCAGGATGATGCCCGCGGACTGCCGACGGATTATGGCGTGGATGACCTGACACTTGTCCTTCAGGATCGCCGCTTCGACCAGGAAGGGCGCATGTCCTATGAGCTGTCCATGCCTGACCAGATGATGGGGTTCCTAGGGGACACGATGCTGGTCAATGGGCAGGTTGGGGCCACGGCGGTCGTGCCCAAAGGGGTGGTGCGCCTGCGTCTACTCAACGGCTCCAACGCCCGGATCTATACCCTGACCCTGTCGGATGGTCGTCCGATGCACCTCGTTGGTGCTGACGCCAGCCTTCTGGATCGCCCAGTCGTGCTGGACGAACTGACCCTTGCACCAGGCGAGCGCTATGAGGTGCTTGTGGATTTCGGCGATGGTCGGAACCTCTCGCTTCTAAGTGGGCAGAATATCAATGAAGGAATGATGGGGGGCATGATGGGTGGACGCCGCCCGTCTGGTCCCCCGTTCGAGGTTTTGCCCTTTACCGTTGATCCGGCAGCTCCGGTGCGTATGACCCGTATACCTGACAGCCTTGGCGGCTCTCGCCCGAATATGGACGCGAGCAATGCCGCTGGACGCCATATCACCCTCGACATGGCCATGGGCCCCGGCATGATGATGCGCGGCGCTGGAAACCGCTTTTCCATCAACGGACAGGCCTTTGATATGTCAAAGATCAACTTCTCGACCCAGGTTGGGCAGGTCGAGAAATGGACGGTGTCGGCAAACATGATGATGCACCCGTTTCATGTTCACGGCGTCATGTTCCAAGTGCTCAGTGAAAACGGACAAGCCCCTGCGCCGCAGAACACGGGGTGGAAGGACACGATCCTGATCAATGGTCAGGCAGATATCCTGATGCGGTTCACCCGACCAGCCACCGAAGCGTTGCCATACATGTTCCATTGTCACATTCTTGAGCACGAAGATGGAGGAATGATGGGCCAATTCTCGGTCGTCGCGTAGAGGGCAACACGCGCATTATTTAACATAACAACTATTACGCGCCACTCACCAATCCACTGATATTATGTCAGAATCAAGTGCTCCTACCCAAGTGATTTCCTCAAATTAGTCGTTCGCACATCTCGGAAGGTTTCGTGTCGCCGAGGTCGAATGCGAACTATATTGCGTGGCAAATTAATCCTCTACATGGCCGATGTCCGGTCATGAATTTACCAGAGCGTGTAGGACAGAACATTCAGGATGTCCGGCGAGCCAGAGGGCTCAGCCAGGAAGCGCTCTCGTTCTCGGCCGGTCTTAGCCGCAGCTACATGGGCAAGCTCGAAAACGGCAAGAACGCCATGTCGCTCACCGCCCTGGAAAAGATCGCCAACGCCCTGGGAGTCGATCCTAGCGAATTGGTTAAGCCGCGCACCAACCGCAAGTAACCCCTTCCGATTTTCGTATCAAGTAAGTCTTTTCATGAATAAGAAACGCCTGTCAGCACAACCTATTCGCGAGGGTATCGCGGAGATTTCTGGAATGATTAAGGTTGTATGGCGCGACTACCGCTGGAACACGGGAAGAGTTGTTCGCGATTGGCATATCGATCCGGACTCCGCGGAAGGTCTCGAAATCAAAGTGCGGTCGGTCGAATGCAAGAAAACGAGTGGCAAGGCCTCTTAATATGAGAACCAATCCGAGTGATCCATTTTGCCCTCGAAGTCGCCATACTCAACCATCACAGCTCTCGAATAGTAGCGCCCTAAACCATCGCGAGTTGGATACGGGATGCTCTGATCGTTTGGGGAAACAAAACTCCCGGACCACGGTGTTGATGAGCTACCGACGCGAATATGGCGCCGACAGTTGCTGTTCTCGTGATCGCAAGCATTGATCCACCAAACCCAGTACAGAATGTCGCCGCCCCGATCGCGTTGAGCATATCCCTGAAACCAAAGCACCCGCGTCCGTCGCAACCAGGCATACTCAGGCACAGAGATATCTACCTCCCCTTCGCCACCAGGACCGCCCAATTCGACCGGCACGGCGGCGAAGGTACAAATGCCAAATGGCGGCAAAACTGGCCAGGGCGTGATCCGACGGATCATGGTCGCATAGGCCGCTGAACAGACCGGGCTCGGCGGAAACCCACCCGCCATACAGAGCATGATTGCGCAGTCCATGTCGTAGGCGCGCGATGGCTTGGCCGAGACCGGTAGAATCACCGCTGAAACAACCAAGCTGAGAATAAGTTGCCGCATCTACCCCTCCGTGTGGTAGCCGAATTCGGGCTCAACGTAGCGGCGAATTCGACGTTTTGCTATCTTTTTCTATTTTCTACGTTTTATATATATTGACTCTAACTGTAGTTTCCGTGTCATTTGCATCATGTATGAAGGTCTCTCAAGGGGAGAGACCATGCCGATAGCAAGACACCTGAGTCTGATCACACTGGATGGTGTGAAAGACCTCATTGCGAGGAAGGTGGACTTCACCTGTCGGTATGAGCTCGTGGGGGGCACAGGTGACGGTAAGCCGCTTTACCAGTGCATCTATGTGGTTGGGGATGAAGAGCTCATCCTGGTCGCTGCCAAGGTCCAGAAACACGGGCCTAAAGTCCGCCACTTCGCGGTTTGGCCGGGGCTCGTCAATCATCACACCAATTATGGTGACGGTCGCCCTGTCTCTATCGATCTCGATATCCGCAACGCCCCAGAGGGCGATGGCGGATCTGATGGTGATCTCGGCTGACGGCAGCGTCAGAACATCCGGCTGGACACATCATGAACGAGAAACTGCTGAGCCCGCCGTCGAACGCGTATCGCCGCCTGTTCCCGCATCCGCACGCGAGGTTCTTGCGGCCATCCGCGCGACCTCTGATCGGCATGCTGCAAACCGCAGCCTAAGTGTGATTGGACTAGCCGCCAACGATTGGCATGTTCTGTTTCAGGCCCTGATCGAGGCCGAAAGCAGCTACAACCCGACTGCTGTCAGCCCAAAAGGGGCCTATGGGCTTGGCCAGCTGATGCCTGCGACAGCACGTGAGCTGGGCGTTGATCGTACCAACCCCAATCAGAACCTCGAAGGGGCTGCACGGTATTTGCTCGCACAACTTGCCGAGTTCCGGGACATCGACCTGGCGCTGGCCGCTTACAACGCCGGGCCGCACCGCGTCCGCGAGTTTGGCGGTGTACCGCCTTTCACCGAGACACGCGCCTATATCGCACGGATTCACCGCATTCGTTCACGTCTTTCCGGGCTGCCAATTGAGAAGCCCGTCATTCGCGTCGCCACTTTTGGACCGACGCGTGCACCGGTCGTCATCGACCTAAACTGATCTCAAAAAGGAAAACCATGCTGAAACTCAGACCAAGATACCTTTTGCCATGCGCCACAACCTTGGCGTTTCTGGCGACCCCTGCGCTCGCGCAAGACCTTTCCCCCATCCAGACCATGCTGGAAACGGTCGAAGCTGCCCTCACCGGGCCGATCGGCATCGCGGTGGCCACGCTTGCCGTCATCGGCACTGGTTTCATGTGCATGATGGGGCGCCTCAACTGGGGATGGTTCGCCTCCGTCATCATCGGAATCGTGCTGATCTTCTCGGCTGGCACTATCGTCGACGGCTTCACCTAAGAGCGAGCCAGAGCGATGTCGGAACGTTCCCCCCTCTTTCTGGGCCTTGCACGCCCGCCGAAATATCTCGGCCTCCCTGTCGGCTACCTCGTCGTGCTGGCCATGGGGGTCGTTCTGCCCTTCATCTGGACCAAGTCGCTGGTGTTCTTCCTGATTGGACTCATCGCCTACCCAGTGCTCTGGTTCGTGGCCGACAAGGAGCCGCATTTCTTCGAAGTGTTGCGGGTTTCCTATGGCTCGGTTCGAAGCACGAAGAACCGTACCTTGCATGGGGGCGATAGCTTTGGCGCTTGATGGCTCAAAACCCACCTCCCCCGCCCTCATGGCGGCGGACGGGAGCACCTTCGCGAGGGAAAGCTTTCTCGCAGAGCACCTGCCGTATTTTGCGCGGGTCTCTGAAGACGTGATGATCCTGCGTGAGGGTGACTTGATGGCCACCCTTCGCCTTGACGGTCTCAACCCGATGACCACGCCGGACGTCGAACTCGACGCCTTGCGCCGGGCCGTTGCGGCCATCGTCGCCCAGACCGGCGATCTCTTTGGCTTTTATGTGCATCGGATCTCGGTGCCGCAGGATCTTTCGCTGCATCCCATTGAAGGTGACAGCTTTGCCGCTGAGATTGATCGGCGTTGGCAGCGCCACGTAACAGACCTGCAACCAAAGAAGACACAGCTTTACCTCACCATCCTGCGCCGTCCTGAACTGACCTCTCGGCTGCCGCTCTTGCGTGGCCTTGCCCGTAAAGGCTGGGTCAAGGATCGCGCGGCTCGGATGCAGGAGTTGAACGAAGTCGTAGGGTTCTTCGAGGTTGCGCTTGCCAATGCCAAGCCAATGCGCCTGACCAGGGCGGGTGGTGAATGGCTTGGGTTTCTGAACACGCTGAACTCCGGATCGTTTGCCCCGGTCGCCTTTGGCCAAAGCGCCCTGCCCTTGTCTCATCAGTTGGGCGATGTCCGTGCAACTTTCGAAGGCGACACGGTCCGGGTTGAGTGCGCCACCACCGGTGCGACCCGATACGGGGCGCTCTTCAGTATCAAATCCTACCCGGCCCTCACGGATGTCACGCTGCTCGACGGGCTCGACCTGCCGCTTGACGTGGTGCTGACCAATTCTTTCACCCCGATCCCGACCAATATCATGGCCGAGCGCATCCAGCGGATCATCCGTCAGATGCACGCCTCTGACGATGCTGCCGTGTCACTGCGCGACCAACTCGCCATTGCCGCAGATGATCAGGAAGCGGGCCGCATCGCCTTTGGCAATCATCACCTCTCCATCGCAGTCTACGCAGAAAGCCGCGACATGCTCGAACGCGCCGCGGCACAGATCAAGCGCGCGGGCCAGGAGATCATGGCGGTGATCGTGCGCGAGAACATGGCACTGAAAGCCACCTATTTTGCACAACATCCAGGCAACTTCGGCTACCGGGCACGACGCACGCCGATCTCCTCGATCAATTTCGCGGATTTCGCGGCGCTGCATGGATCGGTCGAAGGACGCGGTGGCAAGGACAGTCCCTGGGGCGAGCCGATCACCGTGCTGCCAAGCGTTGGCACCTCCGGTTATAGGTTCAATTTCCACGAGGCGGGTGACGCGGTCAAAGAACCCACTGTCGGCCATACGCTGGTGCTGGGCCGCACCGGCACCGGCAAGACGCTGACGACGGCCTTTCTCGCGGCGCAGTCGCAACGCGTCGGCACGCGGCTGTTCTTCTTCGACAAGGACCGCGGCCTCGAGATGGCCGTGCGCGCCTTGGGCGGCAAGTATCACGAGGTGCGGGCCGGTGTGCCCACAGGGCTCAACCCGTTGGCCACGGAAACCGATGAACGCGGTCGTGCCTGGTTGTCGGACTGGCTGGGCACGCTTCTTTCCACCCACGGCACCCTCTCGGGCGAACAGTCCCGCCATATCCAAAGCGCGGTGCGCCAGAACGCGAAAGCCGGGGCTTCGCTGCAATCCTTCGAGAGTTTCGAGACCCTGTTCCGCGCACTCGACGATGGCGGCGAGTTGCAATCCCGCGTCGGCGAATGGGTGCCGGGTGGACGTTATGGCTGGGTCTTCGCCGCCAATCCCTCCGGCCCCACCCTGGCGCTCGACAGTGACATCGTCGGGTTTGACATGACCGAGATCCTCGACATGTCGACAGAGCGCATGGCGGTGCTTTCATACATCTTTCGTCAGATCGAACGCGTGGTCGAGGATCGCCGTCCCACGATCATCGTACTCGATGAAGCCTGGAAGCTTCTCGATGATCCCTACTTTGGCGCACGACTGGAAAACTGGCTGGTGACGCTGCGCAAGATGAACTGCGTCGTGGTGATGATGACGCAATATCCAAGCCAATTGCGCGATGCGCGGGTCGGCAAAACCATCGTTGAAACCGTCCCGACCCAGATCCTTTTCCCCAACGATCGCGCCACGCCCACCGATTACGACTTCCTGCGCGTCTCGGAAAAGGAGGCCGCCCTGCTCACCCAACCAACGGCCGGTCAGCGCATCGCTCTGGTCCGCTCCGCCGGTGACAGCCTCTTTGTCGATGCCGATCTGTCCGCCCTTGGGGACCTGCTCCCAATCCTTGGGGGTGGTCGGACCGGAGAGGCGCAGGTCGGCGCCGATTGGCGCAGCAACCCTGAATTCTGGAGAAAACCATGCGAGTGACCTTGTTAATGATCACCCTTCTCGGCGTTGCAGCTTGTGAACGTTACACCGAGCAAACCTCGCCCTGCTTTGGCAAGAACGGCGAACCGGTGGTGTCTCGCAACGCGACCCCACACCTGTCGTTTTCCACGAAATCCCCCGACATCGATAGTGATTGCGCATTCGAGCCGGTGCTGGGCGGCTGATGCGTACCGCCCTCCTCATATCTGCAGCCACATTCTGTCTGCCTGTCTGCCTGCCTTTTGTCGCGCTCGCGCAAGGCGTACCGGTCCAGGACAATTCCGGGCTAGGGCAGCTGGTCGCAATGCTTGGTCAGTTGGGCGAGGATGCGGCAACACAACGCGAGGTTCTTTCTACCGAAGAACAACTGGCCGAGATCCAGGCCGAACAGCTGCGCGTGCTGGAAGAGATCACTAATGCAATCACCGGACAGGGGTTCAACATCCAGTCCCTTGAGGGCAATGCCAGTTTTCCGGCCTCGGCGATCTATCCGTCTACCTCTAATCATCCGATGGACAGCCGCCTCTTTGGGGAGGGCCGCGAGACCATCGAGATGATGATCGTGCAGGTCGCCGCGGAATATGCCGGATCGCCCGGCGTGGCGCGGGCCGGTCTTTCCCCAACCCAATGGCGTTGCCTGTTCCAAGCCCTGATCAAACAGGAAAGTCGGTTCAGCGTCACCGCGCAAAGCCCCGTCGGCGCCTACGGTCTCACCCAACTCATGCCCGGCACCGCCTCTGATATGGGCGTCGACCGCTATGACGTGATGGACAATCTGCGCGGCGGCGCGCGCTACATCACCACACAATTGAACAGTTTCGGGAACATCCCGCACGCATTGGCCGCCTATAACGCCGGGCCCGGTCGTGTGCAGCAATATGGTGGTGTCCCGCCCTTCCCGGAAACCCAGGGCTACGTGCGCAATATCTCGCGTTTCTACAACGAGTACTTGGCCGTGGTTGGCGGCGCGGACGCGCTCGGCACGTTGACACCTGCCGATATGGCGCTGGCGGAGTATTCGAACATCTCGGATGCAAGCCTCTACTACGCTGCCGATGCCCATGCCACGACCGAGCAGGTGGTCAACCGTCTCGCGGCGATCATCCGGCAAATCGATGAACAGCCGAACGTGAAGGCCGCGATCGAACTCAACACCTACGCGCGGGCCGAGATCGCCCGCATTCTCTCTCTCCGTGTGCGACTGATGGCGGCAAACCAGATGCGCGAGGCAGCCCATGCCCAGCATCTGGTCGTGAATCGTATTGAAGAGAGGGAGTTCATGGCCATGGAGGTTTCCGAATGAAACGCGTTCTACTTAGCGCAGTCACCGCGCTTGCCCTTTGCACATCCCCTGCCCTTTCCCAGGGCGTGCCGACCTTCGATGGCCAGGCCCTTCGTCAGCTTCTATTGCAACTCGAACACATGGCTGAGGATCTCGGCATCCAGCACGAGCAGTTGACCACGCTCCGGCGTGAGTTGGAAACCCAACTCATGCAGCTCGAAAACCTTGAGGCCCAATTGCGCTCTCTTATCAACGGCAACGGGCTTGGTGATCTCTTCGCCACGATCGAAGAGTTCGAAGAGTTGCGCGGCGCCATGGTCGGACCCCTCGAAACCTTGCAGGCACTGGCGAACGGGGATTTTACCTCCGGGTTTATCTCCGGATCGGACTTGTCGGGCCAGGTCGAGACCGCACTCACCGGAACAGGTCTCACATCAACACACTTGTCTGACCTATCCTCCTCCACGGAACCCGCCGACAACCGCCTCGCCACCTCGGCAGGTGCCAGCGCCATGCTCTCGGTGGCAGCGCAAGAATCCCACGGGGAGGCCGGGGCCAGCCTTGAGCGGTTGGAAACCATGGTGGGCCTCATTGATGATCAGGACGGGCTGAAGGCGGCGGTCGATCTCAACACCCGTGTCACCGCCGAGCTTGGGATCATCATGACCCAGATCTGGCGGCTCGAAGCGGCCCAGGGCGTAAGCGCGGGCCAACTCGGCGTTGTCGATGCCGCCACTCTCGCCGCCGAACGGCGCTTCCGCTCCATGGAGGTTCCGGAATGATCCGACGTATCGATATCGCGCTTGGGCTTTTGCTGGCCTTCGCAGGCCCGGGTTTCGCCCAGACTTCCGGCAGCTTTGAAACCATGGCTCAGCCTGAAGAACCCGCCTTGCCCTGTGTGGCACCGCGACCGCCGCGCGAACTGCATTCCTTCGCCCTTGTCCGCAATGGCTACCGAGAAATCCTCCGTATCATCGCGGCGGAAAGGGCCATTGAGGCGCGCAACTGTGGCTGCCAGTTCGATGCGGTGTCATGGGATGACGCCATCGTTGCGCATGAACGGTTCCAGACGTCTGACAACCCAAAACTCCCCTTCGATGTTATCGCTCTGCGAGGAGAAGCCGGCGCTCTGGAAGCCGAGCTCCAAGAGGTCTGCTCAGAGTAATGGGGATCATTCGCGACATACTCAGCGAGGTGGATGACGCCATCGACTCCGTCGCGGAAGCTGGGTTTGTCCAGGCCGCAGGCCAAATCGGCGACGTGATTTCCATCGGTTCAGGCGTCTTGCTGATACTACTCGGCGTCAATGTCGTGATGCAGTTACGACCCATGAATTTCGGAAGCGCGTTTGCCTTTGGGATCAAAGTAGCCCTGGTCGGCCTATTCGCCCAGAGTTGGGACAATTTCTCCATCATCTACGGGATCGCAACGGACGTTCCAGACGCCATCGGGGCCCGCATCCTATCTCTCACGGCATCCGGCGACGAAGCCGGCGTCTATGAAAGCCTCGATTCCATGGTCAATCGCATCACCGCCTATGGCGATGCGATCGGGGATAATGCGGGCTGGGTCTTCGGCGCGGTCCTGGGTGCGATCTTCTTTGTTCTGTCAGCCATCTTTGCTGCTGTCACCGCCGGGATCATCGCCTTCGCCAAGATCGTCTTCACCCTGATGATTGTCATCGCGCCCTTCATGATACTGGCCTCACTGTTCAAACCCACCCAATCGCTCTTTGAGGCCTGGTCGCGCGCCACCATTGGCTACGCCCTGATGCCAGTGGCCGCAGCCGGTGCCGCCGGCATCATCGTCGCCATCGCCGAGAGCGTAGGGGCGTCCTCCGCCGATCCCGACAACGTGGCCACGGTCAGCCTGATCCTGCCCTTCCTCGTCATCCTTATCCTGAGTGCTGGCATCATGGCCTCGGTGCCCTACATCGCCTCGAATCTCACCGGCGTCGTCGGCATCGCATCCAATGCCATCGGTCTCACGGGCCTCGCGCGGCAGGGCGTCGTGAACGCGGGCGAATACGGCACCGGTGGGGCCGCCCGTATGGCCACCGGCAAGACACCCCATGAACTTCAACGCGCCACCAGCGATGGCGTGGTTAAGGCCGGCCAGGTCATTCGCCAAACCCCAGGCGCCGTTCTTGCCCGCGCCAAATCCCTTCGCAGTTCCAACGAGGCCACCTGATCCATGAGCAAAGCACGTGACGCCTTCGAGGCGGATTTCATCTATGGGCCAAGGCGGCGTGAGCGATTTGCGTATTTCGTGGCAGCGGCAGGCGTGGTCGTCGGGCTGGCCGGGTTTCTCGGCGCTGTCTCACTCTTCCCGCTCAAATCCGTCGAGACCTTTGTCGTCGTCGTCGACAAGGAAACCGGCGAGATGGATCGCGTATCGCAAGTCGCCGCCCTCACCCTCGATGAAAGCGACGCCATCATCCAGGCCAATCTTGTCGCCTATGTTGATGACCGTGAGACCTATGATCTCACCGATGGTGAGCAACGCATCAACTCGGTGCTTGACCGTTCCGAAGGCGATGCCGCCCGCACCCTGCGCGATCTCTGGTCCTCGACCAACGAGGATTACCCGATCACCGTCTATGGCCGCGAGGCCAAGATCGACGTGGTCATCCGCTCGGTGAACCAGATCGAACCGGGCGTCGCCCAGGTCCGCTTCACCCGAACGCTCCGACGTGAGCGCGACACGCGCACCGTGACCCGGCCCTATGTCGCCACCCTCGCCTATGAATTCCGCCCGGAAACCCGCCAGCGCCTGCAGGATGTCTGGGCCAACCCCCTTGGCTTTGTCGTCACCTCCTACCGCGTCGATGCCGAAACTCTCGAGAACTGATCATGAATCTGCTGCCCCTTCTCTTGCTGGCACTTGCCTTGCCAGCCACCGCCCTCGCCGAGGCCACGCCCACAGGCGGTCCGCTTGATGTTCGCATCCGCTACGCCGTCTACAACGAAAACCAGGTGTTCCGCATCGAGACCGATTTGCGCCATTCGACCACGATCCATTTCGGGCGTGGCGAGCGGTTCGAAGCTGTGATCGTCGGTGACACGGAAAGCTTCCAGGTTGATCCAATCCCTGAACTTGGCAACGTGCTCACCATCAAGCCCCATGTTGAAGGGGCCTCCACCAACATGACGGTGATCACCAATCGGCGGAGCTATTCTTTCCATCTGCGCGAAGGCTCGATCCCGAACCGGACGGGCATGTTCTTCGAGGTACGGTTTCGCTATCCGGAGGATGCGCGCCGGGCACGGACAAACACACCCAAGGGCTTTGAGGCGCCGCGCAACTACTCTTATCTCGTCTCCGGCGAAAGCGATTTCCGCCCGGCAACGGTCTATGACGATGGGCGCTACACCTATTTCACCTTCCCCGAAAACGGTCGCCAGCCCGCGATATTCAAGGCTGACGACGCGGGTCGTGAACGCACTGTCAACTGGACCCAGGATGGCAACACAGTCCGCGTGCTCGGTGTGAATGACTATTGGACTCTGCGGATCGATGACGAGGCGCTCTGCGTCGCGCGGGATCGCACCGCCATCTATGTGAGCAACTAACCATGGCTGATGATCCCGATCTGCAGGAACGCCTCGACACGTTCAAGGACGGCAAGACAAAGCCCCGCGCGGGCGGCATTGGTGTGGGTGCCTTCGCGATAGCAATAGGGCTCGGCGGCGCTGGTGTGGCCTACTGGCTCGCTACCAGCGCCCAAGTCGGCACCACACCGCTCGAGACATCCGAAGTCACGCCATTCCAGGATGGACGGCCCGGCGGCGGACGTCTGGAATTCCCCCCAGATGAAACCGATCGGCGGGTCAATGACGCGCTGATCGCGGTTGAAGAGGCGCTGGACGTGCCGGCCACCCCTGCCCCGGAACCGAGCCGCGAAGTGCTCGACGAACTGGCCCGACTGCGCGAGGCCCTCGCCGCCAGCCAATCCGAGCGCAATGCGGAAATCCAAGCCGCCGTTGGTGATCTGCGCGATGCGTTTGATGCCCAAACCAAAGCGCTCGAAGAGCAGATCGCAGAAAGGGAGCGTGAGCTGACAGCCTTGGAGCGGGAAAACGCATCCCGCATGAGCAGTCTGCAAAGCCTGCTCGATGCGGAACGCGCGCAGCGGGAAGCGCTCGAGGCCGAGTTGCATCAGGGTGCCCTCATTGCCGATCAGCGTCTTCTCGAGGAACGTCGTCGGCAGGAAGAAGAACAGCGACAACGGGAAGCCAAGCGCGCGGCGGCGGAACTCCTCACCGCGCAAATCAGGTCACCCGCTATTGTCTATGCCGATGGTCACGGCGCTACAGCTGCTTCACCGGGAACGCCGGGGGCAACACCAGCCGGACAAGGCACCCCGCTCTCCGAAAACGAAGCCTATCTGCAAACCGCCGCCCGGCCGCTTGAGGTTGAGGAAGCCTCCCGTATGGAATTCCCGGACCGCACCCTCGCGCAAGGATCAGTGATCCAGGCCGCGCTGCAGACAGCGATCAACAGCGACTTGCCGGGCAATGTCGTCGCGGTGGTCTCCGAACCCGTGCCAGCGTTTTCCGGAGATCGGATTCTAATCCCGCGTGGATCACGCCTCTTCGGCCAATATCGCTCCGGCATCGAGGTGAACCAGAAACGCATCCTGATCCTCTGGACCCGCATCCTCACACCCGATGGAACCTCAATCGATATCTCGGCGGTCGGTGGGGATCAGCTTGGTCGATCCGGTTTGACCGGACTGGTCGACACCAAGTTCCTTGAACGCTTTGGCGGGGCCGCCCTGATCTCGATCATCGGTGCCGCACCGTCTGTGGCCGCAGAACGGGTTCAGGATGAGACTGCCGCAGATGTGCTCGCGAATATCGGTTCCGACCTGTCGGATGCCACCAGTTCGGTCATCGCGGATCAAGTCTCCTTGGCGCCGACGATCTATGTTGACCAGGGCGCCAGCGTGACCGTTCTCGTGGACAGGGACGTCGTAGTTTATTGAATGAGACGCCCCTACCCACTTCCTACCTTGAACGCTACCTCGCGCCTTTCAAGCGCTGGCTGACCGATGACGACGTCATTGAACTGGCCATAAATCCCGATGGCCGGTTGTGGATCGAACGCCGTGCGTCCGTCGCCATGGAACTTGCCGATCAAGTCGTTGATCCAACTGATGCAATCAATCTCGGCACAACCATCGTCGGTGACGCCAAGGCCAAGGTCTCGGAAAAGAACCCGCTTGTGTCCGGCAAAGTGGAATTCCGCGGACGTCCATTGCGGGTGCAGGTCGTGGTATCTCCTGCTGTGGAGCAAGGCGCGGCGATCACTGTCCGGCTCTTTGGAGAGACTGACATTCGAGCCTATGAGCCTGCCTACTTGCAGGGCAAAGCGGTCTCCCTGTCCGATATCCGTGCCGAGAAACTGAAGGCGATCGCGAAGCAAGCCGAAACCGATCTTCCTGGCGCACTTGGGCAACTGGTTGAAAACCGCCTCAACATCCTCGTGAGCGGTGGGACATCGACAGGCAAAACCACATTTGCGCGCCACCTTCTGACTCATGTTCCGGATGCCGAGCGGCTCATTACCATTGAAGATGCTTTCGAGTTGTTCCCGCATCAGCCGAATACTGTTTGCCTGCTTGCGGATCGGGTAAAGGACAGCCCCCGCTCGGCTGGCGCGTTGCTGCAAGCCTCATTGAGGATGCGACCGGATCGGATCGTGGTGGGCGAGTTGAGAGGGCCGGAGGCGCTTACTTATCTTGAGGCGATCAACACAGGGCATGGCGGGTCGGTTTCGACAATCCACGCAGAAACCGCAGAGCTGGCCATTGATCGGCTGGCGATCATGGTCCTGCAGGCCGGGACACCGCTGACCTTCGCCGAGGTACAGACTTACATCAGTAAGTCGATTGATGTGATCGTGCAATTAGGGCGGTCAGATGGCCTACGAGGCATTGCTGAGTTGCTGGTCATGGAGTGAATTTTCCCTCCGGCAAGGGCGGGAAGCAGACTTTCGCTGCTATCGAATTTTGAGAAGTACCTATTTGAGATATGAAGAGTTCGTCCCAAACACCGGGACAAGCATCGACAACCTTGGCTTTCTATTTGGAGCCTGTACGTCCTTTGAGTCAGTTTACCCCGACGACGGACACTCACGACACAGGTTTGTCAAATATACAATTGCCTTAAGTTGGCCTTAGCTCACCAGGATGCTCTTACCTCCGTACTCGGCCACCGCGCCCAGCATCTCTTCGATACGGATCAACTGGTTGTACTTCGCCAACCGGTCCGAGCGTGCAAGAGAGCCGGTCTTGATCTGACCACAGTTGGTCGCAACAGCGAGATCAGCTATGATAGAGTCTTCGGTCTCACCCGACCGATGCGACATGACATTGGTCATGCGGGCGCGGTGCGCCATACCGACGGCCTCGAGCGTCTCGGTCAGAGTGCCGATCTGATTCACCTTGACCAGCATCGAGTTTGCGCATCCCCGCTCGATGCCCATCGCAAGACGCGCCGGGTTGGTCACAAACAGGTCATCCCCTACGAGCTGAATCTTGTCACCCAGCCGGTCGGTCAACAACTTCCAGCCGTCCCAATCATCTTCCGAGCAGCCATCCTCGATCGAGACGATAGGATAGTCGTCGCAGAGCCGCGCGAGGTAGTCGACATTCTCCTCGGATGTCAGCAACAAGCCTTCGCCATTCATGTTGTATTTGTCGTCGCGGTAGTACTCAGTCGCAGCACAATCCATGGCCAGGTAGAAGTCCTCGCCAGGCTTGTAGCCTGCATTCTCAATCGATTTGAGGATAAAGTCCAGCGCATCGCGGGTCGAGCCGATCTCTGGAGCGAAGCCGCCTTCGTCGCCGAGGCCGGTCGACATGCCGGCCATCGAAAGCTCTTTTTTCAGCGTGTGGAACACTTCCGAGCCCATGCGCACGGCTTCGCGTATGTTCGCCGCCGCAACCGGCACAATCATGAATTCCTGGATGTCGATCGGATTGTCGGCATGCTCTCCCCCATTGATGATGTTCATCATGGGCACAGGCAAGACGCGTGCCGAAGTTCCGCCGACATAGCGAAAGAGCGGTTGACCGGTGGACTTGGCCGCTGCTTTGGCAACGGCCAGCGACACTCCGAGTATGGCGTTTGCGCCAAGGCGACCTTTGTTTTCGGTGCCGTCGAGTTCGCACATGGCCATGTCAATGGCCACCTGTTCGGTAGCGTCAAAGCCGACGATGGTCTCGGCGATCTCTGTGTTGACCGCCGCCACTGCCTCTAGAACTCCCTTGCCCATGTAGCGCGCCATATCACAATCGCGGCGCTCAACCGCTTCGTGCAAGCCGGTGGAGGCCCCCGATGGCACGGCAGCACGGCCAAGCGTGCCGTCGTCGAGGGTGACATCGACTTCGACAGTAGGGTTCCCCCGGCTGTCAAGGATTTCGCGTGCGTGGATGTCGATGATGGAGCTCATGGTGTTTCAGCCTTGTTCATTTTGATCAGCGGAAGGTCGCGACACGGATGTTGTTGGTGCTTCCCACTTGCCCGAAAGGGACACCTGACAAGACCACCATCTTGTCCCCGACATTCGGTGCCAGAAGGCGCTGGCATTCCGACCTGGCTGTTTCGACCATGCTGTCATAGTCCTCCGCTGTCGCCTCCAGAACCGAGCGGGCGCCCCAGACCAAAGCCATTCGGCGCGATACGGATTGGTCGCGAGTCATCACGATCAAAGGCAGTTTTGGACGTCGTGCCGCAATGCGCAGGCCTGTCAACCCTGACATGGAATAGGCCATGATGCACTTTGCGTGCAGTGCGCATGCGAGCGTTGCACCAGTATCGGCAATGGCATCGGCATCCGTCTGTGATGGCTCGCGCGAAGCTGTCATCGCCTTGGTGTAAAACGCATGACTTTCGGTTGATCGGATAATCCGGTCCATCACCTCGACGGCCTCAGACGGATAGGCTCCGGTCGCGCTCTCCGCCGACAACATCACGGCATCGGCACCATCATAGATTGCGGTGGCGACGTCTGACGCTTCGGCGCGGGTGGGCGCGGGGGAGGCTGTCATGGATTCCAGCATTTGCGTGGCCACGATCACCGGGCGGCAGGCGCGGCGGCACAGCGCGATGATTTCCTTTTGCCGCGCGGGCACGTCTTCGGGCGGGATTTCCACGCCGAGGTCGCCACGGGCAATCATGATGGCATCGGACCGGTTGATGATCGCGTCGATGCCGTCGAGCGCGGATGGCTTCTCGATCTTCGAGATCAGACCAGCCCGGCCGTCGATGATCCGGGCGATTTCATCGAGATCGGAGGATTTCTGCACGAAAGACAGCGCCACCCAGTCGACGCCGTGGGCAAGGCCGAACTCAAGATCTGCTCGGTCCTTTTCGGTTAGCACCGGCAAGTCGAGCACGCAGTCGGGCAGGTTGACCCCTTTGCGGTCGCTGACCTTGCCGCCTTCGATGACTTCGGCCTCAAGTTTGCCCGCCTGCTTGTCGGTAATTCTAAGTCGCACGCGCCCATCGTCGATGAACACCCGATGGCCCAGCTCAATAGCCGCGAATATCTCACGGTGAGGCAAAGGCAGACATGTATCGTCTTTGGCCGTTTCAACCGGTAGAAAGCATACCTTCTCATGTCGGTCGAGAATACGAGCGCCACCGGCAATTCGCCCAAGTCTGATCTTCGGTCCCTGCAAATCCTGAAGGATCCCAATCGGCACGCCGACCTCGCTTTCCAAAGCCCGGATTGCTGCGATGGTGGTCGCATGAATGTCATGTTCGCCATGGCTGAAATTCAGCCGGAAGGTATCAACCCCCTTGTTGAACAGGCTGCGCAACATGAACGGCGAGGCGCTGGCTGGCCCAACAGTTGCAACGATCTTGGCGCGTCTTTCGCGGATCATGGGATGTCCTTCGGTTAGGCCTGAGCAGGCGTCAAAGCACCACGACGGCGCGGAAATCATTCACATTGGTTAGGGTCGGCCCGGTGCGAATCAGGTCACCAGTGGCCTCGAACAGCGAATAGCTGTCGTGGTTCCTCAGATTGACAGTGCCATCCAGGCCTTTTGTTTGCGCGCGCTCCAGAAAGTCTGGGCCGATCACAGCACCAGCGGCATCTTCGGTGCCGTCGATTCCGTCGGTGTCCACCGCCAGGGCGTGAATGCCGGGATGGCCGTTCAGGGCAATCGCGAGGCTCAGCAGGAACTCGGTGTTCCGTCCGCCGCGCCCCGAGGAAGTATCGCCAATGGACACGGTTGTCTCACCCCCTGACAGCAAGGCCACCGGGGCACGCGCTGGCGCAGCGTGACGGGCAACAGATTTCGCGATGCCCGCCATGGCAATGCCCAACTCGCGCGCCTCGCCTTCCAAGGCGTCCCCCAGCAGAACCGGCGTCACTCCAGCCTCTCGCGCCACCGTCGCTGCGGCCTCCAGCGACATCTGCGGTGTCGCGATCATCCTGAAATCGACCTCGAAATCAGTGGTTTTCTCGGCTTTAGCTAAAAGGATTTCACGCGCAGTCAACGGCAGGTCCGGGCCAAGCCGGTCGACCAGCTGCGAGAGGTCGTCGCCCGAAGTGGGGTCAGGCACAGTCGGTCCAGACGCAACAGCCGCAGGATCGTCGCCAGGGACATCGGAGATCGCAAGAGTCACCAATCTCGCTGGACTTGCGGCCTGAGCCAACCCGCCACCCTTGATCTTCGACAGCCTGCGCCGAACGCGGTTCATATCGTCGATGGTCAGGCCGGATTTCAGCAGCAGCTTGTTGACCGTGATCTTCTCTTCCAAGGTCAGCGGCGGTGTCGGCATAGGCATCAGCGCCGATCCGCCGCCCGAGATTAGCGCAATCACGAGATCGCCCTTTCTGGCGGCTTTTGCCGTTTGAAGAATGTCGCGTGCCGCTTCCAAGCCTGCCGCATCGGGTACGGGATGGGAGGCTTCTCGCACCGAAATGCGATCGGTGGGGACCGCGTGGCCAAAGCGGGTTACGACGACGCCCGAAAGCTCGACATCGGGCCAGGCCTTCTCCAGGGCACGCGCCATAGCCGCGGCAGACTTGCCCGCGCCGATGACGATGCAGCGACTCGTGGGCTTTTCAGGCAGGTGCCGTGCCAGAACCGTCGCCGGGTCAGCTGCCGCGATGGCAGCCGTCATCATGCGGCGCAGCAGCGCCTTTACATCGTCCTCGGTCATTTGGCTGTCCTCAGATATTCTCGCCGCGGATCGCGTCGCAGACCGCATCAGTGACGTCCTGAGTGGTCGCTGTGCCGCCCACATCCGGGGTCATGATGCCTTCGGCGCACACCTTTTCCACGGCGCGCATCAGACGTTCCGCCGCAGCGGTCTCGCCCAGATGCTCCAGCATCTGGCTTGCGGTCCAGAAGGTGGCAACTGGATTGGCGATCCCCTTGCCGGTTATGTCGAAGGCCGAACCGTGGATTGGTTCGAACATTGACGGATAGCGGCGCTCGGGGTCAATGTTGCCGGTGGGCGCAACGCCGAGAGACCCCGCCAACGCGCCGGCAAGATCAGACAGAATATCTGCGTGCAGGTTGGTGGCCACAATCGTGTCGAGCGATTTCGGGTTCTTAACCATGCGAACGGTCATGGCGTCGACCAGCATTTTGTCCCAAGTCACATCCGGGAAATCCTTGGATACTTCCAGCGCAATTTCGTCCCACATCACCATGCCGTGGCGCTGTGCGTTCGACTTGGTCACGACAGTCAGGAATTTGCGAGAGCGCGACTGTGCCAGTTTGAAGGCATAGCGCATGATCCGCTCTACGCCGACGCGGGTGAAGATCGACACTTCAGTCGCCACTTCCTCCGGCATTCCCCGATGGGCGCGACCGCCTACGCCGGAATATTCGCCTTCTGAGTTTTCGCGCACGATCACCCAGTCAAGATCGCCCGGGCCAACACCGGCCAGCGGCGAGGAGATTCCCGGCAGGATCTTAGTTGGGCGCACGTTGGCGTATTGGTCAAAGCCCTGGCAGATCGGCAGGCGCAGACCCCAGAGCGTCACGTGATCGGGCACGTCCGGCGCGCCAACCGCACCGAAAAAGATTGCGTCGAAATTTTTCAGCTGTTCGGTGCCGTCCTCTGGCATCAATGCCCCGGTCTTCTTGTAGCGCTCTGAACTCCAATCGAACTCGGTAACATCGAACGCAAAACCGCCGTCACGGCGTGCCAACGCTTCCAGCGCCTGGTGCCCGGCGGCGATGACTTCGGGGCCGATACCATCGGCGGGAATGGAGGCGATCTTGTAGGTTTTCATTTCCTGGGTCCGTTCGTTGAGTTCCTGCGACTGCACTGATGCGCCATTTGCAGGGGCTGTTTGCTGGATCGTCATCTTATCTCCTCCTGTGTGACGTCAGTCCGACACTTGACATGACGCTACAGCTCTGGACTTGCCGCCCTCAATCTGCGTAAGATTATATACAGATGTGAAATAGTGGCTATTGGAACCGCGAGATTGGATACCGACCAGATCAGATGCTTCCTTGCGGTCGCGGAAACCCTGCATTTCGGGCGGGCCGCGCAATCGCTCGATATGTTGCCTGCCTCTCTGGGACGGCAAATTCGCTTACTTGAGGACAAGCTTGAAACGCGACTGTTCCTCCGGACCACGCGCAGCGTATCCCTTACCGAAGCGGGCACCAGCATTCTCGAAGAGGCTCGCGCTCTGGTCGCGCAGGCTGAGCAATTTGAAGAAAAGGTGCGCAACGTGCGCAAGTCAGAGACGCCGGTCCTGAAAGTTGGCGCCATCGATAGCGCGGCCGCAGGATTGATCCCGCAACTCTTGAAGCTGGTGCGTGAGGAGCAACCTGATCTCGAAATCCAGCTCTTCGAACAGAAGACCATCCACCTCTTGCCGAAACTGCTGAGCGGCTCGCTCGATATCGCTTTCTGTCGACCTCCGGATGTGCGCGATCAACGGCTCAACTTCCGGGCGCTGTTTTTCGAAACCGCCGTAGTCGCCTTGCCAGAGAACCATCGGTTGGCTGATCAAAGCAGTATTGCGATCTCTGATCTGGCAGACGAACCTCTGATCGTGCCGGATCGCCGGTCCCGTCCACATTCGCACGATCTGACAATCAAGCTCTTTGTCGATGTCGGACTGACCGCGCGCATTGCCCAGGTGGCCGAAGAAAAGCAAACCATCGTCAACCTCGTTGCGGCGGGAACAGGCCTCGCCATCGTCCCGCGCTGGACGTCGCGGCTTCAGGTTCCGGGCGTGACTTTCGTTCCCCTGACCATTCCGGATGGCACGACGCGGTCAAAACTGATCCTCGCGGCGGCATGGACGCGCGGCACAAGAGATCCGGCACGCGACGCATTTCTGGCCGTGCTTGAAAGCCATCTGCCGGAGTTGGAAGCTACGGCCTGATTATTTCATAATTGAATATAAAATTTGGCGCATAGCCCAAGGCCGTCCATCCCCGCATGATCTGTTTATTGTTGCTGCCCCCAAAATACGGGGCGCATCGGAGGAGGAAGTTCCATGAAATTCAAGACCATTTCCGCAGTCGCGGCGCTGTGCGCCACGATCGCGATGCCCGTCGCCGCACAGGATCGCGACGGCTGGCCGAACAGCATCACCATCGGCACCGGCAGCCAGGGCGGCACTTATTTCACCTATGGCAGCGGCTTTGGCGCCATGCTTAGTGAAGTTCTGGGCCTGAACGCGGGCGTCGAAATTACCGGTGGTCCGGTTCAGAACGTGACGCTGGTGGAAACAGGCGAGCATCAGCTTGGCTTTGTCACCCTGGGCCCGGCAGACGAAGCGCGCCGCGGCGAAAGCCCGCTGATGCCCGGTGTCCCGCACGATAATGTGCGCGCCCTGTTCCCAATGTATCAGACGCCGCTTCAGGCCGCGGTGCTGGCCAGTTCTGACATCCAGAACTTCCAGGACCTCGTTGGCAAACGGATCGGGGTCGGCCCGGCGGGCGGCACCTCGGCGACCTACTGGACGCGCTATTTCAACGCCACCGACGACACCGCCAATATCTCCAACGCTGGTGGATCGGACACCGCAGGCCAGCTCAAGGATGGGCTGATCGACGCCTTTGTCTATGCCGCAGGTCTGCCCACGGGTGCCTATGCGCAACTCGCCGTGGAAAACGACGTCCGCTTCCTGTCGATGGGCGACGAGACGTTGGCGACGATCAAGGAACTGGCGCCGGCGATGCAGGATTTCACGATCCCGGCCAACACCTACGAAGATCAACCCGAGGACCTGCGCACGGTGTCGCTCTGGAACTTTGCCATCGCGCATCAGGACATGCCGGAAAGCCTGGCCTACGAGATCACCGCGATTGCGATGGAAAACCACGACCGCATGGTTCAGAACCACGCCGCCGCCAAGGAAACGCTGGCGGAAAACGTTCTGAAGAATGCCGTCATTCCGTTCCACCCCGGTGCCGTGCGCTGGTTCGAAGAGAACGGCTACGCGATCCCGGCGGACCTCAAGTAAACGTCCTCGCGTTTGCATGACACGGGCGGTCGAGTACGCTCCTGCCCGTGTCCCTTTTCAATCCCATTTCCCGGATGGCACATCATGTCCAATGCTCAACACCAAGAAGGCCCGTCCAGCGCGGATCCGGATCTTTCGCTGATCGAACAGGAAACCGCAAAGGCAAGCGTCGATGAAGATCCGCTTGCCGGTAACCAGCGGGAATTCACCGGCACGCGTAACCTGGTGGTTGCCGCCATGTGCGTCGCCTACTCTGTCTTTCATCTCATGGTCATGAACGTCTATCCGCTCGAGACCTGGGCCTACCGCCTGAGCCATGTCGGCGGGGGGCTCTTTCTCGGCTTTCTGCTGTTCGGCGCAAGCGCGTTGTCCGAAAACACCCGGGACGAAAACCGCAACCCGGCATCGCTGGCTCTGCTGGGATTTGCCGCTGCGGGAATTGGCTATGCGCTTGTCGCTGTTGCCGCGATCTGGATCAATGGCACTCTCATGGGCGTGGCGCTGCCCCCTGCCTGGGCCATGTCCACCTTCGGAATTCCGCTGGCCGCGGGTTCGGCGCTGGCCATCCTGCATGGCTGGCTTTTCCCGCAACGGGACCGTCACGCATTTTCCGCCGGAGACATCCTGCTAGCCGTCGCCGCGCTGGTCGCGACCGCCTACCTGATCTTTTTCGCGCGCCAGTTGCAGCTGCGCGCTGGCATGCCCATGGCGCTGCCCGGAGATATGTGGGCGGCGATCACCGGCGTGATCCTTATCATCGAACTGACCCGCCGCCTTGCAGGTATGGCGCTGGTGATCATCGCGTCGATCTTTGTTGCCTATTCCTTCCTCGGCCCGTGGCTGCCGGGAATCTTCGAACACCGCGGATATGACGCTAAGCGCTTCTTCTCCTACATCTTCACCGACAACGGCATCCTTGGCGCACCCATCGCGATTTCGTCGACCTACATCATCCTCTTCGTGATCTTCGCCGCCTTCCTGCAAACCACGCGGGTCGGCGAATACTTCGTCAACCTCGCCTTTGCCGCTGCCGGTCACAAGCGCGGTGGCCCGGCAAAGGTGGCGATCTTCGCTTCAGGCCTCATGGGCATGATCAACGGCACTTCGGCCGGCAACGTGGTGGCCACCGGATCGCTGACGATCCCGATGATGAAAAAGGTGGGCTACAAGCCGCAGACCGCCGCATCGGTCGAAGCCGCAGCATCGACTGGTGGGCAGATCATGCCCCCGATAATGGGCGCAGGTGCCTTCATCATGGCCGAAATCACCGGCATTCCCTACATGGAAATCGTCTCTGCCGCGATCATTCCGGCGGCGCTTTATTTCATCTCCGTTTACTTCATGATCGATCTGGCGGCCCAGAAAGCGAACCTCAAAGGTCTCCCGCGCGATCAACTGCCCAAGCTTGGCGCGTTGATCCGCCAGATCTATCTTCTGACCCCCATCATCGTGCTGATATATGCCCTCTTCGCTGGATACTCGGTGATCCGTTGCGGAACCCTGGCGATGATTACGGCCGCCGTGGTTTCCTGGCTCACGCCGCACCGGATGGGGCCGAAGCAGTTGTTTAACGCGCTCGACAATGGCGCGCGCATGGTTCTGCAACTGGTGGCGGTCTGCGCGACCGCGGGCATCATCGTGGGTGTCATCGCCCTGACTGGTATTGGCTCCCGCTTCTCGACAGTTCTGCTGGCGCTTGCGGACCAGAGCCAGATCTTGGCGCTGTTCTTCGCCATGGTCGTTTCCATCGTGCTAGGGATGGGAATGCCCACAACCGCAGCTTATGCTGTCGCAGCAAGTGTCATCGCACCGGGCGTCGTCAATCTTGGCGTAGAGCCGTTGATTGCTCACCTGTTCATTTTCTACTTCGCTGTGATGTCGGCGATCACCCCGCCTGTCGCCCTGGCGGCTTACGCCGGATCTGCGTTGGCAGGGTCCGACCCGGTAAAAACCAGCGTCGAGAGTTTCAAGATCGGCTTAGCGGCCTTTGTGGTCCCTTATATGTTCTTCTACTCCCCTGCGATGCTGCTTGAAGGCACTTGGTTCGAGATCGGCCACATCGCTATCACTGCGATTGTAGGCGTCTATCTTCTCTCCTGTGCCGTTCAGGGGTGGTTCATCGGACACGCAGGTGCTGTCGTTCGGGTTGCCCTTCTGGCAGCGGGTTTGTCAATGATCGCAGGTGGCTGGCTGACGGACGCCTTTGGCCTTGGCCTTGTTGTGCTTATTGCGGTCCTGCAGAAGCGCATTCTGACAGCGAAAGATTTCGCGCACGGCGCAGATTAGTAAAACCGAGGCGGTCGAAATGTTGACCGCCTCGACCACACAAGTTCCAGAGAAGTTAATGGGTCCAGATGATCGCGAACGTCTCTCCAGTCACCAGTAACTTACGTCACAGCTTTTTTGGGTGATGGTGGTATTGGTTAGGTTTATATATGGCGATTTCCGCGTTGTTGGGTCACTGCCAAGACGCTTGAACCTAGATTCAGCTTTCTTGAAGTTTTGCTGACCTCCTTGCAGTCGCAAGACTTCAGAATTTTCGTGCAGCGCTCGATAAGACCATGTCCGCTTAGGATCGTAAACGCTCATTTCTTGCGAGGGAGTGAACTGGTGCTATGTCCGCTGACCTGGTCATTGCCCTGTTGAAAATTCTGCGCAGTTCACGAACGGCTGGTTTGGAGAAGCTGCGTTGCAGCGCTCGTCGATTATGTGAACGGCAAGTCTGGGCCGTGCGTGTCTATGGGATCGCGCTCGACATCACGGGATGCTGCGCTGCCTCCAATGACTGCAAAGAGCCCAATTTGACTGATGCTGCGCCTTGCTCCAATGTCGGCTTCGGTGATCTGCGCTACGATTTCGATCTATGATTTTTCATGAGTTAACCCGGATCACTTTCATTCATCGGAGTCCACTGAATCCCAAGGTACGAACACATCCATCATTTCCTTTACATGCGCCGTGTCGAGTGGCTCCTTCAGCCGCCAAGATTTTTTCGTCTGCGCGAAATCGGGGCTGTCGAACAGGTCCATCACCGCAGCAGGGGACATTTCGCACTCAAGACACAGGAACATATAGGCCCAGAATCGGGACAGAGTGGTGAGGACTTGATTGCTTAACCCTAACGTGTATTCGTTGAGGAATTCTGCGGGTTTAGATATGGCAGCGAGTTGTTCAAGATGCGCTCGCACATCAAACCGTTTCTCGCGAAGATTTCCCAAGTGATCCTTGAAACTTGAAACTTGGAATCGCCCATCATGCCGGTAGAAAGTCACTAGGCCCAGCCGTAGCACGTCGCCCCGACCCTCCTTGCTCCGCTTGCCGCTCTTATTCTTGAACATCTCCGGGCGCCGCGCCAGCAGGCGGTCCATCACTTGCCCGTAACGTGGACAATGGAGCGTCAGAAAGACCGCGACCTCCGGCTCATCGCCTTCAAAATCAGTAGCCTCACCCACTTCGATCTCGAACCTGTAGTCTCGGAACATGTCGAGCGTATAGCGCCCTTTCCCAAGATCGCGCAGTCCCATTGGCCGAATGACCTCTCGGATCAGCGTTTCATCGAGTGTTTCTCTGAAGAAGGGTGAATCCTGCGGTGGATCCTCCACCTTCGGGAAATAGGGCGACAGGTGCGGATCGTGGCTGCGCGTCAGTGTCCCCCGACGCAGAACAAACAACTGGAATTCATTTTCGCGACCCTCGGCATCTTCGTCGTCATGGCACGAAAGAGTCCCGTAAGAACCCGGCGCGTTCGCAGCGATCCATTCAAACAGTGCCATCACATCAGGCCAATCCCCACTGGCATGGTTGCGAAAGCCCATAACAGACAGTCTCAGGGCGCCATTGATATTTCGAAAGGTAGCCTCGCATAAGGCTCGCTTCGCTAGCTCCCCAACCAGCGTCTCCAGCTTCGAGGCTATCATAGCTAGCGCCGCTTCGTCCTCTTTCTCTTCGCAGAACGCCTCACGGATCGTGGCCCAGCCTTGGTATTCGATCATATCTTGCTTCGCATCAAATTTCTTCTGGAGGCATAATAGCTGAATAAAAAGCAGTCGCACAGCCCACGTCCAAAGTCTTGAGCAGCCATTCAAACCACGGCACCCAACGGTCACTTTGTCCCGCGATATGTAAGTTTGACCTTCATCTGTTTTCGGCGATGCGGCGAACGGCGGCTATGCGGGCTGCAACCGCAGCATCGGGACGGTGGAGTGAACGGCAGCAATGGGCCGTTATTCGCCCAACAGATCCTCAATGAAGCTCTCCTGCCGATCCAGCATTTGCTCCCATTCCGGCGGAACCCCATCCTCCCGATCCAGATCTTCCAGCCGCGCGCCCTCGCTTCCAGATTTCACAGCAGCCCCCCTCATCGCCCGTGCCTCGCGCCGCCGCGATCTCAACGTACTGGCCGCTTCCTGTTCACCGTCCTCGCCATCCTCATCGCTACCATCAACCCAGGGTCCCACACCCTCCACGCCCGGCGGATAGGGAAAGTCCTTCCCTTCCTGCTTTTCGACCATCTCCGTGAATACCGGGTCATCGTAATACTTGATCCGCTGAGCCTTGATCGGGTGCTGGGGTGAAGCCAAAATGATGACTTCATCTGGATCTAGCAGCCGTGCCTCCGTTTCCGACAGCAGCGGCCGTTCCTCCAACCGCGCGCTGGTGGAGGTCGCACCTAGGAACCCCTTGTTGCGCCCATACATGCGCGTGACCGCCTCCCGGGTCGTGCTGCCGACTGCAGCCGAGACCTCCCGCACGGTACGTTGATCCCGCGGTGTGATATAGAGCTTGAGCCCCGCCCCATTCTCAAGGCTCTCGCGACCCTCGGACCCGTATATACGGTCCAACGCCGCCAATGACTGGGCAATCATCGCCACACGCCCACCATAGCTCGCCAGTGAATGGATTGCGCGTTCAAGATAAGGCATGGCGCCCATTTGCTGGAATTCATCGATCATCATCATGACGGGCCAGGGCTCGTCGGGGCCGGGTTCGTTCAGACGCAGGCTGGCGATGAGATCGGCAAACATGAGCCTGAGGAGTGGGGCCAGGGTCGCGATGTGATCCTCGGAGACGACAATGTAAAGCGAATGCGGTTTGCGCCTGAACTGCGCGAAGTCGAAATCACTCGCCTCCGTGGCAGAGCGCACCGCCGGATTGTCCCATTGCTTGAGACCGGCGGTCATCAAGGCCTGGATGTTCGAGGTCAGAAGGCGCGACGAGGCACTGGCAGCATTGGTCCAGAGCTCGCGAACAACCTCTTCCTTCGCCTCCTCGGCATAGGCATTGTACTGGGCGTTCTTGTAGTCGCCAGCAGAAACAATCTTGTTCACCTCGCCCAACGTGGGCGTGCCGCGCTGGATCGCCAGCAGGCAGGCGGCAACGAAGATCGACTTGCCGGCCTCCGAGAAGGTGTCGAGGGTCTTGTTGTCCTTGTCGAGAAAGAGATCGGCTAGGATCGAGACCTCGGTGAACTGCTGCGCGAAACTGGAGTGTTTGGCGATGCGGGTAAGTGGGTTGTAGCAATGGGTGCTGTTAGCCCAGTCGAACGGGCTGAAGCGAAACACCTCGTCACCGTTCAGTGCCCTGAGCCGCGAGGTTTTGTCGAAGTTCTCACCCTTGACGTCGAGCACCACGACCGAGCCCGCAAAGGACAGAAGGTTCGGGATCACGAAGCCGACGCCCTTACCAGCCCGGGTTGGGCCCACCATCATCACGTGGGGGATTTCGGTCGAGGATATGAACTCGGACTTGGGTTTTGGCTTTCCGAGCTTGCCGCAGACAAAGCCCTTGCCGGGTAGCTGCAGCATCCCGTTCTTGCGAAGCTCCACCCTGGTCTGCCAATGGGCCGAGCCGTAATCATCCTGCTCTCGCTTCCAGCTCCAGGCGGCGGCGAGCACACCAAGCCCAAGCGCCCCAAACCCGACGGCACCGAAGGCGACCTTGAACGCCTCTGGATGCGCAAGACGTACCCCCGCGCCTGCGCGCCAGACAGCGAACATGTCGAACTGGGTAAATCCGGTTCTGAGCGCAAGCGCGAGATAGAAGCTGGCGATGATGGTGCCGAGCAACGCGCCACAGATCAGACCGAAGGGCAAAGCGGCCCAAAGAGGAATGGATTTCATATCTGAGGCTCCGATCAGAAGGAAAGGTCGTCGTCGAGGTCGCGCCCGAGACCACGGCCTTGCCGCTGCTCGACCTCCATCTGGCGCGCCACCTCCGTCACCTTGTCCTGTTGCAGGGCCGCGGCGCGGTCGGTGAACACCTGGTCCCCGGTTTCCTCATGCGCCATCTCTAGGAACTCCTGCGTGACGGTGATTTGGTCGATCTTGCTCGGCAGCACCTTTTCCAGCACTTCGAAATTGCCACTTCGCAGCTCGGCCAGACCCTCCTCACCCAACTCCTTGAAGAGCTCGGCCTGCAAAGTTCGCTCGACGATCTCTTCCTGTTCCTCGGTGAGCCGGCCCTCTTTCAGCATGTCGGCCAAATCCTGCAGATAGGTGTTCGGGCCTGACCTGAGGTTGGGATCCGCGTCGTCGATCAGCGCGAGGTCCTCTCCCTCCTCAGCGTTGAGCCCTGCCCCAACCGGTACACCCAGTTCACGCGCCCGTTCCATGAGGCGGTCCATCACGCCATCAACCTTTTCGAGCGCGGCATCGAGTTGGTCGTCATTCGCCGTCTCAACCGTGAGGCCTTCCTTGGCCAGCACGGCTCCCATATCGCGCTCGACCCAATTCTGTGCGAGGCCATAGTTGGTCGTGCCGCCAGCCGCGATCCGGGCAACGAGATCGTCGCCATCAACGCCGGCCTCACGCGCCTCCGACAGGATATCCTCCAGCACCTCATCCTGCCCCGACCGCAGCGTCTCGATCAGGCGAGTGTCCCCTGCCCCCGGTGGATAAGGCTCAGCTAGGTCTCGCCCGAAGCGCGCCCGCAGGTCCGGGTCCGGCACCATCTGGGAAAGATCGCGGATGATCGGGGCGGATTTCATCTCAAAGCTGGCGCGTGCTTCACCATCCAGGTCCTCGGCCTTGAGCCGCAGGGCCTCGATGGTGCGCTCGGAATACTCGATCGCATCCCCGACGGTCTGGATGTCCTTCATGTCAATCTCTCCTGCGGTGAACTCGTAAGGGGTGTTTGTGCCAAGCCCCTTGGCCATTGCCCGCACGGCGCGGGCTAAATTGCGCTGGTCCATGCGATCCAGCAAATCGGCAAGCTTGGCGTAGTCCTTGGCAAAACCCACGACCTGGGCCTGGGCGATGGAAGATTCTTCCGGTGTCATCGCGATGTCGCGCGGCAAACGCGCCTCTTCCTTGGCGCGGTAGATTTCTTCGATGCCGGGGGCCTTCGCGAATATGCCACGCTCGAGCCGGGTGGTGGCATCGAGCATGACGCCATAGCCCTCGGCGATCTCCGCCTGCTTCTCGCGCATGAGCTGGGGCGACATCACCCCCTCAGCCCAGCAAGAGAACCAGGTCCCCTGCTCGCGGCCTCGGTTGTTCAGAACGATGTGGGCATGCCGATGCGCCCGGTCGTCATGGACTGCCAGCACGTAATCCCAGTTATCGCCGTATTCGCCGCTCTCGAAGAAATGCTCCGCCCAGTCGAGCGAGATGTCACGAACCTTGTCGGTACTGACATCGGTCGGGAAAGACAGAAGCATGTGCGAGGTGAAACCAAGCTTGGTGGTGCCCCGCCAGGTATCGGACCAGGCCTCAATGATCTCATCCTTCTGATCCCCCGTCAGGACCGCCGCCTCATCCAGCGGGTTGGTCATCGTCGAATAGGTGAAGACCGCCTTGTCGTTGATATAGGAAAGCTGGTTACCGAGAGAGGCGCGTGTCTTGCACCCCCCTGCCCTGATCCGTTTGAACACCGCCGCCCGGCTTTGACCCGAGGCGGCCTTGGCGATGTTGCGCACCGAGAGCCGCCCTACACGCGCGTAGCTTCGTCCCTGCCGGCGTCCCGCAAGCCGTGCATCGATCCGTGCCTGTGCCTTGCCACGGATGCGCTCATCCTCCCAGAGGCGGCCCATGACAGAGGTGTAGAGGGCAAGTGGATCAGCCATGTCGAGCGTTCCGGTTCTTGGCGCTCAAAACATGTATCGGGGTTCGCGTTTGAGGCTTGCCGAGAGGCAGCGAAACCCGATCCAATTTTGAACCGAAACGCTCATCAGCAACCGCCTCCCCTGCCCTCGCAGCCTCGCCGTCATCAATGACTTCCGGCAGCCCCGCCCCGCGCTGCGTCTGCGCCAATTCCTTCATCGCGCTCAGCTCTCGGGTCATCTTCTGAGCCAGCTCGACAAGCTCAGAGACCAATGTCCGATCCTCCTCGGCAAGCACCAGGCGTCCGCGCCGCACTGCCTTGGCCAAGGCCATGCCGCTGTCGGTCAAATCCCGAGATTGGCGCCATGTTTCTACAAACTGGTCAAGCCGATCTGCCGTCACATCCATGAACCCGCAACGCGCCCGCACCACGGCTTTCAGAGCCTGGCTGCGGTTGGCAAAACCGCGTGCCTGCCAATCCGCATCGAAGGCTTCTAGCTCGGATCGGGACGCCCGGAAACTCACGATCTCGGACGGATCGCGCACCGCAATTCCTTCGCCGATCTCCTCTTTCGCAAGCCGCGACACATGCCGAACCGACACACCAAACTCCGCCGACAAACCCGCTGCCGCCTCGCCGTCCTGGAACCGACGTGCGATCTCAATCCGCTGTTCAAGCTTCAGGTTTTTCCGGGTACGCGCCACTTCAGACCCCTCGGACAAAATGTGTATACATTTGCCATATCCTGCCAATGTCTCTTCATACTACGTTTTATATAATTTCTACAATCATGTCAATTCGTCTTTACCAGCAACACGGCGAGTCTGGGAGTCGTTTGGACGTTATCGGGCTCATGGATGTCACCAGAAATGAGGTCTTTTCGCGGGCCGTCATTGCGAATTATGGCCAATCGAACCACGAGTATAACGCCGTGAATGAAAGCACGACGGCATGCCTACATGATGCCATAACCCGGGCGGGTCCGGATGGTCAAAAAGACCAGAGCACAGAACGCTTAGAGAGAGGGATTGCGATTTGCCCCTGAACTCGGAACAGCTCAGATGAGGAGGATTGACGTCAAAAATGAGACCGCCCGAATGGGGCGGTCTCTGCGGCTTTGAACCGAAACTGCGGGACCGTCAGGCCGCGACACCATCGTGATCTGTCAGCACCATAGTCTCGGTGACACCCACGAAGAGCGGTGTGATCTGGTACTCGCCGTCGTCATCTTCCGGCGGTGTCACAGCGACAATCGCGACTGCTGGTTCGCCATTCAGGAAACAGGAGAACAGCGCGAAATTGTCGCGCTCTGCCGAAGTCAGCGCCTCAAAGGCGCTGATGTGTTCGGGGCAAATGTTCGTGCTCATGTGACGATCCCTCCGGCTTTGCGGGCGCGCTCGGCATAGGTGCTGAGTGACGCGTCGGCTTTGAAATGGAGGTCGCGCTCGATCGGCAAACCGAGGCGCCCACGGTGTGCTTGAAGAATGCTGATCCGGACTGAACCTAGTTCGGGATGCCCAACGCCAAGATCGCAAAGCCCGAAGGCGATGTCGGCATCTTCGGGATCGGTTTCGCTCAGGAGCCAGGTGGCGCCGCCATCGGGGGTGAAGAGCTTGACTACCGGTTGATGGTGGATGGTGTCCTCGCCAGCTTCGATGCGCTCCTGGTTGGCGTGGCCGTTCGCGGCCAGCTGGTCGAGAATGGATTGGGGAAGAAGTTCCATGATGTCTGTCCGTCGATATGAGATGCATGCGAGGCGTGGCGGGAGGGGCTCAAGGCCCCTCCCCAGTCGGGTTACTCGGTGACCTGGCCGTCGTCGCTGTCGGCTTTCGGCTCGAAGAGGACGAGCTCGCCGTTCACCGGGTTCGCGAAGAGCTGGATGGTCATGAAGGACTTGGCACCTTCGTTCTGCGGGAAGGCGACACCCACCTTGTGGAAGCGGGTCTTACCATCCTTGCCGGTGTCGGGGGTGGTGACGGTGTAGTACTTGGTCATGTCGGTCTCCTTTCGTTTTCGATGCAAACGGGAGACCGGGACCGCCCGGCCCGGCTGTCAGGCGGAACTTTGGTGCGCGAGGAATGACTGCGCAGCAGGCAGGGGAAAGTTCTGCTTGAAGGGGGTGTGCACCGCGCACGCCCGACCGCCGGGCCAGGTCACGGAGATTGCATCAGGAAGAAAACGAAGGGGGTCGAATTGGGCGCGCGACGTGCGTCACCACCACCGATACGCTCGGATGTCTTGGTGCAGCAATCAGGTGTTATACGCATACCGAGCAACTTGCTGGAAAGTCCGCTTCAGCCACAGGCCACAAAACCTACGACGGGTTGTGACTAGGCGATTTCGGTTCACGTCTCCGACGCAGACATTTGGGGCTGGCGCAGAGAGTGGCCGATTTGGGCCTCACTTTGACCGATGCCGCAAGGTTGCGAAGGTCGGCTTTGCCGTTGTGGACAAAAACTTAGAAAAACCGTCTGACCCGTTTAGCATAATCCTCAAACGCACCGCCGTACCGATCTTTAAGCCAGGGCTCTTCAGCGAATGGGGTGACCACCAATATTGCAATTACCAAAGCGCCAACCGCGAACACCCAGGGCGCAGCTGACAAGATCATCCACCCGCCGACGATAGCAATATCGGCCACGTATTGCGGATTCCGAGAATACCGATACATGCCTTCGGTGCGCAGCGTGCCCTTGGCACCACCCGTCTGGGGCACTCCGAAGTGCGAGACCTCCAACCAAACGATGATATTGCCGATCACGAGAAGCGGAAGCCCAACACCGAAGCGCATCCAGCCGGGAATGGCGACGTTGCCCCAGCCCAGTATCCCCAAGACAATGAGGATGACGAACAGGGCGAATGTCGGGACCCAGACGAGTACCGGCGTGAGGGCGGTATACGTTGCGGAGGCCATACGCGGTGCTTGGGAAAGACAATCGACCACAGGATCGCTGTGAGCGTCGCTGCTGCAATCCCGAAGCCGAGATAGATAATAACGGTCTGCATCATGTTTCTACATGCCCGTGTTCGATCATCTGGCGGCGCTCCGCGAGAGCCTGGCGCACGATCTGATAGGCCGAAGACAGAAACAGCCCCGCCATGATAGTTGCGACGATCAGGTCCGGCCAGCCAGAAGCTGTTCCCCAGACGCCTAACGCAGCAAACATGACCGCGACATTTCCGATAGCGTCGTTGCGCGAGCACAGCCAAACTGAACGGACGTTGGCGTCTCCGTCCTTGTATCTGACAAGCAAAAGGACACTTGCCAGGTTGGTCAGGAGGGCAAGAAAGCCCACTGCGCCCATGATCTCGGCGGTTGGGACACCGACATAGAAGACGCGGTAGATGGTAGAGCCAAAGACCCACACCCCCATCAACAGAAGGCTGATCCCCTTGAACAAGGCGGCGTTCGTGCGCGCCCTGATTGACGCCCCGATGACTGCCAGCGAAATGCCGTAGGTCAGAGCGTCGCCTGCGAAGTCGAGGGCATCCGCTTGCAGGGCTTGCGACTTGGCCAGATGGCCCGCAGCCATCTCGACCACGAACATCGTTGCGTTCAGGGCAATGACGACCCAAAGCCGCCGTTTATAGTCGTCCGAGACGCCTTCGAATTTGGCATCGTGTCCACAGCATCCAGACATTAGGTTGCCTCCTGCGTTTCAAGGGTTGATTGATCTGGAACAAGGGCTGCTTCGCCGCCGGGAATATCCGGCACGTGGCCTTTGCGCATCCTCCTGACGCGGAGGTTCATCCAATGGCGAATGACGAGACGATAGAGAAGCCCCTTCACGCCGGTGAGCTGACGGTGGGTTGCATAGAATGTATCGGGATCATCGAAGGTGCCGAAGTCATGGTTGATCCCGGTCTTTTGAATGTAGGTACTGGCGCCGTGCCATTCGACGTTTGGGTTCTGAAGACAATCCGTGCCTGCACCATAGGCGCAGAGCGATTGACGCATCGGAAAGGCATTTTGCAGGGCCGCCAGGACGGGTGCATCCAGAATGAAGCCCTCCAGGTTCAGCCACTGCCCGCTATGATAGATTTCGACCCATGAATGGATGATGTTGGCAGGGGCAAGCGGATAGACCAGCTCTGGCACGACCCCGCGTTGCAACCGCTTGTTGATGGTGAAGCCGTGAAAGCGGCACGGCACACCAAGGGCGCGCAGAATCGCCATGAGCAGGGTGCCTTTCGTGTTGCACTGCCCATAGCCATCGCTCAGCACTCTGGACGCAGGCAGCGCATCATCGGAGTTATAGCCGAAAAGGACGTCGTTACGGACAAAGTCATAGGCCGCCCCGATACGGTCGGCTTGGGAAAGGGTCATCCAGCCACGATCAGCAATCAGGCGTTGAATGGGCCCAACCTCGAAATCCAGAAGGGATGTTGGGGACAGGTATTGGTCGGTCATGATGGTCTCTTGCAGCTGTGTCCCACTCTATCTACAATCTCTAGTGACTAGAGGTTCAAGAGGTTTCTTCATGTTTTCCATCGGCGAGCTTTCAAGGCGCACCAAGGTCAAGGTGCCGACCATCCGCTACTACGAGGAAATGGGTCTGTTGGCGGAGGCCGAGCGCACGAGCGGCAACCAAAGACGCTATGACAAAGCCGGGCTGGAACGGCTCAGCTTCATCCGCCATGCGCGCGATCTAGGCTTTTCGATTGAGGCGATCTTGTCCCTGATCGAGTTGCAAGACCACCCGGACAGATCGTGCGAGACCGCGACAGACATAGCCGTTTCGCAGCTTGCAGACGTGCGTGAGAAGATCAAGCGATTGAAGTTGCTGGAGAAAGAACTCAAGCGAATTTCTGATGGCTGTGACGGACACGGCGTGTCCGAAAATTGCTACGTTCTGGCCTCACTGGCTGATCACGAACTTTGCGAAAGAGAACACTGATCTACGATAGCGGACATATTGCGTGTAATTCAAAGGACAGGCTAGTCACGCACTGCCAACATCAGCGCCAGGTGCACCGAGGGTCCAAAATCTCCCCGCTGTCCGGCGTAAAGCCCTCTCTATATGAGGCCGCCTAAGCGGCGACCTCGTCTGATTTAGGTTGCAATCCATGCAGGTAATCGACGGCCTTCTGCGCATGAGCCGCAGCCTGGAAGATGAACCGCTTGTCATTGCGAAGACCTTCGAGCCAATGCGCGATATAGGCGGCATGTTCGTCTCGAGGTTCAGGCGACAGACCCAGGTCAGCGGCAAGGAACGCGGCGCCGAGTTCGGCGACCAGCTCTTCCTGGGCGTAGCCTTCGTCGCCCCAGCGTTTGCGGCCGAAGCTGCGATCAAGACGCCTTGGATGGCGCGTCCAATGCGTGATCTCGTGGCCGAGCGTCGCATAATATGACTCTGGAGTTTCGAATGTCTCGAAGGATGGTATCTGCACGTAGTCCGGATCGACCGCGTAAAATGCCTGGCTGCCGCCGTTGCGAATATCGGCTTCAGTTGCGGCAAAAAACCTTTCAACAGATGCATCGCGCTCAGTGGTCTCGGGTAACGGCTCGGCCACGGCGTAGTACTGCTCAGGCAATCCTTCGATCTGGTCGACGTTGAAGACTGTGTAGCCCTTCATGAAGGGTATTTCGACCTCGCGATCCTGGCCGACATCATCGGTTTCAGTCTTGCGCAGCTTGTCGGCGTAGATGACGAGCTGGCCCTTGGACCCCTTGCGAACCTGCCCGCCGAGTTCAAGAGCCTGGCGATACGTCATCCACGTGGGTGCGGCGTGGCCATGGGCGACAGACGCGGCCCAAAGAAGGATGATGTTGAGGCCGCGATAGGCGACGCCATTGTGGCGCAGGGGCCGGGTGATACGACCGGCAAGGTGCTCGGCATTCCAGGGTTTGTGCCAGGGCCGGGTGCCAGCCTCGAGATCGGCGATGATCTTCTCGGTGATGCGAGTGTAGATGTCGGGTTTCGGTGCCATGTGATCCTCCATTGTCTCGTCCCCGTGCGGGACGCGGAAGGAAATGGCGGGCGCGTTTAGCCGCCCCGGGCATGGTCAACACGGGAGCGTCAGCGAATGGAGTGGGCAGACCATTGCGCGGGCGGCGGCGACCGCCATAACCGCGATCCCCTTGCTCGCACGGGGATGAGACGGAGGAACCGAGGCTGCAAGCCCCCTACCCCGCCTGGCCAGGTTCAGATGAAAGGTCCGATGGTGTCCTGAACGACGGCGCTCAAATCACGTTGCCGAAGAATCCGTTTGTCGCGATCACCGTCTTCTGCGCCTTCAAATTGCGCCGCAGCGACAGGACCGTCTTTCTGATAGCCCTCAAAACCGTCGCCATCGCAGAACCGCCGAGCCAGGATATCAATTGCCGCCTTGATTGTTCCGGCGTGTTTGCCAGCCAGAGCTGTCTCGAAAGCAGTTCGTACGGCATCCGTTCCGCCCTTGTAGTGCGTGAGGCAATAGCAGAGGTCATGCGCGTCCTTGAACTCGCCGCGCTGATCAAACGCAAAGGCCTTTAGGCAAGTGAAACTGACAATGTCGGCATGCCGAATGGTCTCAGTTGTGACACCGCCGTCGCCGAGTAACTCCGCGGTAATGTCGACGGTCTCGTGGTGATCAAGTACCATCGCCGAATGTGGGATGTGAATTGCGGAGACCGCGCCCTCAGAGGGAAGCTCTTGTAGCGCCCCACCCTTCTCCTCTCCCGCGTCGGCCAGAAACTCCAGGATCAGAACTGTGCCGTCGACCAGTTCCTGCTGCCAGCGCCATGACTGCTTCTGGCCTTTGTCGTTTTCCGATCGCGCGAACCCGATGGCCCTGATGTTGTCCTCAAGGGTTCGATACGCCTCGGTGTCAGCGAGCAGTTTCATATCGACGACAACGTCAACATCGCCAGTCCCTGCGTGCGCAGGCACCGCTGGCGGACGTTCCTTGATCAGGTAGCGGGGCGTCAGCCCGCCTACGAGGAAGATGGAGTCTCGCCAAGGTCCCAAATGGCGTATCAGCGTGACAAGAACGCGCTCACAGGCATCCGTGACAGTTTGGTTGTAGCCCTGAATTGCCGTCGGTTTCTTCATCGCCACACCAGTTTTTGGGACCGCAAATGCTCTGCCATTTCTTTGGAACGGCCATGATCTTCCAGCAGGTCGAGATAGACCTGAAGCGGCGAGGCCAGCAGACGCTCTTTCTCATCGTGCATCCTGTGATGGCGCTTCGTGGGTTTTCCATCAATCACGACCAGGTTTGCTCCCTCGGAGACTTCTCGGGCACCCAGGGTTGAGATGAGCCAGTCACGTGTCCGCTTCCCAAACGCCCGAACCGTCAGGTCAGATACATTGGAAAGAAATGGCGCGTAGGCTTGGGCGGCAAACTGCCCGGTGAACTCCAGATCGAAGTCGTCATAGTAGTTTTCCCGTTCGATCTCGCGGGCCATGTCCTCGGGTTTCATTCGCGGAACATAGTAACGGCTTCGCCTCGACGCGCGGCTTGCCAGAATGCTGTCACGCCAGGCATCCAAGAGGACATCCGGTCGGATCAGCCTGCGCCGTTTCGCCGGCCCCTCCCCTCTCACATCAAGCCAATCGCGACGCTCAAGATCCCTGAAGGTCTCAGAAACGGTTGCCGGGGACACGCCCGCATATTCGGCGATTTCCGAGCCTGTGACCCATTCGCCTGGATGGTTGAACAAGACATGCAAAACCTGCGCCCGGGTTCCCTTGAAAACGCTCACATCCCGACGCTTGGCGCGCTTGGGTTTAGGCCTCTCAATCAGCACAAACGTGTCGCGATCGCTGATAAAGAGCGATCCGCTCAGGTCATGGTATGCGACCCGCTCGTCCTGAAGAAAGTTGCGCGCCCCTTCCGACACCGACCTCGCGAGGATCATGGGAACAAATCGCCGATTGGAGTTATCCAGCTCCTGCAGATATCGTTTGAGCTGCCAGACAATCTCGCGCGCGTCCCGCGGATACACATCACCTCTGGTTTCGACCACGAATGCAAGATCATGATCCGCCACAACCGCATCCAGGACCGCATCGGGGCGCAAACGCCCGCCAATCCCCGGTTGCCAGGAGATTTCGCCCAGTTGAGCGCCTGGAATCGTCGCAAGGCTGTTGCGCAGGCTTTCCAAGAGTTCCGGTTCTATGTTCGCAGTTTCATCCATATTCACTGTTCAGCAGATTTAGCCCTCTATTCCTCATATTTGATAAAATGTCAATATTCACTGTTCAGCAAATCTGCGCGGTTCGATTACCCGACCAAGACAGCCCAACCCCACCTCGTGGTGAGTCCAGTGATGCCCCAGTCATGCTGCCTGCCCGCTCAACCGGCCATAAAAGCTGCGCTCGAGGTGCAACTCCCCTGCCCCGGCCTTTTCGACCATGCCGCGCAGATATCCACCCGGAGACGCCACTTCGCCTGCGCAGTGCTTGTCGAAGGTGAGAACCAGCGCTGCCGTCGCGATCTGAGGCCCAAGCCGGTCTTGAGCGAGGTTCCAGGCGTGCTCTGAGACACCGATCATTGGCCTGAGCTGCCCTGCAACCCGGTGAAGATCGCTCCAATCCTTCAAATACCCGCCCATACTGCGCGCCCAGGACGCGAATTCAGGACAAGCCTGCATGATAGTCGGTAAATCAAGCGCTGCCCCGCGTTTTTTGCGGGTTTCAGCAACCCAATCCTCCAACTCCCTATCAACCTGCTCTTCGGGAGACGCATTTGGCACCACACCCGCCGCTTGCTCAGTTTCTGAGCGATTACAGGTTACAGGATGAAGTTGAGTTGTAATTAGTATATGAGGTTCGGAAATGACCTCCCTGGGGTTCAATTCTTGAGTCTTCTTAGTGCCTTGTTCGATGTTTTCAGCGGTGTTTTCCACAGCTTCATCTGCCTGAGTTGCGTTGAGATAGGCCGCTTCCACGCGTCCCTGAAGCTCCTTGAACCATGCCAGGAGCCGTACCAGCCTCTCCGAGGCCTCATTGCGGCGTGGAAGTCGCGCCAGGAGATCCTCGAACAGCCCTGCAAGCTGCGTCCAAGGGCCGCTCAGCGCTCCACTGAGGCCCGCCTCGATCCGGGCGCGGATCATACGGCGCGCCACCGTGATCTGGCGCTTCAGGCGCTGACAAAGTTCGCGTTCGGCCTGCAATTCAGCGCGCAGCTGCTCAAACTCTTCGACACGCGCTGACAGCGGCGACAGATCGAAGCCGTAGGCCTCGATGATCACGCCATCCACGTCCCTGCGGCCCCACCGCTTGCCGTTGGGGCTGTCCTTGAAGGAGATCACCCCGATCTCAGCCAGGCGCCGCGCATGGCGCTTGAGCGCGGACAGCGAGAAGCCCGTCTGTTCCATCAAATAGGCGTTCGATGCCCAGACGATCGGGCGGCGCCCCTCCTCCCAGTCCTGGGCCTGTGTAAAGGCCCCGAGCGTGTCGAGAAGCATCATGTCACCAGCCTTGAGGCCGATATGGGCACCCACGCGCTTTACGGCCACGAAGGCCCGCGCCTTGGGAAACGCCACCTGTTCACCGGCTTGTGCGAGTTGCTCGGAAATGGCGAGTCCTGCCGTTGCTTTGCGCCATCCAGACGGTTGGTTGATATTGGACATACCTCTACTGTTCTGAGGCATGCCTGTCTCAGTCGCTCCATGTGGAGCATCATTGAAATTTGTCATTTACCTAAATCGGCACAGAAAACCAGTTCGCCCGAAGACGTTTTTCATTGTTTAGCGATTCGCGGGCTGCTAGGATTGTGGTGTTAGAACAAATCGCGCCTTGTGCGCAGCAGCCCTCGGAACTTCGGTTTCGAGGGTTTCTTTTTGTGCCGTCCTCCTTTCTGCTCGTTGCCTTCACTCTGACAGTTAATAGCTGTTAACCGCCCCTACCCTTCGGGGTTCTCTGATTGAAACCGTTCGAAGGAATCTTGAATTAGTTGGTCCAAGTTCTGGTCCAGCCAGTTCGCGAAATTCTTGTTCACCCCTGCGCGTTTGACAGTAACTGCGAGCCCGGATTTTCCGCTCTTGATCTGCACGCCCGGAACCGGAGAGCGCTCTTGGGTGGTACGGTCCTGCTTGCCGCGCTTTCCGATTTCGTGAAGCACAACTTCCAATTTCTGGTCGGAATCCAATTCCGCAGATCCGCTCAAAATTTCGAGAACGTGTTTTTCGGTCAGTTGCGCTTTTTCAAAAGCGGTCGCGAGGATCATCCATTTAGGTCGCCCGGCGCCCGGCGCCGCACCGATCGCTTCGCCAAGAGCAGAGGGCACCAGGCGATTGATCCTCTCCAGTTGGGAGAGCGTGTTCTTGCTGATCGCCAGAGCCTGACAGGCCTCAGCGCGAGAATACCCTTGCTCGAGGATCGCTTGGGCAAACCGAACGCGCTCGTAGTAGCTAAGCTCAGCACGGCCGGCATTTTCAAGCCCCTTCGCCATCAAGGCGTCGGTATCGTCGAGAGTTCGGATCAGCGCCCGAACAGGTATCCCGAGGTGGCGGCATGCCAAGATCCGACGCTGGCCATAAATGACTTCAAAATGTCCGTCGCGCTCCTTGGAGGGGCGCAGCAGGACTGGAACTTGCTGCCCCGCTTCCGCAATACTTGCCGCGAGCTCCTGGATGGATTCATGCGGCCCATCGCTGTTAACAGCTGTTAACTCGATGTCGAGCCTATCTTTCGGCCCCCAGCCAAGCACCAAATTGGTATCAATCTCCTGGATGCCGCCCAAGCCTGCGCGGACAGAACCAATGGTCCCTTTTGGCAAAGTCCTGTGCGCGCGATCCGATCCACTGTCCTTGGGCGCCTCGGCTGCCGCAGTAATCGCGGCCATGATCCCGGTTTTGTTTTTCCCCATCGCCATGATTAACGCCCCCAAGCTTGCTGGATCATCTTTGCGACTTCGCCGCCGACAGCGTCCATGCTCGATTTCGCTCGGTCGTAAGTCGAGCGTGTCATCTCCGAGCGCAAAACCTCATAGATGGACATCTTCAGCATTGACGCGTCACCGATCGCCGTACTTCTCAAGCCTGTCGCCGAGACGACACGATCCTGAAACAGAGCCCGCATCAAGCTCACAATCTGCTGACTGGGAATATCGCTCGGATCGTCGCGTGTGATGAGAAAGGAGAAAAAGTCGTGGTCAAGCTGAACACCAGTATCCTCAATGACCCCCAAATACGCGGATGTCATCTCAACGAATTGCTGAGTTGAAGCCAAATCAAGCATACTTGGCGTCATCGGGACGATGACCGATGTCGCGGCATAGAGCCCTGTTAGCGTCAGAAACCCGAGTGCCGGCGGGCTGTCGATCACCACCACATCGTAGTCGCTCTCTACAGACTGGATGGCATGATCAAGCTTCTCAAAGAATGCAGCACCTCGTCCCGCATTGACTGCGGTTTCGGTTTCAAATTCACTCAGCACAAGACGCGCAGGCGCAAGGTGGAGACCCGCGAAATAGGTCTCGACGATGGCTTCAGACATCGGCACCGGATCGTCGTAGCGTAGAGCGTCATAGATCGACGCGCCTTCGAACTCCAACTCCGTTTGAATCCCGCAAAACCCGGTGAGACTTCCTTGGGGGTCCAAATCGATTGCAAGGACCCTATATCCGCTCAAGGCGAGGTAATGGCAAAGATGGATGGCTGACGTGGACTTCGCTGAGCCGCCTTTAAAGTTCATCAACTGGATGACTTGGAGCTTATCGCCTTCCCGACGGCCAGGGAGGTATTTGCCCGGCGTACGCGAAGTCGTCTCAAGGAGGCGCCGCATCTGGAGCATCTCTTCGCCGGAATAGAATCTGCGCCCGTTCTTGACGACTTCCGGCTCAGGCAGGGACCCCTCGCTATGGCATTTGCGCAGAAACTGTCCGGTGACCCCCAGAAGCTCAGCAGTCTCTGTTGCGGTGAATAGTCTCAATTTCTTGCGCTGATCCGGCGCATAGGCTTGCTGAAGATGCGTGGTAAGCGCTGTGTGTAGACGCGCGGCCATCTGACTTGTAAGTTCAGACTGAGTGGCTGCTTCTATGGGTGCCGTCTGGAACATAGTTGCTATTTCTCTGCTCGAACGCGCTTATTTGCGCAACTTGACTCTAATGGCAGTGATTCACCCTGTTAAGTCAAGGATTTTATCCACAATTTGTGCCGTCAGACCGTTGGCCTACTAGGGAGGCGTACGGCCTCATGCAGTTAACAGCTGTTAACTGCTTCGGCGACGCGGTTGCGCCGGGCCGTCAAAAACGGTCCGGCGCTTTCCTCAGACAGCCTCTTTCGGTCCCCAGGGGATAACAGCCTGAAGCGCGGCATCGTCCTGGTTAGCTGCCTTGCCGAGATTGGCGTTGAAGCCGTAGTCGCGGATCGTCAGCGTGAAGTAGTCGGCACCGGTGTCGCGGTTCTGCTTCTTCCAGATCCCGCCGCATTCGACCAGGCGACCGCGGGGAGAGCGGCCGAGAACGCGATGGGTCGGGGCCATCGGATTGTCGCTGACGACCGGCTCGACGGTGATATCGATGTCGAAGGTCAGGGTGGAGATCGAACCGGCGCCTTTAGCGGTCTCAACATCGGCGCTTTCGAATTTGATGCAGTTGGTGGTCATTTGATTGCTCCTTCATCTGGTGTTGCAATGATGGTCAGAGGGCAGGGGACAATGTCCCGAACACACCGAAGGCGAAGCGAAGCGGAGAAGGGCAGGGTGCCTGAATTTTGTTCCGCGAGGAATGCCCTGGCGGGGCAGGGGATAATTCTGGCAACCGCCCTTTGTGTCCGGGGCGACCCCTGCGACCAGCATGTCATGCAACTCCAAGTGAAGGAGCAAATTGAGCCACTAATTAAACTGCTCGAAGACGTCTTGCGGAACGCGGCAGCTGGAAAGAAGCAAAAGCCTAGTCTCTGAAACAGACACCGATAGCAGCAGCGGTGGATGACCTGAGCGCGGACTTGCAGCTATCAGGCGAACGACCGCTCTGCAGGAAACGGCTTGGTGCGGCCGAGGAGTCCGGTTCAATCTTTGTCTGCCAACAGATTTTCAAGCATCGCGCATTTCGCCTCGCCGCTTTCGCATGAAGCCACTAAGTCCTCCAAAGCGGCTTCGATCTTTCTCAGGTCGGAGATTTTGCTTCGAACATCCGAAAGGTGACGTTTCCCCAAGGTCGACACCTCAGAGCAAGCACCCTCTGCATTCCCGGACAATGATCGCAATGCTCGAACATCCGGCAAAGAAAACCCGAGGTCACGACACCGTTTGATAAACGCCAGCTCTGAAATCTCCGCATCGCTGTAAAGCCGCCGCCCATTTGCTGCACGGCCAGGTTTCGCGGTAATCCCTTCGCGCTCGTAGTACCGGATCGTCTCGACCGATACGCCACTACGTCTTGAGGCTTCTCCAATCGCAAACACGTGATGCCATCCCACTTGATCCTGTAGTAGCTACAGGATGCATAAAGAGACCATGAATACAAGAACACGCAGCGACACAGTCACAAATGAGACCGGGACTCAGCTTTTTGCTGATGAGCAATCAACGAAAACCTGGTGGATAGCGGTTGGAGGAGTTCTGGGCGCAGTCGCGGCATCGACCTGCTGCATTGTCCCCCTGCTCTTGTTTAGCCTTGGCATATCGGGTGCATGGATCGGCAACCTCACGGCGTTTGAGCCATATAAGCCAGAGTTCATCGCAATTTCCGTAGGGTTCCTTGGCTACGGTTACTGGCTGGTCTATCGCCAGCCCAAGCCGTGCGATGACGGCGCAGCTTGCGCACGCCCCTTGCCAAATCGGCTTGTGAAAACGGCGCTCTGGGTGTCGACCGCATTGGTGCTAATCGCTCTGTTTTGGAATTGGATCGCACCCGTAGTTGCCCCGATCCTGCTCGGTCTCTGAAAGGAAAATGATGAAAAGGCTTCTCAAACTCACGGCAGCATACGCCATACTCGCAACCGCAGCTTTTGCCGAGGAACGTTCCGTCAACCTCTCGGTTCCAGGCATGTTTTGCGCCAGTTGCCCCTTCGTTGTGCAAGCAGCAATCCAAGAGGTTGACGGCGTGGTTTCGGTATTTGCCGATGCAGAGCAGCGCACGGCTTTGGTGATCTACGACGACGCCGTCGCATCGCTTGAAGCGATCATTGCTGCGTCAACGAATGCAGGTTACGAAGCCACGGTGTTTGATGGTAACTCGTAGACCGCGCCGCGGTCGCCCGATTTTGTAAGCTTGGGGCTGGCGGGCAGCGCACTGGCGATAGTAGTTGCGTATCCCCGCTGTTGCCTGGCGGTACTTCGCTCTCGGGGATCAGCGGGGGACTGGGATACGTCTATCGCGACGATATGTTCTTGCCGCTTTTGGCCGGGATCTTCCTACTGACGGGGTATGCCTTATGGCGACGCAGACAGCAAAAATAACTCTCCAATCGACAATCACCTGCCCGGAATGCGGCCACTCGGTTGAAGAGACCATGCCGACGGACGCGTGCCAGTGGTTTTACGAATGCACCTCTTGCCACGTGGTGTTGAAACCACTCGAAGGTGACTGCTGCGTCTACTGTTCCTACGCGACTGTGCCATGCCCCCCAATTCAGGAAGGCAAGTCCTGCTGCGCATGAGAAGCGATCGTCGGATCGCATCTACTGTTGGCGATACTCAATTGAAGTTTCCCACACCGCCCAAGCGGTGCTCCCGCGCGGACACCGCCGGTCCGGCGGCGGGGCAGGGGGCCTGGCCTTCTGCCCCGCCGCCGGACAATTTTGGAGGCCAGGTTCCTGGGTGATCGCTGGACAAAAAAAGACCCCGCGTGATGCGGGGCCAGTT
>NZ_JALBYQ010000006.1 GCF_022678625.1 Aliiroseovarius subalbicans | reverse complement strand
GCCCGAGGCTGGGTGTCTGGTGATCCTGCCAGTAGATGCGGGCGATTTCCTCGTCGGTTTTCTTGAACACACCGTAGAGGTTCGACGGCGCATTGGCCGGGCCGCGTGGTTTGGCCGCGATCGAGCTGGTATAGATGATCCGCTTGATGCCGAATTTTCGCGCCGCCTCGAAGATGTTGATATGGCCAATGATGTTCACCGCCGCCCCGGCGGCAGGTTTGACACGGCAAACCGGGATTTGCAGCGCGGCAAGGTGAATGATGCCCGTTGGTCGGGTTTCTTCGATCATCGTTTCCAGCGCCTCGGCGTCGGTTACGTCACAGACCCGGAAATCGACCATATGTGCGGGCAGGTCGGGGCGAAGCTCCTGCAACCGATGGTGATCGGGGCTGATATCGGTGGCGATCACCGGAATGCCGGCATCAACCAACCCTGAGATGATCCACGACCCCAGAAACCCGGTGGCCCCGGTGATCAGGATGCTGTCGCTGGTCTTGTCCATCGCTCTCATGCCTCTTGCCTGCGCGCCCGCAGCCAGCGGATGGCGGGCCAGGCCAGCATCAGGGCGGTGAGGATGAACAGGGTCAGCGCAATCGGACGCTCGAAGAAAGCCAGAAACGAGCCGCGCGTGAGCAACAGGCCCTGCCTCAGAGAATTCTCGATCATCTGGCTCAGCACCATGCCGATCACCAGCGGCGCCAGCGGGAAGCCCGCCTTGCGCAGGATGAAGCCGCCAACCCCCGCGAGGAAGGCCGTAATCAGGTCCAGCGGATTGCCGCGCACGCCATAGGCGCCGACAATGGCGATCACCGTTACCATGGTCATCAACAACGGCTCGGGCATGCGCAGCGCCCGGGTGAACAGTTGCGAGCCAAGCGCGCCGATGAAGAACATCAGGATGTTGACCCCGATCAGGATCAGGAAAATGGCATAGACCAGGTCCAGGTTCTCGGTGAACAGCCGTGGCCCGGGGGTGATCCCGTGAACGATGAAGGTGCCCAGCATCACCGCCGTCACCGGGTCACCCGGAATGCCCAGCGCCAGCGTCGGTACCATCGCCGAACCGGTCACAGCGTTGTTGGCGCTTTCGGCAGCGACCAGCCCGTCAGGTTCACCGGTGCCCAGCTTGTCCCGGTTGGGCGCCGACCGCTTGGCCTCGGAATAGGCGATGAAGGCAGCGGTGGCCGCTCCGGTGCCGGGCAACGTACCGACAAACGACCCGATCGTGCAGGATTTCAGCAACAGCCATAAGCGCGGCATCCATTGCGAAAACGGCGGCAGCCGAAAGCCGACGTTATGCGCAATCTGCGCCTTGACCGTTGCACTTTCCGAGGCGCGCATGAACACCTCGGACAGGGCGAACAGCCCGACAATGGCCGGGATCAGGGAAATCCCCGCGGTCATCTCGAAACTGCCAAAGGTGAAACGCATGTCGCCGGTCACATGGTCCACGCCGATAGTGGCCAGAAACAGTCCGATGGCCCCGGCCAGCAGCCCCTTGGCCATCGCCCCGCGCGAGACATTGGCAATGCAGATCAGTGCAAAAATGCCCAGAGCGAAGTATTCGATGGAGGTGAAGTTCAGGGAAAACGCCGCCAGTTGCGGCGCGGCGATGATCAGCACCACCACCGAGAACAGCCCGCCGATCACCGAGGCCGCCGTGGCCCAGCCGATTGCCAGATCGGCATCGCCACGCTGTGCCATGGGAAAGCCGTCAAGCGCCGTGGCCGCCGCCTGTGGCGTGCCGGGCGTGTTGATCACGATGGCCGAGATCGACCCGCCATAAACCGATCCGCAATAGATGCCCAGCATCAGCGCAAGCGCCGGGATCTGGCCCATGGAATAGGTAAACGGCAGCACCATGGTGATGCCGATGACCGAGCCCAGCCCGGGCAGCACCCCGACGGCCACACCAAGGATAGTGCCGATGAAGATCGCGCCAAGCGCGGACATTGTCAGGACATGGTCGAGACCAAGAGCAAAGACGTCCATATCAGATCACCTCGAACCATGGCGAAGAGGGCAGGATGATCAGGAACAGCTTTTCAAAGACGTACCAGACCGCGAATGTGTAGGTCACCGATATGACAAGGACGATCGGCACGTTGCGATAGCCCAGGACAAAGGGCAGCAGAAAGGTGAAGAACAGTGTCGGGATCACGAACCCGGCCTGTTCGATCGAAAAGATGTAAGCGCCGGTCAGGGCAACCGCCACCAGTGCGATCAGCACCCCGCGCCCGGTGATGGCGTCGGTTTCCTCGGCAAAGCCTTCGGCGATCACGATCACGGAAAACAACCCCATCGCCCCCAGCACGATACGCGGGTAGAACACCGGCCCGCGTCCCGCCGTCAGCAACGAAGTCTGATAGGCCTCGTCAAAGGTGTGGCTGAACAGAAACGCCGTGATCAACAGGATCAGCCCACCGATCAGGCTTGCAAAGGACGGTTTCATCATGACGCTCTCCTGAAGGAACAAAGGCGGCGCACCGGGTGACCCGGAGCGCCACAAAGGCCTATTTCTTCAGACCGGCCGCGGTCAGAAGCTTGTCGTTCTTGGAAAATTCCGCATTCACAAAAGCCTCGAAGTCAGCACTGCCCATAAAGGCCAGCGGCATGCGCAGGTCTGCCATACGACTGCTGAACGCCTCCGAGTTCATGCCCGCCTCGCAGGCGGCCTCCAGCGCGGCCTTGGCTTCGGCCGGGATGCCCTTGGGCGCCACCAGCCCGCCCCAGATCGGGAAATGCATCGGCACGCCCTGATCGGTTGCGGTGGGCAGATCCTGTGCGGTGGACACCCGTTCGCTGGTCAGCATGGCGAGCGATTTCACCTGGTCGCTGTTCTTGGTCAGGAACGAGATGTGCGCGACGAACATGTCAACCGAGCCGTCCAGCATCGCCTTGAAGGTCGGCGCGCTGCCTTTGTATGGGATGAACGTGAATTCCGCGCCTGACGCGGCTGCAAGACCCAGCCCGGCAACATGCGGGATCGACCCCACGGCCTGAACGCCATAATTCAGCGTGCCCGGGTTGGCCTTGGCATGCTCCAGCATGTCCTGAAGCGAGTTGAACGGGCTGTCCTTGCGTACGACAAGCGAGGACGGCGCCGAATAGGCCTGACAGATATAGTCGAAGCTTTCGGGATTGTAGGGCAACTCGCGCAGATGCGGCTGGGTGGTCATCGGGCCGACCGGCATCATGCCGATTGTATAACCGTTCGGCTTCGAGCGCGCGGTTTCTGCGGCACCGATCGTGCCACCGGCCCCGGCAGTGTTCTTAACCACGATCTCGACACCCAGCGCTTCGGCCATCGGACCGGCAAGCGTGCGGGTGGTGATGTCGGTGCCGCCACCGGCGCTGAACGGCACGATGATCGTGACTGGCTTGGCGGGGAATTCCGCCGCCAGGGCAGTGCTGGCCAACCCGGCAGCAGCAGCCAGGGCGACAATGGATGAACGAATGAACTTCATAGGTCTCTCTCCCTTGGGTCTGACCGCGTTTCGACGGTCGAATGACGCCTGACGCAAGCTACACCTGCGGCGGCCTGGAAAAACCATAAAGCGGCTTACCGATATTTCAAAACAAATTTCCAATTTATTTTGGAATTGATTTCCATTTCAGAAAATGTCAGTGTTTTCAGTGTGCCCGGATGCTGATCGAGAGGTGGGGAATGCTCAGTGACAACGAAATTCACGCTTATAAAAAGGATGGTCTGGTCGTAGCGGACTATCGTCTGCCCGACTCGATTCTCGAAAGGCTGACCACGGCGGTGGATCAGTTGATCGCGGATCACCCCGACATCCGGCCCGAATTGCTCTCGGGGCCGCATAACCCTTATGGCCAATCCGCGAGCTTGCTGGGGAACGTGGATTTCCTTGATTTCTGCCAGACCCCGGACATTCTCGACATGGTCGAACAACTGATTGGTCCGGATATCATCCTGTGGGGCAGCATGCTGTTTGCCAAACCGCCCGGGGGCAGCATGGGGGTGCCGTGGCACCAAGACGGAAAATACTGGCCGATCAATCCGCTCGAAACCGTGACCGTGCGGGTGGCGATCGACGGATCGACCCCGGAAAACAGCTGCATGCAGTATATACCCGGTTCTCACAAGACACGCCGGATGGAACGCCACGTGGTCGACAAGCGCGACGACATGGCGCTGGGCCAGTCCATGCAGGATGTGGACCTGTCGGCGGCGCATGACTGCATTCTGAAACCTGGGCAGATCTCGTTTCACGATGTCTACACCGTGCACGGATCATCACATAACACCCATGCGACGAAGCGGCGGGCGGACTATGCGATCCGCTACATGCCGGCCACGTCGCTTTATGATCGCAGCGAAGACAACCCCGCCACAATCTATGCCCGCACGCATTCGCCCAGCATGAATTACCCGGCCCGACCGATCTGGCTGGTGCGCGGGCAGGATCGGGCCGGAAACGATTTTACGGTTGGAAAACCGTCGCAATGACCTCCGAAGGGATAGAATATGGTTAAGACAAACGAGATGGTCGTCAGAACGCTGATCGAAAGCGGCGTCGAGCGTGCCTTTACCTTGCCCGGACTGGGTGTGACATGGTCATTGCCCGCCTTCCACGATCACAAGGACGAGTTCGACGTCGTGCTGTGCCGCAACGAGTGGATTGCCTCGATCATGGCCCAGGCCGCCGGGCGGCTGGCCGGCCAACCCAATGTCCTGATGGGACAGGGGCCGTGGATCACCACGATGGGCAGCCTGGGAATCCTCGAAGCCCATTTCGCCGGAACGCCGATGATCGTGCTGACCGAGACCTCATGTTATGACGGTTACGGCCAGATGGGGGTCTACCAGACCATGACCGGGGACTACGGCGGAGCCAACGCGCTGGCCTCGCTGAAGCCCATTACCAAGTATTCGACCTATGCGACCACACCCGAAGAGGCCGTGTTCGGCGTGCAGATGGCGGTAAAACACGCTTCACTGCCGCGGATGGGACCGGCGGCGGTTGTGATGAAAACCCCGATCATCCGCGCCGAAATGGACGAACCGAAAAAACCGGCGCTCTACCCGACCGATGGCTACCTTGCCTATACGCCCGCGCGTCCCGACGCCGCCGCCGTGGCAAAACTGGCCAGGATGATCGACGCCGCCAAGCGTCCGGTCATTGTCGCAGGCAACGGTGTGAACGCCGCCGGGGCGGGTGAACAATTGCAGGCGCTGGCGGAAAAGGCGGGCCTGATGGTGGTGACCAGCTACAATGCCAAGGGTGTCATCGCCGAAACATCCGAGGTTTGTGGCGGTATGCTCGGTACGTGGGGTCACAAGGCCGCCAACCGGGTGCTGGCAAATGCTGATCTGGTGCTGATGCTGGGAGCCTCGATGGGCCCTGACTATACGCGCTTTCGTGATCCGGGACTGATCCGGCCGGGCGACCAGACGCTGGTGCAGGTCGATGTCGACCCGCGCAACGCTGGCTGGGTTTATCCGGTGGATATGGCCGTGACCGGCGATGTGGGTGATGTGTTGAGCATGCTGGAAGATATCGGCCTGTCGCAGGAAACCGCTGCCAACCGCACCGCAGCTGGCATGGGGATCAAGAAAAACAACGGTTACTTTGACCTGCCCGATCTGCCCGCCGCCCAAGGCACGGTGCATCACAGCGACGTGGTGCGCGGATTGCAGGACTTCCTCGGGCCGCAGGACCTTGTCGCGCTCGATGCCGGGGCACAACGGATCTGGGCCACGTTCGGATTGCGCATGCCCTATCCGGGTCAGCTGATGGTGCCCGGCGGCACCGGCGTGATGGGTTGGAGCCCACCCGCCGCGACCGCCGCCAAGCTGGTGCGCCCGGAAAAACGCGTGACCAGCCTTGTCGGCGACGGCGGCATGATGATGACGGTACAGACCCTGCCCACGGCCGTGCAGCAGGAGCTTGATGTGGTCTATCTGGTGTCGAACAACTCGGGTCTCGGCATGGTGCGCGACAACCTGGGCGACAAGCGTATGGCGGTTGATTTCAACGAGGTCGATTTCGCCAAGGTATCCGAAGGGATGGGAGCAAAAGGGATCACGGTCTATCACCCTGACGAGATCCGCGACGCGCTGGAAGAGGCCCACAAGATGGGCGGCCCGGTCGTGGTCGACGTCAAGGTCGATCCCGACGCCAGTCACGCGGAGGCCACCGACAATGACCCGCTTTGAGGGCCGCACCGCTCTGATCACCGCAGCCGGGTCTGGGCTTGGGCGTGGCGTTGCGCTGCGGCTCGCGCGGGAAGGTGCGCGTGTCAAGATCTGGGACCGGGACGAAGCGGCGCTTGACAAGGCAGTCACCGAAGCGAAGTCAGAAGGCCTTAGCATCACCTCGCAGGCGATCGACATGACGGATGGCAATGCAATCGAAGCGGCGGTTGCCGCTTTGGTCGCGGAAATGGGTCAAGTGGACGTATTGGTCAACAATATCGGCGGATCGCTGCACACGCCCTTCCGATTCCTCGATCAATCGGACGAGGACTGGAGACAGGTGATAGATGTCAATGTCAGCGCCTGCGTCCGCACCACCCGGGCTGTCCTTCCCCAGATGGTTGCTACCGGGTATGGGCGGATTATCAATATGGGGTCCAAGGCGGGCCGGTTCGGCAGCCTGTTCGCGGGTGCAAACTACGTGGCTTCCAAGGGTGCCATGCAGGCCTTCACCCTGCAGATTGCGCAAGAGTTCGGCCCCAACGGGATCACCTGCAATACGCTCTGTCCCGGTGCGATACTGACGCCTCGGGTCAAGGGGCTATTGGAGGAGCGGCAAAGTGCGCAGGAGCGTCAGCAGGTTCTCGAAACCATCCCGGTGCGCCGCCATGGCGCTGTCCAAGATGTTGCCGCTGCCATCGCTTATCTTGCGTCAGAGGAAGCCGGCTTCGTCAACGGGGCTTCACTGGATATCAACGGCGGGCAAAGTATGGTGATCTGATCCGACTTCTCGCTCTGTATTTATGAGTTTGGTTCGTTCGTATATCGCTAAGCGGTCATCGCGAGATCATGTCGCAAAGTGCTATTTAAAACCGTTTTGTCCGCACAATGCCTGGACACGGGCACTACGGCAATTGGCGCGTTTTGCAGCATTTGGTAGATTCGGGCTGAGAGTGTTGAAAAACTCGAAATTTTCGCGCTCTCGTTTTTTCGCCAAACTCGAGTGTATCTGAAAAGTCGGCCCTGTTTGCGTTCTACAGATCATGAGCGCCTCCGACATAGCTACACCCACGTTTTGGCCGATCCCCTAACCAAATCTCGCAACCGGCTTTCCAGGGTGATTTTTTTGTCGGTTTTCGGCAAAATAGGAGTTTTTCAACACTATCGGCTCGGAACAGCCATTTGCTGCGAATTGGTCGAACGCCCGCTTTGTTCCGTGATTGCCGGACAGCCAGGCCATCAAGAACATAATGCTGCGCCGCCTCCGATGCCCGCAAGGAGGCCACTAAATTCGCGGTAAACTATCTGGGTTCGAACAGGACTCCAGCGTCAACATCCAGAGCACGGGCAATTTTTTCTATCGTGTCGATGCTCGCTGCAAACCGAGCGTTCTCGATCTTGCCGACGTAGGCGGGCTGACGCCCGCGCGCCTTGCCAGGTTTTCCTGGCTCAGGCCAACGCTCTTGCGATGATCAATGATGTTCTTTGCCAGGCGCACGCGAAGGTTCATCTCGTGGTTTCCGTTCCAGTTGGGCAGGAAGGTCTTGCAGGCGCGCGCATGGGCGATCTGCGCCGCGACTCCGGACGCAGAGAACTTGAGAATAGCCATGGGAGTGTCTTTCTGTTGATGTCGGAGGGTCGACCCGCGCAAGGATTGAACCTCGCGCAGATCGATGCGGCGCTCAGGCCGCTTTCGCGACGTCGCTGTCAGGCTCCAAGGTTTCCGCCGTGGGCGCATCCTCGAAAAGCACGCCAGCCGTCTGCATCATCGGCGGGCACCACGCGGCGACGGCGGCGCGCTGCGCGTCCGTGAGCGTGGCGAAGGGCTCGGCGAAGAGCTTTTCGCAGAAGGCGACGATCTCCTTCTTGCTGGACGAGGCCAGCGTCACGGCTTCCTGAGTGAGTCCGAGGTCCTCGCTGAGGATTTTCAGGAGCCAGGCCTTCTTGAAGCGGTTGAAGAGGGCCGCATTCGGCGTCCAATGCGCGCGGATGTCGGGCATAACCTCGATTTCGAAGTCATGCATCAGGCTGTCACGCTGGCGATCCCAGGCGAAACAGGATTGCGTGGTCGCTGCCGTAGCATAGGAGACGAGCCTGGCCTTCTCAGTAGCGTCAAGCGCGCGGAAGGCAGCAAACTGATCCGCTGGCGCGCGGGTCTCGTCCGCCCAGGACAGGTCGAGCGTGTCATGGACCTCAGCGACCTGCTCCAGCGAGGTGTCATCGATTTCGTCCATCTTGGCATGGTTGCGATACGCCTTGCTGGCATTAAGACTGATGGCCTGGGTGACGCCCATACCGCTGGTGAGCACATCGGTGACCAGCTTGAAGAGGGTCAGGTCAAGCGTGGCCTCGGGATGCATTGCCATCGCGGCGCCAAGGGCCATGGCGCGCTCGGTCTTGAGGTCTTCCGCGAGCGAGGCCGGGTAGGTGATTTCGCCTGCGTTAGGCTCGTCCTTGCCGGTCTGCGTACCGGAAGGACTGTGAGATGCCTCCTGCTTGTCCTCGGGGCGCACCAGGCCGAGATGAAGCGTCACCTGTCCTCCAGACCAGGACGAAACCACGCCGGCGCGGGCAAGGTCCTCGGCGCTGTAGGCCTCCTGCAGGTCTCGCGCTTCCTCCTCTAGCGCGTCCACACGTTCGTAGAGGGCATTGTACGCATAGTCCTCAAGCCCCTCATCCTCCATCTCGAGTTGCAGCGTCTCGAGTTCGGCGGTGATTTCATCGACGCGCTTCTGTGCGGCCTCATCAGGCTCAACGGGGCCGGGATAGACCCGGCCATAGTCCGCCATCGCCGCGTAGTCGTAGCGAACGACAGCCTCAGCCCAGACGAAGCCCAGTTTCGCGCGTGCCTCCTCGGCGGCAGCACTGAGCTTTTCGAGCAGGATCGTCTCGACCAGTGCGGTATCTTCGAGCACAGAATGCTCTTCCAGCAAATCAGCCGCGATGGCACCGCCGCGGGCCTCGTATTCCTCACGCACGAAGGCGCCGATATCGTCACTGACCTGCACACCGCGGGATTTGAGCGCCTGCCGCACCGTGTAAGCCTGCAAGTAGCTGTCTTCCTTGCTCAACGCCTCGAACACCTCGCGCTGCACCTCCTTGCTCGGATGCTCGGCAAAGGCTTTCATCGTATCCAGCGTGATCGTCTTGGCGCGGGCCGCCGCGCGAATGTCGGGATGGATGAGGCCGTAGCGCAGACGGCCTTTCACGGCGGAAACGGTGGCGCCGAAGGTCTTGGCGATGGTTTCGGGCGTTTGCCCGTCAACCTCCATCATCCGCGCGAAAGCCTCGAACTCGTCGATCGCCCCCATAGGTGCTTGCGTAATGTTCTCCGCCAGCGACAGCGCCGTGGTCACGTCACAATCCTCGGGCACCAGGCGGCACTCGATCTTGGTTTTGCCTGTGAAGCCCTTCGAGGCCTTGTCAACGACCAGTTCCTTCAGCGCGGCATGACGACGGCCGCCGGCGAGCACGGCATATTTGCCGTCGATCTTCTGCACGAGCAGGGGCTGGAGCAGGCCCAGCACAGCAATGCTGGCCTTCAGATGCGCGATGTTCTCGGAGTCATAGGTCTCCGGGGCATTGCTGCGCACGTTGGCGGGGTGGGCGATTAGATCGCCGATGGCGACGGAGACGGTTTTGAAGCTTACGGTCATGGGATGTCCTTCTCGATGGGTGAGGTGTGGCCCACGCGTTCACGCGCGTGACCAATCCCCAAGGGCGGGGATCACAACGACAAAAGGCCCGCTTTGCCTTTTGATGGGCAGCGGGCCTTGAGCTTGTAAAATTTGTGATCCTGGGAACGCCCTCTGCCCTACCAGTCGCGCGCCATCATGATGGTCAGCAGGCGCATGGTGGTTGCGGGGTTGTCCGGGGTTTCTGCGCCGTAGCGGAAATCCGAATCCGCTTCATAAAGATCAATTCTCCAGAACACGGTCTCACCCTGGATCTCGACAGCCCCGAAATCATGCCATCCATCGGGATCGTTTTCAGGTTCGAACGTATCGAATGCGCCGGTCGCCTTCACCGCCTCGGCCATGAAGCCATCGCCGGCCGCCATGAGCGAACGGGTCACATGCATGCGGCCGTGAATGGGCGCCTCTGGCGGTATCCCGAGACAGGCGACCTTGCGGAATGCGTCATTCTGGGCGGCAATCACGGCGGGGTCCGGACGGTCTGTCTGGGACTTTGGGGTGGTGGTTGTCATGGGTCTGTCCTTTGAGAGGTTTGAAACACCCTTCCCAAAGCCCTCTTTCCCTTTACCGGCCCACGGGCCGTCAGGCGGCCTGATCGGTCTCCCCTGCCCTGCCCGCCTCCGACCGCGCGACCAGGTAGTCGCAGGCGCGCTGTGCATCCGCGGCGTGCTTGAAGATCGCCTGTTTGTCCGAGCGCAGGACGCGCAACCAGTTGTAGAGGTAAGCCGCGTTCATCTCGAGCGTATGCGCCGTGAAGCCAAGCTCCTGTCCCAGGAAACAGGAGGTCAGCTCGGCCACGATCTCCTCGCGGGCATAGGCCGTGTTGCCGAACCGCGAGAGGCCATAGTCACGGTTCAAGCGATGGCGCGCCTTGGTGGCATGGGCCATTTCATGCGCCCAGACACCGTAGAAATTCCGCGGGTCATGGAACCGCGTGATGGTCGGCATGTAAACCTTGTCGACCGGCGGCAGGTAGTAGGCCTCGCTGCCCGTGAACACCGTGGTGATGTCGATGGCCTCGAAGAAGGCCTGCATATGGGCAATGGGCTCTGCGGGTGGATGCTCCGGCGTTGGGTCCGGGTCGGGATGGAAGCTGTCCGGCAGTCCCTCGATCTGGCAGGCGTTGAAGACACGGTAAGATTTCTGGAACCGGAAGACACGAGCCTCGTCACCATCTGGGTCAACATCGTCGGTTTTCTCATCCCCCTGCCCCGGCGTCCGGCTCTGTCCATAGTAAACCACCACTGAGGACTTCTCTCCCTTGCGCACCCTGGCTCCCAGGGCATTTGCTTGCGGGATGGTCATCCAGAAAGGCGAGCTGTGGCCCGCCATCAGCGTCCGCATGGTCAGCAGGAAGTTATTGACGCCCTGGTAGGCCTCTCCGTTGTGCCGGAGTGGGCGGGAACTGCCACCTGCGGTCCAGGGCTTGCGCCACGGCAGGACCCCGCGCTCGATGATGCGGATGATTTCGTTCGTGATGACCTCGGAGGCATCGAATTTGGACGTGTGGGAACGTGCCATGGCTGGCTTCCTTTCGAATGTTGGTGATGGGACGGATATCGATGAACGGCGTCCCACGCGCGACCGCGAGTGCGGCCAAGGGGAAACGCTCGATCGGGGCGAAAGTGGACACGGTGGTCCAGCCGAGATGGATGAACGTGCCGCCTTCACCGCAGATCACATGGGCGTACAGCAGGATGGCTGCCTGCCGTAGATAGCCGAGATCGCGGAGAATGGCCTCGCGTTCGAACCGCCGCGCCGGCTCTGTCTGGCCGGTTCGGCGCAGTTCCTTGTGCCGCCACCACCACGAGGAAGCGGTCGCGCGCAACACGCGCAAGACACCTGTTTGCATGGGAATGCCCTTTGTCGGGTAAGTCAGGCCGGAACCCCTAAGACCTCTCTTCCGTCAGTCACAAACCCCGAAGGACACTTTCACTTTCAGCGGGCTAATAGAACCGAGGTAACAGGCGAGGGTCCGACACACCTGCGGGTTACCGTGATTTCAAGCAACAAGTCCTGATTGGGACTCAGGATCGGCAAGGTATATCGGCAAATCTGTCCCTGACTTCCTACAGTCCTTCTTAATATCAGATACTTATCTCGCGTCAGAGATCGGCAAAACTTGTTTCACCGCACAAGTCTGAAACTTACAAACCAACAACTACCGACGCGACGCGCGATGTCGAGAGATGCAGATACCAACGTAAACGAAGGGAATAAACCTCCGGAAGCTTGTAGTTCAGTAATATTGTCGCTATATACCGTCAGAATAACCGAAAGGTAGCAGAGTATGCACATTACAAACTTCGCCGAAGGCGGACAGTTCGAACCGCGAAAGATCGCTGCGGCGTTGCGCACCTCGGCTGAGGAGATCGCCTTGACTGTGGGCCTCGGCAAGGACGCCCTGCAACGGAGGGCGCGTATCGGGTCTGATAAGACGCAGCGTCGTTTGCGCGAGTTGGTCGAGGTGCTGAACAAGGTCGAACCCCGCTTTGGGTCGGAACTAATGGCCTATGCGTGGTACCGGTCAGAGCCCCTGCCCGGCTTTGATGGCAGGACTGCTATGCAGCTCGTTCAGGAAGGCAAAGCGCAGCAGGTTCTTGAATACGTCGACGCAGTGGACGCGGGCGTCTTCGCCTGATGCCTCTGAAGGATGGGCGCTATACGGGGCCGCTTTATCGGGCCCTGAACCCGGTCTATGCGCGCGAGCCCCTCTCCGGACGTGGTGCCGAACTCTATGGTGGCCGATTCAATACAAAGGGCACGCCTGCCCTCTACACTGCGCTTGATCCTACCACGGCGCTCCGGGAAGCCAATCAGGTAGGTAGCCTGCAACCCACAATTCTGGTGTCATATGCTGCGAGCCTCGGCCCGATTTTTGATACCCGAAACGAGGACGCCCTAGAGCAATACAGCATGCCCGCGACCTTGCTTGCTGACCCTGCGTGGCGTACGAGGATGCTTGACGGCCAAGCGGTGCCTACGCAGGATTTTGCCAGTAGGCTTATCGCAGATAGTTTTGCAGGACTTCTGATCAGGAGCTTTGCGAAGGGCGCGCCTGCATCGGACTTCAACATCGTGTTGTGGAACTGGAGCAGCGAAGGTTGCATCCTTGATGTCGTGGACGACGAAGATCGGCTGTCACGTATGTGATCCGCTAGGCCAGAGCTTTCGAATGATGGATAGGGCAAATAGTGCCCGCCGAGGATAAAATGACCGGCGCAGCAAACTTTCAGCGGCGACATTGTAGACGTTCAGCGAATGGTTTCCGTAAGCGACCCTTGAGCAGATCGCGCACTCGGTGGGCTGGGCCAGTTTTATCATCGCTGTAAAGCGGGTTCCATCAATGACAAATGCACTTCGGATTTGGCCTCTGCGGCTCACTCGTGTGTCATTTGTCCACCGCGGTGGACATCTGCTGGTCCAACATAAACTGAATGACCAAGAAGCGCTGCTCAAGAGTGTTGTGGCGTGGACGCTGTGAAGCGTTTGGTAAGATATCGCTGTCATAAGGTTGGCTTCCGGTTAGACGTCCACCGCGGTGGACATTAGACAGTTCGCTCGTTGGTTTCAGACAGTCGCTTGACCAAAGCTAACGGATCAAACTGATCTTTGCGTTGTCCCAGAGTGATACTGTGAAAATACGCTCCGAAATCCCTGATGCGTTGTCCAAGCTGTAGCATGATGAAGATCGCGCATGACGCTTTCTGAGCTCCTACAGCATTCTTGGCTTTCTCGAATGTTTCTGGGTGAATGCCCATCATCGGAGCGAGGGTTCGAGCATGATTCTCAATATCTAACCAGTTTTTAGGTCTTTCTGTAGAGAATGATGTTGCCTGATCGCAGACAGAAGTCAGCAAGTCTGGTCTCAGAGCTTCATTGGCTACGTTGCTATCTAAATCTTTATTTTCTTCTTCAGACTTAGATTGGTGCCGGACAGTTTGTCCGTCATTGGCGGGCAGTTCCATTGCTTCTGGTGGGTCATCCGGGGTGGACAAACTCTGGCATTCTGCGTCTGTGTCGGCGAGCAGTGCGCGGTATTCGGGGAGGCTCAGCTTCCTTCGCAGAGCTCTCCGTGCAAGGTCGATGAATGAGTTGCTGGGATCGTGTTCTTCCAAATGGGCGAGTTTGGTAAGGATCTGTTTGCGTACAAATATCCGATCCCGCCGGTTATTCTCCATCTCTTGCGCGATGGCGATAAGCTCGCCCGCACGTTGGAGTAGGGGGGCGAGAGACAAACCATAACTGATGCAGTCCCCACCGGATGAGCGAACGCGGTAGCGTTTTCGGTTCGAGCTGTCATGGCGCTTGATGAATCCGAGTTCAACGAAGCGGTTGATGTGCCTGCGGAGCGTCCGTTCGTCGATTCCGCCAATGCGCTGGCAGATGGAATTGTTCGACGCAAAAACCGTTTCACCATGGCCAGGCTTCAGAAAACTGAGCATGGCTTGAAGTGTCTGTATGTGGCCAGGACGTAGACCAAACACGCTGCGTGCATCTCTCAAGGCTCTGAAGATGGTCCAGACGTCGGTTTCAGATGCGGGAATTGAGCTGCGGGTTGCATCAGCACCTGCGGCTCCGATCGACAGTTTTGTAAATGCCATGGTTTATTCACGACGACCGTTCGGCCCACAACTTCCCCGTCTCTTCCCTCGATTTCTCTCGGAAAAAGGCAATAAAACTTGGTCCACCGAATCGGTGACTCTTGACCAGTATGCTGGAGGTTGCTACATCATGAGTGCTAATCGAATGATGAGGGCTCTCCAAGGGAAACTTTGGGGGGCTCTTTTCTTTCGGGTCTTCGCTTTTCTCCTTTGCTCGTGTTCCTCTGTGTGGCCTGGGTTAGGACCCAGAGCCTCTCTCATTCCGCCATTGTTCAAAGAGTTGCAAAAGCGTGTCTCCCACGCGCTCTTCGAGCCATTGGCCGAATTCTGGATTGTCCTTTTTGGCGACCTTGATAGAGATTGCTTTCTCATCGACTGTGAGTGTGCCCAAAGAACTGCCGTTCTCATCCTTGATGACCGATGTCAGACCACGATTGGGTGGCTTTTTGTCGCTACGTGTTTTGCTTGAGCAAGCCGAGTAGACCGCCTGAAATTTTTCGGAACTTGGAGTGTCGTCGGGCAGGGTGACGATAGCCTCTTTAGCGATATCCACCAAATCTACCTTCATTGATAAGGCTGCTAGATCACCCCATTGCCGTCGTCCGATGCCATGTGCTGGCCCGATGAGTTGTACAAGCCCGTTAGGCAGTTGCTCTATGACGACCCTGTGGTTGGATACGCCTTGCCGGGTCAGGCCCAGAGCATCCTGAATGACACCGGGTTTGTACCCGGCTTCCTGCATCTCTTTGATAAACAGGGATTTTTCTATGAAAGACGGATCAAGCCTGAGGTTGTTCTCCTGGCCCTGAGCGATCAGAGAAGCGTCGTCATCCAAGGTTCGAACGATCGCCTTAACCGTTCCACCGACCTTACGGATCGCCGCAAGCCTGCGGCGGCCGTAGACGATGCGGTATCTGTCCGGTTGGGCTGATGGACGGACCATGATTGGCACTTGTTGGCCATGCTTGCGAATGCTCTCGGCCAACTCATCGATGCTGGAATCTTCCAGCACCAACCGATCGCGCAGCCCATCCATGTCAATCTGATCGGGCTTGATGTCGCGGATAGAGTTTGCTGTGATCTCACGCAAAGAGTCGCGCAATCCGCCAACAGATCCCGGCAGCTTAGCCGCTTTTGGCGGGGTAGGGGAGGGGGCCGCGCTCTCCTTCTCGTCCTTTGGAGATTGGTTGAAGATGTTTCGGGCCATTAGCGACGCCCCCATGCCATTTGGATCGTCTGCTCCAGTTCATCGGCAACGCCGTTCACGCTGGTCAGTGCGCGATCAATCGTCTTCCTGATGAATTGGCTCGGATCGACTTCGTAGACGGTTTGTTGCGTCATTCCGGCGTCAGAGATTGCGGTGGATTTCAGCATGGGTTCAGTCATGACCTGGCCAGCGAGAATTGATCTCAGATAGCCAGCCATTTGGGTCTGCGGCCCATCAGAAGGCTCGTATCTTGTGATGAGAAATTTGACGAAATCCCATGTAACACGCCGTCCAATCGCTTCTTCCACGGCCTTTACCGTTTCTGAAGCAAGTTTCAGGAATTGGCTCATGGAAGCGATGTCGAGCATGCCTGGCACGACCGTTACCAAGAGCCCCGTCGAGGCTGCCAACGCCGTTAGGGTCAGAAAGCCTAGTTGAGGCGGGCAGTCGATCAAAACGATGTCGTAGTTTGCCTCAACCTCTTCAAGTGCTAAGGCTAGGCGCTCCGCAAAGATGGGCTGTACGCGACGGGCGAGGGCGTTTGCGGTCTCAGTTTCGTACTCTGAGAGCATCAAACCGGCTGGAACCATGTCGAGCTTATGGAAGTAGGTCTTTTGGATGACGTTCGAGAGTGGAACTTGCTCCTCATATCTCAGAGCATCATAGATTGTGCCGCCCTCGGCGAACTCGAGCTCAGGCCGAAAGCCGAAAAACGTGGTCAAACTTGCTTGCGGATCGAGATCCAGGACCAAAACACGGTAGCCGCGCAAGGCATACCGCTGCGCAAGATGGATTGTTGCTGTTGTTTTTGACGAACCGCCTTTGAAGTTGACGACAGATATCACCTGAAGCCGGTCGCCATCGCGTCGACCTGGTCGATAAGCTTCGGCGTTCTTTCCTGTGCGCTCCAAGATATTACGCAATTCGTCAACCTCTTGGGCTGTGTAGAACCGGTGTCCGCGGTTATCTGTATGCACTTCTGGGAAGCTGCCGTCTTTGTGCCGGTTGCGCAGGTTAGACGTGCTTACGCGCAGGAGGCCGGCAACTTCGGTGGAACTGAAACGCCGTAGGGATTTCCGCTCTTCGGGTTCGAAAGCTATCTTCATCTGGCGATCCAAGGACTCGGCCAGATTGTCGGCAAATGCCCCGATGTCAGAAGACCCTATGCCTTGCGCATATCCAACGTTACGATCATCCATGTCCTGCCGCCCACGCTTGGCCTCTGTAGAGGCTCTTTGTCATTCTGACGGCGTACAGCGTGCCTGACGCATTTTGCCGTCAGAACTGGAATGCCACGATCTAGTGAGTCCGGCAAGAAGAATCTAAATGTAGTGGAAAAGTTATCCACAGCACCAATAGGTACTGCCGCACCTAGAGTTCCCCAAGCTATTGATATCGTAGCAATAAGTGCAGACATTCCTGTATCAGGCCGCTAATCTGGAGAGTTTGGGTGGTATCAGCTAAAGCCATGCAACTATTGACACATTCGGGCTTCTGAGGGTGCCTGTGCCGACAGATTCTACAGGATTCGGGCTGCAGGTCATACCTAGACGTGGCTCGATCCTGTCGGGATGAGACGAAGTCGCTCTGCTCGTTCCAGCAACATCTTCACGGAGGATGGTTGCCAGCTTGTGCGCCCACGCGGAGTACGTTCGCGCATAGCCTCCAGACGCTCGATCACCTCCAGCAGGTGCGACAGAGACCGCGCTAGACGGTCGATCCGTACGACGACCAGCGTGTCGCCCTTGCCGATGCGTTCAAGGACACGAGTAAGCACGGGCCGCGCGCGATTGCCGCCTGAGGCGTGTTCCTCAAAGATACCGACACATCCCGCAGATTTCAGGGCCTCAGACTGGGGCAGGGGGGTCTGATCCCCTGTGGATACGCGCGCATAGCCTATCAGGGGCATGAAATCGGCCGTTTGCAATTTAGGGTATCGCTATTAAACGACCGAGTGATGGCACATTCACAGGCCTGCGGCTTTGGTCAGATTTACCCGGAATCGGTCGCGGCGGCGCTGGTATCGGCGGGTCATCTCGGCAGAGGCGTGCCCGAGCTGTTTCTGGACGTAGCGCTCGTCGACTTCGGCTGAGCTGGCGAGACCTGCACGCAGGCTGTGCCCCGAAAACAGCGCAAGGCGGTCTTTCTCAGGAAGTTCCGCGCGTATGCCAGATTTCAGCACGGTTTGCTTGATGAGGCGGGCGACGTGTTTGTCCGACAGGCGGGCGTCCAGCGCCTTTTTGCCATCGCGCGAGGTGCGCACGAAGACCGGTCCGAAATCGATCTTCGCGAAGTGTAGCCATTGTTCCAGCGCGTGCACGGGGCAGGTTTGTTCTGAAGATCCACGCCCGATCTCGACCTCGCGCCAGCCGGTCTTGGCATTCAGCGTCAGCACCGCGCCATCCTCGAGGATCTCGATCCAACCGGCAGAGTCAGGGGTGTCGTCTTTCCCGACATCCAGGCTGACGATTTCTGAGCGCCTGAGACCGCCGGCATATCCGATGAGCAAGATCGCTCTGTCTCGCAGCCCGCGCAGATCGAAACCCAGGGTGGCGACCATGGCGAGGATGTCCTCGGGGAGGATGGCTTCTTTCTGCACTGGTGGGCGGGCGTGCTTGCGTTTGATGCCGGCCAGCACGGTGGCGACGTGGCGATTCTTGCGGTCGAGTGCGAAACCCCGTTGCGCGTAGTTCCAGGCAAGCCCGGACAAGCGGCGATCTATGGTCGAGACCGATAGGGCAGGGGACCCGTTACTTGGTGCAGCCAGGTCGGTCAGATAGAGGCCGATCATCTCTGGCGACGGAGGGAGCGGATCCGTCCCCTTCAGTCGGCACCATCGGGCGAAGTGTTTCCAATCGGCGGCGTAGGCCTTGTTGGTGTTCTCGGCCGTCGAGGCTTTGGCGTAGTCACGTGCATTCTCAACCAACCGATCGAAGGCGCCGGAGCCGGCGATATGGGAGGGCAGGGCGATCGTATCGCTTTCCTCTTGATCTCTCTCGTCGACCTGAGCATCATCAAACGCGTCGGAGGGCGCCGAGGTCGATTTCTCGCTTTCTGAGTCCACCTTTTCCCCACAAATTCACTATTCTTGAGACTATGCTGCAGCGTATCCCCATACGTCCGATAATGCAAACTTATTGGACACTACTGTGAATCAAATAGTGGGGCGGTTTAGGTGCTATTCTATGGCAAAAAGCGCCGCCGTGCATTAGTCTCGGGGCATGAACTATGCCCGGCCTCCTGCCCGAAGCGACCTTGAGACTATACCCCGGCTGCCGCCCTGGATCACCTCCGGGCGGGCACAAACCCTTGAAGATGTGTCTTTTTTGTCAGGCGCGGCCCTGTCCCACCTGCATCTTGTGTTGAGGCATGACGCTGTCCCCAAACCCTTGTTACGCAACCGGTTGGCTTTGCGGGCGGCAGAGGCCTGTGTGGCGTTTACGGGGCGTCCCGAAAGGGCAGGGGAGTTGCGCGACGAGATAGCCTTGTTGCGACCGGGGGATCAGCCCGGGCCAGCTGGACAGGTCTACCAGATGTGGATGCGGGCGGTGGAGCGGCCGGTTTCGATCCGGTCCTTGTCTCGCGCGATGCCGCATCAGGGTCCGGAACGGATTGCGGTGTGGCTCGACCAATCTGGCGCAGGGCAGGGTGGTCCGGTGGATCGCGCGGCGTTGGTGCTTGGGGCTGTGCTGGCTGACGCGCCGCGGCTTGAGGCCGACGCGTTGGTTCTGGCGGATGCCACTTTGGCGCAGGCGCTTGGCTGGGATCACGTGATTCCCTTGCTGGCGGGCGGTTTGATGCGTCGCGACATGCGCAAAACAGATGACGATTTGCGACTGGCCTGCCACGAAGCCATCGTCACGTCCGTGACCGAGGCGGCGAGGTTGGCCGGTGATCTTGCGCACCGTACGGCGCGGCTGCGGGCGGTGGCGCCGAAGCTGCGGGCCAGGGGATCGGATGAGGCGGTTCAGATGTTCCTGACACGGGATGCGGTGGCACCTTCGGCGCTTGTCTCGCTGAACTCGGGTCGGTCAGCGCGGCGGTTCTGTGATCGGCTGGTTGAACTCGGCGTCGCGCGGGAACTGACTGGTCGCGATACGTTCCGGCTTTATGGGGTGTAGGGATGGCCAACGACCGCACCGAACCAGACTTTGACCGGGAGCTGAGCGACTTGCCCGCAGAGTTGCGCTGGCGCGAATGGATGCGGCGGATCGAGGCGGTGCTGTTTGCCTCTGCCACGCCGGTGTCGCGGGACCACCTGACCCGGGTTGTGGGGCAGGGGGTGTCGGTGGATTTGCTGGTGGAAGATCTTGCCGCTGATCTGGAGGGGCGGGCCTTCGAGGTGGCCAAGGTTGGGGATGGGTGGGTGCTGCGTACCCGGTCGGCCTATGCGCCCGCAATCCGGGCTGCAGCGGATGTGGGGGAGCAGGTTCTGGATCTGCGGGAGTTCGACGTCGCAGTGCTGGCGGCAATTGCCTATTACCAGCCGATCACCCGCGATGGGCTGAAGGACATCTTCGGGCGTGAGATCAGCCGCGACCTGATCGGGCGGCTGCATGATCGCGGGCTGATCGGCACCGGCCCGCGTGCCCCCCGTCGTGGGGCGCCCTATACGTTCGTGACCACCGGGACGTTTCTCACTGCCTTCGATCTGGAAACGCTTCAGGACTTGCCGGACCGGGAACAGATGCAGGATGCGGGACTCGGAACTGAAAGCGGTTCGAAATCAATTTCCCTCTCGAGCTTGTCTCGAACGCCTGTTTGATCGAAGACGGCCGATGGCCAGCAACAGGTCTGTCAGATCGGGGCGAGCAGGACGTGTGTTCTGTTCCGCGGAGTTTCGAAGGATGACCCTCTTGCCGAAGGATGAGGCCAGTCCCGGAAAAGTCGGAGCGGTCCGGGCAATGCGTGCCCAGAGGGCAGCGCCCGGGTTTTCACACGGCCATTGGAACGGCATCGGGCCGTCTGCCAATTGACGGAACAGACGGAGGCGATCTCGGATTGACAGGTGCGCAATGGATTTGAGTTCCTCGCCAAAATTGAAACACGCGGTGGCAAGCAGAGCGGGAAGAGAAGTTCTTCCCGGTAGCCGATGCCCCGCTACATGCAATCGCAGCAGGTCGTCGAGCAGCCGTTCGAGCTGCTGGACGTCGTGTTCGGCGCGCACAGTGGGTTTGCGGAGATCGCCACCGCACCAAACGCAAATCTGTTGAGGCACGAGCCGGTCTTGCCTGGACGGGGCAATGCCGCCTCCGCAGGTGGGGCATGTATCGCGCAATTGGCAGCCATGTCGGAAACAGGTCATCCGCGTGGCCAAAGTCCAGCCCCGCCGGAAATAGGGTAATTGATCTTCCCTCAGGCAGGCCGGACAATATTGCAGGCGGGTGACCTGCGGCCCGGACGCATGGCGCGCCTGAGACTCGGTCAATAACCGCAAACGCAATCGAGCCAGGGGGTCGGGAACAGGGGTCAGACCTGCGATATCCTCGGCAGGCACCCGGGTCTGTTCGACAAGAAGATTGAGGACATGCTCGGGAAGGGCACGGTCAAGTCGCGTCGCCCAGCCTGCGCCTCTTAGTCCGAGAACGCGCCCAAAATATCGCGTCGGGACACCATTGGCCAATGCGAGCCGGTGCAGCCAACTTGACAGAAGCTCTCCCGGAGCCGGAGTGACATCCACCGGCCAGCCGCGCCCCACCTCGCTGGCATATCGGCGCGCAGGCGTGACGGTGATCCCGGGTGAAGACCGGTTCACGTCATCTCGTTGCGCAAGGCAGCGTTCCGGCGCCTCGACAGTGGAATGTAGTTCAGGGATGCAATGCTCGCTTCGGTGATTTGCTCCTCACCGCTCCTGATCGCGGCAATTGCGGCATTGCTGACAATGTCGACAACCTCTCCGATCAAACCTTCCGACAGATCATGAATGATCCTCGCCATTGGCTGGCGCGACAGCTCCGAGGGTAGGGCAAGCGGTATGCTGGCCTCAAGGCTGTCGAGGAGCGTTGCGAAATCCTCATCATACCCCCACCTCGGAATAGGGATCGTGTCAAACCGCGATCCCATTTCTTCGGTATCGTGGATTGCGTCGTAGACCGCGACCTCACCGACAAGCACAGGCGAAATGTCATGAACCCTGGCCATGCGGCGCAGGAACGAAAATATGGCTTTGACGTCCTGCCGTCGCCCGCGCAGGGCACTGTGGAATTCGTCGAAGATGAGCACGCGGGGCTTCAGGCTTTCCAGCAGATGATCCACCTGCTCTCCCGCGCGTGACAGGCTTCTCCAGCCAGCCGCCTGAGGGGCGCGCAGGCCGGAAAGAATGCTGGCGTAGAAATGGGACAGGCCGGCGCCTTCCCGGGTCTGGATCACCCAGACCCTTTGCCGATCCGACAGTCGTAAATGCTCGATGGCGAAGCGTTCGGCAATCATCGTTTTGCCATTGTGATAGGGCCCCGCCAGCAACACGCCCCGCGGGCGCAAGGAGGATGGCCGGTCCAGCAGAAGACGCATGGCGTCGTGGGCTTTGCCAGCGACCGGGTGGCTGATCCAGCGCGGCCCTCGGATATGGGCAATCCGAAGCGCATCTTCGGAACCAAGAAGCGAAGCGGCGGAAGGAAGGAGGTGATCCGCCATCTCACCACTCCTCCACCGGAAAGACCCGTCGCGGGCGGTCCCGGGCCGGACCCTTGCGGGCGGGTGCCGGGGAAGGGGCAAGGCTTTGATAGGGTTTTGGAGCATCGGCCGCATGTCTGGCGCGGGCCAATGCCTTCATCTGCTGTTTTTGCGACGTCGACGCATCCACGGTCGCGGCGATTTCGCGCCGGATCGCCGTTCTGTCTTCGATCGGGCGTCTTCCGGTTTCGCGCAGCCGGCTTCGTTCGGCCTTGTGTTGCCACAGGGTGATCGGTTCGGGTAAGCCGTCTCGCCGACCGACTGAGCGCCAGGCTCCGGTATCGGGATCCCTGAGGTAGATGTGGCTCATGTCACGCGGGTCGTAGCGAAGATCGAAAGCCTCCAGTCGGTCGCGCCGGGCGATCAATGGGCCGAGCCAGGGATCGAAATAGTCGATGGCGAAAAGGCTGATGCCCTGAGGTGAAATCCTGCGGGTGGTGTTGGGGAGGAAATTGAGCAAAACATCCATGGGATTGTCGGCGGGGCCCTCCATCACACGGCGTTTGCGTTCCCATTCATCGGTCGGCACGGTCAGTTTCCGAGCGTTCTGGCTGAGATTGTGGTCAATAATCGCCAGGGCGATACAGCGTTCGAGGTCCGAGAAGCTGAGCTTCGCCCGTTCTGCGGATAGATAGTCACCCCGGTCCGCGATGGAGCGCCCGGTCTTGCCTGGTAATGACCGCAGCACCGTGTTCACCTTGCCGAGAAGTCGTTCGACAAGACCGCCACGATGGACGGTCCCTTTGTTCCGGGTTCGAATGGCGATGCCATACTCCGCACATCCCCGGGTGAAACTGGCGCTTTTGAATTCCATTGCAGAATCCACCACGATCTGCTTCGGACGGCCAAACATCGGCCAGGCATGATCGATGTTGCGTTCGGCCAGCCAGTCTTCCTTGCGGCACATTGCCTGCGCCAGACAAAGCGCGACCGACAGGCGCGACGGTTGCTCAAGAGTAAGACAGAACCCGATGATTGCGCTCGTCGCGACATCCGCTGCGATCGTGAGGTAAGGTCGGCCGACAAAGATGCCCTGACCATCGATGATTTCCACGAACTGGATATCGGCAGGGGTATGGTCGATCTGGACCACGTCAAGGGCGTGCTTGGCCCGGATATAGCCAGGTCGAGGTTTCAGGCGGCGCAAGCTTTTCCCGCCGGAATGTCGCCGCCGTGCGATCTCTTCTGGTGTGAACAGCAGCGGGATGCGCTTTGCGACGGTGATGTAGGCTGGCGGAGAAAGCCCCTTGCTGGCACAGCGCGCGCGGATTTCCTCAACGATTGGCGCGAGGTCCGGTTGCTCGGGCCGAAGCCACAATTCCCGCAGCGTTTCTGCAATGATCTCCTCGACGGCCTGGCTGATCCTTGCCCGTCTGGCACCGTTGGTTCTTGGCAGAAGGGAAGACACCCGGCGTTCGTCGCGGTATCGTCTCAAGTGATTGTAGACCTGGCGCGTCGACAGGCGCAGTTCGGACGCCGCGCGAGCGACCGCGTCTCGCATTGGTTCGGTCCCATCCAGAAGGCGATCCAGCTCCCGTGCAATACGGGTGGCCTTGTTCCAGTTCTCGTCAGAAGCTTCCCGTCCGTTCGGCGTCATAAGCCGGCCGTTTCAGACTGTCTTAACATCACTTTCTGCCCAAATTCTCTCGCTTATTGAAATGCGAGTCAAAAAATTGAAATCGCAACGTAAAATCCTACGTTGATTCGCACCTCATCCTGCTGAAATCATTTAAGAACCTTTTGATGAAACGACAATGTAATTGCGACACTGAGGAAGATTTATGGTTCCTGCCGGCCACGCCGGAAGATGTTGCGCCGACCGACATGCCGTGGCCCATTGCAGCACGGGAGGCCAGCATTGAGCCCAAGGTCTGGCAGGCCGCGGAGAAAGAACAGTATCGCGGCTTGCTGGGGGCGGTTCAGGCGGCCACCAAGTTTGGCGAACGCCTTAGGCAATTCCCTAATGAAGTGGCGGAGCGCTTTGCTATCGAGACTGTCTCGGCCATTTTGCGCAGCGAGGGGACTTGGATCAGCCCCGAACAGATTGCGCTGTATCGCACGTTACGCATTGCCAGCGATGACGCGGCGCAAGATCTCAGCCGTGCGGACTGGGCGGTGCGGCGTTTGAAGGCTGGTCGTTCTTTGGATGTCGAGGCAGGAGGTGCGTTAGATGGGCTGCACGATTTCCTCGGGCGCACATCGGTTGTGTCTCCGCAGTCTGTGCCGGGCGAGGAAAGGCCCGTTGGAGAGGAGTTGTCTGCCTTGAGTGATCGGTGGTCCTTTGGGCTGGACGCGCTGTCGGGCTGCCATCCGCTGACGAAAGCGGCTTATGGATTTGCCAGTTGGCGTGCGGAAGGTATCACGCCGTATGAAGAACTTTTGGAACCAACCACGGCGGCACTGCTGGTCGGGGTAGGGGGTCTGGCGCCGTTTTTGCCGATGGGGCAGGGGCATCGTCTGGATCGTCATTCACTTCGTGCCGGTTCCGCCGGGGCGGAGGAACGTCTGGTTGTGTTCTACGGCGCCATCGAGGCCGGTGCGCTTGCGGCGGCTTTGGAGCTGGATCGATTACGGGCTTGGCAGGAGCGAGCAGGGCAGGCCGTTTCAGATTTGTCAGGGCGTACGCCGCCAAAAATGGTTGCGGCTCTGATGAGGGCACCGGTGGTGTCGGCGGATTGGTTGGCACAGGAGGTGGGGTGCACCACGGTGTCGGTTCGACGCAATTTGAAAACATTCACCGAGCGTGGTTTGGTGCGCGAAGTCACGGGGCAGGACCGGTATAGGTTCTGGACGGTGACACCTTAGCGGATGCCTTCAAAGTAATTCGTCTCCGTGAGTTCGAATCCTAATTTCTCCTCGTATTATGTTCGCCGTTTGTTTGCAAATAGTCTCGGCATGCGATCACGCAGTCAGCGCTATGCCAAGGTTTTTGGCTGGTTATCGCTTTGTGCATGGCCTTGTTCGATAGGTCCGACATCGAGTTTTTGTGCAGGATAGCGTTCGAAAGGTGTTGAAAAGTGAAGGGAATATTGGGGCTCTCCGAAAGCTCGAATCCGATTACTTCCACCCATTCCCTAAGACAGAACAGCTAACTCCATAAGTTCAAAGAACGCTTTGGCGGGCCTGTTGAGGACCGCATGCTTCGACCATGCAAGCCCGACGTCCATGGTCGGAATGATGTCATTCACCTCCATAACGTCAACGCGCTTCCCTTCCAGTGACCAGGGGCGGTAAACCATATCCGACAATACGGACACGCCCATGCCACCGGCGACCATACTGCGGATCGCTTCGACTGAAGACGTTTTAATCAGGGTTCGGGGTTGAAAAGGAGTCTGGTTCCAGTATCGCAGTGCCGTGTCAGAGGCCTCATCCACGGTCAGCATAATGTATGGTTCCTGTGCGATTTCTTCGAGTGTCGCGGATTGGTTACCTAAAAACCGATGACCGTTGTTTAGCCAAAGTCTGCGTCTGGAGCGCAGCAGGACTGAATGAGCAAGTTCATCGTGATTGCTGATGTTGGACGTCAACATGACCGCTAGGTCGAAAGCTCCTGAAATTAAACCTTCTTCAATCGCTTCTCTGTCTGCCTCGACCAGATTGACGGTCACATTTGGAAAAGCATGCATAAAACGGGAAAGAAGGGGGGGCAGAAAATAGCCCGCTACCGTATAGGTTACAGCGAGGCAAAAAGACCCCCTGACATCTTGCTGAACACGTCGCGGGATTCGAACTGCCTCTTCAACCGAATCGACAATGCCTTTGGCATGATTGAGGAACAGGCTGCCTTCATACGTCAGGCTAACGCCGCCTGAATGACGGTCAAAGAGAGAGGTTCCAATCAGGTCTTCGAGGGATTTGATCGCGGTGGTGATCGCCGACTGGGAAACGTTAACCTCCACCGCAGCCTTAGAGACCTGTCCGGCTTCTGCAGCAGCAATAAAGTAGCGTATTTGCCTGAGCGTAAGGTTCATCACAGCCTCCATTTCGGATGGTGGTTCAGATATCCACGTGACGACGAAAACTGACACAGATGGCGTCGCTAGCAACGAAAGGTCGCGTCAGCATTATCTGTTTTTCAGAATGATGTGGTATAAAAATCATATTTTACAATTCATAAGCCCGGCGTTTAGCCTTGGATTAAGAGAAGGGATGCCTGCTGTCGCGCTGCGTTCCTGCCAATCCAGGGGAATAGAATGGCCGTAGATATCAACTGTGACATGGGCGAGAGCTTTGGCCTTTATAAGCTGGGCGATGATGACGCGATCATGCCGTTGATTACCGAAGCAAATGTGGCTTGCGGGTATCACGGGTCTGATCCAAACCATATGGCCCATGCCGTGGCATCAGCCAAAAAGCACGGCGTCAAGGTAGGCGCACATTTCTCGCTGCCTGATCTGGCAGGCTTTGGGCGCCGTGAAATGATGGTCGACCGTGCAGAGATGGCCAACATCATCCTTTACCAGATTGGTGCTTTGAGCGAATTTTTGAAGGTCCAGGGTGTGAAGCTCTCGCACCTCAAACCGCACGGTGCACTTTATGGTATGGCAGCGCGCCACGAGCATATCGCCCACGCGATTTGCGATGCGAGCGAACACCTTGGCGTTCCGATCTTTGGGTTGGCAGGCACATTGCACGAGGAAATCTACACCGCACGTGGCATGGAGTTTAAGGCGGAATTTTTTGCTGATCTGGACTACGATGACGACGGCAAGCTGCTGATCACCCGCGAACATTCGGCTTATGATCCAAACGTTGTTGCTGAGAAATCAGTCAGGGCTGTTGATGATGGCATCGTCGTGAGTGCATCCGGAAAACAAAATGTTGTGCGTGCAGAGACAATCTGTGTGCACTCCGACACGCCAAATGTGGTCGGTATTGTATCGGCCATGCGCGCGGCGCTCGGCGACAGGCTTGCCACGTCCTGAGCGACTGCGGCGCAACCGACTTTCTTTGAGGAGATATAAAATGTCCAAATCCGAAATAAAATCACCGCTTCCGGGTGTGTTTTACCGTAGCTCGTCACCCGAAGAGCCGAACTATAAAGAAGTCGGCGACACCGTGAAGGTGGGTGACGTCATTGGCCTGGTTGAGGTGATGAAAACCTACACTGAAGTGAAGTCCGAATTTGACGGCACCATTACGTCGTTCGCGACAGAAAACGAAGATGCGATCATGCCCGGTCAAGTGCTGGTCGAACTCGAAACATAGTTGGTACAAGTCATGGGCATTTCCAAACTTCTGATTGCGAACCGCGGTGAGATTGCCGTCAGGATCATCCGCGCCGCGCGCGAGATGGGCATTCGCACTGTTCAGGTCTATAGCGCGGATGATGTGAATTCTCTGGCGGTCGAGATGGCGGATGAAGCTATCGAGATCGGGCCACCGCCTGCTTCAAAATCTTATCTGAATATTGAAGCTGTGTTGGATGCCGTTAAACAATCCGGCGCAGATGCGGTGCATCCCGGTTATGGGTTTCTGGCTGAGAATGCTGATTTTGCGGATGCGGTGAACGCGGCAGGCATCGCCTTTGTCGGGCCCAGCGGCGACATGATCCGATCCATGGGTGACAAGGCCTCGGCCCGCAAGGCTGCTCAGGAGGCCAATGTGCCAACGGTCCCAGGTAGTGACGGTATCATCGTAGATCTTGATGTGGCCAGTGAACTGGCGGCTCAGATAGGTTTCCCGGTGATGATCAAGGCGACCGCAGGTGGTGGTGGGCGCGGTATTCGCGTGGCCGAAAATGCCGAGGAATTCGCTCAATTCGCCCCGCAAGCTGCGGCAGAGGCAAAATCAGCCTTTGGCGACGGCGGGCTGTACATGGAAAAGCTGATTGCCAAGGCGCGTCATATCGAAGTGCAAATTCTTGGCGATGGCGTCAATTTTGTGCATTGCTATGAACGGGAATGTTCCCTGCAACGCCGACGACAGAAGGTCTGGGAGGAAGGACCGTCTTGTGCGCTGAGCGATGAGGTGCGCGAAAAGCTGTGTTCCTCAGCCGTCGCACTGGCGGCATCGGTCAACTATCGGGGCGCTGGTACAGTTGAGTACCTCTATGACGATGAAAGCGGTGACTTTTACTTTATCGAAATGAACACGCGTATTCAGGTCGAGCATCCGGTCACTGAGGCAATCACAGGCATCGACCTTGTGAAAGAAATGATTGCGATTGCGGGGGGGACACCGCTGTCGGTTTCCCAGGATGACATCGTGTTGCGTGGCCATGCGATCGAAGTGCGCATCAACGCCGAAGACCCTGCGAACAACTTCATGCCCTTTCCGGGGGTGGTCAGCGACTTTCGCACGCCGGGCGGCCCTGGAGTGCGCTTTGATCACATGCTGTACGATGGTTATCAGATCCCGCCGTTCTACGATTCACTGGTCGGCAAGCTGATTGTATCGGCCCATACACGTGAAGCTGCGATTTGCCGTCTGGCCCGCGCTATCACCGAATTGCGCACCGGAACGCTGAAAACCACCGCACCGTTATTTGCAGCTCTGGCCCGCGATCCTAAGGTTCAGGCCGGCAACTTTCACACCAAGTGGCTCGAGCCATGGCTGGAAGAAAACGCACATACCCTTTCCGATGACGAAGGAACAAGATCATGACATCAAGGTACACCTTTGGAGGTGATGAACACATCTTTGTTGAAGTGAGTGAGGAAATGTCGCTAGAGGCATTTTTCACCACATTGTCGATGACCAACGCGGTGCGAGACGCCAAAATTGACGGCATCACCGAGATTTGCCCGGCGAACGCCTCGTTTCAGATCAAGTTCGATCCGGATGTAATTCATCCTGATACGCTGATGGCGCGTCTCAAGGAAATGGAAACAACGGCCAGTCTGGCAGAGCCCGTTCTGACCACCAGGATAATTGAAATTCCGGTATTGTATCAGGATCCCTGGACGCACGAGACATTGATGCGCTTCCGAGAACGGCATCAGGATCCGGGTGCGACTGACATAGAATATGCAGCGCGGATCAATGGCTATGATAGCGTTGAGGATTTCATCGCCGCGCATTCAGGATCACCGTGGTTCGTGTCGATGGTTGGTTTCGTGTCTGGCCTGCCTTTCCTCTATCAGATGGTGGATCGCGACCGGCAAATTCAGGTACCCAAGTATCTGCGCCCGCGCACGGACACCCCAAAACTGACCGTGGGCTATGGTGGCTGCTTTTCCTGTATCTACTCGGTACGCGGAGCAGGTGGCTATCAGATGTTCGGAGTCACCCCGATGCCGATCTACGATCCCGAACAAAAGACCGGCTACCTCAAGGATTTCATGGTGTTCTTCAAACCTGGCGACATCGTCAAATGGAAACCCATTGACCGGGCCGAATACGACAGATGTATCGCTGCGGTTGAGGCGAATACTTATGAGCCACGTATCCGCGAGGTGGTCTTCTCGCTTGAGGATTTCAACAAGGATATCGACGGCACCAACGCCAGGCTGGAGGAGATGCTCAATGCCGATTAATGTGAAAACAGCCGGTTTTGCGACCACAATCCAGGACCTTGGGCGCCCGGGCTACTATCATTTGGGTATTCCGATGGGCGGCGCGATGGATCGCTTCGCCATGCGCTGTGCCAACATGCTGGTTGGCAATGACGAAGGTGCAGCGGGCCTTGAATGTGTGTTCATGGGTCCAGAGCTTGAGTTTACACAAGACAGCATTGTCGCGGTGACGGGTGGTGATCTGCCGCCCAAACTGGACGGTGAAGTGCTGGACTCTTGGAGCGCAATTGAAGTCAAAGCAGGTCAGGTCCTGTCATTCGATTTCCTGCGTTCCGGCGCGCGCGCCTATATTGCAGTGGCGGGCGGGATCGACACGCCGACCGCACTTGGCAGCCGATCCACCTATCCAATCGGGGCATTGGGCGGTGTTGATGGCCGCGCCATTCAGCCGGGCGATGTACTGCCCGTGGGCAAACCCGCGTCTGCGGCAAAAGCTGGTGCGCACATTCCTGAAAATATGCGCCGTCTGCCGGGTAAGATCGCTGAACTGCGCGTTTTGCCGGGGCTTTACTGGCACCGTATCACTGAAAAATCGGGCACTCGTTTCTTTGATGAAACATGGAAGGTCGCCTCTGAGGCAGACCGGATGGGCTACCGCTTTAAAGGCGGTACGCCGCTTGAGTTCGTCGATCGCGAACCGCCGTTTGGTGCGGGGTCGGATCCATCGAACATCACGGACGCCTGTTACCCTTACGGATCAGTGCAAGTGCCCAGCGGGTCTGAACCGATTATCCTGCACCGCGATGCGGTATCGGGTGGCGGGTACTTTATGATCGGGACGGTGATTTCCGCAGATATGGATCTGATCGGACAATTGCAGCCCAATGTAGAGACGCAGTTTGTGAAAGTAGACATGGACACCGCCCTGGCCGCCCGACGCGAACGCGCGAACTCACTGAACAAAGTGCGCGAGCATCTCTCCTGAACGCGCATGCCGCCGGAGGAGCTTTGACGTTCTTCCGGTGCTCAATTTGATGAAACGAAGAATAGGAACAAAGCCGTGAAAAAGTAGTTGTACAGGACCGCAAATCCACCGCCATTGCACGCGGGATCAGGGTAGCGACGTTGGTACGGGCGAACTACGGCGGGAACTCCGAAATCTGGGAAGGAAGACGGCTAAACGGGCGAAGATTGTTCGTAATATCAGGCCAAAAAGGCCGCTCACGACCAATATCACCGCCTCCACACTCAAGATAGTGCAGGCAATACTCCGGCGTCATTGTGAGTTTGACACGAGATTGCACCGAAACGCTTTGCACAATGACTCACAAAACAACCTGAACTGGGAGGTTCACCATGAAGAAACTACTCGCAACTCTGTCAACATCCGCCATTCTTGCGGCGTCTGTGACAACGATGGCATCCGCAGATGGCTCCATTTGGCCCTTTGACGTTGTCAACGCGGCTGACGGCAAAAACGAAACCGTATCCTATTCGGGGTTGGAAAAAGCTGAAAAGCAATGGCACATTTGCGTGCTTTTCCCCCACATGAAAGACAGCTATTGGGTTGGTGTTAACTACGGCATCGTAGATCAGGCTCGCAATCTGGGCGTTAAGGCGACTATTCTTGAGGCGGGTGGCTATACCGAAGCCGCCAAGCAAGTGTCGCAATATAATGACTGTCTTGCTCTGGGTGTCGACGCGATTGTAATTGGGGCCATCTCAGAAGCAGGCCTGGCCAAAAGTATGGCAGAAGGTAAGGCAAAAGGTGTTGTTCAGGTCGGTGTGATCAACCCGATGAGCGATGTGGCCGACGCGCGTATCTTTGCAAATTATGATGATGCCGCCGAAGCTGGTGCTAAGTTTCTGGTAGAAAAGGCAGGCGGAAACGCTATGCGCATGGTGCACTTCCCTGGTCCGCAGGGTTCCGGTTGGGCAGAAGCGTCAACAGAAGGCGTTGAGCGCGCGCTGGAAGGCAGCAGCATTGAACTTCTGGAAGCAAAATATGGCGATACAGGCAAAAGCATCCAGCTTAAGCTGGTCGAAGATGCGCTGCAGGCGTATGACGGCGTAAACATCGTTTACGGCACAGCCGTGACAGCCGAAGTCGCCGCACAGGCGCTGGAAGAAGCCGGCATCGACGATGCGCAGATCGCTGCGTATTACTCCAACGAAGGCATGGTTGATCTGGTTAAATCCGGCGTTGTGACCGCAACTGTGACCGAGTCTCCGGTGATGGAAGCACGCATCGCGATGGATATGGCTGTGCGTATTCTGGAGGGCAAAGATCACATGGTGCATCTCTTCCCATCCATGACCGTTGTGACCAAGGAAAACATAGATGGTCTGGACCTTAGCCGCTCGTTTGCACCAGCGGACTGGAATCCGGTATATTCGGTCGAGTAAGCTTTGATGACCTCAACAACAACAAAACCGGGCGCAGCAATTGCGCCCGGAACGTCCGATGCAGCTCTTATTGAGATTGCGCATCTGGATAAGTCCTATGGGGCATTTAAAGCTCTGGAGGACATGCAGTTTGAATTGCGCGCGGGCGAGGTTCATGTGCTGTTCGGTGAAAACGGCGCCGGGAAATCGACGCTGATCCAGATTATTTGCGGAGTGCAGCCCTTTGACAGCGGCTCGTATCGCTTGTTTGGTGAAACGCTGTCCAGCCTGACGCCGGCACTTGCGCATGCAAAAGGCGTCAGCGTCGTTTTTCAGGAATTCAGCCTGATCCCCGACATGACCGTCGAGGAAAATCTGTTCCTGGGCCACGAGATAACCAGCGGCGGACGTCTGGCCAAATCAGCGATGCACAAAAAAGTTCAGGCGGTTCTGGATCGGCTGGGATTCCACCTTGATTCCTCTGCCCGCGTCAGCACGCTGCGCCGGGCCCACCAACAGATGGTTGAGATTGCCAAGGCGCTGCTGTGGGATTGTCAGGTTCTGATCTTGGATGAACCCACGGCATCTCTGACGGATCACGAAGCGGCACAGCTTTTTGACATCATCGAACAGCTGCGCAGTGAGGGGCTGGGAATCGTTTACGTTTCGCACCGCATGCCTGAAATATCCCGTCTGGCGGACCGTGTGACAGTTCTGCGCGATGGCAAGTTTATTGCGACGGTTAACAAGGCGGACACCAGCGAAAAAGAGCTGGTTCAATTGATGACCGGCCGCACCTTTGATGAGTTTTTCCCCCATATTCAGCGCAATCCGGGTGATACGGTTCTGGCGTTCCGGGATGTGACGTTGCAAAGCGGGCTGGCCGAAAATATCAGCTTCTCCGTGCGCCGCGGAGAGGTGCTGGGTTTTGCCGGGCTGGCGGGCTGCGGCAAGTCTGAAGTGTTGCGCGCCGCCTTTGGGCTGGAAGCTGTCGAGACAGGAGCGATCACCACTGGTGGAACGAAACTGGACAACAACTCGCCCCGCAAAGCATTAAACAATCGCATATGCTACCTGCCATCTGATCGCGCTACCGAAGGGCTGGCGATGCACCAGAGTCTGATTGCAAACAGTACTATCGCAGCGCTGGACGATCCGGTGTTTTCGCTTGGCAATATGCTGCTGAACCGCCGTGCTGAAACGAGTTTCACGGAAAAGATGATCGACAAGCTAAAGATCAGAACGCCTGGACTGCACGCCAAGGCCGATCAGCTTTCGGGTGGCAACAAGCAAAAGCTGATGATCGCACGCGGTCTATCGCGGGAGTTCGACGTGTTTCTGTTTGATGAACCGACAGTGGGCGTCGATATCCAGGCGAAATTGGAAATCTACGACGTGATCAAAACGCTGACGGAAGAGGGCAAGGCCGTCGTCATCGCCTCCTCTGAACTGGCCGAGGTCATGCATATGTCGCACCGCGTAATTGTGATGCGTGAAGGCGAGATTGTTGGCGAATTGGACGGTGATGCCGTCACAGAAAACGCACTGCTTTCGCACTTCTTTGATCACGGCGACCAGGACACCGACCAACCGCAGGGACACCCGACATCATGACCGCCCACGCCGCCATTCCCGAAAGCCGCACCAGCAAAGTCTTAAAGGCCATCGGGATTTTGCCATTTGTTCTGGTGCTGACATGCGTATTGCTGGCGCTTTACGAGCCGCGGTTTCTGCGGGTATCAAATCTTATCAATGTACTGCGAAACGCATCTTTTTTAACGATCATCTCTGCCGGGCAGATGTTGGTGATTATCGTTGGCGGCTTTGATATCTCTGTTGGCGCAATCGTGGCACTGACCAGTGTCAGCTCGGCACTTTCGATGGTTGGGCTTTCCTCAATGGGCATCGAAAGCGCCGGCGTCATTGTTCTGTTGGGGTGCCTGATGGGACTGGTGCCCGCATTGGCTGTCGGTATAGCGAACGGGTTTCTGGTTAGCGTGCTCAAGATTTCGCCGTTTATGGTGACAATTGGTACAATGACGATTGCGGTCGGTATCGCGGGGTATGTGACAGGGGGCACGCCGATCTATGACATGCCCGAGTTGTTCACCCGCGAAATCGGGCGGGGGAAATTCTTGCGCCTTCCTTATATCGTCTATGCGGCGGCGCTTGTGTTGGCCCTGTTGTGGTTTATGCAAAACCAGACCCGGTTGGGGCGCTATTTCTACGCTGTAGGAGGGAATGAAAAGGCGTCCCGTTTGACAGGATTGAACACCCGGAAATATATCTGGCTGGCCTATGTTCTCAGCGCATTGTTGGCAGGCATTGTCGGGCTTTTCCTGACGGCACGTGTTGGATCTGGCGAGGCGACGTTAGGCAGCAATCTGATGCTGGAAAGTATCTCGGTGGCAGTCATTGGGGGCGTTGCCCTCAAAGGGGGCGTGGGACGCATCCAGATGGTGGCACTCAGCGCCATTTTCCTGGCGGTGCTCAGCAATGGCATGAGCCTCGCGCGGATCGACAGCAAATATCATATCATCATCATTGGCCTGGTTATTGTTTTTGCGGTAGCCGCCGAAAGCTTCCGCGAAAGCCGGAGAAACAAACATGTCTGATCAAACCCAGGTATCTGGCCATTCCTTGCGCGCAATTGGGCCGCATCTTCTGTTGCCGCTGGCCATTGTTGCAGTTGTCGCGTTCTTCGCACTGTTGCAACCGGCGATGCTGTCTGGTGACAATATCGCCAACATAATGAAGCAATCGTCGCTGTTCTTTTTTGTTGCCTGTGCACAGTTGGTCGTGATCATAACCCGTGGATTTGATTTGTCAGTCGGCGCAAATGTCTCGCTGGTTTCGGTTGCATCTTCTATGGTGATGACGGCGATGATCCCGGTATTTGGCACCGGCCTAGGCATTGTCTTGGGTGTGGGCATCGGTCTTTTGATTGGTGTTGGGATCGGCGCGATGAATGGTCTGTTGGTGGCTTACGGCAGGATCAATCCTTTCATCGTTACCCTGGCCACGATGAGCATTTTTACGGGTGTTGCCACGACGATTTCAGGCGGTTTTCCGATCTTTAATCTGCCTGAGGCTTTCAGTTTTGCCTTTAATCAGATGATTATCCTGATGTTACCGATCCCACTGATCATCGCCGGGGTGGTCGCCTATGGTCTGCATTTCTCACTCACCAAAACGGTGCACGGCCGGGTGCTCTATGTGCTTGGCGACAGCAACGAGGTAGCCCTTGTCGCGGGGCGCCGTGTTAAAGAGCATTTGTTTCTGGCATATGTCACAAGTGGCGTTTTGGCGTCTGTCGCGGGCTTGCTTATGACAGCTCAGACCGGATCAGGAGAGCCCAATCTTGGAACGTCACTTGTGCTCAACAGCATCGCGGCGGCCGTTATCGGGGGGGCATCCCTGCGCGGTGGTTCGGGCGGCATTTTGGCACCAATCTATGGGGCATTGCTGATTGTGTGCCTGTCGATCGGCATGAACCTGCAGCAAATCAATGGATCACTGCAACCTGTTGTGATTGGCGCGATCCTCATTTTCGGGGCGGCATTGGATGCCCTTAGAACAAGGGAGCGTTGATCGCTCTCCTGAAAAAGGCGGAAGGGGAAATTATGTGCGAAGGGAAACAACAGGGGACGGCAACGCCAACTGTCTTGATTGACAATAACCGGACCCGCGTCACCGAATGGCGCTTTGCGGGTCGCGGCGACAATACCGGCTGGCATGTGCATGCGTATGATTATGTCGTCGTGCCGGTGCAGGATGGTATTCTAGAGATCACAGACAAGGACGGCAACGTGACGAAAGCGACGCTGAAAACCGGTGTCCCGTATTTTCGTGATCTGGGTGTGGAACATGATGTCGCCAACGGAAATGATTTTGAATTTGCTTTTGTCGAACTAGAGTTTCTGGAGAAATTGCAGGCTTGAAACCGTTTAAGACCGGGCGTCTGCCATCCAAAGGTTTATGCGCATTTCACCAAGAATTGGTATAGCATCCGGACAATACTAATCAAAAGGATGGTGTCCGATCCAAATGGGGGGATGCTTTAACTGGGGGAAACATGCATTATTCGACAGCTCAGTGTGATGAAGCCAACAAGAATGAGTATTGGGCCCAGACATTGTCCGAGGCTTACTTTCCGTTGTCTGCCGAATGTCACAATAAATCCGAATTCGAAGGCACATTAGACTCATGGTCACTTGGTATCCTTGGGCTGTCTGAAATGGAATGTGATGGCGTCCTTTACCGCCGCAAACGGACCCACTTTGCCAATAAAAAAGACAGCAGCCTTCTGATCACTATTCCTCACAAAGGCGATGTTCATTTCAAGCAGTCCTCACGGGACACCAAATGCAGTGCCGGCGGTTTTCTGGTCGAACGGGGGGATATGCCGTACGAATTCTGGCATGGCAAACGTAACAAGCTTTGGGTTCTCAAAGTGCCAACAGCCAGTGTGCGCTCACGCTTGGGAGCAACTGACCGGCTGGGCGCGCTGACATTTGATGCGACACAAGGTGTCGGTTCATTTTTTGTAGGCGCCGTGCGCAATACGATTCAATGTGTCGGCAAGATCAACGATGCGGCCCGCGATGTGGCCGGGCAGCAGTTGCTTGAACTGCTTTGTCTGGCGATGCGCAGTGACGATCGCATTCTGGACAGTTCTTCTTCGACCATTCGCGCGGCACATTTGCAGCGGGCAGAGCAGTTTATTCGTGACAATCTGATGAACCCGAACCTCAGTTCGAAACTGGTGGCAGAATCCTGTGGGATATCTTTGCGCTATCTGCAACGGCTATTTGCAGAAAGCGACCATTCCATTGTTGGCTACATTCGCGATAAGCGGCTCACGCGCTGTGAAGAGGCGCTGAAGATGGCCAATGACACATCGACTGTGGCAAATATTGCCTACAAGTGGGGTTTTTACGATCAGGCCCAGTTCTGCAAACACTACCGAAACCGGTTTGGCTGTACGCCGACGGAAACCCGTAAGAAAAGCCGTTTAGGAGCGGGTAATGCGGTCTAACCACCGCTGTTAAAACACTTAATTGAAAACGCTGTAATTGACCCTCTTTCGAGGCGTGGCTCTGCTGTGCCGAAAATGCGGGTTTAAGATAAATGACAGGATGAGATGATGACAAAAACAAGGGTCGCAGTTGATGTTGGCGGGACGTTCACCGACGTATGCATCATGGATGAAGATACCGGGCAAATCCGTATCGAAAAGACACCTTCAACACCTGATGACCCGATGCGCGCCATCATGACTGGTGTCTCGGACGCCAGTGTGGACCTGTCGCAAGTGACGATGTTTTCACACGGCACAACCGTGGCTACCAACGCGCTGATTACTCGTAAATTGCCGCGCACAGCGATGGTTTGTACCGAAGGGTTTCGCGATGTTGTCGAGATCCGTCGATCCAACAAAGAGGATTTGTGGGATACCTACAAAGACGTGGCCAAACCCTATATTCCACGCCGGGATCGTTTGACGGTCAAAGGGCGCATTGATGCGGCCGGTAAGGTGATTGAAGACCTCGACGAAGATGAAGCCCGCCGCGTTGCCGGAATTCTGAAGCGGCGCGACGTCAAGGCCATCGCTGTCTGCTTCATCAACTCTTATGTGAACGGAGCACATGAGAGGCGGATGAAAGAGATTTTGCAAGAGGTGCTACCCGATGTGCATGTCTCGATCTCGTCGCAGATCATGCCAGAGATTTTCGAACACGAGCGGTTCTCGACCACCATGGTGAATGCGGCTGTCTCGCCCGTGGTTGTCGATTATGTGTCCCGGCTGAGCGATAAATTGTCGGACGGCGGTTATGAGCGGGATTTGCTGTTACTGCACACAGGTGGCGGTGTCATGACCCCTGCCAGCGTCAAGGATTTCGCAGCCCGCCTGGCAGGATCCGGCATTGCGGCGGGCGCAATTGCGAGCCGTTTCATCGGCAATTTGTGCGGCTATGAAAACTCGATCGGCTTTGACATGGGCGGCACCAGCACCGACGTATCACTAGCTTATCAGGGTGAATCGACAGTCACCAAAGACTGGTACATCGAATATGGTTACCCGATCCGCTTCCCCAGCATCGAAGTCTTAACCATTGGCGCAGGCGGTGGCTCGTTGGCCTGGAAGGACGAAGGCGGCTCTCTGCGCAACGGCCCACAATCAGCGGGCGCGACGCCGGGGCCCGCCTGTTATTCTAATGGCAACAAAGTGGCGACGAACAGTGATGCAAACGTGGTGCTGGGCCGTCTGGGCACCAGCCTTGCAGGTGGTGACATCACGCTCGATCCGAAACTCGCCGAGCAAGCGGTGCGCGATACCGTGGCCGAGCCGTTCGGCATGGAACTGCACGAAGCCGCTGAAGCAATTATTGACGTGGCCAATGCGAACATGGCCAATGCGGTGCGATTGCTCTCTATTACCCGCGGGTATGATCCACGCGATTTTGCGCTGGTCGCTTTTGGCGGGGCTGGGGCATTGCACGGCGCTGCGGTTGCCAAAGAATTGTCAATCCCCGTTGTCATCGTTCCACCAAATCCAGGTGTGACCTCGGCGATGGGCTGTCTTTTGGTCGATATCCAGCATGACTTCTCGGACAGCTTTATGGCTGATGCAGCGACGACCAAACCCGAAGATCTGGAAACCGCATTTGCCAAGATCGAATCCGAAGCGACAGAGCGTCTGCGCCATGAAGGCGTTGCCGCAGAAGATACCATACTTCAGCGTACAGTCGAGATGATGTATCAGGGCCAATGGCGTTCACTTGCCGTATCTGCGCCCGCCAAAGTCACCTCGACCAGCGCACTGGTTGACGGGTTCCACAATCAGCATGAACGCGAATACAATTTTCGCCGAGAGGACGCCCCGGTCAGCATTTTCCGCGTCGGTGTCAAAGCGACAGGTGTGGTGCCCAAGGCCGCGCTGCCATCTTACAAGGTGGTCAGGAACACGCCCAAACCCATTGGCCAACGCGATGTCTGGTTCAAATCAGAGCGCTGCACAACGGACGTTTATAACCGCGCCAGCTTTGCAGCAGGGGCAGAATTCAGCGGCCCTGCGATCGTCGAACAGGTGGATTCAACCGTTGTTGTGCCGCCAAACACAACGGCGACAGTCGATCAATATATGAATATTCTTATTAAGGTGGAGGGTTGAGCCATGAACAGCACAGCAAAACAGGAATTGGATCCGGTTACCTTTGAGGTTTTAAAGAACTCATTCATCACGTCGGTCGATCAGATGGCCGAACAGATGCTGCGGACCTGTTATTCCTTCGTGATCTATAACCGCGATTTTTCCAACGGTCTGCACGATGCGGATGGCAATTGCGTGGCGCAGGGCAACGCAGATATCGCGGTCCACGTGGGTACTCTTCATTACACTTGCAAAGATGTGATCCGCGCATTTGAAGGCGATATGTATCCCGGCGATGTCTATGCGATCAACGACCCCTATGCGGGCGGTACCCACTTTAGCGATGTACGCCTGATCCGTCCAATTTTTGACGAAGAGGTTCTGATCGGGTTTTCCCAATCCAACGGCCACTGGTCTGATTTAGGCGGGTCGGTGCCAGGGTCGTTCAATGTGACCGCGCGTGAAATGTTTGGCGAAGCGGTCCGCATCACGCCCATACGGCTGTTCCGCAAAGGCAAGTTTTGTTCGGACGTCGCCAATATGATTGCGGCGAACACCCGTGATCCTGCATCAATCATCGGCGACATTCATTCGCAGGCACAAGCCACACAAGTGGCCGAACGTGAACTTCAGCGCCTTGTCAGCAAATATGGCCGCGATCAGGTCACGCAAGGCATGAACGAGGTCCAAGACTATGTCGAACGCTCTGTCCGGCAGCGTATTCTGGATTTGCCGGATGGCACATGGGAGGCAGTTGATTATATCGACCGTGACCCCGATGCAGGTGAAGGCATGATCCCGATCCATATTAAGATGACGATCAAGGGCGACCAGATCACCTATGATTTTGAGGGTAGCCACCCCACAATTGCCTCGATCTACAATTCGGGCCATGGGGCGACATTCTCTGCCGTGGTTGCGGGAATGAAGACCTTCTTCCCTGACCTGCCAATGAACAGCGGGTTTTACCGAATGGTTGATATCAAAACGCCCAAAGACAGCGTTGTGAGCGCCGAATGGCCTATTGCTGTGACAGGCTTCCTGATGCCGTTTGAAAAGATCATGAATGCGATCTTTGAGATGTGGTCAAAGATCATGCCCGAACGCGCCATCGCCTGTGCATTTAACCTTGAGTACCTGCTGGCAGGCGGCAACGATTTGCGCAAACCTGAAAAGCCGATCTATATGTTTTACGAATGGCTGCCCGGCGGCTGGGGCGGGCGCAACGGCAAGGATGGCAGCGATGTCACCACGGCCTGTTTTGGTACCGGACTGATGTCGCAACCTTCGGAAGGCAACGAACGGGTTAATCCGACACGGGCCGATGAATTCCAGATATTGCAGGACAGCCCCGGACCTGGAAAATGGCGCGGTGGCGCAGGCGTTATCAAAGCCTCAACACTACTTGAGGCAGAAAACACCGTTATGTCCTACATCTGTGACCGCGAACGGGCGGTTGTCTGGGGGGTAGAGGGTGGTTTGCCATCTATGCCACACGGGTTGAGCGTTGTGCATGCCGACACAGGAGAGGAAAAATGGCTTGGGTCGGTCTTTTCCAACTACCCAATCCAGAGCGGTGACAAGTTCACCCGTCCAACTGCGGGCGGCGGCGGATACGGCGACCCGATGGACCGAGACCCTGAACACGTCAAAGAAGACGTGATCGACGAATATGTGTCGGTAGAGCGGGCGGAAACGGACTATGGCGTCGTGATCAAAGTGATCGACCGCGACATGCTGGAGTTCGAGATCGACCATGCGGCCACCGAAAAATCACGTGCTGATATTCGGGCCAACCGCGTGGCATGGGCACGTATGGATCCAAATGAAGTGTCGCAGATGTACCGCGACGGCAAGATCAATGAGATGGATGCCGTGCGCAAATTCGCGGTGATCCTTGATTGGGGTACCGGAGAGCTGATGCCAAACTCAACCCAGCAGTTTCGTGAGAGTTTCGAAGGGCGTTCTGTGGCGCACTGGAGCTAACCGTGGCTGATTTGCCAAACAGACTCGAACGGCCACTCAGCGTTGCGGCGGCCATTGCCGCGCTGAGTGGCAAGACAAACAAGGTGGTGCCGGTCGCCGGCGCCACTTGGATCATGCGGGCGGGCTCCAGAGGCGAAAAGATTGATGGCACATTTGTCGATCTTTCCGCCATTCCCGATTTGTCCGATATCGATGTTGCCAAAGACAAGGTGTCGATCGGGGCGATGGCGACGCAGGACGTGATCGCAAAAGGACTTGCAGGTCACGCAGACATGGCCGCCCTGATGATGGCAACCGGGTATACGGCCAATCCGGCCATCCGGCGCGCGGCAACGATTGGAGGCAATATCTGCACCGCCGACTTTGCCGCGTCGGACATCGTTCCGGCGTTGCTGGCACTTGATGCGGAAGTTGAAATTGTCTCCCCGGATGGAACAAGCCTGATGTCGATGGCTGAATTTCTGTCAACGCGCCGCAGCCTTGGCCGGGCTGTATTGGTGACCCGGATCGTCATTCCGCGCCGTTTGCAGGCCAGCACACATTCTCGGATCACCCTGCGCAAAGCCGGGGACTATCCGGTCGCCAACCTGTCAGCTGCAATCACGGTGGCTGAGGATCGTACGATCCGGACAGCCGCAGTGGCCGTCGGTGGTGTTGAACCTGTCGCCAAACGCTGGACCGGCTTTGAGAACGCCCTGATCGGGCGCAATCTGGAGTCTGGGGAATTCCGGGAAATTGCCGGCAATTACACGGATGAATTCGAGGGCCGCGACGATACCGGCGCACCGGGCTGGTACCGCGTCAGGCTCTTGCCTGCATTGGCGGACCGGGCATTCCGGTTCCTGACAAAAAGCACCGCTTAAGGAGCAGAAAGTGACAACGAGTTTGATGATCAATGGCGAGGAGCGCAGTCTGACCTGCGACCCCCGCACACCGCTTGTCGATGTGTTGCGCAATGAATTGCGCCTGACCGGAACCAGAAATGTGTGCCGCGAAGGCTATTGCGGTGCTTGTTCTGTTCATGTCGATGGGAAACCGATGTCGTCCTGCCTGCTGCCTGTGGGCACGCTTGAGGGCCGCGACATCGTCACTATTGAGGGGATTTCGCAGGGCGACAAGCTCGACGTCATCCAGCAGGCTTTCATCGACTTGGACGTGATTCAGTGCGGAATGTGCTTTCCCGGCATGGTCATGACTTTGCGCCCCTTTCTGCGCGACAACCCGTCGCCCAGCCGGGACGCCGTAAAATTTGCTCTGGTGGGTAATGTCTGCCGCTGCACCGGATACGAGCGCATCATCGATGCCGTAATGTCGGTCGTCGACGCAACTGAGGTCACTGAATAATGTCAGATCAGAGTTTTGCCGATAAAGCCGTGATGGATTTCCCGCGCCGGGATGCGCATGACAAGGTAACGGGCCGCACCCGGTTTACCGTCGATATCGGCGGTTCCGAGGTGCTTCATGCTGCGCTTTTGCGCTCCGATCATGCATCTGCGCGGATCATTAAACTTGACGTGGAGCCGGCCCGCAAGATGCCCGGTGTTCGCGCCATTGCTACCGGTAGTGATGTGCCTGGCCGGTATGGGATCGGCATCGCTGACTACACGCTTCTGGCAAAGGATGTGGTGCGTTATCACGGCGAGCCGATTGCCGCTATTGCTGCGGACACTCTGGAACAAGCCCGGGCCGCATTGGACGCGATCGAGCTGGAGCTTGAACCGTTGCCTGCCAGTCTTACCATGGCAGACTCTCTGGCTGAGAATGCCACGCTCGTTCATCCTGACTGGCAGGATTACGAAGTGCTCTTCGAAGGGGGCGTACGCGGTGGCAATATCGCGTGGGAGGCCACAGTAGAACGTGGTGACACCGATGCTGCCTTTGCGCGCGAAGACGTGACTATAGTCGAAGGCTTCTATGAAGTCGGACGGCAAAGCCATGTGCCGTTCGAGCCGCGCGCGGCCGTGGCATCTTTTGAGGACGGTCGCTATCACATTCATGCCTCAACACAGGTTCCGTGGACCGTGCGTACCGTCACGGCGCGGGTGCTTGGTGTACCTGAATCCCATGTGCGTGTGACTGTTCCGACAGTTGGTGGGGGTTTCGGGCTCAAATTTGACGCCTCGATCGAGCCTTGCGCTGCAGTCCTTGCCCGAATGACAGGGCGGCCGGTGTCGATCATCAATTCCCGCCGAGAAGAGCAGATGACCTGTCTCTCGCGTGAAAATGCCGAGATCCGGATCCGATCAGCGGTCACGTCGGAAGGCGAGATCGTCGGTCGTGAGGCCACGGTTCTGATGGATTGCGGTGCCTATGGTGGCGAGCAGGTCTTTCTGACCACCATGACCACGCACACGCTTGGCGGCAATTACAAACTGGGCGCTGTGCGGATTTGCAGTCGGGCGGTCTATACCAATACCCCGCCCAACGGGGCGTTTCGTGCCTGCAACGGCGTCTACAACACGTTTGCGCTGGAGCGGCACACCGACGAAATTGCTGACGCCATAGGCATGGATCGGATGGAATTCCGCCGCCGTCATGTTCTGGGCGATCAGGATATTTCGGCCACCGGTCAGGTCTATGATGGCGATGTGCTGGCTCCGATGCTCGAACGGATGGAGGTCTTGCGGGCCAAGAGCGGTTCACGAAAAGATCTCGCGGGCAATCGGTTCTATGGTGAGGCGACAACGGTGGGCACCTGGCTCATTTTTGTCGGCCCCTCTGCCGCCACGGTCAACCTGAACTATGACGGAAGCGCTACCCTAGTCACCACAGGCGTCGAGTTAGGTCAGGGCACGATGATGCAGGCCCTGCCGCAAATCGTGGCCGCGAACCTTGGTATTGCGCCCGAAGATGTGATTGTGAAAACTGCGGATACGGATGCTGCGGGGCGTGATCTTGGCGTCGGTGGCGGTCGCACAACTGTCTCGATCGGGGCCGCAAGCGAGGCTGCCTGCACGGTGGTCCGCGACAAGCTGCTCGGCGTGGCAAGCGAAATACTGCAGACCCCGAAAAAGGACTTGGTTCTTGCCAGGGGCAGGATTGAAATCAAGGGCCGTCCGGGATCAGGGACAACGATCCAACAAGTCGTGGCCGAAGCTGAAAGCCGCTTTGGTCCGATTTCGGGCAGCGGTTCGTTTACCACACCGCCTTTTGAATGCATGCCCGGGTGCACCGCTGGGCATTTCATTGATGCGATCGAGCCGGTTTTTGCCGTCCACAATTGCGAACTGGCAATTGATCCCGACACCGGAAAAGTTGACATCCTTGCTTACCGGGTCGTGCAGGATGTGGGCCGTGCGCTTAATCCACGCGCGATCCACGGCCAGATCCAAGGCGGAGTTGTTCAGGGGTTCGGTTATGCGCTCCACGAAGAAATCACAATCAACGAAACTGGCGCCTTCGATCAAACAGGGTTTGAAAATTACTTGCTTCCTCTGGCAACGGACAGCATCCCGGTCGAATTCGACCTTTATGAGGGTGCCCCGGCCGTTGGGCCATTTGGCACCAAAGGGGCCGGAGAAATCCCGATTCTCAACGTCGCGGCTGCGATTGGATGTGCTGTCGCAAATGCGACCGGCAAACAAGTGTCCTCGATGCCGTTGACACCGCCGAAAATCGCCGCCCTGATTGATGATTGCAACCCGCCGTTGCAACATGACCATATCAGCCCGGTCTGGAGCGAAAACACGATTGAAAGGAAATAGAAATCCAGAGGGTCCTGTCGGTGATGTCTTAGGAAGGGCGATTGTCGCAGCTGCTGGCCGGAACGACTTGAAGCCGGCACCATTTGCCCCGCTTTTGTCGATCACAATCCGCAAAGGAATCTCGCTGGACGCTAAAGTTTTCGCGAAGAATTGCGTTGCAGCAGCAGTGTTGCGTCGCTCTGACAGCATGAAATTAAGGGTTTTCCATCTCAATCAACGGCACGGTACGGGTACATCCATTCGCCAAGAAACCGCCCATGGCCGCTTACGCCTATGAGCTTCAAGGGCAACCAATGGTGAAAATTTCACGACCCACCTGCTGAGTGTTGCGTGATCAACTACGACTCCGCGCTCGGCCAGAATTTCTGCCAGATCTCGTAAAGACACTGAGTAACGCAGGTAAAAGTAAACCGTAAGGGGGTTATCGTAACGGATCTGCCGTATGTTGCATAAGCAAGTAGTTGTTATTGAATGGTTTTTGCCGCTTCATTTCGGCTAAGCCTTTGATTTTTTTGGTTCTGGTCCTCAGTGGCGTTCATTTGCTGCATTCTGTGGGTCCTCTCTTTCATTCTGGCCCGGGTTTCTATGCTGCTCGAGATCAAAGGTGATCGTGCCTTTGAGGTTGATATGGGCGTGTGCGATTGGGGCAATGTGGCGCATATGGTTTTCCGGCCGATCCCAATCAGGGCGTTTGGTGGCGCGCTCGTATTGGTGCGCATTCCAGGCGATGACGATGTTTGTCAGCAATGTGAGTGCGCCGGAGATGGCGGCCATTTGCTCGCGCGTCCGGCCTCGGCGTGGTGAGATCGGGCCCGCATGGATGGCACGTTGCAGCGTGTGCATGGATTCGATCTGGCTCAGGAGCCGCTGGATTTCCTGCCGGAAAGCAGGTCGCCCAAAATAGTCACACAGAAACACCGATCTCTGGAGCTTTCCCAAGGCCTCCCCTGCGTTATAAACAGGTGTCACGGTACCCTTAATTACTGGACGCTTGCTTCAAAAAGCTAAGCAAAATCAGTTCTTGATTGTGCCCTTGATTTCTGGACTGTATCATTAATTGCCGGACTGTGTCTTTAATTACGAGACTGTCCGTCCTGTGGATAAGTTGATCGGTATTTAAGTTTGGCAAACAAAGCAAAGGATCTAGAAGATCAGGAGCTCGCAATCAAGCGAGCTAACATTTTGCGGCCAATTCTGGAGCTTGATCAAGCGGGGAAAGATATAGGTCCGCCGCTTTTGACTGCGGCCAGGGAGCTGGGTGTTTCCCGAAGCTCGGTGTGGGAGCTATATCGCCGTCTCAAACTCAATGACGGGCGCGCGAGCGCGCTGGTTCCGAAGCCCCGCGGCCCAAAGCATGGCTCACGTCGCTTGGGATTTGAGGTGGAGAGCATCGTCGAGCGGGTTTTGCGCTAACATTACCTCGTACTCGAACCCCCCAGTTTTTTGCGGATAGTTGGCGAGATCAGAGCGGAATGTGCTGCCAAGGGTTTTCGACTACCAACCCGCCGCACGATTAAGGCTCGTTTAGATGCTATGGATCAGCGTGAGGTGATGCGGAAGCGGAAGGGTGCAAAGGCCGCGAGGCAGGTATTCGAGGCAAGGGCAGGGGGCTTGGACGTGGAACGCCCCTTGGAGGTCGTTCAGATCGATCATACTTTGGCGGATATCATTCTTGTCGACCAGGTTGAGCGCAAGCCTCTGGCTCGACCATGGCTGACCCTCGCAATCGATGTGACGACCCGGGTTGTACTGGGTGCTTACGTCAGTTTTGACACCCCATCGGTTCTATCCATTGGCCTGTGTCTCGATCATTGCGTGAGACCGAAGCTGATCCGCACGCCAGAATCAATGGAAGCCCTATATTGGCCAGCATCCGGGATTCCGCAGGCTATTCACGTAGATAATGGGCGAGACTTTCGCAGCGACGCCTTCCAGTCGGCCTGCGCTGAATGGGGTATTGTGATTGAGTATCCACTCATTGGTTTCAACCCTCCGACCTTCAGTCGGACCCGCTTCAGCGTGAAAGAATCGCCTTATGATCATACCCTCTGGAAAATGAGCCGCAGCCGGGTCGGAGGCTCATTTTCCAGAGGGTATGATCATGCAATATGGCACTGGCAAACACTGCGTTTACTACCACCGCTATCACCTCGTCTGGTCGACCAAGTACCGCTACAAGGTCCTCACCGGAGCATTGCGCCTGCGGGTGCGCGACATCTGCCGTCAGGTCTGCCGCGAGAACGAGGTCGACATCTTGCGCGGGGTGCTGTCGAGCGATCACGTGCATATGTTCGTATCGGTGCCGCCGAAGCTGGCGATTTCGGACCTGGTGCGCAAGATGAAGGGCCGTTCGTCGTTCAAGGTGCAGCGCGAGTTTCCAGCGATCCGCAAGCGGTATTGGGGCTGCCGGTTTTGGGGCAGGGGGTATTTTTCAACCACCAACGGGGCCATCACCGAAGACATCGTACTTCAGTACTTGGAAAAGCACATCGCTGATCCTACCGGCGCCAGCCGGTAGTCGTTCAGTATGCAGGTTGTCCAAATTCTCACACCAGAGCTTCGTCATGCTACGCTGTTTTCAAGAGACCTCAGTCAACGCTTTGCAATGCTGGAAGCTCTGTATCTTGGACTGTTCCGTCCCATGCTCGGGGTTGCGTTCGCCGTGCGCAATGATCTGACCACGGAAACAAGACTTCACAATGCCTTTCCATACAAGCGGAAACTTTTGGCTCGAGTGATGCGGCTCGCTGGCAGTTTGCCGAACTATCAGAGCCGAGATGTCGTAAAAAAGAACGATCAATCCCCCGCGTACAAATCTGTCCGTCCCAACGTCGCAAGACCCGAATATCTAGCCGCCGCGAAACAAGCGATTAGCCGACTCGGCGAAACGGCAGACCGCGGGGAACTGCTACGATACGCAGAAAAGATCTTGGAAACCGCCCGCCAACAACCTGTGGATATCCAGTAATTAAGGGCACAAGAACCTACGAGAATACCTCGAATACGTTCGCGTCCAGAAATAAAGGGCACAGTGACAGCGTCGAAACAGGCTTGATTCGGGCAACTTCTGCTGATGGTTTTGGGAGAAGATTGGCACCCGTCCAAACCGTCATTGCGGTCCTTCAATAATTGAGAAAGAACGCCGGTCACAGTCCAACCTAACCCTGCAAAAAAGCAGGGTTAGCAGCCATTGGTGATTGAAGCGGCGAACGGCGGTTTTGTCCCGCGATTTGTGAACTTGGGCAATAAATCTCACTGCGGCATGCATAAACGACTGGTTTTGACGCTGTACAGCCGCGTTGAAAATGATGCGGTTGCGGAGGTTTTCCTGCTGCGAGCACGTGCAGCGAGAAAATCGAATTCACGGGATGGACTCGTTCCAGCCGTTAGCTGCGCTCGGCACTAAGGTCCGCTGAGCGGATAAAAATCGCCGTTGCCCCTCCGAGGGTTGCCGATGCAGCATTCGCTCGCAGGTGCGGCACGCTCATCGCTGCGTTGCAGCTGATGTCGCCAGACCGGTCATCCAACTTCAGTTTGCAAAGTCGGACCCAAACCGAACCCTCTGCTGCGTGGTGTCGGAACCGGAAGGGAGCGGGACAGAACAGAGCTTTGCGAGTGCAGGGGATACAGGTGCAAACCGCCGACCGCGACATTCGCGTGTAAAAAAGAAATTGCAGATAGTGCCAACATCGCCGACCCCGAACTGGTCTACATGGCCCGGTTCGGCCAACAACTTTGGGCTCTAACTAGATATCAGTTGACTCAAATGATGAGGTATTGCATCGTTGCTGCATGAATGCATCGAATCAAAGCGGCACCTCGACGGCGACCCAAAAGGCGCTACAGCTTGATGCCGAGATACTCTCGGAAATCATTGCCGCGTCAAGTGATGCCTGCTGGTGCATGGAATTTGGCGAACCGGTCGATCTGACTGCACCTGACCGTGAGATCGTGCGCCAGGTTTTCGAGAATGATCCGTTCTGGCGGCTCTCCAATCCAGCCATGGCGCAACTCTACCTGCTAGACCCCGATAAGGATTTTAACTCGCGCCCTACCGCTGAAATCTTTTCTTGGAACGAACAGAACGAGGCATTCGTTCGAGCACTCATCAGGAGCGGATTCGAAATGGATGCCGGCCCGGCGCTCGATATGCGCTATGATGGTGTTGAAATATTTGTGGAAAATGACGTACGGGCTCATATTGAGAACGGCCTACTTCTGCGCATTTTCGGGATCGTGCGCGATGTTGGCAAGCATCGCCTGCGTGAAGAGCGCTTCAAAGCCAAGCTAGACGAAACGCTTGATATCCTGACCGACCTGCCCTGCGGAGTTATCGCCTTCAACGATGCCGCAGAAGTGATTTTGGCCAATCCAGCCGCCTGCGAAATCCTTGGCGAAACGACTGAAAACCTGATGGCTGAGAGCCTGTCCACAACCGGAAGGCATTCACGGGCGCTGAATGTTCTCCACGAGGTGATTAAGGATCGAAAGAGCCGAACCATGGAAGAAGGGGGTATTCACTGGAGCCTTGCCCCAAGACGCCGCGGCGGTGTGATTGGTAATATCCGAAAAAATGATGAGAAAGCGCAGCGCTGATGAACATTTGGCCTGAACACCCCATTTTTTCCGTCGAAACCAAGGAGGCCGCAAATGACAGCCTCGATGTGCTTGGCGATGGGATCGTCTCACTGGGGCCGGACGGGCTGGTGGTGTCAGCAAACGGAGTGGCCGCTCGGCTGCTTGGAGTCGGTGGTAGCCTTGAGGGCACAGACCCTGCTGATCTCAGCTGTGACGTAGACGGGTGGGACAACGTCGAGCGCGCCGTGCGAGATGGGCGCAGCAACGATTTCGCCCTGCGCGGTAGCGAGGGCCAGACCCTCATGGCGACCACGCGGCATGGGCCCGGGGGGCGCAAAATCCGGTTGATCATTCTGCGTGACATCGAGGCTTTCGAGCACCGGCGCGATCGGGTCTTGAACCGCGCCTCGGCCGAAAGATCCGATTTTTTCGCCTCCGAGAGAACCCGGCCCGATTTTTCTGAGCAGCGGCGTCTCTGCCCCGCGATCAATCGGCTTCTTAACCGCGGTGAACGTGCCGTCCGACAAAACGCCAAGATCCTGATCACTGGTGAATCTGGTGTCGGCAAGACAGAAATCGGCCGCTTCCTTCACAACTCGGTTTCGGATGCCCGCGATCCCTTTTTCCTCGTCAATTGTGCATCCTCAAGTGAAGCGGAATTAAACACGCTGCTGTTCGGTGCCGGTGGAGAGGGCATTCTGGACAGATCTCAAGGCGGTACCGTCTTTCTCGACGAGGTGGCCGAGTTGCCGCGCAGGGTGCAAGTCAGGTTGGTGGGTTATCTTGAGGACCGGAAACTCCAAGCCGGGTTCGAGCCGACTTCCGGGCGCCGACCTCCGCGTATCATTGCCGCTACCAACCGCGCTCTTAAGGAGCTTGTCGATCGGGGCGAATTCCGCTCAGATCTTTACTTTCGGCTGGCGGTGATCGAACTGAAGGTCCCGCCGCTTCGCGACCTGCCACCGTTGGTTAATCACCTGATCGACCGGTTTTCGCGGACGATCAACCAGCGCCGCCATGCCCCAATGATCGTGCCGCAGCGCATCCGCGAAATCTTGGCCGATTACAGCTTTCCAGGAAACATCCGCGAGTTGCACAACATCATTCAGCGCATCACCGTCTTCATCGACGATTCAGATGGGCTCGACGAACTGCTCGACGTACTGCTGAGTGCTGTTCATGTTGAAGGTGACAGCGCGTTTCACACCCTATCGGCCACATCGACGCTGGATCTGCGCAGCGAAGTCCGCCGCTTCGAGCGTGCCTTGATCGACAAGGCAATTCAAATTCACGGATCAAAAAGAAAAGCCGCAAAGGCACTTGGAGTGGACATCGGGACCGTCGTTCGCAAGACCGCGCCGCCACCACAGGCGCCCAGCCATGACATATCATCAGACAGGGAGAAGAAAAATGAAACGAACCGCTAAATTGACCGCAGGGGTGAGTGCCACCGCGATGATCCTCGCATCGGTCGCGCCAGCCTTCGCGGGCGAGCTGAACTTGTTAACATGGGAGGGCTATGCTGATGACAGCTTTGTTAAGCCTTTTGAGGAAGCCACCGGTTGCAAGGTCTCAGCCACCTATGTTGGCTCCAGCGACGATTTCGCGCCTAAGCTTGCCGCGGGTGGCGGGGTTTTCGACCTGATTTCACCGCCGAGTGACTCGACCGCTCCGCTGATTGCCGCAGGCTTTGTTGAGCCGATAGACACCAGTCGAATCGATCGCTGGAACGAGATTTATGACCAGTTCCGCTCCGGCGAGAGCATTAATGTCGATGGCAAGGTATATGGAGTTCCCTATGCTTGGGGGGCGATTGCCTTCATGTATCGCCCGGACAAGTTCGACACTCCGCCGACCTCGCTGGCGGCTCTGTGGGATCCAGCACTTGAAGGCCGGATTTCGCTTTGGGATGACAAGAGCGCGATCTACGTCGCCGCGCGTCATAACGGGAACATGAATATCTACAACCTGACCGACGAGCAGATCGCCGCGGCCCAAACCTCGCTTGTTGACCAGAAACCTTTGGTTCGGAAATACTGGTCGACTGCGGGCGAGCTTGTCGATCTCTATAAATCGGGCGAAGTGTGGATTTCAAACACCTGGGCTGGCTACCAGTCGGCGCTTTTGGCTGACGAAGGCATCGAGGTCGTCGAATTCATCCCAGAGGAAAACGCAGAAGGCTGGATGGACAGCTTCATGATGGTTGCAGGTACGCCGAACGCGGAATGCGCCTATCAGTTTCTGAACATGGCAATCAGCGAACAGGGGCAATGCGGGGTGGCCAACGTCAACGGCTATTCGGTAACCAACCCGGTCGCAGCCCGCAACTGCATGAGCGAAGAACAGTTCACGGCGCTGCACCAGGACGATCCGGAATACCTCAACAGCCTGTTGCTGTGGGAAAACCTGGGAGACCGCCTGCAGACATACACCAACGCGTGGAACGCAGTGAAAAGCCAGTAACCACGACTGCCAGACCTGGCCTTCCGGGTCTGGCACCTTATTCAGGATGGAACGCATGTCTGAGATCGTTCGAATCGAATCTGTGACGAAACAGTGGGGACATGTCGTCGGTGTCGACGACGTTTCGCTGGCCGTTAAAACCGGTGAATTCGTCACTTTGCTGGGGCCTTCAGGATGCGGGAAATCTACGCTTCTGAGGATGATCGGGGGGTTTGAGGACCCCACCAAGGGGTCAATCTGGCTGGATGGTCAGAACGTGACTCACCTGCCGCCCAACCGGCGCGACGTGAACGTTGTTTTTCAGGACTATGCCTTGTTTCCTCATATGAGCGTTGGAAAAAATGTCGGCTACGGGCTGAAATTCACCGACGAACCGCGCAATCAAGTGGCAACGAAGGCCCGTGAGGCACTAGACCTCGTCGGGCTCAGCGATAAGTACGATGCCATGCCCAGTCAGTTGTCGGGCGGGCAAAGACAGCGCGTGGCGCTGGCGCGTGCGCTTGTGCGCAGGCCCAAAGTGTTGTTGCTAGACGAACCCCTTTCGGCACTTGACGCCAACCTGCGTGAAGCCATGCAAGTCGAATTGCGCCATCTGCACCAGAAAGTCGGCCTGACTTTCATCATGGTGACCCATGATCAGGACGAGGCGCTGGCAATGGCAGACCGAGTGCTGGTCATGCGGAATGGCCGCGTCGTGCAGGATGGAACGCCAGACGATCTGTATGACCGCCCAGCCTCGGCCTATGTCGCCGATTTTGTCGGCTCAACCAACATGTTCCGGTCTGCCGTGGTCGATGGTCATGTGCAATTGCACGACCACGTGCTTGAACTACCGGAGCGGTTGAAGACATGCAGGGAGGGTCAGTTTGGGTTCCGGCCCGAAAAAGTTCGCATCGTCGGCTCTGGAGAAGGCGGTGCCAACCGGATCACCGGCCAACTGAACGAGCTTCTTTACCACGGTAGCACGGCCCGTCTTGTCATTGGCGAAGGGCCGAATGCGATCATTGTCTCCCATATGCTGCAGGATCATTCGGGCCGGAGCGCCCTGCCACAACTAGGCGAGGATGTAACCGTTGAGATCGCCGCCGACACGCTCATGCGTTTTGAGCCGGAGGCGGGCGAATGACCCTGGGCACCAGAATCCGGACAGGCCTCGTCCTGTCTCCTCCACTTTTGTGGACTATCGTCTTCATGTTCGTCCCCTACACGATCCTGTTGGTCTATTCCTTCTGGCGGGCACAGTTCCCGCTTTTCGTTCCCGATTTCCAGCTTGGCAACTACCGGACACTGATTACCGATCCGCAATACCTGAACGTTCTGCTGCGGACGCTGAAGATTGCCGGGCTGGTTAGCATCAGTGCGGTGATCTTAGCTTATCCTTATGCCTATTTCCTGGTTTTCAAAGTCAGGCGCCCCGGCGTTCGGCTTGCGCTCTACATGGCGGTTGTTGCGCCGCTTTGGGTCAGCTATCTGCTGCGTGCCTACACTTGGAAAACAATTCTGGGCACCCAAGGGATCTTGAATTCCTTCCTGATCTCCACCGGGGTCCTTGACGAGCCCTCGTCGGTTTTTCTCTACAACCACACCGCCATGGTGCTGACGCTGACCTATGTATTCATCCCGTTCATGGTCATGCCGATCTACGCGGCTCTGGAGAAGATTCCGCCATCGCTGATCGAAGCCTCGCGCGATCTGGGTGAAGGCGCATTCGCAACCTTTCGCAAGGTTACACTGCCCTTGTCACTGACCGGGGTGATCGCAGGTTTCACCATGACCTTTTGCCTGTCCTTTGGTGACTTTATCGCGCCATTTCTGGTCGGCGGCCCGGACGGAGCGATGGTCGCCAATGTTATTGCCTCGCAGTTCGGGGCAGCGTTGAACTGGCCGCTTGGCTCGGCACTCGCGCTGGTGATGCTGGTCCTCGTTTTGGGCATTATTTCCGTATCCGACCGGTTCGAACGACTTGGCCACGGGAGGTTGGAATGAACACAGCTAAACAGACTGTCGACGACGCTCTTAACCGGACGAGTTCGACAAAACTCTTGAGCAATATCACATGGCGTGTGGTGATCGGGGCGATCCTGGCTTTCCTCTATCTGCCTATCGTCGTGCTTGTGCTTTTTAGTTTTAACTCGTCCCGCTCGCTGAGCTGGCCGATGACTGGAGTAACGCTGGATTGGTACCGCAAGCTTGCCGCCAACGAGCAGTTGCTAGAAGCGTTGTGGAACTCGCTCTATGTCGCGACCTGCGCCACTACTTTGACTCTTCTCATTGGCGTTCCGGCGGCGATGGCGCTTGACCGTCTCAGCTTTCCCGGCAAAGGGATCTTTCGCAAGCTCGTTCTGCTGCCCATCGCGCTGCCAGGGATTATCACGGGTATCTCCATGCTATCTATGTTCAAGCTGTTCGGCTTGCCGCTCAGTCTGGAGACCGTCATCATTGGTCATGCAACAGCGCTTCTGGCGGTCGTGGTCACCCAGGTTTTTGCCCGACTTCAGCGTCTACCCAAGAGTTACGAAGAGGCATCTCTGGATCTGGGCGCAGGCCCGCTTCACACGTTCCTATTCGTGACCCTGCCCAACATCCGATCCGCCGTCATCGGCGCAGGTCTTCTGAGCTTCACGCTCAGCTTCGACGAAATTCCGGTGACCTTTTTCCTGACTGGCCGGGACAACACTCTGCCGATGTATATCTGGTCGACCATGCGACGGGGCATCACGCCCGAAATCAATGCAGTCGGAGCCCTGATCGTACTGGCCTCGGCCATCCTGATCGTCACGTCGGTTCTGCTTCTGCGCGAAAATTCAAATAGCCGCTGAGCGGCTCAAATGGGAGGACTTCAAAGTGAATAAGCAGTCAAATTTCAATGCCGACACCCTGAAAGCTATGCTGGTAAACGGCTCGTGGCAGGATGGCAGCGGCGGTACGTTCGAGGTGCGCAATCCGCATGACGGTTCGCTGCTGCACGAGGTCGGCCGCGCCGCCGCAAGCGATGTCGAAACAGCCGTGGCAGCCGCGCGCGCGGCACAGCCGGGTTGGGCGGCACTGTCTACCATTGAGCGGGCTCAGATCATGCGCCGAATTCACCAGCTGTTCCTGGAACGCGCCGAACCAATCGCGCAGATGATCACTGCCGAGATTGGTAAAACCATCAATGACGCGCGTGAAGAGGTGTTTGAATATTCTGCGCCCTCTTGGGCAAAATCGGCCGAGGAAATCCTGCGCCATCGTGGCCTCAGTTTCCCCTCGACCCAAGAACGCACGCGCAACAAACGCCTGGTGATGAACCACCGACCTCTGGGGGTTGTAGCGGTGATAACGCCCTACAACTTCCCCACTGATATCTCGTCGATCGCGTTGGCGCATATCGCGGCGGCGGGCAACACGGTCATATGGAAGCCATCCGAATACGCCGCTGTGTCCTGCGCAATGATGGGCGATATCTTCCGCGACGCCGGTCTGCCTGATGGTGTGATCAACATTGTACAAGGCAAGGGTGACGTTGGCGCCGCCCTGGTTGATCATGACGATGTCGATGGCGTGTTTTTCACCGGCTCGACCGCAACGGGCCGCAAAATCGCCGAAAAATGTGCCCTGCGCCCGCATCTGCTGGAACTGGGCGGTGACGGGCCGTTCATCATTATGGCCGATGCCGATATCGACGCTGCGGTCGATGGCGCCATGAACGGCTGCTTCTACTATTCGGGCCAGGTCTGCACCTCGGCAGAGCGACTTCTGGTGCACGAAGATGTTTATGATGAATTCCTCGAGAAGTTCCTCGCTAGAGCGGCCAAGCTTAAGATCGGCGACCCGAGCTCGGAGGAATCCGAGATGGGCCCACTTTGCAATTCCGACACGTTGAAACGCGTGAAGAGCCATGTCGAGGATGCCTGCGCCAAAGGCGCCAAGATTGAACAGTTCGGCAATGAAGAGGGGCTGTATTTTCCCGCCACCATCCTCACCGATGTCACGCTGGACATGGATATCATGCGAGAAGAGACCTTCGGACCGGTCGCTCCGATTTACAAGTTCAAGGACAACCAGGAGGTCATCGACATCGCTCATCTCTCAGGCCTCGGACTGATCGCCTCGCTCTGGACCCGGGACCTCGCCACCGCTTGGCGGGTAGGCGAGGCTCTGCCGCATGGCACGGTCAACATCAACGAGACCTCGAACTATTGGGACCAGCTCGCCCCCTTTGGCGGTACCGGGCAATCCGGCGTTGGTCGCGAACTGTCGCAATGGTTTCTCGAAACATTCACCGAGAAAAAGCTACTGGTTTTCGACCTTGGCGGCGAAAGCTACAACCGGCGTGCCGAGGGTGGCTGGTAACAAGAAAGAGCCAAGCTGGCCGGGCAGAGATAGCCCGGCTGGTTTTCTTCTGTCACGGCACGTGACATCGCACTCAAGAAGGCTCGCTCGTGACCTTTAAGGAACCCTCCGGCCTCGCTGCGGCGGCGGTCTTCCTGTCCGCGGCAATCTGGGGGCTGTTCTGGATGCCAATCCGCCTTTTCGATGAACACGGTATCGGTGGGGAATGGGCATTGATCTCGTTCTACTTTCCGGCATTTGTGGTTCTCTTGCCGGTCGTCGTTTTCGACCTCACACGCCAGTTCCGCCACTTCGGTGCGGCGCTGGCAATTGGCTTCTTCATTGGGGCGGCGCTGGCAATGTTTGGCGTCGGTATTCTTCATACAAGCGTGGTCCGAGCGACCGTTCTGTTCTACCTGTCCCCGGTATGGGGGACGCTGATCGGGCAATTCTGGCTGGGCGAGGTCCCAAGCCGCCGACGTTGGGTCGGCATCTTTCTGGGGATCTTGGGACTGATCCTTCTGATCTTTGAGCGTCAGGCAGTTGCCTTCAACGCGGGCGATTTTCTAGCGCTTCTTTCCGGCATGTGCTGGGCTGTCGGGCTGGCCGGGATCAAGCGGGTCGGCGAAATCCCGATTGCTGGCCTGTCCCTGTTTCAGTTCATGTTTGCGGTCCTGTTCATCTTCGCCCTGGAAAGACTCTTTTCGCCGCTTGACCCGCCTTCAATCGGGGGCAACCTAGTCGAGTTTATCAGCATCGCCGGCATCTCGGTTTGTTTCATCGTGCCGGCGCTGTTTCTGTTGGCCTGGGCCAGCCGGATCCTCTACCCGGGACGAGTCGGGCTGTTGATGATGTCAGAGGTTCTGGTAGCGATCACTACCGCCAGTATCTTCATTCCCGAGGAAACCTTGTACACCACGCAATGGGCGGGTGCAGTCCTTATCATCGTTGCGAGCATGGTGGAACTCGTCGGCAACCCAAAACAGTATTTCTGACCTGCTCCTCTCCGAGGCGTACTCCATTTGAAATTTTCTTGTTCGACAACTGTGTCGAGCGGCAGATCTAGTATCCGTCTGCGAGCAAACAATTCTTGTGGCATCGTTATCTAAGAGCCGGGAAAGCATCACCGATCGTTGCGACACCGCATATCGCTGCGAAACGAGTGAATGGACGCATTTTCTTCTACCATGCAGCGGGTTATCGTGCTGCGAGCACACGCAGCACGATTTTGACACTTCTGGTATGGGCTCATTTGAGACTTTAGCCGCGGTCCGATCGAATGGCCACTTTCGGGAATACGGTGCTCTATTGAACGGTAAAATGAGAAGCCTCAATGAAGTGGTGGCGCCTCCACCATGTGATCGGTGCTGAGCTCGAGACAGGCGTGCCAAAGCGGCGTCTTCCAATAGGTTGCCTCGGAACGTTTGTCGCCGGCATCGAAGTAGCACACATGATCCGAAAGGTTCATGTTCGACCTGAAGGGGAGCGGCTTCAAGCAGTTTGCGGCGCTCGTAGGATACTCGTAGGATAACTGTGTCCAAGGAGTAGTACCCTTTAAACTTCACAGAAATCTATAACAGAGCCGCCTACCGGGATTTGGCGTCGACAACATGGCAAAGCCGTCTTGAACCTAACCATTCAACCACATGAAAGCTTCGATTTTCTACAATCCAATTGCTCTGTAGAATTCAGTTATCCGCGCAATCGTAACGACATAGGCAGCAGTTCGGATGTTTGCCTTGTCCAAGGTCTTTAGGCGTTTCATGATATCATCGAACGCTTCCGTCATGACTTCCTCTAGCCCCGAACGAACGACGTCAATCTCCCTGCCATCCCGTGCAATCAATGTGCGCTGACCTTCTGGCAACTGACGTCCTGTACATTCCTCGATTGCCGAAACCACTGCAGTTCCGGAGCGAATGTTCTGACGGCGGTCCATCAAGCCAAATGGTAGGTGGGTAATGTTTTTGACCCATTCGAAATAGCTGACAACGACACCGCCAGCGTTCACGTAAAGGTCCGGCAGAATTTCAATTCCTCGGCGGTTGAGGCATTCTTCAGCCTCGGCCGTGACGGGACCGTTGGCGGCCTCGACGATCAATTTGTAGTCAATGTTTTCGCAATTCTGCGTGGTGATCGCGTTTTCCATCGCTGCGGGGATCAGGATATCTGCAGCCTTATACGTCAGACCTTCGTTGCTTGGCACACAGGTTGCCCCTGGGTAGCCATTCACCGAACCGGTTTCGTCGCGGAAGGCGGCAACCTGTTCGATGTCAAAACCGTCGTTAGAGAAAATAGCAATGTCGTGTTCAACTATCCCCACGATCCTACAACCATCTTGCATAAGAAATTTGGCAGCGTGGTAGCCCACATTGCCAAAACCTTGGACTACGACTGTCAAACCTTCGAGTGTTTTTCGACCAGCCACCGGTGGAGTATCCGGATGAGAAAGGTAGGCCCGCAGTGCATATTGAAGCCCACGTCCGGTGGCCTCGACCCGGCCTTCGATGCCACCGCGCAAGACGGGTTTTCCGGTCACGCAGGCGTTCTGGTTCATCGCATCCGAGGCGCCAATGCGGCGGTACTCATCGGCCATCCAGGCCATTTCACGCTCACTGGTGCCCATATCCGGGGCTGGCACGTTGCGGCCGGGATGCAGAAGATCGCGGCGTGCTAGCTCTTGTGTGAAACGGCGTGTGATTCTTTCGAGCTCGTCTTCAGTCCACGCGCTCGGATCGATGGCTAGGGCGCCCTTGGACCCACCAAAGGGCACGTTTACCAGAGCGCATTTCAAACTCATCAGAGATGCGAGCGCCTCGACTTCACTTTGGTCAGCCCCCAAGGCATAGCGGATCCCGCCTTTGACCGGCTCGATATGTTCGCTGTGTACTGAACGCCAGCCTTGGAAACTGTGTATCCGCCCCCGCAATTTCACGCCAAACCGCACGGTATAAGTCGAGTTGCACTGGGCGATGCGCTCAGAGAGTCCCTCCGGAAGGTCAAGGTGTTTGACAGCGCGGTCGAAGAAGTGTTGGACGCTTGAAAGAAAACTTTGATCGGCCATGTTGCTCGGTTTCTGCTAAGGTTGAGAGGAAAAAGTATCTAGCTATCTGCGCATGGAGCCGATTAGGGCAACAGTCGCCGCAAAGATACAATGCAGTGAAGACTAGCGCGTTGGAACGGGTGCCTCGCCGCGATAATCATAAAAACCACGGCCGGCCTTGCGACCATGCCAGCCAGCTTCGACATATTTCACAAGGAGCGGACAGGGTCGGTACTTGCTGTCGGCCAAACCGCTATACATGACATTCATGATCGAAAGACATGTGTCCAACCCAATGAAATCACCTAGCTCCAATGGTCCCATCGGATGATTTGCACCGAGCTTCAAAGCGGCATCAATGCTGACCACATTTCCCACCCCTTCGTAGAGCGCATAGCAGGCTTCGTTGATCATCGGGATCAGAACACGATTGACGATAAAAGCAGGATAATCTTCTGCATTGGCAGAGGTTTTGCCCAGCGAGTCCACGACAGCTTTCATCGTCTCGAAAGTCTCAGACGAGGTGGCGATACCACGGATCAGTTCGACCAGCTGCATGACTGGCACAGGGTTCATGAAATGCAGCCCCATGAAACGGTCAGGCCGGTCCGTTTGTGAGGCCATTCTGGTGATCGAGATAGACGAGGTATTGCTGGCCAGAATGCTGTGGTCTGCCAGAGATGGCTCCAACGCCTTGAAAATCCGGCGCTTGGTATCTTCGTTCTCGGTCGCCGCCTCAATGATCAGATCGCATTGACCCAACTCTGATAAGTCCGCCATAATACTCAGACGGGAAAGGGCAGTACGACGGAACTCATCTTCCATCTTCCCCTTTTGCACCAGCCGAGCCGTTCCTGTTTCAATCTTGCTATGGGCCGCTTGCAGCGCCTCTTCCGAGATGTCGTTCAGCCGAACCCTATAGCCAGACGTCGCAAAGACCTGGGCAATACCGGCGCCCATTTGACCTGCGCCAATAATGCCAACCGTTTCTGGTTTCATGATAGAAATCCGTTCTTGATAACCGCAGCAAGCAGCAATGCATTGATGCGGCGATCGGTGCCATCTGAGCGCGAATTCAACAGGACGGGCACGCTGGCCCCAAGAACAACGGATCCGGTGTTCGCTTCGCCATGGAATTTCCAAGCTTTTGCGACCGCATTCGCCGCATCGATATTGCTGAACAGCAAAAGGTCGGTATCTCCGGCTACGGGAGAGTTGGAAAAACCTTTGGTTTTTGCGGCTTTGGCACTGACCGCCACGTCGTAACCGAATGGCCCGTCAACGGCAAAACCGGGCAAATCACCCCGGCCCGCTTCTTGCGCCAATGCGGCCGCTTCACCGGTTGCGGGCAGGGCGTCAGACTGCTTTTCGGTTGCTGTCAGCGCAGCGACTTTTGCAGTTTCTATGCCCAAACCACGATAAAGATGCCTGGTGTTCAGGATCATCTGGCGTTTCTGATCGAGTGTGGGGAAGGGCACAATTCCATTGTCTGTTGCGGCCAACAATTTGTGATAGCTGGGCATTTCTGCGACGGTCACGTTGGACAGCACGCCGCCGTCCCGAATGCCGGTATCGCGATTGACCACGGCTTTCAGATAAGACGTACTGTCGACATGCCCTTTCACCAGCACATCTGCTTGACCATCGCGAACCGCAGCAGCGGCTGCTGTTGCGCAGTCAGCGGCGCTATCGTAGTGCTGGACCTCAACCTTTATCCGGACATCCTCAGGCAGGCCCGCCTCAATCTCGTTGGCATTGCCGGTTATGATCGCAGACGTTGCCAGATTGTCCTGTAGGGCGATGACAACAGCTTCGATCACTCTGGGATCATTGCCGCCAGCGACGGCCAGACGCAGGGGCGGGGCCTCTTGTGCTACACGGCGCATATCAGCAAAGGTTTTCAGCATGAGGTGCCCTCGGGGGAATGGGCGGTGTCGTCGCGCCAAACCATCGGGGCTTCCTGACCTTTCAGAGCACGCAGCGCCCCTTCGGCCAGTGCAAGACACTCATTGGATCCGGCGTAGACGGTGACGGGGGCAACCTTCTCGACTTTCCGTGTCAGGGACTTAATCACACGATCAGACTGCGTCATACCCCCGGTCAGGATGATACCATCGAGGTCGAAGTCGGCCACAGCCGCCGAGGCCCCAATGGCTTTGGCGATCTGATACAAAAGCGCATCATGCACAAGACGGGCGGAATCATCACCGGCATCGATCATTGCCTCGACCTTGCGCATATCTTTGGTTCCCAAATGCGCATATACACCGCCCTCACCATAGAGCTTCTTCAGCAGTTCGGCTTTGGTGTACTTGCCCGAATAGCACAGCTCAATCAAAGGCAAAGGCGGCAGGCCACCTGCGCGCTCTGGGCTGAATGGGGACTGTTCCTGCCGGTTCGAACTTTCGACGATCTTGCCACCGATGAGAGACGCGACTGAAATGCCTGCCCCCAGATGCGCCACAACCACGCGCATGTCCTCGAATGGTTTGTTCAGCTCGGCGGCCAGTTTTCGTGTGCAGGCCCGAATGTTGAGCGCATGTACGAAGCTGAAACGTGGCAATTCCTTGCAGCCCGAAATACGGGCAACGTCCGGCAACTCGTCAACGCTGACGGGATCGACGATAAACGCCTGCAGGCCCAGCGGGTTTGCGATACTGTGCGCAAGCGGTGCGCCCAGATTGCTCGAGTGTTTGTAGACCGGGCGGTGCAGCGCAAAATCAACCAGTTCGTCGTTCACGGCGATCACACCGGACGGCACTGGCGTCAGCATGCCACCACGGCCAGCGCAGCCAATCAGCCTGTCGTCGCGGCTCATATGCTCCTGCAGAAAGGCCGCAACGCATTCAGACCGATAGTCCAATTGGTACGAGATATCGGCAAACTGGGCCATCCGTTGTTCATCATGTTCCAGCGTGGTTTCCACCACGCAATCCAACGTGTCATCCTGAACACCGTACAACGCACATCGCGTGGTCGTGGTGCCCGGATTGATTGCAAGAATAACGTCACGCATCATGGTTTAACCCGCAAAGCTATAGGCGGTTTTGACGTCGGTATAGAATTCGGCCGCATAGCGCCCTTGTTCCCGAGATCCCATAGACGACCCTTTGCGTCCGCCAAAGGGAACGTGATAATCCACGCCCGCCGTCGGAAGGTTGACCATCACCATACCTGCCTGGCTGCGGCGCTTGAATTCGCACGCGTGCTTCAGGCTGGCCGTACAGATGCCAGAGCTAAGGCCAAACTCGGTATCGTTGGCCACCGCCAGTGCTTCGTCAAAATCGGCGACTTTGATGACAGACGCGCAGGGTCCAAAAATCTCTTCGCGCGAAGACCGCATGTCGTTGGTTGCGTTCACGAACATGGCTGGGGATTGGAAGAAACCGTCCGTCGCTAGTGTCAGCTGTTCACCACCAATCACCTCGGCGCCTTCGCCGCGTGCGATATCGACGTAGTTCAAATTGTTCTTCAACTGCTTGTCTGACACGACCGGGCCAATCTGCGTGGCTGCATCTAACGGATTGCCAACAGTCAAAGCTGCCATTTCTGCCGACAAACGGTCAACAAAGGCATCATGAATGCCAGATTGAACAATAATCCGGCTTGAGGCCGTACACCGTTGACCCGTCGAAAAGAATGCGCCGTTCAACACCGTTGGCACGGCAGTATCCAGGTCGGCATCATCCATGACAACCATCGGGTTCTTGCCACCCATTTCCAACTGGATCTTTTTCATGCCTTGAGCTGCCTGAACCGCCATGGCGCGACCAACCGGCACAGAGCCTGTGAACGAAACTGCATCCACCTCGGGGTGACTGACGATAGCGTCACCAACGACAGAACCGCGCCCCATAACCAGATTGAAGACTCCCGCCGGACAGCCGGACTCGTGGATGATCTCTGCCAGTGCATGCGCACTGGCCGGGGTCAGATCCGCAGGCTTGAAGACTACGGTATTCCCGTAGGCCAAAGCAGGCGCAATTTTCCAGGCCGGGATTGCGATGGGGAAATTCCAAGGCGTGATCAAGCCAACAACGCCTACCGGCTCGCGTACCACATCCACGTCAACGTCCGGGCGGACGGATGCGATTACATCACCAGCAACACGGATCGCTTCGCCGGCGAAGAACCGGAAAATTTGCGCTGCGCGCACCGTCTCGCCAATGGCTTCCGGCAGGGTCTTGCCTTCTTCGCGGGCCAGAATGCGTCCGATCTCATCTTTGCTGGCGAACAGCTTTTGTGCCACGGCCTCCAGAAAATCCGAACGCAGCTGAGGAGACGCCGTGGCCCATGCCGGACTGGCGGCCCGTGCGGCTCGTGCTGCTTGATCCACTTGACCTGCGGATGCGCGTGTGAACCGGCCCACGATGTCCGAAGTGTCAGCGGGGTTGATATTGTCGGCCGCGTCCGTGCCCTCGGTCCAGGCACCGTTGATGAGATTCAGTTTCATTGGATTTCCCTAGTGATAGTTCCAAGGCCAACAAAGGCCTCGGTCACGTGTCGTTTCAATCTGCCCGTACAGGCACAGGTTTAAAAGAATGCCTGCAATCCGGTCTGCGCGCGCCCGAGGATCAGGGCGTGCACGTCATGGGTGCCCTCATAGGTGTTGACCGTTTCCAGGTTCACCATGTGGCGGATTACATTAAACTCGAGGCTGATCCCGTTCCCGCCATGCATGTCGCGCGCGTGCCGGGCAATTTCCAAGGCCTTGCCGCAATTGTTACGTTTGATCATCGACACCATCTCGGGTGCGGCATTGGCTTCATCCATCAAGCGACCCACGCGCAGCGCCGCCTGAAGACCCAGCGAAATCTCAGTTTGCATGTTTGCCAGCTTCAATTGAAACAGCTGCGTTTGCGCGAGCGGTTTATTGAACTGCTTTCGGTCCAACCCGTATTGACGCGCTGCATGCCAGCACGCCTCGGCCGCGCCCATAGCACCCCAGGCAATGCCAAAGCGCGCTCGGTTCAGACAGCCGAACGGGCCTTTCAGTCCTTCGACGTTCGGAAGAAGTGCGTCCTCGCCCACCTCAACGCCATCCATAACGATTTCGCCCGTGATCGACGCGCGCAGGCTGGCCTTTCCCTCGATCTTTGGCGCACTCAGGCCCTTGGTTCCCTTGTCCAGGACAAAACCACGGATCTTGCCGTCATGCGCGTCCGACTTAGCCCAGACGACAAAAACATCGGCAATCGGGGAATTCGAAATCCACATTTTGGATCCGTTCAGCACATAGCCGCCATCGGTCTTCTTCGCTGTGGTTTTCATGCCAGCAGGATCACTGCCCGCATCCGGTTCGGTCAGGCCAAAACACCCGATCCACTCGCCGCTTGCCAGCTTTGGAAGGTATTTCTGGCGCTGCTCTTCCGAGCCATATGCATAGATCGGATACATCACCAAAGAGGACTGGACAGACATCATCGAACGATAGCCCGAATCCACCCGCTCAACTTCGCGTGCAACGAGACCGTACCCGACATAATTGCCGCCCAATCCACCGTATTCTTCCGGGATGGTCGTGCCCAAGAGGCCCATTTCACCCATCTCGCGGAAGATTTCCGGGTCTGTGGATTCTGTCGCATAAGCCTGTGTGATGCGCGGCTGCAACTTTTCCTGTGCGTAGGCAAAGGCCGAGTCGCGGACCATGCGCTCATCTTCTTCCAGTTGGCTGTCCAAAAGGAACGGGTCTTCCCAGTTAAAAGTGCCCAATTCGGGGCGGCTTTGAGGCGAGATATCTTTAGCCATAGTGTGTTTTCCTTACTCGGCCGCGATGGAAACAGCGTTCACAGCCGCTTCGATCGAGGATTCCAGTATGTCCAGGGCTTCATCCAGGTGTGCCTGAGGGGTTGTCAGGGGTGGCAATAGGCGTACAGCGTTTGCACGCGTACCACATAGCAGGATGATCAGACCCCGCGCTTCGGCCTCGGCCACGATGGCTTGGGTCAACGCAGGATCGGGGTTGTTGCTGTCCCGATCAGTGACAAGTTCAAAGGCGACCATTGCGCCCAATCCACGGACGTCACCGATGGCATCCATGCCTTGACGGTCCGCAACGGTGTCGAGGCGGGCCTTGATCTGGTCTCCGATCTCTGTCGCACGCGCACAAAGATCTTCTTCATCGATCACATCCAGAACCGCGTTAGCTGCTGCGACGGCAAGTGGGTTCCCGGCATAGGTGCCGCCGATGCCGCCTACTGGGGCGGCATCGACAACCTCGGCCCGTCCGGTTACGGCTGAGAGCGGAAACCCCCCGGCCAGACCTTTCGCCATGACGACCAAATCGGCAGCCACATCTGCGTGTTCGATTGCAAACATCTTGCCGGTTCTCGCGATCCCGGTCTGAACTTCGTCAGCGATCAACAGAATTCCATGGTCGTCGCAAAGCTTGCGCAGTGCGCGCAAAAACTCGGGCTGCGCAACGTTAAAGCCACCTTCACCTTGCACTGGCTCAATGATCATCGCGGCAACACGCTCAGGGTCGATGGAACTCTTGAACATATTGTCGAGAATAGAGAGCGATTGCTCAACAGTTACCCCATGGAACTCGTTCGGGAAGGGGGCGTGAAGGATTTCCGGCGGCATTGCGCCAAACGCCTTCTTGTACGGGTTTACCTTCCCGCACAGTGCCATGCCCATCAGGGTCCGGCCATGGAACGCGCCGGAAAATGCAATGATGCCCGACCGGCCAGTATAGGCCCGCGCCATTTTAACGGCGTTCTCGACCGCTTCGGCGCCGGTTGTGACCATCATGGTCTTTTTCTCAAAATCGCCAGGCGTAGCGGCATTCAGTCGTTCCGCCAGCGCGATATATCCTTCGTAAGGCGCAACGTGAAAACAGGTATGGGTAAACTGCTCTGCCTGGAGCGCAACCGCCACCATCACCTTTGGATGGCGGTGACCGGTATTGTTCACAGCGATGCCCGCCGCGAAATCGATAAAGCGTTTTCCGTCCGCATCCCACAATTCTGCATTTTCTGCGCGGGCTGCATAAATCCCGCGAGTCGCGACACCGTTTGCAACGGCTTTGCTACGGCGTGTTTTCAGGGCTTCTGTGTTGCTCACGGCTTAGTTCTCCATGGTGTCGCTTCGAATATGCTGCATATAATGCTCAAAATACTGAGCATTGCTAGCAGAAAGTTGCCTAGATGCTGAAAACTCGTTACGACTGCAGGGCAGATAGGCGGAGAAAAATCGTGAACGAAGAGTTCAATGTGGGCGAAAGACTCAAGCAAATAAGGGTTCAGTTCGGCATTTCACAAAGGCAGTTAGCGGAGGCTGCGGGCGTGCCGCACGGCCAGATTTCGATGATTGAAACGAACAAGAGCAGCCCCTCTGTTGCCAGTTTGCGCAAAATACTGGGTGGGTTGGGCGTCACGATGTCCGAGTTTTTTGAGCCAGATTCGGCTAATCCTGGCCAATACTTCTTTACACCTTCAGAACTCCGAGATTTGACGTCGCTGCTTTACCAGTCAAATGACAGGGCTTTGGAGAAGATAACGATCAAGCAGGTTGGTGACGCCAAACTGCACGGCCTACAGGTTCTGCATGAGTGTTATGAACCCGGCGCTGATACAGGCGAAACGATGATTGAGCATGAGGCGAATGAGGGCGGCATCGTTGTGACTGGTGAAATTGAAATCACGGTTGGGACTGAAACCAAAATACTGAAGGCAGGCGACGCCTATCTGTTCAACTCTCGCGAGCCTCACCGCTTCCGCAATATCTCAGATCGTCCCGCAGTAATGATATCAGCGTGTACGCCACCTTATCTGTAATCACATTGAAAACCTGAGCGCAGTCTGGTGTCTTGCGTTGTAAGAGTCAGATTTTATGTGATCTTTTAGTTGTTGTGTTCAAGGGTGCTCATGTCCGAGCGTCCAAGGTCGGATTACATTTCAAACAGGATGTGGTCATACTGTCCATTGTCAGAGTTTTTGGAACCAAAGGTGTCCTAAACTAAGAGAGTTCGGCTCATCTGGTTGGTTTGATTATGCGGCGCGTTGTCTGTGATGCAAGCGCCGCGCTTCGAGCGTCTTTTGTTTGATCCTAGTTGGGATGCCGAATTTGCAGTAAGGTATCCTATTTGTGGAGGTTCAATGGCTTCTAGTAGGAGTCACTGCAAAAAAGTGATATTATTATTTGGTTCGTGCGAACTTTAAAGGAACGTCTGCGTTTTCAGGCGTCCTTTTGGTCTTGCACTGTTTCTCTTTCTTTCAGGACGATCGCGGCAAGAACCGCTTCTCCTCACTGAGCATCCTATCGTGGTAGGCACGCAGGCCCGATCGGTTCAAAGATTTTATAGGTCAGAATGAACTCGGCATGGCCAAGTTCTTCTGAGCAGGTTTGCTTGCCAGAAGAGACCGATAGGACCTGCTCGTAGATTTCCTCGCCGATCTCTGACAAAGACGTACCGTTCAGAATGCGGCCGGCATTAATATCCATATCATCGGCAAGGTTGTTATAGGTTTCTGGGTTCGCGCATATCTTGATGACCGGGGAAACTGCATTGCCAACGACAGATCCTCGACCCGTCACAAACAAGGTCAGGTGAGCACCACAGGCTGCCATTTCTACGATCTCTGCATTGTCGTTCACATTTGGGAATCCGTAGCGGACTTCGCCATCCGGAACGACATCAAGCAGAAAAAGCCCACCGGACGGTGGGGTATCACCCGGCTTGATCAACCCGCGAATCTGTGCCGAGCCGGACTTGGCATAGGCCCCCATCGACTTCTCTTCGATTGTCGTGAGACCACCTTCGGCATTGCCGGCCGCAAAGCTGCCAAAGCCAAGCGTGGCATAGTAGCGTGCGGCCTTTACAACGGATTGTTCGAGCTCTACCGCCAATTCGGGCGTTGAAGCGCGCGCCGCCATGATGTGCTCGCACCCAATCAACTCGCCGGTTTCCTCAAAGATACATGCAGCACCTTCAGCCCCCAGCCGGTCGAAGGCAAGCCCGACAGCTGGGTTCCCTGTGATCCCACTGGTGCCGTCAGACCCGCCACAAACCGTGCCGATGATCAACTCACTCACATCCATAGGGACCCGTGTAGCGCTCGCCATAGCGCCGACTTGCTCGCCAACAAAGCGGCGTCCGAGGTCAATCGATTTGCGCGTCCCGCCTGATTTCTGAATGACAATAGACTGAACTGGTCGACCGCTATCCTTGATTGCTTTTTCAAGCTGAAACCGATTAAAGCTTTCGCACCCTAACGAGACCAACAATACAGCGCCGATGTTGGGGTGAGTACAAAGCCGCTCCATCATCGTTTGCGCATATTCATTCGGGAAACATCCGGGAAAACCGATGACCTGTGCGCCCTGATCCCGATGCGGCAGTACAATCTCGTTTGCAACATGGCGCGCGCATTCCACGAGGTAGGCTACAGCAACATAGTTGCGGATGCCTTTTTTGCCGTCTTGTCTTGCAAAACCCTCAAGCATCGTTCACCCCTCCCGCGGTTTCTTCCAACAAATGGGTGGCTGTATAGTCGCTTCTCAGGTTGTGCACATGCACATGCTCTCCGGCTGCAATATCTTGGGTCGCGGACCCGATTGAGACACCGTATTTGATGACCTTGTCGCCCTTGGAAATCGGGTAGCGGGCAACTTTGTGGCCAAGTGTCACCGCTGATGCCACCTCAACAACCGCACCATCAGGGCCGTATGCCTTGCCTCGCGCTATGGCTTCAAGCGCAACGAAAACACTGTCGTGTTCAGAAAGAAGCAGCAGGTTTGGGTTTGGATCTGACACCAAGACGTCTCCTAACATGCCATGATCGTGGCGTTATCTATCATGCCCCAATCCAGATCGCGCCCCAGACCCGGAGTTTGCGGCACATGGGCTATCCCGTTCTTGATTGGGAGCGGTTCGGTCAGGCCAAAGGCGAACTCCTTCACAGGTGCCAATAGCTCCAGATAGCTGCAATTCTTAATCGCCGCACAGAGATGCATATTGACCATCTCAAGCGGATGAAAGATGGCCGTGTGGATCTCGCAATTCATTCCAAAACTCTCGGCCATGTGGGCCGTTTTCAAAACAGACGTGATCCCGCCGGACCAACTGACATCAGCGCGCACCACATCAACGACGCGATCTGCGATGCATTGGGCCACCGAATAGGGGTGTTTGGCCAAAGTTTCCGTGCCGACAACCGGAATATCAAGGCTGTCGCTGAGGGCCTTCAATGCCGGGATGTTTTCATCCTGCATCGGCTCTTCGAACCAGAGATAGTCCAGATCCTCAAGGCGACGGCCATAGCGCAGTGCTTCAGGGTAGGTCATAAAGGCGACCGGGTCGCTCATCAGGCCGAAATCTTCGACAGCGTCGCGACAGGCGGCATGGATATCCAGATCCTCATCTATGGAGTTGCCGGGTGGATGCAGCTTATACGCCGCGTATCCAGCGGCCTTGGCGGCTTGGGCTTCGGATACATAAAGCGCGGGATCGGTGTGAAACATCGAACTCAGGTAAACTGGAACCTGATCACGAAATCCGCCGATATATTTCCACAGGGGCTGTCCGGCCTGTTGCGCCGCCAAAAGCCACAAGCAGCAATCGATTGGCCCCCAAATATAGATCGGCAGCAAGCTCCAGAACCGGTCCTGTTTGCGAAAATCATGCCACAGTGCCTCGCGGTCACGCGGATCTCGATCCTTAAGGAACGGGGCGAGCGAAGCGGCCAAATGGGCAGATCCTTCGGCGCTCGCCCCGGCAAAGCCAAACATGCTGGCGGATTGCCCGCAGGTAGTGGCCACGGTGTATACAAGGAATTCAAGCCCGTCGCGCCGTGCCACGCCACTCAACTGGTCACCGGCAGCAACATCGCTGTCTGTTTTGCAGGCGCGTATCTCCAATGTTGCAATACGCATTAGCGACGTCCGTATTTCGGAGAAGATTGCCTTGCTTCGCAGCCACCCATGTTTGCGGCGTGCCGCTTGCCGGAATGGCAGGTTTCGAGCTGCGGATGAGGCGCCTCAGTCATGGTGAAACACCTCCTCCATCATGGCCCACATTTCTCCTTCGGCGACGTTTTGCAACGGTGTCTGACAGGGATCCGTCAGCGCCCACCATTCTTGCGTTTTGGGATGTGTGGCCATGCGCGCGGCGTCGGCTGCAAAATTGTCGCCGTGGTATTCCCAGTAACCAAAAAGCAGGTTTTCAGGCTCTTTCAGGTAGATCGAGTAATTGCGGATGCCGCATTTGCTGATCTGGTCCAAAACCTCGGGCCAGGCATTAGCGTGCAGCTCTTTGTATTCCGTCACTTTTTCGGGCTTTAGTCCGATCACCATTGCCATACGTTTCATGTACGCCCCCTATGCGTTGAAGGTGATTGGGGCCATGACAGCACCGATGGCTATTGCATCCCAATCCCAGTTAATCCCGAGCCCTGCGTCAGCCGATGGTCGTGCACGTCCATTTTCAATGGTCACACCTTCGCTTGTAATCAGATCCAGCTGTGGGATGAATTCGAGCCAGGGTGCATTTTGCACTGCACAGACAAGGCTTATATGAAGCTCCATCAGGAAATGCGGGCAGATCGCCACGTTATGCGCCTCGGCAAGATGCGCGATTTTGAGCCATGGAGTAATGCCGCCGACCCGCGCCACATCGGCCTGGACAATCGAACAGGCACCTGCGCGCAAATAATCCTTGAATTGCGACAGTGAATACATGCTTTCTCCGACTGCGATTGGCACCGGGCTTTGCGCGGCCAGTAGCGCATGTGCACTCAGATCATCGGCTGGCAAGGGTTCCTCAAACCAGGCGACACCGACTTCACCCAAAACCTGCGCGCGGCGGCTGGCTTCTGACAGGTTAAACGACTGGTTGGCGTCGGTCATGATTTCATAGCCGGGTCCAACGGCTTCGCGCAGGGCAATCAGCCGAGCGCGGTCTTCGCTGAGATGGGCGCGCCCAACCTTGATTTTCGAGCCCAAAAACCCTTTTTCCTGCATCGCAAGAGCGTCATCAATCAGCGCGTCGGCCTCGATGTGAAGCCATCCGCCTTCAGTGGTATAAAGTGGCACATCTTCTTTCGCGCCACCTGCCATCACGGACAAGGGCAGACCCGCTCGCTTACAGCGCAAATCCCACAGTGCCGTATCAATAGCTGCCATCGCCAGAGATGTAATTGCCCCCACAGCCGTGGCGTGGGTTGCGAATAACATGTCGTTCCAAATCGCCTGAATACGATCAGCGTCACGCCCCAGCAGAAGTGGTGAAAGAGTATGTTCCAGCAAGGCAACCACCGACGGCCCACCTGTGCCGATTGTGTAAGAATATCCTACGCCAACCGCGCCGTCCGCATCGGTAATCCGGACAATGGGGGTTTCCTGGCTCAAGAAACTCTGGATCGCATCGACCCGCCGCACCTTTGGCTTGAGGTCAACCATCATGATTTCGACATGGGTGATCTTTGCCATGAGTTTACTCCCTCAGGTTCTTGGTGCTGCTGGCATCAAAAATGTGACATTTCTCCAGGTGCAGCTCGCAGGTCAAAACCTCGCCTTCGTTGACAGGCCGCGGGTTATGCATTCGCGCCTGAATTTCCTTACCACCCAATGTTGATAGCAGAATGGATTCCGATCCCAGCGGCTCGGCAAAGTCGATTTTGAGATCCAGATCGGTCACGACCCCGCTTTCAGCAAGCGTATGCCCCTTTGGCATCAACACATCGGCACGAAACCCGAATACAACCTGACGCCCATCGGCCAACTTACCCGTGAAATCCGGTGGCACAGGTAGGCGATTGCCATCGCTAAACACCACATGGTCCGCCTCGATATGGCCATTGATCAAGTTCATCGGCGGAGATCCGATAAAGGCCGCGACGAAGGTGTCCACCGGGCGCTCGAACACATCCAGAGGAGTGCCAACCTGCACAATATGGCCATCCTTCATGATCACGATCCGATCGGCCAAGGTCATTGCCTCGACCTGATCGTGGGTCACGTAGACGATCGTGGTTTTGATTTTCTGATGCAACTTCTTGATCTCGACCCGCATCTGGGTACGCAGCTTGGCATCCAGGTTGGACAGCGGTTCATCGAACAAAAAGACATCCGGGTGGCGCACGATTGCGCGCCCCATGGCAACCCGTTGGCGTTGTCCGCCGGACAATTCCGCCGGGGTGCGCTCCAACAGATCGCCCAATCCCAAGATCTCCGCGGCGTTGGCGACTGCGGCACTGATCTCGGCACCGGACTTGCCTGCGATCTTCAAACTGAAACCCAGGTTTTCACTAACCGTCATATGCGGATAAAGTGCGTAGTTCTGGAACACCATCGAGATGTTGCGCTTGCGTGGTGGCAGGTTGTTCACCACGGTTTCGCCAATCTTGATCTCGCCGTCCGAAATCTCTTCGAGCCCAGCAATCATTCGCAGGGTGGTGGATTTCCCGCAGCCCGATGGGCCAACCAGCACCACAAATTCATTGTGGGCGATCTCTAGGTCAATGCCGTGCACAACTTCGACGCTGCCATAGCGTTTGACCACATTTGTAAGCTTAACTTCAGCCATTTCTTACCCTTTGACGCCGCCGAACGTGAGGCCGGCAATAAGGTGCTTTTGCACAAGGAAAGTGAGAATGAGAGCGGGGATAATGATGATCACGGCCATGGCGCACATGCCCGCCCAATCGATGGTGAATTGCGCTGTGAAGTCCATCAGCCCGACCGGCAGGGTTTTGCTGTCTGTGGACCGGGTCAGCTGGCTTGCCAACGCGTATTCATTCCATGAGGTGAGGAAGGCAAAAATCCCGGCACTTGCAATCCCGGATTTTGCCAACGGAAACTCGATCTTCCAGAATGCCTGCCAGCGGGTACAACCATCAATCTGCGCAGCCTCGTTCAGGTCGTTGGGGACCTGGCGGAAGAAGCCTTCGGTCAGCCATACGGTGAAAGGCACGTTGATAGCTGTATAGACAAGGATCACGCCGAATTTGGTGTCGATGATCCCGAGCCTGCTCCAGATGATGAAGATCGGCAGAGAAAGCGCGATGCCCGGCACTGTGCGTGACAACATCAGCCACAGGAACGTGCTGCTTTTGCCCGGAAATTGATACCGCGCAAAGGCATAGCCGCCGGTCATGCCAATCAGCAATGCAAGAAACGTCGACGTCACCGAGATCACCAGAGAATTTCGGAAATAGCTGCTGACCGGAACACCAATAACGTTTTCGCCGAACCCAAAAATGGCTCTGAAATTGTCGAGAGTCAGATTCTGCGGGATCCAGATTGCCGGTTTGGTCAGGATTTCCCCGTTGGTTCGGAACGCAGACAGGATGATCCACAGACCGGGCATGCAGATAATCAGCATCACCGTGAATGTCAGCAGCCAGATCAGAACGGTCTTCGTGCGGGTGGGCATCAGAACGCTCCCAGGTGTTTGCGGGCATCCATCAGTTTTCTGAAGAAGTACCAGGTGAAAAAGATCGACAGCAGGATCGAGGCGTAGGCCATGGCATTGGCACGCCCCATCCGGGCATCGTCGTAAGCGGTGCGTGCGATCAGCGTCCACAGCAGTTCCGTGCGTTGAGCAGGTCCGCCGCCAGTCATCACGTCCACCACGTCATAGGCTCGTGCCACATCCAATGACCGGATGGTCATCGCGATAAAAATAAACGGCATCAGGAAAGGCAGAGTGATGTGGCGAAACACTTGCCAGTTTGAACAGCCATCTACCCGCGCGGCCTCAATTGGGTCCTTGGGCATGGCGAACAACCCGGCAAGGATAAGGATCGCAAAGATCGATGTACTCATCCAGATCTCGGCAAAAGAGATTGAAAAGAATGCCAGCCAGCGATCAACCAAAAACGGGATGGCAAATTCCGTCAACCCCAACGACTGAAGGGCATTATTGACCAACCCGATCGTGTCATTGAACACGTATTTGAACTGAAAACCCACCAGAATGGGCGAGAACATCATCGGGAACATCATGATGGTGCGCAATGTGCGCTGGCCCCAGGTGATTTTGTTCACCAAAAGTGCCAGCCCCAGCCCAAAAAGAAGTTCAAGGTTCAAGGCCACCGTCAGGAATAAAATCGTGCGCCCGAAGGCAACCCAGAAATCCCAATCAGCCAGAAGGCGCTGGTAGTTACGCAGCCCGATCCAGTCCCACAGGGTGTCCGGGCGGATCAATCTGTAGTTGGTGAAACTGGTGTAGAAGGAAAACATGAGCGGCAACAGGACGACCACAAGGATCACCAGTATGGACGGTGCAATCAAAGCCAGAGGAACAGCATGATCCCTGATTGCTCGCGAGAATTTCGACATGGCGATACATTTCCAATACAGGAGCAGGAAGCGAATTCAGATGAAGCGCGAATGATGGTTTCGGCCCACCCCGCCAGTAGCGGAATGGGCGAACTTCATTCCTTGGACTAGTTGTAGCCCGCGTCTTCCATCACTTCGGAAACCTCTTTGGCCGCCTTGTCCAGCGCTTCCTGAGCCGTAACATCGCCCAAAATCGCGGCTTGCAATTGTGGCCACAGTGCGTTGGAAACTTCACCCCATTCGGCGATCAGAGGCGGTGTGAACGCGTGATCCGCCATTGATTGCCCCCAGATGTCGAACACTTCGACCATGAATGCGTTGCCATCTGCCTTGAACTCGGCAATCACGTCCGTCCAGACTTGTGTCCGCGTCGGCAGCAAGCCCGCGCGCGCCTCAATCATCTGAGCGTTTTGACTTGTCAGGAATGTCACCAGACTGGCCGCCGCGTCTTTGTTGTCGCAAGCTTTGGTGATCGAGAACGTATGCGAGCCCGACCAACCGGTCCGCTTGCCGCTTGATCCCTTAGGAGCCAATGCCACACCGACGTCGCCGCCGATTTTGCTGTCACTGCCGTTGAAGTACGCAGCCCAACCAGCCCAATCCAGGTCATAGGCAACAGCGCCCGCGGCAAATCCAAGCCCAAGGTCATCCCAGACATAGTTGGTTGTTCCAGCCGGAACCGCCTTCGCCTGATAAAGATCAACAAACCAATTCAGGGCGCGAACGCCTTCTTCGCTGTTGAAGGTTGGCTTCCAGTTGTCATCGAACAAAACGCCGCCTTCTGCGACCAGCATTTCATAGAAGCGCCCAGTGATACCTTCATCCTTGCCGGCAAAATGGGTGCCATAGCGGTCAGGTGCATCAGTGAAAAACTTGGCCTGATCGCTGGCCTGCGCCCATGTCTCCGGGGGTGTAAGCGCATAGCCGTATTCTTTTTCGAACGCCGCCTTGTTGGCCTCGTCTTCGTAGAGCGACTTCACATAGAACATGTTGGACACGTCCGAGTGGCGCGGCAGCGAGAACAGATCTCCACTCACCGTCGCGTGGCTGATCACAAGCGGCGAAAACGCGGCAATTGTGTCGGCATCAATCAGACCGTCCAGCGGCTGTGTCATCACATCATATTGCGGCGCAAAATTTGTGTGATTTGAAAAGACGCAATAGTCGATATTGCCAGCGGCAATGTCCTGCTTCATCTCACGGTCCAGCTCAAAGTGACTTTTTCGAGAGAGAATCTCGACCTTTGCGCCGGTGGCCGCCTCCCACTCGGGAATCAACGTGTAGAGCGGCTCGTATTGCGCGCCACCGATCAGCTTAACTCGCAGCGTGTAATCCTCAAAGCTGCCGTAATCTTGCGCACTTGCTGCACCTGAAAGGACGATTGCCACCGTGGTGGCCAGCCCTGTTTTCGTGAAATTTCGCATGGTTTCCTCCCGATCGCGATCTCGCATATTCATATTTGAGATGATGCTTTATTGGTGAATATTTTGATTGTGTCAACTGAAATGTCTGATAAACTGCCACTGTGACGAATGGAGTGAGCAATTCGCAATGGAAGAAAATGGCAAATACCGCGCCCCTGCGCTGGACAAGGGGCTGGATATTCTGGAGTTGCTGGCCAAGTCAGCAGGAGCCCTCTCGCAGGCTGAAATTGCCAAGGAGCTAGGGCGTACGACAAACGAGAATTATCGGATGCTGGATACGCTCGTGCGGCGCAACTACGTGACCCGCACACCCGAAGGTGATCGCTATATGCTCAGCCTCAAGATGCTGGTCCTGGCCAACACCCACCCGCCGCGCCGGCGGTTGCTGGATATCTCAGAGCCGCGGATGCGTCAGCTGTCGCTGCAAAGCGAACAATCCTGTCACCTGGCAATTTGGGAAGATGGCGATGTCGTCATCGCCGCTGCATTCTCCGCACCGGGGAACTGGCGACAATCGCTGCGCCCCGGCGCTGTCATCGGCATTTTCAACACCGGGTCAGGCCGGATTCTGACAGCCTTCCAGTCGGAAGAAGCCCGCGCACGAATGCTGAACGAACACCAGCTGGTCGTTGGTGAAGACAAGACCGACATCACAACGTTTTCCAAGGAACTCGATCAGCTGCGCGATTTAGGGTGTGTTGTGGAACCCTCCAAGACCGTGCGCGGCACGACAAACATCTCTTTTCCAGTCCTTGATCCCTCGGGCAACGCCGTCGCCGCCCTGACCTGCCCATTCATCGAACGGATCGATGGCCACCCTGCACCACCGGTTGAAGAAGTAACCAAAATGTTTGGCGCCGCGGCAGAAGAGATCGGCCGCCAACTAAACGGAGACTGACACGTGGTAATCGCGACCAACACAATCGGTGAGACCGACCTGAAAGTTACTCAGCTTGGCCTTGGCGGCGCTAGTCTCGCCGGAATTTTCACAGCTGTGCCAGAGCAAGAAGCCCGTGCGACGATCGCGACGTCACTACAAGAGGGCATCAACTACTTCGACACCGCGCCTTTCTACGGTTACGGGCTTTCCGAACGTCTGATCGGTGACGGGCTGCGCGGGCAAGTTGGTGTTGTAATTTCGACCAAGGTTGGACGCATCCTCACGCCAGGTGCTGCGCCTGATCCCGGCGCATGGGTTGCAGCACTGCCATTCACGCCAGAATACGATTATTCCTATGATGGGGTAATGCGGTCCTACGAGGCGTCGTTACAGCGGCTTGGCCTAGACCGGATCGACATCCTGAACATCCACGACATCGGCAACCTGACCCACGGAGAAGAGGCCGGGCCAGCCCTGTTTGAAACCGCGATGACCAGCGGCTACCGTGCGCTTGAGGAACTGCGCGCCTCGGGTGCGATCTCTGCTTTTGGGTTGGGAGTGAACGAAGCCGCCGTTTGCGAGGCCGCGTTGGGCCGAGGTGACTGGGACATGTTCCTGCTGGCTGGACGTTACACTTTGCTAGAGCAGGAAACGCTCACAACGCTTTTGCCGAAATGTGCTGCCCAAGGCACCGATATCGTGATCGGAGGGCCGTTTAATTCCGGGGTTTTAGTTGGTGGTGACAGCTTTGACTATGGCGCGGTTCCCAACCACGTCGCACAAAAGGTCGCGGCCATGACTCGTGTTTGCGAGGCGCATGGCGTTGCCCTGCCTGCGGCTGCGCTGCACTTTCCCCTTGCCCACCCGGTGGTCAAAAGCACCATACCTGGACCGCGTAGCCCGCATGAATTGAAACAAATTCTGGACTGGTGGCATCAACCCATTCCTGCCGTGCTGTGGAGTGACCTGATCGCCGAAGGACTACTGCACCCTGACGCGCCCGTCCCGGCCCATCCGGCTCCGACTCAAAAGGACACCTGCCATGAGAATTGACGCCCATCAGCACTTCTGGAAGCTTTCACGCGGTGATTACGGCTGGATGGGGCCGGAACTGGGACCAATTTACCGTGATTTCCTCCCTGCCGATCTGGAGCCCTTGCGCAAGGCTGCCGGCGTGGAAAAAACAATCGTGGTGCAAGCCGCAGACACGGTCGCTGAAACCGAATTCCTGCTGGGTGTGGCCGAAGCGACAGAGTCGATTGCCGGAGTGGTCGGCTGGGTTGACATGGAAGCGGGTGACGCTATCGCAACCCTTGAATGGTTGGCGCAGAACCCGAATTTCAAAGGCATCCGGCCAATGATTCAGGACATTGAAGACGATGAATGGGTGCTGTGCCCGTCGCTTGACCCTGTCTTTGATGCCCTGATCGAAATGGGGTTGAGCTTTGACGCATTGGTGTTGCCGCGTCACCTGCACCACCTGCAAACGCGGCTGGACAAACACCCTGATCTGGCTTGCGTAATAAACCATGCCGCCAAGCCCGCGCTTGCAACTGGAGAACTGGATCACTGGCGCAAGGACATGGCGTCGATATCTGCCAACAGCGGTGCGCTATGCAAGCTATCGGGACTCCTGACTGAAGCGGGAGACTCACCCTCGCTGGAAGCAGTTTCTCCTGCCGCAGAGTACATTCTCGAGGCGTTCGGACCCCGGCGCATTATGTTTGGAAGTGATTGGCCCGTGCTGAACCTTGCAGGTGACTATGCTGTTTGGGTTCAGATGGTCGATACCCTGCTTGAGGGGTTGGATGCAGCGGATGCAGCCCGAATTTGGGGATCCAATGCCAAGAGCTTCTATCGGGTTTCATAGGGGAGACATGGATCACAGAAGCAGCGGCGCCATCCGCAACCTGTACTATCGCCACGGCAAACCTCAACTCCAAGGAACCAGAGGACCTTAATATGGATAACCCCAAGATAGACACGTTCAAGACCTGCTACACCGGCGTAATCCACGACGTAATGCGCGCGATGGGCTTGCGCAATTTCACGCTGCCCGCCCGGATCAAGCCGCTTCAGCCAGACATGACGCTGTGTGGCCCGGCGTTTACCATCGAGGGACGGCTTGATGAAACAGCAGATGCCCACGAGACCCTGCTGGCCTGGACCGGGCTTTTGTCGAAATGCCCTGAAGGGCACATCTGGACCGCCCAGCCTCATACGCACAGCCTTGCTCAGATGGGTGAGTTGTCGGCGGAAACCCTACATTTCAAGGGTGTTCTGGGCTGTGTTCTGGATGGAGCTCTGCGGGATAGCCACTTTCTCATTGATCTGGGGTTTCCCAGCTGGCGTACCCACCATACGCCACGCGATGTGGTAGCACAGTGGCTGCCCACGGGTGTGAATGTCGACATCATGATCGAAGACGTGTTGATCCGCCCCGGCGACTGGCTGCATGGAGACCGTGACGGAATGGTCCGTATTCCGGTCGAGCATCTGGATGAGATTCTCGAGAAATCTTTGGCTGCGATGCAGACCGAGAACCTGGTGCGCACGGCAATCCTTGCGGGGTCGGACCCGCAGGAAGCCTATATCAAATACGGAAAATTCTGAGACCCGGAAGGAAGACATATGGGACGACTGAGTGGAAAAACCTGCCTTGTTACAGCGGCAGGTCAGGGGATCGGGCGCGCCTCGGCCTTGGCGATGCAGGCCGAAGGGGCAAAAGTTTTTGCCACAGATGTGAACGACGCTGCTCTGAAAGAGCTTTCAGAGCAGGGGCTTGACACATTTCGGTTGGATGTCATGGACCCGGAGTCAATCGCAGAGGCCGTTGAAAAAACCGGGCCCTTGGACGTTCTGTTCAACTGTGCCGGCTTTGTGGCCGCGGGAACGATCCTCGAGTGTGACGAGGAGCAATGGAGCTTTTCCAACGACCTGAACGTCACCGCCATGTACCGGATGAACCAGGCGTTCCTGCCAGGCATGCTGGCAAACGGCGGTGGGTCGATCATCAACATGGCCTCGGTCGCATCGTCCGTTATAGCGGCACCGAACCGATTTTCCTATGGGACTACCAAGGCTGCAGTGATCGGCATGACCAAATCCATCGCAGCGGACTTTGTCACGCAGGGGGTGCGCTGTAACGCAATCTGCCCGGGCACAGTGGAAAGCCCGTCGCTGCACGAGCGGCTGCGCGCCACCGGTGATTATGACGGGGCGCTTGCGGACTTTATCGCCCGCCAGCCAATTGGTCGGATCGGCAAAGCCGAGGAAATTGCCGCGCTTGTCGTCTATCTGGCGTCAGAGGAATCTGCCTACACCACCGGGGTGGCGCATGTCATCGACGGCGGCTGGGCCAATACATAAGGGACACAGAAATGAAACTTGTTAGATTTGGAGCGCCGGGTGCCGAGAAACCGGGTATTTTGGATGCCGACGGAACGATCCGGGATCTGTCGTCGGTGGTTGATGATATCAGCGGTAAAACTCTGTCCGATGAGGGGCTCCGTGCTGTCGCCGCTACCGACCTTTCAACCCTTCCCGAGGTCAGCGCTGATACCCGTCTTGGCCCCTGCATCAGCGGGACAGGGAAATTTATCTGCATTGGCCTGAATTATGCCGATCATGCCGCCGAAAGCGGGCTGGATGTGCCACCCGAGCCGGTGATTTTCATGAAAGCCACTAGTGCTATCTGTGGACCCAATGATCCGATCATCATCCCGCGTGGGTCTGAGAAAACCGACTGGGAAGTAGAGCTAGCCGTGGTGATCGGCAAGCGCGCCAAGTATGTCTCGGAAGCTGACGCAATGGAGTATGTGGCGGGCTATGCCGTGACCAATGACGTGTCCGAGCGCGCCTTTCAGATCGAACGCGCCGGGCAATGGACCAAAGGAAAAAGCTGTGACAATTACGGCCAGATCGGGCCGTGGCTGGTGACGCGCGAAGAGGTAGCCGACCCCCAAAACCTGTCCATGTGGCTGACTGTGAACGGCAAAAAGATGCAGGACGGATCGACCGCAACCATGGTTTATAGCGTGGCCCATGTTGTGTCATATTTAAGCCAGTTCATGAGTCTGCATCCAGGTGATGTGATTTCAACCGGGACCCCTCCGGGTGTGGGAATGGGGCAGAAACCACCGCAATACCTGAGCCCCGGCGACGTGGTTGAGCTGGGTATCGAAGGCCTGGGCGTACAACGCCAGGACGTGATTGCTGACCCGGAGTAACCAACGGGCCAGAGCCAACAACAAAGCCGCCAAATGCCATCGCCATACCTGGTCGGGACCGTAAACTTGACTTGCTCGGACATTGGAATTCCAACACCCCTGCATTCAGGTGACCGAAATCTGTGCGATTTCGCGCCATGTTTGCATTGCGAGAGAGCGCATTTCCCGGAAGCTGTTGGATAGCATTTCTTGGCGTGACAGGTGGAACAAATTTGGCGACAGGATCGTTGATGAAAACAAAACGCTGCAACTGGCCCGGGGATTTGAACCGCTTCATTACCCTTTCTCGCTGTCGCGTTGACTGATGAGAGTTCTCGGGCCGGTTGTTCAATCTTTTGTGTGATCGGTGTTCGACACCGGGCATTATCTCCCGCTTCGCCGCAACGTACGAGCGCAATTTGTCTATGACCATGACGCGCGGAGCTGATCCTTTTCGCTTGAGCAGTTTGCGCATGAGGTGCCTGGCTGCCGTTGAATTGCGGTGGCTTTGCACCAGAACATTCAGAACAAAACCGTCCTGATCGACCGCACGCCATGGCCAGTGTTTCTTGCCACGGATCAGCGTCTGGCGCGTTATCTGGCATCCGCTTTGGAGCGACAAATTTAACATAATAATGTGTGGATGCCCCGGTTACTGTGAGTGAATTCAAAGTCATAGAACGTCTGATCGGGTGCAGTCATGTGTCCGGCCTCTGATGTGCCGCAACACTGGCGGCGGGCCTTTATGGAGATGCGAGGCGTGGGTCCAGATCACCTTAGCGGGCTCGAGGGCCGCTTTATTATCCTGGTTTTCCCACTGCCGATCTCATGATCGTCGTGTTCCGTAACTTGTCCTTCGTCCTCTCAGTCCTGCCGGTATCCGGATCTCGCGGTTAAGCGGCGACCTGAATTTCGTAATCCTGTTCTTTGGTCATCATTGCCCAAAGTCGTCTGGCCATGCGGTTTGCCAATGCAACGGCAACAACCATGCGTGGCCGCTTCTCAAGCATATGCGCAAGCCATAGATCTTCGCAACGGCCTTTGCGTTCGCTTGCGCTGATCACTGACATCGCGCCGATAATCAACAGCTTTCGCACGTCTCGCTGGCCCATCTTCGTAATGCGCCCAAGCCGATCCTTGCCACCAGTTGAGTGTTGTCGCGGGACCAAACCTAGCCAAGCCGCGAAGTCGCGACCTTTCCTAAAGTTCTGAGCAGGGGGGCAGAAAGCTTGAATTGCCATCGCTGACATCGGCCCAATTCCTGGCATTGTCTGTAGTCGCCGCGCGTCAGCGTTGCGCAATGCGCCTTTCTTGATTTTGACATCCAGCTCCGCGACTTCACGATCGACGGCCTCAATCTGCCGGAGATAGGCTTCCACCATGGAGATGACGGCTTCTGGAGCGGTGCCAAACTCTGCGCGACATCGCTCAGCGAACAACCGGCCATTTCGGCGCTGTTGAGGCAACACGATTCCATACTCAGCCAAGTGCGCGCGAACAGCATTGATGAGCTGTGTACGCTGCCGGACGAACATCTCGCGTGTTCGAAACAACATGGCCTGAGCCTGCTGTTCCTCATCTTTCACGGCAACCGTGCGCATGGATGGCCGAGATGCGGCCTCGGCAATTGCTTCCGCGTCCAGCGCATCGTTCTTGTGGCGTTTGACAAACGGTTTGACGTAAAGTGCGGGAATGAGCCGGACCTCGTGACCGGCAGCTTGAGCAATACGACCCCAGTGATGAGCAGACCCGCAAGCTTCCATAGCGACAATGCACGGCGGCAGATCTGAAAGCACTTTCTGGAACTGCGGACGTGTCAGTTTCTGTCTTAAATTAACATAACATTCCTTATCAGCCCCGCAGATGTACGCGCGGGCACATTCTAAACTGGGTTGCGACAAATCCCCTATCTTGCTGAAAAGCAAGGAGAACGAACATGGCCCACACAGAGCTGGATTTGCGTGAGAGACGCGCAATCGAAGACATGTTGAACGCGAAGATGCCAGTAAGCAAGATCGCGTCCGAGATCGGCAGGCATCGCTCTACAGTCTACCGCGAGATTAAACGCAATCACTTCGAAGATGATGAGCTGCCACATTTGAATGGCTACTATGGCGTGAATGCGCAAAGAGTAGCTGATGCCAGGCGTGCTCGTCGGCGCAAGTTGATCCGGCTGGAAGGTTTGCGCGCCCATGTCGTAAAGCAGTTGAAAGCCGGCTGGACCCCGGAACAGATTGCGGGCCGGCTTGGTTATGATGGCCAGCCGGTTCGAGTGAGCCATGAAACCATCTACGCTTATGTCTACAGTCGCGAAGGTCAGTCTGAACAGTTGGCCCGCCATCTCCCCAGTCGTCGCAAGAAGCGGCAATCGCGCTACGCCAGACGGCCCAGAGGCCAAGTTTTCCCGCCGGATCGGTCCATCCATCAACGCCCGGAGCACGTGAAGACCCGTGAGACCTTCGGTGAATGGGAAGGCGATCTGATGATCTTCGAGCGCGCTCAAGGTAAAATGAATGTCGCCTCTCTGGTCGAACGCAAAACTCGATATGCTGTCTTGTTCCGAAACAATGATCGCAGTTCCACACATCTGATGAACAAGCTGATGGATGTGATGGAGCGCCTGCCCCAACCGGCACGGCGCTCGATCACCTTCGACCGTGGCTTCGAATTCCGCGAATGGCGTAGGCTGAAATCCGGCATTGGCACGGAAAGCTGGTTCTGTGATCCGCAAGCTCCTTGGCAAAAAGGATCGGTCGAGAATCTGAACAAGCGGGCACGTCGTTTCCTGCCACGTGACACCCAGCTCGCGGCGCTCTCAAATCGCTATATGAAGGCGATTTGCGAGCGCCTGAACGGAACACCTAGAAAGTGCCTCGGATGGCGCACACCGACCGAGGCGTTCAGGGAAGAGATTATGAAACTGAGATAGCGGAAAACGTCGCAACGACCCTTGAGCCATCACGCAAAGTTAGAATGTCCCACATCTGCAAAGTAGAAGTGTCACACTTCCCTGTTGATCAAGCAGGATTGGAGTGTGGCCGTGGGATTGGTGATCATGAGCGAACGCGAACTGAACCGCATTGAGGTACTTAGCCAAGTGACCCAAGGCACGATGACGGCTGTGACTGCGGCCAACGTGTTAGGACTGAGCCGACGACAAGTGCATCGGTTGTTGAAGGATTTCCACACGGATGGCCCGGCTGCGATCCGCCACAAAGCACGTGGACGCCGATCAAACAATCGGATCGACCCTGCGGTGCGTGAGTTCGCAGTGACGTTAGTCAAAGAGTACTACGTGGACTTCGGGCCTACATTTGCGGCTGAGAAGTTGGCTGAAGACCATGACCTGAAGGTATCACGTGAGACACTGCGCAAATGGATGCAGGACGCCGGGATCTGGTTAAGCCGCAAACAACGGCGCACATTTCATCAACCCAGATTACGTCGCGAATGTCTGGGTGAACTCATTCAGATCGACGGCTCTGATCATCGCTGGTTCGAGGATCGCGGGCCGCCGTGCACCCTGCTCGTGTTTATCGATGACGCGACCAGTACGTTGATGCAGCTTCGGTTTGTGCAATCGGAAAGCACGTTCAGCTATTTTGAAGCCCTCGATCTGTATCTGGCGGCGCATGGGCGGCCGGTTGCGTTTTATTCAGACAAACACACGGTGTTCCGTGTCGCTAATCAATCCGCCAAGTCTGGGCATGGGATGACCCAGTTTGGTCGCGCCCTGAACGCGCTAAACATCGAGATTCTCTGCGCAAACAGCTCTCAGGCGAAAGGGCGTGTGGAACGCGCAAACCGCACCTTGCAGGACCGTTTGGTCAAGGAACTGCGGCTTGCAGGCATTTCGGACATGGACGCTGCAAACGCTTTCCTTCCGAGTTTCACCGAACGCTACAACGCCAAGTTTGCAAAGGCCCCACGCCGCGCAGACAATCTGCACCGGCCGATGAACATCGAACCTGATCGCCTGCGAGATGTCTTCTGTTCCCGCGACGAACGGCTTGTTGGCGCGCAACTGGCATTCTCCTACGAACGTAAGCGGATCATCCTGGCCGAGAATGAAATCACACGCGGTCTGCCGGGCAAATACGTAGACACATATGCATTCCCGGACGGTGGGTTTGAAGTCCGCTGGAAAGGTGTGTCACTGCCCTACTCCGTGTTCGACAAAGATCAGCGCGTGACCCATGCCGCCATCACAGAGAACAAACATCTCAGTGCCGTACTGAAGCACATCAAGGCAGAACAAGACAAAGCGGCTCCACAAAAACGACGCGCTGGCAAACAAGCCACCCGCTATCAGCCCACCGGCAAACGCAACGACGGCTGGAACTCAAAGCTCGCACGGCGGGCCAAGGAAAAGGTAAAATCGGCGTCAAAACACGCCGCCGAATAACCCCGCCCGCATGGCTGTTCAGCGCTCCGATATATGAGGTCTACGCCCTGCACAGCCACGCTCCGACAGCACCAAGTGGGACATTTCTACTTTGCGGAGGGAGGGACATTTCAACTTGGTTGCAACAGCAGATCGCGAATGTGCGCTTGGCCAAGTCTACGCCTAAAATATGTATGTTTTCCATAGTCTTATCCTCCCTATTCGCGACCATTAGGGTCGCTCCGGTCCAATTATAGACCAACAGGAGGGGCATCCAATCCATCACCTTATGCGATAATATACTTATCGTTGCGATAGTATATTTTTGTTTGTATGCTGAACTCCACTTAAGGAGGCTCCTCAGCATGCGTCGTACATTCCAAGCGCTCCTCCCTTCTATCGCAATTGCGATAGCCATAACAGGTGTATCGCTTCCTACGCCCACGCGCGCGCAGACGTACCCAATCGACTGCGCGATCCTCCTATGCCTATCTGGCGGATGGCCCGCTTCCGCCCCTTGCACTCGGGCTCGCGCCGAATTCATCCGGCGGATTACACCTTGGCCAATCGAACCTCCGCTCCAAATCTGGCGATGTCCTATGGGAGTGTCCTATGAGACTGATCAGCAACCGAGCAATTCGGGCCGTATGTTAGAAGCATTTTTCAAAACCGTCGGCAACAGGCCGCGCCAATCCTTTCCAGCGTTGGATGCCCCCCAGGTTATTAAGTCAACCGAGGCCGTTTGGCGTTCTTCAGATTCCCATTTAGAGTTCGTTCCCGCCGACCATACCCTCCGCCTTGTTCAGGATCGCGCGGACATTGATATCAGCGGGCCGGATTTCAATTTCGTGCGGACCATTCGCGTCTTTGATGTGCGAAACGCCTGGCAAAACGACTCCGGGCGTGACGGCGAATGCAGTCGCGGCGCACTGGTTCTCCTCGGCACCTACGGAACCCAAGGCGACTTCTCCTGGCAGCTATCTTCCACGTCTGCCCTTCCCCCCGCGCACACGGGCCTTGAACGATGGGGGGATCATTGTCCCAGCATCTATCATCGGTCTGTATTCGTGGATTGGCGCGACTACGAGGGCAACTATGGTTTTGAGCAGGTGAACTATTAACGTAGCGCCAACCTTGTCCGTTTCACTACACGTGTCAGACGACACGTAGTTTTGCCATTTGGCACCCAATTTCAATCTATTGACGATAGACCCCCATTCCTTGTGCTCGCGGCTGATTTGCGTGACAGATGGCGAAGCCGAGAATGCGACCATTTCTAATCGGATTGCCCGGAAAACGGCGGCGGCGGGTCAGACAGCCCCGCCGCCGATAGCGGACATTCAGTTCCGGTGGAGCGAATTCACACAATGCGGGACAATCCGGAATTTCGCTGCATCTGCACCAATGGCGGCTTTCTAGATGAGTCGAGCGGCCATCTATGCGATGCCCGCTCGGAACAAGCCTATTGTGTTTTCAGCCAGTCTCTAATCGCAGCCGAGTAAACTGCCGGGTCTTGGAACATGGCGAAGTGGCTCACGCCGTCCAAGGTCAGCAGCGCTGCGCCGGGAATAGCCTCGGCGATGGCTGCAGAATGCGCCGCCAAAATCGCCTCGTCGTATTCGCTTTGCACGACGAGTGTCGGTACAGTGATCGCTTCAACAAGCGCCAATCCATCCGCCTTGTCCGCGAACCACATCTCTGAAATGCCGCCGACGAAGGCTTCAAAGCCCTCTGGTGTCGGAGACATCTTTGCGTAATCGCCTGCCATCATTCCGACATATCCGCCAAAAACCTCATTTGTCTCAACCGCTGGATCGACACCCGCAAGCGTCACATTCCCGGCATGTCCAAAGTGGCTGGCCAAGCGATCCGGCGCAGATTTCGAGATTTCATACCCGATATTGGCACCATCCGACCAACCCACTAGATGAACTTTGTCGACGCCAAGGAAATCCAGCAGTGCCACATAGTCGGTTGCCAAGAGCTCGATGCTGTAGGCGCTGCCATCGTTTGTGGATCGCCCATGCCCGCGTGTGTCTGCCACGATGACGCGGTAGTCTGCCGACAAATCAGCAACTTGACTGGCCCAGATATCGCCATGCGCCAAACCGCCGTGGATCATCAGGATCGGTGTGTTATCTGCGTCGCCATAGGTCGCGAAGTACATTGAGATGCCGTTGACATCGGCCTGCCCTGCCTCTGCCGCTTCTGGCATCGCGGGAGCGACCGGAATGGACATCCACGCATCCTCTGCAAGTGCGGCTGAGGCAAAGCCCATCGCGGCAATCGTCGTCAAAATCTTAAACATCTGCTTCTCCCTTTGAGTTTTCCGGCAGCTTCAAAGCTGCCGCACGCTCTGTTAGTCTACAAAGGCACGACAGAGACCGTTATCATGCTTGCGCAGGTGTCAGAGGCCGGAGGATCAGAAAAATACGCATATTATCAAATATTTGTGCGCCCGATTACTTGCTAAGTGCAAATCCTGGGGTCATTCTTGACGCGCAGTACCATGATTTTGACGAGCAGGCTGAACGATTGATCGGGTTTGACCAGACCTATCTACAGCTGACGCCTGGTCCTTTTACCGGCCGCTTTCTATCCTGCTTTCTGAGCGACAATATCTCGATTCATCTGGAGCATTGCACGCAGGCGCTTGAACAATCCGTGACGGGGTCAGTTGACGTCGTGACCATTGGTGTTCTGGCAAGTGCGGGTGAAGACTTTTGCCTGAATGGTGGTGCCTTCACAAGTGACACTGTCATGATCGCGATGCCCGGTTCCACCTTTCACTTGCACAGCCCTGTTGAGGGTGCAGTTATTGCGATCCTTATTCAGAAGGATTTTCTGCAATCCCATCCGGGATTGTCTGATCAGACACTTAACTGGCTCTTTGCTCCTGGTTTTGGCACTGAGCTTTTGAATGCCCCGCAACTCGCACGTCGCATTCGCGAAGACGTGGTTCAAGCGCTTCAAAGCGCGAGTTTTGACGGAACAGGGCAGGCATCCGCTGCAAATATCGGCGAGGCTCTGCTTGCGGGTCTTGTGTCTAAGTTGTCACTTGAGACTGCGGGACAGGGCAGTAGTCTCTCGAATATGATTGGCGCGCCGTCCTATGAGAAATTTATAGCAGGCCGAGATGTAATCCACAGGAACTGGGAAAAAATTCACAGCGTGGATGATTTGCTTGCGCAAACGGGAGGCGGACGTCGAACACTTCAGAATTCCTTCGCATCGCACGTCACACTTGGCCCGTTGAGCTATCACCGTGTGTTGCGTTTGCACATGGCGAGACGCGCATTGAGGGATCCTTCGCAATTCAGAGCGTCAATTGGGGATATTGCCGCTCGTCACGGGTTCTGGAATTGGAGCCAGTTTACGAAATTGTACCATTCACACTTCGGCCAATTGCCCTCAGATACACGCGTTGAAGCGGGTCAGTTGAACTGAAAGGAAGCCGCCATTCGCGCAAATTGCAGCATCGGTCAAGTTGGGCTCGTTGCAGACCTTCTCTGCGCCTGAGACGAATGTCGACTTACTTGCTGTCAGCTTCAGCTGTGCTGACCATCAAGATCAACGCGAGGACCTCTCGTCGACAACGTTCACTTCTCAGGTACTCACGGTCGTTGACGACGACGCCAACTCTAGCTGGGCGCGCAAATACGCGTTAAACCATCAAAGTCGATTTCGCGCTTATCAACATCACTGAGATCAGGCTGGCAACAAGACACCCGCTGCGGACCTTTGATGTCCCACCGCACCGCAAGCGCGCCCGTATTCCAGCGATAGACCCACCCAACCACATTTTTCTCATCCGCTCCGATCAAATTCGCAATCGCAACGGCTTCATCCTCATTTTCGTACACTGGCTACTTGCTTTCTTTACTGTGGTGGTGGGGAAAGCAACGCGGGATCCCGAAGGGTTCGCTGCATCCGCATACCGGGCAATGGTTACATCTGGTCGGGCATGTTGTTTTCGAAAGTGGTCTTCACGTCAGACCTGTATGGTTTTGAGTTCTTGATTGATGACCTAGCTCAAATCCTGTGGTCGGGCTCCGTGGCGGCTTCGACGATCGCCAAAATCTCTGAAGCGTCAAAACCGATCGCTCTTGCCAGTACAATGAGCTCAACGACATCGATCCGGCGCTCGCCACTCTCGAGACGCGCGACAAGAGATTGGTGGCATTTGAGCCTTGCTGCCAATTCTTTCTGACTGAATCCAGCCTTTTGCCGCGCGTCGACCAACGCCTGGCGGAGTGCCTCCTGTCCTTTGCTTCTGATTGTTTTCGCCACGCGTCACACACCTTTCGTGACGTCGCTAGCGGATGAAATCTGTTATCTAAAAAGTGGATATTTGAGGGCGTTATCGGTGCTGTGTTTTCACGGGCTGCAAGTCTGCTACGCCCCGCGCGACCCATCAATCCCCCACCAGTTGCAGAAACCGACCGTATTCTTCACTGACGTCCCGTGCTTCACCGAACGCACGTGCTCGCTCAGCTTCAAGACAACGGAAGTAGTTTTGCACGTCTGAGATGTAGGTCTCGAAGTCCTGCCGGATGATGCCGGCGTAGTCATGGACTGCTCGCGAATCACTTGGCACAAACGGACGAGCGGGTGCGAGACAGGTTTCGGCAAAACCTACACCCGGAAAGAGAATGAGCAACGCTACAGCCTGCAATGTGAGCAGCCGTTTCAACCGGAGGTTTCTGAAACCCCTATTTTCCTTGATAGACGCCAATGGCCGTGCCTAGAGTTTGAGTAACCGAGATACAGCCGTATCTGTCGCAATATATCTTGCGGTCATTAATATACTATCGTAACTCTAGGCTTCAAGTGGGAATGCCTGGGTGTTGCGCGTTTGAAGAAAGCGTGAGCCGGGCCATGAACTGGGACATCGAAGCACCAAATGTGGTCACGGAAGCACGATTCCGCGAACTCGTGGAGAACGGCTATAGCGCTGAAATCCTGTGCCAGGCATCTGCGCACAAGAAGGGCCCGAGCTATTACGGGCTCTGGGTCATGCGCGTCGTCTCCGACGAAGGTGTGGAAAAGCTCCTGGTCACCGCGCGTACACGGACCACATATAACGACATCAAGATCCGCGAGTTCAAGACGATCACCGGCGTGGTGTCCTTCCTCATCGGCATTGGCTTCACCCATGCTGATGTGCCTCTCGAAGAAGGCCAGAAGACCTCGCACAAACTACCTGCATCTCACAAAGGCAGTAGCGGCTAGCTTTCTCCTTTCCTGGCTTATGACTGCGCCTGCACCCGCACAGATGGTGCTGGTCATGGAAAGCGACGGGTCGCTCCGGCCTTCGCAATCCCAGGAACATTTTTCGCGCAACTACAATGACGGGGTCGGCCAAGGGTCTGCCGCTGACCGGCTGCGTATCTTTAGTGACAATGAAACCGCCGAACAGGGTGAAGAGGTCCGGGTCGCCGCCGCTGCACCCCGTGCTCCGGTTGCCCGCCCGGAAATCTTGACTGCGATCCGGGAGACAGGTCTGCGCTATGCAAGCCATCGCGGTCTTCGCGTCGCAGACATCACGGTCACCGACTGGCTGAACCTCTATCGCGCCAATATCGAGATCGAGAGCGCCTACAATCCACGCGCCATCTCCCATGCCGGGGCCATTGGCCTTGGACAATTGATGCCCGCGACAGCCAAGACGCTTGGTGTCGATCCGAATGACTGGCGGCAGAACCTCGATGGCTCGGCACGCTATCTCGCGACGATGCTGAGAGAGTTTGGTGATCCGCGCCTGGCGCTGGCTGCCTACAACGCCGGGCCCGATGCCGTGCGTCAGTACAAAGGCATCCCCCCTTTTCGAGAAACCCAAAATCATGTGGCCCGCGTCCTTGCCGTCGTCGCCCGCCTGAAAGGAAATCACTCATGAACAACTACACCTCACTATTCATAGCCGCGCTGGCGGTTTGTCTGTTCGCCGCGGAACCTGCGCTGGCACAAAGCATCGATCTTTCCCCGATCCAAAGCCTGCTGCAGGGGATCGTCGATGCGCTCACCGGCCCGCTCGGGATCGTCATCGCCACCCTTGCGGTGATCGGTGTCTTCCTCAGTTGGTTCTTCAACATCATCGATCTGCGCCAGGCGCTCTGGGTTCTGGTCGGCATCGCAGGTGTTGCGGCCGCACCGACCATCGTTGCTGCCGTTTGGGGCGGTTCCTGAAGGTTTGGATTGATGGCCGAGCGATCTCCCCTCTTCCTGGGCCTTGTGCGCCCGCCGAAGCTTCTCGGCCTGCCGATCATGTATGCCATGGTCTGGCTCTTCGGCACGGTGCTCCTCTTTGTCTGGACGCAGCACATCGTGGTGCTCGGGATCGCTGCCATCCTTTATCCGATCCTGTGGAAGGCCGCGGATTGGGACCCGCGCTTCATCGACGTGATGCTGACGGCCTTGCAGGAAACCCCGCCGACCCGGAACCGGGCGATCCACGGGGGCGACAGCTATGCGCCATAATGAAGTCCTGGACGAGACCATGGATGAGCGCACCCTGATGCCGGAGTGGTACGCGCGCGAAAAACACCTCGCGCATATGCTGCCTTACGTCAGTCTCGTCGATGACAACACGGTGCGGACTCGGGTCAACGAACTCTTCCAGTGTATCCGGCTCGGCGGCGTGAACAGCTATACCAGTGATGACGCCTATCTCGACAAGGTGACCGCGCTCTTTGCCCGGATCATCGCGCAGCTCGGGCCCGAGTTCAGCTATTATGTGCACAAGGTCTCGAAGTCGATCACTCCGGATTTGCTCCCGGTCAAAGGTGATGGCTTCGCGGCGGCGGTGGATGAGGCCTGGCGGGCAAAACTGGGAAATGCGGGCCTCCGGGACAAGACCCTGACGCTGACCGTCATCCACCGCCCGCCACCCAGGAGTTTTCTCGGGTTCGTGAACCGTTCTGCGCCGGATCGGTTCAAGGAAGAGACTGCGAAGCGGGTCAGGCGCTTGAAAGAGGCGGTCGGCGTTTTCACATCGGGTCTGGCAGAGCTCAAACCCCGCATCCTTTCTGCGGCCTCCGGCGAGTTGGTTGGTTTTCTGGGCGCGCTCAATACCGGCCGCGAGCTGCCACTCTATCCGGCCAACCGGTTTGGCTTCCTCGCCTACAACGTCGCCAACACCCGCGTGACTTTCCTCGAGGATCATTTCGAGCTCTCTGACGGCGTCGTTGGCCACCGCTTCGGCAAGAGCTTCACCATCGGCGAATACGCCGAGGCCACGACCTGCACCATGTTCGACATGCTGAACCTGCCGGTCGATTTGATCGTCACGCACTCCTTCACGCCGATCAATTCGAACCTGATGGCAGGCCGGATCAAGCGCCAGAAACGCCAGATGCAGGCCTCCCAGGATGCGGCACTGTCGCTCCTGGAAGCACTCGACATTGCGCACGATGATCTCGAAGCCAAGCGCCAGAGTTTTGGCGAGCACCACATGGTCGTCACCGTCTTCAGCGACAGTCTTGAGGAATTGCAAACCCTCGGCGCCGAGATCGTCAACGCCGCAGCCGCCGAGGGCGTGAAAATGATCGGTGAGCGGATGGCGGCCAAGTCTCATTATTTCAGCCAGCATCCGGGCAACCAGCCGAAGCGGGTTCGCGCCAGTGCTGTCACGAACCGCAACTTCGCGGATTTCGCGGCGCTGCATCGAACCCAGCTTGGCAAGGAAAAACACCAGCTGCCTTGGGGACAGGAGATCACGCTCTTTCCGACGCCGGAACAGAGCGCCTATCGCTTCTCCTATCACGAGCAGGGATCACCCGACAAAGAGCCCACCGGTGGACATACCCTGATCCTGGGCCGACCTGGTTCCGGCAAATCCGTCCTGTCGGCCTTTCTGATGACCCAGGCCCGCCGCGTCGGTGCGCGCATCTTCGTCTTCGACTACCGGCTCGGCATGGAAATGGCGGTCCGCGCCAATGGCGGTCGCTACGCCTCGATCAAGGCCGGACAGGCGACAGGCCTCAACCCCCTCTGGACCGAGATTGATGACCGGGGTGCCGCCTGGCTATCCGATTGGCTGGCCTCGCTGCTCTACCGTTCGGACAAACCGCTGACGCCGGCCCAGACCAACCGCGTCCAGGAGGTCGTTCGCCAGAACGCCACCGCTACTAACCCCGCCCTGCGGAACTGGAAGGACTTTGCGTCGCTCTTCGTCTCGACCGATGACAATGGCGATCTGCACCAGCGATTGCTCGAGTGGACCGAGGATGGCCGCTACGGCTGGATCTTCGGCCAAAGCCTTGAGGACACCTTCTCGCTTGAAGGCGATGTGGTCGGCTTCGATCTCACCGGCATTCTCGACAGCGAAAGCGAGAAGGAACGCATGGCCGTGCTCTCCTATCTCTTCCGCCGCATCGAGCGGGAGATCGAAGACCGCCGGCCCACGATCATCGTAATCGACGAGGCCTGGAAGGCGCTCGACAACGCATACTTCGCCGAGCGGCTCTCGAACTGGCTGGTAACGGCCCGGAAGCAAAACACCGTCGCGGTGATGATGACGCAATATGCCAGTCAGCTCGAGCGCACGCGCACCGGCAAAACCATCATCGAGGCTGTCCCAACCCAGATCCTGCTCCCGAACATCCGGGCCCATGCCTCCGACTACGCGATGCTGAACCTCTTCGAGAAGGAGCTCGACGTCTTGCTCAATACCGGCAGCGCCAGCCGCCTGGCGCTTATTCGCGACGATAGCGGCTCCGTGGTCGTTGACGCCGATCTCTCGGCCCTTGGTTCCTACCTCACCATCCTTGGCGGCATGGAAAAGGGCGAGGCACTGGTCGGTACTGACTATCGCGACCGGCCTGAATTCTGGAGGTTTTCATGATCCGTTTATTTGTTCTGTTCCTTGTCATCGGGTCCTTGGCCGCTTGTGAGCAATACCGCGAGCCCCAGGCGAATTGCTTCGACGTCGTCTCCCGAGGCCCAGCACCTTACGATTGTGATTTCAAACCGCTTGGCGGCCCTGATGTTCCGGACGAGGCGAATGATTAGGGCCGGTGCCTTCTCGGCTTCACTTGTGTTGTGGGCGGTATCCGTCGCCGCACAAGGCGTGCCTGTCAACGATGCCGGATTGACCGCGCGTGACATCGTCGAAACCGGTGATCGTGAGGCCGATCTTGCGGTCCAGCGCCAGAAGTTGACGGTGGAAGAACAGCTGACCGAGATCGAGCAGGAGCAACTCGCCGTCCTGCGACGCATCCTTGAAGCCCAGACGAGTTTCGGTGGTATAGGCGTGACCGGCATGGTCTCAAACCTGGAGGGGGGCAGCGGGGATGCGGCCCGCTCTGCCCTCGCCGTCTATGGCTCGGGTGATGTCGATCCCAACCCCGGCGGTGCACAGATGTTCGGGGATGCGGCGGCAAACATCGAGCAGCTGATCATTCGGGTCGCGCAGGAAACCCATGGACGGCCCGGGGTCGGGCTCGCAGGTCTTTCCGTGGTGCAATGGCGCGCCCTGTTGCAGGCACTCATCTGGCAGGAGAGCCGCTTCTCTATCGGCGCCCGATCGCATGTCGGCGCCTACGGTCTTACCCAGATCATGCCCGGCACGGCCAGCGATCTCGGCATCAATCCGGCTTACTACAACAGCCCCTATCTCCAGGTCGAAGGCGGCGCGCGGTATCTCGCAGCTCAGCTCAACACGTTCGATGGCAACATCATCAACGCGCTTGCCGCCTATAACGCCGGCCCGGGCCGCGTCATCGAATATGGTGGGGTGCCGCCCTTCAAGGAAACCCGGCACTACGTCACGGTCATCCCGGAGCGCTACAATCTCTACCTCGCGCGGATAGGCGGCATCGAAGCGCTCGGCACAATCGATCCCGCGCTTCTCGCCAATGCCAATCTCTCGCTCACCGGCCATGGTGCCGCCTTTTACGGCAACGGTGCGACTGCCGCGATCCAGCAGGCCGCCTTGCGTATCCAGGACATCGTCACGCGGATCGGCAGCACGTCGGATGTTCAAGAGAGCATGGCGCTCAACACCTATGCCCGAGCCGAACTCGTCCGCCTCATGGCCGCGCGCATTCGCCTGAAGGCGGCACGCACACAACCCCTTACCGCGGCCCAACTCGCCCAGGCCGCCGCCCGCATGGCTGAGGGCAATTTCATGGAATTCACATTGGAGGTTTTGGATTGATGTTCCAGCAACGTCGTTTCCCGCACTTGCTGCGCAGTACCACGCTTGTCAGCGCCATCGCGATTGGAAGCTGCATTTTCGCCAGCACTCCGGCCCAGGCCCAGGGCGTGCCGGTCGTCGATACCCAAAACATCGCGCAAAACATCCAGCAGCTCCGGCAGATGATCGAAGATGAAATCCTGCAAAACGAGCAGCTGGCGCAACTTCGCGAACAGCTTGCCACACTCAGGGATCAACTCGCGGAGCTACAGAAAACCTATGAGGCGCTGACGCGCCTGGCCGAACTGCCCGAGATCATCCGGACGCAGATGGAAGAGGAGTTGAACGGTCTCCTTGATCGGGAGTTCGGTGACATCATCGCCACGATCGAGGCGATCAAGACCGGGGATTTCTCCAGGCTCACAGGCTCCGGGGCCGGCGAGATCGAAACCCAGATGGACCGGGTGCTGGCCGATCTCGGCTTTGACGATGATACGCTCCGGGAGATGGCCACCAGCGGCAACGCGAGCGCCAACCGTATCGCAACGCAAGCCACCACCGGCGCCCTGGTCTCGGCCGCGGCCCAGAACAGCTATGACGATGCCGGGCAATCGCTCGAGCGCGTTGATCGGCTCGTCGGTCTCATCGATGACATGGATGAGCTCAAGGAAAGCGTCGATCTCAACACCCGCGTGACCGCAGAACTCGCCATCGCGCTCGTGGCTATGTGGCAGCTCGAAGCGGTGCAGACCGTGGGTGACGGTACCGGTGGTGTCATCGATGCCGCCACCATCGCCGAGGAGCAGCGCTTCATGGAATTCACCCTCCCCACTCTTCGAGCGGATTAAGGGAAAAAGCTTTGGACGAAGAAACGGCAATCATCGAAGAAGAACTGGTCTACGGCGCCCTGCGCCGGGAACGGCTCTGGCAACGCCTGGGGCTTCTGGGGCTGATCTTTGGCATTCTCGGATGCCTGAGTGCTGCCGCTGTTGCGATCCTAGATGTGGATCCACCACCCGTTGTCGTGCCTTACGATCCCGCCACCGGCTTTGCCCTGCCGGAGGCCTCGGTCGGCGCCACCACCGTCACCGAAAACCAGGCCATCATCGAAGCCGAAGTCTTCCGCTACGTGACCGATCGAGAGGTCTATAACCAGCTCGACAATGATGTCCGCATTCGCAGCGTGCTGCGCCGCTCGGACGGGGCCGCGCAGGCCTCATTGCGCCAAATCTGGAATTCGGCGAACGCGCAATACCCGCCGACCGTTTACGGGCCAAACGCCCGGCTTGATGTCGAGATCCTCAGCATCAACCGGATCGGCAACAACCGGGCAACCGTTCGGCTGCGCAAACGCCTGACTTCCATCAACGGGGTTCAGGCGGGGCTGTTCACGGCGACGATGCTTTTCGAATTCCGCCCCGAGACCCGCCGCACCATCGATGAGGTCTGGACCAACCCCTTTGGCTTTACCGTCGTTGAATACTCGATCCGTTCGGACAGATTGGAGAACTAGTAAGTGCGTTTCTGGAATACAAAATCCAAGATCCTGTTGCCAATGTCCCGAGAGCGCGAAGCGCGGCAGGGTATTGGCAACGCAACTCGATCCGGAAACGCACATGCGTTTTTTGTTACATTCCTGTGTTTCTTGCTCTCAGCCGAGTTCGCTATCGCCGAAGCAATCCCCCGTGGTGGAGCAAAGGATCGGCGCGTGCGGATCGCCACCTACCAGGACGGCCAGGTCTATCGGCTCAGTGTTTCGCTCACCCATGTGACAACCATCGAATTCGGTGAGGGTGAAAGCATCCGTTCCATCATCGCCGGCGATACCGAAGGCTTCGAGATCGATGGCGTACCCGGCGGGCGCGCCTTCGCCATCAAACCGCTGGCGCGCGGCGTTCATACCAACGTCACGGTCTATACCAATCGCCGGAGCTATTATTTCAACCTCAACGAGGCCTCGAGCCCTACCTTTTACGTGGTCCAGTTCCGCTACCCTCAGGACAACCGCCGCCCGGCAAATGCGATCGCGCGTGCAGCGCCAAACTATAACTACGGCGCCAGTGCGCGGACCGAATTCACCCCGACGCGCATCTGGGATGACGGGACTTTTACTTATTTCGCCTTCCCACGAAACGCACCGGTCCCGGCCATCTTCCGTTATGCAAACGGCCGTGAGCGCACGGTGAATACCGGGGCCATCGAAGATGGCGCCATCCGTGTCTCCGGGGTGAGCCGCCAATGGGTGTTGCGGCTCGGCGAAGAGGTCGTCTGCATCGAAGCGACGACGCCCTCGGGAGCGGGCTCATGAGCGACAACAACGCCGATCTCGAACAGCGCCTCGCCGCCCTCGAACAGGGCAACCCGCGACACGGGCCCGCACCGAAGCGGCGATCCCCATTGCTGGCACTCCTCATCGTCGGATTGATCCTCGTTGGTGGTGCGCTGCTATACCTCATGTCAAAGCCCGAGGAAGAGATCGCCCTGCCAACGGCGACGCCGGACGAGTTCCAGGCCGAAGGCGACGGGTTCGGTGAGATTGAACCCTTTGTGCCACCCCCCGCCCCGGAGCCGGAAATCGTCGTAGTCACCCCCGGTCCGGTCGAACCCAATGCCGAACTGCTGGCACAGATCACCGCCCTGCAGGCCCAGATCGAGGAGCTAAAGAATGCGCCGGAACCCGTGGTCGAAGAAGACACGGCTGCGGCTGAGGCCATCGACGCGCTGACCGCGCAGATCGCGGCATTGCAGGCGGCGTCAGAGGGAGCACAGGAACAATTCCGAGAGGAGCTTGCCGCCCGAGACCGTGCAATGCAGCAGCTGCGAACGGACCTCGAGCTGGCCCGGCTCGAAGCCAGCAAACCAACCCCTGCGCCGCTCGGACCAACCGAGGATGAGCTTCGCGCCCGGGAAGAAGAACGGCTGCGACGAGAGGAAGAGGCCCGGCGCATGGCCGAGCTCCAGCGCCGGGCGGACGAAGAACGCGCCTTCCAGGAACGCCGGATTGCCTCCCCTGTCATTGCGTTCGGGGGAACTGCCGGGGCGAATACCGGCGAGACAGCACTTTCCGAGCGCAGTTTTGGCGAAGTGACTGATTTCGTACTGAACGGCGCGTTGCCCAGCACCGTGACCCAAGCCGAGGTGATCGCCAACCCCTCAAACACCGTCATTCAGGGGACGATGATCCAAGCCGTTATGGAAACCGCGCTCGACAGCTCCCTGCCCGGCCAGACCCGCGCTATCATCTCCGAGGATGTCTTCAGCTATGACGGAACGCGGCTCCTGATCCCGCACGGTTCGCGTCTGATCGGACGGTATCGCTCAGGCATCGAAATTTCGCAGCGCCGTGTCACCATCGCCTGGGATCGGATCATCCTGCCAGATAATCAATCGATTCAGATCAGTGCATTCGGCGGCGACGAACTTGGCCGCTCAGGGGTGACGGGATTCGTCGATACGCGCTTTGCCCAACGCTTCGGTTCCGCCGCGCTCATCTCGATCATCTCGGCAGCTCCTAGCGCTGCCGCCGCCCAGGTTGACAATGAAACCACGGCCGAAGTTCTCGAAGACGTGGGCGATGATCTGGCGGATGCCACAGACAGCGTGATCGGCGAATACCTTTCCATCGGCCCGGTCATCCATGTCGACCAGGGCGCGCGTGTCACCGTAATGGTGGATCGCGATCTGGAGATATTCTGAGCCATGACACTCTCCTACCTCCAGGCCTCGCTCGACAAGCTGAAGGATGCCGCCCGCGATGACGTGATCGAGATCTGCATCAATCCGGACGGCGCCTGCTGGGGAGAATTCCAGGGCGATCATTTCATGCGGGCCTTGGACCAGCGGCTGAGCGTCACCGAAGTGCGCGACCTCGGCAACCAGATCGCGTCCTCTGCCAGCACTACCATGAGCAAGGACAAGCCGATCGTCTCTGTCTCGATCACCTATCGCGACCGACCGATCCGTGCCCAGGTCGTCACCCCGCCCGCCGTGCTTTCAGGCATGTCGATCTCGCTCAGGTTCTTCTCGAGCCTGCCGCTGGACCGGATTGAACTGAAGTTCCTCTACGGCGAAGAACGTAAACTTGAGGAATTGCGCCAAGAGAAAAACCGTGCGCTGCGTGATGTTGTGGCCGCAGGTGACATCAGCGATGCCCTGAAATTCTGCGTCGAGAACAAGCTCAACATGATTGTCTCCGGTGGCACCTCGACCGGCAAGACCGTCGCCGCTCGGAAAATTCTGTCCCATGTCGGAGACGAGGAGCGGATCGTTACAATTGAAGAAGCAGCGGAATTGCTCCCCGCTCAGCCGAACGCCGTCACCCTGATCGCCAACCGCGACGCGGAGTTCCAGACTGCCGACGTGCTGCTGACGGCCACGCTGCGCATGCGGCCCGACCGGATCATCCTCGGCGAGGTGCGCGGCAAGGAGGCCATGACATTCCTTGAAGCCATAAACACCGGCCATGGCGGCTCGATGACGACATTGCATGCCGAAACACCTCAGCTTGCAGTGCAGCGACTCGCCATCGCCGCGCTCAAGACCGAAATCCCCATGACCTACCAGGACATGGTCCAATACATCGAAAGCTCGATCGACGTGATCATCCAGGCGGGCCGCGAAGACGGCGCGCGCGGCATCACCGAATTCTATCTCCCCGGAACCGACACAAGTGGAGGCACTCACAATGAAGAAGTTTGAATACCAAATCATCTCCTATCCAATGGACAAGAAAACCAGCCTCATCACCATGCAGGACGATCTGAACGCCCGAGGCCAAGATGGCTGGGAAGTCGTCTCGGTCAGCACTTCCGAGTTTGCGCATATCGGCCACACGGCGTTTCTCAAGCGCGAGATATCCGGCGCCCAAGAGGATGGCACATGAGGTCGACCATTCTTATCGCTGCTCTGGCCGCGACGGCGTCTCCGGCTGCGGCGGAGCGCAACCTGGTTCCGTCACTTGGCAGTGAACCAGACGTTTGCGTCGACCGCCCGACAGAACCGGATTGGATGCAGAACATCAGCATTCGAGAAGCCTACAAACGTGTGTTGGTTCAGGACATTTACCGTGCGCAAAGCATGAAGCGGATTGTAGCGGCCAACTCCTGTGCCTGTGACGTGCGGTTTCCACCATGGGATGCTGCGGAAGCCGAATTCCGCAAGAGATTTGCCTCTGTCGAACGCTGGGAAATGTTGGAAGCCTCCGATGGCTACAACAGCCGAGCCAATATGCTGAGACCCGAGGCGATGGCAATCTGCCAGGCGGCCGGGAACTGGTAGGCGTGACAAATCATGAGCGTGGTCACCTACTTCGTTGAAACCTCCCAAGGCTATCTCGACACCGCGGCCGAGACGCAGTTCGGAGCGGTGGCCGCGACAGTCGGCACGATCCTGGTGCTTGGGACAACGCTCGTGGTCGCATTCGTCTTCATCAACATGATTTACCAGTATCGCGCGATGGACGGGCGAACGGCCTTTTGGCTCGCCGTGAAAATCGGGCTCATAGGCATCTTTGCGACCAATTGGGTGCAGTTCAACGCGTTCTCCTCCGCAATCCTGAGCGGCATCGACAGCATCGCCGGCTCACTGGTGGCCTCCGTCGGCGGTGGAACCCCAGGCCCATCCGGCACTTTCGCCGAAGAATTTGACCGGCTCATTGCTGAGCTGGGGGAGTATCTCAATGCGGCCGGGTCGGAACTGAACTGGATGGCAGGCGCACTTCTCGACGTTTTGGGTGTGTTGTTGCTTTCGATCCTGGGTGGGCTCGCAGCGTTCATTCTGGTGGCGTCCCGGCTCATGATTGCGCTTCTGATCGGCATCGCGCCAATCATGATCTTCCTCACTCTCTTCGAAGTCACAAAAGACTATTTTGCGCGTTGGCTTTCGGCATTGGTTTCATTCGCGTTGTATCCGATTGTTGTCGCCGGCGTCTTCGCGACGATCACCGGGGTCAGCTCCGCACTCATCGGCGAGCTTGGCGACCCGGAGGGGGCATCGAACATCGGAGCCCTGATCCCATTCTTCATGATGGTGCTCATGGCGAAAGGCTTCATTATTGCCACGCCGTTCATAGTTCGGGCAGTCTCGGGGAATATCATGATGCCTGCGCTATCGGCGGGTCTTGGCGGCGCCTATGGTTTCGGTCGAGCGCTTGGCGGGAACCAACAGGCCTACAATCGCTACCTGGTCGGCGGGGCGAGCGGCGCGGAATATGCCGCTCTTCGGGCGCGGCAATTGTTCGGAGTACAGCAGATGCCGCAAAGGCCTGGTCTCAGTCAGACCGCTCCGGCAAACCCCGGATCAAGCTCGCCTGGCACGGGGTCTCAAATGCTAGCGCAGTTGGCAAGGCTTGGGCGATTGGGGCGGCGGTAATCAATGTTTGGGTTCAGTCGGTGAACCGGCATTCGCGGCACCGCTCTCCAATTGGGAAGAAGCGGCACTAGTGACTATTCGCGGCAAGTTCACAAACGGCGGCATTGGGCGGCCCAATCCGGACCTTGAACGCTGGTCACTCTCGGTGCAGTGCGGCCCGCAATTTCGGACTTTCGCTGCGAATGCGAAACAGATCGCGGAAGACCCGCACTCTGAGCGATGCGGTCACTACTCAGCGCAAGGTTATAGCTTTCCGTACAGCGCGTGAGAAGTTTTCGAGAAGGTCAGGTTTCAAAAGCAGGTCGTTCCGGAGCGACTTCGGAATTTCAAGTTGCACACCCATTGATCGGCTGCCTCGATTGCAGATGTTGTTCGTGTGCTCTCCAGCAAGCTCACCGCTTCCAACAGCGGCATCGAAACCCTCAAGCTCAAGTTCATTGACTATAGTGTCTCTGATCGCTGCATCCAGCCCTCCAACGTGAACAGTCACAGGATCATCGCGGTCTCTGCGACCATGGAAAGCGACTACAACTGCGTGCTCGCTGGCAATCTCGATTGCATCCTCGTCGTCGTACCTATGGGATGTAACATGCAAATCACTGTGAGGTCTTTTGCGAATACCCTCAAATAGGTAGAGCGAATGTTCTCCGCTCGCCACGGCTTTGGCCAACTCAGACGTCCCAGGTTCGATTCTGCCTCCATGAGGGGCCATAATCAAATAGTTCGAAGTTCTCTTCACGACTTGCTTCTGGTAGTCGGTCCCATCTTTTTCGGCACGATATAGCTCTTTGAAGCTAGAATACTGATCTTTCGCCATCATTCGCCTCCAACCTACGCTTATTTCACGCTGTAAACTTAGTAGATGTCCTAAGGTGCCCGAAGCTACCTTTGAAGATAGTGCCGCATGCATCCGCCCAGTGATCGGACGAGTTGGCGCCTGCGGCCCACTGCAGACCTACAGTGCGCAGTCAGTCGCTGCAACGCGGCGTCTCCAAACCTGCCGTTCATCTTTAGCGAGACAGCGAGTCTAATGCGCCTCTGTCAACTATCGATCAAGCCGCCCCTTTGGTTTTCCTAGGCGAGAAGGCAAGGTTCGCAGCTTGTGCTTGGCCTTTGGTTTGGACACCTTCCGTGGGAAGGCGTCAATCTCTTGTCTGCCGAGGTCGGTGATACGATAGCCAAGGGTTCCAAACCATTTGTTAATACCAGCGTCAATCATCGTCCAATTCTCAAGATCCGAAAGAGTCTTATCGCCGATACCGGGAGACAGCTTGTTACGCAGGACAAAAATCAACTCCCCATCGCTGCGAGAATCCTCGTAATCGCATTCTTCGCTCAGCTTGTTGAGAGCTTCGAAGTGCCGCTTAGTAAGTTCGTGTTTGATCTCCAAACTCGTCGCCTTTCAAGATTAAGTGTCGCAAACTGATCATTGTTTTAGCTGCCGCATTTAGAAATCTATGATGGGTTGGCTTTCGAGAAATTGCCCCAAAAAAACTACACGACTAGGTCTCGAAGACCGATTTCATCGGATGTTACCCACCCTTTTGAGACCATTGTATCGGCAACGGATCTTGGATTGTCACTGTAAACGACAATTGCCAAACTTTCTTCAGCCCTTGTACAGGTCACATATAGGAGGCGGCGTGTGCGATCGAAGGTTGTCTCTTTGCCTTCACGCTCGTTTTTCAGATCTCGATCGGACTTGGCCTTGGCTCCCAATAGCTTTTCGTAGGATGCCAAGCCTTTGAAGCGCGTCGAGCCATCATCTGCAATCACCATCACACGCGGAAACTCCAGTCCCTTAACGCCTTGATGCGTTCCGTAAGGACTAAGATCGAGTACATAGTCACGATACTTAGAAACTTCTGAGAAACGTGTTGCAAGCGCGAGCGCCCAGGCATCGATACGGTCGTCGCCAGTCGGCTCGAACTCCGCATGGGAGTCAAAATCAACGCTGCTCAGAAATTTGAGGACCTCGGGTATTTCAAACAGTCCTGAGGCTGCCACGGACTTGAGGACATCGCTGCAGCTTGGGTCTGCGTCTTCAGCGAAGAGTGCGGTTAGATCTTCCACGGCAGATCTGGCTTTTGCCAACCCAGACGATTGGTCCTTCTGTGTTGTCGAAAGCGTTGACTTCGAGAGCAACGGAGAGTGCTTTCGCAGGATTGCCATCAAGCCAAAGGCGTCCCCCGAGTTATGATGGTCGATCACTGGCAGAACGCGTTCTGAGAACAACCTCATGGACGCCAGTGTTCCATCTCTGAAACTTGTTTGAAAACGGTCGACTTTATCAAGGGGCTCGAAGAGGCCTGAGAATCCCAATCTTGCAGCAGCCATGTGTCGTTCAATTGTCAACGTCTTGACTGCGGTGGGCGCACGCCATTGCTCATCAGACGTAATTTCCGCCATTGCTAAACGGGCATTGGCCTCAAACTGCGTACGGTCTGTGCCTTCATTGGGGGCAAGGAAAACGTGAACAAATCCTCCAGCACGGTCTGTTCGTGATTGCTGTCTGCGCTTATCTGCATCTGCTCGAATACTGTTTGCCAAGTCAATAATTCGGGCTCGACTTCGATGGTTCATCACCTTTGCTGGTTTATCCCAACGCTCTGGGATGCGATCAACGAGATCAGCCAGACCATGACCATAGATACGTTGCATGGTGTCGCCAAAGAGCCCTAGTGCCAACTTGCCTTGATGAGCATTCTCAAACTCTAGCAGTGCCAACATGAATGGCTTCAGTGTATCTTGACTCTCATCGATTAGGATAAACGGATACTTGCTAAGGACAATTTTTTGAAGGGTCTCTTTTGACGTCAGGAAGTTGGACGTCATGGCAATCACTTCATCATGGCTGAGGGAGTCACGGCCAACATTGTCCCCATTAGGATTGTAGGTGAAGTGATGAATATTGGGCAGTTCTTCGACGCGCTTCTTTTTTGAAGCGATCTGCTTTTCACGTTTGTCTTGAATTTTTGTGCCAGCCTTCCCGCGTGCAAACTCGTCTTCGAGTTTAGCGAGATCAGCGGGTAGTTTTACCTCAAGTAGCCATTTGCGAATGTCATGATTTCGGCCCTCAATGAGGGACCATGCAAAGCTGTGGATAGTCTTCACATCGAAGATGGGGTCACTGTTGACGCGCCTCAGAATTTCGTCGCACGCGACATTCGTGTAGGTGATAACCGCGATCTTGCGCCCTGCGCGGCGTAAATCATCGCCGATGTCATTGGCCAGACTTTCCAAGACGGTTTTCAGTGATCGCGTTTTGCCTGAACCTGCTCCCGCGAATAGGAAGAAACTCCGGGGTTTAACGAGAGACAGAGCGGCCCTGATGGCATCATCGGCAGGATTGTCGCGATCATTGTCATGTGCGATCTCGATGTGTTCCTCGCTCATGTTGTGTCACCAGCGGTGAGACGCTTCTCGAGCCAGTTCAAACCCTTCGCAATGTAAGGGGGTGCGGTGAGGTCTTCGATCTTTTCGATGCTCAGGAGATCAAGTGCAAACGCGGCTTTTTGAGGGGATTGCGATAGTCTTTGGTAGAGGTCTGAAACCAACCCTTCAGCTGTCTTGGACGAATTGGTGATCTCAGCAAAGGCATTGCTCATGCTGACGCCGGACATCCCTCTAACGATGTCTAAGTTCGCCAGAACAAGTGCATCTTCAAATGTGCTTGGAACGAGATGTACAGGTTTGGCGTCTCCCTCGCATTGCACGGTCTGGCTGCGTTGATAAACAACTCCGATGTGTCCGAAACCACCGACGGCCAATTCGGGAACATCATCTTCTGCCAACAGATCGTCAACGAGGGTCAGTTTAGGCAACCAACTCTTCAGCACGCTGTTGGCCGTCTCATACGCTGCGCCGAAGGCAGGAAGGACACTTTTGCGGTTGTTTTTGGGGTCGATTGCATCGAGGTCGGAAATGATCAACGTAGGAATGTCGAGGAGCTCGACCAACGGTTTCAACCGATGCGCATGGCTTCCACCTATTTCCAGCAAGGAGATGTATCTTTCAGCCAACCCCTTATGGGAGTTTGAGATGAAGTGGGGCAGCAAGATACGTTCAGCAGCCCCCTCGATCATGATTGCCCCATCCGCAAAGAACAGATCACAGTGGGTTGTGCGAAGATACCGTTTCGCAAATCTCGTTGTTTCGTCGTCGGTACCAAACAGGCCGGACAAATTGGCGACGTCCGATGTGGCGACGCAGTCGGAGTTAGCGGGTTTTCGTTTGAAATATCGTAAGTCTGCGAACTCGACCTCATGCGCGATATGACTGGAGTGGGTGCTCACCACGAGCTGCGTTGAAAATGGTGAGGCATCATCTTTCAACAGTCGATGGTTACGCAGCACACTCATTGCCCGTCGCATAAAGACTTGCTGGACTTGTGCATGGAGATGGGCTTCAGGCTCTTCAATCAAAACCAACTGGAGCGGAGCAATCAGATCTTGTTCCGGACTCGTGCCGGACCCAGCATGTTTACCAACGAGCATCCAGTCATCTCTGAACCGCATGAGAAGGAATACCATGGAGATGAGGTTTTGAAATCCCAACCCGTTGTAGTCCTCAGGAAGGCGTAAAGGGGTAGAGCCACCGGAAATGTCGTACTGAACTGCGGACGGATGATTGAGACCATCTGTCGGTTTGATGCGTGTCGTGATCGACATTTTTGGATTGGCGATGCCTGGATAACCAAGCATTTCAAGCTCGCCGATCGCAGCGGAAAACCCTTGCAGGAGACGCTCGTCGAAGGTTTTTTGAGCTGTATGGAAGGCACCAAGCGCGGAAACGTCCTCCTGCGTAGGGTCTTTGTCAGGATCCAGGTGCTGGCGATAATAGGCTTGCAGTTGGTCAGACAGCTTTCGCTTAGATGTAGGGGACCTATCCTCAGTGTCGTCATCACTCGACGGCTTGGTATCTGAAGCATCTGCAAAGCCACGCTGTGCTTTGATTTCTCTGATCTGCAATAGACCAGAAAATGGATTGGGCCCTAACCCTTGCGCCGTCACCGATAGTACTTGAGGCTGTAGCATTATGGCGTCGTCGTCCTGCACAATGGCCGGTTTGTTTGGGTCGAGCAAATAGGCATTGAGTGTGAACTGGCTCGACATCCGCCGATCAAGGAAATCTTGGAACGACTTTGGCCAAAGAGAAAAATCATCCACCCTGCCGGCGTGTGTCTTCGCGTATTCTGCCAGTCGATCCACGGACTTTTTTCGAACGTCCCGATACTCATTGAACACATCGGCAAGGGTCTTCGGTTCAAGTCGGATACGAACACCCAGAAGGCCCGCCTTCCACTCGAGACTTGGGATGAGATGGGCAACGTGGTGGAGCTCGTTGTCGGAGACATGCAACCACACGTCCATGTAGGGTAGCTCAGCGATTAGAGGGAGAAGCTGTGGTTCGGCATCTTCCTCCAACCAGCTGTTGGCAATAGCTTCCAACCGTTTCCAGTTGGATGCCGTAACATCTTTGGCAGTTATCCCACCCCGGTCTTTGAGAAAGCACCGCAATGCGACCATAGCGGAGGTTTTACCGCTGTTGTTTGCCCCAACGAGCAGTGTTTGGCTGCTAGAAAGATCAAGTTTGGCTTTATGAAGTTTTCGGAAATTATAGACTTCAACACTTTGGATTTTCATGAATGATTCACCTCACAATATGCGAACACCACACGCACACGTCGTAAGGCGATGCCGCAACTCATGTCATAATCGAACTCTAGCTTCAATCAACTGGAGTATTTGCCCCTGAATGACCGCTTCGGCGATGAGGTTATCTGGAATTCGCTCTCGCAGCGAATGTCTGGATGCCGCCCTTCGTGCGAAATGCTTCGCCTCGCGCCCAAGGCTGCAACGGGCTCTCACCGGCCTTTCTCTGCGCTTTGCCTCAACAACCGCTTAGCCCGAGACCAGCCTTTCGATTCGTTTCTCGCTCGATCCTGAAACACCTACAATCTCCCCTTCCAGCCGATCCAAAGCGCCCAAAGCGCCTTCCACTTGCGCAACATCCGTCTCGGTCGGTTCATCGACCCGAAGCGCCTCCTGACCCCCAAAATCCATCTCGAACTGGTGCTGATCCTCTGCGATGATAGCGGCACGGCTGTGCCGGGCCACTGTGGCCGGACTTGGGTCGATAGGAGCGTTTCCGCTAGGTTCCGTGAGTCCCATCCTGGCCTCAAAATCGCGTTCCGACAAACCTGACCCCCGCGGCGCCGTCGGCATGGCTCTCACACTCAACGGCAATTCACCCATCGGCCCGACCGGCCCTTCCGGAAACGGCAACTCCCCCTCCTGCGCCGCGTGGATGCCCTTGAAGAACGGGTCTTCGTAGTAAACAACGCGCTTAGCCCGGACCGGCATTTGTGCATCGACCACAACAATAACCTCATCGAGGGGCAATCGTCGTGCTTCGTCCTCCGGCAGAAGCGAGACCTCTTCGGTCCGCTCGGACTGGCTCCGACCCTCGAAGGGATTTTTCCCGACCGCGCGAGACCGCGTGACAACAGTTTTCGTGGTCTTCCCGACCGCCTTGCTCAACTCCTCGACGGTCTTTTCATCCGAGGGGGTCAAGTAGAGCTTGATACCGGCGTTCCCCTGTAACGCGCGCCGCGTGTTCTCGCCATAAATCTCATCGATGGCGGGGATGGTCTGGGTGACGACGGCCAGGTGTCCGCGATAGGCGCGCAGCACTTCGATGCTTTCGGCAACGATGGGCATTTTGCCCAGGCGATTGAACTCATCGAGCATGACCATGACCGGCCAGGGTTCATCCGGACCGGGTTCCTTGTCTTGTAGCGCCGACAGAAGATCGGAAAAGAACAACCGAATGAGCGGCGCCAAGGGCTTTACCATGAGCGGCTGAACGACCAGGTAAACGCTGAACGGTTTCTTGCGGATGGTGCGGAAATCAAAATCTGAAACTGCCGTCGCATCATCAATCGCCGGGTTCTGCCATTGATCCAAGCCGGAGGTCATCAGAAGTGAGACATAGGAGGTCAGCGTGTCGTTGTTTGTGGAAGCCAGTCGCGTGAATATCAGCCTCGCCGCCGCGTTCTGAACCTCATGCGAGCGGGCGAGGTATTCCGTCTGCTTGTTCCCACCGGATGCGGCAATGCGGTAGATTTCGCCCAGGGTCGGGCGTTTGCGTTGGAAAGCCAGGAGGCCGGCGGCAACGAAGAGATCAATCCCTCCTTTCAAGAGCCCCTGCACACGGTCATTATCGTTCTGCAGGAAAAGTGTAGCGAGAAGCTGCAACTCCATCTGTTGGCGCGCCGGGTCTTCAAGCTCATAGATCCTGAGAAGCGGATTGTACCTATGGGTCCGTTTGTCTTCCCAATCCGTTGGTGCGAAGCGATAGACCTCGTCCCCCTGCGCGGCGCGATGGCGGGCGGTGGCTTCGAAACACTCACCCTTCACATCGAGCACCACGGCCGATCCCTGCCAGGTCAGGAGGTTCGGAATGACGAAGCCTGTGGTCTTGCCGCGCCCGGTAGGAGCCACGATCAACGCGTGTGGGAATGCTTTAGAACAAAGGAACGGCGCGCGGGATGTCGGTTTTCCAAGTTTGCCGATCACGAACCCAGTGCCGGGTTTGCCGAAGAACCCGTTGCGCTTCATCTCTCTACGGGTTTGCCAATGGGTATAGCCGAAGCGCGTAAGCGCGGATCCGGACATCGCCAGGCTCATCATGAGGCCCGCGACCCCTGCCCCGCCCATGATCAGGTTGATCAGCTTGAAGTCGTCGGGTCGAACCACGCTGATGGCCCGGTAGTTACTCATAATGTAGAAGAAATCGATCTCCGCCTGGAACCCGAGGTCTTTGAAGGTCAGAACCGTGGATGCGATCACATAGCCGATCGCGATGGCCACAAGCGTGACCAGCGCGACACCGATGGCAAGACGGCCTCTCCCCATGGGTCCCATCAGTGGGTCTCCCCGCGCTCGGACTCACCGTCTACCAGATCGGCACGGTGCAGCTGATATTCGCGCTCAGCGATTTCCTCGACCACCGCCCGGGTCGCCTCACTGTTGGTGGTTGCGGCATCCGATTGCAGATAGACTTTAGCCGCGTAGAGCCGGTCGAGCCGATCCTCGATCTGGGATTTCAGCGCGTCGGCATCGCCGTCCCGAAGCCGGACGACCTGACTTTCGTCAAGCCCCCGCTCAACCGCATCGCGATAGCTCTGCCGCTCACCCTCATCCTGAAACGGTGAATGCAGATTACCGCCGCGTTCATGATCGATGACCCGTCGGATATCGGCATCTGCGTTTGGCCCGACCTTAACTGCCTCCGCTTCTTTCTCTTCAACCATCCGCTCCTCACTCTGGTTCAGTCGGGCCTCGCGCGCCTCGTCGATCACCCCGTCCTGACGCAGGACCTGATGGCGCTCGAGCGTGATGCCAAGCTGAACATGGACCCGGTTGAGGGTCTCGCGTGCGGTCTCCAGATCGGCACGCCGCTCGAGATTGAGCCCGTCCTTCTCGGCCACCCGCGCCAGATCGTCGGCAATCCACTGCCGTTCGAGTGCCGCGTTCTGCGCTCCGGTCTCCATTCGTGCGACGACGACGGACGAACTGATCCCGGTGCCGCGAAGGGCCGTATCCACCTGCGCCCGGACATCCGGCTCGCGCAGGCGATCCATCTGCTCGCGGTCGATATTAACCTCGGAATAGACCCCGCCCTCGGAGGGTTTTTCGGTGAGGGTCACGGACCGAAGCCCCAAGGGTTGCATGCGGGCCAGGCGCGACTGGATTTCATTGAGGCTACGTTCAAGGCGCGGGCGTTCCACCTCCGGCTTCTCTGCGATCATGCCCTGGATGCGCTCGACCTGGTCGGCGTAGCGGGTTCTCAGATCGTCGAACGACTGTTCCTCGGCCATATAGACCCCTCCTTCTGAGACGAGCTTGCCGCCCTGCGCCAGGATCTTTCCGGCCCGGAACAGAGCGTCGGCAATATCCTCGCGATTGTCGCTGGACGCCTCGGCTGCAACCGAGTGATAGATGATCCGTGTGTTGGCGATCTCTTCGAGGGCACGATCCAGATCAGCCCCAACACGCGGACGCGGCTCTGCCACGCGGCCCTCTTCCTTCGCGGCGTAGACCTCTCGGATCCGCGGCGGGTAATGTACGACCCCCCGATCGAGCCGCCGGGTTGCCTCGAGACGCACCCCGAACTTCTCCGCCTCCTCGACCATGGCAAGACGAAAGTCGTCATAGTTGAACCGGTGATCCCGACCGAGAAAGAAGAACTCCCCCTCTTGCGATCGGCGGTTCAACACCAGATGCGCATGCGGGTGATCGCGGTCCTCATGCACCGCGATGATGTAATCAAAATGTCCCTCGTCGGTTTGGAAGAACCGCTCGGCGACGTCTGTCGCGATGTCGCGCACATCCTCGCCGCGCGTGCCGATGGGGAAGGACATGAGCATATGGGTGGTCTGGCCAAGCTTGGGTTTGAAACCGGCACTCCAGCGCTTGGCGAAGCGCTCGGTGAGGTCCTTGATCTCCCGCGTCTCCAGCTTCGCCTTGCCATCGAGAAACCCGCTCGAGTCGACGATATGGGTCGACTTGGTGGTAAGGTAGTCGAGCTGGTTCATCAGCTGCGATTTCGTATGGGTGCCCCCGCCCCGGATCGCCTTGAAGACCGCTGGCCGGTGCCCCGCCGCAGCACGAACAAGCTGCTTTTGCTTGGCCACATGCAGTCCCTGCATCGAGCCTCGAATGCGGCTCCACCCATCCCGGAAGACCTCCCCGGTGACGGCGTCAACGGCATCATTCAGCCGCATGGGCGAACTCCCTCAATACGGCCGTAGCCTCGAGTTTCATGGCATCACGACGGCGGCGCAGCAGCAGGTCAATTTCGTCGGCGGAATCCAGGATGAACCGTGCCAACCCGCGCATCTGCGAAAGGCGCAATTCGGTGAACTCCGGGCCGGCCCCCTGCCCTATCCGGTTGGCCTTTGTCATCTGCTTGGCGATCTGCGCGATACCGTTGCCGACCTCATGGAGGGAGGCCCTGTAGCGCGCCATCTCGGCCGCCATCTGCGCGTCCGGAACAAACACCCCGCCCGCCGCCTGGATGAGCCGCCGCAGCCCCTCGGCTCGGCTCTCGATCCCGGCCACAGCCAACACCTCATCGAGGGCCGCGAGCTCCTCGGCCGTCACCTTCACGCTGACGGCCGCCACCGGAATGGCCGCATCTTTTTGGCGTTCGGCATCGGCCTTGAGGGTGTACTGGATGGCCCGAGGCGACACGCCAAACCGCTCCGCCAGCGCCGAAGTGGACACGCCTTCTGCAGCCTCGCGAACGATCTTCATGCGTTCCGCATCGGTGAGACGTTTTGAGCGAGACATGCGAAGAAAGACCCCCTATTTCCTGCCACCTTCATACAAGGCTGCTCTAAAATACAATACTATATCTACTTGTCAATAATATACTTATGGTGCTTAGAGTTTCAGCGGCCTTGTATTCCGCTTCACGCCGTGGCCCGAAGGGGCGCGGCCTTTCCTCCCTCACCACCAGCACACCATCCGACTTTCAGGGCATCTCTTCCCCGGCCCCGCCCCAGGGGTTTGGCCGAACACACAGTGTTCGGACGGAACTGCGGGTGGGCGCAACCCTTACCGACAGGGCGGACAGGCAGGGTCAAGGAGGGCCAGATTTGGGCCGCCAAATCTCTGCCCCAAAAACCGGCAGGCCTTGGCCGATAGGTTTTTGGGGATGGCCCCCTTGAGGCTGGATGGCCGTTCTGTCGCGGTCCCTTCGGACCCAGCAGTGTTCATCCCATGGACGCGCAACGACCGGCACCCGGGGTGGTCGCTGTTGGCGATCACCCCTGCCGGTGACGGCGTCCCTGGAACAGGGAAAGGGCCGCCTGATGGCGGCCCATCCTCATCAGAGGGTTTAGTCCTGGGTTTCCCTCGAGCTCGGCGGAAACATCACCAGTTCCGAGACCGCGACCGGGAAGTCGAGCTTGAGGCTGAAGAATTCCGAGCCATCCCCGTTGCGGGTGTTGCGGAACATGGCGCCCACGCGTTGGAAGCGGGTGCGTTCCTGGCCGTCATTGTCGGTGAACTTGACGGGGACGGTGGCGACGTAGTGGTTGGTCATTTGGGTTACTCCTTTTTGCGATGGGGATCTCACAGCACGGGGGCAAGCGGTCCGGTCGCAAGCGCAAATACGGAGGGTCCGCGCCAAAGGCGTGGAAACCGTATTTGTGCTTGCCGGAGCGAAGCGGAGGGCACGGCTGGGCCGACCCCGTGCGATCCGCATCAATGAGCAAAAAGGAGAAACCCAAATTTGTGCCGCCACTTTGAAGTCGCGATCGAACCCGTCGATCCCGATCTGAGGTGGCTTCGTTCGTTCTGATCCAACGCATCTGGATCATGATCCGTCACGCTCAACACATGGCAGGTCAGCGTTCAGCCGCGAACGAAGATCCGTCGTCTGTGTCGGGTGAGCGCCCCTGCTATCGGCACCAGGGTTGAGGGCGTGGGGGACAGCTGGTGCGGCCACATCGGTATGGCTCGGCCAAACCTTCAGCGATGAGCGTACTGCCCACGTCCCGACCGTCAACGAACAACGAGCCGCAGAACCGCCCGAAGTTGCACTGATCCGTGCCCTCTGTCCCGGGCCGACAGGAACAGGCCACCCGCTCAAACTCAATTGACGCCGCTCCGCGCACCAATTGACCAAGACGCGCTGTTGCGCGTTCCCCGACCTGGCGCTCCGCAGTGCAGGACGGTCTCCATGTCTCAGGCGCGTTAAACCCGACGAGACGCACGTTCGCTGTCATGCCTCGAATATCAATCGTATCACCATCAATGATCCGTACATCGCTGGCTCGAAGCGACCGGTCCTGCGAGGCGGGTCGCTCTGCAGGTGGCGCTACCAGCGACAGGAAACTGGAAGACATCCAGCCCGTTCCCAAGTTAGACCGAATTTGGGTCCACTGCCCCTCATCGCGAAGCTTTTCGACGCGAGTCCCTTCGCTCAAGACGCCCATCACAGCGTTCGAGGTAGACGGCCCAGCACGTTGATTGACACGTGTCCCGGTCACATAGACATAAGTGGTGTTTGTCGATTGCGATGCGGGAATCGCTGAAGGACTGTAGGGTGTGGATCGTGAATTTGATGACTCGAACAATGATCCAACCAACGCGAAGAACGCGACAGCGATAACCAACGGCACCATGATTTGGCGTTGAGCCTTGCGCGCGGCACGCTGAGGTGCGGTGATCGCGCGGGCCACGGAGATCGGACGGGGTCTCGCCCTAACGGATCTGGAGCTGCGCTTTGGTGCTGGTTCAGAAGTGCCGTCGTCGGCAGCTGGCCTTGTCTGGGCTGGTTTCTCCCGTTCCAGTTTCAGGACTTTGTGCAAGCTCGCATACTGCGCTTTGCTCAGGCGCGTCTCCGTCCCATACCGCTGAAACCGTTCAGCCATGTTTGTGAGAAAAGACATTTCCCAATCGTTCGCCTGCCCGGACCGCAAACGCGCATCAATGCGCGATTGGATTTCTTTGGTGCGTTCGGGAGAAAAAGGCATTGAGGAAAAACCTGGGCGGGTATTGAGCTGCGCAACAGATGTCTTCTGCCGCACGGCCACATTAAGCTGTGATTGCATAGAGATACCATCCAGCCATTCCTGAAACCAGATAGGCCGGATTGCAATCATCAAGACTTTCGATACCCATTGCTGGAGTTCACTGCGACACCCCTGACGTTCGCGCACATCTGAGAAACGAAAAAGGGCCGCCCAAAGGCGACCCTTTCAATTACATCTCCGCGGTCTTCTTCGCCGGATCATCGACCCGCATGACCGTCAGACCTTTCGCTTCCGCCTTCTGCCCGAGGTTCAGCGCAACCCCGTTACCACCGAAGAGTACGACTCCTGTTGCGGCGAACTTGTCGTCCAGCATCTCGTCGTTGCACTTGAACGGCGCCGCCCGCCCATGTGCGGACCAGCGCGGATCGAACCGCGCCTGCGCGACGCCACGCGCCCGCGCCCACCGGGCCGCAATCATCTCGGCGCCGTGCTTGCCGCCCTTGTGGCAGAGGAAGATTTCCTGGTTGCGGTTCTGTTTGATCCGTTCGCGAACCTTGTCGAGCGTGTTGAAGATGACATCGATATCGGCCCAGTTGGTGGCCCCTGAGACGATCAGCGGCACCCCCTCGACCTTCGACTTCGCAGCCGTCTCGCGATCATGCTGCTCCAGCAGCTGCCGAGCTTCAAAAACGGCCCCCGTCTCCTTGGCACGGACACTTGCGCGAGACCCGGCGGCTGGGATGAAGGCATGGCCGGTCTCGATCTCGTAGCATTCCGCCGCCGCCTCGCTCATCACCTCGATGGCGCCGACGATCTCGCGCAGATGCAGGAAGCGCGCCTGCGCCTCTTCCAGGGCGGTCTCGGCGATCTCCGATCCGTCATGGCATTTTGCCAGGGCGCCGATCTTGTCGGCGGTGCGGTCGACCTCCTTGCCGAGCGCCACCTTGCGGCGCTGCAGGATCGTCGCGAACCCATGGGCCAGTGGTTCGATTTCTGCCTCGAGACCGGTCCCGCGCAACTGTCCTAGCAGGATTTCGAAGGTTTCGCGGATGATGCTGTCCTTCAGGATGTGATCTTCCGGGATCGGCAGATGGGCGTCCTTCTCGGTCAGCCCGAAAAGCTCGATGGTCTCGTAGGTGTTCGCTTGATCGTAAGCCATGTCGTATCTCCAGATGTTCGATTGTTTTACGTACCACGGGAGTGTGGTGGCATGGCCGAATGCCTGGTTTCCGAATCTGCCCGGGTCAGGGACGGCGCAGCCGCCGGCTTGCCGGGCGCAAAAGTTTTCCGGGCACGACTCTAACAACACGCACGCCGTCAATCACTGGACCACACTCTCCACTCGCGCCAACCTCGCCGAAAAGTTTTGCGATCCTTGAGGCGGGCTGATTTGGGGGCCATCCGGAGGATATGCTTCCGCGCTCATGTGTGTGTGTTTTGACGGTAGGTTTGCCCGACGCGAGCAGGCAAACGGCGCGACCGGACGCGGAAGACGGATGAAGGGACGGGATCGTTTTGCCCTGCAAAACAGACCGGTGCGCAATCCGGCGAAGCGGCCGGGGAGCGACGTGCTCGCGAGACGGGCAAACCGGGATGCCGGGCGCTGCGCCGCGGTGAGGCCGCATGGCCGAATGCGCGATCGGCCTTTGGCCGATACTCGCCTGCGACTTGGCTGCCGAGCAGGGGAGGCCGCAAGGCTGAGGTTACAGTCCGTGCAGTCACCAACCAGCCATTGCGAAGTAACGCTCCCGATGGTACTCCATTGGAGCACCAGTGGAGAAAACATGAGCGTCCAGAAGCAATCTGTCAGTTTCACCGATACGGCCTACGCCTTTGCAAAGGAACTGGTCGAAGCGGGAGAGTATCCCAATATGAGCGCGGCAGTCTCGGGTGAATTGGCCAAAGCCAAGGCAGAACGTGAACGCGAACGTGCCGTTCTTGAGGCTGAGCTGGAGCGCCGCTTGTCCCTACCATTGGATCAGTGGGACCCAATTGGAGACGTTACAGAAGTGACGAAGGGCGCACGAGCACATCTTGCTGAAATGGCCCAAAAGACCTGATGCGCTTTATCAGGCATCCGTTTTTCGAGCGGGATCTCATCGGTATCGTCAACCACATTGTCGAGGTCACTAACGGTGACATTGCAGCAGCGGGTCGACGATTAGATCAGGTTGATGCGCTTCTTCAGGAAATTTTTTCCAACCCAACTTCGGGCGTTCGGCTCAGCGGCAAACTTGACGGTTGGCTCGTGCGCCACGGAGGGGCCGGGCATCGCCTGACTATCGTCTTCAAGCCGGATATCGACGCCGGGCAGATTTACCTCGCGCTTGTCGCCTTTGGCGGTCGAGATTGGATGAGATTAGCGTCAACTCGGCATAAATTCTCAGAATAGGTTCTGGACTATGGGGCTGAGCAGAAGGTTTCAAAAACGGACCTTCTCTGCGCCCGAACCGAACTGGCAAGATGCGGACAAAGCGCCATTTCTCCTCTTCCTACGCCAAAGTCCGATCTCGCCGTTTAGTGATAGTAGAAAATACTGTTGGCGGTGGGTCGTCTACTTTTGCCTAGCACTGTGCAGACGATAGCTTTCAGGTGTTACCTTGGCGAAGAAATGCATTATAGTTGGAGTAATGAACTCGGCAGCAACGGCGAACATCGACCTTGGCACGCAGAAAAGACTCACTTCCGGAAAGCAGCAGCGAAAAGGATTACCGGATCAACACTTCGTTAGCACGAGGATTGTCGATCCTGAAGGCGTTCGGGCCTGATAACCGCTCCATTGGCAACGCGGAAATCGCCCGTAGAGTCGAACTGCCCAAGGCGACGGTTTCGCGTCTGACGTTCACACTGACCCAGTTGGGATATCTGAAATACGACGACGACATCGGCCGCTATTCGCTTGGTCCAGCGGTTCTGACGTTAGGTTATGACGTCATGGCGCAGATGGAGATCCGAGATATCGCGCGTCCTTACATGCAGGAATTGGCGGACTATGCCGATGCGTCAATCTATCTGGGTGTGCCGAACGGAACCGAATTCATTTATATCGAAGCGTGCCGAACGCCTGCCTCCATGGCGATCCGCCTAGGCGTCGGTTCACGCATTCCGATGGCCAGCACGGGGATGGGGCGAGCTTATCTCGCGGCGCTTCCTGACCCCGAGCTCGCGGCGCTGATTGCCAGGATCGCACCGGGTTATGGCGATGCCTGGCCGGAGGTAGAGGCCAGAATGCAGGCCGAAATCACGCGGGCACGCAAACAGGGTTTCGCGATGAGCCACGGCGACTGGGTGTCAGAGGCAAATTCTGCCGGGGCTGTCATTCGCCGCGCGGATGGCGTGCCTGTCTATGCGCTCAATGTTGGTGGTCTGCGGTCGATCATCACCAGCGAACGGCTTGAATCCGATCTTGGCCCGCGGGTGCTGGGGGTCGCCCGTCAGATCGAACATATTGCACGCGGGATGCTGTAAACCCATTCGCAGCAACGTCAGGTCAGCTGGGTTTCGCTCTGCCGTGCCGCAATGGCGCGGTACAGGTCGACAGTTCTGCGCACCCCTTCCTCCAACGGGGTCTCTTCCCATGCACCAATGACTTGGCCAAGCGGCCCGGTGTCGAACCCTGATGATGGCGAAACGCGCGTGTCCGCCGCCCCCGACACCTGCGCATTCGGCACAACTGCCCGGATCGCTGTCAGAACATCATCAATCGAATCCACCCGTTCGGTGATGTCGGATAAAAGCGCACCATCCCAGTCAGATTGCACTGCGCGCACGAAGACCTCGGCTATGTCGCCCGCGTATTGGAAGCAACTGCGGGTGGCGAAAGGGATTTCGTATACCCGGCCCAATGCGGCCGCCCGAATAGCGCGGGTGATGGCCGAGGTTTCGCCGTCGTCACGACCTACGCCATAGACGATATAGGGGCGAAGCCCGAGGCTGGGTGTCTGGTGATCCTGCCAGTAGATGCGGGCGATTTCCTCGTCGGTTTTCTTGAACACACCGTAG
>NZ_JALBYQ010000005.1 GCF_022678625.1 Aliiroseovarius subalbicans | reverse complement strand
CGCCGAATTCGACGAGGCCTGCCGCCAGGTCGAACGCATCGCACAGGTCCGCCTGATGGACCTGTTCGCGTGATGCGACATTCCCCTTAACACGAAGACAAACAGGCCTCACGCCTTGTCGACAAAACGACCTGGCGCTTTGCCGCGCAGCTTTTCGGTTAGTTCATCGGGCACTTCAGACCCGTCATACAGGAACGGCAGAATGCCCTTGCGACCTGACCGGCCGCGTGAGGTCTTGATGTCGTCTTCGGACTTGGTCACCCGCTGGCTCATGCGCCGGCCCCAGCGGGCCAGGTGGTCATACAACTGGTCGATCTGGGCCTGGTGCGCGTCGCCCTTGGCCAGATCGTGGAACTCCTCAGGGTCATCGTGCAGATCAAACAGCATTGGACGGAAGCCGCCTTCGGCATGGATCAGCTTGAACCGACCGTCAAAAACCATGAACAAGCGCGCGTCGCGGGGCTCCAGCCCCAGCTTTTCACATTGCGGGCTGGCGGAGTAGTCGTATTCGCTGATCGCCACCTCGCGCCAGTCCGGGGTGGCGCCGTGTAGCCAGGGCAATAGCGACCGGCCTTCGATGATGTGGTCGGGCACCTTGCCGCCCGCTGAATCGACAAAGGTTGCGGCCAGGTCGATCGCTTCGACCAGCGCGTCGCAGGTGGTGCCGCGGGTCGCGTCCGCTTGGGCGCGCGGGTCGTGAATGATCATCGGGATCTTCACGCTGGGATCGTGAAACAGGTCCTTTTCCCCCAGCCAGTGATCCCCCAGGTAATCGCCGTGGTCCGAGGTCAGCACGATCATCGTGTCTTTCATCCGGTCGCTTTTTTCGAGGTAGTCCAGCAGCACACCCAGCTGATCGTCGCATTGCTTGATCAGCCCCATGTAGGCCGGGATCACCTTCTGGCGTACGTCGTCGCGCTGGAAGGCCTGGGCGATCTTGTTGCCCATGTAGGCGCCGAAGACCGGGTGCGGGTCTTCCCGCTCCGCGTCGTGGCGGGTGGCGGCGGGCACGTGGTTGGGCCCGTACATGGCGTGATAGGGCGCGGGCACGATATAGGGCCAATGCGGCTTGATATAACTCACATGCGCGCACCAGGGTTGGTCGGCCTGTTCGATGAACGCGATGGTTTCGCGCGTCAGCCAGGGCGTTTCACTGTCCTCTTCACGAATGTTCGCGGGCTTGTCGGCGTTCTTGAACATCCAGCCGCTCGCGATGTCGCCGTCTTCGTCCACACCTGCGTTGGCAAAATCGGACCAGGGGTTGTCAGAGGGGTAGCCCTTGGACTTCAGGTACTCGTTGTAGGGCGATCGCTTCGCATCATAAAACCCATCCGGCCCTTCGCCCCACAGACCGTCGTCGCGGATCCAGCTGTCAAAGCCGCATTCAGCCTGTCGGGCGCCGATCATGCTGTCGGGCGACAGACCCAACCGGGCCATGCCCTCGGCATCGGCCACCATATGCGTCTTGCCGATCAGGTGGCAGCCCATGCCCAGCTTGCGCAGGTGGTCGCCCATCGTGTGTTCCCCGACCCTGAGCGGAAACCCGTTCCACTGCGCCCCGTGCGACGAGGTATAGCGCCCAGTGTAAAAGCTCATCCGGCTGGCACCGCAAATGGGCGATTGCACGAAGGCATTTGTAAACCGCACGCCCATTGCCGCGACACGGTCGAAATTGGGGGTGTGCAAATGCGGATGACCGGCGCAGGACAGATAGTCAAAGCGCAGCTGGTCATACATGATGAACAGGATGTTCATGTGCGGAACCGGTGGGCCGGGGGCGTTACATGGGCCAAACGAAATCTCCTTGATTCGTCATGCCAGTATGGGCGTCGCCACCCGGTCGCGCCAAGCGTTCTTGCCCTTTCAGAGCAATGTGTCGTTTGACATGAAACAAAGCCGAAAAAGGCTCGACCTGTTAGACTCACTTCCAAGGCGGGCAACAACCTGATGAGGGTTAATTGCGCGCGCTCGGCCGGACCACCGGTTGGGGATGGATATTTATGCAATGGGGGACACACCGCATGAAGTTGAAAGAATACCTGAAGGTGGAGGCAGCCGCTGATCTGTCACGCTCCGAAGTTGGCCGTCTGGGAACGGCCATTATTTTTATCGTCGGGGTCATCATCTACACCGGCATGAAATTCGCCCACCTCGATCAATCCTTCATGTTGATCGCCGCTGCCGTGATCGGCGCCTACATGGCGCTGAACATCGGCGCGAATGACGTTGCAAACAACGTCGGCCCCGCCGTGGGCTCGTTTGCGATGACAATGACGATGGCGATCGCGATCGCCGCCATTTTTGAGGCCGCAGGCGCCATCATCGCTGGCGGCGACGTGGTGTCTACGGTGAAAAAGGGCATCATCGACCCGGCGGATATCGCCAACCCGGATGTGTTTGTCTGGGTGATGATGGGGGCGCTACTCGGCGCTGCCATCTGGCTCAACGTCGCCACATGGCTGGGCGCGCCGGTGTCCACAACCCACTCGATCGTGGGCGGTGTGATGGGCGCAGGCATTGCCGCTGCCGGTTGGGACATCGTCAACTGGGACGCTATGGCCAAGATCGCCTCCAGCTGGGTCATTTCACCTGTTACCGGCGGTGTGATTGCCGCAGGCTCGCTGTATTTCCTCAAGAAAACAGTGTTTTTCAAACCCGATCCGCTTGCGGCCGCGCAACGCGTCGTGCCGCTGATGATTGGCATCATGGGCTGGGCCTTCACCACCTATATCGCGCTGAAGGGCGTCAAGCACCTGATCAAGGTGTCATTCCCGGCCGCGGTGATCGCCGGTCTGGTCGTGGGCATCCTGATCTATCTTATTGTGCGTCCGATGATCCGGCGCGCAGCACCTGGACTGCCCAATAACCGCGATGGCGTGAACAAGCTGTTCACGATGCCGCTGATTTTCGCAGCCGCCCTGCTGTCCTTTGCGCATGGCGCCAATGACGTGGCGAACTCGGTCGGTCCGTTGGCCGGTATCGTCGACGTACTGAGCGAAGGCGACGGTGGTGCCAAGGTTGCCATCCCGCTGTGGGTCATGGTGATTGGTGCGATCGGCATCTCGGTCGGTCTGGCCTTGTTCGGGCCGAAACTGATCCGCACCGTCGGCTCGGAAATCACCGAGCTGGACCGCTCACGCGCCTTCTGTATCGCTCTGGCCGCAGCCATCACCGTGATCGTTGCAAGCCAGTTGGGGATGCCCATCAGCTCGACCCACGTGGCCCTTGGCGGCGTGTTCGGCGTTGGTTTCCTGCGCGAATTCCTAGAACAGCGTGTTGGCCGTGTGGTCGAAGACGTGTTGCATCGCCACGAAGGTGACCCGCATTTCGACGACGTGGAAGAAGTGCTGCGCACCTTCCAAAACGCACCGCCGGAAGATAAGCAGCGCATTCTGGACGATCTGAAAGCGATGGGTCCCGAGGCCGTCATCAGTGCCGCCCAGCGCAAGGAGCTGCAGAAGGCGCTGAAGCGTCAGCTGGTAAAGCGTTCCTCGCTGTTCAAGATCGCATCGGCCTGGATCATCACCGTGCCGATTTCGGCCATTGTCGCCGCCATCTTCTATTTCGCCCTGCGCGGCATGATGCTGCCGTAGACAGAATTGGATAGTTAACGAAATGAATAGTCTCATGAAACGGCTGTTACTCCCGGTCATTCTGGGGTTCCTGGTCTTCGGTTTCTGGATATCACCTGACTTTCAAGAGATCGCCGCTGGCGTGGCGATCTTCTTGTTCGGGATGTTGATGCTGGAGGACGGGTTCAAGCTGTTTTCCGGCGGGTTCCTGGAACGTCTTCTGGAACGCGCCACCGGGTCAACGCTGAAGTCTCTCAGCTTCGGCGTTCTGACCACGACGATCATGCAAAGTTCGTCACTGGTATCAGTGATCACAATCTCGTTCCTGTCGGCCGGGTTGATCAGCCTGGCCGCCGGGGTCGGGATCATCTTTGGCGCCAACATCGGCACCACGACCGGCGCATGGCTGGTTGCGGGCTTTGGTCTGAAGGTGAAGATTTCGGCCTATGCTTTGCCCATGCTGGCCGTTGCCATCGTTCTGGTGTTCCAAAGATCGAAATACCTGCGCGGGATCGGCTTTGTCCTGGCGGGGTTGGGTTTCCTGTTTCTGGGCATCCACTACATGAAAGAAGGGTTTGAGGCCTTCAAGGACCAGTTCGACCTGACGCGGTTTGCGATGACCGGCCTTGCAGGTCTTGTCGTCTATACGCTGGTGGGCGCGGCCGCGACGGTGGTCATGCAATCCAGCCACGCAACTCTGGTTCTGATCATCACCGCGCTGGCCGCGGGGCAGATTTCCTATGAGAACGCGCTGGCGCTGGCGATTGGTGCCAACATCGGCACCACGATCACCGCGATCCTTGGCGCGATGACAGCGAATTACCAGGGGCGAAGGCTTGCGCTGGCGCACCTGATCTTCAACGTCATCACCGCCGGTGTGGCCTTGGTCCTGATATCGCCAATCCGCGACGCGGTGGATGGGGTCAGCGCATTCGTGGGCATTGCCGAGGACGATTATGCGCTGAAACTGGCGGTGTTCCACACCATCTTCAACACGATGGGCGTGGCGATCATGTTGCCCGTGATGAAGCGCCTGCTTGCATTCCTTGAGCGCACGATCAAAGAGGACACGCCGGACATCAGCCAGCCGATATATATTTCGGAATCGATCGAAGGCTTCCCCGCCGCGATCGAACTTGCCCTGTTCAAGGAGGTCGGGCACCTGCACGACAATGCGATCGAGGTAATCGCTCACGGGCTCAACCTGCATCGGCACGAGTTGTATGAAGCTGAAGATATCGAGGCCTATGTCGCCAGCGCAAAACGCCCGTTCGAGATGGACATCGACGAGGCCTATGAAACCCGGATCAAGGTGCTGTATTCCGCCATCGTGGAGTTTATCACCCGCGTGTCGTCGGGCCGCATGCCCGAGGAAACCGTCAACCGGATTCACAAGCTGCGCGAAGCAGCCGAGCGGATGGTTGGCGCGGTGAAAGAGGTCAAGCACATGCGCTCGAACGCAACGCTCTATACCTCGTCCGACCAAGGCACCGTGACAGAGGCCTACAACACGTTGCGCACCGAATTGGCGCGGATCATGGTCGAGTACCACAAGATGGCCGAGACCGAGCCGGGAGACCGCTCCAGCCTGTGGCTGGAAGAGGAACGCAAACGGGTGAAGCGCGACAAGCGCGCCACCAGCGACCTGGTGGAAACCCTGATCCGCAGTGGCGGCCTGTCGGCGCATGCGGGCACGTCGTTCTCGAACGACGCGGGCTATGCCTACCGCGCCATGAAGGACATGTTGGAGGCCGCTCGTGTATATTTCGCCGAAGTCGAGGGTCCAATGAAAGAGGTCGAGCGCCTGTTGGCGATGGACGAGGATGAATTGGAAGACGACGCTCCCGACTCTATGGCTCAGGAGCTGTCATGAAAATGAGACATCATCATTGCAGGGTCTGCGGACCGCAAAGGAGAACGCCATGTCGATGAAAGACATCTCGGCCAAGTTGGAAGAATACCAAAAGCGGCTGAAACAGGGAAAGGCCAAGAAGGTCGAACCCAAACACGTGCAAAAGATCATCGACAAGCTAACCCGAAAGGAAGCTGACCTGATCGATGAGTTGGCTGCCACGACAAAGCCGGGCAAACGCGAGCGGCTCGAGAAAAAGCTTGAAACCCTGCACAGCAGCCGGGAAACAGCCACCTGGCTGATGGAAAAGCTGTAGCCACGCAATACGACGCCTGGCGCCGCGCCGCTACGATGGCGCGGCGTCAGGCCCCAGCCCCCTCCCTTTGGCGGGGGTCCTTTTAGTGTTGGCGATTGTGGCGCAATGGCGCAGCAGCCGTGTGCACGATTTCGTAATACAACGCCTCAAGATCGGCCTTGTGCTTGCGCTCTTCATTGGCAAGGAACTGAAACGTGTCGTGCAGCAGGCCCGGCTCGGTATTCTCGGCAAGCTCGCTGTATTCCTCGATCGCGATCTGCTCGCGCGCCAGGGCATACAAAAGCACCTCCTGATCATCCGGGTTGTCGCCCAATTCCGGCGCGTGTGCCGCGTCGGTGAACTTGCGGTCCGCCTGGGGGCGCTTGATCTCGTCTTGCATATGCGCCGCAACTTCAGGGTTCTTGGCCAGTTTTGACAGCATCCGGATGTGGCGCAGCTCGTCACGGGCCAGGTCTTCGACCAAATAGCGGATGTTCTTTGATATCCGTGGGATCAGGTCGGTATAGAAGCTGTGCGCTTCGCGGTCGAATTCGGCGGCTGCTTCCAGCACCTCGCCCACCGTCGTCATTTTGCTGAGGGCCTTGGCTTTGCTCATGTCGCAGCCTCCTCTTTCGCAGCCAGCATGGCGTTGATGCTTTGGGCCACGCGGTGTCCGTCGGCGACGGCATGCACCACATCGGGGCCGTTCACACAATCTCCGGCCGACCACAGCCAGGGTTCCGAGGTTTGGCCGTCCACATCCACCCGGATGCGGCCACGGGTCCACTCCAGCGCCTCTGTCAGGTCCTTGCCCAGAATGCTCACATCCGCCGCCTGACCGATCGCCTCGATCACCATGTCGGCCGGGTGCACGAGCTCATCGCTTTCATCGTAATGCGGGTTGAACCGGCCCTGATCGTCGAAAATGCTGTCACACAGCCAGGTGCGCAGACCCTTGACACGGCCTTTGCGCTTGCCGCTTTTGAAGGTTACGATTTCCTGCGGGCCACGGGCGTCGAAAATCTCGATGCCCTCCTCCCGGCTTTCGCGCACCTCGTCTGCGTCGGCCAGGAAATGGTCGAAGCTCTCAAGCGCGGTGACGGTCACGCCGACCTTGCCGTGTTTTACCTGTTGCAGCCGCGCCATTGACCGGGCAATGTCCATCGCCACGTTGCCGCCGCCGATCACGACAAGCTTTTCGGGCACCGGAACCTCTTCTCCATCGGTGATCTTGCGCAACAGCGGCACGGCGGTGTCCACGTCGGGGCTTTCCGCGCCAGGAATGCGGGTCGAGCGGCCCAGGTGCAGGCCAATTGACAGAACGACGGCGTCGTTGTCCGCCCGAAGCGTCTCCATCGTGATGTCCTCACCGATCCGCGTATTGCAAACGATCTCGACCCCCATGGCGCGGATCACGTCGATGTCACGATCCAGCATGTCATAGGGCAGACGGTATTCGGGGATGCCATATCGCGGCATTCCGCCGGGGGATTTGCGCGCCTCGTACACCACGACCTTGTGGCCCATCCGGGCCAGGTCATAGGCCGTGGTCAACCCAGCCGGGCCAGAGCCGACAATGGCCACCTTGCGGCCCGTGGCGGCCTCGGGTTTTCCGATCAGATCGACATAACGCTCATAAGGAACCTCATCGGTGATATGGCGTTTCAGCCAGCGGATGGCGATCGGGTCACCATCGTGGCGCGCTGCACAGGCGGTTTCGCAATTGTGGGTACAGACGCGACCGCAGACCTCGGAAAACGGGTTGGTCTGATACAGCAGTTGCAGCCCTTTGTCGTAGTCCTGTTCGCGGATTGCCTTGATGTAATCGGGGATATCCATATGCGCGGGACAGGTGGCAACGCACAACCCGCACTCGACACAGCGGTCGGCCTCGATCATGGCCTCTTCGCGGGTGTATCCCGCGACTATTTCCTCGAAATTGTCGATCCGGTCCTTGGCGGTGCGTTCGCCCATATGCACGCGCTCGGTGCTGGCCAGAACGCGCGCGCCGGGGCGTTGGTATCCCTTTTCTTCCTCATTCCACGGCTTGGGGTCCACGCCGGGGGTGAAGCGGAACACATCCGGGTTGGCGTCGGCCCAGACATAATCGTTCGACATTGTCAGCGACCCGGTCATGCAGACATCAACGCACAGCGCGCACCAGCAGCAGCGGCCATAGTCGATCATCGGACGCAGACCGGAATCCCCATCCTCGGGGTCCGAGACCGGCACCATGTCGATGGCGGCATTCTGGCAGATCACCTCACAGGTGCCGCAGCCGATACACTTTTCCAGATCGTTCTGGTGGAACCCGCGATAGCGGTCGGCGCCCGGACGGTCGTTCAGCGGGTCCAGCACCGTGACCGGTTCACGAAACAGGTGTTTCCATGCCGTGAAGGGTGAGAGTACGTCGCGCATTGTGTCCCTACCTTTCGATCTCAGGCGGATAGGTGTGCAATGACACCATCAGCGCGCCCACATCCGAGATGTTCGTGTTCACGATCAACCGCTCCAAAAGCGCCATCGCATGGGTATAGCTGGGGCCGCGCACGTTGATGCGACGCGGGTACCCGGTGCCGTCCGTGACCAGGTAATAGCCATATTCCCCGCGCGAGCTTTCGCCGCGAATATAGGTCTCGCCATACGGGATCTTCCAATGCAACACATTGGGGATCTTGGCGAAATACTCGCCCGGCTTCTGCATCTTGACCAGGATTTGGCGGATCAGGTCGATCGACAGGCGCGTGTCCCGGCGGCGCACATCGGCCCGCGCCCAGATATCACTGTCTGTGCCCGTCACCGGTTCGAAATCCAACTCATCATACTTGAGATAGGGCGCATCGCGGCGCACGTCGGTGGTCGCCCCGCCCGCGCGCGCGGTGGGGCCGGTGACGCCATAGCTGTCAAACAGCGCCGGGTCGATATAGCCCACGCCACGGGTGCGTTTGTTGAACACCGCGTTCTGGAACATCACCTTGTCGACATCGTCGAGATAGCGCTCGGCGGTCTTCAGCGTTTCTTCCATCCGCGCGGCAAATCCGTCCGGCAGCACGTCACGCACGCCGCCGGGCAGGATGAACATGTGATAGACGCGCGCGCCGGTCAACTCCTCGAACCGGTCCAGCATCAGGTCGCGCACATAGGTGGTCCACTGGCCGATCACGCCCATGCCCAGGCTGCCCGACTGACCACCCAGATACATCATGTAGCTGTTGAACCGGCCCATCTCGAGGATCAGCGTGCGCATCCAGTTGGCGTAATCCGGCACCTCGATGCCCGCCAGTTCCTCAATCGCGGCGGCATAGCAGTATTCGTTCAGATCAGGCTCGGGCACGCAGACCCGGCAGACGATGGGAAAGACCTGGATGAAAGTGCGCCGCTCCATCAGCTTTTCAAAGCCGCGGTGCAGGTAACCCACGCGTGTCCTGCCCTCGACCACTTCGTCACCGCAAATGGTCAGCTCAAGCGACATGTTGCCGGTGATGCCGGGGTGGTTCGGCCCGTGCCAGATCTTGACATACTTGCCCGACGACAGGTCGATATCGCACGATCCGTCGGGGTTATGCGCGGGGTATTGGCTGCGGTCTGGTTCGATTTTGAACATCTCACTCCCCGTCCGGATACAGTTTTTGTTTCATGTGGTCGCGCGGATCATGGCTTTCGCGTCCCGCGCGTTCGGCAAAGGTGGCTTCGGAGTATTCCTTGGTATCGAAATCGCGCCGGTTGGGCGGCAGATCGGTCCAGCCTTCGAGGATAAAATCCTCATCCACCCGTGGGCTGCCGGGGAAATCGATCCCGAACATCTCATAAAGCTCGCGCTGGTAGGTTTCGGCAGTGGGCCAGAGGTCGTGGATCGTGTCCATGCTGGCGCCCTCACGCGGGATCATAAGCCGCACGCCAAGGTCCTGCGCCGTGGCCCGGTTGTTCAAGAGATAGGTCAGTTGAAACTGCCCATCCTCAAGCCAGTCCACCGCGGTGAAGAGGACAAGATGGGTGAAACCTTCGACGTCCTTGAGTTCAACCAGCAGCGCGCGCAGGTGGTCGCGCCCGACCGTGACAAAGCCCAGATCGGGGCGCTGCCGCGTCAGCTCCCCAAGCTGGAACCGGTCTTTCAATCTGTCGTAAAGCGCGCGCATATCCCTCACCAATTGTAATCCGGCATATCCCAATCCTTGATCACGGATTTCTGGTTTGCCTTGTACCATTCGAAGTTTTCGGCGTATTTGTTCGCCCCTTCGCCGCCGCCAGCCTTGATGATCTTCTTGAGATCCTCGAAGCCGGCCAAAAGCGCCTCAGGCCGCGGCATGCAGCCGGCGATGTAGAGGTCGACGGGCAGGTATTCATCAAGCTTCTTGATGGTGTTGTAGCTGTCCCAGTACATGCCACCGTTGATGGTGCAGGACCCCAGTCCGACCACGTATTTCGGGTTCTGCATCTGCTCATAGGACCGGATCGCGCGTTTCAGTGTTTTCACCGACAGGTAGCCCGAAATCATCAAGAGGTTGGCCTGCCGGGGCGTCGGCCGCCATTGGATTCCATAGCGGTAGGCGTCAAATCGGGGTGTCATCAGCGGGCGCATCTCGATGGCGCCGCACCCTGTGCCATAGCCCAGGATCCACAGGCTTTCGGCCCGGCACCAGTTGAAGAAATCCTCGACAATCTTGATGTAAGATCGCTGGTGCGCCTTGGGCGCGTCCTGGCAGTAATAATCCCGGATCGGATCGACCTCGAAGGTCTGTCCGTCGGGCGCCGTGACCGTTCGTTTTTTCAGCTCTTCACGGTCCAGCCCGATCGGGCGGCGCGGAAGCGGGGTGTATTTTTCGTCTTTCATGGCGTCACACAATCAGGATTGAGAGGATGCCCAGCGGCAAGCCCCAGATGAGGAAAAAGCGGATCGACTGTTCCACCCGAAAGCGTGGGAACACCACACCGACCAGGGCCGAAACCAGATAGATCAGGAAGACCTTGAGGAAGAACACCGGCCAGTTCGTCGCCCCACCAAAGAACAGGTTCATGTAGATCACGATCTTGGCGATGGGGAACAGGATGCGGTTGGTCTGCATCAGGGCAAGGTAGGCCGAGTGGAATTCGGTCGGCGGGCCGATGGGGATTTCCTGCGGCGCCAGGAACACGTCGAAGGGAGAGCGCATCATGGTGCCGAGAAACCCGATCATCGCGGCGACCACCGCGATGGGGTTGGTGAACAGGGTCCAGCTCAAAAAGCCCCCCTGCTGGGCCGCGACGATCTCGGTGATCGACAGGGTCTGGTATTGCAGCGACACGGCGAACACCGCCAGCACGAAGGGCAGTTCGGCGGCCGTCATCTGCGACAGCCCCCGCGTGATGCCCACGGCCGAATAGGGATGGCCGCTTTCGCCCGCGCCCAGGGCCATGCCCAGCGTGCCGAAGAAGACGAAATAAAGCGCCAGCACCAGGTCACCCGCAAAAGCGAAGTTCTGGTGCATCACCGAACCATAGATCGTCGGCACGAACAGGATCAGCCCGACACCGCCGGTCAGCCGGAACACCGGGCCAAGGTAGAACATGATCCCATGCGAGATATGGCTGCGCAGGGCGTAGTTCTTGGCCAGATCGACAAAGGTCTGATACAGCCGGATGCCATAGCGCCCCCCTGCCCGCGCACCCATCTTGCGAATGATTGTGGTCATGAACACGCCGTAGACGAACACGATGAGAAGTGTCAGGAGCGCATAGGGTATCTGGATCCATTCAAAGCTCATGAGATGCCCCCCGCGACCAGGTAAAGAACCACGACAAAGACCAGCACATGCACCGCATAGGTCTGCCCATTCCCAGTATACAATTTCCGGGTGAACTCGGCAGTTTCATGCAGCGCGTTGGTGATCGCGCCCCAGAACCGGGTGACAAGCGGTGCAAGCAGAAAGCCCAGCGCGCGGCGGTAGGGCGCGAAGAAGTTCCAGGCGAAATGCGTGGTCTCAGGGCGGAAGGGGCGCTCGGCGGCATAGACGATGTTGAATTGCTTCACCCACTGCGCCTTGTGATTGAGCGCCAGCAGCAGCAGGAACAGCAGCGTGAAGATCGTGCCGATCACGATCATGATCTGCACCGGGCTCCAGTATCCGAACTCGCTGGTGATGGTCAGCCCCTCCCAGCTCAGCCCCTGTTCGGTGAAATGTTCACCGATATAGGCGTCGACCCTGCGCAGCGCCATGCCGGGCAGGACGGCAAAGCCCAGAAGGAAGGCCACATAGATCATCTGCGGCAGCAGGATCCAGAACGGCGCATCCTTGAGCTGACGATGTTCATCCTTCAGCTGCCCCAGGAAGATCGTGTGGATCAGTCGGAACAGGTAAAGGAAGGCGATGGGGCCTGACAGGAACACCAGCACCATCGGCAGGCGGGCATCGGCGGTCATGATCGCGTTGTAGAAGATCCAGCGCCCGCCAAAGCCCGACAGTGGCGGCACGCCTGACATCGTGATGATGCCGATCAACACCGCGATGAAGGACAGCGGCATCAGTTTGATCAATCCACCCATCCTGTACATGTCCCGCGTGCCGGTGCGCTTGGCGACACCACCAACCGACAGAAACAGAAGTGATTTATAGACATAGTGGTTGATCACGAACATCAGCGCCATCAGCCAGCCCAGATGGTTCATCATCGCCAGACCGAACAGCGCATAGCCCATCTGGCCGATCGAGCTGTAGGCCAACAGGCGCTTGGCGTCCTCCTGAAAGATCGCCATCAGATTGCCCAAGAGCGCGCTGAGCGCACCGATCCACAGCAGCACATAGGTCAGGTCAACGCCAAAAAGGTGCTGACGCCCCATCGTCATCAAGAGCAGGAACATGCCGTAAAGTCCCGCTTTGAGCAGCACGCCTGACACCATCGGTGACACGTCAGCTTCGGCCTCGGCATGGGCGCCGGGCAGCCAGATGTGCAGCCCGATTGCGGCGGTCTTGGTCATGAAGCCGATGGCAAGCAGGACAAAGACCCACGGCGCAACAGCCCCGGTGACCTGTGCCAGATCGGCAATCGCCAACGGGGCCGTGCCCCCCGCGGCCAGCGCGAAACCAAGCAGGATCGCGAAGGCCCCGCCCAGCGAGAACATGAGATAGGACAGCGCGTGCGGTTCGGATTTCTTACCCCGCAGGATCAGGAAATAGGACCCGATGGTCAGCACTTCCCAGGCCGCGAAAAAGGCAAACGAGCTTTCGGCCACGATCAGCATGGCCAGACCCGCGTACATCAGCATCGCTGGCGGGTAGAACCCCAGCCGCCTGCCCGTTTCATGGAAGCTTGCCAGGAAAATCACCGCGCCGCCGATCATGAAGATCACGCCGAAGATCATCTGGAGCGGGTCAAAGGACCCATAGCTCAGCCAGAACCAGACACACAGCGCCGCGATTGCAATGACGTTCTTGATCCGCGCAGGCAGACCTTCGATCAATAGGAACCCCAGGGCGACCATCAACGGCATCGCCTGAAGCAGGTTGTCATATTGCGACAACGCGCCCCAGCGGTATCCCGCATACCAGCCCAGCAGCGCGGCGGCATAGATCACCAACACCTTGCCGGGGGCATATTTCGGCCGCGCAACCGGGGCCTCGCGCTTGATCGCCAGGCCGAACCAGCGAAACAGGTATCCCGCCTCGATCAGCGCACCGATCAGGATCAGGACCAGCACCGCGACCCGCCCCTCGGCCACAAGGTGATGCGCCAGCTCCCACTTGGCATAGAAGCCTGGGAATGGCGGCAGGCCGATCAGCATGGCCAGGAAGGTGGCAAAGGCGACCACAAGCGGCGGGTTGAGGCGCAGAACGGTCCAGGCGGTCAGCTCGCGCCGGGTGATCACGCCGGAAATCCAGAACAGCCCCGCCTTGGCGACCGCATGGGCGATCAGAATGCCTCCGGCAATGTAAAGGAACTGGTCGCCCAGGATGTCGCGTTGCCCGATAACGGCAAGCACCAGGCCAATCTGCGCAACCGAGCTGTAGCCCAGCAACCGTCGATCGTTGTCCTGCCGCAGCGCCAGGATGTTCGAGGCAAGGAAGGTGAACAGCCCGATGAACGTGGCCAGCGGCAGCCACTCGGCCCCGCCGGTCGCCAGCACCTTGTCGGCGGCATAGACCGCAGCAGTGCCCGACGCGGCCGAAAAGATCGCCGAGAACCCCGGATGCGCGCTTTCATAGATGTCCAGCGCCCAACCGTTCGCCGGAAAGGGTTTAAGTTCCAGCACAAGGGCCATCAGCAGCAGGAAGAAGGCAAGCCCTGCGCCCTTGGCGGCCAGTGGTTGCGCAGCGAAGTCGTCGATATTGAGCGACCCTTGCGCGTGATAGGTAAAGATGATGCCGACCAGCAGTAGGATCGAGATCACCTGCGTCACCACGAGGTATTTGAACCCCGCACCGATCGCGCGCTCATCATCCGACAGCAGCACCAAGCCGCCGGTCGAGATCACCATCAATTCGAAGAAAACGAACAGGTTGAAGATATCGCGGGTCAACACGATGCCCGACAGCGCCATGATCGCGATCAACAGCACCGCCATCGACCGGCGCCCCTGCTGCATCAGCGCGTCGCGCAGATACAGCGCCGAGAGAAGCCCGGTCAGAGTGATGACGCTCAAAAGCCCGGCCTCGGCCAGCCCCACGCGCAGGTTGATCGCAAACGGCGGCTGCACGCCCGCGGTCAGAATATCGGTGGGTTGGGCCGCGCCGCTTGCCAGCGCGCCCAGCCAGCTGATCGAAATCCAGCTCATCACGGCAAGCGCGGCCATGGTCAGCGCAAAGGCCCCGTTGCGCCAGCTGTCCTTGAGCAGGCCAAGCGCAAAGGCCGCCCCCAGCCCGACGACAATGATGAAGATGGCGCTTACCATTTCAGCTCCACGATTTTCGAGATGTCGAGGGTTTGGCGAATGCGAAACAGCCGGTAGGCATAGGCCAGCATCAGCGCGGTGACCCCAAGCCCGATGACAATCGCGGTCAGAACCAGCGCCTGCGGTATCGGGTCGATAATACTGGTGGTTGCGGACCCGACCGGCACCGCGTCGTCAAGGATCGGAGCGGTGCGCCCCGGCATATATCCCACTGACACCAGCACCACATTCACCCCGGTTGACGCGATGGTGAAGCTCACGATCATCCGCAGGATATTCGTATTGGTCAGCGCCCCGTAAAGGCCGATCAGGATCAGGACAAACCCGGTGGTCATGGCAATCGTGATCATCACCGATCCTCCGTTTCTTCAAGGCTTTCAAGCATCGAACTGAATTCCGCGCCCACTTTGAGCCCGATCAGGCTGTAGATCAGTGGAATGGCCCCGGCCGAGAACAGCGCGCCGAACTGGCCAAGGGGCAAGATGCGGTTGTCCAGGAACCCGCCAGCCAGGACCAGGCCCATCACGCCCAGCGCGACATAGGTGAGGCCGGAAATGCTTTCGACCTTCGCAATCAGGCGGTGGCTGAACCGACGCATGGGATCCGCCAGCAACAACAGCAACATCGCCGAGGCCAGGATCGCGCCGCCCTGAAAGCCGCCGCCGGGGGTCAAGTGGCCGTTGACGAAGACATAGACACCGAACAGCAGGATCAGTGGCACCAGAAGCCGCGTTCCGGTCTCAAGCAATTCCCCCGCGGGCAAGAAGCCCGACCCGCGCGTGCCCGCTGGTGCCCGGCTGTGCGACAACACCTGTGCGACGATGGCGGCGGTCAGGAACAACACCGTCACTTCGCCCAGCGTATCAAGCCCGCGATAGGTGACGATGATCGCGGTGACGATGTTCTGCGCCCCGGTTTCGCGCGCGGTATTCTCGGCGTAATAGGCGGCACTTCGGTTCAGCTCGCCATCCGGCACAAAACCCGCCACCAGAGAATAAAAGGCGTATCCCAGGATCAGCAGCAGGACGACAGAGGCAAACTTCCTAATCATTTCCGCCCCCTTCACGCCGGATGCGCCCCATGACGAAGAAGAACAGGAAGGTTGTCAGGCCCGATCCGATCGCCGCCTCGGTCATCGCCACGTCGGGCGCGGCCAAAAGCAGGAACATCACCGAGGCGAACAGGCTGACAAGCCCGGCCGCCAGCACCGCACCCACCGTGGCGGTCGCGCGCACCGCGACAAGGGCGGCGGCGATCATCGCGACAGCCAGAAGCAAGGCCATGACAAACGGGATGTTACTCATGACAGATCCTCCCGGTCTTCAGCCAGATGGTCCACGCCAGTTTGCGGGGCCAGCGCTGCGCCGCTGCGATGCGCCGCGCGCGCAAGAACCTGCGACGACAGCGGATTGGTGAACAGCAAAAACAACCCGATAAGCAACAGCTTGGCCCACCAGGCAGGCATCAGGATTGCAGCGCCCAACAGCGTCAGCAAGGTGCCCAGCGTGGCCGCCTTGGTGCCCGCCTGAATGCGGTTATAGGCGTCGGGCATGCGCAAAAGCCCCAGACTGCCCAACAGCAGAAACACAGTCCCGGCAAGAAGGATCAGGGCACCGATGACGTCCATCATTGCCCCCCTTCCAAATAGCGCGCCACGACGATCACGCCAAGAAACGACAGCAGTGCATAGACCAGCGCCACGTCAAGATACACGACCCGTTGCGCCAGAAGCGCCGCCAGAACGATCCCGGTGATCGAGATGATGGTCAGCACATCAAAACCGATCACGCGGTCGACCGTCTGTGGCCCAATCACGAAACGATACAGGGCAAGCAGAAAGGCCAGTCCGACACATACCGCCGCCAGTGTCAGGATGATCTCAACCATACATGACCTCCAAATAGCGCTCAAAGCCCGCGGCGATCCGGGCGGTCGCAACCTCTGCGCCCGCTTCGGCCGAAACCCAGTGCACATAGAGCCATTCACCCTTGATCTCGACCGACAGCGTCCCAGGTGTCAGGGTGATCGCGTTTGCCAGCAGAAGTCGGCCCACCGGGCTTTTCAGCCCCGTGTGCACCCGCACGATGGCCGGGCGGATGGGAAGCGACGGGGTTAAGACAAGGCGGGCCAGTTGCAGGTTCGCCCGGACCAGTTCGCGAAAGAAAAAGGCCACGAACCGGACGCTTGCCACAAGCGACGCAGGCATGATGCGGTATCCGGAGAAAACCGACAGGCTGTCTTTGAACAGAAAGGTTATTGCGCCCGCAGCGACGGCGCCGGCCGTCAACGTGCCAAACGCCAATGACCCGTTCAAAAGGATCCAGAACAAAAGGAGCGTTGCAAACAACAGGAACGCTCTGCGTGCATCAATCGCCTCAGCCTGCGACCGGTTCCCAGATGATTTCCGCTCATTCATGTGATTCCGAAAAGACCCCACCCCAATTCCGGTGATTGTACACGAAAACAAGCAATCCAATATTGATATCTGTGCATACCCGACGTGCAAGCGCCGGGCGGCGGCGGCTTGTTTCTGCGCCGTTGGACCGCAAATGGGGGACTGATGGCCAACCACTGATTGGGTGGGCCGCCAAATGACTGCGCTCTGGTCGTGGCACGCGTTGTTTCTAGGCGCTGACCGAAGCCATGAAACGCTCGCGTATGGTGATCGGGTTGGTTTTGATCACCGGGACCTGAACATTCCCGCTTTCACATTTTGAGATGATCACACTCATCTTGCGGGCGGCAAGTGCGGCCTTGACCGCCACCGCGGTGTCAGCGGCGTCGACCTCGGCCACGTTCTCACAGCCGCAGGCCCGCGCCACTGCGGCCAGCGACGTTTTCGCACCCGCATAGGTGGGCTGGTCGCCGGTAGACCCATAGGACCCGTTGTCCACGATCAGCAGGATGTAGTTGTCACGCGGGTTGTTCGCGATGGTCGCCAGCGTTGCCAGATTGGTCAGCACCGAGCCGTCGCCATCGATGGCAATCACCGGCTTGTCCTGCACAAGCGCCAGCCCGAACCCGATGGACGAGGCAAGCCCCATCGTCCCCAGCATATAGAAATTACTGGGCTGATCGTCCAGCGCATGCAGCTCCTGGCTGGGCGCGCCAATATTGCAAACGACCAGATGGTTGGAAATGACTGGGATCAGAGTTTTCAGCACTTCATTGCGGATCATGTTGCGTCCTTCCAGAAACTGGCGTCGGTCAGGATGGCGACAGGCTTGGCGCACATCTGGGTATGGGTGAGGATGCCGGGCAGCCCTGCAACATCATCAGCTTTGTGAAAGTGATAAGTTGGGATGTGCAGCTGGTTCAGGATCGCCTTGGTGTGCAACGCCATTTCCACCTGGCAGGCCACAGGTTCCCCCACTTCACCACGATACGAGATCAGCATCGGAAGCGGGATCTGGTAAAACTGGATCAACGTCGCCAGCGTGTTGACCACCACGCCCAGTGCGGTGTTCTGCATGAAAATCGCCGGGCGTGCGCCGCCCATGAAAGCCCCAGCACACAAGCCCATGCCTTCGTCTTCCTTATTTGACGGCACATGCTTGATCGCCGGGGTCTGGTCGAGCGTCTCGATCACACCGGCCAGTTGTTTGCACGGGACCGAGGTGACGAAATCCACCCCAGCCGCGACAAAGTCAGCGATTATCCTTTTGTCGATGTCCTTGGCCATGGGGCCTCCTTTTGCAAGTTGGTCCAGCACGAGATTGGCGAACATCGCGCTGACAGGGGGTATTCCCGTCGTGGGTCACCCTGACAATATGCGGGGTGAGGACGAGATTGCCCAGCCCAACGCGCGACCCGGCCCGAGGATGCGGTGAAGATAAGGAACTGGCCCTTGCGGGCATTGGTCCCGGCCTAAGACGCTTTACTCCCGTGTCCCGCCGCAATCCTGCTGATCTTCCAGGCCTCGCTTCACCCCAATGGGGACAATGAGACCACCAATGGCCCTGCGTTGATCACCGAAACAAAGGCCCGTTCAACTGATCGACCGCGTTTTAGCCGAGTGAGCGCTGCGGCGTCGATCTCAACCTGTGCAAGGCAGGTTTCGGCGTGGCCGGACTGCCAGACCAACGGCACTGCCGAAGCTTCGCGCGGATGGCGGTAGGCCATTTCGTCAGCGATCGACGCGCCAACAGGCACCCGGACCGACACGAGCGCGCCAGCTTCGCTGTGCGACATGATACATCGGCAACAGTGATCCCGGATCCGGCCGCAAGGATGCGCTGGTGAAGCGCGCAGGTGGTTTCATCGAGTGCGAGGACCTGCCAGTCGCCATAACACGTGCTTGGGTCCGCCAGCGCCGCGACGCGCTTAGCTGAACCAACCCTTCGCTTGCGCCTTTGAGTGTAAAGACAAACACAAGGGACTCGGTCAGCAAGCCTGGGTGGTAAACGGGACCGGTATCCCCGGCTGTGCGGCCACGATTTTTGCCCGCGACCGCGGGAATGGAGTGGCTCAGTTCGGACTTTCCGGGGCGTGTCCTGGAAAATCCCTGGGCTGGAATTGACGACTTGCGCCACGATGAACCGGCCCATCCCCTCGCCCGTATCGCAGAGAAAAACGCGCGCGGCTATCCGGCCAGAATGTCCGCCTCTGTGATGCCCCGGTCTGTCAGGTCGACCAAATCGCCCTCGTCGCGGCTGACGTCATACAGGATGGCGATCTGCGCCGCGCCGGTGTCGTGATCGACGAATATGAAGTGTCTGGCCCAGCGTCGCCTCTGGCTCTGACATACCCCGCCTCAAGGTAGATCGTATCATCGCCTTGTCCTGCATAGACCAAGTCATATGTGAAGTTGCCAGGGTTAGTGCCCGCACCGGTGTGAATGATGTCATTGCCGTCACCCGCGTCAAACAAAGGGCCGGGGACAAAGCCCGCTGCCGCAGCGACTGCTGCATCATTGGCCAGTGTCACGTCATCATCGCCGGCAAGCCCGTGATATTGCGTGCCGTCAATATATTCACCATCGAGAAGGCTGTTGAAGTCCGCCACATCGTCGCCGTCACTGAACAACGCCGACGTGGTCACTTCAAACCGGAAATCGTCCGGGTGGAAATCACCCGGCTTGCGCCCACGCACACGATCTGGCTGCCATCTGGCAAGGTAAAAGTCGTGGCCCCCCGATGCCAGACAGGCACTTCCGTAAGCGCATCGAAGCTTGCAACGCCGCTGTCGCGCACCAAGATGACGTCATCGCTTCCCTTGCCCGCCCGAAACCCATTAATCGTATCGCGGCCCGAACCCGGGTCAAACACGAACAGATCATCGCCGTGCAGCCCCACAGTCGGTCATTGCCCGCGCCGCCAGTGTTCGTGTCATCGCCCCAGACGTCAGAAGAAGTGATCTTCAGCCCGATCGATGATGCCCGAATAGGTGTCATTCCCAGACGTCGTTGCGTTCTGCGGCCTTACATTCCAAATATGTGCAAGTTCTTCAAATCGTTCGGGTTCCACTGCGACCGTATAAACACGCTCGACAACCACCGATTTCTTCGCCCGTATCGCTATTGTTGCACTAATCCTCATTTGTAGCTTTCACGCTGCCATTCGAGGTATTTGCATCCTGTTCGTCTTCTGGCTCTCCGTCAGTGCCAAGTTGGGATCATACACGTCACCTGACCGCCCCAAGAAAACTTGCCTTGAGCGCGGATTCGTGGCGGCACTACCCCTTTTTTTCGGATCGTTCCTGAGGTTGAGTGGCGTTGTGAGAAGTGGGGTTAAACCTCACCTCCCGCGTTGCCCTCGGCATTCTTGTCCTTGGGATTTTTACCAAGGATGATCATCCCCAGAAGGTCGTCTTCGGTGACTTTATCGACATCAACCGTGCCAACAAGCTTGCCGTTTTTCATCACGCTGGCCCGGTCGCACATGTTTTTGACCTGGTGAATGTCGTGGTCGATCAGGAAAATCCCGATCCCCTGCTTCTTAAGCTCCTGGATCAATTCAGACACCATGCGCGTTTCTTCGACCCCCAGAGCAGCCGTCGGTTCGTCCATGATCAGAATTTTGGCATTGAAATAGACCGCCCGCGCAATGGCGACCGATTGCCTTTGGCCCCCTGACAGCGCCGAAACTGGGGCCTCGTAGCGTTTGAAATTGGGGTTCAGTCGGTGCATGATCTTGCGCGTTTCAGCCTCCATGCGCGCATCATCCACCAGCCCCAGCCTGGTCACCAGTTCGCGGCCCAGAAACAGGTTGGACGAGGCATCCAGATTGTCTGCCAAAGCAAGGTATTGATAGATCGTCTCGATATTAAAATTGCGCGCGTCGCGGGGGTTGTTGATATCGGCTTCGACGCCATTGATCAGTATCTTCCCGCCATCACGTTGTTCAGCCCCCGAGAGCATCTTCATCAAGACTGATTTGCCTGCACCGTTGTGCCCCAGAACGCCGACGACTTCGCCGGGGTAAAGGTTAATATTCACGTGATCGACGGCGCGGATGCCGCCGAAAGCCTTTTGCATGTCACGCATTTCGACGAGGGGAGTGCCGCGTTCGGTCATGGTCAATCTCCTGTCCGCTTGCGGTATAGGGTGTCGATCAGAACCGCGAAGACCAGGACCGCGCCGACGACAATGTTTTGAAACGGTGCATCGACGCCAACCATGGCCATCCCCGATTGCAGGCTTTGCATGATAAGCGCGCCCAGAATCGCGCCATAGATTGTACCGATCCCGCCAGAAAGGGCAGTGCCGCCGATAACCGCGGCGGCGATGACCCTTAACTCGTCCAACGTGCCGATGTCATTTGAGTGAAAGGTCTGCCGCGACGAAGCGACAATCGCCGAAATAGCACACAACAATCCCATGATTGCAAAGACCTTCACGGTCAACATCCGTGTGTTGATGCCAGAGAGCATAGCGGCGTCCGGGTTGCCGCCTGCCGCAAAGATGTAGCGCCCGAGTCGGGTTCTCCGGGCCACCAGTGTCATGACGATCACGACCATGATCAGGATGAACACCGAGATTGGAACGCCATACCCGGCTGTATAGCCTTCGGGCATCACTTCTCCGCGGGCTTCGAACATCCGCACCAAACGGCGTTCGGGTATCTGGTAGCTGTTCAGGATGCCGACCAACCCAAGGATGGCAATGGCCGCGACCCCAGCAATGGTGAATTCGGCCCAGACCGGTTTAACCGGGAAGTTGTGGGCAAGTTTGGAGCGCCGCGCATTGAAAATGGCGAAGAACGTCACAAGCACGGCCAAGACGCCGAAAACAAGGCTCCAGGTTTCGCCCAGGGTGCCATTGATACCCCCAAACATCTGAAAGTTCCCATCCAGCGGGCCGATGGTCTGACCGGTGGTCAGATACCAGGCGACATTGCGCCAGATCAGAAACCCGCCGAGGGTGACGATGAAGGCGGGAACGGCAAGATAACCCACCAGCCAGCCATGAAAACCGCCGATGATTATACCGGTCAAAGCCCCGACCAGGATTGCGATAGGCGCTGTTAAAGGGTGGTTCAGGCCCAAGCCCAGCCATTCGGGCGTGACCAATGTTTGGGTCATTGCCATCATTGCTGAACAGGTGGCCAACAAGGCGCCGACAGACAGGTCGATATTCCGGGTTACGATTACAAACACCATTCCTGTGGCCATGATGGCCACGGATACGGTTTGAATCGTCAGATTGAAGATATTGCGCGGTGTCAGAAACCGGCCATCGGTCAGCACGTTGAAAACCAGACAGACCAGCACGAAGGCCCCGATCATGCCCAACAAGCGGGTATCGACTTCGAGCGTTTGAATAATGTTTCGCCGCACTCGCGTGGGGGCGCTGGTATCAGTTGAATTGTCGGTCATTTCCATGTCCTGGGTGCAGCAACATCAGTCCCCACCCCGAAGGGAGGGGACATTTCTTGTCAAGCTCAGGTGGCTATCAGTTGCAGGGTGCCGGACCGCCAGTCACACCCTGGCAAAGGGCTTCCTGGGAAATCCAACCTGCATCGACGACCAGGCTCATGTTCTCCTGAGTGATCGGTTGAGGCGCCAGGAAAATCGCCGTCATGTCGGTGCCTGCTGGCGATGTCCAGGCTTGTGCGCCCTCGACGTCTGCCATCGCGGACCCACCGGCCAACGCCACGGCGATTTCGCCTGCAGCGCGGCCAAGGTCACGCGCGTCTTTCCACACCGATACGGTCTGATGACCTTTTGCCACGCGGTTCAGCGCTGCATGGTCGCCATCCTGGCCAGAGACCGGGATACCTTCCATACCCTGTGCTGTCAGGGCTGCAACAACGCCACCAGCCGTGCCGTCATTCGAGGCGACCACGGCGTCAACCTTGTTGTCGGCGGCGGTCAGGATCTGTTCCATGTTGCGCTGCGCATTGGCAGGAAGCCAGCCATCCGTATACGCTTCGCCGACGATGGTGATGTCACCCGCGTCGATCGCGGCCTGCAGAATCTCTTGCTGACCGCCGCGCAGGAAGTCTGCGTTCGGGTCCTGAGCCGAACCCTTGATCATCACGTAATTGCCGCTGGGCTGTGCTGCAAAGACTGCACGCGCCTGCATGCGCCCGACTTCGACATTGTCGAAGGTCAGGTAAAAGGCACGACTGTCTTCGATCAGACGGTCATACCCGACAACCGGGATGCCCTCATCTGCAGCAGCCTGCACCGCTGGACCGATGGCCTGAGCGTCCTGGGCCAGAATGATCAGCGCGTCGACGCCCTGGGCAATCAGGCTTTCCACGTCGGAAAGCTGTTTGGCCGAAGACGATTGTGCGTCCGCTGAAATGTAAGCCGCACCAGCAGCCTCAAGTGCGCCTTTGATGGCCGCTTCGTCGGTCTTCCAACGCTCTTCCTGGAAATTCGACCAGCTTACGCCGACGGTAAGGTCTTGCGCAAAGGCCGCGGTCGACACGACCATCGTCATTGCTGCCGCGGCAGTTACAATCTTTCTCATGATATCCTCCCATTTTGCACTCACCCAAAAAGACTCAGGTAGAGTGCGGTAGTTTGACTCTTAGCTTTTTAAATTTTATTGTCAAATTAACTGGCTAAATACATCCATCAGCAATGGAAAAGCCAAGCGCAGCTATGGTCAAATCTTGGGCCAGCATCTGGTATTCTTGGGGTTGCCGTCAGAACTTGCAGGGAATCTCGATGCTACGCGATCAAAGACTACGAGGGCGGCGGAAGATTCTGAATTCAATTCGGGAAGCCAACCGGGTCGCAAGAATCGATATCGCACAGGAAACCGGGATTAGTCAGGCAACCGTCACCACGGTCACCGCCGAAATGCTTCGGGAAGGGTTGATCGAGGAGGTTCCCAGATCAAACGGTTCCGGGGAAAGTAAAAGAGGCCGCCCGCGCGTGGCGTTGAAGATCCGCGGCGATGCACATTTCGTTGCCGGTGTGAAGGTTGCGAACAATTCGATGTCGGTCGCGATCATGGATTTCGAGGGCGAATTGCTTGGGGAATTCAACACCAGCATCCAAGAACGGGTCTCCCCGGCACGAAACCTCGCGGTGGAAATCCGGACCGCTGTGGAACGGGCATGCGCAGAAAGCAACCTGGCGCTGACGCAGCTATCAGCGGTTGGGGTGGGATTGGCTGGCGTTATTGATGCCACAAAGGGAATGGTTCACTGGTCCCCGTCATTGAATAGCCGCAAGGTCGACTTCGGCAAGGTTCTGCGCGAGATCATTGAACTGCCGGTTTTCTTGGACAACGACGCGAACACGGTTGCGACAGCCGAACAGTATTTCGGCCATGGCAAAGGGGTGAGTGATTTCTTAGTCATCACCATCGAAAGTGGCGTAGGATTAGGGGTCGTCCTGGGTGGGGAGATTTACCGGGGAACCCGCGGGTGCGGCGCGGAATTTGGGCACACGAAGGTGCACCTTGATGGTGCGCTGTGCCGTTGTGGACAGCGTGGCTGCCTGGAGGCGTATGTGGCGGATTACGCTTTGTTGCGCGAAGCTTCGGTCGCAGGGATGTTTGCCAAGGATGACACCGTAGGGAACAAGATTCAGCTTCTTCTGGACAGGGCTTATCAGGGTGAAGCGTTGCCCAGGTCGATCATTGATCGCGCGGGCCGAATGTTCGCGATGGGGTTGGCTAATCTTGTGAACATCTTCGACCCGGAACTGATCATTCTTTCGGGCGAGCGCATCATGGCAGATCACCTGTATGCCGAAACGGTCATCGACAGTATCAAGGATTCAATCGTGCAGATAGACCTGCCGCCCCCTAAGGTGGTGATCCATAAATGGGGCGATTCCATGTGGGCGCGCGGTGCTGCTGCTTATGCCCTTCAGGAAGTCGCAAAAACGTCTCTGGAGGAGCTTGGGGGCCATGTCGAATAGGCTTTCCGGTCTTTTTTTCGTTGCTGTCTCCCCTGCTCTGGCCATGGCCGAACCGGTGTTCAAGCCTGTTCAGGTGGCCGAACACATCTATCAGGGTGGCTGGGAACACTACGTCGGAGGCGGGCTTGCCAGTTTCGATTGCGATGGCGATGCGTTTCCCGAACTCTATGCGGCAGGTGGCAGCAATCCCGCAAAGCTTTTTCGAAACCTGTCCCAACGCAACGACGCCGTCAGGTTTGAAGAGGCGACACCGGACACGCTTGCCCTGACCTCGGTCACCGGAGCGTATCCGCTTGATATCGACAGCGATGGCAACATCGATCTTGCTGTCTTGCGCGCAGGTCGAAATCTTTTGCTGAAAGGTGACGGTGCGTGCGGATTTACGCCTTTTGACACCCTGGCGCTTGATCCTCATGAGAAATGGACAACTGCATTCTCGGCGACCTGGGAAGCGGGTCAAAGCCTTCCCACGCTAGCCATCGGGAATTACGTCGACCGAACAGACCCCGCCGGGCCATTTGAAGCCTGTGACACGAACGAGCTGTATCGCCCGCAAGGCGAGGTATATGGAGCAGCTTTCCCGCTGGACCCGGGTTTCTGCGCGCTGTCCATGCTGTTTACAGATTGGGGACGAAACGGCCGAGCCGATCTTCGGGTTAGCAACGACCGCCACTACTACGTGCGCGACGGGGAAGAGCAGCTTTGGGCGCTTGAACCCGAGCCGCGTTTGTACACACGACAGGACGGCTGGCAGCGATTCAGCATCTGGGGCATGGGGATTGCCAGCCGCGACATAAGCGGCGACGGTTTGCCGGATGTCTTCCTGACGTCGATGGCGGACCAGAAATTTCAGTTCCTGACCAATCGCGAAATACCGGCATACGAAAACGCGCCGTTCGATTTGGGTGTGACTGCCCACCGACCCTATACCGGCGATGACGGGCGACCGTCGACAGGTTGGCATGTCAGTTTCGGCGATGTTCAGAATGACGGGCTGGACGATATTTTCATATCCAAGGGCAATGTGGAGCAAATGCCCGGCAGTGCGATGCTGGACCCCAACAACCTGCTGGTTCAAACCACTGCTGGAAAGTTTGTTGAAAAGGGTGATCGTGCCGGGTTGGCGACACTCCACCGAAGTCGCGGCGCGGTTCTGGCGGATTTCAATCGCGACGGGCTTTTGGATGTGGCCGTGGTGAACCGGCGGGCACCCCTGGAAGTGTATCAGAACGTGACCGAGGTCTCTGGCAACTGGATATCCGTTGCCTTGCATCAACTTGCCCCCAATGTGCAGGCGGTTGGCGCTTGGATCGAGGTAGCAACCGCCGATCGAACCTTTACGCGCGAAGTCGTCGTGGGGGGCGGCCATGGCGGCGGCACGTCGGGGCCACAACATTTCGGACTTGGCGCAGCAGAAAGCGCCCGGATTCGGGTAACGTGGCCCGACGGTGGGCTGAGCGATTGGCATAGCGTCGATGCAAACCAGTCCTTAAGCCTTGACCGGGACGGAAGCGACATCGTTGTCACTGCTTATTGATCGACGGAGAAGCGGCCAGACTGGGATCATACCGAGGTCAGGCAGCTTCCGGCTCGGGATGATGGCGCGCAACTACCTCGATCCTGCGCGTGAATTTCAAACGACCCCGCGCAGGGAAACAGTCAAAAGGCGTTCTGCGGCACGAGCTAGACGAAGCGATTGACGTAGTTTTCCAAAATCTCCTGACGACCGGATTTGGGCGTGGGGTTAATGCCCTTGTCCAGAACACGCTGCGCGATGCTGCCAAGGTCACTGTTTAGCATCGCCTTGGCTGATGCGTTCTGCCACCCGGCATACCGCTCGCCCAAGGCTGCCTCAAGCCCGCCATCCTCGATCATCGCAGCCGCCGCCTTCAGGCCCCGCGCACAGGTATCCATCCCTCCCACATGCGCCGCCACAAGATCCACGGGATCAAGCGATTGACGCCGAAGTTTGGCATCGAAATTGGTTCCTCCCGTGGTGTATCCACCCGCTTTGAGAATGTGATAATACGCCAGCGCGACTTCGGGTGTGTTGTTGGGAAACTGATCCGTGTCCCAGCCCGACTGGTAATCATTGCGGTTCATATCGATCGACCCGAACACACCCAGAGCGGCAGCGGTGGCGATCTCGTGCTCGAACGAGTGGCCCGCCAGGATGGCATGCCCTTGCTCGATGTTGATCTTGACCTCATTCTCCAGACCGTAGTTCTTCAAAAACCCGAAACACGTGGCCACGTCATAATCATATTGATGCTTGGACGGCTCCTGCGGCTTTGGCTCAACCAGAATGGTGCCTTCAAAACCAATCTTGTGTTTGTAATCGACCACCATGTTGAGAAACCGGCCCATATGGTCCAGCTCGGTGCTGAGATCGGTGTTCAAAAGCGTCTCGTATCCCTCGCGACCGCCCCAAAGCACATAATTCTGTCCCCCCAGTTTGTGCGTCGCATCCAGGCAGCTCTTCACTGTTGCGGCGGCGAAGGCGAAAACGTCAGGGTCTGGATTGGTTGAAGCGCCAGACATCCACCGGCGATGGCTGAACATATTCGCCGTGCCCCAAAGCAACCGCGTGCCCGTTGCCTCCATTTTCTCAGCGAAGTAGTCGGTCATCTCGTCCAGAGTGCTCGCGTTATCCGCGAAGTTGCCCGTTTCCGGTCGCACATCGGCATCGTGAAAACAAAAGAATGGCGCGTTCAGAATATCGAACAGCTCGAACGCGACATCGGCTTTCAGCTTGGCGTTCGCCATGTTGTCTTGCGGGTACCAGGGACGCTCGAATGTCTGCCCGCCGAACGGATCACCGCCCTCCCAGGCGAAACTGTGCCAATAGGCAACGGAAAAACGCAGGTGGTCTTCCATGCGTTTGCCCATGACCATTTCGTCCGGGTTGTAGTGACGAAAGGCAAGCGGGTTCGTGCTGTTTGCACCTTCGTAGGCGATTTTTGGGATACCTTCGAAAAAGTTTGTCATGTCAGCACCTTCACTGCAGGGTAAATCGTTCGCCAGGATTGGTAAGCAACCTCGTAGGTCGCAACCAGGTCCCGCCGGGGGCTAATTGTGTTCGCTATTCTTGGCTGGGTCATGATGTCATCCGGGTTCGCACCGGTGACCCCGATCATTGCCAATCGGGCCGCGCCGAGCGCTGCGCCGAATTCTCCCTTTTCGGGAAGATCGATGGGGATGTTCAAAACCGTCGCCAGCAACTCGACCCAATAGGGAGATTGCGAACCGCCGCCGGTGGCCAGAACCCGATTCAGGCTGGTACCTGTGCTTTTCAAGGCCTCAAGACTGTCGCGCAGTGCAAAACTGACCCCTTCCAAAACGGCCTGGGTCATCTCGGCTTGCCCAGAGCTGATGTCGATATTCAGAAATGCGCCGCGAATTTCGCTGTCATTATGTGGCGTGCGTTCGCCAGACAGGTAGGGCAGGAATTGCATCTGGCCGGGGCCGGAGATTGTTTCGCCCAGTTCCTCTGACAGGTTTTGTGGATCGCGGCCCAGGTTCCGGGAGAGCCAATTGAGACTGTCGGTCGCCGCCAGGATTACGCCCATCTGGTACCATCGCCCCGGCACGGCGTGGCAAAAAGTGTGAACGGCGGAGGATGGCATCGGCGAGAATTGCTCTTTGCCCGCAAGCAGCACACCGGAGGTGCCAAGCGACACGAAACCGTCCCCTTCTCTCAGCGTGCCCAAGCCACAGGCCGCGGCCGCATTGTCGCCGCCACCACCGACCACGGCGACCTTTCCATCGATGCCCCATTGTGTCGCAAGTTCGGGTTTCAAAGCCCCGATGACATTGCACCCCTCATGCAAATCCGGCATCTGATCGCGCCGCATGCCCGATTTTGACAAAAGCTCGTCGGACCAATCCCTGGCTCCGACGTCCAGCCATGAGGTTCCGGCGCTATCGGACATGTCCGATGCGCAGATGCCGGTGAGCCAGAAGTTCAAGTAGTCTTTCGGTAAAAGCACCATGTCGACAGCGGAAAAGAGGTCTGGTTCGTTTTCGGCCATCCAAACAAGTTTGGGCGCGGTGAATCCCGGGAACACAATGTTGCCCGAGATCTCGCGAAACTCGGGAATGCCGTCCAACCGGGCGGCTTGCACATGGCTTCGAACGTCGTTCCAGAGGATGCAGGGACGGATCACCTGGCGATCTTTGCCAAGCACCGTAGCGCCGTGCATTTGCCCCGAGACACCGATCCCTTTCACATCTGCCATTTCGTCAGGATGGCTCCCGGCCAATTCGGTCAGGACCTCGTTGCAGGCGTGTACCCAATCGGCCGGATCCTGTTCGCTCCACCCAGTGAGGGGGTGAGAAACCGGATAGGTTCGGTCGCCCGTAGCTATCGTTTTCCCGCGATTATCCAAGAGCAGGGCTTTCAGCCCCGACGTGCCCAGATCCAGCCCCAGAAACAATGATTTTCCCATAAGGTCTTTAAGCCGCGTTTTAATTCTTGTGTCAAATTAAAAGAGTTTTCCATCACGCGGGAAAGCATGCCCGCCACCTGATCGTCCTCGGTTTTTGGAAAGGTTGAGAGCATGCGGGGCATGTCCTGGTGCGGTTTGAGCTTAGGGCGCGTCTTGGCCTTTGGCTGACCCTTAAAAAAACAACCGCGAAAGACAGCTTCGGGCCCGTTGAGACGGTTTCTGCGCAATGCATGATCAACGGCAATAGCCCTTCATCCCCGGTGGCGGGACAAAGTGACAGTATCCATAATGCAAGCATCAGCGTTGGCGACACAGCCAAGCGCTTCAATACGCATACTGAGAATTCCGGTAAGATTGCCCGACAGAAGGTTCCCTACAGGTCGATCAATCCAAGACATCGCGCCAAGAGTGCCTTGGCTGAAACCCGACCATCTTTTTGGCCTTCTTGTTGGAAAAGAATGTCTCGTTCGCACCCATCTCGCTGCGCACCTCGACACCCTGGTAAAACTGCTCAATCACCTGCCCCGAAGTGATACCGACCGACATGTCGTCGTTCGAAACGTTGAACACTTCGTAGCCCAAGCCGTCGGTCTTCAGGCAGCAATCGACCATATGCCCCAAATCGCGAGCATCGATATAAGCAAAAATGTTGCGGCGGCGCAGCGCCGGTGTCTCCATATATGCCGGGAAATTCTCTGTATACTCTTGCGGCTCGATCACGTTGTTGATCCGCAATCCGTAGATGTCAGCGCCGGTCCGGGCCTGAAAGGCTCGCGCGGTCGCCTCGTTGCAGACCTTCGACATGGCGTAGCTGTCATGGGGCACGGTCGGGTGGGTTTCATCTACAGGGACGAAATCTGGTTTCATCTCTCCTTCGGCAAAGCAGATGGCATAGGTGGTCTCGGAGCTTGCGAAGATCACCTTCGGAACGCCAAGCTTCACTGCCGCCTCGATCACGTTGTAGGTGGTTAAAGTGTTCTGGCGAAAGCACTCACCGTCTGTCCCGATCATGACGCGGGGGATTGCCGCGAAATGCACAACGGCGTCATAGGTTGGAACGCCAGCGCCCCTGTCCAATTCCGCATCTTCGATGAACTGGGACATGGCGCCAATGACTTGCCCCGCGTCGCAGAGGTCAACCAACAACTCGGGACAATTCAGCCCAGACGGCGATTGATCCACATTCACAACGTGATGGCCTTGAGCCTGCAAGTGCCGGATAGCCCATTTGCCCGCCTTGCCGCTGCCACCTGTAAAGAATACTCTCAATTCGCCCTCCATTTTTCAGCACCGGGGTGCCTGTCCGAATAGTACCTGATGATGAACCATCATTGGTTTGGAGCGCAAGGCCGCCCCTTGGCAGTGGCTGACGTCGGCACCAATGAACCAGAAGCCCTCCGGTGCTCAAACCACCACCTTTCTGCAACGAGGACTCACGTTAGGCGAGTTGCACTGGACATTTCCCGCGCGTGGCAGGAGATTGCACGCAGGTCCCCATATGGCGTCAATTGCGAGCCGAAGGGAGCGCGGATCTGATCAGAGGAAATAACCGATATGGCAGCAGCCATAAGCCTCGCACTTACATTTCTGGCTCTAGTGGTGCTGCGAAAGGCGGTCGCATCACGCCGCGCGGCCATCGGATTTGCGCTCGGCATTCTGGTTTTGCTGCTTTTTCTGATCACGTATTATGGGCTGAATGCGCTCACCGGTTCGGGCATCGACGAATCCGTCCTCTTTCACCTTGGCGCCGGGATGAAGGGCGCCACCGTCCAGGATTTCACCGCGGTCATTGCAGTCACCGCGCTCATGCTGGTCGCGGCACTGGTGGCCGCGTATGTTGCGTTTCACGTCATCCGCGCCAGGGAAAGCGACACGCGAACCCGTGTCCCGATCCTGACCGGAACGGCCGCGCTGCTCGCAGCGTTCGCGGTAAACCCTACGGTGCTCGACGTCAGCGATCTGGCTTGGAAATACGGGATCAAATCATTTGGCGACGGAAGCCGAGTTCCGGCACCACCGGAATACATCGCGATCAACACACGCGACGTCAAAGGGGCCGATAAGAACCTCGTCTTGCTGTATCTCGAGTCGGTCGAACGGACCTACATGGACGCGGAGATCTTTCCCGGCCTGACACCGAACCTGAACGCGCTGGAACGAGAAGCGCTCAGCTTCACCGACATGACGCAGGTCACATGGGCCAGTTGGACCATCGGGGCAATGGTCGCCAGTCAGTGCGGCATCCCGCTCGCGGGGTCCGGAGCAGGTTCCGACGAGTTCCTGCCCGCCGCGACCTGCATGGGCGACCTGTTGCGCGACGCGGGTTACGACATGACCTACATGCACGGCTCGTCGCTTGAATTCGCTGGGTGGGGCACGTTCTACGAATCGCACGGCTTTGACTTGGTCGAGGGCGCGGACGATATTCTTGGCCAGCTGGATGACCCGAATTACGAGTCCATCTGGGGAATCTACGACGACGCCCTTCTGGACCTCTCCGCGCGACGGTTCGACGAGTATGCTGCGCGCGACACGCCTTTCGGCATGGTCCTGCTTACCGTCGATACGCACCACCCGGAAGGCGGCACCGTTTCTGACACATGCAAAGACATCATCTATGCAGACGGCGCCAATCCTTTCCTCAACTCGATTCACTGTGCCGACCATATGGCGGGCGAGTTCATCCGGCACGTCCTCGGCAACCCGGCGATGGAAGACACGGTCCTGGTGGTGATGTCAGATCACCTGTCCAGACCAAACTCGGTCTGGGACACCCTCGAGGCCGCGGAGCGCAGGAACCTTGTATTGGCATTCGGGGCGGGGATCGAGCCTGGCAGGATCGACAGACCCGGCACGACATTCGATCTCGCGCCGACGTTCCTTGGATTGCTCGGAGCCGACACCCAGGCCATGGGCTACGGACGCGACCTCCTGGGGGCGACCCCCTCCTTGCGGAGCACGACGGAGAACCTGGACCAGCTTCTGGAAGAACACTGGACGTTCCTTTCGTCACTCGCGGACTTCCCGCAGCTTGACGCCGGCATCCGGGTCGATGCAACCGCCAAGAAGGCGTATTTGGGCACACGTTTCGTCAAGCTACCCGCCGTCTTCCAATTGGACGAAGATCTGCGTGTACGAGACATTCTGTACGACTTGGACGACGGCACCAAACTGCCGTGGAAATTGTTGGACATGTGGTACGGCGACCGGTTTGTCTGGGTCGACAACTGCGCCCGGGTCGGCGTGTTCGAAGGGCGTAAGACAAAGCTGCCTGCAGAGTTTTGTGCGCTGGCCGGAAGTCTGGGCAGCCCGGGCCTAACGTCGTTTCCTCTGTCAGACGAGGTGCCTTTGCGGTTCGGCAACTTGAAAAGCGTATTCGAGCACGTGACACCGGACCAGGCGTATTACGACAGCGTGGTCGGCGCGTTTCGCGACAACGCGTTCCTGATTGACGCGGATGTTATGCGATCCGTTGCGCCATCCGGCCTTGTCGGCGATTTTGTCATCCGATCGTCGGGAGGTTCGGAGGCATGGGAAAGCTGGGTCGTCAACCGGGACCAGGGCGACATGGTGTACGTCGAACGCGGGATAACGCTGCTTGGTCTCAACTCGGCTGCGGCTCCGGTCAAAATCGCCCACAAAGACACCTGTGCCTGGGGCGGCGAGTTTCAGGACTCTGACGTGTTGCTCGCCACCGATTTTGGAACGGCTATCGACCGAACGTCCAACGAATACGGCGCGTTCGTGGTTGTCGTGCATTCGTCGGCCGTGTGCGGTGAAGTCGATGTCCAACTCGAAGAACTCTTCGCCGGCACGGAGTTTACCCGATGGCCTGACGTCCAGGGGGAACAACCCTATGTCGCAATCCGCGCCGGCAACGGCAACATCACCGAATTCCTGGGCGAACGGAATACGGCTTTGGCGCTCGAACTGCGTGATTTCCTGCGGCAGGACACAGATGGCACCCGACCATTGGTCTTGCGCGAAGTGGCCGAACCGGAGGGCGTGCAAGACGTCCGTGAGCTGACTATGCCGCCCCTCCTACATGCCAATCCGTATCGCTAAGGGGCACCTCAGGTGGTGCCATCGTTGCCGATGTGATCGGTAAAGCTATTAAAGAACTTCGCCGACAGTTTCTTGGCGGTTCCTATTGAGCTACTCCCCATTTTTTGGACAGTATCTGGCGTGATCTAAGTTACTCTTTGCACCTGCTGATCGGGTCGTGTTGCTTCGTTTCTCTTCGCCCTTCAGCGCCTCCAGTCGCCCCCTGGTTCCCCATGCAGGTATACAGCTTGCCGGTACAGCTGAGACGGACCCGGTTGCACGTATCGCAAAAGGAACAGGACATCGGCGTGATGAAGCCCAGCCTGCCGCCGGTTTCGCGCACCGTCACGTAGCGTGCGGGGCCCTCGGTGGTCAGGGCGATGTCCTGCAGCGTCCAACGTTGGGCCAGGTCGTCGCGCAGACTGGCCAGGGACAAAAAGCTGTCCCCGTTGCCCGTATCGCCCATCGGCATCTGTTCGATCAGGGTCAGGTCGACGCCGCGAAAGTGGGCAAAGCGGATCAACTCATCCAGCTCACCCTCGAAAACCCCACGGCTGGCCACCGCGTTCAGCTTGACGGAAAGACCGACCGCCTGCGCCTCGCGGATACCGCGGATCACGCGATCCAGATCGCCCAAGCGTGTGACCTCGCGATATCGTTCGGCATTCAACGTATCCAGCGAGACATTGACCCGCTTCACACCGAACCGGATCAGGTCAGCGGCGTAACGTTCCAAAAGGGTGCCGTTGGTGGTCACGCACAATTCGTCCAGGCGTCCGGATTTCACATGTCGCCCCAGAGCTTCGACCAGCACCATGACATCCTTGCGCACCAAGGGTTCGCCCCCGGTCAGGCGGATTTTGCGCACGCCGTGGCGGATGAAGACCTCGGCCAGACGAGCCATGTCTTCCAAGCTCAGAACATCCCTGCGCGGAAGGAATTTCATGCGTTCGGGCATGCAATAGGTGCAGCGCAGATCGCAACGATCCGTGACAGACAGCCTTAGATAGGTGACCGGGCGGCCAAAGCTGTCACACAGCGGGGCAGAGGCGGCATCGAAGGGCAAGAGGGGCTCCGTTTCATAAAAAAAACCGATGGCCAGCCAAGGGACGCAAGGCTGACCACCGTTCTCCAGGAGGAGGGCGGCCCCGGGTCAGGGGCCGGCCCGTTGGGTTCAGTGGGCGGCAGCGTCCGCGGCATTCGTCATGAGGTAATCCATGACCAGTTCGCGTTCGCTGTCTTCCAGACCGGCGCGTTCGAACATGGAGGGCACGATGCCTTTCCACTGCTGCTGCGTATAGTGCGTCACCTCGCGCGGGGCGTGGCAGACGGTGCAGCGTTCAAAGAACATCTGTTCTCCGGGTGTCATGTCGGCATAGAGCGCGGCGGTAAGAGCTTCGAGCCGCTCCAGGCCCAGCGCTTCGTCATCGATCTCGGCGATCTCCATGTCCTCGATTATGGCGGGCGGGTGATAGGCCATGTTCGGCCCTTCCGGGTCCTCGCATTTGCGCATCTCGATCAACGTTGTGTTGGCAGTCGAGGCTTCGGCCAGACCCGAGGTGGGCTGGGTCGAGGTCAGGAAGTTCGCCAGACCCGAGTTGTCGCGCCCCTTGCTGTCCAGTTGCGGCCAGCCACCTTCATAAATCGAGACCACGCCGGGCATGATGCCATCGGACACGACCGCACCCGCAATCACCGTGCCGCGCTTGTTGTAAAGCTCGACCAGGTCGCCGTCTTCGATGCCACGCGCGGCGGCGTCTTCGGCGTTGATGCGCACGGGTTCACGACCCTGGACCATATAGAGATCACGCAGCCGTTCCGAGTTCGCCATCTGGCTGTGCAGGCGGAACCACGGGTGGGGTGACACGACGTGCAGCTGACCTTCTTTGGCCACGCCAAGGTATTCGTGTTTCTCGATCCACTGTGGCATGCCGGGGCAGTCGTCCAGCTCCATGTTGGCGATGGTGTCGCAGAACATCTCGATCTTGCCCGAGGTTGTGTGCAACGGGCTGCCTTCGGGGTCTTCGTAGAAGGCTCCGTGGCGGGTCCATTTGCGGGCCTCGGCGGGCACCGGCATGCGGGCATAGCCTTTTTCCCAGAACTCCTCGAACGGAATTTCCTTGGCCGCGCCGGAAGCCTCGTAGGCCAATTTGATATGATACATCTTGTCTTCGCTGTCGGTGAATTGTGCCCACAGACCCAGCTTGTCGGCCAGACCTTCAAAGATCTCGTAATCCGGCAGGCTTTCCCCGATCGGTTCGATCACCTTCTTCATCGCATAGACGCGGTCGTTGGAATAGGTGCCGCCCGAGGTGATATCGTTCTGTTCCAGCGTGGTTGCGGCCGGGAAGACGATGTCGGACCACCGGGTTGCCGCCGTCCACCAGACATCGACACAGATGATCGTTTCGACCTTGTTCAGGGCGCGGATCAGCCGGTTGGTATCCTGCTGGTGCGACATGAAGTTGTTGCCCGAGTTGAAAATCACCTTGATGTCCGGGTACCCTGAAGAGGTCGCCGCTGCCGTTGTGTTTCTGGCATCTGACGAGGCCAGCTTTGTGAACGGCAACGCGACCTATGTCGACAACGGCTGGTACGCCAAGGGCTAATCGCCGAGCGAAGTTCTAGGCGAGTGTGCTGTCAGACTACTTCGAACCAGTCTCAGTCGGGCCAGCATGACTGCCCCTTATCCCGCACAAAGACCGCGCCACTCGGTGAGAGCGACGGTTCGGTTGAGCTTGAATTGATTTCTATTCGACAGGCTGCGCTCATGATTGAAGTGGTTGAAAACTGAGGCGTGGACGGCAACATATTTCTGCAAACTTCGCATCCTTCGAAACCGTGACATGGCTCGTTCTCGTCGTCGAAACGGGAGATGTGAATTCTCGATCCGGTTGTTTAGATATCGGGCAGTCGCCTGCTTTTCCGCGTTGCCAATTTCCCGCATCGCAGCCCCATAGGATCTAAGTCGGTCAGTGACGACAAGCTCGGGTTGGCCGTATCGCTTCATCGCTTTCTTCAAGAATTTAAGAGCTGCTCGCTTGTCTCGACGCTTCGTGACATAACTTTCAAGCACCTCTCCTTCTTGATCAATCGCTCGCCAGAGATAGTGCTGCTCACCGTTAATCTTCACGAAGACCTCGTCCAGATGCCACTGCCAACGTGAGTAAGCTCGAAGTTGCTGAACTCGTTTCCGGCGGATCTCCGATGCGAACACTGGTCCAAATCGGTTCCACCAATACCTCTCAGTTTCGTGGCTCACATCTATTCCACGTTCATGCAGCAGGTCCTCGACATTTCGGAGAGACAATGGGAACCGGACATAGAGCATCACCGCCAGGCGGATGATCTCTGGGCTGGTTTTGAAGTAGCGAAAGGGAGAAAGTTCAGACATGGCGAAACGCTACCGCCCCGCCCTGCCCACCTCAAGCTGATTTCCTCTGACACTACCCATTCGTTCCTTCCTGCTTCACCTCGACACCCCCGTCGCCTGCCACCGGCGCGGGGTTGAGATGAAGATCATTGCGGGAGGGTTTGAACCTCTTCCAGACTCAACATTGCAGCGCGCGCTGCGCAACGCGCATATCTGGGCGGATCAGGTCAGAACGGGCGTATCTCTGAAACAGGTGGCTCAGTACGCTCATAAAACGGAGAGCTATATTCGGCGCATCGTCCCCCTGGCCTTTCTCTCCCCGCGCATTCAATCTGCCATTATAGCCGGCACTCAGCTGGTCGATCTCACGCTGGAAACACTGGTCAGGACCTCCTTGCCGCTTGATTGGCAGGCGCAAGAACAGCAGCTTGGATTTGGCAAAACAGCCTTTCCCTGATCTTCGCTGAACATTCCCTGTTCTGTGAAAAGATTTCCCTGTCACGGCGCAGAAATTCCCTGTTCCGCACTCTAGGGAAATAACCATCTAAGCCCCTGTTTTGCAGAAAAATACTCGTGCCTAGACCGCCGCAACAGGCTCAAATCACAAAAAATTCCCTGTTAACAGGGAAATCACAGCAAACCGCACCGCCGAATTTGCTCAACTGAGACGTTCAGGAAATTGTAGAGATATTCACCCTGAAACTGCGTCTCAGAGATATACCCACCCGCACAACGCTCGGATTTCTCGCGACAAATTCGCAAGAAACGCGTGAGCGAAATCGAGACGGGAGTGATTGGCTGTGCAGACAGTTTGCAGCTATCCAGTCTCCCAAGAATTCCCTGAAAACAGGGAAATTTACAGGGAAAATGCACAATTTCGAGTGTATCGGGCGTCTGAGGCTTCAGAATAGGTCAAGAGATCAGCGACTTGCGGGGGTATTCCCTAAAATCCCAAACAGGGAAAATTTGGCGGCCTTTCAGTGAAAACTCGAAGACTTGCAGGGAATGGCTGTTTCGCTCAGGTTTCTGTCCCCATGATTTCGTCCGCCGTTGTCAGCATTCGAACGAGAGCGGTCCGGAGACATGCAAGCTCCAAAGAAATGCAAACGTCGCTACGGCCGCACAGTGCCAGGACAGTTTCGGCGACCTCATCTGAGTGTCGCATGAGTTCGATCAGGTGTTCACCTGTGGGGCCATGCGTCCCGGCCAGCCAGTTTTTCGCAGTTCGCTCCGACGCGCCCGTCCAGTTCATGGACGCCTTTATCGCCTGATGTGATCCTCCAAGTTCGCGTCTCAGCGCGGCCGCAATTTCCTGTCGGTAGTCTAATTTGTTCATGTGCCGTTGTCCTGGTTTGGAAAAGTGTTGCCCATCTTCGGAAACACTTTTCCGAGTTCCGGCGTCTAAGCTTAGGCACACAGGAATCACGACCATTCCCAACAGGTGTCGAATTCAATGAATGGAGGTGCTTAGCACTTGAGCTGGCACGACGATCTTGAAGAGAGCCCCGACGCTCCAAAAGCCAAGCGCTGTATTCGCGGGGCGCAATACGTGCGTATGTCGACGGAACACCAGCGTTATTCGACCGAGAACCAGTCCGACGCCATTGCGCTCTATGCTGAGCAGCGCGGCATCGAAATCGTTCACACCTATTCCGACGAAGGAAAGAGCGGGCTAAGGATTCAGGGTCGTGACGGGCTAAAACAACTAATTGATGACATTCAGTCCGGTCGGGCGGATTTCGAGGTGGTGCTTGTCTACGACATCAGTCGATGGGGCCGCTTTCAGGATGCCGACGAGAGTGCCTATTACGAATACATCTGCAAACGCGCCGGCATCTCCGTCATCTATTGTGCCGAGCAGTTCGAGAATGACGGCAGCCCTGTCTCCACAATCGTCAAAGGCGTCAAGCGCGCTATGGCGGGCGAGTACAGCCGCGAGCTCTCACAGAAGGTCTTCACCGGGCAGTGCCGCCTGATCGAGCTCGGCTATCGCCAAGGTGGTCCGCCTGGTTTCGGTTTGAGGCGTATGCTGATTGACGAGCATGGGGTTACAAAAGGCATCCTGGAGCGGGGTGAACACAAGAGCATTCAGACTGACCGTGTCACTCTGGTCCCGGGTCCAGCCGATGAAATCGCGGTCGTCCAAGAGATCTTTCACAGTTTCGTTGAATACCTGAAATCCGAGGCTGTGATCGCCGAGGCTCTGAATGCGCGTGGCATCCTAACGGATCTCGGCCGTGCCTGGACCCGTAGCACCGTCCACCAGATCCTGATCAACGAGAAATACATCGGCAACAACGTTTGGAACCGCAGCTCCTTCAAGCTCAAGAAGCAACGCGTCCAAAACGATCCGAATACTTGGGTCCGGGCCAAGGGCGCATTCGAGGGGATCGTCAATCCAGATCTGTTTGCCGCCGCCAACGCCATCATCAATACGCGATCGAGCAAACTCACCGACGACGAAATGCTCGAAGGTCTGAAAGATGTGTTCGAGGCCCAGGGATTTCTGTCTGGGATGGTCATCGATGAAGCCGAGGCCCTGCCCTCGAGCAGCGCTTATCGTTCACGCTTTGGCAGCCTGCTTCGCGCGTATCGGTTAGTCGGTTTCAAGCCCGATCGCGATTATCGATACATAGAGATCAATCGTCGCCTGCGCGACCTCCATCCCGATATTGTTGCCGAGACAATTGCCAGCATCGAAGCCTCGGGCGGCAGCGTGGAGCGGCACCCTCGGACAGACTTGCTCACGATCAACAAGGAGTTCACTGCGTCCCTCGTCATCGTCCGATGCAGCGAGACCAACGCCGGCTCGCTGCGGTGGAACATCCGTTTCGACATGGGTCTCAAACCTGACATCACAATCGCCGTTCGCATGGATCGGGCGAACCAGCGACCGCTCGACCACTACCTGCTCCCTAGCCTCGACATGACCCTCTCTCGAATTCGTCTGGCTGAGCACAACGGGTTGTCGCTCGATGCGTATCGCTTCGATACGCTGGATCCCTTGTTCGACATGGCGGTCCACGTCTCTGTTCCGGAGGTGGCCTGATGTCCGAGATGCAGCCCCAAGCAGCCGAATTGATCCCAATGGATCGGATCACGGTAGTGAACCCGCGTGTACGCAATCAGAAGGCATTCAGAGAGATCGTCGACAACATCGCCGAGCTCGGGTTGAAGCGGCCGATCACCGTTGCAGCGCGAGAGGGAGAAGATGGCCCCCTCTACGATTTGGTCTGTGGTCAGGGCCGCCTGGAGGCTTTCGAGGAGCTTGGTCAAACCAAGATCCCAGCGATTATCATAGATGCGAGCAGCGAAGATTGCCTCGTGATGAGCCTTGTCGAAAATCTGGCCCGCCGTCAGCACCGGGCTCTGGATCTCCTGCGCGACATCAAAGGACTGAAAGAGCGTGGCTATTCGGAACCCGAGATCGCGCGCAAAACCAACTTGTCGCTGAAGTACGTCCGTGGCGTTGTGCGGCTGCTCGAAAGTGGCGAACACAGACTTCTGCGAGCTGTCGAGAGTGGAAAGATCCCGGTGAGTGTTGCCGTCGACATCGCGGAAGCCAAAGATACGGAAGTTCAGGACGTCCTACGTCAGGCCTACGAGAACAATCTCCTTCGCGGCGGCAAGCTCATGGCCGCAAAGCGTCTGGTTGAGGCGCGCCAGCAACACGGCAAAGGACGCGCAAGCACGGACCGAACAAAGAGACGCTCGCTGTCGGTCGAAAGCTTGATCCGGACCTACCAGAACGACGTGGAGAAGAAGCAAGTCTTGCTACGCAAAGCAACAGCGACACGCAACGAATTGATGTTCATCACGGAAGCCCTGCGCAAACTTCTGATCGATGAGAATTTCGTCACCCTTCTCAGGGCCGAGGGTTTGGCGACCATTCCCAAAAACCTCTCTGACCGTTTGGCCGCTCGGACAGGAGGCGTCTGATGGCACGATCAAAGCGCAACAAAACTATCGGCATGGCGTTTGAGAAAGGCCTCATGCGGCTGCCACTGGAGCAGATCTGCCCGCTCTATGCCGTTCGCAAAGAAACCAAAGAAACGGTGAAATACCGCCAGGTCGCTGCCTCGATCGAAGAGGTCGGCCTGGTCGAGCCCCTGGTCGTCGTTCGCGACAAATCCGACCCTGAGAAATTCATGCTGCTCGATGGGCATGTGCGCCTCGCGATTTTGCTTGATCTGGGAAAGAGCAATGCCCCGTGTCAGGTTTCGACGGACGACGAAGCCTTCACGTACAACAAGCGCATCAGCCGCCTGGCCACTATTCAGGAACACAAGATGATCCTGAAGGCGCTCGAACGTGGTGTTCCGGAAGATCGGTTGGCGCGGGCGCTCAACGTGAACATCAAATCACTGCAGGGCAAGAAGCGGCTGCTAGACGGAATTTGCCCAGAGGCGGCTGAGCTTCTTAAGGACAAGCAGATCGCTCTGACCGGATTCCAAATTCTCAAAAAGATGAAACCGATGCGCCAGATCGAGGCTGCAGAGCTGATGGTTGCAATGAACAAAAACACCGTCAATTACGCCCGTTCTCTCTTGGCAGCGACGCCGGCCAGCGAGCTGAAAAACCCGGAGAAACCCAAAGCCGTCAGGGGGATTTCTCGACAGCAACTAGAGTTGATGGAGCGCGAGTCCGCCAATTTGGAGCGCGAGCTACGCCTAGTCGAGGACACCTACGGGAGCGATCACCTCGATTTGGTTCTGGGGCGTGGCTACGTCTCGAAGCTCATCAGCAACGCACGCATCACGCGGTATATCGAGATGTACCATCCCGAGTTTCTGCCTGAATTCGAGAAAATCACGGAGACGGAGGCCTTGGCCTCCTGATCCAAGTGGATTCGGTCAGTTTCGGCCGGACCGCGATTGGGGACCCGGACCCTTAGAAGCGCGGGGACCGCAGGAGACGCCGCACGGTGGGGCGGATCAAGTGCGGGGTGGGGATGGCGGCGAACCCGCACTGGGCCCACCAGGCCGAGATTTTCCACTCGGCAATATTGTGAAAACTGGTCACAAGAGGCGGCGCTCCGATGTATTAATAGTTGGATCGCCGCCTCAAGCGCGCAAGCGCCATTATGTTAAATGCCACCCGACCCGGCTGGGGGAGTTTTTTGCGGCTGTATTCTGATCACTGATCGCTGACGAGGGAAACTAAGATGCATAACGAATCTGGCGGCGGAGGTTTCAGTCGTCCTGCTCCAAATTCCTGGATTAATCTGATCGCCTCTGCGCCGTTCAGGCGCGCCATTTCAAGTGAGCGCTCGAGCGCAGAAATCTGACCCTGCCAGAGTTCAATGGGTACGCCTTCCGGCTGTGAATTTCTGCGCCGTTGAAGTCTGAGCTCCCTGTTCCGGACTTCAATTTCGAATTGAGTGGAAACTTGGGTCGCAAACTCTTCAAGCACCGGGAATAGTTGTGCAATGCTATCATGAGCAAACTGATCCGCTTCAGATCTTATGAGCTCCAATTGTTTCGAACGAAGTGCAGAAGCCACCTCAGGCTTTAGAAAGTTTGACATAGGCCTACGGCCACTGGCCATCGCGTTGTCGGTAGAGGCCGTAACGGGTTGGAGGCATAGGTCAACATCCTCAGCATTCAGGCGTTTCAACCCGTCTGAACTTCTTACAACCCCCTCTCGGATCAATCTTCCCGGAATCTCAAGACGCACCCTCCGTTGTAGAGCGTGGTAAAGTGCTTGCAGGGCTTTCCGATCTTCAATTAGCGAGCTTCTCTGTGCGTCAGTTGTCGCTTGGTCAAGAAGCGCACTTGCTTTAGACGACCAAAGGCCCGGCAACAGTTGATCCGGGAAAGGATCAAGGGGTGCAACCGTTAGGAACGCAAGAGAACCAATTCCCCGAGCTGGGTGGCCTTCGGGAAGAAAAACGCTCGTCTGCACAACCGGCGTGTCGGGTCCAAACTGACTGCTGACAGCTTTCGCATATCCTCTAAGCAAAGTGTCATGGACGACGCTTCCATGGTCCAGAAAACGCAAGGGCCTAGCAGTTTCTTCGCCCTCATCCGTGAACACAGCCTTTCGTGGCGGAGTTCCAATATCTGAACGGCGATAAATGAAAGGAATATGATCGGACATCCAATTGTCGCGAGAGGTCGCTGGTAGCTGAAAAGGGCTGGCGCCTGCGCGTCCGGTGGCGGCTTCGCGATAGTACCACAACGTCCTGAAGCGATAGTCGTCAAACGTGTCGCGGCGCGAACTCACGTTGAAGTCGTCAGATTTCCCAATGGTTTGAAGCCATGCTCCTAAGGCGCGTTCTTCTCTTCTGACGGGCGTGTCCTGTGGCAGCGCGATATCTTGCATCATAGCTGGCGCCGGGCAGGTTTGCGCTTGCCACTCCGAGAACGCTGTGATCGCCCGCTCTGGCGTGTATGGATCTTGCGCAGTTAGTCGGCTCGTCAATCCGGTTCCGTCACCAGCAAGCCGCGCGACTGATCTGCGAACTTTTCGCGACTTTGCTGCTTTGCCCAGCTGGGCTTGAACCTGTTGCAGTTCGTCAGCGGAGAGTGGCGGCATCGGTGCATCAAATACGCCCATCGAAGCAACCACATCCGCAATTGCGGCTTCCTGCGAACCTTCGATAAGGATGCGCCATATATCGACGGTATTCTGCACCCTGCGCCGGGACTTCGGGCCGCCGAGGCGGTCGATCCGGCCGATCAGCTGATCGATACTGTCGATTTCCCAAGGCAGCGAGAAGAAAATGATACCTTGCGCAACGTGATGTAAATTCAGTCCGGCCTGCACCCAGTCACCCACAAGAAGCAGCCTGCTCTCTCCAGCGAGTAGCGGGGCAAGAGTTTCCTGAACCCCTCGAAGGTTAGCGACACCGTCGAGCTCACTTGTTGCAGGGCGCCGCATCACCGAAATCGCTCCTGCTAGATCAGGAAAATAACGAGGTAGTGTCGTGCGGAGCATATCGATTGTAGGGTTGTCGCCACAGACAACGATGAAAGCTCTTTCCGCTGCCAAACTCCATTGATCTGCAAGAATGTCGAGAAGTGCGTCGAGACGGCTGTCACCAGGGTCTTCGAACGAGGTTATTCGTGCTCGTTCTGCCTTTCTGCCCAGACTTCCTTCCTGCGTTGAAAGGTCCGTCAGAACGGTTCGCGCAGCTCTTGCGCTTCTCTGCAAAGCGCGCGCAGCAGTCCACAGCGGCCCCTTAAGACCTTGCTCCGGATCAGCTTCTTGTAGCAGCCTGTCGGCAATTTCATACCGGGCCCGTTCTGACTCGATGGGTTGGATGCGTACCTCATGGTTTCTGCGCTTAGGTAAGAACTCGCTCCATTGGCTTCGTCCGTTGCGGATCACTTTCCTGCCGGCAGCGGCTCGCAAGAAGCTTCGCGACCATTGTTGTGTGTCGGCGCTCTCTCCAAGGAGCTCGATCGCGGTATTCTCGCGTTCCTCGAGAACATCGACGAGTGTACGGGCTTCCAATCGCGCCAACTGGCTGGCTTCCGGTTCAATCATCCGCATGATCAATTCACGCCATACCGGATCTCCGAGGCGTGGGGTAGCAGAGAGTATGAGTGCCTGCCTGAAGTTGTCAGAGGCCTGTGACAACATTTGGATCGTCTCGCGTGGCATGGTCTGCGGTTCATCTACTACCAGCAGATCAAACAGAGAAGAGTCTGCAGAGATGGTGCGTGTGCCCTCACCTTGTCGGATCATCAGATCACGAGGCCTCGCAAGGGTAACAGCTGCCGTTTCGTCGATGCTGTTATCGGTGGCACCAGCAAGGGCAGGCATAATGTGCCCGCGAACCCAGCATTCCTCCTGCCATTGCGACAAGAGGTTGTCGGGCGCAACAATAATTGTGCGATGCGAGGGCCGCTGCCAGCGCAAAGCATTGATAATCATTAATGCCTGGACCGTTTTGCCGAGACCGACTTCATCTGACAAAAGGTGTCGGACGTGGGTTTCGCCGAGGACACGTCGTACCGTTGAAAGCTGGTGAGGAAGAGGATCGGCTGCGACACCAAGAGCTCCGCAAAGGCCGACGCTGAGCGCCGAGGTCCTGCGGCGCAGTGCCTGAACTCCATTGACGAAACGAAGGTATTGATCTGTCACACTGTCACTCCGTCGCGCATTTCAAGGCGTGCAAGCTTGTAACGGAGAGCCGTATAGCGAACGGCGCGGGCCGTTCGCACATCTGACAAGGCTTTTGACAGAAGCCGTGGCCAGTCTTCCTCATATATTGTCGCTTCAGGCGACAGCCAAAATTGCACTAAGGCCCTCAGCTCAGCCCTGCCAATCCATCGCTGACCGGGCCGACGGGATGCATCAACGTGGCACTCGTCAAGGAGGTCGACAAGATCGTTCTCGGTAAACTCGTCATACGGTGCACTGGTGAGGGATATCCAACGTGAGTCCGGCAGGATGAGCCGCCTGAACATTGGAAGTAGTGGCATTTCCTGTGCCTGCTCCAATGCCCTTAGCCAGTCCTCCGCGGGGCGTGCCATATCAACTTCTTCGAACGCTTCGCGGCCGTTTTTCTCCAGATGAAGTCGAAGATCTTCGTAGGCGTCGATCACAGCGAGATCCAATTCTCCGCCCATTTCCTCATCCCAGTGATGCACGGCTTCCGTTATTGTGGTTACTACTACTCGAAAACGGTCTATCAGGCGGTCTCTGAAAAACATCCAGTCGGAATTGATTTCAATCCGCGGCAGGTCCTCGCCTGCAAGGAGCCCCACAGACTCTGCACATCGGAAAAGCGCACCGTGTTGAGACAAAATGGAAAGGTCTATTCCCGCCTCTGTTTTCTGCCACTGGGCACCACAAAGCAGTCCGATCACAGCCGATTCGAGATGGTCGAGAACAGAGAAACGCCGCCAGTTGCTGATCAGATCATCTGCTTCGGCCAGTTGCCAGGCTAATGTGGCCCGAGCAACATCGGTCAACCCTACGTAGCCGTCACGGGAGTCGGCCTCTCGCAACAGAATCGGCACATTGACCTTTTCTCCGGCCAGTTGTGCAAAGCTGAGATGGCGGTTGTCCGAAACAACAACCCCTGAGCCGAGCGTTTGGTGCCGAGGGGAAGCAGGCAAGAGTAACTTTAGGTCGCCGTCGTCAGCGGCGTTGGCATGGGGCAATGGAGAGTCCGGGGTCGCAATGAGAGTCGAAAATGTTCTGTTTTCGCTGCTTTTATCCAACCAGAGTCCCGAAGCTCGATCGTAGTGAAGGTCCAGACGGCTGGGTGAAATCAGAGTAGAGGCAGGGCGAAGACCTTGGACTTCCACGTCGAGGCGCACGCTGCTTAAGGGCGCTTGATGTTCGAGCATTTGCGTTTGCAAGCGCCGCAGCAGTGGCGAACCTCCGGCAATGATGTGAGGTAGTCGGTCTACTGTGTCTTCGGCCATGGAGATCTGCTGGTCGCCCGACAAAATGCGAAGGCAAACAGGTACTTGCTCCAATGCAATCGGCGAAGATATTTTTATCTCCAGCCTGCCTAGCTCAAGATCACGCAACGTCGCCTTATCAGGCTGAATACTGATGGAGGCCGGTTCAATATCGGGAGGCTCGACGACCTCGATAAGGATGGAGTCACCATCTTCGAGTTCGGGCGATGAGAGCGTATGCTCTCCGGGAGAAGGCTGAAAAGCAGCCCATTTTTTGCCGCGCAGCTCGAGCCAATTCGCAGGGTGTTTCTCGCCATCGAGAAAGGGAGTGCTATCATGATTTCGGGCTGAAACAAGGATTGGAAACTGCGCAGAATAGCTTGGAGTGACGCCAGGCATTGGAATACCTAAAACACGTAGAGCCGGCCGCTTTGATAGCAACGTGAAGCCATGCCGTCGCAGGTACTCGGCATCTGAAACGGTCTCGAGACGACGAAATTCGGGCGAACCGGTTTGGTCGGTGCGAATCCAATGTATGACAGCCGCACCTACAGGAAGCGCGTCCCCTGGTACTACAGCGGTAGCAGTGTGCCCCTCTGGCTCAACCAGAAAGAACGAAGCCTCTGCAGGCTGTAAATTCTCCAAGAGAATGTCTGCAGTTTCCTGTTGTGGGCGAAGGAAGGTATCGCCTCGGTAGAGAGGAGACTCTGGCAAAATGCCGAATGGGCCGAGCGCGATCTCACCGCCGGCAAGGAAGGAGCGCAATAAAATACTGTGCTCCGAGCCCGTTGCTCTTATCCTGTCTCCTTGAATACGCAAACCGGCGATCACTTCTTCTCGCAGACTGGCGCTCAAAACAGGTCCGCGAATTGCCAGTTCGGTCGGCAAGCTGTCAGAAAGGCTTACCATGAACCGGGACGATGGAATTTCTTTCGGTCGTGCGATCCTTCGCGTGGAATTGTGGCGAGCTTCGGAAATTGCGCGGAATGATCGGGCGTCCTTGCGGACATCTTTATCAATCCGATGAAGAATGCCAGCAGACATCCACCCCTCAGAATCGGGAAGGAGCAGGCGCCGCATAACTTCAAGCGCGACATCAGCATTCCTTATCCAATGCTCAAAGCGTCGGCTGGCGTGCCCTGCAGCCAGCTTTTTGAGATACTCGATTATCCCCTCTGTATCCTCGAAAGAAATTCCTGCACGTATAGCTCGCCGCAGTGCGTCTGTAACTTGGGGCTGAATCTCCAGCGGCACCAAAGCGTTACCAATTGGCCATGCTATTAGTGGAAAATGACGTTCCCAAGGGCTTTCCCCGGGGCGAAACAGCCGAAAATTTTTGGCGCCGAGCTCAAACAACCGAGTAATCTCAGCACGGAATTCTCCGCCGGTCTCAACCGTCAGCTCCCGAGACAGAAGTGGCCAGAAGTCCGTTCCCGTGCCACGGTAGCGATAGCCAGTTTCGGCAGCCGCCACTAGCAACGGGAGGTAGCCCCACGCCCATTGGGCTCCCTTCAGTTGAGGGTCATGCTCAATCCCGAGAGCCAGAGCGGCCTTGAGTTCAGAGAGAGCTCGTTGGTCGAGGTCATGTTCTATCGCAAAAACCGGAAAGGATCCGCGTTCACTGGCTAGATCAGAGAAACGATCAGCAAGCGAAGCGTGGTGATCCTCCAGAGCCTTTGGGAACCACGTCATTCGCTCTCCTGTACCTAAATAAAAATCTATTAAGCGTTGTGAGGTTGAAAAATGGCACCACCTCGACGAGAGTGTTCATTATTAAGCCTACGAAGGTCAACGCTAATTTAACAGAGAGCTCATTTCGAACGTGAATACCGTCTCCCAAGAGTTTTCAAACATGGTTGTGCCCGCAGAGCTCGGGCCGCGTGCCAGACGTGCGATCGCCGACCTGGTGCGTAGTGTTGTTTATGCTCGGAAAGGCATCAGCCGGATTGCTGTCGTGGAGTTGGTGACTCAGTTTATGAGCGGCAGTGCCGCCTCAGAAGCAATAACTACAGTTGAGAATGTGATTGATACGTTGTGCAGGGTTCACGACATCGGCTTTGGGACGATGCGTGGTGAAACTGTCTTAGTCTCATTGTCTGAGCGGCGCATATCGCTGCCGGATGGCCGCACTATCTTGCTTGGGAGCCATGGTATCGGCACCGGCAAGGACCCTGATCTTCTTTTCCCGGTGGTAGAGGCGGGCGAAACAGAAACCCTGATCGACTTGCTGCGGGAGTTAGGCCTTAGCGATTTGCAGGGTGTCACCGAGTTGCTGCCATCAGAGGGCCGATGGACGAAGCCGGAGCCAATGCCTGAGACTTTGAGTTTCGCGCTTCAACTGTGCGGTCCCTTCAACCCTGTGACGCGGGAGTGGTCCTTGAGCGACCTGAATGCCAGATTCCTGAACGAATGGTTCGGGATAGTGCCATTGTCCAAGGATGCCGAAGGCACCCGCCCACGCGATCCGAGTCAGGACAGAGTCATCAAAGCACCGGGCCCGGCCCGCCTCGTAGTCGAGGCAGGACCAGGGTCGGGGAAAACCCATGTTGCGTGTGAACGCGTGATTGCGCTCGTACAGGAGGAAAACCTTTCTCCCTCCCGTATCCTACTCCTGAGTTTCACGCGCATGGCCGTGGCGGAACTCAGGGAGCGGGTCTACACGCGACTAGCTGAGCAGCCGAATGTAGCCGCCCTGCAAATACGGACCTTCGACTCTTTCGCCTCACGTCTTCTTTCTGTCACTGGCGCTTCAGGCGCGGCTACCTACGATGCGAACATAAGAGCCGCAGCGCGGCTGTTGCGTTCCGGTGACCCGCTTGTGGCAGATGCAATCGGACAGCTTGAGCATGTCATTATCGATGAGGCGCAGGATCTCGTGGGCGATCGAAAGGCGCTTTGTGATGCTCTGGTCGAGCTGCTGCATCCGGAATGCGGTGTCACGATTCTTGGTGATTTCGCTCAGGCAATCTATGGCTATCAAGGACGCGATAGGACTGAGGCCACTTTCCTCTCTGAGAAGGTTGATACCAACGATTTCGAAAGCTACAGACTGGAGCATGATCACCGCACCAGTAACATTTCCCTTAAGCAGCTTTTTTCAGACGCTCGGGAGACCCTGCGGAGTGACCCTAGAGGTTCTCGAGATACGTACTTCGAGGTTCGTAAAACGATACAGGGCGCAGCTCTGGAGACAGATGTAAAGAGCTTCACTACCCATCCGTCTACGACACGCGGCCTGATCCTTACTCGGAGCCGCAACGCGCTCTTCACAGCTGCCGAGGCCCTGCGAGCGGAGGGCCGTCAGTTCCGTATGCGTCTTCCAGACCGCCCTATTCGGATCGCGCCTTGGATCGGTGCAACACTCGGCGGAATTTCAGGGTCGGAGAGGCTGTCGAGGGATGCCTTTGAATTTTTGCATGGTGCCGTTCATCCGGCAATTGACCAGAACTGCGAGGAGTGTTGGAAAATCCTTTTGGAGCTTGACGGAAGCGGACGTGAAAACATCCTAGTCGGCCATGTGGCTGAAGCGCTCGAAGATGCACCTCTGGAGCTGCTTTGCGACTTTGAAGGCAAACGTGGGCCACTGCTTTCAACGATCCACGCGGTAAAGGGTCGTGAAGATCAACGAGTGATGTTGCTTTTGACGCGTGCTCCATACGGCGACACGGTCGATTGGGGAGAGGAGGCGCGTACACTCTACGTCGGCTCGACACGTTCTTCTGCTGAATTGAGGACGTCATGGATCCATCCGGACAAGTATTATACAACAGGCAAGCCCGAAAGATACTGGGCACCTCGCAAGGACCACAGATTGATCGAAATCGGGCTCGAGGGCGACCTCGAAAACTGGCAGGATTTTCTTCGAATGGCGCAGGTAGATGATGCTCGGCATGTGAGCGAAGCGATCTGGCGGGCAGCGGCGGGCGGGGTATTTGCTGAGACGTTCTTGGATCCTGAAGGCAGGCTTCTGGTTCGGGCCGACGAAAGCGATGCCGTCGCAATTGGTTGCCTGTCTTCCGGTTTTTCCGAAGCGCTGCAATCCGTATGTCAGACTACTTCGGATAGTCCAATGCCTGAGCGGATTTCTGGTTTTTCCGTTGTAGGAGCAACAACCGTTGCCGTGCCAGACCGCACGGGTAACGCACCTTCTATTGGGTTGATGCCTCTGTTGGGGGGCTTTGCTCAGGTGCCTCGCTGGAGCGAAAACAATTTTGGAGAATGCGGATGAACGATGCCCGAGATACAATGCTGGAACGACTGGAAGTCGACCTCATCGGGCCGGAAGCGAACGACGAGGTAATCACCGACAGGCCGACGGACCGATATCTCACCGGCATTCTCTTTGCTCACAGAACAACAATTTCTGCGGAGGAGGATGATGAGGCATCTGATGCCGACGACGCGGACTATGCCGGCACCTCACTCGACGGCGTAAAGGCCGCATCAACTTTCAGGCCGAGCTCCATCGGCTTGTCGTTCGGGGTTCAGTCGCTGGGGAATGGCGCTTCATTGCGTGTGCGGGTTGAAGGAGCCCGTTATCGAGCCGAGGAGCCTGAGAACGAGGATGAGGGGTCCCAAACTCGACGCAGAAAAGATTGGCGACGCGAGTCGCATGTGGCGGAACTCGTTCTTCGACTCGATAAATTACAATCTGATGAAGTTCCGACAATCAGTCTGGCGGAACACGGGCTCTCCGGCGCAAGCCTTCATGTCCGTGTTGCACCCTGGACAGATGTCCTGCTGGTTACTCTGGCACTGACCAACGATACCAAGCCAGCGCGGGCAAAAAGTCGTGAGGCAAACGAAGAAGCCGCTTTGTTCCAGGTTTCTTTGTCTGTTCAATGCGATCGGGAATGCCGCCTGGTCCCAAAGCCAGAACGCGTGGCGGGAGCAACTCAAGACGACGATGCAAAATCAACCGGTCTGCTTTACAAGAATGTGCAGCAATGGGCTGTGGGACACACGTGTTCCGCAACCTGGAAGGAACCGGTCGATGGCACAATCAAGGAGATAAAAACCAGCTGGTTTCCGGAATCGACCGTTCACGTTGTTAGCGCAGCGGGTGATGTCGAGTTCGAAAGTGACAAAGTTCGTGCCGCACTTAGCGCCCGCTGGCTCGCAACGCAGGACAGAATTGAGCTTTGCGAAGCTTTGAGTGCATTTGTGGATGCATATTCGGCATGGATCGCTAAGACCGAGGGTGGTGTTGCCGAGCTCCCAGCGCAACTGGCTGAACAAGGTGACCTACACATGAGGCGTTGCCGTGCGGCAGAGGACCGGATGCGAAGAGGTATCTCGCTTCTGGCAGAAGCACCTGATGTTCTCGATGCCTTTCGGATGGCCAATGCTGCACTTGCACTTCAATATTCCTGGAGGGTCGAGCCCGATCCACCGGAACTGTCATGGAGGCCTTTCCAGCTCGGTTTTGCACTTCTGAGTTTGGAATCCCTTGCCAATAGCGCCTCGCCCGAGCGAGAGACAATGGATCTCCTTTGGTTCCCAACCGGAGGCGGAAAAACAGAAGCATATTTGCTCCTCACAGCCTTTACGATCTTCCTCCGGCGCCTCAGAGCCGCTGGTGATCCGGGCGGTGCGGGGGTGACCACCTTTATGAGGTACACGCTTCGTCTACTTACAATTCAGCAATTTGAGAGAGCAGCTGCTCTTATTTTGGCCTGTGAATTGATCCGGCTTGGCAAAGCCGATGCGGGCATAAGTCAGGTGCCAGAGCACTTCGCCACTGACGCACCGATTTCTCTCGGCCTCTGGGTCGGTGAAGGGGCAACGCCAAATACTGTGGCGGGTGCCGATAGAGCATTGGCAAACAACGGCGAAAGCTCTCCCGCGCAGTTGCGAACATGTCCTTGCTGCCACGAGCCTATGGAGTGGAAACTTTCCGTCAATGGTGATCGGGTCGAAGCATGTTGTAATTCGGCGTCTTGCGAATTGGCCCAGGCAATAAGCCCCGTACCTGTCTGGACGGTTGACGAGGACGTGTATCGCGAACAGCCGACGCTCATCATTGGTACGGTGGATAAGTACGCACAGATCACACGAAATCAGACATCGGGCCGTTTGTTCGGTATCGGAACACCGTCAGACCCGCCGGAACTTATCATTCAGGATGAGTTGCATCTTATCTCAGGGCCTCTTGGAAGTCTCGCGGGCCTCTATGAAACTGCCATCGACGAGTTGTGTCGTGACACGTCGGGTTATCGGCCAAAAATCATTGGTTCGACTGCAACAATCCGTCGTGCTGAAGCGCAGATCAGAGCGCTGTTTGACCGTAACTCTTTTCAGTTTCCGCCGCCGGGGCTCGATCACACCAATTCAGGGTTCGCGGTTGAGGATCGTACTGTGCCCGGCCGTCGGTACGTTGGCATCACTACGGTCGGACGTTCCGCCAAGTTCACTCAACAAGCGGTCGCAGCTTCGCTTCTGCAGGCGGCGACTGACAAGAGATTGGATGACAAGTCGCGTGACGGCTACTGGACGCTGGTAAACTATTTCAATTCACTACGGGAACTCGGTGGTGCGCTGGTTCTGATGCGAGACGACGCGGCACGAAGTATTCATGATTATGCTGCGCGCCATGGGAAGGAGCCAGAGCGCGATGCTCAGACACAAATCGAGTTGACGAGCCGTGTTCGCTCAAGCGAAATCCCTCGCTTCCTGAAGGATCTGGAGCGGCCATGGAACGATCCGGATCACATCGACATCGTGTTGGCCAGCAACATGATTTCGGTTGGAATGGACGTTCCGCGACTTGGCTTGATGTTGGTCAACGGGCAGCCGAAAACTATCGCTGAGTATATTCAGGCTACCAGCCGAGTTGGTCGCAGCAGCCGTGCTCCCGGCCTTGTGATTACCCTGTTCAACGCCGCGAAATCTCGAGACCGCAGCCGGTATGAGACTTTCGCCAGCTGGCACCGCAGTCTTTATCGAGACGTCGAGGCTACAAGTGTCACACCCTTCGCACCGCGCGCCCGAGACAGAGCACTTCATGCTCCGTATGTGGCGCTGGTTCGCCACCTTGTAGACGGAATGACGGACCCGGGAGCCATTGAACAGCATCAGAAGGAAGCAGAGGAGTTGCTGGATAAGATCGTTGATCGGATCCAGCGCATCGATCCGGCCGAGGCTGAAGCTGCGCGCCGTCAGCTCGACAGTTTCCTTGATGACTGGTTCGACCATCAAGGTCTTAGTGATTACTGGAGCGACTATCACGATGCGCTCTTAACCTCCGCAGAAGCAGCAGCTGAACGCGGAAACAGAGCGCGCTTCAGCAAGCAGAAACCGACGCCAAATTCACTACGGACCGTTGAGGCATCGACGCCGTTCGTTCTCCTTGGTGGATCCCGAGAAACGGAGACAAATTATTGAAACCTATTGGGAAAATTCGAAGAAGTCAGGTTCTCTCCGGCAATGGTCCTGGGGCCATTATTGACTTTCGTGGTGAAAACGGGGCGCCGATTTCTGTGGTGGCCGCTGGCCTCGAGTCCTGGGATAAACTTTCGGCCAAGCCGGGCTTGCTGAATGACCAGCGTATCAATCACGAGCCTCTCCAGGTGCGCCTGCAAGTTCGCGGATTTCGCTTGCCACCTGTCGGTGAGGAACGGTTCGGACCGACCAAGAGGCCGCGCCTGTTGCCCGCATATCGCTTTCCTGACTGGCATGTTTGCCCGAGTTGCAATCTTTTGCAGAGAAGCCGCTTCTGGGGCTCTGAGATCGAAAAGCCTGAACTTTACTGCACAAATTGCAGTACTGGTAGAGGGAAACGGATCAGAAAAGTCTACGCAGTGCCGGTTCGATTTGTCGTCACTTGTCCTGCCGGGCATCTTCAGGACTTTCCGTGGACGTCATGGCCAAGACATCTTGAGAAGTGTTCAAAAAGGAAACCTCTAAAACTGATTGGCGATGGCGCCGGTTTGAAGGGGCTGAAAGTTCACTGTACCGAGTGCAAACAAGAAAGGGATCTGGACGGGGCTCTTTCCCCAGGAGCACTTGGAAAGCTGCCTTGTGATGGAAAGTCGCCTTGGCTGAAATCTGAGGCCAAGGGTTGCAGCCATCAGCCTGTAGCAATTCAGCGAGGTGCTTCAAATGCGTACTTTCCGGTCATTGCCTCGGCGTTAGATGTACCTCCCTTTGGTGGTTCTTTCCGAGATATGCTGGAGGAATTCTGGGATGATCTGATATCGCTGGACGATCGGAACCAGCTCCCTCTCTATGTGAAGAGAAAGATACACCCGGTTTGGCCAGATCCACAGGTTACTGCAGAGGAACTGGCGGCAAGAATCCTGACTTTGCTTGTTTTGCTGGATGACCAAACGGGCGATCTTCGACCCAACGAACATATGATGCTTTGCTCCGGGATTGCAGGTGACGAGCATTTCCCCGAGTTCCAAATCAACCCACAGATCCTGCCACCTGAGATGTCAGGATACCTGAGTCACCTCGTGTCAGTTGAACGATTGCGTGAGGTCCGGGTGTTGCGAGGTTTCAGTCGGCTCAATGCTGTTGAAGCCAACGATAACAGTGCATTTGTTGCGCCACTTTCGGACACAAAGCTGAACTGGCTCCCTGCTATTGAAGTGCGTGGAGAAGGGATCTTCATAAACTTTGATGAAGAAGAGGTCTCAAAATGGGAAGCGCGAAAAGAGGTTTCTGACCGGGCTAAAGAGGCGCACTTTGCGGCGGAGAACACCTGGCGAGAGCACAATGGAGACGATCGCCCGTTCCCGATGACGATCTCGCCGCGTTTCCTTTTGGTACACACGACCGCGCACGCCCTTGCGGAGCAGCTTTCACTGGACAGTGGATATTCTACCGCTTCCATCAGAGAGCGGCTGTACGTTTCGTCTGGTCCGGGTGGAATGTGCGGCTTCCTTCTCTATACATCGGCGCCGGATTCCGATGGCACATTGGGCGGGCTATCGCGAAAGGGGCGAACAAGTGAATTGGGACCGCTTTTGGTTTCAGCCTTACGTGATCTGGAATGGTGCTCCTCCGATCCGCTTTGCAGCAGTGGGATCCTGTCTTTGTCGGAAGGCTCAGGGTCTGCGGCATGCCATTGCTGCACATTTCTTCCTGAAACTTCCTGCGAGCATTTTAATCGGCATCTTGATCGCGGCATGCTTGTCGGCACACCGGACCAGCCTAAAATCGGATTCTTCAGAAAAATTCTCAACGGGGGCGAGTGATTATGGCCCGAATGTATCCGTCGCAGCTTCCTAAACATGTTATTGAAAATCAAAAACTGTCTTCTGAAATTCGTGTTTACGAGAAGCTTCGCGACCAACTCGCAGGCGACTACAATGTCTATTATTCACGCTCGTGGCATGAAGCGGATGCTGGCGGCGGCGAATTTGACGGTGAGGCTGACTTCATCGTTGCGCATCGCGAGAACGGACTTCTTTTTCTTGAAGTCAAGGGTGGGCGTGTAAGCTGTCGCAAGGAAGATGGTCAATGGTTGACTACTGACCGGGATGGATTCACGTTCAGAATTAAGAATCCGATTTCGCAGGCTCGGAGCAGTAAGCATCACTTTCTCAAGCGAATAAAGAAGCGTCTTGGCAGTCGTTTCCTACGAGTACGTCACGGGGCAATCCTCCCGGGAAGCACGCGACCGTCCCAGGCACTTGCATCTTATGCACCGCTCGAAATCGTAGCCTTTGGTGACGACATGGCGAAACTTGATCGCTGGGTCGTGCGCCGAATGACGGAAGGGGCTGATGCGCGCGAAGAGCCACTTGGCCTTGATGGATTGAAGGCGCTCGAAGAACTCTTGGCTAGCCACTTCGAACTCCATGCTCATATCGGTTGCAGCCTCGCGGATGACGCCAAGGAAATAGAACGTCTGACCGGCGAGCAGGCTTGGATTCTTGACTCCCTGACTGACAACCATGAACTAGCGATTTCTGGCGGAGCGGGAAGTGGGAAAACCGTATTGGCAATTGAAGCTGCCATCAGATTTGCAAAGGACGGACAGCGTACTTTGTTAACCTGTTTCAACGCGCCACTGGCAAATCATCTTCAGAACTCGTGTGGAGATCAGGAGAACCTTGTCGTCGCCAGTTTCCACTCACTCTGCCGCAAGTTCGCTGAAGAGGTTTCAATTCAGTTGCCTGCAAACGCCGGGCAGGCTCTGTTTGATACTCACCTGCCAGAAGCTCTGATGGAGGCAGTGGGTAGCCGACGTGATCTCGGCTTCGATACAATCATAATCGATGAAGGCCAGGATTTTCGTGACTCATGGTTAAACTCTTTGCGACTAATCCTGAAGGATGGAGGCGACCAGCGCTTCTGTGTGTTTTTCGACGACAATCAGCGTCTTTTCACGCAGGACGACAACTTCATCTCAGCGTTGCCGCAGTCAGCCATTCCACTGACGCGAAACCTCAGAAACACTCGACGCATTCATGCACTTATCTCCAAGTGGTACGAGGGTCGGCGGTCAACTGCCATTGGCCCTGAAGGCGAACCGGTCGGCGTAATGGAGTGTCGCTCAAGCGACCTCGCGTTTTCCAAAGTCAATGAGCGAATAGCTCGCCTGTTGTCATCCTCCCAGGTCGGTGTTGGGCAGATAGCCGTGCTATCAGGCAACTCGAACGACTTGAAGGCGCCGCCAGGAAAAATTGCTGGCATCGAAACTTGTCGGGCGGATGACCTGGCCCCCAACCACATCATCTTCGACTCTGTCCGCAGGTTCAAAGGTCTGTCCCGCCCCTGCGTCTTTGTAATTGGCCTTGAGGAATTGCTAGATCCTGAGCTGATTTATGTCGCCACAAGCCGGGCAAATATTCTGCTTGAGCTGGCAGGAACGTCTGAAGACATCGCTCGAATAACCATGATGAAGGAAGATGAGGGCTAGTAATACATGTCAAACCGGTCCTTCGAAAGGACCTGACCGGTCCAGCGTCATTCCCGAAACAGCACAGACCAGCTCGCTTCGGCGGACCCGGGGCCCTGAATATGAATAGAATCACCGGTGTTTCGACTTCTATCAAAAGCACCTCAAATGATCAGTTTCTCGGGCACTGACGCTTGGTAAAACTTGGTAAAATGTCACTTTTTGTATAAGCCATATATATTTTTGGCTGTTCTACCAAAAAAAGTTCTTGCTTTAGAGCTCAGGCTCAATGCAGGTGATTAAGGCTGGCGCCGGGCATCTGACTGGGTAGCCGCAAACGTAACGTCAACAGCTTCTGGCTGTTGCACGTGTCGGGTCGACGGCCTGGCATCCACGTAAGCTTCTTCGGATCTGCTTACGCATCAACGGAAACAACAGATATTGCGACATTTTCAATGTCGCGCCTGAGTTTTGAAGTCACCGGAACGGTCCGGGGGCGTGGTGCGTATAGGAGGATTCCAAATGCCCACATTGAAGACTGAGCCAAAGGCTCTGGAACTACCGGCAACAAGCCGGTGGAAATTGATCCACGTTTCTCCCCATGAACTCGTGGACTATGGCTGTGCCTTCATGCCGTGCCATAGTGACGAGCAAATCCAGACGATCGTCGAAACGATCCGCAATGCTGGATTTTCCTTACCCGTGGTTACGAACGGCGAAGACTCGATTTTCAGCGGACAAGGACGTGTTAAAGCAGCCAGGAAACTCAAGCTATCGACGATTCCAACAATTCCGCTCCAGTATATGACTGAGCAGGAGCGGCGTCTTTTGAGCATCGGATTGATCCGCCTTGCAAGGTTTGGAAACTGGCTGCCAGAGACTCTTGAAATCGATCTTCGCAGCCTGGCAGAGTTGCGCCTGAACACTGAGTTCAAAATTGATGGCGGATTCTGCGATGCCCGCGGAAATATGTATTACCCAAAGGCACGTCGGTTGGCGTAACTCGTAAAGCTGCACAGCTTGTGTTGTTTTACCGAACAAAGCGAAGTGATCGGTGGGAGGGCCTGCCAATCTTGTGCCGGAGCAATCCGGCCCTTCGCAAAGAGCCATTGAGGCTCGGCCTTCACATTCCTTGAAACCGGCTGCGCTTCCCAGACAGGGGCGCGGCCAGCGTCGGTTCCGGAAGACCCGGTAGGCGCACAAGTTGTGGGGTAATCCCTATGTCTATAATCTCCAATGGAGCTCCGGCTCCGACCCTTCCGGCTGAAACCCGGTTGAAAATCGTAAATCGCGATCCTCGAAAACTGATTGCCTATGATGGCAACGCGCGGACGCATTCTGACAAACAGATTGCGCAGATTGCTGCTTCCATCAGAACCTTTGGTTTTCTGAACCCTGTTCTGACCGGGCCCGATGGCATCGTTCTCGCCGGCCATGGCCGGGTTGCCGCGGCAAAGCAGCTGGGCCTGCGCGAAGTTCCGACGATTGAACTTGCGCATTTGTCTGATGCTGAGCGGCGCGCCTATGTCATTGCCGACAATCGCCTTGCTGAACTCGCAGGCTGGGATCGCGACATTCTCACGATTGAGCTGCAATCCCTTGCTGACATGGAGCTGGACTTCGGTCTGGAAATCACCGGCTTTGAAACAGCCGAACTGGATTTGCTGCTCGATGGCGATATCGGTGAAGGTGAAGAACCGGATGACATTTTGCCCGAGGCTCTGCCTGATGCGCCAGTGACGCAGCCTGGCGATGTCTGGTTTCTGGGCGATCATCGTCTGATCTGCGGCGATGCGCAGCTGCCTGAGACCTACGCGGCACTGATGCAGGGTGATGGCGCCCGCATGGTGTTCACCGATCCGCCATACAATGTAAAAATCAGCGGTCATGTCTGTGGCTCCGGCGCTATTCAACACCGGGAATTTGCGATGGCGTCAGGTGAAATGGATCAGGCGGGCTTCACGCGGTTTCTGGCAAATGCACTTTCAGGCATGAGCGATGTCAGCCTGGATGGTGCCATTCACTTTGTCTGTATGGACTGGCGGCACATCGAAGAGCTGCAAATTGCCGGGCGCAAAATCTATTCCGAGCTGAAAAACCTTATTGTCTGGAAAAAGACCAATGGCGGCATGGGCACATTCTATCGCTCACAGCACGAACTGATCTTTGCTTACAAATTCGGAACCGCCGCGCACACCAATACTTTTGGTCTTGGCGATACCGGTCGATATCGCACCAATGTCTGGGAATATCCTGGCGTGAACAGCTTTGGTGCAAACCAGAAGGATCTGGAACTGCATCCGACAGTGAAGCCTGTAGCGCTGGTAACGGATGCCATCAAAGATGTGACCCGGCGCGGTGATATCGTACTGGATGGCTTTGGCGGTTCCGGCACAACGCTGATCGCTGCCGAACGCTGTGGTCGTGTTTCCCGGCTTGTCGAACTTGATCCGATCTATTGCGACGTGATCTGCCGCCGCTACGCGGCTCTGACGGGCCATGAAGCGGTCTTGGCGGAAACCGGCGAGAGCTTTGCCAGCGTCGCTGTGCGGCGTGCAGATGAAGCCGCAGCGCCTGCAGTGGAGGCAGCAGAATGAGCGATCAAAATGACAAATCCCCGGTGGGCTACATGTGCCCGCCGGAACACGCGCGTTTCAAAAAAGGTAAATCCGGCAACCCGAAAGGGCGGCCAAAAAGAAGGATGACATCTACACGCTGTTGCAGCGGGTGCTGAAACGCAGAATTCCCGTGAAAGGCGCGGATCGGCAAATGTCGATACGCGAGGCCCTGATCCGCAAACTGAAGGAGCAGGCCCTGTCGGGTGACCAGCGCGCGATGAGCCTGCAGCGGCGGATTCTGGACGAAGCCGGGGTAAATCGGACTGAACACGTCGACCCGGAAGAGAAAAAACGGCGCGTGCTTGATGCGCTCAGTCGGATGGGCGTGACAGTCAAAAACGATGGAGGCGGCAATGGCTGACGACTACAAAACCGGCTTTGGTAAGCCGCCAAAATCCTGTCAGTGGCAAAAGGGTCAGTCGGGCAATCCAAAGGGGCGCCCGAAAACCAGATCTGATATGATCAATGATGCCGCAGCGATCCTGTCCGAGCCCGTCAGCGCCCGGACACCGCAGGGAAAAACTGTGTCACTCGACGGGTTTGAAGCGTCCTACCTGGCGCTTTGCAAAAAGGGTCTTAAAGGCCATGTTCCGTCCCTGATCAAAGCAATCAACATCATGCTGGAAATTCAGCCTGCTGTGGACGCTAAAGATAAGAATGACCGTCAACGCCATGACGATATTATCGCGCGGTTGGAAAAAATGGGCGTTAAGACGGATGGTCTGAAGAAGTGTTTCGGCGATTAATCCGTCGCCCGGTGGTGCAAACTGCTCTGGCCCCACAGTCGCTCGCGTTGCCGCTGTAGGGCCGTTTGCAATCGGGAAGGTATGGGTCGAAAACCAGAAGGGCGGCGGCCAGCGGGCCTGTCAGCCGCCCTTCAAACGTCCCGGCAAGAGATTCCCTGTGAAAAAGACCGGGTTCACAGTTCGACCTATAAGAGAAACGGAACTATCAGGACCTGGATAGGGTATCTCTTAACCAAATATACACCAGATGTCCGCATTTTGTTCTTGTCTGGTGGGCAGGGCGCTGCCATAGTGTCAGAAAAATACCTAGGGTGAGAGCGGCAATGACAGACTTTGAGATTCTTCTGAAAAAGGCAGGTTACTCGGTGCCGGAAGCGGCAAAACACCTCGATTATTCAGAAGGTCATATCTACCGCTGGATCCGGGGCGAAGAAAAGCCCCGTGCTGGCGTCACCCGCCTGCTGGAACTTGAAATTGAAGCCCGTCGCCCGGTTCCGGGTGCTGGTGATTTCAGTTTCATTGATCTCTTTGCCGGTATCGGCGGTCTGCGCAAAGCCATGGAAGGTGCAGGCGGGCGCTGTGTGTTCACATCCGAATGGGACAAGTATGCGCAACAGACCTATCTGGCAAACTTTGCCGACAACAGGCCGATCGCGGGGGATATCCGCGAGGTCGATGCTGCCGCCATCCCGGATCATGACGTTCTCGTGGCCGGGTTTCCGTGCCAGCCGTTTTCAATCGCCGGGGTCTCTAAAAAAAATGCTCTGGGCCGTGCGCACGGATTTGACGATGAGACACAGGGAACCCTGTTCTTTGATGTATTGCGGGTTCTGAAGCACCATCGCCCGGCTGCCTTTCTCCTTGAGAACGTCAAGAACCTGAAAAGCCACGACAAGGGCAAAACCTTTGAAGTTATGCGGCGCAAACTGACCGAAGAACTGGGTTACACGCTGCATACGCAGATCATTGATGCCGCGCATTTTGTGCCGCAGCACCGGCAGCGCATTGTGATGGTTGGGTTCCGAACTGACGTTCCCTTCAGTTTCGAAGATCTGATCATTCCGCCCCGGGGTCACAAACGCATGCGGGATATCTTCCACCCGGAAAACGGTACCGAAGAGGTCGAAGGTCATTTCACCGTTGGTCCCGATGCGGCTGTCAGCGATAAGTACACGCTGACGGACAAACTTTGGGCCTATCTTCAGGGCTATGCAGCAAAACACAAAGCCGCCGGAAACGGGTTTGGCTTTGGTTTGGTGGACGGCGACAGCATTTCACGGACGCTTTCGGCCCGATACTATAAAGACGGTTCCGAGATCCTTGTCAGTCGCGGCGAAGGTAACAATCCCAGGCGTCTGACGCCCCGGGAATGTGCTCGTTTGATGGGATACAGTGAGGACTTCCGGATCCCGGTCTCTGACACCCAGGCCTACAAGCAGTTCGGGAATTCGGTCGCTGTGCCGGTGTTTGCGGAGGTTGCAAGGATCATGCGACCGCATATCCTGTCGCTGCTGGAGAAGCAGGTGGAGGCTTCACGCAAAGTTGGCTGATGTACATGATAAGGCGACCCGCAGCCGTAACATGGCTGCCATCAGAGGCGCTGACACAAAGCCTGAATTGATAATACGCCGCGGGCTACATGCCCGCGGTTTCCGTTTCCGGCTGCACGACCGGAAATTACCCGGCAGACCTGATCTCGTCTTTCCAAGGTTTGCTGCGGTGGTTTTTGTGAACGGGTGCTTCTGGCACGGGCATGACTGTGCACTCTTCAAATGGCCCAAAACCCGGGAAGAATTCTGGCGTGAAAAGATCGAGGGCAACCGACGTCGGGATGCGCGATCGGCAGAGATGCTTTTTGCGGCTGGGTGGCGTGTTGCGACAGTTTGGGAGTGCGCACTGAAGGGCCCTGAGAGGCTGCCAGGGGATGAGGTCATTGACAGCATCGCCACATGGTTGTCCTCTGACCGGAAAGAAACTTCATTCCGGGGTCAGGAAACTGTCTGACGATCTGTTATTATTGCTGGACAGAATGGCTGCGTCGGGCGCAACGGCATTCTATGCCAAGCGGCTTGCGCCAAACGACAATTCTAAAAACCAGATTTATCTTGGCGGCGGTTTCGAGGCGCTAAACACCATTCCGCATGGCCCCATTGAAACTGACAGTTCTTCAAAGGCTGGCAGCGTGCGGGATCGGGCAAAAGCACCGGTGCGATTTTTCTGGCTGGACGCGGAAGGTCTGTCCCCGGCGCCAGACGTTCAGCTAATATTATATCCTAAGTATCCCGAAGTTCGCATCTCCGGGTTCCTCAAGGGCGCTGAGCGGTCTCCCTCAGATCTGATGCGGTCAAGAGATCCGGGTCGTGTCCTCTTCCTTGGGGCATGTCCGGATGGACGTGTGCTTGGCGCTGCCGCGGGCTGGTCCGATCCCGCGGTCTCCGCCCTTGATGCAGCAGAGCCCCTCGAAACCACTGGTGTATTTCTGAACCTGACCGGGCTTCGAACCGGTGTGCCTGACACGCGAACAGCTCTGATCAACCGGCTGAGGGAAATCCATCTGGAAGGCTGGATTGCCTCCAAAAAGCTGGGATCTCATGGACCGCAACCCTATCAGGCCCAAAACGGGGGCGGATACACGCTTGAGGCCGAACTTGGCATCACTCCAAATGGCAATGCCGACCCAGATTATCTTGGGTGGGAGATCAAGCAGTACGGCGTCCGTGATTTCGTCAGGTTTGCCCCCAAGAGCGTGGTCACTTTAATGACCCCGGAACCGACTTCCGGATATTATCGGGATGCCGGACCTGAAGCGTTTGTGCGCCGCTTCGGGTACCCGGATCAGTCCGGCAAAGTCGGCCGGATCAATTTCGGCGGCGCATACGCGATCGGCAAAGAGGCGAACGGGCTGACCGGACTGAACCTGACGCTTAGCGGCTATGATGCCACCACAGGCAAGATTACGGATATGGATGGTGGCATTCACCTCATCGATGTTGAAGGAACCCGAGCGGCGACCTGGGCATTTGAGGGGCTGATTTCACACTGGAACAGGAAGCACGCACGGGCTTGTTATGTGCCATCGATCCGGCAGGGACCTCCGTTTGAATATATGTATGGGGGGCGCATCGAGATGTGCGAGGGAACGGATTTCTTTTTGTTTCTTAGGGCGGTTTCAGATGGTGTTGTTTTTTACGATCCCGCGCTGAAACTCGAAGGGGCAACGTCCGCCAAGCCAGCACTCAAGCGGCGGAACCAGTTTCGGGTGAGGCATCAGGCGTTGGCGGGGCTTTATCGAAATGCGGAGCGGGAGATGCTGTGACATAGTCGCAGCCGACCCAAAGCTGCCGTTTAGCGCGATCATCATTGCTGCAGCGCAGATTTCCGAAAGCGGAAATTCAGTTTCCGCGCAAACAACGTCGCCCATATGGGGCCTTCCGAAACAATTTCGCGCTGGTCAGTCCTTCAAGTAGTCCATAGTAGCTGCACCATCGCCGCGCTTGTCGGTCTGTGGGACAGTGGTTGCGGTAGTGGTGTTACCCCGACCGGAACTCGAAGAACCGCTCCCCTTCACTTTGATCGTCAGTCGGCTCTGGTCACCGTTGTTGAGGAGAACCCTGGCGCGGCAGGTCAGCTGGGTTCTGGAAGACGATACCTTGGTGACTGCTGAGACCTTGAGCACCCGGAAGCTAGCACCGAATCTTTGCATTCAAAAAGTTTCTCAACCAACTCCAAACTCATTTAGCTAGGTTCAATTTTTACGTTGCTCGTTCGAAAAACACCGTGCTTTCGCCCTGGGGGTTCCGATAATCTCCCCTCCTCATTTATGGGCCCCGCAACCGCACCGTCAGGACAGAGTGGCTGGGCCGGTATCACTTCGAAAGCATCGAAGACGTCCAGGATCACGCGACACGCTGGCTCTGGACTTACAACAACGAACGCCCGAACATGGGTATAGGAGGGATGACACCAATCCAGAAACTGAAAGCAGCATAGATTCTACTTTTTGAACCCCATCAAAAATGGGGGGATTACCATAGACACTAGCGCGTTGGTTGTGTCTCACACAATGGGTGAAGGTGGCCGACTAAAGATGCTCAGGCGCAATAAAGTTGCTCGCAAGAAATACACTTTGACTAGCCTTGAGGGTAGAGAAGCACTACCACAGTTGAAACAGCTTATTCTTGCGGTGGTTTTTGGGGACATCTGTAGTCAAGACCAACTCTGGATGCATGTGCTCCTACCTTTGAAAGAAGGTTTAAAGCATATTCATAGCGCAACTGTTGATCATGAACTACGAAATCCACGCGTTGAAAATTCAGGATTTTGCTCACTGAGTGCTCGACCTCAAAACGAGCAATCAACTCAAGATTTCCATCCGAGTCGTGGAATCGGCCCTCGTTGTCGGCAAGGAAAGCCCGCTGGGTCAGATATCTTTCGCCCGTACTGCCTTCCGCTGCCCCATAAATCGAGAACGCTTTGACTTTTTCATCCTGCATCTTAAGGAAAATAAAGTTTCCCGTTTCAGCGCTTGACCTAACGTCAACAATATTTTTTTTTGGATGCAGTCTGGCTGCTGTAAACTTCATGTAGCTTGCAGTCTTGCCTCCAGAATTCTTTTGGCCCGGAACAAGATCACACGACGGAGACACGACAACCCAATAATCTTCACCATCCACGAGGATCTTACCAGGGGCCAAATGCAATCCAGTATGGGGCTTACATGAAACGAAGCAATTGTAGTGATCGTGCGCATCATCGTTCTCTGCCTCGGAGAAGCTATACATGCCGCCATTTCTGGTATCGCAACCGCCATCCGCTGGGGCGTCGGACTCAAGAATTTTCGCGCCAAACTCCGTTATTCCGTCACGTATAAGGTCCGTGTATCTTTCCACCTGGCGGCTTAGTTCTGAGTTGACGGCAGGGCTCGTGGATTGCTTCCCTTCTTCGACCAGCGAGCGATAGAACAACCAACCAACATGATCACGCTGAAGAAAATGATCCTCAAGCTGGGAGCCTTGCGCGTGTAACAAGTTTCGGATCTTACCAGAAATTAGCCGGGACGGAGTTGGCTGCCAATTCGAGAGCGCGCCAAGAAGAACCTCGATGAGGTTCGTCTTTGACTTCTTACTTGTAAAGGCAATGAACCCGCGGTTTGTTTTAATCCAAAGGTTATCTCCCTTCGACCACGTCAAACCTGGAGCCGAGTTCCCTGCAAAGTGGTCACGGTACTTTTGATTTAGCTTATGGCAGAGAGCTGCTGTGAGCTGGGCGATCTGCTGTTTGGTCAATTCTTGCTCAGCTGCAATTTCGGTCAATTCGGCAAAGATTGGGTGGTTTTCGGCCAAGTTTCCATCTGCGAGCCCGGTTCTAAAATGAGCCCAACCGTAAGCGCTGATGGTTGCATAGTGTTGAGGGCCAAATGCCGATTGTAGCCTTTCGGATAGTTCAAGCTCAGCTATCAAATCTTCACCCTGATCAATCAATTTTTGATTTATGGCATCCGGATGCCTCATCAAGCGGGTAAGCAAATCTACAAATGGAGTTATCAGCCTATCGTCATCTTGCTGTGTGTGCAGAACGATGAGATTGAAATGGTCGTTCTCAGTGAGCAACCGCCTTGCGATCTCCATTGATCGGGATCCGTCTCCGTTCTGCCCATCTAATTGATAGTCCAAAATTACAAGGTCAGAGTGGTGGTAGTTTTGAATGCGGCCACTCTCGGAACCACCGTCATGAATGTCAACGATGAGACTTCGTTCGCGGAGTTGCTCAATTCTTTTTACGATCTTCTCAGAGCTCTCCCAGCGACGTTTTCCTTTGGGGTCCGTGATCTTGCCATTTGTTCCATGTGCTGCATGTCCGCCAAGCCAGTCTTCCCAAGTTGGGTATTCATCATCAATAATCGTGGCGGACCGGAGGGGTGCAACAAAGGCCTCATGGATGAGGTCGGCGTAATTGACTGTCATTGTTTTAGCTCACTCAAAGGTCGCAGTTTTGAAACTAAGGACAAAATTTGCTCCGGGTAGGAGCTTCATTTCGTTTTCTGTAGCGTAGGAAATCTCATGACCTGCAGCCGCCAAGTTAGCCTTACAAAGGTATAGGCCAATACCTCGGCCGCCAAATGCTTTTCTCGTGAAGAATAGCGAGAATAGACGTTTTTCATCTATCTCATCGACACCGGGACCGTTGTCCGAAACGACGATACGCTCATCCTTCGCATCGAGAAGGATTTTCCGTTGCTCCGATTGAACTTTCGAAACCCAGTATTGACTGTTGTTTACCAGGTTGATGAAAACTGGAAAAATCCGTGAGGGCTGACCAAAAAGAGAAAATCTTTTGAAAGCATCTGAAGCCATGAAATCTATTTTATGATCTGAGATCTGTCGCGAAAAGAATTTTTGGAGGTATTCAAAGATTTCAGATCCGCTGATTTTTCGCTGGGTGCGTTCGCCAGAGAGCTGAAGCGGCGAAAGGAACTGAAGCTGCTGGGTCAATCCATGATAGCCCGTTCGTATGAGTTGTCCTGCATCAGGAGCGCTTCGGAACTCAGGTGGCAAAGCGTCCAGACCACGACCAATCATGTCATCGTAACTCTGGAGTTCATGTCCCAAAATCTCAACCGCAATTCCAAGCTGTGCAAGGGAATTAAGCCGGTCAACTTCGGACCTAAGATTTGCGTTTTCTTGCTCGCCAACGACTGCGATCGTTTGAAGGTCGATACTTTCCTTCAGGCTTTCTAGTGCAAAAATGTAGTTCTCGAAAATATCCTGGTTTTCCGTATCAACGGTCTCCCAGAGGGCTGTCAGGGCTTTGCTTACATCGTTCAGACCAATTTCTTCTTCGACAAGTTGATCGATGTAGGGTCGAGCAAGCTGATTCAGGACACGGTTTCGTGTCGAAACAAGCTCTTGAACACGGGTGATTTCCTCGCCTTGAAGCTCCTTGATGTGCTTACTCCACTTGGTTGTTCTCGCATGGAGACTGCCCTGCAAACGCTGCAGCTGTTTTTCAGCGATATCCGCTGGATCGGGAGGGTTTATTTTGTCAATCCACTCCTCAACTTGGAGCGAGAATTCCTCAACCAGTGACCGAAGTTCGGAAACTTTCTGTCGAAATTGCGCGTATTCTTCTTCAAGGCTTCCAAGTTCGTTAGGGCGTCCAGGAACTTTTGCTGCTGCCAAAAGGTTTCTGCAGTCCTCCAGCGCTTGCTGCGCAACAGGGATGTCCTCAGCTACAGACACATCTAAGTTATCGAACCTCGAACGCGCACTTTGAACGCGATCTGGTAGATCTTTGTTCATTTTCCTCAAATTCGAACGGAAGCTCCTCCTTTGCTTCGCTACGAGCTTTCTTCGCTCTTTCTTTGCTCGCTCTTCCTTGTTTCGTTGCTGGATTTCCGGGAGCTCATTTTTTCGAACTTCGGAATCCGTGCCGAAATATTCCCTCGCGGCATACATTAAGAGATCAACAACCAGTTTTTTGAGAGTCCGAGTTGCTGTGTTTAGGATGAAACCTTCTCGACCTGCCTTGTCTCTCAGATTGGGGTTGTTGGCTTGAGAAATGGCAATCCTGCCATACATCCGCTGGGAGTTCCAAAACTCTCGACCAGCATGTCGATTGCGACGTTGCTCGATCTCGAAAAAGTCATTGTCGGGTCGTCCGTAAGGCATCACGCGCAGGCCGTTGCGATAAACGCGCGGGCCAGCAAACGGTCCGAATTTCTCATCATCAAACAACGAATAGATGCCATCTTCGAGGGTTGAGTTAGTTTTTCGCTGTTCGTAGGTCGCAAAGTAGACGTCAAACGCCCCAAGTTTAGACTTTGGTGTTTTAGGAATCTTCATGTCACCGGGGGGAATGGAGACGGTCTCGCCATTCTGAATCCACTGGCCGAAGGCCTTTATGCGCCCATGGAAAACTCCATTCGCATCAAAGCTTCCTTCAATGATATGCTCAAGCTCATCAGTTTTTTGTCGCGAGAATTCAAACTGTGATCCCAAAATGATTTTCTTTTGTTCGCCTTCAAGAACTTCAACACGATAGTCGAACTGAAGCTTTCCACTGTTCAACTCCGTCGTTTGCTCGCTATCGGCAAACGGATCAACAAAACCAGCCAAAGTTTGGATGAAACGATTGTGTCTATCATCTTGTTTTTCTTCAAACAGACCTGCAAGTTCGTCGCTCGCATTCGAAATTATCAGCGCAGTTCCATGATCATCTTCCCCACTCAAAACGCTCCAAGACCCCAGTTGTCTCTTGGAAAGTTCTGCTGTTCTTAGGGTGTTCAAGACTAACTCCGACGGCGGCTCCGGAGGTGCTTCTCCATAGTCGCCCGCCGCCGCGCCCTCATCAAAAAGGCGCCAAGCTTCTCTGATGCGAGCCGCCCGTGCACTTTCAAAATCCGTCGCGTTTTTCGGCACTTCGGGCGCGATATTTTCTCTCACAGCAGAAACCAAATCAGGCAGCTCTTCAAAAACCGCATCAATGCTTGATGCCTCAACTACTGGTGTTGTGATGTCAGAAAGGATGAGAAACGGGTTCTCAAACACGCGCCAGTCGATCAGCAATGCTACAAAAGTGCCGCACTCGTGAGACTTGGAAATCAGCAGCATCAACGGGCCAAGGTGTGCTGACGACAACCGGCCAATCCCTTTTTGCCCCTGTTTGGGTCGATATTCTAACCCAAACAGCGGCCTGGACCGGCTTTCATCGTTAGCAAGTTTTGTATCTGTTCCTACGACCAACCATTTTTCAAAAATATCCTGTTTAGTCATTCCATGACCGTTGTCTGTCAAGGAGACGGAAATCTGGTCTCTCCGTTCAATGAGCATGTTGGCTTTGGTCGCATAGGCGTCATATGAGTTTTTCCACAGCTCTGACACCGCAGTAGGAACATCCGCGATTTGCTCGCGCCCAAGGTGGTCGACCGTGCGGGCTCGTGTAGAAAATGGCCTTTTCTCAATCATTCTTTGTGTCCTCGAGGAGGCTCATGTCCGCGTCTATCCTTTCTAAATCCAGCGAGCGGATCCAAGCCGCCAAGTGACCTATTAGAACTTCACCCAGCTTCACTGGCACTGCGTTGCCAACCTGCATGCCTGCTGCTGTCAGCCCACCTGAAAATACGAAGTCGTCGGGAAACGTCTGAATGCGCGCAGCTTGGCGCGCAGTAATACCATGATGCTCCTCGGGGTGAACGAAGCGCCCCTTAGACGGATTGATGCACGCAGTTGTCATCGTGGGTGCTGGCAAGTTTGAATCGATTCGTCCATACACATCTTTGTGGCCGTCGTGTTCTTTGTGGCAATTCAAGACACGCCCGGAGTCTTTACGGCTACCTCCGTTTGGCGGCGTTTTTTTGAAAGCTGTAACGAGTGCATCACTATGGTTCATGTGAATGTCATTTGGATCGTCGGGGGGAGCTGGTAAAAATGCCTCTCGGCATGGCACCCAAGGTGCAAGACCTTCCTTGCTTTCGCCATGGGTTGGCGCTGGCGGCCATTCCAGCCCTTCGAGTGACACCCCCTCATTGACGCCAAGAAAAAACACCCTCCGCCGGCGTTGAGGCACGCCGTAGTCTCGCGCGTCAAGCTTAACCGGAGGAAAAAGCTGGTAGCCTGCATTCTTTGCTTCTTCAGCAAACTCATCCAAATGTCGTGCATGACGAGGCCAGAGAATACCCGGCACGTTTTCCATCAAAAAGGCCGTTGGCCTTAACGCAGCAACAAATTCAAAGTACCGTAAGATTAGTTTGTTTCGAGGATCATCAACACCTGCGTTTTTTATCCGGTGGGTCGAAAAGCCTTGGCAAGGTGGACCGCCCAAGACCAAGTCACAACTTTGCGCTTTGAAGTGTTTCCGCGCGAGCACCTTTGGATCAGTATCAAGAATGCTTCTCTCATACAGGGTCGTTCGAGGGCTGCTCCCCTTGGAAAAGCGATCACGGAAGGTTTGGGCTGCGTGATGATCTTTCTCCACAGCAAAAACGGTTGAACAGCCGGAGTTGTGAGCAGCAAGTGTGAATCCACCTGCTCCGGAAAACAGATCGACCACGTAAAGCTTGCGTTTTTTTCCTGTTTTCACTTTCCTCACATCCGTTGCGAAAGATATGCAGGTATCACCGTCCAACTCTAAGCCTTTGATTTTGTTACCTCTATGATTCTAAGGTAAAACTCAGTGAGTTGCACCCTCGATATCGCATTTCTATAGCCTTTCCTCCACTAAGGTGAGATGAAAACTTCACATGATGCTACAATCCTACGCTTGTGTCGCTCAGAAGCACCGTTCAGAATTGACCGTTCCCAGTAATCGTGGTGTGCTTGTTTGGGGGAGGCAAAGACGCATCTCAGCGCTTGGTCGCAAAACGGTTATTGGTCGCTTCGTTTATGACAAGCTTGCCTGCGTCGGCTTTCAATCCCCGTTTAACCTTGCGGAGTATGCAATGCTTGGCGGCTAGAGTCGTTTGTGGTCCGAATTTCGCGTTTAGCTAATTCAATTTATGCAAATGGGCACCTTATTTGTATTGGGCCAAGAGAGGTTTTTGAGTCAGAATATCGTTTCCTACCCGTTCTTCCGAAAATGTCTGGACTTCGGCGCGCCCGGAAGCAGTACTTGTAAGGCCAGCCGAGGCCCGGGATTACCGGGCTCCACTCAGTACAAGGCGAGGGATTGGTCTTCGTCAGAAGAGTGGAGAGAACGATGACGACCGAAACCAAGCAAAAACCCAAAACCGCAGCAGCCAAAGCTGCCCGGGCAAAGCCCACACGGCGGGAACAGCTGGCCAAACTGCTGAGCCGCAAGTCCGGCGCCTCGATTGCGCAGATACAAAAGACGTTTGGCTGGCAGCCTCATTCGGCGCGGGCTGCGATTTCGGCGCTTCGCAAAGCCGGAACAGAAATCGAGCGATCCGATACGGACAAAGGGTCAGTCTATCGCATCGCTGGCGAGGGTTGAGATCATGGTTTCGAAACATGCATTCGACCTTGAGCAAGCTATCGCTGACATCGATCAGCTGGACCGGAGAGGATGCCTTGATCGCTGGCGTGAAGCGTTCGGCCGTCCTCCGCCGAAATACCTTTCGCCTCAGTTTATGAAGCGGGTGTTGATCTGGGATCTTCAGATCCGAATGCTGGGCGGGTTGTCGGCCAAGTCTGAACGCCTTTTGAAACAGATCGCATCAGGCAAGACACCACTGAGTACCGTAAAGTCAGGATCGCATCTGGTTCGGGAATGGAACGGGCGCACCTACCAGGTTGAGGTTGTAGGCGACGGCTATGTCATGGATGGCAAGACCTGGCGGTCACTCTCCGCCATTGCCCGACACATCACCGGGGCGCGATGGTCTGGACCACGCTTCTTTGGAGTGCGGTGATGCGAAGGGTCCGTTGTGCGATCTACACCCGCAAGAGCTCAGAAGACGGGCTGGAACAGGACTTTAACTCTCTGGATGCCCAACGAGAATCTTGTGAGGCCTACATTGCCAGCCAGAAACACGAAGGTTGGGAGCTGCTGTCGGATCACTATGATGATGGCGGGATCTCGGGCGGCCATCTGGATCGGCCGGCACTTCGGCGGCTGATGCAGGCGGTGGACGAAAAGCGCGTCGATCAGATCGTGGTCTACAAGATCGACAGGCTGACGCGGTCGCTGGCCGACTTCGCCAAGCTGGTCGATCGGCTGGATGCGGCTGAGACATCCTTCGTATCGGTAACGCAGAGCTTCAACACCGCCACGAGCATGGGGCGCCTGACGTTGAACATGCTACTGAGCTTTGCCCAGTTCGAGCGAGAGGTCACCGCCGAGCGTATCCGGGACAAGATCGCCGCGTCCAAACGAAAGGGCATGTGGATGGGGGGCAGTGTTCCGCTCGGGTACGAAGCGGATGGCCGGACGCTGAAAATCGACGAGTCTGAGGCCACCACGATCAGGACCCTCTACGACCTCTATCTGAAACACGGTACGCTTCGAGACGTGAAAGAGCGCGCTGAAGAACTCGATCTCAGGTCCCGGCGCCGCGAACGATCAGGTGGTCGGGTGTCTGGCGGAAAGAACTTTGATCGCGGTCATCTCCAACACATCCTGAGCAATCCTGTCTATGCTGGCCAGATCCGGCACAAACAGCAGGTCTATGAAGGGCAGCACCCAGCAATCATTGATCGGGATGTCTGGGAAAAGGTTCAGGATCTGCTGCAAGGCAGGGCATCCACCATGCGTGGTTCCAAACGAAAAACAACCAGATCACCACTTGCGGGCAAGCTTTTTGATGAAACCGGCGATCGCCTGACGCCCAGCCACAGCCGAAAGAACGGCAAGCGCCTGCGCTACTACATCTCCCGTCGGTTGGTTAAAGATCGCAGTCGGAAGCATCCGGACGCCTGGCGACTGCCCGCAGAACAAGTGGAAGGGTTGCTTCTGGAACTGATCCGACAGCACTTGGGTCGGACTGATGCGGCATCCTCGATAACGCAAAATATCTCGGCGGCGGAGATTGTCACGGTTGCGGAGAATCTGGCGGATCAGAGCAAAACGACCGCATGTCTGGCATTGATCGAACGGGTAGTCCTGAGGCCGGACTCACTGACAGTGCTGCTGGATCAAGACGGTCTCGCCAATATGCTTGGTTGCAGATCGGAACAGATCAACCTGGCGACACTGACCATTGAGGCTCCATTCCAGATGCGCCGCCGCGGTGTAGAGCTGAAACTGCATCTGGGGGAGGCGCCGCCACAGATCGATCAAACCCTGGTGCAGAACATCGTGAAGGGACGTCGCTGGCTGGCGATGGTTGTTGCAGGCAAAACCTTCTCTGAGATCGCAGAAGCCGAAGGCGTTTCAAAACGCCGAGTCCAGGATGTGGCCAACCTGGCAATGCTCTCGCCTGATGTTCTTGCCGCCATCGTTCAGGGTGAACAACCCGCGGGCCTTACCACGGATTATTTGATCAAGACACGCTTCTCCGCAATTTGGCCGGAACAGCGCGAGCAGTTCACCGCGCTCTGAATCTCTCTCCCCAAACTCGTACCGCCGGAATCGCAAACAGAGACTACGGCCTGAAATCGGCACCGATTGTGCTCAAGATCGCGTCTCTGCTGGAAATCCTGGATGGCAACCGCCCGGAAACACGCGACATTACCACGGCAAACTCTCGGCGTCTGAAATCAGGGAAGTGTGTGGCTGGGATGGTAGGATTCGAACCTACGGTACACTGTACCAAAAACAGTTGCCTTACCACTTGGCTACATCCCAACTGTGCGGGCTTTCCTACTCAAAGCCGTGCGCGGCTGCAAGCCTAAAAAGCGACAAACCTGTTCGAATTTGCGAGGGCCGCTTGAGGCGCTATTCGTCCGCACCGTCCGCGGTCAGCAGGTCGCTTTCCTTGTTGGCTTCGCGGTCTTCCTCTGCCAGTTGGGTCAGCACCTTTTCGGCGTCTGTGTCCGGCTCGGGGGATACGTCGCGTGCCTGGGGCGGTTTGGCGCCTTTGCGTGCGGGCTTATCCAACGCGTCCTTGACCAGGCGCATCGCCTCGCCGCGGGCGTGGTCGAAATTGCTGTGGTGTTGGTCGATCCAACCGGAAAAGCACAGCGTCACACCACCACCGTCCACCTTGTCGATCCAGACAGACGGCCCCGGAGCGTCCAGGACGAAGGGCAAACCCGCCAGCCGCTCCAAGCCACGATCCTGCGCGACGGCGACATTCGCGTCTGCGTCAAGATGCATAGTGAACTGGAACCGGCGTTCGCGGTTGCGGGTGTAATTGATGATGCGGCTTTTAAAGACCGTCGCGTTCGGGATGCGGATGTGGTTGCCATCGAAGCTGAGCAGTATGGTGGCGCGGCTGGTCAGGCGGATCACCTTGCCCACATCCCCGGCGATTTCGATCGTGTCGTTGGGGCGAAACGGCTGGCGGATCGACAGCAGAAGGCTCGCAATGAAGTTCTCTACCGTGTCTCGCACGGCAAAGCCCAGCGCCAAGCCGATAATACCGGCCGCCCCCATGATGGTGGACAAAAGTGCAGTCGCGCCCAGGATGTCCAACGCCACGACGATGCCCGCGACCACGAAGGCCAGGCGGATCAATACGCGGTAGATGTCAGCGACGAAGGCGTTAGGGGCCAGCGTGTTCCAGGGTTCTTTCATCCGCGCGACAAGGAAGCCTGCGAAGACCACCGCGCCGAAGGCGAAAAACCCGACCATGACCAGCGGCAGATAGGCCGTGCCCTGTTTGATGCGGGTCCAGAACCGCTCCATCGCCGGGGTCAGGCGTTTGGTGATATCGGTCGAGACACTCACCTCGTTCTGGATCGCCACGACCCCGTTGACCCGCCCGACAAGGTCGCTCAGCTCGTCATAGCCGGTGGTCTCCAGCGTGGTGCCGCGCAGGGTCACGACCCCTTCGTTCACCATCACGGTGACATCCGTGAACCCGTCCAATTCGCCCATGATCTCTCGAATGCGGGTGGCCATGGCGGCGTCGACCTCGGCCTGTGCGGTGCCGGTTTCGGTTGTAATGGTGCCGTCCTGCGCCTGCACGGGCGAAAAAGGCAGTGTCAGGCAAAAAAGCAACGCGAGCAGACGGAAAAGTGACATGAAAATCCCCGGTTTGATTGCGAGGAGTGTAGCGCCGGTGCACCGTCGGGAAAAGGGTGGTGTGGCGACAGCTACAGGCGAAATGGTCGTGCCTTGGCGACGGCATCGAAGGCGGCCAGATCGGCGATCACACGGGCCATGTCCGAAAGCGCGACCATGTTCGGCCCGTCCGAGGGGGCGGCGTCTGGATCCGGGTGGGTTTCCAGGAACACGCCGGCAATGCCAAGCGACACCGCCGCGCGCGCCAGAGCCGGGGCAAATTCGCGTTGGCCGTCCGAGGTCTCGCCCTGCCCGCCCGGCATTTGCACCGCATGGGTGGCATCCATGATCACCGGGTGACCCGCGCGCGCCATCTGCGGCAAGCCACGCATGTCTGTGACAAGCGTGTTGTAGCCAAAACTGGTGCCGCGTTCGGTCAGCAGGATCCTCTCGTTCCCGGTACCTGCGACCTTGTCGGTCACATGCGCCATGTCCCAGGGGGCCAGGAACTGCCCCTTCTTGATATTCACCGCAGCGCCGGTTTTCCCGGCGGCGACCAACAGGTCGGTCTGGCGACACAGGAAGGCGGGGATTTGCAACACGTCGACCACCTCGGCCACCGGGGCGCATTGGTCGGGTTGGTGCACGTCGGTCAGAACCGGCAGGCCCAGCCGCGCCTTGACCTCGCCCAGCATGGCAAGGCCCGCCTCCATCCCCGGTCCACGTTGCCCGCTCTGCGATGTGCGGTTCGCCTTGTCGAACGAGGCCTTGAAGACATAGCCCAACCCCTGTTCGGCGCAGATCTCGGCCATCTGTTTGGCGATGTTCAGGGCGTGGTCCAGCCCTTCAAGTTGGCAAGGCCCGGCGATCACGGTCAGGGGCAGATCGTTGCCGATCCGCACCCCGCCGATATCGACCACCTGCATCAGGCCGAAACCTGTTCGCGCAGAATCGATGCCGTCAGCGATGCCATCAGGTAGATGCCCGAGAAGATCAGGAACGCCAACAAGGTGTTTTCAAAGGCACGCGGATAGGTCGGGTCATCGGGGGCGACCGGGGTCACACCCATCGACAGATACCGGGTCTGCTTGTTCGCTTCGATCCGCGCCGTTTCCAGCTGTTGCAGCGCCTGTTGCATCAGAAGTGTGCGGGTCTGCATGTTGGTCTGTGCGATCAGAAGCTGGCCGCTGATCGACGCCAGCGATCCGGAGCCACCGGTGTTTTCAGTCAGCTTCGCGCGCAACTCCGCCACCGTGGCTTCAAGCCGCGAGATGTCGCCCTTGATGCCGTCCACACGCGCTTGGTTCGGACGCGGGTTCGACAGCAATTGGTCCAGGGCGAGCTGTTTGTTCAACAGTTCGGTCTCGAAGCTGGTGATCTGGGTCATGATCGCGCCACTTTCGGTATTGGCATCGAAAACCCCCATCTCTTCTTGCAGACGCAACACCTCGGCCTGAGCCGCCAGCATCTTTGCCTCGGCTTCTTCATAGCTTTCGCGCGCGCCCTGCATCTGATCTTCGCGCTTGCGTTGGGTCAGGTTGTCCACCCGTTCCTCGGCATATCTGATCAGCTCTTCACTATAGAGCGCCGATTGCGCGGCACTGGCGGCGATAACTTCCATCTTGATGATGCCTTCGGTCGGGTCGAAGCCGATTTTCACGTTGCGCTTGTAGAGCTTGAAGGCGGCCTCGTTGGATGCTTCACTGTCCAGCCGCTGGATCGGGTCGATCCCATCCGCGCTGAAATGGTTCTTGAAGCCCACGTCGCTGTCCAACCGCAGCATCGCCTCACGCGATGTCAGATAGCTTTGCACCGTGATGCTGTCCTGGGAGGACGCGAGCCCGGTGCCCGCAAACAGGCCACCCAGGCCGCCCGAGCCCTGGCTGTCGGCCTGCTGGATCACGAACTCGGACTTGGTCGCATACATCGGCGTGGCAACAGCATAGTAGTAGTAGCCCGCCAGCAGCGTCGGCAACAGCACGAAAAAGGCCAGCCGCGTCAACAGCAGCACCATTTTCTTGCGGCGGCGGCGGGCGATATCCAACTGGATTTCCATCACCGATTTGGCGCGCGCGGCGGCGTCCATCACATTGGTCGAGGGCAACGTCTGCGGCTGTTGCGGTACGGTTTGCGGCAGTTGCGCAAATGCTTCTCCAGCCGGCGGTCCATCGGCGGACACAAGTTCCAGCATCGTCGCGCGTTGGAACGGGTCGATCCCAGCACGACGCAACAGGCGCACCGCGTCAAAATCCGACGTTGCCGGAAGCCCGTGTTTCTGCGCCACGCGCCGCGCCATACGCAGCTGTCGTCCGGTCAGCCCCTCTTGTCGGATTGCCGCAATCTCGTCTTCAGCGGCCACTTCGGCCGCGCTTTCGACCACGCCTTCGCGGGCGGTCGCGGCCTGGTTGAACGTTCCGGTAAACCCGTCTTCATGCCCGGCAAGTGCGGCCTCTTCCATCGGGTTCAGCTGGCGTGGTTGTTGCGGTTGTTGCGGCTGCGGGCGTTCGCCTCCGGCCACACCGGCGGCGGTCGGGCGTTTCGGTGTGGGTGCGGCGGTCGGGGCGGGCGCAGACGCGGCCCGACGCCCGGGCTGTTCGCCCGAGTTCCCCGCAGACGTCGAGCGCCGGATGCGGAATTTCTTAGCCTTGGGTTTCGTAGTCATACAGCTGTTTCGCTTCTTCCAAGGTGTCAAATTGATAGAGTTGGCCATCGCGCAGCACTGCGGCGGATCGACAGAATTTCTCAAGCGTCTGCGCCTGGTGCGACACGACGATGACGGTAGCATTTTCCAACCGCTGGCGCAGCACGTCACCGGCCTTGCGGTTAAACTCGGCATCCGTGGTTTGCGGCATGCCTTCGTCGATCAGATAGATGTCAAACTCCAGTGCCAGCAAAAGCGAGAAGGTGAACCGCGCCTTCATGCCCTGTGAATAGGTGCCAACCGGGAAATCGTAGTATTCCTCAAGCCCGCAGAGCCAGCGGGTAAACGCCTCAAGGTAATCCGGGTCCAGCCCGTAAAGCCGCGCGACATAGCGGGCGTTTTCCTTGGCGGACAGTTTCGGGATCACTCCACCCATGAAACCCAGCGGGAATGAGACCCGGCAGGTGCGGCGGATTTCGCCCTCGTCAGGCTTCTCCAACCCCGCCATCATGCTTACGATCGTGCTTTTGCCGGTCCCGTTCGGCGCCAGGATCCCCATCGAATTTCCCAGCTCCACGCGAAACGACGCCCGGTCAAGGATGACCTTGCGCTGTTTGCCGGTCCAATAGGACTTGCTGACATTGATGAATTCGAGCATTCACACGCCCCGACACTGCAACTTTTGCCTCATCGCTCTTAACCGAGCTTCGTTAACGATGAGCTTAGAGGCTCATTTGGGCACCATTATGTCGGATGAAACCCCCCAAACACAATGGTTTGAGGGTAGTTTGAGGGAAATTGCGGCCAAATGTGGCGGGAATTTGTTGCCGTTTCGGGGACAATCGCCCCCGAAACGGCCTTTCTTCAGGTGTCTTGTTTCTCAACCCGCAACAATTTGCCGGCGATGAAGGACAAGAACACAGCGCCAAAGCTGAACAATGCGCCCATCTTGGCGGCATCCTGCACCGGTCCGGCCTCGAAGGCCACCGAGGCCACGAACAGCGACACGGTAAAGCCGATCGCGGCGACAAAGCCGATCACGATCAGGTCCAGCGTGCGCATGCCCTGTGGCAGACCCAGGCGCAGCGGATAGGCCGCGAACCAGCCAAACAGCAGGATACCCACCGGTTTGCCGATGATCAGACCGGCCAGCACCAGCCAGGTCGGTTCACTAATCGAGTTGAACTCGACCCCCGCGTTCAAAAGGCCGAAGAAGAACAGCACTACCTCGACCGGCACGGCCAGCTTGTGTTCCATCTCGTTGAGGATGTCGTGCAGGTATTTCTCGGCCTCGGCGAAGAAGCCGAAGGCGCGGTCGGCGTGGGGGATTGCCGGAATAATCGGCAAAAGACCCAGCGCCGGGTGGATGCCCGATTGTACGAAGCCGAACCAGCCCACAGCACCCAGGGCCAGATAGGGCCAAAACCCCAGTTTCTGGCGCATCCAGGTGGACCGGGGACGGGCCTGGTCGCCACGATCCAAGCGGCGCGGCAGCCAGTTGAAGAAGAAATACGCGGCCAGCGTGGACACGACGGCCAGCCCCAGCCATTCCACCGCCAGCTCACCGGACGGGTAGAAGATGGCAAGGATGACCAGCCCCGCCGCGTCATCGGCAATGGCCAGAAGCAGCAGGAACCGCACGGCGGGGTGGCCCGCGCCGAACACGAGCCGACCGACAAGGTAGCTGAACGCGATGTCGGTTGCGGTCGGGATCGCCCAGCCGCGGGCGACGGCGTCATAAACGTCCGACCCCAGCAGAGCCGCCAAACCAAGGTAGACCGCGATCGGCCCGAACATGCCTCCGGCTGTGGCGAACAGTGGCGTCGCCGCTTTCTTGCCACGCAGGCTGCCGTTTTTGAGGATCACGGCCTCCCAGACTTCCTTGCCCGCGATGAAGAAGAACAGCGCCATGAGCGCGTCGTTCACCAGGTAGTGAAGGGTCAGGACCTTTTCGACGTCCCCGACCTCATAATGGTGCGCGGCTTCGCCATAGGCATGGGTCCAGTGGCCGATGTCCACCCCGATGATCGAGTTGAACCACAGCGGGTATTCCACAAAGTGGTGGTAGGAATGCGCATCGATATTCGCCCAGATCAGGGCCAGCAACGCCCCCCCGATCAGCAGAATCGAATAAGCGGTGATGAAGTTCCATACACGATACATGTGTGTGCCCCGTCCCTAAGTCCAACGTTTCCGCCGGGATACTGGAACAGGGCAGCCTGGGCAAGATGTCACCGCTTCAAGCGACAAGATTCCATGTAAAACCCGCGATGATTGCGCCAACAAGCGCCAATCCAAGGTAGGCCGCGAAGACGCGCGGCTTGACCAGCGCCCAAACCGCGATGGCTGCGGGGATGCAACTGACACCGCCAGCAAGCACAAAGGACATGGCCGCGCCGTTGGACATGCCTTGGCCCAAAAGCGCATCCACCATCGGCACGGCGGCATAGCCGTTCAGGTAGGCGGGCATGCCCACCAGAGCGCCTAGAAGGATCGGGCCGATCCCCTGCCCGCCCAACACCTGGGCCACCAGGTCGGCGGGGATATAGCGCAGCATCAGCGCCTCGATCATGTAGGCCAGCAGCAGCCATTTCCCCAGGAACAGCACGTTCTCAACCACCGTTTCGCGGAAGGTCACGCGGCGGTCTTCGTGGGGCCAGAACTTCCACACGGTCTGACCAGCAAAGGGCTTGTCATCGCCGCAGGAGGACGAACAGCAGCTTTTCACCGGGGCATTCTTCAACGGATCGGCGAAAATCACTGATTTCGCGAAGGTTTTCACCATGAAGCCGCCGAACAGGCCCAGAGACACCGCCGCCAGGGTCTTGGCGATGGCGAAGGGATACCCCAGCGTGCCCGCCGTGATCAGGAACATGGCAGGGTCCATCAGGGGCGAGGCCAACCAGAAGGCCATGACCGCCGACAAGGGCGCCCCCACGGCCAGAAGGGCCGCGATGAAGGGAATGACCTCGCAGGAGCAGAAGGGCGAAATGCCCCCCATCAGGGCCGCCATGAAGATCATGTGCGTCTCGCGCCCTTCGAAGGCCTTGGCCAGAAGGTTTTCCGCCCCGGTTGCCTTCATATAGGCCACCGCGAGCACCGCGAAGATGATGAAAATGCCGGTGTGGCCGATGGCCCCGGCGGCGAAGGTCAGCATTGGCCAGACCTCGGCCGCATCAAAGATCGCGACGATCACCGGGATCAGCAGGATTGCCACCCAGGCCTTGTCGATTTTCCAGGATTTCGGGGCGGTTTGGGTCGTGTCAGCCATGGTTATGAGCCTTTTCGGGCGCGCAATCAGCGCAGCATTCGTTCAGAAGGTAGTCGGTCAGCGACTGCATGACCTGGATGTCGGCGGCCACACAGATGATCGAGCGGCCCTGCTTTTCCTGGCTGACCAGCTTGGCGGCAGCGAGGATTTTCATGTGATGGGTCAGGGTGGAGCCGGTCACGCCGCAGCGCTGGCCCAGCTCACCGATGCTCAAGCCCTCGGGCCCGGCGCGCACCAGGGTGCGCAGCACGTCCAGGCGTTGTTCGCTGCCCAGGGCGGCGAAGGTGCTGGCGGCGACCTCCGGGCTCAGGGGATCGGCAAGGGGGGATTCGTGTTTCATGTTTCTAGAAATATCGAAATAAAAGAGTGGCGCAAGAATTATTTCGAAAATTATCGAAATGAATGCGGGCGACGCGCGGGGCATGATCGTCTAGTTTGCCGCCATGCTAAGTGACGACATCTCTGCCTGCCGCCTGTGTGCTGCCCGTTTCGCGGCCACGCGCACCGCACATGTACCGCGCCCCGTCGCCTGGTTCCGCCCCGGCGCCCGCATTCGGGTGATCGGTCAGGCGCCGGGAATGCGGGTGCATGACACCGGCCTGCCCTTCAACGACCGATCAGGTGACCGGTTGCGCGATTGGATGGGGCTGGAGCGTGACGCATTCTATGACCGCGACCGCATCGCCATCACCCCGATGGCGTTCTGCTTTCCCGGCTATGACGCCAGAGGCTCGGACCTGCCGCCGCCAAAACTGTGCGCGGACACCTGGGGCGCACGGGTGGATGACGCCCTGGTCGATGTGGCTCTGACCTTGTTGGTCGGGGGCCATGCGCAGGCCTGGCATCTGCGAAATCGCGCATCTGTTACAGACAACGTCGCCGCCTGGCGAGACCATGCGCCGCGCGTGTTCCCCTTGCCTCATCCGTCCTGGCGCAATACGGGATGGCTGAAGAAAAACCCGTGGTTCGAGGCCAATTTGTTGCCCGAGCTTCGCCGCCGCATCGCCGAGGTATTGCAATGACCGACACGAAACTGGATATCGCCCACACGGCCATGCAGGCCGATCTGGAAGACGACGCCGCTAGGCTTCGGTTTTATGAACGCCTTGCGGATGGCGAATTGTTCCTTCTGCTGACTGAAGAGGCCAAGGGCGACGACATCTCACCCGAAATGTTCGAGCTGGAAGCGGACAGCTTTGTCCTTGTGTTCGACCGCGAAGAGCGGCTGGCCGAATTTGTCGGAGCGCCCGCGCCCTATGCCGCCCTGCCCGGCCGGGTGATCGCCGGCATGCTGGCGGGGCAGAACGTCGGTCTTGGGGTGAATCTTGGCGTTGCGCCGTCCTCGATCCTGATCCCGGCCGAGGCGATGGATTGGCTGGCAAACACGCTGGGCCGGGGTCCCGAAGAGGTCGAAGCACGGATTTCCGAACTGAGCGCGCCCACCGGCCTGCCTGAGGCGCTGATCACCGGGCTGGACGCGAAACTGGCCAGCGCGGGCGGGCTTGCAGCCTGTGCCTGCCTGTCCGGAGTGACGTTTTCGGATGGGCGGCGCGGGCATCTACTGGGCTTCGTCAACCCGGTGCCGGGCGCCGAGGCCGCCCTGGCGGGGGCCGCAAACGAGGCGCTGACCTTTTCGGGTATCGAGGCCGGGCAGATGGATGTGGGGTTCTTCGCCGAGGACGATCCGGTGACCGCGACGCTGTTGCGCGTCGGGTTGCGGTTCGACCTACCGGTACCCGAGTCCAATGATGCGCAAGAGATCACGCCGGGCAGCGCGCCAGGGATGAACCCCGATCGTCCGCCAATCCTGAAATAGGTCAAAACCTCAGTCTGCGGGACAGGCGCGGGCGAATACCAGCACCCAGATCGGGGTGCGCCCGGCCAGTGCGGCACCTAGCCCGAAACTGGTGCTGGCTCGGTCAAGCATCGCTTTGCGCCCGCCACGTTCCCCCCACCAAAACGCCATCGCATCGCCGCCATAGGCCGGGCCAATCGCCTGGATCTGCTCTGCCTGGCAAGGTTCGAAACCGGCGGCGCGGGCGCGGGTCTCGATATCCGGTCCCTCTGCCCATTCGATGCCTGCCACACTGGCGCTTGCCACGTCACAGGCATGGGCCTGCGCCGCGCGGTCCAGCGCCATTTCATGTGATAATGCGGCGCGTTGCTTGGCGCCGCGCAATGCGTTCAGCGCAAGGCTCATATCCGTCAGTTGAGCGTCGGCATTTGCGGGTGTTGCGCAGGTCTCGGCCTGCGCAACACCATGTACAAAGCTCAGCGCAAGCAGAAAGCCAAACGCCCGAACCAGATTAGCAAGGCTTGGCATAAACCATCACCCAAGCCGGTTTCCCGCCCAGTATCGACAGGCCGACGCCGTATTCGCGGGTTTTACCCAAAAGGATGTTGCGACGGTGACCGTCGGACGCCATCCAGGTCTCGACAACCGCGCCGCCGCTGCGTTGCCCCATCGCGATGTTTTCCGCGATGAAGCGTGTGCAATAGCCACCGCGTTTCGCCCGACGCATCGGTTTCGATCTGCCGTTGCCGATATGAGAGAACGTGCCGGTTTGCGCCATCCAGCAGGCGTGCGCCTGCGCAATCGCGTCCAACCGCGCGCTGCGTGCCAAGGCGTGTCGGCCCTGGGTGCCACGCACCGCATTCATCTCGTTTCCGGCCTCGGCCATCAGCGTCGCGGCCTCGGTCGGTTGGGCGCAGCCGGCGGCCTGGGCCGCGTCAGCTGCTGCAATGATAAGAAAAAAGCCCGCGAAAATCGCGGCAAACGCCTGTTTGTACATACTACCCTCGGGTCTGGTGCCGACTTGACGGGTATTTTCGCGTGCGTGCACTCACCCCGTCAAGGGGCCTTACCGCGGCGAGGGAAAAGTGGTGCTTTCGCGCTCAGTCCTTGTCAGCCTCAAGCGCGTCCAGGCGCGCTTTCAGCACCTCGTTCTCTTCGCGGGCTTTCTGCGCCATCAGGCGCACCGCGTCGAATTCTTCGCGCGTCACGAAGTCACGGTCGGCCAACCAACGATCGACAAAGCCTTTCATTGCGGTCTCGGCTTCGTCCTTGGCGCCCTGGGCCACGCCCATCGCGTTTGTCATCAGCTGCGAAATGTCGTCCAGAACCTTGTTGCGCGTCTGCATCTGGGTCTCCTTGATCTGTTGAGGCCTATATGGGGGGCAAACGTGCAAATCACAAGGTTGACTTGCCCCGCCCGGCAGGGTCAGGAAGACGCATGTTGTTCGCGATCCCCTTCCCCAACATCTCGCCCGAGATCTTCACCATCCCAGGCATCGGCTTTTCGCTGCGCTGGTATGCGGTCGGCTATATCGTCGGAATTGTCATCGGCTGGTGGATCATCGCACGGTCTTTGCGCCAGTTGGAGCTGTGGCGCGATGGCCCTCCGATGACCCGCGACCAGCTTGAGGACATGTCGACCTGGATCATCCTGGGCATCATCCTGGGCGGTCGGCTGGGCTTCGTGCTGTTCTATCAGCCCGGCCACTACCTGGCCCATCCGCTGGACATCCCCAAGGTCTGGCTGGGTGGGATGAGCTTTCATGGCGGATTTCTGGGGGTGATCGCCGCTGTCTGGCTGTATTCGCGCCGCCATGGGCTACTCACGCCCTCGGTCGCCGACCTTCTGGCCATTGCCGCGCCGGCGGGGTTGTTTCTGGTCCGGGTGGCGAATTTCATCAATGCCGAGCTTTGGGGGCGCCCCACCCTTTCACCCTGGGGTGTGATCTTTCCCGGCGAGGCCGCGCAATACTGCCCGGGCTTCGCAAGCCCCTGCGCGCGCCACCCCTCGCAGCTGTACGAAGCGCTGCTTGAGGGGCTGGTGCTGGGCGCGGTTCTGCTGGTTCTGGCCTGGAAGCGCGGCTGGCTGAAGCGGCCCGGCATGCTCACAGGGCTGTTCTTTCTCGGCTACGGCGCCGCGCGGTTCGTGATCGAGTTTTTCCGCCAGGCCGACGGGCAATACATTACCCCCGACAACCCGCTGGGCCATGTGATGCGGCTAGGGGAAGCCGGGCTGACGATGGGGCAGATCCTGTCCCTTCCGATGGTGGCGATCGGAATTGCCACGCTTCTCTGGGCGCGCCGGTCATGACGGCGTTGCGCGACCTTCTGCTGGACCGAATTGCTACCAACGGCCCCCTGTCGGGGGCTGATTTCATGGCCGAATGCCTGCTGCATCCCACCCACGGCTACTACACCACACGCGATCCGCTGGGGGCTGCCGGGGATTTCACCACCGCGCCAGAAATCTCGCAAATGTTCGGAGAGCTTCTGGGTCTGGCCCTGGCGCAGGCCTGGCTGGATCAAGGCGCGCCGACGCCGTTCACCCTGGCCGAGCTTGGCCCCGGGCGTGGCACGCTGATGGCCGACGTCCTGCGCGCGACCGCAGCTGTGCCGGGGTTTCATGCAGGCCTCTCGCTGCACCTGATCGAAGCCTCGCCCACCTTGCGCAAGGTGCAACGTGAGGCGCTTTCCCCCTACGACATCACCTATGTCGACAGTCCCAAGGCACTGCCCGAGGCGCCATTGTTTCTGGTCGCGAACGAGTTTTTCGACGCCCTGCCCGTGCGCCAGTTCGTGCGCGACGCGGCAAGCTGGCGCGAACGCCAAGTGGGCGCGCGGGATGGCGTGCTTGTCTTTGGCTTGAGCGCGCCCGTGGAGGTGCCTGCCCTGGCCCACCGGATGGAAGACACCCGCCCCGGTGACCTGGTCGAAATCTGCCCCGCCGCAACCGGCATTCTTTCTGCCATCACAGAACGGATTGCAGCGCATGGCGGTGCTGCGCTGGTAATTGACTATGGCGATTGGCGATCGCTGGGCGATACGTTGCAGGCCATGTCGGGGCACAAGACCGCCGACCCGCTGGCCGCGCCCGGAGAGGCCGACCTGACGGCACATGTCGATTTCGAGGCGCTGGCCGAAGCTGCCGCACCCCTGACCCATTCGCGCCTGACCCCGCAAGGCATGTTCCTGGAGCGTCTGGGCATCACCGAGCGGGCGCAGGCGCTTGCCAACCGGCTCAGCGGTGCGGCGCTGTCGGACCATGTCGCCGCCCATCGCCGCTTGACGCATCCCGACGAAATGGGGACGCTCTTCAAAGTGCTCGGGTTGACTCGGGCCGGATCGCCGCCGCTGCCGGGATTGACCTCATGAGCCTTGACGCCATCACCTCGGACTCCCTGTCCCACACCCGCCACGGGTTCTTCACCCGCAAGGGCGGCGCGTCGTCCGGCGTCTATGCCGGGCTGAATTGCGGCGCGGGATCGCAGGATCAGGCCGAGATGGTCGCGATCAACCGCACCCGCGTGGCCGACGCGATGGGCGTGGCGCCCGACGCGCTGATCGGGGTCTACCAGGTTCATTCGGCCGACGTGGTCGTGGCCGATGGGCCGACAGCGGACAAGCCACGCGCCGACGCGGTGGTGACGGCGACGCCGGGGCTGGCCTTGAGCATCCTGACCGCCGATTGCCAGCCTGTGCTGTTTTCCGACCCCGCCGCAGGGGTCATCGGGGCGGCCCATGCCGGTTGGCAGGGCGCGCTGGATGGCGTTCTTGAGGCGACCGTGGCCGCAATGGTCGACCTTGGCGCCACCCGCGCGGGGATCACCGCCGTGATCGGCCCGACGATTTCGCAAACCGCTTATGAGGTCGGTCCGGAGTTCTTCGAGCGTTTCGTGGATACCGACCGCGACTTTGATCGGTTTTTTGCCGGGGGTGATGGCGACCGTATGCAGTTCGATCTGCCCGCGTTCGGCCAGTTCAAGCTGCGCGAAGCCGGGGTAGGACATACCGAATGGGTTCGCCATTGCACTTATTCGGACCGGGATCGGTTTTATTCCTATCGCCGCTCGGTGCATGACAAGGAAGCCGACTATGGCCGACTGATATCCGCAATCCGGTTATAGGTTTTCCGGGTTGCGCGCTTTTCGGGCTTTGCGGGATCATTTTTTTGCGCTGCGAAATATGCCGGGGTCAACGGCGGGCGTGAGCACCACCTGAACGGTGGAATTCGGGCAAGGATGGGGCGAAACCCTGCCGCATTCGCGCCCGATTTTCGGAAACAATGACCTTTCTGACACTGGCTTTGTTTCCGGACGCCTTGTTTTAAAGGCTCCGAGAAAACGTTGACCAATTTCCTAAAACTTTCCGAAAACCTGTTTCATCGTCAAATCGACGCCCGAATCCAACTCTAGCTTGATCCTCAACAAAACAAACAACAGCCCCAACGGGCGAATGAGGCAGAGATGAAAACGAAGCGCTGGATGAAATGGATTGTGGAAGCTAACACGGACACCGTTGACCTTCCTTGGGCGCGCGGCAAACGTCGAAGCACCTGGAAGTCGAATGCAAAGGACCGTGCCCGCGCCGCCTGAGGCCGCTTGTCGGGCCTTACAGCCTCCGCGCTGACATTTGTTTGCGAAAAGCGCTGAAACGTACGCTAAGCCGCCCTTCGGGGCGGTTTTACCTTTTCAGAGCGGCCGTTTCGCGATCAGGGCGCTTCCGCCAGCCGCGCCTCAAGCACATCGAACGGCACGCCTGGGTCATCCTTGGCGTCGCGGATGACAAGGGATGTCTTCACGCTTGCCACATTCTCGGCCGAGGTCAGCTCTTCGGTTAAAAACGTCTGGAATGTCGACAGGTCCGGCGCCACGCATTTCAGGATGAAATCCACCTCGCCGTTCAGCATGTGGCATTCGCGGACCAGTGACCAGCCGCGGCATTTCTCTTCAAAAGCGCTCAGGTCCGCTTCGGCCTGGCTTTGCAAACCGACCATGGCGAAGACCTGAACCTCAAAGCCCAGCGCACGCGCGTCCACCTCGGCGTGGTAACCGCGAATGTATCCGGCTTCTTCCAGTGTGCGCACCCGGCGCAGGCAGGGCGGTGCGGAAATGCCAACGCGTTTGGCCAGCTCGACATTCGTCATGCGCCCATCGGCCTGAAGTTCAGCCAGAATCATGCGGTCGATCGGATCAAGTTTGCTGGTCGGCATCGGGTATCCCTGTCAAAGTTGCGCGAACTTTACCGCCGTGCGCACGAACGCGCAATAATATTTCGCAACTGCGCAACATCATTTCCGAAGCAGAGGTTTTCGCCTGAGACAAATCGGGGGCTTTCCCCCCTCGCCTGTCGTGCCTATATCCTTTTCAACGAATTCTTGACCGGGGGAAAGCCGATGTCCGACACGCGCCACACCAAAGTTCTCATCATCGGTTCCGGCCCTGCCGGATATACCGCCGGTGTCTATGCCAGCCGCGCCATGCTGGAGCCGATCCTGGTGCAGGGCATGGAGCCGGGCGGGCAGTTGACCACGACGACCGATGTCGAAAACTACCCCGGCTATACCGAGGTGCAGGGTCCTGACCTGATGATCAAGATGGAAGAGCACGCCCGCGCGATGGGCACCGAGATCATCGGCGACATCATTTTAGACCTTGATCTGTCGAAACGCCCTTTCACCGCCAAAGGTGACAGTGGCACACTCTATACCGCCGATACGGTGATCCTGGCGACCGGGGCCCGCGCCAAGTGGCTGGGCCTGCCCAGCGAAGAAAAATTCAAGGGCTTCGGCGTGTCCGCCTGTGCCACTTGTGACGGCTTCTTCTATCGCGGGCAGGAAATCGTCGTTGTCGGTGGCGGCAACACTGCTGTCGAAGAGGCGCTGTTCCTGACCAACTTCGCATCGAAAGTGACGCTGATCCACCGCCGTGATGAGCTGCGCGCGGAAAAGATCCTGATCAACCGGCTGATGAAGAACGAAAAGATCGAGCCGCTGTGGGATCATCAGTTGGAAGAAGTCGTGGGCGACGACATGCCCTTGGGCGTGACCGGTGTGCGCGCCAAACACGTGAAAACCGGCGAGATCACCGAAATTCCGGCCAAGGGCGTGTTCATTGCAATTGGCCACGCGCCTGCGAATGAATTGGTCAAGGACGTGCTGGACACGCACATGGGCGGCTATGTCGTGACCAAACCCGACAGCACCGCCACCTCGATCCCAGGGGTGTTCGCCGCGGGCGATCTGACCGACCACAAGTACCGCCAGGCGGTAACTTCAGCCGGCATGGGCTGCATGGCGGCGCTTGAGGCAGAACACTTCATCGCCGAGCAAGACGACTGACTCGGCGCATCGTGCGATCAGAGGGGCATCCGTTGCGACGGGCGCCCTTCGTGGGCTGGCATTTTCGCCTCATTCCCGGGATTTATCGAAAAGAAACCTCCTGTCGCTAGACTTTCGCCATATTTGGGGTCTACACGCGCGTCAAAACGGGGCGAATGCCCCATGAGCAGACAGTGAAAAGGCCCTGATTATGATGTTGCCCAACCTCGCTCCGATCCCGGAGCTTTTCGTTTCCTATGAAAGCGCGCAAAAGCTGAAGGTCGAAGCCGCCGACCTGGTCAGCTGGGACCTGACCCCGCGTCAGATCTGCGATCTGGAGCTTTTGATGAACGGGGGCTTCAACCCGCTCAAGGGCTTTCTGTCGGAAGAGGATTACAACGGCGTCGTCGAGAACATGCGCCTGGCCGACGGGTCGCTTTGGCCGATGCCGATCACGCTGGACGTGTCCGAAGACTTTGCCGCCGATCTGGAAGACGGGCAGGACATCGCCCTGCGCGATCAGGAAGGCGTGATTCTGGCCACGATGACGGTCAGCGACAACTGGGTGCCGAACAAATCGCGCGAGGCCGAAAAGGTCTTTGGCGCCGATGACGACGCGCATCCGGCGGTGAATTACCTGCATAACCACGCGGGCAAAGTGTATCTGGGCGGGCCGGTTACCGGCATTCAACAGCCCGTGCATTATGATTTCCGCGGCCGTCGCGACACACCGAACGAACTGCGCAGCTATTTCCGCAAGCTGGGCTGGCGCCGCATTGTCGCGTTCCAGACCCGCAACCCGCTGCATCGCGCGCACCAGGAACTGACCTTCCGTGCCGCGAAAGAAGCGCAGGCCAACCTGCTGATCCACCCCGTCGTGGGCATGACCAAACCGGGCGACATCGACCATTTCACCCGCGTGCGCTGCTATGAGGCCGTTCTGGACCAATACCCGCAGGCGACCACCTCGATGAGCCTTCTGAACCTGGCGATGCGCATGGCCGGCCCGCGCGAAGCCGTCTGGCACGGTCTGATCCGCGCCAACCACGGCTGCACCCATTTCATCGTCGGTCGCGACCACGCCGGCCCCGGCAAGAACTCGGCCGGTGACGATTTCTATGGCCCCTATGACGCGCAGGACCTGTTCCGCGAGCATCAGGACGAAATGGGCATCGAAATGGTCGACTTCAAACACATGGTCTATGTGCAGGACCGCGCCCAGTATGAACCGGCCGATGAGATCACCGACAAGGACGACGTGACGATCCTGAACATCTCGGGCACCGAACTGCGCCGCCGCCTGTCCGAAGGCCTGGAGATCCCGGAATGGTTCTCGTTCCCGACCGTGGTGGAAGAACTGCGCAAGACCAAGCCGCCGCGCGCCGAGCAAGGCTTCACCGTGTTCTTCACCGGCTTCTCGGGCTCGGGCAAATCCACCATCGCCAACGCTCTGATGGTCAAGCTGATGGAAATGGGCGGGCGTCCCGTGACGCTTCTGGATGGTGACATCGTGCGTAAGAACCTGTCGTCGGAACTGGGCTTCTCGAAAGAGCACCGCGACCTGAACATCCGCCGCATCGGGTATGTCGCCTCGGAAATCACCAAGAACGGTGGCATCGCCATCTGTGCGCCGATCGCGCCCTATGCCTCGACCCGCCGCGCGGTGCGTGAAGATATCGAAGCGTTTGGTGCCTTCATCGAAGTGCACGTGGCCACGTCGATCGAGGAATGCGAACGGCGCGACCGCAAGGGGCTGTACAAGCTGGCGCGTGAAGGCAAAATCAAGGAATTCACAGGGATTTCTGACCCTTACGATGTGCCAGCCGACCCCGAGCTGTCGGTCGAAACGCAAAACGTCGAAGTCGACAACTGTGCCCACCAGGTTCTGTTGAAGCTGGAAAGCATGGGACTGATCAAAGGCTGATCTGCCTGACAGACCTGAGACACCGCGACAAGGCCGGGGCATCCACCCCGGCCTTTTTCGTGCTATACTGCCCCCATGAAAGCGATGCGCTACACACGATATGGCGGACCCGAGGTTCTGCAGCTTGTTGACCTGCCCGAACCGACACCTGAGGCGGGTGAGATCGTGCTGCGGGTGCGCGCCTGTTCTGTGAATTCCTGGGATTGGGACAAGTTGCGCGGGCGCCCCTTGGTGCTGCGTCTCGAAGGTCCACGCCGCCCGCCGCACCCGATCTTGGGTTGCGACGTGGCAGGTGAGGTTGTCGCGGTTGGTCCGGGTGTTACTCGTTTCGCCCCCGGTGACCGCGTGTTTGGCGACATCAGCCACGCAAATTGGGGCGGCTTTGCTGAATTTGTGAAAGCGCCCGCTGACGCGCTGTCCCCGCTCACCCTGCCCTTCGATCAGGGCGCGGCTTTGCCTCAGGCTGGCGGGCTTGCGCTTCAGGGGTTGCGTCAAGGTGGGCTGCGTAAGGGCGCACGGGTGCTGATAAACGGTGCAGGCGGTGGGGTCGGCACGCTGGGCGTGCAAATCGCGAAAGCGGCGGGCGCGCATGTGACCTGCATAGATCGGGGCGACAAGCTTGAGATGCTGCGCGATTTGGGCGCGGACGCGGTGATTGATTATCAGCGCACCGATTTCACTGAAATGGGCGAGGTCTGGGATGTGATCCTGGACAACGTCGCCAAAAACCGGCCGCGCGCCTATCGCCAGGCGCTGGCACCGGGGGGGCGGTTCATCTTTGTTGGTGGGTCGTTCGTCCTGGCCTTCCGGCTTGGCCTGACCGGGTGGGCACTGAACCGGGGTGACCGGCGGCTTGAAATGCTGCTGCATCACCCGGACACGGCTGTCACGGACCGGTTGCAGGATATGGTTCGGGACGGGGATCTGACCCCGGTGATCGACCAAAGCTATTCCCTGTCCGAAACCCCCGCCGCGCTGGCCCGGATTGGCAGGGGCGATGTGCGGGGTAAGATCATCGTGACGCCCTGAATGCTTGTCATTTCCCTGACCTCGATCCCGCCGCGTTTCGCGCAACTGCCGCGCGTGATTGCCGCCTTGAACGCCCAGACCCGACCACCAGATCGCATCTTTCTGACGCTGCCGAAACGCTACCGACGTTTTCCCGGTAGCCACGCGCCTCCGGATATTGCGGGGGTGGAAGTTCTGAGACCGGACCATGACCCCGGCCCGGCAGGCAAGGTCCTGTGTGTCGCGCGTCTGTTGGCTGGGCAGCCCGTCGATCTGCTCTATTGTGACGATGATTGGGACTATGCCCCCGGCTGGGCGCAGGGATTTCTGGATGCCCGTGTGGCACAAGGGCCGGACACGGTGCTGGCGGGCGCCACCTTCGACGGCAGCCGCGTGGGCCTGCCGGGCGTCACCATCGCGCAGGGGTTTGCCGGCGTGATGATCCGACCCGATCATCTGGATGCCATCGCGCAGACCCCGCCAAACGCGGCCTGGACGGTGGATGATATCTGGCTATCAGGAAGTTTCGCGCGCGCGGACCTGCCAGTGGTTGAGGTGCCGGGGCTACGCGCCCTTGCCACCCCGTTGGCGGACGCCGCAAACCTTCAGGATGCCCGCGTTGACGGGCGAACACGCGCGCAAGCCAACCTCGCCTGCGCAGCCTGCGTGAAACGCGCCGCTGTTCGCCCCTGACGGGGGGCGTCGCTTTTTCAGTGAACGTTCACTGGGGCCAGATCATGCTGACGCGCCAGAGCAAAGGCCAACCGCCGCCCCTGAACAAGGGCCAGCCGCTCGCCGTCCTCGTTGTGCACCGCATAGAGGCGGTCAACACCCTCAACCTCGGCCCGCATCTCTTCGGGCAGGTCCTCGGGTTTCACAGGCCGGACATACACGATGCGTTCCGCGTGGTCCGGCAGGTTTTCATATTTTGCATCCATCGTGCTCTCCTTCCTCACTGACATGGGGGCGCGCAGGGTCATTTGCGCGCGCGCTCACGCCTTGTTGATCTGGATCGTTTGCACCACCCGTTCGGGCTCGGCGCGTTCCAGGTCGATATGGAGCAACCCGTTTTCGGTCGTCGCCCCGCTGACATCGACCCCATCAGCCAGAACAAAGCTTTTCTGAAACTGCCGCCCGGCAATGCCACGATGCAGGAACACGCGGTTCGCGTCCGCCTCGGGTTGGCGACCGCGCACAACCAGCTTGTGATCCTCAACCGTGATCGACAGGTCATCATCGCCAAACCCGGCCACGGCCAGGGAAATGCGATACCCACGCTCGCTCACCTGTTCGATGTTGAACGGGGGGTAGCCATCCTGACCCTTCGCGGCCTGTTCGACCATGCGTTCCAGCTGCTCAAACCCCAGAAGAAACGGGGTGGAGCCTAAAGTCATTTTCGTCATCGACACGTCCTTTTGCCAAGCGACATCGAGGGGCGGGCCCCGCATTCGGCAACCCGCGTTAGGAAAATATGGGGGCGCTGGATGGGTCGTGCAACCCCCCTCGCCTCTTGGCGCAGCGCCTTCAGGGCGTTAGGTTGCGGACAACCTTGGGGATACCGACTCAGCCATGAGCAAAGCCGAAGAAATGAAAACCGACGACGTATTGCGCGTCGAGCTTGAGGTTTTTCGCCGTGAGCACCGTGATCTGGATGACGCCATCGCGGCGCTTGAGGAAATGGGGCGTGCCGATCAACTGCGATTGCGCCGGTTGAAAAAGCAAAAGCTGTCCCTGAAAGACAAGATCGCGGCGATCGAGGACAAGCTGACGCCGGATATCATTGCGTGAGCGGCTGAGGCCCTTATAAAGCGAGCCTCAAAGAGGCGAGGACATCATGACAAACGTGAAAGTGGGCATCATCATGGGCAGCCAGTCGGACTGGCCCACGATGAAGGAAGCCGCCAATGTGTTGGACGAGCTGGGCGTGGCCTATGAGACCAAGATCGTCTCGGCGCACCGCACCCCGGACCGGCTTTGGGCTTACGGAAAATCCGCCGCAGATCGTGGGTTGCACGTGATCATTGCGGGCGCCGGTGGCGCGGCGCACCTGCCGGGCATGATGGCGTCGAAGACCCGCGTGCCGGTGGTGGGCGTGCCGGTGCAGACGCGCGCGCTGTCGGGCGTCGACAGCCTCTATTCCATCGTGCAGATGCCCAAGGGCTTCCCGGTGGCCACGATGGCGATCGGCGCTGCAGGGGCTGCGAACGCGGGCCTGATGGCGGCGGGGATCCTGGCCGTTTCGGATGCCGATCTGGCCCTACGCCTGGACGCCTGGCGCGACGCGTTGGCCGCCTCGATCCCGGAAGAACCCTCCGATGACTGACGCTCTGCCGACCGGCGCCGTGATCGGCATTCTTGGCGGTGGCCAGCTGGGCCGCATGCTGTCCGTCGCGGCCGCTCGCCTTGGCTTTCGCACCCATGTGTTCGAGCCGGGTGCCAACCCGCCCGCGGGGCACGTGGCCGACAGGGTTACAACCGCAGGCTATGACGACATCGACGCGCTGAAGGCCTTTGCCGCCTCGGTCGATGTGGTCACCTATGAGTTCGAGAACATCCCGACCGACGCGCTGGACGTGATCGAGGCGCTGCGCCCAATCCGCCCGAACCGCGAGGCGCTGCGCATCAGCCAGGACCGGTTGGTTGAAAAGGAATTCCTGTCCGGGCTTGGCCTGTCGGTCGCGCCTTTCGCCAACGTCGAAAACGCCGCTGATCTCTCCACGGCGCTTGACACGATCGGCGCTCCCGCGATCCTGAAAACCCGACGCTTCGGCTATGACGGCAAGGGGCAGGCGCGGATCATGGACGCCGCGCAGGCAGACGCGGCCCTAGCGGACATGGCCGGCGCCCCGGCGGTGCTGGAAGGCTTCGTGGACTTCAGTCATGAGGTCAGTGTGATCGCCGCCCGTGGGCTCAGCGGCGAGGTCGCCTGTTACGACCCCGGCGAAAACGTGCACAAGGATGGCATCCTGGCCACCACCACCCTGCCCGCCACCCTGACGGCCGCCCAGCGCACCGACGCGGTGCTTCTGGCCGGGCGCATCCTGAATGCGCTGGAATATGTCGGCGTCATGGGGGTTGAGCTGTTTGTCACGCCGCAAGGCCTGATCGTGAACGAGATCGCGCCGCGAGTGCACAATTCGGGCCACTGGACTCAGGACGGCTGCGTTGTGGACCAATTCGAACAGCACATCCGCGCGGTCGCGGGCTGGCCCTTGGGCGACGGATCACGGCAGTTGGACGTGGTGATGGAGAACCTGATCGGCGACGATATGGACCGGGTGCCAGAGCTGGCGCGCGACACCTCTGCGGCGCTGCATCTCTATGGCAAGGCCGAGGTGAAACCAGGTCGGAAAATGGGTCACGTGAACCGCGTGATTGGACCGCGCAGCTAACATATCGAACATTTCAGAGCATTTTCTGGCTTTCTGGAGCGCGCTTTTTGTCTTTTTCGAACAATCACGCCGCCGACGCGGCTTTTCGGCGAAACGGACGCGCCAGCAGCCCCAGCAAGCCTGACAGCAGCAGCCAGCCACCGACAAACCCAATCCCGGCGCAGATCAACCCGTCGCTTGTCACCGGAATGGCGGGGCGAAAATCGTCCCAGGTGCGCAAGGCCAGGTCGCTATCGCGCATGCGCCAGACCATGGTCAGGCGTTCCAGCGGAATCGTGCCCGACAGCGCCTGATAATCTGCATTCAGCTGTTTAAATCGCGTCAGATTGCCCTGCATGTCATCGCGCAGCTTGTTCTGGAACGTGGTGCCGCCCATCTGCGCCAGCGCTTCGTCGCGCGACAGGCCGAAGCCTTTGGCCGACGTGTCAAACGCGGCAACGACGACCTTCAATTCGTCCACCGCCCCCGCCAGCCGCTGCAGATATTGCTGCGAAAACTCGGGGAATTGCGACAGGGACACGGCCCCCGCCAAGCCACCGGCCAGAGTGAGCGCACGGATCATTGCGCGACCTCGTTCAACGAATACATGCCTGTTACCTTTCCGGTGTTTCCCACAGCATGAAAAGAAAGGGCGCGGGCGTCAAGTTGACCGCCCACGCCCCTGTTTTCTCAGCGAAAATCAGCCTTACAGGTTCGCATAGATATCTACGACCTTGGCCACGGCGGCCTCCGGCGCCAACTCTTCGCTTTCGCCGCTGCGCCGGCATGTCAGTTCGACCACGCCGTTTTTCAGGCCGCGCGGACCGACAGTGATGCGCCACGGCAGACCGATCAGGTCCATCGTCGCGAACTTGCCGCCCGCGCGTTCGTTGCGGTCGTCGTATAGCGGCTCAAGCCCAGCGGCTTCCAGTGCGGCATAGAGGGTTTCACAGGCCGCATCGGCCTCCTCATCGCCCTGTTTCAGGTTCACGATGCCGCAATGGAACGGAGTCACGCCTTCGGGCCAGATGATGCCCTTGTCATCATGCGACGCTTCGATGATCGCGCCCAGCAGGCGGCTGACGCCGATCCCGTGCGATCCCATGTGCACCGGCACCTGTTTCTGGTCCTTGTCGACCACCGTGGCGCCCATCGCGTCGGAATACTTGGTGCCGAAATAGAAGATCTGGCCCACCTCGATCCCGCGCGCCACGCGGCGACGCTCTTTTGGGAGTTCGTTGAACTTTGCCTCGTCGTGGGTCTCATCCGTGCGGGCGTATTTCGAGGTGAACTCCTCCAAAACCGCCTGGCATTGCTCAACGCTGTCATAGTCGATGTCACGATCACCAAAGGTCAGATCGGTCACCGCGCTGTCATAAAAAACCTCGCTCTCGCCGGTTTCGGCCAGCACCAGGAATTCATGCGTGTCGTCGCCGCCGATGGGACCTGAATCCGCGCGCATCGGGATCGCCTGAAGCCCCATCCGCTCATAGGTGCGCAGGTAGCTGACCAGGTGGCGATTGTAGGCGTGCAGCGCATCTTCTTTTGTCAAATCAAAGTTGTAGCCGTCTTTCATGTAGAATTCGCGGCCCCGCATCACGCCGAAACGCGGGCGGATTTCGTCGCGGAATTTCCACTGGATTTGATACAGCGTCAGCGGCAGGTCCTTGTAGGAATTCACATGCGCGCGGAAGATGTCGGTGACCATTTCCTCGGCGGTGGGCGTGAACAGCATGTCACGGCCGTGGCGGTCGCTCATGCGCAGCATTTCCTCGCCATAATCGTCATACCGCCCGCTTTCGCGCCACAGGTCAGCCCCTTGGATGATCGGCATCTGGATCGCGATGTGACCCGCGCGTTCCTGTTCCTCGTGCACGATGTTTTCAATCTTGCGCAGCACCTTGAAGCCCATCGGCAGCCAGGAATAGATCCCGGCGGATTGCTGTTTGATCATGCCCGCGCGCAACATCAGGCGGTGCGAGACGATCTGGGCCTCGGAGGGGTTTTCCTTGAGAACCGGGAGGAAATAGCGGGTCAGGCGCATGGCATGTCCTTCATGGCAGGGCTTTGGGCGTTTTCTTTCGCTTGGGGATAAGCGAAAGGGCGCGCCGGGGCAATCGGGATTGACGCAGCCCAAGGGTTTCGGTCAGGGTGGGCCGATTTTCCAGCCAAGAAGTGCGCCATGACACAGACCATCCTTGAACCCGCCCGCGAAACCCCTGTCATTCATCGCACCGGGGTGCTTGTCGTGGGGTCGGGCCCCGGTGGCTTAGCAGCGGCGCTTGCAGCGGCGCGTGCCGGGGTTGAGGTGACGCTTCTGGATCGGTTTGGCTGTTTCGGCGGCAACATCACCACGGTCGGGGTCGAAGGCTTTGCCTGGTATCGCCACGAAGACACGGTTGAGGCGGGCGGCATCGGCTGGGAGTTCGAGACCCGCGCCAAGGCGATGGGGGCTGCGGTGCCGGAAAGCCAATCGCTGAGCTATGAGTTGGACAGCGAGGGGTTCAAGCTGGTCGCCGACCGCCTGGTGGAGGAGGCCGGCATCCACCCCATGATGCACCGGACGTTCGTGGCCCCGATCCGCGACGGCGACACCATCACCGGGGTGATCGTGGAATCGAAGGCGGGGCGCGAGGCGATCTTGGCCGCCCGGGTGATCGACGCCACCGGGGATGCGGATATTGCCGCGATGATGGGCGCACCGTGCGTGAAAACGCCGGTCGAGGAAATGCAGGCGGCGAGCGTGATGTTCCACATCGCGGGCGTGGACAAGGCGCGGTTCATGGAAGGTGTGCGGGCCGATCCGCAGACCTATGCCGATTGGTCGTCGGGCGAATGGGTGGTGGAAACGGACGGGAAAGAGGACAAGATGTTCTCGCCTTTCCTGGGCAAGCCGTTCGAACACGCGATCCGCGACGGGCTGTTGCCTGCCAATTTGAACACGATCGGTGGCACCTGGGGTGCGGTGCATGACAGCGGTGAAATGACCTATATGAACCTGATTCACCTGGCGGGGATCGACGGCACCAACCCCGACAGCATGACCCGGGGCGAGGTCGAGGGGCGGCGCCAGGCGATGCTGGCGATCGAGGCCTTGCGCGCCTATACGCCGGGCTGCGAGGCCGCGCGGCTGCGCAACTTCGGCATGACCATCGGCATCCGCGACACGCGCAAGATCGACGCGGTCTACAACGTGACCGAACGCGACGTGCGCGATCAGGGCCGGTTTGACGACAGCATTGGCATCTATCCTGAATTCATCGATGGCTATGGCGTTCTGATCCTGCCGACCACAGGGCGGTACATGCAGGTGCCGTATCGCGCGATGTTGCCCAAGGGTGTGCAGAACCTTCTGGTCACCGGGCGCGCCATTGGTGGCGACCGGATCGCCCATGCCGCCACCCGCAACATGGCCTGCTGCGCTGTGGCCGGTCAGGGCGCTGGGGTGGCCGCCGCGGTGTCCCTCAAGACGGGCTGCGGCGTGGATGCGGTGGACATGGGCGTGGTTCAGGTCGAACTGACCCGCCAAGGCGTGCGTCTGACCTGACGGGCCTGCGCAGGGTCAGATGTTCGGGCTGCCACCAGCTGCTGAGCTAAACCCGCGCGGACGGGGGCGTGGTGGCGGGGACACCGGATCATCGACGCCCCAACCGCCGGCCGGAGTCTGGTACACGCCCGCCTGCACAGGGGTTGCAAGAAGAAGGGTCAACAGAATTGCGGTAATGCGCATGATGGACTCCTGCCTTTGATCCGCTTCAAGCCTCGTTTATATCACAAACTGTGGTTTTTCCAAAATCCATGCCATTGCTGACCCAACCCCCGGTCTTGAAAGCGCGCGCCAAACGGGCGACATAGGGGCAAGGTAACAAGGATGTTTCATGGCCCTGCCCGTTCAGACCCAAGCAAAATACTGGATCATTGCCACCGCCGTGCTTGTCGCGTTGTTGTGGTTCCTGGGCGACGTGATCCTGCCCTTCGTTCTGGGCGGCGCGATCGCCTATTTCCTGGACCCGATTGCCGACAAGCTGGAGGCGGCGGGCCTGTCGCGCGCCCTGTCCACTGCGTTAATCTCGGTCGGCGCGCTTTTGATTTTCATCATCGCGATCCTGTTGATCGTGCCAACGCTGATCAGTCAGGCGGTGTCGCTGGTTAACACCGCACCCGAGCTTTTCACCAAGCTGCAGACCTTCCTGACCGAGCGGTTCCCGTCCCTGATGGATCAGGACAGCACGATCCGGCAATCGCTGGACGCGCTTGGCACCAAGATCCAGGAGCGCGGGGGCGAGCTTGTGGGTACGGTGGTGAACTCGGCGATGGGGATCATCAACGTGGTGATCTTGATGGTGGTGACGCCGGTCGTGGCGTTCTACATGCTGCTGGACTGGGACCGGATGGTAGAGCAGATCGACCACATGCTGCCGCGCGACCATGCCCCTGTCGTGCGCCAGATCGCCAGTCAGATAGACACGACGCTGGCCAGCTTCATCCGCGGCCAAGGCACGGTGTGCCTGATCCTGGGCAGTTATTATGCGATTGCGCTGATGCTGATCGGGTTGCAATTCGGGCTGATCGTCGGCTTCATCGCCGGGCTGATCACCTTCATCCCGTATATCGGCGCCCTTGTCGGCGGCATTCTGGCCATCGGGCTGGGGCTGTTTCAGTTTTGGGGCGAATGGTGGGCGCTGGGGGGCGTGGCCGTAATCTTTGCCCTGGGTCAGTTCCTTGAGGGCAATATCCTGACCCCGAAACTGGTCGGTAAATCCGTCGGGCTGCACCCGGTCTGGCTTCTGTTCGCGCTGTCCGCTTTCGGGGCACTGTTCGGCTTCGTCGGCATGCTGGTGGCGGTGCCGGTGGCCGCGGTTCTGGGCGTCGTCGCCCGGTTCTTCGTGGTTCAATACAAGGAAGGTCGGCTGTACCAGGGCCTGGCCGGACAGGCGCAACCGGACGACGAATGATGCCCAGACAACTGACCTTCGACTTGCCCGCGCGTCCCGCGCAGGGGCGTGGTGACTTTTTCGTCTCGCCCTCAAACGCCGCCGCGATGGGCGCGATCGAGACCTGGCAGGATTGGCCCAACCGCAAACTGGTGGTGGCGGGCGATGAGGGCACTGGCAAGACCCACCTGACCCATGTCTGGGCCGGGTTGAGCGGGGCAGTCGTGATGCCTGCCACGGCCCTGGACAGCACCGACATCGCCGCGCTGGCGGGGCGGTCGGTTGCGGTGGAAGGCGCCGACGTCATTGCCGGCGACCGGGCGCGGGAAGAAGCGCTGTTTCACCTGCACAACCTTGTGCTGGCGGAAGGCGGCGCGCTTTTGATCACCGCCCGCAAAGCCCCCGCGCGCTGGGGCCTGTCGCTGCCGGATCTGGCCAGCCGGATGGAGGCCACGACCCTGGCCCGGCTGGATCCGCCCGATGACATGCTGCTGTCTGTGGTGCTGGTAAAGCTGTTCGATGACCGCCAGATTACCGTGACGCCAACGCTCATCACCTACCTCGTGCCGCGCATGACGCGGTCGCTGTCAGCCGCGGCTGAACTGGTGGAGGAGCTGGACCGCGCAGCCCTTGCCGAGAACCGCGCGGTGACGCGATCTCTTGCGGCCCATGTGCTGGAAAAATTCGAGGCAGGAGAGGCATAACGTCACCTTCAAGTCCCGGTTGTTTCCCGGTATAATGGGTACATGACTCATGCAAATTTCCTGACCGCCGCCTTCCCCGCCCCCAAAGCCCTGCCTGACGCCGGAATTTCCGGCCCGCATCGCTTCTACAACCGTGAACTCAGCTGGCTCAGTTTCAACTGGCGCGTGCTGGAAGAAGCTGAAAACAAACGGGTTCCTCTGCTGGAGCGCCTGCGCTTCCTGTCGATCTCGGCCACCAACCTGGACGAGTTTTACACCGTCCGCGTCGCGGGCCTGCGTGAACTGGTGCGCGAAGGCGTGACCACGCCGGCCGACGACGGGTTGCCGCCGGCCGAGCAGCTGAAACTGATCAACGCTGACGCCCGCCGTCTTATGATGCGGCAACAGGAAACCTATGACCTGCTGTCGGGGGAAATGCAGGCCACGGGCATTTCGATCTGCATGCGCGAAACGCTGACCGCAGCGGACCGCAAGCATCTTGATAACGTGTTCCTGCACCAGGTTTTCCCGGTGCTGTCGCCGCTGGCGATCGACCCGGCCCACCCGTTCCCGTTCATCCCCAACACCGGTTTCAGCCTGGCGCTGCAACTTGAACATACTAAGACCAAGCGCAAGCTTCAGGCGCTGTTGCCGATCCCGCACCAGATCGACCGCTTCGTGCGCCTGCCCGCCCCCGACGGCGTGGCGCGGTTCCTGCCGCTCGAAGACCTGTTGCTGGAGCACCTGGGCAGCCTGTTCCCGGGCTATGTCGAGAAGGGTCATTGCGCCTTCCGCATCCTGCGTGACAGTGACCTTGAACTTGAGGATGAGGCCGAAGACCTTGTGCTGGAGTTCGAAACCGCGCTGAAACGCCGCCGTCGCGGGGAAGTCGTGCGCATGAAGATCACCAAGGACGCGCCCGCGGGCATTTTGAAGATGATCAAACGCGAGTTGCATGTCACCGACGAGGAAATCGTCGAGGTCGATGGCATGATCGGCATGGCGGATCTGAGCGAATTGGTCCTGGACGACCGGCCCGACCTTCTGTGGCCCAGCTTCACCCCCCGCGTGCCTGAGCGGGTGCAGGACCACGAAGGCGACATGTTCTCGGCGATCCGGCAGAAAGACATGCTGCTGCACCATCCCTATGAAACCTTCGACCTGGTGGTGCGTTTCTTGCAACAGGCTGCGGTCGACCCCGACGTGGTCGCGATCAAGCAGACGCTGTATCGCACCAGCCACGACAGCCCGATCGTCTCCGCCTTATGCGAAGCCGCCGAGGCCGGCAAGTCGGTGACCGCCCTGGTCGAATTGAAAGCGCGGTTCGACGAAGCTGCCAACATTCGCCAGTCGCGCCGTTTGGAGCGCGCGGGCGCGCATGTGGTTTATGGCTTCATGAACTATAAGACCCACGCCAAAATCTCGACCGTGGTGCGGCGTGAAGGGGATCAGCTGGTGACCTATACCCACTATGGCACCGGCAACTACCACCCGATCACGGCCCGGATCTATACCGACCTCAGCCTGTTCACCTGTGACAAGGCGCTTGGGCGTGACGCGACGCGGGTGTTCAACTACCTGTCCGGCTATGCCCCGCCCGACCAACTGGAGAACCTGGCGATCTCGCCGATTTCTCTGAAACCGCGCTTGATCGAGATGATCGGCAAGGAAATCGAACATGCCAAGGCTGGCAAACCCGCCGAGATCTGGGCCAAGATGAATTCACTTGTCGAACCCGACGTGATCGACGCGCTTTACAAGGCGTCGCAGGCGGGGGTGAAGATTTCGCTTGTCATTCGCGGCATCTGCGGGCTGCGGCCCGGTATCAAGGGACTGTCGGAAAACATCCGGGTGAAATCCATCGTTGGGCGCTTCCTGGAGCATTCGCGCATCGTCTGTTACGGCAATGGCTACGGGCTGCCGTCGAAGAAGGCCAAGGTCTACATGTCCTCGGCCGACTGGATGGGGCGCAACCTGAACCGGCGGGTCGAAACCCTGGTCGAGATCACCAACGCCACGGTGAAGGCCCAGATCGTCAGCCAGGTGATGGCGGCGAACCTGGCGGATGAGGCGCAATCGTGGGTAATGAACCCCGATGGCAGCTTTACCCGCCCGGACCTTTCGAAAATCGAGCAGCCGTTCAACTGCCACCGCTTCTTCATGGAATACCCGTCGCTGTCGGGCCGAGGCTCGGCGGGGGCGGCGGACGTGCCGGAACTGACGCACTCGCACGATTGATTTTGCCCCCCGGCTTGGGCAGGGTGAGGCGAACAGGTTTCGGGGGACGACATGAACGGCAACAACGAAGACTGGGGCCCCTTCGGGCGGCCCCTTTTCGATGACCCAAGCGCCCTTGCCCTGTCGCGCGTGGGGGTGGTCGATGTGGGTTCAAACTCGGTCCGAATGGTCGTGTTTGACGGCGCAGCGCGCTCGCCCGCCTATTTCTTCAACGAAAAGATTCTGTGTGGCCTGGGCGCGGGGCTGCGTGAGACCGGGTATCTGAACCCCAAGGGGCGGGCGCGGGCGCTGTCCGCAATCAAGCGCTTTCAGCTTCTGGCTGCGAGCATGGACATGCCGCCCCTGACCGCTGTGGCCACCGCGGCGGTGCGCGACGCCAGCGATGGGCCGGAATTCCGTGCAGAGGTACTGCGCGAAACCGGGTTGGAGCTTTACGTCATCGATGGCGACGAAGAGGCGCGGCTGTCAGCACAAGGCGTGCTGCTGGGCTGGCCCGACGCGCGCGGACTGATGTGTGACATCGGCGGCAGCTCGATGGAACTGGCGAAGATCGCAGGCGGCGAGGTCGGCAAACGCGTCACCTCCGAGCTGGGACCGCTGAAACTGGCGGGTCTGCCCGGCGGCAAGAAGGGGCTGAAGGCCGAGATTGCAAGGGTGGTAGACGATCTGGCCGCGCAGATGGGAACGGACCACAAACGCCTGTTCCTGGTCGGCGGCTCCTGGCGTGCGATTGCGCGGTTGGACATGGAGCGGCGCGGCTATCCCCTGACGGTGCTGCACGAATACCGGATGGGGCCGAAAAACCTGGCGACCACGCTGAAATGGATCGAGGAAATCGACCTGGAGGAGGTGGGCCAGCGCACCGGCACCTCAGGGGCGCGCATGGCGCTGGTGCCGATTGCCGCCCTGGTGCTGAAACAACTGGTGCGGGTGTTCCGTCCCAAGGAAATCGCGGTGTCGTCTTACGGCATTCGCGAAGGGATGCTGTATGAACAGATGCCCCAGCGCCTGCGCAAACGCGACCCGCTGATCGAAGCCTGCCGCTTTGCCGAACAGAAAGACGCGCGCATGCCCGGATTTGGCGCGGCGCTCTACAAGTTCCTGGAACCCCTGTATAAATCCGCAAAACCGGCGGAGCGGCGGATGGTGAAAGCCGCCTGCCTGCTGCATGACGTCAGCTGGCGTGCACATCCCGATTACCGCCACGAGGTCTGTTTTGACAACGCGACGCGCGCCAATCTGGGCGGGCTGACGCATGAGGAGCGGGTATTCCTGGGCGTGGCCCTGTTGCACCGATATCGCAACAGCCGTGAGGGATCGCGGTTTGAGCCGCTGTTCAGCATTCTGAGCGCGCGCGAAACCGCACAGGCCGAGGTGTTGGGCAAGGCCATGCGATTTGGTGCAATGTTTGCGGTGGATGAACCTGCCAATCAAGCCGAGCTGCGTTGGTTCCCGAAAAAGCGCGAGCTACATCTGTTTTTGCAAAAACAGGCGGTGGACCTGTTCGGCGAAGTCGCCGAAGCGCGATTCCAATCGCTGGCGGGCGCGCTTGAAGCCGAAATCACGGTGAAAACCCGCCGCTGACAGGATCGAATGGCTGCGCCATCCGACCGGCGCCGAACCTGCGGCCCGGCGACATGGTATCAGGTGGCCTCGCTGCGCTCGGAAGCCGCTGCGCGGCGGTTTTCTTGCCTTCGGCGCGTATACTTTCAGAAAGCTTAAAGAGCCTTAGAGCTCGACCTCTCCGTCTTCCCCAACCTCTGGATCCAGTGGCGTTTTGCGCCGGATGAGGATGTCTCCGTTGGGCAGCACTTCGGGGGCGTGATAGAGGCTCATGTCGCCCAATTGATCGACGAAGCTTTGCCAGCCGTCGGCCAGCGGCGCCATTTCCTCGGTCAACCCTTCGAGCAGCAGCCCGAATCCTTCGCGCAAAAGCTCGGCCCCTTTGTCCATCGAGGGGTTGCCTTCATCTGCCAAGGCCGGCAGGGCGGACAGCACCAGGGCGGCGCCAAATGTCGTGATCCGTTTCATGGCAAGAATATGGGGTCTTTAGTCGGGATTTCCAGTCAGAGATCCAAATCGACGCTGACCGGGAAATGATCTGAACCGGTCAGCAGCGCCTCGCGCAGCTCCGGGGTCCGGTAGCAGACCGGGTCGTCGAACGGGTGCCAGATGCGCCACTGCGGGTTCTTTTGGCACAGGTCAGGCGACAGCATGACATAGTCCAGCAACGCCTGCAGGTACCGTTTTTCCTGCGCAATATAGAACCGTGCGGTGATCGGCATCGCCCCCACCCGGCGGGTCAGCGCCATGCGCGCGTGCGGGTCGTGCAGTTTCACCGCGCCAGCTTCGCCCAGCACAACCTCAACCCCCGAGCGCCCGAACAGTTTTTCATATTCGTCCAGCCCGGGACCGTCGTTGAAATCGCCAAGAACAATCAGGCTTTCACCTGCCTCAAGGTGGTTTTCGACCCGCTGGCGCAGCCAGATGCATTGCGCCATCTGCTTGCGGCGATTCTGGATCGCGACCTGCATGATCTCTTCGCGGCCACGAGCACCATGCGGGGCCTTGGATTTCACGTGTACGCCGATCAATCGCAGCGCCTTCCCGGTGGCCTTCACCGTCAGCGCAGCCTCTAGCGGCGGTTTTGAAAAGGTGATCAGCTCGGGTGCGGAATCCACGTCGACATCCCAGCGAAAAACCCCGTCGAAACGGGGTGCGTGGCTACGGCCTTTCTTGCCCGTCTCTGGACCTTGCGGATCGTGCGTTGCCTGCAAAACATCGGGATTATAGAGCAGCGCGATTTCCTGCTGCGTGTCGTTGCGAAAGCCCAAAAGCGCCTTTCGCGCGCGCAGCCCATAGTGTTGTGCGAAGTTTTCCAGCGCCTGCACCGTGTCGCGGCGGCGGTTGTCGTCGGGCGCCTCGATCACCATGACCGCATCCGCATCCAGGGCCGTGAACACGATGCCAAGCGAGGCCAGCTGATCGGCCCGCGTCACGTCCTGGCGGCCGGACCAGCGGTCGTCCTCCAACAGCTGGCCGTCACGATCAAACAGGTTGGTGAACCATTCGACGTTGTAGGTCGCAATGCGCATCATGCCCCCTTCCCTGTGTGGGCTTCACGGATCTCCTCCCAGGCGCGGTTGACCGCAATCAGGCGCTGTTCGGCCAGCCGAATGGCTTCGGGAGGAACCCCGCGGGCCACCATCTGGTCGGGATGGCTTTCACGCACTTCGCGTCGCCAGACGCGGCGGATATCGTCCAGTGGTGCGTCCTGCCCCACGCCCAGCACCTGGTAGGGATCGGGCGCGGCATCTGGCACGAAACGCGACCGGAGCTGGCGAAACTGGGCGTCATTCATGCCGAAAATTTCGGCCACGCGGGACAGGTATTCATCCTCGCCCGGGTGGTATTCGCCGTCGGCCAGGGCAATGAAGAACAGCCCCTCCATCAGGTCACAAAGCGGTTTGTCGTCGCCATCAAACATCGCTGCCACGCGGGCGGCGTATTGCTCAAACCCGGCCACGTCGGTGCGCGCCAGGTTGAACAGCCGGGCGGCGTTCTTTTCCTCATCGGCGGGAATGGTAAAAACCTCGCGAAAGGCCGAAACTTCATCGCGGGTTACCTGCCCGTCTGCCTTGGCCATCTTTGCGCCCAGCGCAATCACCGCAATGGCGAAACCGGCCGAGCGTTCGGGCGGCGTGCGCAGATGTGCAAAGACATCCGACAGGCTTTCCCCGGCGGTCAAGGCGGCCAGCGCGTCGGATATGCGAGACCAGAGCGACATGTGTCTTGTTACCCCCGTTTCACCGTGCTGTCACAGAAACTTCTGCATCAAAATCAGGTCCCACCACCGGTCGAATTTGCGCCCGACCTCGGGGACCACAGCCACCTGGTCATAGCCAAGCGCGGCATGAAATGCGCGGCCCGCGTCATTGCCGCTGCTGACCCCGGCGATCATGGAATGTCCTCCGGCGGTGCGCGCGTGGTGCTCAACCTTTTGCATGAGCTTGCGCCCGATCCCCTGCCCCTGCGCGCATGGGTCCAGGATGATCGTGTGCTCGAAACTGTGGGCATAGCCGACCCCACCGCGAAACTGGTCATAGGTGGCAAACCCCAGAACCGTATCGGCCACGGCGACATAGAAGGCCGGGCGTCCAAGGATCATCGCCGCAACGTCGGACGGGGTCTTCTCAACGCGATCGAAGGTCACCATCGTGTCGCGGATCTGAGGAGCCCACAGCGCTGCGATCGCGCCGGCGTCTTCGGCTCTGGCCAACCGGATCATGTGAGAATGCGCATCCCGTGTGGCGTTTCAATCTCGGCGCGAAAGGTTTTTTTCGGGCCAGTCGTGATCGACACACGCGCGTCGGCCAGGAACGGCGCCAACGCCACGCGCAGCCCTTCGGCCTCGGGGTGTTGAATATCCACCGCGCCCAAACGGCAGCCGCTGTCGGGCAAAAGCGGGGCGGGATGGGGGCTGAGCCATTCGATCATGCCGGGTGAGGCGCCATCGAACGGATAGCGTCCATCCCCCGGCACCGCCATGTTCCAACGGAAATCTCCGCGCGACAAAGGGGTTGAAACCCCTGTTCCAAACGGGGCACGGGCCAAGGCCTCACTTAGACAATTCACACGCATGACCCAGTTTGTGATACGTGCGGGCCCCGTGAAATAGTCCAAATCGAACAACCGGGGGTATGGCGGAGCCTCGGCGTCAGGGTTGATCGCGATGACTTCGAGATAGTCGTCAGGACCAAGGGACAGCAGCCGGTTATGTGTGCCCATGCTCTCATGCTCACCGCCGCCGGCCATCGGCACGCCCAACGCCTCTTCGACATAGGCGACGCCTTCGGGCAGGGTCGCGGCGGATACCACCAGATGGTCAAGATCTGCCAATGTCATGATTGCCCCTTTCTGTTCGGTCCAAACTGGCACGTCAGACATGGTTTTTGCAATGGACGCCTTTCACGGCCCGACAGGCTTGAATCTGATCCATCTCCCCCCATCTTGCGTATCAGAGTAAAACCATAAGCTTTACCATTCAGGAGTTCCAAATGCTGCTACGCGCCCTTGATCGCTTCTTTCGTCACGACGCGGCGGGGGGCGTTCTTCTCATGCTGTCGGCCTTGGCTGCGCTGATCGTCGCGAACTCGGTTCTGGCGCCGTATTACAGCGACGCATTGAACGCGAAGCTGGCCATCACGCTGAACGACGAGGGTCTTAAAAAGCCGCTGATCCTTTGGATCAACGACGGTTTGATGGCGATCTTCTTTTTCGTGATCGGGTTGGAGCTGAAATACGAACTGCTTGAAGGCAAATTGAAGAACCCGCGCGATGTGATCTTGCCGGGCATGGCGGCGGTGGGCGGCATGGTCGTGCCCGCACTGATTTATGCCGCGCTGAACTGGGGCGATCCGACGACCCTATCTGGTTGGGCGATCCCGGCGGCCACCGACATCGCCTTTGCGCTTGGTATTCTGGCACTGGTCGGCACCCGCGCCCCCGCCTCGCTCAAGGTGTTTCTGCTGACCCTTGCGATCCTCGATGACCTCGGTGCCATCGTGATCATCGCACTGTTCTACACGGCAGACCTGAAGATTGACTATCTGTTGATGGCGGTGGTGCCGCTTGTGGGTCTCTACTGGCTGAACCGCCAAGGGTCGCACCGCGTCGCGCCTGCGCTTTTGCTGGGCACAATCATGTGGTTCCTGGTGCTGAAATCCGGCGTTCATGCGACGCTTGCCGGCGTCATCACCGCCTTTTTCATCCCCCTCAAGGACAAGTGGGGCAAGTCGCCTTTGCATGCGCTGGAGAACGGGTTGGCACCCTATGTGCTTTACCTGATCGTGCCGATCTTTGCCTTTGCGAACGCGGGCGTGGTGCTGACCGGGTTGTCCTTCGCGGATCTTCTGGCCCCGCTCCCCCTCGGGATTGCCGCGGGTCTGGTGATCGGTAAGCAGCTGGGCGTGTTCGGCCTGACATTCGCGATGGTGAAACTGGGTTTTGCCCGCCTGCCTCACGGGGCCAACTGGGCGCACATCTATGGCGTGGCCTGCCTGGCGGGCATCGGCTTTACCATGTCGCTGTTCATCGGCGGGCTTAGCTTTGAGGACCCTGCCTTGATGAACCAGGTGCGCCTGGGCGTGCTGTCCGGGTCGCTGGTGTCCGCCCTGATGGGCTATGGTGTGCTTATGATGGCCGGGCGGGTCAATGAACCCGCCCAAGCCGAACCCGTTACGACCGGATGATCTTCAGGATTTCCTGCGCCGCTTCGGGAATGTTCGTGCCGGGACCGAAGATGGCCTTAACACCGGATTTATACAGGAAATCATAGTCTTGCTGCGGGATAACCCCGCCACAGATGACGATGATGTCCTCGGCGCCCTGGGCTTTCAGCGCCTCAACCAGCTTGGGTGCCAGGGTCTTGTGACCTGCGGCTTGGCTGCTGATGCCGACGATGTGCACGTCGTTGTCCACGGCGTCTTGCGCGGCCTCTTCCGGGGTTTGGAACAGCGGGCCAACATCCACGTCAAAGCCGATATCGGCAAAGGCGGTGGCGATCACCTTGGCGCCTCGGTCGTGACCGTCCTGACCCATTTTCACGACCAACATGCGCGGACGGCGACCTTCGGCTTCGGCGAAATCCTCGACCGATTTCTGGATCGCGGCAAAGCCCTCGTCGCCCTCGTAAGCGGCGCCGTAAACACCGGCGAGCGTTTTCACCTCGGCGCGGTGGCGGCCAAACTCTTCTTCCATTGCCATGCTGATTTCTCCCACACTGGCGCGTGCCCGGGCGGCTTCCACGGCGGCTTCGAGCAGGTTACCACCCTCTTTGGCGCGACGGGTCAGTTCGGCCAAAGCGGCCTCACAGGCGGCGGCGTCACGCGAGCTGCGAATGCTTTCCAGCCGCGCGATCTGACTTTCGCGCACGGCCACGTTGTCCACGTCCAGGATTTCGATCGGGTCTTCCTTGGCCAGCTTGTGCTTGTTCACGCCGACGATCACCTCGTCGCCTCGATCGATATTCGCCTGGCGCTTGGCGGCCGATTCCTCGATCCGCAGCTTGGGCATGCCCGAGGCCACGGCTTTCGTCATCCCGCCCATTTCTTCGACTTCCTGCATCAAGGCCCAGGCCTGATCGGCCAGCTCGGCGGTCAGGCTTTCGACGTAGTAGGAGCCCGCCAGCGGATCGACCACGTTGGTCACGCCAGTTTCTTCCTGCAAGATAATCTGCGTATTGCGCGCGATACGGGCCGAAAACTCGGTCGGCAGCGCAATCGCTTCGTCCAACGCGTTGGTGTGCAGCGACTGGGTACCGCCCAGAACCGCGCTCATCGCCTCATAGGCGGTGCGGATCACGTTGTTATACGGGTCTTGTTCCTGCAACGACACGCCCGAGGTCTGACAGTGGGTGCGCAGCATCTTCGACCGTTCGGATTTCGCACCGAACTCGGTCATCACCTTGTGCCACAACAGGCGCGCGGCGCGCAGCTTGGCGGCTTCCATGAAGAAGTTCATGCCGATGGCGAAGAAGAACGACAGGCGACCTGCGAACTTGTCCACGTCCATGCCCGCCTCGATTGCCGCACGCACATACTCGCGACCATCCGCCAGCGTATAGGCAAGCTCCTGCACCAGGTTCGCGCCCGCCTCTTGCATGTGGTAGCCGGAGATCGAAATCGAGTTGAACTTGGGCATCTCATTGGACGTGTATTCGATAATGTCCGAGATGATCTTCATCGACGGTTCGGGCGGGTAGATATAGGTGTTGCGCACCATGAATTCCTTCAGAATGTCATTCTGAATGGTCCCCGCCAGAAGCGCTTTGTCGTGCCCCTGCTCTTCCCCCGCGACGATGAAATTGGCGAGGATCGGGATGACCGCGCCGTTCATCGTCATGGAAACACTGACTTTATCCAAGGGGATGCCGTCGAACAGGATTTTCATGTCCTCGACCGAGTCGATCGCCACGCCGGCCTTGCCCACGTCGCCCTCAACCCGCGCATGATCACTGTCATACCCGCGGTGGGTGGCCAGGTCGAAGGCAACCGACACGCCCTGCTGACCGGCGGCCAGGTTCTTGCGGTAGAACGCGTTCGATTCCTCGGCGGTGGAAAAGCCCGCGTATTGACGGATCGTCCATGGGCGGCCCGCATACATCGTCGCCTTCACGCCACGGGTGAAGGGGCCAACGCCCGGAATGCCGCCCATATGCGGCAGCTCGGCGGTATCCTCTTCGGTATAGAGCGGCTTGACATCGATGCCTTCCAGCGTGTTCCACGTCAGGTCATCCAACAGACGCCCGCGCAGCTCTTTCGTCGCCAATTCTTCCCAAGTCTTCTTGTCGCTCATCGACTTTTCCTTTCTTCTTGCCCTGCCCGGAAATTCCGGGGGGCGGAAACCTTCGTTTTTCTGCCCACTGCCCCTATATGTGGGAAACAGGAGGCCTCATGTTCATTCGCGCCGCGTTCATCACGCTTTTGACTGCCCTGCCCGCCGTTGCCGTCGATGCGACGGTGGAGCCGTGGGCGCCCGTGCCTGCGGGCGACCATGTGGTGGGCGAATACCACTGGACGCACCGCTTGCTGGTCGTTTTTGCCGACAGCCCGAACGACCCGCGGTTCATCCAGCAGCTGGAGGCGATCGCGGACGACCCTGAAGAGCTGACCAGCCGCGACGTCATCGTCATCACCGACACCGACCCGGCCGCCGACAGCGCGATCCGAGAGGATTTGCGCCCGCGTGGGTTTGCCTTCGTGCTGATCGGCAAGGACGGGGCGAAATACCTGCGCAAACCCGTGCCCTGGACCCTGCGGGAGCTGACGCGCAGCATCGACAAGATGCCGCTACGCCAGCAGGAACTCAGGGACATGCGGGCCAGGTAGGTCACCGGATCATTCGAACTCCATGATCACTTCGTCCACCGCAAGGCTGTCGCCAGCCGAGGCGTTGATTTTCGAGACCTTGCCCTTCTTCTCGGCGCGCAGGATGTTTTCCATCTTCATCGCCTCCACCGTGCACAGCGCCTGGCCTTCCTGAACCTCGTCGCCGATCTCGACGTCGACTTTCACGATCAGGCCCGGCATCGGGCAAAGCAGCATCTTTGAGGTGTCCGGCGCGACCTTTTCAGGCATCAGCGTGGCCAGTTCTGCGGCGCGCGGCGTGCGCACATGCACCGCCATGTCGGCGCCACGGGTGCGGATGCGGAAGCCACCCGGCACTTTGCCGACCTTCAGAACCAGCGGCGCGCCATCGACCTCTAGCGTGGCCAGCGGGTCGCCCGGCGTCCAGTCCGAGGTCACGCGCATGGTCGAGCCATCGGTGAACTTGACGGTCGAACCATCCTGATCCGCGTCGATCGCCAGCTCAAAGCTTTCGCCCTGTGCGGTCACGACCCAGTCCCGACCGACACGGCGTTCGTGGTGATCCATCCGGCCCGAGATACGGGTGCGGCGGATTTCGGCGACGCGGAACATGGCGGCGGCGGCGGCGGCAACACGCTGCAGGTCACCCTGCGGCAGGCTGACGCCGTCAAAGCCCTCCGGGTATTGCTCTTCGATGAAGGCGGTAGTCATGTCGCCCGCGATGAAGATCGGGTGATCCATCACCGCCGACAGGAACGGCAGGTTGTGCCCGATCCCTTCGACCTCGAAGCTGTCCAGCGCGATGCGCATCGCTTCAATCGCCTCGTCGCGCGTGGGCGCCCAGGTGCAAAGCTTGGCGATCATCGGGTCGTAATACATCGAGATCTCGCCGCCTTCGAAGACGCCGGTATCGTTGCGCACGGCGACCGGACCGGGGGCGGCATCCCCCTGCCATTTGTCGTTGTCCAGAAGCGGACCCGCAGCTTGTTCAGCGGGCGGGCGATAGGTGGTCAGACGGCCAATCGACGGCAGGAAGCCACGATAGGGGTCTTCGGCGTACAGGCGGTTTTCGATCGCCCAACCTTTCAGCGTCACGTCATCCTGCGTGATCGACAGCTTTTCGCCTGCCGCCACGCGGATCATCTGTTCCACCAGATCGACGCCGGTGATCAGCTCGGTCACCGGGTGTTCCACCTGCAAACGGGTGTTCATTTCGAGGAAATAGAAATTCTTGTCGCCATCGACGATGAATTCCACGGTGCCCGCGCTGGCATAATCAACGGCCTGCGCCAAGGCGACGGCCTGTTCTCCCATCTTTTTACGCGTGGCTTCGTCAAGGAAAGGCGACGGCGCTTCTTCCACAACCTTTTGCTGACGGCGTTGGATCGAGCATTCCCGTTCGCCCAGGTAAATGCCGTTGCCGTGGCTGTCGCACAGAACCTGAATTTCGATGTGGCGCGGCTGGGTGATGAATTTCTCGATGAAAATCCGATCATCGCCAAAGCTGTTGGCCGCCTCGTTCTTCGAGCTTTCAAACCCTTCGCGGGTTTCTTCGTCGTTCCAGGCGATCCGCATGCCCTTGCCGCCACCGCCGGCAGAGGCCTTGATCATCACCGGATAGCCGACCTCGCCCGCAATGCGCACGGCTTCGTCCTGATCCTCGATCAGCCCCATATACCCGGGAACGGTGCTCACGCCGGCCTCCTGCGCGATCTTTTTCGAGGTGATCTTGTCACCCATGCTTTCGATCGCGCCCACCGGGGGGCCGACAAAGGCCACGCCCTCGGCGGCCAGCGCCTGGGCGAATTTGGAGTTTTCCGACAGGAAGCCGTAGCCTGGGTGCACCGCCTCGGCGCCCGACCCCTTGATCGCCGCCATCACCTTGTCGATGACAATATAGGACTGGTTGGCCGGGGGCGGGCCGATATGCACCGCCTCATCCGCCATTTTCACATGCAGCGCGCTGCGGTCGGCATCCGAATAAATCGCCACCGTCTTGATGCCCATCTTGCGGGCCGACTTGATCACCCGGCAGGCGATTTCGCCCCGGTTGGCAATCAGGATCTTCTTGAACATGCGATGGTCCTTTCCGTCTTGTCCTTTGGGGCCCAAGTCCCCGTGTTCAAACAGAAAACACCACCCAAGGCCGTGCCCCGGATGGTGTTTCCAAATGCTGTGGTGCCGCGCGAAGCGACGATGTTCAGGTCACAGGTCGGGCCTGTGGTATCAGTTGCAGACTTCCAGCCCGACGTCGTCGCACAAAGCGCCCGCCGCGCCGCCGATGACGGCGCCGGTAAGAAGGTTGCCGCGGGTCGCACCCGCAATGACAGCGCCCGCTGCCGCACCGGCACCGGCGCGTTCCAAGTCGTTCCACTGGCAGCCAGCCAGCGCGAATGCCGCGACCGCCGCCATTGCGATTGATTTGATGTACATGTTGCTCTGCCTCGTTGTGCAATTTTGTTATGAGGCGATTCTATCCGATTTTCCCTGACTGCAAAGGGGAAATTGCACTCTGCCCCCCCCTGCGCGCCTGTCCGCCGGAGAAAAATGCCCGACCTGGTCAATACACGACCAGGTCGGACAGAAGGGGAAGGGTAACGGTTTTGACTAAACCAGGCAGAAGACCGGGATATAGCCCCTGCCATGAATATGACTTTGCCAGCGCTCTGTGCATCACGAAAGACCGTGCTTATCTCGCGCCCTGATTGAGCCGAAATTTGCTGGAAATCGCTGTGTGCTGGCAGATTCACGCCGATCCCTCCGTGCCGAAAATCTCGGGAAAGGCGGCGGCGGCGCGGCGCAGGTCAATTTTTAGAAGGGCCTCGTAACTGGCGGGGTCGAAAGGATCTTCTGCGGCGACAACCTCGCGCCCGAAGAACCACGACAGACGCCCGGCATCCAGATTTCCGCGCTCGAAGGGCTGGTCTCCGAAGTTCTCCCACAGGGCTTTCATGAAGCCTGCGTCAGCGCGTCGGTCTGCGGGTCGGCGATCCGCGAACCGCTCGCGATGCACCAAGGGCGTTACACCCTTTTTGTTGTCACGACGGATGGTAAACTGGAAATCGGTCCCCGGCAGTCTGCCGGGGAACCCACGGTGTTTCAGCATTGTGAAGCCCCCCACAAAGCAGGGGGCACCCTGATTTCACCCGACGTTTCAGCCCCGAACGAGCAAACCAGTTCCGTTGTTGATTCCAGGGATGTCACGCTCGGGCGTGTCCCCGTTGTCATCCGGACGCTGCGGAATTGGCATGCAAACATCACGCTCTTGCGAATAAGCATATCCTTCCGGGCAGCAAGGAATTGGCGTCTGCTGCGGCACATAGTTCGTAGCGTAATCAACCAGCGGGGTGCGATCATATCCCGGTGGGCATTCGCCCTCCCCCGATGCTCCAACCTTGTTGAAAACCGGCTCAGGATAGACCGCTGCGGGCCTGTCCGCGTCCGAGGTGCAGGCCGACAGGGCGATGAGGCCAGCAGCACCAAGCAGAACGGTGAAACGAGTAAGCATTGTACCCTCCCTTCAAAGTTTTCGCGCGCACCAGCATTATACCCGTTTACCGCGAAAAAACCTCGAGCGGATTGACGCATGGGAAAAAAGTGGGCCATTTCTTGCCGGTGCGGCAGGGCTGGGTTGAGAAATCGAGCCATCAAAACCCCTCCCAAACGCAGCTTTCGCCATCCGGGCGGTAGGCTTCGAAAAACTGGGTGGCCTCCGGGTCGGACAGGCCGAACTCAATCACACGGTCCGATAGGCTGATGATTATTTGCGCCGGTCTGGGCCCGGTCGAGGCCACGCGCGGAAGGGCAAAGGTTTCGCACAGGTGCACCATGTCTTCCTCGGCCTGGAGGAATTCGATATCGCCAACGGTGCGTGCGATCCGAGGCGCGACGAAACGAAAGCGCACCGCAAGACCGGTCGCGCCGGGTTCGCCCCAAATCGCATCCTGAAACGTCACATCCTGTCCCGAAGGCACGCGGATCTTCTCGCCCGCCCCTGCCGGAGCGGACAGAACAACACCGACGCACAAGGCTGCCAGCGGTTGGCGAATGATTGCCCCCCACGTGGCCGCCTCAGTACGATATGTGAACGCCTCATGCATACCCGGTTTAAGTCCTTACAGCGGAATGTTGTCGTGCTTTTTCCACGGATTCTGCAACGACTTGCCGCGCAGACTGGCAAAAGCCCGACACACGCGCTTGCGGGTCGAATGGGGCTGGATCACCTCGTCGATAAAGCCCTTTTCGGCGGCGACGAACGGGTTGGCAAAACGATCTTCGTAGTCTGCCGTGCGCTGCGCGATCTTCTCGGGATCGCCCAATTCGCTGCGATACAGGATCTCGGTCGCACCCTTGGCGCCCATCACTGCGATCTCAGCTGTCGGCCAGGCATAGTTGAAATCACCGCGAAGGTGCTTGGACGCCATCACGTCATAAGCGCCGCCATAGGCCTTGCGGGTGATCACGGTCACCTTCGGCACCGTCGCTTCGCCATAGGCAAACAGCAGTTTCGCGCCGTGCTTGATGACGCCGCCGTATTCCTGGCTGGTCCCGGGCAGGAAGCCGGGTACGTCGACCAGGGTCAGGATCGGAATTTCGAACGCATCACAGAAGCGCACGAACCGCGCGGCCTTGCGCGAACTGTCAATGTCCAGGCAGCCCGCCAGCACCATCGGCTGGTTCGCGACAACACCCACGGTGGAGCCTTCCATACGGATGAAGCCGGTCAGGATGTTCTTGGCGAAATCTTCCTGGATCTCGTAAAAGTCGCCTTCGTCGCCCAGTTTTCCAATCAGCTCTTTCATGTCGTAAGGCGTGTTCGGATTGTCCGGCACCAGCGTGTCCAGACTCGCGTCCAGCCGCCCGGGGTCATCAAAGAACGGTCGCGTTGGCGCCTTCGACCGGTTGTTGAGCGGTAGAAAGTCGACCAGGCGCCGCACTTCGTTCAGCGCTTCGACGTCATTTTCAAACGCACCATCGGCCACCGACGATTTCTTGGTGTGAGTCGAGGCGCCGCCAAGCTCCTCGGCCGTCACGACCTCGTTGGTCACGGTCTTCACCACGTCCGGGCCGGTCACGAACATATAGGACGTGTCTTTCACCATGAAGATGAAGTCGGTCATCGCGGGCGAATAGACCGCACCACCGGCGCAGGGACCCATGATCACGCTGATCTGCGGCACCACACCCGAGGCCATGATGTTGCGCTGGAACACCTCGGCGTAACCGGCAAGTGAGGCGACGCCTTCCTGAATCCGGGCCCCGCCCGAATCGTTGATGCCGATCACCGGCGCGCCGTTCTGCATCGCCATATCCATGATCTTGCAGATCTTTTGCGCATGTGTTTCGGACAGTGAGCCGCCAAAGACCGTGAAGTCCTGGCTGAACACATAGACCATGCGGCCGTTGATCGTCCCCCAACCGGTGATCACGCCATCGCCTGCGGGCCGGTCGTCTTCCATCCCGAATTCGGTGCAGCGATGGGCCACGAACATGTCGAACTCTTCGAACGAGTCTTCGTCCAGAAGCAGCTCGACCCGCTCACGGGCGGTCAACTTGCCCTTGGCATGCTGACTGTCGATCCGGCGTTGACCTCCACCCAATCGGGCGGTTTCGCGACGGCTTTCAAGTTCCTGAAGGATATCTTTCATCTGGCGGCACTCCTTGATTTCAAGGCAAACTAGCCGCATTGTGCGATTGCAGAAAGAGAAATTCCGCGTATTTGCAAATAATTGACAAGACCGGTTCTGCAAATTGCATAATTGCAAATTATCGCATGAAGGGAAACCTGACCAACTGGACAAAACCGATGCGCGAGCGTAACCCGATACCATGGCCGACCTCGCAGCCCCTCGGTTTCTTGATTCAAGGACACCACCAAATGTTCTGACGCTGACGATGATCGTCGCGGCGGGGGCGATGTCGATGAACGTGTTCCTGCCGTCACTGCCGGGCATGGCGGAGCATTTCCAAACCGATTATCGCCTCATGCAATTGTCCGTTGCGCTGTATCTCGCGGTAAACGCGATACTTCAGATCATAGTCGGCCCGATCTCGGATATGGTTGGCCGTCGCCCGGTGATCTTGTGGAGCTTTGCGCTGTTCATTCTGGCCACGCTGGGCTGTATCTTGGCGCCGACCGTGCAAGTCTTCCTGGCCTTCCGCATGGCGCAGGCAGTCATCGTCGGCGGAATGGCGATTAGCCGGGCCGCCGTGCGCGATATGTACCCCCCCGACCAGGCCGCCAGCATGCTGGGCTATGTCACCATGGGCATGTCGATCGTGCCGATGCTGGCCCCCGCCCTGGGCGGCGTGCTGGATCAGGCGTTCGGCTGGAAAGCAAATTTTTGGCTGCAGGCAGCCATGGGCGCAGGAGTGCTTTGGCTGGTCTGGCGTGACATGGGCGAAACCGCAATGCGCCGCGAAGGCGGACTGCGCCGCCAACTGCACGACTACCCCGAGCTTTTGCTGTCGCGTCAGTTCTGGGGCTATTGCGCCGCAGCCGCGGCCTCGGCCGGCGCCTTCTTTTCTTACCTCGGCGGTGCGCCCTTCATCGGCAGCGTGATCTATCACATGGATCCAGCAACGATGGGGTTCTTCTTTGGCGCCCCCTCGGTCGGCTATCTGTTCGGAAACTGGTTTTCCGGCCGTTATTCCGTACGCTTCGGCATTAACCGCATGGTCATCATTGGCGCGACAATCGCGACGGTGGCACTTGTCATGTCGCTTGTATTGTTCCACCTCGGGCTTGGTTCACAATACGTGTTCTTCGGCTTCATGATCCCGCTTGGCCTGGGCAATGGCATTCTGTTGCCCAATGCCAATGCCGGCATGCTCAGCGTGCGTCCTCATCTTGCAGGAAGCGCGGCGGGGCTGGGTGGTGCGATATTGATCGGTGGCGGCGCCGGGCTGTCGGCGCTGTCGGGCTGGCTTCTGACCCCTGACACAGGGGCCTTCCCGCTGCTGTGGATGATGGTTATCTCTTCAACCCTATCGATCGTCGCCATCACTCTGGTGATCCGACGCCAGCGCCGCCTGGGCGCATGAACCTTGCCGCCCCCACTTTGCAAATGCTAAGCGAGGCATAGCAAATTCTGCAAAGGCGGCCCCGATCCCATGGCGACACAGAAACTCTATGCCGGCGTGAAACTGCGCGAATTGCGCACCCGTCTAAGCCTGACGCAAAAGGGGTTCGCCGAAAAGCTGGGCGTGTCCCTGCCCTATCTGAACCAGATGGAAAACAACAACCGCCCGGTCTCCACCGGGGTTGTGCTGGCGCTGGCGCAGGAGTTCGGCTTTGACGTGGCCGAGCTTTCGACCGGGGACGCCGAGCGCCTGGTCACGGACATGCGCGAGGCGCTGGCCGATCCGGTGTTCAGCGACAGCCCGCCATTGGCCGATCTGCGCCTTGCAGCTTCGAATGCCCCCGCATTGGCGCGGGCATTTCTGGAGCTGCACCGCGCCTATCGCCAAGGCCATGAACGCCTCGCCTCCCTCGACGAAGCACTAGGGCGGGATGGGTCGTCGGTGCAAGCAAGCCCTTGGGAGGAGGTGCGCGACTTCTTTCACTATTGCGACAACTACATTGATGCGGTGGATCGCGCGGCTGAACGGTTTGCCCGCGACGGAAATGCCGAAACCGCCGCGATGTCCGCTTTGGCCAAAATGGATATTACCGTTGACCTTCAAGCGGGTGAACGGCTTCGTGGATATGACGCCGGCAACCGAACGCTACATCTGTCGACTTTATCCACACCCTCGACCCGGCGATTTCAGCTGCTGCACCAGGTGGCACTGCTGACCCAAAACGACCTTCTTGAGGCAACGCTGGACCTGGCCCGGTTCCAGACCGATGAAGCCCGTGCGATTGCCAAGATCGGGCTTGCAAACTACTTCGCGGGCGCGGCCCTTCTACCCTATGGCGCGTTTCAGCAGGCCACACGCGACACGCGGCATGATCTGGAGCGGCTGGCGGACCTGTTTGGGGCGTCCATCGAGCAGGTGGCGCATCGGCTGTCCACCCTGCAACGCCCTGGCGCCAAGGGCATTCCGTTCTTCTTCGTGCGCGTCGATCAGGCCGGCACGATCACCAAGCGCCACTCGGCCACACGGTTGCAATTCGCCCGTTTTGGCGGTGCCTGCCCGCTGTGGAACGTGCACCAGGCGTTCGAAACGCCGGGCCGGTTCCTGCGGCAGTTGGCGCAGACCCCGGACGGGGTGCGCTACCTGTGCCTCGCGCGAAATGTGTCGAAATCCGGCGGCAGCTTCTCGGCCCCGGTGCGCCGCTATGCCATTGGCCTGGGATGCGAAATCCGCCATGCGCGCGATCTGGTCTATGCCGACGACATGGACGTGTCGAACGACGCCGCGTTTGAACCGATCGGCATTTCCTGTCGCATCTGCGAACGGAACGATTGCCACCAACGCTCGGTCCCCCCGCTGGAGCGTAAGTTGCGGGTGAACCCTGACGCGCGCGGTGTGCTGCCCTATGAGATCGACCGGTGAAGCGGCTTGCGCTGATCCTTGTCTTGCTGCTGCTTGGCACAGCTGTGATCGCCAACAATGCCGAACGCCTGCTGCTGTATCACTTCGACCCGACCCGCGTGAGCCCGGCCGAGGCCGGAGAACCCCGCCTGCGCGAGGTGACGCAAAACGGTCTGGTCCTGTGGGTCGCGGACCCGGCGCCAGGCCACCCGACAATCCTGTACTTCCACGGCAACGCCGGCAATCTGGCCCTTCGCACCGGGCGGTTCGGCAAGTTTCTGGATCGGGGCTATGGCCTGGCGGCGATGGCCTACCCTGGCAGTTCCGGCAGCACCGGAGAGCAAAGCACGGACGCTTTCGACGCCCATGCCCGCGCGGTCTATGACACGCTGAGCGGGCCGGTGGTGATCTATGGCGAAAGCCTGGGCACCGGGGTGGCCGTGACGCTGGCCGCCCGGACCGCACCGGTCGCACTGGTGCTGGAGGCGCCCTTCACCTCAATCCGCGATATGGCGCGGGTGATGTATCCCCAGCTGGGCGATCTGGTGGACCGGCTTCCCAACCTGTGGCCCAGCGAAACGCAGATTGCCGCCAGCACCGCGCCGCTTCTGATCCTGCATGGCGCACGCGACGCCCTGATCCCGGTCGACATGGCACGCGATATGCGCACAGCCAGCGGCGCGCGCGACAAGACGCTTTTTGTCGTGAAGGGAGCGGGTCACCAGAATGTTTGGCAACCGGCTGCGCAAAGGGTGCTTTACCACTTCCTCGATCGCTTCTAACGTTAGCGGAAACAGACGCTGCAACGGGAGATATCATGGAACTGACAGGCAGCCGCATCATTGCTGCGGACCGTGACACGGTCTGGGCACATCTGAATTCAGCCGAAACCCTGGCCGCCTGCATCCCCGGGTGTGAAGAGCTGCACGGAAGCCCCGAAGACGGCTTTGCCGCGACGGTGAAGCAGAAGGTCGGCCCGGTAAAGGCCACGTTCAAGGGCGAAGTGACCCTGTCGGACATCAACGCGCCTGAAAGCTACCGCATCGCGGGGGAAGGCAAGGGCGGCGTCGCGGGATTTGCCAAGGGGGGCGCGGATGTGCGGTTGGCGGATGTCGAGGGGGGCACCGAGCTGACCTATGAGGTCGTGGCCAAGGTTGGCGGCAAGCTGGCAAGTCTAGGAAACCGCATCATCCATGGCTTTGCCAGGAAGATGGCGGACAGGTTTTTCGACAGTTTCCAAGAGGTTGTCGAAGGCCCCGCCGCAGGTGACGGCGAGGCCTGAGGTCGGTCAGGCCGACAGAATCCGGTAAATCTCGTCCTTCAGAAGCGCGCGCTGCTTGCGCATGTCTTCTTCGTGGAACTGGTCGGTCGGTTCGATGTTGTCTTCGGCGCGGTGCACCTGCTCGTTGATCTCATGGTAGTCGGCATAAATCTTCGCGAAGTGCGAATCCGACTGTTTCAAAGCGATCATTTTCTCGGCGTGCTCGGGGAATTCTTCCGGCAGTTCGTGCGGCGTGTGGGACATGCGCGTCTCCTCCTTCATTGGTCGGGTGAGCCTAGTCACAAGGCGTGGCACCCTGCCTTGACTCGAATCAAATCGGAACCCGCATAAAGTGCGAAAGCGCGGCCTTCAATGGGTTTACCTTGGGTTTTCCGTGAAAATCCTAGCGTTGCTGAGTCTCCCAGTCCGGGTGGAGCCAGGGTTCGTCATTCGACGGCGGCAGCGGGGGGCGCCCCAGAATGTGGTCCGAGGCCTTTTCCCCGACAAGGATCGACGGCCCGTTCAGGTTGCCGTTGGTGATGCGCGGGAAAACCGAACTGTCGGCCAGGCGCAGCCCCTCGACGCCGATCACCCGCATTTCAGGGTCCACCACCGCCATCGGGTCATCCGCCCGACCCATCCGGCAGGTGCCACAGGGGTGATAGGCGCTTTCGGCATGTTCACGGATGAAACTGTCCAGCTCATCATCGCTCTGCAGACCCGCCCCAGGTTGGATTTCGTGTTTCACGTGGTCGCGCATCGCCTCCTGCCCGAAAACCTCGCGGGTCAAGCGTAGGCAGGCGCGGAAATCTTCCCAGTCCTGGTCGGTCGACATGTAGTTGAAAAAGATGCGCGGCGCCTCGTTCGGGTCCGCACTTTTCAGGGTAATTTCTCCGCGTGACGGGCTGCGCATCGGGCCTGTATGGGCCTGGAACCCGTGCCCCTCTGCCGATGCCTGACCGTCATAGCGCACAGCGATGGGCAGGAAATGGTATTGAATATCAGGGTATTGCACGCCCGCGTGCGACCGGATGAAAGCGCAGCTTTCAAACTGGTTCGAGGCGCCCAACCCGGTCTTGGTGAACAGCCATTGCGCGCCGATGACGGCCTTGGACACCAGGTTCCAATGCTTGTAGAGCGTGATCGGCTTCTTTGAAGCGAACTGGAAATAGATCTCCAGATGGTCTTGCAAGTTTTGACCGACGCCGGGGCGGTCGGCGATGACCTCGATCCCGTGTTCAGCCAGATGCGTGGCCGGGCCGATGCCCGACAGCATCAGCAATTTCGGCGAGTTGATGGCGCTGGCTGCAATGATCACTTCCCGCCCGGCACGGATGACCTCGATCTTGCCGCCACGCTCAACTTCGACACCCACGGCGCGACCGTCTTCGATCACGATGCGTCGGGCAAACGCGCGGGTCAGGTCGCAATTATCGCGTTTCAGCGCCGGTTTCAGATAGGCATTCGCGGCGGACCAGCGCCGACCCTTCCAGACCGTCTGCTCAAACGGGCCAAAGCCTTCCTGCTGCTTGCCATTGTAGTCGTCGGTCACCTGATATCCGGCCTGACGACCAGCCTCGACAAAGGCGTGAAACAGCGGGTTCTTGCGCGGGCCGCGGGTGACGTGCAGCGGGCCGTCTTTGCCGCGCCAGTCCGGGTCACCGCCGTGGCCGCCGTCGTGCCAATTTTCCATCCGTTTGAAATAGGGCAGCACATCGGCATAGGACCAGCCATCGGCGCCCTGCTCGGCCCAATGGTCGTAATCCTTGGCGTGGCCACGCACATAGACCATGCCGTTGATCGAGGACGACCCGCCCACGACCTTGCCACGCGGCGTGACCAGGGTCCGGTTGTCCAGATGCGGTTCAGGTTCGGTTTGAAAGCCCCAGTCGTATCGCTTCATGTTCATCGGATAGCTCAGGGCGGCGGGCATCTGAATGAACGGCCCTGCGTCCGTGCCGCCGTGTTCGATGACAAGCACCGAGACGCCCGCCTCGCTCAACCGATACGCCATGGCGCAGCCGGCGCTGCCAGCCCCGACGATTACATAATCCGCTTGCATCATTCGCCCCTCGGGAACCGCTGTCCCTCTTCCAGAGTGTCCAGGTTCATGTGATTGCGCATGTAGCGCTCGCTGGCCTGTTGCAGCGGCTGGTAATCCCACGGGAAATAGGCGCCATTGCGCAGCGCCTCATAGACGACCCAGCGGCGCGCCTGACTTTCACGCACTTCGGCGTCATAGGCGGCCAGATCCCAGCGCGCTTCGGACTTCGCCCGCAGGCTTGTCAGAGTGGCCGCGTGGGCCGGGTCGTCCGCCAGGTTGGTCAATTCGTGCGGGTCGTCGTCAATGTTGAATAATTGATCGGGATCCAGCGCGCAGCGGGTGTATTTCCACGGTCCATATCGCAAATGTACAAGTGGGGCATAGGAGCCTTCGGCGGCATATTCCATCGCCACCGGGCTTTCGCGGTCCCCTCCCCGCGCCACCGGCAGCAGGCTTTCGCCGTCCACCCATGGCGTGATCTCCTCCAGCGACACGCCGGCCAGATCGGCCAGAGTCGGGGTCACATCCAGGGTGGAGACCGGCGCATCGATCCGCGCAGGCGCCAACCCCGGCGCGCAGACCATCAGCGGCACCCGCGCGGAGCCTTCATAGAAGTTCATTTTGAACCACAACCCGCGTTCGCCCAGCATGTCGCCGTGGTCCGAGACGAACAGAATGATCGCCTCTTGTCGGGTATTTTCCAGCGCTTCGAAAATCTCGCCGATCTTGTCGTCCAGATACGAGATATTGGCGAAATAGGCGCGGCGGGACCGGCGGATGTCCTCATCCGTGATGTCGAAGTTGCGCCAGTCATTCGCGTCGAAAATCCGCTGCGCATGGGGGTCGTGGTCGTCATACTCCATCGCCGCCACATCGGGCAGAAGGTGTTCGCAATCCTCATAGAGGTCCCAATACTTCTTGCGCGCCACATAAGGGTCATGCGGATGCGTGAACGACACGGTCAGGCACCAGGGCCGGTCATCATGGCCGCGTGCCAGGTCATAGACCTTGCGCGTCGCGTGGTAGGCGACCTCGTCATCATATTCCATCTGGTTGGAAATCTCGGCCACGCCTGCGCCGGTGACCGAGCCCATGTTGTGATACCACCAGTCGATCCGTTCGCCCGGCTTGCGGTAGTCCGGGGTCCAGCCGAAATCGGCCGGATAGATGTCGGTGGTCAGCCGTTCTTCGAACCCATGCATCTGGTCGGGACCGACGAAATGCATCTTGCCCGACAGCGCAGTCTGGTAGCCTGCCCGGCGCAAATGGTGCGCATAGGTCGGGATATCCGAAGCGAACTCGGCGGCGTTGTCATAAACCCGCGTGCGACGTGGCAGCAGGCCCGACATGAACGACGCCCGCCCCGGCGCACACAGGGGCGACGCGGTGTAGGCATTGGCAAACCGGACCGAGCGCGCGGCCAGCGCCTTCAGGTTCGGCGCATGCAGCCAATCGGCGGGGCCATCGGGAAACAGGGTGCCATTCAACTGGTCCACCATCACGATCAGGATGTTCGGTTTCGTCATGAGTATTGCTCCAGCATTCGGTCCAGACAGCCCAGCACCTGATCACAGGCGGCTTGCCCATCGGGGGTCACGTCGCGCAGGGCATGGCGGATATAAAGCCCGTCGATCATCGCGGCGATGTTGTCGGCCACAAGGTCGGCCTGATCGCCCACCAGCGGGCGCAGGTCGTGGACAAGGTTGGCGTGAAGCCGCCCCTGATAGACCCGCAACAGGCGCCGCGCCCCATCGACGCTTTGCGCCTGCACATAGAAGTTTAGCCAGGCCGAAATGACCTCGGGCCGGAAATTTCCGGCCTCGAAGCTCGCCCCGATAATCGCCTCTAACCGGGCGCGCGGGGTGCGGGCCACGGACAGCGCTGCGCGCACCTGGGCGCCATAGACCGACAGGATGTGGCGCATTGCGGCCAGGAAAATCTGATCCTTGCCACCGAAATAGTGATGCGCCAGCGCCGAGGACACCCCGGCCCGCTTTGCGATCTGCGTCACCGTCACGTCCAGCGATCCCGCGCGCCCGATCTCGCTGATCGTCGCTTTGACCAGCGCGTCGCGCCGGATCGGTTCCATTCCCAGTTTCGGCATGCTGCCTCCTGACACTATCCGCCCAGTTTCCGGTTTTTAATTGACTCGTCAATCAACAAAACGCAGTTTCGTGGAATCCGAATGGCGGTTTCACCCTGACGCCCAAGGCGTTAGGGTTGCGTCAGCTGCGGCGGTCTGTCGCGCATAACAAGAACAACTGGGAGAAAACCACATGTTGAAAACCACCCTTTCCGCCCTGGCCCTGTCGGCCGTTGCCGGTACTGCCTTCGCTGACGGTCACTGCGCCGAAGTCGTCTTTTCGGACGTGGGTTGGACCGACATCACCGCCACCACCGCCGCAACCACCGTGGTGCTGGACGCGCTGGGATATGAGACCGATATCAAGATCCTGTCGGTGCCCGTGACCTATACCGCGCTGGCCGAAGGCGACGTGGACGTATTCCTGGGCAACTGGATGCCGACGATGGAAGCCGACATCGCGCCTTACCGCGAAGCGGGCACCGTCGACACCGTGCGCACCAACCTGACCGGCGCGAAATACACCCTGGCGGTGAACGCCGCGGCGAAAACGCTGGGCATTGCCGATTTCGCCGACATCGCGGCCCACAAGGACGCGCTGGACGGCAACATCTATGGCATCGAGCCGGGCAATGACGGCAACCGCTTGATCCAGTCGATGATCGACGCAGACGCCTTCGGCCTGAATGGGTTCGAGGTTGTCGAAAGCTCGGAACAAGGCATGCTGGCACAGGTCGCACGGGCCGACAAAAAGGATGAGCCTGTTGTGTTCCTGGGCTGGGAACCGCACCCGATGAATGCCAATTTCGACATGGGCTATCTGACCGGTGGCGATGACTACTTCGGCCCGAACCTGGGTGGGGCCGAGGTCATGACCAACACCCGCGCCGGTTTCGTCACCGATTGCGCCAATGTCGGCAAACTGCTGTCGAACCAGGAATTCACCCTGGCGATGGAGAATGAGATCATGGGCGCGATCCTGAATGATGGCGAAGACCCCGCCGATGCCGCAAGCGCCTGGCTCGCGGCCAACCCGGACATGTATATGTCCTGGCTGGATGGCGTGACCACGATGGACGGCGGCGACGCTGTCGCCGCTGTGAAAGCCGCCCTTGGCATGTAAGCCGATCGGTTTGTGACAATGCCCCTCTCCCGACCGCGGGAGGGGGGTCTTTTTGGGCCTGAAGCGGCCCCTTGCGAAAGGCGCTGACCCTTGGACTGGCTGACAGAACACAAGATCCCCGTGGGGAAAGTGTCGAAACGCGTTTTCGACTGGCTTCAGGAAACCGGAGAGCCGTTCTTCGACTGGCTGTCGTGGTTCATGGAGCTGATGATCGAGGCCTTCTTGTGGGTGCTGCAAACGCCCCATCCGCTGATTATCGGCGCGCTTGTTGTTGCGGCCACCTGGGCGTTGCAGCGCAACTGGAAAACCTGCGTGATGGTCGCGCTGGGGTTCCTGTTCATCCTGAACCAGGGCTATTGGGAGGAAACGACCGAAAGCCTGACGCTGGTCCTGTCGGCCTGTGTGGTCTGCATGGCCGTGGGCGTGCCGATCGGCATCGCCGCCGCGCACCGGCCGCGCCTGTTCACCGCGATGCGCCCGGTGCTGGATTTGATGCAGACCCTGCCCACCTTCGTTTACCTGATCCCTGCGATCGTGTTTTTCGGCATCGGCATGGTGCCGGGCCTGATCGCAACGGTGATCTTCGTGTTACCCGCCCCCATTCGCCTGACGCATCTGGGCGTGTCTTCGACACCCGAGCCGCTGCTGGAAGCCGCGCAAGCCTTCGGCGCCACGCCGCGCCAGACCCTGTGGAAGGTCGAACTGCCCTATGCGTTACCGCAGATCATGGCCGGCTTGAACCAGACCATCATGCTGTCGTTGTCGATGGTCGTCATCGCGGCCCTGGTGGGCGCCGACGGGCTGGGCGTGCCGGTCCTGCGCGCCCTGAACAGCGTTAACACCGCGCTTGGGTTTGAAAGCGGCTTCATCATCGTCGTGGTCGCCATCATGCTGGACCGCATCCTGCGGGTGGAGCGCTGATATGAGCATTGCAGTAGAATTCGACGCCGTGAACATCGTCTTCGGCGATCACCCCAACCGCGCCCTGCCCCTGATGGACAAGGGCGAAGAGCGCGGCGAAATCCAGGAAAAGACCGGCCAGGTGCTGGGCGTTCACGATTGCTCGCTTGCCGTGGAGGAGGGCGAGATCCTTGTGCTCATGGGCCTGTCGGGCTCAGGTAAATCCACGCTTTTGCGCGCGGTGAACGGGTTGAACCCGGTCGTGCGCGGCACGGTTCGGGTGAGTGACGGGGACGGGCTTGTCGACGTGACCCATTCCGACGCTGCCACCCTGCGCGACCTGCGCCAGCACCGCATTGCGATGGTGTTTCAGCAGTTTGGCCTGCTGCCCTGGCGCACTGTGCGTGAAAACGTCGGGCTGGGTTTGGAACTGGCAGGCATGGCCGTGGCCGAGCGCAATCAGCTGGTCGACAAACAGCTGAGCCTCGTCGGCCTTGCGGACTGGGCCGAGCGCAAGGTGGGCGAATTGTCCGGCGGGATGCAGCAGCGCGTGGGCCTGGCCCGTGCCTTTGCCACCGACGCCCCGATCCTGTTGATGGACGAACCTTTCTCGGCGCTGGACCCGCTGATCCGCACCAAGTTGCAGGATGAGCTGCTGGACCTACAGCGCGACCTGAAGCGCACGATCATCTTTGTCAGCCACGACCTGGACGAGGCGTTCAAGCTGGGCGACCGGATCGCGATCATGGAGGGCGGGCGCATCGTGCAATGCGGCACCCCGCGCGACATCTTCACCAAACCGGCGAACGAGTATGTCGCCGATTTCGTGGCCCACATGAACCCGCTGGGCGTGTTGTGCGCCCGCGACGTGATGGAGCCTGCAACCGGGGCGCACGAGGAAACCGTGCTGCCGGGCGAAGACATCCATGTCGTGATGGAAAAGGTCCAGACCACCGAAAAGCCGATCGGCGTCGCCTGGGAGGACGGGCGTGTGATCGGTCAGATCACCTCGGACAGGGTGTTGGAGAAGCTCTTGGACCCGCGCGCGGGGTAAGGCTTTCCCGACCTTTTCCCAGCCCGGGCCATCCCCCACATGTTTCACATGAATGGCACGGTCAAAACCCGCTTTTACCTGCTCACCACGGGCGTTTTCCTGGTGATCCTGTGGGTGTATTTCATGTTCCTCGCGCCGCGCCACGCGTTGCCGAATACATCCGCTGACCCGCTGGCGTTGCCAGTCGTCTTGTGCCTGTCGGCGTTGCTGGCGGGCGCTCTGGCCAGCCTCGTATCCCTGTTCACCTCGAACCGTCACCGCCTGCGTGCGGTGTTGCGGCCCAGTCTCGGGCGGGTCTCTGCGGCGTTCGTGATGGGCATGCTGACCCCCTTCGCGGTGTTCAGCGGCATTCCCTGGATCGCCGGGGGCCTCTTGTTCTTCGGCTTTGCCAGCCCGTTTCAGATGTCGTTCTGGGGCAGCCTGACCATGATCTGGGCCGCCGCGGTCGGCGCTGGCGCTTTGACGGCGATTTGGTATCTGCCCAGCGCGCTGATTATCTCGGGCGTCAAATCCCGCACCAAACGGGTCGCGCTGTTTGCGCTTTTGTGGTGGGGGGCCTACGCCGCGCTCCTGCTTTACAGCGGCCATGAGGTGTTTCAACTCTAGCCGCCCGCGACATCCCCCCTTTCCCATCCTGCCCGCCCGGTCTAACGTCACCTCATGCTGCGTTTCGCTCTTACCCGCGCCCTGTCGCTGACCCTGTCTCTGATCGTGGCCAGCCTGGTGATTTTCGCGGTGATCGAGGTGATCCCCGGCGATCCGGCAGCCTTCATGCTGGGGCTGAACGCCGCCCCCGAAGCGGTCGAAGCGCTGCGCGATGATCTTGGCCTGAACGGATCCCTTGTCAGTCGCTATCTGAGCTGGATCACCGGCATGATGACAGGCGATTTCGGAGTGAGTTACACCTACCGCGTGCCGGTGTCCGATCTGGTGGCGCAACGCCTGCAAGTGTCGCTGCCACTGGCGCTCTATGCGCTGATCCTGTCTACCACCATCGCCATTCCGGTTGGCCTGATTGCGGCGGCAAAGCGCGGCAGTGTGACCGATTACGGCATCATGGGCACAACCCAGCTGGGCATCGCGGTGCCAAACTTCTGGTTCGCGATGCTTCTGGTGCTGGTCTTTGCGGTGAACCTGAGGTGGTTCAGCGCCGGGGGCTTTCCGGGTTGGGACGCAGGCGTCATGGCCGGGCTGAAGGCGCTGACCCTGCCCGCGATTGCGCTCGCCCTGCCGCAAGCGTCGATCCTGGCCCGCGTCATGCGTTCTTCGCTGCTGGAAACGCTGCACCAGGATTACATCCGCACCGCGCGCGCCAAGGGGCTGAGCCGCCGGCAGGCCACCACCCGCCACGCCTTACGCAACGCCATGATCCCGGTGCTGACCATTATCGGGCTGCAATTCAGCTTTCTGCTGGCCGGGGCGATCATCATTGAAAACGTGTTCTTCCTGCCCGGCCTGGGGCGCCTGATCTTTCAGGGCATCACACAGCGCGACCTGGTGGTGGTCGAAAGCCTGGTGATGCTGCTGGTGTTCGCGGTGATCGTGGTCACCTTCCTGGTCGACATCGCCTATGCCGCCGTCGATCCCCGGCTGAGGCGCAAGGCATGAAGCTTCCGGTGCAACTGATCCTGGGCGCGGCGCTGACCGTGCTGTTCATTGCCGCCGTGCTGCTGTCCTTTCTATGGACCCCGCATGACGTGATCCTGCTGTCGATCAGCGAAAAGCTTCAGGGGCCGAGTGCCAAATACTGGCTGGGCACGGACCATTTCGGGCGCGATTTGCTGTCGATGCTGATGGTCGGCGCGCGCACCTCGATCGCGGTGGCGATCGTCGCGGTGGGGATCGGCGTGATCATCGGCGTGCCGCTGGGCCTGACCGCCGCCGCCAACCGGGGCGGTTGGCTGGATGAGCTGATCATGCGCGGCAACGATCTGATCTTTGCCTTCCCGTCGCTGGTCATCGCGATCCTGATCACCGCTGTGTTCGGCCCCTCGGCCACCAATGCGATCCTGGCAATCGGGATTTTCAACATCCCTGTCTTTGCCCGCGTGTCGCGCGGTGGCGCGCTGTCGATCTGGACGCTGGATTACATCCTGGCGGCCCGCGTCGCGGGCAAATCCGCCACCCGCATCAGCGCCGAACACATCCTTCCCAACATCGCGAACCTGTTGATCGTTCAGGGCACGATCCAGTTCTCGCTGGGCATCCTGGCCGAGGCGGGGCTGAGTTACGTAGGTCTTGGCGCGCAGCCGCCGACGCCCAGTTGGGGGCGGATGCTGGCCGATGCGCAGACGATGATCTATACCACCCCACGCCTGGCCATGCTGCCGGGCCTCGCCATCATCGCGATGGTGCTTGGGCTGAACCTGATGGGCGATGGGCTGCGCGACCTTCTGGATCCGCGCATTCGGAGGGCCAAGGCATGATCGCGCTGGAGCATCTGTCGCTGTCGATCCACGGCACCCCAATCCTGGACGATGTGTCTTTCGACATGGCGCCGGGCAAAGTGTTCGGCCTGGTGGGCGAAAGCGGGTCGGGCAAGTCGATGACGGCGCTCGCGATCATGGGGCTGTTGCCGCGGGGCGCCGAGACCTCGGGACGGGTGATGCTGGACGGGGGCGATCTGTCAAAGCTGCGCGACCGTGACCTTTGCGCCATTCGTGGCAACCGCATCGGCATGATCTTTCAGGAACCGATGACCGCCCTGAACCCGGTGAAGACCATCGGTGAACAGGTGGCGGAAACACTGCTGATCCACACCCGCACCTCGCGCGCCGAGGCGATGAAGATCGCCGCTGAAAAACTGGCACGCGTCGGCCTGCCACAGGACAAGTTCCCGCTGGGCCGCTATCCGCATGAATTGTCCGGTGGTCAGCGCCAAAGGGTCTGCATCGCGATGGCCATCGCGCTGCACCCGGAACTGTTGATCGCGGACGAACCCACCACCGCGCTGGATGTGACCACGCAGGCGCAGATCCTGGACCTGTTGCGCGATCTGGTCGCCGAAGAGGGCATGTCGCTGCTTCTGATCACCCATGACCTGGCAGTGGTGTCCGGCATCGCCGACCACGTGGCGGTGATGCAAACGGGCAAGATCGTGGAACAGGGCGAGACCGAGCAGCTGTTTCGCCACATGACCCATCCCTATACCCGCCAGTTGTTCGAAGCCTCGGGCCACCAACCCGACCGCGCCGCACCCCCAAACAACGCGCCGATGCTGACGGTCGAGGGCGCAGTGCGAGACTATGCCCTGCCGCGGCGCGCGCTGTTTGGTCCCGCGCCGACGTTCCGCGCGGTGAACGGCGTCAGTTTTACGATGAACAGCGGAGAAAGCGTTGGGCTTGTGGGCGAAAGCGGGTGTGGCAAATCCACGCTCACCCGCGCCATTTTGGGGCTTGAGCCACTTCAGGGCGGCAACATCCGCCTGTTCGGCAAAGACATGACCCCGGCCACGGCCCGCGACCTGCGCGCCCGCATCCAGGTGGTGTTTCAGGACCCTTACGGCAGCTTCAATCCGCGCTGGCGGGTCGAAAAGCTGGTGGCAGAACCGCTCCACCTTTTGCCCAGCCGCCCTGAGGATTGGCGCAACCGGGTGGCGCTGTCGCTGGAGGAAGTCGGCCTGCCCCCGGATGCTATGCAGCGTTATCCGCACGAGTTTTCCGGCGGCCAGCGTCAGCGTATTGCGATTGCCCGCGCCCTGATCCTGCGCCCGGACCTGATTATTCTGGACGAAGCCGTGTCGGCGCTGGACGTGTCGATCCGGGCGCAGATCCTTGACCTGCTGGCCGAGCTGCAAAACCGGCTGGGCCTGGCGTATCTGTTCATTTCGCACGACCTGTCCGTGGTCCGCACGATCACCGACCGGGTGCTGGTCATGCGCGCGGGCGAGATCGTAGAACAGGGCGCGACCGAGGTGGTTTTCGCCGCGCCGCAACACGACTACACTCGCAATCTGATAGCAGCCACGCCAACGATTCCGGATGCGTGGCGGGAGGACATCCATGCGTGAAACACTCTGGTACGACGCGACGCAGATCCACATCGGCGGGGTCTGGAAAGCCCCGGCTGGCGGGCAACAATTACCGATGGAGAACCCGTCAAACGGCGCGGAAATCGGCTCGATTGCACGTGGCACGGCGGCGGATATTGACGCGGCGGTCGTGGCTGCGCAGGCCGCGCTGGACGGTGCCTGGGGCCGGATGACGGCGCTGGAGCGTGGTCGCATCCTGACCCGGATCGGCCAGCTGGTGCAGACCCGGCTGGACGACCTGGCGCTGATCGAGGCGATGGATGTTGGCAAGCCCCTGACGCAAGCGCGCAACGACGCGGTGGCGCTGGCGCGCTACATGGAATTCTATGGCGGCGCGGCGGACAAGGTGCATGGTGAAACCATTCCTTATCTGGACGGTTATACCGTTTACACCCTGCGCGAACCGCATGGGGTGACGGGGCATATCGTGCCCTGGAATTACCCGATGCAGATCATCGGCCGCTCGGTCGGCGCAGCCCTTGCGATGGGGAATGCCTGCGTGTTGAAACCAGCCGAGGAGGCCTGCCTGACTGCGCTTGCCTTCATGGCGCTGGCCGAAGAGGCCGGGTTGCCGCCGGGCGCGTTGAACGTGGTGCCGGGGCTGGGCGAGGAGGCCGGCGCGGCACTGACCGCACACCCCGGCGTGCATCACATCAGCTTCACGGGCTCCGTGGGCGTGGGCAAACTGGTCCAGGCCGCAGCGGCACAGAACGTGGTGCCGGTGACGCTGGAGCTGGGGGGCAAGTCGCCCCAGATCGTCTTTGACGACGCCGATCTGGACGAGGCTCTGCCGTTCCTGGTGGGCGCCTGCATTCAGAACGCGGGCCAGACCTGTTCGGCCAGTTCGCGCGTGCTGGTGCAGCGCGGCGTGTATGACGAGGTCGTGGCGCGCATGGGCGAGCGCTACGGCGCGCTTCAGGTGGGACCAGCCCGCGAGGATTTGAACGTTGGCCCGCTGATCTCGGCACGGCAGAAAGAGATCGTCGAAGGGTTTCTGGCGGATGGCGACGACCTGCGTTTGGTCGCGCAAGGACAGATCGTGGACGGCGCGCCCGAGGGTGGTCATTACGTGCGCCCAACCCTGTTTGCCGATGTGCCGACGGACCATCGCCTGGCCCAGGACGAGATTTTCGGGCCCGTGCAGGTGGTCATCCCGTTTGAGGGTGAGGCTGAGGCGCTCCGCATCGCCAATGGCACCGATTTCGGCCTGGTCGCCAGCGTCTGGACCCGTGACGGTGCGCGCCAGATGCGCATGGCCAAGGCAATCCGCACCGGACAGGTGTTCATCAACAATTACGGCGCCGGTGGTGGGGTGGAATTGCCGTTCGGCGGCATCGGCAAATCAGGGCATGGCCGCGAAAAAGGGTTCGAGGCGCTTTACGGCTTTTCGACCCTGAAAACCGTCGCGGCAAAACACGGATAGAGACATGGCAGAACTTGAAACACTCCGACGCATCATTGGGCCGGAGGAATGCGACATCCTGGGGCACATGAATGTGAGCCGCTATTTCGCCTGCGTGTCGGACGCAGGGTTTGGCATCATGGCGGCCTTCGGTCTGGGGCGCGGCGACGTGGTGGGCGGCAAGCGGCAAAGCTTTGCCGTGGTGCATTCCGACGCCACTTTCCACAGCGAAGTATTGGCGGGCGAAGGCATCTATATGCGATCCCACGTGACCGAAATCGGACGCCGTTCGGCGTCGTTCCATCACCGGATGTACCGCGTGGCTGACGACAAGCTGTTGTTCGAGACGCTGTTCAAATGCGTGCTGATGGATCTTGAGCGCAGGCGCGCCACCGTGATCAACGAAGACATGCAGGCCGCGATGCGGGCCTTTCTGTTGGAGCCATGACGCCGCTTTTCATCCCGAACCGCGACGCGCGGCGTTTGTGGTTGTGGACCAATGCGCTGTCGGCCACGCCCACCGGTCCGCTGGACTTGTTGGGCACGATCAAACGGCTGGGATTTGTTCAGATCGACACGATCCGAAATGTGACGCGGGCGCACAATCACATCCTGTGGTCGCGCAATCAGAACTACCGTGAAGGTGCGATCTGGGGGGCGCTGAACCGCCGCGACGTGTTTGAACACTTCACCCATGACGCCAGCTTGATCCACGGCGATGTTTTGCCCTTCTGGCGGCGGCAATTTGATCGGCTGGGTGCGCACGTGGCGCGCTCGGATTGGTACAAGTCCGGGCTGGCACAGGAACAGATCACCCTGATCCGCGACCGCATCAGGGCCGAGGGCGCGCTGTCCACCCATGCCTTTGACACCAAGGCGGACAGTCGCGAGATGTGGGCCCGCCCGCCACACAAGAAGGCGCTGGATCAGATGTGGTATGCGGGGGACCTCGCGACCTGTCATCGCAAGAATTTCGTAAAATTTTACGACCTGGGGGACCGGGTGTTTCCCGCCCATGACCCGGCGCCGGATGCAGAGGCGGTGGATTGGTTGTGCACCCAGGCGCTGGAGCGGCTGAGCTTTGCCAGCCCCGGCGAAGTGCAGCGGTTCTGGGACGCGATGAGCGCGCGGGAGGCGAAGAGCTGGTGCGACCAGGCCCGCGCATTGGTCCCGGTCGAGATCGAAGGCGCCGACGGCGTGCGCAGCCGCGCCCTGGCCGTGCCGGACATTGAGGCCCATTTGGCGCAAGCCCCCGCCCCGACCACGCGGCTTCGTCTTTTGAACCCGTTCGACCCGGCCATAAGGGACCGTATGCGACTGGAACGTCTGTTCGGCTTTGCTTATCGCAACGAAATGTTCGTGCCGAAGGCAAAACGCATCTGGGGCTATTACGTTTATCCCCTGCTGGAGGGGGACCGGTTTGTCGGGCGCATCGAGCTTAAAGCCGATCGCAAGGCCGGATCATTGACGGTGACCGGGTTCTGGCCCGAACCGCGCTTTACATGGGGCGCGGCGCGGCGCGGGAAACTGGATGCCGAGCTTGCAAGGTTTGCGCGCTTTGCCAGCCTGTCGCAAATCGGCTGGGACCTCCCGCGCGCCGCTTGATCCTGCCCCGGAATGCGGCCACACTTGGCCCGCACATTGGGGAGGACAGGATGCGACTTCAGGGCAAGACAGCATTGGTCACGGGTGCCGGATCCGGCTTTGGCGCCGGGATTGCGCGCAAATTCGCATCCGAAGGCGCGCGGGTCATGGTGGCCGATCTGAATCTGGACGCCGCCGAACAGGTCGCGGCCGAGATCGGCGGCATCGCGCAGCCGGTCGACGTGGCCGACGGCGCCAGTGTTGCGACGATGGCCGCAGCGGTCGAGCGGGCATTCGGTCCCCTCGACATCCTGGTGAACAACGCGGGCATCACCCATCTGCCGAAACCGATGGAGGAGGTGGACGAGGACGAGTTCGACCGGGTTCTGGCGGTGAATGCGAAATCCGTCTACCTGACCGCCCGCGCGTTTGTTCCGGGGATGAAAGCGACAGGCACGGGGGCGATCCTCAACGTGGCCTCGACCGCCGGGCTGTCGCCGCGCCCGAACCTGAATTGGTACAATGCTTCGAAAGGCTGGATGATCACCGCGACCAAGACGATGGCGGTGGAGCTGGCGCCCCATGGCGTGCGGGTAAACGCGATTTGTCCGGTGGCGGGGGAAACGCCGCTTTTGTCCAGCTTCATGGGCGAAGACACGCCTGAAATTCGCGCCAAGTTCCTGTCGACAATCCCGCTGGGCCGGTTTTCAACCCCCGAGGACATGGGCAACGCCGCCTGTTTCCTATGCTCGGATGAGGCCGGGATGGTGACCGGGGTGGCAATGGAAGTCGACGGCGGGCGCTGCATCTGAGCCCTGAATGGCCCCCTTTTGGAAAGATGAAACGGCATGAAGCCAGGCAAGCGAAATCTGATCACCGACGTGGCCGGGCTACGGGTTGGGAACGCGTCCGATGACGGGGTGAAAACTGGCGCGACGGTGCTGGTGGGGGATGCGCCCTTCGTGGCCGGGGTGCACATCATGGGCGGCGCGCCCGGCACGCGCGAGGCGGCGCTGCTTGAAGCCGACAAACTGGTGCAGGAGGTGGACGCGCTGGTCCTGTCCGGCGGATCGGCCTTCGGGCTGGACGCGGGATCGGGGGTGGCGGATGCGCTGCGGGCCGCCGGACGCGGGTTTGACGTGGGTGGGCAGAAGGTGCCGATCGTACCCGGCGCGATCCTGTTCGATCTGTTGAACGGCGGAGACAAGGAGTGGGTGGAAAACCCGTATAAGGCTCTGGGGCGCCAGGCGCTGGCCGCCGCCTCCGAGGCGTTCGAGCTGGGCAGCGCCGGGGCGGGGTGTGGGGCAACAGTTGACGGGCTGAAAGGTGGGCTTGGCTCTGCCTCGCTTATTCTTGAAAACGGCATCACCGTCGGCGCGCTTGTCGCGGTGAACGCATTGGGGGCGGTTACGATGGGGGACGGACCTGAGTTCTGGGCCGCGCCATGGGAAATGGGGGGCGAGTATGGCGGGCTGGGCCTTGGCGCGCATGACCCGATGGATGAACCCCGCCCCGAGGCCCGGATGGGGGAAAACACCACCATCGCCATTGTAGCGACCGATGCGGCGCTGACCCAGGCGCAGGCGACCCGGCTGGCGACCGCCGCCCATGACGGCATGGCCCGCGCGATCCACCCCAGCCACACGCCATTCGACGGTGATCTGGTATTTGCTGCCGCAACAGGCGCGAAAGATCTGCCCGATCCGGTATGGGATCCGCTGCGACTGGGCCATGCCGCCGCAACCTGTCTGGCGCGCGCGATTGCACGAGGGGTGCATGCGGCAACACCGGCCAAGGGGGATGTTCTACCGTGCTGGCGGGATCGGCTCCGGTAGCATAGCCCAGCGTTGTAGACGAGGCACTGAGGCGCTAGGCTATCCGCAATTGATTTCAGAACTTCAGGAGGTTTCCATGTTCCGCACCACCACCGCAGCACTTGCCCTTGTCGCACTCACCGCAGTGTCTGCACAGGCCGATGACGTCACCGACACGCTAAACAGTGCGCTGACGGCCTATGAGGAAGGCGACATTCAATATGCGTTGGAAGAGTTGGAGTATGCCAAGCAGCTGCTGAGTGAAATGAAGACCGCCGAGCTGACCGCTTACCTGCCCGAAGCGCCCGACGGCTGGACCCGTGAAATCAGTGAAGACGGGAACGCCGGCATGTCCTTCCTGGGTGGTGGTATCGGGGCCGAAGCGCGGTATTCGAATGGTGACGAAAGCTTCGACATTTCAATCACCGCCGACAACCCGATGGTTGCGGCGATGGCCAGCATGATCGGCAACGCGGCGCTGATGGGCGCCAAGATCGAGCGCGTCGGGCGTGAAAAATTCATGAACCAGGACGGGGACCTGACCGGCCTGGTGGACAACCGCATCATGATTCAGGCCAGCGGCACGGCGGTCGAGGTGATGATCCCGGTGCTAAAGACCATCGACTACAAGGGTCTGGAGGACTTCGGCGGTTAAGCCAGAAGCGTGCGGGTCAGGCTGGAGGCCGGATCCGCCAGCGGTTCGATCACATCGAAATGATGACGCCCTGGGGCGATACACAGGGTCGCTTCGTCCCAAGCATCAGCAAGCTCGCGGGCCTGGTCCAGAAAGGCCGGGCGCTCCTCGGCGCCGACCCAGACTGTCGTGGCAATGCCGCGTCGGTCACGTGCCAGGGTCGGGCTTTCCGCCACGGCCTCGTCCCGGTCCAGGCGGAAATCTGTGTTCATTTCGGTGTGGACCAACGGGCGCAAGTCACCGACCGGTGAAATCGGCACGATCCGCGTGATCCGGTCCGCGCAGGTGGGGGCTGCGTCCTCACAGTTCATCCGCGCCACCAGGTGCCCGCCGGCGGAATGGCCGGTCAGGATGAGTGGCCCGGGCACAAGCCCTGCGGCATGGTCGATCGCCGCCGCCACTTCGCGGGTAATCTCGGAAATCCGGGCCTCGGGCGCCAGGGTATAGCCCGGCATCGCCACCGCCCATCCCTGCGCCATCGCCCCCGCCGCCAGGTGCGACCAGTCCTTGTTCGAAAATGCGCGCCAATATCCGCCGTGCACAAAGACCACCAGCCCGCGCGGCGCGTCGGGCAGGAACAGGTCCAGCCGTTGGCGCGGGCCATCGCCGTATGCCAAGTCCAATCGCAGATTCTTCACCCCATCGCGGAATTCTTGTGCCTCTTGCGCCCAGCGCGGCGGAAAATCGGCGGCATTCGGGATAAAATCCGCATTCGCATAGGCTATGTCGAGGTTCATGAGGAGAAATCCGCGTTAGTTAACGTGTTAACATCTGGACTCCCGACACAAGATCGGGCATGCCTGACGCAACACCTATGGGAGATGAAAATGACCGCGAACGCAACCGACCTTAAATCCATTCTGAAAGACCCGTCTTTGTTGGCGACCCAGGCCTATGTGGCCGGGGCATGGGTGGACGCCGATGACGGCAAAACCTTCGCGGTGACCAACCCGGCGCGCGGCGACGTAATCTGTGAGGTCGCGGACCTGAGCCGCACGGAAGTGGCCCGCGCCATCGCCGCCGCCGAAGCCGCAGGCAAGGACTGGACGAAACGCACTGCCAAGGAACGCGCGAACATCATGCGGACCTGGTTCAACCTTATGATGGAAAACCAAGGCGACCTGGCCACGATCCTGACCGCCGAAATGGGCAAACCGCTGGCGGAATCGATGGGCGAGATCGCCTATGGTGCCAGCTTCATCGAGTGGTTCGCCGAGGAAGGCAAACGCATCTATGGCGAGACCATTCCGGGCCACCAGCCCGACAAGCGGATCACCGTGATCAAGCAGCCGATCGGCGTTGCCGCCTCGATCACGCCGTGGAACTTCCCCAACGCGATGATCACCCGCAAATGTGGCCCGGCGATTGCGGCGGGCTGCGGCTTTGTCGCCCGCCCGGCAGCCGAAACGCCCCTGTCGGCGCTGGCGCTGGCGGTGTTGGCGGAACGCGCGGGCATCCCGGCCGGGCTGTTCAGCGTCGTGCCGTCCTCGCGCAGCTCGGACATCGGCAAAGAGTTTTGCGAGAACCCCGCCGTGCGCAAGCTGACCTTCACCGGATCGACCGAAGTGGGCCGCATCCTGCTGCGTCAGGCCGCCGATCAGGTGATGAAATGCTCGATGGAGCTGGGCGGCAACGCGCCCTTCATCGTGTTTGACGACGCCGATCTGGATGCTGCCGTAGAAGGCGCGATCGCCTGCAAATTCCGAAACAACGGCCAGACCTGCGTCTGCGCAAACCGGATCTATGTGCAGGAAGGGGTCTATGACGCCTTCGCCGAGAAACTGCGCGCCGCGGTGGCCGCCCTGCCGGTCGGGGATGGTCTGTCCGAAGGCACAGCCCTTGGCCCGCTGGTCTCGGCTGATGCCGTGCAGAAGGTGAAGGACCACATTGCCGACGCCACAGGAAAGGGCGCCGAGATCATTCTGGGCGGCAAAGAGCACGAACGCGGCGGGTTGTTCTTTGAACCCACCATCGTCACCGGCGCCACCGCCGAGATGGAATTTGCCACCGACGAGACCTTCGGCCCTCTGGCGCCGCTGTTCAAGTTCAAGGATGAGGACGAGGTGATCCACCTGGCCAACGACACGATCTTCGGCCTGGCGTCGTATTTCTATGCCAACGATCTGAGCCGCGTCTACAAGGTGGCCGAGGCGCTGGAATACGGCATCGTCGGCGTGAACACCGGTATCATCTCGACCGAGGTCGCCCCGTTTGGCGGCGTGAAGCAGTCCGGCCTTGGCCGCGAAGGCTCGCACCACGGGATCGAGGATTACCTGGAGATGAAATACATCTGCATGTCGGTCTGACCTGCGCCAAGCCTCACTCCTGCCCGGTGTCATCCGGGCAGGTGGATCTGCGAAGGATCGCGGACCAGTCGAAATTGTAGGCGATCCCGTGCTGGACAAGCCATTGGTCCTGCAACAGATATGCCTCAAGCTCGGGGGCACCCGGGCAGTCCCAATCCCGGTTGGACAATTGCGCGTCGTGGATCAGCTCGTGCAGCAACACCGACTGATCGAACAGGTCGAAAACCGACCAAGGGTGAACAAGGTAGATGTGCCGACGGTCGACGTCATAGGCCGCCTGAAGCGCAGGTTCGACCAGAAGATCCCGTCCCTCATAGGCCACCAGATCGCCGACCTTGCAGAATGACAGGCTGGGTGGGGCCTTGTACAATTCCAGCACGTCATAAAACGTGTGCAGCGCGATCCATCCCACCAATTGATCATACAACGTCCGGGGCACAAGGAACGCGGCATCACTGCCTTCAACTTGCACGAGGTGGGTTGACGAACAATGCAGCTTGGACGCCTGCCCTGGGGCTGTCCCGGGCAGAAGCGTCACTGCAGTAAGGGCCGCTGCGTAACAAACTTGTCTGAGCGTCGGAACCATTGCGGACCTCGACATTGGCGTTCTGTGTGACGCTCGCATCCGGGCGGGAAAGCTGTCAAGGCGCGGTATTAATCGTGCGATTGCATTTTCTGACCTTCCCCACCAAGGATTGACCCGGCGCGCGCGTCATACTCTATGTGATGCGCATGATTGTGACGGATGAGGACATGGCCCGCGCGGCCGCTGGGGGGGACCGTGAGGCTTTCGCGGCCCTGCTGTCGCGCCACTATGATCGCCTGTTCGCCTTCGCCTTTCGCCTGATGGGCGCGCGCGATCAGGCCGAGGATCTGACACAGGACATCTGCGCCGCGCTGCCCGCAAAACTGGCCACCTTCCGGGGGGAGGCGAAGTTCACCACCTGGCTATATCGTGTCGCGGTGAACGCCGCTCACGACCACCGCCGCCGCGCTGCAACCCGGGCCCGTGCAGCCGATGGTTGGGGCGACTGGGAGGTGAACCGGCGCGCAGGTGATGCCGAAACCGCCGAGGGGCTGGATTGGCTGGCGCAAGCCATGCGCGCCCTGCCCGACGATCTGCGCGACACCGTGGCCCTGGTCCTGGGCGAAGAGATGACGCAAGCGGACGCCGCGCGGGTTCTGGACATTTCAGAAGGCACCGTCGCCTGGCGCATGTCCGAAGTGAAGAAACGTTTGAAAACCTTGAGAGAAACGGAGGATTGGCCATGAGCGACGACGACGACCTCACCCGCCTGTCCAAAGGCCTGAAAGCCGCCGCCCCCGCGCCGGATGACACCGCGAAGGCGGACAACATCGCGCTGGCGATGAAAAACTTCGACGATCTCCAAGGATCGGCTGATGGCGCGCGTCTTACTTCTGAAGCGTCCCCCAAAGGGGCGTTCGTCAAAGGAGTAGCCAAGATGTTCAACACATTGACCTCACGCGGTGCCATGGGTGCCACCACTGCCATCGTCGCCGTCGGATTTGCCGTCTGGGTGGTGATGCCGAACGCGCCCGACACCTTGTCCCTGCCCGAGGTCGCACCGCTCGAAGAGGTCGTCGCGCCCCCCGTGGCACAGCCGCAGGAGATGGAAGAGGCCGATTTGGCCGCCGATGCGGTCGCGGGGCTGATCGCGTCCAGCCCGGCCCCAAAGGCCGAAATGCGCACCCGCGTCCTGGCCGGTGAGATGGCTCCGACGCCGATAGACGACGGTTATGCCCAACCGCTACCCGACAGGGAAAGCTTTGCCAACGAGGCGCCGAATCCGCTGAAGGTCACCGGGGAAGAGCCAGTCAGCACCTTTTCCATCGACGTGGACACGGCCAGCTATGCCGTGGTGCGCAACTCGCTTTCGAACGGCTCGCTGCCCGCCCCCGACGCGGTGCGGGTTGAGGAGATGGTGAATTATTTCCCCTATGCCTATCCGGACCCCGACGGGGCGCACCCGTTCCAACCGACCGTGACCGTGATGGAGACGCCGTGGAACAGCGGCACACAGCTGGTGCATATCGGCATTCAGGGCGACTTGCCCGAGGTGGAGGCCCGCCCGCCGCTGAACCTTGTGTTCCTGATCGACAGTTCCGGCTCGATGGACGCCCCGAACAAGCTGCCGCTGTTGAAACAGAGCTTTCGCCTGATGCTGGGTGAACTTCGGCCGGAGGATCAGGTGTCGATCGTGGCCTATGCCGGATCGACCGGTCAGGTGTTGGAGCCCACGTCCGCCGGCGAGCGCACCACGATCATGGCCGCGCTGGACCGGTTGTCCGCAGGGGGATCGACCGCCGGACAGGCCGGGTTGCAGCAGGCGTATCAGGTGGCCGAGGCGATGTCCGAAGACGGGGAGGTGAGCCGCGTGATCCTGGCCACGGATGGGGATTTCAACGTGGGGCTTTCAGACCCCGAGGCGCTGAAGGATTTCATCGCTGACAAGCGCGAGACTGGCACCTATCTATCGGTGCTGGGCTTTGGCCGTGGCAATTTGCAGGACGCGACGATGCAGGCGCTGGCGCAGAACGGCAACGGTACCGCGGCCTATATCGACACGCTGTCCGAGGCGCAGAAAGTGCTGGTGGACCAGCTGACCGGCGCCCTGTTCCCGATTGCTGATGACGTGAAGATCCAGGTGGAATTCAACCCCGCCATGATCGCCGAATACCGGTTGATCGGCTATGAAACCCGCAGCTTGGCGCGGGAGGATTTCAACAACGATGCGGTGGACGCAGGCGAGATCGGCGCAGGCCACAACGTGACCGCGCTCTATGAGATCACGCCGGTCGGGTCCGATGCCGTGATGACAGACGCGCTGCGCTATGCCCCGTCGGTTGAGCAGCAGGACAACGGCGAGCTGGGATACCTCAAGCTGCGCTACAAGGCGCCGGGGGAAGAGGTCAGCATCTTGATGGAAACGCCGATCCTGCCCGGCATGGGCGAAGTGACCAGCGACGCACAGTTTTCCGCCGCGATTGCGGGCTTCGGCCAGCTGCTACGCGACGGGAAATACCTGGGGGACTGGACCTATTCCGACCTGATCGACCTGGCGAATGCGCACAAGGGCGATGACCCTTATGGCTACCGCGCCGAGGCTGTGACCCTGATGCGATTGGCCGAAAGCCTGTCACAGCAGTGAGTGTTTGACTCTCCCTGCCTGCGTCCCTAATTTCTCAAAGCCGTCCCCTTTTGGGGGCGGCGACATTCTCAGGGCGGGGTGTAATTCCCCACCGGTGGTTACAGTCCACGAGCGCTCCTTTGACGAGGAGGTCTAGCAGACCCGGCGAAATTCCGGGACCGACGGTTAAAGTCCGGATGGAAGAGAATGGTCAGGCGCACCCGGGTTTCGGGGGCGTCGGTCCTGTCTGCCTTGGGTCACGTGCGTAAGGAAGAAAGGACACCACGCCATGACTCGCCAACCTTTGATCGCCGCCGGCCTGATGGTCGCGGCAGGCGCATTTTTCGCGCTGGTCAACACGGCCATACAGGCCGCCACCATGCTGAACGGAGCATCACCACCTGCGGTGACCTTCTGGCAATATCTCATCGCCTTGGGCTTTTACATCCCGTGGATATACCGCCACCGGCTTGCCGTCATGCGCACGGATCAGGTTGGACTGCATATCCTGCGTGTCGTGCTGGCCGCTGTGGGCGTGCAGCTGTGGGTGATGGGGCTGGCTCATGTGCCGATCTGGCAAGCGATTGCGCTCATCCTACTATCGCCCTTTTTCGTCACAACGGGCGCGGGTCTTTTCCTGCGCGAACGTGTGACGCCGGAACGCTGGGGCGCTGTGGTGTTGGGTATTGCCGGCGGGGCGATCATTCTTGAGCCCTGGTCCGACCGCTTCGCGCTCACCGCGCTTTTGCCCGTGGCGGCCGCGGCGTTCTGGGCCGCCTCCTCGGTGGTTACCAAACGCCTGACCCGTGTGGATGGGCCCGAGACGGTGACGATTTACCTTCTAGTGCTGCTCACCCCGATCAACTTTGCGCTCGCGGCAGGCACCGGCTTTGCCCTACCTGCCCCGGCCCTGTGGTTCGTGGTCGGCGCGGGGCTGCTGACCGCCGCCGCGCAACACGTGCTGGTGAAAGCCTATTCGCTGGCTGATGCGGCATTCCTGCAGCCATTCGACCACCTGAAGCTTCCTTTAAACGTGGCACTTGGCTTTGCCGCCTTCGGGTTCGCCCCGACCGGGTCGATGTGGTTGGGCACGGCCGTGATCCTTGCCGCCAGCTTCTACCTGCTCAGCCAGGAAAGCCGCGCGGGCCAACCTGCGTAACAAAAAGGGCGCGTAAGGTTGCCCCCACGCGCCCGCGTCTTTCGGTGGTGAGTCTTTAGGCCTCGATCGCCGTGCCGTCCACGTCCTTGGTCGACGCGATCTCGATCCGGCGCGGTTTCAGCGCCTCGGGCACTTCGCGCGCCAGGTCGATATGCAGCATGCCGTTTTCATGGGCCGCGCCCGAGACGCGCACATGTTCGGCCAGGTGGAACCGGCGTTCGAACGCACGGGTCGCGATGCCACGGTGCAGATAGGTCCGCTTATCCTCATCCGCCTTCTTGGCGGTGACGAACAGCGCGTTTTCTTTTACCTCGACGGACAATTCGTCTTCGGTGAACCCGGCGACGGCGACGGAAATCCGCCACGCATCCTCACCGGTCTTCTCGATGTTGTACGGGGGGTAGCTTTCGCGGCTGACGTCATTGGTCAGCACCCGGTCCATCAGATCGGCGATCTGGTCGAAACCGACAGTGGCACGGTAAAGCGGGGTCAGGTCGAAATTGCGCATAATGTCCTCCATTGAGCGACTGAATGGCGCCTTCCCACAGGGGACAGGCAGAAATCCGGGCCCGCCAGGCGGCACCCGTGTCACAGAGATATGGTCGCAATTTTCGGGTTCAAGTCCCCCGTTAGGGGCGCAGGAATTTCGCCCCGGTGGCGTCGCGGCTACCCTGCTGGGTCAACACCTGAGAGGTGGGCTGAACGCGGGTAAACACCCCGTCGCTTTGATCCAGAATAGCCATCATCTCGGCCAGAGGGCGTTCCAGGCTGGTGCCCAGAGACACCGGAATGTCGCGCACGGTTGCCTTGGCCGAAACCACGGACACGATCCGCGGCTCCCCATCATGATGGACGAATACCGGCGCGCCAGAGCTCCCGAAATCGACGTCACAGGACAAAACCAGCGTGCCGGATTGACGCGCCAGGACATGGCACATTTCCTGAAGCGCGGGGCTTTCCGAGCGGTCATGGGCATAGGACACAACCCCCACTTCGGCGCCCTTGCGCGGACGAGTGGTCGTGGAAAACGGAATCACGCTTGTGGTGCGGATCGGACGGTCCAATTCCAGGATCGCCAGGTCATGGGCCACGCGGGTGGCCTTGTCCCGGCCGGAAAAGTCGAAATCGGGGTGCACCACGGCGCGGCGCACGCCGCGATAGGCCGAGGCACGGCCATTGCGCCAACCGGCAAGAAATTCGATATCTTCAGCCGCATAGGCGCGGCCGGTATCCTTGTCGAACAGGCAATGACCCGCGGTCAGAACCAGGTTTTCGGCGATCAGTGCCCCAGTGCAGAAGCTTTCGCCGCCCATGTTCAGGCGGCCCACGGCCTCCCACCCCCGGCTGTCGTCGCCGGTGATCAAGCTGCGCAGGTCGGACGGATCCGTCGCCTCAAGCGGGGTTGAAAACCCAAGCGTAAGCGCCAGAAATGTAAGTAGTTTTCGCATGTGTCCGTCCCTCGACGGATCGGGCGTAGCAACGAATTAAGGCAAGAATGGGGCAAGAATGTGCCCGACTTGCCCCAATCATCCCAGTTTGCGTGGTTTTGGCCCACCAGCGGCCCAATCCAAAAGTTCCACAGTATGGACCACCGGCACCCCGGTGCTGCTGCCGATCTGGACCATGCAGCCGATGTTCCCGGCGGCGATGATCTCCGGCGACTTCGCCTCCAACGTCTTGACCTTACGTGATTTGAGCTCGGAACTGATGGCCGGCTGCATCAGGTTGTAGGTGCCGGCTGAACCGCAGCACAGGTGTGGATCCGCAGGTTCGACCACCTCGAACCCAACCCGTTTCAACAGGGTTTTGGGGTGGGTTTTCACCTGTTGGCCATGTTGCAGGCTACAGGCAGAGTGATACGCCACCCGCTGCCCCATCGTCACGGAAGGTAGGTCAAGCGTCATCAGCAACTCGCTGATATCCATCGCCAATTCACTTACCCGCGCAGCGTCCCCCGCGAGCGGATCGTTGCGAAACATGAAGCCATAATCCTTCACCGTGGTGCCACAGCCGCTGGTGTTGATGACGATCGCATCCAGCCCTTCGCCGCGGTCTTCGGCGCACCAGGCGCGAATGTTGGCGGCGGCCGAGGCGTGGCTGGCGTCCTCTTTGCCCATATGGTGGGTCAGCGCACCGCAGCAGCCCATGCCCTTGGCCACCACGACCTCACATCCCAGACGGGTCAGAAGGCGGATCGTCGCGTCGTTGATGTCGGTGTCCAGCGCCTTTTGCGCACAGCCCGTCATCAGCGCGACCCGTTTCAGGCGCGGGCCTTTGGCGGGAAACACCTGGGCGTCGTCATTGCGGGACCGGGCCGGGATCTGTTTCGGCGCCATCGCCAGCATCGCCTGAATACGCGCATCCGGGATCAGTTTGCGAAACGGCTTGCCGATCTTGGCACCCAGAAGCGCCAGCCGAAACCGGTTCGGATAGGGAATGACCTGCGCCAACGTCCAGCGCAATAGCCGGTCCACGACAGGCCGCTTATAGGTCTTTTCGATATGCGCGCGCGCCAGGTCGACAAGATGCATGTAATGCACACCCGACGGGCAGGTCGACATGCAGGCCAGACAGGACAGGCAGCGATCCACATGTTTCACTGTCTGGGCGTCGGCAGGCCGGTCCGCCTCCAACATGTCCTTGATCAAGTAGATCCGGCCGCGCGGGCTGTCGAGCTCGTCGCCCAGCACCTGATAGGTCGGGCAAGTCGCGGTGCAAAACCCGCAGTGAACACAGGCCCGCAGGATCTCGTTGGCGCGTTCGATGCCGGGATCGCTTAGCTGTTCCGGGGTGAAATGAGTTTGCATGTCAGCCTCCCATCAGCCCGGGGTTCAGAATGCCCCTGGGATCGAATTTGTGACGCAAACCGGCGGTGATCGCCGCAATTGGCGTGGATTCAGGTTGGAAAACTGCAAGTCGTTCGCGGGTTTCCCGAGCCGCTCGCACAAGGGTTGCGTGGCCCTTAAGGCCTTTGGGGCGCAGATCAGCCCCTTCCGGACCAGAAACCCACAGCAGCCCGCCGCCCCAGTCGAACACACAGGCGGCCTCGGGATGCGCCCTGCGAATAGCCTCCGCCATCCCGGGCGCGTCGCTGGGTTTGAGCGAGAACCGCCAGATGTTGCCCGGCTTGGTCTGCAACGACCCGACGTCCCGGACCTCCAACCAGAGCGCCGCGCTGGTGGCGGCCTCAACCAGTTCCCACCCCTTGCAAACCCCCTCGCCAAGCCGCGCGGCGCGATAGGCGACCGACCCTGCCAGACCTTCGATACGCACACGGGTTTCAGACTGGCCGCCATTTGCCCCGGCGTCCAAATGCGCCGCCCCGGACACATCAAACGGCGATCCCAGTGCAGCAGAAAGTGCGGCGACCGCGGCGTCATCTTCCAACCCGCGGGCGACCAGCGTCGCTTCGGTCTCCGGGATCGCGCCAACCTTCAGGCTGACCTCGCTCAGGACGCCCAAGGTGCCCCAGCTGCCTGCCATGAGTTTCACCAGGTCATATCCGGTGACGTTCTTCATAACCCGACCGCCGTTCTTCAGCACCTGCCCGGTGCCGTCCACGAAGCGGACCCCAAGGGCAAAGTCGCGCGCGGCACCGACCTGGATGCGGCGCGGGCCAGAGACGTTGGCGGCGACGACCCCGCCGATGGTCGGCGTGCCGGTGGTGCCCAGAAGCGGGCGGTGGTCCATTGGCTCGAACGGCAGGCGCTGGCCTTCGGCGGCCAAAAGCGCCTCGATCTCGGTCAGCGGCGTCCCGGCCTTTGCCACCAACGTCAGTGCGCCGGGCTCATAAAGCGTCACACCAGACAGGCCAGCAGTTGACAGCACCTGACCCGCCACTGGCGCGCCAATGTCGCGCGTGCCGCCGCCCTGCACATGCAGCGGGCCTTGCGCCGCGGTGATCGCCTCGGCCAATTCGGTTTCGCTGTTCGGGGTCATGCGCGGCGCCCTTCGGTGGTAGACAGCGGGAACACCTTGGCGGGGTTGAGCAACCATTTCGGGTCGAACACGTCCTTCACGCCCAGTTGCACCTCAAGGTCCGCGTCGGTGTATTGCGCACCCATCAGGTCGCGTTTTTCAACACCCACGCCGTGTTCACCGGTCAGACAACCGCCGACCTCGACGCAGAGTTTCAGAATGTCGGCTCCGAAGGCCTCGCATTTTTCAAGATCGCCGGGTTTGTTGGCGTCGAACAGGATCAGCGGGTGCATATTGCCGTCGCCCGCGTGAAACACGTTGCCCACGTCCAAACCGTATTCCTGCGACATCTCACCGATCCGACGCAGCACCAGCGGCAACTCCGACACCGGGATCGTGCCATCCAGACACATGTAGTCGTTGATCTGCCCCATTGCGCCGAAAGCCGATTTACGGCCCAGCCAGATCCGCGCGCTTTCCTCCTCGGACCCGCTTTCGCGAAGTTCCACCGGGTTGTGACGGCGGGCGATGGTGATAATGCGGTCCAGTTGATCCTGGATTTCCGCCTCGCTGCCCTCGACCTCGATGATCAACAGCGCCTCGCAATCGGGGTATCCGGCGCCGGCGAAGGCCTCGGTCGCACGAATGCAGGGACGGTCCATGAATTCAATCGCCACCGGCAGGATGCCGGATTTGATGATGTCGGACACGCATTGTCCGGCGATCTCGTTCGTGTCGTAACCGATCAGCACCGGCCGCGCCCCTTCGGGCTTGGCCAGAATGCGTAATGTTGCTTCGGTCACAATGCCCAACTGACCTTCTGATCCGCAGATCAGCCCCAAAAGGTCCAACCCACCCGCATCAAGATGCGCGCCGCCAATCTCGACGATCTCGCCGTCCGCCATGACCATCGTCACGCCCATCAGGTTGTTGGTGGTCACGCCGTATTTCAGGCAGTGCGCACCGCCGGAATTCATCGCGATATTGCCCGCGATGGCGCAGGCCAGTTGGCTGGACGGGTCGGGGGCATAGAAAAAGCCGTCTTCCTCCACCGCGCCGGTTACCGACAGGTTGGTGCGCCCGGTCTGCACCTTGATGACCCGGTTGGGATAGTCGGTGTCCAACACGTCGTTCATGCGCGCGACGCCAAGGATGACGCTGTCGGCGGTTGGCAGGGCGCCACCCGCCAGCGAGGTGCCCGCGCCGCGCGGCACAACCGGCACGCCTTCGGCATGGCACAGCTTCATCACCGCCGCGACCTGTTCGGTGGTCTCGGGCAGAACAGCGCAGAGCGGCGGACACCTGTAGACCGACAGCGCGTCGCATTCATAAGCCTTGGTCTCGCGCTCGTCGTAGATCACGCAGCCCTCGGGCAGGATCGCCTGAAGCTGCGCGACAAGGCGGTCCTTGCGGGCCAGAATGCTGGCGTCGGGCTGTGGCATCTGCATGGATTCGGTCCTCGCGCTTGGATTGGTAAAGAAATATAACCAATTCTTCCATCTGGCAAGCGTCCCTGACCTGCGCTAGCCTAACCCGCATGTTCTCATTTCGCACAGTACTGTTCGCCGCAATCCTGCCCGTGTCCCTGTCCTGGCCCGCCTTCGCGGACTTTCCGGTGGTGGAAGACGCGGTCCTGTCCGGCACCACGATATCGGTCACATTGCGTCACCCGGATACAGGGTGGGATCACTATGCGGACGGCTGGGAGGTGTTGATGCCTGACGGCACATCGCTAGGCCTGCGCGTTCTGGCGCATCCACATGTGGCCGAGCAGCCCTTTACCCGGTCATTGGGTGGGCTGTCGGTGCCCGAGGGCGTGAAAGTCCTGCACATCCGCGCGCGTTGTAGCCGCGATGGCTGGTCTGACCAGGTGTTCATTCTGCCTGTCCCGTGATCCGTCAGGGCTGTGGCGCCCGACGCCCACGCCCTTCCCACAGCCAGGCGGCCAGCGCCAGACCGGCTGCGATCAGCAGCATCAGCCAAGGTGGTGCCAATGGCACGATCCGCACGTCCTGGGTCAGGTAAGCGCCACGCGGGGTATAGCCGATCCAGCCGCGTCCAGCCGCCACCCGTCCTTCGCGCACCGCACGCAAGCCCGGCATGCCGTCTGACAGGCGCAGGACACCACCGCCTGTTGCTGACACAACATCACCCAGAACCGCGTCGGTCGCGATGGTTTCCTCGAACTCTTTCGGCGCGGACGGCCCCAGCGCGATCACGGCGGTCACGCCGCCCTCTTCCAACCGATACAGCCCCAGCGCGGGCGCCTCGACCTGACCGCGATACAACCCCGGCGAGGCTTCCTCCAACGGGACCGGCAGGGTCGCACCGTCCGGGGTGGTCACCGTGGCGATACGCTCGCCCTCGCCCATCGTGCGCCGGGTCACCACCAAGCGGCTGTTCTCGGCCAACGCGCTCAGGGCTTCTTCCTCCAGCTCGGGTTCTTTCATCATCCAATGGGCCAGACGGCGCAACAGCTCCAGTTGCGGGCCACCGCCTTCGACGCCCCGGCTCCACAGCCAGGCATGATCGGAGCCCAAAAGGGCAACGCGACCTTCACCGACCCGGTCCAACGCCAGCAGCGGCGCATCCAGTCCGGCCATCACGACCTGACCGCCCGCTGGTTCCAGTTCGATCAGACGAAACCAGCGGCCCCAGCCATCGTCGGGGGCAAAGGCCTCTAGCCCACGTGTCACTGGGTGGCGGGCCCCCAGCGCGGTGACCGCGGGCAAATACCCCTGCTCGATCACCCGTGAGGTCGGCAGCGCGGGCAGGATGTCACCCAAAGGAGAGCGCGCCAGGCTTTCAGCCGTGGCAAAATCCGGCCCGGCGGCGACCAGAACCGCCCCGCCCCCGGTCACATAATCGCGCACCGAGGCAAGGTATTGCGATGGCAAAATGCCGCGCAGCTTGTAGCGATCGAAGATGATCAGGTCGAATTCATCGACCTTGTCCATGAACAGTTCTTGTGTCGGAAAGGCGATCAGGCTGAGTTCGCTGACCGGCACGCCGTCTTGTTTGTTGGGCGGACGCAGAATGGTGAAATGCACGAGATCCACGCTGGCGTCCGATTTCAACAGGTTGCGCCAGGTGCGGGTGCCTGGGTTTGGCTCACCGCTGACCAATAGCACCCGCAAACGGTCGCGCACGCCGGACATCTGCACGATGGCGGCGTTGTTGCGGTCGGTTAGCTCACCATCGATCAAGGGGGTGCTGAGGTGGATCACATTCTGCCCGCCATGGGTCAGGGTCACCGGCAGGCGCAACTCAACCCCGATCGGCACCTCGTGGGTGATGGGCGCGCCACCATCAACGCTGATCTCCAGCGTTGTGCGTGCTGCGTTCCCCGATGCTGCGCCCTGATCTTCGATGTGCAGCACGATCTCCTGCTCTTCGCCCAGGATGGCGAAGGCGGGGGCGTTGTCGATCACAAGGCGTCGGTCCCAGTCGTCGGTCTGTCCGGTTAGAAGAAGGTGCAGAGGTGCGGGCAAGTCGGGCGCGGCGGGAAGGTCATGCGCCTGCCCGTCCGAGATCACCACCACGCCTGCAATCCGGTCCCGCGGCAGGTCGGCCAGCGCCTCGCTCAGCGCCGTCAGGATGCGGGTGCCACGGTTGTCTTCGCCATCCCCCACCTCGACCAGATGCAGGTCCACCCCTTCGCTGCGCGCCACGCGGGCCGAAAGCGCCTGCAGCGCCGCGTCGGTCTGGGCTGGGCGCGATGCCAGGCCTTGCGACGCAGATCGGTCCACCACGGCCAAAAGCACATCGCCCAGCGGCATCCGGTCTTCGCGTTGCAGAGACGGGCCGGACAGCGCAAGAAGGATCGCCGCAACCCCCAGCCCCCGCACGACCCAACCGGTCAACCCGCGCCAGGCCGCAAAGGCCACAAGTACGAGCGCGGCCAGGGCCAGGGCGGCGAGAACGGGCCAGGGAAAGGCCGGATCGAACAGAATGCTGACCCCGTTCATTGCCCCAACCTTTCCAAAAGCGCAGGTACATGGACCTGATCGCTTTTGTAGTTTCCGGTCAGGACATGCATCACCAAGTTTACCCCGAAACGCACCGCCATTTCCCGCTGGCGGTCACCCGCCAGGCCACGCCCGACGGGCAGCATCGGCGCACCCTGCGCATCCACCGCCCACGCGCCGGCCCAGTCGTTGCCACCGATCACCACCGGGCTGACCCCGTCGTTGAGGTTGCGAAACGGCATGCCCTCGGCCTGTTCGGCATCGGCCGGGGCGGCCTCGACCCAGACCCCGGTGCCCGTGTGGCGACCGGGAAAGTCAGACAGAAGATAGAAGGTGCGCGTCAGTACATGGTCCGCCGGGATCGGCTCCAACGGTGGGATGTCCAGCGGCCGGGCCAGCGCGCGCAAGCGGCGCCCGGTCGGCGTGGTCGCGCCAAAGCCCGCGACATTCGCGTCACGGGTGTCGAACAAGATCATGCCGCCCGCGTTCAGGTATCGGTTCAGCCGCGCATAAGCGGCGGGGGACGGGGCCGCCTGCATCTCGGTCACGGGCCAATAGAGCAGCGGAAAGACGGACAACTCATCGCTTTCCAGGTCAACCCCGACTGGCGGGGCGGGCTCGACGCTGGTGCGGGCAAACAGGTGGTCGGACAGGCCACGCAGACCGGCCTTGGCGATGTCGTCCACCCGCCCATCCCCGGTCAGGACATGGGCCAGCGTCACTTCACCAGCCGCAGAGATCAACGCTTCAGACTGGGCGCGGGCGTCTCCCGGCGCGGTCAGGACCAGCATTGCTGCAAGGATCAGGGCCACGCTGCGCAAGCGCCCGGACAGGGTCAGTGCAGCCAGGATATCCACCGCCAGAAGCGCAAGCGCCAAGGTTAACAGCCAATGACCCAACGGGCGTTCACCGCGCAGCTCGCCCCAGCCTGGTGTGATACCGGCGGGCCAGCGCGCGGGCGCCAGAACGTCCCCCCCCCTGACAACATTCACCGCCAGACGCCTGTCGCCTTCCGCGTAGAGGCCCGGGCGCAGATCCGGCCCGGCAGCGGCCACCATGACCTCCCCCGGAAGGGCGACGGCCGAGGGAACCGGCGCCAGCACGCCAAAGCCGTCCAACAGGTGCTCGGCCAGCCACGAGGTGCCCGCCAGATCCGCCTTCTCTGGCCGGCTTGGCCGGGTCGAGACAGCCAGACGCTCCAGCATTTCAACGAAGAGCCCCGACAGGGGCAGCGACGACCATTCCGCGTTGGCCGAGACGTGGAACAGCACCACCTGGCCATCGCCCAACGTCTTGCGCGTGACCAGCGGTGTGCCATCGGCAAGCGATGCAATGGTGCGGGCCGCCAGGTCCGGGCCCGGCTCGGCCAATACCTGCGCCGACACGGTCACGTCGTCCGGCAGCGCGAGCCCGAAAAACGGAGACGCCTCGGAGAACGGGGCCAGCGCGCGCGGTTCGCCCCAGCTCATTGCGCCACCCACATTGCGCCCGCCGACGCGCAACCGCACCGGAAGCAGGATATCATCCCCCCCGCGCCCCGCGTCCGAACCTGCCAGGCGAGGCCCCGCAAATCGCAGCAAAAGACCGCCTTGTGCAACCCATTCGGCCAGGGCCCGTTGATCGGGCTCCGCCAATGTTGCGACATCGGCCAGGATCATCACGTCCGGGCTGGCCCGGATCAGCTCGCCCATCGGGCCTTCGATCACCTCGGCACTGGGCACCAGCGCCTGGCGCAGGTAATGCAATGGCGACAACAGCTCCAGCACTTCGGCTCCAGCCCCGCCCAACAGCGCGACGCGGCGGCGTTTCAGGCTGTCGTCGGTCAGGCTGACCGCCCCCGCGCTTTGGATGCCTTCAATCTGAAACCGGGTGACGCGGTTGCGCAGCTCGGGTGGCAGCGACAGCTGTGCGGTGCTGAGCGTATCATCGTCGGGAAATTCCATTTCAACCCGCGCAAGTTCGCGTTCAATGCCGCCGGGATCGGGGCCGAATCCGCTGACCACCACATCCTGCGGCCCACCGCGATTGCGCAGCACCGTCAGGGCGATCACCCCGTTTTCGAACACGGCGGGGCGCAAGGCCAGCCGCGGGGCGGGCGGTTCCAGGATCGTGACCACCCCGGCAGCGTTGAACGCCTTGTAGAGCGCACCGCGCCCATCGCGCGCCACCCCGTCGGACAGCCACAGCGTTTCTGTCTCTTCAAGGCCCGCAGCCCAGCCCAACGCAGCGTCAAAGCCGGGGCTCCACGGCACGGGCACGAGCCCCGCCAACCGCGCGCGCACTGTGCCGGCGGCCTGTAGCGCAGGCACCTCAGGTGCTTCAGAGGCCGTCACCAGGGCGGCGCGGCGGCCCGATTGTTCAGCCGCTGCAAGGGCGGCGTCGGCGGCGTCGATCCGGGTGCTCCAGTCCGTGGCAGCGGCCCAACCATCGTCGATGAACACCAAAAGCGGCCCGGCCCCGTCGCGCGGGGGATCGGGGTTCAGCACCGGGCCGGCAAAGCCCAGGATCAGCGCGGCAATCGCCGCCATACGCAAAAGAAGCAGCCACCAGGGCGTGCGGTCAGTTTCCTGATCCTCATCTTCAAGCCCCAAAAGAAGCGCGACACCGGGGAAGCGACGACGGATCGGCGCCGGCGGCACCGCGCGCAGCAGCCACCACAGCACCGGTAGCGCGATCAGCGCGGCCAGAAGAAGCGGCGTGGTGAACCCTATGAGGCCAAGGCCAAACATCAGCGCTGGCGCTCCATCGCGTGATACAGCCACAACAGCGCGGACGCGGCGGGCGTGCCGGTGTGGTGGCAGTGGTATCGCCAGCCGGTCGTGCGAGTCAGCGCCTCCAGTGCCGCCTTTCGACGGGCCAGGCGATCCAGATAACGTGCGCGCAGATCACCGGCGCGGCGCGTTTCATGCTGCAAGGTGCCCCCCATGCTTTCGAACACGACGCGCCCGTCGAAGGGAAACGCCTCCTCGATCGGGTCGAGGATGTGCACCAAGGCGCCCTTGACGCCCCGATCCGCGGCGGTGGTCAGCGCGGTTTCCAACGGGGCCAGATCGCCCATGAAATCCGACAGGAACACCGCGCGGGAATGGGCGGGCAGCATCGTCGTGTCCGGCGCGCCGTAATCGGCGCTGGATTGCGTTTCCAAATGCCGCGCTACGCGTTCAAGCTGAAGCGTGCCGCTGGCGGGCGGATTGGCCATGTCGGTCAACCCAATACGCTCGCCGCCGCGCACCAGAAGCACGGATAGCGACAGGGCCAGAAGCGCGGCCCGGTCGGCCTTTTCGGGGTGTCCCTGCGATGCGAAGTGCATGGACGCGGCCCGGTCGACCCAAAACACCACCGATTGCGCCGCCTGCCATTCCTTTTCCTGCACGAAATGCTGATCCGACCGGGCCGAGCGACGCCAGTCGATCGCACGTGCCGTGTCGCCCTGCATCGCCGGGCGGTATTGCCAGAAGGCATCGCCCAGCCCCGGACGCCGTCGCCCGTGTTCACCCAGAAGCACACCGCCGGCCAAATGCTCGGCCTCGGCCAACAGCGGCGGCAGCGGCTGGGCCAGCCCGGCGGCCCGCCCGCGCAGAGAGGCGGCAGGTTGGCTCACGCGGCGGCTTGCCCCATGTCCAGACCGTCGACCACGCGATCAATGATCGCGGTCAGGCTGTCGCCCCGCGCCCGCGCGCCATAGGAAAGCGCCATGCGGTGCACCAGCACCGGGCGTGCCAACGCGGCCAGGTCGGCGGCGTTCGGCACCAACCGCCCGTCCAGCAAAGCCCGCGCGCGCACCAAGAGCATCAGCGCCTGGGCGGCACGCGGCCCCGGCCCCCAGGCCACCGCGTCCCGCACATAGTCGGGCGCGCTTGCGTCCTCGGGGCGACAGGCGCGCACCAGGTCCAGGATCGCCTCGACCAGCGCTTCCCCCACCGGCATCCGGCGCAACAGCCGCTGCGCTTCGATCAGCTCATCCCCCGTGAACACCGCCGTCGCCGCCGCGTCCTGGGTGCCGGTGGTGGCCAGCAGGATGTCGCGTTCCGCGTCGCGGGTCGGATAGTCCACGTCGACCTGCAACAGGAATCGGTCCAGCTGCGCCTCAGGCAAGGGATACGTCCCCTCCTGCTCGATCGGGTTTTGCGTGGCGAGCACGTGAAACGGCTCGGTCATCTTGTGTTCGTGGCCCGCGATGGTCACCGCGTGTTCCTGCATCGCCTGCAAAAGTGCCGATTGCGTGCGCGGGCTGGCACGGTTGATTTCGTCGGCCAGCAGCAGCTGGCAGAAGATCGGGCCGGGCAAGAACCGGAAGGTTCGGTCGCCGCCCTTGCCTTCCTCCAAAACTTCGGAGCCCAGAATGTCAGCAGGCATCAGGTCCGGCGTGAACTGGATGCGCCCGCCGTCCAGCCCCATCACGGTGGACAGCGTGTCGACCAGCCGCGTCTTGCCCAGCCCCGGCAGGCCGATCAAAAGCGCGTGCCCGCCCGACAGCATTGCTGACAGAACCAAGTCCACGACCTCCTCCTGTCCGATGATCCGCTGTGCGATCGAGGCCTTCGCGCAGGCCAGTTTCGCGCCCAGCGCCTCGATTGCGCCCACAAGCTCTGCGTTGTCCATGGAAATCCTCCGGCGTCATCCCTATTCTGGCATTAAAGGCCGAATGGAAGCGGGGCACAAATGACAAAAGCGAAATCGGGCGGAAAAGCCGCCGCGCCATCGGCGGAAAGCCTCGCATCGGCGGCGCGGGCGGCGACAAAACGGGGGCCTGCTCCGGTTCACCTGTGGAACCCGGAGTTCTGCGGGGATCTGGACATGCGGATTGCGCGCGATGGCACGTGGTTCTACCTGGGCACGCCGATCGGGCGGCCCGAGCTGGTGCGGCTGTTTTCATCGATCCTGCGCAAGGACGGCGACGACTATTTCCTGGTCACACCGGTCGAAAAGGTTGGCATCACGGTGGATGACGCGCCGTTCGTGGCCGTGGATTTCGAGACCTCGGGGACGGGGCGCGATCAGGTGCTGTGCTTCACCACCCATGTGGGCGACAAGATGCGGGCCGGGCCTGACCACCCGATCCGCGTTGTGCGCGACCCAGAGACCGGCGAGCCATCGCCCTATGTCCTGGTCCGGGCCAACCTTGAGGCGCTGATCGACCGTAAAAGCTTCTATCGCCTGGTCGATCTGGGGACCCACGAAACCCACGACGACGCACCTTGGTTCGGCCTGTGGTCGGGCGGGCAGTTCTTTCCGGTCATCCCGTCCGAGGAGCTGGCGGGGTAGCGCCAGATTTTTCTTGCCCCCGGCGGGGGTATTTGCGGAAAGATGACAGGGCGGCGCGTGCCGCGAAGGAGAGTTCATGCCCCGCTTTGCCGCCAATCTCAGTTTCCTGTTTCGCGAAGTGCCGTTTCTGGACCGATTTCAGGCCGCATCCGAGGCCGGGTTCGATGCCGTCGAGGTGTTGTTTCCCTATGATGACGCGGCGCATGAAATCACCCGACGGTTGACCATGTATGGCCAGAGGATGATCCTGATCAACACGCCGCCGCCGAACTGGACCGGGGGGGAGCGCGGTTTTGCCGCCGTGCCGGGCGGGCAGAAGCGGTTTCGCCATGACCTGACCCGCGCCATGCGGTTCGCGCAGGCGCTGCAGGTCGATCATCTGCATGTCATGGCGGGCAAGTCCAAGGGGTTGGTGGCGCGCAAGACCTTCGTCGACAACCTGAGCTGGGCCGCCGCGGAGTTTCCCGACAGAAGCCTGACGATTGAGCCGATCAACCCGGTCGACATGCCAGGCTATTTCCTGAACAATTTCGATCAGGCCGCCGAGATCGTTGCCGAGGTCGGCGCGCCCAATCTGGGGCTGCAATTCGACGCCTATCACGCACAGATGATCACCCACGACATGCCCGCGACCTGGGAAAAGCACCGCGATCTGGTGCGCCATATTCAGGTCGGTGGCACGCCGGGACGCCACGAACCGATCCGGGGTGAAATCGACTACCCGGCCTGGTTTCGCCAACTGGACGCCGAAGGCTATGACGGTTTCGTCAGCGGGGAATATCACCCCACGGCGCAAACCGAGGCGGGACTGATCTGGCTCACCGACGGGTTGGAAGGCTCCTGACAGAAGGCTGTCAGCAGGGGTATGGAATAAGGCTTCATCGCAGTTTGATGGAGAGAGACATGACCCATACCCCCACCAACCCCGTCGTCTGGACCGAAATCCCGGTGACCGACATGACCCGCGCCGTTGCGTTCTATGATGCCGTGTTCGGGTACCAGATGAAGATCGACAGCACCGGCCCAAACCCGATGGCGATGTTCCCGGCCAAGGAGTTCGAAACCGGCGTGGCCGGGCACCTGTACCCCGGCAAACCGGCGGCACAGGGCACCGGGCCGACCGTTCACCTGGCCATTCCCGACACCCTGGACGCCGCCAAGGCGCGGCTGGTGGCTGCCGGCGGCACGCTGGCGCTGGATGGGCTTGTGATTGAGATCCCGGCGGGGCAGTTTTGCTATGCGACCGACCCCGACGGCAATTCGATCGGGCTGTTTGAACCGAAGGGCTGACCCATGCGCCGTGCCGACCGCCTGTTTCAGATCGTGCAATACCTTCGCGGTGGTCGGCTGACCACTGCGCGGGTGCTGGCCGAGCGGCTGGAGGTCAGCGAACGCACGATCTATCGCGACATTTCCGATCTGATCGGGTCGGGCGTGCCGATCGAGGGCGAAGCGGGCGTCGGATACCTGATGCGGGCAGGGTTCGACATGCCGCCCCTGATGTTCACCCGCGCCGAGGTCGCAGCCCTGGTCGCGGGCGCGCGCATGGTGCGCACCTGGGGCGGGGCAGACATGGCACTGGCCGCCGAAGAGGCTTTGGTGAAAATCCAGGCGGTCCTGCCACGCGACCTGGCCGAGAGCGCGGCGCGGGTCGAAATCCATGCCCGCGACAGTTTTGGGCTGAGCGATGCCGAGCGCCGGAACATCGACCAGATCGAGGCTGCGACGGACGCGCGCCGCAGGGTTTCCATCGGCTATGCGGACGCCGAGGGCGTGGCCACAACCCGGGTCGTGCGCCCGCTGGGCTTGTGGTTCTGGGGTCGGGTCTGGACCCTGGTCGCCTGGTGCGAGCTGCGCGACGATTTCCGCATGTTCCGCATCGATCGCATCCGGGCGCTGGATACCGGCGCCCCGTTTCGGGAAGAACGCGACAAGAGCCTCATGGCCTTCTACGCCAGAAAGGCTTCGGACCTTCGGCCATAATCCGCCATAGGTAGGTCGGATCAAGGCGCCACTCTCGTCATAGGTGTATCATGTCTTCGTGGGTTTTCGGGCATCCCGCCCGCGATCCGCACCGGGAAATGGGAGGTTTTCCGACATGAAAATGAAGAAACATACCATCCTTGGCACCGCGCTTCTGGCAGGTGCGCTTGCCGTGACAACCGGAATGGCGGTGGCTGAACAGACGTATGTCATGACCTGCCGCGGGGGCGGCGACATGGTCGCGGTGATCGGGCAACGCGTGTCTGATCCGCGTGTCTTTGTCGAGATCACCTATCACAAGGGCAACGCAGGTGCGGGCGTGAAGGCGCCGGCGCTTGGGGAATGTACTTGGATTGATCGGGGCATGGTTGGCGATGAACCGAACAAGATGCTGTTCGACGACCACGCCGTATCCTGGACCCAAACTGTGTGCCGGGCGGGTGAATGTCACCTGAACACGCCGTCGCACGGGGCGACCCAGTTGATGAAATACGTGCGCCGGGCAGAGCCGTTCCAGGTGCATGTGTTCAACAATCGGCAAGGCCACATGGTCGTGACCAAAATCGGCCCGTAACCCTTGCCTGTATGGCGCGGGCCCATCGGCCCGCGCCCCTGTCCAGTTCGGAGGCTTCGTGATGAAACCCCTTGCACTCTTTGCCGTGTTGGGCCTGGCGCTGGCGGCTTCGCCAGGTCTTGGCCAGCAAAGCTATCCTCTTGCCTGTCATGGCAGCGCAAAAATGGTCGCCTTGTCCGGCGTTTCGGTGAACGCGACGACAAACACGTCGGTTCAGTTCGTCACGGTGCACTTTCACAAGACCAGCACCGGCGCTCTGAAACGAACCCCACCGCCGGGCGCATGCAGCTGGCTGGATCGGCCTGTCGCGAAGACCGAGCCTGCTCAGATGACGCTGAGCAGCGAGACCTATCCGGCACACAAGGAAACGCGTGTGGCCATCAGCCCCTTCACTACGCTTGCCACATGGGCGACAAGCGATCAGGTGTTCTATGTTCACGCCTATAACAACGGGAACGGAACCCTTGTGGTCACGAAACTGGGGCGCTAACCCCCTGCGCCGCCGATCCGGGCGGGGTGGTCGCAATGATCCCCCGGCCCTTCCATGTCCAAGGTGACATGGGTGATGGCGAACCTGTCGCGCAGGACGTTTTTCACCGCGCGCTTGGCGTTGGCGCAATCCGGCCAGTTCGCCGCATCCGCCACCACATGCGCCTCAAGCGACACGACCTGTTCGCTGATCTGCCAGATGTGCAGGTGATGCACGCTGTCGATGCCGTCCACCGCCTCCATCACCGCCAACACCTCCTCGGCCTCGATCCCCTGTGGCGCGCCCAACATCAGAATGTGGATCACGCCGCGAACCTCGCCCAGCCCCATCCACAGGATATAGGTGGCAATGCCGATCGTGGCGATCGGGTCGGCCAGGTGCCAGCCGAAGGTAACGATCAGAATGCCCACCACGATCACCGCGACCGAGCCCAGTGCGTCCGCCACATTGTGCAGAAACGCTGCGCGGATGTTCGCGCTGTCTTTCGCCATACGCCAGGTCATCAGCGCGGTGAACGCATCAACCGCCAGCGCGATACCAGCGACGATGATGACCAGCCAGCCGGTCACCTCCGGCGGATCGAAAAAGCGCATGATGCCTTCGTAAAGCAGGTAAAACCCGATCACGATCAGCGTGGTATAGTTGATCAGCGCCGCCACCAGCTCGGCCCGCTTGTAGCCGAAGGTCATCCCCGCATCGGTCGGCCTGCGCGCGATCTTGCGAGCAAAAAAGGCGATCGCCAATGAGGCCGCATCTGAAAGGTTGTGGATTGCATCGGCAATCAGCGCGACCGAGCCGGACAGAAGCCCACCCACGATCTGTGCCAGCGTCAGTGCAACATTTGCCGCCACCGCCCAGGCCACCCGCGCGTCGCCCGCCTCGGGGTCGGTGTGATGGTGGTGATGGTGATCATGCGGCATGAGGTATCCGTTTCTTGCCCCAGAATGGGGGCAACGCCGGGGGCCCGCAAGGGGGTCAATTCGCCCGGATCACCCGCGCCAGGCGTCGTGCGATGGCGTCGCTGGCTTTCATCGACGGGTGAATGCGGTCGGCGGCGTGGAAAGACCGATCACCGGGCGGCACCAGGTCGGTAATCGACTGGAAAAACACGCCCCCCTCGGCCTCGGCCAGGGTCGCGATCCGCGCTTCCAGAATGTCACCGTCGTCCTTGCACGATTCAATCGGCGTGTCGAAACCTGGGCTGCGCAGATATCCCAGCCACAGCACTTTGGCACCGCTGTCGCGGATGCGGGACACCAGCTTGTGGATCGCTCCCTTATCGGCGCTTTTGGATAGAAGCCGATTCAGCTTGCGATCACACCGGTTGCAGCCGCAGCCCAGCCACAGGTCATTGCCGCCGCCGTTCACCACCACCCAGTCCCAATCCCCGTCCCGAAACTGCTTGGGGATCGCCAGACCTACCGCACCGGATATCGGCAGGTGATAGATCATCCGCGCCGCCGAAACCGACCGATCCTGAACCGGCTGCCCCAACAGATGCTCCAACCGATCCGCGACCGAGCGGCCCGAGCTGGAATGCCAAGCCAGAAGGCTGTCACCGATGACGAGAATGCGTGGAGCGTCGCCCCCTTCGGCACGGGCACCGGACGGCAAAAGCATAAGGAGCGCGAGACAAAGCGCATAGGTAAGCCGCGGCAGGATCAATGCGCCTCGGCCCAATTGGCCCCCTGGCCTGCATCCACCACCAGCGGCACATCCAGCTTCACCGCCGGGTCCGCCGCGTTTTCCATCACGTCGCGCACGGTCTCGATGGTCTGGTCAACCGCGCCTGCGTCCACTTCGAAGATCAGTTCGTCGTGCACCTGAAGCAGCATCTGCGCGGGCAGTCCGGTGATCGCGTCCGGCATGCGCACCATCGCGCGCCGGATCACATCCGCAGCCGCACCCTGGATGGGCGCGTTGATCGCCGCGCGCTTGGCAAACCCTGCATGGGGGCCCTTGGCGTTGATCTCGGGGGTGTGGATCTTGCGGCCAAACAGGGTCTGGACGTATCCGTTGTCCTTCGCGAATTGCACGGTTTCGTCCATATAGGCGCGAATGCCAGGGAAGCGTTCGAAGTAGCGGTCGATGAAGCCCTGCGCCTCGGCGCGTGGAATGCGCAGATTGCGGGCCAGGCCGAAGCCGCTGATCCCGTAAATCACGCCGAAATTGATCGCCTTGGCCTGACGACGGATGTCCGGTGTCATGTCCTCCAACGGCACATCGAACATTTCGGACGCCGTCATGGCATGAATGTCGTGACCGTCACGAAACGCCTGTTTCAAGGTCTCGATGCCGGCAACCTGCGCCAGAATGCGCAGCTCAATCTGGCTGTAGTCCAGCGATATCAGCACCTTGCCTGGTTCAGCCACGAACGCCTCACGAATACGTCGGCCCTCTTCGCTGCGCACAGGGATGTTTTGCAGGTTCGGATCGGTCGAGGCCAGGCGCCCGGTGTTCGCCCCCGATTGCACATAGGAGGTGTGCACGCGGCCGGTTTCCGGGTGGATATGTTCCTGCAACGCGTCGGTATAGGTCGATTTCAGCTTTTGCAGCTGGCGATAATCCAGAACGCGGGCGGGGAAATCATGCTCGGTCGCAAGGTCCTCCAGCACGTCGGCGGGGGTGGACCATTGGCCGGTCTTGGTGCGCTTGCCGCCTTCCAGCTCCATCTGGTCAAACAGGATTTCCCCCACCTGTGCGGGGGATTGCACGTTGAAACTGCGCCCGGCCATGTCGTGCAGCTCGGCCTCAAGCCCCGCCATTTTCTGCGCGAAGGCATTGGACATGCGCGACAGGGTATCTCGGTCCACCTTGATGCCTGTCATCTCCATCTTCGCCAGCACCGGCGCCAGGGGGCGCTCCAGCGTCTCATAGACCGTGGTCACCTGTTTTTGGTGCAGCATCGGCTTGAAGATCTGCCACAGGCGCAGGGTAATATCCGCGTCCTCGGCGGCATATTTCACCGCATCGGCAATCGGCACCCGGTCAAACGTTATCGCCGACTTTCCGGTGCCCAACAGCGATTTGATCGAGATCGGCTTGTGTCCCAGATACCGGTCAGACAACAGGTCCATGCCGTGGTTATGCACCCCCGCGTTCAGCGCATAGGACAGCAGCATCGTGTCATCGAACGGGGCAACATTCACCCCATAGCGCGCGAAAATCTTCGCGTCATATTTCATGTTCTGACCGATCTTGAGGATGGCCTCATCCTCCAGCACCGGTTTGAGCATTGCCAAGGCATCTTCGACGCTCATCTGCCCTTCAGACAGCTGATCGCCGCCGAACAGATCATCCGCTGCGCTGTCCTTGTGAATCAACGGGATATAACACGCCTCGCCTGCGTCCACGCACAGCGAGATACCCACCAGGTCCACGCGCATTTCGTCCAGCCCGGTGGTTTCCGTGTCGACGGCCACATAACCGCGGTCGCGAATGCGGGTGATCCAGGCCTCAAGCCCGGCGCGATCCTTGACCCATTCATAGGCCTCCGGGTCGATCGGCGGCTGCTCGGGCGCATCCGACACCGCGCCCGGAGATTCGGCAATTTCCGGCGCGTCCATGCCCAGCTTGTCGGCCACACGGTTGGTAAGGGTGCGAAATTCCATGTCGGCCAGGAACGGCAGAAGCACCGAGGGTTCGGGATCCTTCAGTTCCAGGTCATCCAGGCCGAAGTCCAGCTCCATCGCATCGTCCAGCTTCACCAGGTCGCGCGAGATGCGGATCTGATCCGCGAAATTGATCAGTGTTTCCCGACGTTTGGGCTGCTTGATCTCTTCTGCGCGCGCCAGCAGGGTTTCCAGATCGCCATATTCGTTGATCAAAAGGGCTGCGGTCTTGATCCCGATCCCCGGTGCGCCGGGCACGTTGTCAACGCTGTCGCCAGCCAGCGCCTGCACGTCCACCACGCGGTCCGGGCCGACGCCGAATTTCTCCTCGACGCCCTCGACGCCAATGCGGCGGTTCTTCATCGGGTCAACCATTTCGACCCCGCCCCCCACCAGTTGCATCAGATCCTTGTCCGAGCTGATAACCGACACCCGGCCCCCGGCGGCATCCGCCTGACGGGCCAGGGTGGCGATGATGTCATCGGCTTCGAAATTCTCGACCTCAACACAGGCGAGATTGAAAGCCCGCGTAGCGTCGCGGGTCAGCGGGAACTGCGGCACCAGATCCTCGGGCGCGGGCGGGCGGTTCGCCTTGTAGGCCGGGTACATGTCGTTGCGAAACGTCTTGCCGGAATAGTCGAAAACAACCGCAACATGGGTCGGGGCGTCGTCGCCCTTCGCGTCCTCAACAAACTTGAACAGCATGTTGCAAAAGCCCGCGACCGCTCCGATCGGCAAACCGTCGGATTTGCGCGTCAGCGGCGGCAAGGCGTGATAGGCGCGAAAAATGAAGGCCGAGCCGTCGACCAGATGCAAATGACAACCTTTGCCGAAGCTCATGCCCCGCCCTCCTTGTTCACATCAATTGGGCGGTGACGCCTCAGGCGGCCTTGTCAGCCGCGTCCTTGTGCACAAACTTGCAGTCGCAATAGGGGCATTCGACCCAACCTTGCTCCACCGGGATCTGCAGAAAGACGCGCGGATGCCCGCCCTCGCCGCCGTCACAGACGACCTTGTAGCTGTCCACGATCTTGGTTTCCGGGGCGTCCTGGGTCATGTCATCAACCTTGCTTACACATTTCGTCGCAGTTTATCAGCCCGCCCGGTGGCGGCAAGTCCCGGATCGTCCATTCACGCGAAACTCTCGCTCCAGGCGCCAATCCGAGCAGGGCCACGCCCTTGCGAGACATCATGTATTGCCGCAGGCAATTCTATCGGATCCCGCCTCAGTCGAAGCGCTTGACCATCCGGCCCAGCATCCGGCCTGATAGGATGTGCACATGCAGATGCGGCACCTCCTGCACCCCGGCCTCACCTGCATTGGCGATCATCCGGTATCCCATGCCGCCCGCGCCGGGGGTGACACCCATCGCAGCACAGACCTTGCCGATCGCGCGGGTGAACCCGACAATCTCGGCGTCCGTAGCCTCGGCGGCAAAATGGTCCTGGTTCACATAAGGCCCCTTGGGGATCACCAGCACATGGTCTGGTGCCTGGGGCTGAATGTCGCGAAAGGCCAGCGCAAAATCATCCTCATACACCGTGTCATTCGGGATCTCGCCTCGAAGGATTTTCGCGAAAATGTTCTGGTCGTCGTAGTCGTAGCCCATTGTGCCCCTCAATCTGCAAACAGATGGTTCGTTTCAGCAATCTCACGGGCTCGTTCTTCGGGGATCGACAGGAATTTCGCAAGGGGGCGCGCATTTTCCTCGGGGCTTGCGTTTTCACGCAGGCGATAGAATTCCTCAAACCCAGCGTCGCGGATCCGGTCGCTTTCAAATCGCACATCGCGCCGGATCGTCGGCAAAAGACGGTCAATCGCATCCTGTGGTGTGCTTTCACCGGCCAGCCCGACGCGGCGCGCGTGGCCCAGAAGGTATTCGTCGGTGAACTCGCTTTCCACCTCTAAAAGCCGGGTCATCGACCGGTCGGCAAAAAAGTCCTGCATCAGGTCCAGGTTGTTCGGGTCCAGACAGATCACCAACCGGTCGGTGTCGAAATAGTCAAACAGCATCCGCATCAGCGCGCGCCGGTGGCGGGTTCGCTTGCCCAGAGTGCTCTGAATCCCGCCCAGGTCAGGCAAAGGCGTGCCTTCTTCGTCAAACAGGTATTCGATCGCGGGCAGGTTCGTCACCTGCTTGATCCGGTCCAGCACACGCTTGCCGACGTGCCATTTCTTTGCCACCAGGATCAGCAATTCACGTTCTCGGCCCAACGTGCTTTCGGCCTCCCAGAACCGGGGGGCAAAGCGGCGCCCAATTCGGCCGCGTCCGCTTAGGAACTTGAACAACGAAAGCCCCTCGCTTGAAATCTGGAACTCCACGTCCTCTTGCGCATAGAGCTCGCCCAGCCGCTGCTTCAGCTCTTTCGCTTCCGGGCTGATCTTGCGCGCGAACAGGAAATCCTGACTACGCAGAAGATCAAAGTGATCGTTGTAGAACGTCACCGGCATGCCGTAGTCGGTGAACATGAGGAAGGTCAGGGTGCGGGTGCGAATCTCATTCTCCGGCACCAGGTGGCGCACGAGTGTCTGAAAAAAGGTCTCATCCGGGATCCATGTGGTGCGAAAGAACCGCATCACATCTTTGCGCTCGCGTGTGAAGTCCAGGATCCATTCAACCGTGCGGCGGCGCAGGCACCACCATTGGCTGCCGATCATGATCTGAAGGTCATGCGGGATGTCGCGCTTCAGGCCCAGCTTCTTTTGCAGGTTGAAGCTGGCATAGAACCGCCGCTTCTGGGTGCGTTCGTTGAAGAAATGGCGATAGATCAACCGCTCTTCCTTCATCCCGGTCTTGATCCAGTCGCTCTCAAAATAGTCGAAGCTTTCGATGTAATCGACGTCGTCGCTGTCCAGGAATTCGTGGGTGTACTGCGCCGTCTTGGTCGTCATGCAATCGCCCGACACCATGTAGAAATGGGTCGCACGTGGGAAGGCATCGACCGCGGCTTCGACTGCATACAGAGTTGCCTGCACCAGCGTCCAGGCGCCCCAACCGCATTTGATCCGCTTCTTGGCAAACGCCACATTCGGATTGTCCTCAAGCGCGTCGCGGATCAACGTGAAATGTTCCGCCTTGGCCCGTGCATCGAAGTGAATCGAGATGCAATCCCCAGCCGCCGTCAGGCGCGTCGCCTGGTCGATGATCGCCTTGGGGTCCTTGTGACACAGCAGAATGTAGGCAATTTTTGCCATTTCAGAAACGAAAACCTCAGATTACGCGGCATTGTTGCATTAGATAACGTGAACACCCATTGAATAAACACCGTTTTTTTGCTTTTTTCTGCACTATTACCCGTGATCAGCGTAAACACGCGATTAACGGGCCTGAAGGAGGCGTTGAGAGTATGGGATTTCCTGGAACCTGGATGACCGAGAGCGAAAGTGTGGTCTACCGTGTTGTGCCGAAATGCGCATGCTCGACCATCGGTCAAATCATGTTCTACTCGGATCATGGTGAGTTTTTCGATGGTGACATCCACGACAGCAAGGATCGCTTGCACAAGTGGTCCCAGGAAGACAGTCAGCCTTTGATCGAGAAGAATGTAAAGGCCCACGAAAGCTACGCCTTCACCTGCGTGCGCAACCCGTATACGCGCATCCTGTCATCGTTTTTCGACAAGATCTGCGGCATCCAACGCAACGGCCGCCGCTACCGGGGCAACCTGGTGCCGCTGTTGATCCAGAAATACGGGATCGAGGTCGGCAGCCCCGAAGATGAGTTCGATTTCGACCAGATCCAGAGCTTCCGCAGGTTTCTTTTGTTTGCCCGCGATACCATCCGCTGGCGCCGCCCGATGGACCCCGACATTCACTGGTCAGCCATGTCGGGGCACGTGTCCACATACATCCTGAATGGGGGCACCTATGACAACATCTTCTGGACCGAGAAGTTCAACGACGGCATGCAGTCGGTGCTGGACGCGGTCGACACACCGCACAAGGTCGATCTGAACGACATCCCGCGCTTCAACGAAAGCGAAGGGCACGGGCCGAAACGGGCGCATCCGGTCGAGGATTACTTTGACGACCTGTCGATGCACCTGGTCTATGAAATCTACAAACGGGATTTCAACCTGTTCAAATACGATTTCCACGACCCGTCGAACAAGATGCCAATCGGCGAGATTGACCTGGCAGAGGTTCACGCCAAGCTGGGCGAATGATCTTCGCGAAAGGAATATGACATGAAAGCGCGTGTAAAATGGGCCGAGGGGCGCACCTTTCTGGGCACCTCGGGCACAGGGCATTCGATCGTCCTGGGCGCAAGCCACGACGGCGGACCAACCCCCGGCCCCAGCCCTATGGAGCTGCTTTTGATCGGCACGGCGGGCTGTTCGGCCTATGATGTGGTCTCGATCCTGGAAAAGGGGCGTCAGAACATCGAGGACGTGCAGGTCGAGGTGGACGCAGATCGCGCCGAAACCGACCCCAAGGTGTTCACCCGCATCCACCTGCAGTTCACCGTCAAAGGGCGCGGGATGTCCGCCGACAAGGTGGCGCGCGCGATCGGCCTGTCGGTCGACAAGTACTGCTCGGCCTCGGCCATGATGGCGGCCAGCGCCACCGTGACACACGACTTCACGGTCGAAGACACGGCATAGCCCCCCCCCAACAAAAATGAAAATCATCGCGATCTTCGTGCCTTCCCCGGCGCGGCGGGGCGGGTGGGTGGGCGCCCGCGCTGGGAAAGGCGGGGTCAGAGCCCGATCGAATGCTGCGCGAACAGCGCCTTCAGGTCCGCTTCGACCCGGGCACCCAGATGGCTGATGACTTCGCTGGCGGCGATGTTGCCCATGTGCCCGCAGACCTCCAGGTCATACCCTTCCGCCAATCCCCACAGAAACGCCCCGGCAAAAAGGTCCCCTGCCCCCGTCGCGTCAACCACTTTCGTCGGCACGGCTGGCACGTGCCAGCGGTTGTCGCCCTGAGCGATATGCACCCCGTGTTCGCTGTCCGTCGCCACAACGATGTCGACCTCGGCCGCGGCCTTGGCCATCGCGGCGCCCAACCCGTCAACCTGATACATCGACAGCATCTCGGCCCGGTTCGCGAACAAAAGATCCACATCCTCGCGCAACATTTTCGCGAAAGCGTCGCGGTGGCGGTCGATGCAGAATGGATCGGACAGCGTGATTGACACGCGCCCGCCCGTCCCCTTGCAGGCGCTGATCGCCTTGGCGAAGGCCTCGTGGCTTTCCGGCCCGTCGAAGCGGTAGCCTTCCAGGAAAATCCACGCCGCATCCGCCATCTGGCTTTCGTCGATGTCCGAGGGCGCCAGATGCTCGGTCACCCCCAAATAGGTGTTCATTGAGCGTTCGCCATCCGGCGTGACCAGCACGATGCAGCGCCCGGTTTCCCCGTCCGCATCCTTCGGCGCCAGCGGCGTATCATACACTGCCCCTTGCGCGCGCAAATCGTGGGCAAAGATCGCGCCCAACTGGTCGTCTTTCACCTTGCCGACATAGGCGGTGCGCCCGCCCAAATGGGCGATGCCCGCGATGGTGTTCGCGGCCGATCCCCCGGACATTTCCGTGGCCAGCCCGACCTCGGCATACAACTTGGCAGCCCGGTCCAGGTCGATCAATTGCATGATGCCCTTTTCGATCCCGTGCCCGGCCAGGAAGGCATCGTCGCAATGGGCCAGCACATCGACCATGGCGTTGCCGATACCGACAACCTGAAACTTTTTAGTCATAGACCTTGTCCTCATAGGGGCAGATGTCGCGGATCAAACAATTGCCGCAGACGGGTTTGCGCGCTTTGCAGGTATAGCGTCCGTGCAGGATCAACCAATGGTGCGCGTGGTGTTGGTATTCGGCGGGCACGTTGTCTTCGATCGCGCGTTCGACCGCATCGACATCCTTGCCAACGGCGATGCCGGTGCGGTTGCCGACGCGCAGGATATGGGTGTCCACCGCCTGGGCCGGCACCCCCCACCACATGTTCAAAACCACATTCGCGGTCTTGCGCCCGACACCGGGCAGCGATTGCAATGCGGCGCGCGATGATGGCACCTCACCGCCGTAGTCTTCGACCAGGATGCGGGCGGTCTTCATCACGTTCTTCGCCTTCTGGCGGAACAGTCCGATCGTCTTGATGTGCTCGGTAAGCGCCTCTTCACCCAGGTCGAGCATCTTTTGCGGCGTGTCGACGATCTTGAATAGGGCTTCGGTCGCCTTGTTCACGCCGACATCCGTGGCCTGCGCGGACAGCGCAACCGCGACCACCAGTGTATAGGCGTTGGTGTGATTAAGCTCACCTTTCGGCTGCGGCTCCGCCTCGTGGAACCGGCGAAACACCTCAACGATTGTCTGATAACCCATCTGCTTAACCATAGCGCAAGGTATCACCAATCCGGCGCGCTGGGGCAAGACCCGCGGTCCGTTAAAATTGTCGCGATTTCGTCCAACAGGGTGACCAGTCTTTCGCTGCAAAGTGGGTGTTTTGACCTAACTGCCCGTGACACTTCCGAGATCCCATGCCAACTATCATCGTCCATACCCCTGATGCCCTTGCCTATGCCAGCGGCACCAACAGCCTTCGCCTCAAACCAGGTTATGATTTCACGCAGGACCAAGTGCCGCTTGCGGAATTTGGCGAGGAGCTTCAAATGGGAACAAAGGAAGCAATGGCGGAGGCATATGTCTGCCTGCTGCGGCTCGAAATCATCGCGCTTCTGTGCCAGACCGCGCACGCACCTCTGCCCAAGCTTTTGCCTGCGGCAAGCGGATCGAAAGGCGCAGGAAACGGGTCGCAATCATTGCCTGCCTGGTCCAGTCTGCAAGGACAAGGAGGGTCGTGGCATGGACGGGCAAGATCAAAGCTATCATTATCAGGTGATCCGCCGGGCTATCGAGGCGATTGATGCGGCCGACGGCACGCCTCTGTCGCTTGAGGCGTTGGCGACGCAGATGGACATGAGTCCGGCGCATTTCCAACGGGTTTTCTCCCGCTGGGCCGGGGTGTCGCCGAAACGGTATCAGCAATACTTGGCGTTGGGCCATGCCAAGGCCTTGTTGCGCGATCACTTCACCACACTCGACACGGCCCATACGGTCGGCCTTTCCGGCTCTGGCCGGCTGCACGATCTGTTCTTGACCTGGGAGGCAATGAGCCCGGGTGATTACGCCCTACAGGGCGACGGGTTGAACATCGCCTGGGGCTGGTTCGACAGTCCCTTCGGCCCCGCTTTGGTCATGGGTACTGACAAAGGGGTGTGCGGGCTGGCTTTCGCTGCCGAAACCGGCGCCGAGGTTGCGATGGCCGACCTGACGTCGCGCTGGCCCAAGGCCCAGTTTGTTGAAGATCCGCAACGCCTTGCAGCACAGGTCGACGCCATGTTCTCGCAACAGGGCCAGGCTGCGCTGCATTTGATCGGCGCCCCGTTCCAAATCAAAGTTTGGGAGGCGCTTTTGACCATCCCGACGGGCCAAGTCACCACTTACAGCGAGATCGCCGAAGCTGTCGGCAACCCGCGCGCGGTGCGGGCCGTGGGCAACGCGGTCGGGCGCAATCCGGTCAGTTGGCTGATCCCCTGCCACCGGGCCTTGCGCAAATCCGGGGCGCTGGGGGGCTATCATTGGGGCTTGCCGGTCAAGCGTGCCCTACTGGCCTGGGAAGCCGCGCGGCTGGACGGCACCGGGGAACAAACGCGGGTCGTGTGACGTCGTTACAGGCAATTTGTCGCTCATTTTCCCCCTTGTTATTCGATAACAATCGGCCTTCATGTATGACATCCGCAACGAAACTGCATTCCAAGCGAGGCCGCATGAAACGTCTGACAACATCTCTTCTTCTGGTTGGTGCCACCACCGTGGCGCTGACCGGGTGTACCGAAACAATGGGTCCCCGCACCCAAACCGGTGCTGCCACCGGCGCGATGATCGGGGGGCTCATTGGCGCCACCCGCCCGGGCGGAGGTAACCTTGGAAAAGCCGCTGTTGGCGCCGTGATTGGGGGCGCCATCGGTGGAGCCATCGGTCAAGAGCTTGATCGGCAAGCTGGCGATCTTCGTCGTGACATCGGCAACGACGAGGTGACCATCACCAACACCGGGTCCGAACTGATCGTTACCCTGCCCAACGACATCCTGTTCGCCACTGACAGCGCGATCGTGTCCAACGCCACGCGTGGCGACCTGGCCGGGCTGGCGCGCAATCTGCGCGATTACCCGAACTCGACAGTCGAAATCGTCGGCCACACCGACAACATCGGTGATCCGGGCTACAATCTGTCGCTGTCGCGTCGCCGCGCTGCCGCAGTGGCTGCGGTGCTGTTTGACAACGGTGTGTCCGCCGGGCGTGTCGTGACAATCGGTCGAGGCGAAGATCAGCCGATCGCGTCGAATTACAGCCCTCAGGGCCGGGCTCAAAACCGCCGGGTCGAAATCATCATCCGCCCGAACAGGTAACGGATCGCACAGCACGAAATTGGGGTCGGACCGCTGGGTCCGGCCCCTTTTTTGTTGTCCCGCCGGTCACGTGGTCATAAGATTTGACCAATTGCCTGCAGGATGCGCCATGCCATTTCAGAAAGTCCAATCAGAGAAACTCTCTTCGGCCGTTGTTCGTCAGATCGAACTTTTGATCCTGCGCGGCATTCTCAGACCCGGCGAACGCCTGCCCTCGGAACGCGACCTTGCGGAAAAGCTGGGCGTCTCACGCCCATCGCTGCGCGAGGCACTGGGGGATCTTCAGGACCAGGGGCTTCTGACCTCGCGTGCCGGGGCTGGGGTCTATGTCGCCGACGTGCTGGGGTCGGCGTTTTCGCCCGCGCTGATCCAGCTGTTTTCCCGCCACGAAGAAGCGGTGCACGATTACCTCGCCTTTCGTCGGGATATGGAGGGGCTGGCCGCCGAACGCGCGGCACGCTACGCGTCGGATACGGACCTGAAGGTTATTGACGAGATTTTCCAAAAGATGGAAGCAGCGGGCGAGGGCATGGGTGCCGATCTGGATGCCGATTTCCACACCGCTATCATTGAAGCCAGCCACAACGTTCTGATGCTGCACATGATGCGGTCGATGTATGACCTGTTGCGCGAAGGCGTGTTCTATAATCGCCAGGTCATGTTCCAGCAAAACACCACGCGCGCGGACTTGCTGGAACAACACCGCGCCATCAACGACGCGCTTCAAGCCCGCGATCCGTTTGCCGCGCGCCGGGCGATCGAAACCCATCTGGGTTTTGTCAGCCAAGCCTTCGAGGATCAGCGTATAGCCATGCGCAATGAGGATATCGCGCGCCAGCGACTGGATCACGAACAGCACAGGTGAACCCTGTTAAAAGCGCCACCAGCCGGTCATCCGACAAAGCTGTTGTCAGGCCGAACGCAGTCCGAGGCGGGACAGGATCCTGGTCAGCGGGCAAAAGCCGCTCAGACCGGATTGGAACAGGTTGAGGCCCACAAAAACGGTGAACCAAAGCCAGCTGACTTGGCCGAGGTTAATCTGGCCCATCACATGCGCCAGTCCAAGGCTGACAAGGATGAAAAGACCTGCAATCGACATTGTTGCGCGCTGAGCATTCATGCGGAAATCTCCTGATGATTTGTATATTCAAATTTCGTAATACATGAAAACCCTACCGACGCATAGAAAAACCCGGCCCACAAGGGACCGGGTTGTTTCTTCTTGGATGTGAGGCTGCGTTTAGTGCAGCTTGGCCTCAACATCGGAGATCGCAGCTTCGATCAGCTTGTTGCCATCGGCGGCGGTCATCTGCTTGGCGATCACGTCGCGGGCAGCACCCACGGCGACCTGAGCGGCAGTGTCGCGCACTTCTTTCACAGCAGCCGTTTCAGCCGATGCGATCTGGTCGGTGGCCGCAGCCAGACGACGCGCGATCGACGCTTTCAGGTCTTCCTTTGCCAGCTCAGCGGCCGTTGCGGCCTCTTCCTTGGCGTGGGCGATGATACGCTCGGCCTGCTCCTTCACCTCTTTTTGCTTTCGCTCGTAAGAGGCCAGGATGGTCTGCGCTTCTTCCCGCAAAGCGCGGGCTTCGGCCAATTCGGACTTGATGCCTTCGGCACGGTTGTCCAGCTGACCACCCAGAAGCTTGTGCACGCCCATGTAAGCCAGAAAGCTCATGAAGACGAGGAACGCCAGGATGACGACGAAGTCGGTGTTGCCCATCGACAGGAACGGTTCGTCCCCGGCAGCCAACGCAGGGGTGGACAGAGCCACCAGCGAAAGGGTCAGAAGTTTTTTCATGTCCTTACCCTTTCATCCGCGCGGTGATGGCCGCTGTGATGGTCTTGGCGTCCGCCTTGGTGCCGAGTACCGCCAGGATTTCCTTGGTGGTGTCCTTGGCGACCGCTTTCACGCTCTCCACCGCACCCTTGCGGATTTCGGCGATTGCCGCTTCCGACTCGGCCGCCTTGGCAGCGATTTCAGCGTCGGCCTTGGCCGCAGCCTTGTCGACATCCGCCTGGATTTCCGCACGGGCTTCGGCGACGATCTTGTTCGCCTCGATGCGTGCATCGGCCAGCGCCTGATTATAGGCATCCTCGGCCTTGACGGCCTGCTGCTTCAGCTCTTCAGCCGCCGCAATGTCGTTCGTGATAGTGGACTGGCGATCAGCCAGAACCGCCTCGATGCGCGGCAGCGCGATCTTGGTCAGCACGAAGTAGATGACGACCAGCGTGACGACGAGCCAGAAAATCTGGTTCCCGAAAGTCGAGAAGTCCAGCTGCGGCATGCCCGCGCTTTCGGCGTGACCCGCGGCACCGTGCGCCATGTCGGCCGTACCGTGTGCGGCGTCCGTGGTCTGTGTCGTGGTGTTTGCCATGTCTAGTCTCCTGGAACCGGATTACAGCGGGCAGGTCGATTGGCGCGACCTGCCCTTTCGTAAGGAGGGTTCAGAAGCCTTAGACGGCGAACATCAGCAGCAGAGCGACCAGGAACGAGAAGATGCCCAGGGCTTCCGCGAATGCGATGCCGATGAACAGGGTCGCGGTCTGAGCGGCAGCAGCCGACGGGTTGCGCAGGGCGCCCGACAGGAAGTTACCAGCAACGTGGCCAACACCGATAGCGGCGGCGCCCGAACCGATAGCAGCCAGACCAGCACCGATGAATTGACCCATTTGAGCGATATTGCCTTCCATAACGATTTCTCCTTGAGTTGGAATGCGTGAATTAGGTTGTTAGATTGCGCCCGCTTAGTGCGACGGGTGCAGCGCGTCTTTCAGGTAGACGCATGTCAGGATGGTGAACACATAGGCCTGGATGAAGGCGACCAGCACCTCCAGCGCATAGACCGCCGAGATTGCCAGGATGGGCAGGAAGCTGAACAGCCCCAGCGCGCCCGCAAAGCCCGCGAACACCTTGATCACCGCGTGACCCGCCATGACGTTGCCCGCCAGACGAATGGAGTGGCTTACGGGGCGCACGAAGTACGAGATCAGTTCGATCACGGCCAGGATCGGGCGCAGCGCCAGCGGCGCCGACGAGACCCAGAACAGGCCCAGGAAGCCCGCACCGTTCTTCACAAAGCCCAGCACCGTCACGAAGACGAACACGATCATTGCCAGAACGGCGGTGACTGCGATGTGGCTGGTGGGGGTGAAGCTTTTCGGGATCAGGCCCAGGAAGTTGGCGAACACGATGAACAGAAACAGCGTCATGATACCGGGGAAGTATTTCACGGCATCCTTGCCGGCCACATCCTCGACCATCTTGTACACGAACCCGTATGCCATTTCGGCGACCGACTGCGTCCGCGTCGGCACGATGGCGCGCCCGCGGGTGCCGATGACCAGCAGCAGGACGATACCGACCACGGTCAGGCCCATCCAAAGGGTTTCATTGGTGGGGGTGAACCAGCTCATGTGCTCGCCACCAAACAGCGGGGCAATCTTGAACTGATCCATCGGGTGGATCGCAAGGCCCGCGTGGTCAGGGGCGAACAGCAGGCCCGACAGCAGAACCAGCGCCATGACCAGGAAGAAAACAATCTTGGTGATACCGCCACCCGATTTTTTTGCGCTCTCGTCAGCCACGTTAAGTTTCCTCTTCGTCGTCCGCCGGGGAAGTCCCGGCCATTTTTTCCTGCATGTGGGTTGCAGTGCCAAGCATGACTTTCACGCCCGCGGCAAACCCCAGCAATATGAACAGCACCATGAAAATCGGTTTCGTGCCAAAGATGGCGTCGATCCCGTATCCGATGCCAAATCCGATCAACAGACCGGACACAAGCTCTATGACCATCTGCCAGGCCATATTCGCCTGGTTGTGGCCTTCAGCACCGGACGCAGCTTCGTCCTCATCGCCCTTCAGCGCCTTTATGCGCCTATCCAGGTCGTCAAGACGCCTGGGATCGGGTTCATCGGACATGGAAACACACCCCGGTGACAGTTGATGCTTTGCTAAGCCCGACGAGGCCATGAGTCAACGGGGTTTAGCGCCAACAGATTGCCTAGTAACCTCCTGAATAAAAACACTTTTCAAAACAAGCGCCGTCACGCCATGCTGCACGCGCACGGATTCCCGGCGAAATGCGTCATTCAACCAATCGGTTGACGATTTCTGCGTGGCTGCGTAGGGCAAGGCGCATGAGCACCCGGCTTGACCTGACCTTCGCGGCCCTTGGCGACCCCACCCGCCGCACGATCCTGACCATGTTGTTGGAGGACGACATGGCCGTGACCGACGTGGCCGAGCCGTTCGAGATGTCGCTGGCGGCGATCTCGAAACACCTGACGATCCTAACCCGCGCCGGGCTGATCAGTCAGGAGAAGCGCGGCCGGGTGAAGTGGTGCAAGCTGGAGCCGGACGCGCTGCGCGAAGCCTCGGTCTGGATGCAGGGGTTCGGCCAGTTCGAACCGGTGAACCTGGACGATTTCGAACGCTTCCTCGCGCGTGAACTGAGCGATTGATCGCAGCGGCGTCTGTGCTACTTGGCGGTGCGCAGGCAGGCGCGGATCCATTTCGCAGCGCTCCGATAATGGCTGGCCCCGGCGGCCTCAGACCAGCGCCCCGGCGTCCAGGCGTTGTTCGCGCCCTTCATCGGCCCACCATAGAGCGCGGCGTCGTCATGGGTGGCGTAGAAGTCGATGAGCCGGGCGTGGCTTTGCGCCAGCATGGTCCGCACGTCGTCCCAGCCCATCCCGCTCTGCTTGGCGCGTAAATCCGCGTTAAAGGCCTTCAGGTCGTTCCATTTGTAGCCCTCAGCAGGAAAGTGCACGGTCTTGCCTGCTTTCCCGTCGGCATACCAGCCCAGAAACAGTGTGATCCAGTGTGCCCGGTGGCCTATCACATCTTTGATCGAGGTGTCCTCTTCGCGCTTCACACAGGCAAAGTCGGGATCCAGGCTATCCATGAGTTTGGCAAGCTTGGCCCATTCCTTTTCAGTGACGGCAATTAGGTCGGCTTTTACTGTCGCGGCAGGCATGGTGGCCCCCTTTCTGGTGCCTGTATGGCCGATCTCTGCGCCGGGCGCCTTGACCAACGTCAATCCTTCAACAGCATCCAGACCGCGCCTAGTGTGACGGCGATCCCGACCAGCACGATCGCCTGCGGCGCGCCGTGGCCTAAGGCAAGCTCCCACCCAATCACCCAACTGGGGGTAAGGTAGGAATAGGCCATGACCTTGGCCGCAGGCAGGCGCATCGAGGCGGTGTTGAGCAGGAAAAAGCTGATCGCGGTGGAGCCGATCACGAGATAAGCAAGCGCGATCCACACGATACTGGGCAGGTCGCGCCAAGGGGTCGCGGCAATCTCACCGGCGCCGGCGGCGCACAGGACAAGGGTGCCCGCGGCCAGCACGCCAAAGGTAAAGGCCAGCCCGCTTTCGCCCCGGTTCAGCCGCCGGATCATCGGGATATAGGCGGCGTGCGCGATCGAGCCGACAAAGTAGATCGCCTCGCCCCGCCCCACGTCGAAGCGCATCAGCGCGGCAGGATCGCCACGAAAGATCACCCACAGCGCACCGAGCGCGCCCACGGCCAAGGCAGCCATCACCCGACGGGTGGTGACCTGGCGCAGGATGATCCAGCCAAAGCCTGCGGTCATGATCGGGGTCAGGGTGAAGACAGCCGAGGTCGACACCGGCGGCGCGGTCTTCAGCCCTTCGAACATCAAGACGAAGTAGACGGCGAACACACCACCTGCGAGCAGGTAACGCCAGGGTGCTGCGAAATCCGCGCGTCGAAAGCTGCGTGTGGCCAGCGCCAGCCCGGCCACCACCACGGCCGCCAGGGCAAAGCGCACCGCCATCAGGGCCACCGGCGCGACCTCGTTGGCGACCAGCCCGCCCAGGCTGAACGACCCCGCGACCAGCGCCGAAAACGCAAGCATCGCCGCATGGCCCAGGGCGGCGTCGCGGCTTAGCCCCATGTCTTGGCCGCCTGTTTCAGATGCGCCAGACACGCCTGAACCTTGGCGGTGCGGTGCAGGTCCACATGGGTGACCAGCCACAGCTGCGCCACCCAGTCCGGGCGCGGCGGCAGGACCTGAACCAGCCCCTCGGCTGCATCCACAGGCATCCAGCCCAGCGCGATCCCCGCCCGAACTGCTTCGGCAAGGGACCGATCGTCGGTTGCGCGAAAGGTAATGCACTTGGCTGGCACCCGTTCGGCCATCCACAGCATGAACGGGGCGCGTGATCGGTCTTCGACTTGCCCGACGAAATCATGCTGGGTCAGCGTGGCCTCGGTCGGCATGCCTCGGCGCGCGACATAGGATGGCGCTGCGTAGAGCGCCATGTCGACCGCGTGAAGCTTCTGCGCCACGTTATCGGGTTCCTCGGGCGCGCTGCCTGCGCGCACCGCCACATGTGCTTCGCCGTATTCCAGCCGAAACAGGCGCTGCCCGGTCAGGAACCGCAACGTCAGCCCCGGGTTGGCAAGCTGAAAGTCGGCAAGAACGGGAACCAGCAGCCGGGCGAAGCTGGCCAGCGAGGTGACCACAAGGTCCCCGGTCACGCCCTCGCCCTGCCCCTTGATACGGGCATCAAGCTGCGCCAGTTGGTCGTCGGTCGCCTGCCCCACCCGCGCCAGATCGGCACCCGCCTCGGTCGGAGTGTAGCCGCGCGCGTGGCGTTGGAACAGCTTCACACCCAACCGCGCCTCAAGCGCGTCGATGTGGCGGATGACCGTGGCGTGGTGCACACCCAGCGCGGCAGCGGCCCCGCTGACCGTGCCATGTTTCGCAACCTGAAAGGCAGTACGGACCTCGTCCCAGTGTTCCATGGGTCACCTCTGTGCATAAATGAACATAGACTGTGATTATTGACCCATTGCGTTCACTTTCGCAAGGCTCGATGTTGTCCGAAGATATTGGAAAAGGACACCACATGACACATATCCTTCGCATTGACGCCTCGGCCCGGCACCAGGGATCGGTCACCCGCGGCCTGACGGACCGGTTGATCGCCCGCTTCCCGGACGCGCAGGTGACCACCCGCGACCTTGCCAACGGCATACCGCACCTGGACGAAAGCTGGGTCGGCGCCACCTTCACCCCGCCCGAGATGCGCAGCGCCGCGCAGGCCGAGGCGCTCACCCTCTCTGACACGCTGGTGGCCGAGGTTGAGGCCGCCGATGTTCTTGTGATCGGCAGCGCGACCTACAACTTCAACACCCCCGCCGCACTCAAAGCCTGGATCGACCAGATCGCACGGGTTGGCGTGACCTTTCGCTATTCCGAGACCGGGCCCGAGGGGCTGCTGACGGGTAAGAAAGCGATCATCGTCGTGGCCTCGGGCGGCACGCCCATCGGGGCGCCAAATGACTTCACCACGCCCTATCTGCGCTATGTGCTTGGCTTCATGGGCATCACTGACGTGACCTTTGTCGATGCCGCCGGCGGTGCGGACGATGTGATCACACAGGCCGGGCTGGCACTGGACGCGCTGGATCTGGCGGCCTAAGCCCCGGAAAGGGCGACCCACCCCGCCCTTTCCCCTTCTCATCACGCCGCGTCAGGGGTAAACTTCGCACAGGAAAACCAAGCGGAGGCGTCATGAAAATTTCGTCCCAAACCCCCGACCAACTGATCCTGGATCACAAGCCTTGGATCCTCGGCACGGCGATGATCGCGATGTTCGTGGTCTTCTTCGGTATTGGCATCGGCATGCTGCTGGCCAGTGACGAGGCGCTGATCGGTGTGATCTTCGTGATCGCGTCCCTTGCACCTTTGGCGTTGCTTGTTTTCGTGGTGACACGGGTGCAGGTGATCTTTGACCGGCCATCGAACACCATCACCTTCCGGCGCCGTAATTTTCGCAGCTACACCACCGACGAATTGCCCCTAAGCAACGTCACCGAAGCCTTTATCGAAGAGCACACCAACTACTCCAACGACAGCGGCAATACGACCAGCTACCGCCCGGTGTTGCGTCTTGCCAATGGCGGTGTGCACCCGTTGCTGAAGGTCTATACCAACATGGGGCGGCAGGGGTTTCTGGTGGATCACGTGAACCATTGGCTGCAAGGTTGAACACGGGGCATTGCCGGCCGGGTGACAGGGGCGCTTCCAGACCCGCGAGGGAGCAAGCTGGCGCTTGACTCTGCGCGCCGCGCGGCCTACATCCCGCGCAACACCCGGAAGTACGAAAGCTTCCGGTCCTGGCCATGCACAGGATCGCCCCCCGTCAGCGCGTTGCGCCCACGGGGGCTTCTTTGCATTGAGCTTTGGAAATTCGCGCCGCCGACCCCATCTGGGAAGGTAATAGAAACGGTATAGGAGCCGCTGACATGTTCGAGAGCCTTTCAGACCGCCTGTCTGGTGTCTTTGACCGCCTCACGAAACAGGGTGCGCTGTCCGAGGACGACGTGAAAACCGCCCTGCGCGAGGTGCGCGTGGCGCTGCTTGAGGCTGACGTCTCGCTGCCCGTTGCACGCGACTTCGTGAAAAAGGTGCAAGAGGCCGCGACCGGTCAGGCGGTGACGAAATCGGTCACCCCCGGTCAGCAGGTCGTCAAGATCGTGCACGACGCGCTGGTCGAGACCCTGACCGGCGAAGGCGAACCTGGCGCGTTGAAAATCGACAGCCCACCCGCACCGATCCTGATGGTCGGCCTTCAGGGTGGCGGTAAAACCACCACCACCGCAAAACTGGCCAAGCGCCTAAAAGATCGCGACGGCAAACGCGTGCTGATGGCCTCTCTCGACATCTATCGCCCTGCCGCGATGGATCAGTTGGCCGTTCTTGGCACGCAGATTGGCGTGGACACCCTACCGATCGTCAAGGGCGAAAAGCCAGCCGCCATCGCACGCCGGGCCAAACAACAGGCGACGATGGGCGGCTATGACGTCTATATGCTCGACACCGCGGGCCGCCTGCACATCGACGAAGTGTTGATGAACGAGGTCGAAGAGGTCTCGAAAATCACCGACCCGCGCGAAACGCTTCTGGTGGTGGACGGGCTGACCGGTCAGGTCGCCGTCGAGGTCGCGCAGGAGTTCGACGCCAAGGTTGGCATCTCGGGCGTCGTGCTGACACGGATGGATGGCGACGGGCGCGGCGGTGCCGCCTTGTCAATGCGCGCAGTCACCGGCAAGCCGATCAAATACGTCGGTCTTGGCGAAAAGATGGACGCGCTTGAGACGTTCGAGCCCGACCGGATTGCCGGACGCATCCTGGGCATGGGCGACATCGTGGCCCTGGTCGAAAAGGCACAAGACACGATTGAGGCCGAGCAGGCCGAGCGCATGATGCGCCGGTTCCAGAAGGGTCAGTTCAACATGAACGACCTGCGCATGCAGCTGGAACAGATGATCAAGATGGGCGGCATGGAAGGCATCATGGGGATGATGCCCGGCATGCAGAAAATGGCCAAACAGGCCGAGGCAGCCGGCATGGACGACAAGGTCCTGACCCGCCAGATCGCCCTGATCCAGTCGATGACCAAACGCGAACGCGCCAATCCGGGCCTGTTGCAGGCCAGCCGCAAGAAACGCATCGCGGCCGGGTCGGGCCAGGAGGTCTCGGACCTGAACCGCCTTCTTAAAATGCACCGCCAGATGTCGGACATGATGAAGAAGATGGGCAAGATGGGCAAAGGCAAGATGCTGAAACAGGCCATGTCCGGCATGTTTGGCAAAGGTGGCGGCATGCCCGGCGGGATGCCCGACATGAACGACCCCAAGGCGATGGAAGAAGCCGCCAAGGCGCTTGGCAAGATGCCCGGCGGTCTGCCCGGTCTGGGTGGCGGCGGCATGGGGCTTCCCGGTGGTCTGTCGGGGTTCGGCAAGAAGAAATGAAGCTGCCCTTCGCCCATATCGAAACCGCGCGTCTTGTGCTGCGTCCGCCCCAAATGGCGGATTGGGAGGCGTTCCGCGCCTTCCTGGCCTCTGCGCGGTCCGAACATGTGGGCGGGCCTTATGACGACAAGACGGCGTGGCGGGCGATGGGGCACATCACCGGCCACTGGATGCTGCGCGACTATGGCAGCTATGTCCTGACCCTGAAGGGCGGGGACGATGCAGGGTTCGGCATGGTCGGCCCTTGGTTCCCCGAAGGCCACCCCGAGCCTGAGCTGGCTTGGTCGATCTGGTCGGCAGAACACGAAGGTCAGGGCTTTGCCGAAGAAGCTGCGATTGCAACCCGCGACCATGCCTATGGCACGCTGGGCCTGCCGTCGCTGGTCAGCTACATCGATGCGCCGAATGCGCGCTCGATCACGCTGGCGCAGCGGTTGGGGGCTGTCCTGGACACGGCCGCCCCCGCGCCCGATCAGGACGAACCGCCAGTTCACGTCTATCGCCACATCGCGCCCGACGCGGATGGCAGCCCGGAGGCTTACGCATGAGCCGCCTCCAGCAAAACCCCTGGGAACAGCCCTCGACCGGCGGCGCCGCCGATCTGGCCGCGGCCCTGCAAGCCGCCTTGCCGCAGCTTGAGACCGCGCGCCTGATCCTGCGCGCACCCCGGATTGAGGATTTCGACACCTACGCCGCCATCATGATGTCCGAACGTGCCGCGTTTATGGGCGGGCCGATGTCGCGCAGGGACGCCTGGCTGGACTTCACTCAGGTCATCGCCACGTGGCATCTGCACGGGCACGGGCTGTGGAGCGTCACCACGAAAGCCGACAACGCGCTTGTGGGCTTTGTGCTTCTCGGCATGGAATACGACAACCGCGAACCAGAGCTTGGCTATTTCTTCCTGGAAGAGGCCGAAGGTCAGGGCTTCGCCACCGAGGCTGCATTGGCCGCACGTGCCCATGGCGAAACGCTCGCCCTGCCATCGCTGGTGTCCTATATCGTCCCGGCAAACGCCCGGTCGGTGCGGCTGGCACTGCGGATCGGAGCAACCCCGGACACGCAGGCCGCCGAACAGCTTTCCGAGACCGTCGGTGAAGACGTTCTGGTTCTGCGCCATTGGGCCCCCACGCCGGCGGTGGATGGTGGCGCATGACAACCTTCACCATCCCGACCCTGGAAACTGAGCGCCTGATCCTGCGCGCGCCCCGTGAAGCCGATTTCGACGCCGAAGTCGCGTTCTTCGCGTCAGAGGCATCGCGTTTCGTCGGCGGACCGCAGCCAGCGCATCGGACCTGGCGCACGATGGCCACCGTGATCGGCCACTGGGCGCTGCGCGGGTTCGGCTTCTGGGCGCTTGAGGACAAGGCGACCCGCACCTACCAGGGCCGTGTCGGCCTGTGGTTCCCGCATGGATGGTACGAGCGTGAAATCGGCTGGTCCTTGATGGATCACGCCACCGGGCGGGGCTTTGCCACCGAGGCTGCGCTGGCGGCCCGCGCTCATGCCTATGAGACGCTGGGCTGGGACACTGCAATTTCACAGATCGACCCGGAAAACACAGCGTCCAAAGCCGTGGCCCAGCGCCTGGGCGCGCATTTTGAATGCATGTATGACGACCCGGAATACGGTCCGATCGAAATCTGGCGCCACCTTTCCCCTGCCGAGGTGGCCGCATGAGTGTTCTGACCACACAACGCTTGACGATCCGCCCGCCTCAGCCGCAGGATTTCGACGCTTTCGCCGCCTTCTGCGCGGCGGATCGATCCAAATGGGTCGGCGGTCCGGCGTCGCGCGATGAGGCCCGCGAAGCCTTTGACAGCTACCTGGCCGACGCCGCCGCTGGCACACCCAGCTATCTGCACATCACGCTGACGAAGACCGGGGATGTGATCGGCCGCGCGGGCATCCGCACGATGGATCACCGCCCGGAACCCGAAGTGGCCTATTCGCTTTATACTGATGCCGCCGAAGGTCACGGATACGCCTCCGAAGCCGCCATTGCCGTGCGCGACTGGGGGTACGATGTGTTGGGGCTGACCACGCTGGTCAGCTACATCGAACCGAACAACACAAAATCCGCCGCCGTCGCCACCCGCATGGGGGCAAAACCCGACGGCACCGCGCCGGGCTGGGACAAGCATCCCGACCTGATCATTTTTCGCCACATCGCTCCGGAGGACCGCACATGACCGACACCGTCACCCGCGCCGCTGAGATCCTGAAAGGACACCGTGACAGCATCGACCGGCTGGACGCGATCCTGGTCTATACGCTGGGCGAGCGCTTTGCGCATACGCAAGCCGTGGGCAAACTGAAGGCCGAACATGACCTTCCGCCTTCGGATCCAGCCCGGGAAGCCACGCAGATTGCGCGGCTTGAGGACCTGGCCAATCGTGCCAACCTTGACCCGGAATTTGCCAAGAAATTCCTGAACTTCATCATTCAGGAAGTGATTCAACATCACCACCAACACCAACACCGAAATGACGGGGCCTGACGCCCCTCAACAGCACATGAAACAGGAGAAAACATCATGGCTATGAAAATTCGTCTCGCCCGCGGCGGCTCGAAAAAACGTCCCTTCTACCGCATCGTTGCGGCCGACTCGCGCATGCCGCGCGATGGTCGTTTCATCGAGAAGCTGGGCACCTACAACCCGCAGCTGCCGAAGGATTCGGAAGAGCGCGTGAAGATGGACATGGAGCGCGTGAAATACTGGCTGGACCAGGGTGCGCAGCCGACCGACCGCATCAGCCGTATGCTGGAAGCCGCCGGCGTTCTGGAGAAGAAAGAGCGTTCGAACCCGAACAAGGGTGAGCCGGGCGAAAAAGCCAAGGCCCGCGTCGAAGAGAAGGCCGAAAAGGCCGCTGCTGCTGCTGAAGCCGCTGCTGCCCCGGCTGAAGAAGCCCCGGCCGAAGAAGCTGCCGCAGAAGAAACGGCTGAGTAATCAGCCGCTTGCCCTTGCGGGCCAAGCTATGAGACAAAGGCGCGGGGCTGATACGGCCCCGCGTTTTTCGTTCTGGATAAGGAATGACAGGGATGAGCCAGGATCGCATCTGCGTCGGTGCCATCGCCGGGGCCTTCGGGGTCAAGGGCGACGTGCGCCTGAAAAGCTTCTGCGCCGAAGCCGAAGCCGTTGCCGAATACGGCCTGCTTTGGAGCGAGGACGGAAGCCAGAGTTTCGAAATCATCCTGAACGGCCCGATCAAGAACGGGTTTTCGGCCCGGATTTCCGGGGTTTCCACAAAAGAACAAGGCGACGCGCTCTCGGGCACCCGGTTGTTCGCCGATCGCTCCGCGCTGCCCAGCCTGCCGGACGACGAGTTTTACCACGCCGACCTGATTGGCCTTGCGGTGTTCGATACCGGCGGCAAGGAACTTGGACGCGTGACCTCGGTCGAGAACCACGGCGCCGGGGATTTCCTGGAAATCCAGGGGCCGGGCCTAAAGAACGGCGCGCTGCTGCCGTTCACCCATGACGCGGTGCCGACCGTCGATCTGGCATCGGCCCGGATCATCACCGACCCGCCAGACGGGGTGTTCCCCGAATGACGCGCATTATCGTGCACGCGGGGTTTTACAAGACCGCCACAACGTCGGTGCAGAATTACCTGGCCCACAATCGCGCCGCCCTGACCCCTTGGTTCGACTACTACGGCCCGGGTGATCTGCACGGCGCCGGGGCGACCGCCCGTCAGTACGGCCAGAAGCCGTTTCCCTGGCGCCTGCGGGCGTTTAGACGGGACATGCGCGCGTTTCTCACATCGATTCCAGACGCGCAAACCATTGTCATTTCGCGGGAGAACCTGACAGGGGCGATGCCAGGTCACCGCGATTGGCGGGGTCGCACGATCACAGGATTCTCCCAGGCGCCCCAGCTTTTGCGTGTGGTGCGGCAGGAGTTGGTGCGGCGTTTCGGACCCGAGGTCCAGATTGAGATCCTGTTCACTATTCGCGGTCGCAGCGCCTGGTTGCGCTCAGTCTACGGCCATCTTCTGCGCTCGATCCACCTGACCGAAACCGACCAAGAGTTCGCAGCGCAATTCGCAGAGTTTCCAGACCTGCGCAAAGTCGCCCGAGAACTGGGCGCCCAGCACATCGTCACGATCGAGAGCCACGCGGACAGCCCGGCCGGCCCGGCACAGGCGCTGTTGGACCTGGCCGGCGCGCCCGTGGCGGCACAGGCGGCCCTGCCCCCGGCCCGCCGCGAAAACACTGGCCAGCCGCCGGAGTTGATGGCGCAATTTTTGGAGCTGAACCGATCCGGCCAGCCAAAAACCGAGCTCAAGCAGATCAAGACCCGCCTTCTGTCCGAAGCACCGACGCCATGACACCCCGTCTGCACGTGGTGAAAAAGGCGGTTCTCTCGCGGGCCGCAACCGGGTAAACCCGCGCCATGAGCGATAAACCCAAATCCCAAGGCCTCAAATCCCACGGACGCCTGGCCGTGACCCCCACGCTGCAACCGCGCGAGCTGATGACGGACACGCCGCGCCTCAAAGGCGCCTGGGCGGCCCGGATCATCACGCTGTTTCCCGACGCCTTTCCGGGCGTGCTGGGTGAAAGCCTGACCGGCAAGGCGTTGAAGGACGGGCTGTGGGTATTGGATGCGATCGACCTGCGCCCGTTCGGCGAAGGCAAGCATCGCAATGTCGATGACACACCCGCAGGCGGCGGCGCGGGCATGGTGCTGCGCGCCGACGTTCTGGGCAACGCTCTGGACGCGGCCGCCAAGGGCGCGCCGATGAGCCGCGCGAAATGGCCCGTCGTCTATATGTCGCCACGCGGCAAACCGTTGACGCAGGCCATGGCGCATCGTTTTGCCCACGCCGACGGCATGACCATCCTGTGCGGCCGGTTTGAAGGCGTCGATGAACGCGTGCTGGAAGAATACCAGATCGAAGAGGTCAGCCTGGGCGATTTCGTCCTGACCGGCGGCGAGATCGCGGCGCAGGCGCTGCTGGACGCCACCGTGCGGCTGATCCCCGGTGTATTGGGCAACGAGGCGTCGACCGAAGAGGAAAGCTTCTCTCACGGCTTGTTGGAGCACCCGCAATACACCCGGCCAGCCGAATGGCGCGGACGCCCGATCCCTGCGGTTCTGACCTCGGGCCACCACGGCAAGATCGCCCAATGGCGCCGCGAGATGGGCGAACAGATCACCCGCGAGCGGCGCCCGGACTTGTGGACGCTTCACCTAGCTCGTCAGGGCAAGACTGACACCTGACCCTCAACAGTTTCGCCAAAAAACCCCGGACCTGCCTTATTCTGACGCCATTTTCTGTGCAGAATTCGGCGCATGCGACAAGAATTCGCCCCTGACCTGCACCGCCCTGCGGCGCCGCGCGCCCGATCCTTGCGGATCGATAATGCAAAGGCTGTTTTGATCTGGTTGGTCGTGGTGGGGCACATGATCGAACAATTGGCCGGCGCATCAACCGCCAGCCGGGCGCTTTACGGCGCGCTTTATCTGTTTCACATGCCGGCCTTCGTGATGATTGCCGGGATGAATGCGAACGCCGCCCTGAACCGTGGCGCCATCATCAAGTCGATCAAGCAATTACTGGTGCCTCTGGCGCTGTTCCAGGTGCTGTATTTCGGGGTTCTGAGCGTTCTGGCGCCGCATCTGTTGGGCGAGCCGCTCGCGCCTTTGTGGCTGCTTTGGTTCCTGCTCAGCCTGTTCACCTGGCGAATGATCCTACCGCTGTTCCTACGCCTTCCCCACCCGATCGTCTTGGCACTGCTGATGGCCGTGGCAGCCGGTTGGGTCGGTGACATCGACCGTAGCCTGAGCCTGTCGCGCAGCATCGTGTTTTTCCCGGTCTTTCTGATCGGCCACCTGCACGGCGCGCGGCTTTTGTCGCTGGTGCGCCGCAAAACGGCCATGCTGCGGCTGCTGTTCGTCGGGGTCATGACACTGGCTGTTGTGGTGGTGGCCAATGGCGCAAGCTTGATGCCGCTGTTTGGCACCGCGCCCTATGGCGCCCTGCCGCAGAGCTGGCTCTTGCCCGAACTGGATCGCCTGCTGCTGATCTTGGCTGGGGCGGCGGCGGCGGTCGGGTTTCTGGCCCTGATGCCGGACCGCGAAACCCGCGTGACATGGCTGAGCCGGCGCACGATGACGGTCTACTTGCTGCATGGCGTGCTGGCGGCGGCGTTCTGGCATATACCACTGGCCGGATACCTTCCACCAACCCTGATCGGCCTGCTGCTGGTGCCGCCACTGGCCGCGATTGCCACGATCTATCTGGCGCGTCTTGACGGCCCGCTCACCCAGGTTTTGTCCACAATTGGCGACGGTTTGTTTCGGCTTTGGCCACGTACCCGTCCGTCGGTTGCGAAGGCGCGCAACTGAGCGCGAACCGGCTTGACCTTCAGACCGCGCAAGCTGCCGAAACTCAACGCTTGCCCGGGCTGCAAAATCCCCCTATACCCCGCCCGTTCGGGATCGGAATCGGTCCCAGGACCTGTTTTGCTTTGGGCACGTGTTTCCGTGCGGCATCCGGGGCGGCAGACACAAGAAACGGCGACTTACCTCCTGCGGGCGCATATGCGGACCCGGTGATAACCAGGAGCTCTTGGGCGGCACCAACTTCGCGGGTTTAACCGTGAGCATATATAAGGAGCGTTTCAGATGAACCTGATCGCACAGCTTGAGGCGGAACAAATTGCCGCCCTGGGGAATGACATCCCCGACTTCAAAGCCGGTGACACCATTCGCGTCGGCTACAAGGTGACCGAAGGCTCGCGTTCGCGCGTGCAGAACTACGAAGGCGTCTGCATCGCCCGTAACAACGGCAAAGGCATTGCCGGGTCGTTCACCGTTCGCAAGATTTCCTTTGGCGAAGGCGTGGAGCGTGTGTTCCCGCTGCACTCGACCAACATCGACAGCATCACCGTGGTGCGTCGCGGTCGCGTCCGTCGCGCCAAACTGTACTACCTGCGGTCGCGCCGCGGTAAATCCGCCCGTATCGCCGAAGATACGACCTACAAGCCCAAGAAAGCCTGAGGAGCGTCGACATGAAAAAAGACATTCATCCCGAATATCACACGATCGAGGTCAAGCTGACCGACGGCACCTCGTATCAGATGAAATCGACCTGGGGCGCCGAAGGCGACACCCTGCAACTGGACATCGACCCCACCGTGCACCCGGCCTGGACCGGCGGTGGCGCACGCCTGCTGGACACCGGCGGCCGCGTGTCGAAGTTCAAAGCGAAATACGAAGGCCTGGGCTTCTAAGCACCGCGCCATACATTTCAAAGAAACCCGTCGGAGCAATCCGGCGGGTTTTTTCGTGGGCCGAGCGCATGGGCGCGCACAACTTGCAGGGTTTCCCTTGCGCGCGCCACCGGGCATTGTGCCCGGATGGATCTTGCCCTGACATTCACCGCCCTTGGCGCGCTGTTTCTGGTTGGCCTGGCCGCGGACCTTCTGGGCCGACGCACTCGCCTACCCCGCGTCACGCTGCTGCTGGGCCTGGGCATTCTGGCCGGAAAGTCAGGCTTCGACGTGATCCCGGCCGAGACCGAGGCGCTGTTCGAGTTTCTGTCCGTCGCGGCCCTGTCGATGGTCGCGTTCCTGCTGGGCGGCGGGCTGACCGCGAAGAAACTGCGCAAGATGGGGGCCGAGATCCTGTGGATCTCGATCGTGATCGTGATCGTGACGATTGCACTGGTCGCCATCGGGCTGATCGTGATCGGCGTGCCGCCGGCGCTGGCGCTGGTGCTGGGCGCACTGGCCTGTGCCACCGACCCGGCCGCGACCCAGGACGCGATCCGCCAGGCGGGTGTTGCGAAGAGGTTTGGCACCAAACTCAAGGGCATTGTCGCGGTTGACGACGCCTGGGGGCTGGTCGCCTTTTCGCTGATCATCGTGCTGGCCAAAGGCATGAACGGAAGCGTCGATTTCACCATTCTGCGCCACGCGGTCTGGGATATCGGCGGCGCATTGGTGTTGGGTCTGGCCGTCGGTCTTCCCGGTGCTTACCTGACTGGGCGGTTGTCACCGGGTGAACCACAGCAAGCCGAGGCGCTGGGCATTGTCTTTCTCACCGCGGGCCTGTCGCTGTGGCTGAACGTGTCTTACCTGATCGCGGCGATGGTGGCGGGGCTGGTCATCACCAACCGCGCGCGCCACCACAAACGCGCCTTTCATGAGATCGAGTTGATCCAGTGGCCGTTCATGATTCTCTTTTTCATCCTCGCCGGCGCGGCGCTGGAGCTGGACAAGCTGGTGCAGATCGGGCTGGTCGGCACTGGCTATGTCATTCTGAGAATTGTTGCGCGTATGGTCGGCGGCTGGCTGGGCGCGCGCATCGGCGACAGTCCGACGCACGAACGACCGTGGTTCGGCCCTGCCCTGCTGCCTCAGGCCGGGGTGGCCGTGGGCATGGCGCTGGTTGCCAGCGCCGAATTTCCACAGCATGCCGACATGATCCTGACGCTCACCATTGGTGCGACGGTTCTGTTCGAAATCGTCGGCCCAGCCGCCACGATGTTTGCGGTGCGACGTGTCGATGCCTCTTCCCCCGGCAATGATGGGCATTTATAGTTCGCACAGCCGCATTTTCGCGGCATCGGGATTCTTGGGGAAATCGGTTTGGCGCATATCATCGTTGTCGGAAACGAAAAGGGCGGGGCGGGGAAATCCACCGTGTCGATGCATGTGGCCACGGCGCTTTCGCGCATGGGGCATCGGGTCGGCGTGCTGGACCTGGACCTGCGGCAGAAGACCTTTGGCCGCTACGTGCACAACCGTCGCGCGACGCTGGACAAGCTGGGGTTCGACCTGCCATCGCCGGAATATCGCGATCTGCCCGAGGTGGACCGCTCGTCGCTGAAGCCCGGCGAAAACCCCTACGACCGGCGCCTGTCGCTGGCCGTGGCCGGGATGGAGGCGGATGCCGATTTTATCTTGATCGACTGTCCGGGTTCACACACGCGCCTGAGCCAGGTGGCCCATTCTCTGGCCGACACTCTGATCACACCGCTCAACGACAGTTTCGTCGATTTCGACCTGCTGGCGCATGTAGATGCGGATACGAACAAGGTGCTGGGCCCGTCGGTTTACTCTGAAATGGTGTGGAACGCGCGCCAGTTACGCGCGCAGGCCGGGCTGAAACCGATCGACTGGATCGTCGTGCGCAACCGTCTGGGCGCGCAGATGATGCACAACAAGAAAAAGATGGGTGATGCGCTGGACGAACTGGCCAAGCGCATCGGATTTCGCGTCGCGCCCGGCTTCAACGAACGCGTGATCTTTCGCGAGTTGTTCCCGCGCGGGCTGACTCTTCTGGATTTGCGCGACGTTGGTGTTCAAGGTCAGATGAACATCTCGAACGTCGCCGCGCGTCAGGAGTTGCGCGAATTGATGAAGGCCCTGAACCTGCCCGGTGTGACCGTCAACTTCTGATCCGTGGCGTCAAAGATCGCTGTCGGTGCCCGGCCCCGGCTTGCGATAGATCAGCATCAGGTTGCGCACATAGATCAACAGGCCCAGTGACTGGCCCATGATGATCACGATCTCACCACGATAGACGCCATAGGCAAGCAGCGTTGCACCGCCAAAGATTGAAAACCACCAGAACAATGTCGGCACGACCGATTCCCCGGCTTTTTCCGAGGCATACCACTGGATCAGAAAGCGCATGGTAAACATCGCCTGCGCACCGATGCCGATGACCAGCCACCAGGCGTCAAGCGTCGTCTCAACGCCAAGATATTCCAAAAGCGGCTGCATCTCAGGCGTCCTTTTGCGGGCGGGTCTTCTTGGCGCGCTTGATCAGCCAGGACACGCCCAGCAGGTCATGCACACCAACCAGGGCACGCTGGAAATTGGTGTAATTCGAGGCCCCCGCGTTTCGCGCGGCGTGGCTGACATCCTTGTGCCCGACCTCCCAGCCAAAAGCCTTGAACAGCGCTGGTAAATACCGGTGCATGTTGTTGAAATAGGGCAGTTCCAGGAAGGCTTCGCGGCGGAAGGCCTTCAGCCCGCAACCGGTGTCGCGCGTGCCATCCTTCAACATCCAGCCGCGCAGGTCGTTGGCAAACTTCGATGCGGCCTTTTTTGACCATGTGTCTTGGCGTTTGACGCGCTGCCCAGCCACTAGGCCCAGCACCTCGGCTTTATCCTCCAGCAGGGGCGCGACCAGTCCGGGCACTTCGGCGGGCGGGTTCTGGCCGTCACCATCAATCGTCGCGATCACTGCGGCGCGGGCGGCTTTCACGCCGGAGTGCACCGCAGAAGATTGCCCGCCGGACACCGGATGTACCAGGTAGCGCGCCCAGTCATACGTTGCCGCGATCTCTTTGAGTTTCGTCAGCGTGCCATCGTCCGACCCGTCATCGACAAAGATCGTTTCAAACGCCATTGCCCCGCAGGCCTCATCAATGGCCTGCGCCAGGAAGGCCACGTTGCCTTCCTCGTTCTTCATCGGCACGACCAGCGTGAAATCCGGGGTCTTGTCCGTCTTGTTTTCCTGGGTCATCGGGGCCTCCAGGCCATGGGGTTCGACAGGGCTGCGGTATTGCAGGACAGGCGCGTGCGATCAAGGGGAACCTGCGCGCCGAGCGGCCATTCGGCGGCGCAATTGGCCGCCCGGTGCGCCCACGACGGCACAAGCCCAGCCCCAAAGCCCCCCAGCCAAGACCTGCCATATATCGTGCCAACCAGTTTGCACCCGGCTGGCTCCGGTAAACACTGCGGCAGAAATTGCCACACCCTGCACGATCGGCATGCTCCGCACGCATGCCTGCGCAACCCCAGCCGCACCGAAGGCCGCTGTAGACGTATGGCCCGAAGGGAAGCCATGAATGCCGCCGTTTGGGCGCTGGTTGATCGCCGTGTCGCCCAGCGCTCTCTTGCTGGCGTGCGTGCCCGCGAACATCACCAGATAGCGGCCCAGGTATTCAAACCCCCGTCCGTTCAACGCGGTGCAGCCCCAGGCCATCAGCGGTAGAACGATCTGGAACCGGTCGCCCTGCCGCTCGATGCTTTTTTCGGTGAAGGCGAACGTCGCCAACAGCACCGTAAGAACCAGGGCCGCTTTGCGCTGCAGGGTGAATATGGCGTTCAGTTTTGCACGCATTTTCGAACGATTTTCCTGTCGACGCCAGATTTCAACTCTGCGACGGGGTGAATTTGGTGCAACTTGAGCTCAGCCGCACAGCCCCCCGACCGCGTGATACTACGCTAGTTCTCGACATTCCGCGGCACCGCAACAAGGTATTCATCGCCTCCGCCTTCAATCTTCCCGGCCTTGAGAATGTCATAGCCTTCCAAGCCAAGGTTTTCCCAGGCCTTGCGCTGCGTGGCAATCACCAGCGGCGCCCCCTTGGCGCCAAGCGCTGCCAGGTCATCCGGTGTTTCGACCTGAACGACATCCTGACCAGCATAGTATGAAAAAATACCGGGATAGGTCTTGTAGGCGACCGGAACATGCCCCTGTTCGGCGAAAGCCGCCAACTCGGCCGCAAAGGGTTGGGTGGAAAGATTTTCGTTAAGCTGGGGCAACACGGCCAACGCGGTAAAAGCGCTCCAGATCGTCATACCCAGTGCGAGGGACGTCAAAACGACCGGTGCCGGTTTTTGCCTCATCACAAACAGCAAGGCGGACATGACGCCCAGGATTGCCGCGCTCAGAAGCCCAAACAGCGACAAGCTTGGGTTGTCGCCGTCCGAAACACCAAAGGCCAACCCGACAGCAAGAAGCAGCAGGCACGCTGCGACACCCATAAAACCGCGCGAACTGGGGGCACCGACAATCAGCTTTCCCAGCGCAAAGGCGACAAAAGAGACCAACGGCAGGATGTAGACCGCGACCTTGCCGTCCAACGCCGACAGAATACAAAAGACCACCAAAGCAAACAGCGACAGGACGACAGTCGGAGAGGCCGTATGCCGGGTCGCGAGCAGCTCTGCGGGAAGAGAAACTGCTTTGGCCGGGGATACCGCAAGCAGGTATCCCACCCACGGCAGCAACGCGATCGGCACGACTTTGAAGTAATAACTGACGGGTTCCTTGTGGTGGAACGTATCCGTCGCGCGCGCAACAATCTGGTCGCCGATGATGTCACCCATCAGAAAGTCGATCCCTTCGACGATAAGAATGCCGGCCGCCCAGGTCGCCATGATGGCAATCGACACAGCAAGTCCGACGGCGGTGACGCGGGTGAAAGCGCCCCTGGCGCGGCCCGCCCAGATGGCACAGACAAGGACAACGGCAACCGGAATGACAATCCCAAGAGGCCCCTTGGTCAATGCTGCCAGCCCTGCGAAGGCAAAGCCCAGATAGGCAGGCCTTGCGCCTGCCCCGTTGAGGTAGTGGTCATACAATCCCGCTATGGAAAAAATAATCAGCGCCACGAACAACAGGTCCATGCGCACATAGTGAAACAGCATCACGACGCTGACCAAGGACAAAAGCACACAGACGCCAGCTGCCAGCTCCTCGCGGGTGAACCCGATCACCCGGCCAAGGCGCAGCAGCGCTGCAACCAGAATGACACCGGACACTGCGGATCCAAGCAGCATCACGGAGGGAAGCGATATGCCGGGCAGCAGGTCCAGCAAGGCCAGCATCAGGAAATAGATCGGCGGCTTGTCGGGGTAAGGCACGCCATTCAGCCGCAAGACGATCCAATGCCCGTCTTGCGCAAGATTGGAATAGGCCTCGGCATAGCGCACCTCATCCGAGAACCAGAAGAACCGGTTGTCCAGCGCAAAGGCGCATTGAACGGTGATCAGAATGATCGCGACAAGCAGCGGGTAACGAACCGCAAATGCCCAGAGAGAGGTCAATACTTTCATTGGGGGAATTTACCTTTGCCAGCGCAACCCTGCGCATTCCGAACCGGCATGACATCACCGAGAAAGGGCCACGTGACCACCACAGGCGCGCTTCGATGGGTTCTAGGAGCCGACCGGAACCTTGTCAACGAAAGCGAGGAGCCGGGACCTGTCCGGTGCGGTCGGCGCTCCAGGAATGCCTGCGGCCACAAACACGCGCGCGTCGGCAACATCAGGACAATAGGATGTCGAAGCTCTCGGTCACCTTGCCGAAATCGTCCATGCCAAGCGCGATGTCCTCCAGTGCGAACAGGAAAATCTCGCCGTCTTCCAAAACCACGCCGTCGGGCACGTCGAACCCGAAGCGCTCTTGGAAGGTTGCGCGCAGCTGGTCAGTGATGGCCCCCGTCACATCCACCTCGATGTCGATCACGGGATTGTTGATCGCCTCACGCGGGTCTCCGTCATTCAGCGACAGGAAGACGAATTCGTCAGAAAAGCTCGCGTCAGGGCTGGCACCTTCCGACTGCAACTTGCCCATGAAAACTTCTGCGGCCAGATCACTGTCAAAGAAGTTCAACCGAGGGTCGACGTCGATCTTCAGACGGTAGTCGTAGTCGACATCCCCGTTGAACGCATAGGTCGCATGGCCTGTCACGGTGTCGCCCGCCGTGCCGACGGCATACATGCCAACCGCTTCCCCAACCCCGGCGGCAATTTCGAACCCGCCGATGCCATAGGTCACGCTCACCTCATCGGGGTCAAACACCGCGCGTTGCACGATTGACAGATCGGCGTCGATCTTGGCGTCAACGAAGTCCGCTGTCAGCTCTGCCGCCAGCTCCGCGCCGCGCGCCAGGGATTTGAGCCCGTCGGCTAGGTCATCGGCAAACGCGGAGATCGTATTGAAATTCGCGGTGCGCAGCCCAGAAATGACCGACGACAAGTTTGCGGCCACCTCACCCGCACTGGCGACGGCGGTCACCCCATCGGCGGCCGCGTCGACTGCCCGGTTGATGATCGACAGCGGTGTCCCGGTCACGCCACGGAACGGGTAGACGTTGATCGAGTAGAAGCCAAGATCAATCGAGAAGCCAAAGCCGTTGAGCGTGCCAATCGCCCGCTGCGCCCCTTCGAGCGCACTGGTGAAAGCACCTGCCCCATATTCGTTGATACCGATCGACGAGAACGCGCTCTCAAGCTGGCCAAGAATGGCTTCAAGCTGCGGGATTCCCGGCAAGCTGGTCACCCCCTCAAGGATGCGGTCCAGCCCTCCTGCCAGCCCCTGCGGACCCAACAGCGCGCTGACCGATGCGTCAATCGCCGCATCCAGTTGCTCGATCGTCTGGGCCCCCGACACGCCGTTGACCTTCGTGTAGAAATCGCCGGGCACGAAACTGTCAAGCGTCTCGCCCGCCGTGTTGATGGCCCGAAAGGCTTGGTCAAGCGCCGCTGCCACCAGCTCTGCGGGCTTCAACACCATCTCGGCCTCGACCCCTTGTTCCGCGGCGAGCTGCGCGGCTTTGGCAAACTCAAGGTAGTTCTTCAACGCCTTGGTCTGTGGCGTGTCATCTGCCTCTTTCAGGAGTTCCTCGATCAGGCTCAGCGCAACGGTTTCAAAATCTATCGCCACCGACGCAAGCTTGGTTTCCTGGACAACTTCGATACCTTGAGTGCCAGCCCTCGCCTCTGCACCAAACACATTGGAGTCGTCGGGAGAAAAGCCAGAGATCGTTTCGACATTGTCGATGGGCAGCGCGAAGTCGACCGAAACACCGTCGAAAGGTGCATAGGCAATCGCCTGCAGTTCCGCCAGCGCACTTTGCACCCGCGCAGCGATGCCCTCCTGCTCGGCAGCAGCCTGAACATCGGCTCCGCTGACCGCGATCATCTCATCCGGGTTGTCGGCAGAAGGCAGGAAGAACAAGCCCGTGCCCTCCGCCGTGAACGCATCAAATTGATTGAGCACGGTGCGCTGGCCAAGCTCATACAGCGCGCGCGCGTTGGTTACCACGCCGTCCAGACTGGTCAACGTAGACAGGTCAGCCTGGCCTGCCTCAAGCAGCTGATCCACCAGCTTGCGCACCACTTCAAGCGGGTTGGCACTGGCCGGGTCGCCGCTGCCTGCTGCCGCCGCCACCTCGGCCCGGATTGCCGCAATATCCACCGTGCCGCCGATCACCCCCTGCGCCAGCCCGGCCACGTCGATATCAACCAACCGGTCCAGAAGATCGGTCGGGTCTGGCAGGGATTTCCCGAAGACATCGTTGATGTCGGCCACCAGCGTCGAAATCGCCGCCTTTGTCGCCTCGATCGCATCCGCCAGTTTGAATTCGGCCAGGAAGGCAAAGTCCTTCGACGCCAGCCCATCGAATGCGAAGGGGCCGAAATCACGCGTCTCGATCTCATAGCCGAGGTGGCTAATCGTCGTGTCTGAAATGTCAAAAGTGTTTTCAACAACAATGCTTCCAAGCCCGACCGTCTCGATCGCCGTCTCAGGCGTCAGGCTGTGCAGGTTGGTCGAGCGCAGGATGAACGCATCATTGGCACCAATTGTTTCGGGCGCGGCCAGGTCAATCCGGATTGGTTGGAAAAACACCGCCTCGCCCAGCGTCGCCATATCCAGATCAAATCCAAGGTCGATCTCCAGATCGAAAACCGCGTCGATCGTCGGTGAGGCTGCAATCGGGCCGATCGGGCGCGTCACTGCCGCCAAGCCGCCACCAAACGCCGCGATGGCATCGGCGATACTATCGTTCAGCACCCCGTCGCCGGATTGATCGCCCACCGTCGTCAAGCTCGCGCCCCCTGCGCCAAGCGAAATCGCGATCGATTGGTCAATGTCGAGCAGAGTAAAGTCAAACAGCGTCGATAGGTCGAATTCGGATCTGGCAGCGCGTTCGGCCAAGGTGTCGAACACGTCCAACTGCTTGCGCTGATCGAATGTCCCCGTGACCGTTCGCAGCACCAGCGCCGCTTCGTCGCTGGCGTCAAACTGCGTGAACCGGGCCTCACCTTCGGTAAACGGGTCGAACGGCGAACCATTCACCGTCACTTCAACGGTTGAGCTGTCCGTGCTGCCGTTCCCATCCGTGACGATGTAGTCAAGCGTGGTCACCCGGCTTTCGCCAAAGCCCACATCGTTGAAATCCGCGCCAGGATTGAACCTGAAGCTTCCATCAGCGGCCAGAACAAAGGTGCCGCCCGAACTGCCAGTCTGTTCGCTCAGGCTATCGGCGCCCACGACTTGAACCACATCTGCAAGGTCGATGTCCGTTGCATTGGCAAGCAGGCCCGTCGCCGCCCCCTGGGACAGCGTGCCACCAACCACCACGCTATATGTCTCGTCAGCATCAATCACGGCATCGTTGTCGCCCGTGATTGTGACGGTGAGGGATTGGGTGTCGGTTGTGCCGTGTTCGTCGCTGACGGTGTAGCTGATGGTGTCGGTGGTGGTGGTGCCCAGGGCGAGGAAGGCGAAGGCTTCGTTCGGGTTGTAGCTGTAGCTGCCGTCAGCGCCGAGGGTGAGCGTGGCGCCGGAAGGCAGAGTGACCGGGTGGCCCACCCCCGCCGCGTCGCCCGCCACCTGCGTCACGCGCAGCACCGCGCCGGTGTCGACGTCTGTGTCATTTGCCAGCACGTTGCCGCTGACCGGCACGCTTTCCACCGTCGCCGCGGTGTCAGCCCCGGCCACGGGCGCGTCGTTCGCGCCCTCGACGGTGATCGCGATCGCGCCGCGGCCCTGGGCGCCTTCTGCGTCCGTGGTGGTGTAGCGCGCCGTGATCTCGGCGGTCTGCCCCGCTCCCAGCGCCTCGAACTCACCGGCCGGGTCAAGCGTGACCATGCCATCCTCAAGCCGGATGCCGATCGCGTCGCTGCCCACCCCCGTCACGCTGAACGCGTCGCCGTCCGGATCAAAGTCGTTCGCCATGAGGTCCGAGGTCGGCAGCGTCAGCGCCGCGTCTTCGCCCACGACCAGCCGGTCAAGCCCGCCAATTGGCGCGTTGTTTTCACCGTCAAGGCGCAGGGTGTAATTGTCGAACACCACCGCCTCGATGCCGATGAGACTGTCGCGCCCGCTCTCCGGGCTCTCGATCACCGCCGACATTTCCCCGGTAATCTCAATGGTATAGCCCTGCACCGGCCCGGCATAGAACACGCTGTCAAAGCCGTGCCGCCCGTCGATCCGGTCGTCGCCCGCGGTGCCAAGGATCGTCTCGGCGCCGCGATCGCCAACCAGGGCCCCCACGTTGCTGAGCGTCACCCCCGTCAGGTCAAGCCGCCCGTCGCGGCCCACGCGGATGTCAGCCCCCGCGCCGTCGATCTCCTCGATGCCGTCAAAGCT
>NZ_JALBYQ010000004.1 GCF_022678625.1 Aliiroseovarius subalbicans | reverse complement strand
TGCAGTTGTTTGTTCATCGAAATAAACCAAACCGCCCACATATCTCTTCAGATATCATCAATGTCAAAGAACGTGGATCCACGGCCGAAACCAAAGACCCGAGACAAAATCTACCGGAAGCGCCGCATCTCTTTGGCGCAACCCGCGTCAGTTACCTCAAGTTTTTCTTCTCCGCCGCGCAGTCTTTCAACCCGTCTGGCGTCCCGTCGTGCGCCTCAGCGCCGCCGGTGAAGGGGTGTTTAGGCCTCCCTGCTGCGAGTCGCAAGCGCTTTTTTTGCAAAAATTCAGTTTTTTTTGAGACGGGCGAAAATCCGCCCTGCCCGGCCCCCTGGGCATGTCACGCATAAGATCGCGTCGAGTCATTCCAAACTAACGTTGAGAGGGCAGCGTTCAGCGAAACCCGCTGGAAAACCGGAGATCTCCATGCCCAAATCCAAATCAGTGCGCCGTACACTTTGCGGCCTAACGTTTCTAATATTGGCCCGGCGTTTCTGACCTGCCTGACTCTCAAGATCGTACTGAGACTGTTCGACCTCAGGAACGAGCTGAACAATTCCAGTCTGGACCGCATGCAGGTCACCCGGCGTTTGGAGACTCGACGACCCCGATCAAGGATCTGTTTCTCCAGGAGTGGCGCGCGAAGAAAGATTCTCTGACGCGGCAGAATGAGAAAATCCCGTCGCGTCACGCAGCTATCGTCACAAACTTGCTGGGCGAAATCCGGCGGCTTGAGGTGGGCGCGCGAAGCTGTATCGGACGTTTACGCGTTGGCCGAGTCGATTTTCGCTGCCCTCAAGGATCGTGTGCAACAGCAACGAAAGAACCCAAACCGGCCGGGTGAAAGGTTCGAGGAAATCAAACAATTCGACGAAAATGCCGGTAAAGACATCCCTTTAAAGAACTTCCAACCTGGACCTGAAGGGGGGGGTGGTGGAGCCTAGCGGGATCGAACCGCTGACCTCCTGCATGCCATGCAGGCGCTCTCCCAGCTGAGCTAAGGCCCCAAACCTTGGGCGACGTTTCCGTCTGCCCGGGCTATCTAGGCGAAGGCGCGGGGGGGTTCAAGTGAAAACCCCGCGCCTTCGCCGCTTTTTTCAGATCGGGCTTTCAGCCCTCATCGTCTTCGGCGGCGACGTCAGCGATTTCGTCCAGCGAAACCTCGTCTTCGTCATCGTCCTCAAGGACATCATCGCCCAAATCGACATCTTTCGAATCGTCGTCGTCTTCCAGAACGGCATCTGCGTCATCCGTCAGATCGTCTTTCATCGACGCCTTGTCGGCCTTGTCGGCAACCATGGTGCGCGCACCTTTTCCTGTTTCCAGGTTCACCACCTCGCCCGTATAGGGGCTGACGATGGGATTGGCGTTCAGGTCGTAAAAGCGTTTTCCGGTGGTCGGGCAGACCCGTTTGACGCCCCATTCATCCTTGGGCATGACAAGCCCCTTTCCGTCGTCTGTTTCTCGTGCGAAATCTGTCGCCAAGTGCCATAGCTCGCGCAGCGTGTCAAAGGCTTTCGGCAGGATGTGTTAAGAGCCAGTGCGCAGACGCGACAAAGGGGCTGAAATGAAACAGGCTGAGACGGTGTATCTTCCCGGCGACCCGCCGATCGCGCTTTTGCTGAAACCGTCCGCTCGGGCGCGGCGCCTGTCGCTCAGGGTGTCGCAACTTGATGGCCGGGTCACGCTGACCCTGCCACGCGGGGCGTCGCGACGCGAGGCGATGGTCTTCGCGCAGGACAAGGCGGACTGGATTCGCAGCCACCTAGCTGGGCGGCTCGATGCCATTCGTCCCCTTCCCGGCGGCAGCGTTCTGTTCGAGGGGCGTGATCATGCGTTGGTTCCCGGGCCCGTCAGATCCGCGCGTCTGGGCGAAGGCGTCATCCACCTGCCCGTCACCGCGCCTGACAAGACCGGGGCGCGTCTGACCGCCTTGTTCAAACACGAAGCGCGCCAGCGGCTTCAGGCGGCGTCCGAGCGATACGCGAAAGCCGTCGGACGCGACTTCACCCGCCTGACCCTGCGCGACACGCGGTCGCGATGGGGGTCGTGTTCGTCGCGGGGCGGGCTGATGTATTCTTGGCGCCTGGTCATGGCGCCGCCCGAGGTGCTGGACTATGTCGCCGCGCACGAGGTGGCGCATCTGGTCGAGATGAACCATTCCGCCGCCTACTGGGCCGTTGTGGCCGATATCTGCCCACAATATGAAGCACCGCGCCGCTGGTTGAAAGACAATGGGGCCAGGCTACATCGTTATCGGTTCCGTGATTGACGGCGTGGGATTTTGTGATCACATTGCAGTTTATGCAAACACACGCAAAACAGCCCGCAGACGCCACCGGTTCCGCCCATGAACAGGTCTATCGTGCCTTGCGTGCACGGATCATGCATGGGGACATTGACCCCGGTCAGGCGCTGACTCTAAGGGGCATTGGCAAGGAATTTGGCGTGTCGATGACCCCCGCCCGCGAAGCGGTGCGGCGCCTAGCCGCCGAGGGCGCGCTGACCTTGTCGTCGTCTGGCCGGGTCACGGCCCCCGACCTGGCCGCGGATCGGATTGAGGAACTTGCCGCTGTGCGCGCCTTGTTAGAGCCGGAACTGGCCGCGCGTGCCCTGCCCCGTGCCCATATCGCCCTGATTGATCGCCTTCGTTCGATCAACGCGCGCGTTTCCGAGTTCGTGGCGAAACAAGACGCGGTCGGGTATCTGCGCACGAACCTTGAGTTTCACCGCACGCTGTATCTGCGCGCGCAGGCCCCGGCGATGCTGGCGATGGCTGAAACCGTCTGGTTGCAACTGGGTCCGACGATGCGGTCACTTTACGAAGGTCGCAATCGGACCGACCTACAAAAACATCACCGGATGATCCTGGCGGCCTTGGCAGCCGGGGATGAACCAGCGCTCCGACTGGCCGTGCGCACGGATGTGACGCAGGGGTTGAAAATGCTGGTCGCCTGATCCGAGTCGGGCTGCCACTGCGCGGCGTTTTGTGCCTTCGACGAGGATACTTTCGGAAAAGTGAAAAGGGCGCCGGGTGTTTATGCCCGACGCCCCTTATTTTTGTTCGAATCGTCCTACTAGGAGTGGATCGGGCCGTCGCCACAGGCAAGGGCCGCCTCACGCACCGCTTCCGAGAAGGTCGGGTGGGCGTGGCAGGTGCGGGCCAGATCTTCGGCCGAGCCGCCAAACTCCATCAGAACGCAGGCTTCGTGGATCAACTCACCGGCCGCTGGGCCCATCAGGTGAACGCCCAACACGCGGTCGGTGGCCTTGTCGGCCAGAATCTTGACGAACCCGTCGCCCATGAACACGGCCTTGGCGCGGCCATTGCCCATGAAGCTGAACTTGCCAACCTTGTAGGCGACGCCGGCCGCCTTCAGCTCTTCTTCGGTCTTGCCGACCGAAGCAACCTCGGGCGAAGTGTAGATCACGCCGGGGATCACGTCATAGTTCACGTGACCGGCCTGACCGGCGATGCTTTCCGCCACAGCCATGCCTTCGTCTTCGGCCTTGTGGGCCAGCATCGGGCCTTCGACCACGTCGCCGATCGCCCAGATGCCCGGCACCGAGGTTTTCCAGTGATCCGTCGCGATCTGCCCGCGGTCGGTCATTTTCACGCCAACTGCGTCCAGCCCCAGGCCATCAACGAAGGGACGGCGACCGGTGGCGACCAGCACCACGTCGGCGTCAATCGTCGCCTCGCTGTCGTCCTTGCGCAGCTTGTAGATGACTTTGGCCTTGGTCTTGGTCTTGTCGACCTTCTGGACCGCGGCCCCCATGATGAAGTTCATGCCTTGTTTTTTCAGGGTGCGCTGGAACACTTTCTGGATCTCGCCATCCATGCCCGGCGTCACGACATCAAGGAATTCGACCACGGTGACCTCGGTGCCCAGACGGGCATAGACCGAGCCCATTTCCAGCCCGATCACACCGGCGCCGATCACCACCATCTTTTTCGGGATTTTCGGCAAGCTCAGCGCGCCGGTCGAGGTCACGACGATCTTTTCGTCCACCTCGACGCCCGGCAGGCTGGAGGCCTCGGACCCGGAGGCGACCACGATGTGCTTTGCGTTGTGCACCTCGTCACCGACCTTGACCTGACCCGCCGCGGGGATCGATCCCCAGCCTTTCAGCCAGTCGACCTTGTTTTTCTTGAACAGGAACTCGATGCCCTTGGTGTTGCCTTCGATGACCTCGTCCTTATAGGCGATCATCTGCTTCCAATCGACCGATTGGGTTTTGCCCTTCAGGCCCATCTTGGCGAAATTGTGCTGTGCTTCGTGCAGCGAATGCGAGGCATGCAAGAGCGCCTTCGACGGGATGCAGCCCACGTTCAGGCAGGTGCCGCCCAGGGTGTCACGCCCTTCGACACAGGCGGTTTTCAGGCCCAGCTGGGCGCAGCGGATGGCGCAGACATAGCCCCCGGGGCCGCCGCCAATGATGATTACGTCATAATCTGCCATTTTTTCTCACTCCTCTCAGCCCCGATCGCACGTCCGGGGTGGCGCGACGCGCGCGCCTGTCTATTCGAAAGCGGGGTCCGCCTTGGCGGACCCCGAAACATCTGGCTTACAGGTCCATCAGCAGGCGGCGCGGATCCTCCAGCGCTTCTTTCACCCGCACCAGGAAGGTCACGGCGCCTTTGCCATCCACGATCCGGTGGTCATAGGACAGCGCCAGATACATCATCGGGCGGATCACAACCTGGCCGTTGATTGCCATCGGGCGGTCCTGGATCTTGTGCATGCCCAGGATACCGGATTGCGGCGGGTTCAGGATCGGCGAAGACATTAGCGAGCCGTAGACACCGCCGTTCGAGATGGTGAAGGTGCCACCCTGCATTTCGTCCATCGACAGTTTGCCGTCACGGGCGCGGCGGCCCTTTTCGGCGATCGCCTTTTCGATACCGGCAAAGGACATGCTGTCGGCATCGCGAATGACCGGAACGACCAGGCCCGTGGGCGTGCCCGCGGCGACCCCCATGTGCACGAAGTTCTTGTACACAATGTCGGTGCCGTCGATTTCTGCGTTGACCTCGGGAACCTCTTTCAGCGCATGACAGCAGGCCTTGGTGAAGAAGGACATGAAACCCAGGCGCACGCCGTGCTTCTTCTCGAACTGATCCTTGTACTGGTTGCGCAGGGCCATGACCTCGGTCATGTCGACCTCGTTATAGGTGGTCAGCATCGCGGCGGTGTTCTGGCTGTCCTTCAGGCGGCGCGCGATGGTCTGGCGCAGACGGGTCATCTTGACCCGCTCCTCGCGGGACGCGTCGTCGGCGCTGACCGGTGCACGCGGTGCGGCGGCAGGTGCTGCAGCAGCGGGCTTGGGTGCTGCCAGGGCGGCGGCGACATCGTGTTTCATCACACGGCCATCACGGCCCGAGCCTTGCACGTCAGCGGGGTTCAACCCAGCCTCGGCCATTGCCTTCTTGGCGGACGGGGCGTCTTCGACGTCCTTGCCTGCGGTTGCGGCAGCAGCAGGCGCGGCGGCGGCCGGCGCAGGCGCGGCAACAGCGGCACCCCCGGACGACAGAACCGCCAGCTTGGCCGTGGCGTCCACCGTGGTGCCTTCCGGGGCCACGATTTCGGTCAGCACACCGGCCGCAGGGGCGGGCACTTCGACCGAGACTTTGTCGGTTTCCAGCTCACACAGCATTTCGTCCTGCGCCACGGCTTCGCCCACCTGTTTGAACCAGGTCGACACGGTCGCCTCGCTCACACTTTCGCCCAGGGCGGGCACCATCACGTCGACGGACGCGCCGGATTGGGCTGCGGGGGCGGGATCAGCCGCCGCAGGCGCTGGGGCCGCGCCCGCGCCTTCGCCAAGGGTGGCCAGCAGGGCATCAACACCCACCGTTTCGCCTTCGGCGGCAACGATTTCACCCAGCACGCCAGCGGCCGGGGACGGCACTTCGACCGTCACCTTGTCGGTTTCCAGTTCGCACAGCATTTCATCTACTGCCACTGAGTCACCCGGTTTCTTGAACCAGGTGGCCACGGTCGCTTCCGTTACGCTTTCGCCCAGCGTCGGGACCCGTACTTCGATGCTCATGCGTCTTTTCCTTCGATGTTCAGCGCGTCGTTCACCAGCGCCTCTTGTTGTGCTTTGTGCGCTTTCGCCAGACCCGTGGCCGGAGAGGCCGAGGCCGGACGACCGGCATAAATGGGACGGGAGGCTTTCGCGTCGATCCGCGACAGCACCCATTCGATATTCGGTTCCATAAAGAACCAGGCGCCCTGGTTCTTGGGCTCTTCCTGACACCAGACGATGTCGGCATTCGGGAAGCGTTCCAATTCCTTCACCAGGCTCAGCGCCGGGAAGGGATAGAATTGTTCGACCCGCATCAGATAGACGTCGTCGACCCCGCGCGCATCACGTTCTTCCAGCAGGTCGTAATAGACCTTGCCCGAACACATCACCACGCGTTTGATCTTCTTGTCATCCGCCAGTTTCGTGTCGGAATTGCCGTATTGCGCGTCATCCCACAGGACCCGGTGGAAGCTGGAGCCGGTGGTGAATTCTTCGGCCTTCGACACGGCCATCTTGTGGCGCAAAAGCGATTTCGGCGTCATCAGGATCAGCGGCTTGCGGTAGCTTCGGTGCAGCTGTCGGCGCAGGATGTGGAAATAGTTCGCCGGCGTGGTGCAATTGGCCACGATCCAGTTGTCACCACCACACATCTGCAAGAACCGCTCCAGACGGGCCGAGCTGTGCTCAGGCCCCTGCCCTTCGAAGCCATGCGGCAGAAGAACGGTCAGGCCGGACATGCGCAGCCACTTGCTTTCACCCGACGAGATGAACTGATCAAACATGATCTGCGCGCCGTTGGCAAAGTCGCCAAACTGCGCCTCCCACAAGGTCAGCGCGTTGGGTTCGGCCAGCGAGTAGCCGTATTCGAAGCCCAGAACCGCGTATTCCGACAGCATCGAGTCGATGACGTCATAATGCGCCTGACCCTCGCGGATGTTGTTCAGCGGATAGTAACGCTCTTCTGTTTCCTGGTTGATGAACCCGGAATGACGCTGGCTGAACGTGCCGCGCGTGGCGTCCTGACCCGACAGGCGAACCGGAAATCCTTCGGTCAACAACGACCCAAAGGCCAGCGCTTCGCCGGTGGCCCAGTCAAAGCCTTCGCCGCTGTCGAACATCGCCCTCTTGGCGTCCAGCAAACGTCCAACGGTCTTGTGTAGCGGAAAACCTTCGGGCGCGCGCGCCAGGGCATTGCCAATTTGGGCGAATGTCTCGGTCGGAATGGCGGTTTCGCCGCGCTGGTAATCTTCGCCCTGACGATCCAGATGCGACCAGCGCCCGTCCAGCCAATCGGCCTTGTTGGGTTTGTAATCCTTGCCGGCCTCGAATTCCTCATTCAGATGCGCCTGGAACGCGGTCTTCATGTCGTCGATCTCGCCCTCAGGGATCAGACCATCCTTGACCAAACGCTCGGTATAAAGCTGAAGCGTCGTCTTGTGGGTCTTGATTTTCTTGTACATGACCGGGTTGGTGAACATGGGCTCATCGCCCTCGTTGTGCCCAAAACGGCGGTAGCAGAAGATGTCGATGACCACGTCCTTGTGGAACTTCTGACGGAACTCGGTCGCCACACGCGCGGCGTGCACAACGGCCTCGGGATCGTCGCCGTTCACGTGGAAGATCGGCGCTTCGACCATCAGCGCAATATCCGTAGGATACGGGCTGGAGCGCGAGAAGTGCGGCGCGGTGGTAAACCCGATCTGGTTGTTCACGATGATATGCATTGTGCCGCCGGTCTTGTGACCGATCAGGCCAGACAGGCCGAAGCCCTCGGCCACGACACCCTGACCCGCAAAGGCCGCGTCCCCGTGCAGCAGGATCGGCAGAACCTGGTCACGATCCGTATCGCCCAGCTGTTCCTGCTTGGCGCGCACTTTGCCCAGAACCACGGGGTTCACGGCCTCAAGGTGCGACGGGTTCGCGGTCAGCGACAGGTGCACTTTGTTCTGATCGAACTCACGGTCAGACGAAGCACCCAGGTGGTATTTCACATCGCCCGAGCCATCCACGTCCTCAGGCTTGAAGCTGCCACCCTGGAATTCGTTGAAAATGGCGCGATACGGTTTTGCCATCACGTTGGCCAACACACTCAGACGGCCCCGGTGTGGCATGCCGATAACGATTTCCTTCAGGCCCAGCGCGCCGCCACGTTTGATCACCTGCTCCATCGCCGGGATCAGGCTTTCGCCACCATCCAGCCCGAACCGCTTGGTGCCCATGTATTTCACATGCAGGAACTTTTCGAAGCCCTCGGCCTCGACCAGCTTGTTCAGGATCGCCTTGCGGCCCTCACGGGTGAACTGGATCTCCTTGCCGAAGCCCTCGATCCGTTCTTTCAGCCACCCGGCTTCTTCCGGGTTCGAAATGTGCATGTATTGCAGCGCGAAGGTGCCGCAATAGGTGCGCTTCACGATGTCCACGATCTGCCGCATCGAGGCCAGTTGCAGCCCCAGCACGTTGTCGATGAAAATCGGGCGATCCATGTCGGCTTCGGTGAAGCCATAGGACGCCGGGTCCAGCTCGGGATGCAGCGTTTCATCACGCATGCCCAGCGGGTCCAGATCAGCAACCAAGTGGCCACGAATACGGTAAGCGCGGATGATCATCAGCGCCCGGATGCTGTCCAGCACAGCGCGCTTGATCTGGTCGTCAGAAACCTTGACGCCTTTTTCTTCGGCCTTGGCGGCAATCTTCTTGCCGGCCGATTTGACCTCTGCCTCGGCGGGCGCTTCGGGCCAGGCCCCGTCCAGCGTGTGCACCCGGTCACCCGTGGGCATCTGCGGCCAGTCGCTGCGCGCCCAGGACGGCCCGGCCGCCTCGGCCTTCACATCCAGATCGTCGTCGCCCAATTCGGCAAAAAAGGCCTGCCAGGCCTCATCGACCGCATTCGGGTCATTCGCATATTGCGCATACAGCTGTTCCAGATACTCGGCATTGTGGCCTTGCATGAAGCTGGAGGCGTGGAACACGTCGTTCGGGCTTTGGTCGTTCATGGCGTCACCTGAAAAGGTTGGAAAACGCGCGCCCGGCAGGAAGCGGGGCGCGCGAGAGAGTGTTTTAACCGATGGCTTTCAGCACCGCTTCGCCCAGACCGGCAGGGCTGTCGGCGACAACGATACCGGCGGACTTCATCGCTTCGATCTTGTCCTCGGCACCGCCCTTGCCACCGGCGACAATCGCGCCCGCGTGGCCCATGCGGCGGCCCGGAGGCGCCGTGCGGCCGGCGATGAAACCGGCGGTCGGCTTCCAACGGCCTTTCTTGCGCTGTTCGGCCAGGAACTCGGCGGCTTCTTCTTCTGCCGAGCCCCCGATCTCACCGATCATGATGATCGACTGGGTCTCATCATCGTCCAGGAACATGTCCAGCACGTCGATATGCTCGGTGCCCTTGATCGGGTCGCCACCGATGCCGACTGCGGTCGATTGGCCCAGGCCGATGTCCGAGGTCTGCTTGACCGCTTCATAGGTCAGCGTGCCCGAGCGCGACACAACACCGACGCTGCCGCGCTGGTGGATGTGACCCGGCATGATGCCGATCTTGCAGGCGCCGGGGGTGATCACGCCGGGGCAGTTCGGACCCACGAGCCGCGAGGCCGAGCCTTCCAGCGCGCGCTGCACCCGCATCATGTCCAGCACCGGGATGCCTTCGGTGATGCAGACAATCAGCTCCATCTCGGCGTCGATCGCTTCCAGGATCGAGTCGGCCGCGAAGGGCGGCGGCACATAGATCACGCTGGCGTTGGCTTCGGTCTTGGCTTTCGCCTCATGCACCGAGTTGAACACCGGCAGGTCCAGATGCGACTGGCCACCTTTGCCCGGCGTCACACCGCCGACCATCTTGGTGCCATAAGCAATCGCTTGCTCGGAATGGAAGGTGCCTTGCGAGCCGGTGAAGCCCTGACAGATCACCTTGGTATTTTCGTCTACGAGGATTGCCATGTGGCTGTCTCCTGTTTTTGTGCGGCGTGCCGCTGATTTTCGGGGCAGGCGCGAACGCCTGCGACGTTTCACTTCACAATGGTCTGAGCGTAGCCTGCGCCGGAATTGGTCCCGCTTCGGTATACGACCTCCGGGGACACGCCCTTGGCGGCAAGGACAGAGTGGGTAAGGCTACGAATGGTATTCACTTCAACCGGATAAATCGGGGATACATAGACAACGCACCCCGCTTTCGTTCGCGCGGCATTGACCGACGTGCGCCCAAGAACACGCGGGTTCTCGATCCGTGCCGAAAAGCCGGTGCTGTCCGCGACAAACCCGCTGCTTCCTGGAACAGATGGGACAACGGACGTATCAGCGACGTCAATGCAGGCCGCCACGGCTTCTTTGTAGGCTACCTGAACAGCATCGGTCATGAGCAGCTCTTGACCGAGCGGCCCGGACGTTGCCTTGCCACTCTCATCGAGAGGCGTTTGGCATGCGGCCAGTCCAACAGCGCACAGAATAGCGAGAAGCCTCCGGCTCATCTGGCTTACCCTTTCACAGCCTTGACGATTTTCTCGGCGCCGTCGGACAGGTTGTCCGCGGCGATCACATCAACGTCGGAATTGTTGATGATGTCCTTGCCGGCTTCCACGTTGGTGCCTTCCAGACGGACGACCAGCGGAACCTGAAGGCCCACTTCTTTCACGGCCGCAACCACGCCCTCGGCGATGACGTCACAGCGCATGATGCCGCCGAAGATGTTCACCAGGATGCCTTTGACGTTCGGGTCAGAGGTGATGATCTTGAACGCCTCGGTGACCTTTTCTTTGGTGGCACCGCCGCCAACGTCCAGGAAGTTCGCTGGCTCGGCGCCATAAAGCTTGATGATGTCCATCGTCGCCATGGCCAGACCCGCGCCATTCACCATGCAGCCGATTTCACCGTCCAGAGCGATGTAGTTCAGGTCGTATTTCGACGCCTCAAGCTCTTTGGGATCTTCTTCGGTGGTGTCGCGCAGCTCGGCGATGTCCGGGTGGCGATAGATCGCGTTGCCGTCGAAGCTCACCTTCGCGTCCAGCACCTTGATGTTGCCTTCGTCGGTGATGATCAACGGGTTGATCTCCAGCATCTCCATGTCCTTCTCGGTGAAGGCTTGGTACAGCTGACCCATCAGTTTCACGCATTGCTTGACCTGCTGACCTTCCAGGCCCAGCGAGAACGCGATGCGACGACCGTGGAAGCCCTGATACCCGGTGGCGGGATCAACACTGAACGACAGGATCTTCTCAGGCGTTGCGGCTGCAACTTCCTCGATGTCCATGCCGCCTTCGGTCGAGCAAACGAACGAGATGCGCGAGGTCTGGCGATCGACCAGCAGCGCGAGATACAGCTCACGCTCGATGCCCGAGCCATCTTCGATGTAGATGCGGTTGACCTGCTTGCCAGCGGGGCCGGTCTGGTGCGTGACCAGGGTGCGACCCAGCATCTTCTTGGCTTCCTCGGCGGCTTCTTCCACCGATTTGGTCAGGCGCACGCCGCCTTTGTCGCCAGCGTCGGCTTCTTTGAATTTGCCTTTGCCGCGGCCACCTGCGTGGATTTGCGCTTTGACGACCCACAACGGCCCGTCCATTTCTCCTGCGGCGGTCTTGGCGTCTTCGGCTTTCAGCACGGCACGTCCGTCGGAAACGGGGGCGCCGTAGGATTTCAGAAGGGCCTTCGCCTGGTATTCATGGATATTCACGAGATCATCCTGTCCAGTTGGGTTTCACCGAACATGCACAACAGGATTGTCTAAAGAAACGGTTTTTTCAGTTGATAGCGCAATATCGGGCAATTTCCGTCATTTTGTGATCACACCATTTAAAAGTGTGATCACATATGAGGGATCTTGGTTGATTCGCGACATTCCGCCACGGCATCCCGGCAACAAAAAAGGCCGGGAAAACCCCGGCCTTTTCATCAAACTTTTGTGCAGGCTTAGCCCAGCGAGGGGTCGATGCCCTTGCAGGCTTTGACAAGACCCTTCACCGCGTCGACAGACTTGTCGAACATGGTTTGCTCGTCTTTGGTCATCTTGATGTCGACGACACGCTCGATGCCGCCGGCGCCGATCACGGTCGGCACACCGACATACATGCCCTTGAGGCCCAGCGCGCCGTCCACATAAGCGGCACAGGGCAGCAGACGCTTCTGGTCTTTCAGGAACGCTTCGGCCATTTCGATGGCAGATGCGGCGGGGGCATAGTAGGCCGAGCCGGTCTTCAGCAGGCCAACGATCTCAGCGCCACCGTCACGGGTGCGTTGAATAATACCGTCCAGTTTTTCCTGCGTGGTCCAGCCCATGTCGACCAGATCCGGCAGCGGAATACCGGCAACGGTGGAGTAACGCGACAGCGGCACCATTGTGTCGCCGTGGCCACCCAGCACGAATGCGGTGACGTCGCGCATGGACACGCCAAACTCTTCCGACAGGAAGTGGCGGAAACGACCGGCGTCCAGAACGCCCGCCATGCCCACGACTTTTTCGTGCGGCAGGCCGGAATACTCACGCAACGCCCAAACCATCGCGTCCAGCGGGTTGGTGATGCAGATCACGAACGCGTTCGGTGCGTGTTCCTTGAGGCCTTCGCCAACCGACTTCATGACCTTCAGGTTGATACCCAGCAGATCGTCGCGGCTCATCCCCGGCTTGCGCGGCACACCAGCGGTGACGATGCAGACGTCGGCGCCTGCAATGTCCGAATAATCCGTGGTGCCGGACATGTCAGCGTCAAATCCTTCGACGGGGCCGGATTCTGCGATATCCAGGGCCTTGCCCTGCGGGATGCCGTCGGCAATGTCAAAAAGGACGATGTCGCCCAGTTCTTTCAGCGCAGCGAGGTGGGCAAGCGTGCCGCCAATCATGCCGCTGCCGATAAGTGCGATTTTGGGTCTGGCCATGAGTTCGATCTCCGATCAGTTGGTTTCGCAGGGATGCCTAGTCCTATTGGGCCTTTGTGGCAAGTCCGCTGCGCTGCGGCACGACCCGCCCCTTGCGCCCGCCGACTGGGGGCGATAGCGCTAAAGCGCAGCAATTGCAGCACTTAGGAGGGCGCATGCCAGAAGTTCTGGACCTGACATTCTTTGCCCTGGCAATCCCCGCAGTGATCTTTGCGGGGGTGTCGAAGGGCGGGTTCGGCTCGGGCGCAGCCTTCGCCGCAACGCCGCTTCTGGCCCTGATTCTGGAGCCTGGCGCTGCGATCGGGCTGATGCTGCCCCTGCTTATGCTGATGGATGTGACCGCGCTGAAACCCTATTGGAAGCGTTGGGATGGGCCCGCCGCCTGGGCGTTGATCCTGGGCGCTGTGCCGGGGATCGCTCTGGGCGCTGCGCTCTATCGTGTCACCGATCCTGACGTATTCCGTCTGTTGATCGGGGTAATCGCCCTGGGCTTCGTTGGGTTTCAGGCCGCGCGCAAACTGGGGCTTTATGACCCGGCCGCGCGACATATGTCGCTGGCGGGCGGGCGGGTTGCCGGGCTTGTCGCTGGTCTGACCAGTTTCATCAGCCACGCGGGCGGACCACCTGCGGCGGTGTTTCTGCTGTCACGCGGGTTGGACAAGACGACTTATCAGGCGACGACCGTCATCACCTTCTGGGCCATCAACATCCTGAAATTCGTGCCCTATGCGTTTCTGGGCATCTTCACATGGCAAACGGCGAAGGCGGATCTGTTCCTGATCCCCTTCGCCGTTCTGGGTGTCTGGCTGGGCGTCTGGGCCCATCGCATGTTCTCGGACCGCGCCTATTTCGCCCTGACCTATGCGCTGTTGACCGTGACCGGCAGCAAACTGATCTGGGACGCGCTGACCTAGGCCGGGTCGCCCAGCATCGCCGGCGTCAGATCCTCGGCCAGCACTTCGAACGCTTGGCCCGCCGCGACCACGCAGGTCAGGCCCGAGGGCAATGTCACGGTGATCGTCCAACTGCCGGTTTCAGTACTGGCAAAGACCTCAACCATCTGGTTGTTGGCGGCCAGCCCGATGGATTGGCGCGTTTCGCCATAGCTGTTGGCAAGGCGGTCGATCACCCGCGCGCGGTCCGCGCAATTTTGGTTCTGCGCCTGCAAATGCCCGGCCGTCAGAAGGATCGCGCCAACACCAAGCCCAAGGGCAAGTATCTGCTGTTTCATGGGTCATCCCGTATGCTCGGGGGCATCTGCCGGGCCATCCGGTTTCCCGGCGACGTCCTGCCCCGTCCTTTCAAGGTGCCGAGCCTGATCCCGTTTCTCAAACGGCGGCCATCCGCGGGCCCTCCCGTCGCTCGACGTGTGGGGCAAGAGTGCCGGGGCAGTCCCGAAAGATTGGTTAATGCTCCGCACTCACGCAAGGCACGGGCACTTTTTTCTGCGATGCGGCGAAAGAAGCCTTGCGAAAAGGTGCGCAGATGTGGTCATTTCCGCAACAATATTGCGGAGAAACAGAATCATGACCCAGACCCTGCGCCCCTATCGCTCAGTCCTGTACATCCCCGGTTCGAAAGACCGCGCTTTGGACAAGGCCCGCGGCCTGCCCGCCGACGCGATCATTTTCGATCTGGAGGACGCCGTGGCCCCCGAGGCCAAGGTCGAGGCCCGCGCGATCCTGAAGGCCGAACTGGACAAGGGCGGATACGGCACCCGCGCCAAGATCGTGCGCATCAACGGGTTCGACACCACATGGGGCAAGGATGATGTGGCGGCCTTCGTTGGCGCCGACATCGACGCGATCCTGATGCCGAAAGTGGACAATGCCGCGCAGTTGGACGAGCTGGCCGCGCTGATCCCCGACGTGGACCTCTGGGCCATGATGGAAACGCCGCTGGGCATGCTGAATGCCGCCGAGATCGCCGCCCACCCGCGCCTCAAGGGCTTTGTCATGGGCACCAACGACCTGGCGAAAGAGCTCAACACCCGCTTCCGGGCCGATCGCCTGCCGATGATGGGCGGGCTGCACTTGTGTCTTCTGGCCGCCAAGGCGCATGGCGTCACCATCGTCGACGGCGTTTATAACGCCTTCAAGGACGACGAGGGGCTGAAGGCCGAATGCGACCAAGGCCGTGACATGGGCATGGACGGCAAGACTCTGATCCACCCCGCGCAGCTGGCGATTGCCAATGCCGCCTTCGCCCCGTCCGAGGCCGAGATTGATCTGGCCCGCCGTCAGATCGAAGCGTTTGAGGCTGCCGAGGCCGAAGGCCAGGGCGTCGCCGTGGTGGATGGTAAAATCGTCGAAAACCTGCATATCGTGACCGCCAAGGCTCTGCTATCGAAAGCGGAGGCAATCCAAGCCTTGGAGGGCTGACATGACCTGGCTGATTATCGGTATCGTACTCTGGTACGGCGCACACTTCTTCAAACGTATCGCTCCTGCGGCCCGCGCACGCATGGGCGACAAGGGCAAAGGCCTGATGGCGCTCATCATCCTTGCCAGCGTCGTGCTGATGGTGATCGGCTATCGCACCGGCGATTTCGACTATGTCTATGCGCCGCTGCCCGGCATGGGGCACCTGGTGAACCTGACGATGATCGCGTCGATCTTCCTGTTCGGCGCCGGTGACGCATCCGGCGTGACGCGCACGCGGGTCCGCCACCCAATGCTAACCGGGATGCTTATCTGGTCGCTCAGCCACCTTCTGGTGAATGGCGACAGCGCGGCGATCGTGCTGTTCGGATCAATGGCGCTGTGGTCCCTGTTGGAAATCATCGTGATCAACCGTGCGGAAGGGCCGTGGACACCGCCCGAACGCCGACCGGCGTCGAAAGACCTGAAGCTTCTGGTCATCACGCTGGTCATCTATGCAATCATCACCGGCATTCACTGGTGGCTGGGCTACAATCCCTTCCTGGGGACCTACGGATGAAGCTTTATCGCCTGTTGACCGGGGACGACACCGCCGCCTTTTGCCACAAGGTGACCGATGCCCTGAACAAGGGGTGGGACCTTCATGGGTCGCCCACCTATGCCTTCGACCAGGCGAACGGCGTCATGCGCTGTGCGCAGGCGGTCGTGAAGGACGCCCCCGGCACATATACACCCGACACCAAACTAGGAGCGCAGTGATGGCCAAGACAAATTCGGGCCGCTTTTTCGAAGACTACCGCATCGGGGAAACCATCCGCCACGCGGTGCCACGCACGGTGTCGGGCGGGGAGCGCGCGATGTATCACGCTCTCTACCCGGCGCGCCACGCGCTGTATTCCTCGGACGAATTCGCACGAGACTGCGGGCTGGACGGTTCGCCCATTGATGATCTGGCCGCCTTCCACGTGGTGTTCGGTAAGACCGTGCCGGACGTGTCGCTGAACGCCGTCGCCAATCTGGGCTACGCCGAGGGGCGCTGGCTGAAGCCGGTCTATCCGGGCGACACGCTGCGCTCGACCAGCCAGGTGATCGGGCTGAAGCAGAATTCCAACGGCAAATCCGGCGTGGTCTGGGTGCGCACCAAGGGTCTGAACCAGCACGACGAAGAGGTGTTGGACTATGTCCGCTGGGTCATGGTGCGCAAACGCGATCTGGACGCGGATGCGCCCGACACGCTGATCCCTGAGCTGAAATCGGCGCTGGCCGCTTCGGATCTTGTGATTCCCGAAGGGCTGGATTTTGGCCGCTATGACTTCACTCTTGCGGGCGAACGACACCGCTGGGGCGACTATGAGGTAGGCGAAAAGATCGACCATGTCGACGGTGTCACCGTCGAGGAAGCCGAGCACATGATCGCCACGCGTCTGTGGCAGAACACCGCCAAAGTGCATTTCGACGCCACCAACCGCCCGGACGGCAAGCGCCTGATCTATGGCGGTCACGTGATTTCGATGGCGCGCGCGCTGTCGTTCAACGGGCTGGCCAACGCGCAGATGATCGTCGGCCTGAACGCGGGCGCGCATGCGAACCCGTGCTTTGCCGGCGACACGATCCGCGCCTGGAGCGAGGTTCTGGACAAGGCGGACACCCACGCCCCCGGCGTCGGAGCGATCCGCCTGCGTCTGGTCGCCGTGAAACACGGTGCGCCCGAGTTTGCCCTGAAAGGCGACGACGGCAAATACCGCCCCGAGGTCATGCTGGACCTTGACTATTGGGCGCTGATTCCGGTCTGATTGCTCCATGCTGCGCCTGTCTGTCATCCTTGTCCTGTCTGCTGCCTTGTCCTTCCCGGTCCATGCGCAACAGAAAGGTGACGACAGTATCCTGAAGCAATCCGGCGGTGCGGTGTCGACCGCGCTGCCGTCTGCAGCGGACGCGGTCGACCCGGTCGAACGCTTTGTGGAATCCAACATCATCGAAACGATGTACCACGAGCTGGCCCATGGGTTGATCGAGATGATGGATCTGCCGGTGTTCGGCCCCGAGGAGTTTGCCGCCGACCTGTTTTCCATTGTGCTGATGAACCGCGTTTTTGACGAAGAGACCGCGATCCGGCTCGCCTATGATGTCGCGGCAGCCTATGACCATGATGCAAAGCGGATCGACCCGGAAAACATCGCCTTGTGGGATGTGCACGGTCCGGATCGGCAGCGGTATTACAACCTGGCCTGCCTGTTCTATGGCGCCGACCCTGATGGTCGGGAATTCCTGGCCGAGGAACTGGGCCTTCCCGACGACCGCGCCGAGACCTGCGGCGAGGAATACGCCCAGGCCGCGCGCAGCTGGGGTGCGGTGCTGGACCAACTTGGCGAAGCCGCGCCGGGTGACAGCCTTTCAATGGACTGGGTGTTGGACGAAAACGCCCACCTGACCCGGTTCGTGCGCGCTGAAGTTGACCGACTCAACCAGCTGCTGACCCTGCCCAGCCCCCTGCTGGTCAGCGTAATTCCTTGCGGCGAGATCAACGCCTTTTATGACCCCGGCAAGGCCGAGATCATAATCTGCACCGAATTCGGTGAACATCTGGCTGAAATGGCGCGTTGAGCTATTTCGTGATCACATCTCGAATACCCGTGATCACATAATTTGAAAAACATTCTACGTTAGCGCAATTTCCGCAGCCTCAAGGGCTGAACTGGCGTGACTCTACGGAAATTTCCTTTATTGCTATCACAAAGTCGAAACAGACACGAAGGGGGCTTTTTATGGCCAACGTGAACCAGGGCAACCGCCCGTTGTCACCCCACCTCCAGGTTTATCGCATGCCGCTGAATGCCGTCATGTCGATCACGCACCGGGCCACCGGCGTGGGCATGGCGGTCTCGGCAATGCTGATCACCTGGTGGTTCCTGTCCGCCGCAACGTCGGAAGAATACTTCGCCACTGCGAACGGGTTCATGACCTCATGGCTGGGCGACATCATCATGTTCTTCTCGATGCTGGGTATCTGGTATCACTTCTGTTCGGGCATCCGCCACCTGGTGTGGGACACCGGGTCGGGTCTGGGTCAGCGTCGGGTGAAGCGCTCGGGCATTGCCGCCCTGATCTGCGCCGCCGCCCTGTCGCTTATCACAATCATCATCGCGTAAGGGGAACGATCATGCGTTACCAAACCGACCGCTCGCGCGTTCATGGCCTGGGCTCGGCCAAGACCGGCACCGCGCATTTCTGGGAACAGCGCATCAGCGCCATCGCGCTGGTCATCCTGACCCCGCTTTTCGTCTTCCCGCTGGCCTATAACCTTGGCGGCAGCTTTGACGAGGTGCGCGAAGCTTACGCCCACCCGCTCAACGCAATCGTTGCCATTGCCTTCATCGTCACCGCCATGCTGCACCTGTATCAGGGGCTTCAGGTGGTGATCGAGGATTATGCCGGGGGCCGCTGGGAGCTTTTCCTTCTCATCGCCACACGGCTGATGTGCTCACTTTTCGCCCTGACGGGCGTCTTCGCCATCCTGAAAATCGCGTTTACCGCGTAAGGGGACCGGAACATGACTGCTTACGAATACGAAACACATGATTATGACGTGGTCGTGGTCGGCGCCGGTGGCGCGGGTCTGCGCGCCACGCTGGGCATGGCCGAACAGGGCCTGCGCACCGCCTGCGTGACCAAGGTCTTCCCGACCCGGTCGCACACCGTTGCCGCCCAGGGCGGCATCGCAGCCTCGCTGTCGAACATGGGCCCGGACAACTGGCAGTGGCACATGTATGACACCGTCAAGGGCTCGGACTGGCTGGGCGACACTGACGCGATGGAATACCTGGCCCGCGAGGCGCCCAAGGCAGTGTACGAACTGGAACACTACGGTGTTCCGTTTTCGCGCACCGAAGAGGGCAAAATTTATCAGCGTCCCTTCGGTGGCCACACCACCGAGTTCGGCGAAGGTCCGGCCGTGCAGCGCACCTGCGCCGCCGCGGACCGCACCGGCCACGCCATCCTGCACACGCTGTATGGCCAGTCGCTGAAGAACAACGCCGAGTTTTACATCGAGTATTTCGCGATCGACCTGATCATGTCCGAAGACGGCGTGTGTCAGGGTGTGGTCTGCTGGAAACTTGATGACGGCACGATGCACGTGTTCAACGCCAAGACCGTGGTGCTGGCCACCGGCGGTTATGGCCGGGCCTACTTCAGCGCCACCTCAGCCCATACCTGCACCGGTGACGGTGGCGGCATGGTGGCGCGGGCTGGCCTGGCGCTGCAGGACATGGAATTCGTGCAATTCCACCCGACCGGCATCTACGGCTCGGGCTGCCTGATCACCGAAGGTGCCCGCGGCGAAGGCGGGTATCTGACCAACTCGGAAGGCGAACGGTTCATGGAGCGCTATGCGCCCCAATATAAGGACTTGGCGCCACGCGACTATGTCAGCCGCTCGATGACGATGGAAATCCGCGAAGGACGCGGCGTGGGCGCGGATGGGGATCACATCTTCCTCAACCTCAACCATCTTCCCGCCGAAGCCCTTGCCGAGCGCCTGCCTGGTATTTCGGAAAGTGCGGCAATCTTTGCCGGCGTAGACGTGACCAAGGAGCCGATCCCGGTTCTGCCTACGGTGCACTACAACATGGGCGGCGTGCCCACGAACTATTGGGGGGAAGTTCTGAACCCCACCGCCAAGGACCCGAACGCGGTCGTGCCCGGCCTGATGGCCGTGGGCGAAGCGGGCTGTGCCTCGGTGCACGGTGCGAACCGCCTGGGCTCGAACTCGCTGATCGACCTTGTGGTGTTTGGCCGCGCCGCTGCGATCCGCGCGGGCGACGTGGTGGACGCAGATGCCCCGAACCCGGCGCTGAACCAGGCTTCCGTCGACGCGGCCTTCGACCGGTTCGACGGCCTGCGTCACGCCAAGGGCAACGTGCCCACCGCCGAGCTGCGGTTGGAGATGCAGAAGACGATGCAGGCTGACGCTGCCGTGTTCCGCACCTCGGAGACCTTGACCGAAGGCGTCGAGAAGATGACCGGCATTGCCGCGAAGCTGGGCGACCTGGCCGTCACCGACCGCTCGCTGATCTGGAACTCGGACCTGATGGAGACGCTGGAGCTGACCAACCTGATGCCCAACGCTCTGGCCACGATCCACGGCGCCGAAGCGCGCCAGGAAAGCCGCGGTGCTCATGCGCACGAGGACTTCCCGGAGCGCGACGACAAGAAGTGGCGTGTACACACGATCAGCCGCGTCGAAGGCAACAAGGTCGACCTGTCCTATCGTCCGGTCGTCGTTGACCCGTTGACCACCCCGGCCGAAGGCGGAATCGAGCTCAAGAAAATCGCGCCCAAAGCGCGGACGTTCTAAGGAGAAACGAAAATGGCACAATTCAAGCTCCCGAAGAACTCGACCATTCGCACCGGTAAAACCTGGCCCAAGCCCGAAGGGGCGACAAACCTGCGCAAGTTCCAGATCTATCGCTGGAACCCCGATGACGGCGAAAATCCCCGTGTGGACACCTATTTCGTCGACATGGACAGCTGCGGACCGATGGTTCTGGACGCGTTGATCAAGATCAAGACCGACATCGACCCGACGCTGACCTTCCGCCGCTCCTGCCGCGAAGGCATCTGCGGGTCTTGCGCGATGAATATCGACGGTCAAAACACGCTGGCCTGCATCTTCGGTATGGATGAGATCAAGGGCGACGTGAAGATCTATCCCCTGCCCCACATGGAAGTGGTGAAGGACCTGATCCCGGATCTCACGCATTTCTATGCGCAGCACGCCTCGATCATGCCCTGGCTGGAAACCAAGACGAACAAGCCCGCAAAAGAGTGGAAGCAGTCGATCGAAGATCGCAAGAAGCTCGATGGCCTGTATGAATGCGTCATGTGCGCCAGCTGCTCGACCTCCTGCCCGAGCTATTGGTGGAACTCCGACCGTTACCTCGGCCCAGCGGCCCTGCTGCACGCCTACCGCTGGATCATCGACTCGCGTGATGAGGCGACCGGCGAGCGTCTGGATGAGCTGGAAGACCCCTTCAAGCTTTATCGCTGCCATACGATCATGAACTGCGCCAAGACCTGCCCGAAGGGTCTGAACCCGGCGAAAGCGATTGGTGAGATCAAGAAGATGATGGTTGAGCGCACGCTGTAAGCGACCTTCGATCCGCAATGAAGGCCCCGCCTGGATCGGCGGGGCTTTTTTGTTGCCGGGTTTGGTTGAGAGGTGCGCCTTCGGCGCGCATGTTTGTCTCGGCTCGGTCCAGTAGCCTGCGACACGGAGGCGGGCGTTTATTCCCGCGCCCGAAGCACCTGCGCAGGGCGCGCTGCCAGAGGGCGCCATGCGAAGCCCAGCCCGGCCAGCACCGTGACCAGGATTCCGCCGCAAACAATCGCCAGCGCGCTGACCGGTTCGAAGGCAAAACTGTTTTCCATCACGAAGGTCGTCACCGCCCAACCTGCCATGCCGCCAGCGAACACCGCCACCAATCCGGCCGCCGCACCTAGAATGGCGCTGCGCAGGGCGAAGTTCGCCAGGATCGCCGCGCGGGACGCGCCCAGCGTTTTCAGCACTGCCGCCTCATAAGTTCGTGACCGTTCACCCGCCGCCGCCGCGCCGATCAACACGAAGAACCCCGTGACCACGGTCGCCAATGCGCCATAGGTGATGGCCGCCGCGATCGAGCCCATCAGACCGGTCACGCGCCCAATCGCCTCACGCACGGAAATCACCGTGATATTCGGCCAGGTATTGGACAGATCACGCAGGATTGCAGCTTCGCTGGCCTGATCCGCATAGATCGTGACGATGAAGCTGTGCGGGGCGCCCGACAGCGCCGCCGGATTCATCGACAGCACAAAGCCCATGCCCGCCGAGGAAAAATCCACGTCGCGGAACGAGCTGATTTCACCGGTGATGTCGCGCCCCAGGATGTTCATCGTCAACCGATCGCCCAGCACCAGCCCCATCTCGGCAGCTTCCTCGGCAGCGAAGGAGATCTGCGGCGGGCCGGTGTAATCCTTGGGCCACCAGGCGCCGTCAGTTAGGGTGGTGCGCGCAGGCTTCGTGGCGGCATAGGTCAGGCCACGGTCGCCGCGTAGAACCCAATGGTCGCCCGCGACTTCCTGTGCCGGGCGGTTGTTGATCCGGGTGATCACGCCGCGCAGCATCGGCGCCTGATCGACCTTTTCGACGCCCGGATCCCCGTCCAACCGGGCGCGCACGCCGTCGATTTGATCGGGCTGTATGTCGACAACGAAGAAGCTGGGCGCCACGTCTGGAAGCTCGCGCGAAATCGCGCCGCGCAGGTTGTTGTCGATCTGCCCAACCGCGGCCAGAACTGTCAGACCCAGCCCCAGCGACAGCACGACCGATCCGGCCTCCCCCCCTGGTCCTCCCACGGCGGCCAGCGCCCCCCGCAAGATGGGCCGCCCGCGCAGCATCCGCCAGCGCGAAAGCCCCCGTGCCAACCCGCGCACCAGGTGTCCGGCCAAAAGCAGGGCCAAGAAGGCCGCGAAAATGCCGAAGGCAGACCAAAGCGCCAGTTTCGCCACGCCGGTAAACCAGGCAGCCGCACCGATCAGGACCGCCAACAGCACCCCGGTCAGAGCAATATAGGGCCAGCGCGGCCAGCGTCTCCGACCCATCGCCGCATCGCGAAACAGCGCCGCCGCGCGCACTTCTTCCGCCTGGGCTAACGGCCACAGGGTAAAAAGAAGGGCCGCCAGAACGCCGTAAAACGCAGCCTCGGCCAAGGGGCGCAGGTGAAGCGTGACATCCGCAGGCAGCGGCAGGGACGCGGTGATCACCGGCGCGAACAGGATCGGCAGCGCCGCGCCCAGCGCCAAGCCCAGAAAAAGGCCGACCAGCGTCAGCGCGCCGATCTGGATCAGGTAGACCTGGAAGATCGTGCGCCGGTCTGCCCCAAGGGTTTTCAAAACCGCAATCGTCTCGGTTTTTTCATCCAGATAGGCGCGCACGGCAGCGGACACGCCAACCCCGCCCACCGCCAACCCGGCCAGCCCGACCAGCACGAGGAAAGAGCCCAACCGATCAATGAACACCCGAACGCCCGGCGCCCCGTCGCGCGCATCGCGCCAGCGCGGGGCGGACCCTTGCAACGCGGTCAAGGTGTCAGCCTCAAGTGCGGCCAGGTCAGCACCTTCTCCCAGGCGCAGGCGATACTCCGTGTCAAACAGCGTGCCCGGCGCCAACAACCCGGACGCTGCCAGATCGGACGTGCGCACCATGGTGCGCGGGCCAAGCCCGAACCCACCGGTGGCGTTGTCTGGTTCGCGCAGCAGTGCAGCCATCAGCGTAAACCGTTGTTCACCCAGAGTGAATTCATCACCAATCGCCAACCCCAGCCGATCGATCAGCAGCGGCGCCATCACCGCACCGGGGAGCCCCCCGCCCCCGGCAAACGCTTGCGAAAGCGCCATTGGCGGGTCCAGTTCTGCTGCGCCATACAGCGGATAGGCCGCGTCCACGGCCTTCACCTGCGTCAACCCACGCTCATCGCCGCGCACGGCCATCGAGCGGAAATCAACCACCTCCGACACGGCCTGTGCGATGTCGGCGAGATACGCGCGCTCGCCCTCATCGGCGAAGCGATAGGTTAGCGACACCGATGCATCCCCGCCCAAAAGCGAGGCGCCTTCTGCGGCCAACCCTGCCTGAATGCTTTCGCGCACTGAGCCCACGGCAGCGATGGCCGCCACGCCCAGCGCCAGGCAGATCAGGAAGACACGAAATCCTTTCACCCCGCCGCGCAGCTCGCGCTGGGCGATGCGGGCGGCCAGGCGCAGGCTCATGCCAGAACCCCGTCGGTCAGGTGCAGAATGCGATCACACCGTGTGGCAAGTTCAGGCGCGTGGGTGACAAGGACCAGCGTCGCCCCATGCCGGTCGCGCAATCCGAACAGAAGATCCATAATCGCCTGTCCGGTCGCCCCGTCCAGGTTTCCGGTGGGCTCATCCGCCAGCAGGATCGCGGGCCGGGGCGCGGCCGCGCGGGCCAGAGCCACACGTTGCTGCTCCCCGCCGGACATTTGCGCCGGAAAGTGATCGACCCGATCGCCAAGACCCACGGCCTCCAGTTCTTCCTGCGCTCGGGCAAACGCATCCGTGGCGCCGGCCAGTTCCAACGGGGTTGCAACATTTTCCAGTGCCGTCATGGTGGGGATCAGGTGGAAAGATTGGAACACCACCCCCATATGATCCCTGCGAAAGCGCGCCAGCGAATCTTCGCCCATCCCGCCCAGATCATGGCCCAGTGCCGTGACGCTTCCCCCGGTGGCGCGCTCCAGCCCGCCCATGAGCATGAGGAGAGACGACTTGCCCGACCCCGACGGCCCCGTCAGCCCCAGCGTTTCGCCCCGCGTCACCGACAGGCTGATCCCATTCAAGATATCCACCTTTCCGGCATTGCCCATCAGGGACAATTGGGCGTCTTCAAGCAATATTACGGGGGGAGCGTTCAGAGCAGGCATCGGGGCAGCTTTCAAAAAGGCAGGTCAAAGGGATATGGGGACATGAAACAGCTTCTCAAGGCATTCGTGACAATGGTTTGTATTGCCAGCGGGGCGCAAGCCGAACCTGTCACGATCCTGGCTTTGGGCGACAGTCTGACCGCTGGCTATGGGCTGGCGGATCCCCAGGACGGGTTCGTTCCACAGCTTGAAGGCTGGTTGCAGGCTCAGGGAGCCGAGGTCGTGGTCCTGAACGCTGGCGTATCCGGAGACACGAGCGCCGGTGGCGCGGGCCGCGTGGCCTGGTCCCTGACCGACAACGTGGATGCGGTGATCGTCGCCCTTGGTGGCAATGACATGCTGCGCGGGATCGACCCCACCGTTCTGCACACAAACCTTTCCGCCATCCTGGACGAGATCACCGGCCGCGACCTGCCCGCCCTTTTGGTGGGCACCCCGGCCACAGGCAACTATGGGCCACATTACCGATCCGCTTTCGATGCGGTTTATCCTGATCTTGCCCAGACCTACGGCGTGGACCTGTTTCCCAGCTTCCTGCAAGGATTACAGGACATCGGCGACCAGACCCGCGTTGTGCGCGAATTCTTGCAGCCGGACGGCCTGCACCCGAATGCGCAGGGCGTCGGTTTGATTGTTGCCGCGATGGGCCCGGCGGTGCTTGAATTGATCCCCTCCCGGCCCTGAACAACTGCGGATTTGGCCCTGTTTCTTGGGGATTCACGGGTTCGCAATTCCACGAAGCGAGTACGCGCAGCGACAAGTCACGCAGCCACCAAAGACATGGTGCTAGGCACTGCGGATCAGGGTCTGGATCAAGGCATGAAGGTCGCAGAAAAAGGAAATGGCCCCTGCTTTCGCGGTTCGGGAAGTGACCGTGAAAATACGTGTGCGTGCAATTATTAGCGCACTGAAGACGTGCACCCGGACCCAGGCGGCGATGATCGCGCGGGATCTGAACCTGATCTAATCCGTTTTCGTCAATCTTCGGGCGGTGCGTCGTCCCAGCGGTCGTCCAGGATGCGGTGGCTGTCGCCATCGGGGTCGTCATATTGGCTGGATCGCAGGGTCCAGAAGAACGCGCCCAACCCCAGCCCGCCCAGCAGCAGGGAAATCGGGATCAGATACACCAGAACATTCATGTTGGGGTCACTTCCTCAGCCGCAGCGCGTTCAGGGACACTGTCACGGAACTTGCCGACATGGCAAGCGCAGCGGCCAGCGGCGTCGCCAGACCCACCAGGGCGATCGGGATCGCAATCGCGTTGTAGCCCGCCGCAATGGCAAAGTTTTCCTTGATCCGTCGGGTGGCGGACTTGGCCAGCGCGACCGAACCGCCCAGCGGCGCCAGCGTGCGGCCCAAGAGCACGATGTCGGACACGACGCGGGTCGCCTCCAACGCTGACGCGGGTGAGATCGAGACATGCGCGGCGGCCAGAGCGGCCGTATCGTTCAGCCCATCGCCGACCATCAGAACCTTGTGGCCCGCCCGGCCCAGCCCGGCGACAAAGCTTGCCTTGTCCTCGGGCAAGGTATCGGCCTGCCAATCGGTAATGCCCACGCGGCCGGCGATATCCGCCACCGCGGCGGGCACATCGCCGGAAATCAGCGTGACCTGCATCCCCTGGGCCTGCAGCGCCTGAACCGCCTCGGCGGCACCGTCGCGCAACGCGTCTGTGAAGGTGAAGGGCAGAACCGATCCGTCGCCCACCCGCAGGTAGGTCGCGGTTTGGTCGACAGCCGTGGCGCCCAGCCATTCGGCGCGACCAAGGCGCACGATCTTGCCCTGCCAATCGGCCTGAATGCCTTTGCCCGGCATTTCACGGGCCTGGCTGACCTCGGCGGCCGAAACACCCGCGCCACGGGCCGCCTGAGCCAGCGCCTGGGCCAGCGGATGCGACGAGCCTTCGGCCAGAGCCAGGGCGATAGACAGGTCGCGCGCGCTGTGTCGCTCCAGATCGTCCACCTCGGGTTTGCCTTCGGTCAGGGTGCCGGTCTTATCAAAAACCACATGGTCGACCTCGGCCAACCGCTCCATCGCCGTGGCGGATTTCAGCAACATGCCCTGCTTGAACAAACGCCCCGATGCCGCCGTGGTCACGGCCGGAACCGCCAGGCCCAACGCGCAGGGGCAGGTGATGATCAGGGTCGCCACGGCAATATTCATCGCCAGGCGCCAGTCGCCGCCGGTCAGCCACAGCCAAACGAGGAAGGCGCCCAGGGCCAGAAGGTGCACCACAGGCGCATAGACTGCCGCCGCCTTGTCGGCCAGCGACGTGTATTTATTGCGCGCGGTTTCCGCGATAGCGACCAGATCGGCCATGCGATGCAGCGTGCTGTCACGCCCTGCCGCGGTCACGCGCACGGACAAGGGGCCGGTCAGGTTCACCTCGCCGGTCATCACCACGGTATCAAGCCCCGCCACGACCGGAAGGCTTTCGCCGGTCAGAAGCGAGCGGTCGATCTCGCTTTCCCCTGCGGTGACCACACCATCCACCGGCACCCGCGCGCCGGGCACGACCCGCACGATGTCCCCGATGGACAGCTCGTTGACCGGCACGACCTCTTCGCCCTCATCGGTCAGACGATGCGCGCGCGGAACTTCCAGCGCCGACAACTCCTCGGCCGCCGAGCGGGCAACAGAGCGGGTGCGGTAGTCCAGATACCGGCCACCTAGAAGAAAGAAGGTCAGGGACAGCGCCGCGTCGAAATAGGCGTGATGACCGTGCTGCATCGTCTCATAGATCGACATTGCAACAGCCAGAAGAATGGCCAGCGAGATCGGTACATCCATGTTCAGGCGACCAACACGCAACGCACCCCAGGCGGATTTGAAAAAGACCTGCGCCGAAAAGGCGATGGTGGGAATGGCGATGCCCGCGCTGATCCAGTGGAACAGGTCGCGCGTCGCATCCGTGGCGCCGGACCAGACCGCGACGGACAGAAGCATCACGTTCATCATTGCGAAGAACGCAACGCCCAGCCGCATCAGTAGATCCCGGCCGCGCTTGTCTGTCTCGGTCGACGACAACATGCCGCTGTCCAGCTCATAGGCCTCAAAGCCGATGCCGGACAAGTAATCCGCCAGATCCTGTGCCTCGATGTCAGGATCGGCCTCAACCGTGGCGCGTTTCAGCGTGAGGTTCACCCGGGCCGAGCGCACGCCGGGCTGCTGGCTAAGCCCGCGTTCGACACCAACGATACAGGCGGCGCAATAGATCGCCGGAAGCGACAGGATCAGACGCTTGGCTTCCTGCCCGTTGCCACGATACCCGGCACCCGCCTGCGCTTCGGCAAGCGGGGCGGCGTCACAGGCCGGACAGGCAGAGATCGGCACAGCCATAGCTTAACGGCCTGCGATATAAATCACGATGCGCTGCTGGAATGGCGTGCCATTCGGCGCGGTTGCGGTCATGCGCAGGTTCCAGTTGCCTCCGTCCAATTGCCCCACATTGGCGACATAGCTACCGGTGGAGCTTTGGCTGAAGTCCGGCGTCTGATCGTCGTTCACGTGGGTGGCGCGCCCCAAGGTGCCGTCGAGGTTCAGAACCTCTACCGGGTCGCCCTCTGGATCCAGGATACTCAAGGTCAGAACGTCGCCTTCGATTTCAGCGGACACGTCCCAACCCAGCGCCTCTTGCGCATCGCGTAATTGGTCGAATTCCTGACTGGCCACATAGGAGTTTTTCACCTCAAGCCCCGGGAACGTGCCCACGGCGGAAAACGCCATGAACAGGTTCACCCCGATGATGATGGCGAAGGCGCTGACCACGATGATCAGGACATGCTTGCCCGTCAGTTCACGCCCCTCTTTGTCAGGTTCATTGGCCATGCTCATTGCCCTTTCCCGTTGAACACGGTGTCCGAGGAAGCCCGGTCACCCGTCACACCATCCACGACCCAGAAGCGAAGCTCGGTACGGTCGGCGCGGGCGGCATCGGTGCCGGCCGGCGCGGTCACATAAACCCGCTGTTTCGCTTCCGTGTCAGGCGGAGCAACTAGCACACGTTTATCACTGCCTTCCAGTTCCAATACCAGATCGCTGTCCAAAGGCAGGGCAAAGTAATAGGGCCAGTCTTCGCCATGACGGTTACGCACGCCCACATCATAGGTGTTGCGGATCGCGCCGTCAGACAAGGTGACATAGGTCGGGTTGCGCACCGGGCGCACCGTGACCTCAACAGCCGGACGCACGAACAGCGCCACGGTCAATGCGACGCCCACTCCAGCCCACAGAACCGTATACATGATCGTGCGCGGACGCAGAATGTGCTTGATGACCGGGATCTTGTGGCCGCCCGCACGTTCCCGGGTTTCATCTTTCAGCGCGATGTAATCGATCAGGCCACGCGGCTTGCCGATCTTCTTCATCATATCGTCGCACGCGTCGATACACAGCGCACAGGTGATGCATTCCAATTGTTGACCGTCGCGAATGTCGATCCCCATGGGGCAGACGTTCACGCAGGCCATGCAGTCGATGCAATCGCCGAACTCGCTCGATGTATCGCCCTTGCGGTGCTTGCCGCGCGGCTCACCACGCCACTCGCGATAGGCGACAACGATCGTGTCTTCGTCCATCATCGCAGCCTGAATACGCGGCCAGGGGCAGGCATAGATGCAAATTTGTTCACGCGCGATTCCGCCGAAGAAGAAGGTCGTCGCGGTCAGCACGCCGATCGTCGTATAGGCGATGGGATGCGCGTTCATGGTGATCAGGTCCATCGCCAGCGTCGGCGCATCCGTGAAGAAGAACACCCAGGCCCCGCCGGTCGCGACCGAAATCAGCAGCCACGCGATCCACTTTGTCAGCCGAAAGCGCAGCTTTTTTGCGTTCCACTTTGACTTGTGCAGACGCAGCTGGGCGTTTCGGTCGCCCTCAATCCAGCGTTCGACCATGATGAACAGGTCTGTCCACACAGTCTGCGGACAGGCATATCCGCACCAGACCCGGCCCAGCGCCGAGGTGAACAGGAACAGCCCCAGCCCGGCCATGATCAGCAGGCCCGCGATGAAATAGAATTCATGCGGCCAGATCTCGATCCAGAAGAAATAGAACCGGCGATGCGCCATATCGACCAGAATCGCCTGATCAGGCAGGTTCGGTCCGCGGTCCCAGCGGATCCAGGGGGACAGGTAGTAGATGCCCAAAAGCACCCCCATGATCCACCATTTGAATGAACGGAACGCCCCTTTCACCTTTTTGGGAAAGACGGGTTCGCGGGCGGCATAGAGTTGTTCGGGGGCGTCGGACATGAACGGAATCCTATCCTGAATTTAACATGTTCTCCCTTCTAGGAACCGAAGGGGAAAACGGCTTTGACTTGGATCAATAGATACATCCAGGATACACGTTCTGCACCGCGTCATTTTGGCATGCCGCATCAGCGTCCTCAGACCTGCGATACCCGCATTTTTACCTGTATGCAAAAAGGTCCGGACTGTGCTTGTCCGGACCCTCTGTGTTTGTCGGCACCGACCCCGGAGAAACGCGCGAACAGGATCAGGGATCGGTGCCTAACCGGGGAGTGAGGCCCCGGAACTTGTTACGGGCCGGCTTATTCGCCGCCGCCCCGCGTGTGCACATACAGCGCAACAGCTTTGATCTGTGCTTCGCTCAGACGCGTGTTCCAAGCGGGCATCATGCCAGCGCGACCGTCCCTGACGCTTTCAAGAACGGTGTCCTTGTCGCCGCCAAACAGCCAGATCGCGTCGCTCAGGTTCGGGCCGCCCATGTCGCGGTCACCCACGCCACCTTCGGCGTGGCAGGACGAACAATTGTCCTCGAACACGACCGCACCGGTTTCCACCAGCGCCGCGTCAGCCTCGCCACCGGACAGCGACACGACATAATCGACCACTGCGGTGATTTCTTCGGCTTCCAACAGCTCGCCGTGAGCGGGCATGTCGTTGAAACGCGTGTCGTCATTGCTTTCGTCACGAATCCCGTGCGTGATGGTGGTCTGGATCGCTTCCAGATCGCCGCCCCACAGCCAGTCGTTGTCCAGCAAGTTGGGATAGCCGACCGCACCGGCCGCACCGGACCCGTGGCACTGCGAACACCAGGTCGCGAACGTCGCGCTGCCCGATTGGATCGCATAATTGTGCAGGTCCGAGCCGCGCTCGACCGTTGCCAGGTCAGCCCCGGCCAGTTCGCTTTCCAGACCGGCGTTCATGTCCGTGAACTTCTGAATGTCCTCGGCAACTTGCGCCCGGGTCGAGAAGCCCAGGTAACCCTCGGTCGCGCCTTTCAGCAGCGGCCAGGCAGGATAGGCGATCGTGTACCAGACACCCCAGACGATGGTCAGGTAGAACACCCAAACCCACCAGCGGGGCAACGGGTTGTTGAACTCCTGAATGCCATCCCATTCGTGGCCCGTCGTTTCGGGATCTTTCTTTTCAACAGGTTTCTTACTCATTGCCGCGCCTCCTTGAGATGAGCGCCGGGGTGGTCCCCGTCACCGGCAGGTTTGTCTTCATGGCGAAACGGGATGTTGGCCGTGTCCTGATGGACCTTCCGGCTCCCCGGGCGAAACGCCCAGAGAACCACAAGGGCAAAAAACACGAACATGGCCAAGAGCACCCAGCTGTCTGCTATTTCACGCAACAGAGAATAGGTGTCCATAACCCGCCCCCTTACCGGCTTGCGTCGGGTGTGAAGGTCTCGAAATCGACCAACGTCCCCAACATCTGCATATAGGCGATCAACGCATCCATTTCGGACACACCGGGTTGACCATCAAAGTTGCGCACCTGCGCCCCTGGATAGCGTTCCAGCATGTCGTCATAGTCGCTGTCGGGATCGGCCTGAGCCGCCCAGTCAGCTTCTGCGTTCTCGATCATCTCGTCCGTATACGGCACACCGACCATCTTGTGGGTCTCAAGCATGTCACCGATATACATCGGCGACAGCTGGCGATCCGACAGGAAGGCGTATTTCGGCATCACCGATTCCGGAACGACCGATTGCGGGTCGCTCATGTGATCCACGTGCCATTCGTCCGAATAGCGGCCGCCGACGCGGGCCAGGTCAGGCCCGGTCCGCTTGGAGCCCCATTGGAACGGGTGGTCGTACATCGATTCCGCTGCCAGCGAGTAGTGGCCGTAACGTTCGACCTCATCGCGCATCGGGCGGATCATCTGCGAGTGGCAGACATAGCAGCCTTCGCGGATGTAGATGTTGCGACCTTCCAGCTCCAGCGGCGAGTAGGGACGCACACCTTCAACTTTCTCGATGGTATTTTCGAGATAGAAGAGAGGTGCGATCTCCACGATGCCACCGACGGTGACGACCAGCAAAGAGCCGACCAGAAGCAGGGTTGCGTTCTTTTCCAGAACCGCGTGTTTGTCGAGAATTCCCATCTGTCCGGCCCTCCTTATTCAGCCGGAGCCGCAACGGGAGCATCGGCAGCTTCAGCAGCCGGCGCCCGTTTGACGGTCATCCAGAGGTTATAGCACATGATCAAAGCACCGGTCAGGAACAGAACCCCGCCCATGCCGCGAACGACGTACATCGGGAACTTGGCACCCACGGTGTCAGCGAACGAGTTGACCAGGAAACCCTGGGCGTCGACTTCACGCCACATCAGGCCTTCCATGATCCCGGTTACCCACATCGACGCGGCGTAAAGCACGATACCGATGGTGGCGAGCCAGAAGTGCCAGCTGACCAGCTTGAGGCTGTACAGCCCGGCGCGGTTCCACAGCTTGGGAACCAGGAAGTAGAGCACGCCAAAGGTGATCATGCCGTTCCAACCCAAAGCACCCGAGTGCACGTGACCAATAGTCCAGTCCGTATAGTGCGACAGCGAGTTCACGGCGCGGATCGACATCATCGGACCTTCGAAGGTCGACATGCCGTAAAAGCCGATCGACACAACCATCATCCGGATGACCGGATCGGTGCGCAGCTTGTCCCAGGCACCAGACAGCGTCATCAGGCCGTTGATCATGCCGCCCCAGCTGGGCATCCACAGCACGATCGAGAACACCATGCCGAGGGTCGAAGCCCAATCCGGCAGCGCGGTGTAGTGCAGGTGGTGCGGACCGGCCCAGATGTACAGGAAGATCAGAGCCCAAAAGTGGATGATCGACAGCTTGTAGCTGAACACGGGACGCTCGGCCTGCTTCGGCACGAAGTAGTACATCATGCCCAGGAAGCCTGCGGTCAGGAAGAAGCCCACGGCGTTATGGCCATACCACCACTGCGTCATCGCGTCTTGCACACCGGCGAACAACTGCACCGACTTCGACCCGAAGATCGAGACCGGGATTGCCAGGTTGTTGACGACGTGCAGCATGGCGATGGTGATGATGAACGACAGGTAGAACCAGTTGGCCACATAGATGTGCGGCTCTTTGCGCTTCATCAGCGTGCCCATGAACACCAGCAGGTAGGCGACCCAGACAATGGTCAGCCACAGGTCAACGTACCATTCCGGCTCGGCGTATTCCTTGGACTGGGTAGCACCCAGCAGGTAACCGGTCGCGGCCAGCAGGATCACGATCTGGTATCCCCAGAACACGAACCAGGCCAGGTTGCCGCCCCAAAGGCGCGCGCCCGAGGTGCGCTGCACGACATAGAAGCTCGACGTGATAAGCGCCGTGCCGCCGAATGCGAAGATCACCGCCGAGGTGTGCAGCGGGCGCAGACGCCCGAAGTTCATGTAACCCTCGGCCCAGGCGAAGTTGAGATCCGGAAATGCCAGCAAGAACGCGATCCAGGTCCCGACCAGGAACCCGACAGCGCCCCAGAAGGCGGTCAGGATGACACCAATGCGAACGGGGTCATCCATATATCCGGTTGTAGCAACTTTCGGCGCCCCAACGCGCCGAATTGAATAGATAAACATGCCAGCTGCGATCAACATAACAAGCACAGCGTGTACTTGATATGCCAGGTCGCGGGCATAGCTTGCAGCGATAGCGGCCAATACTGCGATCAGGCCGAAAATCACCAATTTTAGGTAATCCCACATTTTGCGTCCCTTCGTCTTTGTCTTGTTGCACCCCACCCATGTCGGTCAAAGGGGGCACTTTGCGACTGTGCACGGTTTGGACGCGCACCGTCCATCCCGCTTTGATCCATGTCAAAATGCGCATGTATCGTGCCCCTTTCCAAGGGCTTGACCCATGTCAAAGCGCCGCAGGCCCTTGAAAGGCAAAGTCAGTCCAGAATTATCGAAGTCTTCGGAAGGTGTGAAATGGCCTATAAAACCATCACGACAATCCTCACCGACGCCGTTTTGAACGCAAGTTCGTTCCCTGCGGCGATCTCCCTTTCAGAACATGCCGGGGCCCATTTGGATGTGCTTTGCCTGGGTCTTGATCGCGCGCAACCCGGTTTTTATTACGCCGGCGCCTCCGCGATGGTGGTGCAGGACAACCTTGCCCAGGCGCGCGAAGACGCGCTTGCGCTTGAGGATCAGGCCCGCAAGACGCTGGAAGGCGGTGCGATCAACTGGTCAACCACCGGTCTTTCGGCCCAAATGGTGGCCCTGAACGGCGTCATCGCTCACAGAACAAGGTTTTCCGACCTGGTCGTGTTGCCACGCCCCTATGGCGAAGGGCGTGGCCATGACAGTGAAGCCATCGTCGAGGCGGCGCTGTTCAACGGCGCGGTGCCGGTCCTGATCACCCCGGATGATGCCGAAGTGTCAGGCAGTTTCACCAACATCGTGATCGCCTGGAATGAAAGCACCGAGGCATTGCGCGCGATTCGCTCGGCCCTGCCGTTCCTGCAAGCGGCAGAGAATGTCTCGATCGCCATCATCGATCCGCCGCAGCACGGGCCAGAACGCTCGGATCCCGGCGGGGCGCTCAGCCAGATGCTGTCGCGCCACGGAGTGCGGGCCGAGGTATCGGTATTGGCACGCACGATGCCGCGTGTGTCGGACATCCTGAACCGCCACGTGCGGGATCAGAACGCCGATTTGCTGGTCATGGGGGCTTATGGTCACTCACGGTTCCGCGAATCAATTCTGGGTGGAGCCACCCGGCACATGCTGGAAGTCTCGGAAGTGCCGATTCTGATGGCGCACTGAATTGAAACCGGGCTGAGCTGCCCGGTTTCGACCACTGCACGACCTGCGCTGGCTGGCACGATGAGGGCGCAGGCGTCAGTATCTGGGTGTTGGGATCGTCTCGCGCGGGTAAATCCGCAGGGAATTCAGGGAATCAGGCCGCCATCGACGTCATCCCCGGTCTCGGCAAGCAGGATTTCAAGCTCCGGGATAACCACACGGCGCTTGCCCTCCAGCGAAATGATGCCCGCCTTCTTCAGCGCCGAGATCTGGCGGCTGACCGTTTCCAGGGTCAAGCCCAGGTAATCCGCCATCGCCTCCCGCGTAAGCGGCAGTTCAAACGCCATCCCATTGACGGCGGGGCGTTTTTTCAGCGATGCGTCGCGCCGAGCCAGAATCGCCAACAAGCTTGCGATTTTCTCACGCGCGGTTTTGCGGCCCAGAACAAGCATCCATTCCCGCGCCGAATCCAGTTCATCCAAGGTCATTTCCAACAAGCGCGATCCGATATGCGGTGTGGTTGTCAAAAGCTCTTCGAACGGGCGCTTGCGAAAGCAGCAGATCGTCAAGTCACTGACCGCAACCACGTCGAACGGCGCATTGTCGCGCCCCGGACGGCCAATGAAATCGGACGGCAACAGCAACCCGACCATCTGGGTGCGCCCGTCTTCCATCGTCTGGCTGAGCGAGGCGATTCCCTTGACCACGCTGGCCACAAACTCCATCTGGTCGCCAGCCCACAACACCGGCTGCCCGGCCTCATAGTTCCGGTAGTACTTCACATTATTAAGAATATCGAGCTCGTCAGGCTCGCACCGAGCGCAAACAGCGCGGTGCCGAATGGGGCAGGAGCCACATTCCCTGGAATCGAATGCAATTTCGTTCATGCGGAAAGAATTCCCGGTTTGATCCTGATCAAAGTCGTGCGCGCCGTTCTGTGTTGACCGTATCCGAATGCAAACTCTGACGCAACTCAGGCGGCTGGGGCTTTTTGACGCCCGTGTGCCGCGTTACACCTCCTACCCGCCCGCAACCCATTTCAAGCCGGGAATCGGCGCCGAAACGGTGGGCGACTGGATTTCCGCGATTCCCGAAGGGGCGTCAATTTCGTTCTACGTCCATGTGCCGTTCTGCCGCCGATTGTGCTGGTTCTGCGCCTGTCGCACCCAGGGCACGTCCACGGCCGAACCGGTGGCGGCCTATCTGGACACGGTAAAGGTCGAATTGTCGATGATCGCCCAGCGCCTGGCGCCCGGCGTGACCATCGAACACCTGCACTGGGGCGGCGGCACGCCCACCCTGCTGGAACCTGAGATGATCGCAGACCTCTCCGGTGCCGTGTTCGACATGGCCCCGCTGGCCGACGGCGCGCAGTTTTCGGTCGAGATCGACCCCAATGAGATCGACGGCCCGCGGCTGGACGCACTGGCCGCGGCCGGGATGAACCGCGCCTCGATTGGCGTCCAGGATTTCGACCCGATGATCCAAGAGGTCATCGGCCGCCCACAAAGCTATGAAGTCACCCGCGACGCCGTTGAGGGCCTGCGCGAACGGGGCATCACATCTCTGAATGCCGACATCCTGTACGGCCTGCCGCACCAGACCACAGCACGTATGTCCGATTCGGTGCAAAAGCTGCTGTCACTGGGCCCGGATCGAATCGCTTTGTTTGGCTATGCGCATGTCCCGTGGATGGCCCGGCGTCAGACCCTGATCCCGACCGACGCGCTGCCGTCGCCAGAAGAACGGTTGGAACTGTTCAACACCGCCCGCGATCTGTTTGTGGCCGACGGCTTTGCCGAGATCGGCATCGATCATTTCGCTCTGCCCACGGACGGGCTGGAAATCGCGCACCAGAACGGCACGATGAAGCGGAACTTCCAGGGCTATACCGAGGACAAATCCGAGGTTCTGATCGGTGTCGGCGCAAGCTCGATCTCGCGGTATCCACAAGGTTTTGCGCAGAATGAACCGGCCACGGGAAAGTATCAGACCCGGGTTCTGAATGGCGAGTTGCCCGCCGCGCGCGGTCATGCCTTCGGCGGCGATGATTTCACCCGCGGGCGTATCATCGAGATGCTGCTGTGTGACTACAGGGCGGACCTGAACCAGGTGGCGCAGGAACTGGACACCCCGCTGGCCGATCTTGTGGCCATGTGCGACGGTTTGCAGGAGGCGCTGCCGGAGACGGTAACGCTGGAGGACGGCGTGTTGACCATCCTGGACGACGCCAAGCCCCTGGCCCGCATCATCGCGCGCTACTTCGACGCCTATGACATGAGCGAGAGTGGGCACAGTCAGGCCGTGTAGCCCGCTGCGCATTGTTTTCATGCAATTGGCGCAGAAATACCCGGAAAGCTGAAAGGCCGCCGCCGGATCAGAAACCGGTCGCGCCCTTGCGCGTTTCGCACTATGCAACCTGCATGGAACACATTGATTTCGAGATTTTTCTGGTCGCCACGCCGGGGCTTGAACGGGTGCTGGTTGACGAGGCCCGCGCCGCGGGGTTTCAGGGCGCAACCCCCTGCCCCGGTGGTGTCACCTTTCGCGGCAGCTGGCCCGATGTCTGGCGCGCCAACCTGACCCTGCGCGGTGCGACCCGTGTTCTGGCCCGGATCGGTGAGTTTCGCGCCTTCCACCTGGCCCAATTGGACAAGCGCGCGCGCAAGTTTCCCTGGGGCGACACCCTGCGCCCTGATCTACCTGTCCGGGTTGAGGTCACCACCAACCGCAAGTCCAAAATCTACCACGCCGGGGCCGCCACCCAGCGTATTGAGACGGCGCTGCGTGAGGCGCATGGTATCCAGATCGACAAGGCTGCCGCGATCACGGTGAAGTGCCGGATCGACGACAACCTGTGCACCTTCTCGCTCGATACATCCGGTGAAAGCCTGCACAAGCGGGGCCACAAAGAGGCCGTGGGCAAGGCTCCGATGCGCGAAACGCTGGCTTCGCTGTTCCTGCGCGATTGCGGTTTCACCGGGGACGAGCCGGTGCTGGACCCGATGTGCGGATCGGGCACCTTCGTGATCGAAGCCGCCGAGATCGCTGCTGGGCTGTTACCGGGCCGGTCGCGCGGCTTTGCCTTCCAGCAGTTGGCGAATTTCGATGCCGACGCCTGGGAAGCTCTGCGGCAAGCTCCACCGACCCAAACGCCAGAGAACCGGTTTTACGGCTCGGACCGCAACACCGGAGCCATCGACATGGCAACGAAAAACGCTGCGCGAGCGGGGGTGGGCGAATTTTGCACCTTCCACCACAGCGCCGTCGCAGACATCGCTCCGCCGGACGGCCCGCCCGGTCTGGTCATGGTAAACCCGCCCTATGGCGCGCGGATCGGCAACCGAAACCTTCTGTTCGCGCTCTATGGCACGCTGGGCAAGGTGTTGCAGGAGCGGTTTTCCGGCTGGCGCGTGGGCATTGTCACCAGCGACGCGGGACTGGCCAAGGCGACCAAACTGCCCTTCTTGCCGCTAGGTGCGTCGGTGCCGCATGGTGGACTGAGTGTGCGGCTTTACAAGACCGGTCCGCTGCGCTGAGCGCTAGCGATACCCAGCTTCGCGCGCGATGCGGTCCAGCACCATGGCGATGGTCAGATCCGGCTCGAACGCTCCGTTTTCCAGGAACCCGATCACCTGAGCGATGACCAGCGGATTCACCATCATGAACGTATGTGTGACCGGCAAAACGATGTGATCGGTCATCCCGGCGATACGCGTACTGTCGACGCTGACCTTGCCGTCATCCTCACCCTCGATCACAGCCGAAAAGATCGGGTTCAACGATCGGTTGCCGGCGATGATACCCAGTTCGAACGCAGGCAAACCCGCACTGTTCGGAACTGAGCCTTCGCCCGTCCCCAATTGCAGCCCGGCGGGGCCGTTCACCCAGGCGAAGGGATCCAGATCACCAAATACGTCGACCAGTTCACTGCCGTGATTCGGTGGGGCCATCATCACGACGCGCCCCATCTGATCTGGACGATGGTTCTCAAGCCAGACGCGGGCAAGGATGCCACCCATCGAATGGGTGACGAAATGCACATTCTGCGGGCCGCATTTGGCCACCGCCTCGGGCAGAGCGGCCTCAACCAGTTCATCCACCGTTGCTTCGGTCGAGGGATAACCCTGATTCACCACGTCATAACCGCTCTGGTTCAGCGCCTCCTCCATTACCAGAAGGGACGAAGGCGACCGGGCCAGGCCGTGCAAAAGCACGACGCAATCGGCGCGCGCGGTGAGCGGAACGAACAACAGCAGAAAGGCCAACAAAAGTCTCATGCGTCCAAGATAGGGTGCCGGGCGGTGCTGTGCGAGGGGCGGCTTGTCACAGGGAAGGGGAACGGGCAGGGTTTTGCCGGCTTCGCCATTGGCATTGCAGCTCAAGCCCTTGGTCCATCGGTGGAGGTAGCGCATGCAAAAGGGCGCGGCAGTGTCCCGCCACGCCCCTTATCAGGTCTTGAAATGGATCAGCCGCGCACTTCGGTGTGGAAGCCCGGTGCGAACAGGCGGATGATAAGCGCACCCGCGCCCATCACGGCAATGCCCAGCACCACGATCCAACCCACGAAGGGGACGAAGGACAGGACGGTGATAAGAAACGCACCGGCCAATGCCGCAGTGGCCCGTTCCAGAAGCGTTTCCGGGTTCGGCCGACCGGCCGCGCCCATCACACCAACGCCCAGCACGTAGACCCCGATCACATAGCCTGCAAAGCCCAGAAGCAGCGCAGCAAGGATCGAGACCGGAACGAGCAAGACCCCAATGCCAGTGGCGGCGAACAAAAACAGCGACCCGGCGGCGGCAGACAGGGCCAGGAACCCCATCCACAAGGTCCGCAGGGGCGATTCGAGCCCACGTTCGCGCATTCGTGCCAGAGCATCGGGCGCCAACGCCGCCAAGGCAGTGGCCAGCAGTGTTACCACAAGGATCCCACCTAGAATGCCACGCAGCCAGGTCATGAAGGACCAGCCAGCCGCATTGCGACCGGCGGTCACACCGTCCCAGTCTTCGATCGGGTGAAACTCGATGCGGTCAGCGCTGATCACGCTTGCAGGCACCTCGATGCTGTCTGGATCACTGTGATACAAGTGCAAAACTCCGGCGATCGTGGCAGCGTTGCCAAACTCGATATTCGCCGCGCTGATGCTGACATCCCCGGCAAGTGCCGCGTCGATCAGAACGGTTTCGCCGGCCAGAAGGGCGGCCTCGGCAACGGCGGCATTGATCGCGACGCGGCTGCCCATCGCACGCAGATCGCCGGTGATTGCGGCGCTGATGTCGATCTTGTCGCCCATCGCCAGGACGTCGCCACCAATCGGCGCGGCGATGTCCAAGTCAACACCTGCAATATAAAGCGCATCTGCCACCGGCGCCGAAACGGTCACGAACCGCCCGGCCACATGGGCCGAGCCCGCGACTGGCGCCCGCAGAGTCACGGAATTGCCCGCCAGGAAGACATCATCGATGCCCTCTTCGCGGTGGCTGACATTGTTGCCCGCCGCAAACCGGTCATCGCCGAACGCGAAACCCGAGCTTTGCACCGCCGACGCAGGTGCGGCGATCAGCATGAGAATGACAAGGAATACGGATCTGAGCACAGGAAGTCCCCCTATGTGCGAAATGTTCACACACTTAACATTGGCGTTCAGCATGTCAAATGGAAGACGTCGGCGCAAATAGATTTCCGACTGAACCGAAAAGGGCCCCCATCGCGGGAGGCCCTTTCCATTTCTCAAACAACAGCCTGTTGCTCACACATCCCAGTGGGAGGCGTGATTACATCATGCCGCCCATGCCGCCCATGTCGGGCATGCCGCCACCGGGCGCACCGCCGTCTTTCGACGGCTTGTCGGCGACCATGGCTTCGGTGGTGATCAACAGACCAGCAATCGAAGCCGCGTCTTCAAGAGCGGTCCGGGCCACTTTGGCCGGGTCGATCACACCAAAGTTGAACATGTCGCCATATTCTTCGGTCTGTGCGTTGAAGCCGAAGGCCAGGTCGTCGCTTTCGCGAACTTTGCCAGCAACCACGGCGCCGTCGACACCGGCGTTTTCAGCAATCTGGCGCAGCGGCGCTTCGATGGCTTTCTGCACGATGACGATCCCGGCGTTCTGATCCGAGTTCTCGCCTTCCAGACCTTCCAGTGCCTTGCCAGCCTGAACCAGAGCAACGCCGCCACCGACGATCACGCCTTCCTGCACGGCCGCACGGGTCGCGTTCAGGGCGTCATCAACGCGGTCTTTGCGTTCCTTGACTTCAACTTCGGTCATGCCACCGACGCGGATCACGGCAACACCACCGGCCAGTTTGGCCACGCGCTCTTGCAGTTTCTCACGGTCATAGTCCGAGGTGGTTTCTTCGGCCTGAGTGCGGATCTGGGCAACACGTGCTTCGATCTCGGCTTTTTCACCGGCACCGTCGACGATAGTGGTTTCGTCCTTGGTGATTTCGATCTTCTTGGCAGTGCCAAGCATGTCCATCGTGACCGACTCAAGCTTCATGCCCAGGTCTTCGCTGATCACCTGACCACCGGTCAGAATGGCGATGTCCTGCAGCATGGCCTTGCGGCGATCGCCGAAGCCCGGTGCCTTGACGGCAGCGATTTTCAGACCGCCACGCAGCTTGTTCACAACCAAGGTTGCCAGGGCTTCGCCCTCAACGTCCTCGGCGATGATCAGCAGCGGCTTTTGCGACTGGATCACGGCTTCGAGCAGCGGAACCATCGGCTGAAGCGACGACAGTTTCTTTTCGTGCAGCAGAACCAGGCAATCGTCCAGATCGGCGATCATCTTGTCCGGGTTGGTCACGAAATAGGGGCTCAGGAAGCCACGGTCGAACTGCATGCCTTCGACGACAACGGTCTCGGTTTCCAGACCTTTGTTCTCTTCGACGGTGATGACACCTTCGTTACCGACCTTCTGCATCGCGTCTGCGATCTGCTGACCGATGTCGCTTTCGCCGTTGGCCGAAATGGTGCCGACCTGGGCCACTTCGGCCGAGTCCTTCACTTCGCGGGCCGCAGCCTTGATGCCTTCGACAACCTTGGCGGTCGCCAGGTCGATACCGCGCTTCAAGTCCATCGGGTTCAGGCCAGCAGCAACCTGCTTCAGACCTTCGCGCACGATGGCCTGGGCCAGCACGGTCGCAGTGGTGGTGCCGTCGCCGGCTTCGTCATTGGTGCGGCTGGCGACTTCTTTCACCATCTGCGCGCCCATGTTCTCGAACTTGTCTTCCAGCTCGATCTCTTTGGCAACCGACACACCATCCTTGGTGATGCGGGGGGCGCCGAAGCTTTTGTCCAGAACCACGTTGCGGCCTTTGGGGCCCAGCGTGACCTTGACGGCGTCGGCCAGAATGTTGACGCCACGCAGCATTGCATTGCGGGCATCGGTGTCGAACTTCACGTCCTTAGCAGCCATATTGCTGTCTCCTAGTAAATTCTGTTGTTGTCAGGGAAAAGTCAGATCAGAGAAACGATCAGGCAATGATGCCCATGATGTCGCTCTCTTTCATGATCAGCAGCTCTTCGCCTTCGATCGTGATCTCGGTGCCGGACCATTTGCCGAACAGGATCTTGTCGCCTTCCTTGACGTCCATCGCGATGCGATCGCCATCGTCGTCCTTGGCGCCAGCGCCAACGGCCACAACCAGGCCTTCAGCCGGTTTTTCTTTCGCGCTCTCGGGGATGTAAAGCCCACCCGCGGTTTTCTCGTCGCTTTCAACACGGCGGACCAGCACGCGGTCATGCAGCGGAGTAAATGCCATTTTTAAGGCTCCCTAGCTCTAGTTTTGCTTCACTTGGCACTCACCATGGGCGAGTGCTAACGGCGCATAGTTAGGGTTCGTTTTTGAGGGAGTCAACGGGCGGACCAAGGACTTTTTCCGCCGCAGTGCAGCATCGGCAAGCAGCGCGACCTAGTCCACCAGCAAATGCTCGTAGCGCGCGTCGGTCAGCGTCTTCAGAAATGCCACCAGTGCGTCGACCTCGAACCGACCCAGCATGCGCCCTTCGGTCAGCTCACTGACCGACAGAGTCATCGGGATCGGCGGATCGCCCCAGTACCGACCCGTTTCGGGATTGATCTGACAGGGCGGGCCGGGACATTGGTAGCGGTTGTAAAACTGAACAACACTGCGCAGATCGGTGAAAACGCCGTTGTGCATATACGGCCCCGTCACCGCCACGTTGCGTAAGGTCGGCACCTTGAACTGCCCGCCCAGCGCCGGGTCTTTCAAGTCATCACGCGACAAAAGCCCCCAGTCCGGCGCGCCGTCGCCCACCCGCGGCACGCCAATGTTGTGGTATTCATAATTCGTGAAGGTTTCGCCCGGCGCCATCGGGTTCATGTGCCGCATGTGGCACAGCGCACAATTCGAGCGTTCGGGTGACAGAAAGATCTGGCGGCCGATCTCCTCAAGCTCGCTCAACTCGGCCTCACCCCGCAGAAACAGGTCGTATTTGCTGTCGTAAGGGGCAAACTCGGGCGTACTTTCAAAGGCGGCAATCGCCTGGGTCATGGCGGCAAAACCTGCCTCGGGATCGTCCAGCACACCCGGGGCGAACAACAGGTCGAACGCGTCGACATAATCGAGGTTTTCGCGCAACCGCGCCACCACGCTGGCCTTGTCCGGCATGGCCATCTCCACCGGGTTCAAGGGCGGCCCGCCCGCCTGAGCGGCCAGATCGGCGGCGCGCCCGTCCCAGAATTGCCCGCCGCGCCAGACATGCTCGTCCAGTTGCTCAAACGGCGGGGCTTCGGCGGCATAGGTGATCGTCGGAGCGTTGCGCGTGCCCAATGACACGCCATCATCGCCGACGGAAACCGGACCGGAGCTGTCCACAAACCCGTTCGCCGGGTCATGGCAACTGGCGCAATTCTGGGTACGGTTCAGCGACAGGTTGGTGTCAAAGAACAACCCGCCGCCCAACTCCTCCAACGTATCAAAAGCTGCCGCCGGGCTGACCAGGGCAAACCAAAACAAAACCGCTCTCATGTCTCATCCTCCACCGCCGCGTAGACACCCAGCGCCACCTTTTCGAACCATCCATAATGATTGTCACGCATGATCGTGGTCGCACGCGGCGCATCAGCCCCTTTGGCCACCACAGCGCCCTTCGACGCCCCGTGTTCGCGCAAGAAGGCCAGGCAGCGCTCAGCCTCCTGCCGATAGGCGGTCACCACCTTGCCGCGCGTGCCGCCCAGGTTTGGATCGCCCGAGCGCTTGGAAAACTCGCCCAGCAGGCGGGATTTTTTGATGTTTGACTTGCGCGGCACGAAGGGCACCGGATCGGCATGCACTTGCACGAACCCATCCTCAAGCTGCACCGACAACACGCCCAGCCCCAGACGCTTGCACAGACCCACGTTGCCTTTGAAGGCCCGCCATCCCGGCTTGCCCTTCCAACGCGGCACGGCGACGTAAACGCTATCGCTGATCGCCTGACGCGCCACGGCCTGTTGCAACAGGGTCAGGGAAAAGCCCAGTTTGAGCTCCACCACCACAGGTGCGGCGCCGTCACGCAGCCCCACGACGTCCGCCGGTCCGACCTCGGACTTCACGTCATAGCCCAGCGCCTCAAGCCACGCTTTCACGGGGGGATAAAGATCGGTTTCCTGTACGCCTGCCATGCCCCTTGTTACCCGAATGCCGCACCTGCGAACACCCCCGTGACAAGACGCCCACACGGGCCTATAAGTCGCGCGAAATACACACACAGACGGACGCACATCATGACCACGCTTGTTTTCGGCCACAAATCCCCCGACACCGACTCCACCGGTTCGCCCCTGATCTGGGCCTGGTACCTGAACGAAGTGAAAGGCGACGACGCCAAACCCGTTCTGCTGGGCCAGCCCAACACCGAAGCCATGTTCATGCTGAACCGCTGGGGCTTCGACATGCTCGACATCATCGAAGACGTGGCCGACGACCAGGCCTGCGTCGTGGTTGACACCAACAACCCCGCCGAACTGCCCGCCAACATCAATGGCGCCGACGTGCAGCAGATCATCGACCACCACAAGCTGGTCGGCGGGTTGGAGACCAAAGGCCCGATCGACATCACCATCCGCCCGGTCGCTTGCACAGCAACTATCATGTTCGACATGATGGGCGATGATGCGGCCAAGATGCCCGACAACATCAAATGCGCGATGCTGACGTGCATCCTGTCGGACACGTTGGAATTCCGCTCGCCCACCACGACCGAGCGTGACCGCGAAGTTGCCACCCTCCTGGCGATCGAGCTGGGCATCTCGATCCCGGATTACGCCGGTGAGATGTTCGCGGCGAAATCCGACGTGTCGTCCTTCTCGGACGCCGAGCTTCTGCGTATGGACTCGAAGGAATACGAAGTCGAAGGCACCAAGTTCCGCGTGTCGGTGCTTGAAACCACCGCACCCGCGACGGTTCTGGACCGCAAGGCCAGCCTGATGGACACCATGCCCAAGGTGGCGGAAGAGGACGGCGTGGATCAGGTGATCCTGTTCGTGGTCGACATCCTGAACGAAGAAGCCACCCTTCTGGTGCCGAACGACCTGGTGAAGGGCTTGGCCAAGACGTCCTTCGCCGCCGAGGCAACCGGTGACACCGTCGTTTTGCCGGGCGTTGTCAGCCGCAAAAAACAAATCATCCCGAACCTGAAACTGTAATCCGGTTCGACTAATAAAGAAGGCCCCGCCAGAGCGATCCGGCGGGGCCTTTTGATTTTTTTGTGGTTGCGATTGCGGCCAATCAGCCCGGGCGCACGGTCTGGTATCCCAGCGCCATCAACTTGAACATGCCGCCCTCGGCGGACACGATCGCGTTGGGGATCCGACCCAGAAGCGCGCTTGCGGCGGCTTGGGTGCGGTTGCCGGTCCGACAGATCAGAACCAGCGGACGACCGTCTGTCAGCTCTGGTCCCACCTCAGACAGGAAGCTTGCGGGGTCCTTGAAGGTAACCAGGCGCGCGCCGTCAATTACGCCGGTCTGTTGCCATTCCTCTGGTCGACGAATGTCGACGATCAGTGCATTCGCAGCTTTCATCTGCTCTACCGTTACGAAAGCATGGGCATAGCGCGGCCCGGCCTGACCCTCGGCCAACGCCGGGCGCAGACCCGCAAGGCCAAGCGTAGCCGCGCCCCCCATCAATAATAATTCGCGTTTCGTCAGACCTTGCATGGCGACCTCCGGCTTGTATTCGGACTGTATCGCTGCAATCGGTAATGCGGTTTTCACGCCCCGGCGATTGTCTTTGTTGTCGCAGCCGGGGTCATGCTGCGATAAAGGCGGCAGTGTATTCCCGTGTTCACGAGGCCCCCATGACCAAGATCGTCCAATCGCTTGCCGAGATCTCTGCCCCCTATGACGCCCTGTTTTGCGACCTCTGGGGCTGTGTGCATGACGGTGTGCGCCCCCTGCCCGACGCGGTCGAGGCACTGCGTGCATTTCGCGCCAAGGGCGGCACCGTTGTACTGGTCACAAACGCGCCGCGTCACCGAGCCAGCGTGCAAAGACAGCTGGAAAAGATGGGCCTGCCCGAAGATTGCTGGGACACGATTGCGACCTCGGGCGATTCGGCACGTGTCGCAATGTTCACCGGTGCTGTGGGTGAAAAGGTCTGGTTCATGGGGGAACAACACGACCGCAGCTTTTTCGACCCTTTGTCTCTGGTCGACACCCCCGCGGGCATTCAGGAGGTCGCGCTGGAGGACGCCGAGGGCATCGTCTGCTGCGGCCCGTTTGATCCCCATGCCGACCCGTCCGACCTGCGTTCGCAGCTCCTGTATGCCAAGCAAAAGGGCTTGAAACTGCTCTGCGCCAATCCCGACATCGTGGTGGACCGAGGCGAGTCCCGCGAATGGTGCGCCGGGAGTGTTGCGCGGCTTTACACGGAAATGGGTGGCGTGAGCCTGTATTTCGGCAAACCGCATCCGCCGATCTACGACTTGTCGCGGCGCAGACTTGCGGCTTTGGGCAAGGATGTCGAAGCAAGCCGAATCTTGGCCGTAGGAGATGGCATCCAAACCGACATCGCCGGAGCGCAGGGCGAGGACATCGATTCTCTGTTTATAACCGGCGGTCTGGCCGCGGATGAAACAAAAACCCTGCGACAGCCCGACGCAGAGGCGCTAAGTGACTTTATAGAAAAGGAAATGGTCAACCCGACCTTCTCTATCGGCTTTCTGAGATGACGAAAAAGGGGCTTGATTTTCTGCGCCTGCAAAGTAATATTCTTTCCTAATCGGGCGCATGGGCGTCTTTTAATTACCCGGAGGATCGGATGTTGGATAATCTGCCACGTGGCACAATCTGCATCGAAGACTTGGAAATCGGCATGATGCGGTATCTGACCAAAGAGGTCACAGACCGCGACATTGAGCTGTTTGCCGAGGTCTCGACCGACCGGAATCCGGTTCACCTGGACGAAGACTATGCCCAGGAAACGATCTTTGAGGGCCGCATCGCCCACGGCATGCTGACCGCTGGTCTGATCTCGGCGGTGATCGGCGAACAACTGCCAGGCCACGGCACCGTATACATGGGCCAAAGCCTGACTTTCCTGGCACCGGTGCGCCCTGGTGACGTGGTGACGGCCGAGGTCACGGTCATGGACATTGACCATTCCAAACGCCGCGTGACGCTGAAGACCGAATGCAAAATCAAGGGCAAACCGGTTCTGAAGGGTGAAGCGAAAGTTTTGGCACCTTCGCGCAAATTTGACTGATTCCCCTCTGAATTTTCAAGAAAATTCAGCACCGCCAAACTTTTCTAGAAAAGTTTGTTTGCACCGTCTTTCACAGAAGGCTAAGGCGATCCCATGCGCATCATCCGGGACCACCAATTCACCACGGCCGATGATCGCGGCGCCTCGGCCGCAATCGGCAATTTCGATGGCGTCCACCTGGGCCACCAGTATGTGATCGACATCGCGCGCAAGGTGGCGCGCGACAGCGGTGCCCCGCTGGGTGTCATGACGTTTGAGCCGCATCCGCGCCAATACTTCGCGCCGACATCCCCCGCCTTTCGCCTGATGAACGCCGAAACACGGGCACACCGGTTGGAGAAACTGGGGGTTGCGCGCCTTTATGAGCTCAGCTTCAACGACACCCTGTCGGCCTTGACCCCGCGCCAGTTCGCGCAGGACGTGATCGCCGAGGGGCTGGGGCTGACCCACGTGGTCGTAGGCGAGGATTTCCATTTTGGCAAGGACCGCGCCGGCACGCCCGATGGGCTCAAAGCATTGGGTCGGAACCTGGGCTTTGGCGTCACCATCGCGCCGTTAATGTCCGACGAAGTGGGCGAGGTCAGCTCAACCGCGATCCGCACAGCCTTGACGGAAGGCCTGCCGCGGGATGCGGCTCGCATGCTGGGCCACTGGCACCGGATCGACGGAGAGGTCATTCGCGGCGACCAACGGGGCCGCGACCTGGGGTATCCAACCGCGAACCTGTCCATCGCAGGGCTGCACCCGCCAAAGTTCGGCGTCTACGTGGTGAAAGTCGAAGTTCTGACCGGACCCCACGCAGGTGAATACGGCGGGGCGGCCAGCATGGGCACGCGCCCGATGTTTGGGGAAAACCTGCCCAACCTGGAAAGCTTCATCTTCGATTTCAAAGGCGACATTTATGGGGAGCATATCTCGGTCGCCTTGGTGGACTACCTGCGCCCGGAAGCCGTGTTCGACAGCCTGGACGCCCTGATCGCCCAGATGGACGCAGATTGCACCCGCGCACGCGACATCCTTGCTGCATTGTGACCCTTCCCTTTCCGTCATCCTTGCGTAAAGTGCGTCGATGACCAACACCCTTCGCCCCAAGTTCTGGCAGCTGCCGCTTGCCAAATTGACCCGCCCGGAATGGGAGGCGCTTTGCGATGGCTGCGGCAAGTGTTGTCTGAACAAGCTTGAGGACGAGGACACCGGTCGCGTGGTCTTCACCCGCATTGCCTGCAAATTGCTGGATGACGAAACCTGCCAATGTTCCCAGTATGATATCCGCCTGAACATCGTGCCCGAATGCATCGTGTTCACACCGGAGAACATCGAAACGTCGTCCTATTTCATGCCCGCCTCCTGTGCCTATCGCTTGCGCCATGAGGGCAAGCCGCTGCCCGACTGGCATCCGCTTCTGACCGGATCCCCGGACCGCATGCATGCGGGTGGGCACAGCGTGCAGGGCTGGACCATACCCGAATTCGAAATCCCCGAAGACGAATGGGAAGATCACCTGATCGAGGAGCCACACTGATGTTTTTCGCCTCTGACAATACCGGCCCGGTGCACCCGCAGATCATGCAGGCGGTTGCCGATGCCAACACCGGATACGCGACGCCCTATGGCGACGACGACCTGATGACGCAGGTGCGCGACCAGGTGCGCGATGTGTTCGAGGCGCCAGAAGCGGCCGTCTACCTGGTCGCCACCGGCACCGCGGCCAATGTCTTGTCGCTGGCCAGTCTGACCAACCCTTGGGAAACGGTGTTCTGCACCCCCGAGGCGCATATCCACGAAGATGAATGCAATGCGCCCGAATTCTACATGGGCGGCGCCAAGTTGACCCTGGTCCCGGCCGACAATGCTAAGATGTCCCCCGACGCCCTGCGCAAATCTATCCAGGCCGAGGAAAGCCGCGGTGTGCATGGCCCGCAGCGTGGACCGGTGTCGCTGACCAATGTGACCGAACGCGGCACGGTCTATTCGGTCGCTGAAATCCAAGCCCTGACCCGGGTTGCGAAAGACTATGACCTGCCGGTTTATATGGACGGCGCACGGTTCGCCAACGCCCTGGTCGCCACCAACGCCAGCCCCGCCGAGATGACCTGGCAGGCCGGTGTCGACGTGGTCAGCCTGGGCGGCACCAAGAACGGCTGCATGGGGGTCGAGGCGGTCGTGATGTTCGATCCGAAACGCGCCTGGGAATTTGAATTGCGCCGCAAACGGGGGGCGCATCTGTTCTCAAAACACCGGTTCCTGTCTGCGCAGATGCTGGGCTATCTCAATGACGGGCTGTGGATGGACCTTGCCCGCAGGGCCAACGCCGCCAACGCCCGGCTGGTCGCTGGCCTGAATCTGATCGACGGCGCGGCCTATCTGTATGACCCGCAGGCCAACATGGGCTTTGCCGGTTGGTCGCGGGCCGGGCACAAAAAACTGCACGAGGCCGGCGCGAAATACTATGTCTGGGAGGGGTCGCTTGAGGGCGACGACCCCAATGAAGTGCTGACCGCGCGCATGGTCTGTGACTGGTCCACCACAAATGAGAATGTTGATCGTTTTCTGGAACTTGCGCGCGGCTGATCCGCAAAACTCACAGCTTCAGGAACGCTTTCAGCTCTCCCGCAACCGCCTTCGGATGCGTGATTGGCACCATGTGCCCGGCCCCGGCAACCACGACGCGACGGGTGTCGGGCAGACGCGCATCAAGCACGCGGTGCACGGCGGAAATGATCGGCGGAGATTTCGACCCTTCGATCAACAGCACCGGCAGGGCGACAGCCTCAAGCGCGCCGGGAGCGGCCTGTCCATTCACATCGTGGTTTGTCACCGGCGCCCCGGCGGGGATCAGGTGGATGCGGTCGATCATCGCCTGACGCTGCAGCTCGGGGATCGCATCCCAGGGCTGACCGGTACCCCAGACCCGGTTGAACAGACGCGCGGCCAATGGGCGGTCCCCAACCTCAATGGCTGCCTCAAAATCCTTCATCCCATCCATGTATGCCGCGTATTCCGGCGCCGCGCGGGCTGCGTGGAACAGCACTGGTTCGATCAGGGTTAAGCTTCGCACCTTGCCCGGGTGGCGTTGCGCGATCCGCAGCGCAATAGTGGCACCATAGCTGTGGCCCACAAGGTCCAGCGGCCTGTCGATCAACGCCTCGACGATGCGCGCGGCTTGCCCCTGGTAATCGCCCTGCCCGTCCCAATCTGCGCTGCGCCCGTGTCCGGGCAGATCAAGCGCGGTCATGGCCAGTTGGCGGGTCAGCAGGCGTTCTACTCCGCGCCAAGCACCGGAATGGGCCAGCGAGCAATGAACGAACAAGGTACGACGCACACCCGAACCGCTGCGCGACACAAAGGTGGTCGCACCGGCCACGGTTTCAAGCGGCATCAGAGCGCGCCGGACAGATGCGCATCCAGATCGCCCAAGCGGTCCTGTCCCCAGAACCGTTCATCCCCATCGGTGATATAGAACGGTGCGCCGAACACGCCAGCCGCCACCGCCTCTTCCAGGTTGCGGCCGTAGGTTTCGGCCCCGGCAAGAAGCCCGCTGTCGGCAAGTGCCGGGTCGAACCCCGCTGCCGTCAAGCAGTCGCGGATTACGTCGTCTTGGGCAATATCTCGCCCCTCAATCCAGCAGGCCCGCATGATGCCATGCACCAGCGCGCCCAAATCGCCCCCGCCCGCCGCCTGCGCCGCAATTATGGCATAGGATGAAGGCGCCGCGTTGGTGGGCCAAAAAGGTGGTTTAGGGTTCAAGTCGACCCCGCGTTTCTTTGCCTGCCGCCGCAATTCCTGAAGGCGGTAGTCCAACCGCGAAGGGTGCCGGTCTGCCGGCATCGTGCCCCCGGTCCGGGCAAACAGCCCGGCAATATCCAGTGGCTTGTAGGTGATCGTCGCACCGTGTCGCGCGGCGATTTCCTCAAGCTCTTGACCGGCGAGAAAGGCCCAGGGGGACAACGTGGTGAAAAAGTAGTCAATATGGGCCATATTCGGTCTCCGTTTGCGTGCGGGCTGTTTCAAGGAATCTATCTGGGTGGTATTGGGTGTCAACGTCACGATTCTGTCACTCAGAACTGCCCCGGGGACCTGCTGCCATGCCTTCCATCACCGAACCGAAACTGATTTCCGGCAATGCCAACCGCCCGCTTGCGGAAGGGGTCGCCAAACGCATGTCGATGCACCGCGGAACCGCCATGGGTCTGGTCGATGCGCGGGTTGAACGTTTCAACGACGGCGAGATCTTCGTCGAAGTCTATGAGAACGTGCGCGGCGAGGACATGTTCATCATCCAGCCGACCTCAAACCCGGCCAACGACAACTTGATGGAGCTTCTGATCATCTCGGACACGCTGCGCCGGTCGTCCGCCGCACGCATGACCGCCGTGATCCCCTATTTCGGCTATGCCCGTCAGGATCGGCGCACCAAGGCCCGCACACCGATTTCCGCCAAGCTGGTCGCCAACATGATCGGTAAGTCGGGCATCGAACGCGTGCTAACGATGGACCTCCATGCAGCCCAGATTCAGGGGTTCTTCGACATCCCGGTCGACAACCTTTATGCCAGCCCGATCTTCGCGCTGGATATCAAACACCATTTCAAGGACAATATGGATGACGTGATGGTCATCTCGCCCGACGTGGGCGGCGTGGCGCGGGCGCGCGAGCTGGCCAAGCGCATCAACGCGCCCCTGGCGATCGTCGACAAGCGCCGTGAGAAGCCCGGCGAAATTGCGGAGATGATCGTGATCGGCGACGTGACCGGCAAACGCTGCATCATCGTCGACGACATCTGCGACACCGCTGGCACCCTGTGCAAAGCCGCCGAAGTCCTGATGGAACACGGCGCCACCGAAGTGCATTCCTATATCACCCACGGTGTCATGTCCGGTCCGGCAGTCGAGCGGGTCAAGAACTCGGTCATGAAAAGCCTGGTCATCACGGATTCGATCCAGCCGACGGACGAGGTCAAGGCTGCGCCGAACATCCGCATCGTGCCCACCGCGCCAATGTTCGCCCAGGCGATCCTGAACATCTGGGGTGGCACAAGCGTGTCCTCGCTCTTCGATCACGGCACGTTGGAGCCGCTCTACGAAGGCATGTATTCCTGAGCTGACAGGCGTGGAATCGGGCGTTTAGTAAAGCGCCCAGTCGTCCTCATCCTCGACCTCGCCCATCGCGATCCAGTCCGCGCGGACACGTGCAACCCGGGTATCCCCCCAGGTGCGGAACACGATTTCAAACCCAAGCCGAGATACGTTTTCCGCTGAAATATCAACGCGCTGGTTGGTTTTTTGATCGATGTCCCACATTGACATGCCAACCTGCACCAACGGTGTGTCAGCAAAGCCCCCGTCGGCGAACATCACCGCATGGCGAAATTCGCGTGGGCCTTCACCGGTCCACATCTCACCATCATGTTCGAAGTCCGAAAACAGCACCTGACTGCCCTGATCGACCCCAAGCCTATGCGTTCTCAACCGTCGCATTCCGAAGGTTCCTTGTTTTCCATCCCGGTTTCAGAATGGCCTGAATCCCGCAAAGCGTGCAAGCGTTCAGGTGGGTTTCAGGCGCCAGTAAAGCGGCAGGGTGATGGCGATCATCAAGCCACTCAACAGGAACGGTGCACCGGGCAGGTATAGCGATGCCTCTGGCGCGGCAAATAGGTTGAACGTAAAGGTCAGGATCATTGGCGCAATCACTGCTGCAATCGACCCAAGTGAGGCAATCACACCTTGCAATAGACCCTGACGATCCTCAGGAACCTGGTTCGACATCATCGCAGTCATCGTCGGCGGCGCCATGTCGGCCAGGGCTGCCACGAAGATGAACACGACCATCGCCAGAACCGAGGCGAGAAAGCCGAAGGCAATCAGGGCGACCACCGAACACAACATGGCGAAGATCAACGTGCGCCATTCCCCCAGCCGCGGCAGCATGCGTTGCAGAACCACGCCTTGGGTGAAGGTGATCGCAATGCCATAGGCCGCAAGGGTCAGGCCGATCATCGCCGCGCTCCAGCCAAACACTTCGCGGGTCCAGAACGCCCACAGCGTAGGATAGACCATGTTGGCAAACTCGAACAGAAACAACAGGGTCAGCGGCAGCGCCAAGCCAGGCAGCCGGAACGCGTCTGATATCGAGGAAAACGGGTTCAGATCGCGGCGGCGGAATGGCCGGCGTTTGGCCGATGGCAGGCTTTCGGGCAGGACAAACAAGCCAAAGACCACGTTCAGCCCGGCCAACACAGCGGCCAACCAGAACGGAGCGGTGATATGCCAGCCCGCTGCGACCCCTCCAATCACCGGCCCCATGACGAACCCGATCCCGAAGGTCGCCCCGATCAGCCCGAAATTCGCCGCGCGTTTCTCAGGCGTCGAGATGTCTGCGAGATAGGCCGTCGCGGTGATATAGGTCGCGCCTGCGACCCCCGCCAGCAACCGTCCGACCAGAAGCATCCAAAACGTCGTGGCTAGCGCCATGATCACGTAGTCCACGGTCAGGGTCACAAGCGCAAGCAACAGCACTGGCCGACGCCCGACCGCGTCCGAGATACCACCAATAATCGGAGAGAACAGGAACTGCATGGCGGCATAAGACGCCATCAGGACACCCCCCCAGACCGCCCCGTTGGCGGTCGAGCTTGCCCCGACCCGTTCCATCAAGTCCGGCATGATGGGAAACACGATGCCCACGCCGATCGCATCCAGAAGGATGGTCGCCAGGATGAACCACAAAGCTGATCGGTTTTCCATGTCGCGTTCCACGTCGTTACGTGCCCTAAGTGGCCCGAACGCGCGACCGCTGCAAACGAAAAAGCCCCGCCGTTTGGGCGAGGCTTTCTCAATTGTCTTGCGCGGTCAGGCTCAGGCGTTAGCCGAAAGTCCCAGATCCGCAGCCACGCTGGCCAGCTCGGTCGCCCGTTTTGCCAGGTCGTCCAGCATCTCGGGGGTCGCGTTGTCACGCGCATCGATGGCGTCGGACATGAAGTCGTTCAGCATATCTTGCGTAAACTCAGCCACCGGAACCGCACGCTCGGCCAGAACCGAAGTACCGGTTGCGGTGATTTCGGCAAAGCCACCGGTGACCACGAATTCCGCATCCCCTTCCGACGACTGGACGCGCACAACGCCCGGCCGCAGTGTGGTGATGGTCGGCGCGTGATCCGGCATTGCCGTCATGTCGCCTTCGGCCCCGGGCAGCTGCACTGCGCTCGCCTGAAGCGAAGCAAGGCTCCGCTCGGGCGAGACCAGGTCGAATTGCATCGTGTCAGCCATGAGGGCCTCCTTTAGGCAGCGTCAGCGGCCATTTTCTCGGCTTTGGCGATCACTTCGTCGATGCCGCCAACCATGTAGAAGGCGCCTTCGGGCAGGTGATCGTATTCGCCAGCCACAACAGCCTTGAACGACGCGATCGTGTCGTCCAGCGGAACCTGCACACCGTCCGAGCCGGTGAACACTTTCGCCACGTCGAAGGGCTGCGACAGGAAGCGCTGGATCTTACGCGCACGGGCCACGGTCAGTTTGTCTTCTTCCGACAATTCGTCCATGCCCAGAATGGCGATGATGTCCTGCAGCGACTTGTAGCGCTGGAGAATTTCCTGAACGTCCGTGGCAACCGTGTAGTGCTCTTCCCCAACAACAGCCGGGTCCAGCAGACGCGAGGTCGAGCCAAGCGGGTCAACGGCCGGGTAGATGCCAAGTTCGGAAATCGCACGGTCCAGAACGGTCGTCGCATCAAGGTGCGCGAACGAGGTGGCCGGCGCCGGGTCGGTAAGGTCATCGGCCGGGACGTACACGGCCTGCACCGAGGTGATCGAGCCGGACTTGGTCGAGGTGATGCGCTCCTGCATCGCGCCCATGTCGGTGGCCAGTGTCGGCTGGTAGCCCACAGCAGAGGGGATACGACCCAGAAGTGCGGACACCTCGGAACCAGCCTGCGTGAAGCGGAAGATGTTGTCGACGAAGAACAGAACGTCAGCACCGGTTTCGTCGCGGAACTGCTCGGCCAGGGTCAGACCCGACAGGGCAACACGCATACGCGCACCGGGAGGTTCGTTCATCTGGCCGTAGACCAAGGCAATTTTCGACTCTTCCAGGTTATCGGGGACGATAACGCCGGATTCGATCATTTCGTGATACAGGTCGTTGCCTTCACGGGTCCGCTCACCAACACCCGCGAACACGGACACACCCGAGTGCACCTTTGCGATGTTGTTGATCAGTTCCATGATCAGAACCGTCTTGCCCACGCCGGCACCGCCGAACAGGCCGATCTTGCCGCCTTTGGCGTAGGGGGCCAGCAGGTCGATGACCTTGATGCCCGTGGTCAGAACTTCCGATTCCGTTGCCTGCTCGGCAAAGTCCGGCGCATCCTGGTGGATGGCGCGACGGGTTTTCGCCTTCACGGGGCCTTTTTCGTCAACCGGTTCGCCGATCACGTTCATGATGCGACCCAGGGTGCCAGTGCCAACCGGGACCGAAATCGGTTCCCCCAGGTCGGTCACGACCTGACCACGCACCAGACCCTCAGAGGAGTCCATTGCGACGGTGCGGACCGTGTTCTCACCAAGGTGCTGGGCGACTTCCAGAACCAGACGGTTGCCATTGTTGTCGGTTTCCAGGGCGTTCAGAATTTCGGGGAGTGCATCCTCGAACTGAACGTCCACAACGGCGCCAATCACCTGGGTGATCTTGCCTTTTGCGTTTGCCATATCGTTTCTCCGGTTCCTTTAGAGCGCCTCGGCGCCCGAAATGATTTCGATAAGTTCGTTGGTGATGACCGCCTGACGCGAACGGTTGAATTCGATGGTCAGTTTGTCGATCATATCGCCCGCGTTGCGCGTCGCGTTGTCCATTGCGGACATCCGCGCACCCTGTTCGGACGCACCGTTTTCAAGCAGTGCCGAGAAGAGCTGGGTGGCCACGCCGCTGGGGAGCAGGGTTGCCAGAATGCCTTCTTCGCTGGGCTCATAGTCATAGACCGTCGCGCTGTCTGCGGCGTCTTCATCGCTGGCTTCATACGAGGCCGGGATGATCTGCGTGGCTGTCGGCACTTGGCTGATCACGCTTTCAAAGCGGCTGAAGAACATTGTCGCCACATCGAATTCACCCGCGTTGAAGCGGTTGATCAGGTCCGCGGCGATGCCCTGGGCGTGGTTGTAGCCCAGACGCTTCACCTCGGACAAATCGACGTGGTCGATCATCAGATCTTCTAAATCGCGCTTCAGCTGCTCGCGGCCTTTCTTGCCGACGGTCAGGATCTTAACCGTCTTGCCCTGAGCCTGAAGCTCCTGGGCTTTGGCGCGCGCCATCTTGGCGATCGACGAGTTGAAACCACCGCAGAGACCACGTTCCGCCGTCATGACCACCAGAAGGTGAACCTGATCGGAGCCCGTGCCCGCCAGAAGCTTGGGCGCATCACCGCCCCCGGCCGACGCCGCCAGCCCCGCCATCACGGCATTGAACCGTGCGGTATAGGGCCGCGATGCCTCGGCAGCTTCCTGTGCCCGCCGCAGTTTTGCGGCGGCCACCATCTGCATGGCCTTGGTGATCTTCCGTGTCGATTTGACACTTTCGATCCTGTTTTTAAGGTCCTTGAGAGAAGGCATTGCCTATGTCCCCCTTAAGCGAAGTCAGCAGCGAACGCGTCCAAGGCGACTTTAACCTTGTCTTCCAGCTCGCCTTTCACCTTGCGATCGTTGTCGGTGATGTCGGCCAGCAGGTCGGCATGGTTGGACCGCAGATGGTTCAGCAGGCCAGCCTCGAAGCGACCGACTTCTTTCACGTCGACCTTGTCCAGGTACCCGTTCGTGCCCGCATAAATGACGCAAACGATTTCGGCGTTGGTCAGCGGCGAATACTGCGGCTGCTTCATCAGTTCCGTCAGACGGGCACCACGGGCCAGCAGCTGCTGGGTGGAGGCGTCCAGGTCCGAGCCGAACTGCGCAAAGGCAGCCATTTCGCGGTACTGAGCCAGCGACAGCTTCACCGGGCCGGCAACCGAGGACATCGCCTTGGTCTGGGCCGAGGAGCCAACACGCGACACCGACAGACCGGTGTTCACGGCCGGGCGGATACCCTGGTAGAACAGCTCGGATTCCAGGAAGACCTGGCCGTCGGTGATCGAAATCACGTTGGTCGGAATAAAGGCCGACACGTCGCCGCCCTGGGTTTCGATGATCGGCAGAGCCGTCAGCGAGCCCGAGCCGAAGTCTTCGTTCAGCTTGGCCGAACGCTCCAGCAGGCGGGAGTGAAGGTAGAACACGTCACCCGGGTAAGCTTCACGCCCCGGCGGACGACGCAGCAGCAGCGACATCTGACGATAGGACACAGCCTGCTTGGACAGGTCATCATAGATGATCAGCGCGTGGCGGCCGTTGTCGCGGAAGTGCTCGGCCATCGCGGTCGCGGCATAGGGGGCCAGGAACTGCATCGGCGCGGGGTCGGAGGCGGTCGCTGCCACGACGATCGAGTATTCGATCGCGCCGCTTTCTTCCAGCTTCTTCACCAGCTGAGCCACAGTCGACCGCTTCTGGCCAACAGCAACATAGACGCAGTAAAGCTTCTTGTTCTCGTCGTCGCCAGCGGCTTCGTTATAGGACTTCTGGTTCAGGATCGCGTCTAGGGCAACGGCGGTCTTGCCGGTCTGACGGTCACCAATGATCAGCTCACGCTGGCCACGGCCGATCGGGATCATCGCGTCGACCGATTTCAGGCCGGTCGCCATCGGTTCGTGAACCGACTTACGCGGGATGATGCCCGGGGCTTTGACATCTGCCACGGCGCGGGTTTTCGTCTTGATCGGACCCTTGCCGTCAATCGGGTTGCCCAGACCGTCGACAACACGACCCAGCAGAGCGTCGCCCGAGGGCACGTCCACGATCGAGTTGGTGCGCTTGACCGTGTCACCTTCTTTGATGTCCCGGTCGGAACCGAAGATCACGACACCGACGTTGTCGGCTTCGAGGTTCAGGGCCATACCGCGGATACCACCGGGGAATTCGACCATTTCACCGGCTTGGACGTTGTCCAGACCGTGCACGCGGGCGATACCGTCACCGACGGAAAGCACGCGGCCGACCTCGGCCACTTCGGCGTCTTGGCCAAAGTTCTTGATCTGCTCCTTAAGGATCGCAGAGATTTCGGCTGCTTGGATACCCATTATCCGACCTCTTTCATGGAATTCTGCAGGGAGTCGAGTTTCGAGCGGATCGAGCTATCGATCATCTTCGAACCCACTTTAACGACAAGACCGCCGATGAGGCTTTCATCAACGGCCAGTTTGATCTTCACATCCTTGCCAATGGACGCCTTCAGCGCCTTGGCCAGTTTGTCCTGTTGCGCCTTCGTCATCGCCTTGGCGGCGGTCACGTCAGCGGTCACTTCGCCTTTGTCTTCGGCAATCGCGTCGCGCAAGGCGGCGGTCAGTTGCGGAAGCACGAACAGGCGACGCTTCTGGGCCATCAGCGCCAGAGCATTCGTCACCATCGGCGACAGCTTCATTTTCTTGGCAATCGCGGCGACCGCGGCCCCCTGCTCTTCGCGGGTCACAACCGGCGAAGAGATCAGGGCAGCAAAGTCGCTGCTCTCGGCGAGAGCGGCGTCCAGGGCGTCAACGTCCGCCTCGACCGCTTTCAATTTCTTACCCTCTTTGGCCAATTCAAAAATGGCCGAGGCATATCGCTGGGCAATACCCGTTGAGATCGAGACTGGTTCGGACACGTCCACCCTTCCGATGTCTTTAGCCCCTTCGTGATCTGCCATCGACAGATCGGGGCGGCCTATAGATGCCGCGCATGTTCGCGTTTCATCAAAATCGCGTGGGGTGTAGCAGAGCATTCTTAATGTGGCAACGGGCTAGCCAAGGTTTAACGCCAACATAGGACCCTTATTTTCAGGCGCTTTGAGCTGGCGCGACCGTATGCCCCTTTCCCCGTGGGAAATAATGCCCTTTCCAGGCACAGAATCGCTTTGATTCTTTTTGCATGCAATCGCATACCGATTTACCCATTCTCCCAGCCGAACCTACCCGCCGACCGGTTTTGGCACCGGTTGGCCCAGACCGTCCAACACCCTGAGCGGCCGTTTCACCGCCTGCGCCAGACCGGGGCGGCGCGGGGCGGGAATCTGTTTCGTCGCCTCAATCAGAATCACACCGCCTGCCATCACGATCGGGGTGCGGGTGCCGATGCGTTCCCACATTGGGCCGGTTTTCAGCCAGAATCGCTTTGACGACGGCGGCTGATACAGCGCCGAGACCTGACGTTCCGTGATGAAACCATGTTCTTTCAGCTGCTGCTCCAACTGCCCCGAGCTGTAGGGCCGCCCGTATCCAAACGGCGTCGCATCTGATCGCGACCACAGCCCGGCCCGGTTCGGCACGATGAAAAGCGCCCGCCCCCCCGGCCCCAGCACGCGGTAACATTCGTCCAGAAGGATCGAAGGGGTCTCGGACGTCTCAAGCCCGTGCATCAGCACCAGCTTGTCGACGATCCCGGTATCCAGCGGCCACAGCGTATCTTCGACCAGGGCCGAAACATTCGGCCGCCCCGGCGGCCAGGGCATCACCCCCTGCGGTGCCGGCATCAGGCCGATCACCCGCCGCGCCTGCCCCAGATAGGGGCGCAGCAGCGGCACGGCAAACCCGAAACCGGCGACGGTCTGCCCCTTCGCCTCGGGCCAGAATTGTTTCACCTGATCGCGCACCGCTTTCTGCGCCGCACGACCCAGCGTGCTGCGGTAATAGAAGTTACGAAGATCCTGCACGTCCAGATGCATGTGGTTCCGGGTCCCTTTTCAGGAAAGACTACTGCATCCGGGCAAAAGGTCCATCACCCGTCACGTCACATCATGTCACGGGGGCCTGGGCCACCAGAATCAGGTTGTTGGCCGGCATCTCAACCAGAGCCACGCGCGCAAGACCAGCCGCCTCCAGTTCAGACTGAACCCATTCAATGTCCTTATAGCCGATCGCGCTGTCATGCCCGCGCAGGCTGGCGTCAAACGCCATGTCGCCATCGCTACGGAACCCGCCGTCACTGCGAAACGGGCCGTAAACCAGCCACCGCCCACCGGGTTGCAAGGCCCGCGCCACGCCCCGGATCACGTTCTGTGCCTCGGTCTTTGCGATCAGGTGCAGCAGGTTCACCGTCACCACCACGTCAAACGCCCCCGCCTGCCAGTCGTCGCGCGCGGCATTGAGCATCTGCGCCATGCGCATGTTCTGTGCGCCTGCCACAGCGCGCCAGGCGTCGATGCTGATCAGGCGGTCGACCTGAATATCGGTCGGCTGCCAGACAATCTCGGGAAAAGCGTCCGCAAAGGCGATCACATGTTCGCCTGTGCCGCTGGCCAGTTCCAAGGCATAGCCCGTATCGGGCAGGAAAGGCGTCATCGCTTCAATGATCGGCGCGACATTGCGCGCAGCCGACGGCGCAAACATGCGCCCGTCCTGCCCTGCCTGCGCATTGGAATGCGGTTGTTCCCCGGCTTTGTTCATGGCCCCACTATTGAGGCTCGCGCGCCAATGGGCAACAGTGGGGTGAAAGAAACGGAGCCCCCATGACCCTGACCCTCGTCACCATCCCCTGCCTGGCCGACAATTACGCCTTCCTGCTGCATGACAGCGACACCGGTGAAACCGCTGTTGCAGACGTCCCCGAAAGCTGGCCGATTCAGGCCGAACTGGAAGAGCGCGGCTGGCGGTTGTCGCATATCCTGATCACCCACCATCACGACGACCACATCGATGGGGTTGAAGAACTGCGCAAAGAAACCGGCGCCAAGGTGATCGGGGCCGCCGCGGACGCGCATCGCCTGCCACCGCTGGACCTGGAACTGGGCGATGGCGACAGCTTCGACTTCGCCGGACACCAGGTGGATGTGCTGGACGTGTCGGGGCACACCGTGGGCCACATCGCCTTTCACATCCCCGACGCCCGTGCAGTGTTTACCGGCGACAGCCTGATGGCACTGGGATGTGGCCGCCTGTTCGAAGGCACCCCGACGCAGATGCGGCATTCACTGTCAGCCCTTGCATCCCTGCCCGACGATACCCAAGTCTGTTCCGGACACGAATACACCGCGGCGAATGCGCGATTTGCCCTGAGTGTAGACCCTGACAACCCAGCCCTGATACAGCGCGCACGCGATATCGAGGTGGCCCGCGCCGCCTCCAAGGCCACGGTGCCGTCGCTTTTGTCGCTGGAAAAGGCCACCAACCCGTTTCTGCGCGCCCATTTGCCAAAGATGAAGGCAAGCCTGGGCATGTCAGACGCGACAGACACCGCCGTCTTTGCCGAAATTCGCGCCAGAAAGGACCGGTTTTAGTCCCGCTCCGGGCAACGTGAGTGAAAATTGACCAAAAAGGGCTTGAAGAACCGCCCGGAAAACCGAACCTTAAACATATGAGGCCACGGTTGCAGCAGACCCACCCTGCGCGACCCATGAACGAGGAGCGAGAAAAGTGCCATCCTTTTCGACAACGCTGGAAACAGCCATCCACCAGGCGCTCGCGCTGGCCAATGAACGCAAGCATGAACTTGCGACACTGGAACACCTGCTGCTTGCCCTGATCGACGAACCCGACGCCGCCCGCGTGATGCAAGCGTGCTCGGTCGACCTTGACGCCTTGCGCGCCACCTTGGTCGAATTCGTCGACGAAGAATTGACGACGCTGATCACCGACATCGACGGATCGGAAAGCGTGCCGACCGCCGCGTTCCAGCGCGTGATCCAACGCGCTGCGATCCATGTGCAAAGCTCAGGCCGCACCGAAGTGACCGGCGCCAACGTGCTGGTCGCCATTTTTGCAGAACGCGAATCGAACGCGGCCTTCTTCCTGCAAGAACAGGACATGACCCGCTATGACGCGGTAAACTACATCGCCCACGGCGTGGCCAAGGACCCGTCCTTTGGCGATGCACGCCCGGTGTCGGGCACGCCCGAGTTCGACGACGGCATCGACGATGTCGAGGAAGAGGCGAAAGAAACCGCGTTGGCGAAATACTGCGTTGACCTGAACGTCAAAGCACGTGAGGGCGATATCGACCCCCTGATCGGTCGCGACAGTGAGGTTGAGCGCTGCATCCAGGTCCTGTGCCGCCGCCGCAAGAACAACCCGCTTCTGGTCGGCGACCCCGGTGTCGGCAAGACGGCGATTGCCGAAGGCCTGGCTGACCGGATCGTGCGCGGCGAAACGCCCGAGATCCTGTCGGAAACCACGATCTATTCGCTCGACATGGGCGCGCTTCTGGCCGGAACCCGATATCGCGGCGATTTCGAAGAGCGGCTGAAGGCGGTGATGACCGAGCTTGAAGAACACCCCGACGCGGTGCTGTTCATCGACGAAATCCACACCGTGATCGGCGCCGGCGCCACGTCCGGCGGGGCAATGGATGCTTCCAACCTTTTGAAGCCTGCGCTTCAGGGCGGCAAGCTGCGCTGCATGGGCTCCACCACCTACAAGGAATTCCGCCAGCATTTCGAAAAGGACCGCGCCCTGTCGCGCCGATTCCAGAAGATCGACGTGAACGAACCTTCGGTCGATGATGCGGTGAAGATCCTGAAGGGGCTGAAACCCTATTTCGAAGAACACCACGGCGTGAAATACACCGGCGACGCGATCAAGTCGGCGGTGGAGCTGTCGGACCGGTACATCAACGACCGCAAGCTGCCCGATAAGGCGATCGACGTGATCGACGAAGCGGGCGCCGCACAGCACCTGGTGGTCGCGTCGAAACGGCGCAAAAGCATCGGCCAGAAGGAAATCGAGGCTGTCGTGGCCAAGATCGCCCGCATCCCGCCGAAATCCGTGTCGAAGGATGATGCCGAAACCTTGCGTGACCTTGAAAAGGCGCTCAAACGCGTCGTCTTCGGTCAGGACAAGGCGATCGAGGCGCTGTCCTCGGCCATCAAACTGGCCCGTGCGGGCCTGCGCGAACCGGAAAAGCCGATCGGCAACTACCTGTTTGCTGGCCCCACCGGCGTTGGCAAGACCGAAGTCGCCAAGCAGCTGTCGGACAATCTGGGCGTCGAGCTTCTGCGCTTTGACATGTCGGAATACATGGAGAAACACGCTGTCTCGCGCCTGATCGGCGCGCCCCCCGGCTATGTCGGCTTTGACCAGGGCGGTTTGCTGACCGATGGCGTCGACCAGCACCCGCATTGCGTGCTGCTGCTGGACGAGATCGAAAAGGCGCACCCGGATGTGTTCAACATCCTGTTGCAGGTGATGGACCACGGCGAGTTGACCGACCACAACGGGCGCACCGTCAGCTTCCGCAACGTGGTTCTGATCATGACCTCGAACGCAGGTGCTGCCGAGCAGGCGAAAGAGGCGATCGGCTTTGGCCGCGATCGGCGCGAGGGCGAAGACACGGCCGCGATCGAACGGACCTTCACGCCGGAATTCCGCAACCGTCTGGATGCGGTGATCAGCTTTGCACCGCTTGGCAAAGAGGTGATCTTGCAGGTCGTCGAGAAATTCGTGCTGCAGCTTGAGGCCCAGTTGTTGGACCGTGGCGTGCATATCGAACTGACCCGCGCGGCGGCGGAATGGATCGCCGACAGAGGGTATGACAGCAAGATGGGCGCCCGCCCGCTGGGCCGCGTGATCCAGGAGCATATCAAGAAACCGCTGGCCGAGGAGCTGCTGTTTGGCAAACTCGCCAAGGGCGGCGTGGTCAAGGTCGGCGTGAAGGCTGGCGAGCTGGACCTGCGCATTGAAGAGCCCGAAAAGACCCGGATCGCATCGAAGAAAAAACCGCCGCTTCTGACAGCCGATTGATGCGCGCCCTCTGGGCCGTTGTGATCCTTGCCGCCGCCGCGTCCCCCGCGGCGGCGCGCGACCCTTTGCTGGGGCTGCCGATCGATTGCACCCTTGGTGACACTTGTTTCATCCAAAACTTCGTCGATGCCGACGGTGGGCCGGGGGCCGCGGATTTCACCTGCGGCCTGATGTCCTATGACGGTCACAAAGGCACGGATTTTGCCCTTCCCTCGCACATGGACGCGTTGGACGGCGTGGCGGTGCTGGCCGCCGCCCCCGGTGTCGTGAAAGGCACGCGCGACGGTGTGTCGGACAGCTGGTTTTCCACAACTGCCGACTTCCCCGACGGGCAAGACTGCGGCAATGGTGTCGTCATCGACCATGGCGGCGGGTGGGAAACCCAATATTGCCACCTGAAAAACGGCAGCGTCACGGTCCGGCAAGGCCAGCGCGTCGGCATGGGGGCCGAGCTGGGCCTGACCGGCATGTCCGGCAATACGCAGTTTCCGCACCTGCACCTGTCCGTGCGTCACGAGGGTCAGGTTGTCGACCCGTTCAACACCGATGCGATTACCACTTGTGGTGAAGTGGGTGATGACCAGCTGTGGCAAACCCCGCCCAACTATGTGCCCGGTGGGTTGATCCAGGCCGGGTTCAGCTTCGGCGTTCCGGGTTATGATCTGGTGAAATTCGGCAAGGCGCATGCCCCCCGATTGCCCGCCGATGCCCCGGGCCTGGTTCTGTGGGGGCACCTCTTTGGCGGTCGCGCAGGTGACGTCCTGCACATGACGATCGAGGGACCCGCCGGCACCTTTTCGGACAAAAGGATCACGCTGGACAAGGCGCAGGCGCAGGCAATGCGTGCAACGGGTCGCAAACTGCATGTCGACAACCGCATGGCCGGGGACTACACCGGACATGTTGAACTTTTCCGGGCGGGCGCTTTGCTTGACCGGATCACCGTCACCACAACGCTGATAGCCGCGCCTTAGCGTTCGGTCAGTTTCAACTCGATCCGCCGGTTCTGCGCCCGCGCGGCGGGGGTGTCGGCCGCGTTGACCGGCTGGTATTCCCCGAACCCGGTCGCGGCCAGGCGCGTCGGTGGAAAGCCCAACGCGCTGGTCATGTATTCCACCACCGACAGGGCCCGTCCCTGCGACAATTCCCAATTGTTGCGAAATTCTCCAGTGCCCGACAGCGGCAGGTTGTCAGTGTGGCCATCCACGCGGATGATCCAGTCGACCTCCGGCGGAATCTGATCGGCGACCTCGGACAAAAGCGTGGCGACCTTGGCGATTTGCGCGCGACCTTCCGGGGCGAGCGTGGCCTGCCCCGGTTCAAATAGAACTTCGGAGGAAAACACGAAGCGGTCGCCGACGATGCGCACGCCCTCGCGGTCCGCCAGAACTGCCCGCATCTTGCCGAAGAACTCGGACCGATACGTGGCCAATTCCTTGGCCTCCGCCTCAAGCCGCTTGCGTTCGGCAGCCTCAAGCTCGGCGCGTTTGCGCTCCTCGGCGGCGACCTGTGCCAGGGCCGCGTTCAACCGCCCGCCCAGCGCTTCGATCTGCACCTGAGAAGCCACGTCGCGCGCATCGGACTCGTCCAGAATGGCCTGCAACGCGCCCAGCTGCGCGCGCAGACTGGCGACCTGTTCGTTCAACAGGGTCACCTTGCGCGCCGCCTCGGCCGAGGTCGCCTGTTCCTGAGACAACGCCGTATTGGCAACGGCCAAAAGGGCGGCGTTCTTCTCGGCCTCGCTCAGCGCCGTCTGCAATTGCGTGTCCACATCGCCTTGCGAAGCCTGGGCGGCGGCCAGCAGGGTCAGCGTGTCTTCGGCCTGCTTGCGCTGTTGTTCCAGCGCCAGGGTCATTGCCGTCAATTCGTCATCCGCCGATTTCAACTTTTCGCGCAGGGCTTCGGCAGCGGCCAGTTCCGCCAGCCGCTCGGCCTCCGCGTCGCTCAACGTCGTTTCGACCTCGGCCAACCGGATGCGCAGTGCCTCAGCGGCAGCCAATTCCGCCAACCGCGCCGCCTCTGTCTCGTCCAACGTCGCTTGGGTGTCAGCCAGGGTGGCCGCGCTGTTGTCCAGCCGTGCAAGGGCGGCGGCAAGCGAGGTATCGCGCGCAGCCACGTTGCGTTCCAGATCGGCAACCAAAGCCTCCAACGCCTCGCGTTTGGCAGCGGCCAGACGCGCGGCCTCGGCGCTTTCGTCAATCTCATCACGCGCCCGCGCCAGCGCCAGGTTCAGCGCCTCTTGTTCGGTGATCAAACGGGCTTGATCGGCCTCCAGCTCAGCCAAGGTGACCGACAGAACCGCGCCTTCGTCGCGTGCCGTATCACGTTCGGCCAGAAGTGTGGCCACCTGCGCCTCGAATGACGTAATCCGCGCCGCCCGCTCGGCCAGTTCGCCCTCCTGAGTTGTCAGCGTGGCCGAGAGGGTCGCGATCAGCGCATCCTGAGCCTCGGCCGCATTGCGCGCGGCTGCCAGCGTGGCGTCCAGCTGCCCGACCTCGTCCTGCAGTGCCGCCGCGCGATTGCGTTCCAGGCCCAGCGCGTCGGCCAGTTCGGCGACCTGCGCCGACAGTGCATCCAATTCAGTCGCCTGGCCGGAAATGGTTTCGCGCAGGACGAATTGCACCACCATGAAAATGGTCAACACGAACATCAGCACCAGCAAAAGCGCGGTCATCGCATCAACGAAACCGGGCCAGATCGAGCCCGCCATGCGGTTCACGCTTCGCCGCGTCAGCGCCATGGCTCAACCCCTTCCGGACTGGCGCAACGCCTTGGTCAGCTTCGCGATGTCCATGCGCAGTTCGGCCAGGCTTTCCTGTCGCCCTGCCGACATCTCTTCCAGAATACGCAAAAGCTGCACGTCGATCGAACGCAGGCGCATCCGGCTTTCGGCATCCGTGCCGGTGCCGCCGTCTTCCTCGCGGGTTTCCATCAGCGCGATCATCCGCTCCTGCCCGTCGGCTATGCGGGTTAGGATCGGTGCGGCGCTGCTTTCATCTACAATCCGGCTGGCCATAGTCTCAACCCCGGCGGCCAAACGGCCCAGACGATCGTCGACCTCGGCACGCGCCGTTTCAGATTGGGCCAGTAGCGCTTGAAGCCCGTCCATTTGCTCGGACATATGCGCGGCCAAGGCACCGGCCATACCGGCATCTCCGGCTTCGCCATCACCGGGGGCAAAGCCCAGTTTGGTGATGGTAGACAGCCATTCCTCAAGCTCGCGGTAGAACCGGTTCTGCCCGTGGCCAGCGAACAATTCCAACAGTCCCACGACCAGTGAACCCGCGAGCCCCAGAAGCGAGGACGAGAACGCCGTGCCCATGCCACCCAGCTGCGCCTCAAGCCCGGTCATCAGGCGGTTGAAAACCTCGACGCCGCCTTCGCCCTCGGACGGCGCGAGCGATCGGATGGTTTCCACCACCGCAGGAACAGTCGTGGCCAGGCCAAAGAACGTGCCAAGAAGGCCCAAGAATATCAACAAGTTGGTGATATATCGCGTGATGTCGCGGGCTTCGTCGATCCGGGTGGCGACCGAATCCAGAATGGAACGCGATGAGGCCGCGCCGATCTGCATCCGTGCGCCCCGCGATCTGAGCAGGGCTGCCAGTGGCGCCAGCAGACGTGGCGCCTGGGTCAGATCATGCCCGGTGCGTTCCTCGGCAAACCCCTCGATCCAGCCGACCGAGGTGAAGATCTGCCAAACCTGCCAGAAACAAGCCAGAAGCCCGATAACGAAGACAAACAGGATGAAGGCGTTCAGGTAGAGGTTCGCCAGAAACACCGGCATCACGCTGGGCAGCGCGAAGAAGCCCCCGACCCCGACAAGGCCAAGCACGAACAGCATCAGAACGATCTGACGTCTGGGTCTTGTGAAAAACGGCTCGGCCCCCTGTGGGCTGCGATCCGGCTGGTCCATCCCGGACACCCCTGTCGCAATTCTTGTTGGGGTGAGGTTAAGGGCAGAGGCGCGCCCTGCCAAGCCCTATGCGTTCAGCCGGCGCACTTCGCGTGACAACCAGGTCAGATCGCCATCCTCGATCCCCAGTTCGGCCAGGTGATCGGCGGTGTTGTAGAGGTATTCGTCATTCGGCCCCCGTCCACCCACGGCGGTCGAAATGATCCGCGCCTGTTCGTCCAGTTCCAGGGTGCAGTATTGTTCGTGATGCGGGTCGATCACGTAAGTCACGGCGCGCACATAGCGCCCATCGGCCAGAGTGATCTCCAGCTCTTTTTCCAGATAGGCCGAGGACACCAATTCGCGTTCGCGCAGCGCGCTGAGGGTTTCGTCATGACTGTCGGGGCAGACGCGAAAGGCCAACCCCTGGCATTGCGCCCCGGCGTGTTCGTCCAGCGCCAGCACCAACCCAGGTGCCGCGACGCTACCGCGATGATGGATCGAGCGCATGCAGAAGCTGCGCCAATACCCCGGCAGGGTCGCGACCGTCGTTTCCACATGGGCAAATCCCGGGTGCCACATCAGTGATCCGTATCCGAACACCCAAAGGTCTTGCTGGCTCATCCGTCTGGTCCTTGTTGCCCGTCCGCTTTAAACACGCCCCTGTAAACACCGATCAAGCACGATAGGAAAGAGGCGCCATGCGCAAGTTGTTGGTTATCGCGACGGTTCTGGCCGTGATCTGGGGTGCCTATTGGCTCATCGGGGCCAGTGCGATGGAAAAGGCGTTGAAGACCTGGATCGCAGATCGGCAGGGCGAAGGCTGGGTCGCGGAATACAGCGCGCTGGACACCAACGGGTTTCCCAACCGGTTTGACACCACGATCGAAGGGCTGGAACTGGCCGACCCGGACACCGGCCTGGCCTGGGCCGCACCCTGGTTTCAGATCCTGTCACTGTCTTACAGCCCGCATCACGTGATCGCCGTTTGGCCCGATACCCAAACCCTGGCCACGCCGAACCAGCGGATCAAGATCACCACCGCCGACATGCGCGGATCGGTGGTTCTGGACGTGGACACCAGCCTGCCGCTCAACCGCTCCTCGATCGTGATGGAGCGCATGGAGCTTGCCTCCAGCGAGGGCTGGACCTCGTCGCTCAAGGCGGCCCAGCTGGCGACACGGCAGGCTGTGGGCGGGGTGAATACGTATGACCTGAACTTCTCGGCCACAGGGTTCACCCCCGCGTCGTCCTTCGTGCAAAGCCTTGAGCAGGACGCGCTTTTGCCACCGGTCATCGACGGGATGAGCATCGAGGCAACCGTGAGTTTCGACGCGCCCTGGGACCGGTTCGCAATCGAACGCGCGCGCCCCCAAGTCACCCGGCTGGATCTGCAATTGTTGAAAGCCGACTGGGGCGATCTGGACCTGTGGATGGCTGGCGCGATGGACGTGGACGCGGACGGCGTGCCGACCGGAGAGATCACGGTGAAAGCAAAGAACTGGCGCGAGATGGTGGCGATCGCGCGCGTCTCGGGGCTGTTGCCGGCAGCGATGGAAAGCACTGTGATTTCCGCGCTGACCTTCCTGTCCGGCCTGTCGGGCGACCCCGAAACGCTGGATGCGCCGCTGAGCCTGAAGAACGGGCGCGTCTATCTGGGTCCATTCCCGGTGGGGGCAGCACCCCGCATCGTCATTCGCTAGGGCCTTATCGACAATAGGATCCGCTGCGATAGCGTGCGGTGTCCAGGTGCAGATGGTCCTGGTGATACCGGTCCGCATTCGGCCCCAGCACGGTGCCGAACGGCCCGCAGGCCGCCGCATGCATCGCCTTCAGAACCTTGCCTTGCACCGGGTCGCGCCAGCCTTTCAGCACCCCCAGCGTCGCGCCGTTCTTCAACGTCACGCCTGAGATGTCCACCGCGCGGCCTTTGCCGTGTTCGCTGATCTTTCCACCGGGTTTGTTGTTGCGGGTCCGGCAGGCGTAATGCGCGATCACGTTCACCCGCGCCACGCCGCCCCCCAGCCGGCCGACCGCAGGTTTCACCCCGCGTTCAACCCAGCTGTTCAAAGCCTTCGCCGTGCCGCAATCCATCACCGCCGCCTGTGACAGGGGCACGCCTGCGACCGAGGTGACACGCACCGGGTTGGCAATGCCGCAGCCCGAAATCTTGCCGGGCACGCGGGCGATATCCTGCCCCTGGATCTGGCGCACACCACAAATCGAGCCACGCGCAGAGGCGCGCACCGGTTGCGCGGCACTGCTGCGTGCACGGGCCATATTTGCCGGGCGTTTCATCGGACGCGGAGACCTCGCCACGGCGGCCAGCGTGACCACGGGGGTGGCAACGGGCGTGGCAACAGGCGCCACATTGGGGCGCCGGATCGGACGGCGGGACGTGGTGATTGCGGCAGCGGTGGTCACCGAAGGTGCTGCCTGCGCACCGGGGCGCGGCACCGGGTGCAGCGAGGTGCGCGGCGCGTTCGCAAAGGCCGGCATCGCCAGCGCCAGCGCCAGACCGATGACCCAAAGTCGGGTCACTCCGCCTTACTCCCCCGGCCGAAATCGGGTTCGTCCGTGTCCTGCCCGGCTTCGATAATGCTGCGGCGGATCGCGCGGGTGTGGGTGAAATAATCGTGCAACGCGTCGCCATCCCCGGTGCGAATCGCGCGTTGCAGCGCAAACAGCTCTTCGGTGAAACGGCCCAGAATTTCCAAGGTCGCGTCCTTGTTGTTCAGAAACACGTCGCGCCACATCGTCGGATCACTGGCCGCAATCCGGGTGAAATCGCGAAACCCGGCGGCGGAATACTTGATGACTTCGCTGTCCGTCACCCGGCGCAGATCGTCGGCAACGCCCACCATCGTATAGGCGATCAGGTGTGGCGTGTGACTGGTCACCGCCAGCACCAGGTCGTGGTGATCGGCGTCCATCTCATCGACATTGGACCCCATGCCTTCCCACAGCGCGCGCAGGCGGGCGGTTGCGGCGGGATCGGTGCCGGGGGTCGGCACCAGAAGGCACCAGCGGTTGTCGAACAGCTCGGCAAAGCCCGAACGCGGGCCGGAATGCTCCGTGCCTGCCAGCGGGTGACCGGGAATGAAATGCACGCCGTCGGGGATTTGCGGGCCAACCGCGTCGATCACCGCGCGTTTGACCGACCCCACGTCGGTCACGGTGGCGCCCGGCGCAAGGTGCGGGGCGATCTCCTTGCTGACCGCCTCCATCGCGCCCACAGGAACGGCAAGCACGACCAGATCGGCGCCCACAACCGCCTCGGCGGCGGTATCGACCACGCGGTCCACCAAGCCGATTTCGCGCGCCACGTCGCGGGTGTCGGCAGACCGCGCGGTGCCGACGATTTCGCCCGCCAGCCCGGTGCGACGCATCGCCAGTGACATCGAGCCCGCGATCAGACCCAGCCCGATCAGGGCCACACGATTGTAGACCACGCTCACCCCCCTACCCCTTTGAACTGGCCGATCGCATGCACGACCCGGCGGCATCCGCTTTCATCGCCCACGGTGATGCGCAACGCGTTGGGGAAGCCATAGCCGCCCACCCGGCGCACCAGAAGGCCCTGACTTTTCAAAAACTCGTCGCAGGCTTCGGCCTCGGCCGCGTCGGCAAAACGCGCCAGTACGAAATTGGCATGGCTCTCGTCCACCTCCAGCCCCTGTTCGATCAGCGCGTCACGCAGCCAAACGCGCAGGCGGGCGTTTTCCGAGAAGCATTTCTGTGCGAAAGCGCGATCCCGCAGCGCCGCCTCGGCGGTGGCCAGCTGTGGTTCGGACAGGTTGAACGGTCCGCGAATGCGGTTCAGCGCGTCGATCACATCGGTCGGGCCATAGCCCCAGCCCACGCGCAGCCCGCCCAGCCCGTATAGCTTGGAAAAGGTGCGCGTCATCACCACGTTACCGCGCGGTTTGACAAGGGCCGCGCCACCGTCGAACCCGTCGACAAACTCAGCATAGGCGCCATCCAGTACCAGAAGAGCCCGCTCGGGCAAGGACCGCGCCAGGCGACGCAGCTCACGCTCGCTGACCATCGTGCCGGTCGGGTTGCCGGGGTTGGCGATGAACACCAACCGGGTGCGATCCGTGCAGCCCGCCAGGATCGCATCGACATCGACCACGCGGTCGGTTTCCGGCACCTGAACCGGGGTCGCGCCCGCAGCCAGGGTGGAAATCCGATACATCGAAAAGCCGTGTTCGGTGTGGATGACCTCATCCCCCGGACCGGCATAGGCTTGACACAGGAAGGTGATGATCTCATCCGACCCAACACCGCAAATGATGCGCGCCGGGTCCAGGGCGTGCACGTCACCAATCGCCTCGCGCAGCGCGCGGTGGTCGGTGCCGGGATACCGATGCAGGTCGTGGCCCGCCCGGCGGAAAGCCTCGATCGCCTTGTCACTGGGGCCGAACGGGTTCTCGTTCGAGCTGAGCTTGACCACCTCGGTCACGCCGTCGATCTTGGATTGACCCCCGACATAGGGGGCGATGTCCAGAATGCCGGGCTGTGGCTGGATCTTCGTCATCGTCAGGGCTCCTTGATGGCGCCCGTCATACAGACCGGAACCGCGTGGGAAAAGCGTGAAACTCCCTCGTGCTGCGATAGATGCGGGTTGTGGGGTTTCGGGCGCAGGTCAAGCTGCGGTTTTGCCCTGCGCATATTGCCCGGTGGCCGGATCGAAGTCGTAAAGTGGCGTCCAGCGGTCCAGATCGCGGATCAGCGCGGTCACACTGTCGAGGATATAGCGCACCCGCTCCTCATCCATCAGATAACTGAAATTGAGCCGGGTCCAGCCCGGTTTTTCGACCATCTCACCGGCGGCTAGAGCGGTGTGAATGGCCTCGCTCTCCTCACGCCCGATGCCCAGAAGCCGGTGACCATAGGGGCCCGCGCAGGCACAGCCGCCCCGCGCCTGGATGCCATAGATGTCGCTCAGCAGCCGGGTGAACAGTTGCGGCGACACCGGCGCACCACGCTGGTCGCGCACCAGCAACGAAAAGATCGGCAGGCGATGCCCCTGCGCCGCGCCCAGAATTGTCATCTGCGGGTTGGCGCCCCAGGCGGCCAGCGCCATGTCGTTGAACCGTGCCTCGCGGCGGGCAATCTCGGCGTCGCCAACCGCGTCTTTCACCAAAAAGGCCAATGCGGCGCGGATGTCGCCGATCACGTTCGGCGTGCCGGCCTCTTCGCGTGCCGCCAGGTCGTCGATATAGTCATGCCGCCACGGCGACACGAAGCTGACCGTGCCGCCACCCGGCCAGCTGGGGCAGGTCTGGCGCACAACCGCGCGGTTCACAACGAACACGCCCGACGCCCCCGGCCCGCCGGGAAACTTGTGTGGTGACACGACGATGGCATCCATACCGGTAGCCATGTTGATCGGCAGATACGGCCCGCCGCCCGCATAATCCCATACCGACACCGCGTCATGCGCCTTGAGCACGGCCAGAACCGGTGCCGGGTCGGTCACCACCCCGGTCACGTTCGACGCGGCCGAAAAGCTTCCGATCTTCAGGTCGGCGTCCGCATGCGCCACTAGAGCGGCCTCAAGCACCGCCAGATCCGGGCCTCCATCGGGGCCTTCGGGGATTTCGATCACCTCGGCCCGGCTTTCGCGCCAGGGTAGGATGTTGGAGTGATGTTCATACGGCCCGATGAAAACCACAGGCTTGCGCGCCCCCTCGACGCCCAGAAGATGCACCAGGCGGTTCAGCCCTGCAGTGGCGCCCGAGCCCGCAAAGATCACCTCATGCGCCTCGGTTGCACCGACCAGACGGGCGATCTCGGCCCGTGCCTCGGCCCGCATCTGTGTAATCAACGCCCCGCAATAAGATGCCTCGGTGTGCGAATTGGCGTAATACGGCAGAACTTCGGTGGCGATGAAGCCCTCGACCTGTCGCAGGGCGCGGCCCGAGGCGACATAGTCGGCATAGACCAAGGGCACATCACCTTGAGGGCCGGGGATCATCACGCCTTCGCCGATCAGCCCGGCGGCTAGGTCGTCAAGGGCGGTTTCGGTCGCAAGCGCGGTGCGAAAGGCGGCGAGGGTCATGTGGTGTCTCCTTTCTTGCAAAGTGACACAAGCGGCCCGCGAAAATTCCACCTTTTTACCCTGACTTTTGCCTCTTTTTGTGTCATACGATCGATGCATGAGTAAAAATCCAGATCATATCGACCGCGCTCTTCTGGCCGAACTGCAAAAGGACGCAAGCCTGTCACAGCGCGAACTGGCGGACCGTGTCGGCCTGTCGCAAAACGCCTGCTGGCGCCGGTTGCAGGCGCTGACCGCCCAAGGGATCTTGCAGGGATCGCGTGCGCAGGTGAACCGTCAGGCACTGGGGCTGGATCTGGTGGTCTTCGTGATGCTGCGCACCCGCCACCATTCGGCCGAATGGCTGACCACCTTTCGCCGCCACGTTCTGACCATTCCCGAGGTTGTCGATTTCCACCGGATCGGGGGCGATTATGACTACCAGTTGAAGGTCGTGACGCAGGACATGGGCAGCTATGACCGGGTCTATCAACGGCTGATCGAGGGCGTCGAACTGGACAGCGTTACCAGCTATTTCGCGATGGAAGCGATTGCCGAAAACCGCCCCCTGCCCCTTTAGCCCCTTGCCGACCGACCCGGAATGCGGTTTCGTTCGCCCGACACGCTTAATGCCGCCGGAGGATGCCATGCGCCTTGACCAGATCGTCGACCTTGCAAACTTCCCCATTTCCGACCCGGATTTTCGCACAAGCTGCCGCAAGGCGTTCGATGTCGAGGGCGTGCTGGTCATGCCAGGTTTTGCCACCAAGGCCGCGATCAATTCAGTGCGCGACGAAGGGCTGGCCCGGCGCGCGGATGTCTATGCGAAGACCGAACAACACACGGTCTACCTCAGCCGCCCCGATCCGGCGTTTGCCAAAGATCACCCGCGCAACAGGCTGGTGACCAGCTCAAAGGGCTGCCTGACCGATGACCGCGTGCCAGAAACCTCGGCGCTCAGAACGCTGTATGACGCACCGGAGTTTCGCGATTTTCTGTGTGCGGTGCTGGGGGAAGAAGAGCTTTTCGAATACGCAGACCCCTTGTCGTCGATCAACCTGCATTTCGCCGAAAAGGGGCAAGAGCTGGGTTGGCATTTCGACAATTCGTCCTTTTCGATCACCCTGATGGTGCAGCCGCCGGAACAGGGCGGGCAGTTTGAATATGTCACTGGAGTGCGCGACGCGGACGCGGGCGAGATGAACTTTGATGCCGTCGAAGGCATTCTGGACGGCCAAACCCCGGTTCAGGAGCTGAACGTGGACGCGGGCACCCTGGTCTTTTTCCGCGGCCGAAATTCGATGCACCGAGTTGCCCCGAACGAAGGCGACCGCACCCGGATGCTGGCGGTTCTGGCCTATAACGGCCAACCCGGCGTGGCGCTGTCGGAAGAGGCCCGGATGACTTTTTACGGTCGCACCGGGTAGGGAAACGCAAAAAGGGCCGCCCGAAGGCAGCCCTTTCGCAAATCTCGCAGGCGAAGACGCTTAGTTCTTCGCGTAGAATTCGACGACCAGGTTCGGTTCCATCATCACCGGGTACGGCACGTCGCCCAGGGTGGGCGTGCGGGTGAAGGTGGCGGTCATTTTCGAGTGGTCGACGTCGATGTAGTCCGGCACATCACGCTCGGCCAGCGCCACGGCTTCGATCACGACAGCCAGCTGCTTGGAACGATCACGAACTTCGATCACGTCGCCTTCCTTCACGCGGTAGGAGGGGATGTTGACCCGCTTGCCGTTCACTTTCACGTGGCCGTGGTTCACGAACTGACGCGCAGCGAACACGGTCGGCACGAACTTGGCGCGGTAGACAACGGCGTCCAGGCGACGCTCCAGCAGACCGATCAGGTTTTCACCGGTGTCGCCTTTGACGCGCTCGGCTTCACCATAGATGCGGCGGAATTGCTTTTCCGTCAGGTCGCCGTAGTAGCCCTTCAGCTTCTGCTTGGCGCGCAGCTGCAGACCGAAGTCCGACAGCTTGCCCTTGCGGCGCTGACCGTGCTGGCCGGGGCCATATTCACGACGGTTGACGGGGGATTTCGGACGACCCCAGATGTTTTCACCCATCCGGCGGTCAATTTTGTACTTGGCAGACGTGCGTTTGGTCACGGCTGATCTCCTTCGTTCAGGTTTCGAAGGGCGTTGTCCTCTCGCCGGTATTTGCCGACGTGACAGGCGTTCCCTTGCGGGAGCCACCAACACCAATGAAGCCGCGCTTATAGCGGTGAAGGACGGGGAGTCAAGGCTCTTATGCCCACCCTTTACCAACCTGCATCTGGCTGCCACATTGGGCTTTCAGAAAGCCGCGGTCCACAGGAGGCCCCTCATGTTCAATCTGCTTCGTTTCTTTCTTTCTACTGCAGCTTGCGTCGCGCCAGGCGCTGGCCTGGCGCAACAGGACCCGGCCTGCGCGCTGGGGGTCGAGGAACGATGGGTCGAAATGTCGGAACAGATGGAGGGATCGTGGACGATCGAACACCTGTCTGGCTTCGTGAAGTCGGGAGCGATGGTGATCCCTTATCCGGGTGACGGGGCGGTCGAACGGGTCAGCATCATCTCACATCCTGACGGGGTGCTTGAGATCGACCACCCTGAAGCGCAGGAACCCGTCATGGCCTTCTGGGCGGATGAGCCGCGCTGGGTTTTTGAAGGGCGTCCAGACATGCCGGGCATGGCAGCGGTGCCTGATCCCGTTCTAACAGATACGGATGTCGAGCTGCTGATGGGCTGCCCGAACGACCAAATGGCACGGCTTCTTGGCACCTCGACTGCCGTGGTCAATGGTGTCGAGATGACTTTCAATTACCGCCTGCTGATCCCAGGTGTGGACAGCATGTTCGGGATCATGCACGTGAACGGCACCGCATCCGGCCACGAGTTCAACTCGTGGCGCAGCGTGACCCTGAACCGTTGATCTAGGCGACCTTGGACTGCAAAATGGCGGCCTCTGGGGCCGTCAGCATCCGGCGTGCATAGTCGCCATAGACCGACGGGTCATAGTCCAGATCGGGGAACATCGACAAAAGCCGCGCCCGCTGATCCGGCTCGACCGTCTCCAGCGCCGTATTGGCCGGATGGAAGCTTTCGGTTTCCAGCCCGTTGGCCCAGACGACCTCATGCCGTTCCAGCAGCAGGTGATAGTATGTCACCTCACGAAGCGAATGATCCAGATGCACGCGGCGGTCGTCGATCAGATCCTGGGCCGCCACAAGGACTTCGTCGGTGTTGAACAACGCGCGCGCCTTGGCGCCGCGTACCAACATGCGATGTTGCGGCGATACGACCAGATCGCCATCCGGGCGGTCATGGCCCAAGGCCCCGCCGCGCAAGCGCACCGGGCGCAGTTCCGGCATCGCGTAAAGCCGCGCGCCAGAGATCCGGCGCTGGCCGATCCAAAGGACCTCTTGCGTGCCGTCATCCTTGGTCTGGATCCGGTCCCCTTCGGACAAGTGTTCCACCAGCATCTCACCATCTGGCGTGCGGATACGTGTGCCAGGGGTGAAGCAGATCACGCCGGTCGGCTGATCGGTCATCCGGTTCACCTGACCGGTCTCCATCATCGCCTGCACCACCCAAAGATCCGTGTCCGAGGGCGGAACATCACCCAAAAACATCAACAGCGGCGGTTGATCTGGTGAAATATCGATCACTGTAATTGTGTAGCTGCGCCGCCCGTCGGTGACCTCGAACCCAACGTTCAGAAGGGGTTCGTCCACCTCGACCTGATCAAGGGATCGCGTCGGGTTGATCGCCGCGCCCACCAGTTTGTGCACCGTGCGCGCCGCGCGTCTGCGAAGGTCTGCCTCTCCGCTGGCCCGTTCCAAAAGCAGCACTTCGGGTGGGCCGTCCACCCGCACGGGCTTACCCTTCCAGCGCCAGCTTGCGCCAACGCCTAACGCCGATCTCGGCGCCCCGGTTAAACCGTCCACTTCTGTCTGCGACCAAGAGATGACAAACGTGCCTGTTAAGCCCGTCTTCATACCTGTATGCCTGCTCGTTTTGTTTTTTTATTACCCGCAGGTTAGCACGTGACCTTCATCTGGAAAAGAGTCTTGTTAACCTTTCCGTAGAGTCAAAATGTCGCTCAGAAATCCAGTTGCAGGTTGAGCGAGCCAAGAACTTGTCCTTCGGGCTGTGCCTGAAACTCGCGTCCAAGCCAGGTCACGCCATAGAAGATCGATGCCTTTTTGCCTTGCCAATAAAGGCCAGCCCGCGCCCGCGCCCGGGCGTCGGTCAACTGGTATCCATCTGCGGCAGGCAGATAGGCACTGTCCCAAACATGGGCCACATCGCCACCCAGCAACAGGGAAAGCCCAGTGTCAGAGGAGCGCCCAGCGCCTTGATACAGTTGCCCAGTTGTCACATCCCGCACCAGAATGCCCGAGGTGAACCCGGATCCGACCAACAGATCACCCCCGGCCCGCACGAAGGTTTCGACCCCGCCTTGCGCCTCAAGAAACGGTCGCAGGGTGACATTGTCCGACAACGTCAAGGGACGCCCGGCCTCGATCAGCGCGGTGGGGTGAAAGGCGTTCGGAATCTGGTTGGCAATCACGGCGGGCGATGGTGGCGTCATGCCCAATATATCGTGGGCAGTGTCTTGGAAGGAAGCCAGCCCGGTTTGTGGCCCCGTTGCGACCAGGTCAATCCCAGCACTCAATTCCGTGCCGCCGATTTCGGCGTGGCTGTGCAGCCCGACCGACAACATGCCGACCCAGCGACGATCCCCTGGCGCCGGGTTGACCAGGTTCGCGGGCGCGATGATCGCGCTGCCAAAACGGATCTCCCACACGTCACCGATCCCACCGCGGGCGGTGGTGCCCTCGGGGCCGCGCATCCAGTTGACGACATAGGCGCCGGTGCGCCAGCGGTCCTGATTGTCTCCGAAAAAGTCGTTGTTGAAAATCCCGCCGAAGCCAAGCGTGACTTTGTCACCGGCATTAACCGGTGCAGCAAGGAGAGAGAGAAGTGCGACGACCGCAAGGAGGAAAGGACGCATGGATAATCCGAATCTGAATGCCCCCCAGCCGCACCACCCTAGGCAATAACCAGAGCTTGGCCTAGTGCAACACGGCAACAGGAGCGGGTCGGATCACCTTGCGCCTATGGGGTTACGAAAGTGTTACCCCAAGATATGGCGTCAGCCACATTTCGAATGACCGCAGCTGGCACAAGTCATGCAGCCTTCGACCATCCGCATGTCGTATTGACCACAGCTGGGGCAGGCCGGGCCGCGTGGGGCGCCCAGGTTCACCACCTCGGCCTGCGGGTCGGACTTCAACCCCATGCCTTCGCCTTCGATGAAGCCGGTTGCGATCATGTGGCGTTCGATCACGCCACCGATCGCGGCCAGAATGGAGGGGATGTATTTCCCCTGCACCCAGGCGCCGCCCCGCGGATCGAACACCGCTTTCAGCTCTTCGACCACGAAAGACACGTCACCGCCGCGCCGGAACACCGCCGAGATCATCCGCGTCAACGCCAGAGTCCAGGCGTAGTGCTCCATGTTCTTGGAGTTGATGAACACCTCAAACGGGCGCCGATGCCCGCCATGCAGGATGTCATTCACGGTGATGTAGATCGCATGTTCGCTGTCGGGCCACTTCAGCTTATAGGTATGCCCCTCAAGCGATTGCGGCCGGTCCAGCGGCTCGGACATGTAGATGACTTCGGCGTCCTGATCGACCTGTGCCGGGGTCTCGGCGGGGGTCGTTTCGCTGCTTTCAGACACCGCCAGCACGCTGCCGGTCACATCATTCGGGCGATAGGTCGTGCAGCCCTTGCAGCCGCTCTCCCACGCCTGAATGTACACGTCCTGGAAATCTTCAAAGCTGATATCTTCCGGGCAGTTGATCGTCTTGGAAATCGAGCTGTCGATCCATTTCTGCGCCGCCGCCTGCATCTTTACGTGATCGGTCGGGGCAAGCGTCTGCGCGTTCACGAAATGCGCGGGCAGGTCCCGGTCGCCGAACTTGTCGCGCCACATCTGAACCGCATAATCCACGACCTCTTCCTCGGTACGCGACCCGTCCTTTTGCAACACCTTGCGGGTGTAGGCATAGGCAAACACCGGTTCGATCCCGGAACTGACGTTGCCTGCATAGAGGCTGATCGTGCCGGTCGGCGCAATCGACGTCAGCAGAGCGTTGCGAATTCCATGTTCGCGGATCGCCTCGCGCACGTCGTCATCCATATGGGTCAGCGACCCGGAGGCAAGATAGGCCTCGGCGTCAAACAACGGGAACGGGCCCTTTTCTTTGGCCAGATCGACCGACGCCAGGTAGGACGCCCGCGCGATCGCTTTCATCCAGGCCTCGGTCTGGGCCGCAGCCTCGTCCGAGCCATAACGCAGGCCCAACATCAACAGCGCGTCCGCAAGCCCCGTGACCCCAAGCCCGATACGCCGTTTCGCCTGCGCTTCCTGCCGCTGTGCTTCCAACGGAAAGCGGCTGGCGTCGACCACGTTGTCCATCATCCGCACGGCCGTGCGCACCAGCTTGTCCAGCGCGTCGATGTCCAGGTGGGCGGCGGCCTCGAACGGTTCGGCAACCAGTCGCGCCAAGTTGATCGACCCCAGCAGACAGGCGCCATAGGGCGGCAGCGGCTGCTCGCCACAAGGGTTGGTCGCCGCAATCTGCTCGCAATAGGCCAGGTTGTTCATCTGGTTGATACGGTCGATGAAAATCACACCGGGTTCGGCGAAATCATAGGTCGCGCGCATGATTTTGTACCACAGATCGCGCGCCTCAACGGTGTGATAGACGCGGTCCTTGAACTTCAGCTCCCACGATGCATCGTCCTTCACCGCCTGCATGAAATCGTCGGTGATCAGAACCGACAGGTTGAACATGCGCAGCCGCGCGGCGTCCTGCTTGGCGGTAATGAAATCCTCGATATCCGGGTGGTCGCAGCGCATCGTCGCCATCATCGCGCCCCGACGGCTGCCCGCGCTCATGATCGTGCGGCACATCGCGTCCCAGACATCCATGAAGCTCAGCGGCCCCGAGGCATCTGCGGCAACCCCTAACACATCCGCACCCTTGGGCCGGATGGTCGAAAAATCATACCCGATGCCACCGCCCTGCTGCATCGTGAGCGCGGCCTCTTTCAACATGTCGAAAATGCCGCCCATGCTGTCGGGGATCGTGCCCATCACGAAGCAGTTGAACAGCGTCACGTTGCGCTCGGTCCCAGCCCCGGCGGTGATCCGGCCTGCGGGCAGGAATTTGAAATCATCCAGCGCGTCATAAAACGCATCTTCCTGCTCCGGCTCCGCCGCGCTCAGCGACCGGGCGATGCGCCGCCAGCTGTCTTCAACGCTCTGGTCGATTGGCGCGCCCTCGGCGTCCTTGAAACGGTATTTCATGTCCCAGATTTGCTCGGCAATGGGGGCGGCGAAACGGCTCATGATACGATTCCTGTACGGCGTGGACGGGGCGTCCTGAATAGGCCACCTTGGCCGCACCGGTCAATTGCCCTTTGCGACAATTCCGCGTAGCCTGAGTCGCAAATACCACAATATATTGGGGTCAAAAGTGGGAAATCCCATACATCTTGTAAAACTCTGCGTCGGCGCAGATTCGGTTGAGGACCTGGAAACCTGGCAGGCAGCCCGCCGCGCCGCCGGAACCGAGCCCCTGTCGCGCCACGTCACCCGCATGTGGCCGAAACAGGACGCCGCCCTTCTGGACGGCGGATCGCTCTATTGGGTGATCAAGGGTATGATCCTGGCCCGGCAACGGATTCTGCGACTGGATGAGGTCATCGGAGAGGACGGCATTCGCCGCTGCGGCATCGTCATGGAGCCCGAGGTGATTCGTACCCAAGGCGTGCCACGCCGCCCGTTCCAGGGCTGGCGCTATCTGAAAGACGGCGATGTGCCCGGTGACCTCACGCGTGCCAAACCGGACGAAGACGCCCTGCCCCACGAATTGTCGGCCGCTCTTGCGGATATCGGCATCCGCTGAGCACACGCTAAGCCTTTCCTGGCGCTGCGCCGGTGAAGGCGATCAGCCGTCCAGTCCCAACCGCGATTGCAAAGTGGTCAACACTGCGCGATTGTCGCCACCCCAATCCGCCTTGCGACTCTTGAACAGGGTGGCTTGGCTTTTGTGCACCGGGTCGCCTGCCAGGATCTTCAAATGGTTCGCCCGCAGGGTTTCCCCGGTCGAAGTGATATCGGCAATCGCCTCGGCGGTTTCGTTCTTGATCGTGCCCTCGGTGGCGCCCTGGCTGTCGACCAGCTGATAATCTGCCACGCCATGATCGCGCAGATGGTCGCGGATCAGGCGATGATACTTGGTGGCAATGCGAAGCCGAAAGCCGTGGCGCGCGCGAAACGCCGCGGCCACCGCGTCCAGATCGTCCAGCGTTGTGACATCGACCCAGGCCCGCGGTACCGCGATGATCAGGTCAGCATGGCCGAAGCCCATCAGCGCCAGCTCTTGCACCTTTTCGTCCCAAAGCCCCAGCTTTTCGCGCACAAGGTCCGACCCGGTCACGCCCAGATGAATGCGCCCAGCCGCCAGTTCGCGCGGGATTTCCCCGGCGGACAGCAGCACCAGCTCGACCCCCTCGATCCCTTCGACGGCGGCGGCGTATTCACGCTCGGACCCGGTGCGCGACAGCGTCACGCCGCGCGCACCAAACCAGTCGAAGGTCTTTTCCATCAGCCGCCCCTTGGACGGCACGCCCAGCTTGATGCTCATGATGCCCCCCCGGCCAGATACAGTGTCAGCGCCGGGCGGATCACGCCGCCAACGGCGGGAATTTCCCGACCCTGGCCCAGCACCCGCGTCAGCGCATCATAGCGCCCGCCAGTGGCCACCGGCGGCAAGTCTGGCCGGTCGGGCGACGAAAACCCGAACACAAAGCCGTCGTAATACTCCATCGAGGTGCGCCCATAGCTGCCCTCAAACCCCAGGTTCGATACATCGACCCCGCGTGCGGCCAGCGCGTCGCAGCGCGCCTCCATCCGGTCGACGGCAACCGCGATGGCGGGCATGTCAACGGCCAGGTCCCGCAGGTGTTCCAACACATTGGTCACGGTTTCGCGCAGGCCCAGCAGGTCTTCCAAAAGCGCGACCTCCTGCCCGGAAATCGGCGCACTCGCCATATCCTCGCGCAGCGCCTCGACCCGCGCGGCAATCTCGGCATGCGACCGCAGGCCAATCAAAGGCGCATCGCACTCCATCGGGTCGGCTTGCGCCACCAGTTCGAACCGTCCCTCAGGCATCAGCGCACGACCCGAAAACCGGTCCAAAAGTGCACGGAACCGACGCGGGCGCCAGACATGGCGCAGCAACGCCGCGCGGCGTCGTTCGGTCGTCTTCAATCCCTTCACAGCCGCCAAAAGCAGGCCCAGATCACCGGTGGCCGGCGTCAGGTTCAACCCGTCAAGCGCCTGGGAAACAAGCGAAAACACTTCTGCATCTGCCGCCGCCGGGTTTGCGCGGTCGAACAATTCGTACCCAACTTGGAAAAACTCCCGCGCGCGGTGTGTGGCCTCTTCCTGGGCGCGAAACACCTCACCCATATAGGCATAGCGCGCCGGTTCCGCCCCCCCGTGCATGTGCATTTCTACCACCGGCACCGTGAAGTCGGGCCGCAGCATCGCCTCGCCCAGAACCGGATCATGGGTCACGTAAGCACGCGCGCGGATGTCTTCACCGTAAAGGTCCAGAAACGCGCCCGCGGGTTGCAGAATGTCGGCTTCCACCACCTGCGCACCCTGCCCTTCGAAAACGGACAAAAGCCGCGCGGCTTCGGCGCGCACGTCAGCCTTGGCAGCACCGGTCTCAGGCATCATCAGCCTCGAGAATCTCACGCACCTTGGCGACCAGATCGCCCCGCGCGCATTCAAACTGCGACGGGCGTTCCTTCCATTCTTCCAGCGTGGCGTTTTCGGCAATCTTGGCGCCCAGCACCAGGTCCTTGATCTGGATCTTGCCCGCGTCAAACTCGTCCGAGCCCGCAATCACCGCGACGGGAGAGTTGCGTTTGTCGGCGTATTTCAACTGGTTGCCGAAGTTCTTCGGATTTCCCAGATAGACCTCGGCGCGGATTCCCGCCGCGCGCAGTTCGCCCACCATCGCCTGATAATCGGCCATGCGGGCGCGATCCATCACGGTCACAACGACCGGGCCCTGCGCCTTGCCGCCGATCCGCCCCTTGGCACGCAGCGCGGCCAAAAGCCGGTCAACCCCGATCGACACGCCGGTCGCCGGCACCGCTTGCCCGGTAAAGCGCTTCACCAGGTCGTCATAGCGCCCGCCCCCGGCCACAGACCCGAACTGGCGCGAGCGGCCTTTTTCGTCGGTGATCTCGAAAGTCAGCTCGGCCTCGAACACCGGGCCGGTGTAATAGCCAAGCCCGCGCACGACGCTCGGATCGATCTCGATCCGGTCGGGGCCATAGCCCTGTGCGGCCAGCAGGTCTGCGATCTGTTCCAGTTCGCTCACGCCGTCGGCACCAATCACGCTGTCGCCGACAGCGGCACGCAGATTGGCCAGAGTTGCGGTGGCATCGGCACCCTTTGAGGTCAGGAAGGCCAGCACCGGTTCGGCCTGTGCGTCCGTCAGTCCAACGCCGTCGATATAGGCACCAGACGCATCCAAACGCCCCTTACCCAGAAGCTCGCGCACACCGCGTTCGCCGACCTTGTCGAACTTGTCGATGGTCCGCAGAACCGCATCGCGGGCCGCGCCTTCGTCCAGGCCCATGACCTCAAGCACACCGTTCAAAACCTTGCGGTTGTTGACCCGGACCAGGTAATCGCCGCGCGGAATGCCCACGGTTTCCAGCGTGTCGGCCAACAAGGCGCAAATCTCGGCGTCCGCCGCCATCGAGGCGCAGCCAACCGTATCCGCATCACATTGATAAAATTGACGAAACCGCCCCGGTCCCGGCTTTTCGTTGCGCCACACAGGTCCCATCGTATAGCGGCGATAGGGGGTGGGCAGATCGTTGCGGTGCTGCGCAAAGACGCGCGCCAGCGGCGCGGTCAGGTCATAGCGCAGCGCCATCCACTTGTCGTCGTCAGCGTCCTGCCAGGCGAACACGCCGTCGTTCGGGCGGTCCACATCGGGCAGGAACTTGCCCAGCGCCTCAACCGTTTCGACCGCCGCGCTTTCCAGCGCGTCGAAGCCATAGCGATGATACACGCCCGCGATCTGGTCGAGCATCACCTTGCGCTCGTCCACCTCCGCGCCGAAATAGTCGCGAAAGCCCTTGGGCGTTTCCGCCTTGGGCCGGGGCATTTTCTTCTGCTGGGCCATAAGTCCGTCCGGGTTCAGGTCACTGTCGCGGGCGGTCTAACGGATGGGGGGCCAAGGGGCAAGGAACGCTTAGTAGCGCACTTCGCAGATATATTTGTCGTAAACCCAGCCCGAGGGACCAGCATAGGACCAGTCCTGGATGCCGTTCTGCACGATCACCGGGCGCCAGCCGTTCTCGGAATAGGGCTCCATCGTGATCACGAACGTGCCCGGACCCAGCTTCATCTTCATATCGCATTTCGTGGCGCCACATGTGCGCAGAGCCAGAAAGTTGTCGCCATTCGGGTTCAAATTGCACACCACGTATTGTTCACCGTCATAGGCAGAGGCGGTGCCCGCAAGCAATGTGACAGCAAGAGCCGCCACGGTAAAAAGCCTCGGTCGTGTCATCATGACCTCCTTGATTGCGCGCATCGTAACAAGCAGCGCATTTCGGGGGTATGACATGGATCAGGATGACGGTATGACAAGCGCATGTCTGAGACCCGCATCACCACGCTTGAAGAAGAGATCGCCCACCTGACCAAAATGGTTGAGGAGCTGTCGGACGTTGTCGCCCGCCAGGATCAGGAGTTGTCGAAAATGGCCCATCGGGTCAAAATGCTGATGGAGCGCGAAGCTGAGCGGGAACTGGACGCGGGCGGATCAGCCGTGATGACGGACCAACGCCCGCCGCATTATTGACGCGGCCCTAGACTTCCTCGACATCCACAACACCGCCCAGCGACTTGATCGCGCCCTTGATCTGGGGGTTCAGCGGAAAAGACCGGCCAAGGGTCATGTCGACCTCCCCCGGTAGGGTCGGGTCCAGCAGGCACAGGCTGACCTCGCCCGGTCGTGCGCCCTTTGCCTGCTCGCCCGCGCGCTCCAGAAGCCCCGCGACCGAGGCGATCACGTCGGGCTTGTTCACGAAGACCTTCAACGCCATGCCACCCGCATCGGCCACCACCGCGTCGATTGGTGACACCGACCGACACAACAGCTTCAGCTGATCGGCCTCCAGGTTCGCCTCGACCCCGATCACCACGTTGGCGCCGGTTTCCAGATGCTCGCGTGAGGTCTCCAGCACGTCCGAGAACAGCGTGACTTCATAAAGCCCGGTGGGGTCCGACAGCGACACGAAGGCAAAGCGGTTGCCGCGGGCGGACTTGCGTTCCTGTTTGGCTGACACCGAGCCTGCCAGCTTTGCCACCAGCGGCCCGCGTTCGGCGGCCTCGGCGACCTCGGCCAAGGTCATCACCTTCTTGCGCTTCAGCGCGGGCAGGTAATCGTCCAGCGGGTGGCCGGACAGGTAGAACCCGATCGCCTTGTGTTCCTCGGCCAGCCGTTCGTTGGGCAGCCAGTCATCGACCGGGGACAGGCGCGGCTCCGGCAAGTCATCACCCGCCTCGCCAAACAGGCTGACCTGGTTTGACGCGCGCTGTTCGTGAATGGCTGCCGAGTAATTCACCAGCCCATCCAGGCTGTCGAACACCCGGCGGCGGTTCGGGTCCAGCTCATCAAACGCACCTGCACGCGCCAGCATTTCCATCGGGCGTTTGCCGACCCGTTTCAGATCGACCCGGCGGGCAAGGTCGTAAAGCGTGGCGAAGGGTTTGTCGTCACGCCCCTCGACGATCAGTTTCATCGCCTCGACGCCCACGTTCTTCAACGCGCCCAGCGCATAAACGACCCGGCCGTTGTCGACGCTGAAGGTTTCCATCGACCGGTTCACGCAGGGCGGCACGATCTCGATATCCAGCCCCCGACGCACTTCCTCGGCATAGACCGCCAGCTTGTCGGTCAGGTGGATATCGCAATTCATCACCCCGGCCATGAACTCCACCGGGTGGTTCGCCTTCAGCCACGCGGTTTGGTAGCTGACCACCGCATACGCTGCCGCGTGCGATTTGTTGAAACCATAGTTCGCGAATTTCTCAAGCAGGTCGAAGACCTCGGACGCCTTCTTGGCATCCACCCCGTTTTCACCCGCGCCGGTCTCAAACTTCGGGCGTTCGGCGTCCATCGCCTCTTTGATCTTCTTGCCCATCGCACGGCGCAAGAGGTCCGCGCCACCCAGCGAATAGCCGGCCATCACCTGGGCGATCTGCATGACCTGTTCCTGATAAACGATAATTCCTTGAGTTTCCTCAAGAATATGGTCGATCAGCGGGTGAACCGATTCAATCTCGCGCAACCCGTTCTTGACCTCGCAATAGGTCGGAATGTTCTCCATCGGACCGGGGCGATACAGCGCCACAAGCGCCACGATGTCTTCGATACAGGTGGGTTTCATGCGCCTGAGCGCGTCCATCATGCCCGAGCTTTCCACCTGGAACACCGCGACCGTCTTGGCGCTGGCATAGAGCTCATAAGTCGCTTCGTCATCCAGCGGGATCAGGTTGATCTCATTCTCGGCGCCTTCCGGCGGGCTGTATAATTGGTGACCATCTGGAGCCGTATGGATATCGCGTCCCTCACCCCGGATCAGGTCCACCGCGTTCTGGATTACTGTCAGGGTTTTCAGGCCCAGGAAGTCGAACTTCACCAGCCCGGCCTGTTCCACCCATTTCATGTTGAACTGGGTCGCCGGCATGTCCGAGCGCGGGTCCTGGTACAGCGGCACCAAAGCGTCCAGCGGCCGGTCGCCAATCACCACGCCTGCCGCGTGGGTCGAGGCGTTTCTGAGCAACCCTTCGACCTGCTGGCCATAGGTCAAAAGCCGCTCCACGACCTCTTCGTTCTTGGCCTCCTCGCGCAGGCGTGGCTCATCAATCAATGCCTTGGCGATCGACACGGGCTTTACCCCTTCGACCGGGATCATCTTGGACAGGCGGTCAACCTGGCCATAGGGCATCTGCAACACCCGACCCACATCGCGCACCGCCGCCTTGGACAAAAGCGCACCGAAAGTGATGATCTGGCCGACCTTGTCACGGCCATACTTCTCCTGCACATAACGGATCACCTCTTCGCGCCGGTCCATGCAGAAATCGATGTCGAAGTCGGGCATCGACACACGTTCCGGATTCAAAAAGCGTTCGAACAGCAGCTGGTATCGCAGCGGATCCAGGTCGGTGATGGTCAGGGCATAGGCGACCAACGACCCGGCGCCCGAGCCCCGTCCCGGCCCTACCGGAATACCCTGATCCTTTCCCCATTTGATGAAGTCGGCTACGATCAGGAAGTAGCCCGGGAACCCCATGCCCTCGATGATATCCAGCTCAAAATCGAGCCGTTTCTGGTATTCCTCGACACTGACCGCATGGGGGATCACCGCCAGGCGATCCTGCAGCCCGGCATTGGCCTGGCGGCGCAGTTCCACAACCTCGTCATCGGCAAATTTCGGCAGGATCGGGTCGCGCCGATACGCTTGAAACGCGCATCGACGCGCGATTTCAACTGTGTTTTCAATCGCTTCCGGTAGATCCGCAAACAGCGTGACCATTTCCTGTGGGCTTTTGAAATAATGCTGCGCGGTCAGGCGGCGGCGGCCCTCCTGCTGATCGACATAGGCACCTTCCTTGATGCAGATCAGCGCATCATGCGCCTCATACAGCTCGGTTTTCGGGAAATAGACGTCGTTGGTCGCGACCAGCGGAATGTTCATCGCATAGGCCATCTCGACAAAGCCGCGCTCGGTCGCGCGCTCTGCTTCGGTGCATTGCCCGCCCTCGCCCGGATGGCGCTGCAGTTCGACATAAAGCCGGTCGCCAAAGGCCGCCGAAAGCCGGTCCATAAGCGCTTGCGCTTTGGGCATCTGGCCCATTTGCAGCAATTGCCCCACCGGCCCCTCAGCGCCCCCTGTCAGGCAGATCACACCCTCGCAATGCGCCTCAAGCTCCTCCAATGTGACCGACGGCAGCGCCCCGTGCTTGTCCACATACAGGCAGGAATTGAGCTTCATCAGGTGCTCATAGCCGCGCTCGTTCTGGGCCAACAGAACAACCGCCGCCGGATCGCGCGGCTTTTCCCCCGGCGCGGGCGGGTCGAAATCGACATCTACCTGGCAGCCGATGATCGGCTGCACTCCGGCGTCCGCAGCGGTGACGGAAAACTCCAGCGCCGCGAACATGTTGTTCGTGTCGGTCACCGCAACCGCCGGCATACCCTTCTCGGCGCACAAGCTTGGCAGCTTCTTCACCGGCACGGCGCCCTCCAAAAGCGAATACTCTGTGTGGGTGCGAAGGTGGATGAATCGGACTTGGCTGCTCATCGGACAAAGCTAGCCGACCGGGTTGCGATTGGAAAGCGGCTCCGACGGTCCGAAAGCCGACAATCCGGCCACGCCGGCAGAGGGGGAAACGGATTTACGATCGCCGAAGCCACCCGAACCCGGCATCTGCGATCTCGTCAGAATCCCGGCAAGGCGCGCGCCCATCCGGGCGCTTCGGGTGCCCGCCGCATCACGGAAGGGGTGGTTTCTTGCCGTACATTTCCCCGGTCTTCTCTCAGGCGAAAGGGAACCTGACCTCGGCCGAACAGTCGCCGCGGCCAAGGTGTGCGGAGCCTTGGCCGGGTCGAACGCGACTGCCAGGGCGTGCCCTTTGACAGCAGGATCCTGGCGCTTTGTCCACGCGTGACAGTGGGGGGGGGATGGCTCGATCCACTACGGTCGCGAGGTGCAAATTTTAAAACGTTTTCAAGGCAGTAATCGTAACGGACTCCCACGGCGCCATCCTCCAGAGTCCGGGCCTCAGCCCAATCCAGCCCTCCATGCAAGAATGACCAGAACGGCAACGAAAACACCCGCATCACTCAGGCCGGACTGCCGGGCAGGCGCGGCGCAGATTGTCGGGCATTCCGTCCCAGCCCGAAGTCAGCCCCGGAATTTTTTTGTTGCCAGATGAAAGATTCTCGGTTCTTCTGACGTTCACAGAAAATAACCCCGCGCATCTTCTACGCCGCATCGAAGACGCGCAAATCGGGGCCATGACAGGGTAAGGCGGCAGGTAATATCACATGGACATCACCTTTCTATTGAACGGTGAGAACGTGACGTTGCGCGATGTGGACCCCACACGCACAACGCTGGATTGGCTGCGCGAAGAACGCGGGCTGAGGGGCTCAAAAGAGGGATGCAACGAAGGCGATTGCGGCGCCTGCACGGTGATGGTCACCGATGCGGGTGGCACAAGCGCGCTGAACGCCTGCATCCTGTTCCTGCCCCAGCTGCACGGCAAAACCCTGACCACGGTCGAAGGCCTGTCTGGCCCGGACGGCGCGCTGCACCCGGTGCAAGAGGCGCTTGTCACCCACCACGGATCGCAATGCGGCTTTTGCACCCCCGGCATCGCGGTGTCGCTGGCGGCGGGACAGCTGAACGGCGATACGGCACATGACGACGTGTTGGCGGGAAACCTGTGCCGCTGCACGGGCTATGCGCCAATCATCCGCGCCGCCGATGCCGCCGCCGGTGCCCCCGTGCCGGACTGGCTGAGCACGCTCCGGGCGGGCGAAAGCCCCGCCGCAAGCGCAGAGGTGGGCCCGGCCCTGCCGGATTCCTCCGACGCGCTTGCACATGCGCTGATGGAACGTCCGCACGCCACGCTGGTGGCCGGTGCAACCGATGTCGGGCTGTGGGTCACGAAAGGGCTGCGCGATCTGCGTGACGTGATCTTCCTGGGCGGCGCCACTGATTTGCAACAGATCGAGGTCTCCGACAGCGACATTCGTATCGGCGCGGGCGTCACCATCGCCCAGCTACTGCCGGTGATGGCCGACCATCATCCCAGCTTTGCCGAAATGCTCCGCCGGTTTGCCAGCACGCAGGTCCGCGGCGCGGCCACCCTGGGCGGCAACATTGCCAACGGCTCGCCCATCGGCGACAGCCCCCCCGCGCTGATCGCGCTCGGCGCCACGCTGCATTTGCGCCGGGGCGACGTGCGTCGCGACATCCGGTTGCAGGATTTCTTCATCGACTATGGCAAACAGGACCGCGTGGCGGGTGAGTTTGTCGAGGCGATCAGCATTCCGCGCCAAAGCGATCACCTGAAGGTCTACAAGCTGTCGAAACGGTTCGATCAGGACATTTCCGCCGTACTGGGTGCCTTCAACATCGTGGTCGAGGACGGCATCGTGCAATCCGCCCGCATCGCCTTTGGCGGCATGGCCGGTATCCCGAAACGCGCCACCCACGTGGAACAGGCCCTGACCGGCCAGCCCTGGACCCAGGCCAGCGTCGACGCTGTCGGGCCGGCCTTTGCCCAGGATTTCACCCCGATGAGCGACATGCGCGCCAGCGCCGAATACCGGCTTGAGGCCGCCCGCAACATGTTGACCCGCGCCCTGGCCGAAGATCAGGGCACCCCTGTATCGGTGCTGGAGGTGACCCCATGAGCGCGCGCGGTCCCCGTATCCATGACGCGGCCCCCCTGCATGTGACAGGGGCGGCACGCTATATCGACGACATTCCGGTGCCGGGCGATTGCCTGCATCTGGCCTTCGGGCTCAGCCACGAGGCGCGCGGTGTCATCACCCGCGCCGACCTGTCCAAGGTGCGCGCGGCCCCTGGGGTCATCGACGTGATCACCGCAGCACATCTGCCGTTCGACAACGACGTGTCGCCCGCAGCCCATGACGAACCACTGCTGGCCAAGGGCGAAGTGTTTTACCACGGCCAACCGATCTTTCTGGTCATCGCCACCAGCCACCTGGCGGCGCGCAAAGCCGCGCGGCTGGGCGACATCACCATTGAACCGCGCCCGGCGATCCTGACCATCGACGACGCCCTGGCGGCGGGCAGCCGCTTCGAAGCCGGCCCGGTGATCTGGACCGATGGCGACACCGATGCCGCCCTGGCCGCCGCCCCCCGGATCATCGAGGGGCAGTTCGAGATGGGTGGGCAGGAGCATTTCTATCTTGAAAGTCAGGCCGCGCTGGCCTTGCCGCAGGAAAACGACGACATGCTGGTGCATTCGTCCACCCAGCACCCGACCGAAATCCAGCACAAGGTGGCCGAGGCGCTTGGCGTGCCGATGCACGCGGTGCGGGTCGAAACCCGGCGCATGGGCGGCGGTTTCGGTGGCAAGGAAAGCCAGGGCAACGCGCTGGCCGTGTCCTGCGCCGTGGCTGCGCGCCACACCGGGCGCCCCTGCAAAATGCGCTATGACCGTGATGACGACATGGTCATCACCGGCAAACGGCACGATTTCCGCATCGCCTATCGCGCGGGCGTCGCGCCTGATGGTCGGCTTTTGGGCGTCGATGTCACGCAATACGCCCGCTGTGGCTGGGCGCAGGACCTGTCGCTGCCGGTCGCCGACCGCGCGATGCTGCATGCCGACAATGCCTATGACATCCCGGCGATGCGGATCGAAAGCCACCGGTTGAAGACCCACACCGCCAGCGCCACGGCCTATCGCGGTTTTGGCGGCCCGCAGGGCATGCTGGGGATCGAGCGGCTCATGGACCACGTCGCGCACGCGCTGAACCTGGACCCGACCAGCGTGCGACGGCGCAATTTCTATGCCCCCGCGGGATCGGCCACGCCCGGCGTCACCCACTATGGCCAGCCGGTCGAGGATTTCGTCCTGGACAACATGGTCGCCGCGCTGGAAGCCAGCGCCGCCTATGCCGCGCGCCGCAAGGCCGTGGACGACTGGAACGCGCAAAACGACGTGCTGAAGAAAGGTCTGGCGCTGTCGCCGGTCAAGTTCGGCATTTCCTTTACCCTGACCCACCTGAACCAGGCGGGGGCTTTGGTGCATGTCTATCAGGACGGGTCAATTCACCTGAACCACGGCGGCACGGAAATGGGCCAGGGCCTGTTCCAGAAGGTCGCCCAGGTTGCCGCGTCAGTGTTTGGCGTGCCGCTTGAAACCGTGAAAATCACCGCGACGGACACCGCGAAGGTGCCCAATACATCAGCCACCGCCGCCTCCTCCGGCACAGACCTGAACGGCATGGCGGTGAAAGCGGCTTGCGACACGATCAAGGGCCGGATTGTTGCATTCCTGGCAGAAAGCCGTGGGGTCGACACCGCCAAGATCACGTTCGAGGACGGAAACGTGCAAGTCGGCGACGACACCCTGTCCTTCGCCGAGGCCGCTCAGGCGGCATACACCAACCGGATCAGCCTGTCCGCCACCGGGTTCTACAAGACCCCGAAAGTGGCCTGGGACCGGCTCAAGGGTCGTGGCCGCCCGTTCTTCTATTTCGCCTATGGTGTATCCATGACCGAAGTGGTGATCGACACGTTGACCGGTGAAAACCGTATCCTGCGCGCCGACATCGTGCACGATGCGGGCTCCAGCCTGAACCCGGCGCTGGACATCGGCCAGGTCGAAGGCGGCTATGTGCAAGGCGCGGGCTGGCTGACCACGGAAGAACTGATCTGGGACGACGCCGGGCGGCTGCGCACCCATGCGCCGTCGACCTACAAGATCCCGGCCTGCTCGGACCGCCCCGACATCTTCAACGTGGCGCTTTGGGACGCGCCCAACCCCGAAGACACGATCTTCCGCTCGAAAGCGGTGGGGGAACCGCCGTTCATGCTGGGCATCTCGGCCTTCCTGGCGCTGTCGGACGCGGTGGCGGCCTGTGGCGCGGGCTATCCCGACCTGGACGCGCCCGCCACGCCCGAACGCATCCTGACCGCGGTGACGCGGCTGCGCCAGACATGAGCCTTGATCTCGACCCCTTGTTGCGCGCGATTGTCGCCCACGGACGGGTTGCCCGTGTCGTGGTGGCCGATGTCGCCGGCTCGGCCCCGCGCGAAGTGGGGGCGTCGATGTTGGTTTGGTCCGGCGGACAATCGGGCACGATCGGCGGCGGAGAGCTGGAATTTCGCGCCGCCGCGCGCGCGCTTGACGGCGCCTTTGTCGAGCGCATCGCGCTGGGCCCAACGCTTGGCCAATGCTGCGGCGGGGCGGTGACGCTTCTGTGCGAAGTCTTCGATGAGGGCAGCCTTGCCGCGCTGGACGGGGAACGCTTATTTGCCCGCAGTCTGGACGGTGGCGACATGCCCCTGGCGGTGAAACGCGCGCTGTCCCAAGCACGCGATCGTGGTATCCAGCCTGACCCGCAGACGCTTCAGGGCTGGTTCATCGAACCCGTTGCCCGGGCGAAGAACCCGCTTTGGATTTACGGCGCGGGCCATGTTGGCCGGGCCCTGGTCGACGTGATTGCCCCGCTGGAGCAGTTCGCGATCACTTGGGTCGACACCGGGCCCGAACGGTTCCCGGATGACCTGCCCGACGGCGTTACGATGTTGCCTGCCGCCCAACCCGAACGAGCGGTGGTGCTGGCGCCCGACGATGCCCGCCACCTTGTGCTGACCTACAGCCACGCCACCGACCTGGCGCTGTGCCACGCGCTTCTTGGCCGGGGCTTTGCCGGGGCCGGCCTGATCGGGTCGGCAACGAAATGGGCACGCTTCCGCAGCCGGTTGCGTGCTTTGGGGCACTCGGATGCCCGCATCGACAAGATAGATTGCCCGATCGGCGCACCGCGCCTTGGGAAAACGCCGCAGGCCATTGCGATCGGCGTTGCCGCCGCATTACTCACGGATGTGGCGGAACACAAGAAAACCAACAGGGGAACGCCAAATGACAGAGACCGCAACAGTCGACGCTCTGCTGACGCTTGACGGGCTGAGAAAAGCCTATCCGGGGGTGGTCGCGAATGACAACGTGTCATTCGAGATCAAACCGGGCGAAGTGCATGCGCTTCTGGGTGAAAATGGTGCCGGGAAGTCGACGCTGGTTAAGATGATCTATGGCCTGGTGAAACCCGATCAGGGCAGCATGGTTCTGAACGGTGAACCTTTTGCGCCTGCCAATCCCGCCGCCGCACGCGCCTCGGGCGTGGCAATGGTGTTTCAGCACTTTTCCTTGTTCGACGCCCTGAACGTTGCCGAAAACATCTCGCTGGGCATGGACAACCCACCCCACCCGCGCGAATTGGCCGCCCGCATCCGCGAAGTCAGCCAGGCCTATGGACTGCCGCTGGACCCCGACCGGGTGGTGGGCGACCTGTCGGCTGGCGAACGCCAGCGGGTCGAGATCATTCGCTGCCTGCTGCAAGACCCCAAGCTGTTGATCATGGACGAACCGACCAGTGTTCTGACCCCTCAGGAGGTCGAGATCCTGTTTCATACCCTACGCAAGCTGACCGCGGAAGGCACCGCAATTCTGTATATTTCCCATAAGCTTGAGGAAATTCGCGCGCTTTGTGAACACGCCACGATCCTGCGCCACGGCCAAGTGGTGGACACCTGCGACCCGCGCGAAGAAAGCGCACGCGACCTGGCCGAGATGATGGTGGGATCGACCCTGCACGTGCCGTCGCGCGAAACGGTCGAACCGGGCGAAGTCGTGCTGGTGGTCGACAAGCTGGACCTGAAATCCGCCACCGAATTTGGCACCGATCTGAAACAGGTGCACCTTGAGGTGCGCGCGGGCGAGGTTCTGGGCATTGGCGGTGTCGCCGGGAATGGGCAGGACGAGCTTTTGGGCGCGCTGTCGGGCGAAGCCCTGGCCCCCGGCGCGATTACGCTGAAAGGCGAGGATGTCGGCCATCTGGGCCCGAACGCGCGGCGCGAACGCGGTCTTCTGACCGCACCCGAGGAACGCCTGGGCCACTCGGCCGCTCCGGACATGAGCCTGACGGAAAACGCGCTTTTGACAGGTGCCGTGCGTGAAAATCTGACCCAGCGCGGGTTTCTGAAATGGCACGCCACCGAAGATTTCGCGCGCAAGATCATCAAGGATTTCGACGTGCGCACCCCCGGCCCCGACAACGCGGCCCGGTCGTTGTCCGGCGGCAATTTGCAAAAATTCGTGATTGGCCGAGAGGTGCTGCAGCGCCCCGATGTTCTGGTGGTGAACCAACCGACCTGGGGTGTTGACGCCAGCGCCGCCGCCGACATTCGTCAGGCGCTTCTGGATCTGGCCCATCACGGCGCCGCGCTGATCGTGATCAGTCAGGACCTGGATGAGCTTATGGAAGTCGCCGACCGGTTCACGGCGCTGAACGAAGGCCACCTGGCCGCACCCGTGCCCACACGCGGGCTGACAGTTGAAGACATTGGCCTGATGATGGGCGGCATGGCGGAGGACGCAGTATGATCCGTTTGGAAAAAAGACCCTCACCGTCGCGGTTCTGGGCGGGTATCACGCCGATTCTGGCGGTGATCGCAACGATGATTGTTGGCGGGGTCATGTTCTGGTTTTTGGGCAAGGACCCGCTGGAGGCGATCCGCACGATCTTCTGGGACCCGCTGTTTCATGAAACCTTTGGCCCCTATTCGCGGCCTCAGTTGCTGGTGAAAGCCGCACCGCTTATCCTGATCGCAATCGGCCTATCCCTGGGCTTTCGCGCAGGGATCTGGAACATCGGCGCCGAGGGGCAATACATTGTCGGCGCCATTTGTGGCGCGGGCATGGGGCTTGCCTTTTATCCGACCGAAAGCGTCCTGATCTTCCCGGCCATGGTGCTGGCAGGCGCGTTCGGCGGTTGGGCCTGGGCGATGATCCCGGGCATCCTCAAGACCAAATTCGGCACCAACGAAATTCTGGTCAGCCTGATGCTGGTCTATGTCGCCGAAAGCTGGCTGGCCTCGGTCAGTCAGGGTCTGCTGCGCAATCCCGACGGCATGGGTTTTCCCGGCAGCCGGAACTTCAAAGACTTCCCGGCGGCGCACAATGCCGAGATTTTCGCCAATTCCGGCATGCACTGGGGTGTCGTGACCGCCTTTATCGCGGTCATCTTCGCCTATGTCCTGCTGAGCCGGCACATGCTGGGGTTTCAGGTTCGACTGACCGGCGAGGCCCCGCGCGCGGCGCGGTTTGCTGGCGTGAACCCGACCCGGCTGGTCCTGTTCTGTCTGGGCATCTCGGGCGCGTTGGCCGGGATGGCGGGCATGTTCGAAGCCACGGGCCCGGCGAGCCAGATCAGCATTGATTTCAACTCAGGCTATGGCTTCACCGCGATCATCGTGGCGTTTCTGGGCCGGTTGAACCCGATCGGCATCCTGCTGGCTGGCCTCTTGATGGCGCTGACCTATATCGGCGGGGAGTTGGCGCAGCTGATGCTGGGCCTGCCTGCCGCGGCGATCCAGATGTTCCAGGGGATGCTTCTGTTCTTCCTTCTGGCGATGGACGTGCTGTCAAACTATCGCATCCGACTGACCCGCAAGGAGGCCACGACATGAACCTGGACCAGATCAATCCGATCCTGCTGATCGCGTCGCTCATGGTTGCGGCCACCCCGATCCTTCTGGCCGCTATTGGCGAGGCCGTGGTCGAAAAGGCCGGCGTGCTGAACCTGGGCGTCGAGGGCATGATGATCACCGGCGCTGTGGTTGGCTTTGCCATCGGCGTGAACTCGGGCAGCCCGGTGCTGGGATTTGTCGCCGCTGCAATTGCCGGTGCGGCCCTGTCGATGCTGTTCGGGTTCCTCGTGCTGTACCTTCTGTCCAACCAGGTCGCGACCGGTCTGGGTCTGACCCTGTTCGGGCTGGGCCTGTCGTCGCTGATCGGCAAACCCTACGAGGGGATGAAAGTGCCGACGCTGGCGAAATGGGACATCCCGCTGCTGTCGGACATCCCGGTGCTGGGGCCGATCCTGTTTAACCACGACCCGATGGTCTATGTCAGCCTGGGGCTGGTGGCCGTGGTCTGGTACGTGCAGAAATCCACCCGCGCTGGCCTGATCCTGCGCGCGGTGGGTGAAAACCACGACGCGGCCCATGCGCTGGGATACAAGGTGATCCGGGTGCGGCTGATGGCGATTGCCTTCGGCGGGGCCTGCGCGGGACTGGGTGGTGCCTATGTCAGCCTGGTGCGCGTGCCGCAATGGGTTGAGGGCATGACCGCCGGGGCCGGGTGGATCGCGCTTGCCATCGTCGTATTTGCCAGCTGGCGCCCATGGCGGGTGCTGCTGGGTGCCTACCTGTTTGGCGGCATCACCGTGCTTCAGCTGAATCTTCAGGCCGCCGGCGTCGCAATTCCGGTCGAATATCTGTCGATGAGCCCGTATATCATTACCATCCTGGTGCTTGTCGTGATTTCGACTCGCGGTAAACATGGCGCACCGGGGTCGCTGGGGCGCATCTTCCATGCGTCACATTAAGGGGTCAGACAAAGCACGTGAAGCGTCACGAGATCATACAGGTTCTGGACGGCTACCATCCGAAAATCGGGAACGGGGTCGCGCTGGGATTGAACGCGCTGATCGTGTTGTCGGCCATCGCCATTGCGATGGAGACCGTGCCAAGCCTGCCCCCCGCCCTGCGCGCGGGCCTGTTCGGGTTCGAGATCGTTCTGCTGGGCGTCTTCACCCTGGAGTATCTGCTGCGCGTGATCTGTTCGCCGCGCCCGCTGAAATACATTTTCAGCTTCTGGGGGCTGGTCGATCTTCTGACAATCCTGCCCGCGATCGCGTTGATGACGCCGCAATGGCAGGCCGTGCGGGCCTTCCGCCTGATCCGCCTGGTGCGCCTGCTCAAGCTGTTTCGCAGCTCGAAAGCATTGGAGCGGTTGGTCTTCGCCTTTCGCGAGGTGAAAGGCGAGATGATGATCTTCTCGGTCGTGGCAGGGCTCATGCTCTATATTGCCTCGGTTGGGATCTATATCTTCGAACACGACGCGCAGCCCGAAAACTTTTCGTCGATCCCGATGAGCCTGTGGTGGGCGGTTGCAAGCTTCACCACGGTGGGCTACGGCGATCTGGTTCCGATCACGGCAGGGGGCCGCATCTTTACCACCTTCGTTCTGTTTATTGGCCTGGGCATCATTGCCGTGCCCTCGGCCATCGTAACCACCGCGCTTCTGGAAGCGGAAACCAACATCCAGAAGCGCAAAGACGACCAATCAAACGCTGCTGAAACCACTAAGGGAGATTAATATGCGTTCAGTGAAAACACTTCTGGCCAGCGCGGCCATGGCCGTTGGCTTTGCGGGGGCTGCGGCCGCCGAAGACCCGACCAAGGTCGGCTTCATCTTCGTCGGCCCCGTCGGCGACGGCGGTTGGACCTACGAACACAACCAGGGCCGGCTGGCCGTCGAAGAAGCATTCGGCGACAAGGTCGAAACCGTGTTCCAGGAAAGCGTGCCGGAAGGTGCCGACGCCGAACGTGCGATCACGCAGATGGCGCTGTCGGGTGCAGACCTGATCTTTACCACCAGCTTCGGTTACATGGATCCGACCCTTGCGGTTGCGGCCAAGTTCCCGAATGTGAAGTTCGAACATGCCACCGGCTACAAGCAGGCCGATAACGTGTCCGTCTACTCGGCGCGCTTCTATGAGGGCCGCGCTGTTCAGGGGCACATTGCGGGCAAGATGACCGAAAGCAACATCATCGGCTACATCGCCTCCTTCCCGATCCCGGAAGTTATCCGTGGCATCAACTCGGCCTATATCCACGCCAAAAAAGTGAACCCGGACGTTCAGTTCAAGATCATCTGGGCCTACACTTGGTTCGATCCGGCGAAAGAAGCCGACGCTGCCAAGGCGCTGATCGAACAGGGCGCTGACGTTATCTTGCAGCACACTGACTCGACCGCCCCGCAGGCGGCCGCGCAGGAAGCCGGCAACGTGATCACCTTCGGTCAGGCCTCGGACATGTCCGAATACGGCCCGAAACCGCGCGTGTCCTCGATCATCGATGACTGGGCTCCCTACTATATCGCACGCACTCAGGCCGTCATGGACGGCACTTGGGAAAGCGTGTCGACCTGGGACGGCATTGGCGCCGGCATGGTCGGCATCGGCGACATCTCGGACGCGGTTCCCGCTGATGTGAAAGCCGAAGCCGAAGCGCTGCGCGATGCGCTGTCCTCGGGCGAATACCACGCCTTCACCGGCCCGATCATGAAGCAGGACGGCAGCGCATGGCTGGCAGACGGCGAGACCGCCGATGATGGCACGCTGGCCGGCATGGGCTTCTATGTCGAAGGCATCGAAGGCGACATTCCGCAGTAAGCGGAGCCTCTGAACACCCTGGAAAGGCCCTGCAAACGCGGGGCCTTTTCTTTTTTCAAAGATACGCGACGGAAAGCTGGCGCCCGAACGTTATAAGGTCATATGCAACTTCATGAATAAGGAGTTTCCCTCATGAAACGCGCCCTGACACTTACCACCGCGATGATCGTCGCGCTTGCCCTTCCCGCCATGGCCGAAAACGTGCCCGGCGCCCATTTTATCGAGAACTGGGATCTGGACGAAAGCGGCGGCGTGACGCTTGAAGAGGCCCGCGAACGGCGCGGCGACATTTTCACCACCTTCGACGCCGATGAAGATGGCATCATGAGCGACGAGGAATACGACATGTTCGACGAGGCCCGCGAGGCCGACATGAAAGAAAACGGCATCGGTCAGGGCATGGGCCAGGGCGGCAACGGCCAGGGCCAAAACCAGGGTCAGGGCCAGAAACAAGGCCAGGGTCAAGGCAAAGGCATGGGCCAGGGCAAAGGTCAGGGACACGGAAAAGGCCAAGGGCAAGGTGGTGGCATGGGGCCGCACAGCGCCGCAATGGCCATGACCCGGCAGAACGCCGACACCAACGGTGACGGCACCGTCACCCGCGAAGAATTCGTGGCCGGCACCGACGCCTGGTTCGTTAAACAGGACCGCAACGGGGATGGCACCATCACCGCCGAAGATTTCGGCCGCGGAAACTGACAAAAACGGAAGGCCCCGGTCAAACGGGGTCTTTCCCTTTTCCCTGCCGCGTGCCAGTTTCGCGCGCATGTTCAGTGATTTGAAAACCCTCTCGGGCGACGCCCTGTCACCGCTTTGTTTCGGAGCCATGCAATTTGGTGGCCGCGCCAACGAAGCGGCCAGCCGCGCCATGTTCGACGCCTGCCGTGCCGCCGGGCTGAATTTCTTCGACACGGCTTATGGATACACCGATGGCGCGTCGGAAACCCTGCTGGGTCAGTTCGCCGCCAAGGACCGCGACAAGCTGTTCATCGCCACCAAGGTCGCCAGCACCGGCGGCGCGGGGGCGGCGAACATGCGCGCGCAGCTGGACATCAGCCGACAGCGGCTGGGCATGGACCAGGTTGATCTACTTTATGTGCATCGCTGGGACGCGGGCACCCCGCTGGTCGAGACGATGCAAACCCTGGCGCGAATGCGCGACGAAGGGCTGATGCGCCATGTCGGCCTGTCGAACTTCGCCGCCTGGCAGGCGATGAAAGCCGCCGATCTGGCACAGGGCTTCGGGCTGAAGGTGGCGATGCTGCAACCGATGTACAACCTGGTGAAGCGCCAGGCCGAGGTGGAAATCCTGCCCATGGCTGCTTCGGAGGGCTTTGCCGTCGTGCCCTATTCACCGCTTGGCGGCGGGCTTCTGACCGGGAAATACGCCCGTGCCGCCGCGCGGGGCCGCCTGGCCGAAGACCAGATGTATGCCGAACGCTATGGCCTGAGCTGGATGCACCAGACCGGGCGCGAGCTGAACGCCCTCGCCGGTCAGCTGGGCACCCATGCGGCCACGCTGGCCGTGACCTGGGCCGCGCGCCACCCGGCGGTGTCCGCGCCGATTATCTCGGCACGCGACGCGACACAGCTGATGCCGTCGCTGGCGGCGCTCGACTTCGAAATGGACGATCGGCTTTACGACCGGATCACGGCGCTGAGCCAGACACCACCCCCCGCCACCGACCGGTTGGAGGAAGCGTGAGCCAGCGCCCGGATTTCATCGTCATCGGCGGCGGCATCGCCGGGGTGGCCGCAGGCGCACGCCTGTCGAAACTAGGCCGCGTGACGCTCCTGGAAGGCGAAAGCGCGCTGGGCTACCACGCCTCGGGCCGGTCCGCGGCGATGTTTGAGGAAAGCTATGGCCTGCCCCCGGTCAAAGCGCTGAACCGGGCCTCGCGCGACTTTCACATGACCGAAAACGGCGGCGTACTGTCGCCGCGCGGCCTGATGCTGTTGGGTGGCGCAGGGGACGAAGCGCGCTTCGCCCACGACATGGTCGAAATGGCGATGGAGCCGATCAGCCCCGCCGAGGCGCAGGCGATCGTGCCCATTCTGGACACCACAGCGGTCACCATGGCCGGGATCCATACCGAGGCCTGGGATCTGGACACCGACCTGTTGATCCAGAACTTCGCCCGCGACATTCGCGCGACTGGTCAGGTGATCACCGGCGCCAGCGTCGACAGCATCACGCGCACGCCGTCGGGCTGGCAGGTGGTCGCGAATGGACAAAGCCATGAGGCCCCTCAGCTGGTCAACGCCGCCGGTGCCTGGGTGGACGAGGTTGCGAACCTTGCGGGCATCACACCGCTGGGCTTTCAGCCTTTCCGCCGCTCAATGGCCCGCCTACCCGCCCCTGGCGGCCACGATGTGACCCGCTGGCCGATGATCTTCGGGGCCGGCGAAACCTGGTATGCGAAACCCGATGCCGGCGCGCTTCTCGTCTCGCCCGCCGAGCAAGACCCAGTGCCCCCTCAGGACGCCTGGGCCGACGACATGGTGCTGGCCGAAGGGCTCGCGCGGTACGAGGCGATGGTCACGGAACCTGTCACGCGGATGATCTCGAACTGGGCCGGGCTGCGCACCTTCTCGCCCGACCGCAACCTGGTGATCGGGCGGTCGCCCGAAGACGAAAGCTTCCTCTGGATGGCCGGACAGGGCGGTTACGGGTTCCAGACCGCCCCGGCGGCGTCACGCCTGTTGGCGGATCTGGTCGGCGGCACTGCGTCCGAACTGGACGCCGACATCGTCGCCGCCCTCAGCCCGGCGCGCTTCGCTTAACCCTTACGCACAAGCGCCCAGACGCCTTTGGCAAGCTCCGGCACCACGATCAGCGGTGCGGCGAACAGCGTGATCAGCTGCCAATGGGCCAGGCCCAGCGCCTCGGTGCGCAGAAGCGTTTGCAGGGGTGGCCAGTAAACCGCCGCCAATTGTGCCGCCACCATTAGCATCAGCGCACCGATCAAGAGTGGGTTTGAGAACCAGCCGATGCGGAAGTTCGAGTAATGGAAGCTGCGGAAGGCAAAGACGCTGATCTTTTCGAAGAACACCATCGCGGTAAAGGCCACGGTGCGCGCGATCCCCTCGCCCATCGGCAGGAAGTGGTAGAACAACCAAAGGCTGGCCGCGCCGGTATACGTGCCGAACAGCAGGATCATCAGAAGCCCTGCCCGGCCCACCACGTTTTCACCCTTTTCACGCGGCGGGCGGCGCATCAGGCCCGGCGTGGCCTTCTCAAGCCCCAGCGCGACCGCGGTGATGCCGTCGGTGATCAGGTTCATCCACAGGATCTGGGTGGCCAGGAAGATCAGCGGCCCGCCAATCAGGATATTCGCCAAAAGCGCAATGACCTCGCCCGCGTTGGACGACAGCAGATAGCGCACGAATTTGCGCACGTTGTCGAACTGCCGCCGCCCTTCGCGGATGGCCCGCACGATGGTTGAGAAATTGTCGTCGAGCAGCACAAGGTCGGAGGCATCGCGCGCCACATCCGTGCCCCGCGTGCCCATCGCCACGCCGATATCGGCCTGCTTCAAGGCGGGCGCGTCGTTCACCCCGTCGCCGGTCATCGCCACGATCTGGCCCAGCGATTGCAGCGCGTTCACGATGCGCATCTTGTGCGCCGGCGCGGTGCGGGCGAACAGGACATCGCCGCGCAGCGCTTCGGTCAACTCGGCGTCGGACAGCTCCTCGACCTCGGCGCCGGTCAGCACCCGATCGACCTGAAGCCCGATCATCTGCCCGACCGAACGCGCGGTGGCGGCCCCGTCGCCGGTGATCATGATCACCCGGATGCCCGCCATATGCGCGCCCTTTATCGCCGCCTTCACCTCTTTGCGTGGCGGGTCCATCAGACCGACGAAGCCCAGAAATTCCAGGTCAACCTCGTCGACCGGGGGGGCCATGTCGGGCTGCACCCGCCGGGCCAGCGCAATCACGCGCTGACCCTGGCTGGCGATCTGTTCATAAGCCGCCATGATCCGCGCTCGCGTGGCGTCGTCCAGCGGCGCGGTCTGACCCGCCTGGCGCACCGAAACGCAGCGCTCGACGATGCGTTCGGGGGCCCCTTTCACATGCAGAACCCATTCGCCGTGCCCCTCTTTGCCCGCCCGCGCCAGCACCGACATGCGCTTGCGCTCGGAACTGAAGGGAAGCTCGGCCAGCGCCGCGCCGGGTTCGGGCAGCGGGCACCAGCCCTTGTAGGCCAGCGTGACCAGCGCGCCTTCGGTGGGCGATCCGACCATGCGCCAGCCTTCCTCGCCCTGGCTGAGCGACGCGTTGTTGCACACGAGCGCGGTTTCCAGCAGGTCGCCCAGGTCGGCGTCATCCGAGGCCCGCACCCGTTGACCATCAACGGAGATGTGCCCGGCCGGGTCATAGCCGCCGCCGGTGACCTTGTAGTCATGGTCCAGCGTCCAGACATCGGTCGCCGTCATCTTGTCCTCGGTCAGCGTGCCGGTCTTGTCGGTGCACACCACCGAGGCCGCGCCCAGCGTCTCGACCGCCTGCAACCGGCGCGCCAGCGCGTTGCGCCGCACCATGGCGCCCGCACCCAAGGCCAGCGTGATCGTGACCACGGCGGGCAGGCCTTCGGGCACGATCGCCACGGCCAGCGACAGGGCGGTCAGGAACATCTCGTGCCAGCCGTGGCCCATGTAAAGCCCCGCAGCCCCGATCAGCGCCGCCACCGAGATCGCCGCCAGCGCCAGTTGCCGCGCCAGCTGCGCCAGGGCGCGTTGCAGGTTGGTGGTCTTTTCGCCCACTGAAGTGGTCAGCGTCGCGATCTGGCCGAACGAGGTCTCCTGCCCGGTCGCCGTCACGTCGCCCTCGGCCCGGCCCTCGACCACCGCCGTGCCCATGAACAGGGTCTCCTCGGCCGCCTTCGACACCGGGAAGCTTTCCCCGGTCAGGGCACTTTCATCCACGCTCAACTGCACCGCGGCGCTGAGCGTCATGTCGGCCGGGATCTTGTCGCCCGCTGCCAACATCACCCGATCCCCCGGCACGATGTCGCGCGTGTCGATCACCTGTTCCTGCCCGTCGCGCAACACACGCGCCGTGGTGGATAGCATCGAGCGCAGCGCCTCAAGCGCGTTTTCAGCCTGCCATTCCTGAACGAACCCCAGGATGCCGTTCAGGATCACAACCAGGCCGATGGCAACCGCATCCACGACCTCGCCCAGCGCCAACGCGATGGCGGCGGCGGCGATCAGGATCAGGACCAAAAGCCCGGTGAACTGCCGCACGAAAATGCGCACAGGCGACACTTGTGCCGCCTCGGCCAACGCGTTGGGGCCGTGTTCGGCAAGCCGGGCGGCAGCCTCGGCGCTGCTCAGGCCGTTCAGAGGAATCTTGGGTTTCATCCTGCCATTGTGCCAGCTTGCGGACGTGCGACCATGATCCAAGGCAAATTCGGCGGCAATTTGCCCAAGGATCGCGCGACCAGATTTCTGGAACTTGGTATGCTGCCAAACAATTGTCCGTTTGAAATCGTGCCCAGCATCTGGTTAACGCAAAGCGAAGTGTATGAGGTGCACCCTTGCAGTCGGACATTCTTGCCCAATCCCAGATCACCCCGGCGCTGCGTGACGCGCTGTTTGCGCTTTATGCGGCGCATTACACACCAACGAACCGGGCTGTGTTCGATGCGGACCTGGCGCGCAAAAGCTGGGTGATCGTGCTGCGTGCCAAAGGCGAGGTGGTTGGCTTTTCCACAATCGAATTGTCCGAACACAACACCGCCACCGGCCCGGTCCGAGTATTGTTTTCCGGCGACACAATCCTGAGGCGCGACCATTGGGGCGCTCAGACACTGCCGATGCGCTGGATCGAACATGCGGGTCGGGTGAAGGCTGAACGGCCCGACGTGCCGCTTTTTTGGCTCCTGATTTCAAAGGGGCATCGCACCTATCGTTACCTTCCCGCCTTCACCTATCACGCCTATCCCGCGCCGGATGAGGCCACGCCACCGACCCTGGCCGCGCTGATGCAAGAGCTGGGCACGACCCGGTTTGCCCAGGCATTTGACACCCGGCGCGGCATCGTGCGCCCCGGCGCTTGCCCCACGGCACTGCGACCTGAATACGCTGGTGAGGACACCCCCACGCGCAACCGACACGCACGGTTTTTTGAGGATCGCAACCCCGGCCATGCGAAGGGCGAAGAGTTGCTCTGCCTGTGTGAATTGTCGGTGGACAATCTGCGCCCACGGGCCCGCGCGGCTTTTGTCCGGGGGCTGGGCGCATGACCTGGGCCGGGGTGACTGAAGCCGCGCAGGATGCGCTCCTGTCGCATCTACCCGCCTTTCGCGACCCGAAACAGGCGCAGCTCTGGACCCTGTCACGGGTGATCGGGCAATCGACCTTGACCGATGCACGCAGCCTTGACGAATTTCGCGCCACCGTGCCGATCCGCAGCTATGACGATTTCACCCCGTGGATCGACCGGATCGCGGCAGGCGACCTGGCCGCCCTGACCCACGAAGCGCCGGTGGCGTTCGAGCTGACCGGTGGAAGCTCTGGTGGACAGAAACGCGTGCCGATGACCACCAGCCTGCTTCACGATTTCCGCCACGGCCTGCTGGCCTGGTTCGGCGACTTTTTGGCCGCAGACCCCGACATCGCCCCTGGCCCAGCCTATTTCGCCATCTCACCCGCGCTGACCGAGCCGCGCGCACCCATCGGAAGCCTGCCGGTCGGTCTTGGCTCGGACCTTGCCTATTTCGGCGATCTCGCGCCCACGATGGCACAGGTGCTTCTGTATCACCCGGCGCTGGACGACCTCAGCGATTATGACGACTGGGCGCTGGCTACGCTTGCCATGATGCTGTCCGCACCCGATCTGCGGCTGATATCGGTTTGGAGCCCGTCGTTCCTGACAGGCCTATTGGACGTGTTGGACACCCAGACCGAGGATGTCCTGGCCACGCTCCATTCGGGCGCATATGGGCTGCCCCCCAATCCCGAACGCGCTCGCGAAATTCATTCCACCGATCCGGCCGATCTATGGCCGAACCTACGGCTGATCTCGGCTTGGGCGGACGCCAGCTCAGCCCGTCCCGCCGCCGATCTGCACGCGCGGCTGTCGGGCATTCCGTTTCAGCCCAAAGGCCTTTTGGCGACAGAAGGGTTGTTCACCTTCCCGCTGATGGGTCTGCCCGCTCCACTGCCTGCCCTTCGCTCAGCGTTTTTCGAATTTCGCGACGTGGCTGGCAACATGCATCTGGTCGATGCGTTGGAGCCTGGCGAGAGTTACGACCTGATCGTCTCCACCACTGGTGGGCTCCTGCGCTATGACATCGGCGATCGGGTCATCTGCGAAGGCCCTGCCGCACCGCACTTGGCCACCAAAGGCATTGCGGCGGCCCTCGGCCTACCGATGCTGCGTTTTTCCGGACGTGGCGCCGGCGCAGATCTGGTCGGTGAAAAACTCACCGAGGCCTTTGTCCTGAAAGCGCTTTCCCAACTACCGGTCACCGCGATCCTGGCTCCGGTCACGATCCCGAACGCCGGGTATGAGCTGTGGTTAGACACCGAGACCGTGCCACAAAATGCGCTGGCCCATGTCGAAGCAACCCTGCGCGAAAACCCGCAATATGCCCATGCCCGCGCCCTTGGCCAGTTGGCCCCACTGCGTTCGCGACCTTGTCCCGGCCTGATCGACACCTACGTAAAGCACAGGCTTTCGCGCGGTGCCCGCTTGTCAGACGTCAAGACTCCTGCTTTGCTGAAACCCGATGCGGCCCGCGAGATTTGGGGCTGAAGGGAGTTTATTTCGAGTGAACGATCTGGTTGGAAACCGGCCCCTTCGGGTCACGTTGATTTCGCCCAAGGGGCCGCTCTATCGTCATTCCGGCGGCATCTTCAAGAAATCCCTGCGCTATCAGCCACTGACCCTGACCACGCTGACCGCTCTCGCCCCCGCAGAGCTTAACATCGACTTCACCCTGATCGACGAAGGCATCGAGGATCTACCCGATCACATCGACGCCGACCTGGTCGGGATGACCGTGATCACCGGCACCGCCCCGCGCGCCTATGCGTTGGCAGCGAAACTGCGCACGCGCGGTATTCCCGTTGTGCTGGGCGGCCCGCATGTGACCCTGATGCCGGACGAGGCTGCAGCGAATGCGGATGCTATCGTGGTGGGTTACGCAGAGACATCCTGGCCCCGCCTGTTGCGCGATTTCGCCGCCGGAGCGATGCGTGCGCGATACGATCAGGGGGCGGATTTCAGTTTGGATACCCCGGTGACCCCGGACCGGAATCGTCTGAACAAGAAACACTACATCACCCAGGCCGTGTTCGAAGCCACCCGCGCTTGCGCCCATGCCTGTGAGTTCTGCGTCGTGCCCAGCGCCTGGGGCCGCAAGCAATACCAGAAACCGGTGGCGCATGTGGTTCAGGACATTCAAACTTGGGGCGCAAAACGCAACATCTTCCTGGATCTCAACCTGATCTCGGACCGAAAATATGCGCGCAAATTGTTCACCGCGCTGATTCCTCTGAACATCCGCTGGTTCGGGCTGGTCACCAGCCTGATCGGCCGCGACCCAGAGCTTATGCAGCTGATGGCGCGCTCGGGCTGTTCCGGGGTGCTGATCGGGTTTGAAAGCATTTCCCAGACCGCGCTTGGAGGCATGAAGAAGGGCTTCAATGACCCCGACCTCTATGCAAATCTGATCGACGATCTGCACCGATTGAACATCTTGATCTATGGCTGTTTCGTCTTTGGCCAGGACGAAGACACCCCGGACGTGTTCGACCGCACCGCCGATTTCGCCGTGCAGACCGGGATCGACCTTCCGCGGTTCGCGATCCAGACCCCGTTTCCCGGAACCCCACTTTACACGCGGCTGGCCGACGAAGGCCGCATTCTGACCCGCGACTGGGAGCTTTACGACGGTCAGCACGTCGTATTTCAACCCAAAGCGATGAGCGTCGCAGAGTTGCAGGAAGGTCACGTGCGCGCATGGCAGAAGGTATACTCTGCCCCCAACATCGCCCGGCGGCTTGCCCACTCGCGCACGCAGTTGCCGATCTCGCTTCTGGCGAACTTCGGTTATCGATACTACGCCAACCATTTGCACAGCCACTACACCTGCGACTGGCCCGTCGGATACGCGGGGCGTGCGGCATGAAGGTGACCTTCGTCCACCCATCGATCGGCCGTCGTGCCGGGGAAAACTACATGCGGACCTGGCAGATGGAGAGCCTGCCGGTCGCCGCTTTGAAGGCGCTGACGCCTCCCGAGGTCGAAACCCGGTTTTACGACGACCGGATGGAGCCCATCGCCTTTGACGAACCCACCGACCTGGTAGCGATCCCCGTTGAGACGTACACTGCCAAACGTGCCTATCAGATCGCGTCGGAATACCGGCGCCGGGGCGTGCCGGTGGTGATGGGTGGCTTTCACGCCACCCTGATGCCCGACGAGGTCGCGCAATACGCCGAAACCGTGGTGATCGGCGAGGCCGAAGCGGCTTGGCCCGAGGTTCTGGACGACGCTCGCCACGGCACGTTGAAGGCGCGTTACAAGGGTGTCGATCGCAACTCACTTGCCGGCGTGAGGTTCGACCGCTCGGTGTTCCAAGGCAAACGCTACTTGCCTCTGGGGCTGGTCGAAACCGGGCGCGGCTGCAAATTCCCGTGCGAATTTTGCGCAATCCAGACGTTCTTTGGCGGCACCCACCGCCGCCGCCCGGTGGATGAAATCGTCGCCGAACTGCGCGAGATCCGACACCAGAAAAAGCTGTTCTTTTTCGTCGACGACAATTTCGCGGGCTCAATCCCCAAGGCGCAGGAGTTGGCCGAGGCGCTGGCGCCCGAAAACATCCGCTGGGTCACGCAGATGAGCATCGACGCGGCCCACAATGAAGACTTTGTGGCCGCGCTGGCCCGATCGGGCTGTCGCGGTGTCCTGATCGGGTTTGAAAGCCTGGAGCGCGACACGCTGCGCGCGATGGGCAAGAAATTCAACACGATGGGTGGGGGGTATCAAAACGCGCTGAAGAACCTCGCGCGTCATGGCATTCGCGTCTATGGCACGTTCATTTTCGGTTATGGCACCGAAACGGCGCAGACCTTCGACGATGCGGTGAACTTCGCCCAGGACAACGACTTTTTCCTGGCCGCCTTCAACCACCTGACCCCGTTTCCCGGCACCCCGTTGTATCAACGGCTGGAGGCCGAAGGGCGGTTGAAGTTCGATGCCTGGTGGCTGGATGACACCTATGCCTACAACACCCTGCCGTTCGATACCGGCGGCATGGCGGGCGAAGAGATCACCGCCCATTGCGTTGACGCGCGCAAGCGTTTCTATACCCTTCGCGCCATGACCAAACGCGGGTTTTCACCGGCGAACCGGGGGGAATTCACCATGATGCGTGCGTTTTTCATCATCAACCTGCTGCACCGGGGTGAGGTCAACAAACGCCACCTGCTGCCGTTCGGAGACCCGGCCTGGCAGGGCGAGTTGCTGAAGGTCGCGTGATCGCGCCGGGGGTGGACATAACCTTTCACCGGGCCAAGCCGGGGGATGCCGACGCGATGCGCAGATTGCTGGCGCAAAGCGACATGCCAGGTTGGATAACACTTTCGTATCAAGGGGATACAACCTGCCTGCATCCGGGCGGGCATGCTGATACCTATATCGGGCGCGCCCGGGGCGGGCAGCTGGTGGGCATGGCCACGCGTACGATCCTACCGGGGTATTTCGACGGACAGCGGCAGGGCATTGGCTGGGTTGGCGGGCTGCGTGTCGATCAGGATTTCCGCAACCGCGCGCGCGTGCTGCGCGGCGGGTTTCACGCCTTTCGCAAGGGTGCAAGCGGCCCGGATGAGCCCGGCTGGTACATGGCCACGATCCTATCGGACAATTTGCGTGCTAAGCGGCTGTTGGAGGCTGGGTTGGACGGGTTCCCGCGGTTCGCCCCACTGCTGGACTATGCCACCCTGGCCTTTCGCGCCACCAAGCAGGGACGACCCATTGGTCGGCTGGCCACGCCCCAAGACGTGCCCGCGATATTGACCTATTTGAACTCTCGCAATGTTGAGCGCCCGCTGGCGCCCGCCTTCGACAGCCTGGATTTCCCTGGCCTGGCACCCGAGGACGTGCTGATCATCGAACGCGAGGGCGAGATCACTGGTGTCACTGCCCTCTGGGACCAACGCCCGCTTCGTGCTTTCGTTGTCACCGATTATGACCAGCGGTTGGCGCTGTTGCGCCCGGCACTGAACGCAATCGCACCGCTGACCGGCCTCCCCCGGCTTCCCAAGGTGGGGGACGAACTCAACACCGCGCATCTGGCGTTCTTCACCGTGGACGACCCAGGGGATGCGGTTCCGCTTCTGCGCGCGGGGCTGACGCTCGCGGCGCGGCGCGGGCTGGATATGGCCACGCTGGGCTTCGTGCAGGACGACCCGCTGCTCACAGCCCTTTCAGCCGTCAGGCACCGCCGCTACGACAGCCAACTTTATGGAGTCACCTGGGATGATGCCCCGCTGCCTCCGCCCACCGCTCTTGCCCAATCGAAGGTTGAAATCAGCCTGCTCTAAGCTAGGATTCACCCAGTCACAGAAAGGTATTTCATGTTAAAAGTCCTTCTTGCCCCACTGTTCGCGCTTTTGACCCTGCCAGCTTTTGCCCAGGACGTTGAAGCCATCCATAACGAGATTCGCGCCATGCGGGACGGGGCGATTGCAGCGTTCCAGACCCGCGACATGGACGCCTTCCTGACCCACGTAGGTGACGACATCATGTTCACGGCGATGAACAACGAAGTCGTACATGGAAAGGACGCTGTGCGCGCCTATTATCAACGGATGATGGATGCCTCCGACGGTATGGTGCAGGCGCTTGAAATCGACTTTGATGTCGACAGCTTGGCCGCGCTTTATGCGGACAATCGCGCCGCGGTGGCCACCGGCACCTCCACCGCGCATTTCACCATGCGCGCGGGTCTGGATTTCGAAATCCCCCTGCGCTGGAGCGCGACCATGTCAAACGACGCAGGCGCCTGGCAGATCACCGGCATGCATTTTTCCGCCAATATCTTCGACAACCCGATCGACACGGGCCTGCGGCAATACCTGTGGATGATCGTCGCTGCCTGCGTAGTCCTTGGCCTTGTGTTGGGCTTCTTTCTGGGGCGTCGAGGTCGGTCATGACCGCTCCAGAAGGGCAGATCAGCGCGGCGTTGCCGCCGGTTTCGACCCTGCCCGCCCTGCCTGCGAACTGGTACATCCTGGCCGGGTCGCATGAGTTGAAACCGGGGCAGGTTCTGACCCGCACCCTGCTGGACCGCGAATACGTTCTGTATCGCGCGCCTTCCGGGAAGGTCGCGACCTATGCGCCGCACTGCGCGCATATGGGGTGCCACCTGAAACATGCCGAAGCTGCGGACGACAGCATCCTGTGCGCCATGCATCACCGCAAAATCGGGCTGGACGGTGCGTTCCTGCGCCCGGACGGGCAGAAATCACGCGATTTGGTGCAGCGGACCTTTCCCACCCAAGAAACACTATCGGCCATCTTCGTCTTTGTCGGACCCGGCGACCCACCTCCGCTGCCCGTGCCCGTGCTTGCCGCGAACGGCCCGGTTATCACCCGATTTGCAGGAACTCTGGACAGCGACGCCACCTGGTTCTCGCTGGTGGCGAACGGGTTCGACATGGAGCATCTGGCCTCTGTCCACGACCGCGTGTTGCGGGAAGACCCTTTGGTGGAAGAGCCCGTCCCCGGTGCCTTCCGCATCGCCTACCACACCCGTGTGACCGGGCGCGGGTTGGCCGACCGGGTGGTGAAATGGATCTCAAACGACAGCATTCACGCGTCCATGACCGCGCTGAAGGGGTCAATGATTCTGGTGCAAAGCGAGGTCGGCAGGCCCAGTTTCTGCATCCTGTCGATGTGCCCGGACGGCAAAGGTGGCACGTTGGTGCGCGGGATCGTGGGCATCAACGGGGCACGCGGTACGTTCTGGGATTGGCTGCGCCTGAGGCTGACGTCGAAACTGTTCATCGATTTCCTAGCCAAGGATTTCGAAGTGATGAAAGGCCTGCGCTGGACCCCACCCGCCCACGAACACACACCCGGCGACGCCTATTCGCGCCGCCTGCACCGCTATTTCTGCGCCCAATCCGCCGCGGATGAGTGAACCTGTGCAGATCCCTGGACGCCTGAACCTGACAATCCTGCTCGGCGGTATTGCCGGGCTTGCCGCGTGCCTTTGGGTCGCCTCGCACGCCCCGTGGTGGGGCGTGATCCCAGCCATGATCGCCTTCTCGTTCGGCGGCAACACGATGTATGCCTTGATGCACGAAGCGGTGCACCGTCACTTTCACCCACGCCCCGTGGTGAATGAAAACGCAGGAAGGATCATCGCCGGATTCTTCCCCACCGCGTTTTCTCTGCAACGGGCGTTTCACCTGGCGCATCATCGCAACAACCGAACCGAACTTGAACGGTTCGACTACTACGCCCCCGGTGAGAACCGCCTGATCAAGGCGGTGCAATGGTACATGATCCTGACTGGGCTGTACTGGATCGCCCTGCCGCTGTTCGCAGTGATCTATTTCATCGCCGCCGACCTGATCCGCTGGCGCCACCTGTTCGGCGACAAGGGCGCTTGGTTTTCGAAACAAACCAGCGCGCAAGAATTTCTGGACGCGTTGGAGGAAGTGCCTGTCTGGCGCGCGCGCACCGACATCGCGATTGCTGCCGGGGTGCAGCTGGTATTGATCGTGGCGCTGGACATATCGCTGACCGGGTGGCTCGCGTGCTATGCCGCCTTCGCGCTGAACTGGTCGTCGTTGCAGTATACCGACCACGCGTTTTCCGAACTGGACCGGACCGAAGGCGCATGGAACCTGAAAGTGAACCCGGTCACCCGGCGCATCTTCTTGAATTATCACTATCACCTGGCGCATCACCGTGACCCGTCGATCCCCTGGACCGACCTGCCCCACCACGTCCGCCCCAGCGACCCGCGCCCGACGTTCTGGCAGATCTATCGCCAGATGTGGGCAGGGCCCCGTCCATTGCCGGGGGACGCCGATGCCGGGCCTTGAGGACTGGCGCGCACGCAGCGGGATCGGCGCGGGCTTTGCCGCGTGGTTCTGGGCGGTTTATGCCAGCGCGAACTGGATCACGGCACAACGCGGACCGTTGCCGTCAATCGAGACCGCCTGGGACCGCGCGATGCCCTTCGTCCCGGAGTTTGCCTGGATCTACCTGACGATAACGCCGCTGCTTTTGCTGCCTCTGGCATTGTTTGAAAACCGCGCGGATGTCACACGCCTGGCCCTAGTCCTTGCTGCACAAACCGGCGTCGCGGGCTTGTGTTACCTGGCCTTTCCCGTGGCCCCCACCGGCCACCTGGACGCAGTGACACCGCTGGTCTTCCAGGTCGCTGATCAGGTGAACCTGACCTATAATTCCGCCCCGTCGCTGCATGTGACTTTGGCGATCACCTGCGCGGGCGCGATGGCTGCGCGCGGCCGGCCTCTGCGCAACGGGATCATGGCCCTCTGGGCCGGGCTGATGAGCCTCTCGACCCTGTTGACCCACCAGCATTTCGTGATCGACGTGGCCAGCGGCGCCTTGTTGGGCGCGCTTGGCCTGATCTGGTTTCACCGCAAGAACCGGTGAAAGAAATCGGCCATATCGCGGCGAATTTCCGGGATATGACTGGTGCAGCAATGGTCCGCGTCTTCGAAGATACGCATCTCGATCGCCTTTGCCACGCCCAGCGCCTGAAATCTTTCATGCAACCAGTGCTTATCCTCCATCGACACGACCCGGTCCTTGGTACCGTGCACGATGCGGACGGCGGCGGTGATGCCGTTCAGGATTTCGTCCCTGTCGATGAAATTGCGCGACAGCACGTCAGAAATATCCTTGTCCGACGTGGCGCCAGTGATCTGGCACATCTTCGATTTGATGATGAACGGAACCCGATTGAAAGCCCGCGTGTTGATCGGTGCGCCAAGGTCATAGACTGCCTTAACCCGCGCGTCGCCGGAGCTTGCCGCCAGCGTCCACAGCGCGCCGATGCTCATCCCCATGATGCCGACGCGGGTCGCATCCACCCCCCGATGATCCACCAACTGGTCGATGCAGGCAGTGATCGCCTCGGGAAACCGTGCGTCCCAAAGGATGCCATTGAGCAGGAAGGATTCCGCTTGGCCCGGCCCGTCGAAGGCGGCGACGGCAAAACCCGCATCCAGCATGGCAAGCTCGGTTGCCAAATGCTCTTCCTTGCAGCCATCGATGCCATGCACCAAGATCACAAGCGGTGCGGGATCGCCCTTGGGCAAGTGCAGGTTGGCAGGAAACGCCTGCCCGTTCCACGCGATACTGAATTGCTGAAATCGATCCCCAAAGGCCAGCCTTTCGGCCTGAACGTAGTAGTCGCGCGCCTTGGTATATGCCCGGCGCTTGGCTTCATTCAGCGGCAGGATACCCCAGTGCCCCAGGTTGCACATATAGGATAGGCGGCGCAGGGCGGCGATCTCTTCGACCTGGGTCATCCCTGCGCGCCCTGCCTTATACGTCGCCTCGTTCGTCGCAATCATGCGCAGGGCGGCGTCGGGCCAGTCGTCCAGCGACCTGATTTCCTCAAGGAAGGCAAACAGCACGTCATCGCCCACATCCCCGGCCCGCCACCGGTTCCAGAACGGCCGGGTCAGCTTTTTCATGCTCACTACTTTTGATATCGACCGCATCGCCCCCAGAAAAAGGTGATCGAATGTGGAATAGGCCTCGGTGTGGGACACGTTTTTCGACGGCATCGGGTCATTCTTGGCTGCTAATGGCCAAGTGTCCGTCAGCACGGGGCGAAGCGCAATCGAAAAGCGAGGGGAAGTGGTGGCGGTGCAGGGACTTGAACCCCGGACACGCGGATTATGATTCCGCTGCTCTAACCAACTGAGCTACACCGCCACGGTGTGCGGGATTTAGGCGAGGCGCCGGGGCGGGTCAAGAGGGAAATTGACCGCCCCCACGCCTTTTGTCACCCCAGAAGCACGTCGAGGTGTTTCACCACCGAACGCGCCAATGCGGCGGGTTCGTAACCGCCTTCGAGCATCGACAACAGCCGCCCGTCGGCATGGGTATCGGCGACATTCTTCAACTCCTGCGTCAACCAGCCATAGTCGGCATCGGTCAGTTGCAGCGACGACATGTCATCGGCCACGTGGGCATCAAACCCGGCCGAGACCAGCACGAATTCAGGCTTGAAATCGTTCAGATGCGGCAGCCAGTGTTCCGTCACCGCTTCGCGGTATTCCTTGCCGCCCGCACCTGCTGACAAGGGCACGTCGACAAGGTTGTCGGTTTCCTTTTCGTGGCCGGTGAAAGGATAGAACGGATGCTGGAAACTGGAACAGAACAACACGCGTTTGTCACCGGCAAAGATTTCTTCAGTCCCATTGCCGTGGTGCACGTCGAAGTCGATGATCGCGACCCGCTCCAGCCCATGGGCCTCCAACGCATGGGCGGCGGCGACGGCGATGTTGTTGAACAGGCAAAAGCCCATTGCCTTGTCGCTTTCGGCGTGGTGGCCGGGCGGGCGCACGGCGCAAAAGACCGGCTTGGCCTCGCCCTTCATGATCAGATCGACCCCCATCACGCCCGCCCCGGCGGCGCGTTCGGCGGCGCGCAGGGTGCCGGGTGACATCACCGTGTCGCCGTCGATCTCAACCGATTTCATGTCCTGACCGGGGGCCAGCGCATAGACGCGATCAAGATAGTCCCCCACATGCACGCGTTCCAATTCCTCTCGGCTCACAAGCGGCGCGTCATAGTGGCGGATGACGTAATCCATGCCCGACATGATCAGCTGATTGTTGATCGCATCCAGACGCTCGACGCTTTCAGGGTGAAGCGGCCCCGCGTCGTGTTCCCGGCAATCGTAGTGCGAAATCATGGCCAGCATGGGCCGTCCTCCTTGCTCAGGACCGGGGCCGACTATGCAGCCCCGGACCGTGTTGTTTACAACCAGCGTTCCACCAGCACCAGTTCCCGGTCATCCGGGTCCATCCGTTGGCTGAAGCCAAGGTCCGTCATCAGACGCAGCATCGGCGCGTTCTTTTTCAAAACCGAGCCTTCCATGATGGTCAGCCCGTGGTCGCGCGCAGCGGCGAACAGGGCTTTCATCAGCTTGGTGCCGATTCCCTGATGCTGCACCCGATCCGACACGACAATGGCAAATTCGCAGGACTTGTCATCGGGGTTGATGACGTATCGCGCCACACCCGTCTGCACCATCTTGCCATCAATCTCGACCATCGAGACCAATGCCATTTCACGGCGGTAGTCGATCTGGGTGAACTGGACCAGCATCTCGGGGCTGAGTTCGTTCAGCGCGCCCATGAAACGGAACATCTTCGCTTCGTCCGACAGCTCTTTGACAAATGCCTTTTCGTTTTCGGCGTCTTCGGGGCGGATCGGGCGGATCACCATCGGCGTGCCGTCGGTCAGGTGGGTTTCCGTGACCAGGTGGCGCGGATAGGGGTGGATCGCGACGTGGTCATAATGCCCGTCACGCGCTGGCGGGCGGGCGATGCCAATGCGCGCATCCACCGCCAGAACCCCATCGGGGCCGGCAAACAGCGGGTTGATGTCCAGCTCCACCACCTCGGGCAGTTCGCACACCAGGTCCGAGATCCGCAGCAGCACCTCGACCACCGCGTCCCGGTCCACCGCCGGGCGGTCGCGGAACGCCTCCAGCACCGCCGACACGCGGGTGCGGTTGATCAGGCGATCCGCCAGCACCGCGTTCAAGGGCGGCAGCGCGACCGAGCTGTCCTTCAGCACCTCGACCATCGTGCCGCCGGCGCCGAACAGGATCGTCGGGCCGAACACCTGGTCGCGCGAGGCGCCGATCACCAGTTCGCGGGCGTCTTCCACATGGGCCATCGGTTCGACCGTCACCCCCTTGATCCGGGCATTGGGCCGCGCGGACTTGGTGCTTTCCACGATCTCGCGAAACGCGCGTTTCACATCCGCCGCATCGGCGATGTTGATATGCACCCCGCCCACATCGGACTTGTGGCTGATATCGGGCGAGTTGATCTTGACCGCGACCGGGAAGCCGACGGTTTCGGCGGCGACCAGGGCTTCGGCCGGGGTCGAAGCCTCGATCGTCATGTTGATCGGGATGTTGAACGCGCGCAGAAGCGCCTTCGATTCCATGTCCGACAGCATGTCACGATCTTCCGCCAGCGCCGCGTCGATCATCATGCGCGCGCCTTCCAGGTCCGGCAGGTGGCTGTTGGCCATCGGACCGGGTGTTTCCAGCGCCAGGCGGCGGTTGCGGTGATGTTGCGCAAGGTAGCTGAACGCCTCGACGGCGCGTTCGGGGGTGAAGAAATCCGGCACGCCGTTGGCCGACAGAAGCGTGCGCGCCTCGGCAACCGAGCTCTGGCCCATCCAGCAGGCCAGCACCGGTTTCTTGCGCCGCTTGGGCAGCGCGTCGATCACCGCCTGCGCGGCGGCGGTCGCGTCGGTCATCGCCTGCGGCGTCAGCATGACCAGCACGCCATCGCTGTTGGGGTCATCCATCACCGCCTTGATCGCGGCGGAATAGGCCTCGGGCTTGGCATCGCCCAGGATGTCGACCGGGTTCGCATGCGACCAGTATTGCGGCAGGATCGCGTCGAGCTTCTTGATCGTCGCCTCGGACAAGGCCGGCAGGTCCACGCCCATGTCACCGGCCCGGTCTGCGGCCAGCACGCCGGCGCCACCGCCATTGGTGATGATGGTCAGGCGATTGCCGGTGGATTTCTTCGTGTTGGCCAGGATCTCGGCGGCGGCAAACAGCTGCCCGAAGGTCTGCGCCCGCACCGCACCCGCACGCTCCAGCGCCGCGTCAAACACCGCGTCCGAGCCGATCAGCGCGCCGGTATGGGTGTTGGCGGCCTTGGCCGAGGTCACGTGACGGCCGGATTTCAGCACGATCACCGGCTTCAGCCGCGCCGCCGAGCGCAGCGCCGAGATGAAGCTGGGCGCATGGCGCACCCCCTCGACATACAGCAGGATCGCGTCCGTGCCCGGATCGGTGGCCAGGAACTGCATCGCGTCGCCAAAGTCGATATTGGCGGAATTGCCCAGGCTGACCAGCGCCGAAAACCCGGTGTGGTGCGGTTCGGCCCAATCCGAGATTGCCGAGATCAGCGCGCCCGATTGCGAGATCAGCGCAAGCCGCCCCTGCGGTGTTTTCGACCGCAGGAAGGTGGCGTTCATGCCGATGCCCGGCCGCACCAGGCCGACACAGTTCGGCCCCATGAAGCGCACGCCCGCCCGACGCGCGGCGGACAGAAGCTGCGCTTCCATGTCCTTGCCGCCCCCGTCGCCTTCGCCGAAGCCCGCAGACAGCACGATGGCGTTCTTGATCCCCGCCTCACCGCATTCGCGGATGATGCCCGGCACCGTGCGTGCGGGCGTGGCAATCACCGCCAGGTCGATTTCATCGGGCACATCGGTGATCTTGGCAAAGCACTTGGCGCCGCCCAGTTTCTTGTATTTCGGGTTGATCGGGACGATCGGCCCCTTGAACCCGTCGGCCAGCAGGTTGGCATAGGTCAAGGACCCCACGCTGGTGCCGTTTTCCGACGCGCCAAAGATAGCGATCGAAGTCGGGTTGAACAGTTTGGACAGGGGACTTGCGTCCATCGGAACGTTCCTTCGCGATATGGGGCCTAAGCCCCGGAAAATCTTTCCTCCACATGGGGCTTATTGGCGATAAACCCTAACGCTTCTTTGACTTCCATCAACATACCCTTGCGTCAAGCTGACTTGCAACTAACTGACCGGTCAGTTAGTAGGGGCGTATGAAGGACGACCCCGCCCCCAAATTCCGCCGCCGTGCCGAGGATCGGCCGGATGAGCTTCTGGATGCCGCCGTCGCCCTGTTCATCGAACAGGGCTATGCGCGCACGTCGGTGGCGCAGATCGCGGCGCGCGCGGGATTGTCGAAAGGGGCGGTCTACCTCTATTTCCCATCAAAACAGGCCATTCTGGAAGGCCTGGTCGCGCGCGCCATCACCCCGGTCGGCGCCGAGTTGATGGCACAGGTCGCGGCCGAGGCCCGCGATATCCGCCAGATGCTGACCGTCTTTCTGACCAGTCTCGCCCAACGCCTGTCAGATCCCGCAACGCTGGCAATTCCCAAGATTGTGATTCGCGAAGCCGTTGTCGCCCCTGAGATCGCGCAGATGTATCATGATGCGGTGCTGGCCCAGGCCTTACCCATCATGATCCAGCTGATCCAACGCGGTATCGACAACGGCCAGTTCCGCGATGTTGACCCCGAAATGACCGTGCGCACGGTGATGGGGCCGGTTCTGGTTCACATCTTCCTGGCCGAGATCTTCGGCATTCAACCTGCCGGCGGCCTGGCCCTGGACCGGTTGATCGACAACCACCTGACCATTTTGTTTGACGGGCTGTGCACGCCCCGAAAGGTACCCCATGAGTGATTTCCTTCCCTGGATCATGTCCCTGTTTGCGGCGGTATTTCCCAGCCTGGGTGAGCCACCTGCGCCGGTCTATGCGGGCTATGTCGAGGCCGAATACGTGCACGTCGCCCCCACCTTGACCCGCCGGATCACCGACATGGCGGTGGCCGAAGGGGATTTGGTGGCGGCGGGCGATCTGCTCTATGCGCTGGACGCCACCCGCGAAGCAGCCGCGCTGCGGGCGGCAGTGGCGCGTCAAGCGGCCGCAGAAGCGAACCTGCACAACCTTGAAACCGGATCACGTGCCGCTGAAATCCAGGTGATCGACGCCTCGCTGCAACAGGCGCTGGCCGATCAGGCGCTGGCGCGGTCGAACCTGGCGCGATCACAAAGCCTGTTTGACCGTGACATCGTCACCACCGCGCGGGTCGACGCCGACAGCACCGCATTGGAACGAGCCAACGCGCAGGTCAGCCAGCTGCGCGCGCAGCTTGAGGTCGCGCAATTGCCCGCCCGCGTCGAACAGGTGGCCGCCGCGCAGGCCAGCCTGGACGCCGCCGCGGCGGATGCCGATCAGGCGCGGTCCACCCTGGACGATCTGACCGTGACCGCCCCGGCCAGCGGCCTTGTCGACACCACCTATTTCGAACCGGGTGAGGTCGCTTCGGCGGGCAAGCCCGTCTTGTCCATCCTGCCCCCCGGCGCCCTGACCGTGCTGTTCTATATCCCCGAGCCTGAGCGGTTGGACTTCGCCGTGGGCCAGACCCTGGCCTTGTCTTGTGACGGCTGCGACGATGGTCTGACCGTGCGCATCACCCGCATGGCCTCGGACCCGCAATACACGCCCCCGGTGATCTATTCCCGCGATGAACGTGCGCGGCTGGTGTTCCGGGCCGAGGCGCGTCTGGAAAGCAGCACCGGCCTTCTGCCCGGCCAACCGGTGACGCTGGCCCGCCCATGACCGACGCCCCCGCCATCCGGGTCACTGGCCTGACCAAACGTTTCGGCGACCGGACCGTGGTCGACAATTTCGACATGGAGGTTCCGAAAGGCGCGATCTATGGCTTTCTGGGCCCGAACGGGTCGGGCAAAACCACGACGATCCGCATGATGTGCGGGCTTTTAACACCTGACGACGGCACGGGCAGCTGCCTGGGCTATGACATCCGCAGCGAAAGCGCGGCGATCAAGGCGAATGTCGGCTACATGACGCAAAAGTTTTCGCTGTATGAGGACCTGACGATCCGCGAAAACCTGGATTTCATGGCACGGATGTATGGGCTGAAAAACCGCAAGGCGGTTGTCACCGACACTCTGACCGAGCTGGGGCTGCTGGACCGCGCGACCCAGTTGGCGGGCACCCTATCGGGTGGCTGGAAACAGCGCCTGGCCCTGGCCGCCTGTTTGCAGCATGACCCCCGGCTGTTGCTGCTGGACGAACCGACCGCCGGGGTGGACCCCAAGGCACGACGCGATTTCTGGGACGAGATCCGCAGGCTCAGCCGCAAGGGCGTGACCGTGCTGGTTTCGACCCACTACATGGACGAGGCGATCCAATGCGACCACATCGCCTATATCGCCTATGGCAAGAAACTGATCTCAGCGCGCGCGCAGGACATTCCCGCCCAGATCGGCCTGACCACCTGGCGGGTGGACGGTCCCGACCTGACCCCGCTGGAAGATGAGCTTCTGGCCCTGCCCGGTGTGGAGCAGGTTGCCCGCTTCGGCGCAGCACTGCACGTGTCGGGCACCGACAAGGCGGCGCTGGACAAGGTCGTGGCCGCGCAAAAAGCCAGGAAAACCCATAGCTGGCAGGAAAAACCGGCCGAGCTTGAGGAAGCCTTCATCTACCTCATGGCCACGGCGGTCGACAATTTCGCGGGGAGCACCGCATGAGCCTGTTTTCCGTTGCCCGCTTCGCCGCGGTGCTGGTCAAGGAATTCATCCAGATGAAGCGTGACCGCGTGACCTTTGGCATGATGATCGGCATCCCGATCATGCAGCTGGTCCTGTTCGGTTTTGCCATCAACAACGACCCCCACGACCTGCCCACGATGATCGAGATGAACGACGCCTCGCCCACCGCGCGCGCGGTGCTGGCGGGCATGGAGGTCAGCGAGTATTTCCAGTTCGTTGGCGTCGTCACGGGGCAAGAGGATGGCGACCGCGCCCTGCGCGACGGACGGGCGAACTTCGTCGTGGTGATCCCGCCGGGGTTTGAGCGCGACATCATCCGCGGGCTGGCGCCGCAGGTTCTGATCGCGGCGGATGCCTCAGACCCCACCGCTGTGTCATCGGCCGTCGGGGCGCTTCAGGGTATTCTGGATGTGGCGGTGAAACAAAGCCTGACCGGCCCGCTTCAGGCCGTTGCGGGCAGCCCCGCGCCGTTTTCCGTCGTGGTGCACAAACAATTCAACCCCGAAGGGGAAACCGCGACCAACATCGTCCCAGGACTGTTGGCCATCATCCTGTCGATGACGATGGTGATGATCACCGCCGTCGCGATCGTGCGTGAAAGCGAACGCGGCACGATGGAGACGCTGATCGCAACGCCCGTGCGCCCGCTTGAGGTCATGCTGGGCAAGATCCTGCCCTATGTCTTCGTCGGGTATGTGCAAACGATCGTTTTCCTGATCGCAGCCCAAGTGCTGTTTGCCGTGCCCTTCACCGGGTCGCGGTTGGCCTTCTTCGTGGGCTTCAACCTCTATATCGTGGTGAACTTGGCGCTGGGGTTCCTGATCTCGACCGTTGCCCGCACCCAGATGCAGGCGATGCAGATCAGTTTCTTCACCCTGCTGCCGACCATCCTGCTGTCAGGCTTCATGTTCCCGTTTGCAGGCATGCCCGGTTGGGCGCAGACCATCGGGTCCGCCATTCCGGCCACACATTTCCTGCGCCTGGTGCGCAAAGTGATGCTGAAGAGCGCGGATATGGCGGACATCAGCGGCGACATGGCCGCCATCGCGATCATCCTCGCGGTGATCACCACCGTGTCGCTTCTGCGCTACCGTCAGACGCTGGATTGATTACAGGGAGCGCGCTGCACGAACGGTGTGATCGGCGATCCCATCGCGGTTCAAGCCCAGATCAGACAACCGGTCATCACTCAAGGACATCAGGGCCTCATATTGTGCACGGCGCGACTTTGCTTCGATATAGCCTGTCACAACAGCGCCCAGTTTCGACAAGGTCGCGGTCATGCTTGTACGAAGGGGAAAGCCCTCGCCCACATGGGGGAATAAAGTCATGACCACGCTTCCTTGCTGCCGGCACCAATCAGGCCTGCACTAGGCCGATCCGACCCCGGTCACCAGCCCGCAAACACGCAACCCCGCCATGCATGGTCGCAATGCCAGGGCAGCAAGGGCATAGGCATGAGGTGAGGTTAACGCAGGTGGCAGGCCACGGCCTGCCCGTTGCCCTGATCCTTCAGTGGCGGTTTGCTTTCGGCGCAGCGCGCTTCGGCAATAGGGCAGCGGGTGCGGAAGACGCAACCGGACGGCGGGTCCAAGGGCGATGGCAGGTCACGATCCAGCAGCATGACCTCTTTGCCCTTTTCGGCCTTCGGGTCCGGGATCGGTACCGCGGAAATCAGCGCCTCGGTGTACGGGTGGCCGGGCGATTTGTAGAGCTGCACGCTGTCGCTGATCTCAACCACATTGCCCAGGTAAAGCACCATCACACGGTTCGAAATGTGCTTCACCACGCTCAGGTCGTGCGCGATAAAGATCAGGCTCAGACCCATTTCCTGCTGGATTTCCATCAGCAGGTTGATCACCTGCGCCTGGATCGACACGTCCAGCGCCGAGACCGGTTCATCACAGATGATCAGCTTGGGCTTCACGATCAGCGCGCGGGCGATGCCGATGCGCTGACACTGGCCACCGGAGAACTCGTGCGGATATCGGTTCACCATGTTGGGCAGGATGCCAACGCGATCCAGCACCTCGCGCACCCGGTTCTTGACCTCTTTTGCCGACAGGTCGGGGAAATGGGTTTTCAGCGGTTCCGCCACGATCTGACCAATCGTCATCCGCGGGTCCAGCGACGCCAGCGGGTCCTGGAAGATCATCTGCATTTCCTTGCGGTGACCGCGCATCTCGCGCTTGGACATCGAAAGCAGGTCTTCGCCCAGCCATAGCGCGGTGCCGGTTTCCGCCGGCACCATACGCATCACCGCGCGCGCCAGCGTGGACTTGCCGCAGCCGCTTTCGCCCACGATGCCCAGGGTTTCCCCCGGCATCAGGTCGAAGCTGACCCCGTCCACGGCCTTGAGCGTGTCGGTGGGTGTCCAGGGCATCGCGCCCTGGCGTTTGATGTCGAACCAGACGCGCAGGTCGTCGACGGACAAAAGCGGGGAAAGGTCGTTCATGACAGCTCCTCCAAGGTGCGGTGACAGGCGCGGCGGCGCACGTCGCGCCCCGGCACACCGGCCAGCGACGGGCGTTTGTGCACGCAGGTTTCATCCGAGAACACGCAACGCGGCTCAAACGGACAGCCCGACGGCATGTTCATCATGTTGGGCGGCGATCCGGGAATGGTGGCCAGCTCGGCGCTTTCCACATCCAGCCGTGGCACGGCGTTCAACAGTCCGATCGTGTAAGGATGCGTCGGCATCTCAAACAGGCCCTCGGTGGTGCCATATTCCATCTGTTGCCCGCCATACATGACCAGGGTTTCCTTGCAGGACCCGGCCACAACACCAAGGTCGTGGGTGATCAGCACGATGGCCATGCCGAAGTCTTGCTGCAAGTCCGCCAGAAGCTTCATGATCTGCGCCTGAACCGTGACATCCAGCGCGGTCGTGGGCTCATCCGCGATCAGGATGTCAGGATTGCACAAAAGCGACATCGCGATCATCACACGCTGGCGCATCCCGCCCGAGAACTCGTGCGGATACATCGTCACGCGGGCCTTTGCCTCGGGAATGCGCACAGCGTCCAGCATGCGCACGCTTTCCGCAATCGCGTCGCGTTTCGACATGCCGTGGTGATGCACCAGAACCTCGGCCATCTGGTCCGAGACGCGCAGAAACGGGTTCAGGCAGGTCATCGGATCCTGAAAGATCATCGCGATCTTTTCCGCGCGGATCTTGTTCAGCTTGGCAAGCGAAACGTTCAGGATCTCGTCGCCTTCGAGTTTGACCGATCCGGTCGCCTGGCCGTTCTGAGCCAACAGACCCATGATGCCGAAAACCGATTGGCTTTTGCCTGATCCGCTTTCTCCCACAATGCCCAGCGTTTCGCCCTTGTGAAGGTCGAAGCTGATGTTATCCACGGCGGTTACAGTGCCGTCGGGAGTGTCGAATGTGACGGTCAGGTCACGAACTTCAAGAAGTGCCATAAGCCCTTACCGATCCTTGGGGTCCAGCGCATCGCGCAGGCCATCGCCAATGAAGAAGAAACAGAAAATGGTGATGACGAAGAAGAACAGCGGGAAGGCAAGATGCCACAACGTACCGTAATTCATCGACTTCACGCCCTCGGAAATCAACGCGCCCCAAGAGGTGTCGGGTTCCTGAACCCCCAGCCCGAGGAAGGAAATGAAGCTTTCCGTCAGGATCATTTGCGGCACCAGCAGCGTCGCATAAACCACCACGACACCCAAAAGATTGGGCACGATGTGGCGGGTGATGATCTTGGGCGTGCTTACGCCCATCGCCACGGCCGCCTCGACATATTCTCGGTTTTTCAACGAAAGGGTCTGCCCGCGCACGATCCGGCTCATATCCAGCCAGGCGGTCAGACCGATGCCGACGAATAGCATGGAAATCGACCGGCCAAAGACGACCAGCAACAGGATCAGCACGAACATGTAGGGGATCGACATGAAGATATCGACCAGGCGCATCATGATGGAATCGACCCGCCCGCCGACAAAGCCCGCGACCGAGCCGTAGAGCGTGCCGACCATCACCGCGATGAAGGCGCCGACCAGGCCAACCGACAGGCTGATCCGGCTGCCCTGCACGACGCGCGAATACAGATCGCGCCCGCTTTCGTCGAAGCCGAACCAGTGGCCGTTGGACAGCGACGGGCGACCCAGTTCCTTGACCGATCCCATCACGTCCCAGTCGATCGTTTCGTTGTCAAATTGCGTCAGGTAATCGCCCAGCAGCGAAAACGCGAAGACCAGTAAAAGCACGACCACCGAAGCCATCGCCGCCTTGTTGGCGACAAAGCGGTTGCGTGCGTCAGCCCACAGCGACCGGCCCTTGATGGTGCCGCCCGCCGACAGGCTTTCCGCCAGTTCGGCGGTTCGCTTTTGTGAAAAGGGTTGCACGAGTTTGTCTGTCATGTCGCGCCCCTCACAGCCGGATCTTTGGATCGATCCAGGCATACAGGATGTCCACGACCATATTGAACATGATCGTCATGGACCCCAGCAGGATCGTCAGGCCCATCATGACCGCGTAATCGCGGTTGAAGGCCGAGTTGACGTAAAAATACCCGACACCACCGGTGCCGAAGATGCTGTCGATGATGAACGACCCGGTGACCATGCCCACGAAGGCCGGCCCGAGGTAGCTGATCACCGGTAAAAGCGAGGGCTTCAGCGCGTGGCGCCAGATGATCGTGCGGTTCGGCAGACCCTTGGCGCGCGCGGTGCGGATGAAGTTCGAGCGCAGCACCTCTAGCATGGAGGATCGCGTCAGGCGGGCGATCGACGCCATATAGGAGGTCGACAGCGCGATCACGGGCATGATCAGGTGTTGCCACTGCCCCCCGTTCCAGCCGCCGCCTGGCAACCAGCCCAGCCAAAGGGTAAAGACCAGGATCAGGATGGGTGCCATCACGAAGTTCGGCAAAACCTGTGCACCGATGGTGATGCCCACGGCGAAGTAGTCCAGCCAGGAGTTCTGCCGGATCGCGGCGGACATGCCCAGAATGCCGCCCACCACGATGGCCACCACGAAAGACAGGATCCCATAGGTCAGCGTGACCGGGAAGCCCTGCGCGATGATATCGTTTACCGAGCGGTCCTTGTATTTATAGGACGGTCCGAAATCGAATTGCGTGACGATCCCTGTGATGTAGTTCCACAGCTGTTTCCACAGCGGGTCATCCAGGCCGTATTTTGCATTGATGTTGTCCAGAACCTGCTGTGGCAGGGGGCGTTCGGATGTGAACGGCCCGCCCGGCGCGGTTTGCATCAGCCAGAAGCTGGCGACCAGAAGAACCAGAAGTGTCGGGATCGCGATGGCGACCCGTCGAATGACGAAATTAAGCATATATCCCCCGCACCTGTCATGGCGCTGCCTTGTCGTTCGAAACGTCAGTCCCAATACAATCCGCGTCGCGCGTCTTCTTGGGCATGTTCAGGGTGTTTGGAGCGGCAAGACGAAGGGGCACCGCAATCTGCGATGCCCCCCGTTTCAGGTCTGATTATTCGGCGATCTTGTACAGATTGCGCGAATACCAGTTCTGTTCCACGTTCTCGACCGGCCAGTTTTCCAGGTCCGTCGCGATCATGTAGTTGCCGGCATAGTGGTAGATCGGGATGATCGGCATGTCGGCCGCGATCAGCTCTTCCACCTTGGTGTAGTTGGCCTGCGGATCGGTCATCGTCTTGGCACCGGCCAGCAGTTCGTCCACCATCGGGTTGTTGTACTTGGCGTCGTTGTAGCCCGAACCGGACTGGACCAGATCCAGGAAGGTCGAAGCTTCGTTATAGTCGCCACACCAGCCCGCACGCGCGATCTGGTAGTCCTGGTTGCCGCGGGTTTCCAGGAAGGTCTTCCATTCCTGGTTGGCCAGGGTCACGTTCACTCCCAGAGTCTGTTTCCACATCTGGCTAACCGCAATGGCCACCTTCTTATGGGCTTCCGAGGTGTTGTAGATCAGCTCGATATCCAGCGGGCTGTCCTTGCCGTAACCGGCGGCGGCCATCATTTCCACGGCCTTCGCGTTACGCTCGGCCTGGGTCATGCCCGCGTATTCCACGGCCGGAACGTCAAAGTTCGCGGTCGCACCAGGGGTGAAGGTATAGGCCGGAGTCTGGCCACCCTGCAGGACTTTTTCCACGATGATGTCGCGGTCAATCGCCATCGAAAGCGCCTGACGGACGTTCACGTCCTGCAGGAATTCCGGTGCGTTGTCCGACACGTTGATCGTGTAGTAGTAGCTGCACAGGCGCGGGAACACGGTGGTTTCATCCGGGTTCGACTGCGACAGGGCGGGGTACTGACCGGCAGGGATTTCCGTGCGGTCCAGTTCGCCAGCCATGTAACGGGTCAGCGCCACGTTTTCATCGTTGATGATCAGCGCCTCGACCTTCTCGATGATGGTCGCCTCGTTGTTCCAGTACATCTCGTTGCGCTCACGAACCAGGCGTTCGTTTGGCACGTGCTCGGTCAGCGTATAGGCGCCGTTCACGACGATGTTGTCGGGCTTGATCCAGTCGGACCCGTGGGCTTCGATCGCCCAGGCCGGGGTCGGGAAGGTCGAGGTGTGCGTGGTGGTCAGCGCGAAATAGGGCATCGGGCTGTTCAGCGTCACTTCCAGCGTGTGATCGTCAATCGCCTTCACGCCCAGGGTCTCAACGCCAGCTTCGCCAGCCATCACCGGGCCAGCGCCCTTGATGTTCATCACTTCGACATACCACTGATACGCCGAGGCGGTCGCCGGATCGGCCAGACGCTGCCAGGCATAGACGAAATCACCGGCGGTGACGGGCTTGCCGTCCGACCACTTGGCGTTGTCACGCAGGATGAAGGTGTAAACGGTGTTGTCGTCGTTCACACTGTGCGACAGGGCGACGCCGGGCTCAAGGTTGCCCTTTTCGTCCTGGTTGTAGAGACCTTCGAACAGGTCACGCACAATTTCCGAACCCGACACGTCTTCGACGATCTGCGGGTCAACCGACGTATGCTCATCCAACACGCGGTAGGTGAAGGTCTGGTCATCGGCCAGGGCCTCACCGGTCTCCGGGTGGGTGCCAGCGGCAAGCACCGGGCTGGCCATTGCAAAGGCCGAGGCCATGAGAGTGGCTTTGATCGAAATGTTCATAAAGGATCTCCCTAGTCAGTTTCTGAATGCGCGAGTCTCCCTGCGCCGAGGATGAGACATAGAAAGACTCACCCCCACGCTCTCGCGGATGGAGCATCCTATGCTCATCGCGATAGCTGAAACAACTATTTACCCAACGTTAATTTTGGACCCACCCCGGCCCTGTCAAAATGCAGTGTCCTTGCACGTCTACACGGCAATATGTCGTTGCATTTCGGCGATATGCCGGCAGCCAGGGGTAATTTTTGACCAAAGGGTAAATCTTGCCAAATCCGCGGCCTCGTGCGACTTTGGGCCGAACCAGTGAACAGGGGGAACCCCGTGCAGACCGACACGACAACGACCGGACATGTGGCAACCGGGGCCGCCCAATTGCCGCAGGTGACAGAGCCGCGCAATCCGGGCATGGCGCTTGACATGGATTGGGTGCGGGCCGCACAGGCCAACACTTCGGCGATCGAACGCCGCGCCGGCAGCCTGTCCGGCCGTCGGTCGCTGAAAAAGGACCACCAGGCCGCGTGGATGCTGAAGGCGATCACCTGCATCGACCTGACCACCCTTTCCGGGGACGACACGGCGGGCCGGGTGCGCCGGCTGTGCGCCAAGGCCGCCCACCCGGTGCGGGCCGACATTCTGGACGCCCTGGGTGTCAGCGGCATCACTACCGGCGCCGTCTGCGTCTATCACGACATGATCGAACCAGCGGTTGCGGCACTTCAGGACACGGGCATTCCGGTGGCAGCGGTTTCCACCGGCTTTCCCGCAGGCCTGTCACCCTTTCACCTGCGCCTGGCCGAGATCGGCGAAAGCGTGAAGGCAGGGGCCGCGGAAATCGACATCGTGATTTCGCGCCGCCACGTGCTGACCGGCAATTGGCAGGCACTGTATAACGAGATGAAAGCGTTCCGCGAGGCCTGTGGTGACGCCCATGTAAAGGCGATCCTGGCCACCGGAGAGCTGGGCTCCCTGCGCAACGTCGCGCGCGCCTCGCTGGTCTGCATGATGGCGGGCGCCGATTTCATCAAGACCTCGACCGGCAAGGAAAGCGTCAACGCCACCCTACCCGTGTCGCTGGTGATGATCCGCGCGATCCGCGACTATTACGACCGCACCGGTTACCGCGTGGGGTACAAGCCCGCGGGTGGGATTTCCAAGGCCAAGGATGCGGTGACCTATCTGACCCTGATCAAGGACGAGCTGGGCGATCGTTGGCTACAACCCGACCTGTTCCGCTTCGGCGCATCCTCCCTGTTAGGCGACATCGAACGACAGCTGGAACACCACGTGTCGGGCCATTATTCCGCCGCCCACCGCCACCCGATTGGATAAGAACATGACCGTCAAAGACATCTTCGAGAGCATGGAATACGGCCCGGCCCCCGAAAGCGCGGGCGAGGCGATGGCGTGGCTGGAGCGCACGAACCGCAGCTTTGGCCTATTCATCGACGGGCAAATGACCGCCCCCGGCGAGGCGTTCGAGACGAAGAACCCCGCGACCGGCGAGGTTCTGGCCACAGTCACACAATCCAGCCCGGATGACGTGGAGCGCGCCGTGACCGCTGCGCGCAAGGCGCAGGGCAAATGGGCAAAATTGCCCGGTCACGCCCGCGCCAAATACCTCTATGCACTGGCGCGGCTGGTGCAGAAACACGCGCGCCTGTTCGCGGTGCTGGAAACGCTCGACAACGGCAAGCCGATCCGCGAAAGCCGCGACATCGACGTGCCGCTGGTCGCGCGCCATTTCTACTACCACGCAGGCATGGCGCAGCTGCAGGACAGCGAACTGCCCGACCGCGAGGCGCTGGGGGTCTGCGGCCAGATCATCCCGTGGAACTTTCCGCTTCTGATGCTGGCCTGGAAGATCGCACCAGCGATTGCGATGGGCAACACGGTGGTTTTGAAACCCGCCGAATACACCCCCCTGACCGCGCTTCTGTTCGCGCAGATCTGCCAAGAGGCCGGGCTGCCCAAGGGGGTTGTCAACATCGTCACCGGCAATGGGGAAGTCGGCGAGGCCATCGTCAGCCACGAAGATATCGACAAGATCGCCTTCACCGGCTCGACCGAGGTAGGGCGCATCATCCGCCGCGCCACGGCGGGCACCGGCAAGTCGCTAACGCTCGAACTGGGGGGGAAATCGCCCTATATCGTCTTTGACGACGCTGATATCGACAGCGCCATCGAAGGGCTGGTCGACGCGATCTGGTTCAACCAGGGCCAGGTCTGCTGCGCGGGCTCGCGCCTGATCGTGCAGGAAGGTATCGCGGATCGGTTCTATGCCAAACTGCGCGCCCGGATGGACGGGCTGCGCGTCGGCAACCCGATGGACAAATCCATCGATGTGGGCGCCTTGGTCGACCCGGTGCAGTTGGAGACCATCACGCGCATGGTGGACGCTTCGGACGAAGGCGACACCTATCGCGCGCCCTGCCCGCTGCCTGACCAAGGCTGTTTCTACCCGCCCACGCTGATCACCGGCTTGTCGCCATCTTCAACCCTGATGCAGGAAGAAATCTTCGGCCCGGTTCTGGTCGCCACCACCTTCCGCACCCCCACCGAGGCGGTGCAGATCGCCAACAACACGCGCTATGGCCTGGCCGCGACGGTCTGGAGCGAGAATGTGAACCTGGCGCTGGACATCGCGCCGAAACTGGTCGCGGGCGTGGTCTGGGTGAACGCCACCAACATGTTCGATGCCGCCGCCGGCTTTGGCGGCGTGCGCGAAAGCGGCTTCGGGCGCGAAGGCGGCTGGGAAGGGCTGATGGCCTATACCAAGGCGCGCGGCAAGACGCAGGCGCTGGCCCCTGTCGCCCCGATTGCGGCACCGAAGGACGCCAGTGTTGATGCGCTGGATCGGACCGCCAAAATGTTCATCGGCGGCAAACAGGCGCGGCCTGACAGCGGCTATTCCCGCCCGGTCTGGTCGCCCAAGGGCAAGCTTCTGGGCCACGTCGGGCTGGGCAGCCGCAAGGACATCCGCAACGCGGTGGAAGCCGCCCATGCCGCCAAAGGCTGGTCGAAAACCACCGGACATTTGCGGGCGCAGATCCTGTATTACATCGCCGAAAACCTGTCGGCACGGGCCGAAGAATTTGCACACCGGATCAACGAGATGACCGGCAAACGGAACGGCGCGCGTGAGGTTGAGGCAAGCGTGTCGCGCCTGTTCTCCTATGCCGCCTGGGCCGACAAATACGACGGTGCGGCGAAACCCGTGCCCCTGCGCGGCGTGGCACTGGCGATGCACGAACCGGTCGGCGTGATCGGCGCGTTCTGCCCGGACGACGCGCCGCTTCTGGGTCTCGTGTCACTGGTGGCCCCGGCGATCGCAATGGGCAACCGCGTGGTTGCCGTGGCCTCGGACCCCTACCCGCTGGCCGCGACAGATTTTTATCAGGTCCTGGAAACCTCGGACCTTCCGGCGGGGGTCGTGAATATCCTTACCGGGCCACATGCCGACCTGGCCGAGACCATGGCGGGCCATTTGGACGTGGACGCGGTCTGGAGCCAATCCGGCGCAGACCTGTCAGCAATCGTTGAACACGCCGCCGCCGGCAACCTGAAGCGAACCTGGGTGAACAACGCCCGGGCGCGGGACTGGTCCGGAAAAGACGGGGAAGGCCGTGAGATGCTGGCCCACGCCACCGAGGTGAAAACGATTTGGGTCCCATACGGGGAATAATCGAACCGGCATTGCGACGCCACTTCAAGCGCCTTCGGCGCCCTCATCGGCGTCGCGGCAAGCTCGCTGCGCTCGCCATGGTATCTGGCGGCCTCGCTGCGCTCGGCATCTTTTTTCCTTCTGAAAATATCCCCGCCGGAGGCTTAAAATCTCTTTTGGAACACCAGAAGTGGCTTGTTGCCTTCGGCGAGGGTTTTTCGAGACAGCTGATACACGCACGCGCCAAGCCGTTGGCGAGGCGCCCTGCGCCGACCGCAAGGAAGACCGCGTCAGCGGTTGACCGGCGGGTGGAACTTCAGCGTTTGCCGCGCCAGCTGTCCAGCCAGCGACCAAACCGTCCGCGCGCTTGGTCTGCATGGGCATCGACCCGTTCCCAGGCATCCCCCGCGTCTTCCATCGCCGGGTCGATCGTGCGTTCACGGAATTGTCGCCACATGGCGCGCATGAACAGAAGGCCGACGATCAGGAATCCGAAGAAGAAGATGTTAAACCAGGGAATGATCCGCACCTCTGGCCCATCAATCGGCGTAATCGCGATGGCGTTGGGATAGACCGTGAAGAACCGATTGCGCCAACCATAATGGGTGATCTTCACCCATTGTTCATTGTCCGGCGTCGACACATTTGCCAAGGCTTCCGCCTGCAAGTCCGAGCTGTCGAACTTGAAATAGGGCGGCCAGATCCAGCCCGTATCTTCGTTGCGATAGACCATCACGCCTTCGGCCTCACGTTGGTAAAACCCCAACAGGAAGGTCTTGCGTTTAACCGTGTTCAGCAGGCGAATGTCGCGGGTTGCCAGCTCAGCCGAGGCACTGTCGGCCTGGGCAAAGAAAATCCGGTTCATCGACGAGAAATCCATGCGGATAATCTCGGTCCCTGTCACCCGCACGACATCGTGTTGCGGCAGGACATAGTGAAATAGCGCCCCGAAAACCAGGAACAGAACGATGCGGATCGTGTTTTTGACATATGCCATCGGGGGCCTCAGTTTGCGTTCGTCATGAAAAGCGTGAGCACGACCAGGATGGCCGGGATCACATAAACCAGAAGGATCAGCTTGGGTCGGATGCCGTTCTGGTACTCGGTCATTCCGTCCTCGATAAAGGTCTCACGCTCGGGGCTGTCGCGGTCATCGGGGTGGTCTTCGGCCCAGCGATCCTCAAGCTTTTCGCGTCGGATCGAACGGGAATAAAAGCTGACCGCCAAATACACCACGCTCAACCCAAGAAACCCGAACACCAGAAGTCGTATCAGTCCCATGTCACCTCCTCCTGATCGCGCCCCAAGGGCCGACAAGATCGATCATATCATCCTTTTTCGGTGGCGGGGGCGGGGTTTTCCCGGACACCTCGGCACCACCGAACAGCGCCTCACGCGCGCCAGCCTTGTTCGCCATATAGTCACGATGAAGGAATTCCGCCACGTATTCCTTTTTCACTTCGGCCCAGGTCGCATAGGCCGCATAGAACGCCTGCTTGTGGCAGATGAACAGTTGGCGGAAATCCTTGGGCGCCAGTTCTGCCAGCATCTGGTTCACCAGATCGCGGTCCGGGTGGTTCGGCACCGCGCGCAGGGTATAGAAATACGCCGGGTGCTTTGAGGTGATGCGCGGCCACTTGCCGCCGTTTTCAGCCCAACGCACCAACGCTGCCAGCGCCTGGAACTCCTTCGGCAACGTCGCCCCCATCCGGTGCGCCAACTGGCGTAGGTCGCGGGCCGTCATCTGGCCCATATCCTGATCCAGTTCCGCCGCCGCATCCACCAGGATGAAATCCATCTTCTGGCGCAGGATCGTGGCCCCGTTCACACCGCGCGCCTTGATCACGCTTTCGACCAGCCCATTTTCCTTGAGGAAGGTGGCAATCCGATTGGGCTGGGCCCGCGAGATCCGATCCTCGACCGGCATCTTGCCCTCAGGCATCTCACCCATCGAGACCACGAACGGGTGATCAACGTCGCGAAACACGTAAAGCCCGCCGAAATGGTCGGTCCAGAAATTGCCTTGGGTAAACGTTGCGCGGTCCAGGTCGATCGGGTTCTTCGTCACGTCCCCAGTCTGCTTGGCCAGCCCGATCATCTCGGCGATCAGCACGTCATCAAACCAGGCATCCGGGTCGGCTTGAAACTGGTCAATCTTGTCGGACAGCGCGCGTGCATTGGCCACGTGGCTTTGTGTCGTGTCCGCCTCGATCGTGATCTTGCGAATGTCGAACAGCTTGGCGGGCGTCGACACGTCATAGACCGAATTCTGCAACTCCCCCGCCACCGCGTCATGAGCGGTCAGGGCAAACAGCTTTGCCTCGTTGTCATTGATGAACTGCCGCAGGATCCCGCGTGAGGTTGAAAATTTCGCATTGAGCAGCGGCGCGGTGCGCTGGTCCGTGGTCAGGATGATGAACTGCCGGTTGCAGCCATTGGGGTTCAGATACAGATGATCCCCCAGTTCATCCCCCACCTCGGGCGAGTATCCCGAGATATCGATGTGGAAGTCCGGCAGCGCCGTGCGCAGCCCCGTCAGCCCGTCCAGCGCCCTGTTATAGCGCTCGATCAAAGCCGGGCTCTCCACCCGGATCAGGTTGCCGAACATCAGGCCACGTTGGATCAGGCGTCTCATGGCGTGGCCCTCGTTGATCGGCCAAGATGGGTCTGGCTCGCCCCTATGCGCAATGCGGTGCGGTCGGACATCACCCCTTCCCCTCCAAATACCGCCGTTTCGCCTCTTCCGACAACCCGAACTCCCGCACCATCTGGGCAATCGCCGCTTCGTCCGACTTGTCGGCATAGCGGAATTCTGAATCCGCGTAGCGGTTGATTTCCTGGATCACCATGTCGACCGTAATCTCCTGGCGCAGCTCCTCGATCATGCCCTTCTTGGTGTCGTAGTCCTTGAACAAGAACAGGTCGGGTTCCTCCATCCATTCGTCCGGCAGTTCAAAATCCATCGCGCGGACCTTCACGGCGTCGGTGATGTTCTTGATCGCGCGGCCGGTGAAGCGCGCGTCGGCCTCCTGGATGCCTTTCAGATAGGTGCCCAGTTTGGCGATTGTATCGAGCTTGCCGATATCCTTGGACACGCGCTCATAGACCCGCACCAAACCTTCCTCATGCGGCCGCGCGTGGCTTTCGAAGGACTTCGCCACCGCGCGTTTGATCTCCTGCGCCGCGAAGGGTTCGAAATCACCCAGCGGGATGTCGTGGTTCTTGCCCATCAGCAGGTTCAGGATGTCGATATAATCGTCCCGCGTGATCGGCCCATCCACCAGGAACCGCGCACCGGCACGCTGGCGCAGGGCGTCGTCGACGTTCTCGGGATAGTTTGAAAACATACCGAAGGTGCAATTGCCGCGCACGACCGTGTTGGCGCCGGCAAAGCTCTCCATCAAAACGGCAGTAATCTCCAACTGCCCGGCGCTCGACTGCCGATCTCCGCGCTTACCCGCCAGCTGGTCGATGTCGTCGATGGTGCCAAAGCCGATCACGTTCGGGTCGATCACGTTGTTGATGAACGCCTTGGCATTCTGCGCCGATTTGCCCTGATAGCTGTCGATGCTTTCGGTCGACAGGTTCTGGTATCGGAACGGATAGCCTGCCGTTTCGCAATAGCCGTGGATCAGCCCGGCCATCATCTGGATCAGCGTGGTCTTGCCGGTGCCCGGCATGCCGTCGCCCATGAAGGTGAAGATAAAGCCACCAAGGTCCGCAAACGGATTCAGTTTGCGATCGAAATCATAGGCCATCAGCATTTTGCTGAGCTTCATCGCCTGATACTTCGCGATGTGGTTGCCGACGACCTGATGCGGTTTCTTGAAGCTCATGGTCAGCTTCGTGCCCCGCGCCGCGCGCGAGGGCGTGAAGCCGGAAATCGTCAGATCATCCGCCTCAACCCGGTAGTTCGCGCCGGTAAAGGGCGCCAGCCGCGGCGCGGTCTGGGCGCGCAGGGCGACCTTTTCCATCAACTGCTCGGCAAAGGCCATCACCGTCGGGACCAGCTTCTCATCCACATCCACGAAGGTGGCGATTTCCTGATCCAGCTCCCACAAGGCGCCATGCAGCGCCAGACCCGCGTTGTCGGTCAAAACCTCCTCGACTGCGCCAATATCAACCGAGACCTCGCTGGAATGCGGCGCCAGGAAGAACGCAGTGGCATTGGCGAAGACCGACAGCACAACCAGGCTCTCGGCGGCCAAAAGCTCGGAAAACGCGGCCGCTTTGTCCTTGCCCAGCCCGCCTTCCAGATTGGCGCGTTTCAGCGCGACCAACCCGGTCGCCTCAGCGTATCCTTCGCCCACCGACAGGGCGATGGCGATGGCCCGGCGCAGGGAATGCAACACCGTCGCCTGCATCGGGCTAATCAGGGGATCACCGCCATCCGCACCTTCGATCCGATCCACCAGATGCACGCCTTCGGGGCGTGCGGTTGAGCGTGTAACCAGACCGGGCGTGGTCGACCGGAACCGCCGCCGGGTGGCAATGCCGGGCGAGCGTTCAGGCGTCGTCGGCGCCACCTTCGGTTTGGCGATCCGGGGCGTGTGATCCAATCCGTCCAGCATCACCGCCGCCGCGTCATAATGCGCACGAATCTCTTCTTCGCGAAGCTCCATCTGATCGGAAGGAAGGCTCATTTCAAATCCCTTTCATCTTTCCCTAAACTGTTCTGGGGGAAGCTATCTGTAACTCAGCACGCGCCCACCCGGGCTGACCACGAACTTGCGCACATCCCGAAACCCCGGCGGGTTCTTTTCTGCCAATACCTGATACGGGCGCTGCGGCAGGATGATCGAGCGTTCCATTTTCGTGGCGCCGGTGACGACCCCGCGCCCGGCGAACGGATCCAGGGCAAAGATTTCGCGCTCGACGGACCCGAACCAGCCGCTCTTTTCGGTTTTGACTCCTTCGCTCACCAGCTCTTCCACTGTCCAGGCCAGCGCCCAGTCTTCGCCGGGTGGCGCTTTGGCCTGTTCCAGAACCTCGCGCAGCGGACCGGTCTGCTTGGTGAACGTGTGCGAATACATCGGACCCACGTGGATCCGGCGCAGCCGTTTCGGGTGCAAGTCGTCGAAATCACGGTCGAACCCAGCGGCGATGGTCACCAGCTTCAGCCCGGCCACCGCCTGCGCCATCAGGTGCGCCTGAACCGCAGGCCAGCGCCGCCCATCGCGCGGCAAGGCGGTGCGGCCAGTGTCCTCCAGCTCCATCAGATAGATCGTCGGGATGTTCAGGCTGCTGTCATAGACCGCCCAGTGCAGCAGATAGCGCCGCCGCCGATCCCGCCCCTCGCTGACATCGCCCAGCCAGACCACGTCGGGGTCGTTTTGCGGCCAGAACAGATCGCCGCGTTGAAGCTCTTCGTAATACAGCCGTTGCGACAGGGCGTATTGCAGCTTGGTCGGGATCGTCAGATCACCGACGATCTGCTGGATCATCTGCGCCTTCAGCTCATCCGCCGACGGCATACCCGTCAGGTGCTTGCCAGCCTGCGCCGCGTCCGTGGCCATCTGCATCAGCTCAGCATGCACGGGAAAGCCGCTTTCGTGGCGGTCAAAGACCAGCGTGGACCAGCCCGCGCCTTCGCCGCGCCCGGACCAAAAATGCTTGTTCGCCAGAGCACGGAAGGTGAAACCAAGGCTGACCAGATAACGCGCCAACACCTCCACCTCGTCGCGCGACAGGCTGCCCTCGGCCTCCATCTGCCCGGCAACACGGGCCATGTGCCCGGTGATCCGAGCAAACTTGGCGAAATAGCGCCGCGTGACGCGGGTATCGTTCAACGACGCGTGGTCAAGGGTGAGATCGTCGGTGTCAGTCATGTCAGCGCACACGCCCGGAATTTGCAGGTCGGATCGCGTAATTCACGCTCCATACAGGTTCTTGTCGTGCTTCTCGACGATGTCCTGGAACCGACGGGCGAACCGTTCGTCGGCCTTTGCTTTGGCTTCCAGAACCTCGCGGGCGAACACCATGTGGTCTTCATGCGCCTCCATCATGTCGGCCATTTTCTGGTTCGTCGCGGTGCCGATCGCGGCCATCGCGGCTTGGGCTTCCTTGTCGGTTTCGACGCCGATCTCATTGATCCGGTGCGCCACGTCTTGTTGTTGCGCCGTTTTCAGCGACTTCGACAGGGCGTCATACAGCACCACACGCTGCTTAGTGTCCGTCTGCAGCTTGTTGATCAGAACCATCTGCGTTGCCGCTTGGTTCTGAAGAGAATCCACCCAGGTCTTGCCCTTCTCGATATAGCGCTCCAGCGTCTGGGACTTGGCCAGTTTGACCTGCTCTTGCTGCACCATCTCGTTGTACTTCGCGTTCAGTTCGGCCAGTTCGGTTTCCAGCTTGGTGCGCGCGGCGGCGTCCTGTTCGACACTGATCTTGTTCTCAAGCGTGATAATCTTGGGGTCCATGCCCAGAATGTCCGCACGCAGGGTTTCCAGTTCACCCACCGTCAACTCGCGGTCATCCAGCGTTTCCGTCAGGTTCACGCTGACGCTTTCCTTCTGGGTGTTTAGCATCGCCAGCTGCCCTTCGAGCAGTTTCACAATCGTATCCGATTGGCCGATCAGCTCCTGCAACTTGTCGTCGATCGACGCGGTGCGCATGCGTTCCTGCCGCAGGCTTTCCGATTTCCCCTTGGAGAAAATGCCGACGAAAGTTTCCCACCCCGTCTTGGAGCGCATTTCGTCAAAGTCCTTTGAAAACCCGCTGGTTACGTCATCCAGCCCCATGATCAACTCGGCGATGTTGGCGTTCATCGCTTCGGTGTGGGCGTGTACGTCTTCCAGCGATGCGTTCTCGATATCTATCGCGATGTCGTCACCTGACGCCATCTTGCTGCGCGCGGTCTCGATCCGGCTGGTCAGCTCAGAGATTTTTGCCTGCGCCTCGGCGACCTGGGCCTGGCTATCGCGGATTTGGGTATCGAAATCGGACATGGAACTCCCTCGAAAGTAAATGGGTATAACATTCAGTTGGGGAGAGGTTAGCGCGATTTGAAGGGGGGCAACAGACGGTTTTCGCACCGAAACACCGGTTTTCCACAGGTTTCCATCGGGGTTTTCAAAACCGCCCCGCCGCGACATAGTAGGAAAACGTATTTGAATCCGAGGCCCCATGGACCCATTGATCCTGACGCAGGAAATGATTGCCGTGCTCTGCGTGCTGGGGATCACGATGACACTTTTCGTGACCGAGGTCGTGCGCGTCGACCTGGCGGCGATCATGGTCATGGTGCTGGTGGGGGCACTGTCCTACCTGCCGGGGCTTGAGAATCTGGCCGACATAAACCAGCTGTTTGCAGGCTTCAGTTCGAATGCGGTGATCTCGATCATCGCGGTGATGATCATCGGCGCGGGGCTGGACAAGACCGGGATCATGAACAAGGTCGCGGCAGTAATCCTGAAACACGGCGGCACCTCCGAGGCCCGGCTGATCCCGATCATCTCAGGCACCGTCGGGGTGATATCTTCGTTCATGCAGAACGTCGGCGCGGCGGCGCTGTTCCTGCCCGTCGTGTCGCGCATTTCTGCGCGCACCGGGTTGCCGCTTGGCCGGATGCTGATGCCGATGGGGTTCTGCGCCATTCTGGGCGGGACCATGACGCTGGTGGGTTCCTCGCCCATGATCCTGCTCAACGACCTGATCGCATCAGCCAATGCCGACCTTCCGCAAGCGGCTCAGATGGAGCCGTTCGACCTGTTTGATCCCGCCCCGGTGGGGCTCGCGCTGATCCTGTCCGGGATCGCCTATTTCGTGCTGTTCGGCCGCTGGGTCCTGCCCGCCGCCTCACCGCGCGATGACGCGGCCGCGGGGCAAAGCATCGCCGAATACCTGAAGGCAACTTATCGCCTGAAAGCGGACCTGGTTGAGGTCATCGTGCCTGAGGGCAACATTCTTGTCGGCCAGACGTTGGACGACATCATGCTCGCGCACCACCTGTACATAATCGGCACTTCATATGCCGGGCAAAAGGTGATTGCACCGCGCGTGACCACGGAAATTCTGACCCCCTGCCGCCTGGCGATTCTGGGCCATCGCAAGGTGATCGAGGAGATTTGCGACATTTACGGCTTGACGGTTCTGCCCGGGCTGGAGGATTTCGCCGAGGATTTCGCCGCCACCCGCGCCGGTGTCGCCGAAGTCGTCATCACCCCCGGTTCGGACGTGATCGGCAAAACCGGCCGCGACCTGCGCTTTCGCCAGACCCACGGGATGAGCCTTCTGGCCATTCACCGGGGCGAAGAGACGATGAGCTTGGTGGAAACCGACGAACACAAGGCCGCGATGATCGGTGACATCCCGTTCCTGGCCGGTGACACGCTGGTTGTACACACGCCATGGGACATGCTGAGCCGGTTGAAGCAGGACCGCGACTTCGTGGTGGTCACCTCGGATTTCCCAGAAGAAGAACTGCGCCCGAAAAAAGTCGGCTGGGCCTTGCTGTTTTTCCTGCTGGCGCTGGGACTGATCCTTTTCTCAGATGTGCGGCTGTCACTGTGTCTGCTGATCGGCGCGGTGGGCATGATCGTGACGCGGGTGTTGTCGATCGACGAGGCTTATGAAAGCGTTGGCTGGTCGACCGTGTTCCTGCTGGCCTCGCTGATCCCGCTTGGCATGGCGGTGCAGAACACCGGTACCGCAGGTTGGATCGCACAGCAGGTGTTGACCCTGCTGGATGGCTGGCCGATCTGGGCGCTGCAGGCCGGGGTAGCGGTTTTGGCCACGCTGTTCACTCTGGTGATGTCCAACGTGGGCGCCACCGTGCTCTTGGTGCCACTGGCGGTGTCGATTGCCGTGGCTGCCGGGGGCGACCCGGCGATTTTCGCCCTGACGGTGGCGATCTCGACCTCGAATTCCTTCCTGATCCCGACCCACCAGGTAAACGCGCTGATCATGGGGCCGGCGGGCTACCGCGTCGCGGATTTCCTGCGCTCGGGCGGGATCATGACGCTTTTGTTCCTGGTGGTCAGCCAGGGCGTTATGGCGTTGGTTTACTAGGCGTTGAAACCCGCCCCGCCCCGGCCTAGGTTCAACCCATGACCGACGCACTCCTGACCGAAATCGCCGCCCGCCGGGACGACCTGATCGCCCTGACGCAGGACTTGATCCGTATTCCGACCTTGAACCCGCCGGGCCGCAATTACCGCGAAATCTGCGCCTTTCTGGCCGAGCGGCTGGCGAAATCCGGCTTCAAGGTCGAAATGATCCGGGCCGAGGGTGCGATTGGCGACAGCGTGAAATACCCGCGCTGGAACATGGTTGCCCGCCACGAAGGCGGCGCACCCGGCGATTGCGTGCATTTCAATTCGCACCATGATGTGGTCGAGGTCGGCCATGGCTGGACCCGCGACCCGTTCGGGGGCGAGCTGGACGATGGCAAGATCTATGGCCGTGGCGCCTGTGACATGAAGGGCGGGCTGGCCGCCTCGATCATCGCCGCCGAGGCCTTCGTGCACCTTTACCCCGATCACGAGGGCGCGGTGGAAATCAGCGCCACGGCGGACGAAGAATCTGGCGGATATGGCGGCGTCGCCTACCTGGCCGAAAAGGGTTATTTCGACCCCGACCGGGTGCAGCATGTCATCATCCCCGAACCCCTGAACAAGGACCGCATCTGCCTGGGACACCGCGGCGTCTGGTGGGCGGAAATCGAAACCAAGGGTCGCATCGCCCACGGCTCGATGCCCTTCCTGGGTGATTCAGCCATCCGCCACATGAGCGCGGTCCTGGCCGAGATGGAGCAGCACCTTTATCCCCTTCTGGCATCCAAACGCACGGAAATGCCGGTGGTGCCGGATGGGGCCAAGCAATCCACCCTGAACGTGAATTCAATCCACGGCGGCGAGGCGGAGCCCGAAGACGGCTATGACGGTTTCCCGGCGCCCTGCGTTGCCGACCGTTGCCGCATCGTGATCGACCGGCGGTTTCTGATCGAAGAAGACCTGAACGAGGTGAAGGCGGAAGTGCACCGGATGATGGAACGCATCAAGGACGAACGCCCTGATTTCGAATACGAAATTCGCGACATGCACGAGGTTGTTCCGACGATGACGGACAAGGGCGCGCCGGTGGTGACCTCAACCGCGGCGGCGATCGAAAAGGTGCTGGGGGCGCGGCCTGAATACGTGGTCAGCCCCGGAACCTATGACCAGAAACACATCGACCGGATCGGACGGCTGAAGAACTGCATCGCCTATGGCCCCGGCATCCTGGACCTGGCGCACCAACCCGACGAATGGGTCGGCGTTCAGGACATGCAAGACAGTGCGGGCGTGATGGCGCTGGTGCTGCACGAGCTGCTCATCACGCCTTAAACGGCGATATTGTCGATCAAGCGCACGCCGTCCAGCATCGCGGCCACCAACAGGCGGGCGGGTTCTGCGGGCGTCTCAAGCGGGCGCAAATCCTTGGCGGAGCGCAGCTCCAGATACTCGATCTCTCCGTATCCCGCCGCCAGGACCTCCTCCTTGGCCTGCTTGATCGCGACAGTCGCCGCCACACCGCCCCGGATTGCATCCGCAGCCGTTTCCATCGCGCGATACAGCGCCGGGGCAATCGCCCGCGCCTCGCCCCCCAGCTGCACATTGCGAGACGACATCGCCAGCCCGTCGGCTTCGCGCACGGTCGGGCAACCGACAACCTCGGTCTCAATGTCCAAGTCCTCAGACAGGCGGCGCACGATCAACAGCTGTTGGTAATCCTTTTCCCCAAAAAACGCGACGTCCGCGCGGCTTTGCAAAAACAGCTTGGAGACCACCGTTGCCACGCCATCGAAATGGCCGGGTCGGTGCGCGCCCTCCAGGTCTTCTGTCAGGCCCGATACGCTGACATTCGTCGCAAACCCGTCCGGGTAAATCTGGTCGGGCGTTGGTACATAGAGCGCATCCACGCCGTAGGGTGCCAGTTTCTCGGCGTCCTCATGTTCGGTGCGCGGATACTTGTCCAGATCGTCAGGGTTGTTGAACTGCTTGGGGTTCACGAAGATCGTTACGATCACCCGGTCGGCGCCTTTTTTTGCCGCCTCGACCAGGCTGAGGTGCCCAGCATGAAGCGCGCCCATCGTGGGCACGACGGCAACCTTTTCGCCGGCGAAAATCCATTTGCGACGCAAAGTGCGCAGATCATCCTTTGACCGAACCAGTTTCATTTTGTCGGCACCTCGTCGGCAAAGACATGTTCTGGGCCGGGAAAGCTGCGCGCACGCACTTCGTCGGCATAGGCCTTGATCGCTGTTTCGCCATCTGCGCCCAGCGTGCCATAGCGCTTGACGAATTTTGGTTTGAACGCGGTGAACAGCCCCAGCATGTCGTCGACCACCAGAACCTGCCCGTCGCAATTCGCCGACGCTCCGATGCCGATTGTGGGAATATCCAGTGCGGACGTGATCTCATCCGACAGGCTGGCGGGCACTTTTTCCAGCACCACGGAAAACGCACCAGCCTCGGCCACGGCCTTGGCATCTGCCATCACCCGTGCCCGGTCGTCGCCGCGCCCCTGCACCTTGTAGCCCCCCAGAGTGTTGATCGCCTGCGGCGTCAGCCCGACATGGGCCATCACCGGGATCGAGCGCGCGGTCAGAAACCGGATCGTCTCGGCCATCGTGACGCCGCCCTCCAGCTTGACCGCCGCCGCGCCGGTGTCGCGCATCAAGGCCGCCGCGTTGCGAAACGCCTGTTCGGGGCTTTCTTCGTAGCTGCCAAAGGGCATGTCCACGACCATCATCGCCTTGTGTAGCCCGCGTTTCACGGCCGCACCATGCAGGCACATCATCTCCATCGTCACGCCCAGCGTATCGGGCAGGCCGTGCAGCACCATGCCGACGCTGTCCCCAACCAGGACCATGTCCACGTGGTCGTCCATCATCTGGGCCATCGGCGTGGTATAGGCGGTCAGCATGACCAGCGGCTCAGCCCCCTTGCTGGCGCGAATTTCGGACGGTGTGGGGGCTGTAACCCGTGCAGAAGCGCTCATGAAATCCTCCCGATTTTCCTGTTCGCTCGGCCAATATATGCTGCATTGCAGCAAAAATCAAAGGGATGATCCAGCCCAACCTCCCCCTTGCCATACGCAGCGCAACCGCGTTTCATGGGTGGGCACCCGCAAGACGGGAACCAGAAGGGGAGAGCTCATGAAACACCTGAAACTCACTGCCGCCGCGCTGGCGCTGATGGCTGGCACCGCGCTGGCTGGCCAGGACACGATCAATATCGGCATGGTGCTTGAGCCACCAAACCTTGACCCCACCGGCGGGGCTGCTGCCGCGATTGACGAAGTGGTCTATGCCAACATTTTCGAGGGTCTGACCCGCTTCGGCCCTGACGGGTCGGTCAACCCCGGCCTTGCCGAAACCTGGGACGTGTCCGAGGACGGATTGACCTATACTTTCCACCTGCGCGCCGGCGTGACCTTCCATGACGGCAGCGCGATGAACGCGGACGACGTGGTGTTCAGCCTGGACCGGGCGCGGGCTGAGGACTCGACCAACGCACAAAAGGCGCTGTTTGCCGGGATCGAAAGTGTGACGGCTGTGGACGCGCAAACCGTGGCGGTGACACTGTCCGCCCCGAACGGCAATTTCCCGTTCAACATGGCCTGGGGTGACGCGGTCATCGTGGCACCGGAAAGCGCCGACACCGCAGCCACCGCACCCGTGGGCACCGGCCCGTTTACCTTCACCGAATGGGTGCAGGGCGACCACGTGACCCTGATGCGCAACGACGCCTATTGGGGCGACGCGCCTGCGTTGTCGAAAGCGACGTTCAAGTTCATCTCGGACCCCAACGCGGCCTTCGCGGCGATGATGGCAGGTGATGTCGATGCCTTCCCGAACTTCCCGGCCCCGGAAACGCTGGGCCAATTCGAGGCAGATCCGCGCTTCAACGTCATCGTCGGGTCGACCGAGGGTGAGACGATCCTCTCCACCAACAACAAGGCCGAAAACCTGACCGATGTGCGCATCCGCAAGGCGATTGCCCATGCGATCAACCGACAGGAAATCATCGACGGCGCGATGTTCGGCTTCGGCACACCGATCGGCACGCACTTTGCCCCGCACAACCCCGACTATGTCGACCTGACCGGCAATTCCGCCTATGACCCCGACATGGCCAAGGCGCTGTTGGCCGAGGCCGCGCCGGACGGGCTGACCCTGCGCCTGATGCTGCCGCCGCCGGCCTATGCGCGGCGTGGGGGTGAGATCATCGCGGCCCAACTACGCGCCGTGGGGATCGAGACGGAAATCTCGAACCTCGAATGGGCGCAATGGCTGGAACAGGTGTTCAAGGGCAAGGATTTCGACCTGACCATCGTCAGCCACACGGAACCCGCCGACATCAACATCTATGCCCGGCCGGAATACTATTTCCAGTATGACAACGCCGCGTTCCAGGCGCTGATCGAAAAGCTTTCGGTCACCTCGGACGGCGCGATGCGGACCGAGCTGAACCAGCAGGCGCAACAGATGATCGCGGACGATTACGTTAATGGCTACCTGTTCCAGCTGGCGAAAACCGGTGTGGCGAACGCCAAGATCACCGGGCTTTGGGAAAACGCACCGACCCAGGCCAACGACCTGACCGGGGTTAGCTGGGCCGAGTAATCCAAACCAACCAAAGGGGCGCCCACGGGCGCCCCTTTTTTGTTCTTTTTTTAGACGAGGTGTTTGCATGAAGCGGATTGTTTTCCCGGCGCTGCTCACCCTTGCGCTGACCGGATGTCAGACCGACACTTCGAAACCCTGGAACCCCGCCGCCTATGAGGCCGAACAGCATGCAAAGGGCGCGGCGATCCTGGCGGACTGCGTTGCCACACGCTGCAAGACCCTGAACCTCGACAGCAAAGGGCTGGCGGACTACGCAGGGCTGGGTGGGCTTTCGCACTTGTCGGCGCTGATGATCAGCTACACGAACTTTTCCGACCTCGGCCAGATCAACGGTCTGACCCAGCTGGACGAATTGCATATCGGCGCGACCCGGGTGACGGACCTGTCCCCCCTGCCCCAGTTTCGCAATCTGAAGCTTTTGCACATCCAGGACCTCGACGCCGTCAGCTTCGCCCCTGTGGCCAGGATGACCAGACTAGAAGAGCTTGCCATCGGAAGCTCCCACTTTGACGACACCAGCCTTTTGCGCGGGTTGACGCGGCTGAAAGTGCTCGATCTATCCTATTCGAATGTCACGGACCTGTCGGGCCTGCGTGGCCACAAATCACTGGAACGGCTGGATCTTCTAGGAACACAGCCCAAGGATCTGGCGCCACTCCTGACCCTGAAGCGCCTGAAATCTGTATCGCTGGACGACCTCAGCATTACCCCCGCCATGCGGCCCCTGATCGCCGCCCTGCGCGCCAAAGGCGTTGAGGTCGTCGAGATCGAAAACGTGGTGGTCTGTTAAGCCAGCAAAAGGGGGAAGGCACAGCCCGCTTGTCGCCGCGGGGTGGGCGGGCGGGAGCGGCGCCAAGCGGGCGGATCAGACCCGTGTGCTCTCCGCCGGAGGGGTTACCCCCCGCCGCTTCAGAACCGCCTCGCGCCAAGTGATGAACGCCACCGAGGCCATGATCAGCGCGCCGCCCGCAACGACCCAGCCATCCACAGGTTCGCCGAACACCACGGCGCCCAGCGTCACTGCCCAGACAAGTTGCAGGAAGGTGACCGGCTGCGTCACCGAAACGGGTGCTGCGGCAAAGGCCATCGACATGGAAAAATGCCCCGCGGTGGCAAAAGTTGCGACCAGGAACAGCCAGGCCAGCTGCTCAAACGTGGGCGGAACCCAGACTGCAAAAGCAAACGGGGCCAGCCCGATCGTCACGGTAATCGACAACATCGCGACGACCACCGTCGCGCTGGCCTCGGAGGCCATGCGTTTGGCAATCAGATAGGACCCGGCGAAGCCGACAGCGGTGAACAGCATCGCGAAATGGCCCGAATTCAGTTCCCGAAACCCCGGCCTGAGGATGATCAGTGCGCCGACAAGTGCCACGCCCACCGCCATGATCCGCCGCGCGGCCAGGCGTTCACCCAGAAACACCGCCGCCCCCAGGGTGACGTACACCGGGCTCATGTAATTCATCGCCGTGACCTCGGCCACGGTGATCTGGGTCATCGCGTAAAACCACATGATCACGCCCACCGTGTGCACAGCCCCACGCAGGCCAAACAGCGCCACGCCCTTGCGGGTCCAGCACGCCGCCATCAGTGGTTTGATCATCGGCAGCAGGAACACCAGCCCCAACAGATATCGCAAGAAAGCCGCCTGGCTGGCCGGCACATCGCTGCCCACATGTTTCACCACGGCCGTGACGCCGACGAAACACAGGCCGGTGATCAGCATCCAGGCAACACCGGCAAGGGGGCGGTCGGGGTTTGGGGTCATGGCGCCGACTTGATCCTACCTTGGCCCCGAAAACAAGAGACCCCGGCGCGCAGGCCGGGGGTCTTTGTTCGCGAATGGCACCGTGCTTACAGCTGTGCCAGAACCTCGTCTGAGGCTTCGAAATTCGCCGTCACACGCTGGATGTCGTCGTCATCTTCCAGCGCATCGATCAGCTTCATCAGCTTCTGCATTCCGTCCAGATCCAGCTCGGTCGTCATGTTGGGCTGCCAGATCAGCTTGGTCGACGCCGACTCGCCCAATGCGGTCTCCAACGCGGTGGAAACCTCGTTCAGGTCGCTGTCGACGCAGGTGATGATGTGGCCTTCCTCCGAGCTTTCGCAATCCTCGGCGCCGGCTTCGATCGCGGCTTCGAACACCGTGTCGGCGTCGCCCGCATCGACCCCATAGGTCACTTCGCCTTTGCGTTCGAACATGAACCCGACAGACCCGGTTTCACCCAGGTTCCCGCCGTTCTTGCCGAAGGTCGAACGCACGGTGGAGGCGGTGCGGTTCTTGTTGTCGGTCATCGCCTCGACGATGACGGCAACGCCACCTGGGCCATAGCCCTCATAGCGGATTTCGTCATAATTCTCGGCATCCCCGCCCTGGGATTTCTTGATTGCGCGATCAATCACGTCCTTGGGTACGGATTGCGATTTCGCTTCCTTCACCGCCAGGCGCAGGCGCGGGTTCTTGTCCGGGTCCGGGTCGCCCATCTTGGCGGCCACGGTGATTTCCTTGGCCAGCTTCGAAAACAGTTTCGAGCGCAACTTGTCCTGGCGACCTTTGCGGTGCTGGATGTTTGCCCATTTAGAATGGCCCGCCATGGCGACCTCCGACAGTGAATTCCGTTCCCGGTTCCATAGCGCAGGCGCGTGGCTGGGGGCAAGGGGGCAAGGCGCGTTCGCACCTTGGCCCTATGCCCGTTCGTCCTTGGGCGACCCCATGACGACGTGGGTCACGATCTGGTGCACCTCGGGCAACGTGCCCAGCTTGTCGGTGTGAAACAGCTTATAAGCGGCAAGGTCCGCCGCCTCGACCCGCAGCAGGTATTCGACCGTGCCGGTGATGTTGTGGCATTCGCGCACCTCGCCAAACCGCGACACCGCGCGTTCGAACGCCTCCTGCGCGGCCTTGGTGTGGCCCGACAGGCCGACGGTGACATAGGCGACAAATCCGATCCCCATCGCCACCGGGTCGAGCACAGCGCGATAACCGCGGATCACGCCCAGACGCTCCAACTCTTGCACCCGCCGCAGACACGCGGAGGGCGACAGGCCGACACGATCGGCCAGCTCGGTGTTCGGCAGGCGACCGTCGCGCGTCAACTCACGCAATATCCGCGCGTTTATCTTGTCTTCTTTCATCATTCATTGCGCAGATATTCCCTCTGCGCACTCCTTTCACAATCCGAACGCGGCAAAATTGCGCGATCATTGTCCCATGTCAATCGAGCTCCTCTCTGCCTTTATCACCTTCGCCTTCGTGTCCTCGGTTACGCCGGGGCCCAACAACCTGATGCTGATGGCCTCCGGCGCGAATTTCGGCTTTCGCAGCACGATCCCGCATATGCTGGGCATCGGGCTGGGTTTCACCTTCATGGTGGTTCTGGTCGGCATCGGGCTGATGCAGCTGTTCGACGCCTTTCCGGTCAGCTACACGGCGCTGAAAGTGGTCAGCGTCGCCTACCTGACCTGGCTGGCGTGGAAGATCGCCACGGCGGGCGAACCTGGGACGAAACAGGCCGGCGGCACGCCCCTGACGTTCCTGCAAGCGGCGGCATTTCAATGGGTGAACCCCAAGGCCTGGGCCATGGCCCTGACGGCGATCACCGCTTATGCGCCCAGCCGTGACCTGGCAGCGGTGGCCTTTGTCGCCCTTGTCTTCGGCGCCGTGAACCTGCCGACCGTCTCGATATGGACCGTGCTGGGACAACAGATCAAACGCGTCTTGACCAACCCGACCCGCCTGCGCACGTTCAACGCAACCATGGCTCTTCTTCTGATCGCCTCGCTCTATCCAGTAATCGTCACCTGATCCTAAGGATGGCGCCGCGCCCTTGAGCGGCTTTGCCGCTCTCGAGCCCGTCGCGGCAAGCTCGCTGCGCTCGCCATGGTATCCGGTGGCCTCGCTTCGCTCGGTCCTTTTTTTGTCTTTCCTGAAATACCCTCGCCTGAGGCTTGAAGTTTCTTCTGGTACCACCGCGGCTCGTGCGCCTTGGCAAGGATATTTGATAATAGCTGAAAGTAGCCCCCGCCGCGCCGCGAGGCGCCCTTCACAGACCCGACCCGACCCGAATGGAGGGTGTGCGAAGCACGCCTGACGTCGGGGCGGAATTCCTGCAAATCCGCGTGACCTTACCCCGCCCCCGCGTTATCCCTTGGCCATGACCAGTGACCAGATCATCCTTTTCGCCCTGTTCGGCGCCGTTTTTGCCCTGCTTCTCTGGGGCCGATTTCGATATGACCTCGTGGCTTTTTCCGCCCTCCTGGCGGGGGTCGTTTTGGGGGTTGTGCCAACGAAAGACGCCTTTTCCGGGTTCGGTCATTCCGCGACGCTGGTGGTGGCGTTGGTGCTGGTCGTGTCCGCGGGCCTCGTGCGGTCGGGCGCTGTGTTTCTGATCACCCGCACGTTGGTCGATGCCTCCCGCTCTCTGGGTGCGCATATCACGCTGATGGGGGCGATTGGCGGGATCCTGTCCGCCTTCATGAACAACGTGGCGGCCCTTGCGCTTCTCATGCCCGTTGACATCCAAACTGCGCGCAAGGCCGGTCGCGCTCCGGGCCTGTCGCTGATGCCACTCAGCTTTGCCACGATCCTTGGCGGCATGGTCACCCTGATCGGCACACCGCCCAACATCATCATCGCGTCGATCCGCGGCGAAGCCTTGGGCGAGCCGTTTTCGATGTTCGACTTCGCACCCGTGGGCGGCGTGACGGCCCTGGCCGGCCTGGTCTTCGTGGCGCTGATCGGCTGGCGCCTGATCCCCCAGCCTGATGCGGCCAAGGCGGGCGCCGATCCGATGGACGAATTCGGTCAATACGTGGCCGAGTTGACCGTGCCGGAGGGGTCGAAACTGATCGGCCGGCGGCTTATGGAGCTCGACGATGAGGCCGAAAAGAACGACGTGGCCATCCTGGGCCTCGTACGCAACGGAACCCGTCTTTATGGCACCCAGCGGTCCAGCGTCATCACCGATCACGACGCGCTGGTGCTGGAGGCCACCCCCGAGGCCCTGGACGAATTTCGCGCGGCCCTTGGCCTGTCCTTTGCCGAACCGGACCGGGAACAGCACCTGACCGCCGAAGGCGCCGGCCTGTCGAAGATCGAAATCGTTGTGCCCGAAAATGCCCGCATCGCCGGCAAGACCACCATGGCGATCGGCCTGGCCTGGCGCCAGCGCAGCGTGCTGATGGGCATCTCCCGCGCTGGCGAGACCATCAGGCACCATGTGCGCAAGACCGAGATCCGGCCCGGCGACATCCTGCTTCTGCTGGTGCCTGCAGGGTCCGAAGCAGACGTTACCGAATGGCTGGGCTGCCTGCCTCTGGCCGAGCGCGGGTTGACCGTGACGCAGGACCAAAAGGTCTGGCTGGCCATCGGCCTGTTCGCCGCCGCCGTGGCCGCCGCCAGCTTCGGGCTTGTCTACCTGCCGGTCGCTCTGGGGCTGGTCGTGGTCGGGTATGTGCTGGCCAAGATCGTGCCGCTGTCGGAAATCTATACCCACATCGAATGGCCCGTCGTGGTGCTTCTGGGCTCGATGATCCCGCTTGGGGCCGCGCTGGACAGTTCGGGCGGGACAGAGCTGATCGCGGGCACATTGGTCAACCTGACCGAGGGCCTGCCGGCCTGGGCCGTGCTGACCGTGCTGATGGTCGTGACCATGACGCTGTCGGATGTGTTGAACAACACCGCGACCACCATCGTGGCCGCCCCGGTCGGCATCCAGATGGCGCAGGCCCTGGGCAAGAACCCCGACCCGTTCCTGATGGCCGTGGCGGTGGCGGCAAGCTGTGCCTTCCTGACCCCGATCGGGCACAAGAACAACACGCTGATCCTGGGGCCGGGCGGATATCGGTTTGGCGATTACTGGCGCATCGGCTTGCCGCTTGAGGTGCTGGTCGTGGCCGTCTCGATCCCTGCGATCCTGGTATTCTGGCCGCTTTGATCCAGAGGGGCGCCTTCGGCGCACATGTTTGTCTCGTTGTCGGCTGACGCCTCCGCCTCGGGTGGCCGCGTGGGGGTTTGGGGGGCACCCCCAAGGTCTGCGTGGCCTGAACGCAATTGGGCTGCTAGCGCCGCGCGAAGCTCAAGTTGCTCTGTGGCCCGCTTCCGAACCACAGTGTTCCCCCGATCACGATCAAGCTGATCACAAGCCAAAGCCCACCCCACAGCATCGTCGCGCCCCCGACCCGCTCGGCCAGCATATAGGCGTCCGAGTGCAGATGCGCCCGTGCGATCGTGTCCGAGGTGATATCAAGCGGCACATAGATCATCGAAGTCAACCCGATCACGCGCAGGACCATGTCGCTGACCTCATGTGGAAAAAACCGCGCCACGACCAGCATCCAGATGCCGGTGCCAAGGGTGAAGGCAAGCGCGAAGCCCTCGCGCATCCAAAGCGCGGCTATCACCAGCATCGCCGCCCCCAGGCACCCGACCACAACCCGGTCGGCGCGACTGCGCAAGGCGGCCAGAAACAGCGTCACGCCCAGCACGAGCGAGCCAAGGTAACCCGCGCTCAGGATCGCAAACAGGTTGCCACCGCGTGTGGTAGTCAACCCACCTTCGTTCGGTGACAGGCTGATCGCCTCGATTGACCCACCGGTCAAAAGCGCGGCCAATCCGTGCGACAGTTCATGCAGGAACACCACAAGGATGCGCAGGGGCAGCATAACCGGCGTGGTCCACAGTGCCACGACCAGCGCGGTCAGCGCGATCAGCTGCCAATGCCCGCGCAGGTGGCTCACAGCGGCCAGAAGAACGGGATCAGCGCCGAGGCCAGAAGGCCAACCGACAGGTTCAGCGGGATGCCCACTTTCATGAAATCCGTGAAACGATAGCCGCCGGGGCCATAGACCAGCATGTTGGTCTGGTATCCGATCGGCGTGGCAAAGGACGCCGAGGCGGCGACCATCACCGCGACCACCAAAGGCCGCGCGTCGATGCCCAGCGCGCTGGCCAGACCGATGGCGATCGGCGTGACCACCACGGCCACCGCGTTGTTCGACACCAGTTCGGTCAGGACCGAGGTCAGCAGATAGATCGCCCAGACGATCAGGAACGGAGGCAGCTTGCCCAGCGCGGGGGCCAGCGCCTCGGCGATCAGCTTCACCGCACCAGACGCTTCAAGCGCCGCGCCGATGGCCAGCATGGAAAAGATCAGCGCCAGAAGGCGGCCATCGACAAAGCCGAACGCCTCATCCGCGTCGATGCAGCGGGTGACAAGCACCAACGCCACCGCCAGCACCGCCAACAGGAAGATCGGGGCCACGCCAAGGCCCGCCAGGGCAACGATACCGATCAGTGCGATAATCGCCACCGGGGCATGACCGCGTCGAAACGCGCGCGCCGAAGGCTTCGACACGTCGACCACATCCATATCCTGCGCCAGGCGCTGGATGTCGGCGGGCGCACCTTCCAAAAGCAACGTGTCCCCGACCCGCACCACGAGGTCATCCAACTGGCGCCCGATGTTCTGGTTCTTGCGATGCACCGCCAGTGGATAAACACCATAACGACGCCGCAGACGTAGCCCGCCCAGCGATTTACCGATCATCTTGCATCCGGGCGAGATCAGCACCTCGACCGTGGTGGTTTCCACCGCGCTCACCTGGTCCACGCGCTTCAGGCTCTTGTTGCGCTGAAGGCTCAGAAGTTCGGTCATCGCGGTGCGTAGGACCACCCGGTCGCCGACCTGCAGTGTCACGCCCTTCAGGTCGCGGCGCAGCGACAGGTCGCCGCGCACCACATCGATCAGCCTCACGCCTTCGCGTTTGAACAGCTGCACGCCGGTCACTTCGCGCCCGATCAGGTTGGATTCCGGCGGGATCACCGCCTCGGTGAAGAACTTCTTGCGGCTGCGATCAGACAGCAGGTTTGCCATGCTGTCGCGGTCCGGCAGAATACGGGGTGCGATGAAATACAGGTAGAACATGCCCCAGGCGACCAGAACGATGCCCAGCGGCGTGACCTCGAAGATCGAAAACGCCTCAAGCCCGTTGGCCCGCGCAACACCATCGACCAGGAGGTTGGTCGAGGTGCCGATCAGGGTTAAAGTACCACCCAGAATGGCGGCATAACTCAGCGGGATCAGAAGTTTCGATGCCGCCATTCCCATCTTGCGCGCCAACTGCACAAAGACGGGGATCATCACCACAACCACGGGCGTGTTCGACACCACTGCCGAGCTGACCACGACAAAGGCCATCAACGAGCTCAGCGCAACCATCGGTCGATCGGCAGCCTGCGCTTCGGCAATCTTGGTGAACCAATCCAGCGCCCCGGTGCGCACCAGCGCGCCCATGACGATGAACATCGCGGCGATGGTCCAGGGGGCCGGGTTCGACAACACGCCCAGCGCGGTCTCGTAGGGCAGAATGCCGGTTATCAGCATCAGCGCCACACCGGTGATCGCCACGACCTCGGTTGGAAAGGTTTCGCGCAGGAACAGCACGAACATGATCCCGACGACTAACAGCGCCCAAACTGCCTGTGCCGTCTGGCTCAACTCGAGAATGCCCATGCCAACCCCTTAAACGCTTGTTTCCACCGTTTTACGCAGGGGGTGCCGGGTCGGGCAAGCGGCTTTCGCGCGGCTGCACCAGGAACAGCGCCAGGAACATGACGCCAAGTGCCGCCCAAACCCACGTGGAGTAGCTTTCGCCCAAGAGCATCATCGCCCAGATCACCCCGAACCCGGTCACAAGGTAGGACACCTGCGCGGCAAAGCTGGGTCCGGCACGCCCCACCAGCCAGACATAGCCGGAATAGACGAAGGCGTGGATGACCGAGGAGCCGAGGATGCTCCATTCGGGAATGCCCCAGGACACGCGCGGGTCAATGAAACTGCCGCTGCCCAGCGCCAGCGGCAAGGTCAGGCAGGCGCCCAGCACCGAGGCGCCGAACAAAAGCTGGATCGGGTTCAGCCCGCCGGTGCCCAGCTTCGCCACCACGTTGCCCTCAAGCCCGTAGAGAAACGGCGCGACCAGCGCCAGCGGCACCCAGATCGCGGCCCCCGGCGGCAGGCTTTTCTCGGGCCCGGCCAGAAGTGCGACACCGATCAGGCCGATGACCAGCCCGACCAGACGCAGGACCTGGAACCGCTCATTTCCCAGCACCAGCGCGATGGGAAAGGCAAAAATCGGCACCGCTGCGATGGCAATCGCCATCACGCCCGCCGGCAGGTGATCCAGCGCGATATAGGATGTCGTGTTGGGAAGGATGGTGCCCACCAAAGCAATGAACAGATACATGCCCAACGCGCGGGGCGTCCGGGGCAGCCCCTTGCCGCGTGACAGGGTCAGCGCCCCCAGCACAACCGCGCCGACCACCAGCTGCCAGAAGATGATGCCGAAGGGGCGATACCCAGCCTCGACCGCGAATTTCGCCAGCACGCCGGTCAGCCCCCAACCGGCCCCCAAGAGGACCAGAAAGGCGATCAACCCGGCATGGCGGGTCATGCAGGCCCGGTCGGGTGTGCGGCTTGCAACTGCCCGCCGTCGCGCACCATTTCAACACGCGTGGCCTTACCGGTGCGATCATCAGTCTCGATATACAGGCCCGACAGCGTCGCCTCGCCATTGGCAGGGGTATAGCGGCCCCTGGACATGCCGGTGACGAAACGGCGCATCGGTTCCTCGGGTTCCATCCCGATGACCGAGTTGTAGTCGCCACACATGCCCGCGTCGGACAGGTATCCCGTGCCCTTGGGCAGGATCATCGCATCCCCCGTCGGCACGTGGGTATGGGTGCCCACAACCATCGAGGCACGCCCGTCGCACCAACGCCCCATCGCCATCTTTTCCGATGTCGCCTCGCAATGCATATCCACAAGGATCGCCTGCGCGTTGCCGCCCAGGGGGTTGGCGCGCAAGACCTGGTCGACCGCGGAAAACGGATCGTCAAAGGCGCGTTTCATGAACACCTGACCCAGCACCTGGGTGACCAGAACCTGGCGCCCGCGCCGATCCTTGTAGATCCGCGCGCCCGATCCCGGCGCGCCCTTGGCAAAGTTCAGCGGGCGGATGATACGTTTTTCCTGATCGCAAAAGCTGAGCATCTCACGTTGGTCGAACGCATGATCGCCCAGGGTCAGAACATCTGCCCCGGCCTCTAGCAGACCCTTGGCATGGGCCGGCGACAGCCCCGCGCCGTTGGTCGCGTTTTCGCCGTTCACCACGACGAAATCCAGCCGCCAGGCCTCGCGCAGCGCCGGCAGACGTTCGGTTATGGCGCGCCGACCAGCGCGACCCATGACATCACCAAGAAACAGTATCTTCATGCGCCCAGCCCTAGGGCGACCGGCGGCGAAGGGCAACGGGTTTTTCCCACTTCCTGCGACATCCCGCCACACGTTGCTGCGTCACTTCACGGGTTAACCAAGCCCATGCGCGCGACATCCCGCCTCATCCTGACCCTGCTTCTGTGTCTTGGCATCCTTCTGCCAAAGGTCGGAACGGCGCTGGCGATGGCGCTTCCGGGTGGGATTCAGACCATCGTGATCTGTACCGACGACGGCATGACCACGATCCAGCTGGGCCCGGACGGCGCACCCCTGTCGGAAACCCAGGTCACCGAAGAGCCCTGCACCCTGGGCAACATCGTCGTGGCCGAGGCCCAAACCTGACCTTCTGGCAGGAGCTGGGTCGCCGTTTCGACACCGCCGCAGCACTTCATACCCAGCCGCACCCGCGCCTGACGCTCTATGACCAGCGCAGACCGGCGCGCGCGCCACCCTCCCTGGCTGTCTGACCTCACTTTCTCAAGACACTCAAGGACCTACAAAAATGACTGATCAAACCACCGCGGCCCCGGCCGCGACCCGTGCCATGACTGGCGGCGGCTTTTACCGCCTTGTCTGGAAATGGCATTTCCTGGCCGCATTGTTCGTGCTGCCCTTCATGTTCATCCTGTCGATCTCAGGTGGGCTGTATCTCTACAAACCACAGATCGAAGAGGCGCTTTATGCCGACCGGCTGAACGTCGAAATCACCGGCGAGGCCCTGCCCTATGCCACCCAGATCGACGCGGTGCGCAATACGGCTGGCCTGACCCGTCTGCGCATGGTCACCGACCCGCAGAACCCCACACGCGCGACCCTGATCGAGTTCGAGGACAGCGAGAAGGTGCGCTCCTACGCCTGGGTGAATCCCTATACCGCCGAGGTTCTGGCCATCACGCCGCGCGACCAGACCTTCATGCGCATCGTGCGCAATTTCCATGGGGAGCTTCTGGGCGGCGCCTTTGGCACCAAGTTTGTCGAGCTGGCGGCGCATTGGGCCATCGTGATGATGATCACCGGCGTTTACCTATGGTGGCCGCGCGGCAAACGCAGCCTGTCGGACGCCGTGTCGCTGCCGAAATCCACCGGCCGGGCCTGGTGGCGTGAAACACACATGTTCACCGGCATGCTGGCAGCCGTTCTGATCACGCCGCTCTTGCTGACAGGCCTGCCCTGGACCGACGTCTGGGGCGGTGGCCTGAACTATGTGCAGAAACAGACCGGGCAGAAATCCCACTCGCTGCGCTTTGGTGGACGGATGCCGAAATCCACCACTGCCGAAGGCACGGCGCTGGAAATCGAGACCCTGGTTGCCCTGGCCCAGGCCGAAGGCCTGGTCGGCCCCTATGAGATCAAGCCGCCGCGCAAGGCGGACGGCGCGTTCTGGATGCGCTCGGGCTCGACCAATCGCGCCGAGCAGACCGAGCTGGTCGTGGATCAGTATTCCGGAGACGTGCTGAAACGGATCGATTTCGAAAACAATTCGATCGTGGCCAAACTGGTCAGCTGGGGAATCTCGCTGCACCAGGGGGAGCTGTTCGGGCCGCTGAACCTGGCCTTAAACACGCTGGCCGCAGGGCTGGGCGTGCTGCTGTCGGTTTCGGGCTTCGTCGCCTGGTGGAAACGCCGCCCGGCGGGTCAGCTGGGCGTGCCCGTCGCGCCCGAGGCGGCCCTGAGCTGGGGCATGATCGCGCTGGTCGTCGTCATGGCGCTGCTGCTGCCGCTGATGGGTGCAACGCTGATCCTGGCGCTGTTGCTGGACTGGCTGCTGTTCAAGCGGCTGGGCTGGTTTCGGTCCGGGTCCACCCTGCAACCGGCTGAATGAGCCAATGGCGGGTCCGCTTCGGCGGGCCCGTCAGAACCGGGTGATGCCCGTCTCGGTGATCATCGCATCCAACGGTTGATCAGTCGGTTCGATCGGCAGGCCGTCCGCCTGTTGCGCCGCATAGGCATAGCCGAACGCCAGCGTCGGCCGCTTGGCGCGCAGCCCTTCCAGCGAGCGGTCGTAAAACCCGCCGCCATAGCCCAACCGGTTGCCCGCGCCATCGAACGCGACCAGCGGCACGATCAACACCTCGGGGTCGAGGTATTCGCAGACCTTGGGCACCGCCGCCCCGAACGCGCCGTCGACCATCTCGCAATCTGGCGTCCAGCGGGCGAACTTCAGCGGCTGGTCAGCAGCCTCGATCACTGGCACCACGACTGGCCCCCAGGCCGCCATCGCGGCCATCGCGGGGATCGGGGTGATCTCGGTGCGGATCGGCATGTAGCCTGCGATCACGCGGCCCTTGTGCGGCATCAACGCCTCAAGCAAATGCGCCACGCCCGCCTGCGCGGCCTTTGCCCCATGCGCGTCTTTGCGTCGGGCAAAGGCGGCCTTGCGTGCCGCGGCTTTCACGTCGGTCAAATCGGTCACAACAGCATCGTCGCAGCAAGACCCAGGAAGGCGAAGAAGCCAACCACATCCGTCACCGTGGTCACGAACGCGCCCGAGGCCAACGCCGGGTCGATGTCCAGACGCTCAAGCGTCACCGGCACCAGAACCCCGGCCAGACCGGCGATCACAAGGTTGATGACCATCGCGATCCCGATCACGACGCCCAGCATCGGGGTGCCGAACCAGATCACGCCGACCACGCCCATCACAATCGCGAACACCACACCGTTGATCAGACCCACCAGGGCCTCACGCCGGATCACGCGCCAGACGTTGGCCGATGTCAGGTCTTTCGTGGCCAGCGCACGCACGGCCACGGTCAGCGACTGCGTGCCCGCATTGCCGCCCATCGAGGCGACGATCGGCATCAGAACGGCCAGCGCCACGAATTGCGCGATCACCGCGTCGAACTGGGCAATGACCAGCGACGCCAGGATCGAGGTCACAAGGTTCACCGCCAGCCACGGAAAGCGTCGCTTGGTGGTGTCGATCACCCGGTCCGACAGGCGGCTTTCGCCGACGCCTGCCAGGCGCAAAATGTCTTCTTCGTGTTCTTCGTCCAGAATGACCATCGCGTCGTCGATGGTGATCACGCCAACCAGCCGCTCGTTGGCATCTACCACTGGGGCCGAGATCAGGTGGTACTGGTTGAAGGCATAGGCCACCTCGGCCTCGTCCTGCAGCGCGGGTATGGTGCGAAAGCTTTCCTCGGCAATCTCGGTCAGCTTCACCTTGCGCGGTGATCCCATGATGCGCCCCAGAGTGACATAACCGATCGGGCGCATGCGCGGGTCGACCAGAATGACGTGATAGAACTGCTCGGGCAAGTCGTCTTCCGAGCGCAGGTAGTCGATCGCCTGTCCCACGTTCCAATGTTCAGGCGCCACCACCAGCTCGCGCTGCATCAGACGGCCGGCGCTTTCCTCGGGGTAGGCCAGGCTGCTTTCGACCGCGACTCGGTCGCCTGCATCCAGTGCTTTAAGCACCGCCTCGGCCTGGGGGTCGCCCAGGTCTTCGATCAGGTCGACAACATCGTCGGTTTCCAGATCGCGCACGGCCTCGGCCAGAACGTCAGGGGCCAGCGCGCTGACCACATCCTCCCGCAGACCTTCATCCAATTCCGCCAGGATCTCGCCGTCGAATTCACGCCCGTACAGGCGCACAAGCTCGTGGCGCAGGGGCGTTGGCAATTGTTCCAGAAGGTCGGCGATGTCGGCTGGATGCAGCGGATCCAGCGTGAAGCGCAGCGTGGCTTCGTCGCCCGCGCGCAGGGCGGCCATAACCGGGCGCAGGGTCACGCTGTCCAGCTCATAATCGCCTTCTTCGGGCGTGTCATCGATATGGTTGTCTTCCAGCATGGCAATCCCCTGCCTGTCGCGCTGGACAATAGGGCAGGCCCGCGGGGAAAGAAACAGGACAAAAAGGGATTGCGGCAGGCAAATTGCCGCCCTACCCTGATCGACGGCCTTTTGAGAGAGAACACCATGCATCTGATCCTTGGACAAACCCTGACTTTCACTGGTGACCCTTTCCACGCCGACCCCGACGATGTGGTGACTCACCACAGCCAGGGCGCGGTCGCGATCGACGGCGGGCGGATCACAGATGTTGGCCCGGCCGAACAATTGCGTACCGCCTATCCGCACGCGCAGGTGACCGATTATGGCGGCGCGCTGATCTCACCCGGGTTCATCGACACACACGTGCATTACCCGCAAACCGCCATCATCGCGTCCTGGGGCAAACGGCTGATCGACTGGCTGAACGCTTATACCTTCCCGGAAGAAACCCGGTTCCACGACGCAAGCCACGCTCAGGACATCGCCGACACCTATTTCGACCTGGTGACGGCGAACGGCACCACCACGACCGTCAGCTATTGCACCATCCACCCCGAAAGCGTGAACGCCTATTTCGGCGCGGCCCAGTCGCGCGGGCTGCGCGTGCTGGGGGGCAAGACCTGCATGGATCGCAACGCCCCCGACGGGCTGCGCGACACCGCGCAATCGGCCTATGACGACAGCAAGGCGTTGTTGGAAAAGTGGCACGGGCAGGACCGCCTGTCCTATGTCATCACGCCGCGCTTTGCGCCGACCTCGACACCCGAGCAGCTTGCCGCCCTTGGTGCGCTGTGGGGCGAACACCCCGATTGCCTGATGCAAACGCATATCTCGGAACAGAGCGAGGAAATCGCCTGGGTTGCCGATCTGTTCCCGCAGGCGCGCGACTATCTCGATGTCTATGAAAGCTTCGGCCTGGTCGGCCCCGGCGCCCTGATGGGCCATGCGATTCACCTGACCGAGCGCGAACGCGCCCGGATGCTGGAACGCGATGTCAGCCTGATCCATTGCCCGACCTCGAACACCTTCATCGGTTCGGGCCTGTTTGACATGGGCGGGCTGATGGCCGAAGGCCACCGCATCGGTCTGGCCACGGACACCGGTGGCGGGTCCAGCTTTTCAATGCTGCGCACGATGGCCGCCGCCTATGAGGTCGCGCACCTGAAAGGCACCACGTTGCACCCGGCCCAGCTTTGGTGGCTGGCCACCGCCGGGTCCGCCCGCGCGATCCAAATGGAGGACCGCATCGGCACCCTTGCCCCCGGCATGGAGGCCGACCTTGCCATCATCGACCTCGCCTCAACCCCCGGCATCGCGCAACGCAGCGCGCGCGCGAATTCGCTCTGGGAAGAAGTCTTTCCCACCATCATGATGGGCGACGACCGCGCGGTGGTCGCCACCTGGGCGAACGGAAAGCCGCTTTAACCAGCCAGTTTTGCCGCCAGACGGTGCTGCTGCTCAATGACCAGCGGCAGGTCGATCGTCGTGACCATGCCCCCCCGCACCACTTGGCGTCCTTCGACGAAAAGGTCACGCACCTGCGTCGGGCCGGCCAGCAAGATCGCGGCCTTGTCCCAGCTGCCTGCAGCCTCGATCCCGCTGACATCCCAAACGGCGATGTCCGCGCGTTTTCCTACGGCAATCTGGCCGCAATCGGGGCGACCCAGCACCTCGGCCCCACCGCGTGTGGCGATCCAAAGCGCCTCGCGGGCGCTCATCTGGTCGGCGCCGTTGGCGACCCGTTGCAACAACATCGCCTGGCGTGCCTCACCCACCAGATTGCCCGCATCATTGGACGCGGACCCGTCGACGCCCAGCCCGACCTTGACGCCCGCGTCCCGCATCGCGCGCACCGGCGCAATCCCGGACCCAAGGCGACAGTTGGAGCACGGACAATGCGCCACACCGGTGCGGGATTTCGCGAACAGGTCGATCTCCTGCCCGTCCAGTTTCACGCAATGGGCGTGCCAGACATCGTCACCGGTCCAGCCCAGATCCTCGGCATATTGCCCCGGTCGGCAGCCGAATTTCTCAAGGGAGTACGCGATATCCTCGTCATTCTCGGCCAGATGCGTGTGCATCATCACGCCCTTGTCGCGCGCCAGAATCGCGGCGTCGCGCATCAGCTCACGGCTGACCGAAAACGGCGAACAGGGCGCCACGCCGACCCGCACCATCGCCCCCTCACCGGGATCATGAAATCCGTCGATCACCCGGATGCAATCCTCAAGGATATCCGCCTCACGCTCGACCAGGCTGTCGGGCGGCAGGCCGCCGTCACTTTCCCCGATCGACATCGCTCCACGGGTGGGATGGAACCGCATCCCCACCTCCGTTGCCGCATCGATCGTATCCTCAAGCCGCGCACCGTTGGGATACAGATACAAGTGATCCGACGACAGGGTGCAACCCGAAAGGGCCAGTTCGGCCAACCCGACCATCGCCGACACCCGCATCTCCTCGGGCCCGAACCGCGACCAGATCGGATACAGCGTCTGAAGCCAACCGAACAGGAGCGCGTCCTGCCCGCCGGGCACCGCCCGCGTCAAGGTCTGGTAAAGGTGATGATGCGTGTTCACCAGGCCCGGCGTCACCACGCAGCCAGCCGCATCCACGACCTCACCCGTGCTTTCCAACCCGATCCCGACCGCAGCGATCACCCCATCGCGAATCAAGACATCCGCACCAGACAGCTCTCGCGCCCCGTCGTCCATCGTTAGAATCGTCTGTGCATTTTTCAGCAGAATTTCCATACGTTGCCTCCTTGCGCCCATTTCGGTGAGACAACGTCACGGCGCCGCCAGAAAGGGCAAAGGACACGGCGCCAGCTTCGATTTTCGCCAAAAACCCTTGCCGATGGCAAGAAAAATCCGCGAAGCGGCCACGCCCAACCCGCGAAGACGCCGAAGGCGTCGCCAAGGGGCGGGAGCGCTACGCCTTGGACAAAACCTCAAGCGCGGCGGCGTGAATGCCGGCGTTTGCGGCCGCCACGGCTCGGCCGCCCATATGTACCGGGCCACCATGCCAGTCGGTCACAATGCCCCCGGCCGCCTGGATCACCGCCATCGGCCCCTGGATGTCATAGGCTTCCAGCCCGGCCTCGACCACCAGGTCGATCTGACCGGCGGCGACAAGCGCATAGGCATAACAATCCATCCCATAGCGGGTCAGCTTGACCCGACCCGCAAGGTCGTGGAACGCCCGGCCCTCCTCGGAACTGCCGACTTCGGGGAATGTCGTGAACAGGATCGCCTCGCTTAGGGCGCGCGCAGGACGCGTGGCCAGCGTGGAGCGACCCGCAGGGCCAACCATCCAGGCCGCGTCGAACCCGCCGAAAAATCGCTCTCCGATATAGGGTTGGTCGACCAGGCCCATGACCGGGCCGGTCTCATCCATCACCGCGATCAGAACGCCCCAGTTGGGGGTGCCAGACAGAAACGCGCGGGTGCCGTCGATCGGGTCCAGGACCCAGGTCAGGCCCGTGCTGCCCTCAGTCGTGCCGTATTCTTCGCCCAGAATGCCATCGTCCGGGCGCAGCCGGGCCAGCACCTCGCGCATTGCGCGTTCGGCGGCGCGGTCGGCCTCGGTGACCGGATCGAACCCGTCGGCCTCTTTGTTGTCGGCAGTCAGGGCCGGGCTGCGGAAATGCGGCAGGATTGCCGCACGCGCGGCATCGGCCAACGCCTGCGCGGTGGCCTCCAACTCGATTTTGGTGCTGTTGCTCAGGTTCATGCGGCCCCCGTTCCTACCCCTACAGGCGGTAACGCGCGGGCCGTTTCAGGTCAACGCCTCAGGCGGCGTCGGACAAGACGCGGGCCAGTTCAAACAGCTGACGACGCTGATTTTCCGGGATCGCATAATAGCTGCGCACCAGTTCCAGCGCTTCCTTGTCGCCCAGAATGTCGCCCGGCAGGGTCTGTTCCCCTTCCAGCGACGCATTGGCTTCGATCCCTTCGAAGAAGAAACTGATCGGCACCGACAGGGCCGAGGAAATATCCCAAAGCCGTGACGCCGACACGCGGTTCATGCCGGTTTCGTACTTCTGAATCTGCTGGAATTTGATGCCGACTTTTTCGGCCAGCTGTTGCTGAGTCATCCCGACCATCCACCGGCGATGGCGAATGCGTTTTCCAACATGGACGTCCACGGGATGTTTCATCAGACAGGTTCCTCGTTACTTTTTCTATTAACGATCTACAAACACCCTCAGCCCTGCAACCACAACCTGTCTTTTTGGGCAGATCGAAGGGGCAACATTTAATCGTTTTAATCCGTGCACTTACTGATCTTTCAAGCCGAAAGTACAGGTCATTTGAGAAAACATATTCAAGATTTGCGCACCCGCTATGCGTGTTTCACATTTTGCAAAGAACGTTGCACTGGCCGGACAGGCGGTATCATCAATCCCGCAAAAAACGGCCTTATTGAAGCGCAATCCCCCTCGCAAAGCCCACGCGCACCCCCTAAAAGGGCAGGTCACAGGAGGACATTATGCACGCCTATCAGATTACCGACTACGATTCACCCGCCAGCCTGACCGACGTGCCAGCCCCCAATCCCGGTCCCGGCGAGGTTCTGATGGACATCGCGGCTTGCGGCCTGAACTTCGCTGATCTGCTGATGCAAAAAGGGCAGTATCAGGAACGGCCGCCATTGCCGCTGACATTGGGTATGGAGCCTGCGGGCACCATCTCGGCGCTGGGCGAAGGCGTCACCGGGCTTGAGATCGGCACCCGTATTGCCTGTTTTACCTCCGAAGGCGGGTTGGCCGAAAAAGGCGTGTTCACGGCTGATCGCTGTGTCGCGCTACCCGCGAACATGAGCTTTCAGGACGCCGCTGCCTTCCAGATCGCCTATGGCACCAGCCACGTGGCTCTGGATCACAAGGCCGGGTTGCGGGCCGGGGAAACGCTTCTGGTGCTGGGCGCGGCCGGCGGTGTCGGGCTGACTGCCGTTGAGATCGGCAAGCTGATGGGCGCCACTGTCATCGCCTGTGCGCGCGGTGCCGACAAGCTGGCGGTCTGCAAGGCGGCGGGTGCGGATCACCTGATCGACAGCACCACCGACGATATCCGCGAGGCAGTGAAGGCCCTGGGTGGCGCTGATGTGGTCTATGACGCGGTGGGAGGCGACCAGTTCAAGGCCGCCCTGCGCGCCTGTAACCCCGAAGCGCGGATGATCATCGTCGGCTTTGCCAGCGGTGAGGTCCCCCAGATCCCCGCCAACCACCTTCTGGTCAAAAACATCAACGTGCTGGGCTTTTACTGGGGCGGCTATCTGAACTTTCGCCCCGATGTGTTGACCGACAGCCTGCGCACATTGCTGCACTGGTACGAAGACGGGCGTCTGCATCCGCATGTCAGCCACACCTTGCCTTTGGAGGACGCAGACAAGGCCTATGACCTGCTGCGCGCGCGCAAATCGACCGGAAAGGTCGTGGTCACGATGTAGCCGCTACATCACGTCGAAAGCCTGGCGAATCGCCGCAAGAAGATCGTCAAAGACTGGCCCCGTGCAGGGATCGGCGACATACAGGTTTACTTGCGTCAGCGTCAGCTCGGGCAGGCCGCCACCGTGGTCGATCACCTCAAGGTGGCGCGGCACGGTGCCATCGATCACCGTGTGCACCGCCAGATCGGCACTGACCGAGGCTTCGATGGTCCGGCTGCTGTCGCTTTCCACCGCCATTTCCCAAGCGATTCCGACGCCGTCCAGCGCCGACTGCACCCCCATGCGAAAAATGCAATTGTGCTCATAGGCCAGACGCAGGGGGCGGATTTTCCAAGCCTGCCCGCCCGGCGCGCCGACCCAGACCAGCGGCAGCGTCGTCAGGGTTTCGCCACCCGCATCCAGCCGGTCCTCGGTGGTTAGGATGATGTCGCATTCCCCGCGCGCATACATTTCCTTCAACCGGTTGGTGAAGGACGACACCAGGTTCACCTTCATCCGCGGGTATTCTGCGTGAAACATCTTCAGCACCTTGGGAATCGCCGGATAGACCACGTCATGCGGCACGCCCAGCACGATCTCGCCCTCATAGACCTGGTCGGTAAGGCGGCCATAGACCTCATCATTGAGCCGCAGCATCCGGCGGGCATAGCCCAAAAGCTGTTCGCCATCCGCCGTCAGCGTCACACCGCGGCCGGAGCGGTCCAGAAGCGTGCGCCCCAAGCTTTCCTCAAGCCGCTTCAACTGCATAGACACCGCCGACTGCGTCAGGTGCAGCAGACCCGCCGCCCGCGTCACCCCACCGGCATCGGCCACGGTGGCGAAACTGCGCAGGGCGGTCATGTCCAGATTGCGGGGCATATCACAACTCCTGATGTGTCATCTCAAAATCATTCATTTTCATTATTCTGCACGATCTGACAGAAGGATCAAGAAGATTGATGAAACACGAACAAATGATCACGTTCTGAAAGGAGAGACGATATGACCGCCATCCACTGCACCAATGTGGCCCCGACCCAGAAACCCCGCATGCTGTCGCCGCTCACCTGGCTGGCTGACGCGATTGCCGTGCGCCGGCAGCGTAACAAACTGGTGCGCCTTGACGACGCCGCCTTGCGCGACATTGGCCTAAGCTACCGCGATGCCCGCCGCGAGGCCCGCAAGCCGATCTGGGACGTTCCCAGCTACTGGTCCTGAAGAACTCTGCGTTTTCGACGCTGTTCCGGCACCAAAAACCTTGAAAAACCCGCCGCCCTTCCCGATATTGTCGGGTAAGGGCGGTTTTCGTATGAAGCCGCCAATTGTTTACACTCAAGGAGGCTTAAATGGCTGAATTCGACACGATCCGCGCTGGCGTAGGCACGCGCGCCGCGATCGACGAAGGGCTGCGCGCCCACATGAACAAGGTCTACGGCACGATGTCGGTTGGCCTTCTGATGACCGCACTGGTTGCTTGGGCCTTCGGATCAAACGACGCGCTGCTGTCGATCCTGCGTGACCCGATCACGCTGTCGCCCAACATCCTGGGCTGGATTGTCATGTTCGCCCCGCTGATCATGGTCTTCGCCTTCGGTGCCGCCATCAACCGGTTGTCGGCGGCGGGCGCGCAATTGTTCTTCTATGCCTTCTCGGCGGTGATGGGCCTGTCGATCAGCTGGATCTTCGCTGCCTTCACCGGCATTTCGATCGCGCAGACCTTCCTGGTTACCGCGATCTCTTTCGCCGGTCTCAGCCTCTGGGGCTATACGACCAAGAAGGACATTTCGGCCTGGGGCAGCTTCCTGATCATGGGCCTGATCGGCCTGATCGTCGCCTCGATCGTCAACATCTTCCTGGGCTCGCCCGCGATTCACTTCGCGATCTCGATCCTTGGTGTTCTGATCTTTGCCGGCCTGACCGCCTATGACACCCAGAAGATCAAGACCGACTATATCGCTCACGCCCACGCGATGGACAGCGAATGGCTGGCGAAATCGGCGATCATGGGGGCGCTGAACCTCTATCTCGATTTCATCAACCTGTTCATGTTCCTGCTGCAGTTCCTGGGCAACCGCGAATAACGGCGCAGACATGATGCGACAGACAGGGCCGGTCCAAGCGACCGGCCCTTTTCTTTGCGTGACGTCACGCTTTTGCATCGCCCACCCCGGGCCTATCCTTGCGCCATGATCGCGATCGACAATATCGCCAAGCTTGCGCTGCTGCCTGTGCTCGTCGTTCAGGCGCTGATGGCCAAGCGTGGCGCGCAAAGCTTGCCTGAGCCCCCCGGCCCGCGATCTGGCACGGACGGCGCTGGGCCGCCGTTGCGCATTCTGATCGTCGGGGACAGCTCTGGAGCAGGCGTCGGTGCGGCGCATCAGGACGAGGCGCTCAGCGGCCGCCTGCGCGATATACTGGCCGAGGACCACAAGGTGACCTGGCGGCTGGAGGCCAGGACAGGTGCGACCACGGCCAGCACGCTGGAGACGCTGCACGATGTGCCACACGACTGCTATGACGTCGCGGTGGTGGCTCTGGGAGTGAACGACGTGACCTCTGGCGTGACGGGGCGCCGGCTTTTGGCGCAGCGCGCAGCCCTTCACCGCATGCTACGCGAAGATTTCGGCGCCGCGCGCTTGGTTGTGTCGGGCATGCCACCGCTGGGAAACTTCCCGCTGCTACCCAACCCGCTGCGCTGGGTGCTGGGGCGTACGGCGCGCCGGTTTGATGCGCGGCTGGCCAGCCAGACGGGCGTGGAATACATCCGCTTCGACCTTCCCTTCGATGCCCGGATGATGGCCTCGGACGGGTTTCACCCCGGCCCGCCGGCCTATCGTGTCTGGGCCGAACATCTGGCGCGTGAGATCCTCAAGTGACGTAGATCGGCAACACGCATTCGAGCGCTTGTTTGAGAATTCAGCCTATCCCTGATAGGGTTGTCGCATGCGAGACCTGACGTAGCCCCTTTTGTTGCCGCCACCCCTTCCCTTGGGACCAGTGGCCGGTTTCGCCTATCGCGCACCTCTTGTGAACCCATCCAACACAGCGCCCCTCAGGGCCAGAAATGGAATCCCATGACCTATCAGACCAAAACCGTTACCACGGACGACGCCGAAGCCGATGCGGCGGAGACCCTGTCTCCCGCAAAAGTTCGCAAGGCCGCCGGGCTGACCGAGGGGGAAATGGCCGAGCTTATGGGGATGAACCCGAACGGCTATGGGCTGTGGGAACGTGGGATGCGCCGCCCGGGTGGGCCGGCGTTTCGCCTGCTACGCCTGATCCAGGACGACGCGGCGCGCGTGAAACGGGTGCTGTCTACCGACTGACCCCGCACCGCGGATTTGCACAACAGAAAAGGCCGCGCCCGAAGGCACGGCCTTTTTCAGTCCGTCCGGCGACCAAGATTACTTGATCTTGCCTTCCTTGTACTCGACGTGCTTGCGCACAACCGGGTCATACTTCCGCACGACCATTTTTTCGGTCATGGTGCGGGCGTTTTTCTTGGTCACGTAAAAGTGGCCGGTATCCGCAGTGGAATTCAGGCGGATCTTGATGGTGGTCGGCTTCGCCATGATGTAACTCCTCATCGAGCGGTAAGCCGCCCGGGTGTATCCTTGAAGCCCGCCTTTTAGCGGTCTGGTGGGTCGAGTCAACAGGCAATCATTTGTTTATATGCGCGGACGGCCTGTAAGCCGGATTTTGTCCAGGTGTTGCCACCCTGGATGACCATTCCTCTAGGCGGCGTGTTACCACGACGCTCAAGCTGCCAACCCGGACCTGCTGGGGGCAAGACGCCCCCGGAGCTTGCGCTCCACGCGATCCCTATTTGGCATTGCTCCCGGTGGGGCTTGCCGTGCCGCCCCCGTTGCCGGGCGCGCGGTGGGCTCTTACCCCACCGTTTCACCATCACTTCGACATGCGAAGCAGTCTGTTCTCTGTGGCGCTTTCCCTGGGGTTGCCCCCGCCGGGCGTTACCCGGCACCGTTGCCTTGTGGAGTCCGGACTTTCCTCGCGTCACGCCGGGGCATGCCCCGACAGTCACCCGCAGTCATCCAGCCATCCGCGCAAGGGGGACTTAGGCGTTGCCTTGGGTCGGGTCAACCGGGAAGCGGGCGGCAAGGTCTTGGATCATCCCCATGTCGGCGGCGTCCAGCGGCCCTTGGGCGTGGGGGCGGAAGCGTTGGCGAAAGGCGTCCAGCACGGCGGCAAACCCGAACTCGGCGTTATAACCGAACCGGGTTGCTGCCCTCAGGAACAAGCCCACATCGGGCGTGGCCGCGCCGTCTTCGGGCCAGATCGCCAACCCGTGGCGCGCCAGGCGGCGCCAGTCAAACCGGCGCCCTGGGTCGGATTTGCGCGTGGGCGCCATGTCGCTGTGACCAATCACCGCTTCGGGACCGATGTGCCAGCGCGCCATGATGCCCCGCATCAGGTCCTCCAACGCGTCCATCTGTGCCGCCGAAAAGGGCGTGCCGCCGCAATTATCCAACTCAACACCGACCGAGCGTGAATTCACGTCGCCGCGCCCGGCCCAGCTGCCTGCCCCCGCATGCCAGGCGCGCAGCGCTTCGTCGACCATCTGGAACACCGTGCCTTCACGCGAAATGAGGTAATGCGCCGAAACCTCATGTTCCGGCGCGCACAGGCGCTCCAACGCGGCGGGCGTGTCGGCCATCGCAGTGAAGTGCAGCACGATCAACTCAGGAACCAGCCCATCCCGCCGGGGCCCGCAATTGGGTGACGGGTGCTGGATCACCTGCATGGATCAGTTGGTTTCGGGCAGGGTCGAGACCGTGGGCGCAGGGGCCGCAGCGGGGGCTGCAGCTGCGCGGGCCTGCCGGAACGGTGTTGGATCCCAGAAACAGGCAAAGCCGTCACCATCGGGGTCCAGCCCCTTGGCGTCACGCTGAGGCCCGCCGCGCGACAGGAAATCTGCCTGTGCCATGTCAGCCGACGTGTATTTACCGCAATTGCGGTTGAACCGAGCCTCAGCCCCCAGCCCCGACCGGCGATAGAGCGATTCACCCACACGATTCGAGGTGCTGAGCGCATAGGTCACGATCGACGCGCCGTTGCCACCCGATCGGGTCGGCACCGCTGTTGGTTCGATCTGCACGTATAGCTCACGGTTCGCCGCGATGCGCGCGGCATCGCTTTCGATCGATTCACGCCCGGCCACCGCCGAGAAATCCTGCTCATCGGAGATACCGATCGGGCGCGGCGCGGTGGCGTCTGCGGGCATCGCACCCGTGTCTGCGTCTTCCAGCACCCCGGCGCTGACCGCACTGGCCGGAGGCAAGCTGCCAGCCGTGCCGCTCAGCTCAGCGTCGCGTTGCGCCTTGTAGCTGTCATAGTCACCAAACCCGACACCAGCGCCGCTGTCGGGAACCTCCGGCGCACACGCCGTCAAAGCCACAAGGCTGATCGTTGCCAAAAGAACCCGCATCCCGGACCTCTCACTCAAAAAATTCTTCCCCAGCGACGGGGTTTACCACCATTTACCAGGTTTCGCCACAAAGCCTGCGCGATCTTCCAGAACATGGGCGAAATTCAGCAGATCGCCCTCTTCCCACGGACGGCCGATCAGCTGCAGACCCCGCGGAAGACCCTGGGCGTCCAGACCGGCGGGAACGCTGATCCCCGGCAGACCCGCCAGGTTCACCGTCACCGTAAAGACGTCGTTGAGGTACATTTTGACCGGATCCTCGTCCGCCATTTCGCCCAGGCCGAAGGCCGAGGACGGCGTGGCCGGCGTCAGGATCGCGTCGATGCCATCGGCAAACACGGTTTCAAAGTCGCGCTTGATCAGGCTGCGCACACGGCGCGCACGGTTGTAATAGGCGTCGTAAAAGCCCGCGGACAGCACGTAGGTGCCGATCATCACGCGGCGCTGGACCTCGTCACCGAAGCCTTCGGCGCGGGTCTTTTCATACATCTCGGTGATGCCGTCGCCCTTGCCCAGCTTGGCGCGGTGGCCATAGCGCACGCCGTCATAGCGCGCCAGGTTCGACGACGCTTCGGCGGGCGCAATCACGTAATAGGCCGGCAGCGCGTATTTCGTGTGCGGCAGGGAGATATCGCGGATTTCCGCGCCTGCGTCCTTCAGCATCGCGGTGCCTTCGGCCCACAGCGCCTCGATCTCGGCCGGGATCCCCTCCATGTGGTATTCCTTGGGAATACCGATCACCTTGCCTTTGATGTCGCCGGTCAGCATCGCCTCAAAGTTCGGCACCGGCAGATCGACACTGGTCGAATCCTTCACATCGTGGCTGCACATCGCTTCCAGCATGATCGCCGCGTCGCGCACGGATTTGGTCATCGGCCCGGCCTGATCCAGCGAGCTGGCAAACGCCACCACGCCCCAACGCGAGCACCGGCCATAGGTCGGCTTGATCCCGGTGATGCCGGTGAAGGCCGCAGGTTGGCGAATCGAGCCGCCGGTGTCGGTGCCGGTCGCGGCCAGGCACAGATCGGCGGCCACGGCGCTTGCGGACCCGCCCGAGCTGCCGCCCGGCGTCAGCGGCGTCGTTTCATTACCCCGGCGCCACGGGTTTACAACGTCGCCGTAGGTCGAGGTTTCATTCGACGAGCCCATCGCGAATTCATCCATGTTGAGCTTGCCCAACATGACCGCGCCCGCATCCCACAGGTTCTGGGTGATGGTCGATTCGTATTCCGGTTTGAAGCCATCCAGAATGGCGCTGGCTGCCTGGCTGGCGACGCCCTTGGTGCAGAACAGGTCCTTGATGCCCAGCGGAATGCCGCACATCGCCGGGGCCTCTTCGCCGCCCTTCAGGCGCGCGTCAGCCGCTTTCGCCTGTTCCAAAGCGATTTCGGGTGTTTTGTGCACGAAGGCGTTCAGCACGCCCGCGGCGTCGATCTCGGCCAGGCAGGCCTCCGTCAGTTCGACGCTGGTCACGTCGCCCTTGCGCAGCCCGTCGCGGGCCTCGGCAATCGTCAGTTTGTTCAGCTCAGCCATTATTCCACCACCTTCGGCACGGCAAAGAAGCCCTCGCGCGCATCGGGCGCGTTTTTCAGAACTTTCTCTTGCTGGTTGCCATCCGTCACCTCATCAACCCGGCGCTTCAGGCGCATCGGCGTGACCGAAGTCATCGGCTCCACGCCCTCTACGTCCACCTCGTTCAGCTGTTCGATGAAGCCGAGGATGTCATTGAATTCATGGGCCAGGGCAGGAAGACGGTCTTCCTCCACCTTGATCCGGGCCAGATGGGCCACTTTGCGTGCGGTTTCGATGTCGATCGACATGGGGAGCGCTCCGAGATGAGTTTCGCCCGCCCGTTTAGCGCCCGCAGGGGCAACCCGCAACCCAGAGGGCGTGACAGGACGCAAATCCGCGCTAAGCTGGGGCAAAGCATTGGGAGGACGGACAATGAAGATCACATGGCTGGGCCACGCAAGTTTCCGCATCGAAATCGGCGACCAGGTGTTGCTGCTGGACCCGTGGGTCGTCGGCAACCCGATGTTCGACGAAGCACGCCGCGTCGAGGCCATCGCCGGCGCCACCCATGTGCTGATCACTCACGGCCACGGCGACCACGCCACCGACACGCCCGCGATCTGTGCCGAACTGGGCATCCCCGCGGTCGGCATCTATGACCTGATGCAATGGTGGGAAACCGAGCACGGCATCCAGACCGTCGGCTTCAACAAGGGCGGCACGGTGATGCTGGGCGATGTCGCGGTAACGATGGTCAACGCGGTGCATTCGTCATCCATCGCGACAGACGAAGGGCCGCTCTATACTGGGGCCGAGGCCGGGTTCATGATCGCGGGCGACGGCCACGTGATCTATGCCAGCGGTGACACTGACATCATGGCAGACATGGAATGGATGGGCGACATCCACAAGCCCGACATCGGCATCCTGTGTGCGGGTGGGCATTTCACCATGAACATGGCGCGCGCAGCCTACGCGGCAAAGCGGTATTTCGACTTCAAGACGGTGATCCCCTGCCACTACCGGACCTTCCCGCTGCTGGAGCAATCGGCGGACGTGCTGAAGGCAGGCCTGCCTAGGGTGGACGTAATCGAACCCGAAGTGATGGCGCCGATCGAGCTCTAGCCGCCGTGAAACACCCCGCAGGATCGGCTCGCAATCGAGTTTTGGCACGTAAGGACCTTCAGAAAAAAGGACCGTCGCCTTTCAGGCGCTACGCGGCAAATGGCGGCTCTGAGCCCTATGCAGACGCATCCAAATCTGTGTCTCGCGTGCATGCAGCTTAAATTCGCTCGGTCGGCAACAAGGTTAGGGGTGCTGGCCCAGCCTTAAAAGTCACTCGAGCAAAGTGCAGCAATCATCCAACCAAATGAAAACGACTCGATCCTGCCCGCACCGTTTTCATTGTGATTCAGTGTTCTGGAGGCGACCGTTACTTTTCTGGCATCAGCGTTACGTCAAACTCAACGTGCAAAAACGTCTCAGCAACAGACCCCGAGATTTCCATGCCGTCCGGGAATGCCGAAGCTGGTTTTTCTACATATGTCATCACCAGATCGTCGCGGACGCCGAAGACCGTATCCTGATCAAGATAAGGGTCGTCGTCCGGGAAAATCTCGGTGACGAGCGATCGGTAACCAGGCGCTGTGACGATGTAGTGCAGGTGGGAAGGTCGCCACGGATGTCGACCACATGCACGCAGAATCTCACCAACAGGGCCATCGTCAGGAACAGTGTATTCAACCGGCTTAACAGTGGTGAACGCATAGCGCCCATCGTCACCCACGGTCATGAGACCATGGAACGAATAAGTGTCCTGCTCTTCGTCTTGGCTTGCGTATTTGCCGTTTGGCGCGGTCTGCCAGATATCCAGCTGTGCCCCAGCAATTGGGTTGCCATCGGTGTCTTTGATCGTCCCTTCCGCCAACAAAATGGGGCCCCCGTAGTGGCGTTTCATATCGCCACCAAACGCAAGGGGCGGTGCCCCAGAAACATGGAATGGTCCAAGCACCGACGACGACGTGGCCTCTGGGCTGGAATTCAGCATGTCGACCAACGAGGACATGCCAAGCACGTCAGAAGCCAGAACAAATTCGTGCCGATCCTCGCACTCGACCGCTGCGCAACCTTGAAGGAATTCGATGCCTTTGCGCCACTCATCATGGGTCAGGTTGGTTTCGCGTGCGAACGCGTGCAGGTGCTTTACCATTGCGCCCATGACCTCGCGCACGCGCGGATCGCTGTCCTCGGCCAGATAGCCCATAAAGACGTCGGTGATGTTATCTTTGGTGACGTTGCGCATGATGTAGCTCCTTAAATCAAGGCGAGGCTGAGGACCGGGAACGCGATCAGGATGAACAGGACGATGAGCATGACAAAGGCGAAGGGCAATGCGCCCATGAAGACGTCTTTAAGCGAAATGCGGTCATCGTTGATCGTCGACTTGATCACGAAACACGATATCCCAAGTGGTGGTGTTAACAGTCCGATTTCCGCGCCGACGACTGTGATGATGCCGAACCAAATCAGCGACAGATCAAGCGCTTCGACAAGCGGCAAAAACAGAGGCACGACAATCAGGATGATTGACGCCGTATCCAGCAAGGTGCCAAGAAACAGCATCAGCAGCACATAGACCAACATGACTGTCCAGAACGACGCGGCGTTTCCTGCCAGCAGATCCTGGAGTTGGTTCGGCAAGCCAGCCAGACCCAGCATCCGGCTGTAGATCGACGCGGCGGTGATCAAAAACAAGATCGCCGCAGTGATGTGACCGGTTTCAAGCAAGGCCTCCCAGAACGATCTGGCCGTCATTGATTTGCGCACAGCGGCAATGATCAGCGCAACAAGCGCACCTGTTGCGCCAGCTTCGACCGCCGTCAGCCAGCCGGTATAGATCCCACCCAGAACAATCGTGATCAGACCCAGGGTCGGCAGTGTTTTCGATGCGATTTCACGCCCGGACATCCATTCCGTATCTTGGACAACGCGGCCGCCAACAAAATTCGGGGTGTAGCGCCCCATAAACCAAATCGCGCCCACATAGGCGATGGCCAGCATGATACCCGGAATGACGCCGGCAAGGAACATATCCCCAACCGACTGCTCTGATACAAACGAGTAGATGATCAGCATCGCCGAGGGCGGAATGATCATGCCCAACACGGACGACCCGGCAACGACGCCAACAGCAAAGCGCGGGTTGTAGTCTTGGGCCAACATCTGTGGCACCGACACCTTGGTGAATACTGACGCAGACGCGATCGACGACCCGGTGACCGCCGCAAAGACCGCATTCGCCCCGACGGTTGCCATGCCGATGCCGCCTTTCACTTTGCGAAACCGCATGGTCATGACTTCGTATATGTCTCGGCCAAGTCCGGCTTTGGAGACTATGAGCCCCATAAAGGTAAAGAGCGGTATGGTGGCAAAGCTGTATTCCATCGCGCTGTCGCCGACCGCGATTTTCAGCAGGTTCAAAGCAAGTGTGAAATTGTCCCGCATCAACCAGATCGACACGAAGGACACCATGCCCAAGGCGATCGGAATGTAGACGCCTGCATAGATCAGAAAGACAATTGCAATGACCGAGATGAGGCCAATCTCAATCGGGCTCATTTGGACGGCTCGTCATGTTCGGGCGCGCGGATCAGCTGGGGGCGATCCTGCGCAGTGATAACTTTTAGGATGAAAATCAGGCAGGACAGTGCCGTGCCGATTGAAATGACCAACTTCACGGGCCACCAGGGCAAAGTAAACAGTCCGGGCACTCCAAAATAATCCTGCGTGTCCCACATGTGCAGGAATTCCGGGAAAGTGATGTAGGCGATCAGCCCCATGAAAATCGCAGACAACGCGTTGATGATGCGTCTCATGTTCGCCGTCAGCCGTGGATGACGGTTATGAAGCAGATTGAGAAAGCCGTCTGATCGGGTCAAACGGTCGACCCGAACAACATCGGCAAGTTGTAGAAAAACGATAAGGACGACCGAGAACTGGACCATCTCGTACGTGCCCTTGATGGGGGCCGAGAATACGCCTCGTGCAATCACGTCGACGTTAAGGACGACCACCAACGCCAGCACGACAAGCGTACCCATGGCGTTGGCAGCGATAGCAAAGGTGTTGGCGACCCTAGACAGGCCAGCGATAGCCGAAGTTAACATCGGATGACCCTTTCTGGGGTTGCCAATCGGTTACTCTGCGGTCCAGTCACGGACACCGACGAAGCCTGCACTTTCAAGCTTGCCAAGATAAGCGGCCAGCATGTCGGTACCTTGTTCGCCATTGCCGTTCAGCGTTGCTGCCCATTCCGACGCGATGTTTGGCATCGCGTTGGCCCATGCGGCGCGATCATCAGCCGAGACCTCAACGATTGTTCCGCCGGCTTCGGTATAGGCTGCGTGTGCAGCAGCTGCGCGGTCCATTGCGATACCGGCAAGGTGGTCGCGGTATTCAATTGCGACATCCTGAAGGGTGGCTTTCACCTCGTCAGGCAGCTTTGCCCAATAATCCGCATTTACGGTAACGGTTTTCGAGTTCACGGCACCAAGGTCTGCTTGCAGCATGTAGGGTCCGACTTCCGCAATCTTGAACGTGACCGCCGCCTCGGGCCACAGCATCGCGCAATCGGCCAAGCCCGTCTGCAGCATGTTGTAGAAATCTGTCAGACCACCACGAACGCCAGCGGCATCTTTGATACCTTCCAGATAGCGCAGGTTCAAACCCGCACCCGCGATCTTGCGCCCTTCGAGATCCGCAACCGATGCGACCGGCTGCGAACAGAACACCTGATACGTGTCCAACACGACGCCCGTCGCGAGATAAACTTGGTTCTGAGCCGCAAATTCGTTTTGCATGGCAGGGTATTCGCGCGCAATCTCGTCGACCGCTTTCGCCACAGCGCGGGCATCCGAAGACACAAACGGCGTGGATCCCGAGATGCCCTGGCTTGGCAGCTTCGATGAGTGGAAAATGGTTGTCACGATGCCGATGTCACCAAGACCCAACTGCACGCCTTCCAGCACGCCTTTGGGTTTCACAATTGAGCCACCATAGTTTTCCTGCCAACTCATTTGATAGTTGCCAGCTGCTGCAAGGCGGCTATCGACTTGTGGGATAAAGAAATTCGTGAACTCCTTCACCCAAAGCGCTCGGTCAGGATAGCCATCAATGACAACAGCCGAAACAGTCTCTTGTGCGGCTACTGGTAGAGCCGTCATTGTCGCAAGTGCGGCCCCCGCCACTGCTTTCTTCGTCCAATTCAACATTTTCTTCCTCCCAGAGATATGGGCTTTCGCCCTGTTGTTTTACGTGTTCGTCTTCACCCAATTCACGGTCAGATCTGTGCCTGCTGCTTCAAACAGCTTTGCGATTGCGCAGTATTTCGCTGTTTCCACCCCAACCCGTGCCAGGTCAGCCTGACTGGCCGGGGTGTCGCAGTTCACCGTGAGTGAGATTTCAGGGAACGGCACGTCGATCTCTTCCTCCAAGAGAACACCGCGCCGATCAAATTTGCAGTTGGCGTCAATTCTTGTGCTGCCAAGATCCACACCAAGCTTTTTGGCACATTTGTGGCCGATGACATTCGTACAGGCGATCAGTGCCGTCATTGCCGCTTCCGTCGGAGAGGGACCCCAATTAGTCCCACCACGTTCCAATGGTTCGTCAATCACGACAATCAGATCGCGTACTGGAATTTCCGTACGCGCATGGGTCGGGCATTCTGCCTTGGCGCGATAGGTCACAACAGTTTTCATTTTGACGGCCAATGTGGGGCCTCCTTCAGGCGAATGTGCAAACTTTGTCGAATGCGAAACGCGGCAGTTTCTGAAACAGCGCGGTCTCATCGGCGTAACCAATGTTGCACAGGAAATTCGACTTCAGAGTGGTGCCGGCAAAGAACTCTTCGTCGACAATCTTGTTGGAAAAGCCTGACATGGCCCCGACATCCAGCCCAACAGCGCGTGCCGCGATCATGAAGTACGCTCCTTGAAGCGTGCCGTTGCGAAAAGCTGTGTCTTCGCAATACTCCGGTTTGCCATCAAACAAGTGACGACGGTCCTCATGCGGAAACAGGAACGGCAGCTCGTGCCAAAAATCCGTGTCATATGCGATAATTGCCGTTACGGGTGCCCCCATCATTTTCTCGACGTTCTTGGGCTTTAGCGACTTCGCCAACCGCGCTTTGCCTTCTGGAGTGTTTACGAAAACGAAACGGGCGGGCAATGTGTTCATGCTGGTCGCGCCATTGATCGTGATGTCATAGATCTCTTCAAGCAATCCGTCAGGGATCGGCTTGTCCGTCCAGGCATAATGCGACCGAGCACCCCGCAAGATCAGATCGATGGCATCGTCGGATAGCCGATTCAACCGTCCGCGCAATGCGCGGTGATCTTCCTGTGCCTTGGCGCGCAGACCCGCAAGCTCCTGTCCGGTTGGCGCGTTCATTCAGCAGCCTCCGACGCGTGGTTTTTTTCGTCCACGATAGGGCTGGCGCAAATGCCGATCCCTTCGATTTCGATCTCGACGGTTTCACCCGGCACCAACCAACGCGGGTTAGGTTTCTTTGCGTGCCCAACGCCCGGCGGTGTGCCAAGTGCAATCAGATCGCCGGGGGCCAGAGTGGTGTATTCAGATACGATTGCGATGATCTTGCGAACGCCCCAAATCATGTTTGCGGTGTTCGAGCTTTGCAAAATCTCATCGCCGACGCGGCTTTCGATATTAAGGCCAGCTGCGCCTTCTGGCACCTCATCGGGGGTCACGACAATTGGGCCAATCGCGCCGGTGTCGTCAAAATTCTTGCCCGGTGTCCATTGGTGCGTCTTGCGTTGATAGTCGCGCACGGAGCCGTCATTGAAGACGGTGTAACCAAACACATGATCCAGCGCGTCCGCTTCCGAGATGTGGCGGCCGCCTTTGCCTACAATCAGCATCAATTCGGCTTCATAGTCCAAACGTTCCGAGCATGTGGGGCGCACCATGGGCTTCCCAGCCGCCATGATCGAGGCCTTCGAGCGCATGAACAATGCCGGGTAATCCGGGATGTCATAGCCGCCCTCTTTGATGTGATCAGTGTAGTTCAGACCGACGCAAATAATCGCCCCCGGGTTCGCGACGGGCAGCGCAGGTGTGATCGAATCAACAGGCACAGTCGGCGCTGCGCCAAGCTGATCAGAAAGAGATTCGATGCGATCGCCCTGGCCAGCAAGCACAGCCAAATCGCTGCCAATTCCAGGATCAAGAGCCGTAATATTAACGGCTTTCTCGCCATTTATGGCAAAGACCGCTGTCCCGGTTGATGTCTCGCCCACCATGTATTTCATGAATGCAATCCTTGTCAGTTCCCCTAATTTCTGCCTACAATATTATCAGATGTCAAATAATATCGATATTTTTGGAGGGCGCGATGGTTGCTTGGGCGGATTACAAGGCAGAGGCGAAAACTCGAGGTGCACTGGCGTTTGAGCTTTATGTGGCGCACAGCACGCCTGCGAAAGCACCGGAAGATGTGAAGGCGTCGCTGCCTGATCACCTGGCCTACCAGGCGAAGCTGGAACGCGAAGGGAAGCTGGCGTTTGCGGGCCCGATGTCGGACGAAACGGGCGAACATATGCAAGGCATGGGGTTGATCATCTACCGCGCTGACAGCCTTGAGGCCGCACGCGCCCTTGCCGAAGCGGACCCGATGCATGGAAGCGGTGCGCGCACCTATATTTTGCGGCGTTGGATGATCAATGAAGGATCGGTCAGCGTGTCAGCCAACCTCTCGACAGGTGGCGCGACGCTCAGCTAATGGGCATTCGCGAACAGCAATAGGAGAAGCCAAGTGAATATGGCGACAGAGACGGCGACCAAGGAATCTTCGGCCACGCGCGGGGCTTATCTCAAGCTGCGTGAGATGATCCTGACCGGCGAGATTGAGCCCGGTTTCAAGCTGAAGATTGAACAACTGCGCCGCCTGCTGGAATTGGGTTCAAGCCCTGTGCGCGAGGCGCTAAGCCTTTTGACGTCAGACAAACTTGTCGAACGGATTGATCAGCGCGGTTTTCGCGCAGCACCGGTCAGCAAAGAGAACTTTGAAGAAATCCTCATGCTGCGTTGCACGCTTGAAGACATGGCGCTGCGTGCCTCGATCGCCAATGCAGATGCGCCTTGGGAAGAGCGCCTTATCCTCAAACACTACCACATGAACAAGGCCAGAGGACACGACGTCGCTGTGTTTGAGGCCGCCCACAAAGCATTTCATATGGCGCTGTTGGATCAGTCGGGACTGCCGATGCTAGAGGGGTATTGTTCGCAACTTTACGACCTGAACATCCGCTATCGATACCTCGCTGCGGGCGGCGAAAGCTATCAGAAACGGTCAATTGAAACCGAACACCAAGAAATCATGAACGCCGCCATTGGCAAAAATACCGACAGCGCCTGCGAATTGCTGCTGAGCCATTATCGACGGACAGGCGAGTATCTGAGCAGCCAGATGGACACATAAGATGAAGCGCAATCGTTTCTTAGGTGACCTGCTGGCGCATCTGTTCGACCGGCCAAATCAGATGCGTGGCAAGCAGGATGACCGTAGCATCGTCGATCTGTGCGAGGCGCTTTTGTCGGCCGAAGGTGAAGTGTCGGGATATCGGCTCGCTGCAACTGTGCTGGAACGCTATGGCGACCTGGACGACGCTGGAAAGCGCGCGTTCTTTGAATACCTCAATGACGAACTTGACATTGACGCAGCCCAGGTAGCGACGCTTGCCCGCCAATACGCACAGGATCCAAGTGTCGAGCATTTCAGCACCCTGAGCCAAGCATCCGAGCCACGGCGGCAAGAATTGTTACGGCGGCTCAACCAACCCACGGGGGCGACGCCCACCTTGGTGTCGATGCGCGTCGACTTGCTGCGCTTTTTGAAAGATCAGCCTGCGCTAAGGCGAACTGATCTGGATTTCGTCCACTTGCTGCGAAGCTGGTTCAACCGGGGCTTTCTGGTCTTGAAACAAATCAGCTGGGATACCCCGGCGCGGATTCTCGACAAGATTGTCGCCTATGAAGCCGTCCACCAGATCAATGATTGGGATGACCTGCGGCGCAGACTCTATCCCCCCGACCGCCGCTGTTTTGCGTTCTTTCACCCGGCCATGCCTGACGAGCCGCTGATTTTTGTCGAGGTTGCTTTGACCGAGGGCGTTCCGGGATCGGTTGACAAGCTGCTTTCTGAAGGACGAACGCCCATCGATGCTGAACAAGCAAACGTCGCCGTGTTCTATTCGATTTCGAACTGCCAAAAAGGGCTTCGCAATATCAGCTTTGGCAACTTGCTTATCAAGCAAGTGGTCACAGAGCTGGCACTAGAAGTCCCAACGCTTGAGACTTCTGTCACGCTGTCGCCCATTCCGGGATTGAACGCATGGCTCGAACAACAGACCAAGGACGAAGAGATCGGACAAGCGGCGACCGCGATGCTAGGCGGCGCGGCCACGGATGACGACTGCAAGGCCCTGGCCGCCCGCTATTTGTTGTTGGCAAAACGCGCCGATGGTACGCCGCTTGATCCGGTGGCACGGTTTCATCTTGGGAACGGAGCCGAGGTATTTGACCTGCATACCCAAGCGGACACGTCGGAAAATGGACAAATGCAGTCAAGCGGCATGATGGTCAACTATCTCTATGATCTGTCACAAACCGAACGCCAGCACGAAGACTTCGTTCTGAATGGTATCGTTGCCGCTTCACCGACCGTCGCGGCACTTTCAACAGCGCCGATCGTGGCATCCCAAAAGGCATGAAGACATGACAAACCCGCTTTATGATGCGTTGATCGCTCCGCACGCTGGCAATAGCGCGACATTCCTTGAATGCGACGATGGCTCACAGCTGAGATATGACGCCTTTGTACGCCGCGCCGCGCAGATGGCCCATGTTCTTGTCGCAGCGGGTGTGACGCCCGGCGACCGAGTGGTTGTGCAAGCCCCTAAACTCGCAGATACAATTGCGCTTTATGCCGGATCTGTGCAGGCGGGCGCGGTCTATTTACCCTTGAATACGGCGTATACTGAGGCCGAGCTGGAATATTTCGTATCGGATGCACAACCCAAATTGATTGTATGTGACGCCAAAGACGAAAGTGCGATCAATGCCATCGCATCAAAGGTCGGGGCCAAGGTCCACACTCTTTGCGGTTCAAACGGAAGCCTGTCGGTGACTGCAAACGCATTGCCCGAGGCATTTGAAACTGTGCAGCGGGACCCAGACGATCTTGCGTCTTTGCTTTACACTTCAGGCACGACCGGTCGCTCAAAAGGCGCGATGCTGAGCCATCGAAACCTTTTGTCCAATGCCGAAGTCCTGACGGAACTTTGGCAAATCTCAGATGATGATCGGTTGATACATGCCCTTCCGATCTTTCATACACATGGTCTTTTCGTGGCGATGAACACCGCGCTTTTATCGGGCGCGTCGGTTCGGTTCATGGAGAAGTTTGACCTTGATACGGTTCTGGGCGCATTGCCCACCGCATCCTTGATGATGGGTGTGCCGACATTCTATACGCGCCTGCTGTCCGACGAACGCTTTAGCAAACCCACCGTCGCGAACATGCGTCTTTTCATATCGGGCTCTGCACCGTTGCTTGCCGAAACACATGTCGCGTTTGAAGACCGCACCGGCCATCGCATCTTGGAACGGTACGGCATGACCGAGACCAACATGATCACATCCAATCCGTATGACGGCGACCGGATTGCAGGATCGGTCGGATACGCCCTGCCCGGCACCGAGGTGAAGATCACCGATACGGCAACCGGAGAAACCTGTGCGACAGGTGAAATTGGCGTCATTGAAGTGCGTGGCGACAACGTGTTTCAGGGCTATTGGCAGATGCCCGACAAGACGGCGGAAGAATTGCGTGACGACGGGTTTTTCATCACGGGCGACCTTGGGACAATGGCCGAAGATGGCCGTGTCTCGATCGTTGGGCGTCAGAAAGATCTCATCATCGCAGGCGGCTATAACATCTATCCGAAAGAGATTGAGGACGTGATCAACGACGTCCCCGGCGTATTGGAAAGCGCCGTTTATGGTGTTCCGCATCCTGACTTTGGCGAAAGCGTGGTTGCCTCGATTGTGTTGGAAGATCCTGCTCTGTCCACGGATGCAATTGTCGCCACAGTCGAGACCAAGCTTGCCCGCTTCAAACATCCTCGTGAGTACCAAACCACGGATGCGCTCCCTCGCAATACGATGGGCAAGGTGCAAAAGAATCTCCTACGAGATCGCCACGGAAATTAGCAAAAACGGGACCTTATGACGCTTCAGAAAGACCGATTGGAGTGTGAAGTTGGCCATCGTTGCAAAAAAGCTGTTTGGAATCATCTGAGTTCGACGACGTGATTGGCCAGGCTGGGGAAAACTGCCGCGTTGCCGAACACCGGGCGCAGCGCGTGCGAAGGTTTTCTGCACTCGCATCTTCTTTGCACGCAAAATACGGCTCTGTCCGCAAAGCCGACATTGGATGGACTACTCACTGTGCCCTGGAGGCCCGGCGCCGCACGGGTAGGGCGCGTCAGCCGACCGCCGCCGCCTCTTCGTCGCTCAAGGCGCGACTGGGCAGCCAGGCATAGCCTTCGTCACTAAGGATCACGCATTCGCGTAGCCCGTGCGGCTTGTTTTCTGGTGCCTGCAAAACCGTCGCGCCAAACGCCTTGGCGCGCACCGCCGCGTCGTCAGGGTCGGTGCCATAAAGCCGCAATTCGATCCCTGCCCCGCGCGCGCCTGCCTCGGGCAGAAGCGACGGCAGGGGGTGGCTGTGATAGGTATGGTCGCCGTGCAACTGGAACACCTGCCCGCCATAGGTCATGATGGCGAAATCGTCGCTTATCCGGTGCGCTGTCATCTCAAAGACCTCGACCAGGAACGCGGACAGCGCGCGCACATCCCGCGTCAGTATATTGATCCCCAGCCCGGTCAGGGACGCGCCGAAATCCTCCGCCGTGGTCGTTTCAAAATCCATGTCACGCTCCTGTATTCAAATTGCGCAAGTGGCGCGGGCGTCGCGATGCCCTGCCACGATAGGGCGCAATCAATCCATCGGCAAACCGTGCCTGGGGTCCGGGCAAGGGTCTTGAGCCAATGACACACGATCAACCTGATTACTGAAGCTGGCGCAAGGGCATCACCGTTTCGCGGCAAAGAAGGTCTTCAGCAGCGCCTCGGCCTCATCGGCCTGAAACCCGTCCAGAACCTCGGGCACGTGGTGGCATTGCGGATGGGAAAACACCCGCGGCCCCTGCGCCACGCCGCCTGATTTCGGGTCGGCAGCACCGTAATACAGCCGCCGGATGCGCGCAGAGGAGATCGCCGTGGCGCACATCGGGCAGGGTTCCAGGGTGACATAGAGGTCATGGCCCGGAAGCCGTTCACTGCCCGCCGCAGCACAACCTGCGCGGATTACCAGGATCTCGGCATGGGCGGTTGGGTCGTTCAGCTCGCGCGTCCGATTTCCGTCCCGCGCCACGATGGTGCCATCTGGTCCGACCAGCACCGCACCCACCGGCACTTCACCCCGCGCCGCGGCCTTGCGCGCTTCGTCCAGGGCGGCATCCATATGCGAGGTGAAAGGACTCATGCCCCTTCCTGCCCTGCCCTGCCCGCTTTGCCAAGGCTTTCCCTTTGCCCAAACGCGCGCTATGCGGGGGCATGACACAGGAAACTCCCAAGACACCGGACGGCGACCGCATCGCCAAGGTTCTGGCCCGCGCGGGCGTCGCATCGCGCCGCGAAGCCGAGCGCATGATCGAAGCGGGCCGCGTGGCCGTGAACGGCAAGGTCATCGACAGCCCCGCGCTGAACGTGACCACAAAGGACCAGATCATGGTCGACGACGCGCCCCTGGCCGAGCCTGAGCCGCCGCGCCTGTGGCTGTACCACAAGCCCCTGGGCCTGGTGACCACGGCGAAGGACGAAAAGGGGCGTGAGACGGTTTTTGACACTCTGCCCAAGGATCTGCCGCGCGTGATGAGCGTGGGGCGGCTGGACATCAACTCTGAAGGCCTGCTGCTGCTGACCAATGATGGCGGCATCAAGCGCAAGTTGGAGCTGCCCTCGACCGGATGGGTGCGCAAATACCGCGTCCGCGTGAAAGGGGAGCCGAGCGAGGACACGCTGGCCCCATTGCGCCGTGGCATCACTGTGGATGGCGAACGGTTCCAGCCGATGACCGTGTCGCTGGATCGCCAACAGGGCGCGAACGCCTGGCTGACCGTGTCGCTGCGCGAAGGCAAGAACCGCGAAATTCGCCGCGCGATGGAGGCCGTGGGCCTGTCCGTGAACCGCCTGCTGCGGGTCAGCTATGGCCCGTTCAAACTGGCCGAACTGAAGGCCGGACAGGTCGAAGAGATCAAAGCCCGCGTGATGCGCGACCAATTGGGCATGGCGCATGAGGAGGCTCCGGCGCAGACGCGTGGCAAGCCTGTGCGCAGCCGCAAGGGCGCGCCGGGTGGAAAACCGGGTGGCAAGTTCACCGGTAAGCCCAGTGGCAAACCGGGTGGCAAGCCTGCCGGTAAGCCTGCCGGACGGGCCACCTCAGGTCCGCGCGGCAAACCAGCCGGTAAACCCGCCCCGAAAAACCGCGCCGCCGATCCCGGCAAACGGTTCACGCCGAAAGGCAAACGCCCCAGCCGGTAGGTTGGCTCAGAACAGCGACCCTTGCCCGGGCGTGGGCGTTTTCGGTTTCGGCTTGGGTTTTTTCGCAGGTTTGGCGGGCGCCTCACCCAACGCCAGACGCCCATCGGCGAACTCGATTTCCAGCGCCCCGGCCTTGCCGGCGGCCTTGGCGGTTGTCACCACGTCGCCGTCGCCGCGCACCACTGCGTAGCCGCGCTTCAGCGTTTCGGTATAGCCCAGCGTTTGGCGCATCCGCTCCAACGCATCCATCCGGTCGCGATGCTTGGCCGTGTTGACCGCGAAAGCCCGCTCCAGCCGCTTGGCCGCCTCTGCCAACGCGTCCTTTCGCAAGGTCGTGGCCTCGCCCAGTCGCGCGCCGTCCAGACGCGGCGCCAACCGGTCCAGTTCGCGCCGCTTTTCCGCTGCTGCCCGGCCCAGCGCCGGACCCAGACGGGCACCGGTGGTCGCGATCCGGTCGCGCATCGGCTCCAATCGCGCGGTCAGCACGCGGGGGCGCAGGCCCGCCGAGGCTTCGGTCAGTTTCACCCGCCGCGTCGCGGTCAAGCCGCGCAGGGCGTTGGGCAAGCGCAGGCTGACCTGATCCAGCCGCTGCCGCGGGCTGTCCAGAAGCGCCTCGGCCCGGGGCAAGGCCCGGGACAGGTCGCGCAAGCGCTGGCCGCGCTGCATCACCGCCTGGCCCATGCCGCGCGACAGCCGTGCGCTTTGCTCCTCGACCCAGGCCAGCAACTCCAACCGCACCGGCACCGCGTGTTCCGCCGCCGCCGTGGGCGTGGGCGCGCGCAGATCCGAGACATAGTCGATCAGCGTCGTATCGGTTTCGTGCCCGACCGCCGAGATCAGCGGTATATCGGACGCGGCCACCGCACGGGCCACGATTTCCTCGTTGAAGCCCCATAGGTCCTCGATCGACCCGCCACCGCGCGCAACAATCAACAGGTCGGGCCGGGGCAGTGCGCCGCCGGGGGTGAGCGCGTTGAACCCGTCGATCGCGCGCGCCACTTCCGGCGCACAGGCCGCGCCTTGCACAGCGACGGGCCAGATCAGCACCTTGCGCGGAAACCGGTCGCGCAGCCGGTGCAGGATGTCACGGATCACCGCGCCTGACGGGCTGGTCACGACCCCGATCACCTCGGGCAGATATGGCAGGCGCTGTTTGCGACCCACATCAAACAGCCCCTCGGCTGCCAGCGCCTTCTTGCGCTTTTCCAGCATCGCCATCAGCGCGCCTTCGCCGGCGACCTCGACCTCTTCGACATTCAGATTGTATTTCGACTGCGCGCCGAAGGCGGTCAGCTTGCCGGTGACGATGACCTCCAACCCTTCCTCGGGTTGCACCGACAGCCGCGCCGCCTGGCCCTTCCAGGTGGTGCAGGCCAGCACGTTCCTGTCGTCCTTCACGTCGTAATACAGATGGCCCGAGCGCGCCTTGAACACGCGCCCGACCTCACCGCGCACGCGCACGCGCCCAAACGCGCCTTCGATGGTCTTTTTTACCGCGCCGGAGATTTCCGAAACGGTGAATTCCGGGGCATTTTCGCCGGGGGTGGTATCTTCAAGAAGGTCGGACATGGGGGCCTGTGTGCTGCTTTGCGCCCATCCTATGGCGGTGTGCCGCCGAGGGGAAGGGCACAGGCTTGGCCCCCGCCCGCAAGCCTGTCACCTTACCCGGCATGAAACGTCTTCTTCTGATCCTGCCCCTTGCGGCCTGCACCGACCAGCCCAGCCATATCCCGAACCCGCTGTTTCTGCCCGCGCAGGCGGTGTCCTCGACCGTGCAAAACGCGCGCTATGATGCGCGGCGCGCGCGGGTGGAGCGCCATGTCACTGCGAATTTTGTCGCCATCATCGGGGAAATCACGGCCGGCGGCGGGCCGCTTTTGTCCACCGCGATGGAGCTGGCCTGGATCCCTGCCCCCAAGCGCCCGGCGATCACCCGCCTTTTGGCGGAAGACATCACGCTCTATCACAACGATGCCGAGGCGTTGGTCGTGGCCCTGATGGTGCACGGCGCCTAGTCGCCGCCGCAATCCGCCCCCCCGTCCGAGGAGGAAGAACAGGCCGTGTGACCCGAGTAAGCGCCACCGCTGCCTGGTGCCTTGTCCCGCGCCGCAAGGAAGAAGAACACCAAGACAACCAGAACGGCAAGACCGGCCCCGCTGATGTCTTCATTTCCGGTGAAGAACATCACACCAGAGACGACACCAACACAGGCCAGCGCGCCCAGCTTGATGGCTGTCCTTCGCGTTCGCCCGCCCGCCTGCGCCGGTTTCGCGGGCATGCGCGGCCACAAGGCTTCGGACGGGGCCATGCCAAACTCGGCCTCATAGAGCGCCAGCGTGCGTGCATATTGCGCAGCGTGTTTGGCGTCATCCCCTGCACCCGCGCTCGGATCGTGATGCAACGGTCTGGCCAACACGTCCTTGCACAGCCCGTCCCAATAGGCGCGGGTATGGGTCAGGTGCAGGTGCCATGCCTTGTCGATGGCCTGGGACGGCGTCACGGGTGTTTCGCTGACCTGACTCAGATACACAAACCGCCGGTAGTCATCCGTGACCGCATCGGCAAATGCATGGTCCCATTTGTTTTGGGTCCTCAGCTTGGCCGTGAAGCCCTGGTCGTCTCCTGGCCGCTCTAAGGGATAGGCTTTCAGTCTGTGCCACAAATCCGGGTCACGCATGCTTGTTTCCAGTGCCTTCAAACGATATGCCCCACGCAATAGCAAAGGGAGCGCATCATGAACATCCTCATCCTTGGCAGCGGCGGGCGCGAACATGCATTGGCCTGGGCCGTGATGCAGAACCCGAAATGCGACCGTTTGATTTGTGCGCCGGGCAATGCGGGCATGGCGGCCATCGCGGACTGCGCCAGCATCGACATAATGGATGGCGACGCGGTCGTGACCTTCGCCCAGGAAAACACCATTGATTTCGTCATCATTGGCCCCGAGGCGCCGCTGGCTGCCGGGGTTGCCGACCGTCTGGAAGAGGCCGGGATCCTGGCCTTTGGCCCATCCGCCGAGGCCGCCCGTCTGGAAGCCTCGAAAAGCTTCACCAAGGAAATCTGCGACGCGTCCCAAGCCCCGACAGCAGGCTACGCCCGCTTTACCGCACCGGACCCTGCCAAGGATTATATCCGGCGCGAAGGCGCCCCAATCGTGGTCAAGGCCGACGGTCTGGCCGCTGGCAAGGGCGTTATCGTCGCGATGACCGAAGACGAAGCACTGGCCGCCATCGACGACATGTTCGACGGTGAGTTCGGCGACGCGGGCGCCGAGGTCGTGATCGAGGAATTCATGGAGGGCGAAGAAGCGTCCTATTTCATCCTGTGTGACGGCAAAACTGCCCTGCCCATCGGCACCGCCCAGGACCACAAACGCGTGGGCGACGGCGACACCGGGCCGAACACCGGCGGCATGGGGGCCTATTCTCCTGCCCCGGTTCTGACCGACGCGGTGGCGCAAAAGGCGATGGATGAAATCGTCAACCCGACCGTGGCCGAAATGGCCAAACGTGGCACCCCCTACAAAGGTGTGCTGTATGCCGGTCTGATGATCAAGGACGGCCAGCCCCGGCTGGTGGAATACAACGTGCGCTTTGGCGACCCGGAATGCCAGGTTCTGATGATGCGCCTGGGCGCACAGGCGCTGGACCTGCTGCTGGCCTGCGCCGAGGGGAGGCTGGATCAGGCACAGGTGAACTGGGCCGACGATCATGCCATCACCGTGGTGATGGCCGCGAACGGATACCCCGGGCCTTACGAAAAAGGCAGCGTGATCAAGGGGCTGGATACCCTGCCCGAGGACAGCCTGAACATGGTGTTCCACGCGGGCACCGCCAAGGTTGACGGTCAGATCACCGCCACCGGTGGTCGTGTGCTGAACGTGACCGCGCGCGGCGACAGCCTGTCCGAGGCCCGCGCCCGCGCCTATGCGATGGTCGACGGGATCGACTGGCCCGACGGTTTCACCCGCTCCGACATCGGCTGGCGCGCGCTGTAAGGGCTGTGCAAGCCCGCTTCAAACCGGCCCCGGCGCGCGGGCATGTGAGCTTTCACCTCGACGGGCCGATCCTGTCGCAGGAAGATGGCTGGACACTTGATCTGACCCAGGTCACGCGCGTCGCATTTGTGCAAACTCGTGTGAAATCAAATGTCTTTCGCCACATGGACCTGTGGCAGGGCGACCTCCGCCACAGCGTCAGCTGGAGCGGTCTGGCAGGCGATTGGACCACCGATCCCGAGGCCTTTGCCTTCCTCGATCTTTGCAGCGCCACAGCCGATGCGCTGGCCAAGGTGCAGCCGGACCTCAGGATCACCTGGGGCACCTATGGTCGGTCCCGCAAATGGATGTTTGCCATCGGGCTGATCGCCCTCATCGCAGGGCTTGGCCTGTTCCCGATCGCGGCGTTGTCCGGCGTGGCGACATCGAAACTGCTGACCGCTGCCATCCCGATGATTGCGCTGGTCCTGATTGGAAGCACGCTGGTCGCGGGCTATGCCCCGTGGCGCAAACAGCCGACGCTTGCGGCAGGGGATTTGCGTGGGGTTCTGACCCGGATCGCGGAGCGTGCCCGCGCGCCGCAGTCCTAGCGCGTCAGTCCTTGCAGGCCAAAGCGGCGGCAAAGCTGTCGCGGCCTTCGAATGGCCCGACCCGATTGGATGACAGGGCTTTCCCGTCAAACCCTACCGCCATCACCTCGCGCCAATCTCCCGAGGCCACGATCATCTCAGGCCCCGCGCCGCAATCGCGCATCCCGCCCGAGATGAAGTCCTCCCCAATCCGGTGGTTGCTTATGCCGGGGGCCGAGGCGACCTCGCGCAGCTCCCGGCCTGCCAGCCGCCAGACCCGCAGCACCTTGGCCAGATGCGGGCGATCGACATAGGCAATCTCGACAAAGCCGTCCCCATCCAGATCGGCAATGCCCACCGGCGCCAGCCAGCGGTTGGCCTGGCCGATGAACGGCGTTGCAGTGACAAGCCCGGTTTCGTCATAGATCGCCAGCCGCGCGCCCCGGTCACGGTCGCTTTCAACCACCGCGACCTGCGTGGCGCCATCGTCATCGACGAACAGACGCGGCGCAAGGTCCTCGAACACGCGGGTTTCCGGCAGACGGATCACCACGCGGTCGATCATCTTGGTGGCGCAGTCCAGACAGCGATCGACGGTCAAGACCAGCGCGCCCCATTCGACATCATCGCCCAGCACGCCGTGGGCATAGCGCGTGGTGGGCTCGGCGTATTGCGCCTCGGTAATGATGTCAGGCGGGGTGGCCCAGGCCGCCCCCGCCCAGATGGCGGTCAGAAACGCCGCCAGGCGCCGCATTAGATCTGCTTTTCCGGCATTTTCACGACCAGACCGTCCAGCGCATCGGTGACCTTGATCTGGCAAGTCAGGCGCGACGTGGTGGCGTTCGGTTCAAACGCGAAATCCAGCATGTCCTCTTCCATCGCGTCCCGCGCAGGCAGCTTTTCGACCCAGGCATCGTCCACATAGACGTGGCAGGTGGAACAAGCACAGGCGCCGCCGCAATCGGCCTCGATGCCGGGGATGTTGTTGTCGCGCGCACCTTCCATGACGGTCAGGCCATTGGCCACGTCCACGACATGCTCTTTGCCGTTGTGCTCGACATAGGTGATCTTTGCCATCTGGCTCTCTCCATTCGTTGCTCGCGCTGTGTTTAGACAAGCCATATGTATATCGCCAGCCCGTTTTGCGACCCCTCACATGTCGCAGTTGCGTGATCGCGGGAAATGTTCCATATTTGTTCTCATGCGTGCCCCGAAACAGCCCTGGCCCCGTCCGCCCCACGCGATCCCGCATCACCTGTTGCACCTGCCGCCCAACGGGGCGCTTGTGACAGTGGCGGGGCTGGTCCTGGTGCGCCAACGCCCCGGCACGGCGAACGGCGTGATCTTCCTTACGCTTGAGGATGAAACCGGCGTGTCCAACATCATTGTCTGGCGTAAAGCCTATGAGGCGTTTCGCCGCGCGGTCGTTTCCGGCCGCTGCCTGCGCGTGACGGGCCGACTGCAACGCGAAAGCGGCGTGGTGCAGATCATCGCCGAGCGGATCGAGGACATCTCGCACATGCTGGACGATCTTGCCCGCCCCCCGGAGCTGGAGACTGACACAGCCCCTGCCCGGTAAATGGGCTGGGTGAACAAGGAAGGCGAAGCTTTGCGCACGCGCCCAGCCATGGGGCTATGACAGTGCGGTGAAACCGGGTAACCTGCCCGCGAAACGGTCACAAGAACCGCAATTGAGCACGAGCACATGATCCGACCCCTTATCGCCCTTGCGGCCCTGATGACCCTGACCGCCTGCGTCAGTCCCACCGGCCCCGCCGCGCCCGATGGCGCCACTCTTCTGGCCCCGGGCGAAGGCCCGCCCGACGCGCGCTCCGGCGCTTGCTACGGCAAAGACGTGACCCCCGCGGTGATCGAAAGCGTCACCGAACAGGTGCTGATCCAACCGGCACAAATCGCCTCGGACGGCGCGGTGATCGCACCGGCGGTCTACAAGACTGACGTGCGCCAACGCATCGTGCAGGAGCGGCGTGACTACTTCTTCGAAGTCCCCTGCCCGCATCTGTTCACGGTCGAGTTCGTATCGACCCTGCAACGCGCCCTGACCGTGCGTGGGGTCTACAAGGGGCCTATCAACGGCACCCTGGATCCCCGCACCCGCAAAGCGATCCGCAATTTCCAGCTGCCCGGCTTCAACTCGGACCTTCTGACAATGGACAGCGCGCGGCGATTGGGGTTGATCGCCTATGAGCGGGGCGCGAGTGACGGGTCCTAAGGAAGCAGGGCGCTTGCCTAAGCTGTGGAATCACCTCTGGCCACAAATTTGTGCCAGGCGGCGCAGTCCACGAAACCGCCTTTTACTCATGTGCATCAGGATGTGGCCTACCCAGTTCCAGGTCAGGTCATTCTGGCCTCAAGGCGGCACTTCCGCACATTGACTGACATGACGTCGCTGGAAACCGCGCAATCGAAAATCCTTGGCGTCGAGCATGTCTACTACTTCCACAATGTGAACACGTCACACCATTTCTATTTGTGGATGGTGCCCCGGGTATCCTTGGATGTCACAATTCGGAAAATCCGTCGAATCTGTTCGCCCGACCCTTCTGCACGCACGCGCTTGTTTCGCGACAACGCAAGGCATGTTGCGCGTGAAAGAAACCGCTGAACAGATCGCAGGTGACATAAAGACGGCGTGAAGCTTTGTCTTGCGCCCCACTCCCCGAATATCGAAAGGCCCCCGTGGTTTTCCACGAGGGCCTTTCTGGTCACAGGTCGGATCCCGGGGGACAGTCCGGAACCCATTGATTGCTTATTTCACATCAGCGGCTTGAGTTGCCCGGCAACCCACAGCGTGACTGGATCGGCGTGCATCGCCCAGGCCCCTGCCTGTTCGATCGCGCTGCCAGCGGCCAGCTTTTCGACGCGGTCCTGATAGGTGATCGGACCGATTTGAGCCAGCAGGAAGCCCTTGAACACAAGGAAGACTGCGAGCGTCAGCAGAAGGCCCCGGAACGGGAACCCGCGACGTGTGCTGCGACGTGCTTTGGGGACGAGGATCCCATCACGTTCGACCAGCTGCACGTAACCGCGCGACAGTTTCTGATGTTTGCGGTCGATGTTGCGCAACCGCTTGTTGAACTTGACGTAGTTGGCTTCGGCCATCTTCGCCTCCTGAGTGCTGGCCCCCACCAACAATGACAAGATTCAGGCGAAATGCGGCGAGAATGTGGCAAAACCCTGGAAACCGATTGTTTCCAAGCATTTTTTAGACGTTTTTAGGGCGCGCGTTGCAGCGTGAGCGTCGTCCAGTCAACAATCTCATCCCGGTTAACCAGATTGAACCCGTTTTGGCGATAAACCGCGATCACCTCGTCGGCCTGCGGGTTCAGAATGCCTGACAAGATGGCGAATCCCTGCGGCGAGACAGAATCACCCATGTCAGGCGCCAGGCCGATCAACGGGCCTTTCAGAATGTTGGCGAACACCAGGTCGAACGGTGCGGCCTGGCGCAGGTCAGGGGCATCGAACCCGGCGGCTTCAACGCAATGGACGCGCTCCTCGAGGTGGTTCGCCGCCACGTTCGCACGCGCCACGTCGACCGCAACCTGATCGATGTCGCTGGCAATGACCGGGTTGGGCCAGATCCGCGCGGCGGCCATGGCCAGAACGGCGGTGCCACAACCGATGTCGGCAACGTTCCGGCCGACAAAGCCGTTCTGCGCCAAACGGTCCAGCGCGCGCAGGCATCCCAGGGTGGTGCCGTGATGCCCGGTGCCGAAGGCCATCGCCGCATCGATCAAAAGCCCGATCTTGTCCTTGGGCAGCTGATCCGCATCGTGGGTTCCGTAAACGAAGAAACGCCCGGCCTCGACCGGGGCCAATTCGCGTTTCACATGGGCGACCCAGTCGACCTCGGGCAGTTCCGAAACGGTGAAGTCTTTCGCCCCGTGCAGGGTGGACAACAACGCCAGGCCAGCGGTGTCAGGGTTTTCGGTGAAATAGCCGCCGACCTCCCACAAGCCGCTGTCATCCTCGACCTCGAACACGCCGATGCCGGTGGGTTCTGGGATCAGGTTTTCCATCGCGGCGCCCAGCGCCTCGGCGTCAGCCTTGCCAGCCAAGGTGGTCAGAGCGGTCCAAGTGGGCATGTCGCATCCTTTCATGAGTTGACAGGGGCCTAGACGGGGGGGCGGGCCGGGTCAAGCTGTGCGACTCGAAACGGGGCGCTCCCGCCCATCGTTGACGCTGACGCGTCGCCTCTGGTTGGGCGTGGCGCGCTACGCGCGAAGGGGCGCCCCTTCCCCGGAGCGACGAGGTGGGTGAGTGGGCGGCGCTTCGGGGAAGGGGGCTGTGGTCTCAGGCGCCAGTGCCGATCGGGCAGGTCACACCGGTGCCGCCAATACCGCAATAGCCCGCCGGGTTTTTCGACAGGTATTGCTGGTGGTAGTCTTCGGCCGGGTAGAACGGGCCAGCCAGCTTGATCTCGGTGGTGATCGGACCGAATCCAGCGGCTTTCAGTTTCGGCGCGAACGCCGCTGCCGTGCTGCGGGCGGCGGCCAATTGGCCTTCATCCATTGCGTAGATCGCAGAACGGTATTGCGTGCCCATGTCGTTGCCTTGGCGCATCCCCTGGGTCGGGTCGTGGTTTTCCCAAAACACGGTCAGCAAGTCCTCATAGCTGACCACCGCCGGGTCGAACACCACGCGCACAGCCTCGGTATGCCCGGTCTTGCCGGTGCAGGTTTCTTCATAGGTCGGGTTGGGCGTAACCCCGCCCGCGTTGCCAACCATGGTCAGCCAAACGCCCGGCACCTGCCAGAAAACGCGCTCGACACCCCAGTAGCAGCCCATTCCAAACACCGCGACCTCCATGCCGTCGGGCACGTCCATCGTCAGGGGGCGGGCAAAAACGTGGTGGGTTTCGGGGCTGAGAACCGAGGCCTCGCGCCCTGGTAGCGCGTCCTGTGCGCTAACCATTTCCGTCTTGTTCCGTGCAAAGATCATTTCAACCTCCTGTTCGCGTCCGACCAAGATAGCAACGCGGCGCGCCAATTTCTACTCAGCCGGGGCCGCAACAAATCGTGAGAACACCGTTTCGTTGCCCTTTTCCGGGTGGCGCGGGATCATCAAGGCCAGGGCGAGCGACACAGCGGCCATCGCTGATGCCAAACCGAACACCGCCCCCGGTGAAACGACCCACAGATATCCCAGCAACGCCGGCAGGAACACCGCCGCGATGTGGTTGATGGTGAAGGCCACCGCCGCCGTGGGCGCGATGTCCTGTGTGTCAGCGATCTTCTGGAAATAGGTCTTCAGCGCGAAGGCCAGCGCAAAGAACATGTGGTCGATCACGTAAAGCGTCGCCGCCAGCACCACGCCCCAGCCGAAATAGTAGATCCCACCATAGGCCAGGAACACGCAGATCAGCCCAACATATTCGAAGGTCAGCGCACGGCGTTCGCCCCAGATCGTCACCGCCTTGCCCATCAGGGGGGCGAAAATCATGTTGGCGACGAAGTTGATCAGGAACAGCGCCGTGACCTCATGCACTTCGAAGCCGAAACGCTCGACCATCATGAAGGCGGCGAAGACGGTGAAGATCTGGCGCCGTGCGCCCGACATGAATTGAAGCGCGTAGTAAAGCCAATAGCGGCGGCGCAGCACGAAGGTCTTCAACTGTGGTTCCGGGCTTTCGAACTGCGGGTAGGCAAAGAAGCAAAACAGCGCAATGGCCGCCGTGACCCCGCCCGACACCATGTAGACAAAGTTGTAGCTGAGCCCAAAGCTTTTCCATGTCACCACAAGCAGCCCATAGGCCACCAGCGACGCAGCCGAGCCGACCGCCATGATCCAGCCCAGCATTTGCGGTGCGCGTTTCTTGTCGATCCACTGCAGCTGAAGGCTCTGGTTCACCGTCTCATAGTAGTGAAAGCCGATCGACGACAGCATGGTCAGGACCAGGATGCCCCCCAGCGACGGGAACCAGGCGGTGATCGCCGTGGCCACACCCAGAAGGCCCAGCGCGACGATGCCCAGCACCTGTTCGCGCATGATCATCATCAGGGCGATGACACCAATGGCCAGAAAGCCCGGGATTTCGCGCACCGTGTGCAGCCAGCCGATCTCGACCCCGGTGAAATCGACAACCTCGATCACCCAGTTGTTCAACAGCGCCGACCAGGTGGAAAAGGCGATCGGCATCGCGGCGGCCATCAACAGCAGCAGGAAAACCGGCCGCCGCCAAACCGGCAGCCCCTGAGCTTCGTTCAGGGTCAGAATGTTGTGTCGTGTCGCCATGATCCCGGCTTACGCGGGAAACCCGCCTGTGGCGAGCGCAAATCGTATGCGCAAAACCGCATGTTTCTGACATGGATCAAGGCAAGTTCCCGCCTTTACCCCCACAACCCCGCCAGAATTCAAGGAGGCACCATGGATATCGTCCCGCTGATCGACCGGATCGGAGAAGAACCCACAGCCGCGCTTTTCGGCTTAATCACCGGCATCGTGTTCGGCGTGTCTGCGCAACGCTCGCGGTTTTGCCTGCGCGCCGCTGCGGTGGAATTTGCCCGCCGCATGATGGACAGCTCGGTCGCCGTCTGGCTTCTGACCTTCTCGACCGCGCTGGTCTGGGTGCAGGGCGCCGCCCTGGTGGGCCTGATGCGGACCGAGGACGCGCGCATGATGGCCGTCACCGGAAGCTGGTCCGGCGCGGTGATCGGGGGGCTTCTGTTCGGCGTCGGCATGGTGCTTGCGCGCGGTTGTTCAGGCCGTCTTCTGGTGCTGGCCGCAACGGGAAACCTGCGCTCTGTCGTGTCCGGCCTGATCTTCGCCGTGGTCGCTCAGATGAGCCTGCACGGCTGGTTGTCGCCCACCCGCGATTACCTTGCCCGTCTTTGGATGACCGATGGCGGCGTGAACGTGAACCTTCTGACCGCGATTGGCGCGCCGGAATGGGCCGGGCTGGCGCTTGGCCTGATCGCCGCCGTGCTGGCCATCGTCATCGCGCGCAAATCCGGCATGGGCTACAAACGGCTGGTGTTTGGCTCGGGCGTGGGCTTTGCCGTCGCCCTTGGCTGGGTGCTGACCTATCAACTGTCGCTGGCCGCGTTCGAGCCGGTTTCGGTCACCTCGGCCACATTCTCGGGCCCGTCGGCCAATACGCTGATGTTCTTCCTGATCCCCGACCCGGTGCTGGAATTCGACGTGGGCCTGGTGCCCGGCGTCGTGATCGGTGCCTTTGCTGCCAGCTGGTTCGCCGGCGACTTCAAGTTCCAGGGGTTCGACGGTGAAGCCAACATGCGCCGTTCGATGACCGGCGCTGTCCTGATGGGCTTTGGCGCCATGCTGGCCGGTGGCTGCGCAATCGGCGCAGGCGTCACTGGCGGGTCGATCTTCGTCGGCACCGCGTGGCTCGCGCTCCTGTGCATGTGGATCGGCGCGATGGTCACCGATGCCCTGGTGGACCAGCGCGGCCCCCAGGCCGTCGCGGCCTGATCCAGATCATTTCCAAAACGGAACCATTTCGGGCACTCTGACCACAGAGGGGGAGGGTTCGTCATGTCGACCAAAGGCACCGAAGCGCAAGAATACACCGGAAATCGCTGGGGGGTCGTGCTGGGCGCGGTGCTGATCCAGCTGGCTCTGGGCGCGATTTATGCCTGGTCCGTCTTCACCCCCGCCCTGACCGACCTTGGTTGGAGCAAGATGGAAACACAGGCCGTCTTTGCCATCGGGCTTGCGATGTTTGCCATCGTGATGGTGTTCGCCGGGCGGCTCATGGCCCGGTTGGGACCGCGCGCGCTGGCCCTGATGGGCGGGGCGACGCTGGGCGCGGGCTATGTGCTCGCGGGCCTGCTGGGAAGCACCTCGTTCTGGGTCGTCGCGATCTGTGTCGGTGCGATTGGCGGCGCCGGGATCGGGCTGGCCTATATGGTGCCGATCGCCGTGGGCATGCGCTGGTTCCCCGACCGGAAAGGCATGATCACCGGCCTGGCTGTCGCGGGCTTCGGCTTTGGCGCGATGGGCTGGGTCAAGCTGGCGGGCAGCTGGGGCGGGTTGATCGAGCGGATCGGTCTGGATGGCACTTTCGTCATCTATGGTCTGATATTCGCCGCCCTGATCGGGATCGGGTCACTGTGGATGCGCATGCCGCCCAAGGGCTGGGTTCCCGCGGGTTTCGTGGCCTCTGCGGCTGCAACTGGGCGCAAAGGACGCGAGAACTTTACCACCGCCGAAATGCTGCACACACCACAGTTTTACCTGATCTTCCTGACCTTCGCCGTGTCCGCAGGCAGCGGGCTGATGTCGATCGGGCTGATGAAGCTTTACCCGATGGAGGCGCTGCAGGCCCAGGGGCTAACCCTGGCCGAGGCCAGCGCCGTAGCCGGGACCGCGATGGCGGTGTTCTTTTCATTGGCCAACGGGATCGGGCGCGTGGCCTGGGGCACGATCAGCGACAAGCTGGGCCGCCGCCGGTCCCTGATCATCATGGCGACAAGCCAGGCGGTGTTCCTGTTCGCCTTCACCGCGATGGCCGGGACGCCGTGGCTGTTGTACCTGGGCGCGGCGCTGATCGGTTTCAACTTCGGTGGCAACTTTGCCCTGTTCCCCGCGATCACCGCCGACACATTCGGCAACGACCGGATTGGCCAGAACTACCCGATGGTGTTTTTGAGCTACGGCGCGGGCGGCATTGCTTTCCCGATGCTGGGCGGCGTGCTGGGCGATCTTGGCAACTTCCCCTTGGCGTTTTCAGTTTGTGCAGGCGCCTGCCTGCTGGGCGCATTGTGTGTGGCCCTCATCCGGGTACCGGATCAGGAAGAAGCCCACCGGCCCCCGTCGGTGCACGGGTTTTTGCACCAGATGCACTGGGACTAAGCGCCTAATAGAAGCTCTGCGGGTCGATATCGACGGTGATGCGCAGGTCGCCTTTGACCGGGAACTGACGTAGCCAGCGCGCCAGCGCGGCCTGGATCGGCGCGGTCTTTTCCGCCTTCACCAACAATCGTACCCTGTGGCGGCCGCGAATGCGCGCGATGGGCGCGGGTGCCGGGCCGAACACCTGCGCGCCAATTTCGCGCAAGGGACCATCGGCGCGCGCCATCGCACTGCCCAGGTCGAACACCTCCTGCACGTCTGGTGAGGACAGGACGATGCCTGCCAGCCGACCATAGGGCGGCACGCCGACCGCGCGACGCTCGGCGGCTTCGGCCTGCCAAAACGCCTCTTCGTTGCCTGCCAGGATGGCGCGGATCACCGGGTGTTCGGGTTGGAACGTCTGCAACATCGCGACCCCCGGCACCTCGGCCCGACCCGCCCGGCCTGCAACCTGACGGATCAGCTGAAAGGTACGTTCCGCCGCGCGCAGGTCCGAGCCCTGAAGCCCCAGGTCGGCGTCGATCACCCCCACCAGGGTCAGCAGCGGGAAATTGTGCCCCTTCGCCACCATCTGCGTGCCGATGATGATGTCAGCCCCTCCGGCAGCGATCAGTTCCACCTGATCCTTCAGCGCGCGGGCTGAGCCGAACAGGTCGGATGACAGCACCGCCACACGCGCCTCGGGAAAAACCTCGCGCACCTCTTCGGCCAGACGCTCGACCCCCGGCCCGACCGGGGCCAGCTTGCCCTCGACTTCACACGATGGGCAGACCTCGGGCATCGGTTTCGTTTCGCCGCATTGGTGGCAGACCAGACGCTTCAGAAACCGGTGTTCGACCATGCGCGCGTCGCAATGGTCACATCCGATCTGGTGGCCGCACGCCCGGCAGATCGTCACCGGGGCATAGCCACGCCGGTTCAGGAACAAAAGCGCCTGTTCGCCCTTCTCCATCCGGTCGTTGACCGCGCGTTTCAGAGTGGGCGACACCCAGCGGTTGCCCGGCAAATCCTCGACCCGCATGTCGATCGCCTGCATCTTCGGCATCACCGCCGGACCAAAGCGGCTGGTCAGCTCCAACCGCGTGTATTTGCCCGCCTCGGCATTGGCCCAGCTTTCCAGCGACGGCGTCGCGGTGGCCAGCACCACCTGTGCGTCACAGATCGAGGCGCGCAGCACCGCCATGTCCCGCGCGGAATACAGCACGCCGTCTTCTTGTTTGTAGGAGGTGTCGTGTTCTTCATCGACAACCACCAGGCCCAGATCGCGAAACGGCAGATAGAGCGCCGAGCGCGCACCGACGACCAGCGAAGCCTCGCCCTGCCCGACCATGCGCCAACAGCGGCGTCGTTCGGTCATCGTGACGCCGGAATGCCATTCCGCAGGCCGCGCGCCGAACCGCGCCTCGACCCGTTTCAGGAACTCGGACGTCAGGGCGATTTCCGGCAGCAGCACCAGCGCCTGACGCCCCTTTTTCAGGCATTCGGCGACGGCTTCAAGATAGACTTCGGTCTTGCCCGACCCGGTCACACCGCGCAATAGCGTGGTGCCGTAAGCGCCCGCGCGCACTGCGTCGCGCAGCGACTTTGCAGCCCCAACCTGATCGCCCTCAAGCGCTTTGCCGGGGCGCATCGGGTCCAGATGCGGATAGGGAAGATCGCGCGGCGTATCCTCTTCGCGGATCGCGCCCAGCTTTATCAGCCCCTTCGCCACGGATGACGACACCCCCGCCAAATCCGTCAACTCTTTCAGCGTGAAGGCAACACTCGGGTTCTCATCCAGCACCGCCATCACCTTGGTGCGCGCATCGGTCAACCGGTTCGGGCGCGGCCCGCCCGGACGCAACACTTTGCGCATCGACGGCGGGTCCGACAGGCCCGGCGCACGGGTGGCCAGACGCAGCATCTGCTCCATCGGGGTCAGGGTGTAATCGGCCACGCGGGTCAGGAACTCGGCCATTTCCGCGCGCATCGGCGCCACGTCCAGCACCCGGATCACACTGCGCAGTTTCGAGGCATCGAACCCGCCCTCGCCCGGCGCCCAGACCACGCCAATCACCTTGCGCGGACCCAAAGGCACCTCGACGAAGGCACCCTGCCAACAGCCGCCCTCAGGCGCGCGATAGGTCAGAATGCGATCCAGCGGTTGGGTGGTCAGCACCCCCACGCGGTCACCTTCGTTATAGAACCTCACGCCCACGGGGTCTCCTTTACGGGGTTTCTGTCGGACCAGACATAGGCTATGAGAGCGCCAACATGAACCCGCCTGACAGGACCCTGCCATGAAATTTTTTGCCGATACTGCCGATATCGACGCCATCGCCGAGCTGAACGCTCTGGGCATGGTCGACGGCGTGACCACCAACCCGTCGCTGATCAAGAAATCCGGCCGTGACATCCTGGAAGTGACCAAGGAAATTTGCGACCTGGTCGATGGCCCGGTTTCCGCCGAAGTCACCGCCACCGACGCCGACCAGATGATCGCCGAAGGCCGCAAGCTGGCCAAGATTTCGGACCAGATCGCGGTCAAGGTTCCGCTGACCTGGGATGGGCTGAAAGCCTGCAAGGCGCTGTCGGACGATGGCACGATGGTCAACGTGACCCTGTGTTTTTCCGCCAATCAGGCGCTTCTGGCCGCCAAGGCGGGCGCGACCTTCATTTCGCCCTTCATCGGCCGGTTGGACGATATCAACATCGACGGCATGGACCTGATCGCGGACATTCGCACGATCTATGACAATTACGGGTTCGACACGCAGATCCTGGCCGCCTCGATCCGCACAGTGAACCACATGAAGGACGCGGCCCTGATCGGTGCCGACGTGGCCACCGCGCCGCCCAACGTGATCCAGGCGATGGCGAAACACGTTCTGACCGACAAAGGGTTGGAGACCTTCCTGGCCGACATCGCGGCCGCAGACATCAAGATCCTGTAAGGTCGTCGCCAGACGGAAAGAAAAGCCCCGCGCCACCCGGCTGCGGGGCTTTTTCACGCCTGCCGCACCTCAGCCCGAGTGGCTCGTTAACCTCTTTACTGCCGCCTGTTGCCAAAAAACTGCTGAATTTCCTGCCCGTCTGCCCTATACTGTCCGGCAACAAACAAAAGAAGACCCGAGGCAGACATGAGCGACCCCGCAGTGATCGATGACGATCTGCGCGAGAAACTTCTCTCGCAACCCGAAACCATTCTGGATGACCAGGACCTGATGCGCGCCCTGATCGCGGCGAATGAACGCGCGATGGGGGCCAATATCGTCGACATGCGCGGCATCGCGATGGAACGGCTTGAGGCGCGGCTGGATCGGCTTGAGGAAACGCACCGCAGCGTGATCGCCGCCGCCTACGAAAACCTGGCCGGGATGAACATCATCCACCGCGCCATCCTGCGCATGCTGGACCCGGCGGATTTTGCCGAATTCATGAAAGAACTGGACGGCGAGGTCGCCGAGATCCTGCGCGTCGATTGCGTGCGCTTGGTGCTGGAAACGGTGCAGGACGACAAGAACCCTGCCGTGAAGAAACTTGGCGCGGTGCTGTCCACGGCCGAACCGGGCTTCATTGACGAATATCTGAACCAGGGCCGCGACACCGGCCAGCGCCCCGTCACCTTGCGACAGGTGCGCGAGCAGGATGAAAGCATTTACGGCGAAACCGGGTTCTGGGTCCGCTCCGAAGCCTGCCTGCGTCTGGACCTGGGCGAAGGTCGCCTGCCCGGCATGTTGGTACTGGGCGCCGAGGACCCGCATCAGTTCAAACCCGGTCAGGGCACCGACCTTCTGGCCTTTTTCGGCGGCGTGTTCGAACGGGCGATGCGCCGCTGGCTGTCATGAGCCTTACGATCTCGCCCGGCGCGCGCAACGCGCTTGAGGGCTGGATCGACCACATCCGCGCGCTGGACGGCGCGGCGGACAATACACTCACGGCCTATCACACCGATGTTCTGGGGTTCCTGGCCTTCATGGCCGGGCATCTTGGTGGCGCCCAAGGCCGCGCGGCACTGGCGCGGGTCAGCATCCGCGACATGCGCAGCTGGATGGCCCACGAACGCAGCACTGGCACCGGGGCAAGGTCGCTGGCACGCAAATTGTCCGCGGTGAAAGGGTTTTACCGCTGGCTATCCGAGCGCGATGGATTTGACGCCACTGCCGTCCTGTCCACCCGATCGCCGAAATTCACCAAGAAGCTGCCCCGCCCCTTGGCCGAAGACGCCGCGCGCGCGGTGATTGAGACCGCCGGATTGCAATCCACCACGGGCTGGGTGAATGCCCGCGACATGGCGGTGGTCACCTTGCTCTATGGCTGCGGGTTGCGCATTTCCGAGGCGCTGTCGCTGACCGGCGCCGATGCGCCCCTGCCCGGCGTGCTGCGCATCAGCGGCAAGGGGGGCAAGGAACGCCTGGTTCCAGTCCTGCCCGCCGCCCGCGATGCGGTAACCGCCTATCTGGCCGCCTGCCCACACCCACAGGCGCCCGACGCGCCGCTGTTTCGCGGTGTGCGTGGCGGCGCGCTGAACCCGCGCCAGCTGCAAAAGACGGTCGAGGCCGCCCGCCTGCAACTGGGCCTACCCGCCAGCGCCACGCCCCATGCGATGCGCCACAGCTTTGCCACCCATCTTCTGAACGCCGGCGGTGATCTGCGCGCCATTCAGGAGCTTTTAGGCCACGCATCACTGTCCACCACCCAGGCCTACACCGCGGTAGACACCGCGCGCCTGATGGAAGTTTACGACAAGGCGCATCCACGGGCCTGACACTGTCCCGGGGCAAGAAACCCTTTGTTCAGGGTGTTCTGGCAGGATGGCCGCGACCATCCCCGAAACCAGAAAGGTGCCCTCATGATGGACAAGTCGATCGCCGCCCTGATGTCGCGCGTCCCCGCCGCCCAACTTCCCGCCAATTCCCCCGCCCAGCCCACCGACCTGTCACAGAAGATCTCAGATCTGATGGCGGATCGCGGGCCGATGGGATTTGCCGAGATCATGAAAGGTGAAACGGGGCTGAAAGGTCTTGTGCCGCTGTTGCAGGAATTCGACGTTGAGACGCCCAAGGGGCGCACTCCGGACCAACCATCCTCGTCACTTACCGATCAATTCGGTTTTGTCCCGCCAAAGGCACCCAGCGGGCGGCCCGCCGCGATCGCCGAACGGCCAGACTTGCAGTCCGCCCCGTTGCGTGAAACCCCGTTTGACGCAGGCGACTTTACCCCGCCGGCGGAGCGCGATGGCCTGGCCCGACTCAGCCCCGGCGCGCTGTTTGCCGGCACGCTGGCCGCGTCACCGGACACGACGGGCATGACCGGCTATGGACGTCTAGGCGACGATTGATCCGCACGACAAGGCACCCTGCCATTGCATGACCCGGCCGCATCCGGCATGAACAGGCCATGACAATTCAGACCAAAGCCTTCTTCGTTCACCTGTTCACCGCAACTGGGGCCGTTTTCGCCATGTTGGCCATGCTGGCCGCCGTGGACGAAAAGTGGGGGCTGATGTTCCTGTGGCTGGTCATCGCCTTCTTTGTCGACGGGCTGGATGGGCCGATGGCGCGCCATTACGAGGTCAAGCGCAACGCGCCGCAGATCGATGGCGTGCTGCTGGACTTGATCATCGACTACCTGACCTATGTTTTTATTCCCGCCTATGCCCTGTTCAAATCAGGGCTTTTGCCGGGCTGGACCGGCTGGCTGGCGATCATCGTGATCACCTATGCCAGCGTGGTCTATTTCGCCGACACGCGAATGAAGACCAAGGACAATTCTTTCGCCGGTTTCCCCGGCTGCTGGAACATGCTGATCCTGGTCCTGTTCGCGACCGAACCGAATTTCTGGCTGATGCTTGCCATCATTGTGGCCCTGGCGGTGACCATGTTCACGCCGCTGAAATTCATCCACCCGGTGCGCACCGAGCGCTGGCGCGCCCTGTCGCTTCCGATTGCCCTTGCGTGGACTTTCTTCGCTGGCTGGGCCGCCTGGGTCGATTTCGACCCGCAAAGCTGGGCGCTTTGGGGGCTGGTCGTGACCTCGGTCTACCTTCTGGCGGCCGGCATCGTGCAGCAAATCATTCCGGCCCGCACCACAGCCTAAGTTCGGGTCAGAACCACGCCCAGCACGATCAGTCCCGCCGCCACCAGCTTGCCGCGCTGCATCGGTTCGCGAAAGACGACCCAACCGATCAGAACCGCAAACAGGATCGAGGTTTCGCGCAGCGCCGTGACCAGCGCGATCGGCGCCTGGGTCATCGCCCAGACCACCACCGCATAAGCCACGTACGACGCCGCCGAGGCCACGCCCCCCAAAGCCCAGCCACGTGGCGTGTTTGCCAACACCCGGCGCCCGTGCAACGCCAGCACCACGGGGGTGTAGAACAGCGCCGACAGGATCAGAAGCCACGCCACATAGGTCACCGGATCGCCCGACACCCGCGCGCCCATACCATCGACCAGAGAATACCCCGCCGTCGCACATGCCGAGCCCAGCGCATAGGGCAACAAACGGCGGCTTTCGTCGTTGCGAAACACGCCCTGCGCCATCAAAAGGATGCCAAGGCCCAACACCGCCACGCCGGTATACTCCCGCCCGGTGATCACGTCGCTCAGCACGACCGCGCCCACGATGGCCACGATCAGCGGCGCGGTGCCGCGGGCAATCGGGTACACCCGGCTAAGGTCACCGTGTTCATAGGCGTAGGCCAGGAACAGCTGATAGGCCATGTGGATCAGGCCCGAGGCGATGAGCCAGGGCCAGACCTCGGCGGCCGGTAAGGGGCGCAGCGATACCACCACCGCACCAATCGCGGCGTGGCCCAGGGTGAGCATCAGCATGCCCGTCTGCTTGTCGCCGCCGGTCTTGATCAACGCGTTCCAGAACGCATGCAGAAAGGCCGCGCCCAGCACTGCCAGCAGAACGACAGGCGTCATATGAGCAGCCCCGCCGCGCCTTCGTGGCGCAGTAGCCAGACCTTGGTTTCAACACCCCCGGCACCGGAAAACCCGACCATTTTGTCGCCCGCGCCCAGCACGCGGTGACAGGGGATGATGATCGGGATCGGATTGCCGCCACAGGCGCTGCCCACGGCCTGGGCGGATTTGCCAGTGGCCTTGGCGATATCGCCATAGGTGACGGTGTCGCCGAAGGGAATGGCCGACATTTCATCGCAAACCGCGCGCTGGAACGCCGAACCGTCGACCCGCAGCGGCAGATCGAAGCGCTGAAGCTCACCGGCGAAATAGGCGCGCAACTGGGTGATGGCCCGGGTCAGAACTGGGGTCTCATCGCCCTCGGCCACGGCGTCCCAGGTCACGCGGGTGATTGCCCCGCCCTCTTCGTGAACTCCCAAGCGCCCGACGGGCGTATCCAGAATTGCGATGGCCATGGGACAAGCCTAAACGCAAAACGCCCTGACCTGAAGGCCGGGGCGCTCCGCTTCATGCTGAAAGCGTGTCAGTCCAGCGCGTCGTCACAACGGCCACAGGTGCCTGCATGGTCATGTGCGCCCACATCGGGCAGAATTTTCCAGCAGCGTTGGCACTTTTCGCCATGCGCAACCTCAAACACCACGCCGACGCCCTCGGTTTCCGGCAGGCGGAAGGCTTCGTTCGGCATCGGGTCATTGGTCAGGGCGACGCCCGAGGTGATGATCACATCCTCGAAATCGACCGAGTTCAGGTCGGCCAGAACATCCGTATCGCGCACATGCACGACCGGGGCGGCTTCAAGCGAGGCGCCGATCACCTTGTCGCGGCGCTGGATCTCCAACGCGGCGGTGACCACACGGCGCACGTTGCGGATGCCGGCCCATTTCGCCGCCAGCGGTTCGTCCAGCCAATCGGCCGGGGTCACCGGGAAATCGACCAGGTGGACCGAGCTGTCGTCACCCGGGAACCGCTCCAGCCAGACCTCTTCCATCGTGAAGACCAGAACCGGGGCCAGCCAGGTGGTCAGGCGGTGAAACAGGATGTCCAGAACTGTGCGCGCGGCACGGCGGTTCAGGCTGGCCTCCCCGTCGCAATACAGCGCGTCCTTGCGGATGTCGAAATAGAACGACGACAGATCCACGGTGGCGAAGTTGAACACCGCCTGGAACACGCCCTGGAAGTCAAACTTCGCGTATCCGTCGCGCACGACGTGATCCAGTTCCGCCAGACGGTGCAGCACCCAGCGCTCCAACTCGGGCATCTCGGCGATATCCACCTTTTCGCCGTCCGTAAACCCGTTCAGGTTGCCCAACAGGAACCGCATCGTGTTGCGCAGGCGGCGATAGCTATCGGCGGTGCCCTTCAGGATCTCCGGCCCGATGCGCTGATCGTTGGTGTAATCCGTCTGCGCCACCCACAGGCGCAGGATGTCTGCACCGTATTGCTTGACGATGGTTTCCGGCACGATGGTGTTGCCCAGAGATTTGGACATCTTCATGCCCTTTTCGTCCAAGGTAAAACCGTGGGTCACAACGTTGCGGTACGGCGCGCGGCCCTTGGTGCCGCAAGCCTGCAGCATCGACGAATGGAACCAGCCGCGGTGTTGGTCGGTGCCTTCCATATAGACGTCTGCGATTCCGTCCTCGGTCCCGTCCGCACGGTCGCGCAGCACGAAGGCGTGGGTCGACCCGCTATCGAACCACACGTCCAGCACGTCGAATATCTGCTCGTATTCGTCGGCATTGTAGTCGTTGCCCAAGAACCGTTCCTTGGCGCCGGCGACATACCAACTATCGGCGCCCTCGACTTCGAAGGCCTCGGCGATACGGGCGTTGACCGCCGGGTCGCGCAGCAGGAAATCGGGGTCATGCGGCATGACGCCTTTCTTGACGAAACAGGTCAGCGGAACACCCCAGGCGCGCTGGCGCGACAGAACCCAGTCGGGCCGCGCCTCGATCATCGAATACAACCGGTTGCGCCCGGTCTGCGGTGTCCAGTTCACCAACTTGTCGATGCTGGTCAGCGCGCGTTCGCGAATACTCGTGCCATGTTCGTCCTGACCATCCCCAACCGGCGTGTCGATCGCGACGAACCATTGCGGCGTGTTGCGATAGATCAGCGGCGCCTTCGAGCGCCACGAATGCGGATAGGAGTGCGTGAGCCGCCCGCGTGCCAACAGCGCGCCAACATCTGACAGCTTGTTGATCACCGCTGTGTTCGCGCCGCCTTCTTTGCCCTTATGGGTGATGATCAGCTCACCACCAAACAGCGGCAGGTCGGTGCGGAAGCTGCCGTCCTCAAGCACGTTGTGCGTCATCGGCAGCTTATATTTCAGGCCGATCTGGTAATCGTCGTCGCCGTGGCTGGGTGCCGTGTGCACAAACCCGGTGCCGGCGTCATCGGTCACGTGATCGCCGGGCAGCAGCGGCACGTCGTAGTCCCATTCGCCATTGTCAGCCGCCCCGCGCAACGGGTGGGCACAGGTGATACCCGCCAACTCCTCGGCCGACACCGCGCGCAGGGCGCGATACTCATCCACCCGCGCAGAGGCAAAAATACCCTCGGCCAGGGCGTCGGCCACGATCAGCTTGTCGCCTTTGCGCGCCCAGTTTTCCTCAGGCGCGTCGGTGATTTCGTAAAGTGAATAGGCGATTGTTTCGTTGTAGCAAACTGCCCGGTTCTGCGGGATGGTCCAGGGCGTTGTGGTCCAGATCACCACCGGCAGGCCCTTCAGGTCATCGGGGCCGGACACGACCGGGAACTTCACCCAGATCGTATGCGATTTGTGATCGTGATACTCCACCTCGGCCTCGGCCAGCGCGGTCTTTTCGACCGGCGACCACATCACGGGCTTTGACCCCTGATACAGCGTGCCATTCATCAGGAATTTCATGAATTCCTCGGCGATCACCCGTTCGGCGTGGAAGTCCATCGTCAGATAGGGGTCCGGCCAGTTCCCGGTGATCCCCAGACGCTTGAATTCCTCGCGCTGGATGTCGACCCATTTCTCCGCGAACCGGCGGCATTCCTGGCGGAAATCGACCACGTCGACCGCGTCCTTGTCCTGCCCTTTCTGGCGGTATTGCTCCTCGATCTTCCATTCGATCGGCAGGCCGTGGCAATCCCAGCCCGGCACATAGCGCGCGTCAAATCCCATCATCTGGTGCGAGCGCACGATCATGTCCTTGATCGTCTTGTTCAACCCGTGACCGATGTGCAGGTGGCCGTTGGCATAGGGTGGGCCGTCATGCAGCGTGAAGGGCGCGCGGCCCTCTTTTTCGCGCAGCCGGTCATAGACGCCGATCTTCTCCCACCGCTCCAGCCAGCCCGGCTCGCGCTTGGGCAGGCCTGCGCGCATCGGGAAATCGGTTTTCGGCAGGTTCAGCGTCTGTTTGTATTCGGGAGTGTCGGAGCACATAGGTCCGGTCCTTTTCAGGATGAATTCTGGGATGTTCGAAGGGGCGGCGCGGGGTCCATGCGCCTTGTCCCGGCGGCTCGTCTGATCAGAGCGCCGGGCCGGTAATTCGAATAATGATGGCGGCCATATGCATCATGTGGGCCTTATAGGCCGGGGCATTGGTGGCGTCCAGCCTATTGCCATGGCAGCGCGATGTCCGGGCGCGCCAGCATCAGCCAGACGATGCCCATGACGGCAAAGAAGGCCGGGAAGCCGCAGGCAAACCAGATGCGCCAGAGCTTGTGATAGACGGGCGGCAACGGGTCATCGTTCGCCGCCGCCACCCGCGCAATGTCGCGCAGGCGGATCTGGATCCAGACCACCGGCAGCCAGAACAGCCCTGTCACGACATAAAGCGCCAGGGAGAGCGCGATCCAACCCTCCGTCAGGCTCCAGCCCAGCCCCCAGGCCAACAGCGTGCCGGTGATCGGTTGCACGATCACGGCGGTGGCGGTGAACAGCGTATCCGCCAGCACCACACTGCCCGCCACGTGGGCAATCAGCGCGGGTTTTCCGGTGCGATGTGCCACCAACATGAAAAACGCGATGCCCGCGCCGGTACCCAGCAAAACCGCTGCCCCGATCACATGCAGCCAGCGCAGGATCAGCAGGACCTCCATCAGCGCGGCTCCAACAGCGGGCGGGCGACCAGCGCCAGCATCGCGGCAGGCAGGATTTTCACCAATGGGCCTAGCGGATCCAGCCACAAGGTGGGCGTGACCACGCTGGCTGAAATCAAATAGACCGCGCAGACGCCAGCCATCGCCAGCGTTGCGGGTCTCGCCCAACGCCGAACCAGGATTGCCAGGCCCAGCGCGATGTCCACGACCGCCCAAGAGGCGACCGAGACTTGTGCGCGCCCTGTCCCCCAGCCCTGATCCTGCAAAAGCTGCGCGGCCTCGCCCAGACGGGCCAGCCCGATCACGCCTGAGGCGATCCAGAACAGTGACAGCACCGCGACGACCACGGGCATAAGCAGCGCCATGCGCGCGGCCAAACGGTCCTCGGCCCGGGCGGGCATCGCGGCCAGCGTGTGCTTCAACGGGTGCGCCGGACGGCCCAATACGGCACGGGTCTGCATCGCGTCTCCGCCAACCCCAGCCTGCGTGACCCTCAGCGCCGTCGACCGCAAGGGCGACCGCCAGCCCAACCGGCCAAGCCCATCCGCGACCCAGCCCACCGGGCGGATCAGGGCAGCGGGCAGGCGCAGCGTCGCGCGGGCGGCGGGAAAACCGAGCCAGTTGCGGAACGCGGCCACCAGGTCCTGCAACCGGTGCGCCTCGTCCTCGACCAGATCAGCCTCGGTCCCCACTGGAATGTCGCCGGTCACCGCGCGCGCCACGGCGTCGCAAACATCCGCGATCGACACGGTCTGCAGCAGCGCGTCACCCATCGTCATCGGTTGCACCAGCGGCACGGCGGCCAACATGCGCATCAGCGCGGTGCCGCCGTATCCGTTTGGCGCCAGCACCAGCCCCGGCTTGAAAATCCACCACGCCGCGCCTGAATTGCGGATCGCCGCGTCGCCCTGCGCCTTGGAATCCATGAAAGCAGTCGCCGCGCCGGGATCCGCGCCCACCGCGCTGATCTGGATCAGGCCAACCCCCTGCGCCGTGCAGGCCGACGCCAACGCGGCGATCGCGTCGTTGTGGACCGTGGCCAGATCGTCCGCGCCATTGTCCTGCAAGGCGCCCGCGCAATTCACCACGTGGCTATGGTTGGTCACAACGCTGGCCCATGTCGCCGCATCGACCAGATCGCGCAGGTCGTGGAAAATCCAGTCGGCGTCGGGCAGCACACGGCGTGCGGTGGTGGCATTGCGCCCCAGGCAAATCACCTGATGCCCGCGCATGGTCAGGTCGCGCACCACATGCGCACCGATCATGCCATAGGCGCCGATGACCAGAACCCGGCTCACGTCCCGAACAGGCCCGTCAACGCGCGTTTCACCAGCCCGGTCACCGACGGGCGCGGTTTGCGGTGGAACGGCAGCGGGCGGCAGACCTCCATCGCCGCGACGCCCACGCGGGCGGTCAGCGCGCCGTTCACCACGCCTTCGCCGAACCGGCGGCTGAGCTTTGACAACACGCCGCCGCCTGCGAGCGATCCGATCATGTCGTCCCCCACCGCCACGGCGCCGGTGGCCACCAGATGGGTCATCACCGCGCGGGTCAGGCGCCAGCTTCCCAATGCGCCAGATCGGCCGCCGTAAATCTCGGCAATCCGCCGGATCATTCGGATGTTCGACGTCAGCGCGGTCGCCACATCGGCCAAGGCAATCGGCACGATGGCGGTCACCGTCGCGACCTGGCGCGCGGCGGCTTCGACCTCGCGCTGCGCGGCCTGATCCAGCGGCACCATCAGCTCGACCTCGGCCAGTTCGATCAGCGCTTCGGCCTCGAATTGTTCGTCCACACGTTCGCCCATACGCTCCAGACCCCATTTCAGCTCATCCCGCCCAGCGTAAAGCCGGGCAAGCTGCCGGGTCACGTCGCGCGCTTCGGGAAGCGAGCCATGCGCCAGCGCCGCCTCGGCCTTACGGTGCAGCCCATCGACCCGGCGCAACCGGGCAAAGGCGATCCATTCGCGCAGGGCCATGACCAGCATGACAGCGATGAAGGCGACGACCAACGCAAGCGCTGTGGCACCCAGAACCGGGTTGCGCGCGATCAGGCCGGTGACGAAATCATAGGCCGCGACCGAGGTCACGAAACCCACGATCGCCACCGCAAGCCCCCAGAACCAACGCCCGATCCGCCCGCCGCGGCGCGCGGTCAGGGTGGCGACGGTCTGCATCGCCTGGCCGGTCGGGGTGGGAAGATCCGGTTCCGGCACCGGCGGGGCAGTGGCCGGCGTGTCACCCGCCGGGGCGTCCAGTTCGATCAGGACAGGGCCTTTTGCGGGGCCTTTTGCGTCGTCGCTCATGGCGCTCTCCATTCATACCGGATGTCCGGCAGGTTCTCGTCGTTGCGCGCGCCGTCGGTGCGGGCGACCTCAGAAAAGCCTTCGCGCAGGTAAAACCGCTGTGCGCCCGCGTTGGCCTGAAAGGTGTAAAGCGCAAGCGCCCGGGTTTCGGCCTTGGCCCGGTCCAGCAGCGCCTTGCCCACGCCCTGCCCCCGCACGCCCGGCGCTAGGTAAAGCGCGTGGACCGCACCCCCGTCACGGGCCAGAAACCCGACCGGCACGCCACAGCGACGCGCCACGCTGGTCCAGCCCTTGTCGACCAGCATCCGCGCAAAGCCCTGTTCGTCAGCGCACGTATGAACGCGCGGCATCCACGGGGTTTCGTCGATCCACCCCGACAGGATGCGACCGATCTCGGGCGCGTCGGTCACACGGGCGGGTTCCACGATCACAGCCGGTCCCCGATCAGGAACTCGGCCGCCTTGTCGAGCCGGATGTGCGGCGGGCCTTCGCCCGGTTTCAGGCTGACCTCTGCCGGGGCAAAGCGCATCACCTGATAATCCGCGTCCAGCCAGCTTTCAGCCCCATCGCGGGCGGGCGACAGCAGGCGCGCTGGATCTTCTGGCAGATCGCCGGGATAGAAGGCCGCCGATTTGCCGCTGTCCAAAAGCGTGCCGCGCACGCAGTCCAGGCTTTTGCCCTTGTGGTCCAGTGTTTCTTCGACCGTGGTGCGCAGGGCGGCGATCGACATGGCGCCGGTGGTGGCGCCCGCGAAATCCGCACGATCACGCGCCTCGCGCAGCAGCGCCTCGGTGATCGCGGTCAGCTTGGCGTGCTGCGAATGGTGCAGGTGGTCGGCCTTGGTGGCGGCAAACAGGATGCGTTCGACCCGCCGCCCCATGAACAGCTGCGTCAGAAAGGCGTTGGTGCCGGGGCGAAACGCCTGCAGGATTTCCGCCATCGCGCGGCGCAGGTCGTCCAGCGCAGCGGGGCCGGCATTGATCGCACCCAGCACGTCGACCAGCACAACCTGGCGGTCGATCCGCGCGAAATAGTCGCGAAAGAACGGCTTCACCACGCGCGATTTATAGGCCTCAAAGCGGCGCTCCATCTCGCGGTACAGGCTGCCGCGTGGGCTGCGGGCGGGTTTCGGCAGGGGCGCGAAGGTCAGCGCGGGCGACCCGGCCATGTCACCGGGCAGCAGGAACCGCCCCGGTGTGCAATCCGAAAACCCGGCCTTGCGCGCCGCCTGCAGATACCCGGCATAGCTTTCGGCCAGCGCCTTCGCCGCGGGTTCGTCCAACCGCGCCTCTCCATCCGCATGATCGGCGGCGGACAGATATTCAGCCGCCTGCGCCCGCGCGGTGATCCGCGACAGGGTTTCGGCCGACCAATCGGCATAGGACAGGTCCAGAAGCGCCAGATCCAACAGCCATTCACCGGGATAGTCCACGATATCCAGATGCACCGTGCGCGGGCCGCGCAGGCCGGACAAAATCCCGCCCAGTTGCACCCGGAACGACAGGCGAAGCTCGCTTACCGCGCGCGTGCCGTCGGGCCAGCGCGGGGTCGGCCCGGTCATCGCGGCCAGATGCGCCTCATAGTCAAATCGCGGTACGGTATCATCCGGTTGCGGCTGCAAGAATGCGGTTTGGATGCGACCATCGGCGGCGGCGACCAGTTGCGGCATCCGCCCCCGGTCCATCAGGTTCGCCACCAGCGAGGTGATGAACACGGTCTTGCCCGCGCGCGACAGCCCGGTCACGCCCAGCCGGATCACCGGCTCGAACAACGCCTCATGCGTCGCGTCCCCCGCCGCCTCGATCTGGCGGGTGATGCTGTCGGCAATATCGCCCAACCCCAATGGAATGCTCCTTCTTCGCTTGGGGAAAACATAGGCATTCCCATGCCCATGTTCCAGCGTTCCGAACGGGGAGAGCACTGCGACATCTCCCCCTGCCCGCACCTTGCCCCGGTAAAAGGTCTGGACACCTGACCTTTCCCTGCTACTCTGCGCCCCTGAAGGAGGACCCGACATGGCATTCGGCACCAATATCCGCACCTATTTCAACGGCACCTGGCACGAAGGCGACGTACCCGTGATGGGCGCGGCCGACCACGGGTCCTGGCTGGGCACCACCGTTTTCGACGGCGCGCGGTATTTTGAAGGCATCCACCCCGATCTGGACGCCCATTGCGGCCGCGTGAACCGCTCGGCGCAAGCATTGATGATCACGCCCACGGTGACCACTGAGGACATGATCGACATCGTGCGCGAGGGGCTGAAGGCCTATGCCAAGGACCAGTCGGTCTATATCCGCCCGATGTACTGGGCGCTGGAAGGCGGCGATCTGGGCATCGTGCCGGAACCTGACGCGACCGGCTTTGCGATCTCGCTGGAACAGGTGGCGATGGCGCCGCAGGATGCATCAACCACGCTGACGCGCACCCGGTTCCGCCGCCCGGTGTTGGAGGACGCGGTGGTCGACGCCAAGGCCGGCTGCCTTTACCCCAACAACGCGCGGATGCTGGCCGAGGCCCGCGACAAGGGCTTCGGCAACGCGCTGGTGGCCGATGCGATCGGCAATGTCGCCGAAAGCGCCTCGGCCAACGTGTTCATGGTGCGTGACGGAGAGGTGTTTACCCCCGTCGCCAACGGCACCTTCCTGTCCGGCATCACCCGCGCGCGCCACATCAACAATCTGGCCGCCGAGGGCATCAAGGTGCACGAAACCGTGCTGACCTTCGACGATTTCCACGCCGCCGATGAGGTGTTCCTGTCCGGCAACATGTCCAAGGTCACCCCGGTGACCGAATTCGACGGCACCATGTACCAATCCGGCCCGGTGACCCGCAAAGTGCGTGAACTTTACTGGGATTGGGCCCACAGCGCCTGACGCATTTGCCAACTTGCGCGGCTGGCGCCCTTGGTCCATCATTCCCGCACAGACAGGGGACGAATATGCGTAAATTTCTCGTGGTGCTGGATGACAGCCATGAATGCCTGAACGCGATGCGGTTCGCCGCGATGCGGGCCGCAAATACCGGTGGTGGCGTGACCGTCTTGTCGGTGATCCCGCCGGACGAATTCAACCACTGGATCGGCGTTGGCAACATCATGCGTGAAGAGGCCCGCGAACGGATCGAAGTGCATTTCGAAGTGTTCGCCAAATGGATGCGTGACCGTCAGGAAATTGACCCCGAACTGGTGATCCGCGAAGGCGAGGTGGTGCCGGAAATCCTGGCCCATGTGCGCGAAGACAATGATATTGGCGTGCTGGTCCTGGGCGCGGGCGAAGGCAAGTCTGGCCCCGGCCCGCTGGTAACGCAACTGACACGGTCTTCGTCTGATCTGCCGATCCCGATCACCATTGTGCCCGGCCAGATGTCCAAGGACCGGCTGGAAGCGGTGACCTGACACCGGCAGCACCCCCCGCCGTCCCCGGGGCGGGTGGGGGGGCGGTGTGCCAGGAACGGCTTACTTGGTCCGTTTGGGTGCAGCGTTGCCGCCCTTACCCTTTGCCAGAGCCTTCTTCGCAGCGGCCCGTGCGCGGTTCTTCTTCGACGACGATTTGCCCTTGGGCGGCGGCGGGCCTTTCGAGGTCCCGGTCGGTTTTCCCGCTGGTTTTCCCGCTGGTTTGCCCGCAGGCTTCCCCACCGGCTTGCCAACAGGTTTGTGACGCGGTTTGCGCTCGCTCACAGCGCCTTCGTGGCGGTCTTCGCGCGGGGCGCGGGGCTTCGCTGCGCCGCCTTTCGGCACGCCCTTGGGTTTTTTCGACCGCGGCGCGGGTGCGTCATCCCAATCGACCCGCTTCGTCGTGCCGGTCGGTTTTCCCTTGTAGTCAGGCTTGCCTTTATAGGGCGCCTTGCCCTTGAACGGGGGCTTGCCAGTCGGCTTGCCCCCGGACAGAACCGGCGGTTTCTCCAGACGGGTCAACACCGCGCCCTCTTCGATCTCCATCCGGCCATTCAACGCCTTGAGGAACCCGTCCACGGCGCGTTCGGCGATTTCGACGAAGGTTTCGCTCTGTTGGATGCGGATCGCGCCGACCTCATCCTTGGTGATGTTGCCCGCTTTGCACAGCATCGGCAGCATCCGGCGCGGCTCGGCCCCCGCCGCGCGTCCGCCGGACACCGAGAACCAGACGCTGGGCCCAAACTCGCGGCGCGGTTCGGGCTTGGTGTTCACCGCACCCAATTCTTCGGGCGCGGAATGTTGCGCGCGATACAGGCGCAGGAAGGCGGCGGCGATTTGTTCGGGTTGGAACTGCTCCAACAGCGACGCAACTGGTCCGGCTTCGCCTTCGCTGACCGGGTCGACCCAGGCCGGGTCGGCCAGCATGCGTTCGGCGTCGCGCTCCAGAACCGCCTCGGCCGAGGGCGCCTGAACCCATTCGGCCTGCACCTTGGCAAATTTCAAAATGCGCTGCGCTTTTTTGTAAGCGGCGGGCGGCACGATCAGTGCGCTGACCCCCTTGCGCCCGGCGCGTCCCGTACGGCCCGAGCGGTGCAGCAGCGTTTCGTGATTCGACGGAAGTTCCGCGTGGATCACCAGATCCAGCTTCGGAAGGTCGATGCCGCGTGCGGCCACATCGGTGGCGACGCAAATCTGCGCCCGCCCGTCGCGCATCGCCTGCAGCGCGTTGGTGCGTTCGCCCTGGGTCAGCTCACCCGACAGCGACACCACGTTCAGCCCCCGGTTCGACAGGCGCGTGGTCAGACGCGCAACCATGGCGCGGGTGTTAGCGAACACCAGCGCGTTGGGCGCTTCGTAGTACCGCAGCACGTTGATGATCGCGTTTTCACCGTCGCGCGGCGTCACGCTCATCGCCTTGTATTCGATATCGGTGTGCTGGCTTTTCTCGGCAACGGTGGTCACGCGCACGCTGTCGCGCTGATAACCTTTCGCAAGCTTCGCAATCGCCGGCGGCACGGTGGCCGAAAACAGAAGGGTGCGGCGATCTTCGGGCGCTTCGCCCAGGATGAACTCCAGATCTTCGCGAAAGCCCAGGTCCAGCATCTCGTCAGCTTCGTCCAGCACCACGGCGCGCAGCGCGCTCAGGTCAATCGCCCCGCGCATGATGTGATCGCGCAGCCGCCCCGGCGTGGCCACGACAATATGCGCCCCCCGTGCCAGCGCCCGGCGTTCGTCGCGGCTGTCCATGCCGCCCACGCAGGATGCAAGGAACGCGCCCGCTTCGCCATAAAGCCAGGTCAGCTCGCGCCGCACCTGCATCGCCAACTCCCGTGTGGGCGCAATGACAAGGCCCAGCGGCGCCCCGGCGCTTTCGAACCGCTCACCGTCGCCCAACAGCGTCGGCGCGATTGCCAGGCCAAAGGCCACGGTCTTGCCTGATCCGGTCTGGGCGGACACCAACAGGTCGGACTCAGACAGGTCGGGCGCGTTCACGGCCTCCTGTACCTGGGTCAGCGTGTCATATCCGCGCTTCTTCAGCGCATCGGCAAGGGCTTGTTTCACGGGATCGGCTTTCGAATAAGGGGGCAATCGGGCGCACCTATAGCGTTCAGGCAGCTTTGTATAGGGTCAACCTTGACTCACCTGCCGCCCGCGCGCATATGAATACCCAACAGAAAAGGTAAGCCATATGTTCATCCAGACGGAAAGCACCCCGAACCCCGCGACGCTGAAATTCCTGCCCGGCCAGGCCGTGCTGGAAGCGGGCACTGCCGACTTCCCGACCCCGGACGCGGCGGGCAAATCGCCGCTGGCACAGCGCATCTTCGCCGTCACCGGCGTGGCGGGCGTGTTCTTTGGCACCGATTTCGTCACCGTGACCAAGGGTGAGGCGGTCGATTGGGACCACATCAAACCCGCGATCCTGGGCGCGATCATGGAGCATTACCAATCCGGCCAGCCGGTGATGGAGGGCGCGGCCGCTGCAGCTCACGCCGAACACCACGGTGAAGATGGCGAGATCGTCAGCCAGATCAAGGAACTCCTGGACACCCGTGTGCGCCCCGCCGTGGCGCAGGACGGTGGCGACATCACCTTCCACGGGTTCGAACGCGGCATCGTATACCTGCACATGCAGGGCGCCTGCGCGGGTTGCCCGTCGTCGACCCTGACACTGAAGATGGGGATCGAGAACCTGCTGAAGCACTACATCCCCGAGGTGGTCGAGGTGCGCCCTGTTGCGGCCTGACCCCCTGATCCTGGCATTTGACACATCGGCCGCGCATTGCGCGGCCGCTTTGCTATCGGGTGACCGGGTGATCGTGAACCGGCACGAGGACATGGGCCGCGGCCAGGCCGAGCGCCTGATGCCGCTGCTGGAGGAGGTGCTGGCCGAAGGTGGCGCCACCTGGCGGGACCTTGCCGCGATCGGCGTCGGTATCGGGCCCGGCAATTTCACCGGCATCCGCATTTCCGTCGCCGCCGCGCGGGGGCTGGCGCTGTCGCTGGGCGTGCCTGCCGTGGGTGTCTCGACGCTTGAGGCGCAGGCCCACGGCCAGACGCGCCCGGTCTGGTCACTGGTCGATGCGCGCCGCGACCACCTCTATGCTCAGCATCTGGGGATCGATCCGGCCCCTGCCGTGATCCCCGCCTCTGACGCCGCCGATTTGTCGCCCGTAATTGGCCCGCATGCCAACACCGCGCTGCCCTCGGCGATTGCAAGGATCGCGGCCGCGCGCCTGGCGCAAGGCGGTGACATCCCGCGCCCCGCGCCGCTTTACGTGCGCGCCGCCGACGCCGCCCCGCCGCGTGACCCGGCACCGGTGATCCTGCCGTGACGCCTTCGGATCTGGCCCGGATCCACGCCGCCGCCTTTGCCGACCAGCGCCCTTGGTCCGCCGCCGAATTCACCACCCTCCTGGACAGCCCCCACATCTTCGCCGTGACCAACCCGGCCGGTTTTGCCCTGGGCCGCGTGGTGCTGGACGAGGTCGAACTGCTGACCATTGCCACCCTGCCCAAGGGCCGCCGCAAGGGCATCGCACGCGGCCTGCTGGCGGAATTCGAAGCTGCGGCCCTTCGGCGCGGGGCCACCTGCGCGTATCTCGAGGTCGCCGCGGACAACACCCCGGCGCGGGCGCTCTATGGTGCCGCAGGGTACGTCGAAACCGGGCGACGCGACGCGTATTACCAGCGCGAAAGCGCCCCGGCGGTGGACGCGGTGATGATGGCCAAAACACTGACCTAGCGGCAAGTTCGCGCACCAGTTGCGCGATCACGCCGAAATCTGACGTTATTTGACCCTTCGGTCAAAACTTAACTTGACCACACCCTTGCCCTGCGCCCTAAATTGACGATGATCCTATGCAGCGATCTGCTCGCAAATGGGGGAATCGGCGGCAAACGTCCACGCCCCCACGTAAAAAACTATTGGGAGACGACACATGACCCTCATGCACAAATTCCTCGGCGCGGCCGCGACCGTGGCCCTGACCGCGGGCGCCGCGCTGGCCGACCCGGCGATCATTTTCGACCTTGGCGGCAAATTTGACAAATCCTTCAACGAAGCCGCCTATGGCGGCGCGAACCGTTGGGCAGAAGAAACCGGCGGCAAGTTCCAGGAATTCGAACTGCAGAATGAAGCCCAGCGTGAGCAGGCCCTGCGTCGTCTGGCCGAAGCCGGCTCAAACCCGATCGTCATGACCGGTTTTGCCTTCGGCTCGACCCTTGAACAGGTCGCTCCCGACTACCCGGACACCAAGTTCGCCATCGTCGACATGGTCGTTGACGCGCCGAACGTCTCCTCGGTCGTATTCACCGAGCACGAAGGCTCGTACCTGGTAGGCGTGATGGCCGCGATGGCGTCGAAATCCGGCATCGTCGGCTTCGTCGGCGGCATGGACATTCCGCTGATCCGCCGCTTTGCCTGTGGCTATGTCCAGGGCGTGAAAGCGCAGAACCCGGATGCCACCGTGATCCAGAACATGACCGGCACCACCCCCGCCGCCTGGAACGACCAGGTGAAGGGCGCCGAGCTGACCAAGGCACAGCAGAGCCAGGGCGCGGACGTCGTGTATCACGCCGCGGGCGGCACCGGCATCGGTGTTCTGCAGGCTGCAACCGACCTGGGCATTCTGGGCATCGGCGTGGACAGCAACCAGAACCACATGCACCCCGGTTCGGTCCTGACCTCGATGACCAAGCGCGTGGACAACGCCGTCTATGAAGCCTTCTCGGCTGGCATGGAGATGGAAGCCGGCATCAAGGTCATGAACCTGGCCGCCGGTGGCGTGGGCTACGCGATGGACGAGCACAACGCAGCGCTGGTCTCGGATGACATGAAAGCGGCCGTGGAAGCGGCGGCTGCTGGCATCATTGCCGGTGACATCATGGTCCACGACTACATGTCCGACGACAGCTGCCCGGTCGAATAAGGGCACGTTGATGAACGTCGAAAACACACAGGGGCAACCGGAAACGGTTGCCCCGGCTATCGAACTTCGCGGCATCTCGAAGGCCTTTGGTCCGGTGCAGGCGAACAAGGACATCTCGATCCGGGTCATGCCCGGGACGATTCACGGGATCATCGGCGAAAACGGCGCCGGGAAATCCACTCTGATGTCCATTCTCTATGGGTTCTACAAGGCCGATGCGGGCACGATCCTCATCAATGGTCAGGAAACCCAGATCCCCGACAGCCAGGCCGCCATTGCCGCCGGTATCGGGATGGTGTTCCAGCACTTCAAACTGGTCGAAAACTTCTCGGTTCTGGAAAACGTCGTGCTGGGCGCGGAAGAGGGCGAAATGCTGCGCCCGTCGCTGGCCAAGGCGCGCAAATTGTTGAAAGAACTGGCAGACGAATACGAACTCCACGTCGATCCCGACAAGTTGGTCGAAGATCTGGGCGTGGGCATGCAGCAGCGTGTCGAAATCCTCAAGGCGCTGTATCGCCAGGCCGATATCCTGATCCTGGACGAACCCACCGGGGTTCTGACGCCAGCCGAGGCGGACCATCTGTTCCGCATCCTCGAAGGCCTGCGCGCCCAGGGCAAGACGATCATCCTGATCACGCACAAACTGCGCGAGATCATGGAAATCACCGACACCGTCAGCGTGATGCGCCGCGGGGAAATGACCGCGACGGTCAAGACCAAGGACACCAACGTCGAGGAGCTGGCCGAGTTGATGGTTGGCCGCAAGGTGCTCTTGCGCGTCGACAAGAAACCCGCGACGCCGGGCGACACCGTGCTGGAGGTGAAAGACCTGCGCATGGTCGACGACCACGGGGTCGAGCGGCTCAAGGGCATCGACCTGCACGTCAAGGCGGGTGAAATCCTGGGCATCGCCGGTGTGTCCGGCAACGGCCAGTCCGAACTTTTGAAAGTGCTTGGCGGCTTTGCCAACGGCACCGGCGAAATTCGCATCAACGACGACCCGATCGACCTGACCGGCAAGCATTCCGACGGGCGTTCACGCCGCGAGCGCGGCATCTCGCATGTGCCCGAAGATCGCCAGCACCTAGGCCTGATCATGGACTTCACCGCCTGGGAGAACCTGGCGTTCGGCTATCACCACGCGCCGGAATACCAGAAGAACAAGCTTCTGATGGACAACGCGGGCATGATCGAAACCGCGCAGGGGGAAATGGACCGCTTTGACGTGCGCCCCCCGAACCCAATGCTGTCGGCCAAGAACTTTTCCGGCGGCAACCAGCAGAAAATCGTGCTGGCGCGTGAGATCGAGCGAAATCCTGACCTACTTCTGGTCGGTCAGCCAACCCGCGGCGTGGACATTGGCGCGATCGAGTTCATTCACCAGCGCATCATCGACCTGCGCGACCAGGGCAAGGCGATCCTGCTGGTCTCGGTCGAGCTTGAGGAAATCCTGTCTATGTCCGACCGCATCGCCGTCATGTTCGACGGGCACATCATGGGCGAACGCCTGCCCGCCGAAACCGACGAAAAAGAGCTGGGCCTGTTGATGGCCGGCGTCACTGATACGAAAGGGGCTGCGTGATGGAAAAAATGCCACGCTGGGCCGACGTTGCCCTGATCCCGATCCTGAACCTGATTATCGCCTTTGCCCTGTCCGCCCTGGTGATCCTGGCCATTGGCGAGGATCCGGTCGCGGCGGTCAAGATGATGGTCACGGGCGCCTTGGGGTCGACCTATGGCTGGGGCTATACGCTTTATTACACCACGAATTTCATCTTCACCGGGCTGGCCGTGTCGATCGCGTTCCAGGCCGCGATGTTCAACATCGGCGGCGAAGGTCAAGCCGCGATGGGTGGGCTGGGGGTGGCGCTTGTCTGCCTTTATATCCCCTTTCCACACTGGGCTTTGGCGCTTGTGTTCGCGATGGCGGGTGGGGCGCTGTTCGGCGCCTTTTGGGCGGCAATCCCAGCCTACCTGCAAGCCAAGCGTGGCAGCCACATCGTGATCACCACGATCATGTTCAACTTCATCGCCGCCTCGCTTTTGAACTACCTTCTGGTCAATGTGCTGCGTCCGCAGGGGTCGATGGACCCGGCATCGGCCCGTTTCCCCGAGCCGACCCGGCTGCCCACTTTCCAGGACATGTTCTCAACCGCCGAGAACGTGATGTTCCGCGGAACGCCCGCGAACGTGACCTTCTTCATCGCGCTTCTTGCCTGTGTCGGGGTCTATTTCCTGATGTGGCGGTCGCGCTTGGGCTATGAAATCCGCGCCTTCGGCAAGAACCCGGCGGCGTCGATCTATGCCGGCATTTCGCCCTTCAAACTGACGATGATCGCCATGCTGATCTCGGGTGGTCTTTCGGGCATGATGTCGATCAACAACACGATGGGTGAAAGCGAACGCCTGATCATGAACTCGGTCGAAGGCGCAGGGTTCATCGGCATCGCTGTGGCGCTGATGGGTCGCAACCACCCGTTCGGCGTGCTGCTGGCGGCCTTCCTGTTCGGATTTCTTTATCAGGGCGGTGGCGAATTGGCGCTGTGGACCAAGATCCCGCGTGAACTGATCACCGTGATCCAGGCCTTCGTGATCATGTTTACCGGCGCGCTGGACAACATGGTCCGCATGCCGGTGGAACGCATGTTCATACGCGCGGCAAAACGGAGGGAAGGCTGATGGATTTCCTGACCATCCTGCAAATCATGGACAGCGCCGTGCGCCTTGCCACGCCGCTACTTCTGGCCTGTCTGGCCGGGCTGTTCTCCGAACGCGCCGGCATTTTCGACATCGGGCTTGAGGGCAAGATCCTCGCCTCGGCTTTCTTCTCGGCGGGCGTTGCGGCGCTGACCGGGTCGGTCTGGCTGGGTCTTCTGGCCGGTGTCGGCGCGTCCATGGTGTTCTCGGCGATCCACGGCCTGGCCTCGATCACCTTCCAGGGCAATCAGCTGATTTCCGGCGTGGCGCTGAACTTCTTCGCCTCGGGCATCACCGTTCTTGTGGGCGAGGCGTGGTTCTCGCTGGGCGGACGCACCCCGTCTCTGTCGGGCGGCGAGCGGTTTTCACCGATTGAACTACCGCTGTCGGAAACGATTATGCCGGTGCCGGTCGCAGGGCCGCTGTATCATGACCTGATATCGGGCCACACCTTCCTAGTTTACATCGCGCTGATCGCCGTGCCTGCCAGCTGGTTCCTGCTCTATCGCACCCGGTTCGGGTTGCGTCTGCGCGCGGTTGGGGAAAACCCGGCGGCGGTGGACACGGCCGGGGTCTCGGTGATCAAGCTACGCTATGCCGCGATGGTGATCGCGGGCGTGCTGTGCGGCCTGGCGGGCGTTTACCTTGCCACTGGTCTGGCGGCGGGATTCGTCAAAGAGATGAGCGCGGGACGCGGTTATATCGCGCTCGCGGCCCTGATCTTTGCCAAGTGGCGACCCTGGCACGCGCTGGGGGCGACGATGCTGTTCGGCCTGTTGGAGGCCATCGCCAACCGCTATCAAAGCATCGACTTGGGCGGGATCGTCATCCCGGTGCAGTTCATGCAGGCGCTGCCCTATATCCTGACGGTGCTGATTCTGGCCGGGTTCGGTGGCAAGGCCATCGGACCCCGCGCTGGCGGTGTGCCCTACGTCAAGGAACGCTGAACCTACGCGCGACCGGGTCATTGCGCCCGGTCGCCGCAAGAAAGGTGATTCTCAACACCCCGCGCACGCCCAACTTTGCGTCCCAGGACGGCTTGCTGATCTAATAATTGCTGCGAAAGCGGGGCCGCCGACACTTATTACGTGACACACCGCTCCGATTTGTCGCACTAATGAAGTGTCAGTTTGCCGCAGGGGCACTGGACACATTCAAGTTCTTGCACCAGTAGTTGAACATGCAAATCTACCTTCCCATTGCCGAGGTCTCGGTAAACGCGTTCCTGCTTCTGGGTCTCGGCGGTATCGTCGGCATCCTGTCGGGCATGTTTGGCGTTGGCGGAGGGTTCCTGATGACGCCCCTGCTGTTCTTCATCGGCATCCCGCCCGCCGTGGCCGTCGCCACCGAAGCGAACCAGATCGTCGCCTCGTCTTTCTCAGGCGTGCTGGCGCATTTCAAGCGCAAGACGGTGGATCTGAGGATGGGTCTGGTGCTGCTTGTCGGCGGTCTGATCGGCGCCGCACTTGGCGTGCAGCTGTTCAACTACCTCAAGGCGATGGGTCAGGTCGATCTTCTGGTCAAACTGTCCTATGTGATCTTCCTGGGCATCATCGGCGGGCTGATGTTCCTGGAAAGCCTGCGCGCGATCATGAAGACACGCGGCGGCGCGCCGGTGTCGACGCGGCGCAAGCACACCTGGGTGCACAACCTGCCCTTCAAGATGAAATTCCGCACCTCGGGGCTGTATATCTCGGTCATCCCGCCGATCATTGTCGGCGTGCTGGTCGGCATCCTGGCCGCGATCATGGGCGTCGGTGGTGGCTTCATCATGGTGCCCGCGATGATTTATCTGCTGGGCATGCCGACCAAGGTGGTCGTGGGTACGTCGCTGTTCCAGATCATCTTTGTCACCGCCTTCACCACGCTTCTGCACGCCACCACGAACTTCACCGTGGACATGGGGCTTGCCGTCCTTCTGCTGATCGGCGGCGTCATTGGCGCCCAGATCGGCGCGCGGATCGGAGTCAAGTTGAAGGCCGAACAACTGCGCATTCTCCTGGCCATCATGGTGCTGGCGGTCTGTGGCAAGCTGGCGCTGGACCTGCTCTTGATGCCGTCGGAGCTCTATGAACTTGGCGCGGGGGGGCATTGATATGATCCGCCTCGCGCTTGCTCTTCTCATGCTGATGATCCTTCCCGCACGTGGCGAACAGGTTGTCGCCGGCCTCAGCCAGAACCGCGTGTCAATCACCGCCACCTTCGTCGGCTCCGAAATCCTGATCTTCGGCGCGGTGAAGCGTGACGCCCCCGCGCCTGTGGGCGAACCGCTTGAGGTCGTCGTCGTGGTCGAAGGCCCGTCGCACCCGGTCACCGTGCGCCGCAAGGCTAAGCGCTGGGGCATCTGGGTGAACACCGACGCCGTTCTTGTGGATTCGGCCCCGTCCTTCTATGCCGTGGCCACGTCGAACACGCTGGCGAACTCGATCAGCGAGATCGACGACCTGCGCCACCACATTTCCATCCCCCAGGCGATCCGCCTGGTCGGCGAGGCCCAGGAAGGGTTGAACCCACGCGACTTTGCCGAGGCCGTGGTACGCATCCGTGGTGACGCGGGGCTTTACAAAGTTGAAGAAAACGCGGTGAAACTGGCGCAGGACACCCTGTTCGACACCCGCATCCTGTTGCCAGCCAACCTGACCGAGGGCGAATACCGCACCCGCATCTACCTGACCCGCGGCGGCTATGTCGCGTCGCAATACGAAACGATCATCAACGTGCAAAAGGTCGGGCTTGAGCGCTGGATCTTCAACCTCGCGCATGAACGCCCGTTGGTTTATGGCATCCTGTCACTCGTCATCGCCATCGCGGCGGGCTGGGGCGCATCCGCGGCCTTCCGGTTGATCCTGCGCACCTGACACAGGCTTTGCGCCCTTGTGACCGGAGTTGTTTTCAAAAACTCGGACTATCCACGCCCGATGAAAGGCATCTTGGTCGCCATCACCGTCATGAACTGCACGTTTGCTTCGGCGGGTAGTGTCGCCATGTGCAGGACCGAGCGCGCCACGTCTGCCACGTCCATCGTCGGCGGCGGCGTCTCCCCCGCCTCGACTGCAGCGTCGATGATCCCCTGCAACAGCTCCGTGCGCGCGTTGCCGATGTCGATCTGGCCGCAGGCAATGTCGAACCCGCGTCCGTCCAGGCTCAGCTGTCGGGTCAACCCGGTGATCGCGTGTTTCGTGACCGTATAGGTCACCGCGCCCTCACGCGGCACATGGGCCGAGATCGACCCGTTGTTGATGATCCGACCACCCTGCGGATCCTGCCCCCGCATCCGGGCAAACGCGGCCCGGGCGCACAAGAACATCCCTGTCAGGTTCACGTTCACCGCCTGGTGCCAATCCTCCAGCGTGACCTCATCGATCATCGCGGCCGGGGTGAACAGGCCTGCGTTGTTGAACAACACGTCCAGGCCTCCAGCAGCCCCGGTGAACCGGTCAAACGCCGCCTCAACTGCCGCCGCGTCGGTGACATCAGCCTCCAGCACCACGGCGTTCGTCCGCCCGGCTGCGACCTCCTCCAGAACAGCGCCACGCCGCGCCAGCAAGCCGACGGTCCAGCCTTCGCGCAGGAACAGCTCGGCCGTCGCGCGGCCAATGCCCGCGCTGGCGCCGGTAATCAGAATGCTACGCGTCATCTTGCACCTCCAGGGTCAAGGGTACCGGCGCGACTTGCAGATCCGCCGTGTCCAAAGGCGCAGATGGGCGCGCCAGCGCATAACGTTTCACCCAGTGCAGCCGCGTTTCGGCACGTGTGATCGCGACATAGGCCAACCGCTTCCACAAAGGTAACCCCGCCTCCATCCGCCCCGCCCGCGAGGCGGCCCAGATATCCGGGGCAAAGACCTGCACCTCAGGCCATTGCGACCCTTGCGCCTTGTGAATGGTCACCGCCGCACCGTGCAGAAACGCCGCCCCCATGCGGGCAGCATAGGGGATGAAGGGTTCTTCCTCGTCCGGCAATTCGATCTTGATGATCGAGGCCGCCGAGACCCGCGGGTCTTCGGCGCCCATCACGTGCAGCCGGGAAAATCCCGGCTTGTTGCCCGGCCCCAGATAGACGCATTGCGCGCCCTTAATCAGGCCACGCGCCTCAAGGTCGATGCGTTTCTTGCGGTGCTTCAAAGGCAGTTCGATCCCGTCACAGATCAGCGGCTCGCCGGGCAACAGCTCATGCTCGGGCGCGTCGAATGCCATGCGGAAGGCGCGGATCAGACGCACGCGGGTCACGTTGCGCCACACCAGCACAGGGCTGCGGGACATGAGGTCGGCGTTGACCCGGGGGGCCAGCACCACGCGATCATCGCGCCGCGCGGCGTCTTCGATCATGCGCTCGAAATCCTCGAAGCCCAAGACAGGGTCGGCCAGCGCATGGGCCAGGTCCAGGATCGGATTATCCTGCTCCTGCCGGTGAATGCGGTGCAGTTCCAGCCGCCGATTTCCACCCAGCTTGTCAAACACCATCTCGCCCGACTGCCCCACAGGCGCCAACTGCGCCGGATCGCCGAACAGGACCAGGGTCGGGAAAATCTCGCGCAAATCGTCGAACTGCTTTTGGTCCAGCATGCTGCTTTCGTCGACAAAACCGATGTCCAGCGGATCATCGCGCCGCTTCCAACCGGTGATGAAATCCGACCCGCGCAAACCGGCCGCCGCAAGGGCGCCGGGGATAGACTTCTGAACCTGATAGAAGGCATGTGCCCGGTCCAGCGCTTGGTCGGTTAGGCCCTCGATCTCGGGCCGAGGGCCATTTCCCGCCAGCCATTCAGCGATCTTTTCGTATTCGGGGTCATAAACCGGGGTATACAAAATGCGGTGAATGGTCGTCGCGGGCACGCCTCTGTTGCGCAGCACGCTAGCCGCCTTGTTGGTAGGGGCCAGGATCGCCAGGGTGCGCCGGTCCTTGCGCCGCTTGCCCTCCCAGTCGCCCGAAACGACCTCGACGCCGGCATCCTCCAACGCGTGATAGAGCTGCGCCAGCAACAGCGTCTTGCCGGACCCGGCCTTGCCAACCACCGCCATGACCTGTGCCTTGCCATCCGACAGCGGCGTCAGCAGGCCCTCGTCCAGATCCACACCGGCACCGCGCAGCATGTCGGACACGCGGTCATGTGCTTCGGCCTGGTCGTCAGAGAAAGTAACTTGGGGAAGGGTCATGATGCGACCCTACCCCGGCGGCCGAACAAGCGCCAGCATCCGGCTTGGGCGCGCTCCCGTTTTCTTTCAAAGAAAACGGCACGGACTTTTTGAAAAAGTCCGACACCGCACGCTGCCGGTCAGGCACTTTCCGGCATCTTCTGCGCCACGTCGGAACGGTGTCCCGCCAGCGAATAGCGCAGCCAGCCTCGGCTGATGTCCCGTGTTACGCCAACCCGCTTCAAGGTCGGCGCAAAGGCCGCGTCGTTCATCGCCCAAAGCCCAACACCAATGCGCGCCTTGCCTTCTCCGTCCGTACCGATCACCTCGGGCTCCAGCCCCATCAGACGGTAGATCCGCTCCATCCGCGGGTCGAAGACGCCGACGTAGTGTTCCAGCTTGAAGGCCGCCATCAGTTCGCCTGCGCCCAGCGCCAGTGCCGCCGACACACGGCGATCCGCACCGGGGGACAGGCAGAACCGGGTGCATTCCCAGATCAGCGGGCTTTCGATCCGCACGCCGTCCGTCAGGTGACCAAAATGGTCGTTTACCATCGTGTCACCGGTCGTGGGCAGGAACCGCATCGACCCGCCATGGCGGCCGTCCGCACCCTCCCAAATCACATAGAGCGGGTTCAGCGCATCGTATTCGTCACGCTCTTCCCCCGCCGCGTTCACCTGCACATCCCAGCCCAGACGTTTGGAAAACTGTTCCGTCCGGTCGCGGAACATCGTGTCGCGCAGCAGCGGGAAACGGGGCAAGTCATTGACATAGAGATAACGCAACATGGGGGGCTCCTTCGTCCGTGTGCTTGGGAACAAAGGTGAACAAAATTGGTTAACAAGGCCCGAATGTGCCGTGCGTTTTGCCCGGATCAGGGGCTAGATCACACGATGATCACACCCGTCGACAGCGCGCGTGCCACCGCATGGGTGGTGTTGAGCGCACCCAGCTTGTGGCGCGCGGCTTCGATATAAACGCGCAGGGTGTGCTCGGAAATGCCCAGATCGTTCGCCGCCTGGGCCCGGCTCATCCCCTGCGCCAGACACTTCATCGCGGACAATTCGCGCGGGCTGAGCGTCGGGGTCGCGGTCGCTTCGCCCCCCTGTTCGAACTCCAGCGCCTTCTTGTTGAACTCATGCGCAAGCACCATCAGATCACGGGCATTTTCATCAACGAACCCTACCCAGCTGTCGTCATCCGTGTGCGAATTCAACGTGAACAGCGCAAACTGTCCCTTCGGCCCCCGGATCGGGATCGTATAGCCCTGGTTGCCCAGGCCAAACTCAAGCGCGTCGCGCAGCATCGCCTTGGCTGATTTCGAAGACCAATCCAGCTCTTTCCAATCGACCGGCGTGAAGCGTTGGAAACAGCCGAAGATCACCGGATCCATGCTCAGATAGTTTTTTTCGAGATAGTTATCGACCCATTCGGGCGAATAGGTCCCGGCGCCAAAGCGTTCGCCGACCGCGTTCACCCAATGGTAAACCACGTGACTGACATTGTAGTAGGAACACAGCGTATCGGTCGTTGTCTGCAGCGCTTCAAGCGTGGTTGCGGCCTGCAATGAGGCCAGGATGGTCTCGAGTGTCGCTTTCATGCGCCCGCGTGGTCTCCGCCTTGCCACCTGCACTGCTTGCCAGTTCCGCCAGGGCCACCAGGCGCGCGTCGTCCAGCACGTCCACAGTCGCCTCCAGCCCATTGCGCTCGGCAAACGCCTTCAGGTCGGTAAGAACATCAATGATCCATTCGTTCGCCATGTAAAGCCTCGCCAGGTTACAAAAGGGAAAACAACCATGACATGTGTGACTTTTTGATGAAATTCGCGGTTTGTGGCTCGCTATTTCCGGGGAGGGCGCTGTTTTTAAGGCCTTGATTAGTCTTGTTTTAGCCCACTGCACGCTCCGACACTCCGGCAGAATCGGGTGATTCGTGCACGTCAGCGCGGGGGCGTTGCAACTACAACGTGTCCCACCTGACAAAAAAAGCCCCCTGGAGACCAGAGGGCTTTTTCCTGTTTCAGAGCCGGGTCAGCGCGCGTCCAGCGCGTCCTCCAGCGTGCGCAGGCCCGTCTTGGGTGCCTGCACCAGCACGGCCATGTTGCCGGGCTTGTGTTCGTTGCGCAGCATCTTGATGTGTGCGTCCGGGATCTCCGCCCAGGGGAAAACTTCGGACATGCAGGGATCAATCCGACGCTCAACCATCATGCGGTTGGCCGATGCCGCCTGCTTCAGGTGCGCAAAGTGCGAGCCCTGAAGACGTTTCTGGTGCATCCACATGTACCGCACGTCGAAGGTGCAGTTGAAGCCCGAAGTGCCGGCGCAGATCACGACCATGCCGCCTTTTTTGCAGACGAAGGTGGACACCGGGAAGGTGGCTTCGCCGGGGTGTTCGAACACCATGTCGACGTTGTTGCCCTTGCCGGTGATGTCCCAGATCGCCTTGCCGAATTTGCGGGTTTCCTTGAACCACTCGCCGTATTCCGGTGTGTTCACCGTGGGAAGCTGGCCCCAGCAGTTGAAGTCGCGGCGGTTGATGACGCCCTTGGCGCCCAGCGACATGACGAAGTCGCGCTTGTCCTCGTCGCTGATGACACCGATCGCATTTGCGCCGGCGGCGTTGATCAGCTGGATCGCAAAGCTGCCCAGACCGCCCGAGGCACCCCAGACCAGAACGTTCTGACCCGGCTTCAGCTCGTGCGGCGCGTGGCCGAACAGCATGCGGTATGCGGTGGCCAGTGTCAGCGTGTAACAGGCGCTTTCTTCCCATGTCAGGTGCTTGGGACGCGGCAGAAGCTGCTGCGCCTGCACGCGAGTAAACTGGGCAAAGGACCCGTCGGGGGTTTCATAGCCCCAGATCCGCTGGCTGGGCGAGAACATCGGATCGCCGCCGTTGCATTCTTCGTCGTCGCCGTCGTCCTGGTTGCAGTGGATCACGACTTCGTCGCCCACTTTCCAGGTCTTGACCTTGTCACCCACGGCCCAAACGATGCCCGAGGCATCGGACCCGGCGATGTGATAATCGGCGCCGTGGCTGTCGAAGGGCGAAATCGGAACGCCCAGACCAGCCCAGACGCCGTTGTAGTTCACGCCAGCGGCCATCACCAGAACCAGCACTTCATGGCTGTCCAGCTTGGGGGTGTCGACGACTTCGACTTGGAACGACTTGTCGGGTTCACCGTGACGTTCGCGACGGATCGCCCAAGCGTACATCGACTTGGGCACATAGCCCATCGGGGGAATTTCGCCGACCTCATAGAGGTCCTTTTCGGGTGCGTCGTATTGAGCGATGCCGGTATCGGTATCCAGAGCCATGGGGGCCTCCTGTTTTTGATTCTATTGCCGCAATGCAGAAAAGCGGCTGCTCATGCAGCATTACGGATGGTCCCGCAAGATTGCAACAGCATTTGGTATCATTTTTGTAATTTTATGTCGCGACGAAGCGTGGCGTCAGCGCCGCCTTACGCCTCTGCCTCCAGAGAGGCGATCACCCGCGTCGGGACCGCACCGCACAGATGCGCGATGGAATTCGCATAAAAACCCAGCACCGGGCGATCGGTCGGGTTCACCCGGAACATGCCGTCTTCCTCGATCACCAACTTGCGCAGAAGCAGAAGGCGCAGGCCGACCTCAACCGCATAGTCCAGATCATCACGCGGCATGTGCACATGCGCGCCGCCCGCCTTCATGTCCTCGACCAGCAGCTTGAAGCGTTCCACCACCGCCTCGCGGCTCTGCTGCTCGTTCTCCAACAGGATCGCGGCCACGACCGGAACCGGCAGGACAGGCACGACCTTGCGAATACGCGCCATGATTTCGTCGGCCAGCGGAGCGGTTATGTCACCCCGCTCGTTGCGCGCGGCACCGGCCAGGAAATCGGTCAGCGACACTGGCGTGCCAAACGACACGCTGGCATAGCCGAAGCGGTGAAATCTTCCGGTAATCCGCTGCCACAGGTGTGTCGAGACGTGGCGGATGATGTATTTCCAGCGCAATTTGAACTTGCGATGCCCGCCCATGTCGGCGGCAACCAGCACGCGGTCCTCCAGCACCCGGTCATAATTCATCGCCACGGGGATGAAGACCACATCACGGTTTTTGCCCGGTTCAAATCCGTCGATGATATAGGACATCAGCCCCATCTTCGGCGCGCCGACCTCGCCATTCAGGCTCAACCCGCCTTCGGGGAACATCGCCTGGGTTACGCCGCCTTCGGTGGCCATCTGCACATAGCGCGACAGCACCCTGCGATAGAGCGCGTTGCGTGAACGGCGGCGGATGAAATAAGCCCCCATCGAGCGGATCAGCGTGCGCAATGGCCAGACCCGCGCCCATTCGCCCACCGCATAAGACAGGTGGCTGCGTTCTGCCGCCAGCCAGGTGACCAGCACATAATCCATGTTCGACCGGTGATTCATGACGAATACGACGGTGGCGTCCTTGTCGACATTTCCCAGCTTTGCTGCGTCGAACGCCCCCAGGCGCACGCGGTAGAACGCCCGGCTCAGAAGCTTCGCCAGCCAGATGCCGAAGCTGAAGTAGGCAAAGGCCGAAAACCGCGGCACGATCTCGCGGGCATAGCGCTGCGCGTCTTCAAAGGCGACCTGTTCGGGCACCCCGTTTTCCGCCGCATGGTCGACAATCGCCTGCGCCACCCCGGGGTCATAGCTCAGCCGCTGGATCATGTCGTGGCGCCGCGCCAGCTTGAACGGCTCGATCGGCCGCTCCAACCGTTCGTTCAGCCGCGCCACGGCCCTTTGCAGCCGTTTGCGAAAAAACCAGCGCACCGAAGGAAACAGGAAATGCGACGCGAAGGTCACCGTGGCGAAAGCCAGGATCAGGACCAACAGCCAAAGGGGCAATTCCACCACGCGCATCATCCGGGCACGTTCTCAGGAAACCCACACAAGGTAAAGAGCCATGCGACGATGCGCCCGTCAGAATTCCTGTCGTGGCAGGTCGAAACTGAGTACAATTAGGCCACAAAGAAGGATGGAGAGAACTATGCTGTTTGGAAGAAGAGTTTTCATCGCCGCCACGGTTTTGGCAGCCCTTGCGATGTCGACAGTCACAGCCGAGGCGCAGGATCGCCGCGTCACGATCATCAACGACACTGGATATACCATTGTTGAATTCTACGGCTCCAACGAAGGTTCGGACAGCTGGGAGGAAGACATCCTGGGTACCGACGTGGTGCCGACGGGAACGACTGTGAACATCAACTTCGATGATGGCTCGGGCTACTGCATGTTCGACTTCAAGGCCGTGTTCTCGGACGGGGACGTTCTGGAACGTCGCGGCGTGGATGTCTGCACCACATCGACCTATACCTACCAGTAAGGTGATCAGGCGCGGGGCGTGCCGGCCCCACGCGTCATCTGACGTGGCGCAACTTTCGTTATGTCCATTTCGGACTTGCGTAATATTCTTTCGTCTGTAAAAAATGCTGCAGCGCAACATAATCGCGAGTCAGTATCATGAACAGCCCGACCAAAGATCGCCCTTGGCTTTTCCGCACCTATGCCGGTCACTCGACCGCCAAGGCCTCGAACGAACTTTACCGCACCAATCTGGCCAAAGGGCAGACCGGCCTGTCGGTGGCGTTCGATCTGCCGACGCAGACGGGATACGACTCGGATCACAAACTGGCGCGGGGCGAGGTCGGCAAGGTTGGCGTGCCGCTCTCCCACCTCGGCGACATGCGCGCGCTGTTCAAGGACATCCCGCTTGAGCAGATGAACACCTCGATGACGATCAACGCGACGGCACCTTGGCTGTTGGCGCTCTATATCGCCGCCGCCGAGGAACAGGGCGCGGATGTCTCCAAGCTGCAAGGCACGGTTCAAAACGACATCATCAAGGAATACTTGTCGCGCGGCACCTATGTCTGCCCGCCCAAACCGTCCTTGCGCATGATCACCGATGTCGCGGCCTACACCCGTGAACACCTGCCGAAATGGAACCCGATGAACGTGTGTTCCTATCACTTGCAAGAGGCCGGTGCGACACCTGAGGAAGAGCTGGCCTTCGCGCTGGCCACCGCCATCGCCGTTCTGGACGACCTTAAGGAAAAGGTCCCCGCCGAGGCCTTCCCGGCCATGGTCGGGCGCATTTCCTTCTTCGTAAACGCCGGCATCCGGTTCGTCACCGAACTGTGCAAGATGCGCGCATTTGTTGAGCTGTGGGACGAGATCACCGCGGAACGCTACGGCGTCGAAGACCCGAAATTCCGCCGTTTCCGCTATGGCGTTCAGGTGAACAGCCTGGGCCTGACCGAACAGCAGCCGGAGAACAACGTCTACCGCATCCTCTTGGAAACGCTGGCCGTGACCCTGTCGAAAAACGCCCGCGCCCGCGCGGTGCAGCTGCCCGCCTGGAACGAAGCACTTGGCCTGCCGCGCCCCTGGGACCAGCAATGGTCGCTGCGTATGCAGCAGATCCTGGCCTATGAAACCGACCTGTTGGAATTCGACGACCTGTTCGACAACAACCCTGCCGTCGACCGCAAGGTGGGCGAACTGAAGGACGGCGCGCGTGCAGAACTGGCGCAGATCGACGCGATGGGCGGGGCCGTGGCTGCGATCGAATACATGAAGTCGCGCCTGGTCGACAGTAACGCCACCCGGATCGGCAAGATCGAAGCGGGTGAGACCACCGTGGTCGGCGTGAACCGCTGGACGGAAGCGGCCGAAAGCCCGCTGACCGCTGGCGACGGCGCCATCATGGTGGCCGATGCTGACGCCGAAGCCGATCAGATCGCACGCCTTGAGAAATGGCGCGCCGATCGTGACGATGCCGCTGTAAATACCGCGCTGGAAGCCTTGCGCGCCGCCGCCCTGTCGGGGGAAAACATCATGCCCGCTTCGATCGCCGCCGCGAAGGCCGGCGCGACCACCGGCGAATGGGGCGAAATGGTCCGCACCGCGTTCGGCCAGTATCGCGCACCCACAGGCGTGTCGAAGAACCCGTCGAACCGCACCGAAGGGCTGGACGAGATACGCGCCCGCGTCGATGCCGTGTCTGACACTCTGGGCCGCCGCCTGAAGTTCCTGGTCGGCAAACCCGGCCTTGATGGCCACTCCAACGGCGCCGAACAGATCGCCGCGCGTGCGCGCGATTGCGGCATGGACATCTCTTACGAAGGCATCCGCCTGACGCCCGAGGAAATCGTCGACGCCGCCTTGGCCGATGAGGCGCACGTGGTCGGCCTGTCGATCCTGTCCGGCAGCCACATCCCGCTGATCGAAGAACTGATGGAACGTATGCGCGCCGCCGGTCTGGGCCATGTTCCGGTTGTCGCCGGGGGTATCATCCCCGACGAAGACGCCGACCGCCTGCGCGCGATGGGGGTTGCCAAGGTCTATACGCCAAAGGATTTCGAACTGAACGTGATCATGGATGATATCGTGACGCTGGTGGACCCTGCGGCGGTGGCGGCGGAGTGATCACTCCTCCAACCGCCTGACCAGCTGCTCATAGCTATAGCTCTGCGCCACCAGCCCCATGTCGCCCTTGATGAAATCCGGGTCCATCGGCAGGCAGCCGATGCCGCAGATCTGGCTGGTCACCATGTCCTGGCTGTCGATATACCACAGCCGGCCGCCCGGCGTGGCGACCCAGCCGTCGATGCCTTCGGCCTCGTCACCCTCCATGTCATCCCCGGACGGGATTTCGTTGAAATAGCGCGTCGAGAAGGCGCCGTGGGTGTGGTAGGAGGCGATGATCACCTCCATCCCCACCGGGTCGTCTGCCCGGCACGATCCCTTGCGCCCGCGATTGGCCTTCGACGCGATCAGCTGTCCGCCCGCGTCATAGCCGATATATCCGCAGTATTCGCGGTTCTTGCGGATCGAGATTGGTTGCAGCTGGGCAAAGACGGATTTCACGAAGGCGACTTCCCTGCTGTCGAGCGCCAGCGCCGATCCCGTGACTGCCAGCAAAACCACCAATCCTGAAACCAAAGCGCGCATGTTTTTCCCCTTTCGTGTCGCACCACCATATCGGGCGACCTTATCGGGACAAGTCCCGATCCCCTTCCCCCCGTCCCCGCCGCGCGATAGGCTGGCGCGAACAAAGGAGATTGCCATGACCATCCATATCGGCGCCAAACCCGGCCAGATCGCAGAAACCGTCCTAATGCCCGGTGACCCCTACCGCGCGAAATGGGCGGCCGAGACCTTCCTTGAGGGTGCCGAACTGGTCAACGAAGTGCGCGGCATGCTGGGATTTACCGGCACCTGGAAGGGCAATCGCGTGACGATCCAGGGCTCGGGCATGGGCATGCCCAGCTTGTCGATCTATGCCAACGAACTAATCCGGGATTATGGCGCCAAGACGCTGATCCGCATCGGGTCCTGCGGCGCGATGCAGAATCGGATCAAGGTGCGCGACGTGATCATCGCGATGACCTGCACCACCGTCGCCACCCCGTCTTCGACCATCATGCGCGAGCTGAACTATTCGCCCTGCGCCGATTATGGCCTGCTTGAAGCCGCCGTGGCAGCGGCCCGAAAAACCGATGTGGGTGTGCATGTGGGCGGCATCTATTCCTCGGACACGTTCTATGACGAACGCCCCGATCTGAACGAACAAATGCAGCGCCACGGCGTGTTGGGCGTCGAGATGGAAGCTGCGGAGCTTTACACCCTCGCCCAGCGTCACGGCGTACGCGCCTTGGGGATCATGACCGTGTCTGATCACCTGTTGACCGGCGAAGACCTGCCCTCGGACCAGCGCGAAAAGACCTTCGGCGACATGGTCGAAATCGCGCTTGAAGCCGCTTTCGCATGAAGATGCGCAAGCTGGGCCTGGATGGCCCCGAGGTGTCTGCCATCGGGTTGGGCTGCATGAGCTTTGCCGGCTTCTATGGTGAAACCAATCGTGAGGAGAGCTTCGCCACCCTGGACGCGGCGCGCGACGCCGGGATCACCTTGCTGGACACCGCCGAGCTTTACGGCAACGGCCTGTCCGAGCAGTTGATCGGTGACTGGCAGAAGGATCGCGGCCACAGCTTCACCATTGCCACCAAGGGCGGCATCGTGATCGGTGGCGAACGCGGGCAGACGGACAATTCCGAACCCGGCCTGCGCCGGGCGCTGGAAGGGTCACTGGCGCGGCTGGGTGTCGCTCACGTCGCGCTGTATTATGTGCACCGGCGCCAGTTCGACCTGCCCATCGAGGCGGTGACCGAAACGCTGGAAGGCTTTCGCCAGGAGGGTCTGATCGGCGGCTTCGGCTATTCGGAAATCGCGCCCAGTTCCCTGCGCCGGGCGACCAGCGTGGCGCCCGTCATGGCGGTTCAGAATGAATACTCGCTCTGGACCCGGTATCCGGATCTGGGCCTGATCCAGACCTGCGCGGAGCTTGGCACCACCTTCGTGCCCTTCTCACCGCTTGCGCGCGGGATGATGAGCGAAGTGGCACCGTCTTTTGAAAAGGTGCAGTCGATCGGGTTCCTCAAGAACAACCCGCGGTTTCTTGAACCGAATTTCAGTGCCAACCAGGCACAGATCGAAACCCTGCGCAGATTTGCGCATGGGCGAGGTTGGACCCTGCCCGCGTTGGCCATCGCCTGGACACTGGATCAGGGTGACCACCTGATCCCGATCCCCGGCACCCGCACGCCCGATCACCTGCGCGACTGGGCCGAGGCCGATCAGATCAACTTCAGCGCCGACGACCGCGCTGAAATTGCCCGGCTGATGCCGCCGGGCTGGGCGCATGGCGACCGATACTCGGATGCGCAGATCGTCGGGATCGAACGCTACTGCTGATCCTTCGGGGCGGGCGCCGGCGCCGGCGCCGGCGCGGCGGCCACCTTGCGCCGCCCGAACCAGCCCTGCCCCGGCTCGCGCGGCGGGCCATACCATTCCTCGTTCCGGGTCACGAACATCGTCGCCGCCAGCGCCAGGAAGGCCAGCGTGGACCCCGCGATCAGCGCATAATCGGTGGAATAAAGGATCAGGAACAGAACCGCGTAAAGCACGACCAGCATCGCGCCCAGAACCCAGGTGCGTTTGCCCAGTTTCAGCCCCACGGCGCCGAACATGACCAGCACGGCAATCGTCGCCCCCGCCGCCAACAGATACGCCGGGCCAAAGCCGATCTGTTCGGCATAGGCGAGCATCAGAAGCGTGAAGGTCGCCTGCGCGAGGCCAATCAGGATGTATTGCACCGGGTGCACCGGCTTTTCACGCTGCCCTTCGATCAACAGCACGGTCAGGAAGGTCAGGCCGACGAACAGGATGCCATAGCGCGCCGCGCGCCAGGCCTTTTGATAAAAATCGTTCGGCTGGTAAAAGGCGACGCCAAAGGCGGTGTCGGCGCGCGCGCGCCCGTCGTGGTTTTCCCGCGCGACCTGCGGCAGGTTGCGCGCCAGATGCGGGATCGTCCAGTCGGCAGAGAACCCGATTTCCGAGATGTCGGACCCATCGGGCAGGAACGCGCCCTGGAAACTGGGATCGGGCCAGTCGCTTTGCATCGTCACCCGCGTGGTGCGACCCACTGCGGCCACCTGCAACCACTCGGCCCCGTTCAGGCCAAGCGAGAGGCGAAACGCCTTCATCCCCTGTGGATCGCCCAGCGCGGCCTGGATACCTGACCCTTTCGGTTTCGGCTCCAACGCCACCGCCTTGCCGTCGATCTCCAGCACCGCCTCGCCCCTGAGCGCGCGGTTCGCGGTCACGACCATGCTCAGCGCGGCCTCGTCCCAGATCAACTCTTCCTGCCCGCGCAGCACGCTTTCGGCTTCGCCCGTCGGGAAGGTGAACTCAAGCACCGCCTCGGCCTGATAGACTGGCACCTGGAAGATGCCGCGGTGGCGCAACTGGGTCTGGCTGGACAAGGCCACATCAAATTGATCGGGATACAGAAACACCGGCGCCCGGGCTTCTATGCGCGTTTCTTCAAAGCTTTCGCGGATCGGCTGACCGCTTTCGGCGTGCAAGACCACCCGCCCCGTCACCGGGTCGACCACATCGCGCGTCACCGTGACCTGCACCGCTTCGCGCACCGGGATCATCACCTGCGGCCCGGACAAAAGCTGCGGCCCACCCCATTCCGCGCCCACGCTGGACACGGTGCTTTGCGAATAGCTGCGGCGTGAATTGACGATGTCTGACACCATCATCAGCGGAATGAACATCGCGAGGATCAAAAGACCCACGACCAAGAACCGAAACCCCGGAGAGCGCATGGTTTACCCCTTCAAATACAATGCAAGCACCCTGTGCCTCAGGGGCGCAAATGGCAAGCTTACCGACCGTGGCTTCGCGAATAGCCGCTGACCGGTGGCGATTGCCAGCCCGCAAGGGCGCCGGGGCGCGGCGCGAAGACCTCGACCCGCAGCGGGTGACAGGCGGCCTTGTCCGAGGAATGTTCGTCCGAACAATCCCCGCCGGGGCACGCGGAAAGCGCGCCCATCAGGTCGATCTCGGCAAAGAACTCAAGGTAATCGCCGGGGCGTACCGGGCTTGCCTTCATAAAGTATTGCCCGGTGTCGCGGGTAAAGCCTGTGCACATGAACACGTTCAGAACGTCGTGCACCATTGGCTCGGCCTGAGGTACCGCGCAGCCGGTGGCATCGGCCACGGCCCGGGTCAGGTTGGAATGGCAGCAATGGTGGTAATCGCCCCCGGACAGCAGGTGATGCGTATACGGGTCACAGCGCGTGCCGATCACGTCATGCACCGAGCCGCCAAAGTCGTCGATCCCGTACCAGTCCAGCGTGTCGTCGGTGATCGTCGCCATCGGGCGCAGGTATGGAAACCCCGACCACATCCGGTCCCCGGTGGACAGATGCGTGCCATGCAGGGCGCGGGTCTTGCCGGAATAAAACCGCTCGTTCATGTCCGCCGCGTTCCACAGGTTCAGGTCCCCCACCTGCGGCCCCTCAACCGAGCGTATGCGAAAGAAATGCCCGGCCGGTACGCGAAAGCTGCGCGCGTCACGTGGCGGCACCAGCACCTCAGCCACCCGCTCCATCCCCTCACGCGCCTGAGCATAAAGGTCCAGGTCCGGGCCCGGCAGGGTCTCGACCGGGTAACAGATCACCGGGGCAATCGCGCGGCGCGCTTCGGCGTCCTCGGGGGCGGGGTGGTGTGGGTTGGCAAGTTTCATCGCGGCTCTTTCGACTGACGGTCACGGGATACGAGACCACGCAGCGCCGAAAATGACCAGCCCGTGTCGCATTCGCAATTGCCCTGTGCACCGGTTTCTGGTCCGGTCTGGTCAAGCGAAAGGACACAGCATGCCCCACCTTGCCTCGCGCCCCTGGGTGCCGACCGAAGACCTGATCCAACGGATCGCGACCCAGACTGCGCAGGCAGACAGCGCCGGGGTGGCCGCGCGCATCGACGCGCTGATCGCGGACAACCGCCAGATCCACGAAGCCGAGTGTTTCAACCTGAACCCGGCCACCAACGTGATGAACCCACGCGCCGAGGCCGCTCTGGCGTCGGGCATGGGCACGCGGCCCAGCCTGGGATACCCGGGCGACAAGTATGAGATGGGGTTGGAAGCGATCGAAGAGGTCGAGGTTATCGCCGCTGAGCTGGCGGGCGAGATTTTCGATGCGGCATACGCCGAGATCCGGGTGCCGTCGGGGGCCATCGCCAACCTCTATGGCTTCATGGCGACGTGCAAAGCGGGGGATGCCATCATCGCGCCGCCCGGCGCCATCGGCGGTCATGTCACCCACCACGCGGACGGCTGCGCGGGGCTCTACGGTCTTGTCACCCACGACGCGCCGGTGAATGCCGACGGCTACACGGTGGACGTGGACGCGCTGGCGGTGCTGGCCCGCGACGTCCGGCCCAAGCTGATCACCCTGGGTGGTAGCCTGAACCTGTTTGAACACCCGGTGGCCCAGGTCCGCGCCATCGCCGATGAGGTCGGCGCGACGCTTCTGTTCGACGCCGCGCACCAGTGCGGCATCATCGCGGGCGGGGCGTGGAAGAACCCGCTGGACGAGGGCGCACATCTGATGACGATGTCGACCTACAAAAGCCTGGGCGGCCCGCCCTCAGGCCTGATCGTGACCAATGACGCGGCGCTTGCCCAGCGCCTGGACGCCATCGCCTTTCCTGGCATGACCGCGAATTTCGACGCCGCGAAATCGGCCGCTTTGGCGCTGAGCCTGCTGGACTGGCGCGACTTCGGAACGGATTACGCCCGCGCGATGATCGACATGGCGCAGGCCCTGGCCGTTGCCCTTGCCGCCGAAGGCCTTCCGGTCTTCGCCGGAGGCACGCAGTCGCATCAATTCGCCATCGAGGCGGCGGGTTTTGGCGGCGGTCAGGCCGCATCCAAAACATTGCGCCGGGCTGGGTTCCTGGCCTGTGGCATCGGCCTGCCGATCGCCGAAGTGCCAGGCGACATGAACGGGTTGCGCATCGGCACGCCGGAACTGGTGCGCTGGGGCATGACCCCGGATGACGCGCCACGCCTGGCCGGGCTGATTGCCCGCGCGCTGGGGCGCAACGACCCCGAGGCGCTGGCGCCCGAAGTCGCCGCCTGGCGCTCAAGTTTCGACAGGCTGCATTTCGTGCATGTCTGACCGGCAGATCACCCGCCCCGGGCTACCGCGCCGCGCTGGGCTGCGTCGCCCATCGACAGAATCACTGGACCGGCGGCCTTCACATCCGCCTTGCCGCCCCAACCGCGCCAGCCCGCCCGCACCAAAGATTGCGACACCGCGCCGCCCAGCGTCGTGCCGGGGCCAAGGATGATGAAGACATCCGGCATCAACTCACGCGCCGCCACGCGGATCGCTGCGGTGAAATCATAGGGCTGCGTCACCTGCTGCCCCAGCGTGTAGTCATACAGCGCTGTCAGGTCACAGGCTCCGGGATGCCACAGCGCCCCGCGCCCGTCGATCATCGCCAGCCCCGGTTGACGCATCATGTCGCGCGGCAGACGCGCGCGGCCCTCGGCGGCCACCGGCGCCTGCAAATCGGTGTGAAACGCCGCGTGGTTGTGAAGCCGCATGGGAAAGCGGTCTTGCACTATCGGCATCGAAGACTCGAACGCCGCCAGCCCCGCGTCATTGCCAGCCAGAACCAGCATCCCGCCCAGGTCAATCGATAGGCCCAAAGCATGGCCCGGCTGCGCGTCGATCTGTGCGACCGCCTCCATGATGTCGCCCCGCAGCCCGGGGATCTCGCCCCAGCTGTCATCCATGAAGGGATAGATCAGCTGCCCGCCAATCAGGTGGTCGTGCATCAGACCGCCCATCGTGTTCACCAGTCGCGCACCATCGACCGGCGACAGCGCCCCGGCGCAGGCCAGCGCGATGTACCAGCCCATCGAATTACCGGTGACGCCCAGGATGTCGAACCGGTCGCGGTCGATCGCCTGAAAATCGGCGAACGCGCAGGCGTGGATCAGGGCCGCGGCATTGTCCCCGCGCGTGTGCGTGGCGACCGAAAACCGGTCCGCCCCATCCAGCGCCGACACCGCCTGTTGCCCTTCGGCAAGGCGCAGCGCGTCCACCTCGGCCACCGCCGCGGACCCTGGGTGGTGACGCGCCAGGTATCCCAGCTCCGACCGGGAATAGGTGCCGCGCCCGGGGGCGATCACAAAGGCAGTCAGTGTCATCCCTGCCCCCACAGCGCGCGCGCCGCGTCTGCGATGCTGGCCGCTGACGGCATGGTGGCGGCATAGGCCGGGCCGGTCGCGATGAAGCTGTCCTCGGCTGCCAAACGGGCATGCGGCAGGTCGCAGCCTTCGTGCAGCGCCGCCATTAATGCCTCGGACAGATTGCCAGAGATGCGGCATTCATCGACCACCAGCACCTTTTCTGCCCTCTTGAGAGCGGCCAGCATCCCATCAACCGGCAGCGGAGCCAGCCAGCGCAGATCGATCACGCGGGTGGCGATGCCGTCGCTTTCCAACGCCTTAGCGGCCTGCTGGCTCAGGTAATGCCCGTTGCCGTAGGTCACGATGGCCAGCGGCCCGTCGCCGGTAACGCCGACCTCGCCCAGCGCGATCCGGCGGTCGGGCGCGGGATATGACGCCATCCAACCACCATCCTTGTTGCCATGCAGATCGCGCATCGGATACAGCGCGATCGGCTCGACGAAAGCCACCACGCGCTGTTCCTCGCGCGCCAGGCGCACGCATTCACGCAGCATCATCGCGCCGTCATCCCCGCGTGACGGACAGGCCAGGATCAGGCCGGGAATATCGCGCAGCACCGCCAGCGAATTGTCGTTGTGAAAATGCCCACCAAAGCCCTTTTGATACCCCAGCCCTGCGATGCGCAGGACCATCGGGTTGGTGAACTGCCCGTTCGAAAAGAACGGCAGCGTCGCGGCTTCGCCCCTCAGCTGATCCTCGGCATTGTGCAGATAAGCCAGGAACTGAATTTCCGGGATCGGGACGAAGCCGTTGTGCGCCATGCCAATCGCCAGCCCCAGGATGCTTTGTTCATCCAACAGCGTGTCGATCACCCGGTCCGGGCCGAACCGGTCGATCAGCTTTTGCGTCACGCCGTAAACGCCGCCCTTGCGCCCCACGTCCTCACCCATCAAGGCAATTTCGCCGTGCTCCAACATGAGGTCGGTTAGCGCCCAGTTCAAAAGCTTCGCCATTGGCTGCGGCTGGGCCATCACCTTTTCATCCGCGCCAAAGGTGGCCTTGCGTTCTGCCGCGCCGGGGCCGTTGGTGGGCGCACAGGGGCGTGGCGGCGGGATCAGGCTGGCCATGACGTCTGCCGCGCTGGACAGGCGGGGGCGGGTCACGACCTCTTGCGCCACCCGGGCGCATTGCGCTTCGGCCTCGTCATAGATGGCAAGCACCTCATCCGCGCTGAGCGCACCCGCGTCGATCAGCAAACGCGCAGAATGCAGCAGCGGATCATCGCCTTCCCAACCCTCGAAGACCTCCTTGGAGAGATAGGCCTGCTGCAAGTCCGATCCTGCATGACCATAGAGCCGCACCGTGCGCAGATGCAGGAACGCCGGGCGTTTTCGGTCACGCACATACGCCGCTGCCTCTTGCGCCACGCGGAAGGTCTCATAAAGGTTCAAGCCATCGGCGTGGAAATACGTCAACCCCGGTTTTGCGGCAAAGTTCGCGGCGATCCAGCCGTCCGGCGTGCGGGTGGAAATGCCGATCCCGTTGTCCTCGCAAACGAACAGAAGCGGCAGGGGAATGGACTGATACGCGGTCCAGCAGGCGGTGTTGATCGCACCCTGCGCGGTTGAATGATTGGCCGAGGCATCGCCGAAGGAACAGACCACCAGCCCATCGTCGTCCAACACCTTGTGCTCAGGCGCATGGCGCCGCGCCAGGCCGATGGAATAGGCCGCACCAACCGCTTTGGGCAGGTGGCTTGCGATGGTCGAGGTCTGCGGCGGGATCATCATCGCGCGCGATCCCAGCACCTTGTGGCGCCCGCCCGACATTGGGTCTTCACGCGATGTGGCGAAGCTCAGCAACATGTCCCAGGTCGGCGTGACGCCGGGCACCTGGCCCGATCGCATGGTCTGAAACGCCCCATCGCGATAGTGCAGGAATGCCATATCCGTGGGGCGCAACGCGGCGGCCACCGCCGCCATGCCCTCGTGCCCCGACGACCCGATGGTGTAATACCCGTCCCCCGCCGCCTGCATCTTGCGCGACCGGCGGTCCAGGTTCCGGCTCAGCACCTGGGCGCGAAAAACCGCGATCGCCTTGTCACGACTCAGCGGGCCCGAAGGCGCAGCACCGGGCGGCAAGGTGCCCGCCGCGACACGGTCGCGAAAGGCTGCGTCAATGATATCCGCCCGGTCCATCCGCGCGCCTTAAAAGAACGCCTGAAGACCCGTCTGCGCGCGGCCCAGGATCAGGGCGTGCACGTCATGGGTGCCTTCATAGGTGTTCACCGTTTCCAGATTCATCATGTGACGGATCACCTGGAAATCTTCGCTGATCCCGTTGCCGCCGTGCATGTCACGGGCGTGGCGGGCAATCTCCAGCGCCTTGCCGCAATTGTTGCGTTTGACGATGGAAATCATCTCAGGCGCCGCGTTGGCCTCATCCATCAGACGCCCGACGCGCAGGCTGGCCTGTAGCCCCAGCGAAATCTCGGTCTGCATGTTGGCGAGCTTCAGCTGGAACAGCTGCGTCTGCGCCAACGGCTTGCCGAACTGCTTGCGGTCCAGCCCGTATTGCCGCGACGCGTGCCAGCAGAATTCAGCCGCACCCAGCACACCCCAGGAGATGCCATAGCGCGCGCGGTTCAGGCAGCCGAACGGGCCTTTCAAGCCCTCAACATTCGGCAAAAGCGCGTCTTCGCCAACCTCGACCCCGTCCATGACGATTTCACCGGTGACCGAGGCGCGCAGCGACTGCTTGCCTTCGATTTTCGGTGCCGACAGCCCCTTGGCACCCTTTTCCAGCACGAAGCCACGGATCTTGCCGCCGTGGGCCTCGGATTTGGCCCAGACCACGAAGACATCGGCAATCGGCGCGTTGGAAATCCACATCTTCGAGCCCGTCAGGCGATAGCCCGTGTCGGTCTTTACCGCGCGGGTCTTCATGCCGCCGGGGTCGGACCCCGCGTCGGGTTCGGTCAGGCCGAAACAACCGATCAGCGCGCCCGAGCAAAGGCCCGGCAGGTATTTCTTGCGCTGCTCTTCGCTGCCATAGGCATAGATCGGGTATATCACCAACGACGATTGCACCGACATCATCGAGCGGTAGCCGCTGTCCACCCGCTCAATCTCACGCGCAATCAGGCCATAGGCGACGTAGCCCACGCCCAGCCCGCCGTATTCCTCGGGCACGGTGACACCCAGAAGACCCGCTTCGCCCATCTCGCGAAACAGCTCGGGCGCGACGGTTTCTTCGGCATAGGCTTTGACCACGCGCGGGGCCAGGTTGGTGTCGGCAAACCCCCGCGCCGCGTCGCGCAGCATGCGCTCATCTTCGGTCAGCTGGTCCTCAAGGCGAAAGGCATCTTCCCAGTCGAAACGGCCCAGATTGGGGGCGTCTTTGGCTTTCAGGGCGGGCGTTGTCATGGCATGTCCTCATGGCTGGTCAACTTGCATTCACGCCCTTATTGCCGATTTTGCAGCGCCGTGCTATTGATAGCTTGTCCGCACACCATGAGAAAAACTCATATGATCGCCCCCCGTCGCGACCTGCCCTCGATCTCATCCCTGCTGGCGTTGGAGGCGGTCGACCGCTTGGGCGGCGCGTCAGCGGCGGCCGAAGAACTGTCGCTGACCCAGGGCGCGATTTCCCGGCAGTTGAAGGCGTTGGAGGCGCAGATGGGCGTGGCTTTGATCGAGCGCAGCGGCGTGCGGTTAGCGCTGACCCCCGTCGGGGCAGACTACGTGAGCGAGGCGCGTCGGGCGTTGCACCTGCTGGCACAGGCGTCGTCAACCCTGCGGGATGCTCCGTCGGGCGGGGTCTTGAACTTGTCCATCCTGCCCGCCTTCGGCATGCATTGGCTGGCCCCGCGCCTGCGCGATTTTGCCCGGGCGCATCCCGAGGTGACCGTGAACCTGACCACCCGCCTGCGCCCGTTCGACTTTGCCACCGAGCCGTTTCACGCCGCGATCCATTTCGGACGTCGTGATTGGCCAGGTGTCGGATATTTGCCGCTGATGGAAGAGGAAATGGTGCCGGTGTGCGCCCCCGACCTGACCGGCGGCCATGCCGTGACGCCCGATGCACTGCTGAACCTGCCGCTTCTCAACCTCGAAAGCCGCGCGCGGGCCTGGCAGCATTGGTTTGCCGGTCAGGGACGGGACGTGGCCCGCCCGCCCGGCATGGTGTTCGATCAGTTCGCCACGATGATCCAGGCGGCGATCCACGGCGCGGGCGTCGGGCTTGCCCCCACCTTTTTGGTGCAAAGTGAGCTGTCTGCGGGCAGCCTGATCATCGCCGCCGAAGGCCCCGCCGCGCATCTGGGCACTTACTATCTGGTCTGGCCAGACACACGCGCGGATCACCCACCACTGGTGCATTTCAGAAACTGGATCGCCTCGGCGTGAGCATTTCAGTCCGGTGTTGACTTCGCTGCACTCTTTTATTTAACATGTTAATCAACGCGGTGAGATTCGCCTGATCTTGAGCAACGAGGCCCCCATGTCCGACCTGTCCACGAACATCGAAAAGCTGAACGGCTACCTGTCCCGATTTTCCGATACCGGCATCCTGAATCGCATCGGCGGGCAGGATGTGGACGGCAGCCTGGGCCGGTTCGACAACGCCACCCCGGTGGACGAGAGCCACATCTGCACGGTCGCACGCAGCGGGGCCAAAGACGTGGACGCCGCCGCCAAGGCCGCCGCTACCGCCTTCCCGGCCTGGCGCGACATGCCGGCGGCCGAGCGCAAGAAGATCATGATCCGCATCGCCGAAGGCATCGAGGCACGCGCCGAAGAAATCGCGTTTTGCGAATGCTGGGACACCGGACAGGCGCACCGTTTCATGTCCAAGGCGGCCATTCGGGGTGCCGAAAACTTCCGCTACTTCGCCGATCAGGTGGCCTCGGCCCGCGATGGCAAGAACCTGCGCTCGCCCACATTGGTGAACATCACCACCCGCATGCCGATTGGCCCGGTTGGCGTGATCACGCCCTGGAACACGCCCTTCATGCTGTCGACCTGGAAGATCGCGCCGGCACTGGCGGCGGGCTGCACCGTGGTGCACAAACCCGCCGAATTGTCCCCCATCTCGGCCCGTATCCTGATGGAAATCGCCGAAGAGGCCGGGCTGCCACCGGGGGTCTGGAACCTGGTCAACGGGTTCGGCGAAGAGGCCGGCAAGGCGCTGTGCGAACACCCCGCGATCAAGGCGCTGGCCTTTGTGGGGGAAAGCCGCACGGGGTCGATGATCCAGAAACAGGGCGCCGACACGCTCAAGCGCGTGCATCTTGAGCTGGGCGGCAAGAACCCGGTGATCGTGTTCGACGACGCCGACCTGGACCGGGCGCTGGATGCGGTGATCTTCATGATCTATTCGATCAACGGTGAACGCTGCACCTCGTCGTCACGCCTGCTGGTTCACGACACGATCCGCGAGGCATTCGAGGCCCGGCTGATCGAGCGTGTGAACAACATCAAGGTCGGCCATCCGCTGGACCCCGAAACGGTGATCGGCCCGATGATCGGCGAAGAACATTTCGCCAAGGTCACCAGCTATTTCGACATCGCAAAAAAAGACGGCGCGACCGTCGCCGCCGGGGGCACGCGTGTGGGTGACGAAGGCTATTTCGTGCGCCCGACCCTGTTCACCAACGCCCACAACCAGATGCGCATCGCGCAAGAAGAGATCTTCGGCCCGGTCCTGACCTCGATCCCGTTCTCAACGGAAGAGGAAGCGCTAGAGATTGCCAATGACACGGCCTATGGCCTGACCGGATACCTCTGGACCAACGACCTGACCCGCGCTTTGCGCTTCACGGACCGGCTGGAAGCAGGCATGATCTGGGTGAACAGCGAAAATGTGCGCCACCTGCCAACCCCGTTCGGGGGCGTGAAGGCCTCAGGCATCGGGCGCGACGGGGGCGATTGGAGCTTTGAGTTCTACATGGAACAAAAACACGTGGGCCTGGCCCTGGGTGACCACAAAATTCCGCGTCTGGGCGCATAAGGGAGGAAGAACCAATGGGTGAAATCGTACTTGCCGCCAAGGTCACGCACGTGCCCACGATGCTAATGTCAGAGCAGGAGGGCCCCCTGAAAGGCACCCGCCAACCGGCCATCGAAGGGCATTATGAAATTGCCCGCCGGGCAAAGGCGCTGGGCGCAGACACGGTGGTGATCTGTGACACGCATTGGGTGATCAACGCGGGCTTTCACATCAACGCGAATTCCCATTTCAAGGGCATGTTCACCTCGAACGAATTTCCGCAGTTCATCTGGGATCTGCCCTATGACTACCGCGGCAATCCCGAACTGGGTGACGCGATTGCCGAAGCGGCCAGCGACATGGGTGCCTTTACGCTGGCCCACAGGCTGGACAGCCTGGAGCTGGAATACGGCACCCTGGTGCCGATGCGGTTCATGAGCCGCGAACATGACATGCAAGTCGTGTCGGTTGCGGCCTGGGCAACGGTACACAGCCACGACGAAAGCCGCCTGGTCGGCGCCGCCATCCGCAAGGCGGTCGAGGCGTCGGACAGCAAAGTGCTGCTGCTGGCGTCGGGCAGCCTGAGCCACCGGATTTGGGACAACAAGGATTATGCCGCCAACAACGGCACCTTCACGATCTCAAGCGAGTTCAACCACCAGATGGATCAGCACGTGCTGGACATGTGGCAAAGGGGCGATCACGCCACCTTCTTGAAAATGCTGCCGGAATACGCCCGCAAGTGCGATGGCGAAGGGTTCATGCATGACACGGCGATGCTGTATGGCGCGCTGGGGTGGGACAGCTATGATGGCAAATGCGAGGTTGTATCGCCCTATTTCCCCTCGTCCGGCACGGGCCAGGTCAACGTCATTTTTCCGGTGCAGTAAAGGGCGCAGATCGACATGAAATTCGCAAGCTACACCGCCGATGGTGCGGCCCATTACGGCGCAATCACTGATACCGGCGCGATCGCCCTGTCGCCTGACTTTCCCCAATGGCCGACAATGTTGGAGGTGATCCGCGCAGGGGGGCTGCCCGCTTTGGCTGCCGCCGCCGAAGGTCGCGCCGTGACCCACACCGACATCACCTATGACATCCCAATCCCGAACGCCCCGCGCATCCTGTGCGTTGGCGTGAACTTCCCGGACCGGAACGCGGAATATAAGGATGGCAGCGCCCAGCCCAAGCACATGTCGCTGTTCCCGCGCTTTGCCTCGGGCTTTACCGGGCATGGACAGAACCTGATCCGCCCGCCGGAGAACGAAACGCTGGATTACGAAGGCGAGGTGGCGATCGTGATCGGCAAGACCGGCCGGCGCATCTCGCAAGACGACGCCTATGACCACATCGCGGCGCTGACCCTGTGCAACGAAGGCACCATCCGCGACTGGGTGCGGCATGCAAAGTTCAACGTGACGCAAGGCAAGAATTGGGACCGCTCCGGCGCGATTGGCCCGTGGCTGGTGCCCTTCACCGACGCCGCCCAGCTGGACGATGCCCGCATCATCACGCGGGTGAATGGCGAGGTGCGCCAGGACGATACCCTGAACCGCATGATGTTCCCGATCCGCGAGGAAATCGCCTATATCTCGACCTTCATGACCTTGCAGCCCGGCGACATCATCGTCACCGGCACCCCCACTGGTGCTGGCGCGCGGTTCGACCCGCCGCGCTATCTGAAACCCGGCGACGTGGTTGAGGTTGAAGTGGACGGCATTGGCCTTCTGCGCAACGGCGTCGAGGACGAGGCATGACGCCCGCAGATCACGCCCACGCCGCCGAAGCCCTGCTTGCGGCCGAACGCAGCGGCCAGCAGATCGGCCTGTTGTCGCTGCAATACCCTGACATCACAATGGACGACGCCTATGCGATCCAATCGGCGTTGATGACGGCGAAACTGGCGCAGGGGCAGCGGGTCATTGGCTGGAAGATCGGCCTGACCTCAAAGGCGATGCAATATGCGCTGGGGATCGACATTCCTGACTCTGGGGTGCTGTTCGATGACATGGCGTTCGATCACGGCGCCACCGTGCCCACGGGCCGTTACATTCAGCCCCGGATCGAGGCGGAAATCGCCTTTGTGATGAAGGCGCCCCTGTCGGGCCAAGTGACGCGGGATGAGGTGATCGCGGCGACCGACTACGTCACACCGTCGATCGAAATCCTCGACACCCGCATCCAACGCGCCGACCCTGCCACCGGACAGACCCGCAGTGTACTGGACACGATCAGCGACAACGCGGCCAACGCGGGGATCGTCTTGGGGAACGCGCGCCACGTGCCTGACGCCTACGACCTGCGCTGGACCGGAGCCATTGTCAGCCGCAATGGCGAGGTGGAAGAAACCGGCCTGGGTGCCGGCGTGCTGAACGACCCGGCCGAAAGCGTCGCCTGGCTGGCCGCCCGCATGGCGCAATATGGCCAGCGGATCGAACCCGGTCAGGTCATCCTGTCCGGCAGCTTCATCCGCCCAGTTGAATGCCCGGCAGGCACCGTCATCGACGCCGATTTCGGCCCGTTCGGTGAGGTTGGCATCAACTTCGCCTGAGGCTAGGTGATGAAAAGCAGCAAACCCTGAAATCTTCCAAATTGGGTCCACAAATCGGGGAATGAAATGCCCCTTTTCCCTCAGCTGGAAAACGCTCTTCGCTACGTTTGTGAAATCTATGACGGGGCCGTTCTCCGGTTCTCCCTGGATCAATGCGACCCTATTTCCCAATCCCCTCGCGAATCTCGTCACAATAATAAATGTAGAAAAGCCCATCCGATTCCCCTAAATCGCCGCGTCGGTCGGACCCGGCTGGACCCGTGACATCAAATCCGGATGGGGGCACGGGGAAATCGGGCTGCCAGCTCTTGTATGGCAGATCGGGGACCTTCGTGCGCAAAACCATGACGTCGAGCTTCGGCAAGGCGTCACATGCTGCCCGGATCTGTTCCGGTTTGATTGAGGTCTCGCTGAGGTTTTGGGTGCGTTGGAAACATAGCGCGTCGGCCCCACCAAGATCGCCAGGAGTATTCAGCGGTTTCAGCACCCTCGAGCGGCGTGCATATACAATAGCGGTGTCACGGAAGAACATGACACCGGCGCCTTGGGTGCAGGAAAAGAAACTTGGCTGGCGCATCTTGAACCACAGGATATCAACACCGCCTTCCCAGTAGGTGTTCCTTCCTACGATCTGTTCGAAAACCTCGGCCTCCGGCGGCTCAGAGCTTGAAATGTATCGTGCTTTTGCGTCCCGCGCATCGACGATGAACAAACTCCATCCAATGAGTGCGACCGAGAGGGCTATACAGAGACCTTTGCCTGCCCTCAGGGGTAACGGCCAGGATACGAGCACAAACGCCGCTAGGAATATTGTGGCCACTCGGGCGAGATCAGGTAGCGTTTCAAACACGTCCCACGAAGTAGATTTGAAAAGTATTTCGGCGATCAGAAAAAGTGTCGCCGCGGCCAGGATCACAGAGCCAATCAGTTGAATGCCACGCAACACCTTTCCGGACAGAGATTGATCGGCCCAGAACGCCAGTCCAGACGCTACCACAACAAGTGTTGCCGCAAGGGGCAGGAACCCCAATTGCGTTTCAATCGCGTTCATGACAATGGCGATGATGAAAAAAGTGCGGCTACGTCCGTTCACCGGAAGCAAGTAAACGACATAGGCCGCGAAAAAATTGCCGAGCAGCGCAACCATCCAGAGGCCGCGCCAAAGCTGCAGATTGAGGATCAGGACATTTGAAACGAGGTCACCGCCGATCCAACTGATCAGTAAGAAAACCAGCCCCATGATCAGGCCAGCGGCCGCAATCCTCCGAAACCCCCCATCCCCGCGCCAGGTGACAAAGCTGAGGGCGACAAGCGGCATCGCCCCCAGAATGGCACCCTGTACTGCCCAGTCTTGAATGAAGGCATGGGGCGAGCGCTCAAAAACGATTTCCAGCCATTCAGGGTCATAGGTTTCCAATACCCTCGTGAACGGATCATTTCCGGTTAGGGCCAGCGCCACCAGCGCGACAAGTCCAACAACAGTGAGGGGCAGAATTGCGCGAAAAAACGGCACGGTGAGCAGCAAATAAAAGACCAAGCCCGGCAGCGCCATCAGCGGGTGGAGCAAAAATGCGGCAACCAGCAAGCCGCCTGCCTGCAACACCCTTTTTTGGTAGATTAGCGAAATCATCAAAACCGAGAAGGCTTCGACAAAGATACGCGGCGTTGCAAATGGCTCGCCATACTGGAGAACCCCCCAACCATAAAACGGTGAGAGGGACATGACAGCTGCGATGGCAATGATGGCCAAACGGCGGTTGTTGTAGAGGGTCACGGCCATGTAAGAAAGGGACGCGACCCAAACAGCCTGCCCAAGAGCCCAAAACAACAAATGGGCGCCCCCCGGGCCAAAGAACTCGACGGCAGGCGAATACAAACTCGAAAACACAGAGAACGAATCCTGCGAGCCGTATTTGAAAAACAGGTCAGCGCCAAATTTCTCAGGCTCAAGCGCATTTTGCGCCTGCACAAGGTAGAGCCGCGCGTCATGCACGATCCCGCGATAAGGCCGCGTTGCCAGCCAAAGCGCACAGACCGCAGAGACAAGCAGAGCGATGCGGGCCAAACGCTGCCCAGGGGTGTTCGGGCCAGTGGTGGTCCCTAGCAGAGCGTCTTTCCCTTGCACCATCCCGCCGTCATTTCTCCTCATGGTATTCTTGTTCAGCATTTATGTCCCAGAGAGCATCGCGGTTATCCACCGCCTCGACAATCCCGTCGACGGCAACCATCGCCGTCAACATGGAGTGGTCCTGATTGTTGTAGCGGTGCATTCCATTGCGCCCGATCAGGTACAAATTGTCAAAATCTGCAACGTGGTCACGAACCGTCTGGATCTGGTCATAGGTCCCGAAATACGCCGGATACGCTTTCGGGGTTCGAACAACCACCGCGTCCTGAACGGCCTCTGGGGCCGAAAACCCAAGCCGGTCGAGTTCTGCCACTGCAAGCGAAACTGTCTTTTCATCCGGTTGTGACCAAATCTCGTCGCTCTCATCGACGAAATACTCCAACCCGATCCAGATGCGATCCGGCTCTGCCACCAGATAGGGGCTCCAATTGTTGAATATCTGTATTCTCCCAACGGTAACATCTGGTTCCTGAACATAAATCCAGTTGTCAGGAACCTTCTCGGCCAGTTCACTGGCCCGCGCACCGCCGTTGACCGCCAACTCATCAAGCAACAGTCCCACGGTCAGAAAATCGCGGTAAGGTAAACCCGATGCAACATCTGCCACTGGCGTCGGTGCAGCCGGTTCGAAGCCTTCGATCAAGTCTTTGATCGGCATCGTTGAAAACACGAGATCGCCTTCAACACGCCGCTTGATGCCGTCGCTGTCGACAACGTCGACGGCCGTGATCGAGCCGTCCTGGTGGTGTATCGCCACCACACGGGATAGCAGGTGAATTTCACCGCCATCAGCTTCGACCTGTCGTGCAACCTTCTCCCACAACTGCCCCGGGCCATGCTTGGGATAAAGAAAGCGCTCGATCAGGCTGGTCTCGGTATCTTTTTGCGCAATGCCGTCTCCCTCACGCCGTATCTTCTTCAGCGCGTTCTTCAGCAACGCAACGACCGACAAGCCCTTGATCCTCTGAGCGCCCCATTCGGCCGGAATCTGTTCACAGGGCACGCCCCAGACTTTTTCGGTGTAGTTCTCAAAAAAGGTCGCATACAGCTCGCGCCCGAACCGGTTGATGATGAAATGCCTGAGGCTGGTCTCGGGGCGGATCGGAAAGGCAGACGCACGCAGGTAGCTGAAGCCGATCCGTACCGACCGTAACAGTCCAAGGTTGCTCAGAGTTTTCCAGCTGAAGCTGATCGGGTAGTCGAAGAATTTCCGGTTGTAGAGGATGCGCGAGACGCGCGGACGCACCAACATCACATCGTCGATTTCATCAGGGTTTGCGCCCCGACCCTGCGCCTGCATTTGAGTGGTTTTGTTCTGATACGTCAGCGTAACGCTTTCACCGGCATCGCTAGCGGTTTGAAATGGCAGGATGTGTTCCCACCAATTCATCACCCTTTGCGATTTCGAAAAAAACCGATGGCCGCCGATGTCGATCCGGTTGCCCTTGTAGTTCACGGTCCGAGAGATTCCACCGACCTGGTGGTCAGCCTCGAAAAGTATCGGTTTGATGTCGGTCCGATTTACCAATTCATAGGCCGCGGTCAAACCCGCAGGACCAGCGCCGATGATTATAGCTGTTTTGCTCAAGATCTAAGTTTCTCCAATGTCTTTTCCACGCGCGCTTTCGGAAATGGTCGCCTTCTTGGGCACCGCCTTCCGGCGGAAGCTGATATCCCTATGCGCAAAGAACGAATAAACGGCGGTCATGCCGATCCCAATCACATGGGCAAGCGTTTCAGGTGACAATTTTCCAGGCATCAGTGTCGATACCTGCTGCAAGAATGCAGGGGCGCCAAAAAAGACGCTATGGGCTATTCCAGTTGTCAACAAAAGCCCACCGATAGAGACCAGAAAAAAAACACTGACTTCGTCGCGCGCCTCTTTTCCGGAGGGCGGAAAAGTGTAGCGCCGATTGAGGACATAGCTGATGAGCATGCCGGAAAGGAACGCCACCGCGACCGAAAAAGCATACTCCGCACCGGCATTGAGCTTGAGTGCGCCATAAAGGAGTTGACCGGTCAACAAGTTCACCAGTGCCGCAGAGCCGGAAAAGAACAGAAATCTGAGGAACATGTACCAGCCCCAAGCCTAACCAAATTCATAGGATCCTTTGTTGCATCTTAGGTATCCGAACACAAATTCTGTCCAAATCAATACCTGAAGTAGCCTGCGACCATGAGATTGCCCCAGCCACTTTGCCAAAAGGTGGATACACCTTCGCGGGTTGCCAGGTTTTGTCGGGTGACTTCACTGTGCAGCTAAGCTTGTCCTCAAAGGAGTTGTCCAATACGCTAAAAGAAAAGGGATCATTTGATGCATTTTCCGCCCCCTTCATCACCTAGAACAGTGGAAGAAACTGGGCTTGAAACACAGTTTCTGGTGTCACTCGTTGCCAAGATCATGAACGAAGGCGGCTCAATGGTCGCGGCGGGAATTTCCGACGTGTCAAAGCTTTCCCCCTTTGTGGTTCGACTGATTTTGAAAGAGATGCAGTCTTTACAATTGATTGAAGCACGCGGGTTGGAAAACCCGGACATCAAGTCTGACATTCGCTATGCGTTGACGGATCGGGGTACTGCTTTAGCCTTTGAATCCATGATGAATTCTCGGTATGTTGGGCCTGCCCCGGTTCCCCTCGACACGTTCAGGAACCAAGTATCACTGCAGACCATCAAGCACGAAAAAGTGCACCGCGACGAGCTCACAGAAGCTCTTTCTCATCTTGTATTGCCGAAGGGGATGCTGGCTCAACTTGGGCCCGCTGTAAATTCTGGCCGCTCCATTCTTCTTTATGGTGATGCGGGAAACGGGAAGACCTCTATCGCCGAAGCACTTGGAGATTCCTTCCAGCAAGAGATTTACGTGCCCTACGCAATCATTGTCGGAAACCAGATTATCCGCTTCTTTGATGAAACCTTGCACGAAACTGTTCCGGTCGATGCTTCGGTAGAAAAAGAAGCGGATCGGCGTTGGGTAAGGGTTAAGCGTCCTGTTGTCATCGCGGGTGGTGAACTCACACTCGACATGCTCGACCTACAATTCGACCAGAGGGCCCGGCTTTATGAAGCTCCAATGCACCTAAAGGCACTTGGTGGGGTATTTGTGGTCGACGACTTCGGACGCCAAAGGTCAACACCAACTGAGTTTCTGAACAGATGGATTGTGCCCTTGGAGTCAGGTTTTGACATCATGTCCCTGCACACTGGCCAAAAGTTCAAAGTACCTTTCGACCAGCTTGTAATGTTCTCGACCAATATTGCCCCAGAGGACCTGGGCGACGATGCCTCGTTGCGCCGTATCTACTTCAAGATATTTGTACCCAGCCCCACCAAAGAAGATTATCTCCAGATTTTCCGAGACAAGTGCAAAGAACTGGATCTTGAGTACCAGGCAGGTGCTCTTTCACAGTTTTTCACGGACCATTATGAGACGCGCGATATAACCCCATCAGGCGCGCACCCTGGTTTCCTTCTCAACCATATCAATGCAATTACGGCTTTCCTCGATCAGAAGGCCGAGGTTTCTTTGGAGCTGCTTGAGATGGCATGGAAAAACGTTGCCGTCTCTCGCGCACAGAAGAAAATCTCGGACCTTTCAAAGTAGGATTCTGCGCAACTTCATCCCGGTGGATTCAAGCTCAGGAACATCTTCACGATCGCGAGCAGAACGGGCACCAGGACGATTACGAGGTTCACAGGAAAGAGAAACAGAGCGAGTGGAAACAGCATTTTTACAGGCAATGAATTTGCCTTTTCCTCAGCGCGAATAATTCTCAGTGAGCGCATTTCAGCGCTGAAAACACGAAGCGTTTTACCAACACTCGCACCCAATTCCATGGACTGGCGAAAGAGTGTTGCAAGCGATCGTGCCTCTTCCAGATTAACTTGGTGCGCGAAATTCATAAGCGCCTCATGAATTGGCCGACCTGCCCTGAGCTCCAACACGATGATGCTGAGGTGTGTTCCGAAATCCGGGTTCGTTTGCAAAAACTCACGGGCAACCCGGTCGAGTGCTGAATCAATACCCAGTCCCGCATCCACACAAACGATGAGAAGATCCATGAAGTCCGGGAACAGTTTTCTGTATTCCGTCTCACGTTTCTTACCCAACTTGTCGAGCACAACGCTCGCCATGATGAAAGATGTCCCGGACATTGCTGCGGCAAAAAGAAAAATGACCGCAGGTCTAACAGATGTTCCCAAGAAATTGACGCCCAGCCAAACGCCCGCAAAAATTGAGAACGCCAGAAGCCCGCGTATCAGATTGAAGAAAAACGGTGCCCGGCGTGAGAAGAATCCAGCTCGGATAAGACGAGAAGGCAAACTGTTAGGAGACTTGTTACGCAGGACTTCAAAAAAATAGCGAACGGTGTCATTTTCGTCAGTTAGAACCTGATCGAGTTGTCTTTGCACCTGCCGTTGACGAGAAGACGAGGTTTTCTGAATCCTGGAAATCTTCCGACGCATTTCCTGACGCGACGCAAAGTAGTTCACGATTGAGAAAGCGAGCAACAGGACCGACAGGAATACTGCGGTAAGGATTAGGTATTGATTCATATGCCTAGCCTTTGAATTTCATCAGAAATCAAAGTTTACCATGCGGTACAGGACATAAATCCCAACCAGCATCATGGACAAACAAACGATGACCACAGTTAACGCATACCCTGTGTCGATGAGTGGATCGAAATAGTCCGGGACAAGTGCGCGGATCATGAAGAACAAGCCGAATGGGAATGCGGCCATCACGACTGCTGTCATCCTTCCTTCGGCTGAAATTGCACGGATCTTGGCGCGTAGCATCGAGCGATCGCGTATCATTCCCGCTAGATTTTCAAGAATTTCCGCCAAGTTCCCACCAGTGCCGGATTGAACTGTCACCGTCACCGCGAGAAGCTTCACCTCATCGGCTCCCACGCGTTCGTTCATGTTCAACATGGCGGTTTCAACGTCATACCCGAAAGTTATCTGGTCATTTAGCAAGCCAAATTCCGATCCGATCGGATCGGACATTTCTTTCGAAACCATTGCAATCGCAGCATTCAGTGGGTGGCCGGCCTGAAGAGACCGAACGATGACATCAATCGAGGTGGGGAGTTGTGCAACGAACTTGGAAATCCTGCGCCGTCGCAGAATGCTCGCTGTAAAAAGCGACACCACAATCGTGAAACCGAATGCAAAGGCGATCTGTTGCGGAAGGCCCTTGGTCAGGAAGAACATGCAAAACAGCCAAGAACCGGAGAACAGAACCAGCAAAGTGCCCAAAAGCCGTGCTCTGTTAAACTCCAGTCCAGTCTGACTGTAGTAACGCATGAACCGATCCGAAAGCGCGCGTGCGCGGCCCCGCGTTCCGACACCGCGGCGCGATATCAACTGGTTGTAAGCACCAGTTTGCGTTTCGTTGGTCTTCAGGTGGCGCAGGCGACTATTGATTTCGTTCGACGCGGTGCTTGAACGGAAAAGCACCCTCAGAACGGTATCAATGAGCAGCAGAGCTGATACGAAGACGAACGCGGTGATTAGAATTTGTGCCACTGGTTATCCAATCGATTTGGAGGGATCGAAGGTTTCTTTGTCTACCGAAAGGCCGATTGTCTCGAGCTCTTCCAGGAAGCGTGGCCTGATCCCCGTTGCTCGGAATTCGCCTTCGATTGTGCCATCTTGTGCGATCCGCAAGCGGTTGAATGTCATGATTTCCTGAAGCTGAATAACGTCGCCCTCCATCCCGGTAAGCTCCGCAATAGAAACGATTTTCCGCGACCCGTCACGCTGGCGATCAACCTGGATGATCATATGGATCGCGGATGAAATTTGCGCCCGAATGGCCGTCTGGCTCATCGGCATACCGGCCATTCCGACCATTTGTTCAATCCTCGACAACGCATCCCTTGGGCTGTTGGCGTGAATGGTTGTCATGGAACCTTCGTGACCCGTGTTCATAGCCTGAAGCATGTCGAAGGCCTCGCTGCCCCTGACTTCCCCGACAATGATCCGGTCAGGCCGCATCCGAAGGGCGTTTTTCACAAGGTCGCGCTGAAGAATTTCATTGCGCCCATCGAGCGTCGGTGGGCGCGTCTCAAGGCGCACCACGTGGGGCTGCTGCAACTGGAGTTCTGCCGCATCTTCGATCGTCACCATTCGTTCTTCGTGCGGAATAAACGCGGACAGCGCGTTCAGAAGTGTGGTTTTACCGGAACCGGTCCCCCCCGAGATCACGACCGAAACCTTGCCTTCCACGGCGGCAGAGATCAGGTCCGCGATCTTTTTCGGCAAGGCCTTATTGTCCACCAATCGCGATAAACTCAAAGGCGTGCGAGAGAACTTTCTGATTGAAACTTGGGGACCATCAACAGCAACAGGCCGGACTGCAACGTTCACCCGCGATCCGTCCGCCAATCGTGCATCAACGAGGGGAGAGGATTCATCAACTCTTCGTCCAACGGACGCAACGATTTTTTGCACGATACGCATCAGGTGGTCTTCGTCTTTGAACCTGACGCTGGTCTGTTCCAATCGACCGAACCGTTCAATGTAAACGGTTCCCGCGCCAACGACCAAAATATCTGAAATGGAATCGTCGGCAATCAGCGGCTCAAGCGGGCCCAAACCCAACATCTCATTGGCGATATCGGAGATGAAGTTGTTGAGTTCCTTCGAACTGAGGGGGAAATCGTTTACACGAGCGTATTCTCGGACCAACGGACGAAGTTCGTCGTGCAACTCCTCCATGTCCATTGTGTCGAGAACAGCAAGGTTGATCTTGTCCAGAAGATAGCGGTGAAGATCTACGCGCTCGGACACGAAATCGGGCAGGGCTGCACGCTTGTGACCATCACTGTCGCGCGCCTGGTCCAACCCGTTGGAGGGGGGGATTCCCTCGTCCACACGCGGCTCTCCACTGTGTGAGTCCGGTCCGGCATCGGCGCCGTGAGACTTTTTGAAGAAACGTCCTACCATTTTTCCACCCCTGAGACCGCTATTTCACGACTACTTTTGTACCATTGCCTACCAGTTTATACAGACGCATCACATCTGCATTCGAAAGCCGAAAGCATCCTGAAGTCTGAAACCCACCCAAAGACTCCGAGTCGTTCGTACCATGGATGCGAAAAAGGGTATCGGCACCATTTTGGAACAAGTATAGCGCACGCGCGCCAAGCGGGTTGTAAGGCCCCGGTGGCACATAGGTTGGCAAGGATGGTTGTCGTTGACGCATTGCCGAAGGGGGACGCCAGGCGGGCCATTCTTTCTTGGCGCCAACGTAAGCAGTGCCCGTCCAAGTGAAGCCATCACGCCCAACACTGATTTTATATCGCTCCGCTTTCCCTCCCTCGAGAATTCGAAAAAGGTAGCGGTCAGAATTTGAAATCACAATTGACCCTGGCCTTTCGCTGGAAGCGTAGGGAACAATTTCAACGGACGACGGGCCATGATCGCGTGGGACCGGTTTTGCAGATTCAACTTGCAAGTAAGTATTGCCTTGAAAAAGCGCACCCTCCTCTCCGGCATTGTCCCAGAAAGCATGCGCCGAAATGGGCATGGCGACAAAGAGAAGAAGCAGCAGGAAGGTATTGAGAGATCTAAAAAACCCTGTCATTTCTGCGTTTTCTCCTTTTCGAACAACCCTTTGACATACTTTGTCAAATCTTTGAGGAACCGGGATCGACTGGAGATTTCACGTGGCAGAATGCCACGATCCAGGCTTTCTTCGATCAGATTGTCATCGCGTGAAATAAAGGCCAACGGCGTGTCACCAAACAGGCCAACAAGCTTGCGTTGGCTAATTCTGTTGCCAAACAGGGATCGGCGTTGCTTGTTTATCAGGATCTGGACCGCAAAATCCTCACCTTTAAGGGACTTGATCAACTGCAAGGTATCAAGCGTATGCTTTAGCGCAGGCAGGTTCCCTTCCGTGACGATTGTACAGGTGTTAACTGCAGCTAGAACATCATTGCGCCACTCGGTTTCATAATAAGGGATGTCCACAACCGTATGCTCATGCTGCACATTCACGGCATCAAGCATTCTCATGACCAGTTCATAGCCATTGTCATCGGTAAGCAATTCCGGACGCTTGAACGAATAGACGAAATACCCATGACGAAGGCGTTTCTGGATCAGGTTGGCAAATTCTGCGTCAATTCGCTGGGGGTTTTCCGTAACCTTTTCAAGCTGGAAGCTGTTGACCATGTTCAACATGTAGCCGCAATTTCCAGTTGAGAAATCGAGATCAAAAAGTGCAGCCGTTTCGCCGCTTTTTTTCAGGAAACTCGAAACGATCAAATCGGTCATTGAAGCCGCAATTATCGAGGCACCCGCACCTGCGTTGCCAGAAATGACTGCATGGACCCTGTTGAGCTGGGTTCTGGCTCCCCTGATGCCGCTGTTGATCGTCGTCATCAGATTGGCATCGTCAATCGGCCAAAGAAGCCAGTCGTGGACCTGAAGCTTGATGAGCCGCCGTGTTTGAACTTCATCAAGCTTGTCGGACACGACGATTATCGGCAAATCACCCAGGTTGGCCCGAACATCATTAATCAGGTCCCACGACGGAGAGGCGATTTTTGAAAAATCCAGAATGACGGCGTCAATCTTTGTACCGCCTTCAACACTGCGGATTTTCGAGGGAAGAACAGACACCACTCGGAACTGAGACGATTTCTCGACAACTGATCCAATCTTGCGGGTGGATTCATGATCCTCCCCCGCAATGAGGATATTAAACAAATGGAATGGTGCGTCTTTAGTGTTCATAGGGCCTCAGGGTGCAATGCTGGAAAGGTCTTCACTGGTAATCGAAACAGGGTGAGCCGGGATTTCAATGTTGTTGAAGCCGAGAAGGGCGCCAAGGAAGGGCAAATTGAACCCCAGCCCCGCAGTGCCCACTGTTATCGTAACGACCGGGCCATCAGGGCGCCCGACATAACCCAAACCGGATCGACGATAGGTGACCCAGACGTTCGCAGGACGGATTTTTGGACTGAAATCACACATGCCGGAAAGACCCCCGTAGGCGGGATCGCAGGAATAGTCGACACTACCAGACGCATCTACTCCATAAACAAGCCTATCAATCTCGCTTGACAGGCAGGCTGCCCCCATCCCTGCCCCGCATTGCGCCACCACCGACGTATCGGGAACCGGGTCGCCTTCGAGGCTGGTGCCATAGTCGGTCAGCCCCTGCCAAGCGGACCCCGTTGTGTCAATGACCGGATCAGAAACCGCAAGAATGCGCGAGCCTAACTGGAGAGCCTTAACAGTCTGGTTCCATTGGTAAACAGCAAAACCAAACTCCACCAACGCAGCGAATGTCAGCAGGACAATCGGAAGAACAAGAAGCCCTTCGACAAGAGACGTTCCGTTTTCGTCACCGCGGAACCTGCGAATGCGACCATGCCTCACCATCCAATATACCTCTGGTATTGCGCGTACACGATGGTGACTGTGCCAAGGGCAAGAAGATTGAAAAGCGGGGATCCGGAATAGTCCAATTCCGCGCGAACATAGACAAGATCCGTTTCTGTTGGTGCACCCGGCAAGTTCGCCTTTGTGGGCAAAATGGTTAATTGGCTCGCCTGACCCCAGTTCGGAATACGCCGAGGCGGCGTGCCTTCCGGGTTTCCGTAGAACGCGACATTTCGGGCCTTATCAATTGTGCAATTTGAAGCGAAGCTTGGCACGACCGGCTTGCAGCGGGCCCAGTATCGGGCGGCATCCCGAACACCAGTTTGCACCTGTTGGCGCTGCCAAAGCACGTTGCCGAATTCCAGGATCGCAAGGGTCATTATGAAAACGACAGGAATAACAATCAGCGCTTCAACAAGGATCGCACCGTCTTCTTTTCTGTAAAACCTTTTCCATCTATTCGTCACCGGTTCACCCCAAACTAGTGTTTCCGTGCCCCTCCCGACCTGCACAAGCCTCCGTTCTTAAACAGAATAATGTCACCCGCCTAATAGGCTGAGGTTAGTTGTCATCCGTCAGATCGGTATCTTCCACATACGGAGGCCAAGGAGAAACCACATGAATAGCAGAATTCGCTTGCATGGCGTCTCCCGCTCTGAGGGAAACCGTATCTCGATTGTTCTGGTAGTCCGAACACGCAGCAAGAAGAACGAGAACTGCGGAAGCCGCCAAAACGCGTTTATTTGACAATAAGACCATCTTCGAACTCCAAGTTGATAATATGCCCGTACGGACCCACGACGCCTTCACCTTCACGGAAAGCTCGGAGCATTTTGCGATCGACTTCCAGCATGCCGTACAAGAACAGCTCGACGTCGTTGGAGGACCGTGTGTTATCAAGCGGTGTTCGAAGCGGCTCATCAGGAGCAGCCGGTCGAACAAGACGCGGTGTTACGAGAATAACAAGGTCGGTTTCCCGCTTTTGAAAATCGGTCGACCGGAACAGAGCCCCCAAGATCGGTACCTGGCCAAGCCACGGGAGTTGCTCGATGCTGCGTGTGTTGCTCACATCAAGGAGTCCGGCAATTGCAAAACTTTGACCGTCACGCAAGGACACTGTCGTGTCTGCCTTGCGCGAAATGAACCCTGTCGATCCAGTCTCGGCCAGATAGGTTTCATCAATGCTACTAACCTCGGGTCGAACCCTCAGGCGGATGATTCCATTGTCCAAAACTTCGGGGCGGAAGTTCAGGCGCACGCCGTATTCACGGTAATCCGTGCCCGCAACAGAATTCCCATTTGCATCGATCGACGATCGCGTGATCGGGACTTCCCCACCGGCAACAAAATTGGCCTCAACGCCGCTCGTCGTGATCAGCTGCGGGTTCGCCAATCGCCGGGCAAGCCCTTTTGCTTCCAGCGCCCGGATGACAACGTCAACCTGTGTGCCCGCGACCGAAAGAACATTGCCAACAATCGTTCCGAACGGCTCCGACGCGCCCCCAGTTGTAGTTAAGGGAGTGGCGCCAGCACCATTGGTAACCGTCATGTCGACGCCCAGTTCTCTTCCGGCATTTCGTTGCACTTCAAGGATGCGCACATCCAGTTGAACCTGCTGCCCGCTTCTCACGCGAATGCCGTTGATCACGGGCTCCGGCGAATACTGACGGGCAATTTCCAGGACGCGCTTGAGATCAACATTGTCCCGAACTTCGCCGGACAACCTGATTCGGTCGTTCACGTTGGCAACGCTCACGCTGGCGCTTGGAACCGTCCGGTTAATAACAGTCTGCAATTCCGAGAAATCCAACTTCACGCGGACATTCACAACGCCCAGAAGCTTCTTTCCGGGCCCGTAAAGCGCGATATTGGTAAACCCGCTTTGCTTACCCTGAATGTAGACCGAGGTGTCTGTGAGAGGAAACACGTCCGCAACAGCCGAGTTACCGACAACAATGTCACCAACGGCTTGGTCGGTCATTATTGTAAGGACGTGGCCCGGTGCGAGGGTGAATTTGTCGACGACACCATCCCCCAGGGAAACCTCGCGTACGATCTCTTCTGCAGCAGCCTGTGGACCACTGGCAAGGAGACTGATCGACGTTAATAATGCGATAAAGGCATAGGCGATAAACCCTGTGCCCTGTGCCCGCTGTTTTTTTACTCTGCCTTCTGCAATCATGGCTCAACCCTCATGCATTTATCGGGCAACTGCTCGCCCCTTAGATTAACGTGGTTCAGCCTCGATGGCCTCCACGACTGGAACCCTGTAGTCGGAACGCTTTCCACCGCGAATAACGCCAACCGTTGCCGTTGTCGGCTTGGGGGGGGCGAGTGCGATCGGCGCAACCGCTACAGGTTTAGGTACTTCAGTAACAGAATTCGCCTCATCAATACTCGTCTCCACACCATCAAGCCGCCCGGAAATCTCTTCCATGAAGCCTTTTAGCAACGATTCGACCTGATCTGGCATCACTTCGGCTTCACTTTCGGTGTTTTCCGCCTCGGCCAAGGCGCGCGCCTGCTGCAATCTCAAGTCCTCGGCAACCTTGGGGTCGACCAAGTCTTGGATGGTAACGCGACGCAGGCTTTCCGTTTCCGCCGACCCGATGTTCCTCAAGGCCAGGGACAGTCGTCCCACGGAGGCGGCAAGTGCAAGCTTTTGCGCCTCTTCGGTGCTTACCTCGAATGTTACGGTTCGCACGACGCTCGGCTGGTCCTTGCGGTCATCGGCAATCTGGTCAATCGCAAGAACTTTCACGCCCTGAAGCAGGACGTCCACAAAGGCTTTTCCACCAGAATCTTGGGTAAGCATGATGTCGACCCGATCCCCGGGAAGGACAAAACCCGCAACCCCCAGGACATCGTTCACCCTGATCGCGGCAGCTTTCATCCCCGGCGTAAGGGCGGTCGACAGCTTCGCGCGCTGACCAGGCTGTGTGATGTTGGCAGCAAAAATCGGCTCTCCGATTTCAATCGAGGAAACGACAAAGCGGGCCGCTTCTTCATCGTTCGACACCAGCTGATCCATCGAAGAGAATGTGCCTTTGGGAAGCTCGGAAGCCGCCCATTCGATTTCTTCCAGCTTGTCCCTGGTCAATCTTTGGCCAAACTGAAGGACGACCTTCGCAACGACGATCGTGTTCTTTTCTTCGAGCTCTACCTGCACTGGCCTGGACGCTTCTGAAGCCAGCTGCGCCCGTTCAGTATTCAGCCAAAGCCGTGCGCCAAATGCGGCCATTCCTGCTAATACAAGTGCCAAAACAAGGCTGATAACGGTCGTTGCTCGCATGGTTGGGCCCTGCTCATCTTTAAATGTATCGCGCCAGCCACCAAAACAGGCGACCGGCACGACTTGTTTTTTTGAAAGCTCGCGCCCTAGATCACAGGCGTACTAACCCGCCCTTTTCAGGCACGCAAAGCTTTTCCGATCAGGTCGGCGCGCCCAGGTTGGCACCGCTCATCCAGGTACCCCAGGTTCCCCACTGAATCCCAAGCTGTTCACCGAACAGAAGAACAGCTGCAATCACAGCGGCGGTAAGCAGGCCAAGCAAGATCAGATACTCGGTCAATGCGATACCGTCCTGGTCGCGCTTAAACCGCAGCATCAATGCGTTCATGTATTCAAACATTTTTTTACTCCCAAAAAATCAGCTCGAAAAGTCAAAAGACGTTTCGACCTTCCACCTATGATACGCGACCCCTGAAACACGCAAGCAATCCGGGTGTCGCGCTCACTCTCAAGTTTAGTTCAACGTCGCGCCACTGTCAAAATTTCGCCTCGTTTCCGCCCTTTTTCAGCAAAATGCGGTTCTTCGTTGCGACAAAGGCATCAGCTCAGGTTTTATTGTTCACAAATCGGTACTTAATGACCGGGCGTCAACGAAACGCACAAGGCCGAATCGGATCCTGTTGATTCGCAGCCATGGGTTACTTCACCTAACCAGAATGGCTTCGTCCCGGACAAACGCATCAAGCGACCCGTTCCCGCCGGAACCGGTAATGTCCACAATTTCGATATCAATAGTTCCACCTTCCAGCAGCGTAGAATCCTCGGAGTTATTATTGCCTTTGCCGTTGTTACTTGCCTTTTCCATCGGGCGAACCATGAAGGCGCTTACGAAACTGTTGACCGGAATTGTGGCCTGGCCGTTGAACGGATTTGCCAGGCAGTCGATGACCGCCGCAAAAATGATCCGGCGATCCCTCGCGTTGGGGTCAAGCAATGGATCTGACGCAGGCAAGCTTCCGTTTTTCGAAAGGCTACAGATGGGCAATCCCGATTCACCCCCGGGCGACCCTTCTGCGACCAGATTGTCTTCGCTTGGGTCCACCTGCATTTCGATTTCATGGCGATAGATATCATAGCGCGACGGTATTAACCCCAGATGGCCAAACGAACTGATGTCAGGATAATCCGTGTTCACGTCCAATGCGGTCTGCGAGGGGTGATTGACGCTCCAATAAAGCGGGAGATCCCAGTTATTCGTTGTCCCGATCAGGGCTCCACCGGCCCCGTTGACTGGCGTTGTCATGTCAATCGTGGCGGGATTGCCGTCGTCATTGTCAGGGAAACCCATGAAATCGGAGTCGAACGGAGCCACCAATTCCTGTTTGTTGCAGACGTTCCCGTTGCCCGGCTCATATCCTTTGCGAACATTATATGCGGGCGCATACACGTCCTGATCGTTCTTGAAAGGTGCGTCATAGATATCAAACCGGATGTTGTAGCCGGTCGCGATCGATGTTGCGTAACCCGGCTTGGTCTCAACCGTCGAAGAATCGTAGCAGGTCGGATTGCTGTCGCCCGCAAAGTATCCGCGAATGGCTGACGCGCTGGACGACCCATTTGTCTGCAAGTATCCGAAATTGCCCGGCGCGGCGGGATCAGTCTGGTTCTGTTTGGGGTGCAGCTTCACGATTCGACCGTGGAAAAAACCCGAGGCAAAGGCCGTCTGGAGATCGGTGATGCCGGTGCCTTCAAAAGGGTTGCAGATAAACACCGGGGGAACGTTGCAAGCTGCGCTTCGTGATGTTGCGACAGCTGCGGCGCTGATCGGTACAGTGCCAACGAGAGAGTCGATCGCCGAGGAAAAAATGGACTGGAAATCCAGTGAAGACGCCCGCACATAGACGAATTCGGCCTCGGTGCCTAAGTTTGTTTTGTGAGCGTCCACCCAAGCCTGGTTAATCGGGTCGTGGTCATTCGCCGGGATATCATCAAGGAAAATGACGGTGAATTCATTCCCCGAAACATCCTCATACTCAAGGATGATATTGGATGTTGTCGCTGTCGTCCCCAGGAAGCTGACCGTATTATCCACCGCCTCCATCGCTGTGCGGGCCCGAACGATCGCGTTGGTGCCCCCGTCCAACTCTCGCGCCGCAGCCAAAGCCAAAGCATCAGCGGCGGATTGAAGATCAGAATGAGAGTTGTTCCCGCGCCCCAGATCAATAACCAGAAGGGCCACCCCCAAGAAAACGGGCAGAAACAACAACGTCAGGAAAAAGACGTATCCACGATTGTCGCGCAAAAGTCGGAAATTCATCTTTTCAGCTCCCTGTCACCAATCGCTAAGTCTAAAACCGTTCAAGCGCTGCAATAAGCGATGTTCATTATACCATATTTCCAGAGTAAGTTGAATTGCCGCGTGAAAATTGGTGTCAGGCCCTCAGAATGAGGCGTTCAGAACCCCCGCCAGCCCCATTGGAACTCCAAAAGGAAATTTTCCAGAGGCTTGAATTTCCTGCAATCTTCGAACCAACGGCCCATCGCCCTTCAACGAATGAGAATATCGCACGACCAAGGCCGACAAGAAGGATGCAAGCAACAAGATGACCGCGAACCCGGCCAGGCCATGCCAGCCGATCAACACGCCAATCGGAAAGAACAGTTTTGCGTCCCCTCCGCCCAGTCCCCCAAGGAGCCAGAAGGAAAACCCGATAAAAAAAAGCAGGAGCCCTGCAAGCACATGGGGCAAGACCAGCGAGGTCCCGCCCAATACCGACGCCACCAGCGCGATGAGGGTCAGGATGATCACTTCGAAATTTGAGATCTTCAAGGTCAGAAAATCATACCAGGCGATCCTGACCAAGAAGGCTATTGCAGCGAAAACGATCAAGGAGTGCAGCCAATCGAACGACACTTTACAGCCTTTGTGGAGAGCGATTCCGCCCCAAGCTTTTAGATTCCACTCAGATCGCCAGGTGAGCGACGCTGATAATTGACTGAGTTTCGCAGCAACTGGAGGTTGGTTGCGGCAAATTCGTTGGAAGGATCGATTTCATAGGCCTTCAAGAAAAGAGCCCGCGCCGTCGTCAGGTTGCCGCGAAGAAGGTGCGAATAACCGTAATTGTTCAGGAATTCGATGCGGTTCCCGATGACTGGTTGCAGCTTCTTGTATGCAAAGTCAGATTTATCGAACCGGCGCAACATATCTGAAGACGCCGCAAAGCCAAGCCACGCTTGAGGGTCCTGAGGCGCAACGTCAATCGCCTTCTCGAAAGACCGATAGGCCTTACCATAGTTGCCTTCGGCGAAGTGCGCTTTGCCCGAAACAATCAACTGATCATTCGGATAGTAGCTAACGTTTGAAGTGTCCTGGACGGATTCAGCACTGTCGCTGGTCGACGAGAAATCGCCCAAATCGACATTTTCACAGCCAGCGGTTGCCAGCATGCTCACCAACACGAAGAGTTTAAGCCTCATCCTCATAACCCCTAATTTCGCCCCGGAATGCGTTCTAGTATCCAGGCCCTTATAGCGGCATTACGTGTTGCGAAACCACCACCCTTGGTGGAGGTGTGTGCCGGGCGAGGCAAGGGAGCAACACCTCACGAGGGGATGTCATCCTCTTCCGAGCACAAATCGCTCTCTTTGCAAGTGCTGTGCCGTCGCTCGTTGCATTGTATCAGGGGTTTTCCCAATCTCGCCGCTTTTTCATCTGTGACAGGGGATACCAGGTAGCACAGGACGTCGGAAGAAGCCTTCCGGCAGCGGGTCTATACCATGAGGTAGGCCTGAAAATGGGGCAAAGCGCATCCGTTCTCGGGCGGTACGAAATATCGGCAAGCTTCTGGAAGGTATCGAACCGGGGCATGGTGCGCGCGGTGGCAAACGAGAGGTGGCCGCCCGCCTCCCGCTAAGGAGTGAGGTGGCACGAGAGGCTGTATGCGCAGGGCAATTATGCACTAACTTTCAATTTGGGCCACTCAAGTGGGGCTGCTCACACACGCGCATCGCAGCATCGGACAGGTTGCGCACACGCCCAGTTTATCGGCAAACTGCCGATTGGGTTTCTGTGGGTTAGCAAACCGGCATTTCCCCAAAAACTTCAGCCACTCATAGGCCTGACCGGAATTCGGAACTTTCGCGCGGCTCCCAGAAAGCCGATTGCGGCAAGCATCATCCAGCCTGCGGCGGGAAGCGGGATCGGTGAGGGGGTCGTTTCGAACCTACCAACTAATACCGCTGTGTTGAGACCGTTTTCCTCAGTATCAAAAAAGGTAAATGGGCCTCCGCCTGTGTCAAAACCGTCCAGGAAAAAGGTATGGATTTGCCCATCCGCCTCAAGACTCGAAGTTGGTGTGACCGAGGAAACCAAGGAAACCCGGTCTGGGCAAACAGTTATTCCAGAGTATTCGCAGGTTCCACTGTTCGAGGTCTCATCGTGGGTTAGGCTGAACGAAGACATGAGCGAGAAGCCAATCCCCCCGACACTACCTGTAACGTTTACAAGCAAGTCAGTTGAGAGAAGCGACGTAAAATAAATCGGATTGTTGTAGTGGGAAAAAATCCCAACCTCGAACGGGTTGTCGTTTACAATCGGCGTTGAGCTCGAGGTAAAGCTAAAACCGCTCGCGCCAAGGTTTGTCGCAGGTTGGCCCCAAGAGATGGACGACGTGCCCTCTCCGGTCGCAGTCCCGCCATCACTGAGGAGTGAGTTTTGCCAGACGCCCTCAATACTCGAAATACTCACTGTCGCCGCGGTTGCAAACGTCGCCGAAAGTGACACACATCCAGCAAGTGCGAATGTCTTTAGGGAAACCATGATCCCTCCTTCCCCACCCAATAGGCAGACTGATGCGTTAGGATCAACGCGGCATTGACACTGACTCAAATACGTCTGCACCGCAAGAATTCCGCCACATTTTTGCCTTATTGTTTCCATGAGTATGACAAACTTGACATCGGACACTGAAACGTTTCGAACAATCATCCTGACTGACTAAGTATTGTTCTCGAAATGGAATTTGGAAGTCTGCCCTAGCGGCATTGCGGTCGAATCATTAAGGGGTGGTGTCCAGTTCCATTTCTATGTGCCACCTTTGTGCATAGTGTCGGGGACTGGCGGTCGCATGTTGGGTGCCTGATGCGGACGGGTTTGGGTGTACTGCTTGAGCCAGGTATTGATACCCGATGTGCCAAATCTGGCACAAACTCCAGCGAGTCAAAAAAAACCGCGACTTTGCTGCAAGGAAGGCAGGCTTCGGGGGGTCTAGTTTAAAGGTTACCCGTCAGGAAGGTTCACTTAATCTATGCATAGATTATTATCCGAACACTCCGCCTGGCACTCGGGGCTGTCATCCGGGAAAACTTCGCGGTCGAAATCGGAAGAATCTACCGATTGATTTTTGATGAGGAAGCGGCTGTCGATGAAGACATCAGCTCCGTTTTGCACCCCTGAATAGTACGCCTGACCAATCATTTCGTCATATCCGGTAGCCATGAGGTAAAGGGTCATGACCGGTGAATTGGGTGGGTGGTATTGTCCGCTCCAACGCGGCCAATGCTGCAATGGGCAGACCACTCTGCTATCTTCCTCGATGTACTCCATCTCTTCGCTTTTTTCCCGAATGTAATCCATATCATCAAAAACCCAGTCCCAGTTTTGATTTGATACGGGGTCCATCGGTTCACCGGGCAACCGCTGCAATTCAGCTTGTCCCTGAAAGGCTCCTCCGCCTGCAAACCCCAACGCACCCTCCAAAGCGAAAATTGTCATGGTTCCGTGTTTTTCAAAACTTGGCGTAAAGGGCTGATTGTTTATCTCCATATAGAAACTGTATGTTTCTCCCTTGTATTCACCAATCCAGAAATCTGATTCCTGAGCAATTGGATCGCAAAGACTTGGGCTGGAAAGAATTGTGCAGGCGCCCCCTACAGACGGAGATAGCAACAGGAAGAGAGCGCATATTGCGTGGTGGGCAGTTGTCACGTTTTTCAAAGGATTTCCTCTCTGTTGATCACGACCTTAGGCAACCAGTGCCCAACGGACAATTCTCCATGACCCAGATGTAGAGCACAAATGTTGGCCCAAGACCGCCATCTTTGCGGCCTGATCACATACCAGCTTTGAGCCCGAGGTGGCAAATGCTGCGCATGCGACGGGTAGTGTTGACCATCTCATTGGCAATGGCGTTTTCGCTACCAGCGCACCCCGGTTTGGCTTTCGAACAATGCGGTTCTGGTGCCCGCTACACCTGTGTAATTGATGGCGATACAACTTGATTGGAAGGCGAGAATACCCGCGGCATGGGCTACGATGCCCCCGAGCCACAGACCTTTGTAGCGCGAGAACGTATTGCCCAGGCGCAGCGGAAACGATGGGCCAAATGGCGGGCAGAGCGGGCGGTTGCCCAAGACCAGAGGTTTAAGGGCCGTTTCCTCGACAACATCTTCGTCGAACGGCTGTGGCGGTCTTTGAATTCCGAATGCGTCTATCTGCACGCACGGGTGACCGGTTCCGAGGCGAAAGCAGGCGTAAGGAAGTGGATCGATTTCTATGTTTACAAACGTCCACATTCCGCATTTGGCGGCAAACCACCCGCTGTGATCTACTGGCAGCGAAACGAAGCAACACAGCCCGATCAGCAGGTGCACAGAGTAGTTTAGATCACGCCAGGTACTGTCCAACAAATGGGGAATAGCTCAAAACGATACTTTCTGAGGGTAGTGCCAAGAGCGATCCCACGTCAAAGCAAATGAAAACTCACAATTCCTTGCCGTCTCCGGAATTCCGGAAAGAAAGCCCCAATTTGTCCCCCAGTCTCCTAAAACAGGAACGCCAGATGGGAGGTATACTTTGCAAGCTGTTGTAAAATATGGCGACCCCTGAAGGACTCGAACCCTCAACCTGCTGATTAGAAGCTCCCTCTAGGTGGCTTCTCACCAGTTCGCCGGATTTCGCCACACGGTCAAAAACACATTAGAAACAACCATTTACGTTGACGCTCTCCACGCTCACGTTTCATGAATAACGCCATGTTTCGGCGTTGGTTGCTTCCTTATAGCTTCCTCAAATCCGCGCCGGGGAGAACGGAGCAAGGCATGAAACTGACAAAGCGGGAAGTTGAAGGGCTGGAGGTGAAGGCAAAAAGCTACTTTGCCTGGGACGCCGAAGTGAAAGGGTTCGGAGTGCGTAAGGTAGGACGGCCTATTAGCTAAATAGGCGCGGCGCGAACGCCTTAACTAATAGCTACATTCCTTCGTAGGGTACGAACGTTCCCTACGATACGATTCCTACGAAGGAGTTGGGGGACGTAATGGCTGAAACCTTTCAAGTGGTTTCCATTCTTTCCCGGCCACCTATCGCGATGACCTGGCTCATGACATTGCACCTGTCTTCTCAGGGCAATATCACGACGATACAGGCAAGCTCAGACATTGGAACCTAACGTGCGGTCATATCACATTTCCCCCTACTACTTCCTTTTGCAGGTATTCGACCGGACCGGAGAGGCCATGTTCGGGGATGAGTGGTCGGGTCACGAAGTCAGAACAGGAGAACCCTGGAATGACCTGCGCCCTGTTGAAAAGCGTAAAACGGAAATCGAGGCCTTTTTGGTAAAGCTGGACGATCGTTTGCGGGAGCTTGATTCAGAAAACACCGCAGACCTCACATTGGCGGAGCGGGATCGTCGGGGCGAAGAGTACGGTGCCCTAAAAAGCAAGCAACGGAAGCTGCGTAAAGAATATCACGATCTGCCGGACCTGACCAACTGCACACACGAACTCCCCGAACGGTTTGACCGAAGGTGCGCCGTTGAAAGTGAATTGAAGAACGCTTTCAAAGAAGGTGACCTGCAATTGATGCTCGGGGACGGGGTTCCGATTGAATGGGACCGGTGGGCAGCGGAGGCACAGTTTCACGTCGATTTCTATCTATCGACGGTTCGGGCACCAGAACAGTTCGGAGCCATGGGCATTGGTCCAGCGCTTGTCCCGATGCAAAGCTTTGATGGTTGGATTACGCGGTTTGGGCCAGGTGCGTTGAAGTCAGGTGAGATGACCATCACCGCTCAATTGGAACGCTATTTACGTGAGCAATTCGAAAAAGACCCGCACGAAGAAATTTCCAAGAGTGAGTTCAAGTTACGGGCCGCTGCTGAGTTCTCTGAACACAACAACTATTCCGGAGAGGAATTTGACAGGGTTTGGAGAATTGTCGCTTCGCCGTCGCGAAAAACACCTGGGCGCAAGAGAAAGAAATCGCGAATTAATTGAGGGGGCGGTCCCCTTAATTAACCTCGCCCCAAATGGCGCATAGCTAAAATCCTGTTAAATAAGGGATATCTACTTTTTTAATTACCTGACAATTAAAAAGAATTTCGGAGTCTATTTCGGGCCTTTGCGCCAATCTACCTTTTGTTCCATCGGCACGACGCCAAAGCCCAACAGATGGAACAAATCAGATGCAACAGACCCAATTACCTCTTCCCGTCGAAGACCCAAACCGCCTGATGGATGAAAACGAAGCCGCAGACCTGCTGTGCTATTCGGTGCGCGCTTTGCAGAACTGGCGCTATCGCGGCGGTGGTCCGAAGTTCATCAAAATTTCTGCCCGTTCTGTCCGATACGCCTATGGCGACGTGATGGAATGGATTGAACAGCGCCGGGTCGCGAACACATCGCAAGCACCGAACATCTAAAAGTTTTGCCCGCTCGGAGTTGGCAGCGCTGAGCGGGATTTTGGGGCCGGATGGCTCTTGAGGGCGTGGGGTCTCACCACTCCACGCCCTTTTTTGTATGCCGCCAACTCGAACCAAAGGACAAAGACATGTCACAGCAACCAGCCTTCAAATTCAAAATAGGTCTGATCACCGCGACGATCTGGGAAAACGACGGTTTCTATTCCGTCGATATCTCGCGCTCTTACAAGACCCAGGATGGCGACTGGCGCAACACCAGTTCGTTTTCCCACAATGACCTGCTGAATGTCTCCAAATGCGCTGAACGCGCAGAGAATTGGATTTCGCGCAAGCTGACGATGGAAGCATCGTGACGCCGCCGGGCGTCCCGCCCGGCCCCAAAACAAATGCTGCCCCGCCGGAGGCACCATTGAAGGGCGCGACAGCGCCCGCCCAATCCCAAAACTTATCCCCAAACACGGCGGTCGCCGCCAGAGGGGGGTGGTAGTAGCACCCCCCTCTGGAAATACCGCCCGACACAGGAAACAGCACACAATGAAGATCGTTCACCAAGGCTTTGACCACCTCACCCTCTCCATCCAGGCAAATATCTCGCACAAACTCTTTGCCTTCCTTGAAGCGGAGAAGGAGCAGGCCGAAGACGCCCGTGCACCCCGCCCCATAACCTACGGTGGAGCCGTATTTGATCTGCAACCCCACGGCGGGGGTGGATACCGCTTCATCCTGACCGGCGGACCGTTGGGCTTTCGCTGGGCTTTCAAGAAACCCAACGCGCGTGATTCCTGGGGTATCCGTGTCATCATCGGCTCAACCGTGCTGGCAACGCAGGGGCTTGGCCATGTTCGTGCCCACATCGACAGCACCCTGGGTAGGCTGGGCGTCAAATTCGCCGCGCACCAGGTGAGCATTGCCCGGGTGGATTTCTGTGTCGATGTGTTGGCGCCGGAATTCAAACTGAACCCGGAACAGTTTGTCATTCACAGCCACACCAACCGGGCCGATCACCGGGCCGCGCCGGAAGATGTCGGGAGCAACGGGAAGTCCGGTCGTTTCACCTCGGTCACAGTTGGGAAAATGCCTGGACGCCAGGTCATCGTCTATGACAAGCGCCAGGAGGTCATAGACCGGCTCAAGCCCATCTGGTGGGATATCTGGAACACCAACCTCGAACGGGACGGATTGCCGCCTTTGAACGCCTCTGACGCCTCCCAGAGCCGCGTCTGGCGGATTGAGGTGCGCGCGGGGAAAGACCTTTTGAAAGACCGCTGGCAGATCAGGACGTGGGAGCAGTTGGACGCCCTTTTCGGCGATGTGGTGGCTGAGGCATTCCAGAAGGTACGTTACTGCGTACCAGACGCGACTGACACCAACCGGGCGCGATGGGCTAATCATCCGATATGGGACCTGGCTGCGGTGGTCTCCGATGACGACCTAGTGGAAATGCGCAGCTATGTTGACGCCAATGCGATTAAGCATGTTCACCGTGAAGAACACATCAAGATGATCCGGGCCCAGGTCATCGGCAACGCAACCACGCTTGCAGCCCTGGAGGGCACTGAAGAGGCCGAATTGGCTGACTATATGGTCCAGGTAGGGGAGAGGCTTTCGGAAGCCGTCAGAACCGATCCTGAGCGCGCTTCGAACAAGCTGGATGACGCAAAGGGCAGGTATCGCTTCATTGCCTGATCCGTGCGCCGGGGAGGCTGGTTGACCAGAACTTGCCCCGGTATTTTAGTGAGGTCTAAAATACACAAGGAGGGAACATTCAATGCGATTCACCCGAACATTTTCAGCAGCAATCTTGAGCACTTTGGTCGGATCGGCCGCCCATGCCGACCAGCCTGTGCTTGTCTACGAAAAAATCCTGGACCATCCCTACACGCAAAGCTGGTCAACGGTCTACTTGGGCAGGATTTCCGACAACCAGCATGAGGTGTATCTCAGAGGGGACGGAAAGATCGGCGACTTTTTCGGCGTTCTCTACCTGGACTGCGACGAGCCGAAATACTCCCGGTGGGAAGCACAAGGCGGGATGATAGACACCAGCGAGGTGCCCGGACAGGCAATTGTTGGCATTCGCAAGACCTATTGCGACTGACCGCTTCCCCGACTAGCGCGTCATGTGATAGGTGCCGTCCCCGCCCTGCGAGGCGAGGCCCAGAACATCCATGCTGTCCAGGATAGGCTGCACCCAGGCCACCCGTCCGCGCATGAAATGGCGGGCGAGCTGTTCGGGGGTGGCCGTGCCCATGTCGGACAGGGCGTCGCGGACGGCGGCGACCTGATCCGGGGTGGACTTTGGCCAGGCGAGTTTCTTGACCTTTTCGACCGGGCCAAGGTCCATGCCCTTGGTTTCGCCCTTGGCGGTCTGGGTGCCGGTGGGGTTCTGGTAGTCGGGGCGGAGCCAGCGGATATGGCCGCGCGCCTCTTCCTCGGCGCGCTCCTTGTTGAGGGCCACGAGGCGGAAGAGGATGTCTTCATCGCTCAGGTCCACTGGCCAGCCATAAGCCTCGGCCACGGCGGCATCGATCTGATCGTGCAGGTCCTTGAGGATGCCGATCAGGCCCTGGTCGTAAATCTCGCGGTCCTTGCCCTCGATGGTCTCTCCGGCGCGGAGCTTTTCCAGCACGTTGTACATCTGTGTCAGGGTCAGCTTGGGGTGGGCGGCCTGCTGGCGCTTGCGATGGACATTGAGGTCTTCGCCCAACGTTCGGAGACGGGTGCGCAGGTTGTTGGTGAGATCAGGGAAGGGGAACTTATTGAAGCAATCTGAATGGTTGTAGGTCGGATCGTTCCCGAAGCCGAGCCAACCGCCTGCTGCGAGCGCGAAGACCTCGTGTATGCGGCTACTTAGGACAGCCTGCTGCCACCAGTCATCCAAAGAGATCACTACGATTTTGCTTTCAGCAATCAGTGTTGATGGCAGCAAAGAAAAGAGGCGATGTTTTGCAGTACGCGTTGTCGCGATAACGTTTTCAATGTCTTTTGCTGCCGCTCTTAGGTCCTCGTGCGTTCGTCCGTACCACCACCAATGCTTCTTTCTCCAAGGTTCGCGGTTCTGGTCACGCTCCGGCTTAACGTTGTCTTTGACATGTTGATAAATCTTTGGATGTCGCGTTCGAACTTCTTCCTCGGAAAGTGGATACAAATCTATCGAAAACAAGCCGCGAGAGGACTGCGCGAGGTCACGGCCATTCATATATGGACGGATCAACGTGCCAAAAACTTGTTCGTCGCCATCGGCAAGCTCTATTGCCTCCTCTTCGGTTACTATGAAACCGGCACCATGAAGCTTCATGCCCATATGGGCTAAGCCCTTGTTTGACATCAGCGGCTTACATCCGATCACGTCCGCTCCGATTTGCAGATTGGCTAGGACCTTTCCCACCTGATGATCAAACGTCACCGGTTTTCCGTCAGCCTCGCTTTTTTCTTTGCTCTCGGTTGCCAAGTTAAGCAGCCGCCCTGCGCGATTGCCCGCCGCGCCCACGGTCATCGCGATCCGCACGGCAGCGCCATAGAGCGTATCGACCCAAGGGTGATCCGGGATGGCAAAGAGCAGGGAGAGCGGCTTTTTCGGGTCGTTCAGATGCGGCTCCAGCACGCGGCGGTTAAAGGTCTGGCGCAGGGAGTTCGTGGTGATCAGGCCAAAGCGGCGGGTGCCTTTGCCCGTCTTGGCGTTGTAGGCCCGCGCGGCCAGCGCCGCCTTTTCCCACCAGAACATGACCAGATCGGCGCTTTGCGGCATCTTGGGATAGGCTTTCCACAGCGCCTCGACATAACCATCGCCTAGATTGTCGCGTAGGCGTGAGGCCCCAATGAAGGGCGGGTTGCCCACGATGAAATCGGCCTCTGGCCATTTGGTCGCGCGGGGTTTGGTATAGTCAAAGACCTGCGTCTGGGCGTCAGGGTCGGGCACCTCTTCCCTCGTCACGGGGTGGCGTATGGTAGTGACCCCATCCCACCGGGTGACCGGGTTGCCCTGATCATCCAGACGTGGTTGATGGTCGTCCCAATCCAGCACGGCGTCGCGATGTTCGATATTGTGGAAGTCTTTAAGCACCGGCTCGGCGGGCGTCGCCTTGCCATAGGTGCGGAAGTGCCATTGCAGATACCCGATCCACAGCACCAGTTCGGCCACCTTGGCGGCCCAGGGGTTCAGCTCGATCCCCAGAAACTGGTGCGGGTCCACGGTATGGCCCGCAAGGCCAAGGGCGGCTTGGGTTTCCCCCAGCTGTTCCAGCAGGGCGGTGACCTCGCCTTCCAGCCGTTTCATCAGTTCCAGCGCGACGTAGAGGAAGTTGCCAGACCCGCAGGCGGGGTCCAGCACGCGCACCTCGCACAGGTTGCGGTGGAACGCGTGGACGGTCTTGCGCGCGTCCTCCTCTTTGCCCTGTGACAGGAGCAGTTCAACGGTGGCCTGCACATCTTCCCAGTCGGATCGCAGCGGTTCAATGACGGTGGGCATCACCAGTCGTTCCACATAGGCGCGCGGCGTGTAATGCGCCCCCAGCTTGTGGCGCTGGCGCTCGTCCAGCGCACGTTCCAGAAGGGTGCCGAAGATCGCCGGTTCAACCTTGCGCCAATCCTTGCGCGCGGCCCCGATTAAGAGAGCGATCTGCTGACTGTCCAGCGGCAATGCCTCGGCCTCGGCAAAGAGGCCACCGTTGAACTTGAGCAGGTCGGTTTTCAGGACAGTCGAGAAGCCGCCCTTGTCCATCGTTTCCCACAGAGCTTGCAGCATGTGGTGGGCGTGTCCGGGGTCTTTGGACATATCGACCAGAAGGTCGGTAAAGCTGTCGCGGGGGATCAGTTCCACATCCTCCGCGAACATGGAAAACAGGCAACGCATCAGGAAGGACGCAACCTTTTCCGCATCGTGACCCTGTGCCTCAAATGATCTGCCAAGTTGGGCAAGCTGGTCCGCGATTTCGCGGGTGACGGCGGCGGCGATCTTGGAACTGTCCAGGGAAAGCGGGTCATTCCAGATCGCATGGAACAACTCCTGGATTTCCTTGCGTTCCAGGTCGCGCAATTCGATGCGGAAGGAGGTGCCGTCGGGGTATTGGGTGTAGCCGTGGCCCTGGCCCGAAAAGTCCGCGTAAACCTCGAACATGAAACCCACGTCGCAGACGATAATGAACGGTGGCCAGCCGTCTTCCTTAGCGACGCTGCGCGCGTAGTTGTCAGCCTGGCCCTTGGCTTTGACCATCGCGCGGTCATAGGACCGGGTGCCCCTAACCCCATGGCCCACACGTTTGACCTGGGGCATGTCGGGCAGGGTCAGCCGGTCAGGGTTGGCAACCTTGGCTTGCGATCCTTGCTTAGTTTCAAGAACGAAGCTGCCTCGGCGGTAGAGGTCGATGAACTTGGTGGAGTTCTCGCCAATGGCCGCAGAGGTGACGGGACGCTCAAACCGGTAATGATCGTTTTGCCCGGTGTCGGTTGCGGGAAGAGGCTTCTCCAGCCCCAGAACCTCGGTCAGCTCGGAAAGAAAAAGTTGGTAATTGGCCCGCTCGCTGCCGCCCGAATTTTCCCAACGCTCAATGAATTCTGAAATGGACTGCATCGGCCTTCTAACTTGATTTTCAACCGCACGATGCACGGGGCAGGTCGATCCTTCAAACAGAATCTGTTGTTCCGTTACAACATAAATTCATGCGTCCGAGTGCTTCCTTATTGCTTCCTCATGGAAACCGAGCCTACCGGACAGGAAAGTGCATAGCAATTAAGTATTTGATATTTATTATTAAATTGGCGACCCCTGAAGGACTCGAACCCTCAACCTGCTGATTAGAAGTCAGCTGCTCTATCCAGTTGAGCTAAGGGGTCGCTGTCCGCAGGGATACCCCCGGGACGCGACCCCTTGCAACAGGTGGTTTGCAAAATCAGGCGCTGAGTTGTTTCGCGACGTACCAGGAAATCGGCAGGCCGAGGGCGAAGCCGATTGCTGCGGAGTAGATCACGGGCATCGTGGTGTCATAGCCCATGGTCAGGGCGGCGACCATGATGATGCCGGCCAGTGATGTGCCGATCACGGCGTAGAGAAGCAAAGCCAAACGGAACATGTGTCCCTCCTCATAGAAAAGCGCGGTTTCGATGAGGGGTTATAAGGCCTATCTCTAATACGTCTTTGATCTGGATCAGTCGTCCATCATACGCTTGGCGATGATCAGCGCGACGGGGAAACCCAGCGCAAGCCCCAGCGCGGCGAGGCCCAGAAGCGGCCACAACCCGGTGACGCCCGCCACAAGCGCGCCGACCACGAAAACGCTGGCGATGGTTGAGCCGATGATGCCCTGAAACAAAAGTGCTAGCCGGATCATGTCCGCCTCCGAAAACCTATGCGCGGGGGGTATCACACAGGGCCCTGCCCCGGCCACGCGACCTTGTGGCGCGGCTGTATGTCTACTTCTTCTTCACGAATTCCGTCACGATAACAATGCGTTGCCCCTCAACGCGCCCTTCGATGTGGGCCGGGTTGTCAGCGACAAGAGATATGCCGCGCACCGCCGTGCCGCGCTTGGCAGTAAAGCCCGCGCCCTTCACCGGCAGGTCCTTGATCAACACCACCGTGTCGCCCGCAGACAACGGCGCGCCGTTGGCGTCGCGATGCGCGGTTTCAGCCGTGACATTGTCAACCCAGGCCTGGGTGTCGTCATCCAGATAGGCTTGATCCAGAAGGTCACGCGCCCAGCCCGTGTCCAACCGTTTCAAAACACGTATTGCCAATACTTGTATGCCTGCGTCCTCGTCCCACATGGCTGAGGCCAGACCGCGCCAGTGATCGGGGTCCAAGGCGCCGTCGATCTGGCCGGAACAGGTGTCACAAATGGCGACCGAGGCGCCCTCGGGCCCGCCTTCTACGGCGAAGTTGGACAGGGGCAGATCGGCAGCGCAAAGGGGGCAAGGCATGGCGGCTCCGTTCGGTCAGATTGCGAATTCTTTAAACTGTTTTAAGAGGGTTCGGGGGCGAAGTTGCAAGTCTTTAAAAGGTTTAATGAATGGTCCTGAAAGTCCGATCCACCGACGTCCGCCCCCGCCTGACCGCCCTTCTGGACGCAGTGATCCACCAGGACCAGACAGTCATCATCAAACGCCACGGCAAAGACGCCGCCGGCTGGTGTCATTGGCAGCACTCAGGCGGATCTGGGACGACGAGGACGAGGAGTTCTTCGGGCCGCAAGACCCCGAAACCGGCAAACGCCCGGGGGCGGCCTGGGTGAAGCGGACGGGGTGGGTGCGGGGCAAGGCCACTGAAGTTTCAAATTGTCCAGACGCATCAGAGAGACCGAAGTGGCGTCAGTTTCAGAAGTGGTCGTGGGGAAAATGGTAGCCTCCAGATACTACTGCTTTGTCGAACGGTCGGAGTACATTTTCATTACGAAACTCAACTCAGACCCAGAGAGCCACATATTCACCGGACCTTTGATATACTTCAGGCCAAAGTGGGCAACTTTTCCCGAATTTTTGCACCGCCAAAAGCGTCTTTCCAATTCCCTGACGTATCTTTGCTCACCGATACTAAAGTTGGATTTGCTTGGATCGGGGACGACCGAATTCCATCACACGAAACCTCGATACATACCGCGACGGATGCGGAAGCGCCCTCCCGGGGGGAGGATCACCTCCCGGCGCATGCGCGCACGCACCTTTCGGTCGGTGGGGCGCTGCCCGGCCTGTCGTCCGGGCGGGGCTTTGTGGGGATGTTTGCGACTGGGCCTTGAGCGGGTGCGCACGCGCGTTGCGGGCAACGCGCTGCCGCGCACTCACCCTGAAAGGAAACAGCTTTCAGCTGTCCATTTTCAGGGCGCTAATGAATGCTTCCTGGGGAATGTCCACTTTCCCGAACTGGCGCATCTTTTTCTTACCCGCCTTCTGCTTCTCCAGCAGCTTCTTCTTGCGCGTCGCGTCGCCGCCGTAGCACTTGGCCGTCACGTCCTTGCGCATGGCTGACAGGGTCTCGCGCGCGATGACCTTGCCGCCAATGGCCGCCTGGATCGGGATTTTGAACATGTGGCGGGGGATCAGGTCTTTCAGTTTCTCGACCATCGCCCGGCCACGCATTTCGGCGCGGTCGCGGTGGACCATGGTGGAGAGCGCGTCGACCGGTTCGTCGTTCACCAGGATCGACATTTTCACCAGGTTGTCTTCGCGGTAGCCCTCCATCTGATAGTCGAAGGAGGCATAGCCCTTGGTCACCGATTTCAAGCGGTCGTAGAAGTCGAACACGACCTCGTTCAGCGGCAGGTCATAGACGACCATGGCGCGCGAGCCGGCGTAGGTCAGGTCGATCTGGATGCCGCGCCGGTCCTGGCACAGTTTCAGCACGTCGCCCAGGTATTCGTCGGGCACCAGGATCGTCGCCTTGATGCGCGGTTCCTCCAAATGGTCGACCTTGGACAGGTCGGGCATATCGGCGGGGTTGTGCAGCTCGATCTTTTCGCCGTCTTTCATATAGACGTGATAGATCACCGAGGGCGCCGTGGTGATCAGCTCGATGTTGTATTCGCGTTCGATCCGGTCGCGGATGACTTCGAGGTGGAGCAGGCCAAGGAAACCGCAGCGGAAGCCGAAGCCCAGCGCGGCCGAGGTTTCCATTTCCGAGGAAAAGCTGGCGTCGTTCAGGGCGAGTTTTTCGATCGAGTCGCGCAGGTCTTCGAACTCGGCATTGTCGACCGGGAAGAGGCCACAGAACACCACCGGTTGCGCCGGTTTGAAGCCGGGCAGCGCGTCGGTCGTGCCTTTCTTCTCATGGGTCACGGTGTCGCCCACGCGGGTGTCGCGCACCTGTTTGATGGACGCGGTGAGGAAGCCGATTTCACCCGGTCCCAGTTCGTCGATCATCTCCATCTGCGGGCGGAACACGCCGATGCGGTCGACGGGATAGACCGCGTCAGTGTGCATCATGCGAATGCGCTCGCCCTTCTTCAACTTGCCGTCAATCACGCGGATCAGGACGATGACGCCGAGGTAGGCGTCGTACCAGCTGTCCACCAGCATCGCCTTGAGTGGCGCGTCGGGGTCGCCTTGCGGGGCGGGTAGTTCGTTCACGATCGCTTCAAGCGTTTCGTGGATGCCCTGGCCGGTCTTGGCCGACACCTGAATGGCGCCGGTTGCGTCGATGCCGATCACGTCCTCGATCTGTTCCGCCACGCGGTCACAATCGGACGCGGGCAGGTCGATCTTGTTCAGAACCGGCACGATTTCATGGTCTGCGTCGATCGCCTGATAGACGTTCGCAAGCGTTTGTGCCTCGACCCCCTGGGTGCTGTCGACCACCAGAAGCGAGCCTTCGACGGCGCGCATGGACCGGCTGACCTCATAGGCGAAATCGACATGGCCGGGGGTGTCGATCAGGTTCAGGACATAAGCCTCACCATTGTCCGCCGTATAGTCGATCCGAACCGTGTTGGCCTTGATCGTGATGCCGCGTTCGCGCTCGATATCCATCGAGTCGAGAAGCTGCGCCTGCATGTCGCGTTCCTTGACGGTGCCCGTCTCCTGGATCAAGCGGTCAGCAAGCGTGGATTTCCCGTGGTCGATATGCGCGACGATCGAGAAATTGCGGATATGTTTGAGGTCAGTCATGAGTGGGATATGCGGGGGAATGGGCGCGGCGTCAAGCTGGCTTGAAGCGTGACGGAGTGGCCTTTTCACCCCGAAACGCGGCCTCACCCGTGTCGTGCATTCGGCGTTTGGCGGAAACTGTGGCATACTGGGTGGAATTTCAGTCCGCACATTCACCTATAGAGGGAGCCCCCGATGACCCTTGAAACCCTGACCGCCGCGCCGATTGACGATGTGACCTATGACCCCGACCTGCTTCATGCAGACACGTTGCGGGCCTTGCTGGGCGCAGAAATCGTCGCGCCCGAGGATTTCGACAGCGACCTGCCCGAGGAGTTGGCCGCGCTTCTGGACACCGGGGGCAGCGCCGACCAGGCGATGGCCGCGATTGAGCGTGCGGTGCTGTCCGGCACCTTCCTGGATGACCGTGATGAGCTTGACGCAATGGGCATCGACAGCCGTCAGGCCTTGTGGAACGACGTGCGGGAGGACGTGGCCCGCGCGCCGGTGCTGGGCCCGGTCGATCCAACAATCGTCGCGCAGAACGTCGACACGTTCCAGATTTTCGAGATCAAGGAAACCGGCGACCGGATGCAATTGATGATCAACGGCGCGGTGGCGGCAGACATGCCACTGGGCAAGGCGAAGGCCAAGGATATCGACAAGATCATCGTCTTCATCCAGGGCATCCTGGACAGCCTGTCACTGGCGTTTGCCCTGCTGGGGATCGGGGTTGCGAAAGGCAAGACCTGGGCAAAGAATCTGGCCGACAAGCTGAAGCGACCCAAAAGCTGGCTGAGCACCGCACGCGCGGCGTTCGGCAAGTTCACCAAGGCTTATACCGCCTACAAACGGTATCTGGCGGGCAGCAAGGAAGAGACCGCCAAGGCGCGCAAGCATGACGCCGCAAAGAAGGCGATGACGCTGTTTGCGGACGCGTTCCTTGGCTTTGTTGGTGTGGCGCTCAAAACCGCGTGGCGCATTCTCAAGATGGTCCTGACCCTGGTGTTCGGCAACATCCGCGAAGTGCTGAGGTTGCTGTGCCAATTGGCCAAGGCGGCGATCGAATGGGCCGGAATGGGGCCTGCGAAAGTGGCAAATGCCATACTTGATGCCATCCTTGCCGCCATCGCGGTTTGGGATGACGTGGTGCGGTGGAAAGAGCTGAACCCCTGACGGCGGCGCGGGCTTTGACCCACATCATTGCCCCCCTGCACCGGACCGGATACGTTAGCGCGAACACCTGACGCCCCTTTGCCGAGTCCCCCATGTCCGACATCCTGACCGTTACCCTGAACCCCGCGCTGGACATGTCCTCCAGCGTCGATCACGTCCGACCCGAGGACAAGTTGCGCTGTGACGTGCCGGATCTGGATCCGGGCGGGGGCGGCATCAACGTGGCACGGGCAATCAAGGCGCTGGGCGGCAAGGCGCGCGCCTTCGTGGCGCTGGCGGGCTATCGCGGCCAGCAATTCGCCGAGCTTCTGGCAGAAGAGGGCGTCGAGGCGGTCGGCTTTCGCATCGAAGGCGAAACCCGGCTGTCGCTGGCGGTGATCGACCGCTCGGACGGGCAGCAATTCCGGTTTGTCATGCCGGGGCCGAAATGGTCGCCCGAGGACGCCTTTCGCGCACTGGAAACGATCCGCGCGGTGACGCCCAAGGGCGGGTATGTCGTGCTGTCCGGCTCGCAGCCACCCGGCGTACCGCTGCATTTCCCGACCCAACTGGCCGCCGTGGTGGACGAAGCCGAAGCGCGGCTGGTGCTGGACACCTCCGGGGCGGCCCTGAAGGCGCTGATGGACGTCGGGTCGGCGCGTCAGCACGTGCTGCGCCTGGACGGGGCCGAAAGCGACATGCTGGCGGGGCGCCCACTGACAAGCCTGGAGGAGGTCGCGGGGTTTGCCCAGTCGCTTGTGCATCGCGGCGTGGCCGAGGTCGTGGTGCTGGCGCTGGGCGCCAAGGGATCGATCCTGGCCCAGGACGGGCGCTGCTGGCATGCCGTGACGCCCGAGGTTCCGGTGAAAAGCAAGGTTGGCGCTGGCGACAGTTTCGTGGGCGCCTTCACGCTTGCGCTGTCGTGCGGCGCGGATTGGGATCAGGCGCTGGCGCAGGGAGTGGTCGCCGCATCGGCCGCGGTGATGTCGGATGCCTCCAACCTGTGCCGGCCCGGGGACGTGGCCGCCCTGTCCGACCAGGTCAACTTGCGCCTGCTGTGACACCGCTTTTGCCCCTGCGCGCCGCGGATGCGGGGGGCGGGGTGGGTGGGTGGGCGCACCCCGTGGCTGGGGCGTGCAGGGGCAAAACGCCGCTGGCTTGAAAATGTGAATTTGAGCCCGGCGCCCTGCCCTGCTATACTGTCCTCAACACGGACCGGGAAAACCCGGCAACATGAGGCAGAGACATGAAACACCTTTTGATGGCTTTGGGGCTGATGCTCCTTCTGGTGCCCGACGCGCAAGCTGCGGGCAAGATTGAGCGCGCTTGCCTGAAGGCCGATCGGCGCGACGCGTCGCGCCAGTTGTGTGGCTGCGTGCAGGACGTCGCCGAGGCAATGTTCAACCGCTCGGAAATCTCGAAAATCGCCAAGTTTTTCAGTGACCCGCACACAACGCAAGAACTGCGCCAGTCCGACCGCAACAGCGACGAACGGTTCTGGAAGCGCTACAAGGAATACGGTCAGGCAGTGCGCACCTATTGCGGCAGCTGAGCAATCAATCCGCGTGAAGCAGCCTCGATCAGGTCCAGCGCCCCGTCGAAGTCCCGCGTGTAATACGGGTCGGGCACATGATCCGCGCCCGTGTCAGCGTAGTCGGTGAACACGGCCACAGGCGTGTCATTGCCGGGTGGGCGCAGCCGCTCCATGTCGCGCAGGTTGTCCGTATCCATCCCGATCAGCAGGTCGAATTCCGCAAAATCGCGCGCCTGAAATAACCGCGCCCGAAACGCCGACAGGTCATAGCCGCGCGCCCGCGCCGCCGCCTGCATCGGCCCATAGGGCGGCTCCCCCACATGCCAATCCGAGGTGCCCGCGCTGTCGATCTCGACATCCAGCGCCCGCGACAGGGCGCGAAACACCCCCTCGGCGGACGGAGAGCGGCAGATGTTGCCAAGGCAGACGAACAGGATGCGTGTGGTCATGGCGTTGGTCTAGCGCAAATGCCCCGCCCGTGTCATCCGCCGCGCATAGCGCCAAAGCAGAAAGGTCACGATCGGGATGCCGAGCGTGATAAGCAACCTTCCCGACCCGAAAAGCTGCGCCATTGGCACCACTGTCAGAACGGCACAGCCGAGCGCTGTCACGAAAGTGCCCGTCAGGGACAGGGCGAATGCGGTGCTGGCAAACCGCGATTTCAGCAGCAAAAGTAGCGCGCCGATCACGCCCAGCCAGACCCCCACGGCCCAGGCCGCGGCCACCCAGCCCGGCAGGCCTTGCCCGGCCGAGACGATCTGCACATAGGTGACCCCGGTCAGAATCCCGCCCCCGCCGCCGTGGGTCGACAGGTAATCCCAGGCACGCGCCCCGCCAAAGCCCAAGGCGACCGGCGCCACCAGCCACATATGCCAGGGCGCGTGGCCCATCAGAGGCCCCGCCCTGGCGCGCGCCGCCAGGCCATGTTCATGTAGCGCGTGCCGCCCGCCAGCTCCTCCAGCATCTGGGCCAGCCGCTTTTCCCGCGTCGCCGGTCGTTTTGCCCGGGCGATCCAAGCCAGGTAATCGTTGCGTTGATAGGGCGGGCGGGCGTCAAATGCCTTGTTCAAGCCCAGCGCCCGCAACCGGTCGGCAATGTCCGGCGGCATCGGCTGTATCGGGCGTGTCAGGGCCATAGGCTCAGCAAACCACCGCCCGACGGTTTGGGTCAAGGGGCAAGGGGCTTGCACACACCCCGGGTTCGGGCCTGAATAGGGTAGAACAGAGGGCTGCATTTGATGACAGATATCCTGATCCTGACCGGCGCGGGCATTTCCGCCGAAAGCGGGCTGGGCACGTTTCGCGACAAGGACGGGCTGTGGACCCGCTATGACCTGAACGAGGTCGCCACGCCGGAAGGGTTTTCCCGCAACCCGGCGCTGGTGCATGACTTCTACAACGCCCGGCGCGCCAATTGCCTTGCGGCGGCGCCGAACCCGGCCCACGACGCCCTGGCGCGGCTTCAATCCCGGCACGCGGGTCGTGTGACCCTGGTCACGCAGAATGTCGACGACCTGCACGAACGAGGCGGTGCGCGCGATGTCCTGCACATGCACGGCGCCCTGTCGGGCGCGCTGTGCCACGATTGCGGCGCGCGCTGGCCCGCGCCCGCAGTGATGGACCCGCTGTCGCCCTGCCCCGACTGCCACCGCCCGACCACGCGCCCCGACATCGTCTGGTTCGGCGAAATGCCGTATCACATGGAGGCGATCCAGGACGCGTTGCTGCGCGCCGACCTGTTCGTGGCAATCGGCACCTCGGGCAACGTTTATCCGGCTGCAGGTTTCGTCAGCGAAGCGCGCGCCGCTGGCATCGCGACGCTGGAGCTGAACTTGGAGCCGTCCGACACGGTGGGCCAGTTCGACACCGTGCGCACCGGCCCGGCCAGCCAGATCGTGCCAGACTGGGTCGAAGAGGTGCTGACAAGCTGAGCCAGAACACAGAAAGGCCGCACCTTGGCGGTGCGGCCATCCGGGGGTGACGAACCCCCTGTCTCAGGCGGTTCGGGGGGTAACGGGGGACGCAATCCGCCCCCCCGACGCCCGAACCTTAGTTGTTGTCAGCGCCGGTCGTAGCCTGGCCGTGCTGCATGCCTTCACCGTCGCCGTGCTGCATGCCTTCGCCGTCGCCCATCTGCATCGCCATACCATTCGCAGGCTTGCGGTTCAGATCGACGGGAATGTCGACGGTGATCTCACCGGCCTTTTCAAAGACCAGGGTCACCGAGATGACCTTGCCATCAGTGAAAGGCTCGGTCAGGCCCATGAACATCACGTGGTCGCCACCGCGTTGCAGCATGTGGGTTTCACCGGCCGCAACCGGGAAGCCTTCCTCGACTTCGACCATGCGCATGACGCCTTCGTCATTTTCGATATGGGTGTGCAGCTCGACCCGCTTGGACACGGTTGCCTTGGCGGCGATCATCCGGTCGTCTTCGTCGCCGTGGTTCATGATCTGCATGAAAGCAGCCCCAGCCATCGCGTTCATGCCAGCGGCGCGCGCATAGGCATCCTGGATCATGATGTGGCTTTCCGCAAAGGCGGGAATGGCGAAGGACACAGCGGCGGTGGCCGCAAGAAGGGTTTTGATCGGGGACATCTGTCTCTCCTGAAAAAATCTGGTCGTGGTCTTGGGGTGGGTTGGGTTCAGACCAACGCCGGGGGACCACGGGCAGAGGGAGAGAGTTCCTGATGCGACCCCACCAGCGGGGTCACCTGCGGTGTCACGACACCCACAAGCCGCGCCTCGGGCCTCAGAACAACAGGTAACGCAAATGCAGCCACAAAGCTCTGCGCCGCATCGGGGCAAACATGATTTGTTTCGATCGGCGCACCGTCTGGACCCACGGTTATCGTGGTCATGCCAACGCCGGTGCAGATCACCATCTCCATCCCCATATCGGGATGGACCCCCCGCGCCTGAGCGAAGGAGAACCCCGTGACGGTCAGAACGAGCGCCAGAACATATGCGAATATCGCGCGTATCACGGTGCAAGAGGTAAGCCGCACAAAACCGGTGTGCAAGTGACAATCTGCCACGGCGCGATGGCCCGCCCACAGGCGCACGAAAAAGGCCGCCACGGGAACCCCGGGCGGCCTGAAATCGGATCGGAAAGGATCAGGCGGCTGCCTGGGCTTTCGCGATGTCTTTCTTGATCTTCAGCGCGTTTGCCGAAAGCTCTTCGTCCTTGGCTTTCGCCAGAAAGGCGTCCAGACCACCACGGTGGTCGACGCTACGCAGGGCCGCAGCCGAAATGCGCAGCTTGAACGAGCGGCCCAGAGCGTCCGACATCAGGGTGACGTCGTTCAGGTTGGGCAGGAACCGACGGCGCGTGCGGTTCTTGGCGTGGCTCACGTTGTTGCCCGACATCGGGCCTTTGGCGGTCAGTTCGCAGCGACGCGACATGGCTCTTTTCCTTGCTTCTCGGGCCGGAACGTGAGCGTTCCCACAATCGGCCGGTCAATACAAACGGGCGCCGCAATGGCAGCGCCCCGAATTCCGTTCGCGGTCTTTAGGCGGAATCACCCCGACCGTCAACCCGAATCGCAGTCCTTCCCCGGCTTTCCTGACCCGCCCCCGCCCCCGCCGCGCAGGCAGGGCGCGGGGTGGGTGGGTGGGCGTGCCCTGCCTGTGGGGCGGGGGCGGGTCACTCCTCGGCCAGGAACCCACCCGATTGCCGCGCCCACAGGCCCGCATAGGTGCCCCCGGCGGCCAGCAACACATCGTGAGGGCCGTCCTCGATCACCCGGCCCTGACTCAACACGATGATCCGGTCCATCTGTTTCAGCGTGGACAGGCGGTGGGCGATGGCCAGCACGGTCTTGCCCTGCATCACCCGCTCAAGCGCGGCCTGGATCGCCGCCTCGACCTCACTGTCCAAAGCGCTGGTCGCCTCATCCAGCACCAGGATCGGCGCGTCCTTCAGGATCGCGCGGGCCAGGGCAATACGCTGACGTTGACCGCCCGACAGTTTCACCCCGCGCTCGCCCAGATGCGCGTCGTATCCCGGGCGGCCCTGGTTGTCCTCAAGCCCAAGCAGGAACTCATGCGCCTCGGCCTTCGCGGTCGCCGCCATCATCGCGGCCTCATCGGCCTCTGGATCACCATACAGAATGTTGTCACGGGCCGAGCGGTTGAACAGCGCGGTTTCCTGCGTGACCATGCCAATGGCGCGGCGCAGGCTGTCCTGCGTCACGTCGCGCAGGTCTTGCCCGTCGATCAGGATGCGGCCCTGTTCGGGGTCATAAAGGCGCAAGAGCAGCGACACGAGCGTCGACTTGCCCGCCCCCGATTGTCCGACGATGCCCACTTTCTGTCCAGCCGGAACGTCCAGATCGATCCCCGACACCCCGCCGGTTTTGCGCCCGTAAGCAAAACTGACGTCTTGAAACCGGATTGCGCCGTTCGGCACAGCCAGATCCGACGCGTCCGGCGCGTCCAGCAGGCGACGATCGGGGGTCAGCGTCTCCATCGCGTCGTCGGCCTGTCCGATGTCGGCGTAGATGCCCATCAGGGTGAAACTGACCCAGCCGGTCATCTGGGCGATACGGATCGACACCACGCCCGCCGCAACGATGTCGCCCGGCGTGGCCTGCCCAGCCTGCCAAGCCAAAAGCGCGCCTCCCGCCAGAAGGATCGGTAACAGACCCGCCAGCAACATCAGGCAAAAGCGAAACCCGGTGGACAGCCAGCCAAAGGCCAGCATCTTGTCGCGATGCACCTGAACCGCGCCCAGCGCCGCGTCATCCTCACGCGCCGCGTGGGCGAACATCTTGACCACGCGGATGTTGGTGATCGTATCCACAACCTGTCCGGTGACCGAGGCCGACGCCTCGGCCCGTGCCCGCGCGCGAATGCGAATCCGCGGCAGGAACACCCGGATCAGCGCGAAATAGAGCAGCAGCCAGACCGCGAAGATCAGCGCCAGCCAGCCCGAAATCGTGGTGACCAACAAAAACGTGCCCGCCAGCGTGGCCAGGGCAAAGGCCACGACGTTGACCGTTTCCACCGCCAGGTTGGTGATTGAGGTCGCCGCCTGCCCCTGTTTCTGCGCAATCCGCCCGGCAAAATCGTCGTCGAAGAAATCAACCGATTGCTGCGACACCCAGCGATGCACGCGGGTGAACACCAAGGGCGTCACGTTCGGGCCGACCACAACCGATTGCGCCATCGCCGACAGGCCGAAGGCCACCGGGCGTGCGATCAGGAAAAAGCCCAGCGCCAAAGCCAGAAGCCCCAGGTTGGCAGAGGTGAAAAACGCGGCCTCTCCGCGCTCAACCACCGCGTCGATCACCACACCCAGCACCCAGGCGGTGCCGGTTTCCGTCAGCCCCGCGATGGCCGAGATAGCGAAGCCCGCGATCAGCACCGGCCAGGCGCCCGACAGGCACCAGCGGATGAAGGCCAAGAGCGTGCGCGGCGGCGCGCCCTCGGCGGGACGGAAAGCGTCGATCAGGTCCGAGATACGGCTGCGCAAGCTAGGGTTACTCATCGGCCAGGAACCCGCCCGATTGCCGCTCCCACAGTCCTGCATAGGTGCCGCTGAGGCCTAGCAAATCATCGTGGCTGCCGTCCTCGATTACCCGGCCCTGATCCAGCACAATGATGCGGTCCATCTGGGCGATGGTGGACAGTCGGTGCGCAATTGCGATCACCGTCTTGCCCTGCATCATGCCGTAAAGCGTCTTCTGGATCGCCGCCTCGACCTCTGAGTCCAGCGCCGATGTCGCTTCGTCCAACACCAGGATTGGCGCGTCCTTCAGCATGACGCGGGCGATGGCGATCCGTTGGCGTTGCCCGCCCGACAGCTTCACACCGCGTTCGCCCACCTGCGCGTTATAACCCAGACGTCCCTGCGGGTCCTCAAGCGTCTGGATGAAGTCCTGCGCCTCGGCGCGTTCGGCGGCGGCTATCATCTGCGCCTCAGTGGCATCAGGCCGACCATACAGGATGTTGGCCCGCACCGAGCGGTGCAAAAGGCTGCTGTCTTGCGTCACCATGCCGATCGCATGGCGCAGGCTGTCCTGCGTCACGCCCGCCACGTCCTGACCGTCGATCAGAATGCGCCCGGCCTCGGTATCGCGAAAGCGCAGCAGCAGGTTCACCAAGGACGACTTGCCCGCGCCCGAGCGCCCGACAAGCCCGACCTTCTGCCCCTCGGGAATGGTGAGCGAGACGTGATCCAGCCCGCCAACACCCTTGCCATAATGATGGCTGATGTCGTCAAACGTGATCGCACCCTTGGTAACGACGAGCGCAGGCGCGTTCGGCACGTCCGTCAGCTCATGCGGCACGGCAATGGAACGCAGGCCTTCGCGGATCACGCCCATATGCTCAAACAGGCGAATGGTGACCCACATGATCCAGCCGGACATGCCGTTCAAGCGAATGGTCAGGGCCGAGGCCGCCGCGACCTCGCCCGCCGAGACGATCCCGCGCGTCCACAGCCAGATCGCCGGGCCCAACATGCCCGCGATCAGCAAGCCGTTGATCAGGTTCAGTCCCAGGCTAAGTTCGGTCATCAGGCGCAAAAAGCGCTGGAACCGCAGCCGCAGGCGTTTCATCGCAGAGAGGACATAGCGTTCCTCGCCTTCACCCTGGGCAAACAGCTTCACGCTTTCGATATTGGCATAGGCATCAACGACCCGGCCGGTGACCAGACTGCGCGCGTCCGACCACTTCTCGCTTGCCACCGCCACCCGACGGGCAACAAAACGCACGTAGAGCACGTAGATGACCAACCAAAGGCCTAAAGGCACCGCAAGGCGCGGATCGACCTGCGACAGGATCACCATCGCCGAGAGCACATAGGTGACCGAGTACCAGATGCCCTCGAAGAACATATAAGTGCTGTCCTCGACCGCCGGGCCAAGCTGCATCACCCGGTTCGACAAGCGCCCGGCGAAGTCGTTCTGAAAGAAGCTCAGGCTTTGCCCCAAAAGGTGTTTATGGGCCCGCCAACGCACCTGTTCTTGCATGTTTCCGGCCAGGGTCTGCTCCAGAAACAGGTGGTTCAGCGTAATCGCCAGGGGGCGAATGAACAGGATGAACAGCGCGGCCAAAGCCAGCTCAACCCCGTGCGCGGGCCAAAACTGTTCGGCAGGCGTTTGGTTCATCAGGTCGATGATGCGCCCGGTATAGAAAATCAGCCCGGTCTCGATCAGCGCGACCAGGATGCCAGTGCCCGCCATCCAGACCATCCATTTGCGGAACGGGCCATAATGGCTGCGCAGGTAAGCCCACAAGGTCGCAGGCGGTGTATCGGCCGAATGCGAGCCGAAAGGGTTTACGAGGGATTCAAAAAAGCGAAACATGTCTGCGCTCCGTTGCGCGAAATGGGGAAGTGCGTGAGATGGGGGCTGTCGCGCAGCCCGTCAGAACCGGCGACTAGGCGCGATATGGGGTCCTGAATTGGCGCATCTGGCACATCTCCTACATGTTGCTTGGCTATGGGTAGCGGAAATGTGCCCGCAAGTCACCCCCGGTTTTCCCGACCCCGGGTCGCGCGTCAGCCAAAATTGCGCCCCGGATCAAGGTCGCATCAGCGCGGGATGAGGCGGCGCAAGGCCAAACAAAGATCAGTCAGACGCGCCGAGTTTCGACAACATACCGGTCGCCGCAGCTGACGGCGTCAGCTCTCCAAGTGCCACCTGCTGCCCCAGCGCATCCAGGGCCGCGCGCGTGTCTGCCCGGTCCAGCACCGCCAGCAGCCCCTGGCGCACGTCTTCCTCGAACCAGTGGCGCGCTTGTTCGGCGCGGCGGCGGGGCCAATGCCCCTGCGCCTTGCGCCATTCGGCAAGCGTCGTCATCTCGTCCCAAGCGGCCTCCAACCCGTCGTGGGTCACCGCCGACACCATCAGCGCCTTGGGAAATCCCTCTGGGTCCTGCACCCGTTTGCGCAGCAGGCGCAGCGCACCGGAATAATCCGCACAGGTCCGCGTGGCGGTCGGTTTCAGCTCTCCATCCGCCTTGTTCACAAGGATCAGGTCGGCAATCTCCATGATGCCACGCTTCACACCCTGGAGCTCATCCCCACCCGCAGGGGCCAGCAGCAGAAGGAACAGGTCGGACATTTCTGCCACCATCGTTTCCGACTGGCCCACGCCCACCGTTTCGATCAGCACCACGTCAAATCCGGCCGCTTCGCACAGGGCCACAGCCTCGCGGGTGCGGCGTGCGACACCGCCCAGTTGCGATTGCGAGGGCGACGGGCGGATGAAGGCGTTGGGATCGCGCGACAGCCGTTCCATGCGCGTTTTGTCGCCCAGGATCGACCCGCCCGACCGCGCCGAGGACGGGTCCACCGCCAGCACCGCCACCTTCATCCCCTGTCCGGTCAGGTGCAGGCCGAAGGCCTCGATGAAGGTGGATTTGCCCACGCCCGGCGTGCCGGACAGGCCAATACGCAGCGCCTCGCGCCCCGCGCCCTTCACGGCCTCCAAAAGCGCGGTGGCCTGCGCGCGGTGATCCGCCCGGCCACTTTCGACCAGGGTGATGGCCCGCGCAAGCGCCCGGCGCTCTCCGGCAATGATGCGTTGTGACAGGTCCTGAATGTCCATGTTTCCCCCGCTTTTGCCGTTTACTTGCCCGCACGGCAGCGTGATGTCCAGATGGAAGCGCGCGGAAGTCCGGACGCTCTGTCTTCGAGTGCACCTGAACCGATCCTGAATCGCTGGACCCGCCCCGCGTCCGGCCCCATAACGGGCGGATGAACTCCGGCCTGCCGATAGATGACGCAATCCCTCCGCTTCTGGACGCCCTGCGCGCCCAGGGTCGGGCGGTGCTGATGGCCCCGCCGGGCGCGGGCAAGACCACCGTTGTGCCGCTGGCGCTGCTTGATGCCGGGCTGATCCAGGGCCGCATCCTGATGCTGGAGCCACGCCGCCTTGCCGCCCGCGCCGCCGCCGAACGCATGGCTGAAACCATGGGCGAAACGGTCGGGCAAACCGTCGGCTACCGCATTCGCGGCGAGGCCAAAGTGGGCAAATCCACCCGGATCGAGGTTGTCACCGAAGGCATCCTGACCCGGATGCTGCAATCCGACCCCGCGCTTGAGGGCATCGGCGCGGTGATCTTCGACGAATTTCACGAACGTTCCCTGAATGCCGATCTGGGCCTGGCCCTGACTTGGGAGGCGCGCGGCGCCCTGCGCGACGATTTGATGCTGCTGGTCATGTCGGCAACGCTCGACGCCCAGCCAGTCGCGCGGTTGCTGGACGACGCGCCGGTGGTCATTTCCGAAGGCCGGGCCTTTCCGGTAGGCACGCGCTGGCTGGAGCGGCCCATCGACAAGCGGACCCGGTTCGAGACCGCCGTGACCGACCTGGTGACCCGCGCGGTGTCCGAAACCGGGGGCGGCGTGCTGGTCTTTCTGCCCGGCGAGGGCGAAATCCGCCGGGTGGCTGCCGCCTTGCGTCTGCCGCCCGACTGTCAGATCCGCCCGCTTTACGGCGCGATGCCGTTCAAGGACCAGCGCGCGGCGATCCAGCCCGCCACCTCTGGCCGCAAAATCGTGCTGGCCACCGCGATCGCGGAAACCTCGTTGACCATTCAGGACGTGCGCGTGGTGGTCGATGCGGGCCGGGCGCGCCGCGCGCGGTTCGATCCTGGGTCGGGCATGTCGCGGCTGGTCACGGAACGCGTGTCCAAGGCCGAGGCCGAACAGCGCCGGGGCCGTGCGGGCCGTGTGGCCGAAGGCACCTGCTACCGACTTTGGACCAAGGGCGAAGAGGGTGGCTTGCCGCCCTTCCCCCCGGCCGAGATCGAAGCCGCCGACCTGACCGGTCTTGGGCTGGAGCTGGCGCTTTGGGGCTCGGCGGACGGGGCGGATCTTGCGTTTCTGACCCCGCCCAATCCGGGCGTGTTGGGCGAGGCGCAGGCGCTGTTGACGCAGCTGGGGGCATTGGATCAGGGGCGGATCACTGATCATGGCCGGGCGCTCGCGCGCCTGCCGCTGCATCCCCGGCTGGGGCATATGCTGGCCATTGCGGGCGCCCCCGCCGCGCCACTGGCGGCCCTTCTGGCCGAGCGTGACCCGCTGCCGTTCTCGGCCCCGGTTGACCTGTCGCTCAGGCTCGAAGCGCTGGCGGACCCCCGTGCCTTTGCCGCCCGCCGCCCCTGGCAGACCAATCGCAGCGTGATCGAGCAGGTTCGCCATGAGGCCAAGCGTCTGGCGCGCATGGTCAAGACCGCCAGTGAGCTGACCCCGGCGCAAATGGCCGCGCTGGCCTATCCCGACCGCATCGGGCTGCGCCGCCCCGGAGATGAGCCGCGGTTCGTGCTGTCGGGCGGCAAGGGTGCACTGCTGGAGGCAGACGACACGCTGGCCGCCGCCCGCCTGATCGTAGTGACGGACACGGACGGCAACCCGCGCGAAGCAAGAATCCGTCAGGCAATCCAGATCACCGAGGCCGAGCTGCGCGCGGTGCATGGCGACCAAATCGCCTGGCACGACAGCTGCACCTGGTCGAAACGCGAGCGCCGCGTGGTGGCCCGGCGGCAGGAACGTCTGGGCGCCGTGGTTCTGGACGACAGGATGTGGAAGGACGCCCCCGCCGAGGCCGTGGCCCGCGCCATGCTGGACGGCGTGCGCGATCTGGGCCTGCGCCCCTCGGACGCCGCAAAGCGGTTCATCGCGCGCGCGGCCTTGGTCGATGACATGCCGGACCTGTCCGACGATCAGCTGATGGACACGCTGGAGGACTGGCTGCTGCCGCATCTGACCGGTGTGAAAACGGCCGAGGGTTGGAAGAAGTTCGACATCTTGCCGGCGTTGCGCGCCATTCTGGACTGGAACCAGATGCAGGCACTGGACAAGGCCGCGCCAGCTCATTTCACCACGCCGATGGATCGCAAAATTCCGATCGACTATTCCGGCGAAGCCCCGGAAATCCGGGTGCGTCTGCAAGAGATGTTCGGCGTCACCCGCCACCCGATGATGGGCCACACGCCTTTGCGCATCACGCTGCTGTCGCCCGGTCAGAAACCGGTGCAGACCACTGCCGACCTGCCTGCCTTCTGGGCCAGTTCATACGCCGATGTGCGCAAGGACATGCGCGGGCGATACCCAAAACATCCCTGGCCCGAAGACCCGTCCCAGGCTGATCCCACGCTGCGGGCAAAACCACGCAAAAAGTGACATTTCGGAGCTAAAAACCGCAATTTCGGGCGTTTTACTTGCAAATTCGTGTCATTACCCTATATCTGCCGCTCAACGAAAAAAAACAAAACAGGCGGTTTTTCAATGTCTACGCTTCTCAAGCAGGCCTGGTCCGAGGTCGTGCGCCCCTTGATCAAACGCCCCAACCGATTTCAGGTTGCGGCGCTATGTTATCGCGGCAAAGGTGACCGCAAAGAGGTGCTTTTGGTCACGTCGCGTGGCACTGGCCGCTGGATTCTGCCCAAGGGCTGGCCGATCGACGGAATGAATGCCGCCGAGGCCGCGATGCAGGACGCCTGGAAAGAAGCCGGCGTGACCGACGGAAAGCTGGCCAAAGAACCGCTGGGCGAATTCCAGTTCACCAAACAGATGAACGAAGGCGCCCCGGCGCGCTGCTCGGCCCAAGTCTATCCGATCAAGGTCAAGGCGATGGAGGATGACTTCCCCGAGGCCGAGGAACGCGAACTGAAATGGGTCGCGACGGAGGAAGCCGCCGAAATGGTCGACGAAAAAGACCTGCAGCAGCTTTTGCGCGATTTCTGATCCATCCTGAAAAACTGACAGGACCGGCAACAGGAGTGTTGCGAATCTAATCCGAATTTTGTAGCGCGGAATCGTGGACCCATAAGGGCCACGACCAGTTTGTCTTACCTGAGAACAGGGAAACGCGCGCATGACCGACAACAACAATTCGGGCCAGTGGAAAACACTGGACAAAGACCTCAATCGTATCAGCCAATTCGAGTACGCCTCGCAATATGTGGCCCGTCCGATGGTCGGCATGGGCGTCGCGCTCGCCTTCATCGTGATCGCCGCGCTGGCCTCGGCGGTTCTGTTCGGCCAGACGCCGATTTCCTTCGTGGTCGTCTCGGCGGCGGCCTTCGGCGCCTATATGGCGATCAACATTGGCGCCAACGATGTGGCCAACAACATGGGGCCGGCGGTGGGGGCAAATGCCCTGACCATGGGCGGCGCCATCGTCATCGCAGCGCTGTTTGAAACCGCGGGGGCGCTTTTGGCCGGGGGCGACGTGGTGTCGACCATCTCAAAAGGCATCATCGACCCGGCAGGGTTCGCCGAAACACGCGTGTTCATCTGGGCGATGATGGCCGCGCTGATTTCCTCGGCTTTGTGGGTGAACCTGGCCACCTGGGTTGGGGCGCCGGTCTCCACGACCCATTCTGTCGTAGGGGGCGTGATGGGCGCGGGTATTGCTGCGGCGGGCTTTGTCGCTGTGAACTGGCCGACAATGGGCAAGATCGCCGCCAGCTGGGTGATTTCCCCGGTGCTGGGCGGTCTCATCGCCGCTGGTTTCCTGGCTTTCATCAAAGCGCGCATTGTCTATCAAGAGGACAAGATCGCCGCGGCCAAACGCTGGGTGCCAGTGCTGATCGGCATCATGGCGGCGGCCTTCGGCGCCTATCTGTCGATCAAGGGGTTGAAGCGGATCGTCAAGATCGACCTGCCCACCGCGCTGTTCATCGGTGTGGTCATTGGGGCCATCGCCTATGCGGTTGCTGCACCGCTGGTTGCGCGCCAAGCCGAGGGACTTGAAAACCGCACCAAGTCGCTGAAAACCCTGTTTGCCATTCCGCTGATCTTCTCGGCTGCGCTTCTGTCCTTCGCCCACGGCGCCAATGACGTGGCGAACGCGGTGGGCCCGCTGGCGGCCATCGTCCACGCGGAACAATTCGGGGATTTCGCCGCGAAGGTGACGATCCCGATGTGGGTCATGGTGATCGGCGCTTTCGGCATCTCGTTCGGCCTGGTCCTGTTTGGCCCCAAGCTGATCCGAATGGTGGGCAGCCAGATCACCAAGTTGAACCCGATCCGCGCCTATTGCGTCGCGCTGTCGGCAGCCATCACGGTGATCGTGGCTTCCTGGCTGGGCCTGCCCGTCAGTTCGACCCATATCGCGGTGGGCGGCGTCTTCGGCGTCGGTTTCTACCGTGAATGGCACATGGAGAAACGTCAGCGCCTGTCCTCTGCCAACCGACCGGCGGAAAAACGTGTCGCCCCCGAGGAACGGCGGCGCCGCAAACTGGTGCGCCGCTCCCACTTCATGACGATCGTCGCCGCCTGGGTCATCACCGTCCCCGCCGCCGCGGTGATGTCAGCGGTGATCTTCTTCCTCCTCAACGCGATCGTCGGGTAGGCGCGCCCAACCAAGGCTGCGCCCCCTGCCGAGCGCAGCGAGGCCACCAGATACCATGGCGAGCGAAGCGAGCTTGCCGCGCCGCGCCCCCAAGCGGCGCAGCCGTGAAGGGGGCGGGGCGCAATCGCGCAGCGACTAGACGCCCAGGCACCAGCGCATGACGGCCTTCTGGGCGTGCAGGCGGTTCTCGGCCTCGTCGAAGATCACCGATTGCGGGCCGTCCATGACCGCATTGGTCACTTCCTCTTCCCGGTGCGCCGGCAGGCAATGCATGAACAAGGCATCATCCTTGGCCCCCGCCATCAGGTGGTCGTTCACCTGGTAGGGGCGTAGCTGATTGTGACGCCGCTCGCGGGTCGACTGCGCATCGTGCATCGACACCCAGGTGTCTGCCACGATCAGATCGGCACCCTCAACGGCCTTTGCCGCATCGCGTTCGATCTCGATCTTCGCCCCTTTTGCGCGGGCCTCTTCGATGAACACCGCTTCGGGATCCAGGTTCGGCGGCCCGGTAAAGGTCAGGTCAAAGCCGAACTGCCCAGCCGCATGGATGAACGAGGCACAGACATTGTTGCCATCCCCGGTCCACACGACCTTTTTCCCCGCGATCGGGCCGTTGTGCTCTTCATAGGTCAGGATGTCGGCCATGATCTGGCAGGGATGCGAGCGGTTCGTGAGCCCGTTGATCACCGGCACGTCAGCATATTCCGCAAGCTCCAAAAGCGCGCTTTCCTCGAACGTTCGGATCATGATCAGGTCGACATAGCGCGACAGGACCCGCGCCGTGTCCGCGATGCTTTCCCCATGTCCCAGCTGCATTTCCGATCCCGACAGCACAAGCGTTTCGCCGCCCATCTGGCGCACGCCGACATCGAACGACACCCGCGTGCGGGTCGAGGGTTTCTCAAAAATCAGCGCCACAATGTGGTCTTTCAGCGGCTGATCTGCGTCCTTGGTGCCCTTGGGCAGCCCCTTGCGCGCGTCCTTCATGACCCGCGCCTGGTCGATCATGCCACGCAGGTCGGCGGGGTCGGTCTTGTTGATGTCCAGAAAGTGGTTCATTTGCTGTTCTCCACCGCGCCTGCGGCTTTCTCAAGCCGGGACACGGCTTCGCTGATCTCGTCGTCGGAAATGGTCAGGGGCGGCAGCAGGCGCACGACATTGTCTGCGGCGGGCACCACCAACACCTTGGCGCCGTAACCCGCGTTGACCACGTCCATGTTCACCGCCTTGCACTTCAGGCCCAGCATCAGGCCCGATCCGCGCACGCTGTCGAACACGTCGGGGTGGCTGGCCACCAACCCCTCAAGCTTCTGACGCAAAAGCCCCGCCTTGCGGTTCACCTCACCCAGGAACGCCGGATCGCTGACGATCTCCATCACCTTCAGCCCCACGGCACAGGCCAGCGGGTTACCGCCATAGGTCGAGCCATGCGTGCCCGCGACCATGCCGCTGGCCGCGTGTTCCGTCGCCAAAACAGCCCCCAATGGAAAACCGCCTCCGATGCCTTTCGCGACCATCATGATGTCGGGCGTCACACCCGCCCATTCATGGGCAAACAGCTTGCCGGTCCGGCCCACGCCACATTGCACCTCGTCAAAGATCAACAGCAGCCCGTGTTCGTCGCACAGATCGCGCAGCCCCTTCAGGCACTGGTCCGGCACCGGGCGAATGCCGCCTTCGCCCTGCACCGGTTCGATGATGATCGCCGCCGTCTTGTCGGTGATCGCCGCCGCCACTGCATCGTGATCGGCAAAGGGCAGATGTTTGAACCCCGGCAGCAATGGCCCGAAGCCCTTGGTCAGCTTGTCGCCCCCCGCCGCCGCGATCCCGGCCGAGGACCGGCCGTGAAACGAGCCGTCAAAGGCGATGATCTCAACCTTTTCAGGTTGACCGGCCTCAAAGAAATGCTTGCGTGCCATTTTGACCGCCAGTTCAGCGGCCTCGGTGCCCGAATTGGTGAAAAACACCGTGTCGGCAAAGGTCGCCTCGACCAGAGCATCGGCCAGCGCCTGCTGGTTCGGGATCTCATACAGGTTCGAGGTATGCCACAGCTTGCCCGCCTGCGCGGTCAAAGCGTTCACCAGATCGGGGTTCGCATGACCCAGCGCGTTCACCGCGATGCCCGCGCCAAGGTCCAGATATCGGCGCCCGTCTGCCGTCATCAGCCAGCTGCCTTCGCCCGTCTCAAACGACAGGGGCGCGCGCGAATAGGTCGGCAAAACGGAGGGGATCATGGTTTTCTCCACGTAAAAGAAGCCTTTGGGTGCCGCATGGGCAGGCTCGTGTCAACAATTTCAGGGTGGATGCGCCAGATCGGCGCGGGATCAAACGGAAACGGACGTCAGACGAATTTGCGTCGGCGTCGGTCGGTCGTGATATGCAGGCGTTTGATCATGGGGCGCTGATAATCCGGCCCGCGCGCCCTGTCTACCCTTTTCATTCGCGCTGCAGCGGGCTAGCGCAAGGGGGATGGAGACGCGCCCCAACCCCACGGCCTCGGCAGGTTTCATGCTGTTGGCCGCCGCCCTGATCGCGGGCACCTCGCTGCTTGCCAAAATGGCCGGGCGCGATGTGTTGGGGGATGCGTTGCACCCGCTGCAGATCTCGCACGGGCGGTTTCTGTTCGCCTTTCTGGCGATCGGTACAACGGCGCTGATCCTGCGCCCCAGGATCGAGACGCCCAACCTCTCGGTCCATTTCGCCCGCAGCCTTGCAGGTTGGTCCGGTATTTCCCTGATGTTCGCCGCCGTGGCTTTCATCCCAATGGCGGACGCCACCGCGATTTCATTCCTGAACCCGGTCTTTGCCATGATCCTGGCGATCCCGCTGCTGGGCGAACGAGTCGGGCCATGGCGGTGGACCGCCGCAGGCATTGCCGTGATCGGTGCGATGATCCTGATCCGGCCCGGTGCGGGCACGTTTCAACCTGCGGCCCTTCTGGCGCTAAGCGCGGCCCTTGTCATGGGGTTCGAGATCACCCTGATAAAACTGCTCACCGGACGCGAACGTCCTTTGCAGATCCTTTTGATCAACAACGCGATCGGGCTTGCCATCGCCACCCTGGCGGTGCTTTTCGTCTGGGCCCCGCCCACCGCCGCGCAATGGGGCGCGCTGATCACGCTGGGGTTGATGATGGCGACCGCCCAGGCCTGCTTCATCCAGGCGATGAAACGCGCGGACGCAAGCTTTGCGGTGCCGTTCTCCTATGCCACGCTGATCTTCGTCGGGCTGTATGATTTCGCTGTTTTCGATGTGGTCCCGGCGGGCAGTAGCCTTGCCGGTGCGGCGATCATCATTGCGGGCGCGGCGCTGATGTTGTGGCGCGAAAGTCGCGCACGGCGCTAATGGCCTTGTATCCGGCGGCGGGGTGTCTAGAATAGGCCCCTGTTGAATGACCGGGCGCGCGCGCCCGCAGATGGGAAAAGACATGTCCTGGACCGACGAACGCGTTGAAATTCTGAAAAAGATGTGGGGGGAGGGGCAATCCGCCTCGGTCATCGCCAAGGAACTTGGTGGCGTCACCCGCAACGCCGTGATCGGCAAGGTGCACCGGCTTGGCCTGTCCAACCGCGCTGGCGGCGGCACCAAGGCCCCGGCCAAGGAAAAACCGGCCCCGAAAACGGCGGCAGCAGCAAAGCCAAAGCCCGCGCCGAAAAAGCCTGCCGAGCCCAAGAAGGTCGAGCCCGCGACACAAAGTGCGGCCCCGCCCAAGCAACCGGCGTCGGCCCGCAACAAGATCATCCCCGCAGGTCAGCCCCTGCCGCCGCAACCCTCGGCCAACGAGATCAGCCCCGAAGCGCTGGCCTCGGTGCGTGAAGTTGAAAAAGGTGCGAAGAAGCTGAACCTGATGGAACTGACCGAGCGCACCTGCAAATGGCCGATCGGCGACCCCGCCACGGAAGATTTCTGGTTCTGCGGCCTGCCCGTGCAACAGGGAAAACCCTATTGCGAGGCCCATGTGGGCGTGGCGTTCCAGCCCATGTCCTCGCGCCGCGACCGCAAACGGTAACCTTTAAGGTTTGATCCAAAGGTGCGCCTGCGGCGCGCTTAATTCCTCGAAAGCGGCCTTCGCCGCTCCCTCGGGATTGGCGCTTTCCTGTCGGCGGGGCACGTTCTATACCCCGCTGCATGACAACGAACCCGCCCAACCTCCGCCCCGACCTGGCCCCGAAGGCTCGGATCAGTGAACCCAGCCGCCCCGGCCAGCCGAAGATCGGCATGGTCAGCCTGGGCTGCCCCAAGGCGTTGGTTGATTCCGAGCGCATCCTGACCCGCCTACGCGCGGAAGGCTACGCGATCTCGCCTGACTATGCGGGCGCGGACGCCGTGGTGGTGAACACCTGCGGGTTCCTGGATTCTGCCAAGGCCGAAAGCCTTGAAGCCATCGGCGAAGCGTTGAACGAAAACGGTCGAGTCATCGTCACCGGCTGTCTGGGCGCCGAAGAGGATTACATCCGTGGAACGCACCCGTCCGTCCTGGCCGTCACCGGCCCGCATCAATACGAACAGGTGCTGGACGCCGTGCACGCCGCCGTGCCGCCGGACCCGGATCCGTTCGTGGACCTGCTGCCCGCAACCGGCGTGTCACTGACCCCGCGGCATTATTCCTATCTGAAGATTTCCGAAGGCTGCAATCACGCCTGCAAGTTCTGCATCATCCCGGACATGCGCGGCAAACTGGCATCTCGCCCCGCCCATGCGGTGATGCGCGAGGCGGAAAAGCTGGTCGAGGCCGGGGTGCAGGAGCTTCTGGTCATCAGTCAGGATACGTCAGCGTATGGTGTGGACATCCGCCATGCCGAAGACCGGGGCCACCGTGCCCATATCACTGACCTGGCCCGCGATCTGGGTTCCTTGGGCGCCTGGGTGCGGCTGCATTACGTCTACCCCTACCCCCACGTGCGCCAGCTGATCCCGCTGATGGCCGAGGGGCTGATCCTACCCTACCTGGACATCCCGTTCCAGCACGCGGCGACATCCGTACTAAAGCGTATGGCGCGTCCTGCCGCCGCCGCGAGAACGCTGGACGAAATCACCGCCTGGCGGCGCGATTGCCCGGGCATCACGCTGCGATCGACATTCATCGTCGGCTATCCCGGTGAAACGGAAGAAGAATTCCAGGTTCTGTTGGATTGGATGGACGAGGCGCAATTGGATCGCGTCGGCTGCTTTCAATACGAAAACGTCGCGGGCGCCCGGTCCAACGACCTGCCCGACCACGTGCCGGATGAGGTCAAACAGGACCGCTGGAACCGCTTCATGGAGAAAGCCCAGGCGATTTCCGAGGCGAAACTGGCGGCGAAGGTCGGCCAGGTTATGGACGTGATCATCGACGACATCGACGAAGACGGCATCGCCACCTGCCGCACCAAAGCGGACGCGCCGGAGATCGACGGAAACCTGTTCATTGATGAGGGCACCGAGGGACTGTCGGTCGGGGAGATCGTGTCGGTCGAGGTGGACGAGGCGGGGGAGTATGATTTGTGGGGGCGGTTGGTTTGAGAACCGCAGAAATTGACACAGATTTCACGCTGCCTGACGTCGAGGGTAGGATTCTTGGAGCAATCGACCAGCTTCAAAATACCAAGTTCGACAAGCAAAAATTTCGCCATCAGATTTTTGTAGGCCTGTCCGCCTCGCTCTTGGAGCGCTGTCACGCTGTGGTATTCCTTCTGAAAAATGGAAAGGGCTTTGACGCCAAAATTATTCTTCGGTCCGCATTGGAGCATCTAGTGGAATTGAGGAACCTTTGCGATTTCCCTGACTACCACTTACATTTACAGGCCAGTTTCTTAAGAGGCATACGAACGCAGCTGCGAGAGGCAACAAAAGGAAACCCGTTCTTTGCGCGGATTGCCAGCGAACTCCCAATCGAGGACGAAATTGCTTCCACTGACAAGAAGATGAAAGAGGTTGAAGAGATGGGTGGGAAAGCCCTTTCAATCACCGACAAGTTCAACCGGACTGGCATGACTCACGAGTATGAGAGTGTTTATCGCTCGCTCTCACTACAGGTACATCCTTCGTACTCTGGCATAATCGAACGGCACTTCGACATTGATCCCTCAACGGGAGATTTCACAGTTCGGGGTTTTCAAATGCCGCGTGACGATGGGATCGCAGTATTGACCGATACGACGGGCCAATTGGTTGACCACGTTGTAGAGCTATTGACGCGCTACGGTCCAGCACTCGAACCAGACTTCTAACTGACCATTATGATAGGGGGCAACCGCGCCCAGGAGGTGCAGCGCGCCACCCTCACTCCCGCACCAACCGCTCCAACGCCTTCCCCCCGGCCCACGTCCCGTGCAGCTCTCCGCTGTCCATGATCACATAGACCACCGGGTCTTTCTGGCCCCAGTCGATGGTGACCACGCGGTCTTCACGCACGCCTTGGCCGGCGTAGGTGGAATTGCCCACTTGCCAGGCAAACGCCACTTGCCCCGTGTCGGATTGCTCGATCCGGACCCGGCCTTTGTAGGTCGAGCCGTTCGGGTTCATGCCGAAGGCGGTGTAGGTGCCGGTGATGTCGGCGGGGAAGACCTGCGCGGTGGCGGTCGCGGCAAAGGCGAAGGTGGCGGCAAGAAACGAGCGTCGGAACATGGGGGGCCTCCTTTTCGGGTTGATCCACCCTAGGCCCCGCCCCCCGGTTCCGTCAAATCAGCGCGCCGCTTTTTCCTGCAGCGACCGCACCCCGACCTTGCCGGTTTCGCGCGACTTCATCGCGAAGGCGGCGGCGTGGGCAGCGGCCAACGTGGTGAAATACGGGATCTTGTCCATCAGGGCCACGTTGCGCATCGAGCGGCTGTCGTTCACCGCTTGCGCACCTTCGGTCGTGTTCATGACCAACGCAACCTCGCCATCCTTCATGATGTCGACGATGGTGCGCCCGCCTTCATAGGCCTTGTGCACAATCTCGCTGTCGATCCCGTTTTCGGTCAGGAAAGCCGCGGTGCCGCGAGTGGCGAGGATGGTAAAGCCAAGCTCTTTCAACGCCTTGGCGGTGTCCGTCAGCATCGGCGTCTTGTCGTCGTCCTTGATCGACAGGAACACGGTGCCACCATGCGGAAGCTCAACCCCTGCGCCCATCAGCGCCTTGAGGAAGGCGCGATGGAAGTCGCTGTCGGACCCCATGACCTCGCCGGTCGAGCGCATTTCCGGGCCCAGGATCGTGTCGACACCGGGGAAGCGGGCGAAGGGCAGAACCGCCTCTTTCACCGCGAAACCATCGATGTTCGGGTCGACCAGGTCGAAGTTCGACAAGGGCTCACCGGCCATCACGCGGGCGGCGATGGTGGCGATCGGGCTGTTCACGGCCTTGGCAACAAACGGCACCGTACGGGAGGCGCGCGGGTTCACCTCGATGAGGTAGATCTCGCCGTCCTTGACCGCGAATTGCACGTTCATCAGGCCGACAACGTTCAGCGCCAGCGCCAGCGCGTTGGTCTGGCGCTTGATCTCGTCGATGATGTCTTGCGGCAGGGAATAGGGCGGCAGGGAACAGGCGCTGTCGCCGGAATGCACGCCGGCCTCTTCGATGTGCTGCATGATGCCGGCGATATGCACCGCCTTGCCGTCACACAGCGCGTCCACGTCCAGTTCGACCGCGCCGGACAGGTAGCTGTCAAGCAGCACCGGGCTGTCGCCGGACACCACCACGGCTTCGGCGATGTAGCGTTCCAACTGCGCCATGTCGCGCACGATTTCCATCGCGCGACCACCCAGGACGTAGGACGGGCGGATCACCAGCGGAAAGCCGATTTCCCCTGCAATATCAAGCGCCTGAGCGTCGGTCGAGGCGATGCCGTTCTTCGGCTGCTTGAGCTTCAGGTCGTTGACCAGCGCCTGGAACCGCTCACGGTCCTCGGCCAGGTCGATCGCATCCGGCGTGGTGCCAAGGATCGGGATGCCCTCCTCCTCAAGCGCATTGGCCAGCTTCAGCGGCGTCTGCCCGCCGAACTGCACGATCACGCCGTGCAGGCTGCCGTTTTCCTGCTCAACCCGCAGGATTTCCATCACGTGTTCAAAGGTCAGCGGCTCGAAATACAGCCGGTCCGAGGTGTCATAGTCTGTCGACACCGTTTCCGGGTTGCAGTTGACCATGATGGTTTCATATCCCGCGTCGGTCAGCGCGAAACAGGCATGGCAGCAGCAATAATCGAACTCGATCCCCTGACCGATCCGGTTCGGGCCACCGCCCAGGATCACGACCTTTTTGCGGTCCGACGGGCGGGCTTCGCACTCGACCTCACCCATCATCGGGGCCTCATAGGTCGAATACATGTAAGGCGTCTGTGCTTCGAATTCGGCGGCGCAGGTGTCGATGCGTTTGAACACGGCTTTGACGCCAACGTTCAGGCGGGCGCGGCGCACATCGGTTTCGGATTGACCAGTAAGGATGGCCAGACGGGCGTCGGAGAAGCCCAGCATCTTGAGCTTGCGCATCCCGGCTTCGTCCTGGGGCAGGCCGTTCGCGCGCACGACCTCTTCGGCCTCGACGATCTCGCGAATGCGGGCCAGGAACCAGGGGTCGAAGGACGTGATCGCGTGGATGTCTTCATCCGACATGCCGTGGCGCATGGCTTGCGCGATGGTGCGCATCCGGTCCGGGGTCTGCTTGGAAATCGCCATCGAAATCGCCGCCACTTCCGGCGCACCTTCGATCTCGACCTCGTCGAACCCGGTCAGGCCCGATTCCATCGAGGCCAGCGCCTTTTGCAGGCTTTCGTGGATCGTGCGGCCGATCGACATCGCCTCGCCCACCGATTTCATCGCGGTGGTCAGGTAGGGTTCGGAGCCCGGGAATTTTTCGAACGCGAATTTCGGGATTTTGGTGACGACATAGTCGATGGTGGGTTCGAACGACGCGGGCGTCACCTTGGTGATGTCGTTGTCCAATTCGTCCAGCGTATAGCCAACGGCCAGTTTCGCGGCGATCTTGGCGATCGGGAAACCGGTGGCTTTCGATGCCAGCGCCGAGGACCGCGACACGCGCGGGTTCATCTCGATCACGACCATACGGCCGTCCGCCGGGTTCACCGCCCATTGCACGTTCGACCCGCCGGTTTCCACACCAATTTCGCGCAGCACATTGATCGAATGCGTGCGCATCAGCTGGTATTCTTTGTCGGTCAGGGTCAGCGCGGGGGCCACGGTGATTGAATCACCGGTATGCACGCCCATCGGATCGACGTTTTCGATGGCACAAACGATGATGGCGTTGTCGGCGGTGTCGCGCACCACCTCCATCTCGTATTCCTTCCAGCCCAGCAGGCTTTCGTCGATCAGAATCTGGTTCACGGGGCTGGCATCCAGGCCCGAGCGGCAGAAATGTTCATATTCTTCGCGGTTATAGGCCACGCCACCGCCGGTGCCACCCAGGGTGAAGGCGGGGCGAATGATGGCAGGCAGGCCGACATAATCAATCGCGGCCAGGCATTCATCCATCGTGTTGGCGATGGTGGCCTTGGGGTTTTCGATGCCCAGCCGGTCCATCGCTTCGCGAAACAGCTTGCGGTCTTCGGCCATTTCGATCGCGTCACGCTTGGCGCCGATCAGTTCGACGTTGTGTTTTTCCAGAACCCCCAGATCGTCCAGTTCCAGCGCCGTGTTCAACCCGGTCTGGCCACCCATCGTGGGCAGCAGCGCATCCGGTTTTTCGATCTCGATGATCTTGGTGACCATCTCGGCGGTGATCGGTTCGATATAAGTCGCATCCGCCAGGCCGGGATCGGTCATGATCGTCGCGGGGTTCGAGTTCACCAGGATGACGCGGTAGCCTTCCTCGCGCAAAGCCTTGCAGGCCTGGGCACCGGAATAGTCGAACTCACACGCCTGCCCGATGACAATGGGCCCCGCCCCGATGATCATGATGGAGTTGATATCGGTTCTTTTCGGCATAGTTTCATCCCCGCAGCAGGCAGACTCACACGGGGAAACCCCGCGCGTGCAAATTGTCGTGGGTTATAGGCATCGACAGGCCATGTGCAAGGTTCAAATTGGCGTCGGCGCCCGTGGATCGTAAGACTTTTCGCCACATCCCCGGCGCAGCCACCCTATTAACCCGCATATCCCTTGACTTTGCCCGCCCCGCCATGTGTATCGGCGCAGATCAATTGAACCCCGAATGGGAGCCGACCATGCACGCCTTTCGCAGCCATACCTGCGCCGAGCTGAACAAATCCAACGTGGGCGAAACCGTCCGCCTGTCGGGCTGGGTGCACCGCATCCGCGACCACGGCGGCGTGTTGTTCGTCGACCTGCGCGACCACTACGGCATGACGCAGGTCCTGTGCGACCCCGACAGCCCCGTGTTTGCCGACATGGAAAAGGTGCGCAGCGAATGGTGCATCCGCATCGACGGCAACGTGAAGGCGCGCGACGAAAGCCTGGTGAACACGAAAATTCCGACCGGCGAAGTCGAAGTTTTCGTGCGCGACCTGGAGGTGCTGGGCGCCGCTGACGAACTGCCCCTGATGGTGTTCGGCGATCAGGAATACCCGGAAGAAACCCGGCTAAAATACCGCTTTCTCGACCTGCGTCGTGAGAAGCTTCAGAACAACATGAAGCTGCGTTCGGACGTTGTCACATCGATGCGCAAGCGGATGTGGGACCTGAATTTCCGCGAATACCAGACGCCGATCATCACGGCCTCGTCGCCCGAAGGCGCGCGCGACTTCCTGGTGCCGTCGCGCCTGCACCCTGGCAAGTTCTACGCCCTGCCGCAGGCGCCGCAGCAGTTCAAACAGCTGATGATGGTCGCGGGCTTCGACAAGTATTTCCAGATCGCGCCGTGCTTCCGCGACGAAGACCCGCGCGCCGATCGCTCGCCCACCGATTTCTATCAGCTCGACATGGAGATGTCGTTTGTCACCCAGCAGGACGTATTCGACACGATCCAGCCGGTGCTGAAGGGCGTGTTCGAGGAATTCGGCGGCGGTCGCAAGGTTGATCAGGACTGGGAGCAGATCTCCTATGCCGACAGCGCGCTGTGGTATGGCACCGACAAGCCCGACCTGCGCAACCCGATCAAGATGCAGGTCGTGTCCGAACATTTCCGCGGCTCGGGCTTTGCCATCTTCGCGAGCCTTCTGGAAAACGAAGGCACGGAAATTCGCGCCATTCCCGCCCCGAAGGGTGGCAGCCGCAAGTTCTGCGACCGGATGAACAAGTTCGCTCAGGAACAGGGCCTGCCCGGCATGGGCTATATCTTCTGGCGTGAAAAGACCGCCGACGCGGTGGCGCAGGAATTGGGCATCACCGTGAAAGAAGCCCAGGCCAAGCTGAAATCCGGCGAGGTTGCGGGTGGCATGGAAGCCGCTGGACCCTTGGCCAAGAACATCGGGCCGGAGCGCACCGAGGCGATCCGCCAGCAGCTGGGACTTGAGATCGGCGACGCCGCGTTCTTCCTGGGCGGCAAGCCCAAGGCGTTCGAACCAGTCGCGGGTCGTGCGCGCACCACCATCGGGGATGAGTTGGGCCTGACCGACACGAACCGCTTCGCCTTCGCCTGGATCGTCGATTTCCCGATCTTCCAGAAGGACGAGGAAACCGGCGAGATCGATTTCGACCACAACCCGTTCTCGATGCCCCAGGGTGGCATGGACATTCTGGAAAGCGATCCGCTGTCCGCCGTCGGCTATCAATACGATCTGGCCTGCAACGGGTATGAGCTGGTGTCCGGTGCGATCCGGAACCACACGCCCGAGATCATGTTCAAGGCCTTTGAGATCGCCGGTTACGGCGCGGATGAGGTGAAGAAACGCTTCGGCGGCATGGTCAACGCGTTCCAATACGGCGCCCCGCCGCACGGGGGCTGCGCCGCTGGTGTGGACCGTATCGTGATGCTGCTGGCAGACGAGGCGAACATCCGCGAAGTCGTGATGTTCCCGATGAACCAGCGCGCCGAAGACCTGATGATGAACGCGCCCAACGAACCGCTGAACGAACAGCTGCGCGAACTTCACCTGCGCGTCATCCCGCAGGAATAAAAGAAAAAACTCCGGACTGAAGCCCGTTTGACACCGCCCGCATTGCCGGGCGGTGTTTTTCGTTCAAAGCTTGGGGTTCGCTTCCATCGCGTCGATTTCCAAAGCGGTGCCGTCTGCGACCGTGTCGATGTTCTCGGCGATGGTGAAGCCGACGGCGATCGCCATCAGGACCATGCCGGCCATCAGGACCACCCAGTCAACGATGGCATTGCCCAGCTCATCGTCTGCGAATTTCTTGATCAGCGTTTTGGCGCTCATTTTATTGCTCTCCTCAAAGTCACACACTCGTATCCCGGCCCACAAAAGCCGGGGTCACGGGGCCTTTTTTGCCCTTGAAATGCGGCGCAATTGCGAAAGTCGCGGGGAATTGCAATGACGATTGCAACCCGTTAACCGGGTGGAGGGGAATGGTGTGGCGCAAGAGGTTGAAATGGAAAAACAATCACAGGGTGAACTGCTGACCAACTGGATACCTCCCCGGTTCCCGGATGCCGACCATTTCGAGGGCAGATACGCCCAACTGGACCTCTTGTCGGCAGACACCCATGCCGCTGCCCTGTTCAAGGCCAATTCCGCCAATGACGCGATCTGGTCCTACCTGCCCTATGGTCCGTTCGCCTCGGCCGCCAGTTATCACCGCTGGATGCGCGAGGCGACCGCGGGGAAAGATCCCCGGTTTCATGCCATTCTGAACAAGGACAGCGGCGTCTGGGAAGGGGTCGCGTCCTACCTGCGGATCACCCCCGAGGCCGGGTCGATCGAAGTCGGACACATCAATTTCTCCCCCGCCCTGCAAGGCACCCGCGCCGCCACCGAGGCGATATATCTGATGATGGAATGGGCGTTCGAGGCCGGGTATCGCCGCTTTGAATGGAAATGCGACGCGGCCAACATAGCCTCTCGCCGGGCCGCGCAGCGGTTGGGGTTGAGTTTTGAGGGCGTGTTTCGCCAGGCCGCGGTGGTCAAGGGGCGAAACCGCGACACCACCTGGTTCGCGGCCATCGACAAGGACTGGCCGGCGCTGAAAGAAGCCTTTGCGGTCTGGCTTGCCCCGTCAAATTTCGATGCCGACGGGCGGCAGCGCGAACGCCTGGGCGATCTTACCCGTTTGGTGCGGGTCGCAGGTGACCCAGCACTACGGTGATCTCAGATCCAGACGCGTGATTGCAGGCGTTCCTGCACGATCCCGGCCACGCGGGCCACGTCGGACCCGGTGCCACGCCCGTTGGCGCGGGACTGGGCCAGGCTGACCGCCGCCGCCTCAAGCGGGTAATCATGCGCGGTGCGTGCAACGCCAGACAGGAATTGCGCGATGTAATCCAGGGTGCGCCCGTCGGGGGCCTGGTTGATCACGTCGGCCACATGGGTCAGGTCGTCCTGAAAGGCCACGGGGTCCGGCGACACGGTTTCGGTGGGCAGTGCACGCGGTTTGGTCGGACCTTCTCCCGCCGGCAGATGCGCCAGCACCGATTGCTGGAACTGCGCCAGGCTTTCGATCGGCTTGGCCATGAACCCGTCCGCGCCCGCCTCCATCGCCAGGGCCTGTGCATCGTCATCGCCGCTGATCCCCATCAGGACCGCGACCCGCGGGGTGGCCTGTGCCAGTTCGTGGATCAGGTCCGCACCCGACCCATCCGGCAGGCCCATGTCGACAAGGATGATCGACGGACGGTAGACCGCGAGGTGTCGATGCGCCGCCGCGAGACTGTCGGCCCGCCGGATCCGCGCGCCGGACCGCAGGCACAAAAGCCGGATCGCCTCGCTCGCAAATCTGCTGTCTTCCACCACCAGAACCGTCATCCCCTGCAGCGGCCGGTCGGCGCTGGGGGCCCGGTTCAGGACATATCGTTCCATATCGTCGCTCATGACGTGACTCCTTTCCTTGAGACGACCAGACCACGCCTTTGCCTAATACCGGGTTAACGCCCCGCAAGATGCGGCGCGAGGTCGCTTGTGCAGGGCGCGATCAGGCGGCATAAGCAGCCCAACACGCGATATGAGGAGAGAAAAGATGATCGGACGCCTGAACCACGTGGCCATTGCCGTGCCGGACCTTGAAGCCGCATCCGCGCTGTACCGCGACACCCTGGGGGCCGAGGTCGGCGCACCGCAGGACGAACCGGATCACGGCGTCACGGTGGTGTTCATCACGCTGCCCAATACGAAGATTGAGCTTCTGTATCCGCTTGGCGAAGGCTCGCCCATCGCGGGGTTCCTGGAAAAGAACCCAGCTGGCGGCATCCACCACATCTGCTACGAGGTCGAGGACATCATCGCCGCGCGCGACAAGCTGAAGGCCGATGGCGCCCGCGTTCTGGGCACCGGAGAGCCCAAGATCGGCGCCCACGGCAAACCGGTCCTGTTCCTGCACCCGAAGGATTTCAACGGCACGCTGGTCGAGCTGGAACAGATCTGATGACCATCACCGCCGCTATCGTGCTCTATGCCGTGATCTGGTTCATGACCATGTTCCTGACCTTGCCCGTGCGTCTGCGCACCCAAGGGGACGAAGGCGAGGTGATGCCCGGCACCCACGCGGGCGCGCCGGCCAACTTCCGGCTGAAACGCACGATGCTGATCGTGACGGCAATTGCCACCGTGCTGTGGATCGTGATTGCCGGCATCATCCTGTCGGGCTGGATCACGATCGAGGACATGGACTGGTTCGATCGCTACGACCCGCCTAGCGAAATCCTGTAAGTCCACCCTCGCATCATGGGCGCGATGCGCCCCCTCTGTTGAGGGCGGGCGGAGGCCTTGCTGCGCTCTGTGGCGCTGCGCGCTGGATTTCAGGCCTCCGGCGGGGATACTTTCGAAAAATGAAAGCCCCGCCCCCCTGCCCCGGGCGGCGGGGTGGGTGGGCGGGCGCTGACCGGGGCAGGTCCCGGACCCTATTCCGTGTTCAGACGGTGGAACATGTGCGTGAACGTGGCGGCCCCCAGGACCGGGATCAGAAGATTCACAATCGGGATCGACAGGGGCATCGCCATCAAGGTCCCGGCCACCCAGATCTGACCGGTATGGCGCGCACGCAGCCGGTTCGCACCCTCACGCCCAAGGCGCCGCATCGCGGCCATCTGGAAGTATTCACGCCCCAGAAGGTAACCGTTTACCGCCCAGAACAGAACCGGGGCAAACGGGCCGACAAAAAAGAACAGCATCAGCGCCAGCAGGTTCACCACCACGATCACGCCGAAAAAGCTCGCGCTGTCGCGGATCGTGTCCCACAGGCCCATCGCGGGAACCTTGGGCAGGCCCGGATAGTGCCGATCCTCGACCGCCTCGGCCACGTCATCCAGAAAGATGCCGGTAAAGGCCGAGGCCACCGGCACCATCAGGAAGATCGACAGCACGAACATGAGCAGCACCGCGCCCCAGGACAGCGCCGAGCCAACCCAGGTGATTTCCCCGATCCATGGGAGCGAGAAACTGTCCGGCGTCACCCAGCCGACAAGCCAGGAAAACACAAGCGTGATCGCGATCAGAAGGCCAAGGGTCAGCCCCAGGCCCAGAAGCAGAACGCGGCGAAAGCGAGTGTCGCCCAGCTGTCCAAGCGCGCGGGAGAAATCGGTGAGCATCATGTGTCCACCCAATCCGTGATCTTGCCCAGATCCGGGCGCGGGCGTTCCGGCGGCGCACAGCTTTCGCTGCCGATATGGATCAACCCGGCCAGGTTTTCGTGCGCGGCAAGTCCCAGCCCTTCGGCCAAGAACCCCCGGTCGTGGCTGGCCCAGCCCGACAACCAGTTCGCGCCCCAGCCCACCGCCAGCGCCGCATTCAGCATCGCCAGGCACACCGCCCCGGCCGAGTAGATCTGTTCGATCCGAGGCACCTTGTCGCTGTCCACTGGGGCCGACACGACCGCCACGGCAAGGTCAGCGTTGGCGTATTGCTGGCGCGCTTTCTCGATCTTGTCCGCATCGAAGCCCAGCGCGGCACCGCGGGCTTCGGCCAGCCCGGCCAACCGGGCCAGCGCGGGTTTTTCCAGCACGATGAAGCGCCACGGCTCCAGTTTGCCGTGATCCGGCGTGCGCGCGGCGGCGGTCAGGATCGGCATCAGTTGGTCGCGCGTGGGCGCGGGCGCCACCAGCGTCTTGGCAGGGCGCGATCGGCGCGTCAGCAGGAAATCGAGCGCGGCGGGGTTCGGGTCTGGCATCTTGGTCCTCCGGTGTCGGGCAACATGTCGGGGCTCGGTCCGATCCCGTCAACCGGAGAGACCGAAAAACGCCACAAGCTCGCCCAGATAGTCCGAATACAGCGCCTCAAGCCGGGGCGAGGGCTGGCGCGCCGCGAAAATGTCGGCCAGCGGATCGGGCGCGGTGATGTCCGATCCCGACATCTCCTCCAGAACCGCGTGGCCACAGAACGGCACGTAGACCTCGGAATAGCCGCCCTCATGCGCCATCATCAGGCGCCCGTCGCACAGCTCGCCCGCCAGGTCTGTCACCATGCGCGTCATCTGGCGGAACGTATCGGCGGTCGCCAACATGCGCGACAACGGGTCGATCGCGGCGGCGTCATAGCCGCAGGCGATGACGATCACATCGGGGGCATGGGCGCGGATCGCGGGCAAAGCCAGCCGCTCCATCGCCTCAAGATAGGTCGCGTGCCCGGCGCCGGGGGGCAGCGGGATGTTCATGTTGGCGCCTTCGCCCGCGCCCTCGCCGCGCACCTCGGCGTCCCCGGTGTCCAGCGGATAGTTCCGCTCCTGATGCAGGGAAATGGTCAGCACGTCGGGATCGTTGATGAACACGGCCTCGGTCCCATTGCCGTGGTGCACGTCCCAATCGACCACGACAACCCGTTTCGCCAGCCCCTTCGCCTGGGCGGCGCGGATGGCAATGGCAAGGTTCGCGAGCAGACAAAAGCCGTTGGGAAACTCCGGCAAACAATGGTGACCGGGCGGGCGCGACAGGGCATAGGCGTTGGTCACCTCGCCGCGCAGAACCGCCTCCAGCGCCGCAATTGACAGCCCCGCCGACAGCGCGGCGATTTCATAGCCGCCCTGCCCGAATGGCGTACGCAGACCCAGTTCACCGCCGCCGGCGTCCGAAACGTCTTTGAACTTACGCAGGAAAGCGGGCGGGTGCACGCGGGCAAGATCCTCAAAGCTGGCCTCATCGGCGCCGCGCAGGTCCAGATCGCCAGACAGGCCCGTGACATCAATCAGGTTTTTCAAACGCCGCTTGGTCTCGGGGCTTTCAGGCAGGCCACCGGCCGCAAGGGGCTGCACCAACCCGCCCACCGGCACGGTCCCGGCATAATTGCCGCCAGAATGCCAGAAACACCGTTCGTCCCAGAAAAAGCCCGTTGTCATGTCATCCTCCGCTGCGCGGCCCAGATTGTCTGCGCCCGCTTGCCCTGTAAAGCGCAATCGCACAGGGTGGCGGGATGAAAAAGGGCATGCTGAGCCACCTGACCCATGAGGGTGCCGAGATCGCAGTGCGGGTCACGCCGAAAGCTTCGCGCAATGCGGTTGAGGAAACGACAGACGGGCTGCGCGTCTATACCACAAGCGTGCCCGAGGGCGGTAAGGCCAATAGCGCGGTCACGAAACTTCTTGCCACCGCATTGGGCGTGCCAAAATCGCGTCTGACCCTTGTGCGCGGTGCAACCAGTCGGGACAAGACCTTCAAGGTGGCGTGAACCGCCAGAGCCACGCAACCTTCCGAGCGCAGCGAGGCCACCGACAGCCAGATTATTTGAAATAATCTGCACCTGCGGGGCGGTGGCGAATTTTCTGCGAAAATTCGCGCGTCAGCGCGCGCGGCGCAGTTGGTAGACGCCTTCAGGCAGGTCCAGCGCCGCGGCCAGGTCGCGCAACTGGCTCATCGACAGGGTGATCTTGTGCACCTTATCCTCCTGCGGTTCCCATTGTTCCAGGGTCACACAATCCTCGAAGGCGTTGATGGTCACATCCTCGCGCAGGAAGGCTTCGCCTTCGTCCACGAGGGTCACGACGGTGGCGTCGAATTCATGCTCGATGGTAAACATGCGCCCAGACTAGCGCGGCTTTGTGAAAACCCCAAGGGTGGGTGATTTGACGCGGATCAAGGCGGTCCGTCGCTCTTGCCTGTTTTCTGAGGGTGCCAATGGGGGACAGAACATGCCGCAGACCGACAAACGCAACCGCCACATCCAGCTGGTGAACCGCATGGCCGATACCCTTGGACTGGACCTGAGGCGCGAGGTTGAAGGCGCGCGGCTGTCCGCGACACAGTTCGACGCTACCGTAACGCGTTGCATGGATTGCCGCGACCCGGACGGGTGCGATCTGTGGCTGGATCAGCACGGCGCCGGCGCGCGCCACACCCCCGGCCTGTGCCGCAACAAGGCACTTCTGGAAAACCTGCGGGAATATCTCTAACCTCTTCGCAACGGAGGGGCCCTTGCAGCAATTCGAAAGCTTTCTGACCGATCGTGGATCGAAATATGCCGTGTCGGGCGGCCCGGTTGCGTCACGCGCAGACGCCAAGGCATTTCTGAAGCAACTGACGCGCGACAAGCGCTATGCCAAGGCCACCCACAACACATGGGCTGCGCTACTGCCCGAAGGCCCGACCAAGGGTGACGATGGCGAAGCAGGGGCGGGCATGGTCATCCTGCGCATGTTGCAGCGCGAACAGCTTGAGAACCACATCATCGTCGTGACCCGCTGGTATGGCGGCACCAAGCTGGGTGGCGATCGGTTTCGCCGGGTGCAGGACGCGGTGGATCACTACCTGGACAATGCGGGGCTGCGCCATGCTCAAACGTGAATGGAGCCGATTCGTGCGACGCGCCGTCTGGTCCTGGCAGGGCTGGTTGGACTGCTGGCGCAACGAGCCGTCATTGCACCAATGGGTCTGGGCCAATCTGGCGTCCGGCGGCCTGGCCATCCTGATCCCGATGAGCAGCGGCGAACGCGCACTGATTCTGGCGCTTGGGGTTCTGGTTCTGGCCGCCGAGCTGATGAACACGGCGATCGAACGCACGGTGGATTACATCTCGACCGAGAAAAATGACCTGGCGGGTCGCGCCAAGGACCTGGCGTCCAGCGCCGTCGCCGTCACCGCAATCGCTGTGGGCGTGGCGTGGTTGGCGGTGCTTCTGGGTTAAGGCCTCAGGTCGCCTCGTCTTCCAGGTGCAGTTTCATGTCCAGCAACACGTGCTGCAACGCAAGCGTTTCACGCAGCAGGCGCTTGGCTTCGTTGATCGTGATGATGCCATCTTCAATCGACTGCTGGTATTCGGCCATCAGCATTGCGAAGCGGTGGCTGAGCGCGATGACATCGGCATTCACGCCGCCCTCGGGTGCGTTGCGCCTCTCGCTGTCATAGGACATGGTGATGCCGCGTAATTCGGCCAGGGCACTGGTGACATGTGGATAGCGGGACGCCTCTTCCAGCGCGGCAACCGAATCGATGGGCATGAAACGGTCGGAATGTTCTTCCGAATCCGAGTAATACCGCCCCAATGTCGCCTTCGATTTTCCCGTCAGCTCACAGGCTGCCTCCAGCCCAACATCCTTGACCAACGCCTCGGTATGCTTCTTCAGGTAACTCCCGACACCCGCCATCACTATCCCCGTTTTCTGGCCCCCAAATCGGTTTGGGGGGAATAACATATTCCTTTTCCCATTAATCGCATCGCAATGGAATGGCTTTATGAAGACATTCCGGGTGACCGGAAGAGAGTAACGAGTGACCGACACCCCAGTGTCGGTACAGATGGGGGTCTGCCGCGTGTTCCTGCGGCGGGGCATTGCGGGTAAAACCGAGATGTGAAGCGGAGTGTCAGTGCGTAAAAGTGCGAGAGGTTTGTTCCATCCCCAGGGCAGTCACTGCCCCTGACCTCTAAGTCCTAAGGCTGACACCCCTCCCCCCACCTGACCGTGTCCCCGGATGCATGCGCACCGGGTTGAAAACCTGCCCCGGTGCAGGTTAGGTCAGGGTATGGCTAAGCTCTATTACCACTATTCGACGATGAACGCGGGCAAATCGACCCTGTTGCTTCAGGCATCCTACAACTACCGCGAACGCGGGATGGACACCTTCCTGATCACAGCAAAGCTGGACAATCGCGCGGGAGATGCGCGGATCGGGTCGCGGATCGGCATCGGCGCCCAGGCCGACACGTTCGAAACGGGCGAGGATCTGTTTGCCAAGATCAAGGCGCAACTGGATCAGGGGCCTGTCGCCTGCGTCTTCATCGATGAGGCGCAATTTCTTGAACCCGAACAGGTCTGGCAGCTCGCCCGCGCGGTGGACGACCTGAGGGTGCCGATCATGTGCTATGGCCTCCGGGTGGATTTCCAGGGCAACCTGTTCCCTGGCTCGGCCGCGCTGTTGGCCCTGGCCGATGAAATGCGCGAGGCGCGCACGATCTGCCATTGCGGCAAAAAAGCCACGATGGTTGTGCGCCAGGACGATCAGGGCCGGGTGCTGCGCGACGGCGACCAGGTGGTGATCGGTGGGAACGAAAGCTATGTCTCGCTGTGCCGCGTGCATTGGCGCGAGGCGATGGGGGATCGCGACTCGTCCTGATGCGCCCCACGACCAGCCCCGCACACGGCCCTGAAAAGAGCGCCTTCGGCGCACATGTTTGTCTCGTTGTCGGCTTCGCCTCCGCCTCGGGTGCCTCCGGCGGGGATACTTGAGGCAAGAAAAAGGGGGGCGTCTCCGCTCCCCCTTTCAAGAGTGCATACTCTTTTCCTTGCGCGGTCATCGGCGTCCCCGCCTGTACCGCACCACTTTCATGCCCCAATAAGGTTAATGCTTCGTTGCCTTTTTCTTGCCGGAAATATCCCGGGGGTTTGGGGGTTGGCCCCCAATCCAAGGCACCGGATCACACCGGCGTCAGCAATCCGTCACCGCGCGCAAAGTTTTCCAGGTTTTCGACAGCCAGTAGCCCCATCGCGCTGCGCACCTCCAGTGTCGCGGTACCCAGGTGAGGTAGAAGCACGACGTTATCGAGAGCAATCAGCGCCTCGGGCACGTCGGGTTCGAATTCATAGACATCAAGCCCTGCCGCGCCGATCTGGCCGCTTTGCAGCGCGTGGATCAAAGCGGCCTCGTCCACCACTTCCCCGCGCGAGATGTTGACCAGAACACCGTGCGGCTGCATCGCCGCCAGCTCCTCGGGGCCAATCAGGTGGGTCGTTTCCGCCCCGCCCGGCACCGCCAGCACGATGATATCGGCGGCAGCACAGACGGCGGTGATGCTTTCCAGCTGTGTTGCGGGCAGGTCGACCTGTTTCGGTGACCGGTTGTGAAACACGACTTTCATATCAAACCCGTGGTGGCACCGTGCGGCGATTGCCTGACCGATCCGGCCCATGCCGATGATGCCCACGGTCTTGCCGGTTACATGCAGGCCCAGCATCTGGGTCGGGTGCCAGCCCGCCCAATTGCCGGAACGCACCAGGCGCTCGCCTTCGCCCGCCCGGCGTGCAGCCATCAGGATCAGGGTCATCGCGGTGTCGGCGGTCGCGTCCGTGACAGCACCAGGGGTGTTGGACACGGCAATGCCATGCGCATGGGCCGCGTCCACGTCGATGTGGTTATAGCCCACGCCGAAATTCGCCAACACTTTGCAGCGGATGTCGCCCGCGGCCGCGAAAACCTCGGCGCTGAAGGCGTCGCGCAGGGTGGGCAGGATCGCGTCGAAATCGCGCAGTGCCGCGACCATTTCGTCCCGTGAAAGCGGCGCGGTATCCTCCCGCACCACCACGTCAAAGGACGCGCGCGCGCGCGCCAGCACCGCGTCGGGCAGCGGGCGAGAGATGAACAGCCGCATCAGCACATCCGCGCGCCATCGGGCGCGTCCTTGTCTGGGGTGATCAGAACCACCTCACCTGCGTCGTCATGCAGGCCCAGCACCAGCACCTCGGACCGCATTGGGCCGATCTGGCGTGGCGGGAAGTTCACCACTGCCAGCACTGCTTTGCCAACCAACGCGGCCGGATCGTAATGCGCGGTGATCTGGGCCGAGCTTTTCTTTTCACCAATCTCGCCGCCGAAATCGACCCAGAGCTTGATCGCAGGTTTGCGGGCCTCGGGAAAGGGCTCGGCGCGAATGATCGTGCCCTTGCGGATGTCGACCTTCAGGAAATCGTCAAAGCTGATTTCGCTCATTTCCCAAGCTCCCGCGACCGATCCGCGGCGGCCTTCACGGCACGTGCCAGCAAGGCCGGGAAACCGGTGTCCTCGTCCATCAACACCTCAAGGGCTGCGGCCGTGGTGCCACCGGGCGAGGTCACGTTCACCCGCAACTGCCCGGCATCGTCGTCCGCCTGTTCGGCCAGATGACCAGCCCCGGCCACGGTGGCGCGCGCCAGCTGCACGGCCAGCGCGGCCGGCAGCCCCTGTGCCTCCCCGGCTGCGGCCAGGGTTTCGATCAGGTGAAAGACATAAGCCGGGCCCGAGCCGGATACGGCGGTGACCGCGTCCATCTGATCTTCGCGCTCCAGTCGCACGACCTGGCCCACAGCGGACAGCAAGTCCTGCGCCAAGTCCAGATGCGAAGCACTGGCCTGCGCATTGCCGATGATCGCGGTGATCCCGCGCGACACGGCGGCGGGGGTGTTTGGCATGGCGCGAATGATCGGCGTATCTGCCCCCAGCATCGCCTCATAGGTCGCGATTGAGGTGCCCGCCGCGACCGACAGAAACAGCGTTTTGCCATTGCCGAGGGCTGCCAGAGTCGGCAGCGCCTCGCCCATCATCTGTGGTTTCACCGCGATGAGCACGATGGCCGGGTCGGCAGGCAGGTCTTCGTTAAGGTGCAGACCGTCGAGGGCCTTGAGCCAGCCTGACGGATACGGGTCCTGCACCCAGACCGAGCTGGCAGGCAACCCCTGCCCCAACCAGCCCTCCAGCATCGCAGACCCCATCTTGCCACAGCCAAGTAGCACAAGGCCGCGCGCGGTCAGATCATCCATGTTCATGTGTGTTCCCCGAATTTGTCCGGGGGCAGGTTATGCGCGGCCGTAGGCCTCGGCAATAGCGACCTGCATCGCGTCTTCGACGCTTTGATCCGCCCAGCTGACCAGCTGGAACGCCGGATAGAACCGTTCGGATGCGGTGACTGCCGCGGCGATCAGGCGGTCGATCTGCTCCGGACCAGCAAACTGCCCCCCCGCCAGAACCAGGCCATAGCGATACACCATCAGCCGCTGTTCGTGCCAATAGGTGAACGCACCCGCCCAGATCTTGTCGTTCGTGGCATTCAAAGCCTCGTAAAGCTTTGGCAGCTTGTCCTCGGGCGGCTCCATTTCGAAGGTGCAGATCAGGCGCAGAGTTTCGTCATAGGGTGACCAGGCCAGCGTGATCGAATAGGTGCGCCACTGCCCTTCGACCGCCATCGCGATCTGGTCATCAGCCACACGGTCAAAGTCCCAAGCGTGGTGTTCGGCGATGTGTTCGACGATATCGATCGGGTGAAGATCTTCGTTTTCGAAGAACTGCTCGGAAACCGACATGTGTGGCCCTCTCTGGTTTCCAGCGCCCGTGGAGCAGACCACAAGGGCTGGGTGCCTGTACTAGGTTCGGCGTTCTCTGCGCCATGCCTATACCAGATATCGTGCCGGAATGGTGATTCGCTGTAAAGGAAAACTTTCCTGTGGATCGGACTTGTCCACAGGAAATCAAGGCTCATCCACAGGCTGAGCGAGTTTTCAACAGGGCGGAAGCAGGGTCAGATCAGCGGCTGACGCAAAACCCCGGCGGCGGGCAGGTCATGGCCTTCAACGGTCACACGCGCATCTGTGTGATTGAACCAGAACCGTTCCGCGCCCGTGTCGCGAAGGCGCACGCCCTCGGGCAGGTCCAGGGTTTCGACCCCAGCAGCATCACACAGCGGGCGCAACAGCCGCACGATGCCAACGCTGTCCAGCCAGCCCCCCAGATAGGTCACGCGCCCCGCGCGCATCGCGACCGGCCTGCCATCGTCCAGACGCAGGATTGCCTCGGCGGTGCCTTCCAGTTCTTCGCGATACGTCGTGACCGCACCACCACCCTCAAGCGGCATCGGCATGTCCGGGCGCAGGCTTTCCACCCGGCTGACCCTGACATCAAGACCGGGAAAGGCTGGGGCCAGCGGAACCGGCATTTGCATGTCGCGCGTGCGGGCCCCGGCGCGCGGACCAAGCACGACCTGCGCTTGCGCGGCACTCAGCGCCTGTTTCAAATCGTCGGGCATCTGCATCAGCCCCGGCGCCAGCACCAGCTTGTAGCCGTCAAATGCGCGGGTTTCGGGCGGCAGGATGTCCACCGACAGGCCCAGCTTGCGCAGCGCCTGATAGGTTTCGAACACCATTTGGAAATAGCTCGCCCCCGCCGCATGGGGTTGCACGGCCCAGGCCCACTCGGCCGCATAGTCGAAGATCAGCCCGACCGGCGCCTGCACCGGGGCAACATCTGGCGCCTCGGCCAGCTCTTGGCCCACCTGCTGCGCCTCGATCATGCCCGGAGCATCCACGCCATCTGGCCGCAACAGGCCTGCATGCATCATCTCCTGCGCCATCGGCGCTTGCCGCCACCGGAAATAGCAGACCGCTTCGGCGCCGTGGGCAAAGGCCTCCCAACTCCAAAGTCGGACCATGCCGGGCAAAGGGGCGGGATTGTAAGGCGCCCAGTTCACCGGGCCGGGTTGCTGTTCCATCACCCACCACCGCCCGCGCCCAACGGCGCGATACAAGTCGTGGTGAAACGCCTGAAAGTCCGGGTCGCCTTGTCGCGCAAAGGCGCGTTTGTGCGCGATATCCGCCGGAACACGGTCCTCAAGAAAGCCAAGGGGATAGCTGTCCCAGGTCGCAATTTCCATATCCGCCCCAAGGTCGAAATGATCGAAATCGGTGATCCGGCCCATGTAATTGTGCGAAATCGGCGCGGCGGAATGCGCGCGGATGATATCGACCTGGGTCCGGTTGAACACCTTCACCTGGTCCGAACTGAAACGACGGAAATCCAGGCTGTGCGACGGGTTGGGTTCGGTCACGGTCAGGTTGGGCAGGTCGACCTGATCGAACCTGTCATACTCCATCGACCAAAACACATTGCCCCAGGCCCGGTTCAGCGCATCAACACTTTGATACCGCTGAGAAAGCCAGTCTTGAAACGCCCGGCGTGCCGCGTCGGAATAACTGAGGATCGTATCGTGGCACCCATATTCGTTGTCGGTCTGCCAGGCGCCCAGATGCGAGTTGCGGCCATATCTTTCGGCCAGCGCGCGGGTGATGCGCGCAGCCTCGGCGCGGTAGCCTTCGTGACTGAAGCAATAATGCCGCCGCGACCCGAACTTTCGCGGCTGCCCGGCTGCATCCACGGCCAGCATGTCGGGGTGACGGTCCAGCATCCAGCGGGGCGGCGTGGCAGTGGGGGTGCCCAACACAACCTTCAACCCGGCCTTGCCCAGGACTTCGAACGCCTCGTCCAGCCAATCGAACGTGAAAGTGCCTGGCTCGCGCTCCAACCGCGACCAGGCAAACTCACCGATCCTGACCCAGGTCAATCCTGCGTCGGCCATCCGGCGCGCGTCGTCTTCCCAGACGGCGCGCGGCCAGTGTTCGGGGTAGTAACAGCAGCCAAGCGTGCGTTTCAGCGTCACAAAAGCACCCGATGTTCTTTCTGGCCCTGAATGGCCACATCGACGGAAAAGGTCTTGCCGCCGTGTTCTTCGCTCACGCCCACCGCCGCCGAGGTTGCGTACAGCGTGGTGCCTGCGAAGGCGGGACAGCTGATCTGACTGGCCGGAAATGTGACCGTCGACAGCAAGGCCCCCTGCGGGCTGTAGCGCGCCACCTGCGACGCCCCCCATTGGGCCACCCACAGGCAGCCGTCGGCATCGACCACGGCCCCGTCCGGCCCCTCAAGCGTGACGAAGGTCTCGGCCTTGCCGTCTGGCCAGCCATCGCCGTCCAGCGGTTGGCGCATGATCCGGCCTGTCACGGTGTCTGTGAAATACGCCACCTGCCCGTCCGGGGCGAAGCTGATCGCGTTTGAAATGGTGATGTCGTGGAACAAGGTCTCGACCTGGCCCCGGTGGAACCGATAGATCGCCCCAGCGCCTGGTTCGGCGTTCTTGCCCATCGTGCCGATCCAGAAACCGCCAAAGGGATCGGCGCGGCCGTCGTTGGAGCGGGTGGTCGGGTCGTCGACTTCGATCCCAGCCACCCATTCGCTTTCACCAGACGTCAGATCGAACAGGCCAAGCCCGGTTTCCGAGGCGATCAGCAGCGTGTCGTGATCAACCCAGCCCGCCGCCGAAACATGTTCGTCAAAGGCCCATTCCTTCGGACCGGTCGCGTCACGGGTCAACAACCGCATCCCCAGAATATCGAACCAGAACAATTGCTTGCGCTCGGGGTGCCACAACGGGCCTTCGCCCAATGCACAAATGCGGTCATCAAAGATGCTCATCGGGCGGCCTTGTCATAGGCAGCAACGATTGTCGCGGCCTTGCGCGCGGTGTCTGCCGCAGTGTCGCCCGGTCGGTAGATCGCCGTGCCAATGCCGAAACCGGTCGCCCCGGCATCGAACCAATCCGCGAAATTGTCCGCCCCGGCCCCGCCCACGGCAAAGGTCGCCGTGTCAGACGGCAATACGGCGCGGATTGCCCTCAACCCGCCGGGACCGATCTGGCTGGCCGGAAAGAATTTGAGCCCGTCGGCACCGTGGCGTAGCGCCGTGAAACATTCGGTGGGCGTCATGACGCCAGGAAAGCTCTGAAGCCCCGTCGCCTTGGCAGCCTCGATGACTTCGGGATTGCAGTCGGGAGAGACGATCAGCTTGCCGCCGACCCCAGCCACATCCGCGACATCCTGCACGGTCAACACGGTGCCCGCCCCGATCAGCGCCCTGTCCCCGAAGGCGACCACCAGGCGTCGGATGCTCTCGACCGGGTCGGGTGAGTTCAGCGGCACTTCGATTCGGTCGATCCCGGCCTCAACCAGGGCCGCGCCGACGGCGGTGACCTCCTCAGGTGTGATCCCGCGCAGAATGGCGATGATGGCTCGGCTCATGGGATTTCCTTCAGGGTTTCAAAAGCGGAAATCAGACCCGCAAGGGTCATATCGTCGCCGGAATGGAGCGTTGCGCTCAACCCCTGCGCCGACAATGCGGCAGCGTATGGTGCGCACAGCCCGGGCGCGCCGATCAACGCGACCTGCTGGCCCAGCCAATAGGGCTTCGTCGCCGCAAGTTCGATCCCGACAAGCAGCCCGGACAGGCGCGCCCGTGCCACGTTAGGTGATTGATCGTGCAACAGGCTTTCGGCGCGCAGGCTGAACAGTTTCGCAGCAATCGCCTGTGGCCGCGACACCCCGTCTGACACCGCCGCATCGAACGCCGCATCGTCCCAGCCGTCACCGATCGAATGGCGCAGGACCGACTGCGTAGACAACAGCGCAAACAGCTCACCCGTCATCACGGTCTGAAAGCTGACGATTTCGCCCGCCGAAATTTGCACCCATTTCGTATGCGTGCCTGGCAAACACAGCACGCCTGCGAAATCAGGATTGCTGGCCAGGAACCCGGCGATCTGGGTTTCTTCGCCCCGCATCACGTCTGCCGGGTTGTCCTGGCTGACCCCGGGCAGGATATGCATCTTTAGGCGCGCATCTTGGGTGGGCACGCGGATGGCCTGTGCGATGCCCGGAGGGGTGCAGGGCACCTTGGCATAGGCTGCTTCAACCCAGCCCTGGCGTGCGCCGACCATGCCGCAAGCGATGACAGGTGTCGGGCCGGTCAGATCATCGCCGACCAACGCCAGCAGGGCGGGTTCGAACCCATCAGGCGTCAGGGCACCCATTCCCTTGTCCGAGGTCCGAAGCACCGGGGCATCGCCCCCCATCAGCCACGCGCGAAGATGTGTCGTGCCCCAATCTACAGCGACCCAATCCATGCGCCCTACCCCGTCATGACCACGCCGCCATCTACCGCCATCATCTGGCCGGTCATCATGCGCGACGCGTTGGAGGAAAGAAACAGCACCGCATCCACGATATCGCGCGGCACCAGTTCATCCTTGAGGCATTGGCGGTCGATATGGGCGGCCAGGCCTTCGGGCGTGACCCAAAGATCGCGCTGCTTGTCCGTCATCACCCACCCCGGGGCAAGCGCATTTACCCGGATCCTGTCCGGCCCGAATTCACGCGCCAGTGACCGCGACATGCCGTTGATGCCCGCATTGGCGGTGGTATAGGACGGATACCCCACGTTCCCCATCATGTAACTGACCGACGAGAAATTGACGATCGCCCCACCACCGGCCTTGCGCATCCCGTCAATCACGGCCTGGCAGGCGAAAAAATAGGCTTTGAGGTTGATCGCCTGGGACCAGTCCCAGAATTCCTCGGTCACTTCTTCGGTCGTATGGCGTTTGTCATTGGCAGCGTTGTTCACCAGGACGGTCACCGGCCCGTGCGCCTGGGCCGCTTGCGTGACCGCGCCCTGAAGCGCTTCGACATCCGTGATGTCACACGGGATGAACAGGGGGCGGGTGCCGTGTTTCGCCTCCATCTCGTCACAGAACTCGGAGGCGTCCGAGCGCTGGACGAAGGCGACCTGCGCGCCCTGCTCAAGGAACCCGTCCGTCAGCGAGGCGCCAATGCCCGAACCGCCTCCGGTGATGAAAACGGATGCACCTTTGAGGTCGTGAAACGTGGCTATGGTCATCAGTGGCTCTCTCTCGTCACAGGGCGGGTATCCTTGCCCACCAGAAAATCCAGGTCCGCGCCCCGATCGGCTTGCAGGACCGTATCGACATACATCTTGGCATAGCCGCGGGTGTAATGCGGCGCGTCCGGTTGCCACGCCGCGCGGCGTTCGGCCAGGACCGCATCCGACACCATAAGCTCCAACACGCCTTCGCTGGCAGACAGGCGGATGCGGTCGCCAGTCTTCACAAGCGCCAAGGTGCCGCCCGCGTTGGCCTCGGGCGAGACATGCAGCACCACAGTGCCAAAGGCAGTGCCCGACATGCGAGCGTCGGACACACGCACCATATCGCGCACGCCGTCCTTCACAAGCTTCGCCGGGATCGGCATGTTGCCAACCTCGGGCATGCCCGGGTACCCCTTGGGGCCGCAGCCTTTCAGCACCAGGATCGTGTCTTTGGTCACCGGCAGGTCTTCGCGGTCGATGTTGGCTTTCATGTCCTCGATGTTTTCGAAAACGAACGCCTCGGCCTCGTGCTCCAACAACGCATCCGTGGCCGCCGAAGGCTTCACGATTGCCCCGTTGGGGGCCAGGTTGCCGCGCAGGACCCGCAGGCCGGCGGCTGGCTTCAACGGGTTTGCCACAGTGCGGATGACGTCGTCGTTCCAGCACTCGGCCCCGTCGGAATAGAAAGAGATATCCCGGTTCAGCACCGTGTTGGCCTTGCGCAGTTGCGGGCCCAGTTCCTGCATCACCACAGGCATGCCGCCCGCGTAACAGAAATCCTCCATCAGGTATTTGCCCGAGGGCATGCAATTGACCAGCAGGGGCACATCGGACCCCAATTCGAAATCATCGAGCGTCAGGTCCACACCGACCCGTCCGGCAATCGCCAGCAGGTGCACAACCGCATTTGTCGACCCGCCAACCGCCGCATTGGCAAGGATCGCGTTTTCAAAGCTTTCGCGCGTGACCACGTCCGAGAACTTCAGCTCTTCCTCAACCATCTCGACCGCACGTTTGCCGGTCATGTGGGCCAGTGCCATGCGGCGACTGTCCACCGCGGGAAGGGCTGCGTTTGTGGGCAGGCTCATCCCCATCGCCTCGACGATCGAGGCCATGGTGGACGCCGTGCCCATCGTCATGCACACGCCCTTGGACCGGCTCATGCCGCTTTCCGCTGCCATGAAATCCTGCAACGTCATTTCCCCCGCGCGCACGGCTTCCGAGAATTTCCACACATCCGTGCCTGAACCGATATCCTTGCCCTGCCATTTGCCGTTCAGCATCGGGCCCGAGCTGACGACGATGGTCGGCAAGTCGACGCTGGCGGCCCCCATCAGCTGCCCCGGCGTGGTCTTGTCACAGCCGCCCAGCAGCACAACACCGTCGATGCCATAGGCGCGAATGCTTTCCTCTACGTCCATCGCCAACAGGTTGCGAAACAGCATCGCTGTCGGCTTCATCTGGGTTTCACCCAGCGACATGACCGGGAATTCCACCGGAAATCCGCCAGCTTCCCACACGCCGCGCTTCACGCCTTCAGCCAGATCGCGCAGACCGGAATTGCACGGCGTCAGTTCCGACCAGGTGTTGCAGATGCCAATCACCGGGCGCCCATCAAAGGCATGATCGGGAAAGCCCTGGTTTTTCATCCAGGAGCGGTGAATGAACCCATCACGGTCAAGCTTGCCATACCAGGCCCGGTTGCGGCGTTCCTTGCTCATATCCGTGTTCCTTCTACCACCCACATCGTCTCGGGAAAGCTCCAGGGAAGCGTAAGACCGTGGTTCATCAGATAGGCGCCGGACAATTCAATCGGGCCTTGTTTCAGTGCGGGATTGCCACGCGACAAATGGTGGGCGTCATCGCGGTTTATCAACGCGACCCGATACATTGCGTCAGCGTCCAGACGCGCCAGGCGCAGGGGGCGTGGGGCGATCTGGTCCGAGGTCCGCGCCTTCCCGACAAAGGCGACGAAACGGCCGCCGTCGCGGGCGCGATGCTGTTCGGCCGTCACGGAAGAATCCGCCGCATCCAGCCGCAGAATGTCCGCCGCCATCATCCAGTCTCGGTTGGCTTTCCACCAGGTCGTGACCCGGGTCAGGACCTCCGCCTCGTCCTCGGTCAATTCGCGGGGGTCCATTTCGAACCCCATGTGCCGCTGCGCCGCGACCCAGGCGCGCAACCGGATGTCCAACGTGCGGCCCGACGTGTGGCACAGGCGCGGGCCAACATGGCTTCCGGTGATCGCGGCGGGCAGGAACAGCGCCGCGTTGTGCTGGATCGCCAGCCGCTCGATCGCGTCATTCGAATCCGACAGCCAAACGCGCTGCGTGCGGCTTAGAATGCCCGCATCGATCCGCCCCCCGCCCGAGGCACAGCTTTCGATCTCAACGCGCGGAAACGCCTGTCGCAGCCGGTCGATCAACGCATAAGACCCAAGGGTCTGCGCCGCGTCAGGCGCGGGCAACACGCGGTTGTGGTCCCATTTGACATAGTCGATCTTGTGCCCGCCCAGCACTTCCGCCATGCGATCAAACAGATAATCGCGCACCTCTGGAAGTGCCATGTTCAGCGCCATCTGCTGGCGCCCCATGATCTGATCTTCACCGCCCAGCGCCCAATTGGGATGGGCGCGGAAGATGTTCGAATCCGGGTTGATCATCTCGGGCTCGAACCAGATCCCGAAGGACAGGCCCAGGCTGTGCACATGATCGATCAACGGGTCCAGCCCGTCAGGGTATTTGCGCGGATCAACCTCCCAATCCGACAGGGCGCGGGTGTCGTCATCGCGGTTGCCAAACCAGCCGTCATCCAACACGAACCGTTCCGCACCCAGCGCGGCGGCGCGGTCGGCGATGTCTTTCAGAACCGGCAGGTCGTGATCGAAATACACTGCCTCCCAGCAATTGTAGTGCACCGGCCGCGGGCGTTTGGCGTCGGGCCAGGTGACGATGCGGTCGCGCAGGTGGCGTTGGAATGCCACGGCGCAGCCATTCATGCCGTGGTTGGCAAAGGTCGCATACAGCGGCGCGGTTTCAAAATGCGTATCCGGCGCCAGCTGGGTGCGCGCGGCGTGGCCGAACTGCACCTGACGACGACCATCGGGCAGTTCTTCGGCGACCATCCGGTGCCCGCCCGACCAGCCATAGTGGAAGGCATAGCACTGGCCTTGGGTGTTCGTCGTGCCGCGCAGGGGCACGATCAGGCCGGGGAAATGTTCATGCCCGGTGCGCCCGGTGCGGTTTTCGCGATACCGGATGCCCGCCGACCAGGGCGTTGTGTTCATCTGGAATTCACCACACCAGCGTCCGGCGAAATCATGCATGTCATCGGACAATTGCGGCGCCGGCAGGACCGGGGCGGCCAGCCAGTGCAAATGCACAGGCGACGTGGCCGCCAAACCCGCGCGCGCGGTCAGAATATGCGTGTCCGGGTCGATTGCGAAATGCGCGGTGTAGGTCAGGTGTTCGTTCAGATCCCGAAACCGCAACGTCAGCTGGCCGGGCGCCTCTTCGGCATCAAGGAAACAGAATTTCGGCAGCATCGGCGTGCCATCCAGCGCCCGCAGGATCAGGCCGGGCTGACCCGGAAAGCTTCGGGTTGCCTCCGGGCAGATCGACAGCTCGGGGTTTTCATCCAGCATGCCGCCGGTGACATCCAGCGCATGCGCGTGAAACAACGCCTCAAGGTCTTCGGTATCGGGCAGGCGCGCGCCCCAATAGAGCACCTCGGCCATGTGGTCGCGGTGACTGCCCAGAACCAGCGTTTGACGGGCACAATCCAGCCGCCAGCATCGGATCATTTCACGGCCCCCAGGGTCAGACCGGCGATGAAGTGGCGCTGCATCAGGAAGAACATCATGACAGGCGGAAGGGCTGCAACGATCGATCCCGCACTCATCAGGTGGTATTGCGCCACAAATTGCGAGTTGAACGAGGTGATGCCTGCCGTGACGGGCTGCGCATCCGGCCCCTGGGTCAACACGATGGCCCAGAAATAATCGTTCCAGATGAAGGTGAAGATCAGCACCGCAAGCGCCGCGATGGCGGGTTTCATCAAGGGCAGCACAACGAACCAGAAGATGCGCCACTCGGCCACCCCTTCGACGCGCGCGGCCTCGATCAACTCGAACGGCAAGGCGCGGATGAAGTTGCGCATGAACAAGGTGCAGAACCCGGTTTGGAACGCGACGTGAAACAACACCAGCCCCAGCTTGGTGTCATACAGCCCCGCCGACACGGTCAGGTCGCGCACCGGCACCATCAGGATCTGGAACGGCACGAAATTGCCCGCAATGAACATGAAGAAGATCAGAAGGTTACCCTTGAACCGATAGATGCCCAGCGCAAAGCCCGTCATCGTCGACAGGGCCACGGCGCCGATCACGGTTGGCACGGTGATCAGGATCGAATTCCACATGTAGCGCGGCATATCGCTTTCGAAGAAGACCTTGCCGTAGTTCGTGAAGAACTCGAACGACGACGGCATGCCCCAGTAGTTGCCGTTGGTGAAGTCCGCCAGCGGGCGGATCGAGAACAGGGCCACCGCGATCAGCGGCAAGAGCCACAGGATCAGCGCGATGGGCAGCAACGTCTGATAAGAAATCTGCGCTGCGCGGGACCGTTTTTCGATCGGGGTCGGAAACATGGTGGCTCTCCCTTACTCAGCGCCGGGCTTCTTGTTCGTCGCGATACATTGACCACAGGAAATAGGCGATGAATACGAGCATGATGAGGAACAGCACCACGGCGATCGCCGAGCCATAGCCCATGCGGAACCCGTATTCCGACAGTGCTTTTTCGAACATGTAGAACGACAGCACGCGGGTTGATCCGAACGGCCCGCCATTGGTCATGATCGAAATCAGGTCGAACGACCGAAGCGCGCCGATAATGGTCACGACGAAGGCGATGAAGGTCGCAGGCTTCAGCTGCGGCAAGATCACATGCCACAACATGCGCACACCCTTGGCGCCGTCCAGACGCCCGGCCTCGATCTGCTCGGGGTCCACGGCGTTCAGACCGGTAAGATACAGGATCATGCAATAGGCCGTTTGTGGCCACAGCCCTGCGGCGATGATGCCATAGGTGGCCAAAGTTGGGTCGCCCAGGATGTTCACCGTATCCAACCCCAGGAAAGTCAGAAGCGCGTTCAGCAACCCTTCTCTCGGCAAATAGAACCATGAAAACACAAGGCCCACGACGACCTGACTGATCACGAAGGGAAAGAAGAACAGAGACTTGTAAAGCCGGATGCCCACGACCGTCTGATTGAGAAACAGCGCGATGAACAGCCCGGCGGGCACCGCCAGAAGATACAGCGCCAACCATTTCACGTTGTTCCACAGTGAAATCTCGAACGCGCGGTCCGTCAAAAGCTCTTCGTAGTTGCCAAGGCCAATATAGGTCGCTTCGCCCAGCCCGTCCCAATCGTACAACGAAATGTTGAAGGACTGGATGATCGGGCTGATCACATAGATCACGAAGAACAGCACACCGGGCAACAGGAACAGAAGCGGCGTGACCGTCATCTTGTTGCGCTGGTACCAGCTGCGTTGAGTGGTGGCGGCCGACATTGGATCCTCCCAGAACATGTCATGGGGAAACCCCTGCGGGGCTTGCCGATGACCAGCAAGGGTGGCGCGCCCCGGAAAGGGGCGCGCCGTTGGTCTTACTTGTAGATACGCGTCCGCGCAGCTTCCAGCCGGTTCAGGATGTCATCCAGGTTGTCCGGGAACACCATGAACTCCTGCAGGCCTTCCATGCCGACCGAGGCCATTTCGGCCGGGAAGTCACGGTCAAAGAACTGCGCGATCCCGCCGGTGGCGTTTTTCGACAGCATCTCGAAGCCCTGCGCGATGAATTCGTCATCCGCGACAGAGGCATTCGCGTTCACCGGCAGCTGTGCCAGCCCATCGGGGCCGTTGATCGCGGTCTGCACATCGACCGAGGTCACGTATTGCAGGAAGGCACGCGCGGCTTCCTTGTTCTGCGCGCCGGACGCCACGTGGAACGTATCCGTCGGGGCGTCTTCGCCCATCGGGTGGTCGCCGATTTTCGGGAACTGGTAGAAGTCAATCTGATCGTCGGTCAGACCCGCCTCACGCAGGTGCGGCACGGCAAAGTTGCCGATCAGGTAGGCCGTCGCTTCACCTTTCACGACGAAGGGCAGCGCCTCCTGCCAGCTATAGGTCTGGTGGTCGTCGATGAAGGCGCCCATGTCGATCAGCTTGCGCCAGTTGGCAAAGGTCGCGCGCACTTCGTCCGAGGTCCAGGAGGCTTCGCCGGTGGCCAGCTTCATGTGGAAGTCGAACCCGTTGGTGCGCATGTTCATGTAGTCAAACCAGCCGCCAGCGGTCCACAGGAACTTCGACCCGATCGAATAGCACTTGCGGCCCGAGTCGATGATGACCTGGCAGTTCGCCATCTCTTCATCGAAAGTAGTCGGCTCGCTCAGACCCAGCTCCTTGAAGATGTCTTCGCGGTAATAGATGCCCCACTGGTAGTAGGTATAGGGAACGCCCCACTGCTTGCCGTCAATCGTCAGCGCGCCCTTGACCGAATCCAGCCCCGGCAGATCGCCGTTTTCGTACATGTCCGAGATATCTTCGAACAGGCCCGCGCCCACGAAGGGGGCCATGCGGTTGGCGGCATACCAGTTGATCACGTCGGGCGCATTCGCGGTCAGCGCGTTGCGGATCTGCGATTTCCAGGCGTCACGGTCGACGATTTCGACTTCGACCGTCAGATCGGGGTGCATGGCGTCAAAGTCCGATGCCAGCCCTTCGATGATCGCGCGCGGCGCCGGGTTCGACATGTCCGAGATGATGCGCATCGTACCAGACAGCTCGGCCATTGCCGGGGTGACAAGGCCAGTGGTCAGGGCCAGCGCGGCAGCGGCCTTGGTGAGTTTATGAAACATGGTTTCCTCCCTTATGCTCCAGTCAATTCGGTGTTGATATTCTGTTTCAAATATTGAAACCTAATCTCAACTATTGAAAACACTGCGCGACGAGACTAGAGTTGTCAACAGTTTCGTGGGCCCCGCCGCCTTCGAGACAGGGAGGAAATCGCGAATGAATACCACCGTGAGATCAGACGGAACCGTAGGCAAGGCATTGGAAATGCTTGACCTTGTGGCGGAGTTTGGCCGCCCTGTTCGGTTCACGGATGTTCTTGCGCGCTCACCTCACCCCAAGGCGACCAGCTACCGCCTGCTGCAGACGCTCACGAATCAGCGCATGCTGGATTTCGACGAACAGGATGGCACCTATTCGCTGGGCGCGCGGTTGATGCGTCTGGCACATTCGGCGTGGAAGACCGCATCCCTTGCGCCGATCGCACGGCCGTTTATCGAAGTTCTGGCCGCCGAGGTCGGAGAGACCGTGCACCTGGCGCAGATCGATCAGGGGCAGGTTCTGTTCGTGGACAAATTGCAGGCCACAGACCGGTTCGAGACCCTGGCGCAGGCCGGCAAGATCGCGCCCGCGTATTGCACGGGTGTGGGCAAGGCCATGCTGGCCTTCCTTGCGCCCAAGCGGCTGCAACTGGCGCTGCGTCAGCAGGCGTTTTTCCAATACACAAAGGCAACAATCACCGATGCGGGCGCCCTGACGTCCGAGCTGGAGCGCATCCGCGAGACCGGCATCGCCTATGACCGCGAAGAACATGAGGATGGCATCATCAGTATCGCCGCGCCGATCCTGTCGACCAATGGCCGCGTGATCGGCGCGCTGTCGATCGCCACCGCCACCACCCGCCACACCCTGAAAGGGCTGGATACCTTCCGCGCGCCCCTTCTGGAAACCGCCGAGAAAATCGGGACCGAAGCCACCCATTGGCAATTCCCCGCCTGACCCAAAACGGAGACGAACACATGTCCGGAGTTACCCTCAACCAGGCCATAAAGCGCTATGGCGACGTGCAGGTCATCCATGGGGTCGACCTTGAAATCGAAGACGGAGAGTTCTGCGTCTTCGTCGGCCCCTCGGGCTGTGGCAAGTCCACGCTTCTGCGCATGATCGCCGGGCTTGAAGAAACGACCGCGGGCAAAATCGCCATCGGCGGGCGCGACGTTACGGATGTGGACCCGGCGGATCGCGGCGTGGCGATGGTGTTCCAGACCTACGCGCTGTATCCGCACATGACGGTTGAGGAGAACATGGGGTTCGGGCTGAAGATGAACGGCATGCCCAAAGCTGAAGTGGCCGAAAAGGTCGGAAAGGCCGCCGAAATCCTGCAACTGGGCGACTACATGAAGCGCAAGCCGAAGGCTCTGTCAGGCGGCCAACGCCAGCGCGTCGCCATCGGCCGCGCCATCACCCGCGGCCCCGACGTGTTCCTGTTCGACGAACCCCTGTCGAACCTGGACGCCGAACTGCGCGTCGACATGCGGGTCGAGATCAGCCGCCTGCACAACGAAATCGGCGCAACGATGATCTATGTCACGCATGACCAGGTCGAAGCGATGACCCTGGCCGACAAGATCGTGGTGCTGCGCGCGGGCCACATCGAACAGGTCGGCAGCCCGATGGACCTGTATCAGGATCCCGACAACAAGTTCGTGGCAGGTTTCATCGGCTCACCGTCGATGAATTTCATGCAAGGCGTCGTGGAGGGCGGCAAGGTTCGCTTGCCCGCCCTTGGCGACGCGTTGGTTCAGGCGCAGGTGGCCCTGCCCGGGGACGGTGCCGCCGTGACCGTAGGCTTGCGCCCGCAGAACCTGAAACTTGTGGCAGATGATGCGTCGCCCATCGTGGTGGACATCTCCGAGCGACTGGGCGGGGTGGCCTATGATTACCTTGACACTCCGACTGGAGAACGGATCGTGGTCGAAACGAAAGGCGACGATGTGCAACCTGCCGGGGCAAACGTAACCCTGGACTTTGACCCGGCCACAGCGATGTTTTTCGACACGACGACAGAAGCGCGACTGCGCTAGAGCGGAGACACGAAAATGACGAACGATCCCGTCGACCTGTTCATCATCGGCGGCGGTGTGAACGGTTGCGGCATTGCCCGCGACGCCGCCGGGCGGGGGCTGTCCGTGACCCTGGCCGAGAAGGGCGACCTGGCTCAGGGCACCAGTTCGGCCTCGTCCAAACTATTCCACGGCGGGCTTCGGTATCTGGAATATTATGAATTTCGCCTGGTGCGCGAGGCGCTGCGCGAACGCGAGGTTCTGCTGGAGGCAATGCCGCACATCAGCTGGCCAATGCGCTTTGTCCTGCCACATCACAAGGGGCTGCGGCCGCAATGGCTACTGCGGCTTGGGCTGTTCTTGTATGACCATCTGGGGGGACGCAAGATCCTGCCCCCTACCCGCACACTGGACCTGCGCAACCACCCGGCTGGGGCGGTTTTAAACGACGATCTGACCACCGGTTTCGAGTATTCCGATTGCTGGGTGCAGGACGCCCGCCTTGTGACGTTGAACGCGGTGGATGCAGCCCAGCGCGGCGCCACCATCCTGACCCGCGCCCGCGTAACCGGCGCCACCCGCCACAGCGGCTTTTGGGAGGTGCAAGTCGACACAGCCGAGGGCCCGCAAACCCACCGCGCCAAGGTTGTGGTCAATGCCGCCGGGCCTTGGATTTCGGATGTCATCACCGACACGCTTGGGGTGAAATCCACCGAAGGCGTGCGGCTGGTGCGCGGATCACATATCGTGACGCGGCGGCTGTTCGAGCATGATCAGCCCTATATCCTGCAGGGCAGTGACAATCGGATCGTATTCGCCATGCCGTTCGAACGGGATTTCACACTGATCGGCACCACGGATCTGGACCATGACGGCAGCGCGGACGACCCGACCTGCAGCGACGGTGAGGCGCAGTATCTCTGCGATCTGATCTCGCAATACCTGGCGAAACCCATAACGATGGAGGACATCGTCTGGCGCTTTTCCGGCGTGCGGCCGCTCTATGATGACGGCGCTTCGTCGGCAACCGAGGCGACCCGGGACTACGTGCTGTCCCTGAACCAGAACGGCGCGCCGCTGCTCAATGTGTTCGGAGGCAAGATCACCACCTATCGCCGCCTGTCCGAAGCCGCGTTGGCCAAGCTGGGATTGGGCAAACCCTGGACCGCGCGCGTCCCCCTGCCCGGTGGAGATTTCCCCTGGGACGGCGCGCGGGCGCTGGTGGGAGAGTTGCAGCTGACCTATCCCTTCCTGACCCCGGACTGGGCAGACCGGTTGGTCCATACCTATGGCACCTGCGCGCGCGCGCTTCTGGGCGGCGCCAAGCAGGCCGTCGACCTGGGCCGTGATTTCGGCGCAACGCTCAGCGAGGTCGAGCTGAGCTATCTGCGCGACCACGAATTTGCCCGCACCGGCGAAGACGTGCTCTGGCGGCGCACGAAACTGGGGCTTAGGCTGAGCGCGGCCGAGCGCGATGCCGTCGCAACCTGGATGGAGCAAAACCCATGACCCATATCCTTGCCATCGATCAGGGCACCACGTCGTCGCGCGCCATCGTCTTTGACGGCGACATGCGGCCCGTCGCCAGCGCGCAAGAGGAATTCCCACAGCATTTCCCCGCCTCGGGCTGGGTCGAACATGACCCCGCCGATATCTGGCGCAGCACGCTGGACACTATGCGCAAGGCCGCCAAGGGTCACGACATCACCGCCATCGGCATCACCAACCAGCGTGAAACCACGCTGATCTGGGATCGTGCCACTGGCGAGCCAATCCACAATGCTATCGTCTGGCAGGACCGGCGCACCGCCGACACCTGCGCGACCTTACGCGCGGGCGGGCATGAGGCGATGATCACCGCGCGCACCGGGCTGCTGCTGGACCCGTATTTCTCGGCGACCAAGGTCGGCTGGATGTTGGACAACGTGCCCGGCGCCCGCGCCCGGGCCGAGGCCGGAGATCTCGCCTTTGGCACCGTGGACAGCTTCCTGATCTGGAAACTGACCGACGGCAAAGTGCACGCCACCGACGCCACCAATGCCGCGCGCACGATGCTTTATAACATCCACGAAGGATGCTGGGACGCCGAGATCTGCACCCTGCTGAACATCCCCCAGTCGCTTCTGCCCCAAGTGCACGATTGCGCTGCTGATTTCGGCGTGACCGAGGTGCTGGGCACCCCCGTGCCCATTCTGGGCGTCGCCGGGGATCAGCAAGCCGCCACCATCGGCCAGGCCTGTTTCGAACCGGGCATGATGAAATCAACATACGGTACCGGATGTTTTGCCCTGCTCAACACCGGGGACACTGCCGTCACCTCGCGCAATCGCCTTTTGACCACGATCGCCTATCAGCTGGACGGCAAGCCGACCTATGCGCTGGAGGGCTCAATCTTCATCGCGGGCGCGGTGGTGCAATGGTTGCGCGACGGGCTGGGGATCATCGACGACGCCTCCCAGACCGGCGCGATGGCGGACGCCGCCGACCCAGAACAGACCCTGACCCTGGTGCCCGCCTTTACCGGGCTGGGCGCGCCTTACTGGGACTCCGCGTGCCGCGGAGCGGTGTTCGGCCTGACCCGCAACTCCGGTCCGCGCGAGTTTGCCCGCGCGGCGCTGGAAAGCGTGGGGTTCCAGACACACGACCTGCTGGAAGCCATGCAGGCTGACATGGGCGCAGGCGACGGCGCCGCGCTGCGTGTCGACGGTGGCATGACCGCGTCGGACTGGACCATGCAATTCCTGGCCGACATCACCGGCGCCAATGTTGACCGCCCCATCGTGCAGGAAACCACGGCCCTGGGTGCCGCCTGGCTGGCCGGCATGCGGGCGGGCGTCTATCCCGACCAGACCGGTTTTTCCGCCACCTGGGCGCTGGACAAGCAGTTTGCACCGAGAATGGACTCCCCCACACGCACAAGCCGCATCGCGACTTGGAAAGACGCCGTGCGCCGAACTTTGACAAAAGAATGAAGGCTGGAGCGGGCGGCGGGAATCGAACCCGCGTCATTAGCTTGGAAGGCTAAGGTCTTACCACTACACAACGCCCGCGCAGTGAAATCAGGTCATATTTCATAGGGTTCGGGGCGTCAAGTATGCGGTCGTTATCCGAATGGGATTGCATGAAACTACCGTCCAATTCCCACCCCAGGCCGACAATCCACCGCACTGTTACGGAAAGTGACTTCGAGCCCATCCTGGAATTTCATCATTTACGCTGAAATGGGGCGTAGAATGACACCAAGGTGCTTTGCGGCTCAAAGCACCTCGATTTCAAAGATGGTCGAATTGATCCAATCGGCAAAATGCTGGCCGTCGGCGGTCCCGCAGCCTATTCCAAAAAAAGCCACCAAATGATGCGCGTAGCCGGCAGGCGTTGGGTAAGAACTGACGTCACACAGATGGGCATCGCATGTACCGCAAGGCTGGGCATTGGGGTCGATCGTGGAAACCTAAGGCGCGCAAAGGTGGACAACCGCCGAAGCGAGTTGGAAATGCGCTATTCGCCGTTCCCTCACCGTTCCCCTACATCGACGCGATCATGGAGCAAGGGCTCGTCGGGATCGATCGGCGTGTCCAGTTCGCGAGCATACTTGTGACCCGCATAGGTGGCGGCGGCGATGATCGCAGGGGCCTCACAATCGCCGATGCGTTTGAGGGAAAAGGGCAGCTTGTCAAAGTCGCCGTCAACGCTGGCTAGCACGTCGTGATAAAGCCCATCATTGGGCCGTCGGAACGTCACCATCACCACCGAGGACACGGTATGGGTCTCATAATAGTGGCGATCCATATCAGAAACGGAAAGCTCAACTTTATAGATGGTGGCTTTTTGCGCCATGGTTTTCCCCGACTAGCGTAGATGGGGATGCCTAATGCGTCTGTTGGCTTTGTGAAAGCAGATAAAAAACCTGGGCGAAAGGGACATTGCCAAAGCTGTGCAGCTTTTCGAAGCAGAAAACCACTTGGTCCCATCCGGCGCCGACTGTGAGGAAGCTTGCACGCGACAAGGACCGAACACCGCCTCTGGTCTTCAAAAGTTTTGTTGCCTCCAGAGAAACGCCTCGGGAGGCAACGTGGGTTTAGCCAGGCATCTTCTCGAAAGCAGGAAGCGCGTCGTCCAAGACGGTCGCGTTCATCTTGCTCGAAGTATAAACGTTCACTTTCGGGGCGAATTCTTCCTGTTCATTGATGAGACCCGCGCGCAAGCCAAGGATGCCTTCACGAGCTGAGTTCTGCGTAAAAAGCGGTGTTCCGCAAGTGTCGCAGAAATGCTTGGTCATCACAGTTCCAGCATCTGACTTGTGTTGAAACGTTTTCGGCGCGCCGGTGATTTTCACATCGTCCTGTTTCATGAACATCAAAGTGGCAAAGGCACTTCCTGTTGACTGGCGGCACGCGGTGCAGTGGCAATTCGCCATGACAGGAACCTCGCCTTCTGCTTCGAATGAGATGGCACCACAGAGGCATTCGCCGGTAAGTCTCGTCATAGGGTTTCCTTCGTTTCTGGCATCATTGCTCACACAACACTAAGGGAATTGCGGTGATCATCAAGGAATTCAGAGAGTGTGAACCAGAGCAGGATGGTCCATGTGCGTCGGAGATGCAATTCACCGGAACGCGTCTTGCGGCAGGGATTGCGCCGCCTTTCTGATTCCGAAAACCATCACCGCTGTCACGAAAGCGAAATAGGCGGCGATGGCGACGAATTGTTGTTCCAAACCAAAACTGCGATCAAGCAGCCACCCCGTCAGCCCTGGCCCGATCGCGGACCCCAACACCATCACGGCGGCGGCCAGGGCCTTGATGGATCCGATATGCGTTGTGCCATAAAACTCAGCCCAAAAGGCGTTAGGAAGGGTCGAATTGGCCCCGGTTGTGAGGGCTAGGAAAAGGAAGCCCCAGAACATGGTACCTGGTCCCGTTGCAATCGCGAAAATCAGGAAACTAACAGCCATCGGCAATTGATATAGGGGCATAAGCCGGGCCGTGCCAAATCGGTCCAACGCCCAGCCTGAAACCATCATCGCCCCGATCGCCATAAGGGTGTAGAGCGGGAAAAACGCCACCAGGTCCACATGACTCCACCCCTTCGTCTCGGCAAAGGCGACCTGATGGAAAAAGAAAGAAGTGTTGAACGCGGCCGGACCCAAAATGGCTGGGACCATGACCCAAAACAGTGGGCTGCGCAGAACTTGGCCACGATCCCAGTGTTGTCCCCGCATGCCCAGACTGCTTTCACTTTGGCTGTGAGAGCCGGGAATACGTTCCTTTCCCAACAAACGCGCCAAGACGGGAACGCCCGCCAAACACAGCAGGACACCAACAATCCAAAGCACGCGCCAGTCAACGATTGTCATGAGCGACACGAACAGAAAGGGTAACGTGGCCTCGCCGAAGGCAAACCCAAGCGACGCGATCGACAACGCGCGGCCGCGCGTTGCCACGAACCAGCGCGCCATCGCAACCACCGCGATATGACTGCTCATCCCTTGTCCGAAAAACCTGAGCGCAAAGATAATCGCTGGCAAGGCCCAGACGAACGGGTTTACAGCCATCGCCAGGCAAGCCGCAGCTAAACCCAAAAGAACCCCTGGCCCCAGCACGCGAACTCTGTAGGTATCGGTCAAACCACCTGCCCAAACCATCACGATGGCCGACATGGTCGTGCCCAGCGCATAGATCCCTCCCCATTGGCCATGGCTCAGGTCAAAGGCCTGCCGGATTTCCCCGGCAAAAATGGAAATGAAGAACGTCTGCCCAAAACTGGATGCAAACGTCATCAGAACCCCGGCGCCAAGGAAGGGTGCGTTTAGAGCGAGGAACCCGGTTGATTTCATACGTTCGGCTTGCCGGTCATGAGCCCACGGCGCAAGGAAATTGTTGCGGGGCGTGTCGCTTTCAAGGCTTGGGGGTTGCGTGCCTGGCATCAAAGCCTTCGGGGATTGTGACAAGAGCTGTCAGGTCCATCGTGTCCAATAAGGTGTGACAAACGAGGCTTTGAAAAAGGTCGAAACGAGCTTTCTTTTCGTCCAAAGCCAAAGTTTCGAAGGCAAACGGTCGGTCTAGTGCTCTGGCGCCCCGGCCAGTTTCGCCCCAAGACCCTCCAGCATTTTGAGGCATTGCGCCAATTGGTCTACGGCCAAATACTCGTCTGCCTTGTGGGCCTGCTCTATCGAACCCGGCCCACAGACAGCGACATCCATGCCAAGCGATTGGAAAATACCAGCCTCGGTTCCAAAGGACACCACATCCGATGTATTGGCCCCCGTTAGTTCGGACAAAACCTCCAAGGCCTCGTTTTTTTCCGTGGGCATGAGACCTTCGACTTCGCCAATAACCTCGGTCACAATTGAGGCATCGGGATGAACCGCACGCATAGCGGGGAGGAGAACGTCGTCACAATACGTCTTCAGGGAACCCTTGACGAAATCAGCATCGCTTGGCTGGACCGGTCGCATCTCCCAATCAACGGTCGCTTTGGCGGCGATGACGTTGTGTGCATGGCCGCCGTTCAAGGCCCCGGTGTTCACGGTGCTCCAAGGCGGCTCAAAACGGCTGTTGTCCGGGCACATCGACTTCAAATCTTCACGCAGATCAAGAAGGCGATTGATGTAACGGACCGCAAATTCGATCGCGTTCACACCAAGATCCGGTGCGGAACCATGCCCCTCAAGTCCTTGAAAGTGTGTGCTGTATTCATAACAGCCCTTGTGCCCTTCGATGATCCGCATGTTTGTCGGCTCGCCGATCAGGGCAAGGGATGGGTTGATCGATCGTTCGCGCAGGCTCTGCACAAGGTGCCCCGCGCCGATGCAGCCTATTTCTTCGTCATAGGTGAACGCGAAATGAAGCGGCCTGTCGCGGACCTGGCGCGCAAAAACCGGGGCCATGGCAAGCGTTGCCGCAATGAACCCTTTCATGTCACAGGTCCCACGCCCGAACAAAAGGCCGTCACGCTCTACCATCTCAAACGGGTCAGTGGCCCAGTCCTGATCAGCGACGGGGACCACGTCGCTGTGACCGGACAGGACAATGCCGCCATCGCGCTGCGGGCCCAGGGTGGCGAACAGATTTGCCTTTCGACCACTGTCGTCTGACAGGACATCAACCCGCGCGCCGCTATCTTCCAACCGGTTGGCGAGATAGGCGATCATGTCCATGTTGCTGTCGGCTGAAACCGTGGGAAAGGCGACAAGGTCTGACAAAATGCGCTTGGTCTGTTCGATCATCTGCTCAGGGCTTCACAAAGAGTTTGCGCTCAATATCGCACAAGGTTTGCGCCGAACCGTGCTCTTGGATCAGGATCGTCTCAGTGGTTTCCAACCCCCAACTGTCCATCCACAAGGCAGGCATGAAATGAAAGGTCATTCCCGGCTGAAGAACGGTCTCATCTTCGCTTCGGATCGAGGCTGTCCGCTCGCCCCAATCCGGGGGGTAGCTAAGACCAATGGGATAGCCCATGCGCCCGGATCTCTCAATGCCATTGTCGGCCATGACTTTCATGAAAGCATTGGCAATATCGCATGTCCGATTGCCCGCGCGGGCGGCGTCAAGACCTGCGGCGATCCCCTCGATCTGCGCTGCCTCTGCACGCCGCATGTCTTCCGAAGGTCTACCCAGAAAAACCGTGCGGCAAATCGGGGCGTGGTACCGGCGGTAACAGCCCGACAGCTCAAAAAAAGTTGCTTCGCCATTGCGCATCGGGGCGCCATCCCAGGTCAGATGCGCCGCTGTGGCATCAAGGCCAGATGGCGTCAGCGGCACAATCGCCGGATAATCCCCCCAGTCATCGCCCACGCCTGAAATGCCTGCGTGCATGATGTCCGCAACAAGGTCGTTCTTTCGAACGCCAACCTCTGCACGTTCAATCGCGGTGTTCATCACCTTTTCAGAAATGCGCGCGGCCTTGCGGATGAAGCCAATCTCCGCGTCCGATTTGATCAGCCGCTGCCAGTTTACCAAAGCCGTCGCGTCGATGAAGGTCGCGCCGGGTAATTCTCCGGTTAAAACAGCATGCGCCTTGGCGGTGTAATAATAGTTCTCCATCTCGACCCCGATGCGCGAACGCTCAAGCCCACGGGCGGCCAACTGCTTGGCCAGGTCCTGCATTGGGTGGATATCGGTCGATTGAACGTATTGATCGCCATAGCCGATGATGTTCCCGTGTTGCATCCAACAGGTGCGACGCCCCCCCATCATGTCCATGTGGCGACCCCACCAGATCGGCTCGCCCTCCAAGGTGAGTATGACCCCTTGGTGGACATAAAAAGACCACCCATCATAGCCTGTCAGCCATGCCTGATTGGAGGGGTCTGTGACAAATACTGCATCCAACCCGGCCGCCGACATGGCGGCACGGGTCTTGGCGATGCGCCGATCGTATTCGGATGTCTCGAATGCTGCGTTGTTGGTGGTCATCATGGCTTCCTTTCCGCGCATTAGCCCAGGACAGATGAGACAGCTTTCACCGTCGCTGAAACCACTTGGTCGGCTTCGGTGCGCGTCAGGCAGAACGGTGGCGCAAAGCCCAGAATGTCTCCTTGAGGCATGGCGCGCGCAATGACGCTGCTTTGCTCAAGCAGCTTGGCCGAAAGTTGCGGGCCAATCTTGTCGCCCGCATCAAAAAAGGTGCGGCTGCCTTTTTCTTTTACGAATTCGACCGCGCACATCATGCCTTCTCCGCGCACGTCGCCAACGTGCGGGTGGTCGGCCAGCGCCGCGCGCATTTCGGCGTTGAGATACGTGCCGACCGTGCCTGCGTTCTCGATCAATCCCAGTTTGTCGATCAACTCCAGATTTGCAACGCCTGCCGCGGCACCAATCGGGTGGGCGGAATAGGTCCAGCCGTGCCCGATTGGGCCGTTTTCGTCTGTCCCCTGCTCCAGAACCGCCCACATCTTTTCTGATACGATAGAGCCCGACAGGGGGGCGTAAGCGGATGTCAGGCCCTTCGCGATGGTGATCAGGTCGGGGCGCATGCCATAGTGGTCGGACCCGAACATCGTTCCCAGGCGGCCAAACCCGGTGACGACTTCGTCCGCGATCAGCAGGATGTCGTGCCGGTCCAGAACTGCCTGGATCGCCGGCCAATAGCCTGCTGGCGGTGGCACGATGCCCCCTGTGCCCAGAACAGGCTCACCAATGAAGGCTGCAATTGTATCAGCACCTTCGCGGTGGATCATCGCTTCCAGCTCTGACACGCAATGGACGACGAAGTCAGCCTCACTGTGCTCCAGGTCATCGCGCCGGAAATGGTACGGCGCCTCAGTGTGGGTCACCTGCGACAAGGGCAGATCGAACTTCTTGTGAAACAGCTCCAGCCCCGTCAGGGACCCGGTCACCAAACCGGAGCCGTGATACCCGCGCCAGCGCGATATGATCTTCTTCTTTTTTGGGCGGCCGAGGATGTTGTTGTAATACCAGACCAATTTGATGTTGGTCTCGTTTGCATCGGAACCGGATAAGCCGAAGTAAACCTTGGACATGTTGTCGGGTGCGCGATCCAGCACCATTTTCGCAAGCGTGATCGACGCTTCGGTGCCGTGGCCGACATAGGAATGGTAATAGGCCAGTTCCTTGGCCTGATCGGCAATCGCCTCGGCAATTTCCAGGCGGCCATAGCCGACGTTCACGCAATACAGCCCGGCAAAAGCGTCAAGCAATCGATTACCATCGCGATCCTCGATATGGCAGCCCGACCCACCAGTGATCACGCGTTGGGGCGTGTTTCCGCGTGCGAATTCAGCAAGGTGGGTTGAGGGGTGAAAGAAATTCTCACGGTCCCATTGTTCAAGTTTGTCGTTGTGCAGCATGGCTTACCTTTCGGGCTTGGCGGCGCGCCGCCTGATGATATCTGAAAGGAGCCAATTGCACGCTATCGGTCAAACTCGACCAGGTCTGTGAGCAAAAAGGCTCCACTCACCAAAGCAGCAGCGCGCAATGCCTTTATTGCCAAGGTAATACCCGAACTGAACCACGGCTGTTTCCTCAAGATCAACTGAAATCTTTTCCGGCGTCGGAATGCTGCCATAGGCGGTGGGCTTGAGGTGTCCTGCACTGTGGCGACAAATGCGTGGACATGCCTTCAGGATCGCGTTTCATCAGACGAATTCAGCGTTCGGGGTGCTTTGTCATTGGCAAAGGTGTTGATTCATGGTGGTATCAACGCGTTGAGACAATGGGGACTGCTACCCGGCATTCGTGACGTCCAAAACGCGGGTCGATACTGCCTGTCTCGGGATTGCGAGGCGGGGGAAAAGTCTCCAGATGCGTTTCAAACAAAACCAAAACAGGGAGATAACTTCATGTTATTCAAAAATAAAATTGCCGCTGGCTTGCTGATTGGCGCGCTTGGCGCCTCGGCGGCTTCGGCACAATCTCTTGTCTATTGCTCGGAAGGTTCGCCGGAAGGATTCGATCCCGCGCTGTACACCGCAGGCACCACCTTTGATGCCTCCAGCCACCCGCTTTACAACCGCCTGACCGAGTTCAAGGTCGGCACAACCGAGGTGATTCCGGCGCTGGCCGAAAGCTGGGATGTGTCAGAGGACGGCAAGACCGTCACCTTCAACCTCCGCAAGGGCGTGAAGTTTCATTCCAACGATATGTTCACACCCAGCCGTGACTTCAACGCCGATGACGTGATCTTCACCTTCAACCGGCAGAAGAACGACGACCACCCGTATAACGGCGTCTCCGGCGGCACGTGGGAATACTTCGACGGCATGTCGATGCCCGATCTGATCGAGAGCATCGAGAAGGTCGACGACTACACCGTCGTCTTCAACCTGACCCGGCCCGAAGCCCCGTTCATTGCCAACATGGCGATGGATTTCGCATCGGTCATGTCGGCCGAATACGGCGAGGCCATGCTGGCCGCAGGCACGCCTGAGATGATGAACCAGGCGCCGATCGGCACCGGTCCGTTCACGTTCCAAGCTTATCAGAAAGACGCGGTGATCCGTTACCTGCGCAACGACGCCTATTGGGGTGATGCGGCCAAGGTGCAAAGCCTGATCTTCGCGATCACGCCGGATGCCTCTGTTCGTTACCAGAAGGTGCAGGCAGGCGAGTGTCATGTGACCGCCTATCCGAACCCGGCTGATGTTCAGGCGATGAAGGACGCCGAAGACATCGTGGTCATGGAACAGGAAGGTCTGAACGTCGGCTACCTTGCCTACAACACGACCGTTGCCCCCTATGACAACGCCAACGTGCGTCGTGCCCTCAACATGGCGATCGACAAGCAGGCGATCATCGACGTGGTCTTCCAGGGCTCTGGCCAGATTGCCAAGAACCCGATCCCGCCGACGATGTGGTCCTACAACGACGCGGTTGCGGACGACGAATACAACCCCGAGAAGGCCAAGGAAATGCTGGCTGCCGAGGGTGTCGAGGGTCTTGAGATGAAGATCTGGGCCATGCCCGTTCAGCGTCCCTATAACCCGAACGCGCGCCGTATGGCCGAACTGATGCAGGAAGACTTTGCCAAGATCGGTGTCACCGTCGAGATCGTTTCTTACGAATGGGGTGAATACCTGTCCCGTTCGCGCGAACTGGACCGTGATGGTGCCATCCTTCTGGGTTGGACCGGCGACAATGGCGACCCGGACAACTTCCTGGCCGTGCTGCTTGGCTGCGACGGTCGCGAGAACTCGAACCGGGCGCAATGGTGCCACCAGCCGTTCGAAGACCTGATCCAGCAAGCCAAGGTTCTGCCGACGCAGGCCGAGCGTCAGCCGCTTTATGAGCAGGCGCAGGTCATCTTCAAGGAACAGGCACCTTGGGCCACGATCGCGCACTCGGTCGTCTACATGACCATGCGTCCCGAAGTTGAAGGCTATATTGTGCACCCGCTGGGTGGGCACATCTTCAACCAGGTTGGTCTGTCGCAATAAGCAATCCCTTGGGGCGCCTGTAACGGGCGCCCCTTGGCTTTCACGTGACGGACAGTCAAATGAAAAACCTCCTCTCTGACCGCTTGGCCGAATATGGCGACGTCGCCAGCGCGCTTGGCGTAGATGCCGTGGCGCTTGTACCCGGCCCGAATTTCACGCGCGCGGTCATCCATCCGTTCATGAGCCACGAACGCCCCTTCCTGCTGGTCGTCCCGGCCAGGGGCACCCCCGCCGCCCTGGTCCCGAACCTTGAGTTGCGCAGTTGGGATCTTGTCGGTTTTGACGGCGCGGTTTTCGATTGGCGTGATCAGGATGGGTACGACGCGTGCTTTTCCGACCTTCTGAATCATTTGCAGATCACGACGCTGGGCGTCGAAGGGCAGGTGATGCGTGTTTTCGTCCACCACGCCATGTTGCGCGCGCAACCGGATCTGAAGATCATCGACGCCGAGCGCGAAATCTCCGCGCTGCGGATGATCAAGACACCCGACGACATCGACGCGCTGACGAGCGCAATCGAGATTTCCGAGCGCGCCCTGGAGCGGACGCTTGCATCGGTGCGCCTTGGCCAGACCGAGAAAGAGATCGAACAGACGCTGATCCAGAACCTTTTCGCAGAAGGTGCCGAGGATCAGGCGTTTCACCCGATTGTGGCTGCCGGAGATGGCTCGGCCAGACCGCATGCAAAGGCCCGCGCCGATTATGCGGTGAAGGCAGGCGATGCGCTTTTGCTGGACTTTGGCGCGCGCAAGCACGGCTTTGCCGCCGACATCACGCGCACCGTGTTCCTTGATTACGCGACGGATGAGGCAAAGGCGGTCTATGACACCGTCCTGCGCGCCAATCTGACCGGGTTCGATGTGACGCGGGCCGGTGTCACCGCGCATCAGATCGACGATGCCGTCACCGGTGTGCTGGAGGCTTCGCCTTTTGCCGACCGCATCCGCACCAAGACCGGACACGGGCTGGGGCGCGATGTGCACGAAGCGCCCTATATCATGCGCGGGAACCATCAGGTGTTGCCCGCAGGCACCGTCTATACCAACGAACCGGGCCTGTATGAGATCGACAACTTCGGCGTCCGCATCGAGGATGATGTGTTGATCACCGAAGAGGGCTGCGCGTCACTCACCCAATTTCCCAAAGAACTGACGGTGCTGAAATGCTGAACTATGTCCTGAGCCGTCTTTTCACTTTCATCCCGACCTTCGTCGGTGTCACGCTGATTTCCTTTGGGTTCATCCGCGTCCTGCCGGGGGATCCGATTATCGTCATGGCGGGCGAACGCGGCCTGACCGCCGAACGCTATGCCGAGCTTGAGGCGCAGTTCGGGTTCGACCGACCGATCTATGTCCAGTTCTGGGATTATCTGACCGGGGTGCTACAGGGTGACCTGGGCAATTCCTTTGTCACCAAAAGGCCCGTGTGGGATGAGTTCTTTTCGCTGTTTCCGGCCACGCTGGAGCTGTCCACCTGTGCCATGATCTTCGCGGTGGTCATCGGGCTGCCTGCTGGTGTCATTGCGGCTGTGAACCGGGGCAAACTTTATGACCGTTTGCTGATGTCCACGGCGCTGATCGGGTATTCCATGCCGATCTTCTGGTGGGCACTTTTGCTGATCATCGTGTTTTCCGGCAATCTGCAATGGACTCCGGTCTCGGGCCGGATCGACCTGATCTATTACTTTCCGGACCCGACCGGCTTCATGCTGATCGACAGCCTGTCCTCGGGACAAAAGGGCGCCTTCACTTCGGCAGTGCGTCACCTTGTGTTGCCGACAATCGTTCTGGGTACCATCCCGCTGGCTGTCATCGCGCGGCAGACCCGATCGGCCATGCTGGAAGTCCTGGGCGAGGATTACATCCGAACCGCCCGCGCCAAGGGTCTGGCACCGGGGCGGATCAACGGGATCCACGCGCTTCGCAACGCTCTGATCCCGGTCATCACCGTTATCGGTCTTTCGGTCGGCACACTGCTTGCGGGCGCAATCCTGACCGAAACCATTTTCAGCTGGCCGGGCATTGGCAAGTGGATGGTCGACAGCATTTTCCGCCGCGACTATCCGGTCGTGCAAGGCGGGCTGTTGCTGATCGCCGTTGCGGTCATGGTCGTGAATTTGACTGTTGATATGCTCTATGGCGTCATCAATCCCAAGATAAGGAAACGTTGATGACCGAGGCTGTTACAGAAGTTGCCCGGCCAAGCGCGCTGAAGGAATTCTGGTATTATTTCCGTGAGAACCGCGGCGCCGTCATCGGCCTGTGGGTGTTCGCGGCGTTCGCCTTCCTGGCCCTGTTTGGCCCGTGGATTGCGCCGCACGATCCAACCGCCCAGTTTCGTGATGCGACACTGCAACCGCCCTTCTGGCAAGAGGGCGGCAGTTGGACCTTTCCCCTTGGGACCGATCCACTGGGCCGCGATATGCTGTCCCGGTTGATCGTGGGCGCTCGGTTCTCATTCTTTGTGGGCGTCGTGGTGGTGAGCATTGCCGCGACCGGCGGCATCCTGGTGGGGCTGCTGTCAGGCTTTGCGCCAAAATGGCTCGACAGCGTGATCATGCGGATCATGGATGTCATCCTTGCGTTCCCGTCGCTTCTGCTGGCGCTGGTTCTTGTCGCCATTCTTGGACCTTCGCTGACCAACGCGATGATCGCCATCGCCATCGTGCTGCAACCTCACTATGTGCGCCTGACCCGCGCCAGTGTTCTGTCCGAACGGCAAAAGGACTATGTCACCTCTGCCAAAGTTGCGGGCGCCGGTCTTCCGCGCCTGATGTTCATCACCGTTCTGCCAAACTGCCTGGCGCCGATCATCGTGCAAGCGGCGCTGTCGTTTTCGACCGCAATTCTTGACGCCGCCGCGCTGGGCTTTCTGGGGATGGGCGCACAGCCCCCGACGCCTGAATGGGGCACAATGCTGGCCGAGGCCCGCGAGTTTATCCTGCGCGCCTGGTGGGTCGTCACCTTCCCCGGTCTGGCCATCCTTGTCACTGTGCTTGCCATCAACCTGATGGGTGACGGCCTGCGCGACGCGCTTGATCCGAAACTGAAGAGGAGCTGAGTCCATGTCCCTCTTGCGCATCCGAAACCTCAGCGTTTCATTCTCAACCGCCTCTGGCGCGTTCCAGGCTGTCGACGCCGTGGATCTTGATGTCGATGCCGGTGAAATTCTGGCCATCGTCGGCGAAAGCGGATCGGGAAAATCTGTCTCGATGCTCGCGCTCATGGGGCTTTTGCCTTGGACAGCAACCGTCACAGCCGACGAACTCAGCTTCGACGGCGCCGACCTTTTGCGCATCGACAGGGCTGCGCGACGAAAGATCATCGGCAACGATCTGGCCATGATCTTTCAGGAACCCATGACAGCGCTGAACCCCTGCTTCATGGTCGGCTGGCAGATCAAGGAAGCCCTGCGCGTGCACCTTGGACTGGACCGCGCGACGCGGCATAAACGAGCCATCGAGTTGTTCGAACAGGTGGGTATCCCCGACGCGGAAAAACGTCTGACGGCCTTTCCGCACCAGATGTCCGGCGGCATGAACCAGCGTGTCATGATCGCAATGGCGATCGCTTGCAAGCCCAAGCTTCTGATCGCGGACGAACCGACGACGGCGTTGGACGTGACCATCCAGGCGCAGATCCTTGACCTTCTGGCAGACTTGCGACGCGAAACCGGCATGGGCCTGGTTCTGATCACCCACGACATGGGCGTTGTGGCCGAAACGGCCGAACGTGTCTGCGTCCAATACGCCGGTCAGAAGATCGAGGAGCAGCCCGTGGGGCCGCTGTTTGATCAACCACATCATCCCTATACTGCGGCCCTTCTGGATGCGCTGCCGGAACGCGCAACCGACAAGTTGCTGCCGACCATTCCAGGGGTCGTTCCCGGTCAGTTCGACCGCCCCAGCGGCTGCCTGTTTTCGCCTCGCTGCAAGTTTGCAGATGCGACATGCACGACAACGCCGCCCGTCGCTGCAGGCCCAGAGCTCGGCCAAGTGCGTTGCCACTATCCGCTGAATACCGGTGAAAGGAAGGCGTCATGACCGAAGCTGTCATTCAGGGCGCGGGGCTACACCGCCATTATGACGTTAGCGCCGGCGTGATGCGAAAACCGCGCGTGCTGCGCGCCGTGGCCGGGCTCGATTTCGAACTGGCGGCGGGCAAGACCTTGGCTGTCGTTGGCGAAAGTGGATGTGGAAAATCGACCCTGGCCCGCATGGTTGCGATGATCGAGCCCCCGACCGAAGGCGAATTGACACTGGACGGCAAGCCAATGCTGCCCTCGGACTGGGCCAGTTTGCGGCAATCGGTGCAGATCGTTTTTCAGGACCCCTATGGGTCGCTCAACCCCCGGCAGCGGGTCGGGGTCATCCTGCAGGAACCCCTGACCATCAATCGCCCGGATTTGACGCGCGCTGAACGCGAACAACGGGCGCGCGACATGCTGGAAATGGTTGGCCTACGGCCCGAACATTTCGATCGCTATCCCCATATGTTCTCGGGCGGTCAGCGTCAAAGGATCGCCATTGCGCGCGCCCTTATGCTGAACCCGAAGGTGCTGGTGCTTGATGAACCCGTCTCTGCGCTGGACCTGTCGATCCAAAGCGCGATCCTGAACCTTCTGACCGAACTGCAGGACCGCCTGCACCTCGCCTATCTGTTCATCAGCCACGACCTGTCCGTCGTGCGTCACGTCGCGGACGATGTGATCGTCATGTATCTGGGCCGTGCGGTTGAGGTCGGACCCAAGGCTCAAATCTTCGCGGCCCCGCAGCACCCTTATACCCGCGCACTGCTGTCTGCGACGCCGAATGCAGACCCGAAAGGGCGCAAAGAACGGATCAAGCTCAGCGGTGAGCTGCCGTCACCTCTGGACATTTCAAGCGGCTGCCCCTTTGCGCCGCGCTGTTGGAAAGCCAAAGAGAAGTGCCGACAAGAGCTCCCAACCCTTTCCGGGGACCAGCATCGGGCCGCGTGTTTCTATCCTGAAGGATAGACGGACTCAGCTCTTGCAGTGAGTGAGGTTTGGCGGCCGCTTGTGGCAGACAAGTTGGCTTTGTGGGTGGTGTCAGGCAAATGCGAACCAGTCGCTGATTGCCGCTAGATGCCAGAACCCATGCCGAACAAAGCTGGCGCCACTCGGAGAGAGCGGCGCTTCGGTTGATCTGGAAATTGGCGCGTGAGTAAAGGGGGGCGATCCAGATTGAAATGGTTATGGACGCAGGCGTGAACGGCGACGAATTTCTGCAAACCTACCATACTGCGAAAGCCCTGCATCGCCTGTTCTCGTCGCCGAAACGGCTGGTGTGAATTCTCGCCCCATTTGTTCAGCCGGTGCCCGGTTTTCTGTTTGTCGCAATGCCGATGACCTTCATCGCAGCGCCAAACGAACGCAACTCATCAGTCACAAAGACTTCTGGTCGGCCATGGCGTTTCATTGATTTTCTAAGGAATTTCAATGCTGCTTTGCGATCCCGGCGCTTGGTGACATAGCTCTCCAGCACTTCGCCTTAGCGATCCACAGCCCGCCATTAGTAGTGCGTCTTGCCGTTGATCTTCACGTAAACATCGTCGAGGTGCCACTGCCAGTTCGCATAAGATCCCATCCGGCATATCCGATTTCCGCGGATCTCAGATGCGAACATCGGGCCAAATTCATTCCACCAGAATCGACCCGTTTCGTGGCTGACGTCGATCCCACGCTCGTTCAAAAGATCCTCGACATTCCGAAGGGAAAGAGGAAATCGAACATACGTCATCACCGCCAGGCGGATGATGTCCGGACTTGTCTTGAAATAGCGAAATGGGCTGCGTTTTGTCATCCGGCAAAGCTGCGAAACCACCCTGCCCGGCTCAAGCCGGTTTTGTCTGCCAGTGCCGCGAGGAGGGGTCGCACCATCAAAATTCAGCCATCAATCGCGTATCCGAAGCCGCGTTCGGTTCGGACCATTTCACCACACCCTGCTTGTTTCAAGGTGCGCCTCAGCCGCCCGATGTGAACATCCACCGTCCTTGTGTCCACGTCGGAGGAAATTCCCCAAACAAGGTCGAGCAATTGCGTGCGCGAAAACACCCGACCCGGGCTTTGCATGAGCGTCACAAGCAACCGGAACTCGGTTGGGCTGGTTTGCAGCCGTTTACCCGCGAGGGAAACTGTGTGCTTTTCAATATCCACATCAAGTGCGCCAACGGTTAGCTGGCCCGAAAAAACCCGGGCGATCGGGCGACGCAGGGCTGCGCGCACCCGGGCCGTCAATTCCTTGATCAGATAGGGTTTGGACACGTAGTCATCCGCGCCAATGTCCAGCCCACGGATCTTGTCACGCTCTTCCGAACGGGCTGTCAGCATAATGATGGGGATTTCGCGGGTCCGTTTGTCGCGTCGCAATTGGCGACACACCTCGATGCCGGACAAGTTGGGAAGCATCCAATCCAGCAAAATCAGATCGGGTGGGCTCTCTTTTGCAGCCAACAGCCCCTCTTCTCCGTCGTCCGCGATGTCCACCTGGAACCCCTGACGGGTGAAGTTATAGCGCAGTAATTCGACCTGTGACGGTTCGTCTTCGATTACAAGAATTCTTGGGTTGGCAAGACTCATCTCGGGCGCCCCGTTTTAGCAGTCAAATCTCTATTTACCATCCAGTCCATCATCCGTCTCGACCTTGCTGGCTACATCAGCGCCGGTCACGATATGGATGACGTGACGGGCGATGTTTACGATATGGTCCCCGACCCGTTCAAAATTGCGCGAAATCAGGACCGCATGCATGATGGACTTTGCATTGTCGCCGGATGAGGTAAGCGTTTTCACCGCGCCTTTGAACAGAGCCCTGTTCAGCGCATCAACTTGCCTGTCCTGGTCACAGATCAAACGGGACAGATCGATATCACCGTCGCTATAGGCGCGTAGAACAGCCTCCAGCTGGGTCTGGACGATGGCGCTCATCTGCATGATGATCTCAAGCTGTTCTTCGGGTATCCGGTCCGCGCCCAGTTTGCGCGCCCGTTTCGCGGTGGATTTCGCGTGGTCCCCGACCCGCTCAAGTTCACCGGCGACGTTGATCGGTGACATCGCCTCACGAAGGTCCATTGCCATGGGCTGGCGCAGGGCGATAAGCCGCTCACAGCGTTTGACAATGGCCCCGTTCATACCGTTGATCCGGCGGTCAACCGTCACAATCCGCGTGATTTCGGCCCCGTCCGGCGCGGCAAGGGTTGCTGTTGCGTCCCGCAATTGAGCCGCGACAAGCGCGCCCATCGCAAGGATGCGTGCTTCGATTTTGTTCAGGTCTTTGTCGAAGCGTCCGACAATATGTGTGTGTTCCATTTGTCCGTCCTACCCGATCCGTCCGGTGATATAGTTTTGTGTCCGCTCTTCCTGCGGGTTGGTAAACACAGTCTTTGTGTCGCCCACCTCGACCAGATTCCCAAGGTGAAAAAACGCCGTGCGCTGCGATATGCGCGCCGCCTGCTGCATGGAATGGGTCACGATTACAATGGTGAAATCTTTGCGTAGACCATCGATCAGATCTTCGACCACCGCCGTGGCAATCGGATCAAGGGCCGAACACGGCTCATCCATCAGGATCACTTTGGGCTCGACCGCAATGGTGCGTGCGATGCACAGGCGCTGTTGCTGACCACCAGACAGGGAATTGCCGGGCTCGTCCAGCCGGTCAGCAATTTCATCCCAAAGCCCCGCGCTTTTCAAACTCCATTCAACCCGGTCTGCAAGCTCGGTTTTCGAACTGGTCATCTTGTGGATTTTCAGCCCGTAGGCGACGTTTTCAAAGATCGACTTGGGGAACGGGTTGGGTTTTTGGAAGACCATTCCAACCTGCGCCCGTAGCGCCACCACATCGACATCGGGGTCGTAAATCTCGTGCCCACTGATCTTAAGCGAGCCCGCGAACCGGCAGATCGGGATCAAGTCATTCATTCGGTTGATCGCCCTAAGAAAGGTCGATTTCCCGCACCCCGAAGGGCCAATCAGCGCCGTCACACGCTTTTCTTCGATATCCAGGTCGACATCGAACAGCGCCTGTTTATCGCCGTAAAACACGTTGACACTGCGTGCCATGATAAAGGGATCGTTCATCGTCAGAACCTTTGTTCAAGTTTGCGGCGCAACAGAATGGCGACCATGTTCATCGCCACCAGAAAGACCAGCAGCACGATGATCGCCGCCGAGGTTTTTTCTGAAAATGCGCGCTCGGGGCTGTCTGCCCACAGGAAAATCTGGACCGGCAGGGCGGTTGCGGGTTCAAGGATCGAACGCGGCACATCGACGATGAACGCGACCATCCCGATCATCAACAAAGGCGCGGTGTCCCCCAGGGCGCGTGCCATGCCGACGATCGCACCAGTCATCATGCCGGGCAAGGCCACCGGGAAGACATGGTGAAACACCGCCTGAACCGGGGTTGCACCAATCGCCAGAGCGGCCTCTTTGATCGAGGGTGGCACCGATTTCAGACTGGCCCGCGAGGCGATGATGATCGTCGGCAAGGTCATCAACGACAGCACCATCCCGCCCACCAACGGCGAGGATCGCGGCAGCCCAAAATAGCCCAGGAAAATCGACAGGCCCAGCAGGCCAAAGACGATTGAGGGCACAGCTGCCAGGTTGTTGATATTCACTTCAATCACGTCCGAGACCCGGTTGGCCGGGGCGAATTCCTCAAGATAGGTCGCTGCCGCGATACCGACAGGAAAGGACAAAAGGAAGCACACGCTTAGCGACAGGGCCGATCCGACAAAGGCGGCCAGAATGCCGGCGATCTCTGGTTCGCGGCTGTCTCCGTTGGTCAGAAAGCCCCAGTTGGCCACATTGCGTATCCGGCCCTGGTCTTGAATTTGGTCAACCCAAGCGATCTCCTGATCCGAGATCTGGCGCTGATCCTCGGGCAAGTCGGTGTTGATTTTTCCGCGCACATAGAGGCTCAAGTCATCCGATGCTGTCACCCACACCAAGGGTGTTCCGCCCAATAAGGTGGGATCAGACAGAACTTGGCGTTCAAGTTCAAAACTGCCTTCGGGGCTGACCAAATTGTAAAGCCGTTTCTTTTCGGCGCGCTTGCTCACCTCGGGAAACTGCGCGCGCAGGCCCTGTTTGATGATCGCCCCGTATCCGGCTCCTGCAATGTCATCAGGGTCGACATTTTCGACACTCAGATCAACCGGCACCGCGATTTGGACGAGCCGAACCGCACCAGAGGCGCCGATCATGATCGTGACGACCATCCAGGCAAGAAAGGCCAGCGAAATCAGAATGGCCAGCCGCCCGGTCCACTGAAAGCGCTTCTCGGCCCGGTGGCGGGCCTTCAGGCCAAAGCCCGCTTTGTCTATGAAATCAGTCATATTGCTCTCGGTATTTTCGGGTGATCCATTGGGCAGCGATGTTCAGGCACAGGGTGAGGATGAACAAAAGCAGACCCAGAGCGAAGGCCGACAGGGTCTTGGCTGAATCAAACTCCTGATCGCCGGTCAAAAGGGCGACAATCTGCGCGGTGATCGTTGTGACGGCATCAAGCGGGTTTAGGGTCAGCTTCGCCGCCAGTCCGGCGGCCATGACCACAATCATGGTCTCGCCAATCGCACGCGACGTCGCCAGCAAGAGCGCGCCAGAGATACCGGGAAGGGCTGCGGGCAAAATCACTTTGCGCACAGTTTCCGACTGGGTTGCACCCAGCCCAAGCGATGCATCGCGCAGAGATTGCGGCACCGCATTGATCACATCATCTGACAGCGACGAGATCAGCGGCACAATCATGATGCCCATCACCATACCTGCCGCCAGCGCACTTTCCGATGCGATCTCCAGCCCGAACTGTCCGCCGGTCATCCGGATGAAAGGGGCGACGGTGAGAGCCGCGAAAAACCCGTAGACCACGGTGGGAATCCCCGCGAGGATTTCCAGCGCCGGCTTTATCCAGTCGCGCGCCCGTTTTGAGGCATATTCAGAAAGGTATACCGCCGAAGCCAGGCCCAGCGGCGTCGCCACGACCATAGCGATGGCGCTGATCAGAAGGGTGCCGTTGATCAGCGGTATGGCACCGAAACTGCCCTCGGCGCCGACCTGATCAGCCCGGATGGCCGTTTGCGGCGACCATTCGAGACCAAACAGGAACTCACGCAGCGGAACTTTTTCCAGAAACCGGATCGTTTCAGCCAAAAGCGAAAGGATGATGCCGATGGTCACCAATATGGCAACCGTAGCTGCAAGCCACAAAACCGCGATGATCAACCGATCTATCCAGGCCGGTCGCGTCTTTCGGTCAAAATCTATGGTGGTGTTTGACATGAAGCCCCCAAACCACGTGAAGGGCTGGGGCCGAACCGGCCCCAACCCCGATTTCTTTACATATCAAGCAGTTCGAGCCCGTTGATCTTTGCCGACCATACCGTGCGGACATCGCCGCCCAGGGGGATAAGGCCCTTGTCGACAAGATAGCCATCCTCGCCCCAGGTATCCTCATCGGTGAACTCGGCCAGGAAGGCTTCGATCCCGGGAACCATGCCGATATGCGCTTTCTTGACGTAGAAGAACAGCGAGCGCGCAATCGGGTAGTTTCCCTCGGCGATCTCTTCGAATTCAGGATTAACACCGTTGATGGCCGCGCCCTGAACGCTGTCGCTGTTCTGCTCAAGAAAGCTGTAGCCAAAAACGCCGAAAGCGGATGAATTTGCCTGCAGTTTTTGCACGATCAAATTGTCGTTTTCGCCCGCTTCAACAAAGGCGCCGTCCTCGCGGATTGTGTGGCAGAGCGCCTTGTAGGCGTCCTTGTCGGACTGCGCCAAAGCGCTAATCCAGTCAAAGCTCTTGCACCCGCCCTCCAGCGCCAGTTCGGCAAAGGCATCGCGCGTACCGGATGTGGGTGGCGGGCCCAGAACCTCGATTTTGACCGCAGGCAGATCCGGGTCAATCTCATTCCACATCGTGTAAGGGTTCGGCTGCGTCGTGCCGTCCCCGTTTGGAACATCCTTGGCCAGAGCCAGGAAGATATCGCGGGTCGTGATTTCCAGCATCGGCGCATTTCTCGAATTTGCCAGAACGATCCCGTCAAAGCCGATCGTGGCCTCTACGATTTCGGTCACGCCGTTTTCGGCACATTTTTCGACCTCGGAGGATTTGATCCGGCGCGATGCATTGGCGATGTCGGGAAAGCCTTCGCCGATCCCACTGCAAAAAAGCTTGAGCCCGCCACCCGACCCGGTGCTTTCGACAACCGGCGTTTTGAAGTCGGTGGATTTGCCGAACCGCTCGGCAACGCTTGTCGAAAACGGGAACACCGTGGACGATCCGACAATGCTGATTTGATCGCGGGCAAAGGCGGGCGCGGCGCTGGCAAGGGCGAAAAGCACCGCTGCCGTCAGAGGCGTATAGGTGGCAGTCATGTTAAATCATCTCCTTAAGTGACTGTATGGCTCCGAAGGGAACGACACGTCATTCGACCGGGAATGATTCACGGGTACGACAGGCTTGTAACAGTTCAGTGACAGTGCGGATTATTTTGAGGTTTCCGCGATCGGCAGGTAAATTCGAAACTCGGACCCTTCGCCAAGGGTGCTTTCGATCTCAAGCTTGCCGCGGTGGCGCAGCAGGATATGTTTCACAATCGCCAGGCCAAGTCCGGTGCCGCCGACGCTGCGCGACCGGCTTTTGTCGACACGGTAAAACCGTTCGGTCAGGCGGGGGATCTCGGCGGCTGGAATGCCCTCCCCCTGATCGCAGACGGAAATGCGTATTGCTGTCTTGTTAAGAGGATTGTCGCCGCAATCAACGTCGGCGGACATGCGGATCTCGCCCCCTTCGCGGCTATAGGTGACCGCGTTTTCGAACAGGTTGATCAACACACGCACCAGATCGTCATGGTTTCCCAAGATCTCTGGCAGCACGCCATTGGTCGTGACAACGAGTGTTTTTCCGTGTTTTCGCGCAAAAGCCTCGGCGATTTCTTCGGCTTGCAAGATGATTTGGTTCGGATCGACGGTTTTCTTAGGTGCCCGGCGTTCCTTGACCTCGACACGCGACAAGGACAGCAGGTCGCTCACCAGGTTGGTCATCCGTGCAACCTCTTTGTCCATAAGCTGCAGAAACCGTTCCTGCGCGGCCGGGTCATCGCGCGCCGGACCCAAAAGCGTTTCGACAAAACCCGAAATCGCCGTCAGCGGCGACCGAATTTCATGCGAGACATTGGCCACAAAATCACTGCGCATCGCTTTGACATCCAGCAAGGACGAGCGGTCTTCGAATGTGAGCACAAGCGCAATACCATCGGGTCTGTCTACCACAGGAACGCGCCGGATCGACATTTGAAACACCGTTCCGAACCCTGCCTTGATTGAAAGTGACGTGGTTGTCTCGGCGCCTGTCTCCAGCGTTTTTTGTAAAAGCATGCGCACTTCGCGCTTTTGCAAAAGGAGGTCTTGGATATTGGAAGACTGGTCATCGCCCCCAAAGGCCTTTCGAGCTTCTTTGTTCGCAGTGACAACCTGAAATTTGCAATCCAGCACAACAACAGGGATCGCAACAGCGTCAAAAGGGTTCGTATATAAAGTCACTTAGTCCTCGATCAGTGTCGGGTATCGTATGGGCCACTCGGACGAGTTTCATCATCGTCGCCGATTTGTCCAGATCATTGGATTCCCGCGCGGGGGTACGGCCGTTCAGCTGACGGCGCGTCATACTGTTGCCTTCACACAAATCAAGCACTGACTCGAAAGCGGTGATGTTTGTTGCCCGCAATAACTGACCCAAAGATCGTGAACCCGTGAAAGCAGCCATCGGAACGCAAGCAACGAAAGTCTGAACCGTCAGCCCTGCAGACCATGAGCCGCAAAAAACGCCAAATTTGCCTGACTGTTTCTACCGGATGACGGCTGTGAGCCCACCGTGACGGATGCTGCGCTGTGTTCGAATGGCCGTGACGTGGTGCACAGCCATTATTGTGGTGCCAATAGCAAAAAAAAGCGGTGCCCAATGTCCTCGGGCACCGCCAATGCTAATTTCACCTACAGGTGTGAACACTTAGGTCAGGTCGAAGCGATCCACGTTCATGACCTTGTTCCAGGCAGCGATGAAGTCGGCCACGAATCTCTCGCCTGCATCCTTCTGACCGTAGACTTCCGCCAGGGCACGCAATTGCGAGTTCGAGCCGAACACGAGGTCGACCCGCGTTGCGGTCCACCTGGCTTTCTCGGCGCCGCGGTCACGACCTTCAAAAATGCCATCGCCCATGTCCGTCCACGTCGTGCCCATGTCGAGCAGGTTCGTGAAGAAGTCATTGGTGAGTTGACCTTCCCGATCGGTCAGGACGCCATGCGCGCTGCCACCGTGGTTTGCACCCAGCACCCTCAGGCCGCCGATCAACACGGTCATTTCCGGTGCGCTCAGGGTCAGAAGCTGGGCTTTGTCGACCAGGAGTTCTTCCGGCGAGATCGTGTACTCGGTCTTCTGCCAGTTGCGGAAGCCGTCGGCGGCCGGCTCCAGATGGCCGATGCTTTCGACATCGGTCATGTCCTGGGTGGCGTCGCCGCGACCCAAGGTCACTGGGACGGTCACGTCATGGCCCGCATTCCCCGCGGCCCTCTCGATCGCCGCCGCACCACCGACGACGATCAGATCAGCCATCGAGACCGGCTTGCCGAAGCCCGTGCGGACCTCATCCAGCGTCGCCAGCACCCGCGCCAGTTCTTCGGGCTCGTTGACCTCCCAGCGGTTCATCGGGTCCAACCGGATACGCGCACCGTTGGCGCCACCGCGCTTGTCAGAGCCGCGGAAGGTCGAAGCCGAAGCCCAGGCGGTTTTGACCAGGTCCGACACGCTCAGGCCCGAGGCGAGCACCGCTGCTTTCAGGTCGGTCAGCTCATCATTGTTCAGGTCAGTTTCCGAGGCCGGAATCGGATCCTGCCAGATCAGCTCCTCACCCGGCACTTCCCCACCAAGATAGCGCGATCTGGGGCCCATGTCGCGATGTGTCAGCTTGAACCAAGCCCGCGCGAAGGCATCCGCAAACTCTGCCGGGTTTTCGTGGAACCGTTTCGAGATGGGGCCATAGATCGGGTCCATCCGCATCGCCATGTCGGCGGTGGTCATCATGGTCGGAACCTTCTTCGAAGGGTCGTGGGCTTGCGGTGCCATGTCCTCTTCGGTCACGCCGGCCGGCTCCCAGATCCACGCCCCGGCGGGCGATTTGGTCAGGTTCCAGTCATAGCCAAACAGCAGGTCGAAATAGCCATTGTCCCACTGGATCGGGTTGGCGGTCCAGGCGCCCTCGATCCCGCTTGTGGTGGTGTCATCCCCCTTGCCCGAGCCATGGGCGTTGATCCAGCCCAGGCCCATCTCCTCAATCGGGGCGGCTTCGGGTTCAGGGCCAACCAGCCCCGGATCGCCCGCACCGTGCGCCTTGCCAAAGGTGTGACCGCCTGCAACCAGCGCCACGGTTTCCTCGTCGTTCATCGCCATGCGGGCAAAGGTTTCGCGCACGTCGCGGCCCGAGGCGAGAATGTCGGGTTGCCCGTCCGGCCCCTCCGGGTTCACATAGATCAGGCCCATCTGCACGGCGGCCAGCGGGTTCTCCAGATCGCGCGTGCCCGAATAACGGCTGTTGGGATTGTCGTCCGGCGCCAGCCATTCGGTCTCGGCCCCCCAATAGGTATCCTCCTCGGGTTCCCAAACATCGGCGCGGCCACCGGCAAAGCCAAACGTCGGACCGCCCATGCTCTCAATCGCGACGTTGCCCGCGAGGATCATCAAATCGGCCCAGGAAATCGCGTTGCCGTATTCCTGCTTGATCGGCCACAGGAGGCGGCGTGCCTTGTCGAGGTTCCCGTTGTCGGGCCACGAGTTCAACGGAGCAAAGCGCTGCTGCCCAGTTCCCGCGCCACCGCGCCCGTCCGCTGTGCGATAGGTGCCGGCGCTGTGCCAGGCCATGCGGATGAACAAACCGCCATAATGGCCATAGTCGGCCGGCCACCAATCTTGGCTGTCCGTCATCAGGTCCCGCAGATCTTTCTTGAGCGCATCAAGATCGAGCGTCTTGAACGCCTCGGCATAATCAAAGCCATCGCCCATCGGGTCGGACTTGGCCGAGTTTTGATGCAGAATGCGGAGGTTGAGTTGGTTGGGCCACCAATCCTTGTTCGACCGCATACCGACGCTTGTCGCGCCGTGTACGACCGGGCATTTGCCGCTGTTGTTTCCGTCCATCATGTTTCTCCCATTGAGGTGAATTCGCTGTTTGGGGTGGAGATCAGGTCTGATCCGTCTTCCTGACCTGTGTAGCGCAACATCTTGATAAGAGAAAATTGCATTATCCAATTCTCATGATAATTCTTTCCTATGACTAACATCACCATCCGTCAGCTTCGCTATTTCGATTCACTCGCCCGGCATGGCCATTTCGGTCACGCCGCAGAGGCTTGCGCCGTGTCCCAGCCAGCCCTGTCCGTACAGATCAGGGAGCTTGAGGAAACTCTCGGCAGCACCTTGTTCGAGCGCATGCCGCGCCGGGTCCGGCTGACAACGCTGGGCCGCGAGTTCCTGAAACGGACACAGGAGATCCTGCGCGCGGTCGATGAACTGGGAGATCTCGCGCGCGCTGCCAAGGGCCAATGGATCGGGCAGTTGCGCATCGGCGTGATCCCGACCATCGCGCCCTATCTCTTGCCCACCATCGTCGAACGGCTCAATCAGAGCTTTGCCGGTGTGGATATCCGCGTCCGTGAAACCATGACATCAACCCTCATCAAGGAACTGACCGAAGGTCGGATAGATACAGCTATCCTGGCGCTGCCGATCTCTGAGCCCAGCCTGACCGAGGTCCCACTGTTCGACGAGAACTTCGTCCTCATCCGCCCTGATGCGGATCGGAACAAGCCAGTTCCGGACCGGGACATGCTGCAGGAAATGCAACTTCTTCTTCTCGAGGAAGGCCACTGTTTCCGCGACCAGGCGCTTTCGTTCTGCAATATTCAACCGAACCAGCCGCGCGAAACTCTGGACGGCTCCTCGCTCTCGACCTTGGTGCAGATGGTCGGGGCCGGGCTTGGTGTGACACTCGTTCCCGAGATGGCCATTCCCGTCGAAACCGGCGCCGCCGCCGTTTCGGTCGCCCGCTTCTCAGAGCCGCAGCCATCGCGCACTGTGGGCATGCTTTGGCGCAAGACCAGCCCTCTCGCCCATCAATACCACCGGATCGCGGAAATCGTTCGAAATGCCGATGAAGCTAGACGCACCTCGTTCAAGGCAGCCATTTGAACATCCGTGTGGAAAGACCGTTTTGTCCGCAGAGCAGACCATAGTGCAAGCTGCAGCCAGTGGCGGGTTTGAGCACAAAAACTACCGATGCTGCCAAATGGGCCAACGACCGCTTTGGGTGAATGTTGCGACAAGGGCTGTCCACACTGACAGCCCTTGTCTCTGGTTTATTTGCTAAGAAATGCACGTATCAAGGGCATTGTTTCGTCTGGATTGTCCCAAATCATATCGTGACCGGAGTTTGGTACAATCGAAAGCTCTCCGTTTTGAAAAAAGCTTAGGTGAACACGTTGCGCATCCTCGCCAATCCAATCGTTGCACGCACTGGCGAGCAACAGAACAGGTCCGGGATAGCTTTCTGCACCTTGGGCAATAAGTTCAATTTCGGCAGCACCGGTATTGCCGGCCGTTTGGCTGGCCGTTGCACCAAATCGCCACGCCGCCGCATCGAATTCTTCGCCGGCACAGTGATACGGGTTTTCCGGATGACTGACGAATTCGTGAATGATTTCGCTCATCATATAGTCCTGACCGGCGCTAGAGTCGGGACCAGACACATGCAGAGACTGAAAAGCGGCGATTGCGGCCTGCCAATAAAATCCCAGTCCGGACATATATGGTTTTGCTTGTGTCATCCAATCCTGAGCCTCTTCGCCCGTGAAAAAGCCCGGTTCCAACAGAATTGCGCGTGCAACTTTTTCCGGAGCTTCTCCCAAATAGGCCGTCGCAAGCATTGCGCCCCATGAATGCCCCAACAGCGTCACGGGGCGATCTGGAGAGTATTTTTCAATTACCGCGTCAAGCTCTGTCATATAGTTGGGGACGGTCAACTCTTCCGCCGGAACTCTTTCGGACAGTCCCGCACCTCTTTGGTCGTAGAACACGACGAAATTGGTATCCGCCAGTGATTTTGCTGCAAGTTGTGATCTGTAATCTCCGCCCGGACCTCCGTGCAGTACAATGATCACCGGGTTCGATGGGTCGCCGTATGTTTCCGCATGCAGACGCACACCGTTGATTTCGATTTGTGGAAGCGAGGCATCGTCGACCACGGTGGCGGCCACAGGGTATTGCCCGGATGTGGCGAAATACAAACCAAACGCGGCCAAGACTAACGCCCCAATCGCGCCACCTGAGATAACTAGACCAGTCTTAAATACTCGCATGATCAACTTTCTGTTTGGTTTTGAATTCTGCAAAGCAATTGGAGAATCCTCTATCGATTTTGTCGGGGTTCCGCTGGCTGCGAGACCGAAGATTGCCGCTTGCCCACTGTGCTGCGGAGTTGGTATCGTCATTTGGTTGTTCTCCTTACCGTTAGAGCCGTCGTACTGGGCGCGAGCAAAGCTGGCATTATCGTTTGATAAGGAATTCGCGATTTGGACCTTTTGACGTTTTTCACCAGTTCCCCGAGCGCTTTGGACAAAGACACCGCGCGTGCGTTCGCTGCAGCATGGGGCGTTGAACATGTCGAAAAGGGGCGCCGCATTACGACGCAGGGCGAACCAGACCCAATGGAGCACATCATTCTTGATGGACGCGCCACCAGCCAAATCAGCGATCCCGAAGGTCGAGCCGTTTGTGTTGGCTTTCACGCTGGTCCTTGCGTGGTTACGCCAAATGTCGCGAGATCCAGAAACGGGACCTCGCTCGTATCAATAGATGTGATTGCGGATGCGTTAGTTGCGCAAATGGACAGCCGTGCTTTGACTGAGCTTATGTTGGCATCGGAGCCAATTCGCGAATGGGCAAACGGCATTTTGCAGCAAGAACTGGCCCGTAAAGCTGATCGAGAGTGGTGCCTTGCTGCACTTGGTGGCGCAGACCGCCTTGCGTGGTTTCGCAAAGATTTCCCGCGTCACGAAGGTCTCTTCGGCCATTATTTGATAGCGTCCTTTCTCGGCATCACTCCGGTCACACTCAGTCGGCTTCGCGGTGCCGAGCGAGTCACGGCGATTGATTGAAAGTTCGATGGGGGAACCCATTGCTAGCAAAGCAGACCCTGGTAGCTACCGCAGCGAACGGCTGTTTGTCCCGCATACGTGACTTTCGTGTACTGTGCAGCGAAGAAACCGGTCATCAAAACATCTTGCGACAAGATTTGACGAAGCTAGCCCGGGTAGCGGACAAGGGGACAACCATCTGCGACTAGGTCAAAAGAGGCGGCCTGTCTTTCTTGTACAGGGTTTGGGTTTTCAGCATGGATTTCCGCCGCTGACGATCCGAAGTGGGCTTGATCGGGGGTTTTGCCGTCAAACCATGAATATGGGCATCGTCTGTAGGAATTGACCTCCAAGGTCCCCTAGACACACGTGCCCTTAAGCGTTGGCATAGCTGCTTTCTTAAAGTTCATCACGCCAGGGCGGGTTTGCACCAGCACGACCGACATTGATTGCAGCGGCTCTCGCACCGAATCCAATCGCTTCTGCAACGTCATGTTCCGACACCGTCTCAATAGCAGTTTTGGTTAGCAGACCTGCTTCAGACAGGCTTGCCAATACACCGGCATTGAACGTGTCACCTGCACCGACGGTGTCGACGACATCGACCTTCTGACTGGCGACAAAGATGGATCGTCCATCTGGCAACCATGCCTGGGCACCGGATTTGCCGCGCGTCAGGATGACGATGGAAGGCCCAAGTTTCTTTAATTGGGCGACTTTCGTTTCAAGCCCGTCCGCGCTTTGGATGATCCAGTTCAGGTCCTCGTCGGAGACTTTCACAATGTCGGCCAGCTTGATCATCCGTTCAATTCGGTCCCGGAAACTTGGCTCGTCTGCGATGAAGCTGGGCCGGATGTTGGGGTCGACCATCACGACACATTCGCGCGCGTGCGCTTCGGCCAGCTGCGCATAAGTTTCGGCGCCCGGAGCGCAGGCCAGGCTGATACCGCCGAAATACAGGGCAGAAATATCGTCTATTTCGCCCGGCAAATCATCAGGGGCGATCATCCGCCCTGCGGAGTTTTCGTCAAAGAACGAATATGACGCATGTCCATCGGACAGCTTGACGAACGCCAAGGTCGTTGGGCGATCCGACCGGATGACATATCGGGTGTCGACATTGCTTGCCCTCAAATCAGCCATCAGCTGATGGCCGAACACATCGGTCGAAATGCCGCTCAACAAGCCAGTTCGACAACCCAATCGCCCGAGGCCAATGGCGGTATTGAAGATCGCGCCACCTGATCGCGGCACGTAGCCATCCGGGCCCCGAACCGTTTGCTCAGGGATCATGTCGATAAGGGCTTCTCCACAGCAAAGGATCATAGGGCTTCCTCAATGAATATTGGGGTGAGTTTCCGTTGCACACACGGTATTTCCAATTGGGGTCAAGTCTCAAGGTTTGAGATAGGTTGCGATCGCCGCTTCCAACCCCTCATCCCAAATCACGCCAAGCCACTTCGCAAAGCGGTCTGCAAACCCAGGCTCGTCCGCGAGATCCCCGTAAATTTGGCGCATCTCAAGCCACGCAGTTGGGTTTTCCCGCGCTTGCCGGGCCGTCGCAGTCAAGTCCTCCCAAAACGGATCATTCGGGTCGATCTTGCTGCCGTCTTCCCGCGTGCCTTCGCACATCCTTGCCCAGGCGGCTTCGACCAGGACAAGCCCGTCGATCGGGGTTCCTTTCGCCAGCCCCTCGCGGATCGAGGGGATGATGAACCCAGGATGACGGGACGAGCCGTCAAAGGCCACCCGGCGGGTTGTGTCGATGATCTTCGGGTTCGAAAGCCGCTTGTGGATCAGCGCGACGTAATCCTTGCTGGTCATGCCCAAGACAGGTTTAACCAGCGGCGCGATTTCTTCTTGCGCAACCTTGGTAAAAAGCGGGCCGATCAGATCGTGTTTCATGCAATCAGCTATCGTCTTGATCGAAAGAACCTCGCCCGGCACCGAGACCACCTGGTGCCCGCCATTCAAAATCCGGATTTTCAGCGCCTCATAGCCGTGTACATCATCCGTGAAGGTCGCGCCGACCTTGTCCCAGTCAGGTCGACCGGCGCAAAAATCATCTTCGATCACCCACTGGCGGAAGCTTTCGTGGGTCACGGGGACCTGGTCATCTATGCCCAGCTGATGTGCCAGCGCCAATTCGTCGGGGCCGGTTGCCGGAACAATGCTGTCGACCATTGAATTTGGGAACGTGCAGGTGGCGTCTATCCAGTCTGCCAATTCGGAATTGGACAGACGCGCCAGGGACACAAGTGTTTTGCGCAGCACATCCCCGTTGCCCAGAAGATTGTCACAGCACAGGCAGGTAAACGGGCCTATCCCCGTGTCCCGTCGCAGGCGAAGCGCCGCGACGATGGCACCGAAGGCCGTTCTTGGCGTTTTCGGGTTGCGGCTGTCATGAACAATGTCGGGATGCGCCGCGTCAAATTCCTTGGTCGCAGGGTCAATGAAATACCCGCCCTCTGTCACAGTCATGGCCACGATGCGAATGTCGGGCCGTGCCATCTGTTCGATCAGGGCGGTGTTGTTTTCCTCGATCGGAAGGTAGTCGATCATCGAGCCGACGACTTCAGCCGTCGAAGACGACGGGTCCAGCTCAATCAAGGTTGTCAGACAATCCTGCGCCAGCAGCTTGTCGCGCATGGCCGCGTCATAGGTCCGAACACCGGCGCCGATGATCGCCCAATCCAGCGCTTCGCCCTGTTGCATCAGGCGATGCAGATACCATGCCTGGTGGGCCCGATGAAAATTCCCAACGCCGATGTGCACGATACCAGGCGTGAGCCGTGCCCGGTCATAGTTCGGGCGCAGGACGGCCTTGGGAAGCTCCTTCAGTGTCGCGTCGTTCAGTTTCATAAGATCGGTTCCCCGCACGAGATCTTCCATCAGCTCATCCAAGTCCCGCCGTCGACATTGTAGGTCTGTGCAACGATGTAGTCGGCGTCCCTGGAGGCGAGGAAAACAGCCATCCCTGTAAGGTCTTCGGCCTGTGCCATGCGCCCGAAGGGCACGGCGTCGCCGACCTCCTTTTTCTTTTGTCCCAGGGCCTTGTTCTCGAACTTGGCGAAAAAGGCATCAACACCGTCCCAGTGTTCGCCGTCCACCACCCCCGGAGCGATCGCATTCACGTTGATCCCGTGCGCGATAAGGTTCAGCCCGGCGGATTGGGTCAGGCTGATGACAGCGGCCTTGCTGGCGCAATAGGTGGCAACCAGGGGTTCACCCCGGCGTCCGGCCTGGCTGGCCATGTTGATGATCTTGCCCTTGATGCCCCGGTCGATCATGTGCCGTGCGACGGCCTGCAGGGTGAACAAGGTTCCGGTGACATTGACGTCAAAAACCCGTGCATGGTCTTCGCGCGTGATGTCGACAATCGGCGCGGCTGTGAACAAGGCTGCATTGTTGATCAGGATGTCGATCTGACCCAGCCGCGCGACCGTGTGCGCGATTGCCGCGTCAATGCTGCTTTGCTGGGTGACATCCATTTCAACGGCAATCGCAGCCGCACCTATTTCGGCGGCGGCGTCGCGGGCGCGGCGGTGGTCGATGTCTGCGATGGCAACCCGCGCGCCTTCGGCCACATAGGCCTTGGCGAAGGCCAGCCCGATCCCCCGGGCGGCCCCCGTAATCAGCGCGGTTTTGCCATCCAGGCGGCTCATTCGATCCGCAGCCCCTGCGCGTCGAACCTGTGGATCTGGTCAGGCTGTGGGGTCAGGTAAATGTCATCCCCGTGTTTCACCGAGATATCCCCGGAGATACGCACGGTGACCATGTCGGCAAGCCCGGTGTTGTGAACGTGGATAAATGTGTCTGACCCAAGATGTTCGGCGACACCCACGGTGCCCTTCCATGTGCCCTCGGTCATGCTGACGTCGGTGTGTTCCGGGCGGATACCGATGGTGTGCGCACCCTGCTTTTCCGCCTCAGGGCCGGTAAAGATGTTCATCTTCGGTGAGCCGATGAAACCGGCCACGAACACGTTCTGAGGCTTGTGATAGAGATCCAGCGGCGAGCCGACCTGTTCGATGACGCCAGCTTGAAGAACCACGATCTTGTTGGCCATGGTCATGGCTTCCACCTGGTCATGGGTCACATAGATCATTGTGGTCTGCATACGCTCATGCATCTCGCTGATCTCAAGCCGCATGCCCACCCGCAAGGCGGCGTCGAGGTTCGACAATGGTTCATCAAACAGGAACGCCGAAGGATCGCGGACAATGGCGCGGCCAATGGCAACCCGCTGACGCTGACCGCCCGAAAGCTGCCCAGGTTTGCGGTCCAGATAGTCCATAAGGTTCAACGAAGTGGCGGCCGTTTCGACGCGCTTGTCGATTTCGGCCTGGTCCATCTTCTCCATTCGAAGCGGAAAGCCGATATTCTTGCGCACCGTCATGTGCGGATAAAGCGCATAGGACTGGAACACCATCGCCAGGCCACGTTTCGAAGGCGGCACCTCGGTCACGTCTTCGCCGTCAATTGCGATAGCGCCCGAGGTCAGGTCCTCAAGGCCCGCAATCATGCGCAGCAGCGTGGACTTGCCGCAGCCGGACGGGCCGACAAATACGGTAAACTCACCGTCTTCAATGGTCAGGTCCAGCGGCGGGATGACCTCCACGTCACCGAAACTCTTGGATACTTTATCGAGAACAATTTGTCCCATGGTCTTTCCTCACTTCACGGCGCCGAAGGTCAAGCCTTGGACCAATTGTTTTTGACAGAACCAACCAAGGACAACGATGGGTCCGACGGCGGCTGTTGAGACTGCTGACAAGCGGCCGAAGAACAGGCCCTCCGGAGCTCGGTTGCCTTCGATGAGTTTGGACAGCGTGGCCGCATCGATGGTCGTGAGGCGGACAGTCCAGTAGGCTTCGTTCCAGCAGAAGATGAAAATCAAAAGTGCGGTTGACGCGATGCCACCCCAGGCGAGGGGAACAAGGATCTCCTTGATCTCGCCCCATGTGTTGACGCCGTCCATTTTGCCCGCTTCGATGATATCCTTCGGGATTTCCTTGAAATAGGTGAACAGCATCCAGATCGCGATCGGCAGGTTGATCAGGCTCAACACGGTGATGATCAGGATATGCGTGTCATAAAGCCCGATGCCTTTGGCAAGGAAGATCATCGGATAAAGCACCGCGGCAGCCGGCAGCATCTTCGTCGACAACATCCACATCAGAACGTCTTTGGTTGCCCGCGTCGGGTTGAACGCCATCGCATAGGCGGCAGGAACGCTGACGAACAGGGTGAACAGAGTTGCCGAAACCGAGGTGATCACCGAATTCCTGGCAAACCGCCAGTAGTCATAATTGTCGGTCATGTTCAGGTAGTTATCCAGCGTCGGGGTAAAGAAGAACAGGTATTCCGGCTTTACCGCGTCGGCGTCTGTCTTGAAGCTCGTCAGAACCATCCAGAAGATGGGAAAGAAGAAGAGCAGCCCAACACCCCAGGCCAGAACGGGCCGTCCGTAGGAGCTGAATTTCGAGGATTGTGCAACGATTGCCATGGGTTTTCCTCCTATTCCATCAACGTTTTGCCGACCATGCGCAGCAGGAAGATGGCTACGATGTTGGCAAGGATGACCGCGAAAATGCCGGTGGCACTGGCTGCGCCGATGTTGTTGTTGGCAAATTCACCGATCAGATAGGGCAGGTTCTTGTTCCCGTTGCCCCGGCTCACGATTTCGATTTCCGCATAAAGCGACAGGTGAAAAATCGCCTGGATCATCACCACGATCGCAATCGGCCGCCCCAGGTGCGGCAAGGTCAGAAACCGAAATTGCGACCATGTGCCAGCGCCATCCAGAATGGCCGCTTCTTTTTGCTGCTGATCCTCGGATTGAAGCGAGGTCATGAAAATTAGAACCGCGAAGGGCGTCCATTGCCAGGTCACCATCATGATCACGGCGATGGCCGAGGTCTGCGTCGCGCGGAATGAAATCGGTTCGAATTCCGGCCAGAGCGAGGAGAACCCGCCCAGAAGGGGCATTTGCCTCAGGCCATCCAGGATGTCGTTGATGCCGGCCACCGCGATGCCTTGCAGGCCCAGGACGGGATCAAGGATCATGTTGATCCAGAGAACGGCGTTGACGGCTGGCATCACGAAGAAGGGCGAGATCAGCAAAACCCGGACAATCCCTTGCCCCGGAAAGGTCTTGTTGATCAAGACTGCGATCAGGATGCCCAGGATGACGGTCAGGAACAGGATGCTGCACACAATGAACAGGCTGTTCTGGATCGCGAGCACGAAGTCCTTGGATTTCAGAACGAATTCATAATTTCCGAAACCACGCCAGTTGCTCAGGCTCGGCGATGTCCATTCCGGGCGGCGAAGGCTGTTCAGAACGTACCGGATGAACGAAAAGTAGAGTGTCATCCCCAGTGGGATCAGCATCCAAACCAAAAGCAGTAGAACCGCCGGTGTTTGAAGGAGCCGAGGAAGCTTTCTGTCAGACATAAACCTATCCTCCTAGCAAAACGAAGACCGCGTTTGCTTGTGATGGTGAAGTTGTATTTGTGTGTAAGTGTCGCTGGGCCGGTCAGGCAATACAAGCGACAGGGTGTGGAAAGCGAAGGCCCGCCCGCAAGCGGGCCTTCTGGGAGGGGGCGGCTTAGTAGTAGCCTGCCTCACGCATGATCGCGTCAGCTGCGTCTTGCGCTGCGGCCAGTGCGTCTTCGACCGACTTGGCGCCCGAGAGAGCCGCGGCCATTTCCTGAGCAACGGCAGAACCCACTTCCGGGAATTCCGGGATCGCGGCGAACTGAACCCCAACGTAGGGCTTCAGGTCAGTTGCCTCGGGCGCGGCGCTTTCGATCGCGGCCAGTTCAGCGGCGGCGAAGGCTGCAGCAGCCTGGAACTCGGGGATCGCGTAGGTGGACGCACGCTGACCGGTGGGAACAGAACCCCAGCCAAAGTCGGGGTGGTTCCCAACAGCCTGAACGTAGTCTTTGGACGTCGCCCACTCGATGAAGTCGGACGCGGCTTCAGCATTCGGCGATCCGGCCGGGATGGCCATTGCCCATGCCCACAGCCAGTTTGCGCCAACCGGGTTACCAGCGTTCGGCGATTGGGCGTAGGCAACACCGTCAACTTCAAGGAACGAAGCCGCGATGGTGGCGTCGATCCACATGCCGCACTTGCCTTCGTTGTAAAGGGCGAGGATTTCGTTGAACGAATTCCCTTCCGAGCCCGGAGGGCCATAGCTTCCCAGCAGGTCAACATAGAAGTTGATTGCCGCGTTCCATTCCGAGCTGTCCAGCTGCGGACGGCCGTCGGCGTCGAACCATGCGCCACCGAACGAGTTCACAACGGTGGTGATGAACGCCATGTTGTCACCCCAGCCCGGCTTGCCGCGCAGACAGGCACCATACACGCCGTTGTCCGGGTCGTGGATCGCGGCAGCGGCCGCCTTGACGTTGTCCCAGCTGTCGTTGTCGGCGATGGTCACGCCAGCGGCATCGGTCAGGTCCTTGCGGTACATGACCATCGACGATTCACCATAGAACGGCGCCGCGTAAAGCTGGCCCTCGTGGGACAAGCCGTTGCGCATGGCAGGCAGGATGTCGTCAACGTCGTATTCGGCGGAGAAAGTCAGCGGCTCGATCCAGCCTGCCTGGCCCCAAATCGGTGCTTCCTGCATGCCGATATTGATGATGTCGTACTGACCACCGCCGGTCGCGGTGTCAGACTGAACCTGCTCGCGCAGAACGCCTTCTTCCAGCGACACCCAGTTCAGCTCAACGCCGGTTTCGGCGGTATAGGCTTCTGCAACGGATTGCATGTTGATCATGTGGCCGTTGTTCACGATTGCGATCGTCAGGCTTTCGGCGGTCGCAGCGGTGCCCGCCAAAAGGGCAACGGCGCTGGCCGCGCAAAGCGTAGTTTTGAAAGACATCCGGATTCCTCCCTAGATTGGATGTGGTCTGTGAACGCTAGCAAACCATATTACTTCGCGTCAATCACAATGTTTACACGCGTAAATAACAGCGACTTAAGCACGTGTTTTCATCAGCTTAGGCAGAGCCACGCATAACCAACTTTCCCTCGAACAAGGTTTCTTCGCGCGTTTGCATGCGCCCGCCACGGTCGATCAAAGACAGAATCGTCTCGACACTTCTTGTGGCGATGGCTTCATAATCCTGCGAGACGGTGGTCAAGCTGGGGCATGTAAAGCGTGAAAACGGGTGGTCGTCGTGCCCTGCGATCCTAAGGGACGCCTCCGCACCCAGTCCGACCTTGAACCCATTTTCAAATGCGGCAGACAGCAAACCGATCGCAAGGCGGTCGTTTGAGCACAAGATCGTGTTTGTTGGGAGCTGCCGGCCTGTCAGAATTCGTGCCCCTTCGCGAAAGCCGATTTCCTCAAAATTCCAACCCTGCCCATCAACCTGGAGCAGGTGCGGCTCATACCCCAACCGCCCCATCGCAGCCTTATAGGCCGTTCGGCGTTTGTAGGCATTTGGGTTGATCGGCGCCTTCATTTCGAAAAACACCGGCGGCTCTCCGGATCGGCAAAGGTAATCGACGATCAAGCTTATGCTTTGGGTGTTGTCCGATCCAAAGTAGGCCTCGCCGACATCGCCAAGGTTGGCATCAAACAACACGGTGGGAACTTCGTTGGCGAACTCTGCGACCTGATCCTCCAGCGAGGCCCGACCAAGGGGCGCCAACAGCACACCGGCCGGTTTGATGGATCGAAGGCTATCGAGATTTGCAATTTCATGCTCCGGCCCGCCATGAGAACTCAGCAACAACGGATTGAAACCGGCCTCAACGATAAGCCCCTCGATCGTTCGCGCAATCCCAGCGAAGAACGGATCGGTCAAGTTGGGAACCACCAGGCCGATGTTCTTGGTCTGACGTCGGTTCTGATTGACCGCATAAATGTTGGGTCGATAGTCATACTTCTTCAACGCCGCCTCGATTTTTTCGCGCGTGGACTTGCGAACGCTCTCTGGGTCGTTGAAGTATTTCGACACCGTCGGTCGGGAAATTCCGCAAACCGCGGAAAAGTGCTCCATATTCCTGATTTTCTGGTCGCTCACTGGCGAAACCTCCCTGTCGAGCGGTGGTGCTTTCGGCTTCGAAGGATGCATGGAAGTTCAGTTTTCGTAAAGTTAGAAATTACCTCGCGTAAACTTAAATCTTCCTGACATAAGAATGCTTACTGGGAGACGCCGATGATGATGAGCGTCGCCCTTCAGGAGCCGTGAATGAGGTCTCGCCTGTCGGTTTCGATCCCCTAAAAGCAAGACACAACGTCTGGCCGGCAATCCTCATAGGGCTTTCCCTAACTCAGATTTCGAGCAGCAAATGTGGAGACACGAGCAACGCCACGATGGGGAAACACATGTCCTGCTGATGTTTAGATTCCATTAGGGACATTCGCTGCGATGGAAAAAACCCGCGCTTTCTTGCATTGCAGAAGTCGACCTGTCCAAAATGCTGGCCTGTGACCCAATGTCCGGTATCTCGGGAAATCGGAATGCCAGAAACCTGAAGGATCTGGTGTCCGCTAAGGGCCGTACCTGAGGTTTTGTAGAATCACAATCTCTGGTGCTGGCAAGAGAGCTGCGGCTTCCATGCGAATGGGGACCTAGCCAGAGCATCGAATTTGGGTAACAGATAGGGTTGTCGTGCAAAGCACCCTTAAAGATGTATTTTTTTTGAACAATGTACTAAATGAAAAAGGTGGCGGAGACGAAGGGATTCGAACCCTCGAGACGGTTTCCCGCCTACTCCCTTAGCAGGGGAGCGCCTTCGACCACTCGGCCACGTCTCCGTCGACCCGTTTAGCGGGGCGTGCGACCGGGGGCAAGGGGCGTTTTTCGGGAAATCTGGGAAGCCGAAACCGAAAGGCCAGACGCCCGGCAAACTGCCGAGCGTCCGTTGTTTAGTTTTGTCGGCGTTTCCGGGTTCTTTGAATCACCAGATAGAATAGTACGACGCCACAGACGAACGCACCTCCACCGGCGGACAAGAGCATTCCCGGTCTAAACGAAGCGATTATATCAAGCATATCAATTCCTGCTTCTTGTTGCGATGCAGGAGAGGTAAACGCACAATTTGTCTAAAATCGGGCGCTTTCAAGCTGATTTCCTGAGGTTTTAGGCGTTGAAAAGGAAGTGCAGCACGTCGCCGTCCTTGACCTCGTAGGATTTGCCTTCCGCCCGCATCTTGCCGGTATCCTTGCAGGGGCCTTCGCCACCCAGTTCAACGTAGTCGTCGTAGGCGATGGTTTCGGCCCGGATGAAGCCACGCTCAAAATCGCCGTGGATCACGCCGGCGGCTTGCGGTGCCATAGTGCCTTCGCGGATGGTCCAGGCGCGGGCTTCTTTTGGGCCAACGGTGAAGTAGGTCTCCAAGTGCAAAAGCTGGTATCCGGCGCGGATCAGGCGGTCCAGGCCCGCCTCCTTCAAGCCCAGCTCCTCCAGGAACATTTCCATGTCGTCGGCGTCGAGCTGCGAGATCTCTTCTTCGATCTTGGCTGAGATCACGACGCTGGCGGCACCCTGTTCTTCGGCCATCTTCTCGACCGCAGCCGAGTATTCGTTGCCCTTCGCCGCGTCGCCTTCGTCCACGTTGCAAACATACAGGATCTTCTTCGAGGTCAGCAGCTGGAGCATGGTCCAGGCCTTCTTGTCCTCCTCGTCGATCTCGACCGTGCGCGCAGGCCTGCCGTCTTCCAACGCGGCCATTGCCGCGCGCATCAGGCGTTCCTGCTGCACCGCTTCCTTGTCGCCACCGCGCACTTTGCGCACGATGTTCTGAAGGCGCTTTTCGATCGATTCCATGTCGGCCAGCATCAGCTCGGTCTCGATGACCTCGGCGTCCTCGACCGGGTTCACGCGGCCTTCGACATGGGTGACGTCGCCGTCATCGAAACAGCGCAGCACGTGGGCGATGGCGTCAACCTCGCGGATGTTGGCCAGGAACTGGTTGCCCAGGCCTTCGCCCTTCGACGCGCCCTTCACCAGGCCCGCGATGTCGACGAACGTCATGCGAGTCGGGATGATTTCCTTGGAGTTCGCGATGGCCGCAAGCTTGTCCAGTCGCGCATCCGGCACGGCCACTTCGCCCACGTTGGGTTCAATGGTGCAGAACGGGAAATTCGCAGCCTGGGCGGCAGCGGTCTTCGTCAGCGCGTTGAAAAGGGTCGATTTGCCGACGTTCGGCAGACCCACGATACCCATTTTGAAACCCATGCCGGCCTCCATCTGATTGTCGGGCCGTGCATATGGGTTTGGGGGCGTGGGCGCAAGCGTGGTAGCATGAGAGGAGGAGGAGAAAACCATGCAACCGATTGCTTACCTTTTTTTTCAGGGCCATTGCCGTGACGCGATGACCCGATATGGCCAGATCTTCGGCTCTGCGCCCGAGATCATGGACTTTGCCGACATGCCCGAGACGGACCGCGCGCAGATGCCTGGCGTGCCGGACGATGCGGTGATGCACTGCGCGCTACCGGTTGGCGAAGGGTGGCTTTATGCCAGTGACGATCCGTCAGGCTCCGGCCCGGCGATGGCGGGCTGCGAAGTGTGCCTGTCCCTGCCCGACGAAGCCGAAACCCGCCGGGTCTGGGACGCCTTGGCCGACGGGGGCGAGGTGCGCATGCCCCTGTCCCCGATGTTCTGGACCCCGCTGTTCGGATCGCTGACTGATCGGTTTGGCATCCGCTGGATGATCATGGCGGACGGCCCGACACCGTGAGCCATTGATTTTCCCGCTGGAACGCGGCACATCGGGGCAGACACTTAAAAGGATGCCCCGATGACCCGCATTGATGACACGTTCGCCGCGCTGAAAGCCGACAGCAAAAAGGCATTTGTGGCCTATATCATGGCTGGCGACACCGACGAGGCGACGTCACTTGAGGTCATGCAGGGCCTGCCGGGTGCAGGTGTGGACATCATCGAACTGGGCATTCCCTTCACCGATCCAATGGCCGATGGCCCGACCATCCAGCTGGCCGGTCAGAGGGCTTTGGCGGCTGGCATGACGCTGCAAAAGACGCTGGACATGGCCGCCGCGTTTCGAAAAGGCGACGACAAGACGCCGATCGTCCTGATGGGGTATTACAACCCGATCTACAATCGCGGCGTGGACAAGTTCCTGGTGGACGCCAAGGCCGCCGGGATTGATGGGCTGATCGTGGTGGACCTGCCGCCCGAGGAAGACGAAGAACTGTGCCTACCTGCTCAGGCGGCGGGGATGAACTTCATCCGCCTGGCAACGCCGACGACCGACGACAAGCGCCTGCCAAAGGTGCTGCAAAACACCTCAGGCTTCCTGTATTACGTCTCGATCACCGGGATCACCGGCGCAGCCGAGGCCAGCGCGGAGGACGTCGCCCCGGAAGTGGCCCGCATCAAGGCGGCCAGCGACATTCCGGTCATCGTGGGGTTCGGCGTGAATACACCCGAAAAGGCGCAGGCGATTGCAGGTGTGGCCGACGGCACCGTGGTCGGCAGCGCGATTGTCAGTCAAATCGCTGCTGGTAAGCCGGTGGCCGAGGTGCTGGCCTTCGTGAAAACCCTGGCGGACGGCGCGCACCGCGCCTAAGCGGTCAACCCAGCGCCACATCCAGCACCATCATCAGGATCAATCCGAAGATCAGGCCGGTTGTGGCCCGGTTCTGGTGCCCGTGCCTGTGGGTTTCCGGGATGATCTCGTGCGAGATGATGTAAAGCATCGCACCAGCGGCGAAGGCCAGGCCCCAGGGCAGCGCAACCTCGGAAAAGGACACGGCCGCCGCACCGATTAGCCCGCCGATGGGCTCAACCAGTCCGGTCAGAAGCGCGATCGCAAAGCTGGTGAACTTGGAGTAGTTCAGCCCGCGCAGGGCGACGGCGACGGCCAGGCCCTCGGGCGCGTTCTGCAGCCCGATGCCGGTGGCCAGTGACAAGCCGTTGGCGACATCTCCGCCGCCGAAGCCCACACCAACCGCCATGCCTTCCGGGAAGTTGTGAATGGTGATGGCGATCACAAACAACCAGATTTTCGCCAGCGCCGCGCCTTCGGCTCCTTCGCGCCCTTCGATGAAGTGTTCATGCGGCAGTGCTTCGTTCATCGCCGCCACGACGAGGGCGCCCAAGGCGATGCCCGCGCCCGCAATCAGGGCAGCCGTCGTTACAGACCCATAAAGCGCCTCGGCCGCGTCAATACCGGGCAGGATGAGCGAGAAGTAGGAGGCCGACAGCATCACGCCCGCGGCAAAGCCCAACAGCGTGTCCGAGGTCCGACGTGAGATCGAGCGGCCAAACAGGACCGGTAACGCGCCCACCCCCGTCATCAACCCCGCCGCAAGCGACGCCAGCAATCCCCACATCACGATGCTCATGGTCAAGACCATGACCGCGACCCGCAAGACGCGCAATGCGGGATCCGGGCATGAGGCGGATTGCCACGGCGCGCCAGCCTTGGTAATAAAATTTGACCAATTCACATTCGGGAGGCCACCATGCCCGTCATCACCGAGATCGAAGACCTGAAACGGCTCTATAAACGCCGGGCACCGCGGATGTTTTACGACTATGCGGAAAGTGGGTCCTGGACCGAGCAGACCTTTCGCGAAAACAGCTCGGATTTCGACAAGATCTACTTGCGCCAGCGGGTTGCGGTCGACATGGACAACCGTTCGACGAAAACGCAGATGCTGGGCGAAGACGCGGCGATGCCGGTCGCATTGGCCCCGGTCGGCCTGACCGGGATGCAAGACGCGGATGGAGAGATCAAGGCGGCACGGGCTGCCGAGAAATTCGGCGTGCCCTTTACCCTATCGACAATGTCGATCTGTTCAATCGAGGATGTGGCCGAGCACACTAAAAAACCGTTCTGGTTCCAAGTCTACACGCTGAAGGATGACGACTTCATGCAGAGGCTGTTTGACCGCGCCAAAGCGGCTAACTGCTCGGCCATCGTGGTGACTGTGGATTTGCAGGTGTTGGGCCAACGTCACAAAGACCTGAAAAACGGCCTGTCCGCCCCGCCCAAACTGACCATTCCCACCATGCTGAATCTCGCGACCAAGTGGCGCTGGGGTCTGGGCATGTTGGGCACCAAGCGGCGGTTCTTTGGCAACATCGTCGGCCATGCGCATGGGGTCAAAGACCCCTCATCCCTGTCGACCTGGACCGCCGAGGCGTTCGACCCCAGCCTGGATTGGGACCGTATCCGGCAGTTCAAGAAAATGTGGGGCGGCAAGATGATCGTCAAAGGCATCATGGAGCCCGAGGACGCTGTTGAAGCGGTGAACGCGGGCGCCGACGCCATCATCGTGTCGAACCACGGCGGGCGACAGTTGGACGGTGCTCTCAGCTCGATCCGCGTGCTGCCTGCGATCCTGGATTCGGTTGGCGACAGGGTCGAGGTGCACCTGGACAGCGGCATCCGGTCGGGTCAGGACGTGCTAAAAGCCCTCGCGATGGGGGCCAGCGGCACCTATATCGGCCGGGCCTATGTCTATGGTCTGGGCGCGATGGGTGAGGCCGGGGTGACCAAAGCGCTTGAGGTGATCCACCGCGAAATGGACATCTCGATGGGGTTTTGCGGCCACACGGACATCAACAAGGTGGACCGATCTATCCTGCGGGTGCCGAAGGGGTTCTCGGGCGATTGGGAGTGATCAGGTTTTCGGTTTGTCCGAGCGGCGCAGGAGGGCCGTCAGGACTGGAATCGATGCCAACACCGCCGCGATGAACACGAAGGACATGCGCAGACTGGTGGCTTCGGACACGAAGCCCATGATCGGCGGGCCGATAAAGAAACCGAAATAGCCCACCACGGCGGCGCGTGAAATCGCCCGCGCCCGCATGTCATCCGTGACCCGACGCCCGACCAGGGCAAAGGCCATGGGCGCAATCACCGACACACCCAGCCCAAGCGTGCCGAAGCCCAGATAGGCCACCGTGGGGGTTGGTGCGAAGGCCGCAGTCAGCGCCCCGGAAGCCGACAGAAGTGCCGCGACCACCAGCACCACGGCCGGGCTCCACCGCGCCACGACAAGCTGCCCGGCGAAACGCCCAAACCCCATGGTCAGGCCCAGAACGGCTGGACCAAGCGCGCCCTCGGCGGCACCGCCACGCAGGGTGCGTTCGATATGCAGGGCGGACCAGCCCTCGACCGCGTTTTCAGCCAGAAAGGCGGCCAGAATGATGGTGCCGCCCCAGAACACGGCCGCAGGCAGACGGGTCGAGGAGGGTTCCTCCTCATGCTCGGATTGCTCGACCCCCGACTGCATCGCGCGCCATGCCAACAGGCACACAATTCCCATCAGGCCAAGGTACACCTGCCACGGCGCGGCCCCTGCTTCGCGCGCAAGCCCGGTGACAAGGGCCGAGGCCGCATAGGCGAACGAGAACATCGCATGGTTGAGGTTCATCAACGACACGCCCGAGCGGCTTTCGATCATCGACAGGCGCGCGTTCATCACGACGTCCAACAGCCCCGACGTGGCCCCGACAAGCACCATGAGCGCCCCGAACAGGACGATCGACGTGACATACATCGGCAATTGGAAACTGAGCCCCAGCATTAGGGCCGCAACGGCCATGGCGAACCGGCCCATCCGCGCGTCGAAGAGGGGGGCAAGCCACATCGCTGTCACCGCCCCGGTCGCCGCGGCCAAAAGCACCCAGCCGAACGCACCGTCCGAAGCGTTGATCGTATCCTTGAGAACCGGTGCAAAGGCCGCGAACGCGCCCCAGAAAATGCCCTCAGAGGCGAAGGCTGGCAGGGTGCGGCGCGACAGGCGGATGGCGTTGGAAATCGACATGCGCCCATCGCTGGCACGGGTCGTGCCCCAAAGCAAGGTTCAAACTGCCACGCCCCGTTCACCTGCCTGCCCGGCGCACGGGAGTGGGTGGGCGGGACGTGCGCCGGGCAGGCAAGCGGGGTAGGCAAAAACCACTTCCCATCCCCCCGATTCCCCGCTATAGGCAGCGCTTCACGCGGGGATACAGCCTTGGAGGATTCCCGCCCTTACAATTTTGGAGAATTCAAATGGCAGGAAAGATTCCTGATCTGAACGCCACGGTTCGCGCGGGGACAGGCAAGGGCGCCGCTCGCCAGGCGCGCCGTGATGGCATGGTCCCGGGTGTGGTTTATGGCGGCGGCACCGATCCGCTTCCGATCAACATCCCCTTCAACGATCTGTTCAAGAAGCTGAAGGCGGGCCGTTTCCTGTCCACCCTGTGGAACCTGAAAGTGGACGGCCACGACGACGTGCGCGTGATCTGCCGCAACGTTCAGCGTGACGTGGTCAAAGACCTGCCGACGCACCTGGACCTGATGCGCCTGCACCGCAACACGAAGGTGAACCTGTTCATCCACGTCGACTTCATCAACGAAGAAGAGGCCCCTGGCATCAAGAAGGGCGGCGTTCTGACCGTTGTTCGTCCGGAAGTCGAACTGAACGTTGTTGCCGGCGACATCCCTGAGCACCTGGTGTGTGACCTGACCGGCCGCGAAGTGGGTGACGTCATCCACATTTCGGACATCGAGTTGCCCAAAGGCGCCAAGACCACGATCGACCGCGACTTCGTGGTTGCCAACCTGTCGGCTCCGTCGTCGCTGCGTTCGGCTGACGATGAAGAAGGTGATGAGGTCGAGGCCGGCGATGTTCCGACCACCGGCGACGAAGACGCCGCCGAGGAGTAATCCCGGCCCTTCACGGACCAGAACACGAAACGGGGCCTGCGGGCCCCGTTTTTTTTGGCCTCACCGCATCAGCCATCGAAACGCGCCCGTCAGGAACGCCTGCCCGTTCGACATTACCGGCGCACCATGGGCCAGCAGAACATTGTCGGCAGGCCAGGTCAGGATGCGGGCCACTGCCTGACGCGCCGCACGCCGGTTCACAAAACCCGCGCGAAACTTGCGCGGCACGGCGGGTTCAGCTCCGACCATCAGATCCAGACGGGCCACAACACCGCGCCAGCCCGCGTGCCAGCCGCGCGGAAACTGTTGCAACAGATCCGTAAACAACACGGTCCGGCTGGGCGCGTGAAAGAACACGACCTCTTCGGTGATCAGGTTTCCGCGCACCACAACCTGTTCAAGATCACCCGCCCAATCCGGGTCCGGTGCATCTCCAAGATCGGCGTCAAAGCGGATATCCTTGCGCTTGGCCCGCAAACCGGGGGCCGCGTGGACCTTTGCCTCGGGAAAGGCCTCGGCCCAATCGCCCAGGAACAGGTGATGCAGCGCGTTGGGAGCGATCAGGTGGCGCACCGGCCCCAGGGCTGCCACCGCGTCCCGCAGCTTGGACGTCAGGGCCACAGGCGAGACCGCCATGACCCCGCCGTCCGCCAGACGGATCACAACCATGCGGGTTGGATAGTGAAACCCGGCGACCGAGACCGGGGCCGCGTCCGCAATCCAGATCCGGTCCCCAAACGATTGCATGACCGGGTCTGTCACGCATCTTCACCCGGATACACCCGCTGCAGGGTGATCACCTCACCGCGTGTGCCAAACGGCATGATGGTCATGCCTGTGCGCGACATGCCATCAAAGATCTTCTGGATCGTCGCCGGCCCATAGATTTTCGTATGAATCTCCATGATCACAAGGCGCACATGGTCGGGCCAGGGCTGTTGGCACAGCTCGACCTCTCCGCCCTCCACGTCCAGCGTGACGATGCTGGGCTTGTAGATCTCCAGAAGGCTCGACAATTTCAAGGCCGGAACGCTGCGCATTTTTTCGCGGCCCGCGCTGCCATCTTCCGGCGCGATCGAAGACGCCCAGAAGGCATCACGTACTAAGAAATCGATCGTGTCACCGTCATGGCTGTCGCCCACCACAGCGCCGTGGACCAACGCTGCCTCGCGCGCGCCGTTGCTGTTCAAGTTTGCACGCAGCACGTCCATCATCACCGGTGATGCCTCAACCGATACGACGTTTTCCCCTCCGACGACGCGCGATGCCAGGATCGACAGGTAGCCGGCTCCGGCGCCGATATCCAGCACGGTGTCGTCGGGCCGCAGATGTCGCTCCAGCGCCGCGCGTTCACTTCCTTCATAGGTCCCGCTCTCCAACGCCCGTTTCAGGGGCGGGGTCAGGCAATGGCCCGGCACACGCAGCTTGATCCCATTCACGTCGAAGCTTGCCAAAGGAACCTCCTCTTGCCCGGCCCCCCGGGGTGAAATACTTTGCAGGTGCGGCAAGCCTATCGCCCGCGCGCGAAAAGTCCAAACACCTCCTGCAGGAGCCAGCATGAAACTCTTTGTCGGCCTGGGAAATCCAGGCGCGAAATACTCCGGAAACCGACACAACATCGGCTTCATGGCCTTGGATCGGATTGCCGATGACCACGGCTTTGCCCCTTGGCGCGGCAAGTTTCAGGGGTCGCTGACCGAAGGCCGCCTGGGGCGCGAGAAAGTCCTGTTGCTGAAGCCCGAAACCTTCATGAACCTTTCCGGTCAATCGGTAGGCGAAGCGATGCGCTTTTTCAAACTGACCCCGGCCGACATCACCGTCTTCCATGACGAACTGGACCTGGCGCCGGGCAAATGTCGGGTGAAACAGGGCGGCGGGCATGCGGGGCACAACGGGCTGCGCAGCCTGCACCAACATATCGGCGACACCTATCAACGCGTGCGGCTGGGCATCGGCCATCCGGGACACAAGGACGCGGTTGCGGGCTTTGTCCTGCGCGATTTCGCCAAGGCCGATCAGGATTGGCTGGATGACCTGCTGCGCGGCATTTCCGATGGCGCGGCGCAGCTGGCCGAGGGCGATCCCGGCAAGTTCATGAACGCGGTCGCGCTGCGGGTAAACCCCCCGCGTGACAAACCCGCGCCGAAGCAGGCGAAGGCGGTGGAAACGCCGGATGAGCCGCCCGCCGAGGACAGCCGAAGCCCGATGCAAAGGTTGATGGACAAGTTCACATGAGCCTGCGCGACGCCCTTCGAGACCAAGCTGGCAACAACGAAAGCCTCGGCTCGCCGTTCACCGCACGGGTTCTGCGCCTTTTGGCCGACAGGATGCAGCCCGGAACGCCCCTGACCGACCGAATGTTCGCCTGGCCCGGAGATCTGGGACCCTATGGCGACAGCGTGCCGCTGCGCCTTCTGGGCGGGCTGCATGGGCTGGTCCTGTCCGGTGCGGCACCGGATCTGGTCGCGGCCTACCCGCCGAATGCGGTGGATGACACCGCCCTTTGGGCTGCTTTGTCGGGCGCGCTGAACGACCATGCCGGCACCCTGAGCCGCTGGCTGGATTCTCCGCCGCAAACCAACGAGCTGCGCCGGTCTGCCGTGCTGATCGCAGGCGGTGCGTGGCTGGCAAACCGCTTTGACCTGCCGATCGAGATGAGCGAACTGGGCGCGTCCGCCGGGCTGAACCTGATCTGGGACCGTTTCGCTCTGGACACGCCGGCGGGGCGGATCGGCCCCGACGATGCCGTCGTGACCCTGTCCCCGGAGTGGCGCGGGAATGCGCCGGAAATGGGCCACCCGACCATCGTAGAGCGACGCGGCGTGGACCTGATGCCGATGGATGCGCAGAGCCCCGACGATGCGTTGCGTCTGATGTCTTACCTCTGGGCCGACCAGAGCGAACGACTGTCACGCACCCGCGCGGCATTGGCCGTGGCCGACGTCCCAGTGGACGCAGGGGACGCGGCGGATTGGCTGGAAACCCGTTTGGCCGGAAACAGGCCGGACGCGCTGCACCTCGTCTATCACACCGTGGCATGGCAGTATTTTCCCGAGGAAACCAAGGCGCGATGCCTGGCCGCGATGGAACAGGCCGGCACCCGTGGCCCCGTCGCACGTCTGGCGATGGAGGCCGATGACAGGCGCAACGCCGGGGCAGCCATCACCCTGACCCTGTGGCCCGAAGGCCGGGTGATCACCCTGGGACGGGTCGATTTTCATGGACGCTGGGTGGATTGGCGGGCAACCTGAGCAAAACGCAGGAGGATCCCATGACAGACACCCCGATCATCGCCCAGAAAGCCCCGTTTCCCGTCGAGGTTGAGGAAGGCAAAAACTATTTCTGGTGCGCCTGCGGCAAATCCGCGAAACAGCCGTTTTGCGATGGGTCCCACAAAGGATCGGGTCTTACCCCGGTGAAATACACCGCCGAGACCAGCAAGCGGGTGTTCTTTTGCGGATGCAAATCGTCGGCGAAACAGCCCCTTTGCGATGGGACGCACAAGGATCTTTGACATGCGGCGTCGCGTGACACGCCTTGCACTGATCCTGGCCGTCGCCCTGACAAGTGGCGCGGTCTGGAAGCGGGAGGAACTGACGCGATTGAACGCCGTCACTTCGCTGTTTTCCGAACAGCGCATCGTCGAGAACTTCATCGGCATGGACGGGCTGTTCCTGACCCGCGCCCTGTCACGCGGTGACGGACCTGTCAGCCCCTTGCCCAACGGGTCACCGATGGCGCTGCCGGACGAGGCTGCGGACTGGATCCGCGCGCGGATGGTTCTGGGTCTGGTCGTGATGAAGGACGGCGCGGTGCGGCACGAAAGCTACCACCACGGCACCGATGACCAGGACCTGCGGATCAGCTGGTCAGTGGCGAAAAGCTGGCTGTCGGCGCTGATGGGGGTTGTCGTGGCCGAGGGTGCGATTGCCTCGCTGGACGACCCGGTGACCCGCTATGCCCCCACCCTGACCGACACGGCCTATGACGGGGCGACGATCCGAAACGTCCTGAACATGTCGTCAGGCGTCACCTTCGACGAAGATTATCTGGATTTCTGGAGCGACATCAACAGGATGGGGCGGGTTCTGGCGCTGGGTCGGTCGATGGACCGCTTCGCCGAAGGGCTGGACAAGACCTTCGTCACGCCGGGCGCGCAATGGCAGTATGTATCGATCGACACCCATGTGATCGGCATGGTGATCCGGGGCGCCACGGGGCGGGATGTGCCAACGCTTCTGGAGGAGAAAATCCTAAGGCCAATGGGGCTTGAAGCCGCGCCTTACTATCTGACCGATGGTCACGGTGTCGCCTTCGTGCTGGGGGGCTTGAACATGCGCACGCGCGATAATGCCCGGTTCGGGCAGATGTTTCTTCAGGACGGGCGCTGGAACGGGCGCCAGATCGTGCCGGCGGATTGGGTCCGCGCCTCGACCACGCCCAGCGCTCCCACGACCCCTGGTGAGGTGCAATATGGATACCAGTGGTGGATGCCGGCGGACGCGGGTGAGGGCGAGTATTATGGCATCGGCATTTATGGTCAGTTCGTCTACGTGAACCGTCCACTGAGCGTGGTGATCGCGATGAATTCCGCAGATCGCCACTTCAAGGATCCGGGTGTGACCGCCGGCAACATCGCCATGTTCCGCAAGATCGCCGAGGCTGCGCAATGAGACCGGTTCCCGACAAGCCCGTGAACGTACTGGGCGGACCGCTGGTCGAATGCGGCCTGGACCCTGTCACCGGGTATTTCCGCGACGGCCATTGCAACACCTGCCCATCCGACACCGGCAGCCATACGGTCTGCGTGATCATGACCGATGAGTTCCTGGCCTTCTCGAAATACGTTGGCAACGACCTGACCACTCCGCGCCCCGCCTTCGGGTTCGAGGGGCTGATGGCCGGGGACCGCTGGTGCCTGTGCGCCGCGCGGTTCCTGCAAGCCCATGACGAGGGTTGCGCGCCACGGGTCAACCTTGAGGCAACCCATATCCGTGCGTTAGAGGTCGTTGGCCTGGAGGTCCTCAGGGCTTATTCGGCTTAAAAAGGGGGGGGCGACCCGATGTAAAAAAAGTGCGGCATTCTTATGATCGCAGCCCAATTTCGCGACGCGATTAGGTCCATTTTTTACGACAACGCCCGATGTAGTAACCCAACATCACCCGGCTACCGCCTTTCTACGTTGGGCTATCGCAACGTGGTGGAAAGCTATAGCCTTACAGCTAATCAACATTGGGGCCAGGGTGTCGGCTCCGCATTCTAAGGGGGAATGGGAAAGAAAAAGTCATTTATTGCAGCTGGATGTTTGGCCGCCTTTGGGTTTGGCGCAACGGCCGTTTCGGCACAGGACGCGACAGGTGAAGTAAGCCTTTGGTTACAGGGCAACGTACCCTCGTTCACCTTGGATGATGGCAGCGCCTGCGACGCTGGTGGGACCGAGTTTTGCGCCTTCACAGGCGGCGTGGGCGGATATGCTGCCGCCGAAGTCGGCTTGGCCAATGGCTGGACGCTACTTGGTGACCTAACGCTAGATTTCCATATTGAGTCCGACACGGGCACACGGGATGAACACGCCCTTTACGGTGGGGTGGGCATTCACATGATCGATACGTCAGCACCGACGACATGGGGCATGTTTGGTGTTCTTGGGTTTGGGGACGCCGCTTCTGATAACGACTCCGCCCCACTATTTTTGGGTCTCGGCGCCGAAGCACTTCTGAACGACGTCTGGGTTCAGGGTGGTGGCTTGCTATCTGTCTCTGACCAGGGTGACGGAATTGAAAATCTGCTCTTCGTTCGTGCCGGGAAGGACTTTGCGCTTGCCAACGGTTCGCTTTCCACAAGTGCCGCATTGGGCATAGGCGACTTTGAAGAAGGTTCGGGAGTAGATCGGGGACAGTGGGTTCAGTTGTCGGTGCGCTACGACGCCCCCCTCACGGATAACATTAACTGGTTTACTGCCTATCAAGGTGATCTGGTCAACGTCGTGAACAATGATCGCACCCTTATGCACACCGTTCAACTCGGCATCAGTATTCCGCTTGGCGGCGGCACGACCACGCCCTTCTCGACGCCGAACTTCCGTGCGCCGATCACCTATGCAGGCGAGTTCAACTAATTGTCTGCTTGAGACGACATCGAATGCAAAAGGGCGGCCAATCGGTCGCCCTTCTTGTTTTTCCCGCTCGCAGATGTCTGCAATGAGGCACCTGTGCGCATGTTTTCAGCGCACGTGATATCCCTTCGCCGCACGAGGCCCCGGTCGGTCAACCAAGGGAGGTTCCCCAAACCGTGGTTGCGGGGGGCGACTTAAAAGTGGTTTTCCTGACCGTCGGGGCGTCAGTCGCCCCGGACCATCTCAACACCAAGGTGTTTGGCGACGGTGAAGATATCTTTGTCGCCGCGCCCACACATGTTCATGCAGATGATGTGATCTGCGGGCAGGTCAGGGGCGATCTTCATCACATGGGCCAGCGCGTGGCTGGGTTCCAGCGCGGGAATGATGCCTTCGGTGGTGCAACACAGCTGGAAAGCCTCAAGCGCCTCGTCATCGGTGATCGCGACATATTCGGCGCGCCCGATTTCATGCAGCCAGCTGTGTTCAGGGCCGATGCCGGGGTAATCGAGTCCCGCCGAGATCGAATGCCCTTCAAGGATCTGCCCGTCGTCGTCCTGGAGCAGATAGGTGCGATTGCCGTGCAGGACGCCAGGGCGGCCACCGGTCAGCGACGCGCAATGCTCCATCTTCATGTTCACGCCTTTGCCGCCAGCCTCGACGCCGATGATGCGCACGCTCTCGTCGTCCAGGAACGGAAAAAACAGGCCCATCGCATTCGACCCGCCGCCGATCGCGGCAATGATCGTGTCCGGCAGCCGGTCTTCGGCAGCCAGCATCTGTGCCTTGGCTTCCTTGCCGATGATGGCTTGGAAATCACGGACCATCGCCGGATAGGGATGCGGCCCGGCGACCGTGCCGATGCAGTAGAACGTGTCATGCACATTGGTCACCCAGTCGCGCAGCGCGTCGTTCATCGCGTCCTTCAGCGTGCCACGGCCTGACGTGACCGGGATCACCTCGGCGCCCAGAAGCTGCATGCGAAACACGTTGGGCGCCTGACGCTCGACATCATGCGCGCCCATGTAGACGACGCATTTCAACCCGAACTTGGCGCAGACCGTCGCGGTGGCCACACCGTGCTGACCGGCACCGGTTTCGGCGATGATGCGCGTCTTGCCCATGCGGCGGGCCAGCAGGATCTGCCCCAGCACGTTGTTGATCTTGTGCGCGCCAGTATGGTTCAGCTCATCACGCTTGAGGTAAATCTTGGCCCCGCCCAGATGCTTTGTCAGCCCCTCGGCGTAATACAGCGGCGACGGGCGGCCCACGTAATGGGTCCACAGATCGTCCATCTCGGCCCAGAAACTTTCGTCGGTCTTGGCCTTCTCATATTCCTCTTCCAGCGAAAGGATCAGCGGCATCAGCGTCTCGGACACGAAGCGCCCGCCGAAATCACCGAACCGGCCCTTTTCGTCCGGGCCGTTCATGAAGGAGTTGAAAAGATCGTTTGCCATTGGGGCCTCCTGTGCGTCGGATCGGGGATATAGGCGCGGGTGGGTTTGGGCAAGTCAGTCTTGCAGGAAGTCGGGGCAGAAGACCTGCCGCGCCGCGCCGATACACTTGATCGATTTACCGCCCGGCATGCTGGCCGACACGCGGGCATAGATGATCTCACCCTCATACTCGACCTGGATGAACTGCCGGATCAGGTTGATGCAGCCCGCGCCCGAGGATTTGCACAGTCCGAGGATGAGCTGTTGCACCGGGTCTTCGGGGTCCAGCCCCGCGCCAGCCTCAACCTCGGCCTTCAGGCGGTCATGTAGCAGGTCCTCGATATCGACCTCGGAGGGTTTGGTGGCGACAAGGGCAATCAGCCCGGCGGCGATCAGACCCAGAAGAAATTTGAACATGTCAGGCCCCTTTGGCGGCTTGGATGAAATCGGACATCAGGCGGGCATCCTTGACCCCCGGCGCGCTTTCGACACCGGATGACACATCGACCTGCCGCGCCCCTGTCAGGCGGATTGCCTCGGACACGTTGTCGGGGGTCAGCCCCCCGGCCAGCATCCAGGGACAGGGCCAGTATTTACGCGCCACCAGGCGCCAGTCGAAGGACAGGCCGTTCCCACCGGGCAGATCGGCGTCTTTTGGCGGTTTGGCGTCGATCAAAAGCTGGTCGGCCACGCCAGCATAGGCATCGATCTGCGCCACATCGCTTGCGTCCGCGATACCCACAGCCTTCATCACCGGCAGGCCATACCGCGCCTTCACCTCGGCCACGCGGGCCGGGCTTTCCGAGCCATGAAGCTGCAGCATGTCCAGCGGCACCTGCGCGGTGATCGCATCCAACAGCGCATCATCCGCGTTCACGGTCAGCGCCACCTTGGCCACGCCCAGCGGCACCTCTGCGGCCAGCGAAGCGGCAGTTTCCGGCGACACGTTGCGCGGGCTTTTGGGAAAGAACACAAAGCCGACGTAACGCGCCCCGGCCTCAGCCGCTGCCGCCACATGGCCAGGCGTTGTCAGCCCGCAGATTTTGACCTGAATATCCGTCATGCGGAAGGTGTAGCGCGGCTACTCCAGCAGCGCCAGCACGTCGTCACCGGGGGCGTCCGCCGCCGGGCGCTTCAGCGCTTCGACCTCTTTCGCCAGACGATCCTTCTCGCGCTTGGCTTGGACGCCCTCGGCGCGGATCTTATGTTCGCGGAACCATTCCCAGACGAACCCGATCAGGATACCGGCGATGATGCCCAGGAAAATGACGATGAAAAGCGGTAGGCTAACGGTCCAGCTGAAGCCCAGAAAGCCCGACAGCTCTTCGGGCAGAAGGTGCAGGGAAACCATGGAGCGATTGGCCAGCGCAACAGTAATCAGACAGACCGCAAGGACGGCCAGGAACGCGTAACGGAAGTAGCGCATGAGATGCCTCTTATTTGCCGTTCAGACGGTCCCGCAGCAGCTTGCCGGTCTTGAAGAAAGGCACGTGCTTCTCTTCGACCTGGACCGACTCACCCGTGCGGGGATTGCGGCCAATACGAGCATCTCTTTTCTTGACGGAAAAGGCGCCAAATCCGCGCAGCTCGACACGGTCACCACGGGCCATCGCCTCGATCACCTCTTCGAAGATCGTGTTGACGATGCGTTCCACGTCACGCTGATAGAGATGCGGGTTTTCATCCGCAATTTTCTGGATCAGTTCCGACCGGATCATCCAATGTCCCCCCAAATGCGTTCTTTCGGCGCTGTCTGGCAGCACGCCGTTCACTTATCGACTATAGGGGCAAAGTTTTTTTCACGAAACTCCGGCGCGCGGGAAAGTTAAGGATTTTGACGACAAACCGCTGATTCTTTTGCGCAAAACCGGGGCTTTCCGGGGGGAACGGACCAAATCCGGCTCAAAACCGGCAGGGAACGGGCGGGACGCCGGGATTGATTCGTCCAGAAAAGCAAAACGGCCCCGCCTTTTGAACGGGGCCGTCTGCAATCATTTCGAAGCGGTGACTTATTCGTCGCCCTTCAGAGCCGCGCCCAGGATGTCGCCCAGCGAGGCGCCCGAGTCGGAGGAACCATACTGTTCCACGGCTTCTTTTTCTTCCGCGATCTCGCGTGCCTTGATCGACAGACCCAGACGGCGCGATTTCGAGTCCACGTTGGTGACACGAACGTCCATCTTGTCTCCGACGTTGAAACGCTCGGGGCGCTGCTCGGCACGGTCACGCGACAGGTCGGAGCGGCGGATGAAGGACTTCATGCCTTCGTATTCCACTTCGATGCCACCGTCTTCGATCGAGGTCACTTCAACAGTGATGATCGAACCGCGCTTCACGCCGCCAACGGCTTCGGCAAACGGGTCGCCGTCCAGGGCTTTGATCGACAGAGAGATACGCTCTTTGTCGGTGTCGACCTCGGACACAACCGCCTTGACGACGTCGCCTTTGCGGAAGTTCTGGATCGCCTCTTCGCCACGCTGGTCCCAGCTGATGTCGGACAGGTGAACCATGCCGTCGATCTCGCCGTCGAGGCCAATGAACAGACCGAATTCGGTGATGTTCTTGACTTCGCCTTCGACCTCGGTGCCCTCGGGGTGTGTTTCTGCAAACACTTCCCACGGGTTGCGCATGGTCTGCTTGAGACCCAGCGACACGCGGCGCTTGGCCTGGTCGATTTCCAGAACCATGACTTCCACTTCCTGGCTCGTCGAAACGATCTTGCCGGGGTGGACGTTCTTTTTGGTCCAGGACATTTCGGACACGTGAACCAAGCCTTCGACGCCCGGCTCCAGCTCCACGAACGCACCGTAGTCGGTGATGTTGGTGACGCGGCCCGTGTGGGTGCTTTCCAGCGGGTACTTGCCAGCGACCAGATCCCAGGGATCGTCCTGCAGCTGTTTCATGCCCAGCGAAATGCGGTGGGTTTCCTTGTTGATCTTGATGACCTGGACCTTCACGGTCTCGCCGATCGACAGGATCTCGGAGGGGTGGTTCACACGGCGCCAGGCCATGTCGGTGACGTGCAGCAGGCCGTCCACACCGCCCAGGTCGACGAATGCGCCGTACTCGGTGATGTTCTTGACGACGCCGTCAACAGCCTGACCTTCGGTCAGATTGCCGATGACCTCGGCACGCTGTTCGGCACGCGATTCTTCCAGGATGGCGCGGCGCGACACAACGATGTTGCCACGACGACGGTCCATTTTCAGGATCTGGAAGGGCTGCTTCAGACCCATCAGCGGGCCAGCGTCACGCACGGGGCGCACGTCAACCTGCGAGCCGGGCAGGAACGCAACAGCGCCGCCCAGATCGACGGTGAAGCCGCCTTTGACGCGACCGAAGATGGCGCCTTCGACGCGCTCTTCGTCTGCGTATGCTTTTTCCAGGCGGTCCCAGGCTTCTTCGCGGCGGGCCATCTCACGCGAGATGACGGCTTCGCCACGGGCGTTTTCAGCCGCGCGCAGGTAGACTTCCACTTCGTCGCCAACAGCGATTTCAGGGGCTTCACCAGGATTTGCGAATTCTTTCAGATCAACGCGGCCTTCCATTTTGTAGCCGACGTCGATGATGGCTTGGCCCGCTTCCACAGCGATGACTTTGCCTTTGACAACAGAACCCTCTTGGGGCGTGTCCATTTCGAAGCTTTCGTTCAGAAGGGCTTCGAAGTCTTCCATTGATACGTTTTGAGCCATGTGGTCTCAGTTTCCTTTTCAAGCGTATTTATCGGGCCGCACGGTTGTCTCCGCGGGTCTTTCAGGTTTCATTTGGTCGACCTTGCAGACGCAAAACAAAGAGGGCCGGATAGTCCCGACCCTGCTCGTATTCCCTGTATCGCGGCATTTATTGCCTTGTCGACGGGCGCTCTATACGCAGATTCCCCCTGTCCCGCAAGGGCTGATGCAGATCATGGCGGGCGCGCGCCGACGCGCTAGACTGATGCCATGACCCACGACGAGATCATCCAATGGTTGATGGCGGGGGATCCGGCCATCGCCTTTCAGACCGCCCGTGACCTGTTGGGCGAAGAACGGCCCGATCTTCAGGCGCGCATTGCGACCGAGGGATGGGGCAAGGCGTTTCTGGACGCGCGCAATGCGGACGGCGGTTGGGGGCGGAAGTATTACTATCCGAAATGGGCCTGCACGCATTATGTGCTCATGGACCTCGTCAACATCGCCTTCCCGCCCACCCATTCCGAAATCGCGCCCTTGGTTCACAAGATCGCCGCGCAGCGCGTGTCACAAGACGGTGGGTTTGCCATCGCGATCGGGGACCGGAAAAGCGACACCTGCGTGACCGGCATGGCGTTGAACTTCGGCGCCTATTTCGGGACGCCGGAGGCATCGTTGCGGACATTCGTGGATTTCCTGATCTCCGTTCAGCTGCCGGATGGTGGCTTCAACTGCATGATCAATCGCTCTGGCTGCACGCATTCATCACTGCACTCAACCCTTTCTGTGCTTGAAGGGCTGCATCGTTACGATGCCGAGGGGTATAGCTATCGCCGGGACGACTTGCATCGCATTGCGGATGAGGCCCGGGCCTTCATCCTGCGCAAGCGCTTCTTCCGGTCCGAGCGCACGGGAAAAGTGATCAACAGTGATTTCCTGAAACTGCGCACACCGCCGCGCTGGTACTACAACGTCTTGCGTGCCCTGGACCATTTCCAGGTGGCAAGGCGTCCTTTTGATCCCGCGATGACCGACGCACTGGAGCATATTCAGGCGCGTTGCCGCCCGGACGGGCGCTGGCCACGCGGGCCGAAAGTGCCCGGCCAAACCTTGTTCGACATGGAAAACCCGCGTGGGCCGGGGCGTTGGAACAGCCTGATGGCGCTGCGCGTGCTCAAGGCCTATCCGCGAACCTGATTCACTGTACAAACGGCCGCTGCGACTGCGTCCTTGATGCTCATGTCACTTGTGTCGATGATAACCGCGTCTTCGGCCGGTTTCAAAGGGGCTTCGGCGCGTTCCCTGTCACGTTTGTCGCGTGCCACGACGTCCGCCAGCACCTGGGCGCGGGTGACGTCGTGGTCGTTTTCACGCAACTCCAGAAAGCGGCGCTCGGCGCGAACCTCGGCGGAGGCGGTGACGAACAGTTTCACCGGCGCATCCGGGCAGATCACCGTGCCGATGTCGCGCCCGTCCAGCACCGCGCCGCCGTCGCGGGTGGCAAAGTCGTGCTGGAAATCCACCAGGGCCGCGCGCACCTCGGGGATCACCGCAACGCGGCTGGCGGCCTGGGCCACATCAGGCCTGCGCAGATCGCCGGTCAGGTCATCCAGGGTTAAAGCCCGAGCAGCCGCAATCGCATCAGCCCCGGCCAACACCCGCGCGCCCACGGCCCGATACAAAAGCCCTGTGTCCAAGTGGGCAAAGCCGAAATGCGCCGCGACGGCCTTCGAGATCGTTCCTTTGCCCGCCGCCGCCGGCCCGTCGATTGCAATGGTAAAGCTCATCTGCGCCTTCTCCGCTTGGGTTGACCCAGCTATACCCCCTGCCCACCGGCCCGACCAGAGGGCGTGGCGCGCGGACTTTGGCCTATGCGTCGTTGCGCCAAATTGGCAGGCATGCCGAAATGGCGGATAATTGGTTTGGTTCTCATTGAAACCCAATTCACGAGGAGCACGACCATGAAAACGACGTTTCTTACCGTTTCCGCGCTTGCTCTGATGACCGGGATCGCCTCTGCCGAGACCGGCTTCCAGTATGGCGCAATCGACTTTGATGCCTATGGCTTCGGGGCGAATGACAGCTATGCCTTCAACCTGACCGCCCGCGGCGCCTTTGACCTTGGCAGCATGGGGCTGCAGGTGGATGGCCGGGTTGCGATGCTGACCGATTTCACCGATTCCGATGAACTCTATTCAGTCGGCGCCCACCTTTATACGAGCGTGGCGGACGGCCACCGTCTGGGTGGATACTTGGGCTACTCCCACATCCCGACCTCGTCGCGCGGGATCGTATTCGCGGGTGCTGAAGGCCTGTTCGATCTGGGTGCTGTAGATGTCGAAGCCTCACTTGGGGTGATGCGATTCACCAGCGGCTCGTCGCCGACCTTTGCCAATGTCGGCCTGACCGCGATGTTCGACGTCGCCCCGAATGTCGAGCTTTCGGCAACGTATGCCGGGTTGTTCCCGATGGACGCCGGACCCGGGGGGCAGGTGAACGCAGGACTGCTGAAAGCCACCTACTACGTCCCGAACTCGGCGTGGAGCATGAACGCGACGCTGGGCTATACCGATGGCAATGACACAATGGTCTATGGACTTGGCCTGTCCTATGCCTTCGGTGCGCAGAGTGTTGATCGCCTGTTTACTCCGCACGATCTGAACATCGCCCATCTGGGCGGCGGGACATAAAGCAACCGCGCCTAGGCGCGCAGCTTTGACACCAGGCCCTGCGCGACGCGCAACACGATGCACAGGGCCAAAAGGGCAAAACTTGCCTGCACGGCCACCCATTTCAGTTCGGTCCATTGACTGGCGCGTGTGACCATGTCCAGGGACGGGCCATCCGTCCGCAACATCTTGGCCACGGCGGCGTTTTCCAACAGGTCAAAGACCAGATAGGCCAGCGGCACCAGGCCCAGCACACTGCCAAGCACCCGCGACACATGGCGAAGCGCCAGGAACATCCCCAGCGCCAACGCGCCAGTCAGGGCAAGGGGGAAAATCGTGTCCAACATGCGCTGCGCGCCAAGATACAGGCGTCGGCTGTCGTCATTCAACTGATCCAGAAAGCGCACCGCTTCGGGGAAGCTGTATCCCCCGGTCCGCACGTCGAACATCTCCAGACCACCAGCCTCAATCATCGGGCGTGTCCACAGTGTCATGAGCGCCAGCGCGCCCAGCGCCACACCGACCAGCGTAAGGTAGAGCGCCCATTCGCGCCGCATCAGCGGTTCGCCCGCACCAATTGGGCGCCCAGCCCGGTCATCAGGGGCTCAAAGATCGGGAACGAGGTCGCGATCGGCCCGCCGTCATCCACGCTGACAGGATTTTGCGCGGCCATGCCAAGACACAAGAAGCTCATCGCAATGCGGTGATCCAGATGGCTGACCGCCGTGCCGCCACCGGGCACCTTGCCCGCGCCCATGCCCGTCACGATCCACCAATCGTCGCCATCTTCGACGTTGACGCCATTGGCGCGCAAGCCGCTGGCCATCGCCTCGATCCGGTCGCTTTCTTTCACCCGCAATTCCTTCACGCCGCGCATCACGGTCTGCCCGGTCGCGTTGGCGGCCACCACCGACAGGATCGGGTACTCGTCGATCATGCTGGCGGCGCGCGCAGGCGGCACCTCGATGCCATGCATGTCGGGTGAATACCGTGCGCGCAGGTCGGCGACGGGCTCACCGCCCTCTTCGCGCAGGTTCTCATATGTCAGGTTTGCACCCATGTCGCGCAGCGTGTCGAACAGGCCTGCCCGGGTCGGGTTCAGCCCGATATTGGGCACCAGCACGTCCGATCCGGGCACGATCAGCGCGGCACAGACGGGAAACGCCGCCGAGCTTGGATCACGCGGCACAACGATGTCTTGCGGTTTCAGTTCCGGCTGGCCGGTCAGGGTAATCACCCGACCCTCATCGGTATCCTCCACCGTGATCTCGGCGCCAAAGCCCGCCAGCATACGTTCAGTATGATCGCGGGTGGCCTCCTGTTCGATCACCACGGTCTGCCCCGGCGCGTTCAAGCCCGCCAGCAGAACCGCAGATTTCACCTGGGCCGAGGGCATCGGAACCGTATAGCGCACGGGAACCGGATCCGCCGCCCCCACCACGCTCATCGGCAGACGCCCACCATCGCGCCCGTATGACGCCGCGCCGAACAGCGCGATCGGGTCCGTGACCCGCCCCATCGGACGCGACCGCAGGCTTGCGTCGCCGGTAAACGTCGCGGTGATCCCGGTGGTCGCCATGCAGCCCATGATCAGGCGCACGCCGGTGCCCGCGTTGCCGCAATCGATGACGTCTTCGGGCTCGGCAAAGCCGCCCACACCCACGCCATTCACGCGCCATTCGCCCGGCCCCAGATGTTCGACCTCGGCCCCAAAGGCGCGCATGGCTTCGGCGGTGGCCAACACGTCGTCGCCCTCCAAAAGCCCCTCGATCCGGGTTTCACCGACCGACAGCGCGCCCAATATCAAACTGCGATGCGAAATCGACTTGTCACCGGGCACGTGCGCCTCGCCCTTGAGTGGGCCGCAGGGGCGCGAGGTCATGGGAATGGCGGGGCCGTGTCCGGACATGGCAGTTCTCCTTCAGTCAATAGGCTGATAGCGCACACACAAAGTGCAAACCAGCCCTTGCTTTTTCTTGCTGAAAATATCCCCGCCGGAGGCTTCCGCCCTTACAGCCGACGAAACGTCAGATAATGCGGCACCCGGCCTTCGCGCAGGGCCTTCTGCTCATAGCGGGTGGAGATCCAGTCCTCCCAGGACAAACGCCAGTCGCCCGGACCCTCGGCCAGCCATTCGAACCCCGCGCGCGGCACCTCTTCCAAGGTCTGCCGCACATAGTCGGGAATGTCCGTCGCCACGCGAAAGATCGCGCCGGGTTTCATCACCTGGTGCAGCGGTTCAAGGTGTTCGGGCGTCACGAAGCGACGCCGATGGTGGCGCTTTTTCGGCCAGGGATCGGGATAGAGCAGAAACGCCTTGTCGATGCTTTCCTCGGGCAGCACATCGAACATGTTGCGCACATCGCCGGGATAAACCGCGACGTTGTCCAGATTGGCCTTACGGATTTTGCCCAACAGCATGGCAACACCATTTATATAGGGCTCACAGCCAATGATGCCGACATCCGGATTCTGGCTGGCCTGGTGCACCATGTGCTCTCCGCCACCAAAGCCGATTTCCAGCCACACGGGCCGTTCGGCGAACAAGCCCGACAAGTTCAGAGGTGCGCGATCAGGGTTGTCTTCCCAATCCACCTTGCCGGGGCTCAGCGCCACCAGGTCCTCATTCAGATAGGCCTGCTGCGCATCGCGCAAGCCCTTACCCTTGAAGCGGCCGTAGAAATTGCGCCACGGCGCGCCGGTCATGTGTTTGGTCGGATGTTCATCACTCATGCCCGCGCCTATGCCCCGAAGGCTCCCCTGCGGTCAAGCGCGGCCCCGAATTCCATCTCGGAATTCGACCCGTTTTTTCATGCTGAAAAACGATCTCGCGCCAGATCGCGTGCGCGGGTGATCATGCCGTCGGAGATATATGGGACAAACCCCGCATCCCCGCCGTCTGCACGCCTGCGCGCATAGCCCTCCAGCTGCTCGACTTGGCCCGCGAGGGCGAGCGCGACCAGGTGGTGCAAACCCGCAATGCCGGGTTGCGACGGGGCATAAGCACGAAACGTGGCAAGGCGGTCGTCCAGGTTCAGGGCAGTCAGCCGCATGGCAAGGTCACTGATGGCCCCCGCGACATCCTGTTCAGTCAGGAAGAAGTCCTCGGATTTGGCAGTCAGCACAGCCTGTCCCACCCGGGCCGTTGTCACTCCCCGGATTGCGGCCTCGACCTCCTGAAAGGTCTTCCCCGCCACTGCCCCGGTCAGGGACAGGCGCTGCATGGGCGCGGTCCGTTCGGTTTCGGGAAAGGTTTTCAGCGTCAGTGAGATCGAAAGACTCCGATCCGCGTCGGTGCGTTCGAACACCGTCTCCCCAGCGTCGGTGCGCCGCTTGAAGCCCTGCGCGCGCAGCTCTCGCTCGACATCGCGTCGCGTTACTTTCGCCGACGGCACCCAGTCAGGCTGGGACACCAGCGCCTGCCACTCTGCCATTCGCTGGGCAGGATCGGATCGGCCCGCCGGACCAGTCGCAGACAAAGAAGGACGCGCATCTTTCGACGCGCGCCCGATGATTTTCTTGAGCCAGTCCACCCGCGTCACACCGCTTTCTTCAGCGCCTCGACCAGGTCGGTCTTTTCCCAGCTGAAACCGCCGTCGGCGTCGGGTTCGCGGCCGAAATGGCCATAGGCCGCTGTGCGTTGAAAGATCGGCTTGTTCAGGCCCAGATGCTCGCGGATACCGCGCGGGGTGAGGTCCATCACGCTGTCCACAGCGTTCTCGATCGCTTCCTCGTCGACCTTTCCGGTGCCGTGGGTGTCGACATAGATCGACAGCGGGTGAGATACGCCAATGGCATAGGACAGCTGCAAGGTGCAGCGATCCGCCATGCCTGCGGCCACGATGTTCTTGGCCAGATAGCGCGCGGCATAGGCCGCTGAGCGGTCGACCTTGGTCGGGTCCTTGCCGGAAAACGCGCCGCCGCCGTGCGGAGCTGCACCGCCATAGGTGTCGACGATGATCTTGCGGCCGGTCAGGCCCGCGTCCCCGTCCGGGCCGCCGATCACGAACTTACCGGTCGGGTTCACGTGCCATTGCGTGCCCCCGTTGACCCAATCATTGGGCAGGATTTCACGAATATACGGCTCCACGATGGCGCGCACATCATCGCTTGTCAGGTCCGGGTCCAGGTGCTGTGTCGACAGCACGATCGACGTCACCTCGACCGGTTTACCATCCTCATAGCGCAGGCTCAGCTGGCTTTTTGCATCCGGGCCCAGCGCGGGTTCGCTCCCGTCCTTGCGCACCTCGGCCAAACGCTTGAGGATCGCGTGGCTGTACTGGATGGGCGCTGGCATCAACTCGGGAGTTTCATTCACTGCATAGCCGAACATGATGCCCTGATCGCCGGCCCCGTCTCGGTCCACACCTTGCGCGATATGGGCCGATTGCTCGTGCAAGAAATTCAGCACCCGGCAAGTGTTCCAGTGGAATTGCTCCTGCTCATAGCCGATGTCTCGAATGCAGTCGCGGGCGATCTGGCCGATCGAACCCATCATCGCTTTCAGGCGGTCCTGATCCGACAGGCCCACTTCGCCCCCAATCACGACCATCCCGCTGGTGGCGAAGGTCTCACAGGCAACCCGCGCCTGTGGTTCTTCCATCAGAAAGGCATCCAAAACAGCATCGGAAATGCGATCACACACCTTATCGGGGTGCCCCTCGGAAACGCTTTCCGAAGTAAAAACATAGTTTCGTCGTGTCATGATTAGTGCTCCATTGGTTCTGTTCCGCCACGCCAGGAAGCCGTTGCGACGGTTGTTATTCATCCGCGTTACAGGGACGCCGCGCGTCGGTCAATCCGGAATTGTGCCGCGTCGCAGGAACAGACCCGCCGCCGCAAGTATCAGACCAATCATCAACAAAGCGTCACCACGGCGCGCATATAGCGTTTCGGGAAAGGGCGCGGGAAGGGCCGCGTCAAGTTTACCTGTGCGGTTCAGACCCACGGCGGCAGTGATCCGCCCGAACGGGTCAATCACGGCGGAAATGCCGGTGTTTGCGGCGCGTACGAAAGGCAGCCCCATTTCAATCGCACGCATCCGGGCCTGAACCAGATGCTGTTGCGGCCCGGAGAAGGTACCGAACCAGGCGTCATTGGTGATCTGAAGGATCCAGTCCGCACGCTCGGGGGCCGCGCGCAAGTCGCGGGCAAAGATCGCCTCATAGCAGATCAGCGACAGCGCCTTTCCCATAGGGCCAAGATCGAGAACCGTGGCGCCCGGACCGGGGAAATAGCCGGACCCGTATTGCGCCGCGAACCCACGCAGGCCTAGCCGGTGCAACAGCCCGCCGCCGGGGGTGTATTCCCCGAAGGGCACCAGGTGATGCTTGTCATAAATCGCGCTCACCCCGCCATTTACATCCAGTGCGACCATCGAATTCATATAGCGGCCGCCTTCACCGCGCTGAATGCCCAGAACCACAGGGGCCGGCGCGGCGGTGGCGGCAATCTCGGACAGCAAGTTGCCGGTATTGTCCAACAGATACGGGACCGAGGTCTCGGGCCAGATCACCAGATCCGGCGTGCCGGGTTCGGCGGTCAGGTCCAGCGCCCGGTCCAGAAATTCCAGGGCGTAATCTGGGTGCCATTTCAGGTGCTGCGGCGCGTTGGGCTGGATCAGACGTACGGTTTTGCCCGTATTTTCAACCGGCCCCTGCCCCCGCAGGACGCCAAGCCCCAACGCCACGAAAAAAAAGGCCGCCGCAGTGGCCGTCATCACGCCACGACGCGGCGCGTGCAGTGCGGCGTAAAGCGCTGCCGCCAACAGAAAGCTCAGGAAAGTCAGACCAGAGGTGCCGACGTAGGCGCCAAGCTGCGCTACAGGGGTATCCACCCAGGCCAACCCCGGCTCGCCCCAAGGGAACCCGGTGAACAATGCGCCACGGGCAAGCTCGGCTGTCGACAGCGCGACTGGCCAGGCGATCCAACCGTATGGCCGCGGTGTCAGCCATCTGGCCATGGCCGCCCCCGCGCCCCAAAAAAGCGCAAGCCCGCCGGCCATCAGGATCAAGGCGAAGGGTGCCATCCATCCATGGCGGGCAAGATCGACAAGAAAAGGCTGCACAATCCAGGTCAGCGTCAGACCGAAATACCCGGCCCCCAACGCCCAGCCCAACACGGCCGCATGGCGCGCGTCACGCGCGGCACGAAACAGGGCAAAGCCGAAGAACAGGCCCAACACCAGCGCCGGGGGAAATCCGAACGGCGCCTGCCCCATCGCGGCCACGATCCCGGCGGTCAGCCCGGCCAGCAGGCTCAAACGTGGCCGCGCGGCAATCCGAGTGAGGCTCGCGTCAAACATCCACCCCACCGGGGCCGCCAGGTAGGCGCACGCGCAGCCGTTTGATCCGGCGCGGGTCGGCATCGACAACTTCGAATTCCACCCCCTCGGGATGCGGAATCATTTCGCCACGCGCCGGAACGTGGCCGGACAGCAGGAACACCAGGCCGCCCAGGGTTCCGACCTCGTCGTCGTCCTCACCCTCGCCATGCAGGCGCATACCGATCTCGGCCTCGAACTCATCCAACGGTGCCTTCGCCTCGGCCAGATAGCAGCCGGGCTTTTCCTTGACCCACAGCGTGCCTTCCTCAAGGTCGTGCTCGTCCTCAATCTCACCGATCACCTGTTCGATCAGGTCCTCGATCGTGACCAACCCGTCCACACCACCATATTCGTCGATCACCAACGCCATATAGATACGGTCGGCCTGCATTTTTTGCAGCAGCACACCGATCGGCATCGACGGCGGCGCATACAGAAGCGGGCGCAACAGCTTGCGCAGGTCAAAGCGATCACCCGACCCGGAAAACCCGTGTGCCAGAACAAAGTCCTTCAGGTGGATCAGCCCGATCGGCGTGTCCAGCGTGCCATCATAGACCGGCAACCGCGTCAGCCCGCTTTCCCGGAACCGTTCGACCAGTCTGGCCATCTTGATGTCGGCGGACACCGAGACGATCTCGGATTTTGGGATCGCCACGTCTTCCAGCCGCAACCGTCGCAGGTTGACCATGCCCGGGGGCACGTTCGTCGCGTTGCCGTTCATGCTGGAGGGATCCTGAGGGACCTTCTCGCCGGTATCAGATGGGCTGAGCGCCCCGATGATGCGGCTGAAAAAGCCGCTGTGTCTGTCCTCTGCCTCTTCGCGCGCGCCGTGCGCTGCGTTAGAGGATCCGTCGCTATTGTCGCCCATAGGTCCTTTCCGTCGGCGCGGAATTGCGCCTTTCTTCACCCATATGGGTCCGAAAGACCCAGTTTGCCAAGTATTTCCACCTCCAACCGCTCCATCAAGGCGGCATCTTTGTCGTGGATGTGGTCATAACCCAACAGGTGCAGCATGCCATGGACCAGAAGATGGGTCACATGGGCCTGGAAATCCTTGCCTTGTTCCGCAGCCTCTCGCACGCAGGTCTCATAGGCGATGGCGATATCGCCAAGCTCGATGTCTGCGCCATCGGGGTCGGGCAGCGCAGGCGAAGCGCCGGGGCTTTCCGCCGCGCGCTCCTCGCCGGGCCAGGAAAGCACGTTGGTCGCCTGCCCCTTGGCGCGGAATTCTCCGTTCAACTCGGCAATGCGCGCATCGTCGCAACCCATCACGACGGTTTCGAAGACTTCGCCATCCAGCCCCATATGCGCCTCGACCGCCGCTATGGCCCGGTCTGACAACGCCTCCAACCCCGCCTCGGTCCAGCGGGCGTCTTCTTCGATCACATCGACTGCCATTTTGCGTCCTCCTGATCCGGGGCGACCCCGAGACACGCGGCAGATGATAGAAGGCATCGCAGGGGCCTTCCACGAAAATCGCCCCGGTTGACACGCCTGCGCACACGACGTATCTGACAAAAAAAGTCAGCTTCTACTGCCGAGGCCCTCATGACCACTGAGAACAGACCCGTCCGCCGTGTCACCCCGCGCAATGTCACCCTTGCAAGTACCCTTGTCGTGGCTGGCTTCGCAGTGGCCGACTTGGCCCCAGTCGCCAACCCGCTTGCCGCTCCTGCCCTCGCTGCTGGCGGCGAAGGGGGCGAGGCCGGGGAAGCCGGCATTGAGATGAGCGACGGCCCTTCGGTTTTTCTGACCCAGCTTGGCTATTTCGAAGGCACTTACCGGATTGCCGCCACGTTGTTTCTTGAAGGCAATCAGGACGCTGCACGTGAACACTTAGAGATGTCGCACCATGCCTTTTATGAGGATATCGAAGAAGCGCTGACGCACTACGACGCGCCCGGATTTTCCATCGAGGCCGACGCCTTCCTGCATGCCATCGCCAATGACGCGCCTGACGCCGATGTGACTGCCACACTGGACGCGCTTTTGGCCGCCCTGACCCGAACCGCCACCGCCGCACAGGCCCCGGCGCGCGAACAGGTGCTGGCGATCCGCAACCTGGTGGCCCTCGCCGCCGCTGAATACGAAGGCGGGGTGGACGAGGGTCGCGTCGAGGTTGCCATCGAATACCGCGACAGCTGGGGGTTTCTTGAGACTGCCCGCCACCGCGCCCAACTTCTGGCGGACGGCGCGGACGCCAATCTGGTAAAAGCTGGCCGCGACGCGTTGGAGCAGATGGACGGGCTTGAGGTGCTCTACCCCGGCCTGACTGCCGACACCGCCTCCTCCGACCCGTCGTCTCTGGCGGGTGCGGCCGCCTGGATCGAAATCATCGCCCTGCGGCTGCGCTGACCCGATGCCAATCGTTCTGAAGAACCTGTTCAAGCCCGGCGAAATTCAAGCCGTGCGCAACGCGGCCCTGGCGCTGCCTTTTGAAGACGGAAAACGCACCGCCGGGCGCATCGCGAAAGCGGTAAAGGACAATGCCCAAGCCGCCGCCTCGCACGATCGCGACGCTTTGCTAGACATGGTCGAGCGCCGCCTGGAGGCTGACCCGACCTTTCAGGCAGCCGCCCTGCCCCGCGCCTTTGCCAAGCTCATGCTCACCCGGACCGGACCCGGGCAGCACTATGGCGACCACGTCGACAACGCGCTCATCGCAGGCCAGCGCGCCGACCTGTCTTTCACTCTGTTTCTGAGCGATCCCGACAGCTACCAAGGCGGTGAGTTGGTGATCGTCGACCGGGTCGAAGATCGCGCCTTCAAACTCGAACCGGGTCAGGCGTTGCTCTACCCGTCAACCACCCTGCACAGGGTGAACCCGGTCAGTGACGGCACGCGGCTTGTGGTGATCGGCTGGATCACCAGTTGGGTGCGCGACCCGGCCCAGCGGGAGGTGCTGTTCGATCTGGCCCACGCCCTGTCCCGGGCCGAGGCCGCAGGCGACAGCGAACAGATTCTGACCCTGTCTAAAACGCGCACAAACCTGTTGCGTATGTGGGCCAGTTGATCGGAACACCGGGGTTTGGGGCACAGCCCCAAGGCCTCCGTGGCCTGAACGGAAAGCAACCTGCGCGCCGCACGGCGCCCCTGTTGGAAGTGCCTATTTGGCGGGGTCCGCGGCGTCATAGGCCTCAATGATTTTCGCCACCAGAGGATGGCGCACCACATCCTTGGACGTGAAGTAGTTGAAAGAGATTTCCTTGATACCGTCCAGAAGCCGTTCCGCGTCATGCAACCCGCTGTTGACGCCGCGCGGCAAGTCAACCTGACTGCGGTCGCCTGTGATGACCATGCGGCTGCCCTCGCCCAAACGGGTCAGGAACATCTTCATCTGCATCGTGGTCGCGTTCTGTGCCTCATCCAGCACGACGAAGGCATTGGACAGGGTCCGGCCACGCATGAAGGCCAGCGGCGCAATCTCGATCCGCTTCTCCTCGATCAGTTTCGCCACCTGTTTTGCGGGCAGGAAATCCCCCAGCGCGTCATAAAGCGGCTGCATATAGGGGTCGACCTTGTCCTTCATATCGCCGGGCAGATATCCCAGCTTCTCCCCCGCCTCGACCGCCGGACGGCTCAGGATGATCTTGTCGACATGGCCGCCGATGAACATGTTCACCCCCACTGCCACGGCCAGATAGGTCTTGCCGGTGCCGGCCGGGCCGATGCCGAAAGCCAGAGACTTGTTGAACAGACTTTTCACATAGGCCTTCTGCCCCTCGGTGCGGGGTTCGACCAACTTCTTGCGGGTCTTGATCTCGACATGTCCGCCCTTGAACATCTCCATCTGGTCGCCGTCGCGGGTGCCTGTGTTGGCCTGCGACGGGCCCATGCGGATTTCGCCGTCGATGTCGCCCGCTTCGATCGCGCGGCCGGTTTCCAGTCGTTGATACAGCCCCTGCAGCACCGCCGCCGCCTGACCACGCGCGTCGCCATCGCCGATCACGGCCAGCTGATTGCCCCTGCGGATGATCTGCACGGACATCTGATGTTCGATTTGCGCCAGGTTGCGGTCAAACTCGCCACACAGGTCGATCAACAAACGATTGTCGGGGAATTCCAGAAGGGTTTCGTGAACCTGTTCCGGGGTGGCTGCTTTGCTCAGCGCGTCGGTGCCCAAGGATGTCTCCGGTCTGAATGTGCCTGTTCCCTGATCGTGCCAAGCACCGGGGCCGGGCGCAAGGGGCATGGGCAAATTGTCACGCGTTTGGCACGAAAAAGGGCCGCTGGATTGCTCCAACGGCCCGAATTTGGTTCTTCCGACGGGGGCGGCTCAGTTCCCGTTATGGGGAACGTAGTCGCGGATGCCCGGGTTGGACGACTGGTATTGGCCAACAACAGTGCCCGGCGCATATTGGTTGTCGCACACTGGCAGACCGGTCACTGGATCATAGCGGCGTCCGGCATAGCCTTCCAGACCGTCATCGATCATCCAGTTCTGGCAGCCATCGGGGTCATAGACCACGGCAGCTTCGCCATCGATGATGTTGGCCTTGTCCGAGCCGCCATCCTGATTGGTGGCAATCACCGAGTTCGGGTTGCCAACATAAGGCGTCAGGCCGTTGCCCGAGACACAGGCCGACAAAAGCAGCGCAGAGCCAAGAATCATGGCGGGGAAAATACGTTTCGTCATAGCGATCACCACGTGTAGCAGACGACTTCGACACGGCGGTTCTGCCGCATGCCTTCCGCCGTCGAGTTGGTTGCGACCGGCTGACGCTCGCCGTAGCCGATTTCACGCTGCACGACGGCACCGACGGAGCGGGCCACATCGGCCACCGACTTCGCACGGCGCTGCGACAAGCGCATGTTGTATTCGTCCGACGCGCGGGCATCGGTGTGGCCATAGATGGCATAGCCGAAGGCACCAGCGCCCTGGAAGAATTGAGCCAGACGCGCGCGGCCGTGGGCCGTCAGGCGGTGACTGTCGGTCTTGAACAGCGTGTCAGTGTTTTCCGACAGGCAGCGGTTGCGCTTCAGACAGACGGGTTTACCGGTCTTCGGGTTCACCCGGTCCACCATGTAGCCCTCAAGACCCCCATCAGCCCACCAGTGCATGCAGCCGTCATCGTCGATCCACATGCCCCAGTTCACCTTGCCCGAAACGGACGGAGCGTTCTGAGCCTCAGCCGGAGCCAGACCCGTTCCAAGCACCAACGCCACGACGGCGGCCGTTCCGGCGACCGCTCCTTGCAGCTTGGCGAAAGCTTTGCCAAAATTCTTCACCACAATCCCCCATATGATCGGTGGCCCCACGACAATTGCACCGCGGGCCAGCGTGTCACGATGTGGGGGTGACTTTACCCGAATTCACGCGCAAGTGAATACGCTTTTACCATATATTGTGCCTCGTTCGGCGACAGTCCGAGGTGTTGCGCAGAATTGTCATCCGGAGGTCACACATTGGCCACAATTCATTTGGGCCTATGGGATCAGAACACCACCAAGAGAGTTCGGTCCGCTGTCGGTGATTCTGACCCGGCGAAGGTCGCCCTTTGCAATGCCTTCGGCAGTCACGTGGACGGCGTGCAAATGGTCGGATTTGCCTACCATCTGCCCGTCCAGGCGCCCCGGTTTTTCGAATAGAACGCCGACTTCCTGCCCCACCATCGCATTCTGCACCGCGCGCTGTTGCTCGGTGATCAGGGCTTGCAGGCGATACAGCCGCTCGGACGCCAGGGCGTCGTCGACCTGCGCGCGCTCGGCAGCGGGGGTGCCTGGGCGGGTGGAGTATTTGAAGCTGAAGGCCTGGCCGTATTGCACTGCGCGGATCAGCGACATCGTGTATTCGAAATCTTGATCGGTCTCTTCAGGAAAGCCGACGATGAAATCACCCGAGATCAGGATATCTGGTCGCGCCTCCCGGATACGGTCGATCAGCTTCAGATAGCTTTCGGCAGTGTGCGACCGGTTCATTCGTTTCAGGATCTTGTCCGATCCCGACTGCACCGGAAGATGCAGATAAGGCATCAGTTTTTCGCATTCCCCATGCGCGGCGATCAGGGCGTCGTCCATGTCGTTCGGGTGGCTGGTGGTAAAGCGGATACGCTCCAACCCGTCCACGTCGTTCAACGCCCAGATCAACCGGGCCAGGGTCCAGTCGCCATCCGCGCCGGCACCGTGATAGGCATTCACGTTCTGCCCAAGCAGGGTGATTTCCTTCACCCCGCGTTCGACCAGATCGCGCGCCTCGCGCAGGATGCGATCGACTGGGCGGCTGACTTCGGCGCCACGGGTATAGGGCACCACGCAAAAGGCGCAGAACTTGTCGCAGCCTTCCTGAACGGTCAGGAACGCGGTCGGGTTGCGGTTGGGCAGCGGGCGCTTGGGCAGGTGCTCGAACTTGTCCTCTTCGGGGAAATCGGTATCCAGCGCCTTTTGCCCCTCGGCCACCGTCTTCATCATCTCAGGCAGGCGGTGATAGGTTTGCGGCCCGACCACCAGGTCCACCATCGGCTGGCGGCGCATGATCTCTTCGCCTTCGGCCTGGGCAACGCAACCGGCCACGCCGATTTTCAGGTCGGGGTTGTCCGCCTTCAGACCCTTGTAGCGCCCCAGCTCGGAATACACCTTTTCCGCCGCCTTTTCACGAATGTGGCAGGTGTTCAGCAGGATCATGTCCGCGTCATCCGGGCTGTCGGTTTCGACATAGCCATCGGCGCCCAGCGCTTCGGCCATGCGTTCACTGTCATAGACATTCATCTGGCAACCATAGGTGCGGATGAAGAGTTTTTTCGGATCGGACATGTCGCGCGCTTCCCATCTGGATCAGGGCGGCGTCCTACAGCAAAGGCGCGCCGGTCGCAATGTGTGGCGGGGACGGGCACAAAGTACAACCACGCGCTGTTGCCCATGTCCCTGACCTCAGAAGTTGAGGCCGATCCGAAGGCCGATCGACGACAGGGTGGATTTGCTCACGTTCACATCACCTAGCGCTGGGTTACGATCGGACGTCAGATCACGCAGCGTATAGTCCACCCCGGCAAACAGTCGGTCGGTCAGTTTGATGTCCATGCCCAAACCATACATCATACCCGACGCTGACACCGGCGCCCCAAAGGACGGGTCGTCCCACGTGCCGACGGTATATCCCGCAAAGGCATAAGGAAGCAGCCGGTCACCACCGTATCCCACGCGAAGTTTCAAGTCGGTCATATCGGTATATCGAAACTCCGGGAAGGCGGTCATCGCGACATCGCCTGCGCCATAGGCCACTTCTCCGCCCAGAACAATCAGGCCGATCTGGTGATTGTAACCTGCGAAAACGCCAATCTGACTACCGGTGACCGACCACGGCCCGTCAGACAGCGCACCATCGGTGAAGTAATTCACATCGCCCGACATGTTCGACGTGGCGCTCAGCCCGGCATAGAAACCAACCCAGCCCTGCGCTGGTGCCGCACTCGTGGAGACGGGTGCACCACCTGATACAGGACCCGCTGCTTCTGAAAACCCTGACAGAGGAAAACTCGCGGCAATGCTGAATGCAAGACAGGTCACAAGAGCAAGGTGCTTCACAAGACTCACCTCCCTTTCACCCGCATTTTACCACAGATGCGCAATGCTTTACATTCGGTACAGCGCTGCGGGAACAGACCTTGATCAGGCCTGTTGCGTGGCCAACATCTGCTCCAACAGGTCCATACCCGCGTTCCATCCTTTGGCCATACCGGCGATGGCCCCGTCAAAACAGGCGATCTCGGCCGCGCTGGCCATATGCGGGGTCCAGGTCAGGCAGACATCAGTCTGGCCGTCCTTTTCAACGAAGGTCACGATTGTCAAAAGCTCGCGCGGCCAATCCGGCATCATCGGATTGGCGATGATATTCCACTCTGCGTCGGTGTTGGAATGCACCCAGACAAGCCGATCATGAGGAGTAACTTCGGTATATTGCGCGCGCTGAAAGAAGCCGTTGTCGCCCATTCGCATTTCATGGCACCACGCCCCGCCGGGGCTCAGGTCAAGCGAATGCACGATCGAGGTCACGCCCGGCCCATACCATTGCGGGATTAACGCGGGATCGGTCCAGGCCGCCCAAACCTGCTCTTTCGACGCCTTGAAACTGCGCTCCAGCTTGAATGTCGGCAACTCGCCCATCTCAGCCCCTCCCTCGGGTTCAATCCCCGGCGCGGTCCTGCGTGTAGGGGTTATGGCAGGGTAGCACGGCCGCAACCCTTCGGTCACTCTTGCAAACCGCCTGACTTTCATGGATTTTTAACCACGTTGCAGTGAGATGGGCACGTAAGGGGCAAAACATGCGATACGGTTCGCTTTCGGAATTTCTGAAAACCGGCAAAGACACGCTGGCCAAGGGGCCCGTGGCTATGATCTTTGCCGAAGATCTGATCGAGGTCGATACCACCGTGCGCCATCACCAGCTTGCGGGTTTCACGCAGGTGCTTTTGTTCGCGCCCGACGAACTGTCCCTGCCCGACGACTTGGAGGGTGAAATCCACCGCATCACCTATGACATGTCGGCAGACAATGCCCTGCTGCACGCGATGAACAAGGTCATCGATGCGGCTGACGGGTTGTGGCTGTATTATTGCTTCAACGCCGAATACCTGTTCCACCCGTTCTGCGAGGACCGCAACATCAGCGAATTGCTGGCCTTCCACACCGAAGAGCGGCGTAGTGCAGTGCTGACCTATGTGGTTGACCTCTATGCCGACGACCTCGACAAACACCCCAACGCCGTGTCGTTGGAACATGCCTGGATGGACAAATCCGGATATTATGCGCTGGGGCGACCGGGGGTGGATGGGCACCCAAAGGAACGCCAGCTGGACTTCTTCGGTGGGCTGCGCTGGCGGTTTGAGGAACACATCCCCGCCCCGCGCCGCAAGATCGACCGCATTTCACTGTTTCGCGCCAAAAAGGGCCTGCGCCTGCGCCCCGACCACACGTTCAACGACGAAGAATACAACACCTATGCCTGCCCGTGGCACCACAACATCACTGTGGCCATCGCCAGCTTCCGCACCGCCAAGGCGTTGAAATCGAACGCCGGATCGACCTTCGACATTCACACGTTCAAATGGCACAACTCGACCGAATTCGACTGGTCGTCACAACAGCTTCTGGATCTGGGACTGATGGAACCGGGACAATGGTTCTGAGCCGTTGATTGGCGGTGGAAACTTCCTGTTTCCCGTGATCGCATGGGCGTGGTGAGGGCCTGTGTTTTTCTGCCCCGGTGACTTGCGACGACTAACCGGTTTACATCCCTGCCTCGCCCCTTATTCTGCCGCGCTTCTCATACGAGCACCCGGCGGACCGGCCTCGTTCATTGCACACAGACAGACGAGGGCATCTCATGACCGCAGTAAAATCCGGTGACAAAGTCAGCATCCATTACAAAGGCAGCCTGACCGACGGCACCGTGTTCGACAGCTCCGAAGGTCGCGACCCGCTGGAATTTACCGTGGGCTCGGGCCAGATCATCCCCGGTCTGGACAAGGAACTGCCCGGCATGGTGGCGGGTGACAAAAAGGTCGTGAACATCCCGGCCGAAGAGGCCTATGGCCCGCATGACCCGCAAGGCATTATGGAAGTGCCGCGCGGCGAAATCCCGGCGGAAATCCCGCTTGAGGTCGGCATCCAGCTGGAAATGCGCAACCCGCAGGGCCAGGCAATGCCGGTGACCGTGACGATCGTGACCGATGAACAGGTCACACTGGACGCCAACCATTTCCTGGCTGGTAAAGAACTGGTGTTCGATTTCGAACTGATTTCGATCGGGTAAACGTACGCCGAACAAACGATGGCCCGGCGCAGCGGGGTGGGATGGCACACCGTCCGCCCCCTTCGCAGCCCCGCAATGGGTGGGAGCTGCGCTGGGCCCTGAATTTCTTCGAAATTCAGCCACCGCCCCGCAGGTGCAAATTATTTGAATAATTTGACGTAGAGGAGGGCGCATGCTGCGCATGCGGACACCGCCTCCCGGTCTGCTGTCATCCCGTCAAGTGCGGCGCAGCCGGATCACCACATCGACCTTGGACACCTCCGCCCCTTTCGGGGCATCGGGCAATCGCGCGATCTTCAGGTCGTCGGCCGGCGCGTCCATCAGCTCCTCGCTGTCTTCCCAGAAGAAATGCGGGTGGTTCGACGTGTTGGTATCGAAATAGCTTTTCGCCCCATTCACCGTGATCTCCCGCAATAGCCCAGCGCCGGAAAACACCTTGAGCGTGTTGTAGACCGTCGCCAAAGACACCTTTTCCCCAGACGCGCGCGACGCCTCATAAAGGCTTTCCGCTGTGACGTGCCGGTGTTGCCCGTCCCCGACCAAAAGCTCGGCCAGCGCCAACCGTTGACGGGTCGGGCGCAGCTCTGCTTCGGACAGCCAGGTCGTGCTGGTGGGGCTGATGTTGCCGGACATGATGCGGCCTCGCTTCGCTTTCACGCCTGAATATAGTGCCTTTTGCCCCCCCGACACAAGTTTCGCGCTGGTTTGCCGCGCTGTCCCTGCCCTTGCGCCGGACTCCACGCGGGTGATAGAGGGAAGTCAGGGTAATAACACAAGATATGGGGCTTCACCGAATGGCGGACTTTCCGACAAGCTTTGACCGGGACGATCTTTTGAAATGCGCACGCGGGGAGCTTTTCGGCCCCGGCAACGCGCAGCTTCCCGAACCGCCCATGCTGATGATGGACCGGATCACCGACATCTCGGCCGATGGCGGCGCACATGGCAAGGGCCACATCCTGGCCGAGTTCGACATCAAACCCGACCTGTGGTTCTTCGACTGCCACTTCCCCGGCAACCCGATTATGCCTGGCTGTCTGGGCCTGGATGGTCTGTGGCAGCTGACCGGCTTCAACCTGGGCTGGCGCGGCTGGCAGGGGCGCGGCTATGCGCTGGGTGTGGGTGAGGTCAAGCTCAAGGGCATGGTGCGCCCTGATCGCAAGATGCTGACCTACAAGATCGACTTCACCAAGGCGATCCAGACGCGCCGCCTGACCATGGGTGTCGCCGATGGCATCGTCGAAGCGGACGGCGAAGTGATCTATGAGGTCAAGGACATGAAGGTGGCACTCAGCGAGAGCTGAGCGGGGCGACGTATGTCGCTGACCATCGCTTCAAGACCCCGCAGCGGCTTTGCCCTCTGCGGGGTTTTTCATATCCGGTTGACGCCTTGCTGCCGCAGCGCGGTGACAAGCCGGACAAGGTTGATCTCTTGCACGGAACAATCTTCGGCAAGGGCCAGGCCCGCCGCCGTGCCCGTCGCCTGCCCCATCGCCATGCATTGCGGCATACCGCGCACCGACGCAAAGGCCACGTCATCCGCCGACAGGATGCGACCCGCGAACATCAGGTTGGACACGCCCGCCGGAATCAGCGATCGGAAGGGGATCGTATAGTAACTGCCCGCCTCGATCACCGCGTCATGGGTCATGCTGGCGTCCGCACGCATCACGTCGTCGACGGGGTTGTCGCAAGCGACGATCCCGTCGGGGAACTTCGTGCCCCTGGCCAGGTCTGCGCCGGTCACGCGGTAGACGCCTTCGAGCTTGCGTGTCTCGCGCACTCCGACAGTGGGGGACAGCATGGACATATGCGCGCCTTCAAACCCAGGCACCTCGTCGCGCAGGAACCTGGCCAGTTGGTGACACTGTCGCCGCCCTTCCTGGGTTGCGGCCCCCACCGCACCCGGATCGGTGCCATCAACCCCGCGCACATGGACCGAGTTGCAGAACACCGACCCTTCGTGGAACGCCTTCATCAGGTAGAGCTTGGCAAGGTCGGGGTGCAGCCGCCCCTCGGCCACGCCTTTGGCGGCGTAGCCGCGGAAATACGGGTCCGTCCCGGCAAAGGCCTGATCCCAATCGACGCCCACCATGTGGAACGAGATCGTCACCGCCATCATGTTGCCGCCCGCGTCACCCAGCGTATAGGGCACGCCTGCCTTGGCAGAGATATCACCATCCCCGGAACAGTCGATGACAATGCGGGGGCGTATGGTGAAGGGGCCGTTGCGGTCGAAACAGGTGACCGCCTCGATCCGCGTTCTGTTCATCTGCGGCGCGATGGCGGTGGTGTTCAGCCGGGTCTGCACCCCGGCCTCCTCCAGCATCTCGAACATCGTCAAGGTTGCGATGTCGTGGTCATACAGGATTTCCGGCCCGAAGTTTTCCAACGTGCAGGGACGTTTTTCAGCGGCGGGCGGGTCCAGCGCCATCAGGCGCGTTGTCAGCTCTTCCATCAGCCCGCCGATGATCCGGTCAACCGGATATCCGCCACCCCAGGGCATGCCCGGGCAGAAAGCCATGACGCCGCCAACCTTGCTTGTCGCCTCCAACAGGACGACGCGCAGCCCCTGCCGCCCCGCCGCAACCGCCGCGCCAAAGCCCGCGGTGCCGCCACCGATGACCAGAACATCCGTGTTTTCCTGTTGATCCGCCATTGGTTCGCCCCCCGTGACCGCCCTTTCGGGTCCAAGCTCTTGATGCAGGGTACACATTTCAATTGCGTCTCCAAGCCATGAAGCGCACCCCAAGTTACCTTGCCCCCATCCCCCGCCTGTCCTACACAGGCTTAAGCATAATTGAAGGAGGCCACGCATGCGTCGTGTCGTCGTTACAGGTCTGGGCATCGTGTCCGCTATTGGGAACAACAAAGATGAGGTTCTGGCCTCGCTCAAGGCTGGAAAATCCGGCATCAAAGCCAATGCGGATATGGTCGAACACGGCTTTCGCAGCCAGATCGCCGGGATGCCCGACATCGATATCACCGCGCATGTCGACAAGCGCACCTTGCGCTTCATGGGACCCGGGGCAGCCTATGCCCATATCGCCATGACCCAGGCGATTGCCGATGCAGGTCTGGGCGAGGACGACGTGGTGAACACGCGCACTGGCCTGATCGCAGGGTCCGGCGGCCCGTCGACCAGCGCGATGTTTGCAGCCCACCAGACGGTGCTGAAAACCGGCGCGACCAAGCGGATCGGCCCGTTCGCGGTACCCAAATGCATGGGTTCGACGATTTCCGCGAACCTGGCGACCGCGTTCCAGATCAAGGGCATCAATTATTCGATCACCTCGGCCTGCTCGACCTCGCTTCATTGCATCGGCAATGCGGCGGAACAGATCATGATGGGCAAACAGGACGTAATGTTTGCTGGCGGCGGCGAGGAACTGGACTGGACCCTGTCCTGCCTGTTCGACGCGATGGGCGCGATGTCGTCCAAGTATAACGACACACCGGAAAAAGCCTCGCGCGCCTTCGACGCCAACCGCGACGGGTTTGTCATCGGTGGCGGCGGCGCGATCCTGGTGCTGGAAGACCTGGAGCACGCACAGGCCCGTGGTGCGAAAGTCTATGCCGAAGTCACTGGCTATGGCGCCACCTCGGACGGGGCCGACATGGTCGCGCCTTCGGGCGAAGGCGGCGAGCGCGCCATGCGTCTGGCACTGGACAGCTTGGCCGACGATCGCAAGGTCGGGTACATCAACGCGCACGGCACCTCGACGCCTGTTGGCGACGTGGGCGAAGTCGAAGCGGTGCGCCGCGTGTTCGGCGAAGACACCACCCCGCCGATCAGCTCCACCAAATCCATGACTGGTCACAGCCAGGGCGCCACCGGCGCACAAGAGGCCGTCTATTGCCTGTTGATGTTGGAAAACGACTTCATCGCGCCCTCGATCAATGTCGAGGACCTGGACCCGGCGCTGAAGCCGGAAGAGATTGCGACCGCACGGGTCGATAACGCCGGGCTGGATACGGTCATGACCAACAGCTTCGGCTTTGGCGGCACCAATGGCTCAATGCTTCTGAGCAAGTTCAAGGGGTAAGCACATGTCCGGTTTGATGCAGGGAAAACGTGGCCTGATCATGGGCGTTGCCAATCAGCGTTCGATCGCTTGGGGCATTGCCAAGGCGCTGGCCGACGAAGGCGCAGAGCTGGCCTTTTCCTATCAGGGGGACGCGTTCGGGCAGCGGGTAAAGCCGCTTGCCGAAAGTGTCGGATCGGATTTCCTGGTCGACATGGACGTGACCGACGACGCGGCGCTGGACAAGGGCTTTGACGAACTTGCCGCGCGCTGGGACCGGGTCGATTTCCTGGTCCACGCCATCGCCTTTTCCGACAAGAACGAGTTGACCGGTCGCTTCGTCGACACCTCGCGCGACAACTTCAAGAATTCGCTCGACATCAGCTGTTATTCCCTGATCGAAGTCACCCGGCGCATCGCGCCGCTGATGACGGACGGAGGGACGATCATGACCATGACCTATGGCGGATCGAACCGGGTGACACCGTTCTACAATGTGATGGGCGTGGCCAAGGCGGCCCTGGAAAGCGCGGTGCGGTATCTGGCCAATGATCTGGGCCCCGACGGCATCCGCGTGAATGCGATTTCCCCCGGCCCGATGAAAACGCTTGCCGGTGCAGCGATTGGCGGCGCGCGCAAGACTTTCCGCCATACCGAGGCGAACGCCCCCTTGCGCCAGAACGCCACCCTTGAGGCGATCGGCGGCACTGCGGTCTATCTGGCATCGGAATACGGTGCCTGCACCTCGGGCGAGATCATCAACGTCGATTGCGGCTATCACGTGCTGGGCATGCCCCAGTCCGAGAACCTGTAAGAGGGAAGCACCGCTCGCGACCTTCAGGCAGGCAGGCCCGCGGAGATCACCGCGTGGGTGCTTTGTTGCAAAGTAGAGAACAGTCTTTTTCGGCCATACTCCTTGCGTAAAACCGCCCCAATGGGTGAAGTCGGGGGGCCTCGTCGGATGCGGGGCGGTAATCCTGTGACTTGACGCCATGCTATTTCTGATCTTTGCGACTGGCCTGTTTCTGGCCACGCTGTCGATGGTGCGCCCCGCGCTCGCTGACGGCCCGCCCTTGGCTTTGTCAGGGCTGAACGGCGCCAGCGTGGTGATCGCATTCACCTGTTTCGTCTCGGTCGGCGTGCTGATGGGGTCGGTCTTTGCCTTCGCGCTTTTGCTGGCGTTTTTGCTGCATGAATTTGGCCATGTGCTGGCCTATCGCATGGTAGGGCACGCAGATGCGCGGTTTCGTTTGGTTCCGTTCTGGAATGGGGTGCGGATTTCCGACACGCCGCCGCGGTCGGATCTTGATGCGTTCTTCATCGCCTTGATGGGCCCAGGGGTCAGCCTGGCACCGATGGTACTGTCCTTTGCGCTGGTCGACGTGTTGGCGCCACATGCGCCGCTGGCTTCCGATTTCTTCCTGCAATTCGCGCTGGCGACTGGCGCGTTGAATTTCGTGAACCTGCTGCCATTGTGGCCGCTGGATGGCGGGCGCTGCATTCGCATCATGGTCCAGGCGCAGTTTCCTGGTGTCGGACCGCTGGCCGCTGCTGCCATGTCTGCGGCGCTGATGGGATTTGCCTATTCGGTAAGTTCGGTTCTGATCTTCCTGATGGCGCTGGTGGGTGCTTTTGCCCTGATCACAGGCCGTGAGGACCACGCTTCGCGCGCCACACTGACCAAACACGAGCTGCGCTTGGCACTGACCGCATATTTCGCTGCGTTGTCGGCGTTTTTCCTTGGGGGATGGTGGATCATCCGGATCATTCCGATGACCTGACCGCCGGGCGAACTGCATCTTTCCCCCTGCGACGACATGTGCCACTTTCCGAGAGGAAAAAAGGAGCGCCCATGCCGATCACCACCTGTATTTTCGACGCCTATGGCACGCTGTTCGATGTCACGGCCGCCGCGCGTGAGGCCGCCGCAGAACCCGGCAACGAAGCGCTGGCTGATATCTGGCCGAAACTGGCCGCCGACTGGCGTGCGAAACAGCTGCAATACACCTGGCTGCGCGCCGTAACGGGCGAACATGCGGACTTCTGGACCGTGACCCAGAACGGGCTGGACTGGGCGCTTGAGGCCAGCGGTCTGCGCGACCCCGCCCTGCGCGAACGCTTGTTACAGCTATACTGGGAACTGGCGGCTTATCCCGAAGTGCCCGCCATGCTGGCCGCGCTTAAAGACGGCGGGTTCAACACCGCGATCCTGTCGAACGGATCGCCCGACATGTTGGCGGGCGCGGTGCAATCGGCGGGATTGTCAGAGCTGCTGGACGATAGTCTGTCGGTGGAAAGCGTCGGCGTTTTCAAACCCGCCGCCCAAGTCTATGACCTTGTCCTGAAACGGTTCAACTGCACCCGCGAACAGGTGCTGTTCGTCAGCTCGAACGGCTGGGACGTGTCCGCCGCCAGCGGTTTCGGTTTCAACACGATCTGGGTCAACCGCGCGGGTGAACCGATGGACCGCCTGGACCACAAGCCGCACGAAATGCTGCACGATCTGACCGCCATTCCCGATTATGCGAGGGCCATTTGATGAAAACCTTTCAATCCACCGACGGGCTGACCTTGGCCTACCGCGACGAAGGCGAAGGGCTGCCGGTTATCGCGCTGGCCGGGCTTACGCGCAATGGCGACGATTTCAACTTCGTCGCCCCGCATCTGGAGGGTGTGCGCCTGATCCGCCCTGATTATCGCGGGCGCGGGCAATCCGACTGGGCACCCTATCAAAGCTATACCATCCAGGTCGAGGCGATGGACGCGCTGCATCTGATGGATCACCTTGGGCTGGAACAGGCCGCGATCCTTGGCACCTCACGCGGCGGGCTGATCGCGATGGGCATGGCCGCCACGGTGCACGAACGCCTGCTGGGCGTCTGCCTGAACGACATCGGTCCGGTGATTGACCCCGACGGGCTTGAGGTCATCATGGGATACCTTGGCGTGCCGCCCAGCGCAAAGTCGTTTGAGGCAGCCGCCGAGACCCGCGCGCGGGTGATGGACGGGTTCGACAATGTGCCAATGTCGCGATGGCTGGAAGAGGTGCACAACATCCTTGAGGAGGACGGTAAAGGTGGCTTGAAAAACCGCTATGACCCAGCCTTGCGTGACGCGGTGATCGAAGCGGGCGCACAGCCGATCCCAGATCTCTGGCCACTGTTCGATGCGCTGAATGGCCTGCCTGCCGCGCTGATCCACGGGGCAAACTCGAACCTGTTGTCCGATGCCACCGTGGCCGAAATGCGCCGCCGCCACCCCGGCATGGAATATGCCAAGGTGCCCGACCGGGGCCACGTGCCATTTCTGGACGAACCCGAAGCGCTGGCGGTGCTGAAAGCCTGGATCGAGGACATGCGATGAACATCGAGATGATCCGCGCGGCCGCCGAACGGTTGGAGGGTCACGCCCGGCGCACACCGCTTTTGTCGTCACCGTTTCTGGACGAGTTGGCCGGGCGGCAGGTGTTCGTGAAACCCGAATGTCTGCAACACAGCGGAAGCTTCAAGTTTCGCGGTGCTTGGTCGGCGATATCCGCGCTGGCCCCCGACACCCGCGCGCGTGGCATCATCGCGTTTTCGTCGGGCAACCACGCGCAGGGCGTGGCAATGGCCGCGGCCCAGCATGGCACCTCGGCCGTGATCATCATGCCTGCAGATGCCCCGCGGCAGAAGATCGACAACACGCGCGCTTTGGGGGGCGAGGTTGTTCTGTATGACCGCGAAAACGAAGACCGGGACGCGATCGGCGCGCAGCTGGCCGAAGAGCGTGGCCTGACCCTGGTCAAACCCTTCGACAACCCGCAGGTGATCGCCGGGCAAGGCACCACCGGGCTTGAGATCGCCCAGCAGGCCCACGCGCTTGGCGTGACGCGCGGCGATGTTCTGATCCCCTGTGGCGGGGGTGGCCTGACCTCGGGCACCGCGCTGGCGCTTGAGGCTGAGGCGCCGGGGCTGCGCGCCCGACCGGTCGAGCCTGAAGGTTTCGACGACGTGGCACGGTCGCTGGCCACCGGGTCGATCCAGCGCAACGAAAAGCTGTCAGGCTCGCTGTGCGATGCGATCGTGACGCCGCAACCGGGTGACCTGACCTTTCCGATCATGCACCGCCTGTGCGGGCCGGGCATTGCGGTCAGCGAAGATGACTGCCAACGCGCGATGGCTGCCGCGTTCAACCGGCTGAAAATCGTGATCGAACCCGGTGGGGCCGTGGCTTTGGCGGCGGCATTGTTCCACGCAGACAAGGTTGAGTGCGACGCGGTGATCGTCGTCGCCTCGGGCGGCAACGTCGACACGCCCGTGTTCCGCCAGGCGTTGGACCGGTTCGGGTGAACCACCGAGAAGGCGACCTGATCGCGTTGGGTCTGGCCGGGGATTTCGACGTGATCGTGCATGGCTGCAATTGCTTTGGCACGATGGGCGCGGGCATTGCGCAAGCGATTGCCGCACAGGTCCCCGAAGCCCTTGAGGCGGACCTTGCGACCCCACTGGGGAACCCCGCCAAGCTGGGCACAATCTCGACCGCGACCCACGGCGCGCTGACCATCGTCAACGCCTATACGCAGTTTCGCCCCGCAGGCCCCGCGCCGCTGGTCGATCTGGATGCGGTGTCGCGCACCTTTGACGTGATCGCCACGCGGTTCCCGACGGCGCGCATCGGCTATCCCCTGATCGGAGCCGGGCTGGCCGGTGGCAACTGGAACCACATCGCGCCGCGTATCAACACGGCTTTGTCAGGTCTGGATCATTGCCTTGTCACCCTGCCGGGCGCAGGATGGCCAAAACAGGTATGAGGCCAACATGACCGATTTCACGATTGCATCCTTCAACGTCAAAAACCTGATCGGCGCCGATCAGGAGTATTACCAGTTCCAGACCTACACGCCTGAAGAATACGCCTGGAAAAAGGACTGGATGGCCGACCAGCTGATGACGCTGGACGCCGACGTGGTCGGGTTTCAGGAAATCTTCGAAGAAGATGCGCTGCGCGACGTGGTCAGTGAAACCAACCGCCGGGCGCATGCACTGAACAAGATGGCGGTGCCCGACGACAGCAAATCCTATCGCCGCAAGGTCATTTTCCGCAAGCTGGCGGTCGAGCCATATGACAACGCCACCCTGGCTTTTGCCCCCAACGTGGCCGATGGTGAACCGGGGCAGCGCCGACCCGGCGTCGCCGTGCTGTCGCGCTTCGGCTTTGTCGGAGACCCTGAGGTGGTGCAGGATCTGGACGAACCGATCACCATTCCCTTCCAGCCCCTGCGCGGCAGCGAAGACGCGGATGCGGGCAGCTATACGCTGCGCCGCCTGTCGCGCCCGATTCTCAAGGTGCGCGTGCCGGTGGGCGACAAGGTCGTGACCCTGTTCAACTGCCACCTGAAATCGAAGCTTGGCGAACATATCACCCCGAAGGGCGCGGAGTTTGCACCCGCCGAGGACCTGACCCGCTATGACCCCGTGGCCCGTGCTTTGGGCAGCCTGCGTGCCGCCGTCCGGCGCATGGCCGAAGCCTGGGTGCTGCGCCGGATGATCGTCGAAGAGCTGAACCGCGGCCGGCCGGTCGTCGTGCTGGGGGATTTCAACGATGGCGAACATGCGGTGAGCAGCGAGATCATCTCGGGCGAAGTGCCGTTCAAGAACTACGCCTGGATGCTGCGCCATGACGCCAAGGATTACGGCGACCGGTATTCGGGCGATCAGGCAAAACAGATCACCGCGAATGTGGAAAAGGTCAGGCTCTACTCGGCCGAAAAGCTGTTCGTGCGCAAAAGCCTGCGCGACATGGTCTATACCTCGTCCTTCAACGGGGTGTTTGAAAGCATCGACCAGATTCTGCTCAGCCGTCATTTCCACCCGGAAAACCCGGACCGGATTGCGGACATGGATTACTTCAGCGTGCTGAACGACCATATCACCGACGGGTCACACCCCGAAGCGCCATATAACAAGCTGGCCTCGGACCACGGGCAGATCATGGCGCATCTGCAGCTAAGGGACTGACATGCACGACGCCCCGCCTGATTTCGGCACCCTGACCCTGCACCACGAAGAAACCGGCCCGACAGATGACCCTGTGCTGGTACTGGCGCATGCCTTGGGGGCAAACTTGCGCATCTGGGACGGGATCATGCCGCACCTGCCCGATGGCCTGCGGGTGATCCGCATGGACATGCGCGGCCACGGCGCCAGCCCCTGCCCCGAAGGGCCGTATTACATGGGCGACCTGGTGGCAGATGCCGCGCGGCTGCTGGACCGGCTGGCGGTGAAGGATTGCGTCTTCGTCGGGCTTTCAATTGGTGGCATGATCGCGCAGGGGCTGGCCGCCGAGCGACTGGACCTGGTGCGCGCCATGGTCCTGTCGAACACCGCCGCCAAAATCGGCACCCCGGCGATCTGGCAGGACCGGATCGACGCGATCCGCGCGGGCGGGATCGAGGCCGTTGTAGAGCCCAACATGGAGCGCTGGTTTTCCCGCGCCAGCCATCGCGACCAACCCGAAATGATCGAGACCGCGCGCACCCGCCTGCGCGCCACGCCGCTTGAGGGCTACTTGGGTTGCTGCGCCGCGATTGCGGAAACAGACCTTTATGACAGCACCGCGCGGCTGACCCTGCCGACGCTGGCCATTGCGGGCAGCGAAGATGGCTCAACCCCCGCCGACCTGGTGCGCGAAACCGCAGGGCTGATCCCCGGCGCGCGGTTTGAGCTGATGCGCGGCTGCGCTCACATGGCGCCGGTGGAAAAGCCCGCAGAATACGCCGCACTGCTGACCACTTTTCTGCGCGGCATCGGCCATGTCTGAATTTCTCCTTGTCCACGGCACCGGCCACGGCGCGTGGTGCTTTCGCGACCTTATCCCGGCACTTGAGGCGTGCGGTCACACCGCCCGCGCCATCGATCTGCCCGCCCACGGGCAGGACCAGACCCCAATCGGGGACGCGACACTGGACAGCTATGCCCAGGCCATTTTGGGTGCGATCGACACGCCCGTGACACTGGTCGGGCATTCGATGGGCGGGTTCCCGATCACGCAGGCCGCGTGGCTTGCGCCCGAGAAGGTCCGCCGCCTGATCTATCTCTGTGCCTATGTGCCCGCGCCGGGGAAAAGCCTTGTCGACATGCGCCGCGCCTGGCCCGAACAGCCCTTGGCAGACGCGTTCGACACCGCGCCGGACCGCCAAAGCTTTTCCTTCAAACCCGCGCTGGTGCGGGAAAAGCTGTATCAGGATTGCCCGCCGGAGGTGGTGGATTATGCCCGCGCGCAGCTGTGCGCCGAGCCTGCGAAACCATCTCTGACCCCGGTCGGTGGCACACCGGATGTGCCGCGCAGCTATATCCGCTGCACGAAGGATCAGACGATTCCCCCGGCCTATCAGACGGTGATGAGCGAAGGGTGCGACGAACGCTTTGACCTATCCACCGGGCATTCCCCGTTCTTTGCCGATCCCGCCGGATTGGCCGCGCTGTTGGCCCGCATCGCCTGAACACGACGCCCCGTTGTCGATTTTCCGCTTGCAGGTCGAAACCACCCCTCGCAATCTGGGCGAAACGAACACGGGGACATCCATGCAAAAGATCAAAGCCGCCGTTTGCCACGAGTTTGGCAAGCCTTTGCAGATCGAAGAGATTTCGATCCGCGCGCCCAAGGGAAGCGAAGTCGAAGTCACGCTTGAGGCGGTTGCGATTTGCCACAGCGATATTTCCTTTGCCGATGGCGCCTGGGGCGGATCCCTGCCTGCGGTTTATGGCCACGAGGCCGCCGGGCGGATCAGCGCGGTGGGCGACCACACGCGCGGGTTGAGTGTCGGCGATCCGGTGGTGGTGACCCTGATCCGGTCATGCCAAAGCTGTCCGTCCTGCGCGTCGGGCAGCCCGGTCACCTGCGAAACGCCCTATGACGGCGATCATGGCCCGATCACCACGGTCGAGGGCGGCAAGCTGCATCAGGCGATGGCCTGCGGTGCCTTCGCTGAAAAGGTCGTGGTGGAGCAAAGCCAGGTGGTGAAACTGCCCGAGGGTATCCCGATGGATTCGGCGTCCCTGCTGGCCTGTGGTGTGATCACCGGGGTCGGCGCGGTGGTGAACTCGGCCGCGATCCGGCCCGGTCAGACGGTCGTGGTGATCGGCGCGGGCGGCGTCGGTCTGAACGCGATCCAGGGCGCGCGCATCGCGGGCGCCAGCCGTATCATCGCCGTGGACATGAGCGAGGACAAGCTGGACGCCGCGATGGATTTCGGTGCGACCCATGGCGTTTTGGGCACCGAAAAGGCGCCGTGGAAGGCCGTGCGCAAGGCCACGGATGGGCGCGGCGCGGACGTGGTTTTGGTCACTGTGGGCGCGATCCCGGCTTATGACGCCGCCCCACGCTACCTTGCGCCCGGTGGCAAAGTCATCATGGTCGGCATGCCCCATTCGGGCGACATGTCCACCTATGAGCCCGTGATCCTGGCCGCCCTTGGCCAGGGCATGGTCGGATCAAAAATGGGCGACGTGGTGATCAGCCGCGACATCCCGTGGATGGTGGACCTGTATGAACAGGGGCGGCTGAAGCTGGATGAACTGGTGTCGGGGCGCTGGACGTTGGACCAGATCAACGACGCGATAGAGGACACCAAATCCGGCGCCGCCCGGCGCAACGTCATTCTGTTCGACAAGGAGTAACCCATGACAGACGCGGTCATCGAAGATGGGGGCCGCGTTCTGCGGCTTCAGGGCAAACGGTTCCACGCGATCTGGCTTCTGGACAACGCACAGGACGGCGTGACGCGGGACCCCGGCAATGGACAGCGGCTGATCACGATGGCGGACCTGCCCGCCGACCCACGCCTGACGGAGGCCGGTCTCACGGACGGCACTCTCACAGTCTCGATTGACGGTCGAGCGCTGGAATTTGACCGCGACTGGCTGGTGGCACGCGCCTATGACCCCTGCCCTGCGCTGACCCTGCCCGCGCATGCGACACCGTGGGACGCGACGCTGACGGACATTCCCACCGGCAACATGGCCGCACTTCAAGCGGGCGGTGACGCGCTGCGCGATTGGCTGTCTGGCGTGCGCCAATACGGCTTTGCCCGCGTGACCGGGATGGCCGCGGAACCCGGCGGGCTGTTCGATATCGTGGCCTTGTTCGGCTTTGTACGCGAGACGAATTACGGTCGGCATTTCGAGGTGCGGACCGAGGTGAACCCGACCAACCTGGCCTTCACTGGCCTTGGGCTTCAGGCCCATACGGACAACCCCTATCGCGACCCGGTGCCGACCTTGCAGGTGCTGTCCTGTCTTGAAAACTCGGCCGAGGGTGGGGAGAACATGGTGGTCGATGGCTTTTCCGCCGCGCTGCGCCTGCGCGCGGAAAACCCCGAAGGGTTCGACCTGCTGGCGCGCTATTCTGCCCGGTTCGAATATGCCGGAGAGGCTGGCGTGCGCCTGCAATCGCGCCGCCCGATGATCGAGCTGAGCCCCGAGGGCACGCTGATCGGCGTGCGCTTCAACTCGCGTTCGATCGCGCCGCTGACGGATGTGCCGTTCGCGCACATGGCGGGCTATTACGCCGCCTACCGCCAGCTGTCCGACATCATCGACGACACCGCACAAGAGGTGACGTTCAAGCTGTCACCGGGTGAGGCGTTCATTGTCGACAACACCCGTGTGCTGCATGCCCGCAAGGGGTATTCCGGCGAAGGATCGCGCTGGTTGCAGGGGTGTTACGCCGACAAGGACGGGCTTCTGTCGACCCTCGCCGCGTTGGAGGCGGGTGCATGAGGCCCGATCTGACCCCCGACACCATCGTCGATTTCATCGCCGACATTTTCACCCGCCGCGGGGGCGAGGAATACCTGGGCGAACCCGTCACCATGGCGCAGCACATGTTGCAGGGCGCCACCATTGCCGAACAAAACGGGATGAGCGAAGAGATCATCGTCGCCGCCCTTCTGCATGACATCGGTCATTTCACGTCCGAGTTCGGCACCTATCACCCGGATGACACGCAGGACCGCCACCACGAGGACGCGGGCGAAGAGGTCCTTGCCCCCTTCTTCCCACCCGTCATCACCGATTGCGTGAAATACCATGTGGCTGCGAAAAGGTATCTGTGCGCGACCAAGCCGGACTATTTCGCCCGCCTGTCCACCGCCTCGGTGCATACGCTGGAATTGCAGGGCGGGCCGATGGACCCCACCGAAGTCACCGCGTTCGAACAGAACCCGCATCTGACCGAAATCATCCAGGTCCGATATCTGGATGAGGCTGGCAAACGCCCGGACATGGACACCCCAGATTTCGCCCATTTCGCCCCCATGGTGCAACGTATGGTGGACGCTCACACAAAGGCACACTCATGAAACTGCAAGACCTCGACATCATCGTGACAGCCCCCCCCGCGCCCGGCTGGGGTGGGCGATACTGGATCTTCGTGAAGCTCACCACCGACAACGGGGTCGTCGGGTGGGGCGAGGTCTATGCGGCCTCGGTCGGCCCAGATGCGATGCGCGCGGTGATCACCGATGTGTTTGAACGGCACATGCAAGGCGAGAACCCGGAGAACATCGAGATGATGTTCCGCCGCGCCTATTCCTCGGGCTTCACGCAACGGCCTGATTTGAGCGTGATGGGCGCTTTTTCCGGCCTTGAGATTGCGTGTTGGGACATTCTGGGCAAAGCGCATGACCGGCCGGTCTATGCGCTGATGGGGGGCGTGATGAACGAACGCATCCGCTCCTATACCTACCTGTATCCGCTGGCGCATCACGATATGGGCGAATTCTGGGCCTCGCCCGACATGGCCGCCGAATGTGCGGCGCAGATGGTTGCGGACGGCTTCACGGCGGTGAAATTCGACCCGGCAGGGCCTTACACCCTGCGCGGTGGGCACATGCCTGCGATGTCCGACATCAGCAGCTCGGTTGCCTTTTGCAAGGCGATCCGCGAGGCGGTGGGCGACCGCGCTGACCTGCTCTTTGGCACTCACGGGCAGTTCTCAACCGGCGGCGCGATCCGTCTGGCCAAGGCGTTGGAGCCCTATTCACCGCTGTGGTTCGAAGAACCCGTGCCGCCCGACAATGTAGCCGAGATGGCCAAGGTCGCACGCGCCACGTCGATCCCCGTGGCCACCGGCGAACGCCTGACCACAAAGGCCGAGTTCGCACCGATCCTGCGACAAGGGGCTGCGACAATCCTGCAACCCGCGCTGGGGCGCTCGGGCGGCATTCTGGAAACCAAGAAGATCGCGGCGATGGCCGAGGTCTATAACGCCCAGGTCGCGCCGCATCTCTATGCCGGCCCGATCGAATGGGCGGCCAACATCCAGCTGGCGGCCAACATTCCGAACCTGTTGATGGCGGAAACGATCCAGCAGGGCGGTGATTTCCACCTGGCGCTGATCAAGAACTCGATCACCTGGGAGGACGGTTTCATCCACGCCCCCACCGCGCCGGGGCTGGGCATCGAGGTCGACGAAGACCTGGCCCGCGCGCATCCCTATGACGGCACCGGCCTGCATCTTGAGATGCAGGAAGAGCCCTGCAACTATGTCGACGGGAACGCGTTCGAAGGCGGCGCGCCTGCGCGGGCGGTGGACGACGATCCCGCCTGACCCGTCATCGCTGATGTTGCGACGGCGGTGCAGAACCGGACCCGGGAACAGCCCCGGTCAAGCGATGCTGCGCGCGTCCAACCCTGCGGATTTCCCCGTCCTTCGCGAAAATCGTGAAACAGCTACTGGTGGGATGGTATAATACGGGGTCTTTTCCCAGTGACCCAGAGGCGCGCGATGCCGTAAAAGGGGGCAGGAACCCACTGTGTGCAAAGGTGCACAGCACGCCTGAAGCCGGCGGCGTCACTTGGCATTTAGAAGGATAAGGTCATGCAGCAGCAACCCAACCACACAGAAACCGTCGACCGGTCAGGCCTGTCCGTCAACGCGGACCTAGCCCGCTTCATTGAAGACGAGGCGCTGACCGGCACAGGCATCGACGCAGTGCAGTTCTGGGCCGGATTTGCCGGATTGGTGCAGGAATTCACCCAGGAAAACCGCGACCTGCTGGCCAAGCGGGAAACGCTGCAAGATCAGATCGACGCCTGGCACATCGAAAACCGGGGCGCGCCGCATGACCGCGACGCCTATAAGGCCTTCCTTGAAAAGATCGGGTATCTGGTCCCAGAGGGCGACGATTTCTCGATTGAAACCAGCAATGTCGACCCCGAGGTGGCGCAAATTCCAGGCCCACAGCTTGTCGTGCCCTCCACCAACGCGCGGTTCGTCCTGAACGCCGCCAATGCGCGCTGGGGCAGTCTTTATGACGGGCTGTATGGCACCGACGCGATGGGAAGCGCAGCCCCCGCCGGACCTTTCGACAACGGACGTGGGGCACGCGTTGTAGCGCGTGCTGCGGTCTTTCTGGACGAAGTGTTTCCTTTGACCGCCACCAGCCACGGCAAGGCGACCTGTTACCGTGTCGAAGGCGGCGCGCTGATGGGTGACGGATCCCCCTTGGTGGACCCGGCGAAGTTTGTCGGCTTCACCGGAGACAGCGCGCAGCCAACATCGATCCTTCTGCGCAACCACGGGCTGCACGTCGAGTTGGTTTTCGACCCGTCCCACCCGATCGGCCAGCAAAGCCCGTCGAACCTTGCCGATGTCCGGATGGAAAGCGCGTTGTCGGCAATCGTCGACTGCGAAGATTCGGTTGCCTGCGTCGATGCCGAGGACAAGATCCTGGCCTATCGCAACTGGCTGGGCCTGATGCGCGGCGACCTGAGTGAGACCTTCACAAAGGGCGGCAAGGAGATGACACGGCGCCTGCATTCCGACCGCGACTTCAGCGCCCCGCAAGGCGGAACCCTGACACTGAAGGGGCGCGCGCTTTTGCTGGTGCGCAATGTCGGTCACCTCATGACCAACCCCGCGATCCACGATGCGGACGGCAATGAGGTGTTCGAGGGCCTGATGGATGCGATGATCACCACGCTGATCGCGATGCAGGATCTGAAGCGTGACACTGGCCCGCGCAATTCAACGACCGGCTCTGTTTACGTGGTGAAACCCAAGATGCACGGGCCGGAAGAGGTCGCCTTTGCCGACGCCATTTTCACACGAGTCGAGCAGGTTCTGGGCTTGCCACAATACACCGTGAAGCTGGGGATCATGGACGAGGAACGCCGCACGTCCGTGAACCTCAAATCCTGCATCCGTGCCGCCAAACACAGGGTGTGTTTCATCAACACCGGGTTCCTGGACCGGACCGGCGATGAAATCCACACCTCGATGGAGGCCGGCCCGTTCAGCCGTAAGGATTTCATCAAGCGCAAAAGCTGGATACTGGCCTATGAAAACCAGAACGTGGATATCGGCCTGGAATGTGGCCTGTCCGGTAAGGCGCAGATCGGCAAGGGCATGTGGGCGGTCCCCGACAAGATGGGGGCGATGCTTGAGCAGAAGATCGAGCACCCGCGCGCGGGCGCGAATTGCGCCTGGGTGCCCAGCCCGACGGCCGCAACGTTGCATGCCACGCATTACCACAAGGTCGACGTGCTGGCGGTTCAGGCGAGCCTGGCAAAGGGCGGGCGCCGGGCCTATGTCGACGCGCTTTTGGATATCCCGCTGGCGGCCTATCGCAAGTGGACCAAAGACCAGATCGTCGCCGAGGTTGAAAACAACGCCCAAGGCATCCTGGGCTATGTCGTGCGCTGGATCGACCAGGGGATCGGGTGCTCGAAAGTGCCAGACATCAACGATGTGGGCCTGATGGAAGACCGCGCCACCTGCCGCATTTCGGCCCAGCACGTTGCGAACTGGCTGCACCACGACGTCGTCTCGCACGATGAGGTGATGGAGATCATGAAGCGGATGGCGGCCGTGGTTGACCGGCAGAATGCGGCGGATCCAACCTATGCGCCAATGGCGCCCGGCTATGATGGCATTGCCTTCAAAGCGGCCTGCGATCTGGTGTTCCTGGGGCGCGAACAGCCTTCGGGGTATACCGAACCGGTCCTGCATCGCCGGCGGCTTGAACTGAAGGCGCAGGGCTAGGACGACACAGGACACGACCTGCCGGGTGCTGTCCGGCAGGTCCCTCCGCGCCAATTTCAAAAATATCCGAAGAGAGTTATAGACCCGTGGCGGGTGGTTGAGCGCGGGGTTCCGTCACATACTTGGTAAAACGCATTCGACAGTCAGGAGCCTTGATGACCGCAAAATATTTCGCCCCGCACGGAGGCCACCCCGGTCAGGAACAACTGCTGACCGACCGGGCCATGTTCACCGACGCCTATGCAGTCATTCCGAAAGGCACGATGCGCGATATCGTGACCAGTTTCCTGCCCTTCTGGGACGACACCCGCCTTTGGGTTCTGTCGCGCCCTTTGTCGGGTTTTGCCGAGACGTTTTCGCAATACATCATGGAGGTGGCTCCGGGCGGTGGATCAGAGCGACCTGAAACCGATCCCGGCGTGCAGGGCGTGTTGTTCGTGGTCGAAGGCACCGCGACCCTGGGGGTGGACGGCGATGTGCATGAGCTGACGCCGGGTGGCTATGCCTACCTGCCGCATGACACCGCCTGGACCTTGCGCAACACCGGGACGGACACCCTGCGGTTTCACTGGATCCGCAAGGCCTATGTCGCCGTTGACGGGCTGGACGCCCCCGATGTTCTGATCCTGAATGAAAACGACATCGCGCCAACCGTGATGCCGGACACCGATGGGAAATGGGCCACGACACGTTTCGTGGACCCGGCCGATCTGCGTCATGACATGCATGTTACCATCGTCACCTTCGAACCCGGCGGGGTCATTCCTTTCGCGGAAACCCACGTGATGGAACACGGGCTTTACGTGCTGGAGGGCAAGGCGGTCTATCGCCTGAACCAGGATTGGGTCGAAGTCGAGGCGGGCGACTACATGTGGCTGCGCGCCTTCTGCCCGCAGGCCTGTTATGCTGGCGGGCCGGGGCGGTTTCGCTATCTGCTTTACAAGGATGTGAACCGGCACATGCCGATGCGCCCACTGGGCTGATCTGGCATCTGCGAAAGATGAGCCCCCGGCGCCCATGACAGGCGCCGGGGGCTTTCGTTTCAGACGTGGTCGTCGTGCGGGATGGACCCTTTCCCATGTCCCGCCATGCCGCCCGAGACTTCCTCGGTCGCCGCATCGGCAAGATGCGCCGGCAGGATCAGGTTCAGCACGATGGCGATGAAGGCTGCGGGCAGGATGCCCGAAGTCATCAGCACCTTGGCCGAGCTGGGCAGGTATTGCACCGCGCCGGGCTCAAGCTGAAGGCCCAGACCGATCGACAGGGCGATCGCGAAGATCACCATGTTGCGCCGGTTCCAGTTCACGTCGGACAGCATCGAGATGCCCGCCGCGACCACCATGCCGAACATGACGATGACACCGCCGCCCAGCACTTCGATCGGGATCGTGCGGATCACCGCGCCGACCTTGGGGATCAGGCCACAGACGATCAGGAAGATCGCGCCGATGGTCACCACGTGGCGGCTCATCACGCCGGTCATGGCGATCAGGCCCACGTTCTGGCTGAACGAGGTGTTCGGGAAACCGCCGAACAGCCCGGCCACCGCCGAGCCGATCCCGTCGGCATAGGTCGCGCCGCGGATCTCGTCATCCGTGGCTTCGCGCCCGGCGCCGCCCTTGGCGATGCCCGACACGTCGCCCACGGTTTCCACAGCGGACACAAAGGCCATCAGGGAAAAGCCGATGACGGCGGCCAAGCTGAACTCGAACCCGTATTTGAACGGCATCGGCAGCGCGAAGGCCGAGGCTTTGCCCCAGCTGCCAGCGATTGAGGCCGCCGATACGGCGTCGGTGAAGAACAACGCATAGAGGTAGCCGACGATCAGACCCAGCAGGACCGCCGAGATCGACAACATGCCCTTGGTGAAGAACTTCAGGCCCAGCGTCACGAAGATGACGATCAGCGCCATGATCCAGTTGCCCAGGCTGCCGTATTCCGGCGTGCCGATCGCGGGCACACCGCCAGCGGCGTATTGGATCCCGACCTTGACCAGAGCAAGGCCGATCATCATCACCACCAGGCCAGTGACCAGTGGCGGCAAGGCAAAGCGGATCTTGCCGATGAACGTGCCCAGGATCGCGTGGACAATGCCGCCGATGATGACGCCGCCAAACAGGGCGGCCAGGGCATCAACACCTTTGCCCGCGACCAGCGGGATCATGATCGGGATGAAAGCGAACGAGGTGCCCTGAACGATCGGCAGTTTCGCCCCGACCGGCCCGGGACCCATCGTTTGCAGCAGCGTGGCGATCCCGGCAAACAGCATCGACATCTGGATCAGATACAGAAGCTCGGGGAAATCCGGGCTGTTTGAGCCAAAGCCGAAGCCCGCGGCCCCGGCGACGATGATCGCTGGCGTCACGTTCGACACGAACATGGCCAGCACATGCTGGATGCCCAGCGGAATCGCCTTGGCAAGTGGGGGTGTGTAATTGGGGTCGCGCAACTGTTCTGGCGTCCCGATGGATGAATTGGACATATGGGTCTCCTCCCTGTTCACTGTCCTTGGGCACAGTCCGGTCTTGGCGCCGGGTCTGTCATGCCGGGTCGACGATAAAGTCCTCCTCGAACCGGTATTCTTCAAGATTGTCACCAGGCCCGATGCGGTCCACGACCGCGAACAGGCCGGGGGCTGCCAACGGGGTCAGAACCCCGTGCCAGGTGCCGCGGTGAAAGTTGATCGCCTGGCCGGGCGCGGTCAGAAAGGCGACCGGCGTGCCAGGCGTGCCGCCCGTGTCGGGCGCAACGATGACCAGAAACGGCGCCGGGGTCAGGGGCACGAACGCCTGACTGCCCTCCGGGTGACGTTCGACCAGGGAAAAGGCATAGGGCAGCGCGCGCGGCTCGGCATTGAACATCGAAATGCCCACACGTCCGCCCGCAAAGTCAAGCTGCGCCAGATCATGGTAACGCCCGCACAGACCTTCGTTGATGATCCGGTCCGGGTCGCCCGCGGCTTCGATCACATCGCCGTACGGGGCGAAGGCCTGTGCCGTCAGAGGCTGGGGGGTCAAAACGCGCATCACGCGAACAGGTCCATCAGGCGGACCTGTGCGATGCGTTCGACCTGGCGGCAGGCCTCGTCGAATTCGGCG
>NZ_JALBYQ010000003.1 GCF_022678625.1 Aliiroseovarius subalbicans | reverse complement strand
CCCCCGTCCATCACGTCGGCCCCGGCACCCCCCATCAACTGATCCGTCGACGCCCCGCCGTCCAGAACGTCATCGCCTGCCCCACCAACCAGAATATCCGCACCAGCACCGCCAAAAAGAACATCCTGACCCGTATTGCCATACAGCGTGTCCGCCCCACCGCTACCGCTCAAAATGTCGCCGCCATCCCCACCAGACAAAACGTTGTCGACGGCATTGCCGTTCAGAATGTCGTCACCCGTGCCGCCAATTGCGTTTTCGACCAGTGTATCACGCGCGATGAACAGGTTTCCGGCTGCGCCCCAAATGTCTGATGCGACTTCGGAGGTCAGGTTCACCACCTGATTGGCTGAAGAGCCGCTGACGTCCAGCGTATCGATGCCGCCGTTGTCATAGATCGTCCAGGCAACGGATCGGGCCAGGCCCGACAGGTCGTCCATGAATCCACCCGCGGTGGAGTTGTCGCCATACACGGTGTCGCCGGTGCGTTGTGTGCCCGGGGTGCCATAAAGGTATTGAATGGCCAGGACATCGGCCACCATCGGGGTCATCACATAGGCCTTGGTTTCGCCGACATACGCATTTTCCCGCTGGTCGAAATACGACATCACTGTCGCCTGCCAGCTGTCGTTCAAGTAGTGATTGCTGCCGCTGCCATTGGCACTCCAATTGGCCGATCCATTGTAGTACCCGGCGTGCCCCAGTCCGATAGAATGCCCAATTTCGTGCAGGAAGGTCTGGTAAGCGTAGTTGTCCAATTCGCCCTCGTCGCCGGAATACCACGCGGGGGGGATGTTGACCGTCGACGACAGGATATTCCCTCCTGAGGTCATTGAGGTCGAATAGGCTCCGCTGGGATCGTCATCGACAAAGGTGATATCGGCGTTTTGCGAGGTCGTGATCACAAATTCGATCCCGGTCACATTCGACCAGGCTTCGAGTGCGGCATCGATGAAGAAAATCGCATCGCTGCCCACTGCGGACACGTCGTAGCTCAGACTGCCCCCAGTCGACACGTTGAACTTGGCGGGTGTGATACCCGGCCAGTCATCTGCCAGATCGCTCCAATACCCCGTCGTCAGGTTGTCCGCGATCTGGTCCATCGTATAGACAGGCAAGGAAGCATAGGAATTTACTTGTTCGATCACGGCAGTATCCGTTGTGTTGCAATACCGGGTGGCCTTGCGTAACTCGTTCATCTTGCAGTCCTACTGGTTCACGCTATCGGAAGGATTGCGACGGTTCGGGGCGAAATTGTGACCGCTGTGCAGGAGATTGGGAACGTGGTTACCGCTTCGCGAAGGGGGCGGCTAAAACGCGCGCGCTCCGCCCCCACAGGTCTGGATTTCAACCTGCCTCGTTCATGCTTTTGAGGTCCTACTTCACCCCCGAAAAACTGCAGAGTGCTTAACATCTTCTTGGTTTTGGTCGTAAAAAGTCCGCCGCTCGGCGTGGACACTCTCCTGCCCAAAGATGTTGCGTTGAACCGCTCTGACAAGATCCCCATCGGGATCGAAGGGAACCAGGTGGCCGTTTGGCGCGGCTGCGACCGCTTCGCCCTGCCCACCCAGCGCGAAAGCGTGAACCGGAAGCCCCGTCGCAAGCGCCTCATGCGTCGTATAGGAGAATGTTTCTGGCCAGATCGACGGAATCAGCCAGTGGGTTATGCCATAGCGCGACACAAGTTGCGTTAACTGCGAGGAGTCATAGGTCCCATGCACGAGACTAGTTGCTGGCAGGCGAAACGCTGGGTCGATGTTTCCAACCACAACGAGGCGCGCATCCGCCACTTTTATCAGCGCGTCGGCCAACCCCGCAACAACCGCGGCGCCCTTGTGAAGACCGATGTTGCCCAAAACGCCAATAGTCACCTTCTCACTTGGCAAATCATGCGGGCGTAGCGTGGTCTGCACGTCAGGCCAAACTGCGGTGACCTGCATCGCGCTATCACGACAGAAGGTCACGACCTCATCCGCCGCCCGTATCAGCCGACCCCAGGCATCCTGCCACTCGGAAAGGGACACCTGGGAGCCATCCGGGCGCACGGTTTGATGTGCCTTGTCGTCGCGACCTGGGGTGACTGGACCGCGGTAAGTATTGTCGTGGTCCAGCAGGGTATAGGACGGGCTGATTGGTAAGAAATCATGCATCAGAACCTCTAGCCGGTCATCGCCACGTTTCATGTCTAGCAGAAGATCGGGAAGGGTGACCGGGTCAGGATCACCAACTCCGCAGGAGTATACGATCTGGCGGCAAGGAAGCGCCTCCAACAGCTTGAGCACATACCCGGTCTCGTCACTCTGAATTGTTGCCGTTGCTCCCTCGGTCCGCAACTCTACCTGCCACCGCGCACTGGCTCCGACGCGCAGCACCACGACCCCCGGCATCCGGCCAAGGTCCTGCGCGATCCGGCGTTGCAAGTAGATCTCGGCCCCTCCGCCCATCGCGTGGGCAAGGTAAATCGGCACCCGGTCAGTGCTTGCCGACCCCAACCATGCCATCGCCAGTGCGATGCGGGGCGAGAACAGCGGATCTTGCCGCACGAACGCCTGCACCTCGCGGTCATAGTGTGGGTAGCGTTTGCTGATCACCTGATTGTTCGTCCGGATCAGTCGCTGTTTTTCCGCCGACCCGAACGACACCCCGCCGCGATGTTCAACAAACAGGTTCGGCAGGCCCAGATGACGCCCGCCAAGGGCGCGGGCCTTTTGGCACCAGTCGACCTCTTCACCATACCCGCGCCCGAAAACCTCATCCAATTTGGGGATCTTTCCCAGGAACGCGGCATTGATGGCCATGCAAAACCCGACCCCGGTCGGCGCCACGACCAACGGCAGCGCGCTGGAAAAAGTTCGGGCGACAGCGTCGATGCGGTCGCCTTGGCCCGGCTCCAAATCACGGCGCGTGCACGGAAACGGTACTGAAAACAGTTCGGCATCGTTTGACATCGGGGTCACCGTCGCGACCCGTGCATCTTCGAAGATCGGGCGGAACAGCCGGTTGGCCCAACTCTCTGGGACGAAGGCGTCCGAATTCAGTAACAGCACGTGATCGCCATGTGCTTGTGCGCGTTCGAACGCCCGGTTCACGCTACCGATGAAACCCAGATTTTGCGCGTTTTCAATCAACTCGACCTTTTCGGGGTGGCGCGATGCAAAGTCTTGCAGGAAGGGACGCACGCCCGGGTCAGGCGAGGCATCTTCGACGATGATCAGGCGGAACGGCAGATCCGTGTGACGCATCACTCGGTCCAGCACCTCGGGCAGCAGGTCCAGCGCGTTATGAACGGGAAGGATGATGCTGATCGTTTGTGAGGGAAGCGGCTGAAGCGCTTGGTCCTGAAACATGTCTGCTGCAAGGACATGTGTGGTGCTCGACACCTCCAGTCCCAGCACCCGCTTCAGCGGTCCCTTCAGCGCCGTGTCTCCTCTGCGCCAAACGCGCCAGGCAAGTGGCGCGGCACGAACCGCGCGCCGGGTGAAACCCAAGAGCAACCTCAACTGCGCAAGTGCACGACGGCGCTGGCTTAACCGTGGCAGTGGCGCGTCGATTTGGTCGCCGTTCGCCTGGATCACTGCCAATGTCAGAGCCCGGTCGTCGCCGGTATGGGTCAGGCTGAAGCCGGTCCGCTCAGATGTGCCGTGCACCGCATCCACATCCGCGCGGACTTGGTCAGGACATGCGGTTGTCATCCCGCCTGTGCCAGTCACACATATCTTGGCCGCTTTCGCCCAGCCTGTAACTGTCACGCCATGCGACAACCAGGACACAGACTCGACCTGTCCTATCGCCTGCCCGGTTCGATCGAACAGCGCAAAGCCCGGACTGGGTTCGGCCATGTGCAAGTCGACGTATCGTGAAAGAAGATGAAAAGCTGTGCGCAACAAAGAACAACTCCGCTGGTTCGTGCGATGTGGGGGTTATCGTCCGTGGTTCGCGACTGGCTGCCTGCGACCGGTCCCCTGATCGTCCAGCAGACCCAGAAGATATCGGCCATAGTCATTCTTGCCGTAGATCTCTGCCTGTTTTCGCAGGCCTTCCGCGTTGATCCATCCCTGTTCAAACGCGATTTCTTCCGGGCAACCGGTTTGCATACCCTGCCGTTTTTGCAGCGTTCGAACGAAATTTCCGGCGTCCAGCAGGCTGCCATGGGTGCCGGTATCCAGCCAGGCAATCCCGCGCCCCATGTGTTCGACCTGAAGCAGGTCTTCCTCAAGATAGGATAAAAGAAGTTCCGTAATCTCAAGCTCCCCCCGTGCGGATGGCTGGATGCGACCGGCCCGTTCCGGGGCTGATCCATCCATGAAGTAAAGACCCGTGACGGCATAGGAGGACGGTGGGTTCTTAGGCTTTTCGATTATCGACAGCACACGCCCCGATGCGTCGAAATCGACCACGCCATAGCGTTCCGGGTCCGAGACGTGATAGCCGAAGACCGTGCAGCCGGGGCCAGGCCTGTTGGCGGACTGCAACGCATCCCGGAACCCGTGACCGAAGAAGATGTTGTCGCCAAGAACCATCGCCGAGGGCGCACCGTCCAGGAAATCCTCAGCAACGACATAGGCATGGGCCAACCCGTCTGGCGTGGGTTGGGTCAGATAGGTCAGTTTGATGCCCCAATGACGTCCGGTACCCAAAAGCCGTCGAAACATGGCGCGGTCGTCAGGGGTGGTTATGATCGCCAACTCCCGGATCCCGGCCATCATCAGAACCGACAGGGGGTAGTAGATCATCGGCTTGTCATAGACCGGCATGAGCTGTTTCGACAGCCCCATGGTGACCGGGAACAGCCGGCTACCCGACCCGCCTGCCAGGATGATACCCTTGCGGTTACTCATGGGCCACCTCACCTGTTTTTGTCAGAACTGTGACCAATCCGGCGCGCCAGTCCGGCCTGGCGATACCTAAAGTCGTCGCAATACCTGTACAACAGAGGCGGGAGTTCGCTGGGCGTTGCACGGGGGTTGGATAGTCAACACTCCGGATCGGTGTAACCGCGACGTCAAGCCCGGCCTGATCAAACACTTCGTGGGCGAACCCTGCCCAGCTTACGTCAGGCGTGCCCGCGAAATGATAGGTCCCGCTTTTACCGGGATCGCAGATCAGCGCGGCGGCGATTTTCATGCAGGCCTGGGCAATGTCCGTCGCGGGCGTTGGGCCCCCGATCTGATCGTCAATCACGCCCAGGGCGTCCTGCGTCTGCCCCAACCGCAACATCGTGCGCACAAAGTTGCGGCCGTGCTCGGAGAACACCCAAGAGGTGCGCAGGATCACATGTGGGCCATTGGCCGCGCGAACTGCGTGTTCGCCCGCCAGTTTCGAGCGTCCATATGCACCAAGCGGGGCGGGTGAGCCGGGCGGCCTGAAGGCCGTATCCCCTCGCCCGTCAAACACGTAGTCGGTCGAAACGTGAAGAAACCGGAAGTCAGGCAGCCGGCCCCTGCCCGCCCAATAGCTGCGCGCGGCGTCGAGCAGGACCGCAGTGCCCGTGATGTTGGTATCGACGAAAGCCGCCGGACCGTCGATTGAACGGTCGACATGGGTTTCGGCGGCAAGATGCAGGATGGTATCGGGGCGATGTCTCGCCAGGGTCGTCGCCACCGTTCCCGCGTCGCGGATATCACCGTGCACGAAGGTGTGACGCGCGGCGGACGGCAGGTTCGTCAAATTGTCGAGGCTGCCCGCATAGGTCAACGCATCACAGGTCACCACATGGTGCCCTGCATCAAGAGCGACGCGCACTTCCACTGCCACATCCAGGATCGCACCACGCAGGCCTGACACGAGTTTATCCTGCGCTCGAGGGGACGCCTGACAGTGCAGCCCGCGTAGCGTGCCGGGGACTGCAGACAAGGACAGATTTTCCTGCACCCATCCGGTCGGCAACCCCGCGTCGGCAAAGGCCTGGGCGTTGAATGCTTCACAGAAGTAACCCCGCACATCGGCGTGGCGCGGTGGAGTGACGATTTTGACGTCTTCAAGATGTGTGTGCTCGACCTGCATGGTCAGCACTTTCACCGCAATTGGTTAGCGGGAGCTTAGCAAAACCCGAAGAACCGAGGTCTTGGGAGGAAAAAAACGCTAGTCTGCGTCCGACTCCAGTTCGAACCCAACCCGACCCACGCCAGTATAGGCGACAAAGCCCGCGCGTTTCGCGTCACGGGGCGAATAGATGTTGCGCAGATCGGCCATGCGCGGGGTCGCCATGCGCTTGGCCAGACGTTTCAGATCCAGCGCTCGGAACTCGTTCCATTCGGTCAGCAGAACAACGACGTCGGCATTCTGTGCCGCCTTGTAGGCATCGTCGAACCAGTGCACGCCGGGCAGAAGCGCTTCGCCCTCGGACAGACCCTGAGGATCGACCACACGAACCTTTGCCCCGTTCCCGACCAGCGCAGGAATGATCGTCAGGCTGGGCGCATCGCGCATGTCGTCAGTGTTGGGCTTGAAGGTCACGCCCAGAACCGTGATGGTCTTGCCATTCACACTTCCTGAACACAGGTCCATGATCTTGTCGATCATGCGCCGCTTCATCTCATCATTCACGGTGATGACCGCTTCGGTGATCTGCATTGGCAGACCGTGTTCCTGCCCGATTCGCGCCAGCGCGCGCGTATCCTTGGGAAAACAGCTGCCGCCATAGCCGGGACCAGCGTGCAGGAACTTGTTGCCGATACGCCCGTCCAGGCCGATGCCCTTCGACACCTGTTTTACATCGGCGCCGACCCGTTCGCACAGCGCGGCGATTTCGTTGATGAAGGTGATCTTGGCAGCGAGAAAAGCATTCGCCGCATATTTGATCATCTCTGCGCTTTCCAAATCCGTCGTGACGATCGGGAAATCGCGCAGGAACAGCGGGCGATAAATCTCGTCCATCACTTCGGAGGCGCGCTCGTTTTGGACGCCGACCACGACCCGGTCGGGGCGCATGAAGTCGTCAATCGCCGCACCTTCCCGCAGGAACTCGGGGTTCGAGGCGACATCGAACTCGGCTTCGGGCCGGGTCTTGTGGATGATCTGTTTAACCTTGCGGTTGGTGCCAAGCGGCACGGTCGATTTGGTGACAACCACTGTGTAGCCGTCCATCGCCTCGGCGATCTCCTCGGCGGCGGCATAAACAAAAGTCAGGTCGGCATGACCGTCACCGCGCCGGGTGGGCGTGCCAACCGCAATGAACACGGCTTCGCTTTCGCGCACCGCCTTGGCCAGGTCGCCGGTGAAGCTGAGTCGCCCCGCCGCGACATTCTTCGCCATAAGTTCATCCAGGCCAGGTTCGTAGATCGGCACTTCGCCGCGATTCAGCATCTCAATTTTGCCCGGATCCTTGTCCACGCAGATGACCTCGTGGCCAAAATCCGAAAAACAAACGCCAGATACAAGTCCGACATACCCGGTGCCAATCATCGCAATTTTCATCTGCCTGCCCTTGTAATCATTCGTCTTTACGCAACTGGGATAGTCTTGGGATGCGGCATCCCGCCGATGCTGTCAACGCAGTGTTTCCAAAATTGAACCAATCTGCCAAAACTTTGCCAGACTTGAGTGTTCATTTCGTAACCCGAAGAACAATCGGGAAAGAGCTACCATGAACAGGCATCTGAAACTTCTGGCCGCGCTTGCTTTTGGCGCGATGACACTAACCGCCACCTCCGCTTCGGCGGGCTGCAGCCGTGTGCAGATCTCGGGCAGTGAAGTCATGGTGCCGCGGGGGCGAATCAATCAGAAGCTTCTGGATGCTGCCATTCTTGCCGAAGTTAATTATGAGCGCTGCCGGCATGGCCTGAAGGCCTTGATCGCCGAACCACGGCTGCGCTCAACCGCCAAGGGTCACAGTGACTGGATGGCGCGCACCAGCACGGTGTCGCACCGGTCTTCGACCACGCCAACACAGCGCCTGAAGCGGTCCGGCGTGAAATTCCGCAATGGTGGCGAGAACATCAGCATGTTGCACTATTACCAGATCGACAATCAGATGTTCATCATCCGGGACGCGGCCAGCTGCAACTTCAAGCGCCCCAGTGGCGCAGCGGTGACACCACACAGCTACCACAGCCTGGCGCGCTCGGCAGTGGCGTATTGGATGGCGTCGAAAGGCCACCGCGCGAACATCCTGAACCGCAAAGTGCGCATGATGGGTAGCGCCGGCGCCCTGGATAAATCCGCGCAGCATTGTGGCACAGTTTATCTGACACAGAATTTCGCGGGTTGAGCATGCGACGGACTGTGGCACAGTGACCACAACCCCAAGTTTCCATTGGCGATCCTTCGCCAATGGGTACAAGAGGCTTTTCTAGCCCCAAAAACTGTGCAAAACAATGCGGGATGGGACAGCCAGTCGGCATCCTGTGAAACCTGTTGGAGATTACACAATGAAAAAAGCGACCAAATTTTTCGCTGCTGGCGCCGTCGCAATGACCGCCATGACCCCCGCTTTCGCTGGCCAGGCTGGCGCACCGATCATCGAAGACGCCCCGGTTGTGGTCGTTGAAGATGCTGGCTCGTCGATCGGCTCGCTGCCGCTGGCCCTGCTGGCTCTGGCCGTCGTCGGCATCGCCATCGCCGTTTCGCAGAACGAAGAAGACTAAGCGGTCATTCGGCCTGTCCGAACGCTTAAAAGTTTCTGAAACGGCAGGCGCCACGCCTGCCGTTCCTCATTTCAGGCCTGTGGTTTTACCCCTCAGCATCCTGTGTAACCTGTTGGAGAATACACAATGAACAAAACGACCAAATTTTTCGCTGCTGGCGCCGTCGCAATGACCGCCATGACCCCCGCTTTCGCTGGCCAGGCTGGCGCACCGATCATCGAAGACGCCCCGGTTGTGGTCGTTGAAGATGCTGGCTCGTCGATCGGCTCGCTGCCGCTGGCCCTGCTGGCTCTGGCCGTCGTCGGCATCGCCGTCGCCATTTCGCAGAACGAAGATAACTAAGCGGTCATTCGGCCTGTCCGAACGCCTAAAAGTTGTTGAAACGGCAGGCGCCACGCCTGCCGTTTCTCATTTCAGGCCTGTGGTTTTACCCCTCAGCAGCCTGTGTAGCCTGTTGGAGAATACACAATGAACAAAACGACCAGATTTTTTGCTGCTGGCGCCGTCGCAATGACCGCCATGACCCCCGCTTTCGCTGGCCAGGCTGGCGCACCGATCATCGAAGACGCCCCGGTTGTGGTCATTGAAGATGCGGGATCGTCGATCGGCTCACTGCCGCTGGCTCTGCTGGCTCTGGCCGTCGTCGGCATCGCCGTCGCCGTGTCGAACAACGGCGCGGGCGAAGAGGAACCCAATGGCCCCGCCGTCCCGTAAGACGGGCACCTTGAAGCTTCTGAAACGGCAGGCCTTGCGTCTGCCGTTCCGCGTTTCAGGCCTGTCTTCCTGGCCGACGGCCGGGCAGTCGCAGTTTCGCAAGCTGGTAACGCCACGTTACCACCCACACCCCTGCCACCACTGGTATAGTCCGTTCGTCACCTAGCTTGATGGAGGATTCCCATGTCCCTTTTCACCCGCACCGCCGCCTGGGCCAGCGATGAGCACCGCATGTTCGCCGACATGGTCAACCGGTTCTATGATGACGAACTGACCCCGCACATCGAACGCTGGGTGGACCAGGGCGTGGTCGACCGCGACTTCTGGCACAAGGCCGGTGAGGCCGGGATCATGGGCGGCGCGGTGCCCGAGGAACACGGCGGCGTTGGCGGCGACATGGGATTTGATTCGGTCGCAATCTATGAACAGACCCGCACCGGCGATTGTGGCTGGGGCTATGGCATCCAGTCCATCGTGACCCACTACATCACCGCCTTCGGCACGGACGAGCAAAAGGCGCGTTGGTTGCCGGGTCTGGTCTCGGGCGAGATCGTCGGCGCCATTGCCATGACCGAACCGTCGACCGGAAGCGACCTGCAGGCGGTGCGCACCACGGCCGAGAAGGACGGCAACCAGTACCGGATCAACGGATCCAAAATCTTCATCACCAACGGCCAGACCGCCGACCTGGTCATCACGGTTGCAAAGACCGACAAAGGTGCGGGCTCCAAGGGCGTGTCCCTGATCGTGGTCGAACCCGACAAGGCGGAAGGCTTCAGCCGCGGCAAGAACCTGAAGAAGCTGGGGATGAAAGCCAACGACACCTCTGAGCTGTTTTATGAAAACGTGAAGGTGCCGCTGACCAACCTGCTGGGGCACGAAGAAGGCCAGGGCTTCTACCAGCTGATGAAGCAGCTGCCCTGGGAGCGCCTGCTGATCGCGATCCAGGCTCTCGGTGCCATCGACTTCGCCTTGGAACAGACCGTGCAGTATGTGCAGGACCGAAAGGCCTTCGGGCAGCGGGTGATGGATTTCCAGAACACCCGGTTCAAACTGGCCGAGTGCAAAACCAAGGCCGAGGTGCTGCGGTCTTTCGTGAATGACGGCATCGCCGGGCTGATCGACGGCACACTGGATGCGCCCACTGCCTCGATGGCGAAATACTACGGCACCGAGATCCAGAACGAGATCATGCATGAATGCCTGCAATTGTTCGGCGGCTATGGCTTCATGATGGAATACCCGATCGCACGGCTCTACGCGGATGCGCGGGTGCAGATGATCTATGGCGGCACGAACGAGATCATGAAGGAACTGATCGCGCGGTCGATGGATGTCTGACCGCACCGGGCCCCTTTCCGATCTACGGGTGGTCGAAATTGCCGGCCTTGGCCCCACGCCCTTTGCCGCCATGTGGCTGGCCGATATGGGGGCCGATGTGGTGCGAATCGAACGGCCCGGGTTGAAACCCCTGATCCCACAGAATGTCGACGTGCTGAACCGGGGCCGCGGCTTTGTCACGCTCGACCTGAAAGATGGCGGCGACCGGACGCAGGCAAAAGCGCTGATAGAAAAGGCGGACATGCTCATCGAGGGCATGCGCCCAGGCGTCATGGAGCGGCTGGACCTTGGGCCAGATACGTTTGCGGCCACAAACCCTGCGCTGGTCTATGGCCGGATGACAGGCTGGGGCCAAACCGGGCCACTGGCGCAGTCCGCAGGGCATGACATCAATTACATCGCACTCAGCGGTGGGCTGCACGCGATTGGCGGCGCCGAGGCGCCTGTGCCGCCCTTGAACCTGCTGGGCGATTTCGGCGGCGGGGCGATGTATCTGGTGGCAGGCTTGCTGGCTGCATTGCACGCGGCGCAGCACACGGGCCAGGGACAAGTGGTAGATTGTGCCATTACCGACGGTGCCGCGCATCTGGCCGCGATGATCTATTCGATGCACGGGGCCGGGCTGTGGGCGGACCAGCGCGAGGCGAACCTGCTGGACGGCGGCGCGCCGTTCTACCGCTGCTATGAATGCGCCTGTGGCGGCTTCATGTCCGTCGGCGCGCTTGAGGCGAAATTCTATTCCGAACTGCTGCACCTTCTGGGTCTCGACGGCCAGGATCTACCGCCCCAGATGGACATGGAAAGGTGGCCCCGGCTTCGCGATGCCTTCGCCGCGCGTTTCAAGATGCAAACCCGCGATCACTGGGCCGAAGTGTTTGAAGGGAGCGATGCTTGCACAATGCCGGTCCTGTCCCTGAAAGAGGCCCCACACCATCCCCACAACAGAGCGCGGAGCGCATTCACGACCCTGGCGGGCGTCGTGCAACCGGCCGCTGCTCCAGCCCTGAGCAAGACACCCGGACTGGCACGGCCTGGCGAAGAACGCGCGGGAATGGATATCGATCAACTGTTGAAAGGCTGGTCACAACCCACCTGACCCGCGTTGCACAATGCCAGCACCACCACGGACAAAATGCGCGATCGCCTGCATTGGGTGTGAACAGGAAAAATCAGAGAAGTCGGATTTTTGGCGCAAGCCGGGAATGAGATTCGACGTGGCAAACCTCCAACACTTCTCGTGATTACGGCCCGGGCTTTTGCGGTTAAATCACCAGACATCTTTCGTTATGATGCACCCGTACTCATCAGGGCATCCCATGCGACCCAGCTTCCTTCTTCTTGTCCGCTCATTTGCGCAACAATGCGCAGGTCTGGCGGTGCTGGTCGTGTTTTTACTTGCCCTGGCAACCGGCTCGGCCCGTGCCTTCACCCTGCAATTCACCGTTGCAAGCGACGATCCGGGGTTGCGGGGGGATCTTGAGGCGGCCTCTCTGGTGGCAAACGCCAAGCGCGATGGCGTGACCGCGCCGCGCGATGTTTTGGCCGCCGCGCTTGCCGATTATGCCCGACTTCTGCGCAGCCTTTATGCCAACGGGCACTACAGCGGTGTCATCCAGATTCTTCTGGACGGACGCGAAGCAGCGACGATCCCGGCGTTCCAAACCCCCACGGCCATTGACGCAGTTGTGGTCAAAGTCGATCCCGGCCCAGCCTTCCGGTTTGGCGCCGCCACCATCGCGCCGCTTGCACCTAAGCAGACGCCCCTGCCCGGATTTCGCAGCGGCGCGCGCGCCTACAGCGGTGTTCTGCAGGACAGTGTGGACAGCGCCGTTGACGGATGGCGTCACGACGGCCACGCCAAGGCCCGCCTGTCCCGGCAACAGGTCACGGCCGATCATCGTGCGCACACATTGACGGCGCGCTTGCAGCTCAGCCCCGGTCCCCTGGTCCGCTTCGGCGCGCTGCGCCTGACCGGCGAGAGCACGGCGCGCTCAGACCGGGTTGCGCGCATCGCCGGCCTGCCTTCGGGCCAGGTGTTCTCCCCCGACGAGCTTGAAAAGGTCGCTGCCCGCCTGCGCCGCACCGGCTCCTTTTCCTCGGTTTCGCTGGTTGAGGCCGACGAACTCGGGGAGGGAAACAGCATGGATATCGAGCTGGCTCTGGTGGACGCGAAACCGCGCCGTTTCGGCTTCGGTGCCGAGATTTCGACCTTCGACGGGTTGAGCCTTTCAGGCTACTGGTTGCATCGCAACTTGTTGGGCGGGGCCGAACGGTTTCGGATTGATGGCGAGATCACCGGCATAGGTGGGGAAACCGGAGGCATCGACTATGACCTGAATGCCCGTCTGGACATCCCGGCGGCCTTCGGCACGGACATCAACGCCTTTGTCTTCGCGGGGGCGTCCTATGTCGACGATCCGGTCTATCAATCCTGGCAGGCGCGGCTGGGCGGCGGCGTGAGCTGGATCCTTTCGGACACGCTCACCGCCGAACTAGGCGTCGCATTGCGCCATTCGAGGACGCGCGACGGTTCCGGGGATCGGACCTACACGCTTTTGACCCTGCCCGCAGGTGCAACCTGGGACCGGCGCGACAATCAGCTCAACCCGAAGGCGGGGACTTTTCTGGACCTGTTGGCCACGCCGTTCGTCGGGCTTGGCGGAACCGGAACCGGACTGCAGCTGACCGCAGATGGGCGCGCCTATCACGGGTTTGGCGCCGGTGACCGGGTCGTGCTGGCCGGGCGGCTTCAGGCTGGCGCTGCCTATGGTTCCAACGCCACCGCAGTTCCGGCCGAGTTCCTGTTTTTTTCAGGTGGCGGCGGGTCTGTGCGCGGCCACCCCTATCAGTCGCTGGGCATCGATCTGGGGGGCGGAAACTTCACCGGGGGCAAGGCCTTCCTGGCTGGATCGGCCGAGTTGCGTGCAAATGTGACCCAGACGATCGGGTTGGTCGGCTTCGTCGATGCAGGTTTCATCGGCGCGCATGGTTTCGGTGACATGGCGTGGCATGCTGGCGCCGGGGTTGGCGTGCGCTATGACACCGGTATCGGACCCATCCGCCTGGATGTGGCCACTCCGATCCACGGTACGACCGGGCAAGGCGTGCAAATCTATGTCGGCATAGGACAAGCGTTTTGAACCGGGTCTGCCCCTTCCTAAGCGCCTTGGTGCTGCTGGTGCTGGCGCTGCCGGTGATGCTTGTCGCACAATCCGACGACAGCCCGGATGATCGCGGATATCTTCAGGCCTGGCTTGAGGACAACCTGTCCGACGCTGGGCGTGAGGTGCGCATTGTCGGATTTGTCGGCGCTTTGAGTGCGCAGGCCAGCCTGGACGAGCTGACCATCGCAGACGACGACGGAGTCTGGCTGACCTTGCGGGACGTGGTTCTGAACTGGAACCGCGCGGCACTTCTGACCGGGCGGCTTGATATAACGCGACTATCAGCCGCCGAAATCCTGCTTCCGCGCGCACCCGTGCCCGCCGACGCCATTCCCGACCCCGAAGCCTCAAGTTTCGCCCTGCCCGCCCTGCCCGTCGGCATCGAAATTCAAGAGGTCCGTGCTGACCGGGTCGTGCTGGGACAGGAATTGTTTGGAGCGGCAGCGACGGTGACTCTGCAGGGGGCTGCGCAACTGGAGAGCGGGTCCGGGCAGGCCACTCTGACCGCCACCCGGATCGACGGGCCAGAGGGCGCGCTGACCTTCACGGCCGCCTATAACGCCACAACCCAGGATATTGACCTGTCCCTGGCGCTGATCGAACAGCCAGACGGCATCGCCGCAAACCTGCTGAACTTGCCCGGGCGCCCCTCGGTGAGGCTGGAGGTTGACGGCAGCGGAGCTTTGGACAATTTCGCCGCCAGTATTGCGCTGAACACCGACGGCGAACGGCGGTTGTCCGGTCAGGTCAAGGTAAGCGGGGCGACTGGGGCACAGGACAACACCACCGGCACACGTCGCTTTGCCGCGCAGCTTGGCGGCGACATCGCCCCTTTGTTCCTGCCGGAATACCGCGATTTCTTCGGCGACGATATCCGTCTTGCGTTGACCGGTGAACACAATGGCGACGGCGAAATTCGGCTGGAGGATCTGTCTCTGGGCACCGATGCCCTGCGCCTTGACGGTCAGGCGGCCCTTGCGCCGGGTGGCTGGCCAACCCGCATTGCCCTATCCGGCCGGATTGCCAGGCCAGAGGGGTCAGCCGTTCTGCTACCGCTCAGTGGGGCGCAAACACGAGTGCAATCCGCGGACCTTGCGCTGAATTTCGACGCGGCCACCGACGACAGCTGGCGCGCCAATTTCTCGGCGGCAGAGCTGTCGCGCGAGGGGTTTGAAGTTGAAACAATGGTGCTTGAGGCAACCGGGCAATTGCTGCGAGAAAGCCCAGCAACGCTTGGCCAGGTACTGGGTTCAGTCACGGCGCAAGCCCGGGGTCTAAACCTCGGCACCCCGGCCCTTGCCAAGGCATTCGGCCGCTCACTTGAGGCCGGGTTCGACTTCGACTGGAGTCAGAGCGCGCCGCTTGCGTTCAGCGAACTGGAGGTCACCGGGGAAAGCTTTGGCTTGACCGGAAAAGGACAGGTTCAGGGCGCGACCGACCTTTTCGATCTGTCCGTCACCGGCGACGCCCGGTTGACCACGACGGACCTGTCGCAGTTTTCAGGCCTCACCGGTCAAACATTGACCGGTGAGGCTACACTGGAAGCCGAGGGCAATGTTCTGCCCCTTAGCGGGGGCTTCACGCTGGTCATGACGGGCGAAGGCCACGATATCGCGATCGGCCAGGCGCAGGTGGATGCGGTTCTGGCCGGGCCAAGCCGCCTGTCGGCTACGGCACGCCGGGATGAGGCTGGCACGAATATCAACAGGTTCAGCATCGCAACCGACCACGCCACTGTGGCCGCGTCGGCGACTCTGGCCGCCGAAAACAGCAGTGTCTCGCTGACGGCGGATATTCCCGAAACTGCGATCCTGGAACATGGAACCAGGGGGCCGGCAGCCCTGTCCCTGGCCGCAACACAGGTGCCGACAGGCTGGTCCGTCACACTGGATGCCACCGCGCCAGGGGGAACGAAACTGGAAGCCAAGGGGTTGGCAGAGCTGACCCACGCAACGCTAACACGGGTCAGCGGCTCTGCAACCGCCACCATCGCAACCCTGGCGCCCTTTTCCAAGCTGGCCGGTCGTCCACTTTCGGGTGCTCTGGACCTGACCATTGGCGGCGCGGGCGACCCGGGGGCGGGCGCGTTTCAGGCCGAACTGACAGCAACCGGGCAGGACTTGGGGCTTGGCACGCAATTGGCGGATCGTCTGCTGCGAGGGGGCAGCCGGGTGACGTCCAAAATCCAACGCGGGGACGATGGGCTTTTGGTCATCCGCGAACTTGAACTCGCCACACCTGAGGTCATGGCAAAAATCACCGGAAGCATCTCACCCGACACAACGGCCCTGACCTTCAACACCAAGCTTCGCGACCTAGGAGTGGTCGCGCCCGGCGTGACCGGCCCGGCGGAGGCCGAGGGAACGGCAAAATTGTCCGGCAACGCCTGGCAGGTGTCCGCCAATGGCACGGGACCGGGTGCAAGCATGGCGCAGGTAACCGGGCAAGTGTTGGCCGATGGGACACGGGCGGATCTGGAGATCACCGGGTCGGCGCCGTTGGCCCTGGCCAATGCCTTCGTCGCACCTAATCGCGTGGCTGGCCCGATAGCGTTCGATCTGTCGCTGAACGGCCCCTTCGCGCTGTCCTCTCTATCAGGACAGGCCACAACGAAGGGTGCGCGCCTGGCCCTTCCCGCGCAGCAGCTGACCCTCTCCCCCCTTACCGCAACGGTTAGATTTACCGGCGAACAGGCGCGGATCGAAGCGCAAGGGGTTGGGTCTGGTGGCGGCAATCTGCGCGTGACCGGGCCAGTTGTGCTGACCCCACCCTATGCCGCCGATCTGGCGATTGAACTGAATGCGCTCGGGCTCAGCGATGCCCGGCTCTACGACACCACCGTAGACGGGCAGGTCACTTTGCGCGGTCCGCTGAGCGGTGGGGCTAGCATTTCAGCCGACCTGACGCTTGGCCCCACCGAACTTCAGGTGCCGGAAAGCAGTCTGAGTGTTGCCCCGGTGTTGGCCAATCTTGAGCATCTCAACGAACCGGGGCAGGTGCGTCAAACCCGGGTGCGCGCCGGGCTGTTGGCAACAGAGGACGGCGGTGGCACCGGGCGGGCCTGGCCGCTGGACATCACGCTTCGGGCACCGTCGCGGGTCTTCGTTCGTGGCCGTGGACTGGACGCCGAACTGGGTGGGCAGGTGCAGGTGACAGGGTCAACCACCAATGTCGTGACCCAGGGGCGGTTCGACCTGATCCGCGGGCGGCTGGATATCCTGGGCAAACGCCTGACGATGACCGAAGGGTACGCGCAGTTGCGCGGCAGTTTCGACCCGGTCCTGCGGCTTGTCGCCAGCACCCGCGCGGATGACACAGACGTCCGGGTCATCGTCGAAGGCCCGGCCTCGGCACCGGAAATCACGTTTTCCTCCAGTCCGGAATTACCCGAAGATGAAGTGCTTGCCCGGCTTCTGTTCGGTCGTGACCTGACCAAGATTTCACCGCTTCAGGCGGTTCAACTGGCCGCTGCCGTGCAGACCCTGGCTGGTGGCAACTCGGGCCTTCTGAACCGGGTGCGCGCGCAGTTCGGGTTGGACGATCTGGACGTGACGACCGAACAGGACGGCACCACCCAGGCACGGGCGGGCAAGTACATCACCGAGAACATCTATACCGATATAACGATCGGGTCGGATGGGCGCAGTGAGATCAACCTGAACCTCAACATCTCGCCGTCTTTCACCGCCCGGGGCAGCGCAGCCTCAGACGGGGAAAGCAGCGTCGGGGTCTTCTTCGAGCGCGACTACTGAGACCTGTCAGAAATCCAGGTTTTCGACCGACAGAGCATTTTGCTGGATGAACTCGCGGCGCGGTTCAACCACGTCGCCCATCAGCTTGGTGAAAATATCATCGGCGTCAGCCAGATCGTCCACTTTCACCTGCAGGAAAATGCGCGCTTCGGGGTCCAGGGTGGTTTCCCACAGCTGGTCCGGGTTCATCTCGCCCAGCCCCTTGTAGCGCTGCAGGGTCAGACCCTTTTCGCCCTCGGCCAGGATCGCGTTCAGAAGGTCCATCGGACCGTGAATGACAACCTCGCGCTCCTTGCGGCTCAGACGCGCCGGATCTTTGTAGATGTCGCGGGAGTCCTGTGACACCTCGGACAGGCGGCGGGCTTCGCCCGAGCGCAGCACGGCACCATCCAGCGTTCGGATTTCTTCGACACCGCGCAGAATGCGGGTCAGGCGAATGCCGTGATCCTGGGTGATGCGCCCCTGCCAGCCTTTTTCGTATTCGACCGCCACGAGGTCCAGGCGCTGCGCCACGGTATCGGCCACCGCTTGCAAGTCCTGATCCGCACGTCCCGGATCGAAGGCGCCCGCCAAGGCGGCCTGCTCCAGGATATTGCGCGGGTAATGGGTCGGGAACGCCGCCAGGATCCGCTTGAAGCTGCGCGCGGCCTCGACGATGCGGGACAGGTCCTGACCGGCGATTTCCTCGCCGGATTTCAAGCGCAGAACGGTGCCTTCCAGCCCCATTTCAATCAGGTGATCATCCAGCGCGGCCTGGTCCTTCAGGTAAACCTCGGACTTACCTCGGCTGACCTTATACAGCGGCGGCTGCGCGATATAGAGATAGCCGCCTTCGATCAGCTCCGGCATCTGACGGAAGAAGAACGTCAGCAGCAGCGTGCGGATGTGTGCGCCATCCACGTCAGCATCGGTCATGATGACAACTTTGTGGTAGCGCAGCTTGGAAATATCGAATTCATCGCGCCCGATTCCAGTGCCCAGCGCGGTTACCAGCGTGCCGATTTCCTGGCTCGACAGCATCCGGTCAAACCGCGCACGCTCCACGTTCAGGATCTTGCCGCGCAGGGGCAGAATGGCCTGGTTGTGCCGCGATCGGCCCTGCTTGGCCGAGCCGCCGGCACTGTCACCCTCGACCAGGTACAATTCACGTTTTGCCGGATCCTTTTCCTGGCAATCGGCCAGTTTCCCCGGAAGGTTGGCCACATCAAGCGAGGTCTTCTTGCGCGTCATTTCGCGCGCCTTGCGGGCCGCTTCGCGGGCATGGGCTGCCTCGAGGATCTTACCAACGATCATTCGCGCTTCGGTCGGGTGTTCATCGAACCATTCCTGAAGCTTTTCGTTCATCAGGCTTTCGACCGCCGGGCGCACCTCGGAACTGACCAACTTGTCCTTGGTCTGGGAGCTGAACTTGGGGTCCGGCACTTTCACTGACAGCACGCAGGTCAGGCCTTCGCGGGCGTCGTCGCCGGTGAAGTTCACCTTTTCCTTTTTCGCCAGGCCCGAGCTGTTGGCATAGAGGTTGATCGTGCGCGTCAGCGCGCCCCGGAAGCCCGCCAAGTGCGTGCCACCATCGCGCTGCGGGATGTTGTTGGTGAAGGGCAGAACCGTCTCGTGATAGCTGTCGTTCCACCACATCGCGACCTCGACCGTGATGTCGTCACGCTCCCCAAGGATGAAGATCGGCTCTTCGACCATCGGGGTCTTGTGCCGGTCCAGATACTTGACGAATTCCTTGACGCCGCCCTCGTAAAACAGGTTCGCCTCAAGCGGTTCGGCCGGGCGTTCATCGCGCAGGATGATGCGCACGCCTGAGTTCAGGAAGGCCAGTTCGCGCAGCCGATTTTCCAGCGTCTTGAAATTGTACTCAAGGTTCGAAAACGTGTCGGTCGACGCCATGAAACGGACTTCGGTCCCGGTGCGATCACCGCAGTCGCCAACGACCTTCAAATGCTCAACCGTTTCGCCATGCGAAAACTTGGCATAGTGTTCCTTGCCATTGCGCCAAACCCGAAGTTCCAGCGACACCGACAGCGCGTTCACGACAGAAACGCCCACGCCGTGCAGACCGCCCGACACCTTATAGGAATTCGAGTCGAATTTGCCGCCCGCGTGCAGCTGGGTCATGATGACTTCGGCGGCAGACACGCCTTCCTCTTGGTGGATATCCACCGGAATACCACGGCCGTTGTCCGAGACGGAAACCGACGAATCCGCATGAATTGTCACCGTCACGGCGTCAGCGTGACCCGCCAGCGCCTCGTCGATGCCGTTGTCCACAACCTCATACACCATGTGGTGCAGGCCCGATCCATCATCGGTGTCACCGATATACATGCCGGGGCGTTTGCGAACCGCCTCCAACCCCTTGAGAACCTTGATGGATTCAGCGCCGTATTCGGCGTTGTTCTGCGTGTCATCAGACATTCGGAAAGTCCTGTTCTGCTTCCCGCCACTTATAGTGATTCACGGGGGGGATGTCACGCAAATGGCACAAGATTTTGTGGTTGGTTCCAGCGCCAGAACAACACAAATCCACCCGTAACACTAGCGCCTCAGCCACGAAGGCACCTTTTGGTTTGCGTTCCTCGACCTTTCGCCCGGGCCGGTCCATCCGTGGCAACCTCGACGAGATTTTTCTCAACCGATGTGCCCCTCGTCATCAAGTTCCCAGAACGGGTTGAACGCAAATTCCCAGATGTGGCCGTCGGGGTCGGCGACATAACCGGAATAGCCCCCCCAGTCGGTCTTTACCGGCGCCGCAACCTTGCGCGCACCCGCTGCCAATGCCTTTGCGAATTGCGCATCCACATCGGCCTCGGAGCCGAAATTCTGGGCCAGCGTCATCGCGCCATTCGAAAGTTCCTCGACAGGGCGACCCTGTTCTGCTGCCAGCATGTCGAGTCGGAAGAATCCAAACTTGGAGCCGCCCATGTCGTAGAACGCCACATCATCCAACACGTTCTCGGGCACCCATCCGATAGCGTCGTAATAGGCGCAGGATCGGGCGATGTCCTTCACGCCCAGGGTGATCAGGGTCACACGGTTCATCGTCATAGGGTTCCCTTCCTGACTTGCGACGTTCCGTCGTCGTCGCTGACTTCGTAAAAAGCCGCGCGGTCGCCCAGCGCGTCGAACAACTCTGGCCCGGTACCCGTCATGAACGCCTGCGCGCCCAGGGCACAGATTTCATCATACAGCGCTGCACGGCGGGTTGCATCCAGATGCGCGGCGACCTCATCCAAAAGCAGGATCGGCGGCGCGCCGAACGTTTGCGCAAGCGCGCGGGCATTGGCCAGGATCAGGCTGATCAAAAGCGCTTTCTGCTCACCGGTTGAACAATCGCGCGCAACGACCCCCTTGGCAGCAAAGACGGCGCCCAGATCGGCGCGGTGCGGCCCGACAAGCGTACGCCCGGCCATCAGGTCGCGCGGGCGACTTGCCTCGAACGCCTCGGCCAGCGCATCTACCTCGTGCGGCATGTCGAAATCATCGGCGTGGAACAGGGACAGATCAGCCACCGGAAAGGCGGTTTCCGCTTCGGCCTGTGCAGCGGCTAGTTGACCCAGAGCGGTCAGACGGTTGGCGTGCAACTGCCCGCCCGCGCGGGCCATCTGCACCTCCAGCGCGTGATACCAATGCGCGTCACGCTGCCCGTCCTTCAACAGCCGGTTGCGTTCACGCATCGCCTTTTCATAGGTCAGCACCGCCTCGGCATGGGACGGCTCGAAACTCATCGTCATGCGGTCCAGGAACTTGCGCCGACCTTCGGCCCCATCGGTCCAGAGCCGATCCATCGATGGCACCAACCACAAAACCCGCGCGATGCGGCCCAACGCCACCTGCGCTGCTGACTTGTCATCAATCCGCACCTGTCGTGTAGCGCCACCCTCGGACCAGGTTTCGACCTCGTGTAGCTGATGCAGGCTTTGCAGGACGGCGGTAATCTTCCAGCCCAGCGCCTCGGGGCGCCGGGCCATATCCTCAGCCTTGGCGCCGCGCAGGCCGCGCCCCGGGCTCAGCAGGCTGACAGCCTCAAGGATGTTGGTTTTGCCGGCCCCATTTGCGCCGTGAATGGCCACCGGGCGCCCGTCAAGCGACAGGCGCGCCGCCTTGTGGCTGCGAAAATGGCTGAGGGTCAGGTGCTTGACGGCAAGCGTCGTCACACGCGCATCGGCATGACGACATAAACGGCTGAGGTGTCATTACCTTCGCGCATCAAGGTCGGGTCGCCCGAGCTGTTGAACAGGAACACGGCGTTTTCGCGATCCACCTGGCTGGCAATCTCCAGCAGGTATTTCGCGTTGAAGCCAATTTCCAGCCGTTCGTCGCCATAGGCCACGGCAAGCTCTTCCTCGGCCGCGCCTGCGTCGGGTGCGTTCACGGACAGGACCAGGCGGTCTTCGTCCAGCGCCAGTTTCACTGCGCGCGACCGTTCGCTGGACACGGTGGCCACACGGTCCACCGCCCGTGCGAACTCGGCGGCGTCCACCTCCATCTTGCGGGTGTTTCCCACAGGAATGACGCGGGTATAATCCGGGAAGGTACCGTCGATGACCTTTGAGGTCAGGGTGATTTCCGGCGTCGCAAAGCGAACCTTGGTTTCCGAGACCGACACCGCGATCGTCGCGTCGTCATCGTCCAGAAGCTTACGCAGTTCACCCACGGTCTTGCGCGGCACGATCACGCCCGGCAGCTCTTCGGCGCCTGCGGGCAGATCGGCGTCAATCCGGGCCAAGCGGTGACCGTCGGTGGCCACACAGCGCAGCACCTTGCCGCCCTCGGCGTCGGACACATGCATGTAGACACCATTCAGGTAATACCGGGTTTCTTCGGTCGAAATGGCAAATTTCGACTTGTCGAACAGGCGGCGCAGCACCGGCGCCGGGGCCGAGAAATTCGCCGAGTAGTCGGACGACGCCATGACCGGGAAATCTTCCTTGGGCAGGGTGGCGAGTGAGAAGTTCGAGCGCCCGGCCTCAACCGTCAAGCGCCCCGAGGCACCGTCATCGGTGAGCTGGACCAGCGCCCCATCGGGCAGCTTGCGCACGATCTCGTGCAAGGTCACCGCCGACACGGTGGTTGCGCCCGCGCGCTCCACGACCGCGTTGGTCTTGTCCACGACTTCGATGTCCAGATCCGTGGCGCGGAACGACACCGTATCGCCTTCCGCTTCGATCAGCACGTTGGCCAGGATCGGAATGGTGTTGCGGCGTTCGACGACAGATTGTGCCTGCCCAACGGCCTTGAGCAGCGTGCCGCGTTCGATACTGATCTTCATGTCCCACTCCTGACGACAACCGGGGCGGAGGAAAGCTCCCCCACCCGGAAATTGGTTTTGTTGGAATGTCCCCCGGTTTCGCAGGGGCGTCAAGGCCTTGAAGGCCTATGCTTCCAGTGCGCGGCGCAGAAGTTCCAAGTCTTCCGCAATCTGGTTGTCCACGCCCTTCAGCTCTCCGATGCGTTTCACCCCGTGCATGACAGTGGTGTGATCGCGCCCGCCGAAACGGCGGCCGATCTCAGGCAGGCTGCGTGATGTCAGCTGTTTCGCCAGATACATTGCCACCTGACGCGGCCGCGCAATGGTGCGCACGCGCTTCGGGCCGATCAAGTCCGATAGGCGGATGTTGTAATGCTCGCTGACCTTGCGCTGAATCTCTTCAACCGTGACCTTGCGGTCGGACGCCCGCAGGATATCGGCCAGGCAATCCTGGGTCAGTTCAAGCGTGATCTCACGGCCCACAAGAGAGGCAAAGGCGAACAGACGCATCAGCGCGCCTTCCAGCACCCGCACGTTGGTCGAAATGCGGTGGGCCAGAAATTCCAGAACGCCCTCGGCAATCACCAGGTCCTTGTATTGCTCGCGGAACTGGCTGACCTTGGTCTGCAGCACACCCAGACGCAATTCATAGTCTGTCGGGTGCAGGTCCACGACCAGGCCGCATTGCAGGCGGCTTTTGATCCGGTCTTCCAGGTCTTTGATTTCACCCGGCGCGCGGTCGGCCGAGATGATGATCTGTTTATTCTGATCCACCAGCGCGTTGAAGGTGTGGAAGAACTCCTCTTGCGTTGAATCCTTGCCGGCGATGAATTGCACGTCATCAACCATCAGCACATCGACCGAGCGGAACAGCTGTTTGAAGTCCATCATCTGCTTTTCGCGGATGGCCTGAACGAAACGGTACATGAATTGTTCGGCGGACAGATACACAACGCGCAACTCGGGGTTGCGGGCCTGCATTTCCCAGGCGATCGCGTGCATCAGGTGAGTTTTGCCCAAGCCAACGCCACCGTACAGAAACAGCGGGTTGAAAGTGACGGGACCGCCTTCGGCAACCCGGCGGGCCGCCGCATGGGCCAGCTCATTCGGCTTGCCGACTACGAAGCTATCGAAGGTGAAGCGCGCATCCAACGAGGCTCCGGGCAGCTCTTCCTTGTCGGCCAGCTTCGGCGCAGACACTGCCTTTGTCGGGGCTGTCTTACGCGGGGCGGCGACGCTTGGAACCGAGAACTCAAGCCGCGAAACGGCCACGCCTTCGCCGAGCATATGCTTCAGGATGTTGTCGCCGAAATTGCGATCAACCCAGTTGCCCATGAAATTCGTCGGCACAAGAAAGGTGGCTACGCCGTCTTCGACCTGTGCAAATTCAAGGGGTTCGATCCAATTGGTGTAATTGTTCTGTCCGACTGCTTTCTGCAGCTTGTTTCGGACCAGTCCCCATTGTTCGTTTGTCATTTCTACTCCGACCCGCAAATTTCCCATCCAGACTGAACGCAAGCGCAGCCCCGTCACCGTTTAAAAACTATCCCTGTTCAGGACTGCCGCCAGGGCAGCCCCGCCACTTTCCACCCGTTCTTCGACCCCCTGTGCCCATTCTCGTCCAGGTCCCCTTCGAACCCACCAAGAATGTTGATGCATTCGGCATCCTGGCCCATCCCGGCCAGATGCGCCTGCACCGCAAGGGCACCGGCTTCCGAACGCACACCGCTGCGGCACAGGAACAGGAACGTATGCGGGATATGATCCCCCAATTGCTCCAGAACCTCGCCCACGAAGCGTGGGTTTTGAGACATGTTTGGCAGCTGTGCCCACTCCACCTGCAAAAGCGGGTGGTGGAGCGCAGACAAATCCGGAACACCCACAAACGCCCATTCCGAGCGTGTGCGGACATCTACCAGAACGGCACCGGGATCCCCCTCCAGAACATCCCAGGCAGCCTCAGGCAAAACCTCTTTGACACGCGGCTTTGCTACCGAGTCCATACCATATCCCCAAGTCGACGATGTGAATCGCAGGCTCAAGCTAGCCCGTCAAAAGTGGACCGCGCAACAGAACTTCACGCTTGACTCTTTGTTTGTTGAAACGAATCCCAACCGGGTTGCACAATTGCGATTTTTCCTCAGGAAAGATGCAAAAAGGGCGCCCCGAAGGACGCCCTTTTCAAAATCAAATCCAGGTCTGGCTGGCTTAGCCAAGCGCTTTCACGCGGGACGACAGACGCGACATTTTGCGCGCTGCGGTGTTCTTGTGCATCACACCTTTTGCCACGCCGCGCATCAGCTCGGGCTGCATCTCTTTCAGCGCAGCCGCGGCAACGGCCTGGTCACCGGCTTCGATCGCTTCTTCCACTTTACGCAGGTAGGTGCGGATGCGCGAACGGCGGGCTTTGTTGACGGCGAAACGACGCTCGTTCTGACGGGCGCGTTTTTTAGCTTGGGGCGAATTTGCCATGTGTGTGGTCCTTTGGGTCGGATCTATTTCTAAACTGTTCGCGTGAAACGCCCGACCGGGTTCTGAACCGGCTGATTCTGGCCAAAGCGGGCCTCACACGCATGTCTGGCGGCGCGTATAGAACAAAGGCGCCACCAAGGAAAGAGCTATTTCAGCTCACTTGTCGCGGAACTGGGCTTCGCGTTTTTCCGAAAACGCCGCCATGCCTTCCTTCTGGTCCTCGGTCGCGAACAGCGAATGGAACACGCGGCGTTCGAACAGGATGCCTTCGGTCAGTGGCAGCTGCTCGGCGCGGTTCACCGATTCCTTGATCGCCATGACGGTGATCATCGATTTTTCAGCAATCTTGCCTGCCGCCGCCATCGCTTCGTCCATCAGCTTCTTGCAGGGCACGACACGGGACACCAAGCCCGAACGCTCGGCCTCTTCGGCATCCATGAAACGGCCGGTCAGGTTCATGTCCATCGACTTGGCCCGGCCCACCAGCTTGGTCAGGCGCTGAGTGCCGCCCATGCCGGCCATCACGCCCAGGTTCACCTCGGGCTGGCCGAATTTGGCGGTGTCCGAAGCGATGATGAAATCGCACATCATGGCCAGTTCGCAGCCACCGCCCAGCGCATAGCCGGACACAGCGGCGATGATCGGCTTGCGGATCCGCATGATCGCAGCCTCTTCCGGTGTGAACAGGTCGCCAGCGAAGGCATCCACAAAGCTTTTTTCCGCCATCATCTTGATGTCAGCGCCAGCGGCAAATGCCTTTTCCGACCCGGTGATGACGAAACAGCGCACCTTGTCGTTCTTCTGACCATCCGCCAGCGCCTCGCCCAGTTCTCCCAGAAGATCCAGGTTCAGCGCGTTCAGCGCCTCGGGTCGGTTCAGCTTGACCAGCATAATGTGGTCGGCGATCTCGACGATGATGTTCTTGTAGGCCATTGGGTCCTGCCTTTGTCTCATATGCTGGCGGTGAGTCGTAATTCCGACCGCGACGCCGATCAAGTTATCTTTGGCATTGCGGACAGTAGAAAGATGAGCGTCCCCCCTGGACGATTCGGGCAATCGTGCCACCGCACCCCTCGCCCTGGCACGGCGCGCCTTCGCGACCATAAACTCGGAAAGCGTGTTGGAAATAACCCAGTTCGCCGTCCGCCTGGCGATAATCCTTCAACGACGAGCCACCGCTTTCGATCGCCTCGGACAGCACATCGCGGATGATCGGCACCAGCCCCGCAATCCGCCCTGCGGCGATACGCCCGGATTTGCGGGCGGGGTGGATATGGGCGCGATACAGCACCTCGCAAACATAAATGTTGCCCAGACCGGCGATGATTCCCTGATCCAACAGCGCGGATTTGATCGGGGTGTTTTTTCCCTTCAGGGCCTCCACCAGATAGGAATCGTTGAAATCGTTCCCCAATGGCTCGGGCCCCAACGTCGCGATCAGCTTGTGATCGTTGACCGCGTCGGTCGCGCACAGGTCCATCGCGCCGAAGCGCCGGGCATCGTTGAAGGTCACGCGCGCGCCGTTTTCCATATCGATCACCACATGGTCATGCTTTTCGGGCGCGGGGTGATCGTGGTGAAACTTGCCCAGTTCGGTGCCCGAGATCAGCATGCGCCCCGACATGCCCAGGTGGATGATCGCGGTCTCGCCGGTATCCAGGTCCGCCAGGATGTATTTCGACCGCCGCCCCAGCCGCAGCACCCGCGCGCCGGTCAGGCGCTCGGCCATCCGGTCGGGAAATGGCCAGCGCAGCCCCTCGCGACGAACGTCGGCGCGGGTGATCATCTGGCCTTCCATCACCGGTGCCAATCCGCGCCGGACAGTTTCGACTTCGGGTAGTTCCGGCATATTGCCCCTCTCCATTGTGCGCCTGTTGCGTCCGGGATATGAGGGGGCAGATTGCAAGGGATCGCAAGACCGATGAGCAGCTCTGACGACAAAACCACCCATTTCGGGTTCCAGACCGTGGCCGAGGACGACAAGGCCGGGATGGTGCACGGGGTGTTCACCAACGTGGCCTCGAAATACGACATCATGAACGACGTGATGTCGGTGGGCATCCACCGCGTCTGGAAAGAGGCGATGATGGATTGGCTGGCCCCGCGCGACGGGCAACGCCTGCTGGACGTGGCGGGGGGCACCGGTGACGTGTCGTTCAAGTTCCTGGGCCGCGCCCCGGGCGCCAGCGCGGTGGTCTGTGACATGACCGAAAGCATGCTGGTCGAAGGCAGCCAACGCGCCGAGGCCGGCAACATGGCGGATCGGCTGGACTGGGTCGTCGGCGACGCGATGGCACTGCCGTTCGCCGACAATTCCTTCGACGTCTACACGATCAGCTTCGGCATTCGGAACGTGACGCGTATCCCCGACGCCCTGAAAGAAGCGTTCCGCGTGCTGCGCCCCGGCGGGCGTTTGATGGTGCTGGAGTTCAGCCAGCTGCCCAATGATGGCATGCAGAAGCTTTACGACCTCTATTCCTTCAACGTGATCCCGCGCATGGGCAAGCTGATCGCGAATGACAGCGAAAGCTACCAATACCTGGTGGAATCGATCCGCAAGTTCCCCAACCAAGAGCGCTTTGCCGCGATGATCCGCGACGCGGGGTTCGAGAACGTGAAGTATCGCAACCTGTCGATGGGCATCGCCGCGCTGCATTCCGGCTGGAAGATCTGAGATGAAGGGGCCGCACAACATCTGGCGCCTGATCCGCACCGGCGCCACCTTTCAACGCACCGGCGCGATGGGCGTTGTGCTGGACGCGCTGGACGCGCCCGCCACCCTGCGCATCGCGGCCCGCGTGATCGGCTTCCCCTTCGCCTTTTTGGGCAAGAAGGGCGACACCTCGCTGCCGCCGGTCACCCGTGCGATCACGGCGCTGGGGCCGGCCTATATCAAGTTCGGGCAGATCCTGTCGACCCGCCCTGACGTGGTCGGGCCAGAGTTGGCCGACCAACTGCAATACCTGCAAGACAAGCTGCCCCCCTTCCAGACCAAAATCGCCCGACGGATGATCGAGGCGGAACTGGGCATTCGCATCGATGAGGTCTTCTCCGAATTCAGCGAACCGGTTGCTGCCGCGTCGATCGCACAGGTGCACCGCGCGCGGCTGGCCAGTGACGGACGCGAGGTCGCCGTTAAAGTTCTGCGCCCGAAGATCGAGCGCGCCTTCCGCACCGATCTGGACGCGTTCCACTTTTCCGCCCAGGTGATCGAATGGCTTCTGCCCTCGACCCGCCGTCTGCGCCCGCAGGATGTGGTGAACCATTTCGAAGGCGTGGTGATGGGCGAGTTGGACTTGAGGCTGGAAAGCGCCTCAGCCAGTGAATTTGCCGAAAACACGCAAGGCGACGAAGGCTTTATCGTGCCCGCGGTCAACTGGGGCCTGTCCGGTAAAACGGTGATGACCCTGGGCTGGGGCGAAGGCATCCCGGCCAACAAACTGGACGACATTCGCGCCTCGGGCCTGGACATGGATCGGCTGGGCGAGCGGGTGCTGCAATTGTTCCTGTCCCATGCGTTGCGCGACGGGCTGTTTCACGGGGACATGCACCAGGGCAATCTCAAATTCGCCCACAACGGCGACATCATTGCGCTGGATTTCGGGATCATGGGACGGATCGACGAATACACGCGCAGGGTTTATGCCGAGATCCTCTATGGCTTCATCATGCGCGACTATACCCGCGTCGCCGAGGTGCATTTCGAAGCCGGCTACGTGCCCGCGGGCCAGGATGTTGAAGAATTTGCCCGCGCCCTGCGTGCGGTGGGAGAGCCGATTTTCGGTATGGATGCCACGCAAATCTCTATGGGTCGGCTGTTGAACTACTTGTTCGAAGTGACGGAAAAGTTCGGTATGGAAACCCGAACCGAGCTGATCCACCTGCAACGTACGATGGTCGTTGTTGAAGGCGTCGCGCGCTCGCTCAATCCGCACATCAACATCTGGCAGGTCGCCCACCCGGTGGTTGAAAGCTATATTTCGAACTCGATTGGTCCCAAGGCGCTGATGGCCGATCTTGCCAAAACCGCAAAGATTCTGGCCCGGTTCGGTCCGCGGCTTCCTGCCCTGGCCGAGGCCGCCTTGATCCGCCAATCCACACCGCTGCCAGAGCCCGATCGGGCGCGCCCATTGCGCGCCATGGGGTATGTGATTTTGGGCAGTGGCCTGACGCTTGTGGCAATCTGGGTCTCAACCCTGCTCTGATCGGTTTTTTCCACATCGCCGGGGCATGACGATGTTCACTGGTGTGCTCTCCGCAGCACCCCAGATGCGCCGGGCCAGGTCGGTCAGACAATCAACAAGGGGCATTCAAGGCAGTTTGGGCGTGGCGGACCGCCATCATGTCCTGCGCCAAGCGGCCTTGCCGGATTACCTTAGGGACGGATCGCGCAGCGCGGACACAGCGTCAGCCTCAATCGTCGCGCCCCCTTCCAGGACCAGAACCATTTCAGTGCCGCGCATCTGGGTTTCCGTGATGAGGGAGTAAGCCTTCACGGGTTCGGTCGACAGGAGGTATCCGTTGCCATAGCTTTCCAGCTCGAACGTATAAGTATCCTTCGGCAGGGGGTTGCCATAGGGGTCCATCCCGGCCCATTCCATTGGGTCAGACGACGCGGGCACGGGGGTTCGGCTGACCTCGGCACCGGATCTGTCGCGCACCACCAGCACCGCCTGGTCTGCCGTGCTTGGCGGCGTCGGCGACAGGGTGACAGGGCTTCCGTCAAAGTAGGTTGGCGCGGCGACGCGCGCCTCCATCCCGACCCAGCCCGCCAGGTCCGACATGCCCATCAACCCCAGCTGACCGGCCAGGCCTTTCAGAAGGTCGTTGGTCTGCACCTGCTGTTCGACCCCCGAAAACGTTGCCAGCTGCACCGCATAATCTGTCGATTCAATCGGATTGAGGGGGTCCTGATTTTCCATTTGCGCTGTCAGCATCTTCAGAAAAGTTTCAAAATCCGAGCTGATCATCGCCTCTGACGCGGTAGATTGCGCGGTTTTCGTGGCGACTTGCGCGGCGGATGCCGCTTGGGTGGTTTGAGAGATGTCCATTTTCCGTTTCCTCAGATGCGAATGTCGATACCAGCCCCGGCCCCAAGCGTCAGGCGCATCGGAGGGGGCTCTCGATTGGTCGCGGTTTCGGTGGCTTCTTCGGGATCAAGTGAAGGTGTGCCGGGTGACCGCCCGTCTTTATCCGCATTTGAACCACCCCCCGCAGCGCCGTGCGAAAAGGCAAAGCTGACCTCGCGATAACCAAGCTCGCGCAGGTCCTGGCCCAAAAGATCGATATGACGCCGCATGAGATCAAGCGTTTCGGGGCGCTCGACAGTCACGGCGACAGCCATGGCTCCGCTTTCAACAGTGAATGTCAGGCGCAGACGGCCGAGCTCCTCGGGATTGAGCGTCAGCTCAACCGGGCGATCCGGTAGCGCGCGGGCAACTTCGACCAACTGCTGGGCAATATGGCGTGGAATATCCGGCTGCGCGGAAACACTCCCTTCCCGCGTGACCCCTGGCGTCGTGGATTGAATTTCCAACACCCCCTGTTCGGGCACGAAGGTATCGATGACCTCAAGCGTTTGCATGGGCGGCGAAAGACTCAAGTCCGCCCGCAGCGGCGGGGAGACCGGTGACATAGCCGGGACCTGTGTCCGTTCTTCCCGACTGGGCAACGGGTCGAAATTCCCTTCGGCCTGCCACTCCCGGTCCACGCGACGCGCTGGCGGTGTAGACATCTGGGCGGACAGGTGAACCTGCGTGGTGGTCAGGGGTTGCCCTTGCGCTTTTGCCTCGCTGACATTCGTTTGGACCGCTCCAGTGGGCGAAGAAGGGTTCCGCTCCACACCGCGAGACGACGACTCCGGCGGGCGACCTCTGTCAGGCTCTTTCGTCAAAGCAGGCGGATGTAAGATCTGAGCTGGAGCACTTATAAAGCCCTGCCCGGCGCGTTGGCTTCGCCCTTCAACAGGGGCCGCGCCTTGAACATTCGATTCGAGAGGCTCCGGCCGCTGGCCGGATGCAAGGCCTGCATCGGTGACAACAGACGAAGCGACCTGACCTGGCGTCGCGTTGTTATTGGGCTGGGGAGCGGTTGTCTGCGGCGCGTTCACATGGGCGGGCAAGTTCGGATCTCGGGATGCCTTGGACCACACGCGCGCATCTGACGCCCGGTCCCCCTCCTCTTCTATCATCGGATTGGGCGTCGGTGGCGCAAGGGAAGTGGGCGCGGGCATTGCAGCCTTCACTTGCAAACCCTCGGTTTGAGGCTGCGCGACAAACATTGACCCCGATGACATTGCCAAGGGAGACGGCGAAACCGGGTTTGGTGGTGAGAATTCCCCGGCCCATTGCGCTGGCGGTGCAAGCGCCACCGGCAGAGGAGATGAAGGACTCGGATCAATCTCACCCTCAGAAGGCGGTGATACAAATGCCAACTCTGGACCGTAGGATATTGCGTCTTCTTGCACCGGATACAGCGGGCTCTCGAAGCCAAACACCACGGGGCCGCTTTCCTTTCGCGTTGGCAAGGTTTGCAACTCGAATTCGGTCGTCAGCACATCGGGCGAAGCCTGTTCTGTGCCTGCAAGGCTGCTAGCGCCGAAAAACTCCTGATTTGGAGGCCCGAGCTGAGCCCGGTCAGACGCGTGCAAGACAAGCGCGGCGAATTCCAATCCATGCTCAGGGGTTACGATTCCGGCACCATCCTTTCCCGTTTCTTCGGGAAGGAAAGACGCAAGGGTGGGCAAGGCAATCTGCATGTTCTGTTCCGGGTATTCTGACACCGTTTGCAGGGACTATGGCAGAACGGGGTTACTCAATCTTTACCGACTGAAGCCATATTCGACGGAAGTGCTTCCAATTCGAGAGAATCACCATGACCCAGATTCTGCCCACGACACACGCGCCTTCGATCGCGCAAACGACCCAGAGGGCACCATCCGGAGATCAGGCCCTGATGCAGGCCGCGCGGGATCTGGAGGCCAGCTTCCTGGCCGAAATGCTGAAAAGCGCGGGTCTGGGCAAAACGCCTGATCTGTTCGGTGGAGGCAGCGGGGAGGATCAGTTCGGGTCCTTCCTGCGACAGGCACAGGCGGAACAGATGGTCGAATCCGGCGGTATCGGCCTGGCGCAAAGCTTGTTTGAAGCGCTAAAGGAGCGGGCCGATGGTGCTGTTTGATCTTCCGGATATTCCAGCCGCGTTGGAACGGCTTTTGGACCATGAACGCCAGTTGATCCTGTTGGGCAACTTTGATGGCCTGGTGCGCGTGGCGCCGGAAAAGGACAAACTGCTGGCGCGGTTACAAGGCGCGACCGACGACGCATCGGTTGTCGAACGCATTCGTACGAAGGCAGACCGCAATCAGGAACTTTTGGTTGCCGTTGCGCGTGGTATCAAGTCCGTTTCGCGCCAACTTGAGGCGCTGAAGACCCGAAAATCCCAATTGCGCACATACGATGCAGGAGGGCAAAGCGCCAACCTCATGCCGGCGAAGTCCACCTTTGAGCGGCGGGCCTGACGCCGCAGGACATCACCAAGTTCACACGTTTTTCTTCAAATCCGATGCATTCTGAACGCTCACGTTTAGAGTTCGTTCAGCACTTCGGCGCAGGGTGTCCCGGCATCCTGAGGGGGTGGCGCGGATCGGCCAAGCCGAACATCCGTAGAAGTCAGAATGGCTCTTGAACCCGTTCCTTGTGGGCGGATCTCCAACCCGGCGCAAAAGCGCCGCATGACTGAAGGAATAAAGTCAATAGCCACCTTCCAGGCACCACCGTGGTGGCCACCGGCAACCACTTTCTTGACTTTCTTGATGACGATGGGCGCATTTGACTGCGCACTCATCCCACCACCTCATTTATTTCACCCAAGTCCGTGGATATCAGGTTGGCGTGACCGGAAGCTTAACCTTTCAAATTGTCGGGAGATTCGAGGGCAGCGGCGACGGGCGCGCGGCGGCGGCCCACACTTGACTTCGTTGCAACTGAAACGATACTGTCCGACCTGCAAACAGGAAATGCATAACATGTGCATCATTTTGGGGGAAACGCGATGACCACCAGTTCCGCGACGCGCGCCATGACGCGTGCCGAGACCAGTGTCGGCACGACAGAAGGCTATATGCCCGGCTTCGGCAACGACTTTGAAACCGAGGCGCTTCCGGGGGCCCTGCCACAAGGCATGAACAGCCCGCAGAAGTGCAACTATGGCCTTTATGGCGAACAATTGTCTGGCACCGCCTTCACCGCGCCCGCGCATCAGAACGAACGCACCTGGTGCTATCGCATCCGCCCGTCGGTCAAGCATTCGCACCGTTACGAAAAGGTTGACGTACCGCTGTGGAAATCCGCTCCGAACGTGGACCCCGATGTCATCTCGCTGGGCCAATATCGCTGGGACCCGGTCCCGACCGAAGAGGGTCTGACCTGGATCACCGGGATGCGCACGATGACCACGGCAGGTGACGTGAACACGCAGGTTGGCATGGCCTCGCACATCTATCTGGTGACCGAGTCGATGGTGGATGACTATTTCTTCTCGGCCGACAGTGAGCTTCTGGTCGTGCCGCAGCAGGGCCGCTTGCGGTTCTATACCGAGTTGGGCGTGATCGACCTGGCGCCACAGGAAATCGCCATTTTGCCCCGTGGCCTGCTGTATCGGGTTGAGGTCGTTGACGGCCCGGCCCGCGGGTTTGTCTGCGAAAACTATGGCCAGAAATATGAGCTTCCGGGCCGTGGCCCGATCGGCGCGAATTGCATGGCCAATCCGCGCGATTTCAAATCACCCGTGGCCGCGTTCGAGGACCGCGAGGTGCCCTCGACCGTCACGATCAAATGGTGCGGCCAATTCCACGTCACCCATATCGGCCACAGCCCGCTGGACGTGGTCGCCTGGCACGGCAACTACGCCCCGGTGAAATACGACCTGCGCACCTATTGCCCGGTTGGCTCGATCCTGTTCGACCACCCGGACCCGTCAATCTTCACGGTGCTGACCGCGCCGTCAGGCCAGCCCGGCACGGCGAACATCGACTTTGTCTTGTTCCGCGAACGCTGGATGGTGATGGAGGACACGTTCCGCCCGCCGTGGTACCACAAGAACGTGATGTCCGAGCTGATGGGGAACATTTACGGCGAATATGACGCCAAACCGCAGGGCTTTGTTCCCGGCGGGATGAGCCTTCACAACATGATGCTGCCGCACGGGCCCGATAAGGAGGCGTTCGAGAAGGCCTCGAACGCGAACCTGGGGCCTGACAAGCTGGACAACACCATGTCCTTCATGTTCGAAACCCGGTTCCCGCAGCACCTGACGGCCTTTGCCGCCAAGGACGCGCCGTTGCAGGATGACTACATCGATTGCTGGTCGGATATCGAAAAGAAATTCGACGGCACCCCCGGCAAGAAATAACCCCGATTTGGGAAAGGATACCAACGTGAGCCTGATGAAATCCTGGGTGGCTTCAGCCAACACTGCCGACACCCCGTTTCCGCTGAACAACCTGCCCTATGGCGTGTTTTCCACCGACGACAGCGACCCGCATTGCGGCGTGGCGATCGGGGACATGATCCTGGACGTGACCGCGCTGGAAGAAGCCGGCGTGATCAAGATCGACGAGGTTCCGGTGTTCGATCTGCCGATGTGGAACGAATTCATGGACATGGGCGCCGAGGTTTGGACCGGGTTCCGCGACTCCCTGCAGGAGCTGCTGGGCGCGGATGCGGATGCTGACACGCAGGCGGCACTGAAAGGCTACCTGGTGGCGCAGGCGGATGCAGAGATGCACATGCCCTTCGCCGTGTCGGAATACACCGATTTCTATGCTGGCAAAAACCACGCCGTGAACGTGGGCACGATGTTCCGGGGCGCTGAGAACGCGCTGCCGCCGAACTGGCTGCACATCCCGATCGGGTATAACGGTCGCGCCTCGTCCGTCGTCGTGTCGGGCACCGATGTGCGCCGCCCCTGGGGGCAGTTGAAGGCGCCGGACGCTCAGATGCCGTCGTTCGACCCGTGCAAACGATTCGATCTGGAGCTGGAGATGGGCGCCATCGTCGGTCAGCCCTCGGACGGCCCGATCACGGTGGGCGAAGCGGACGCGAATATCTTCGGCTATGTCCTTCTGAACGACTGGTCCGCGCGCGACATCCAGGCCTGGGAATACCAGCCGCTTGGCCCGTTTCAGGCCAAGGCGACCGCGACGACGATCAGCCCGTGGATCGTGCCCGCCATCGCGTTGGAGCCGTTCCGCACCACCACGCCCGAGCGTGAGAAAGAGCTTCTGCCTTACCTGGCCGAGCCCAAGCCCGGCCTGTTCGACATCGACTTGGAGGTGACGCTTGCCCCCGAAGGCAAAGCGGAAACCACCATCGCGCGCACGAACTATGCGCAGATGTATTATTCGGCCGCGCAGCAATTGGCACATCACACCACGTCAGGCTGCGCGATGAACGTGGGCGATCTTTTGGGCTCCGGCACCATTTCCGGCCCAACGAAGCCCGAGCGCGGCTCGCTTCTGGAACTCAGCTGGGGCGGCAAGGAACCCCTGACGCTGGACACCGGTGAGACCCGCACCTTCCTTGAGGATGGTGATACGCTGACCCTGAAGGGTGCGGCCAAGGGCAATGGCTATCAGATCGGCTTTGGCGATTGCGCCGGCACGGTGCTGCCGGCGCTGACCGACCCCTTCAAGCGCTAAAGGATCGTGGGGCGCTGGATGTCATATACCGCTTTGCCAGTTCAGGATTGCTTCGCTGGGCCACAAAAGCATGATGACGTTCAGCGCCAGCCCGTCGCGGATCACGAATATAGTGATCAGTTCGAACCCCACGATGATCGCCACGGACAGCCAGACCGGCAGGCGCAGGGCCAGCCAGAAGCCCAGAAACATCGCGCCGATGTCCATCGCCGAGTTGATCACCGCATCGCCCCAGTATTCGCCGCTCACGGTGAATTCACGGTAGCGGTTGATCACGGCCTCGGTGTTTTCGACAACCTCCCAGGCGCATTCGACCAGCGTGGCCGCCAGCAAACGCCAGCCAAGCGCCAACTTGCGCATCACCAGGAAGGTCGCGCCATAGAACAGCAGCCCGTGGATCAGGTGGCTGGGCGCATACCAATCCAACAGGTGCTGAGAGTTCTGCCCGCTGTCATCGCCCGCATACCACAAACGGATGTCGCCACACGGGCAGATCAGATTGCGCCCCATCGCCCACAGAATCACAAGGGTTGCGACAAACACGAAACCGGTGGCCCAATAGGGCAGAAAACGACGTTCAAACATGCGGGGATGGAATCACACGCCCCCGCCCATGTCTAGGAAGTATGCAGTGACGCGCTTTGTTGGATATATCGCCATGAGCCTTGATGGCTTCATCGCCACGCCGGATGGCGGCGTGGCCTGGCTGGACCCGTTCAACGCCGCGATGAGCGACGGCGGGGATGATGGCGGCTATGGTGATTTCATCAAGGGTGTGGACGCCCTTGTCATGGGGCGCCCGACCTACGACCAGGTGATGGGCTGGGGCTGGCCCTATGAGGACCGACCCGGATATGTATTGAGCCATCGCAAGGATTTCTCGGGCGATCACATCGCCGCGGCCGGGAACATCGACACCCTGCGTCGCGCAATCGCAAAGGACGGTCACGAAACCGTCTGGATCATGGGCGGCGGCGAAACCCAACGCGCCGCTCTGGATGCGGGCCTGTTTCACAGCCTGCGCGTTTTCATCATGCCGGTGGTGCTGGGCGGCGGTCGCCCGCTGTTCACCACCGGCCTAACCCGCAACCTGACTTTGACTGCCAGTTCCGCGCGACCGGGCGGCATTCTCGACCTCACCTACGACATCAAGGATTAAACACATGGCCAAGGCTTTCGCGTCCCAGGGGGACATGACGGAAAAGAAGATCACTTTTGACGAGGTTGGTGACGGCGTCTACGCCTTCACTGCCGAGGGCGACCCGAACTCGGGCGTCATCATCGGCGACGACAGCGTGATGATCGTCGAAGCACAGGCCACCCCGCGTCTGGCCAACAAGGTGATCGAATGCGTGCGCACCGTCACCGACAAGCCGATCTCCCACGTGGTTCTGACCCATTATCACGCCGTGCGCGTGCTGGGGGCTTCAGCCTATGGCGCCAGCCAGATCATCATGGGCGACACCGCCCGTGCGATGGTTGTTGAGCGTGGGCAGGAAGACTGGGACAGCGAGTTCCAGCGCTTTCCCCGCCTGTTCGAAGGGCATGAAAGCATTCCGGGCCTGACCTACCCGACCACGACCTTCTCGGATGACATGACCGTGTACCTTGGCAACCGCCGGGTCGACCTGATGCACCTGGGCCGCGCCCACACGGCGGGTGATATCGTCATCCATGTGCCGGACCAGAACGTCATGTTCACCGGCGATATCGTCGAAGACCACTCGGCCTGTTATTGCGGCGATGGTCACTTCGGCGACTGGGGCAGCACGCTGGACAACATCGCATCCTTCGACGTGGACGCCATTGCGCCGGGTCGCGGTGCCGCACTGATCGGCAAGGCCGCAGTTGAATCCGCCATCGAAAGCACCCGCGATTTCGTCGAAAGCACATACTTCCCGGCCGCTAAAGTCGCCGCACGCGGTGGCACATTGAAAGAAGCCTGGGACGCGGTGCGCGAAGCCTGCGACCCCAAGTTCGCCGACTATGCGATCTATGAACACTGTCTGCCGTTCAACGTCGCCCGCGCCTATGACGAAGCCCGCGGCATCGACACGCCCCGCATCTGGACCGCTGAACGCGATCTGGAGATGTGGGCAGCCCTGCAAGGCTGATCCTCGGGCCGCTCATCGCACCCTGACAGGTGCTCTTCGCGAAGAGGCCGGTCACGGCCGATGAGCGGTCCATCCAATTCGTTGCAGACGCAATAATATGCGTCATGCTAAGTTAAGACAGAATCTGCCCGCCGCTGGAGGACCCCATGAACAAGATCTTCGAAGTTCCGATGTATGCGTATACGCGCAGCAAGGACCAGGACAGCGAAATGCCTGTCCGCCGCCCCGTCGTCATCATCGGCGCCGGCCCCATCGGTCTGGGTGCTGCGATCGACTTGGCGCAACAGGACGTGCCGGTTGTAGTCCTGGATGACAACGACAAGGTGTCCTTCGGGTCGCGCGCCGTGTGTTACGCCAAACGCCCGCTGGAGATCCTCGACCGCCTGGGCTGCGGCCAACCGATGGTCGACAAGGGTGTCGAATGGAATGTCGGCAAGGTCTTCTTTGACGAACGCAAGATCTATGAATTCGACTTGCTTCCCGAAGACGGCCACGAACGCCCCGCCTTCATCAACCTGCAGCAATACTATTTCGAAGAATACCTGGTGAACCGGGTTCATGAACTGCAAGCCGAAGGCAAGCAGATCGAGATCCGGGGCAAGAACAAGGTCTCGGCGGTGGGCGCCCACGACGACCACGCAACGATTGAGATCGACACGCCGGAAGGACCCTACAATCTCGAAGCCGACTGGCTGATTGCCTGCGACGGTGCAGGATCCCCCACCCGGCAGATGATGGGGCTCGATTTCGTCGGTCGCGTGTTCGAAGACAACTTCCTGATCGCTGATGTGATCATGGAGGCGGACTTCCCAACCGAACGCTGGTTCTGGTTCGATCCGCCCTTCAACAAGGGCCAGTCTGCCCTGCTACACAAACAGCCCGACAACGTCTGGCGCATTGACTTGCAACTGGGCTGGGACATCGACAAGGAAGAGGAAAAGAAACCCGAAAACGTCATCCCCCGCCTCAAGGCGATGCTGGGCGAAGATGTGGATTTCGAACTGGAATGGGTGTCGATCTATACCTTCCAATGCCGCCGGATGGAGAAATTCCGCCACGGTCGCGTTGTCTTCGCCGGGGACAGCGCCCACCAGGTGTCGCCATTCGGCGCTCGCGGGGCCAACTCCGGCCTTCAGGATACCGACAACCTTGGCTGGAAACTGAAACTGGTGATGGACGGCAAGGCCCCCGAGGCGCTGCTGGACAGCTATGATTACGAACGCGTGCACGGCGCGGATGAGAACATCATGAACTCATCGCGCTCGACCGATTTCATCACGCCGAAGTCGGACATGTCCCGCATCCTGCGTGACGCGGTACTGGACCTGGCGGAAACTCACGATTTCGCCCGCCCGCTGGTCAATGCCGGCCGCCTGTCGGTGCCCTGCACCTATGACGGCTCGCCCCTGAACACGGCGGACGCCCTAAACGGGCCGGAGCGTACCCGGCCAGGATCGCCCTGCCCGGACGTGAAGCTGGGGGACGATTATCTGCTGCGCAAACTCGGCGACCAGTTCACGCTGCTGACCATAGACGCCGACGCGCCGGACATGATCGAAGAAGACGGGATCAAGGTCACCCGCCTGGCGCTGTCGGCCAAGGATGACACGTCGGGCGCACTTAAGGCGCGATACCTTGGGGACGAGCCGTCGGCGGTCTACCTGATCCGCCCCGACCAACACGTCGCCGCACGCCGCGCATCTTTTGACGAAAATCTGTTCCGCGCTGCGATCCGCCGCGCCACAGGCAAGGAGTAAGACCCATGTCCGATCTGAACCTTCAACCGAACATCCCCGGCGCCGACGACTTCTATGCCAGCCTGCTGGCCGCGCACGAAGGCCTGACAAAAGCAGAAAGCGACGCACTGAACGCGCGTCTTGTGCTGGTGCTGGCAAACCACGTCGGGGATCGGGCGATCCTGGACGACGCCATCGCTGTGGCAAAGACCGCGGGCTAGGCCGGGCGCTAAATCAGGATCAAGCAAAACGCCGCCCCCATACTTCATGGGGGCGGCGTTTTTCCTTTTAACAGCGTCTCGCGTCAGCTGGGGTCAGCGGTCGTGCGCAGATAGGGCAACTTCACGTCGACCTCTCCGTATTTCGCTTTCGCTTCGTCGTCCGACAGCGCCAGCGACACGATCACGTCCTGCCCTTTGACCCAGTTCGCGGGGGCCGCGATCGGCTGGCCATCCGTGGCCTGCACCGCGTCCAGCGCGCGTAAAACTTCGGCAAAGTTGCGCCCGACCGACATCGGATAGGTCATCGACAGCCGAAGCTTCTTGTCCGGCCCAATGATGAACACGGACCGCACCGACGCGCTGTCGGCCGCCGTGCGACCATCCGGCAAATAGGCCTCGGCGGGCAGCATGTCGAACGCTTTCGACACTGCCAGGTCTTCATCCGCGATAATCGGGAACCCCGCCTTTGCCCCGGCAAAGCCTTCGATGTCTGTCTTCCACTTCACGTGTTCCTCGGCGCTGTCCACCGACAGGCCAATCACCTTGGTGCCGCGCGCTTCCCACTCCTCGGCCAGCTGCGCCACAGCACCGAATTCGGTGGTGCAAACCGGCGTGAAATCTTTCGGGTGTGAAAACAGAATGGCATAGCTGTCACCGATCCAATCGTGGAAGGTGATCGCGCCCTGATCCGTCATTGCTGTGAAGTTCGGTACCAATTCGTTGAGTCGCAGCCCCATATCATTCTCCTGTCATTTCGTTGTCCGTTACAGGTTAGATGTATTCTAAAACTAGCTTTTGAAGTCCTTGCTCAAAATATTTTCACCGCCGATGAAAAATTTGATCAAATTAAGTCGAATCCACCTTGCACGACCTCAACTGCGGTGCCAATCTGCGCTGAAATTCCGGACAGGAGCCGACCATGATCGAGAAACGCGACTTCTATATCGATGGCCAGTGGGTTGCCCCCGCGGCCGCGAATGACCTTGAGGTGATCAACCCGTCGACCGAGGAGCCCTGCGCAGTCATCTCGCTGGGGAACCAGGCCGATACCGACGCTGCGGTGGCCGCCGCAAAGGCAGCTTTCGACAGTTGGGCGTTTACCCCGAAGGCAGACCGCCTTGCGCTGATCGAGAAGCTGCTGGAGGTCTACCAGAAACGCGGCGACGACCTGGCCGAGGCGATGAGCCTTGAGATGGGCGCGCCGATCGACATGGCGCGGCAAAGTCAGGTGGGGGCCGGAAGCTGGCACATCTCGAACTTCATCAAGGCCTTCAAGGATTTCGGTTTCGAAAAGATGCTGGGCGCCCATGCGCCGAACGACCGGCTTCTGTATGAACCCATCGGCGTTTGCGCCATGATCACGCCGTGGAACTGGCCGATGAACCAGGTCACGCTGAAATGCGTGGCGGCGATGGCCGCGGGGGCCACGATGGTTCTGAAACCCTCCGAGGTCTCTCCGCTGTCCTCGATCGTCTGGAGCGAGATCGTGGACGAAGCCGGCTTCCCGGCGGGTGTCTACAACATGGTGAACGGTGACGGCATGGGCGTTGGCACGCAATTGTCGACCCACCCGGATGTCGACATGGTCAGCTTCACGGGCTCGACCCGCGCCGGCATCGCGATTTCCAAGGCGGCGGCGGACACGCTGAAGCGGGTGTCGCTTGAGCTGGGCGGCAAGGGCGCGAACATCATCTTTGACGACGCCGACGACAAGGCGGTCAAGCGGGGCGTTCTGCACATGATGAACAACACGGGCCAGTCCTGCAACGCGCCCTCGCGCATGTTGGTGCAGCGCGGCGTCTATGACCAGGCGGTCGAGATCGCGCGCGAAACCGCTGAGAAGGTCACCGTTGGTCCTGCGCATGAGGAAGGTCGCCACATCGGCCCGGTGGTCAGCGAATTGCAGTGGAACAAGATCCAGGACCTGATCCAGCAGGGCATCGACGAAGGCGCCCGTCTGATCGCGGGCGGCACCGGGCGACCCGAGGGGCTGAACAAAGGCTTTTTCGTCAAACCCACCGTGTTTGCCGATGTAACCAACCAAATGACCATCGCGCGCGAGGAAATCTTTGGCCCGGTCCTGTCGATGATCCCGTTCGACAGCGAAGAAGAAGCCATCGAGATCGCCAATGACACGGTCTATGGTCTGACCAACTATGTGCAGACCCAGGACGGTTCGAAAGCCAACCGGGTGGCGCGCCAGATGCGGTCGGGCATGGTCGAGATGAACGGCACATCGCGGGCCGCGGGGTCGCCGTTCGGCGGCTACAAGCAGTCCGGTAACGGGCGCGAAGGCGGTGTGCTGGGGATCGAGGACTTTTTGGAAGTCAAAGCCGTGTCGGGCTGGTCGAACGACTGACCCTCACCCTTCACATCATCAAGCGGCCCGCCATTTTGCGGGCCGTTTTCGTGTTCAGGCGCGTTTGACCAGAACGGATCCCACGGAATAGCCCGCGCCGAAGGAGCAGATCACGCCCAGGTCTCCGGGCGCCAGGTCCTTGGAATACTTGTCAAACGCGATGATCGACCCGGCCGACGACGTGTTGGCGTATTCCTGAAGAATGTTCGGCTGTTCACTTGGCTCGGGCACCCGCCCCAGAACCTTTTTGCCGATGAAGTCGTTCATCGCCTTGTTGGCCTGGTGCAGCCAAAGCCGCTTCAGCTCATCGCGCGACACGCCTTCCTCTTCGATGTGGCCAAGGATGTGTTTCGATACGATCGGCAGCACTTCCTTGAACACTTTGCGGCCGTTTTGCATGAACTGCATGTCACGCCGGTCATCCAACGCCCCGGTCTGTTCCCGCGACCGGCGCAGGAAACCGTTGTTGTTGCGAATGTTGTTGGAGAACTGGGTCAGGCAGCGGGTCGAGATGATCTCGAAATGCGCGCCCTTGGCATGCTCTTTCCGTTCGATCAGCGTCGCGGTCGCCACGTCGCCGAAAATGAAATGGCAATCGCGGTCGCGCCATTCCAGATGGCCCGAACAAATCTCTGGGTTCACGACCAAAGCACGGGTCACCGACCCGGATCGGACCATGTCCGACGCGGCCTGAATGCCGAACGTCGCCGAGGAGCAGGCCACGTTCATGTCAAAGCCGAACCCACCTGCGCCCAGCGCCTGCTGGATTTCCACCGCAATGGCCGGATAGGCGCGTTCGTGGTTCGAGGCCGCGCAGATGATCAGGTCGACCTCATCCGCCTCGCGCCCAGCGGCGGCCAAGGCCTTTTTGCAGGCATCCACTGCCATTTCCGTCATGATCCCTGGTTCGTCATCCGCCCGTTCGCGCAGCGCCGGATACATCCGGTCCGGGTCCAGAACCCCCGACTTGTCCATGACATAGCGCTGTTCGATGCCCGAGGCTTGCACGATGAACTCCTCTGAAGAATGCCCCATCGCTTCTGCCTCGCCCGCCGCGATGGCGTCGGCATTCAGGGCGTTCTGCTTGTCCGCATAAGCATTGAACGCAACGACCAGCTCGGCGTTTGAGATGACCTCGTTCGGAGTATACACACCAGTGCCGGAAATGACGGGATTGAACATGCGAAGGCCCCTTTTGCAACGTCCACTCACTCAAACAGGTCAGGCCGGGAAGGGCAAGGTGCCGGGGCGCGGTTGACGCGAGGCAAAGCCACTAGAACGGGCACTTTGCCTTGAAGGTCAGGCCTTTCCCCCCGTCAGGGTGGCGCAGGCGCAGGCTTTCGGCATGCAGCATCAGCCGGGGCGCGTCCAGCGCCGGGCCGTTGGCATAGAACGGATCGCCCAGGATCGGGTGCCCGATTTCCAACATGTGCACGCGCAGCTGGTGACTGCGCCCGGTCTGGGGAAACAGCCGCATGCGGGTGGCGTTGTCTTCGTATTTCACCACTTTCCAGTCGGTGACGGCAGGCTTGCCGGTTTCAAAGTTCACATGCTGTTTCGGGCGGTTTGGCCAGTCGACGATCAGCGGCAGATCGACGGTGCCTTCCCGTTCTGCGACATGCCCGAACACCCGAGCAACATAGACCTTTTTCACCTGCCGTTTTTCGAACTGCAGACCCAGGTGCCGTTGCGCATGCGGTGTCATGGCGAACACCATGACACCCGAGGTGTCGCGGTCCAGCCGGTGCACCAAAAGCGCGTCGGGAAACACCGCTTGGATCCGTGCGATCAGGCAATCGGCGAGGTGTTCGCCTTTGCCCGGCACCGAGAGAAGCCCGGACGGCTTGTTCACAAGCAAAAGCTCATGATCCTGGTGGATGATCTCCAGCGGGGTATCCGGGGGCGCATAGGTGTCCATAGGGGCGCAATACCGGGGCGGCTTGCGGCGGGCAAGGGGGTGCAGCAACGTCAGACTTGCCGCGCAGGGCATTCGCCGTGCAGGGTGACCCAGTCAAAAAGGGGACCGCCATGCATCCGACCATCACCCAGTTCAAAGCCGCCGTCGCCGCCCGGGACGAAGCCGCCGTGATGGCGGTTCTGGCCGAAGATGTGCGGTTCATGCCGCCGACCTATTGGGCAACCTGGACTGGGCGCGAACCGGTGGCTGCTGTGCTGGGCCATGTGATCCAGGTCTTTTCGGATTTCGGATACCGGCGCATCATGGGCGACGGCCCGGACTGGGCGTTGGAGTTCCAATGCAAGGTCGGGGACCTGGACGCGGTGGGCGTGGACCTTCTGACCCTGAACGACGTCGGGCTGATCCAGACATTCGAGGTCGTGATGCAGCCGCACAAGACGATCGGCGCGCTGCGCGACGCGATGAATGCCCGCGTGATGACGGATGCCCGGTTTCTGAAATACCGAAAGGCGCTTGCCTCAGGCTGAGCGCGCACTGCGCAGCATCGACCACGTATAGATCACCAGCGCCGCCCAGATCATCGGAAAAGCGATCATGCGGGCGCGGCCAAAGGGTTCTCCGAACCAGAACACCGCGAACAGGAAGATCATCGTCGGCACGATGTATTGCAGGATGCCGACAGTCGACAAGCGCAGAAGCTTGGCGCCATTGGCATAGGTGATCAAAGGCACAGCCGTGACAAGCCCGCAGCCAAGAAGCAACGCGGTGTTGGATGGGGTTTCGGTGAAATGGCTGGCACCGGTGGCCGTGAGGTATCCCAGATAGCCCAGCGCGGGGATCAGCAGGATCAGAACCTCCAACATGAAACCCTGGTTCGGGCCGATCGGCAGGCTTTTCTTGAAGAACGCGTACATGCCCCAGCTGAACGTCAGCGCCAGTGCGGGCCACGGCAATGTGCCCGCGTCAATGGTCAGAACCACCACCGCAGCAGCCGCCAGCGCGATGGCGACCATCTGCGCTCGGGTCAGGCGCTCGCCCAACAGGACCGCACCCAGGAAGATCGAGAACAACGGGTTGATGTAGTAGCCGAGAGCGGCATCCAGCGCCCGGTCGGTGGCAATCGCCCAAACATAGACACCCCAATTCACCGAGACGAGACCGGCGGTCACGCAGCCCATCGCCAGCGTGCGCGGAGACCGAAACGCGGTGGCGATGTCACGGGTGCGGCCAAGCAGCACCAGAAGCAAACCTGCGATTGGTACCGACCAGACAATCCGGTGGGCAACAACCTCGGTCGGGGGAATATGCGCCAACGCTTTCATGTAAAGGGGTAGAACCCCCCACAGCAGATAAGCGGTGATGGCAAAGGCCAGGCCCCGGGGGCTGTCGGTGTTGTCAGGTATATGCGTCATCCCGGCGTTATGACAGGTTCCTTGGCTGAGGCCAGAGGCGGTTTAACCCTTTTCAACCGCCTGAAGCAGGAAATCGAAGGCGCTGCGAAACACGTCACGCTGGTGTCGATTCCTGGTCGGGTGCCCGGCCCATGTCACTGGGTCCGAGGCGGCTTTAAACACGCCCTCGAAATCCGCAGCCGCCAGCGGACGCAGGGTTATAAACCCATTGGTCAGACTGGGTTGATTGTCAAAATTCATGCCTTGGCTCGTTCCCCTTTGGGGTCGTACATTGGCCTCAGCGACACATCAGCCTTCACCCGCGTGCCTGCCACGTCGACCTCATAGCTGGACGCCAGCACCTCTGCCACGCTTTCCCCTTTGCAGGGCACATAGCCCATGCCCATCGCACCGCCCAGCGTGTGGCCGTAGTTGCCTGAAGACAGATAGCCAACAATCTCACCGTCACGAAGGATCGGTTCGTTGTGATAGAGCAGCGGTTCAGGATCGGTCAGCCTGAACTGAACCATACGGTTTTCCAGCCCGGCCTCCTTTTTCGCCAGCACCGCATCGCGCCCGATGAATTCGGGTTTCGTGGTCTTCACGGCAAAGCCCAGCCCGGCCTCCAGCACGTGATCCTCGGCGGTGATGTCATGACCAAAGTGGCGAAAGCCCTTTTCGATCCGGCAACTGTCCATCATGTGCATGCCGCACAGCGTCAGACCCATGTCCTGCCCAGCCGCGTGCAGCGTTTCGAACACATGGCCCGCCATATCGGACGAGACATAGATCTCCCACCCAAGCTCGCCCACATAGGTCACGCGGTGGGCGCGGGCCAGGCCCATGCCGATCTCGATCTCCTGCGCGGTGCCGAAGGGATTGGTATCGTTGGTGAAATCCGCCGGGCTCACGCGCTGCAACAGCTCGCGCGATTTTGGGCCCATCACGGCCAGCACGCCTTCGCCCGCTGTCACGTCGGTGATGACCACGTTGAAATTACCCCGGTGGCGCTCCATCCAAGTCTGGTCGGCCAGGCGCGTGGCGGCGGGTGTGACGACCAGATACGAGGTTTCCGTCAGACGCGTCACCGTCACGTCGGCCTCGATCCCGCCACGACTGTTCAGGAATTGGGTATAGACGATCTTGCCATTCGGCACCGTATAGTCACCACCTCCCACGTGGTTCATGAATGCTTCGGCATCCGGGCCTTCGACGCGGATTTTGCCGAATGAGGACATGTCATACATTCCGACGTTTTCGCGCACCGCCCGGTGTTCGGCGGCGCTGTTATCAAACCAGTTGGCGCGGCCCCAGGTGTATTCGTATTCAGCGTTCTGCCCCGCGTTTGCGAACCAGTTGGCGCGCTCCCAGCCGGCAAGCTCTCCGAACACGGCGCCTTGGTCTTTCAGGTGATGATGGAACGGCGTGCGTCGCACCCCGCGCGCGGTGGCCTTTTGTCTGAACGGGAAGTGGTCGGCATAGAGCAGGCCCAGCGTTTCTTTGGAACGCTCGAACAGGTAGGTCTTGTTGCCCTGGAATGGCTGCATCCGGCTGATGTCCACATCACCCAGGTCAAACGGCTTTTCGCCATCCTGCATCCACTGCGCCAGCGCCATGCCCGCGCCGCCCGCCGACTGGATCCCGATCGAGTTGAACCCGGCCGCGACCCAGACATTATCCATTTCGGGCGCAAGACCCAGGTGATAGGCGTCGTCGGGCGTGAAGCTTTCCGGCCCGTTGAAGAACGTGTGAATACCCGCCTCGGCCAGCATTGGCATGCGGTTCACCGCGGCCTCAAGGATCGGTTCAAAATGGTCGAAATCCTCAGGCAGCTGATCGAATTCGAACGTGTCCGGAATGCCGTCCATCGCCCAGGGCTTGGAGTTGGGTTCGAACGCGCCCAGAAGGATCTTGCCAGCGTCTTCCTTGTAGTAAGCGCATTCATCCGGCACGCGCAGCACCGGCATCTGGGTCAAGCCCGAGATGGCCTCGGTCACGATATAGAAATGTTCGCAGGCGTGCAGTGGCACGTTGGTGCCGGTCATGTGCCCAACTTCGTGCCCCCACATGCCAGCACAGTTCACCACGTGGTCACAGGTGATATGCCCCTGCGCAGTGCCATCATCACTGATCCAATCGACCCCGGTCACGCGGCGGCCCTGGCGGGCGACGCCGGTCACCTTTGTGCGTTCCTTCACCACCGCCCCGTTCTGGCGCGCGCCCTTGGCCAGGGCCAGCGCGATGTTGGCCGGGTCGCCCTGCCCGTCCAGCGGCAGAAAGACACCGCCAGTCACATCGTTGATGTTGAGATGTTCGTACTTGGCCTTCACCTCGGCGGGTGAAATCTCCTCGACCTCCACGCCAAAGGCCCGCGCCATCGCCGCCTGGCGGTGCAGCTCCTCAAGCCGCTCGTCGGTCAGGGCTGCGGTGATGGACCCGCAGCGCTTGAACCCTGTGGCCACGCCGGTCTCGGCCTCAAGGTTGCCGTATAGCTCCTGCGAGTATTTCGCGAGCTTTGTCATGTTCGCCGTGGCACGCAATTGCGCGATCAAACCGGCAGCGTGCCAGGTCGTGCCCGAGGTCAATTGCTTGCGTTCCAGCAAGACGACATCGGTCCAGCCCTGCTTCGCCAGATGATAGGCGACCGAGCAGCCGATGACTCCGCCACCGATGATGACGACGCGGGCGTGGGTGGGAAGATCCGCCATGTGAGCGCTCCTTGAGTTGCGATCAGGCCAGGGTGCCGATGATCGTGTGTCCGTTCTGTTTCAGGTGGTTCGCCAGGTGTTTGATATGCGCAGGGCCGACTTCGCAGCAGCCGCCCAGCAGGGTTGCGCCCATGTCGATCCACCCTTGGCAAAATTCGGTGTAGCGGGCCGGGGTCACGTCCGTGCGTGCTGAAAGCCCGTCCACGGTGCCGCCGATGGTCAGTGCGTCGATGCCCGTGAAACCGTTGGCATAGGCGCCGACCGGCAGACCGGTGTCCGCAAGCTGCGGCAGGTGCCGTGACACGACTTCGGGCTTTGAACAGTTCAGGCCGATGGCATCTGGGGCCACGGCACCCAAAGCCTCCAGCGCGTCGGCCAGGCTTTCGCCTGATCGCAACCGGGCCGACCCGTCGTCCATCAACGACATGGAGGCATAGGTCGGTACCCCGGTTTCCTGCGCCGCGCGGGCTGAGGCCGTGAGTTCCGAGATGCTGGACATCGTTTCGCACAACATCACGTCCGCACAGCCCGCCTGCTTTTCGGCAATCTCGCGATAGGCTGGCAACAGGTCGTCATGGCTGCGCGACATGTCGGGGTTATAGGACCCATGCAAAGGCGGCAGGCAGGCGCCGATCTTCACTTCAATGCCGGTGGCATCGCGGGCCCGTTCGACCAACATGCGAGCCTGATCGTACAGCGCATCGCACATGTCACCCGCACCTTCCCGCTCCAACCGTTCGGGCGTGGTGGAATAGGTGTTGAGCGTGATCAGCCGGGCGCCCGCGCGGATGTAATCCTCGTGCACCTGCTGAACCAGATCTGGCTCCTCCATCATCACCTTGGCCGACCACAATGGGTGCGCAGGCCTGGTTGATCGGTGGATCAATTCCTGCCCGGTGCCACCGTCTTTCAAGGTAATATTCATCCTATGACCCCTCCATTCCTTGGTTGATGCCACAATGCCAGATCGTGCAGCTGGCCAAAAGCGTCATACCTGTCGGTTTTTGCGCGCACGCAGCTGTTGTGGCGTAGTGCCAAACACGGCCTTGAACGGCCCAGAGAACCCGCCCTGGAACCCGCAAGCAAGACCGATTTCCTGAATCGAAAGCCCGGTATTCAAAAGCAGGTTGTGCGCCTTGTTCAGACGAAGGCTGCGATAGAATTGGTGCGGCGTCGTATTCAGGTGTTGTTTGAACTTACGCTCCAGGGACCGATTGGATAAGCCAAGCAGCGCGACAAGCTCGTGAATCGGGATGGGTTCCTCCGTGTTCGCTTGCATCAGTTGGATCGCGGCATCAAGATCGTGTTCGCCAGTCGCCGATGCGGCCGGGCCGCCGATAGGCTGGCGGGTATCAAAGTCGCGAATGCGATCATGAAGCAGAATTCCCGCCACCGCCATCACCTGCGCCGTCGGCGCGTAGCGGTTAAGCAGCGACAGGGTGAGGTCCACGGTCGCCCCCATGCCGGCACAGGTCAGAATTGCACCATCCTCGACCGCCAAGGCGAATTTCGGGTCGAACGTGACATTCCCTTCGGTCAGAATGGTCGAGTTTTCCCAATGTGTTGTGTGGGTGCTGTCTGGGTCAGTTTCGGATATGTGACGACTGGCGGCTTCGGCCAGAAGAACGACCTTGGCCCCCCGATGGGTATAGTTTCTAACTATATCTTGCACCGAAAGCTCGGGCGCTGCGGGGTCGGTGTTTCCGACCACGACAAGGTAGTCCGCCAAAGGCTTTTCCGGCACCGGGTCGGTCGCAACCTCGGCCAGCGCTCGACTGGCGACACGTCCGCCCTGACGGCTGAGATATCGGAACGCGAACCCGTCCGACATTGTCACACGGTTCATCAGGCGCAGAGGTTCCACAACACCAGCAAGCTCGGTCAGGACAAAACCGTCGCTGACAAGAATGTCGAAACGGACTGGGTGAATTGTCTTTTGCTGTGTCATCACGCTGCACTTTGTCGGGCGCCGCTGTTTGACAACGGCGGCGCCCAATTGCTCAGGCCCGGATACGTTCGTTGGAGGGGTCCCAAAGCGGTTGGTCCTCCTGCACCACCGCCTTGTACTTCTCGCCGTAGATCTCGACCTCCAGCTCGGTGCCCGGCACCGCCAGGTCGGCCCGCAGCATGCCCAGCGCGATCGACGTGTTCACGCGGTAACCCCAACCGCCAGACGTGGTTTCGCCCACGATCTTTCCGCCGTGCCACAGGCAGGACATGTAGGGCGCATCGGCCTCGCCGGCGTCAACGACAAGCGTGACGAAGCGTTTCTTCACACCCTGCTGTTTTTCGGCCAGGATCGCGGCCTTGCCCGGGAAATCCTGCGGTTTGTCGAGCTTCACAAACCGCTCCAGCCCGCCTTCCAGCAGCGAATAGTCGGTGGAAAGGTCGCCCTTCCAGGCGCGGTAGCCCTTTTCAAGCCGCAGGGCGTTCAGCGCCCACATGCCGAAAGACTTTGCCCCGGCGCCCACGACCGCGTCATAGATCGCGGGCATGTGGTCGTTCAGCGCGTGGACTTCCCAGCCAAGCTCACCGGCAAAGGACACCCGGATCAGGAACGCAGGCTGCCCGGCCACCGTCGTGGTTTGATGGGTCAGCCAGCCAGTGGACAGATCGGCATCGCTTAGCCCCGCCAACAGATCGCGCGATTTCGGGCCGGTGACGATCAAGGTGTCACGGGTCGTGGTCACGTCCCTCACCGTCACACTTGCGGGCATGGCGGCAGAAAGCACATCGCGGTCATGCCATTGCGCGGTTGCGGCGGTGATCATCAGGAAATCGTCTTCGCCCCTGCGGATGCAGGACATCTCGGTCAGGATACGGCCCTGATCGTTGGCGATATAGACCAGGTTCATCCGGCCCACCTTGGGCAGGCCACCCGTGACCAGCCCGCGCAGCGCCTCGGCCGCCCCGTCGCCCGAAACCTCAAAGCGCGAGAAGCCGGGCAGATTCAGAACACCGACACCATCGCGCACCGCCTCGCATTCTTCCTTGATGCGCTGTTGCCAGGGGCCGGATCGGTTCCAGGTGTGGGTCGCCTCAAGCGAGGTGTCATCGCCCGGCTGCGCGAACCAATTTGCGCGCTCCCACCCGTTGTAGGCCCCCATGACGCCGCCAGCGGCAATCACCTTGTCATGCACCGGCGACAGTTTCTTGTCGCGCGCGGCGGGCCATTCGTGGTGCGGGAAATGCATGGCGTATTCGTTGCCGTAAACCTCCATGCCCTTCTGCACGCAGTAATCGTGATCGGTGTAATCGGTATAGCGGCGCGGATCGACCGCCCACATATCCCACTCAGTCGCGCCATCGACGATCCATTCCGCCATCACCTTGCCGGCGCCGCCACCCTGGGCAATGCCGAAGGTGAACACACAGGCCTCGAACGCGTTCTTTACGCCGGGCATCGGCCCCATCAGGGGCAACCCGTCGGGGGCGTATGGAATCGGGCCATTGATCACGCTGGACACACCCGACGTTTCCATCAGCGGCACGCGGGCCATGGCGTCGACGACGATATCCTCGATCCGGTCCAGATCCTCCTGCCACAGCTGGAAGCTGAAGTCGTCCGGCATTTGGTCGCTGCTGTCAGTCCAGTGCGCCTTGCAGTTTGGCTCATACGGCCCAAGGTTATAGCCGCCCTTTTCCTGGCGCAGGTAATAAGACACGTCTACGTCGCGGATCAGCGGCAGTTTCTTCCCGTTCTCCTTGGTCCAGGCTTCGACTTCGGGGATCTGTTCGGTCAGCAGATACTGGTGTTCCATCACCATCATCGGCACGGTGCGTCCGCCATAGGGCTTAAACCATTCGCCCACGCGCTGGGCATAATACCCGGCCGCGTTCACAACATATTCGCAGGCGATGTCGCCCTTGTCCGTGTGCACGGTCCAGCTATCGTCGTCATGCTGCGTGACACCGGTGGCCGGGCAGAAGCGGATGATCTGTTGACCCATGTCGCGCGCGCCCTTGGCAAGGGCCTGGGTCAACTGCGCGGGGTCGATGTCGCCATCCGAAGGGTCCCAGAGCACACCGGCCAGGTCGTGCGTTTCCAGGAAAGGATAGCGCGACTTGGCTTCCTCGGGTGTCCAGATTTCCATCTCGATGCCCTGATACCGGCCCATCGAACAGGCGCGTTCGAATTCCTGCATCCGCTCCTTGGAATGGGCCAGGCGGATTGATCCGGTCTGGTGATAGTTCATCGGATAATCGACCTCTTCCCCAAGACGGGCGTAAAGCTCGGTCGAATACCGCTGCATGTTCATGATCGACCAGCTGGTCGAAAAGGTTGGTACATTGCCCGCTGCGTGCCAGGTGGACCCGGCGGTCAGCTCGTTCTTTTCCAAGAGAACGCAATCGGTCCAGCCCTTCTTGGCCAGGTGAAACAGGGTGGACGCGCCGACAACGCCGCCGCCGATGATGACAACGCGTGCTCTGCTGGGAAAATCGGACATGGGATTACCTCTTTGTCGAAGATGGGGGTGGGAAGCTGTGTGATACGGGGACTGCGGGGCAAAAACCTGTCATGTCATTGCCCGTTCTGCGGTAGGTCGTCGGCGATGTCGTAATAATCGCCCTTGTCGTCGGTGAAGATATGCAGGGCCAGGTGCGTGCCGGTCGGCGCGTCGATCGCGCCCATCGCCACGGCGATCGTGTCGTGGTGGATCGGGTCCCAGAACAGGAAACTGCCGCAGGTTTTGCAAAAGCCCCGGCGCACCTTCTCGGACGCCTGGAACCAACTCAGGTTTTCAACTCCATGCAGGGTCAGGTCACGTTCGCGGATATCGGTCGAGGCCCAGAAATGACCCGATTGCTTGCGGCATTGGCTGCAGTGGCACGCATTCGGCGCCGGAAGCACCCCGGCAATCTCGAAGGTTACAGCACCGCACAGGCAGGATCCGGTTGTCATGCCCACGCTCCTAGTAAACCGGTGGCGCGATCACCCAGATCGCGACAGCCAGAGTGTCATAGGGGTTGGCCCAGCAATAGGGTTCGTGCTTGATGCGAAAACTGTCGCCGGGGCCAACGGTGAACCGCCGCCCACCGATCTCAAGGTCCAGCTTGCCGGACACCAGATACCCGACCTCTTGCGTCGGGCGGTCAGCCGGCGTTTGCATCGCGGAATGCGGCGCGAATGTCGAATGCACCATTTCGAAATCGTCGGTCAGGTCCGGGGACAGCAGCTCCTCAATCAGACCCTCTTCGTCCGACCCCATTCTGCGGCGCGATCCGGCGCGCACGACATACCCTTGTTCCTCTACCGGGGCCGAGGCATGGGCGAACAGAAACGACATCGGCACGCCCAGTGCCTGCGCCAGTTCGCGCAAGTCGGAAATCGACGGCTCGGACATGTCTCGCTCGACTTGAGACAGCCAGCCAACCGACCGACCCAACGTGGTTGCCAGGTCCGACAGAGTCAGACCACGCCCTTTGCGCAGCGCCCGGATATCGGCGCCCAAGGTCTTCGTGCTGTTCGGATCGCTGTGAAGCATCCCGCCTCCGATGAAAGTTTTCGTGAAATTTTCACGTCTTTTTTCACCAAAGCGCGGAATTGCGATTCGCAGCAAGAAAATTCATCGCCGCACCTGCAGCATGGATCGGGTCACCGGGAAAAGGTCGCGTCCAGGATGGAAGCCAGTTCGCGCGCGTCCTCATCGTTGAACGCATCCGGTTGGTTGCTGTCGATATCCAGCACTGCGATCACCTTGCCGGCCTTGTCCCACACCGGCAGAACGATCTCGGACCGGGTCGAGGAGGCACAGGCGATATGCCCGGCAAAGGCATCAACATCAGAGACCAGCTGCACCTGTCCGGTGCGGGCCGCCGCACCACAAACCCCACGCGAAAACGGGATTTGCAGGCAACCATGCCCGCCCTGATAGGGGCCGATCTTCATCAATTCCGGCGCGACCACGCGGTAAAACCCGGTCCAGTCGAACCGATCATCCGCGTGGTGCAATTCACAGGCAACGGTTGCCATCAGGGCCACCGCATCCTCCTCGCCTTCGGTCAGGGATGCGATGGCGGCGGCAAGGGCGGGATAGTCTGCGCGCAAGGGTCTCAGGCCCGCTCAATCGCAATGGCGGTGCCTTCGCCGCCACCAATGCAAATCGCCGCAACGCCGCGCTTCAACCCGCGCTTTTCAAGCGCGTTCAGCAGCGTCACCATGATGCGCGTACCCGAGGCTCCAATCGGATGGCCCAGCGCACAGGCGCCGCCGTTCACGTTCACGATATCCCGCGACAGACCCATTTCGTGCATGAACGCCATCGGCACCACGGCAAAGGCTTCGTTCACCTCCCACAGGTCGACGTCATCCTTCGACCAGCCGATCTGATCCAACAGCTTCTGCGCTGCGGGCACAGGGGCGGTGGTGAACAGGCCGGGTGCCTGGGCGTGGCTGGCATGGCCCAGAATGCGGGCGCGAATGGTCAGGCCTTTATCCTTTGCGGCCTCCTCCGAGGCCACAACCAGAGCCGCCGCCCCGTCCGAGATGGATGAGGAATTGGCAGGCGTCACCGTGCCATCCTTGCGAAAGGCCGGTTTCAGCGTCGGGATCTTGTCAGGCCGCGCGTTGCCGGGTTGCTCGTCCTCACCCACCACGGTTTCGCCGCGACGGGTCGTCAGGGTCACGGGCGCAATTTCGCCCTCGAAAGCGCCCGAGGCCTGGGCCTCCAATGCGTTCGACAGGGATTTCAGCGCATATTCATCCTGCGCCTCGCGGGTGAACTGAAAGCTCTCGGCGCAATCCTCGGCAAAGGTGCCCATCAGGCGACCTTTGTCATAGGCGTCCTCCAGCCCGTCCAGAAACATGTGATCAACCACCGCGCCGTGCCCGATTCGGGCGCCCGCGCGCATTTTCGGAAGGATATACGGCGCCTCGGTCATGCTCTCCATGCCACCTGCAACCATCACGTCCGCCCCGCCCAGCGCGATCTGGTCGAAGGCGATCATCGCGGTTTTCATGCCCGATCCGCACATCTTGTTCAGCGTGGTGGCTGGCACTTCTTCACCCAATCCGGCAGCGAACCCGGCCTGGCGCGCGGGCGCCTGACCCTGACCCGCGGGCAGAACGCAGCCCATCAGAAGCTCCTGAACATCGGCCGGGGCCGCGCCTGCATCCTCAAGCGCGGCCTTGATGGCCGTGCCGCCCAGCATGGCAGACGTCACGCCTGAAAATGCCCCCTGAAAGCCGCCCATCGGCGTGCGCGCCGCCCCTGCGATCACCACGTTCTTCATGAATTCCTCCGGTCTGCGTCGTTTTTCCGTTTCACGCTTACTGAATGGTAACGATCCGCGTCTAGCCTGAATCGCAAGAATTATCCCCGGAAGGAGAAGACCTTTGCAGCTCGACTATCACGACACCGCCAACGTGCGGACCATCACGGTGCACGAGGACCGCGTCGACGCGGCGGTCGCAATCACCTTCAAGGACAAAATGCGCGACCTTTGTGAGGATGGACCAGATCGCGTAATCCTGGACCTGTCACAGGTCATGTTCATCGATTCCTCCGGCCTGGGTGCGGTTGTCGCCTCGATGAAACAGGCGAGTGGCAAAGCACTGGAACTGGCCGGGCTCAGCCCCACGGTCCTGAAAGTGTTCCGGCTGACCCGCATGGATTCCGTCTTTGTCATCCATGAAAGCGCGGCCGCTGCCTTGGGTGGCGGGCTGGCAAATGCGTCCTGAACGGCTCTCCTTCATGGGTCACGCGCGCGATCTTCACAAGGGCAGTATCCTGCCCACTTGCCCTCGGCTTCACCTGGTGTTTCCCAGTGATGAACTGGCGGTGCGCAAGGCGTTGAAAAGCTCGATGGCCGGGCTGGCGCATATGGATATGTCGGCGGATGAAAAGGGCACGGTGGAGCTGGTTCTTGCCGAAGTTCTGAACAACGTGGTCGAACACGCCTATGGCGGGGCCGGTCAGGGCGTGATCGAACTGGACGTGTCGCGTGACGACGACATTTTGGTGTTTGACGTGCTGGATGACGGCCTGCCCATGCCAGATGGTGAAACACCGGCAGGCAGGCCGCTTGATCTTGACACATGCGCTGAACAGGATCTGCCCGAAGGCGGGTTTGGCTGGTTCTTAATCCGGGAACTGACCCAAGACCTGACCTACCGGCGCGATGGCAACCGGAATCACCTGAGTTTCAAGATGCGACTCGGGGACAAATACCGGCCGAATTGACCGGCCGCCAAAAGACTGGCGAAGCGTGGCAGGAACGTCCTGACGCGCTTTTTTTCTTTCGCGAAAGACCGCAACAATTGCCGCGAAAATGCCCCATTGCCTCCACAGGCCGGCCTGAATGCACCTCGATACAGGCTGGGTAGCTGCATAGGCTTCCCTCGGCGTCGCGTTTTACAGCCCCCACCCAGTGCGCGGCGTCGAGGTTTTTCCCCCACATGGTTGCATCCTTGCGCAAGTCACCTAGGCTGAGCGTCAGATCACTTTCGGGGGCATTTCATGCGCGATTTTCATTCTCCGGGCCGGTCACCGGTTTTGGCCACGAACGGCATGTGCGCCACGTCGCACCCGATAGCGGCGCGCACCGCAATTCGCGTATTGGAAGACGGCGGAAACGCGGTTGATGCGGCCATTGCTGCCGCTGCCGTTCTGGGAATCGCCGAACCTCATATGACCGGTTTGGGCGGCGATTGTTTCGTGCTTCTGAAACCGGCAGGCGAGGATCGGGTGGTCGCGCTGAACGGATCAGGGCGGGCGCCTGCCGCGCTCAACGCCGACGCTTTGCGGGGCGACGGGCTGACCACAATGCCGATTCGCGACATCCGGTCCGTCACCGTACCAGGCGCAGTCGATGCTTTCTGCCGCCTCCACGCGGACTGGGGTCACCTTGACCTTGCCGAAGTCCTGTCGCCCGCGATCCGATACGCTAAGGACGGTATTCCCGTGGCCCCCCGGGTGGCGTTCGACTGGAAGATCTCGGAGCGCGAGGGGCATCTGAGCGGACGCGCCAAGCAATTTTACATGTGTCACGGCGATCATGCCTTTCGCGCCGGTCAGATCTTTGCGGCGCCGGGCCAAGCCGATGTTCTGAAACGCATCGCGCGTGAGGGGCGGGCCGGGTTCTATGACGGCCCGGTGGCCGAAGATATGGTGGCCAGCCTGCGTGCGATGGGCGGTGCCCACACGTTGGAGGATTTCGCGTCCACGGCGTGCAATTATACCCTGCCGCTGGCGGGCAACTACAAGGGCACAGACCTGGTCGAGCATCCGCCAAACGGCCAGGGGGCCACGGCGATCCTTATGAACAACATCATCGCACAGTTTGACGTGGCGCCGCCCTGGTCCGCCCAGCGTGCGCATATCGAGGCCGAGGCAGCCAAGCTGGCCTATGACGCGCGCAACCGGTTCATTGCCGACACCGATCATGCAACCCGGACCGACCATATGCTTGCGCCAGAAACCGCCACCCAGCTTGCTGCGCTGATCGATCCGAAACGGGCGATGGCCGCTGCCGCGCCGCTGACGGAAAGCGTGCACAAGGACACGGTTCTTTTGACCGTGGTCGACCGCGACCAGATGGCGGTCAGCCTGATCTATTCGATCTATCACGCCTTCGGCTCGGGCCTGGCATCGGACCGGTTCGGCCTGCTGTTCCAGAACCGTGGCGCAGGATTCACGTTGGAGCCGGGCCACCCGAACGAAGCGGGCGGCGGCAAACGGCCGATGCACACGATCATTCCCGGCATGTTGATGCAGGGCGGCAAGGTCACGATGCCGTTCGGCGTGATGGGCGGGGCGTTTCAGCCCAGCGGGCATTCACGTTTTGTCACCAATATGGTCGATCACGGGTTGGACGCGCAGGCCGCGTTGGACGCACCACGTTGCTTCAGCGATGCGGGGGAGTTGAAGGTTGAACGTGGCTATTCCGAAGCCGTGCGCGCCGAGCTGGCCGAGATGGGTCACACGGTCGTGGTGCCCGAAACTCCGCTGGGTGGTGGTCAGGCCATCCGGATCGACTGGGATGACGGTGTGCTGATTGGTGCTTCGGACCCGCGTAAGGATGGCTGTGCGATCGGGTACTGAGGGTGAAAACCGTCGCAGCGGCTTAGTTTAGCTGGAAATGCAGCGGGTAATGCCCGTCTTCGAAGTCACCGAAGAGATCCGGCAGATCCGGGTGGCTGACCGGTTCGCCGGAATAATCCGCGACCAGGTTCTGCTCGGACACATAGGCGACATAGTAGCTTTGGTCGTTCTCGGCGAGCAGGTGATAGAACGGCTGATCCTTTTTCGGACGGCTGTCCTCGGGGATCGCATCATACCATTCGTCGGTGTTTGAAAACATCGCATCCACGTCAAAAACCACCCCGCGGAAGGGGTGTTTACGATGGCGGACAACTTGGCCCAAATGGTACTTGGCACGTGTTCTAAGCATGGTCTTTCAGCCCCCGGCCTTGTTAATACTGCGTTCAACAAGCGCTTGTCCATGTGGGCAGGCCCACTTTCTGGGAAACAAACTGTGCAACTAGTTCTAACAGTGCTGGAGATCGTGGCGCCGGTTTTCCTGTTGGCCGCGATCGGCTTCTCATGGGTGAAGCTTGGGTATGAATACCGGATCCAGTTCATCACCCGGCTGGCAATGACGCTATCGGTGCCTGCGCTGATCTTCACCGCACTGATGAAAACGAACATTGAGCCGGCGGCGTTGACCACAATGACGCTGGCGTCGCTGTGCGCCTATGCGGTGGTGACAATTCTGTCGTTTTTGCTGGTGCGCATCACCCGTTTGCATGCCGGCACCTATCTGGCGCCGATCATCTTCGGCAACACCGGGAACCTGGGCCTGCCCCTTGCCCTGTTCGCTTTTGGGGAAGAGGGGCTTGGCTATGCCGTCGTAGTTTTCGCGGTGATGGGCATCCTGTCGTTTACCTTCGGCGTTTGGCTTGTCTCGGGCGGCGGATCGATTCTGAAAGTGCTGAAAGAACCCTTGGTTGGCGCGACCCTTCTGGGCGCGCTGTTTCTGTGGCAAGGGTGGCAGACCCCCCGGTTTCTGACCAACACGCTGGACCTTGTCGCACAATTGGCGATTCCGATGATGCTGTTGACGCTTGGCGTCGCGATGGCGCGGCTGCATCCGGCGCGGTTGGGTCGGGCGGTATGGCTGAGCCTGGCGAAGGCCGCGATCTGCGTTGCGGGGGCGTGGGGCGTCGGCATCTATTTTGCCCTACCGCCGATCCCATTTGCCGTTCTGGTTGTTCAGATCGCCACTCCGGTCGCTGTCACGTCCTATCTTCTGGCCGAAAAATACGGTGCCGATTCGGATGCGGTGGCCGGCCTGGTTGTGGTCTCGACGTTGCTGTCTGTTGGCACTTTACCACTCACCCTGGCCTTTGTGATCTGAGGGGCATTTCCACCGGGCTGCAGCTGGGTTAGACTGCCGCAAAACAAACATAGCGAGGGGCAAATGGGCAGACTTCTTCGCACGAGCATTCTGTTGTTACTGGTTGCCGCCTGCGGCAGCGGAAATTATTCCGCGCCACGCAATCTGGACAACGCGTGCAGCATCGTGAAACAGCGACCCGCCTACCTGAAGGCGATGAAGCGCGCCGAACGTAAATGGGGCGTTCCGGTGCCGGTTCAGATGGCGATCATCTATCAGGAATCAAAGTTTATCGGAAACAACCGAACGCCGATCCAGTATGTGCTAGGCGTGTTGCCGATGGGGCGGCAAAGCTCGGCCTACGGCTATTCGCAAGCTCTGGACGCGACCTGGCGTGAATACCAGCGCGCCGAAGGTGGACGGGGCGCCAAGCGCGACGACATCAAGGACGCGACCGATTTCATGGGCTGGTACATGACACAGACGCGCGAGGTCACGGGCGTTTCCCTGTCCGACGCACGCAATCAATACCTAGCCTATCACGACGGTCGAAACGGCTTTTTGCGCGGGACATACAAAAGTAAAAGCTGGCTGGTGCGTATTGCGGACGAAGTTGCGGTGCGCGCTGTCACCTATGACGCCCAGCTGAAAAGCTGTCGGCGCCGTTAAGCGTCAGTTGTTGCGGCGGTTCTTTTCGCCGGTGATGGAGAACAGCGAATTGGCCAGAGATGCGCCCTTGGACATTTCCCCAAGGATCACCGTGGTCTGTTCCCCAGCGTTGTCGGTGATGATCCACTGACGCAGCTCAACCGGTGCGGCCGAGAACATTAACTTGATCGTACCGTACTCTGGGTGTTCTGGATCCTGCGCGATCACGCTGGTCGCGGTGCCGTCATATTCGTGCCCAACCACCATGCGTGCCGTGTTCAGGTCGATGTTGCGGGCCAGAATCAGGTTCAGCGGCGTGCGCTTCAACGGGTATTGCGTGGGGCCGGTGTTCGATTTTCCGTCGAAGATCGCCACCTGCTGCGAACCCGCAATCACCAGAGCCTCGACCGGTGGGTTATATTCGAACCGCGCTTTGCCGGGACGCTTGATCAGGATGCGGCCGGTCGAAATCGTGCCATCATTGTTGATCTGGGTGAATTCAGCCTCGGCCGTTTTCAGCCCGTTCAGATAGTTGGAAATCTGACCCAAAGTCAGCTTGTCTGCCGCCGCAGGCCAAGCCGTCAGCGCCAAAGCGGCGGCGGCCATGGTTACTCGAAACATTTTCATATCCCATATCTAGGCACTCCAACGCGTCAGCGCACCCCCAACGTGTTCACAAGGCAGAGACCCGCTTATTGCTGTTCCGGAACCAGAATGTCGCGTTTGCCGACATGGTTCGACGCGGATACCAAACCTTGGTCCTCCATCTGCTCGACCAGCCGCGCGGCTTTGTTGTAGCCGATGGCCAGCTTGCGCTGAATGTAAGAGGTGGAGCACTTGCGGTCCTTGATGACGATCGCGACGGCCTGATCATACAGCGCGTCTTCGCCATCGGTGTTGCCACCCAGGCCCAGCACCGCGTCGATATCCGAGGATTTGTCGTCGTCCACGCCGTCGACCACACCACCGACATACTCGGGCGGGCCATAGGATTTCAGATAGGTGACGATCTCCTCGACCTCTTCGTCCGAAACGAACGGCCCGTGCACACGGGTGATGCGCGCGCCACCAGCCATGTAAAGCATGTCGCCCATGCCCAAAAGCTGCTCGGCCCCCTGTTCGCCCAGGATGGTGCGGCTGTCGATCTTCGAGGTGACCTGGAACGAAATCCGGGTCGGGAAGTTCGCCTTGATCGTGCCGGTGATAACATCCACCGACGGACGCTGGGTGGCCATGATCAGGTGAATGCCAGAGGCACGCGCCATCTGCGCCAGGCGCTGGATGCAGGCCTCGATCTCTTTGCCCGCAACCATCATGAGGTCGGCCATTTCGTCTACGACAACGACGATATAGGGCAGTTTGACGGGCTGTGATTCCTCGGTTTCAAAAATCGGCTCGCCAGTATCTTCGTCAAATCCGGTCTGCACGGTACGCGAGAACATTTCGTCCTTGGCCAGCGCATCGGCCACGCGGCTGTTATAGCCGTCGATGTTGCGCACGCCCATTTTGGACATCTTGCGATAGCGTTCTTCCATCTCGCCCACGACCCATTTCAAGGCCACGACTGCCTTTTTCGGGTCGGTGACAACCGGGCTCAGAAGGTGCGGGATGCCGTCATAAACAGACAGCTCCAGCATCTTGGGGTCGATCATGATCAACCGGCATTCCTCCGGCGTCAGCTTGTACAAGAGCGACAGGATCATCGTGTTGATCGCGACGGATTTACCGGAGCCGGTGGTTCCTGCGATCAGCAGGTGGGGCATCTTGGACAGGTTTGCCACGATGGGATCACCACCGATGTCCTTGCCCAGCGCCAGCGGCAGTTTCATGTTACCGTCACCGAAATCACGGGCCGAGAGGATCTCTCGCAGAACCACCTTCTCACGGTTTACATTCGGCAATTCGATACCAATCACGCTGCGCCCCGGAACGGTCGAAACGCGGGCAGACAAGGCCGACATCGAACGCGCGATATCGTCGGCCAAGCCGATTACGCGGCTGGCCTTGAGGCCCGGAGCCGGTTCCAGTTCGTACATGGTGACAACAGGGCCGGGGCGGACGCTGACGATCTCGCCCTTCACACCGTAGTCATCCAGCACGACCTCCAACATACGCGCGTTTTCTTCCAGCGCGTCGTCGGACAGATGGTGGCGCTCGATGGCGACCGGGTTGGTCAGCAGGTTCAGCGGCGGCAATTCATACTCCGCGCGGTTGTCGTCAAATTTCAGGCTCGGCTGCGCCTCGGCCTTGGCCTTGGTGGACTGAGCCACCGCCTTCCTAGGCGCGTGCTGCACGACGCGCTTGCTTTCGGGAACAGCAGGTTTCGGGCTCGGCGTGAACACCTGTGCCGCGGGCGCTGCATATTCCACCGGTTCAATGACCAACTCGTCTTCGACCGGATCCTCGGCAAAGATGTTGGGTTCCTCAAGCACAGGCTGCGGCGGGATGGCGGTGTTCAAAATCATCGGATCGGGGCCGCGACGACGGGTCATGGCGGGCTCTGCACGGCTGGCGGTCATGGTCGGAACAGCGCGGGCGCGATGCTTAAGCGCTTGCGCGATCTTGGCCTTGATACGGTCTTCTTCACCCGCACCTTCCGGAAGTTCCCCTGAAAAAACAGGCTGTTCAACCAATTCGGGTTCAGGGTCCGGTTGCCGTTTCATCAGCGCGATACGCGACAAAAGGCTCGGCTTCGGGTCTTCAACAACCGGCGTGAGCGGGGCCATTGGCAGGCCTACCGCCGCATTATGATCAGGGGCTTCCATCGGCGGCTCGGCACGTAAAACACGGTTGGCGGCCAGCGGCGGCGGAGCCGAGAACGTATCATCGTCCTCTACCAGCGGATGGGCCGCTTCGGCGCGGGAGGCCCGGCGTTCGGCGGCACGGGCACGCATACCTTGCGCACCCCTGGCGGCACCGGCCACTCCGGCGACACCTGCCAACGCCGCGCCCCGGGCGCTTTTGCCCAGAAGCCGCAGGGTGAAATCATAAGCCAGCACCACGCCGCCCATCAGGAAACGGGACACCCGGTTCAGCTCGGCCCAAGTAAAGCCAAGCACATAGGTCAACATTGCCAGAGCGGCGAAACCCACCAGAACAGACAAGACCTTCAGTCCGAAGGACGGGTCAACAGGAAGCACACCAAGGACGGCGCCCAGAACGGTGTCTCCGAACAACCCGCCAAGGCCAAAGGAATGGGTCCAGCCCGCACCCGGCACCATGGTCGAAGCATAGATCGACACCAGTGCAACGGCGACCGGGGCAAACACCAAGCGCTGCACCGCGCGCTCTTCGCCCGCGTGCAGGACGAAACGCACGCCCCAGGCGACCAGGGCTGCGGCCAGCGCCCATGCGCCAAAGCCCACGATGATCGCCAGTGGCGAGGCGATGACCGCCCCAAGGCGACCCAGCAGATTCTGCACCGGCGCTTCGGTTGCCGAGAACCAGCCGGGATCTTCGGGCGCATAGCTGCCCACGACCAACGCAACCAAAATGCCAAGGACAATCAGTCCAACGCCCAGCAATTCCTTGCTGCGTCGTTCGATCACCGCCTGTGTGGTTGCGTCGAAAATCGGGTCACGTTGCCGGGCCTGATACGCCATGTTTCACCTCGTCCTCACGTAAAGAGACAGTCGCGGAGTTGGATCAGCCCGCGCTGCATTTCTTGTTTTTCGGCCACCATCGCGACCCTGATATATCCTTTGCCGGGGTTTACCCCGGCCACGTCCCGCGACAGATACGCACCGGGCAAAACCCGCACGCCAGTCTCGGTCCACAATTTCAATGCAGCCTGTTCGCCGTCCTCGACCGGAAGCCACAGGAAGAACCCGGCCTCGGGGCCTTGATAGCCTTCGATGCCCGCAAATACCTGATCGGCGATCACGTATTTTTCTTGATACAGCGCGCGGTTTTCGACCACGTGGGCTTCGTCCGCCCAGACGCGGGCGGCGGCCATCTGCAACGGCAGCGGCAGCGGCGCACCGGCATAGGCGCGCAGTTGTTTGATGTGGCGGATCGTCTCCGGCCCGCCAGCAGCAAAACCCGAGCGCAAGCCGGGCAGGTTTGAGCGTTTCGACAGCGAGTGAAAGATCACCACGCGTTCGGGGTCGGCGCCGCCTTCGGTCGCGACCTCAAGCGCGCCGGGGGGCGGCGCATCGCGGTAAATTTCCGAGTAGCATTCATCGGCTAAGATGCGGAAATCGTACTTTTCTGCCAGCGCGATCAGATTTGCCCAATAATCACGATCGGCCACCGCGCCCTGAGGGTTGGCGGGGCTACAGACATAGGCGATTTCGGTGCGGTTCAGCACATCAGCCGGCAGCGACGCGTAGTCCGGCAAGAACCCGGTGTTCGACGTCGCCGGGACGAAAATCGCCTCAGCATTCACCGTTGCAGTTGCCACCGCATAAACCTGATAGAACGGGTTTGGGATCAGAATGGCAGGTGTTTCGCCCCGCGCGGTGCGTTCGGGACAGAGCGCGATGGCCGCGTTGAACAATCCTTCACGCGTCCCATTCAGGGCCATGACCTGCGTCGCCGGATCCACCGCCACCCCATAGCGGCGCGCGATCCAGTCGGCGATGGCACCCAAAAGCTCGGGCGCGCCGTCATTGGGCGGGTATTTTCCGAAGCCAGCGGCATTTTCTGCAATGATATCAGTAACCCAAGCCGGAAACGCGTGTTTCGGCTCTCCGATGGTCATATGCGTGACCTCACCGCCGGGCGCGTGGGCGTCCAACAGAGTCCGCAAGCGCGGAAATGCATATTCTGGTAGGGCGGCGAACCGCTCGGGATAGGTCATCGGACCGTCTGTTACTGCCTCAAGGTTCGAAGTCATGTCGCTTCGATTAAGGTCAGGATAGCGGCCATTCCCGGCGCGGTCCAGAAAAAGGCAACAAAAATCACCGCTTGCCGGTGCGATCTGTGGCTTTTACGCCAATGCGGCCTCGGCGGCGGCCCCAAGGCGAAGCAGGAATTCCTCACTGTTGGGCGGGGTCAGGAACATGATCGCGCAAGACGGAAGGCCGGTTGGCAGCGACAAGCCCGCACTGCCCATCAGGTTGCCCACCCGCGTATTGCGCAGCGCCAGCAGGTTTTCGGTGACGTAATAGTCATGGTCCGACCCGAGCCGCGCCATATTCGGCGGCAGGATCGGCGAGGTCGGCAAGATCACCGCGTCATAGCCTGCGGTCAGGTCATGGTATTCGGCGCGGATCTGCTCCAACCGCTGCCAGGCGGCGACAAAATCCGTGCCCGAGAATTGCCCACCTGCGCGGAAACGGTCGCGAATTTCCCCGAACATCAGATCCGGCTGCGCCTCGATCCGGTCGCGCCAGGTGGCATAAGCTTCGGTGGTGAACAGGATGGCGGACAAGGACAAGGCTTCGTCCACGATATCCAGCCGTGCGCTTTTCACCAGCGCACCGGCATTGCGCAGGCGTTCAACCGCACTGTCAAACCCCGCACGCGGTTGGTCGCGCGCCTCATCCAGCCCGTTTTCCAGAACCAGAAGACGACGTCCGGTCAGGGTCGCGCCGCGCAGATCGGGGGCCTTTTCCCCTTCTATCGCGGCCAGCATCAACGCTGCGTCCTCGACACTGCGACACAGTGGGCCGACCGTGTCGAAACTTGCGACAAGCGGCACGACGCCCTTCAGCGACACCCGGCCCGACGTGGTTTTCAGCCCGACAAGATCATTCCAGGCCGCAGGGATTCGCACCGATCCGCCGGTGTCTGACCCGATGCCGCATGAGGCAAGATTGAAGGCCACAGACGTGGCTGCCCCCGAGGATGACCCGCCGGACACTGCATCCAAATCGTTCACGCAGGGCGGGCTGGCGGTGACCGGGTTCAGGCCCAGGCCGGAAAAGGCCAGTTCGCTCATATGCGTCTTGCCCAGACACACCAGACCTTGCGCGGTGGCGGCCTTTAAAACCTCGGCATCCTCGGATGGCACGCGATCCTTCAACAAGGCGGACCCGGCTTCGGTCTCGATCCCTGCCGTATCGAACAGGTCTTTCCAGCTGATTGGCACGCCGTCCAGAAGGCCCAGACGCTGGCCCGCCTTGGCGCGCGCAGACGCAGCCCGCGCTTCGGACATCGCACGATCTTCGGTAACGCGCGCGTAGATACGGTCGCGCAGCGGATGCGCGGCGATGGCATCCAGATAGGTGCGGGTCAGGTCGACCGGGTCGATCTCGCCACGCGCAATGCCGCGGCCCAGATCCCCCATGCTCATCATCAGCCAGCTGTCGCTCATCACATCCTCCGATCACTTGAGATGACGGTAGCGGCAGGGCATCGCATGGACAATCCCGTTTCAGAAGTTCAGAACAGGCGCATGACACATGATGCGGATATCCTGATTGTTGGCGGCGGATTGAATGGCCCGGCGCTTGGGCTGGCCTTGGGTGACGCCGGCTTTACCGTGACCATCATCGACGCGCTGCCTGCGGGCGCCCGTGGAGAAGACGCCTTCGACGGGCGCGGCTATGCGCTCGCGCTTGCCTCACAGCGTCTGCTGAAAGCGATCGGGGTCTGGAGCGCGGTGGGCGACCATGCGCAGCCCTTGCTGGACATCCGCATTTCCGACGGGCGCGCGGGCGAAGGGCCCGGGCCCTTCGTGCTGGAATTCGACCACGCCGAGATCGACGAGGGCCCGATGGGCTTCATGGTCGAAGACCGCTTTCTGTCGCGCGCGCTTTTGGACAATGTGCGGGCGCACCCAAAGGTAACGCTTCTGGACGGTGAAACCGTCGTTGCACAAAAGGTCGGACCGGCCAGCGTGACGCTCACCCTCGGATCGGGGAAAACCCTGACCGGCAGCATGGTCGTGGGCTGTGACGGGCGACGTTCGGGCACCGCCGAGCGCGCTGCGATTGGGCGTTGGGGTCATGATTACGGCCAGACGTCTCTGGTCTGCGCCATTGATCACGCGCTTCCTCACAACGGCGTCGCGCACCAGTTCTTCATGCCGCCCGGCCCGCTGGCGATCTTGCCGCTTCCGGGCAACCAAAGCTCGATCGTCTGGACCGAAACCCACGAAGATGCCGCGCGGATACAGGCGCTGAGCGATGCAGAATACCTTGAGGTCCTGCGCCCCCGCTTTGGTGATTTCCTTGGCGAGATCTCTCTGGCCGGAAAACGCTTCACCTATCCGCTGAACCTGACCGTCGCGAACAGTTTCGTCGCTGATCGGCTGGCGCTGGTGGGGGACGCCGCGCACGGGATGCACCCGATTGCCGGGCAGGGCCTGAACGCGGGGCTGAAGGACGTCGGCGCTTTGGCCGAGGTTCTAACGCTGGCCAAACGGCGTGGCGAAGACTTCGGGCGGATCGACGTGCTGGAGCGGTATCAGGAATGGCGTCGCTTCGACGTCACCTCGATGGTGACCATGACAGAAGCCACCAACCGGCTGTTTTCCAACGACAACCCCATCCTGCGCGGGGTGCGTGAGATCGGGCTGGGCGTTGTGAACGCAATGCCGGGCCTACGCCGCGGCTTCATCCGCGAAGCTGCTGGGCTGACCGGTGACCTGCCGAAGCTTCTGCAAGGGCGCCAGATCTGAGCCTTTCATCTTTCCGGAAATAACCTGGGGGTTTGGGGGCAAAACCCCGGAATAGGTTTTTGTGCCTCCGTGGCCTGAACGGATACCAACCTGCGTGGCACCGCCGCACACTCAGAAACCGCCTAGCCGTCCAATTTCCGCGCTTCGTCGATCAGCATGACGGGAATGCCACCACGGATCGGGAAGGCCAGCTTGGCCGCCTTGGAAACCAACTCCTGTTTCTCGGCGTCATAGGTCAGCGGCCCCTGGCTCAGGGGGCAGACCAGCGCCTCGATCATATGGCGATCAAACGTCGGCTCATCATCACTCATTGCACCCGCTCCTCGCCCGTGCCGCCCCGCAGGGCAAATTCCATCAATGTCACCAGAGTTTCGCGCCGGACCTCCAGCGACGGGGCCTCAAGCAGCGCCTGTTTGTCTTCGGGATCGAACGGGCACATCATCGACAGGGAGTTGATCAGAAGCTCATCCTCGGCCTCTTTCAAACTGTCCCAGTCGGTTTGTAGCTCGGCCACGTCGAAATAGCGTGCAAGCAGCGCGAGAAAACTGTCGCGATTCAATGCTGGGTCGCGCTCGGCTTTTCCCAGATCACGTTCAAAACTGCTCCAGTCAACCTGGTGACGCAGATAGGGCGTAAAGCCCTCGACCTGTGCCCCGATGCGAAACCGGCTGACCCCGGACAGGGTCACCATGTAGCGATTGTCGTCAGTTTCGGTGAACGACGTGATCCGCCCTGCACAGCCAATCGCATGAAGCGTCGCGCCGTCCGGCCTCTCAAGGGGCTGCACCATACCGATCAGGCGCCCATTCGTCTTCAGCGCATCGTCGAACATCGCCAGGTACCGGGGTTCGAAAATGTGTAACGGCAAGCGGCCGCGCGGCAAAACCAGCGCGCCCGCTAGCGGGAAGATGGGAAGCGTATCAGGAAGGTCGGCAGCCGAGAACATATGGTCAGCCTACACCGTCAGCCCGATCAGACCAAGATCATCGAGCCAAGCTTGCGCCGGCCATTGAGAGCGATCGGATCCTGCGGCTGAAGCGCTTCAAAAATTGTCAGAAGCTGCGCCTTGGCGGCGCCTTCGTTCCAGTCGCGGTCGCGACGGAACAGCTCCAACAATTCATCGACCGCGTCCTGGGTGTCCCCGGCTGCGTTCAACGCCACGGCCAAGTCGAACCGAGCCTGATGGTCGTCGGCATTCGCCTCAACCGCCGCCTTTAGTTCACCGACCGGACCCGCATCCGCGGCCTGTTTGGCCAGTTCGATCTGCGCATGGACTGCCTCAAGTTCGGGGGCGTCGGAAACCTCAGCGGGGGCGCCGTTCAGCACTGCCTCGGCCTGCTCGACATCGCCCAGCGCGATCTGCGCGCGGGCCAGACCGGCATAGGCGGCAGCCATCGTCGGATCAGCCTCTAGGATCGCGGCAAAGGTTTGCGCGGCATCGGCGGCTTCGCCAGCCTCCAGCATTTCCTCGGCGGCGGCCACGGCTTCGTCCAGCCCGTCATCCCCGGCAAGGGCCACGACCTTTTCGACAAAGGTGTTGATCTCGGACGGTGGCAACGCGCCCTGGAACCCGTCGACCGGCTGACCATCCTTGAAGGCATAAACTGTCGGAATCGACTGCACCCGCAGCTGTGCTGCGACCTGCTGGTTTTCATCCACGTTGATCTTGATCATCCGGACCTTACCGCCAGCCGCCTGCACAGCCGCTTCCAGCGCCGGGCCCAGCGTCTTGCACGGGCCACACCAGGGCGCCCAGAAATCGACGATGATCGGCGTGTCTTTGGAGGCCTCGACAACGTCCTCCATGAACGTGGCTTCAGTGATGTCTTTGACCAGCGGTTGATCACCGCCAGCGCCGGCTTGTGCGTTCATCATTTCGAGCATGATCGGCTCCTTCATATGCGTTGCAGTCTATATGACGGCTGCGGCCCCGGTTTTAAAGGTCGAAGGTGGCAAAGACCGGCGCGTGGTCGCTGGGTTTCTCCCACCCACGCGCATCGCGCAACACGCGCGATCCGTGACCAGCGTTTGAAATGTCCGATGTGGCCCAGACGTGGTCCAGCCGCCGGCCCTTGTCGGCCTCGTCCCAGGCCGGGGATCGGTAGGACCACCAGGAATAGAGGTTGCCCTCGGGGATATCCTGGCGCGTGATATCGACCCAGCCCGCCGCGTCCTGCACCTGGGCCAGGTGCTCTACCTCAACCGGAGTGTGCGACACCACCTTGAGCAACTGCTTGTGGTTCCACACATCATCTTCGCGCGGGGCGATGTTCAGGTCGCCGACCAGGATCGATTTCTCGGGCTTCTCCGCATGGAAGTGGTCGCGCATCTGGGTGAGATAATCGAGCTTTTGCCCGAACTTCTCGTTCACCTCGCGGTTCGGTTTGTCACCGCCTGCGGGCACATAGAAATTGTGGATCGTGACGCCGTTTTCCAACTGCCCGGCAACATGGCGGGCGTGGTTCAGATCGGCGAAATCGTGGCTTGCCACCTCGCGGATCGGCAGGCGCGACAGGATCGCGACGCCGTTGTATCCCTTCTGCCCACGCGCCACCATGTGGGTATAGCCCAAAGCTGCAAAGCCTTCGGTCGGGATCAGGTCGACCGGGCTCTTGCATTCCTGCAAGCACAACACGTCGGGCGCCTCTTCTTCCAGCAATTTCAACACGATAGGTTCGCGCAAGCGGACCGAGTTGATGTTCCAAGTGGCAAGGGTGAAGGACATGGCGCGCTCCTGTTTTCGGGTCGCGCCACCCTAGCCTTTTGCGGCAGGCGCAAGCAACACCTTGCCCGTGCGTTCCCCCTGTGCCGCGTGGGTCAGGGCCTGCGTGATTTCCTCCAGCGGATAGACCGCTTCGACCTTGGTTGACAGCGCACCCTTGGCGATGCGCATGATCAGGTTGCCGAAAACCTCGGCCTTGCGGGCCTGATCCGCGCGCTCGAACCAGCGGGCCAGCCAGAAGCCTTTGACGGTCACGTCACGGAAAATCGTGGCCACAGCAGACAGCGTTGCAGGCTGACCGGACATCGACCCATAGCTGACCATCACACCGCCCGGCGACAACAGGTCCGCCATCACGCCGAACACCGGGCCGCCCACGGCGTCGAGACCAAGGCGCAATTTGCCGTCACCGATCGCGGCGCGCACCTGCGCGCCCAGGTCCGGGCCATCGACCAGAACCACATCGGCGCCCAGCGCCTTCAACGGTGCCACCGCGCCCTCGCGCCGCACGATGTTGATCGTTCTGACCCCCCGTTCGGCGGCCAGTTGCACGACATAACCCCCGACGGCAGAGTTGGCGGCGTTCTGAATCACCCAGTCCCCGGCCTGCAGATCAACAAAATCGTCCAGCAACAAAAAGGCGGTGGGCGGATTCACTGTGATCATGGCCAGTTGGTCCAGGTCCCCCTCGGGCAACGGCACCAGACCTGCGGCGTTTGCGATCACCTGTTCCTGCCAGGTGCCGCCACCAGCGGGTGCGATGACCAGTTGGCCCACAACCACGCCCGTCACCCCATCGCCCAGCGCCGTGACCCGGCCAATGCCTTCGTTGCCCGGCACCGCAGGCAGCGGCGGACGGATGCCGTAAAGTCCCTGCACCTGCAACAGGTCCGATGGGTTGATCGGTGCGCGTTCGATCGACAGGCGCACCTCGCCCGACCCCGGCTGCGGCAGGTCGACGGCTTCAAGGGTCACGACATTGGCAGGCGTGCCGTTCTGGGCATAGGTGGCGCGTTTCATGGGCTGTCCTTTTTGAGATCCCCCGACCCTGCCCGCCCGGTCCCTGGAAGGAAAGGGTTCCGTCACGACAAAAAAAAGACCCGGCAGGATGCCGGGCCAGTCCAACAGGGAGGATCCGTGTCATCACCCCGACACGGAGGGGAATTGTTCCCGGAGGGTAAACAATCTTTGGTTGCACCATAGATAGTTCACGATCTTGCCGAAATTATGGCAAACCTTACCTTTGGTCACTTTTTCACGCGACCAAGCGATACCCGCCAGATTCGGTGACCAAAAGACGGGCGTTTGAAGGATCGGGCTCGATCTTCTGACGCAAGCGATAGATGTGGGTCTCCAACGTGTGGGTGGTGACGCCGGCGTTATAGCCCCAGACCTCATGCAACAGCACATCGCGTGCCACGACGCCTTCGGTCGCGCGATACAGGAACTTGAGGATGTTGGTTTCCTTCTCGGTCAGGCGGATTTTGCGATCGTCTTCGGTGATCAGCATCTTCATCGCCGGTTTGAACGTGTACGGGCCAAGCTGAAACACCGCGTCTTCGCTTTGTTCGTGCTGGCGCAGTTGGGCGCGGATGCGAGCCAGAAGAACCGGGAACTTGAACGGTTTGGTCACATAGTCATTCGCGCCCGCGTCCAAACCCAGGATGGTGTCGGCGTCGCTGTCATGACCCGTGAGCATCAGAACCGGGCATTTCACCCCGGATTTACGCATCAGGCGGCATAGTTCGCGCCCATCCGTATCGGGCAGGCCCACGTCCAGGATGACAAGGTCGTAAAGCGCCTCTTTCGCCTTCACCATGGCATCGGCACCGGTCCCGGCCTCGAACACGTCGAAGTCTTCGGTCATCACCAATTGTTCGGCAAGTGCGTCGCGCAGGTCTTCGTCATCATCAACCAGCAGGATCTTTTTCACGTTCGTCATGGCGATTTCCTTCCTTGTGTTGGCATAGACATGCGGGCGCATCCCGGCGATGACAAGTTTTGCTGCACTGGCTCACGCCCTCGTGTCCGATCGCGTGGAAATGTTTCACTTCGTGTCACGAAGCGCCTAGAAAGGGCGCCATGACACTGACCCCGGATATTGTTGAACTTCAGGCCCGCGCGCAGGCCGACCTGCGCATGGGCGTGCCCGTCGTATTGGGCTTCGAAGGCAGCTGGTCGGTCGTGGCCGCCGCCGAGACGCTGACCGCAGCGCGGCTGGTGGACCTGCGCGAATTGGGGGATCTGGTTCTTGCCATCACCACGCGCCGGGCCGAAACGCTGAAGGCGCGGGCCTATTCTGACCATGTGGCGCGGGTGCGTATCCCGGCAGACGCGGGCCGTGACTGGGTGCGCAACATTGCCGATCCCGCGAATGACCTGGCGATGCCGATGAAAGGCCCGCTGGCCACTTTGCGCGACGGGGACGAACGCCTTTCCCGCGCCGCAGTTTCCTTTTGCAAGGCCGCGCGCCTGTTGCCGGCGGCGGTTGTCGTCGACATTCCCGACGGGCCAGGCTTTGCCGCCACGCATGGGCTGACTTGCCTGGACGCCGGCGCCGCGCAGGACGTTCTGCATGCGACAAGCCCTCTGTCCCCGGTCGTCGCCGCGCGCTTGCCGCTTGAGGTCCACGAGGCCGGGCGCCTGCATGTGTTCCGTCCAGAAGACGGGGGCGAAGAGCATTACGCAATCGAGATCGGACGCCCGGACCGCGACGCGCCGGTTCTGGCGCGGCTGCACTCGGCCTGTTTCACCGGCGACGTGTTGGGCAGCCTGAAATGCGATTGTGGGCCGCAGCTGCGCGCTGCAATGGCAGCGATGGGCGATGAGGGCGCGGGCGTTTTGCTGTACCTGAACCAGGAAGGGCGCGGCATTGGCCTGGCCAATAAGATGCGCGCCTATTCGCTGCAGGATCAGGGCTTTGACACGGTCGAGGCTAACCACCGCCTGGGCTTCGAGGATGACGAGCGGGATTTCCAGATCGGTGCGGACATTCTGAAACGCCTGGGCTTTGGTGCGGTGCGGCTTATGACGAACAACCCGCGCAAGGTCGCGATGATGGAGGCCACCGGCATTCAGGTCACCGAGCGTGTGCCGCTGAAAGTCGGCCACGGGGCGCACAATGCCGATTATCTGGCCACCAAGGCGGCGAAATCGGGGCATCTGCTGTGACCTTTCCGACCCGAGACGACATGATCGTGACCCGCTGGAGCGCGCGGTTTCGCGGGCGACGGTTTCCGTGTTCGATTGGCCGGGGCGGCATGACTTCGGACAAGACCGAGGGCGACTGGGCCACGCCGGTAGGCGTCTGGCGGATCGTTGATGCCCGTTACCGCGCGGACCGGATTGCAGAACCTGCCGGTGCTCTTCACTTCAAGACGATCGGCCCTCAGGACATCTGGTCAGACGACCCGGCAGATCCGGAGTATAACCACGGGCTTCGGGCGGCTGCGCACCCCTATGGGCACGAAAAGTTGCGTCGGAGCGCGCGCAATTATGACATCGTGCTGATGAGCGACTGGAACTGGCCGGATGCGGTGCCGGGCAAGGGGTCCGCCCTGTTCGTGCACCTGTGGCGACGGCCCCGGTATCCCACCGCGGGCTGCCTTGCCTTTTGTCGGGTTGATCTGGAATGGATCGCGGCGCGCTGGACGCCCAGGTCACGCATTTTCGTGCGTCATTCAGGATAAGGCCGGGTGGCCGTCGTGGTTGCCAACACCTTCGTCCCGTTTTGCGCCTTGGCGGTCCATTCATAGGTATGGGTGCCGTTCGGCGGACACGGGCTTTTATAGCGGAACGCGCCAGGCTCAATCGTTCCATCAGCGTCCATTGCCACCTTGCCGCCACCGTGGTTGTAGCCGGGCACATCCAGATCCTTCATTCGGAACACGATGCGTGTGGTGCCCTCGGGCAGGTCTTCGACCACGAAGCGCGGGTTGTTGACCTTGCCGGGGCGACCTGTGGTGCAACTGGGGATGTCGCCCCAGGTGAAACTGATGCTGAAATCCGCAAGCGCCGGGGCACTGGCGATCAGAAGGGCGGCGGTGGCAAGGGCTGGGATACGCATGGGAAGCTCCGATCAGGGCAGGACGAACACGTCCAAGCATAGCACGAATTATTGCCGGGCGCTTATCTGCCCGTTCAGTCGTAGGCGCGTTCGCCGAAGATGGCCGAACCGACGCGCACATGGGTTGCGCCCTGCGCGATGGCGCGCTCAAAATCGCTGCTCATCCCCATCGACAGGTTGTCGATCCCGTTGCGCTTGGCGATCTTTGCCAAAAGCGCGAAATGCAGGCTGGGTTCTTCGCCCGCAGGCGGGATGCACATCAGCCCTTCGATCTTGAGGCCCAGCGCGTGACATTCTGCAAGGAAATCGTCCGCCTCGGCCGGACTGACGCCCGCCTTCTGGTCTTCTTCGCCGGTGTTCACCTGCACGTAAAGGCGCGGGCAGTGCCCATCTTCGGTCGCGATGCGGGCGATAGTGCGGGCCAGTTTGGGGCGGTCAACGGTCTGGATCACGTCAAACAGCGCCATTGCCTGGCGGGTTTTGTTGGTTTGCAGCGGGCCGATCAGGTGGAGTTCAACACCCGGGAAGCTTTCGCGCAGGTCGGGCCATTTGCCGGCGGCTTCCTGCACCTTGTTTTCACCGAACACCCGGTGGCCTTGTTCCAGCACGTCCACCACGCGCTCAAGCGGCTGCACCTTGGACACGGCGATCAGCGTGGTCGCGCCGGGGATGCGGCCAACGCGGGCCTCTTCCTTGGCGATGCGGTCCTGGATGTCGGAAAGGGGCATATTGTGGCCTTCGAAATGCTGTTTCCCGCTTTAGGCCACAGCGGGGCACAAAAGAAAAGAGCGGGCACAAGGCCCGCTCTTCCCTATTCATCCAATCCGATAGGATTAGAAGGACATGGTCACGCCGAGGTCGGCAACCATGAAGCCGTTAACCTGACCGACCGCACCAGCGATCGCAGCGCCGCCACCCAGGTCATAGGAAGCACCCAGACCGTAGGATTCGTCACCGGTGTTGTTGTCCACGCCGTAGCCAGCCGAGATGGTCACTGCGCCCATGGTGTAGGCAGCGTTCAGACCGAAGGAGTCGGTGTTGGCGGTGTCGTTCGCAGCGTAACGTGCGTTCACAGCGATGTCGCCGAAGGTTGCGCCAACGCCAACTGCATAGAGCGTGTCGCCACCAGCTTCTTCAACGCCAGCCGAGATCGTGTAGTCGCCGAACGAGTAAGCAGCGGCGATCGCCCATTCGCTAAGCAGCGGGGTCGGGGTCATGTCCAGGTTGTGCGAAGCAGCAACGGTGAAATCACCGAAGGTGCCTTCGTACAGAGCAACAGCGCCCGAAGTACCGATGTGGGTTTCGGCCGGATCGTCGATGCCGATGCCGTCGAAGCCCAGGTCGGCCAGGCCACCAACAACGGCGTCGATTGCGTTGTCAACGTCGCCAACCGAAAGCGTGCCGAAGCCGCCCGAGATCCAGACGGTCTGAGCGCCAACAGTCGAAGCGCCAGCGGTGACGGTGAACGATGCACCGAAGGTCAGGCCGTTGTCGGTTTCACCGGACATAGCGATCGTCAGATCGGCTTCCGAGTGGGCCCACAGGTCACGGTCGCCCAGCGGCGAAGCAGTGATGTCTTCGTTGTACTTCAGACCAAAGTTGGCCGAACCGGACAGCGTGACTTCCGCGGCTGCGACGCCAGCGGTCATGACCAGAGCGGTCGATGCGAAGAGAATCTTTTTCATTTCGTTTTTCCCTCGAGTTTCAAAAGTGCACCTCAATTCAGGGAATCCGAATTGAGTATGCGTTTCTCTCACCCACCAGCCCTTTCAATGCAAGCTGTGCGCACCCGGCCTGGTTCATTGCCCGTCGCAATGGTGCAGCTTTGCCACAGTCCCACTGCGCGTCGGCCAAACACCGCCGAGATTCCTTATAGTGGACAAAACACCCAAGCTGGGGAAAACGCTTGCCCGCCCCTTGGGGCTTGGGTAGTTAAAAGGTGTTTTAGGAAAGCGGGGCCTGGTCATGGGCATGAAACGTTACATTGCATATGGCGTTCTGAGCGTCGGCCTCGTGGCCCTGTCCGCCTGTGGCGGCGGTCGTGGATCGGTCGGATCAATCGGATCGGGGAATATCTTCGGCGGCGGTGGCGCCAAACAAGAAACCACGGCCACTGGCGGCTTGCGCCATGAGCCCAAGGCGGAAGAAAAGCGCAGCACCATCTGGGACCTGTTCGAGAACGTGGACGACCCGAACACCACGGTCGAAGTGAACAAGTACATCTGGAACGCCGCGCTGGACATTCTAAACTTCATGCCGGTCGAAGCCGCCGACCCCTTCTCGGGCATCATCGTGTTTGGATATGGCACACCGCCGGGTGGCGGACGGGCCTATAAGGCGACCGTTTATGTGCGCGATCCCTCGCTGGACGCGCGGTCTTTGTCGGTTGCGTTGATCACACGCGGCGGCGGCCCTGCCAGCGCCGAGGCGACCCGCGCGATCGAGGATGCGATCCTGACCCGCGCACGGCAGTTGCGAATCGCAGACGGAAAACGCTGAGGCACCCATGCCCGGCACAAGGTTGAAAGGCGCGGAAATCCCGCGCCTTTTTGCGTTCCAGACTACGCCGCTCGCACCCCTTCCCTGTGGACCTGACCCCGAAACATGGGTAACACCGCAAAAACCCGCCTTGGGCACATTTTTTCAGGGACCGCGACCATGTCCAGATACGACGCAGCACAGATCGAACAGAAATGGCAGGAGGCCTGGGACAAGGCCGATGTCTTCAAGGCCACCCGCGAAGGCGGCAAGCCCAAGTATTACGTGCTTGAGATGTTCCCGTATCCCTCCGGCCGCATCCATATGGGCCACGTTCGCAACTATACGATGGGCGACGTGATCGCGCGTTACAAAATGTCCACCGGGCATAATGTGCTGCATCCGATGGGTTGGGATGCCTTCGGGATGCCAGCGGAAAACGCCGCAATGGCCATTGGCGGTCACCCCAAGGAATGGACCTATGGCAACATTGCCGACATGCGCGGGCAGATGAAGCCGCTGGGCCTGTCGATTGATTGGAGCCGCGAGTTTGCCACCTGTGACCCGGAGTATTACGGCCAACAGCAGGCGCTGTTTCTGGATATGCTGGATACCGGTCTGGTCTATCGCAAGAACGCGGTGGTGAACTGGGATCCGGTCGACATGACGGTGCTGGCCAACGAACAGGTCGAACAGGGCCGCGGCTGGCGGTCCGGCGCGTTGGTTGAACGGCGTGAGCTGACGCAGTGGTTCTTCAAGATCTCGGACATGGCGGGCGAATTGCTGGACGCGATCGACGGGCTGGACAACTGGCCGGCCAAGGTCAAGCTGATGCAGGCGAACTGGATCGGCAAATCGCGCGGGCTTCAATTTGCGTTCGACCGCGTGGATGGCGGTGAAGCGATCGAGGTCTACACCACCCGCCCCGACACGCTGAACGGCGCATCATTCGTGGGCATTTCGCCCGATCACCCGATTGCGAAAGCCTTGGAGGCCGAAAACGCCGACGTGGCCGCATTTGTCGCGGAGTGCCGCAAGGGTGGCACCACAGAAGAGGCGATCGAGACCGCCGAGAAGCTGGGCTTTGACACCGGTATCCGGGTGAAACACCCGCTGACCGGGGCCGAGCTGCCGGTCTGGATCGCGAATTTCATCCTGATGGATTACGGCACCGGCGCGATCTTCGCCTGCCCGGCGCACGATCAGCGCGACCTGGATTTCTGCCGCAAATACGACCTGCCGGTGATCGACACGTTCTTTGCGCTAGATGATAATTCGCCCGTTGGAACAGAGGCTTTCGTGCCCGCCAAGACCGACAAGGTCCGTTTCGTGGACCATTTCGCCGGGCTGGATATTGCCACGGGCGAGGACGCCATCGACGCAACCATCGACTTTGCCGAAAAGGGCGGGTGGGGCGAAGGCGTGACCAAGTTCCGCCTGCGCGACTGGGGGCTGAGCCGCCAGCGGTATTGGGGTTGTCCGATCCCGATCGTGCATTGCGATGCCTGTGGTGTGGTGCCGGAGAAGAAGGAAAACCTGCCGATCCGCCTGCCCGATGACGTGGAGCTCGACAAGCCCGGCAACCCGCTGGACCGTCACCCGACCTGGCGCGACTGTGCCTGCCCGTCCTGTGGCGCGGATGCGAAGCGTGAAACCGATACGATGGACACCTTCGTCGATTCGTCCTGGTATTACGCGCGCTTCACCGCGCCGCGCGCTGACACGCCCACGGATCTGGCCGATGCGGAATACTGGATGAACGTCGACCAGTATATCGGCGGCATCGAACACGCGATTCTGCACTTGCTGTATTCGCGGTTTTTCGCCCGCGCGATGAACATCACCGGTCACCTGCCCGATAGCGCCAAGGAACCGTTCGACGCGCTGTTCACGCAAGGCATGGTGACGCACGAAATCTATGTCACCCGCGATGAAAACGACCGCCCGGTCTATCACCTGCCCGAGGATATCGAGTGGACCGAGAACGGTGCGCGCCTGGGTGCCTGCGGCTCACCGGTTGAGGTGATTCCCTCGGCCAAGATGTCGAAATCGAAAAAGAACGTGGTGGACCCGGTCAACATCATCTCGGCCTATGGTGCGGACACGGCGCGCTGGTTCGTGCTGTCCGACAGCCCGCCGGAACGCGATGTGGAATGGACCGCCTCGGGCGCGGATGCGGCGTTCAAACACCTGAACCGCGTGCACCGCATCACCGCCGAGATCGCCGAAATGGGCGATGCCACGGGCCAGGGCGACGACGACCTGTTGCGCGAGATGCACAAGGCCATTCACGAAGTGACCGGCGGCGTCGAAAGCTTCGGCTTCAACGCGGCGATCGCGAAGCTTTATGCCTTCACCAACGCATTGCAGAAATCCAAGGCAGGCGCGGATGCCAAACGCACCGCCGCGCGGGTTCTGGCGCAGCTGATGGCGCCGATGACCCCGCACCTGTCCGAAGAGATTTGGCAGCTTTTGGGCGGCGAAGGTCTTGTGATCCACGCACCGTGGCCAATTGCCGACCCCGCGATGCTGGTCGAAGACACCGTGACCCTGCCGATCCAGGTCAACGGCAAGCGCCGCGCGGAAATCAGCGTGCCCAAGGACTTGGGCAAGGACGAGGTTGAAAAGCTGGCGATGGAGACCGATGCTGTGAAACGGGCGCTGGACGGCAAAGCACCCAAAAAAGTCATCGTTGTTCCGGGTCGCATCATCAATGTTGTTGTCTAAACGCTCCTTCCTTCTGTTCGCTTTGGCGCTGGGCGCGTGCGGTTTCACTCCGGTGTATGGCCCCGGCGGCGGGGCGCAGACCCTGCCTGGCGCCATCGCCATCACTGCACCGGACGATCGCGACAGCTATGAGCTGGTCAAGCGGTTGGAGGAGCGGCTGGGTCGTCAGGACGGTGCGCGCTACACACTCGATTACCAGATCACGACGCGCGAAGAAGGCGTGGGCGTAACACCGGATCAGGAAATCAAACGTGTCCAGGTGCGTGGTGCGGTGACCTACTCCGTGACCGAATTGGCAACTGGAAAGGTGGTCGACAAAGGCAGCGTCTCGACCTTTACCAGCTACTCGGCCGAAGGATCGACCGTGTCGACTTCCTCTACCGAGCGTGACGCACATCGCCGGTTGATGGTGGCGCTGGCCGACCTGATGTCGACCCGCCTGATCGCCACCGCGCCGGACTGGCTGGCATGAAGCTTTCGCCACGGGACGCGTCGCGGTACTTCGCCAAGCCCGAGGCGCATCGCACGGGCGTTCTGATCTTTGGCACCGATGCAATGCGCGTGGCGCTGAAGCGGCAAGAGCTGATCGCGAACCTGATCGGCCCGACTGGTGAGGAAGAAATGCGCCTGACCCGGATGCAGGCGGGCGAGCTGCGCAAAGATCCTGCGATGCTGACTGATGCGATCAAAGCGCAGGGGTTTTTTCCCGGCCCGCGCGTGGCCTTCATCGAAGACGCGACCGAGGTGATCGCCAAGATCGTGACAGCCGCACTTGAGGATTGGCAGGACGGCGATGCGCAGGTGGTGATCACCGGCGGCAACCTCAAGCCCACCGGCGGCTTGCGCAAACTGTTCGAAAAACACCCGAACGCCTATGCCGCAGGCATTTATGACGACCCGCCCTCGCGTGATGAAATCCAGGCTGACCTGCAAAAGGCAGGCCTGCGTGAGATCGAGCCGGAGGCGATGAACGATCTGACCGCGTTGTCGCGCAGCCTGGATCCGGGCGATTTCCGGCAGACATTGGAAAAGATCGCGCTCTACAAGCTGTCCGACCCGACGCCCCTGACACCGGCAGACGTGCTGGCGATGGCGCCCACCTCGACCGAGGCCGGGCTGGACGATATCCTGCATATCGTCGCCGAGGGGCGCTCGGGCGAAATCGGCCCGGTGCTGCGCAAGCTGCAGGCGCAGGGCGTCGCTCCTGTGGGCCTGTGCATCGGCGCCACCCGACATTTCCGCGCGCTGCACGCCGCCAGCGCCGATCCCTGCGGGCCGGCCCAGGGCATCAACCGCCTGCGCCCTCCGGTGCATTTCAAGAACCGCGACCGCATGGTGCGTCAGGCGCAGGGCTGGGGCATTCACAAGCTGGAACAGGCGCTTGAGGTGCTGATCGAAACCGATCTGGCCTTGCGTTCGTCCCAGCGTGCCCCTCAAATGGCGCTGATGGAGCGGACGCTGATCCGCTTGGCCATGTTGGGAGGAAGACGATGAGCTATACTGTGGTCGGCAAAGTGGCGTCGCGGGCGTTCCGGGTGCTCTGGGCGCTTGAGGAGTTGGGGTTGGACTATGTCCACCTGGACGAACCCCCGCAATCGGACGCGGTGCGCGCGCATAACCCGGCGGGCAAGGTGCCGGTTCTTCTGGTCGACGGCGTGGCCCTGACCGATTCGACCGCGATCATCCAGTTCCTGGCCGACAAGCACGGCGCGCTGACCTTTCCCGCCGGCACGATCGATCGCGCCCGGCAGGACGGGTTCACCCAGTTCGTTCTGGACGAGTTGGACGCGGTGTTGTGGACCGCCGCGCGCCACAGCTTTATCCTGCCCGAAGACAAACGCGTGCCCGAAGTGAAACCTTCGTTAAAATGGGAATTCAACCGCTCGGTCGCGGAACTGATGCGCCGCAAAGGCGAAGGTGAGTTTCTGATGGGCGACACGATGACCGTGGCCGACATCGTGGCGGTGCATTGCGGCAACTGGGCTGTCGGCGCGAAATTCCCGGTCGAAAATGACGAATTCGCCGCCTATTGCAGCAACATCCGCGCACGTGAGGCATTCAAACGGGCGCGGAAAGCCTGACCGCCGCGTCCGGGCGCCAAATCAAAAAACATGCCTGCGCGGTACGCGCAGTCCGCTGGATCAAACCCACGCCGCTGCTGCGCGCCCGGCATGACGGCCCGTCGCCAGACAGCCGGTTATCAGGTAGCCGCCTGTCGGCGCCTCCCAATCCAGCATCTCGCCGCAGACGAACACCCCCGGCACCGCGTTCAGCATCAGCCCGGGGTCCACCGCGTCAAACCGCACGCCGCCGGCGGTCGAGATTGCCTCGTCCATCGGGCGTAGTCCGGCGTGGCGCACCGGCAGTGCTTTGAGCAGCGGGGCCAGATCGTCTGGCAAAGGCCGTCCAAACTCGTTCAAAAGCGCGATCCGAACCGGGTCCAGCCGCAACGCCTTGCGCAAGTGGTTCGCCATCGACGCCTTGCCGCGCGGTTTCGCCAGCCGCGCACGCACCTGCTCCAGGCTCAAGTCGGGGCACAGGTCCAAGCACAGCGCCGCGCCTTCGCGCACCGGGCGCGACACGGCATAGATCGCCGAACCCTCAAGCCCGCGCGCCGACACCACGAATTCACCGCGCACCGACACTTCGCCGGCCCTTACCCGCACCGCTTTCACCGGCGCGCCGAAATGGCGGGCCATGTGGTCAGACCAATCCACCGACAGACCGACATTCGCCGGTTGGAACGGGGTCAGCGCCACGCCGTTTGCCGCGAGCAAATCGGCCCAGTGGCCGTCCGACCCCAACCGCGCCCAGCTGGCGCCACCCAGCGCCAGAACCACGACATCGGGGGTTTCAAAGCGCATACCTTCGGGCGTGTCGAAAGACAGCGCCGCGCCGTCCCACCCGGTCCAGCGCCAGCGCGTGCGCAAGGTCACCCCCAGCCCATCCAAACGCGCGAGCCAGGCGCGCAACAGCGGGGACGCCTTCATCACGTCGGGAAACACCCGGCCAGATGATCCGGTGAACACCGGCTGGCCCAAATTCCGCGCCCAGGCTTGCACCGCACCCGGACCGAATTCTGCCACGATGTCACGCATGTGCTCGGCGTCGCCAAAGTGGTTCAGAAACGCCTCAAGCGGTTCGTCCTTGGTCAGGTTCAACCCGCTTTTCCCAGCCATCAGGAATTTGCGGGCGGGCGAAGGTTTCGCCTCGATCATTGTGACGGCCACCCCGGCTTGCGCCAGTTCATCGGCCGCCATCAGCCCGGCGGGGCCGGCCCCAATGACACAGGCGGTTTTCACTGCGGGAACCCGCCCTTGATTTCGACCACCCGCTGCGGGAAGGGGATTTCGATGCCTTCGGCCTTCAGCGTTTTCCAGATTTCCATCAGGACCTTTGGCGTGAACTTGTTCTTGCCGTCGTCGATGCCGTTCACCCAGAATTCCACCGCGAACTCGACTCCGCTGTCGCCAAAGGCCCGCAGCTCGCAATCGGGCGCGTGTTCCTCTGGTTCGGTCATGACGAAATCCAGCTTGGCAACCGCCGCCTCGATCAGCGCCGGGATCGCCTCCACGTCGCTGTCATAGGACACGCTGAACTCCGCCTCATAGCGGTTCGCGCTGCCCGCGTCCGAGTAGTTCACAACACGGGTGGTGATGAAATGTTCGTTCGGCACCACGATCCAGCGCCCGTCGAAGGTTTCAAGGATCGCCGCGCGGGCGGTCATCTTGACGATGGTCCCAGCCTCGCCCCCGTCCAGCTCGACGTAATCGCCGACGGTGGCCTGCCCTTCGATCAGTAGGATGACGCCGGAAATGAAGTTCGCGGCGATCTGTTGCAGGCCAAAGCCAAGACCGACACCGATAGCACCCCCCAGAACCGCAAGCGATGTCAGGCTGATCCCCATGATGTTCATCAAGACCAGGAAGGCCGCGCCGAAGATGGCGATCTCGGCGGCCTTGGCGGCCAGCTCACGGGTGGCCGGGCGCATTTCCTTCTGTTGCTTGATGAAGCTTGACGATTGTTCATTCGACCAGCGTCCCAGCCAGAAGATGATGCCACCAGCGGCAGCAAAGCGGATGGCGAACAGCAGCGAAAAGCTCATGTTGCCAAGCGGCACCACGGTGTTTTCCAGCCAGGTCACCGCTGGGCCAAGCAGTCCGACCGCATAAATCGCGGCGACCGGAATCAGCACGTATTTGCCCAAAACCTTCAGGAACGGATCGGAAATGACTTCGCGCACCAGAATGCGCGCGGCCAGGAACAGAAACACACGTTTGCCAAAGGCGATGACGGCGCCCGAGCCGAAGATCGACCGCGTGACCTGTTCACCCAGTGCGGTAAACCCCCAGGCCAGAACTGGCAGAAGTAGCGGCAAGAAGATCAGCACGAACAGGCGCCCGCGTGACAGAAAGGTGGACTTGTCCCCGGACGGCGTCAGCACGCGCTTGATAAGCGGCGATACCTTTCGCGTCGCAACAAGGGCCGCCAGGAACGCCACGACCAGCAGGGCAAATTGCGACCAAGCGGCGGGGGACAACAGCCACCCCTGAGCGATCTCCCACCCTTCGTCGAAGAACGCGATGGCCTTGGTGATGATTTCCGGTTGGTTTTCCACGGGACGACCCCTTGAACTTGTGCACTTCGCCGGACACCCCTGTGACATGGATCGACCGGGTGAAACAAGGGGCGTGGACCTAGGGCACCAGCGCCTTGATCCCCGCGACATGGGCCGGCGTGGCAGCGCGTGCGTCTTGCGCCAAAGAATGGGCAGTGTCGATCAGTGTCTCGGAATCGACCACGCGATCCACCAATCCCCAGGCCAAAGCCTCGTCCGCCTGCACCTTTTGACCGGCCATCAGGATCATCTTGGTGCGGGCCGGACCGACAAGGGCGGCCAAACGGACCGGGTCCGAAGGCTGTGGTAGAAAGCCCAGCTTCATCACTGGATAGAAGAACTTCGCTTCAGGCACAGCGACGCGCAAGTCACAGGCCAGCGCCATGCCGAAGGCGCCCCCGGCCAGGGTGCCGTTCAGGGCGGCAATGGTAAGGCAGGGCGCGGCGGCCAGCGCGCCGGACAGGCGTTCCCACACCGCGTCGGTGGCCAACCCGGCGCGGGCTTCGTCCAGATCGGCGCCTGCGGAAAACACCCGGCCCGCGCCAGTCAGGATCAGCACGCGGGCTTCGCCGGCTGCGGCGTCGGCAATGTCCGCAAGCTCGCTCAGCATCGCCTTGGTCAGTGAATTGGCCTTGTCCGGACGGTTGATCGTGGCGGTCCACAGCCCGTCTTGTTTGGAAAGCTCGATCATCCGCGCACCTGGGCGCGGTCACGGATTGCGTCGTCACGCAGGGCAATCTCCTGCCCCAGAAACTCATCCGCATCCGGGGTGCACATCCACAACAGCGCCCGCGCAACCCATTCAGGCGGGATATGGTCGGACCAGTCCAGTGCCGCCACCGGGTTCACACCCGAGGCCTTGATCTCGCGCTGCATTTTAGTGGCAACGGTGCCCGGCGACAGGCCGATGGCGCGTATACCGCGCCCCGCGCCTTCCTTGTGAACGCATTGGGTCAGCATGTGCACGCCCGCCTTCGAGGTGCAGTAATGGCTCCACCCTTCCAGCGCGTTATGCGCCGCACCCGAGCTGATCGTCAGGATCGAACCGCCCTTGCCCACCATCAACGGCATCACGGCCCGCATGCCGTAATAGACGCCTTTCAGGTTCACATCGATCACCTGGCCCCATTCGGCCGGGTCACTGTCCATCAAGGTGCTGATCGGCTCGATCAAACCCGCGTTATTGATCAGAACGTCCACACCGCCAAACCGCGCCACTGCGGCGTCGATGGCCGCCTTCACGCTGTCCCAGTTGCCCACATCACAGGGCACGGCCAGGGCTTGGTCACCGATGGCTGCCGCGATCGCGCCGATCTGGTCGGAGCCGCGCGCTAACAGCACCACATTCGCGCCTGCACCGGCAAATATATGCGCCGCAGCCTCACCAATGCCCCGGCTGGCCCCTGTGATGACAACGGTTTTGCCTGTCATGTCGGTCATGTCTGTTCCTCCTGTTTGCCCAAGTGCTATCGCATCGTCCGCGTGGGGACCAGATGCGATGACTTGCAGTGCGCCCTGTCGGGGGTTACCTGAAAGGGCAACGAAAGGACGCCCGATGACCGCACAGCTTGACCGTTTGACCCAACAGCTTCTGGATGCTGCCCGCAAGGCGGGGGCCGACACTGCCGATGCGTTGGCGGTGCAGGGCACGTCTGTGTCCATCGACGTTCTGAACGGCAAGCTGGAACACGCAGAACGGTCCGAAGGCGTGGATATCGGGCTCAGGGTGCTGATCGGGCAGCGACAGGCCTGCGTTTCAGCCTCGGACAATTCCGACACCACGATTGCGACGATGGCCGAACGCGCCGTGGCAATGGCAAAGGAAGCGCCCGAAGACCCGCATATCGGCCTGGCGGACCCGGCGCAGTTCGCAACACATTGGGACATCGATGCGCTGGACCTGCGCGACCCGTCGGACGAACCCAGCCCCGCATTTCTGGAAGATCAGGCACGCCGCGCCGAGGCCGCCGCCCTTGCGGTGAAAGGTGTCAGCCAGGTTCAATCAACCTCGGCCGGATACGGACAGCGCACCCTGCACCTGGCCGCGTCGAACGGGTTTCAGGGTGGCTATGGCCGCACCGACATGGGCCTGTCCTTGGCCGCGATTACCGGCGAAGGCGCATCGATGGAGCGGGATTGGGCGGGCGAGGGTCGTATCTTTCAATCCGATATGCCCAGCCCCGAGGAGATCGGCACCGAAGCGGGCGACCGCACCGTGGCCCGCGCAGGTGCAAAACAGCCGCCCACCGGCGCCTTTCCGGTGCTGTTCGACGAACGTATCGCCAGTTCTCTGATCGGTCATCTGCTGTCCGCCGCGAACGGGTCTGCAATCGTGCGCGGGGGATCCTGGCTGCGGGACGCGCTGGGCGAACAAGTGCTGCCCGCGCATCTATCGCTTATTGAGGATCCGCACCGTCCGCGCATTTCCGGCTCACGCCCATTTGATGGTGAAGGCCTGCCGACCCACCGCCGCGCGGTGGTGGAAAACGGCGTGCTGACCGGCTGGACGCTGGACCTTGCCACTGGCCGTAACCTTGGCATGGAGAGCACGGCGAATGCGTCGCGCGGCACCTCGGCGCCACCCTCGCCCAGCATTTCAAATGTGACCCTGACACCGGGCGAGTCTACACGTGATGATCTGATCGCGCAGATGGGCACCGGGCTGATCGTGACGTCAATGATCGGATCGACGATCAACCCGACAACCGGGGATTATTCGCGTGGCGCATCGGGGTTCTGGGTGGAAAACGGCCAGATCACCCATGCGGTGAACGAATGCACCATCGCGGGGAACCTTCGCGACATGCTGATGCGGATTATTCCAGCAAACGACGCCAAACCGCACCTGTCGCGGCAGGTGCCGTCGCTGTTGATCGAGGGGATGACCCTTGCCGGCGCGTGATGACCTTCAGCTTCTGATCGACGCGGCACGCGAAAGCGGGCGCATTGCCCGGCATTTTTTCGAAAACGCGCATGAGATCTGGGAAAAGGCCGATGGCCAGGGCCCGGTGACCGAGGCCGACATCGCCGTCGACCGCTTGCTGCGCACCGATCTGCGTGCGGCGCGGCCCGGCTATGGCTGGCTGTCCGAAGAGACCGAGGATGACCTGGACCGGCTGAAAGCGGATCGCGTGTTCATCGTTGATCCAATCGACGGCACCCGCGCCTTTATCGAGGGCAGCCCGACCTGGGCCCATTCGCTGGCGGTCGTGGACAGGGGGCAGGTCACCGCCGCTGTCGTCTATTTGCCCATGACAGACCGTCTGTTTGCCGCCACTAAGGGCCAGGGCGCGACGCTGAATGGCGAAGCAATCACCGCAAGCCCGCGCGACGATCTGGGCGGCGCCAGCGTGCTGGCCGCCCGTCCGGCATTCGAACCCTGGCATTGGAAAGACGCCCTGGTGCCGCCGGTTAAGCGCAACTTCCGCAGCTCCCTAGCCTATCGCATGGCGCTGGTGGGTCAGGGGCGATTCGACGCGATGCTGACCCTGCGGGCGACCTGGGAATGGGACATTGCCGCCGGCGCCCTGATTGTTGAGGAAGCTGGCGGGCGCGTGACGGACAAGACCGGGGCCGCGCTTTGCTTCAACAACGAGGTTCCGCAACTTCCCGGCGTTGTCGCGGGTGGGGCACAGATCCATCCTGCTCTGGTCACGCGACTGGCCTGAACGGAAAAGGGGGCTGGTTTTGGCCCACCTGCCCCCTTCTCACCAAAACCCGAAGGTCCCGGATGAATGCGTTTCAACGACTGACGCAAAAACATGTTAGCGATAACATACGACACGCTTCCCCCTTGGACAAGCCCCCGTTTTAACGCTAACAAGGAAGCTGAAGAACACATAAGGTAGCCCGCGTGACTGACCAGAAGATTGCCCCGACCCGCCGCCCGCTGACATTGCGTGACGTTTCCGAAGCCTCGGGCGTCAGTGAAATGACTGTCAGCAGGGTGCTGCGCAACCGGGGCGACGTGTCGGAAGCGACCCGCGAAAAGGTGCTGGAGGCTGCGAAACGGCTTGGCTATGTGCCCAACAAGATCGCGGGCGCACTGGCGTCGCAACGGGTGAACCTGGTCGCGGTCATCATTCCGTCCCTGTCCAACATGGTGTTTCCCGAAGTCATGACGGGAATCAGCGAAGTGCTGGACGAAACTCCGTTGCAACCGGTCGTCGGCGTGACGAACTACAAGCCCGAGCGCGAAGAGAAAGTGCTTTACGAAATGCTGTCCTGGCGCCCCTCGGGCGTGATCATCGCCGGGCTGGAACACTCGGACGCCTCAAAGGCAATGCTGAAAGCCGCAGGAATTCCGGTGGTCGAAATCATGGACACCGACGGTCAAGCGATTGACGCCGCAGTCGGTATTTCCCACCGTCGGGCCGGACGTATGATGGCGCAAGCGATCCTGAAGGCTGGGCATCGCCGGATCGGTTTCCTGGGCACGAAAATGCCGCTGGACCACCGCGCGCGCAAACGGTTCGAGGGCTTTACCGAAGCCCTAGCCAAAGAGGGCGTCGAAATCGCTGACCAGGAATTCTATGAAGGCGGATCGGCCCTGGCCAAGGGGCGCGAGATGACCGAGGCGATGCTGACGCGCACCCCGGACATTGATTTCCTCTACTATTCCAACGACATGATTGGTGCGGGTGGGCTGCTCTATTGCCTTGATCAGGGCATCGACGTGCCGGGTCAGGTCGGCTTGGCCGGATTCAACGGGGTTGAATTGCTGGACGGTCTGCCGCGGAAACTTGCAACAATGGACGCCTGCCGATCCGAAGTTGGCCGTGCTGCCGCGAAGATCATCGCCGAACGCACCGAAAGCGGGGAAGGCGGGGGCGAACGGATCGAACTGAGCCCGAAGATCGAGATCGGCGACACGCTGAAGCGACGCTAGACAAGCCCGCCCCGCGCGATTATCCCGAACCGAATGGCCCCGTGGCTCAACTGGATAGAGCAGCCCCCTCCTAAGGGGCAGGTTGCAGGTTCGAATCCTGCCGGGGTCGCCAAAAACACCTGAAAAATATGGCTTGTTTTTCTGAACATTGTGCAGAAGCTTGCGGAAAGTCCCACGAGTTTTTGTACCGAACTCGCCTGAAAAGGGCGAAGACTCGTACAAAACTCTCGCGTCAGTCCCTTTTTGGGACCTTCCAATGAGTTGGCTGGTAGCGCATGCGTGGCTTGAGATGCACCAAATCTACGGGGATCTCGCGGACGAACCTGGGTCCGCAGACAGCTTTGCGAAGTGGCTTGTAGAGCGGCACTTCGACCGATGTGTTCGACCATCAGCTTATGGCCGATTTGAGGGAAAGCAATGTCGACACCCGATATGTCATTCGGCGGATCGCCCAACGACCTTGGCGTTTGTCAAACTGTCCGATGGACATGCGTCATATTCGTTCTTTGACGAAAACTCCGCAGGGCGGATTATCAAGTTGGCGGATATTGTGAAAGTCTCGGACGAGGACCTGAACTGGATCCTAAAAAACGACGGAGCCGCTTGAGACGAAGGCCGCACAACTGCAAAAGCTCGGACCCTCGATCGTGATCCTGGCGCGCGGCAAATCCGGTGCCCAGGCATGGTTGCCGGATGGACGATCAGTCCTTGTCGCCAGTCAGAAGGTCGATGTCGTCGACACCGTCGGTGCAGGTGACACGTTCAATGCCGGTGTATTGGCAAGCCTGTCTGAAGCAGGCCTGCTTACCAAAACTGCTATTGAGACGGTGTCGGAACACGATGTCTCAGAAGCGATTGGATTCGGTGCGAGAGCCGCTGCAATCAATGTCGGCCGTGCTGGTGCAAATCCGCCCTGGCGTGATGAACTTTAAGAAAGCAACTGGCGATGCAAATGGATAGGCTCGACGCCCTTCTCTCATGATGCTTTCCAGGTGACTTGGCTGGTGAAAGTTCGTTTCGATCGCCGCCTTGCCCCGGCGAAGGTGTGCGACTTTTTACATTCCTGGCGCCGGGTGGTTTGGCTGTTTCCGGGCGCTTTGAGTACCCTCAGATCATACGGATCACGTCTTTGTCGATCGACAGCATGTAACCACGTCGCGCGATGGTCTTAACCAAAAGTTCGGACATCATCTGATTGCCCAGCGCATCGCGCAGCCGCTTGATACGTGTCGCACCGGCGGCCTCTTCGCAATCGGATGGATCGCGGCCCGAAATAACCGCTTCGATCTCGGCGCCCGTCAGCACGTCTTCGTCCATCCGCGCCTCGGCCAGAACCGAAAGGGTTTCGATCGCGGCTTCGGTCAGGTTGAATTCCATGTTGTTGAGATAGACGGCGCGCTCTTCCCGGCTGATCAGCAGGGAATTCACCTGGATGCCCGCGCGCTCGACCTCGCCCATCCGGCGGTTCAGCGCGATGATGGTCACCAGAAACACCAGGGCGGCGATCAGAAGCGCGGTGGAAAATAGCAAAAGTACGAAGATCACCATGCGATAGCTGGTCAGCGTGTCGGCAAAGGACGTGCCGCTTTGCGCCAGGATCTCCAGAAGCTTGATTTCAGCCCCCGACGTCAGATCATCGTTTTCCACGAATATCTGTTCGACCCGCGCATTGAATGCGTTCGCATCCGGCAGGTTCATGAACAGAAGAACGGCGGCCACAAGAAGGATCAAGACAATTGCCCCGATCCCGAAGGCCACGACCCGTCCCCCGGACCGGCGCGCATCAGTAGCGAAGGAAGTAGGCTCCGGCACTTTCTTTCCTTTGATCCAATCCATTTGAGTCAAACAGGCCCAGCACGTTCAGCAGCGTCCAGCCGTCGCGACCGATGCGTTGCGCAATCTGCGACGCAGCAGCCTGACGCGACCCACAGGCCGTGTCGGGTAATTCGATCACACCATAGTGCAGCTTCAGCGGGTTGTCGCGCTTGGCTTTGTAGTCTGCATAGCATTCCGCCTGTGCGGGCACAGCCAGGGCGGCGACAAGGCCAAGGGAAAGAAGGATGTGTTTCATCATGGTCCAAGAATGTGCGGCGGGGCCGGGTTATTCAATATCAAAAGGCCCCCAGACCCCCTGATATGCCATAACACTGCGCTGATATTGAGCGTCACAGCCTGCAAACCCCATCGTTGTTTCATCACCACCGCATGTCGCCATGCCTGAACACATGCCCCCAACAGGAGATGAAAGATGAAACCCCTGATGATCCGCCCGCTGATTGCCCTGACCCTGGCCGCCAGCATTGCCCTGACCCCGATGGCAGCCGCGCCTGCGCGGGCCGACAACAATGACAATGCGGCCGCGATCGCGGCGCTTCTGGGCCTCATCATTGTCGGTACAGCAGTCAGCAACAGCAACAACGATGTCGTGTACGAACGCCGCAGTTCCCGCGAACGAATTGCCCCGCGCCGCACCCGCGCGCTTCCGGAGCAATGCCTCAAGCGGTTCGAAACCCGCCGCGGCACGAAACGCTACTTCGGGTCGCGCTGCCTGGAGCGCAACTTCCGCTTTGCCAATCGTTTGCCCGAGCGCTGTGAAATTCGGATCAAGACTCGCAACCGGGCCGGCGATCGTGTTCGCCGCGATGTTTACACCCCCGCATGCCTGCGCCGCGAAGGCTACTTTATCGCTGGTCGTCGCTAAGGCGGCCACGACAGGACGCAGAGCGTCCCCAGCATCCAGCTGCGTCCAGAACTGGGAGGGCTTTGGCCCTCCCTTTTTTCTTGTCCTCGCATTCCGGATGGGCGACCACGGGGCATGAAAAAACAGACCCCCGATTTCAGTTTCGAACAAGCCGCAATGGATCGCGGCCTGTTGTGCATTGCCGGTGTGGACGAGGTCGGGCGCGGCCCGCTGTGCGGCCCCGTCACTGCGGCCGCCGTGATTCTGGACCCTGCGCGCATCCCGCCGGGCCTGAACGATTCCAAAGCGCTGACCGCGAAACGACGTGAGGCCCTTTGGGACGTGATCCATGAAACCGCCGATGTCTCGATTGCACATGCAAGCGTTGAAGAGATCGACGACATCAACATTTTGCGTGCGAGCCATCTGGCTATGGAACGTGCGGTCGCCGGGCTAAAGACTCCGCCCGACCACCTTTTGATCGACGGCAACCAGGTGCCGCGCGGGCTGACGATTTCGAACGAAACGATCGTGAAAGGTGATGCGCGGTCGGTGTCGATTTCGGCGGCCTCAATTGTGGCGAAAATATGTCGTGATCGGATGATGGTGGATTTGGCGCAACAGCACCCGGGCTATGGTTGGGAGCGAAATGCCGGATATGGGACAAAAGAGCATCTTTCTGCGCTCCGAAATCTTGGGGTGACCCCACACCATAGACGTTCGTTCAAACCCGTCCACAATATCTTGTATCAAGAATAATTTCTAAGTCACTGATTCAAAAAAGAATTTGACGGCGAATCGCCAATGACTCATCTTTGACCCCAAGAAGACGAGCGCAAAATGCGCCGGGGACACGAGGCGAGACATGACAACAAAGACCAAGACGAAAGCGGCTGAAAAGCTGCCCCTGAACCAGATTCTGGACGGCGATTGCATCGAAGTGATGAACGCGCTGCCGGCCAATTCCGTTGACCTGATCTTTGCCGATCCGCCCTATAATCTGCAGTTGAAGGGTGAGCTTCACCGCCCGGACAATTCCAAGGTCGACGCGGTCGATGACCACTGGGACCAATTCGACAGTTTCAAGGTCTATGACCAGTTCACCCGCGCCTGGCTGAAGGCTGCGCGCCGCCTGTTGAAACCCAACGGGGCGATCTGGGTGATTGGCTCGTATCACAATGTGTTTCGCATGGGCGCCGAGCTTCAGAACCAAGGTTATTGGATCCTGAACGATGTGGTCTGGCGCAAGTCGAACCCGATGCCGAATTTCCGCGGGAAACGTTTTACCAACGCCCATGAAACGATGATCTGGGCCTCCAAGGCCGAGGGCGCAAAATACACCTTCAACTACGAAGCGCTGAAGGCGCTGAACGAAGGCATTCAAATGCGGTCCGACTGGGTGCTGCCGATCTGCACAGGGCACGAGCGCCTGAAGGACGAAAACGGCGACAAGGCGCATCCGACGCAGAAGCCCGAAAGCCTGCTGCACCGCGTTCTGGTCGGCTCGACCAACCCCGGTGACGTGATCCTTGACCCGTTCTTCGGCACCGGCACCACCGGCGCCGTGGCCAAGATGCTGGGCCGCGATTTCATCGGGATCGAGCGCGAAGAAGCTTACCGCAAGGTTGCCGAGAAACGCATCGCGAAGATCCGCAAATTCGACAAAGAAGCGTTGACCACCACGCCGTCGAAACGCGCCGAGCCGCGCGTGCCGTTTGGCCAACTGGTCGAACGCGGCATGCTGCGCCCCGGTGAAATGCTGGTGTCCCCGCGCGGCAAGACCGCCAAGGTGCGCGCCGATGGCACGCTGATCTCGGACGACGTGCGCGGGTCGATCCACCAGGTGGGCGCCGCTTTGGAAAGTGCCCCCAGCTGCAACGGCTGGACCTACTGGCACTACAAGAGCGAGGGCAAAAAAGTCCCGATCGACGTGCTGCGCCAGCAAATTCGCGCTGAAATGACCTGAATTCGCGGGGGCGACCCCGCACACGAGGTACCGCCTGTGCCTGTGGCAAATCCACGGCACTTTGACTGACCCCGCCCATTGTGGCGGGGTTTTTTTTGGTGTGTAACCAAAGGATGACCCCAATCCTGTATTCCTTTCGCCGCTGCCCATATGCCATTCGCGCCCGCCTGGCCCTGGCCAGTTCCGGTGTGCGGGTCGAGCTGCGCGAGGTTGTGCTGCGCGACAAACCCGCGGCGTTCCTTGCGGCTTCGCCCTCGGCGACTGTTCCATGTCTGGTGGACGGTGCGACCGTGTTGGATGAAAGCCTGGACGTCATGCTGTGGGCGTTGGGGCAAAGCGACCCCGAGGGATTGTTGGACGCAGATCACACCAAACTGGTCGCACAATTCGACGGCCCGTTCAAACGGGCGCTGGATCTTACGAAATACGCCGTGCGCCACCCGGAAAGTGACCCTGAACTGACCCGCGCTCAGGCGATGGGTATGCTGGGCGCGCTGGACGACCGGCTTGAGGGCGGCTGGTTGTTCGGCGATGCGCCACGTCTGGCGGATCTTGCCATTCTGCCCTTCGTGCGGCAGTTCGCGATGATCGACAAACCCCGGTTCGACCGCGAGGCAACACCGCATGTTTCGGCCTGGTTAGAGACCTTTTTGGCCAGTCACCGCCTGGCTGATGTGATGCAAAAACGCGCCGCCTGGGTGCCGGGCGACGCGCCGGTTTCGTTTCCCTAACGACCCTTGGGCATCGGAAGCTTCCCAGTTTTATAAGGCGTCCAATCGGTGATTTCGGGATAATACATCCCCCGCCATTTACGCACGCGCTTGTTCATCACGCGGCGCCAGACCGGCGGGATCATCGCCGCGATCGTCATCACCGGATAGCCATGCGGCAGCTGCGGTGCTTCGCTGTCGGGATAGGTTTGCAGCAGGGGGAACCGGCGCGCCGGTTTGTAATGGTGATCGGAATGGCGTTGCAGGTTGATCAACAGCCAGTTCGACGCCATTTGGTCCGAGTTCCAACTGTGATGCGGTCGCACGTGTTCGTACTTTCCATCCCCCAGGTGTTTGCGGGTCAGGCCGTAATGCTCGACGTAATTCGTCAGCTCCAACTGCCAGATCGCGACAAGCGCCTGGAACAGGAACAGGCCCAATCCGACCCAACCGCCAATCAAAAGCGCCAGCAAAAGCGCTGCAACCTGAAGCGCGCCATAGCGCCAAAACGGATTGGCGGCGTCGAACGCACTGAGATCGCGCCGCGCAAGGCGGGCGGCTTCGGCCTGCCAGGCCGAGATCGGTCCGTGAACCAAAACCCGAAAGAAATAGCGGTGAAACCCTTCGTTATACCGCGCGGTTACCCCGTCACGCGGTGTGCCTACGAACGGGTGGTGCACCAACAGGTGCTCAGTGCGGAAATGCGAATAGAGAACGGTTGCCAGCAACAGATCCGCCAGCCAGCGTTCAGCTCGGTTCGTCTGGTGCATCAACTCATGCGAAAAGACGATGCCGACGGTGCCGGATAACACGCCGACACCAAAGAAAACGCCCAGCTTTTCCCAGCCGTTCAGATGCTCGGCGTCGGTCACGTACCAGATCGCGCCATAGATCATCACGACTTGCACCGGGAACCAGACCATCGTGATCAGGCGATACCAGAACAACTGCTGTTCCGGCGTATTCGGGTCTGCATTTTGCCTGTTTCGCCCCAGTGCCGCGTCAAGAACGGCATACAGCCACCAGGTGCCCAAGGGTGGTAAAAGCAGTGCCCAACCCCCGAAGGCAGCAGAGGTCGCAACCAACGCAACCATCAGAAAGGACAACGCGAACGGCGCCGCGTGGCTGAACTTGGCGATTGTGGATGCCGGGACCATGAGCGAAATCCTTTCATTCCCCGCGCGCCTTATACGCTGATCACGAAGCTGCCTCAATCGGGCAACGTGCTGCGGGCCAGATCATAGGCCTTGCGCATGACCGTCGGCAGGTCCGAGGGTCGTATCGTTTGAAAAAGGCCAGCCTCCGGCACAGCGTCTGCCGGCACTTGGGCGATGCGCAGACCAAGTCGCAGGTGGAAATGGGTGAAAGTGTGACGCACTTCAACGCCGGGATCCTGCCAGTCTGCGGACATCGGCGGTGATTCGGTCGCCACATCGCCCCAAGCCGCGCCGGGCCACCCCAGCATGCCGCCCAACAGTCCAGAATCTGGCCGCCGTTCGAGCAGCCATGCGCCGTCGGCACGACGTGCGAGGAAGGCGATGCCATAACGCACGGGTTTCGGCGCTTTGGGTACGCGCGCCGGAAGCGTCGACTGTACCCCGGCGGCACGGGCCTGACAGTCTCTATTCCACGGGCAAAAGCCGCATGCGGGGCTTTTCGGCGTGCAAATCGTGGCCCCCAGATCCATCACCGCCTGAGCATAATCTCCGGGTCTGAGATCAGGCGTCAGGCTTTCCGCCCTTGCCTTCATTTCGGGTTTGGCCGCGGGGAGCGGCGTTTCGATGCGAAACATCCGCGCCATTACCCGCTCAACATTGCCATCGACGACCGTCTCGGGTGCATCAAACGCGATCGAAGCAATCGCCGCGCTGGTATAGGGACCGATCCCCGGCAGTTGCATCAGTCCGTCGCGCGTGGTCGGGAACCCGCCCAACGCGACCACCGCACGGGCGCATTTCAGCAGATTGCGGGCACGGGCGTAGTATCCAAGCCCCGCCCATTCCCCCATGACCTGCGCATCGTCAGCAGCGGCGAGATCCTGCACGGTGGGCCAAAGCGACAGAAAGCGGGTGAAATAGTTTCTGACTGCGGCCACGGTGGTCTGCTGCAACATGACCTCGGACAACCAGACTGCATAGGGATCAGGTTGTACGCCCTTTGCCCGGTCCGCCGGACCCACGCGCCACGGCATGTCGCGCGCATGGGTGTCGTACCAGGTCAAAATCCTGGTCGCGCGCCCCGCATTTCCCACCGCATCACACATTTGTTTGGCCCCTCACCGGCTTTGTTATGGCATAGCGCCCCCAGCACACTAGAATAGGCCCCATGACAGAACACGCCAGCAATAAGGGCAAAGGCAAGCCAGCCCGCCGCAAACGAGGGTTTGAACGCACCGCGACCCTTCTGACTGCGCGTATCCGCAAGGTGGGTGAATCGCGTGGCTTTGCCGTGACCCGGTTGCTGACGCACTGGCCTGATATTGCCGGCGAACAGATCGCCGCCATCGCCCGGCCGGTCGATGTAAAATACGGTCGCGAAGGTCTGGGCGCCACTTTGACCGTTCTGACCACCGGGGCACAGGCCCCGATGCTGGAAATGCAGAAAGAGCAGCTTCGTGACAAGGTGAACGCGGTTTATGGTTATGCCGCGATTGCGCGTGTGCGTATCACGCAGACAGCGCCCACCGGCTTTGCCGAAGGGCAAGCGCAATTCACCCCGGCCCCGAAGGCAAAGCCCGGGCCGAACCCCGAAACGAAGGCAAAAGCACGCAAAACCGCAGCCCCAGTAAAGGACGACCGGCTACGCGCCGCCCTTGAAGCTTTGGGTCAAAACATCTTATCTCGGCAGGAAACCAGAAAAGGCTAGAACATGGACCGTCGTACTTTCACTCTCTCTCTTGGCGCAGTCGCAGTTGCCGGAGGCGGGGCTCTACTTCTGAACCGCACGAACGGCGCGCTTCCGGGTGTGAACCCCGCCGTGGCGCAATCATCGCATGGCGTCGAACTTGCCCCCGATATCATCATGGGCGACCCGAATGCGCCGATCACGGTGATCGAATATGCCTCTTACACCTGCCCGCATTGTGCGAACTTTCACACCACCGTGCTGAAAGACCTGAAGACGAATTATGTCGACACCGGCAAGGTCAAGTTCATCCATCGCGAAGTCTATTTCGACCGGTTCGGCCTGTGGGCCGGGATGATCGCCCGGTGCGGTGGCGACATGCGCTATGCCGGGATGAATGACCTGATCTATGGCAATCAGAAAGACTGGATCGGGTCAGGTGACCCGCAGGAAGTGCTGGCTAACCTGCGAAAACTTGGCCGAACCGCAGGGATGAGCAACGACGAAATGAACGCCTGCCTGGAAAACGAGGACATGGCGAAAAGCATGGTCGCAGCCTACCAGACCAACGCCGAGGCCGACGGGATCAACGCGACTCCCACCCTCGTCATCGATGGCGAAAAGTTCTCGAACATGTCCTACGCCGACCTTTCCGCCATGCTTGACGAGAAACTGGGCGGCTAAATGTCCACTCCTCTTGCAGGGCTGAAAGTCGTCGAACTTGCGCGTATTCTGGCCGGCCCGTGGGCCGGTCAGACACTTGCCGATCTGGGCGCGGATGTCATCAAGGTCGAAAGCCCGGCCGGGGACGATACGCGCAAATGGGGGCCTCCGTTCATTGAGCGCGACGAGGATCGCTCGGCCAGCTATTTTCATGCCTGCAACCGTGGGAAACGATCGGTCGTCGCCGACTTTTCGACCGAGGAAGGTCAGGCGTTGGTGCGCAACCTGGTGGCCGACGCTGACATCCTGATCGAGAACTTCAAACTGGGTGGGCTGGCCAAGTACGGCTTGGACTATGAGTCCCTAACCCACCTCAATCCGCGCCTGATCTATTGTTCCATCACCGGGTTCGGGCAAACCGGACCCTATGCGCATCGCGCCGGGTATGACTACATCATTCAAGGCATGTCCGGTCTCATGTCAGTCACAGGCGACGTTGCCGGCCAACCACAGAAAGTTGGCGTAGCTGTAACGGATATTTTCACCGGCATGTATGCGGTTACCGCAATCCTGGCTGCAGTGCACCAGCGCGCCACAACCGGGCTTGGACAACAGATCGACATGGCACTGTTGGACGTCGCAACGGCCGTGATGGCCAACCAGGGAATGAATTTCCTGACAACAGGCCAGGCGCCGGGCCGGATCGGCAATGCGCACCAGAACCTGGCGCCCTATCAAGTGTTTGACTGCGCCGACGGTTGGATCATCATCGCCACGGGGAATGACGCGCAATACGGTCGGCTTTGCGGGCTTCTGGGTCTGAAAGAGCTGGCCACCGACCCAGCCTATCTGACCAATGCAGACCGAATCGCGAACCGCGAGACGCTGACTGAACGCCTGACCAAGGCAACACGCACATTCTCAAAGGCGGATCTGCTGTCCGCCTGCGAAACACACGGCGTTCCCGCAGGACCAATCAACGATTTGGAGGAGGTCTTTGCAGATTCACAAGTTCAGGCCAGGGGCATGCAACAAGACCTTGATGGGGTGCCTACCGTGCGTGCGCCCTTTATCTTTTCAGGGGCCGAACTGTCTATGAGTCGTGCCAGCCCGAAGCTGGGGGAGCACGATCAGGAAGTCCGGGATGAAATAGAACAGGGGGCGGCGCCTCGGCGACCCTAGTCCAACCCAATGCGTGCCAACTCGGCATCTATTCGCGCCCAGCCGTCAAGCTCCAATCGAACAGGAACAGCCAGAACCTTGCGCCGGAACGACACCGGCAGGCGCACGGCATCCTTTTCAGTCGTCACAAGCTGCGCGCCCAATGCGGTCGCTTCAAGCTCCAGGCGCCGCATGAGTGCTTCTGTCAACGGTTGGTGATCGGCCAACGCCTCACCTCGGCGCAGATTGGCGCCCATGCTCTGCAAGGTGGCAAAAAACTTCTCAGGGTGACCGATTCCTGCGAAGGCCAGCACGTCCAGATCCTGCCAGTCCATTCCGGTTTCCAACGGCGCCAGATGTCCGGCAACATCCGGGCAGGGAAAGGGGGACCAGTCGGCACGAAACGCCTGCTGCGCGGGTCGTGGTCCGATAGATAACAATAAGTCTGCGCGGGTTAGGCCCACGTTTACCGGTTCACGCAGGGGACCTGCAGGAATGCAGCGTCCGTTTCCAAACCCTTTCACCGCGTCGACAACCACGATCGACAGGTCCTTGGTTACTTCGGGGTTTTGGAACCCGTCGTCCAACAAAATGACCTGCGCGCCTGCCTCCGCCGCCGCTTGGACCCCCACAACACGATCTTTGGCAACCCAGGTCGGGGTGAAGGCCGCCAGCAAAAGCGGTTCATCCCCCACTTCGTCAGCTTTGTGATCACGCTCTCTGACCAAGATCGGTCCTTGCTCTGATCCGCCATACCCCCGTGACACAACATGCACGTTAAGTCCGCGATCCAATAGGCGTTGTGCCAAAGCGATCGTGGTTGGGGTCTTGCCAGTCCCACCTGCATTGATGTTGCCAATACAGATGACAGGCACCCCGGGATGAAAGGCTGTGCCTTTCGCCAGTCTGCGCGCTGTTGCGGTGGAATAGAGCCTTCCCAAAGGAGCCAGGACGCGTGCGCGCCAATCCGGTTGGGTGGGTTTTGTGAACCAGAAACGGGGTGTCTGCATGGTCAAACTCCTACCTCGTCCAGCGTATCGAAAATCAACCTGCTGACTCTGTCAGTCACGTCCGCGCCCGCGGTGGACACCTCCCAGGCCGCAGTCGCCAGAGCGGCTGCCTTGTCCGGTGCCAACAGGTGCTCCAATTCATACGCCAGCTTAACTGGGGTCGACACACGCCGCGCTGCGTGAGCTTCTTCCAGGCGGTTGAACCTTTCACGATAGCGGGCTGGATTCGGCCCGAACAGGATGGCAGACCCAAGGGCAGCAGCCTCATGTGGATTGCGAGGGTCATCACCGTAGAACGTCTGCCCAATGAACGTGACTGGCGACAAGTGATACCACAAGCCCAGCTCTCCTGGCGTGTCACAGATCATGATTTGTGTTTCCTGGTCCGGCTCTTCCTCCTGTGACCGCACCGCTACAATCCATCCATCGGCGCGAAGGTCTTCGGCAATCTTCGGTCCATCCACAAGGTCAGTTGGATTCAAGAGCAAAAGCAACCTGTGTGACCGACGTACGACCTTGCGGTGCGCGTCCACAACCACGTCAAGTTCCTTTGCCGTGACATTCACCCCCAGCCAAACCGGGCGCGCGGCAAGAAGGGCGGCAAGATCGTCGCGCTCGCTTTGAACACAATTCAAAGGCGCACCACCTTCTTGCAAAAACCCTGTCACTTCGACATTTTCAGGGGGGAAACCCAAGCGCTTGAAGTTGCGTGCGCTGGCGCCGTCAGCAGCCAAAATATGCTGGAAACAACGCAGCAAGTTGCGCGCCATGCCGGGGCGCCAGCGCCATTTCTGTTGTGCCTCGTCACTCATCCGCGCGTCGATCATGACCATGGGGACCTGACGTTCGAACACGCAAGTAATCAGCGCCGGATGAAGTTCTCGATCAACCCAAATCGCCATATCCGGGCGCCAGTGGTCTAGAAACCGCGCCACTGTTTGGGGCGTATCACAGGGCGCATATTGGTGGAGCGCCTGCCCCATCAGAATTTGTTCTTGCTGATGCTTTTCAATGTGGCGGGTGGTGGTGATGAGAAAGTTCAGGTCGTCGCGTTCCAACATCAGGCGGGAAATCAACTCGGACAAGGCCATCGCCTCGCTTTCGCCGCCGGCATGGAACCAGATCAGCGGCCCGACGGGGCGCTGCTGAGAGGTTTCTCCAAGCCGCTCGCGGATCCGGAGCGGGTCTTCCTTGTGGACTCGAATTTGCGTTTCGCACCAAGCCAAACCCCGACGCTTCTGCTGCGCCAAGTAAAGTTGCAGGCCCGGTGCGTAACGCATCTTTCGGCTCAGTTGCCCAATTCCTCGGTAGAGGAAGCTTCGGCCGCCTCGTCACGTAGCCGGTGCAGATGCGCGATGAAATACCGCATGTGTGCGTTGTCCACGGTGCGTTGAGCGTTGGATTTCCAAGCGTCGTATGCGCTTTGGTAGTCTGGAAAGATGCCAACAACCTCAATCGCATCGACGTCCTTGAAGGTGTTTTTCGTCGGATCGACAAGCTCTCCGCCGAAGACAAGGTGCAAGCGCTGGGTCATCGTGTTCTCCGCAAATATGGGTTCCACGGCAATCTATCGGAATGCGGCGGCAGCGAAAAGGGTCAGTTGGGGCCATCTCCCGCGCCGAACCCCCTTAGTGCCGCGATCATGCGGTCAAAGCTTTCGCGCGCGCGGGTTACGCTGGTCCGGGCGCGCAGAAAGCCGTGGATCAGCCCCTGTTCATTGTGCCATTGGGCCGTGCCACCCGCGGCGCAAATTCGGTCGCAATAGTCACGGCCATCGTCCGCCAAGGGGTCACACTCTGCTGTGATCACAAAAGTTGGCGGCAGGTTGGCGAATGTGATGTCATGCAACGGAGCATAGGTCGGGTCCCCTGTCGGTTCACCCCCTTCCACACGGATTGCCGCGTAATACTCCACCTCGGCGCGCGTCAACATCGGCGCATTGGCGTGCACTACATAGGACCCTTTGCCCATGTCGCCCCCCAGCGCGGGATAGACAAGCAATTGCCCGGCAATGTTGATGCGCCCTCGTGCCTGATGCGCAACTGCCGCCGCCAGGTTTCCGCCTGCGCTGTCACCGGCCAACATGATCGTTCCGGGCCATGTTAGAGCCACATATTGCGTGGCCGCCCAAGCGTCCTCAAATTGTGCGGGATGTTTGTGTTCCGGGGCCAAGCGGTAGTCCACGGCTACCACGCGGAATCCGGTTCGGTCAAAGATTTCTGCGCACACGTCATCATGGCTGTCCAGCCCGCCGACCACGAAGCCCCCACCATGGAAATAGACCACCGTCGCTTGGGGTGCGCCTACACCGTAGACACGGATTGGCACGCCGTTCACGTCGCCGTCCGTTACCGATACACTTTTGGGGTAGCCCTGAAAGAAGGCCCGGCACATCGTATCGTAGACCCGGCGCTGATCGGAAATCGAAAACTCAACCGCTTCCGGCGGGTAATATTCGCCAGTTTTGTGAATGAAGGCCCAAGTCTCGGCGTCGATCAGTGATGCGTAATCCATAGAGAAAGGCTAGGCACCCTAGGGAGCCTTGGCAAGCCATCGGGCTGCAAGCCAGCTGGCACAGGCCATGGCCGCTGCGGTTGCCAGGCAAAGTGACAATCCTCCGATTTGGTAACTGAGACCGGACAAGAGCGTTCCGATCAGTCGGCCAGAAGCGTTAGACATATAATAGAACCCAACGTCCAGCGTGACACGTGCCTGCGACGTAAATGCGAGGATCAGGTACGAGTGCAGCGCCGAATTCATCGCAAAGACGAATCCGAAAAGCAGCAATCCGACCACCAAAACAGGAGCAAGCCAAGCCTGGTTCGTGAGGGATACAAGGAACAACAGCGTGATCACGAGAGTGAGGATACCAGCCCAGCGATGGGCGGCCTGAACGATCCACCCCTCAGACCGGCGCCCGGCTTGCAACAGCCGCGGCGCCCAAGCCTGAACCGCCCCATAGCCGATGATCCACAACGCCATAAAGCCACCGATCATGAAAAATGCTTCCCGGTCCCCTTCCAAGGTTCCGTTGCTCAGAAGGCTGTGGAAATAGACTGGGATTCCCACCACGAACCAAACATCCCGCGCGCCGAATAGGAACATGCGCGCAAGCGACAAGCGGTTGATGTTTGCATCCTTCGACCAAACTTGCGCGAATTTCGTCTTTCGTGACCCCTTTGGCAGGCCGGCAGGCATGGTAAGAGCGACACAGATCCCGATCACCGCCAGGACAGCCCCCATCACGATCAGCGCGGTCGAAAAGCCGAGTGTCGCCAAGAGCGCTGCGCCTAGAAAGAAGCCCAGCCCCTTAATGGCGTTCTTCGATCCGGTCAGAATCGCAACCCATTTGAACAGCCCGCCTTGCTCGGACGGCGCCAAGAGTTTTACCGCACTTTTCGACGACATTTTCGTCAGATCCTTGGCGACGCCTGATACCCCCTGCGCCAGCATGACGAAAGTCAACGAAGCGACCATGGTCCAGTCCGACGGCAGTTGGGACAGCGCAAAAAGGGCGAAAACCTGCAGTGTTAGACCCGCATATAGGGTGGAATTCAGTCCGTATCTCGCCGCAAGCCATCCCGCGGAAAGGTTTGTGATCACACCCATGAATTCATACAGAAGAAACAGCCACGCCAGCGAAAAGGCCGAGAAGCCCAGCGTGTGGAAATGCAACAACACCAGCATACGCAGGGCGCCGTCGGTCAGCATGAACGCCCAATAGGCAATGGTAACCGCCAGATAGGCGCGAAGGCCGGAGTGTGTGGTCAAAGCGACGCGCCAACCAGCCGAACAACATCCGCAAGGCGGCAGGCATAACCCCATTCGTTGTCATACCAGGCATAGACCTTCAGCTGCGTCCCGTTCACCACCATCGTCGATAGCGCGTCGATGATCGCGCTACGGGGATCGTTGGTGAAATCTGTCGATACCAATGGTCGTTCTTCATAGCCCAGAATGCCTTTCAGGGGGCCGCCTGCCGCCGCCTTGAACAACGCATTCACCTCTTCGGCGGTGGTTTCCCGCTCCAGTTCGAACACGACGTCGACCAAAGAGGCGTTCAAAAGTGGCACGCGCACGGCATGTCCGTTCAACCGCCCCGTAAGCTCCGGAAAGATCTGCGTGATCGCTTTGGCCGACCCGGTCGTGGTCGGGATCAGGGAATTCAGGGCAGAGCGGGCACGGCGCAGGTCCTTGTGCGGGCGATCTACAATGGTTTGCGTGTTGGTGACATCATGAATCGAGGTCATCGACCCATGTTTGATGCCGAGGTTTTCAAGCACAACCTTCACCACCGGGGCCAGGCAGTTCGTGGTGCAGGACGCGGCCGTGACCAGGTTTTGGTCGTCATACAGGTGATGGTTCACGCCATAGACCAGGTTCAACGCGTTGTCTTCCTTAACCGGGGCGGACACGATGACCTTCTTTACCCCAGCCGCAAAGTAGGGTGCCAGTTTCTCATTCGTGCGAAACGCCCCGGTGCAATCGATCACCATGTCGATCCCGTCCAAGGGCAGGTCTTCTAGGGACCAGGAATTCGTCAGACTAATGCGTTGACCATTCACCGTGACGCTGTCGTCGTCATGACTTATCTGCGCGTCCCAGCGCCCGTGAACGGTGTCGAATTCGAACAAGTGCGCGTGCTGACGGGCATCGCCAACCGGGTCGTTCAACAGAACGATCTCACCGGGTGCGCCGTCGTCGAACAGCGTGCGCAGCACAAGTTTTCCGATCCGACCCAAGCCGTTTATGGCAATCTTGGTCATGGCATGCTCCTTTGGCAACGTTGGCTCAGGCGACAGGATATGCCGCAAAGCGATCGGTGACAAACTCTAGAGCGTATCGCGTGGCGTCAAGCTCATCTCATGGCTTTTATCCGGCACATCCGTGTTTGTGATCACACCCGGAACCCGCATGTCCGCCGGACCGTCAGGCAAGATTGCCGACAGGTGAAGCACGCGGTTTCCATCGGCGAGCAACGGGGTGATTTGGTCTCTAACCTTGCCAGAAATGGCCAATCGTTCCGCATCACGCCGACACAAAGCAAGCACCGCGGGGGGAACGCTGTCGTCATACAGAACAACATCAGCCCGCTGCATCAGGCGCAGCGCCTTGAAGGTCAAAAGATCGGGGTCCCCGGGCCCGGTGCCCACCTGCCACAGCGCGCCAACGGTGCGGTCACCTTGCGCAAGGTCACCCTTGATCTGGGCCACTGCGTCATCCTTTTGACCTGCCAGAAAGGCATCGGCGGCGGGCCCGTCGATCATGTTCTCCCAAAACCTGCGACGGCCACGCCCTGTTGGCACCGCTTTCTCAATGTCACGGCGAAACCCGGACAGAAACTGCGCCAAATGGCCATAGGCGGCTGGCAGCAAAGCCTCGATCCGGGCGCGCAGGATGCGGGCGATGACCGGCGCGGCCCCACCGGTCGAAATCGCCACGGTGACCGGCGCGCGGTCCACGATCGACGGCGTAATGAAATCGCAAAAGGGTTTGTTGTCTGCCACATTCACAAGTGCACCCGCCTGCTTCGCGGCTTTGTGCAACAGCGCGTCGCGCGCGTCATCTTCGGACGCGCCATAAGCGACCAGGCAATCCAGGAAGTCCCCGGCCTCAGGCACACGGGCATGGTGGTTCACATGTGGGCGGTCCAGTAGATTTCGAAGCTCTTCCGCTGGGTTAGGGTCGAATACAGTGACGATTGCGCCCGCATCCAGAGCCCGTTCCACCCGGCGCGCGGCCAGCGTTTCACCGCCATCGACCACGACCTTTTTGCCGCGAATGTCCAGAAAGACGGGAAGGTAGTCCATCACTGCGCCTCGGCCCAGGCGGTCATCTCGGCAGCAATGGCGCGAGCGGTTTCCGGGTCCAGATCCACCTGTGTGATCCTCTTGCCTTCGCGCAAGACCAGCCGAAGCATTTTCATGCCGCTGTCGAACTCCGCCTCGCGCAACTCGGCCCGGCGCATGTAAGGAAGCTCGTATTTCGCGATATCGCGGATCGGCTCAGTCATATTTCGTGCCTCGGGTGAAAGCGGCTTCCAAAAGCCATTCCCATTTGCGTGGCGTGTCGCGGTAATCCGGCTTCAGATCGAACTCCAGATGCATGATGCCGTCTTCCCCCGCGTGCGCCACCAGCTTTTCCAGCTCGGTGAAACTGGTCACGTTGGGATGTGAAATGATCAGGTCGCTCAGTTTGGCCATGTCAGGTTCCTTTCACCCGATTGTGGAAACGAACACGATAGACCAGGCGGCGCGATTGGTCGGCCTCGGCGTCAAATCCTGTCCGGTCGTGAAGCACGTTGTTGCACAGAACACCCTGACCCGCGGCGAAACGCAAGGTGATCGTCAGAGGGTCGCTCGCCAAAGCCTCGCGCAGGCAGGCGACGGCCTCCTGCGTCAGCGGATCATCCTTCCAGGTGATCGATCGGGTGCGCGCGGTGTAGCGCATTTGCAGCGCGCCGGTTTCCGGGTCCGCAAAGAAAACCGGTCCGGTGGATACCGGCCGGCCGGTCGCTTCATCGGCAGGGATAGACAAGACGTCCTGCGCCATAAGCGCGCGGGCAAACGCTGGGTTTTCATCCATCAGGCGGATGAAGGTGATCGTGTGATCCAGAAACTGGTTCGCCCCGCCGTCACCGGCCGGCTGGGCGGTGTGCAGAACCATGGCGCTGATGCGATCGTCCGGCGCGTTGTAATACCCGTCGGTGTGCCAGTTCATTGGGCGCTTGGAGTAAGGGATATAACCGACCTGCCCGGGCGCATCGCTTTCGCGCAAAGCGACGATCCCGTCACCACCCGCCGAGCGGTGTTTTTCTGCGATCCGAAGGCTGAACGCCTCTGCGAAATCACGCAAGGCAGGTCGCGGATCGGGGGTGGGATCGACCTGGTACAAGGCAATATTTGAAATGCTGCAGCGCCGCATGAGTTCGAATCTTTCGGATTCGGAGGGATCGGCAAAGTTTTTGATCTCAACGAACTGGGCACTTTTTGCCCACTCAGCCGATTTCAGCCTCTCATCACGCCATTTCCGATAGAAATCATCGGCCTTTGCCGTCTGCCAGGAAAAGACGTTATCTTTGCGAGAGTTATCCCCGATCTGTTGTTCCATTCCCAGGTCCTTTTCCAAACCGCTGTCAACGAAATCCTTGTTTTTCAAAGGTGTGACAACTTTTTTCTTACATTCGATTATCGTGATGTGTAGATTGAAAGGCAATGACACAAGGTCATTTTGCACGTGCAGAAACCGGGAGGAGCTGGGGTCTGCACCTGTGATTGGTCATGGTGATTGGCCGAAAAAGCCGCAAGCGCGAACGGGCTCGTGAGGGAGGAACGACATGAAAGACGATGCATCCAAGAAGGACATCAATCCGACACCCATGCTGGATGAACTCGAAGGGGGCAAATGGCCCAGCTTCGTCACCGGCCTGAAACGTCTGCGTGACGAAGGTGCGCCGAACAACCAGGAAATGATGAACGACCTGCTGGGTCAGTTGAACCATTCCTATGAGGAGCGGCTGGGGTTCTGGAAGGGCGGCACCGTGTCGGTCTTCGGTTATGGCGGCGGGATCATCCCGCGCTTTTCGGAAGTGGCGGACAGGTTCCCCGCGTCCAAGGAGTTTCACACGCTGCGCGTGATGCCGCCGGCGGGCTATCATTACTCCACTGACCTGCTGCGCCAGATGGCGGATGTGTGGGAACGTCACGGCTCGGGCCTGATCGCGTTCCACGGCCAGTCGGGCGACATCATGTTCCAGGGCTGTTCAACCGAGAACACCCAAAAGGCGTTTGATGAGCTGAACGAGATGGGTTTCGACCTGGGCGGTGCGGGTCCTGCGCTGCGCACCGCGATGTCCTGTGTGGGCTCGGCCCGCTGTGAACAGAGCTGCTACAACGAGCAGAAAGCGCACCGCCAGATCATCAACAAGTTCCTGGACGAGATGCACCGCCCCGCGCTGCCCTACAAGTTCAAGTTCAAATTCTCGGGCTGTGCCAACGACTGCGTGAACGCCATTCACCGCGCCGACTTTGCCGTGATCGGCACCTGGCGCGATGACATGAAGGTGGATCAGGAGAAGGTGAAAGAGCACGTCGCCGAAAAAGGTCGTAAATACACGATCGACACGGTGATCTCGATGTGCCCGACCCGTGCGCTGAGCCTCAATGATGACGACACGCTGGACATCGATAACCGCTCCTGCGTGCGGTGCATGCACTGCATCAACGTGATGACCAAGGCGCTGAGCCCGGGTGATGACAAGGGCGTTTCGATCATGATCGGCGGCAAGCGGTCGCTGAAGGTCGGTGACCTGATGGGCACGATGATCGTCCCGTTCATGAAGCTGGACACCGATGAGGATTACGAGAAGTTGGAAGACTTCGCGGAAACCTGCATCGAGTTCTTCGCCGACAACGCGCTGGAGCATGAGCGCATCGGTGAAACCATCGACCGGATTGGCCTTCCGGCGTTTCTGGAGGCCGTCGAGGTCGACCCGGACCCGAACATGGTCAACCACCCGCGCACCTCGTCCTATGTCCGTACGGACGATTTCGACGAGGCCGCCGACGAGTGGTTCGAGAAGAAAGCGCGTGAGGCGGGCCTGACCGTCAGCGCAGAATAATCCGGTCGAGGGAGGAACAGACATGAACGATCAAGCGAACAAACCCCGCACTCCGGATGAAGTCGGTGTCCCGGATCCGTTTCAGTACATGCACCCGACGCTGAAGAAGAACTTCGGCAATTGGGACTGGCATGATCGTCCGCGCCCCGGCGTGCTGCACCACGTGTCGAAATCCGGCGAAGAGGTCTGGACCGTGCGCGCCGGCACCCAGCGCCAGATGGACGTGTTCACGATCCGCAAGCTGGCCGATATCGGGGACGAGTTTGCCGACGGCCACGTGCGTTTCACCACCCGGTCGAACATCGAATACATGGTGGCGGATGAGGCCAAAGTGGCCCCGCTGATCGAAGCGCTTGAGGATAACGGCTTTCCGGTCGGCGGCACCGGCGCTTCGGTGTCGATGATTTCGCACACCCAGGGCTGGCTACACTGCGACATTCCGGGCACCGACGCGTCTGGTGTTGTGAAGGGTCTGATGGACGATCTTCACAAGGATTTCGTCGAAGAAAAGATGCCAAACCGCGTGCGCATCACGACCTCGTGCTGCCAGATCAACTGTGGTGGCCAGGGCGATATCGCCGTGAACGTGCAATACACCAAGCCGCCCAAGATCAACCACGATCTGGTTGCCAACGTGTGTGAACGCCCCGCCGTTGTTGCCCGTTGCCCGGTGGCGGCGATCCGGCCTGCGATGGTGGACGGCAAGCCGTCGCTTGAAGTGGACGAAAAGAAATGCGTCTGCTGTGGCGCCTGTTACCCGCCCTGCCCGCCGATGCAGATCAACGGCGCAGAATCGACCAAGATCGCGATCTGGGTCGGCGGCAAGCACTCGAACGCGCGCTCGAAGCCGACGTTCCACAAGCTGGCGGTCGCCAACCTGCCCAACAACCCGCCGCATTGGCCCGAGGTTCGCGCGGTCGTTCGTAAGATCGTCGACGCCTACAAGGCCGATGCCAAGCATTGGGAGCGGATGGGCGAATGGATCGAGCGGATCGGTTGGAACCGGTTCTTCGAGATGACCGACCTGGCGTTCACCAAACACCATCTGGATACATGGACGGGGTCGCGCAAGACCATGAACATGTCCGCCCACATCCACTTCTAAGGAGGCGACCCGTTGAAATTCGGAGTTGTTGTCAGCGAAGGACCTTACACGCATCAGGCGGCCGACAGTGCCTATCTGTTCGTGAAGGCCGCGCTTGAGGCCGGGCACGAGGTGCCGCGCGTCTTTTTCTATCACGACGGGGTCAATGTCTCGACCCGTCTGTCGGTCCCACCGCAGGACGAGCGCAATATCCAGGTGAACTGGACCGCGCTGGCGAAAGAGCATGAGGTCGACCTGGTCGTCTGCATCGCCGCCGCCCAGCGCCGTGGCCTGCTGGACGAAAACGAGGCGACCCGTCAGGGCAAGGACGCCAATAACATTGCTGACGGCTTCCGGATTTCCGGGCTGGGGCAGCTGATCGAAATGGGGATCCAGACCGACCGTCTGGTGACCTTCGGGGACTAGGGGCGGATCATGACAGTCAAAAACTTCCTCTATGTGAACCGCAAGGCGCCTTATGGCACGATTTATGCCCTGGAAAGCCTTGAGGTCGTTCTGATCGGCGCGGCGTTTGATCAGGACGTGAGCCTGGCCTTTGTGGATGACGGCGTGTTCCAGCTGACCAAAGGTCAGAACACCGACGGGATCGGGGTGAAGAACTTCTCACCCACCTTCCGGGCGCTGGGCGACTATGACGTGACCAAGCTGTTCGTGGAGGCGGAAAGCCTGGCGGAACGCGGGCTGACGCCGGATGACCTGCAAGAGGTCATGTATGAAGACGAAGATGACGATTGGGCGGAAAAACCGTCGATCAAGATCATCTCGCGCGCCGAAATGGCCGACGTCATGGCAGGCGCCGACGTCGTGCTCAGCTTTTAAGGAGGGTCCAATGTCCACATTGCACACCGTGAACAAATCGCCCTTCGCCAACCAGACGCTGATCAGCTGCCTGGGTCACTGCAAGGACGGCGATGCCGTTTTGATGATCGAGGACGGCGTCTATGGCGGTCTTGGCGGCACCGGATTGACCGAAATCATGGCGAACGCGGCCAAAACCGTGGAACTGTTCGTTCTGTCGCCCGATCTGAATGCGCGTGGCGTCGATGCCTCGCGCCTGATGGAGGGCGTTCAGGGCGTGGACTATGCGGGGTTTGTCGATCTGGTCGCCAAACACGACCGGACTCAGAACTGGCTGTAAACAAAGAATTCAAACCGAAGGAAAGCGAACATGGCATATGAAGTGAACGGCGCGACCGTTGAGCATGACGAAGAAGGTTACATCACCAATCTTGGCGATTGGACGGTGGAACTGGCCGATGTCATCGCGGCGGCGGAAGAGATTGAGATGGACGACGAACGCTGGGAAGTCGTCAATTTCCTGCGCGACTACTACGACGAATATCAGATCGCGCCGGCCGTGCGTGTTCTGATCAAGGCGCTGAAAAAGACGATGGGTCCGGAAAAGGGCAACAACAAGTACATGTACGAGCTGTTCCCCTATGGCCCGGCGAAACAGGCCTGCAAGATCGCAGGTCTGCCCAAGCCGACCGGCTGCGTCTGATCTGACACAACCCAGGCGGCGCAGGAGGAGGAGCTTGCGCCGCCGACCAGACTAACGCCCTGAAAAACAACAATAACGGGGCAGACTACGGGAGGAGTCCGCGTGCTGGGCACGATTTACGCATTGCTGTTCTATGTCGCGACCGCGCTGATGGTCGTGGGCTTGGCTGCGAAAATCCGCAGATACGCCCGGACGCCCGCGCCGCTGCGCATTCCCACGACCCCTTCGCCGACCACCCGCAAAGGCGTGGTCCTTCGCATGATCCGCGAGGTCGTATTTTTCGAAAGCCTGTTCAAGTCGAACAAGTGGATCTGGGCCTTTGGCTGGGTCTTTCACATGTCCATGTGGTTGGTTCTGGCCCGCCACATCCGCTATTTCACCTTCGACGTCTGGTGGTGGGTGCAAATCGTGCAACCCTTCGGCACCTATGCCGGGTTCGCGATGGTTGCGGGCCTGGCTGGCCTGTGGGCGCGCCGTTTTCTGGTCGAGCGCATCCGTTATATCTCAAGCCCGTCGGACCACCTGATGCTGGCGCTGATTATCGGCATCGGCCTGTCCGGTCTGACCATGCGTTTCGTCGCGCATACCGACATCATCGCGGTCAAGGCGTTCATGCTGGGCCTGCTCAGGTTGCGCATCGGCGACCTGCCCGCCGACCCGTTCCTGATGATCCACCTGGGGCTGGTCGCGATCCTGATGATCATCTTCCCGATCTCGAAACTGCTACACGCACCGGGCCTGTTCTTTGCCCCCAGCCGTGTGCAGGCCGACAACGCACGCGATGTGCGTCACGTGGGCCGTTGGGACAACGAAGAGGGGGCAAGCCGTGGCTGAAGACATCCCGAATATGGAAGACGCCCTGGACATTCCCTGTCTGAAGGTTGGCGCAATGGAAGGGTTGAAGCCTTTCATCGCCGGGGCCGATCACCAAGAGGCGTTGGGCTTCCCCGGTGAACTGGTGCCCAACTGGAAAGAAAAGGCGTTGGAGAAGATGGCCGAAATGGCCGAAACCAACCGCGCCTTCCAAGTCTATCTGGACACCTGCGTGAAATGCGGCGCCTGCACGGACAAATGCCACTATTTCCTGGGCACGGGTGATCCGAAGAACATGCCGGTCGCGCGACAAGACCTGTTGCGCAGCGTCTATCGCCGGTATTTCACCTTCGCGGGGAAATACTTTCCCTGGCTGGTCGGCGCGCGTGACCTGACCGAGGACGTGCTGCAGGAATGGTATTCCTATTACCACCAATGCTCGGAATGCCGCCGCTGTTCGGTCTTTTGCCCGTACGGTATCGACACAGCGGAAATCACCATGGCCGCGCGCGATATCCTGGCGCATGTAGGGATCGGGCAGAAATACTCAAACGAGATCATCGGCAAGGTCCACACCGTCGGCAACAACCTTGGCCTGCCCGCCAAGGCGCTGGGCGCCACGCTTGAGGACCTTGAGGAAGACATCGAGGATGAAACCGGCGTGTCCGTCCGCATTCCGCTGGACGAGAAAGGCGCCGACATTCTGCTGGTCACGCCCAGCGCGGATTTCTTTGCCGAGCCGCATATCGACGGGCTTTTGGGCTATGCCAAGGTGTTTCATGAGGCCGGCGTCAGCTGGACGGTCAGCTCTTACGCCTCCGAGGCTGCGAACTTCGGCCTGTTCATCGGCAACCAGGACCAGATGCGCGAAGTCTCCTTGCGCATTCGCAAGGCCGCCGAAGATCTGGGTGTGAAGCGCATCATCTTCGGCGAATGTGGCCACGCATGGCGTGTTGCCTACAGCTTCCTGGACACGCTGGCAGGGCCATTCGATTTCCTCGACCAAAACTATCCGATCCCTCAGCACATCCTGGAATTCACCTGGGATGAAATCCAGAAGGGTACGTTCAAGTTCGACAAGTCGAAGAACGACCATATTCGCCTGACCTATCACGACAGCTGCAACGTCGCGCGGGCCAGCCGCATGGGCGATGAACCCGGCGGCCAGTTCGAAATCCCGCGCAATGTGATCAAGTCCGTTTGCAACAATTATTTCGACATGGACCGCGACACCACGCGCGAAAGCACCCTGTGCTGCGGCGGCGGTGGCGGGCTGTTGACCGACGACCTGATGGACCTGCGCGTCAAGGGGGCCAGCCCCCGCATGACCGCGCTTCAACAAGTGACAGAAGACCACGGTGTGACCCACATGGCCGCGATCTGCGCCATCTGCAAAACGCAGTTTTCCAAGGTCATGCCAAAATACGGATACGACATGGATTCGATCCTGTCGGTGCACCAACTCGTCTCGAACGCGATCATTTTGACCGGGCAAGAGACCGACGACGCGGAGGAAGACAATGACTGAACTCAAGGACGCGAAAGCCACGTTCCGGCGCTTTGAAGAAGGTGCAACCGACGCGGATTGGGACCTGGAGGAAAAGATCTTCCAGGCCGACAAGTCGTATAAATGTCCGACCTACATTCACAAGACGCCGCCCTGTCAGGGATCGTGCCCGTCCGGCCATGAAATCCGGGGCTGGCTGGCGATTGCCCGCGGCATGGACAAGCCCGCGGACGAAAACACGCCGTGGCAGGAATACGCGTTCCAGCGCATGGTTCAGGCCAACCCGTTCCCGGCCACGATGGGCCGCGTCTGCCCCGCCCCGTGCGAAGCAGGCTGCAATCGCAACGAGGTCGACGACTATGTCGGCATCAACGCGGTCGAACAATACGTGGGCGATTGGGCCAACGACAACAACGTGAAGATGGCCGAACCGGGCGCCGACACGGGCCGCAAGGTCGCGGTGATCGGCGGCGGCCCCGCCGGCCTGGCAGCGGCTTATTTCCTGCGGTTGGATGGCCATGCCGTCACATTGTTCGAAGCGCATGACAAGCTGGGTGGCATGATGCGCTATGGCATCCCCGGTTACCGGACCCCGCGCGACATGCTGGACACCGAAATCGGCCGCATCATCGACATGGGTGTCGAAGTGCGCACCGGCATTCGCGTCGGCACCGACGTGTCGATGGGTGAACTGGACAAGGCGTTTGACGCCGTGTTCTGGGCGATGGGCGCACAGAACGGGCGCGGCCTGCCGATCGCCGGTTGGGACGAGGCGGAAAACTGCATCAACGGGATCGAGTTCCTGGACGCGTTTAACCAGGGCTACGTCCTGGGCACCGCGCGCAAGGTCGTCGTGGTCGGCGGGGGTGATACCTCGATCGACGTGGCGTCCGTTGCCCGTCGCTTGGGTCACATCACCGAAGTGAAACCCTCCGAGCATCCCTCGGGCAGCGCGGTGGATTTCACCGCCCATGACGTGGCCGGCAGCCTGACCCGCGAGGGGATGGAGGCGACCCTGACGTCGCTGTTCCCGATCGAACAGATGACCGCCGCCGAGCATGAGCGTGAGGACGCCAAGCGTGAAGGCGTGGACATCAAGGGCAGTGTCATGCCGCTTGAAGTGATCCTGAAAGACGGCAAGGCCGTGGGCCTGAAGATGTGCGAATGTACGATGAAGGGCATGACGCCCGAACCCATCGAAGGCACCGAGTTCACCCTTGAGGCGGACATCATCATCTCGGCCATCGGTCAGTTCGGTGACATGACCGGGGTTGAGGAGCTGGACAACGGTCGCGGCTTCATCGACACCTCGCCGACCTATCAGGTCAAGGGGCGTGAAAAGCACTTTGCCGGTGGCGACATCATTCGCCCGCACCTGTTGACCACCGCCATCGGTCAGGGCCGCATCGCCGCCGAGACGATCACCGATTTCCTGGATGACGGCGACGTGGCCAAGCGCCCGAAGGTGGACGTGCATCACTTCAACCTGATGGAGGAACTCACGCGTCGGGGTCAGGAGCCCGGGGAATACAACCACGTTCAGGATCGCGGCACGGCCTCGGCCGACTATGCCGTGCACAACTACGAAGACCGCTCAAAAGGCCAGATCATTCCGCATTCGGAGCTGTTCAAGGGCCACTTCAACTTCGTCCCGCGCGAAGTGCGCGGCGAGGTTCATATCGAGGGTGAGGCCGTTCTGGGCAACTTCGAAGAACGCATCATCGCGTTCAGCGAGGAACAGGCGCAGAAGGAAGGTGAGCGCTGCATGTCCTGCGGCATGTGCTTTGAATGCGACAATTGCGTGATCTATTGCCCGCAAGATGCGGTGCATCGGGTCAAGAAGGCCGACCGTACCGTCGGTCGCTATGTCGAAACGGACTATACCCGCTGTATCGGCTGCCACATCTGTGCGGATGTCTGCCCGACCGGGTACATCAAGATGGGACTTGGGGAATAGACATGCGGCTGATCCTTCTGGTCCTGGCTCTGGCATTCGGCGCACCGGCGCTGGCCAACGACCTGTTGCCGATCGTGCCGACCGCCATTGGTGATCCGCACCCCGAGGGCAACGACTTCATGCGGCGCAACCACATGGACATGATGAAGCACGGTCGCGACCTGACCCTGCGCGAGGGCGAGCGGGACATCGACGCAAGCCTTGGCCAGTGTTTCGACTGCCACGCGGTGGTGGAGGACGGCGCGCCCGTGACCTATGACAACGAAAAGCATTTCTGCCGGACCTGCCACGACTATGCGGCGGTGAAGGTCGATTGCTTCATGTGCCACCGCTCGACGCCCGCCGAAGATGACCTGAACCGGGCGATGGCCAAGCCCGAAGATGCGGATTCCATCGCGGCCTATCTGGCGCGCGTTGCGGAGGAAAGCCAATGACCAACCGCGCAGAACTCACACGCCGCGATATCCTGAAATCAGGTGCGGCTGTTGCCTCGGTCACGCTGGCGTCGGGTGTCACGTTGATGGCCTTTGGAGGGACGGCGGACGCGAAGGGCGCGGACGCGGGCAAGCGCTGGGGTCTGTTGATTGACGCCGGCAAATGCGACGCGAATTGCAATGACTGCGTGACCGCCTGCTCCACCGAGAACGGGTGGGGGCACAGCGATCACGGCACGCCGGAAACGGATGTGCAGTGGATCCGCAAGGTGACCTTGAAGGAAAAGGCCACTGGTCGCACCGTGTCCGCCCCCGTCATGTGCCAGCATTGCGAGGCGCCGCCGTGCGTCGATGTCTGCCCGACCGGGGCAAGCATGCAGCGGCCTGACGGGATTGTTCTGGTCGACAAACACACCTGTATTGGCTGCCGCTATTGCATGATGGCCTGCCCGTTCAAGGCGCGATCGTTCGTGCATGAACCGGTGACGGATCAGAAAGTGGGCGCGCCGCGTGGCACCGGTACGGTCGAAAGCTGCACCCTGTGCGTGCACCGCGTCGACAAGGGCCGTATCCCGGCCTGCGTCGAGGCCTGCGAACAGGCCGGACATTCGGCCATCCTGTTCGGTGACCTGAATGACCCCGAAAGCCCGATTTCCAAGGCGCTGGAAAGCTATCCCTCGATCGCGCTGCGCGACGATCTGGGGCTGAACCCCGGCGTCCGATACCAGAATATGTGAGGCACAGATGGACCGCACGATTTATCGCGAGATCAAGGCAACACCGGCGCTGTGGCAGTTGGGCGGGTTGATGATCGCCTTCATCCTGGCAGCCCTCTGGAGCGTTTGGACGGTCGAACACCACGGCCATGTCATCACCGGCATGAACAACCAGATCGTCTGGGGCCTGCCACATGTCTTCGCGATATTCCTTATCGTCGCGGCCTCAGGCGCGCTGAACGTGGCCTCGATCGCGTCTGTGTTCGGGCAGAAAGCTTACAAGCCGATGGCGCGGTTTTCGTCGCTTCTTGCGATCACGCTGCTGGTTGGCGGGCTCGCGGTGGTCGTGTTGGACCTTGGCCGCCCGGACCGGTTGATCGTCGCCATGACGACCTACAACTTCAGCTCGATCTTCGCCTGGAACGTGCTGCTTTATAACGGTTTCATCGTCATTGTCGGCGGATACCTGGTGTTGCAGATGATGCGCAAGGTCGATGCGCGCTGGGTTAAGGCGGCGGGTGTCATCGCCTTCGTCTGGCGCTTGGCTCTGACCACCGGCACCGGGTCGATCTTCGGCTGGCTGGTGGCCCGCCCCGGATACGACGCCGCGATCATGGCGCCGCTGTTCATCGCGATGAGCTTTGCCTTCGGGCTTGCCGTGTTCCTGCTGGTCCTGATGGCGCTGTTTCGACTGTCGGACCGGATGATTGGCGACGCGATCCTGATCCGGCTGGGGCGGCTTCTTGGCATCTTTGCCGCCGCGGTTCTCTATTTCACCGCCGTGCAGCACCTGACCAACCTTTACGCCACCGAACATGGCGGGGTCGAATGGTTCATCCTGAAAGACGGCGGCATCTTCACCGCGCTGTTCTGGATCGTGCAGGTCATGATCGGCGGGCTCGCCCCGATGGCGCTGGTGTTTCTGAACCCGTCACGCAGCTCGACCATGCTGGCCTCAACGCTGGTGGTGATCGGCGGCATCGCGCAAGTCTATGTGATCGTGATCGGCGGTCAGGCCTATCCGCTGGACATCTTCCCGGGCTTCGAGGTGGTCGAGGGCTTCAACGAAGGCGTCGTGAACACCTATACCCCGTCGTTCTATGAGATTTTGTTGGGTCTGGGTGGCGTCGCCATCGCGCTTTTCGCCGCTGGACTGGGCGCCAAGGTCCTGCGCGTCTTGCCAACCAACCTGTCGGATGCGAACGTGCCCGGCGACAGCTGAGGCAGTATCATGACACAACATCCCTTTTCGAAATTCGTGGCCATCCTGGGCCGCGGAAAGACCAAACAGCGGCACCTGACGCTTGAGGAAAGCACCGAGGCGATGGAAATGCTTCTGCGCGGCGAAGCCGAGCCGGAGCAGATCGGCGCCTTCCTGATGCTGTTACGCCTTAAGGAAGAGGCACCGACCGAAATCGCGGGCTTTGTGCTGGGGACAAAGGCGACATTCGACCTGCCGGATGGTCTGCCCGAAGTGGATCTGGACTGGTCGTCCTATGCAGGCAAACGGGTGCAGCTTCCGTATTACATCCTCAGCGTTCTGGCGCTGGTGGATCACGGCGTGCGCGTGTTCATGCACGGGACCGAAGGGCACACACCCGGCCGCGTCTACACCAGCGACGTGTTGGAGCGGTTGAACATACCGATCGCAGACAGTTTCACGCAGGCAGCTGACAGCATCCGCAAAGACGGCTTCGCCTATGTCCCGCTTGAGGTTCTTTCGCCGCCTCTGCGCGACATGATCAACCTGCGTCCGATCCTTGGGCTTCGCAGCCCCGTTCACAGTTTCACCCGAATGCTGAACCCGTTCAACGCAGCCGCGACGATGGTCGGAATCTTCCACCGGGGTTTCATGGACATTCACGCAGGTGCCGCGCAGATCATGGATGAACCGGCCATGTCGGTGTTTCGCGGCGATGGCGGAGAGGTCGAACGCCGCCCGAACAAGCCCACCCAGGTCTGGACCACACGCGGCACGGACGATCCCGAGGTGGAAACCTGGCCCGCGCTTCTGGACGACGGGCACGCGCCCAAGGATGAAGACATGGATATCACCCGCCTGGCCCGCATCTGGGCAGGGGACGAGGACGACAGCTATGCCACCGGTGCGGTCACCGGCACGATGGCCATCGCCCTGAAAACGATGGGTCGGGCCGACAGCATGGACGCCGCGCAAGCGATGGCCGAGGAGATCTGGGCAGGTCGCGACAAGACCCGCATCCCGGCCGCACGCGGATGAAAGCGCCCCGCTTCATGATCGCGGCGGCGCACAAAAGCTCGGGCAAGACCGTCGTGTCAACCGGGCTTGCCGCCGCTTTTACCGCGCGGGGCATCACGACCTTCAAGAAGGGGCCGGACTACATCGACCCGATGTGGCTGTCGCAGGCCAGCGGGCGGCCCTGCTACAACCTCGATTTCAACACGATGTGTGGCGAGGACCTTCTGCCGTTCTTCACCGCCCGCGCGGGCGATTTGACTTTGGTCGAGGCGAACAAGGGGCTTTACGACGGTGTCGCGATGGACGGGGCGGATTCGAACGCCGCGCTTGCCAAATACCTTGAGCTTCCGGTCATCCTGGTGATCGATTGTGCCGGCATGACGCGCGGGATTGCGCCTTTGCTGTTGGGCTATCGGACGTTTGACCCCTGGGTGAACATCGCAGGCGTGATCCTGAACAAGGTCGGCGGTCCGCGCCACGAAAAGAAGCTGCGCGAGGCGGTGGCGCGATACACCGACATCCCTGTTGTCGGCGCGGTGCATCGCAACCGACGACTGGAAATCGGCGAACGGCATTTGGGCCTGACCACGCCCGCCGAAAGCGGTGAGCTGGAGGCGATGATCTCGGGATTTGGCGAAATCGTCGGAGGATCGGTCGACATCGAGGCGCTGCTGAAGATCGCCGATACCGCGCCCGACCTGCCCGACCCGCCCGCGCAAAAACCGGCGCCGGACCCGGACGTGACCATCGCCATCGCGCGGGACCGGGCATTCGGGTTTTATTACCCCGACGACCTAGAGGCCTTTGCCCAAGCAGGCGCAAAACTGGTCCCTTTTGACGCGATGCGCGACCCCGTTCTCCCGGAATGTGACGGGCTGTTCATCGGCGGCGGGTTTCCTGAGATGTTCATCGAGGAGCTGTCGGACAACGAAAGCCTGCGCGCGGACATCGCGGACAAGATCGCAGCGGGGATGCCCACCTATGCGGAATGTGGGGGGCTGATGTATCTGTGCCGGTCGATGACCCACAACGGGACCACCGCCCCAATGGTGGGCGCAATTGGCGCCGATGCGATCATGGAACGGCGACCGCAGGGGCGTGGCTATACCCGGTTTTCGAACCGGGCGGAGCACCCCTGGCCAGAATGCCCCGAAGTGCGCGCGGCGCATGAGTTTCACTATGCTCGGCTGGACAATCTCGACCCCGCGCTGGGCTATGCCCGCAACATCACGCGCGGCTATGGCGTGGATGGCAAGCATGATGGCATCCTGGTGCACAATACGCTGGCCGGGTTCTGCCACCTGCGCGCGACCGGACGCCGCCCTTGGGTGCCGCGTTTCGTCGACTTCGTGCGTCGGCTGAAACTGACCGATTGGAAAAAATAGACTCCGGTTTTGTGGGTCACCTGCTACGCTGCCCTCATAGTTTTCGCGCGAATTCAGAGAGAGAGGCTGCCATGACCACATTCAACCGCCGTACATTCCTGGGCTCTGCCGCCGGGGCCACGCTGATTGCCCTGCACCCGTTTTCCGCCCGCGCCGCGGCCAACCAGGCGCATTTGCGCATCATGGAAACGACGGATCTGCACGTGCACGTGTTCCCGTATGATTATTACGCTGACAAGGCGCGTGACACGGTTGGCCTTTCGCGCACCGCGTCGATCATCCAGGACATCCGCGCCGAGGCGACCAATACGATGCTGGTCGACAACGGTGACTTCCTGCAAGGCAACCCGATGGGCGACTACATCGCCTATGAACGCGGAATGGCCGAAGGTGACATGCACCCGATCATCGCCGCGATGAACACGCTAGGCTATGACGCCTCGACGCTGGGCAACCATGAGTTTAACTATGGGCTCGATTTCCTGATGAAGTCGGTTGCGGGCGCGAATTTCCCGGTCGTATCGGCCAACGTCGCCAAAGAAGCCGGGGCGGGCCCGCGCGACGACAAGACCCTGTTGAAACCCTATGTGATCCTTGACCGGATGCTGAAGGACGGATCGGGTGCCGAGCAAGCGATCAAGGTCGGCATCATCGGCTTCGTCCCGCCGCAAATCATGAACTGGGATCGCCGCCATCTGGAAGGCAAGGTCGAAGCGCGCGATATCGTTGAGACCGCCGAGGCCTGGATCCCCGAGATGAAAGAGGCCGGCGCGGACATCATCATCGCACTCAGCCACTCGGGCATCGGATCGGCCACCCGCACCGACGGGATGGAGAACGCCTCCGTGCCGCTGGCACAGGTGCCGGGGATCGACGCGCTGATGACGGGGCACAGCCACCTGGTCTTCCCGTCGCCGACTTATGCCGATTTCGAAGGCTGTGACGTCGACAAGGGCACGATCCACGGGGTGCCTGCCGTGATGGGCGGCTTCTGGGGATCGCACTTGGGCGTGATCGACCTGATGCTGGAGCACGAGGGCGGGGAATGGCGCGTGGTCAGCCATGCCTCGGAGACCCGGCCGATTTCCAAGCGGAACGAAGACCGGTCCTATACCGCGTTGGTGGGGGATCATCAGCCAGTGCTGGATGCCGTCGCGCAGGAACACGACGAAACGCTCGCCTATATCCGCCGCGCGGTGGGAAAGACCTCGGCGCCACTGCACAGCTACTTCGCGCTGGTCGCCGACGACCCGTCGGTGCAGATCGTGTCAATCGCCCAGGCCTGGTATGTGACCGAGATGATGAAGGGCACCGAGCACGAAGGCCTTCCGATCCTGTCTGCTGCTGCACCCTTCAAGGCCGGTGGCCGCGGCGGCCCAGAGTATTTCACCGACGTGCCTGCGGGCGATGTCGCGATCAAGAACGTGGCCGATCTGTATCTCTACCCCAACACCGTGCGCGCCGTTCGCATCAACGGTGCGCAGCTGAAAGGTTGGTTGGAGCGTTCGGCTGGCATGTTCAACCAGGTGACTCCCGGCGACGCTGACCAAGTGCTGCTGAACCCGTCCTTCCCGAGCTACAATTTCGATGTGATCGACGGGGTGACCTATGAGATCGACCTGTCGCAACCATCGCGCTTTGGTCCGAAAGGCGAGCCGCTGAACCCGGACGCCACCCGGATCGTGAACCTGATGCACAATGGAAATCCTGTGTCGGACGACATGGAGTTCATCGTGGCAACCAACAACTATCGCGCGGGTGGCGGCGGTAGCTTCCCCGGCACGGGCGGCGAAACCACCGTTTTCGAGGCGCCCGACACAAACCGCGATGTAATTGTGCGCTATATCGTCGAGCAGGGCACGATCAACCCGTCGGCCGATGCGAACTGGCACTTCAAGGCCCTACCCGGCACAACGGTTCTTTTCGATACCGGCCCGGCCGCATCGGCCTATATGGGCGATGTGAAGGGTGTGACGATCGAACCTGCGGGCGAAGGCCCAGACGGGTTTGCGCGGTTCCGTATCAGCCTCTAGAAAACGCAAAAGGCCCCGCCGATCTGGCGGGGCCTTTCACATCACGCACGTAAGTTCAGGCGCGTTTGATCTCATATGTGAAGACGTCACCGTCCTGACTTTGTGCTACAAGTTCATTACCCGTCTGGTTGCAGAACGCGGCAAAGTCAGCGACCGAGCCGGGGTCGGTTGCACGGATCGACAAAACGTCACCTACATCCATCCCCTTCAGCGCCTTCTTGGCTTTGATGATCGGCAGCGGGCAATTCAGCCCTTCTGCATTCAGTTCCTGGTTGGCCATGTGGTTTCCTCCCTCAATGGTCGTTTAGATGTAAAGGTTGATGTCGGACTTGAGCGCGTTTTCCATATAGGTCGCCGCGCCACCGATTTCGAGCCCGTCAATCAGGTCATCCTGGCTCAACTCGAACAGGTCCAGCGTCATTTGGCAGGCGATCATGTTGACCTCAAGATCCACCGCCGCTTCGCGCAGGTCGGGGATCGAGGCAACGCCCTTCTTCTTGATCAGGTTCTTCATCATGGTGGTGGCGGCGCGGTCCACACCTGGCAGCATCGACACCATGTTGGGCATCGACATGTGCCCGCCCATCATCGGCATTTCCATGCCCGGATTTCCAAGCGTCGAGATCTTCAGGTGATCAAGGTCCTTCTTCAGCAATTGCAGCCCGTAGAAGGTGAAGAACATCGTCACCTCCACATCCATCGCCGCCGCCGTGGTCGCCAGGATGAAGGGCGGATATGCCCAGTCCAGCGTCCCTTTGGTCACGATAATCGACATCGACTTCGCGTTGTCCATCTGGTCCAGCATTGGCAAACCCTCCCTGATCGCCCGTGTATCTTTACATCAAAATTGTTGAATACTTATCGGGTGAGGTCAAGGAAACTCTGATTCAGGCGCATTGACGCCGGGTTCTTCGCTGGTCAAACTGGGAAAAGTATTTAAATCCGGGGGCATGGCGCGTGGAAATCGATGATCTCAGCGAAACGGCGGAAAAGGCCAGCGAGTTGATGCGCGTGCTCTCCAACCAAAAACGTCTGTTGATTCTGTGCAAACTGGTCAATGGCGAACAATCTGTGCAGCAGTTGCAAGAGGCCACTGGATTGGGGCAATCGACGGTGTCACAACAGCTTGCCAAACTGCGCGGCGAACAACTTGTGACTGCCCGCCGGCAAGCGCAATCGGTGTTCTATTCGATGTCCAGTCCCGAAGCGATGGCGGTGATCGAAACGCTCTATCGGCTTTACTGCGACGACAACTGCTAAGCTGGACTTAATGTCGCCGTCATCTGGCCCTACCCGACGACAACGCAGCCTGTTTCGCTCGCACCCGGCGTGGCATGATTTCCTTTTGACCGAAGGAATTTCTGTGCCATGTTCATTCAAATATCGCAATGATGAGATATGAACCGATGACCAAGCCTGAGAACATCAAAGTCGAGACATCGCCGCCCGTATCCGACGAGGTGCGCCAGACGACCTGTTATATGTGTGCTTGCCGGTGTGGCATCAACGTGCACATGAAGGACGGCCAGGTCGCTTATATCGAAGGCAACCGCGATCACCCGGTGAACAAGGGCGTGCTCTGCGGCAAGGGCTCGGCCGGGATCATGCAGCATTATGCGCCGTCCCGCCTGAACGCCCCGATGAAACGCGTGGGACCAAGAGGTTCGGGCGAGTTCGAGGAAATCAGCTGGGACGAGGCGCTGGACATTGCTGCGGGCTGGATGGGGCCGCTGCGCGACACGGACCCGAAGAAGATGGCATTCTTCACCGGTCGCGATCAGTCGCAAAGCTTCACCGGCTGGTTCGCGCAGGCCTATGGCACGCCGAACTATGCCGCGCATGGTGGCTTCTGCTCGGTCAACATGGCCGCTGCCGGCATCTATACGATGGGCGGGGCGTTCTGGGAATTTGGCCAACCCGATTGGGACCGCACCAAGCTGTTCATGATCTTCGGCGTGGCCGAGGACCACGACAGCAACCCGATCAAAATCGGGCTGGGCAAGCTGAAGGAACGCGGCGCCAAGGTCATCGGCGTGAACCCGATCCGGTCGGGTTACAACGCCATTGCCGATGAATGGGTCGGCATCACGCCGGGCACCGATGGGCTGTTCATCCTGTCGCTGATCCACGCGCTGATGAAATCGGGCAACATCGATCTGAACTACCTCAGCCGCTATACCAACGCGGGCTTCATGGTGAACGGCGACGAAAGCTCGCCGGAGTTCGGCCTGTTCCTGCGCGGCAAATCCGGCAAGCCGCAGGTGCTCAACCGCGCCACCGGCAAGCTGGCGGATTATGACAAGAAGGGCGTGATGCCCGATCTGGCGGGCAATATCCGCAAGGCGGGTGTCACCCATCGCCCGGTTCTGCAACTGATGGCCGACCGGTATCTGTCCGACGATTACGCCCCCGAGGCCGTGGCCGAACGCACCGGCATTTCCGCCGCGCGCATCAAGGCGATCGCGTCCGAACTGGCCCGCGTGGCGTTCGAGGAAGAGATCGTCATCGACCAGCCCTGGACCGATTGGAAGGGCGAAAAGCACGACAAGATGGTCGGGCGCCCGGTCTCGTTCCACTCGATGCGCGGGATTTCGGCACATTCGAACGGCTTCCAGACCTGCCGCGCGCTGCATGTGTTGCAGATCATCCTGGGGTCGGTCGAAGTGCCCGGCGGCTTCCGCTTCAAGCCGCCCTATCCGAAACCGCCCGAAGCGCATCCGAAACCCCACGCCGGCGTCACCCCCGGTCAGCCGCTGGACGGTCCGCATTTGGGCTATCCGATGGGGCCGGAGCACCTGCTGATCAACGAAGACGGAAGCGCGAAACGGATCGACAAGGCGTTCACCTGGGAAAACCCGCTGTCGGCCCACGGGCTGATGCACATGGTCATCTCGAACGCTCACGCGGGGGACCCCTACAAGATCGACACGCTGTTTTTGTACATGGCGAACATGGCGTGGAATTCGTCGATGAACACATCTGAGGTCATGCGCATGCTGACCGACAAGGATGAGAACGGCGATTATGTGATCCCGCATATCATCTACTCGGATGCTTACAGTTCTGAAACGGTCGCCTATGCTGACCTGATCTTGCCCGACACGACCTATCTAGAACGGCACGATTGCATTTCGCTGCTGGATCGCCCGATCTGCGAGGCTGACGGGCTGGCCGATGCAATCCGGTGGCCGGTGGTTGAACCGGACCGCAACGTGCGCGGTTTCCAGTCCGTGCTGGTCGAGCTGGGCGCCAAATTGGGCCTGCCCGGTTTCGTGAACGAAGATGGGTCGCAGAAGTTCAAGGACTACGCCGATTATCTGGTGAACCACGAACGCCGCCCCGGTGTTGGCCCACTGGCCGGCTGGCGTGGTGAGGACGGGACCGGCAAGGGGCGCGGCGCGCCGAACCCTGAACAGCTGGACCGCTATATCGAAAACGGTGGCTTCTGGGTCGATCACCTGCCCGAGGAAACGCAGTTCTATAAACCCTGGAACCAGGGCTATCAGGATTGGGCGGTGGAGCGCGGCATCTTTGATGCCCCCGCGCCCTATGTGTTCAACTTGTATGTCGAGCCGCTGCGCAAGTTGCAGCTGGCCGCCGAAGGGCACGGCGATGTGCAACCGCCCGAGAACCTGCGTCAGCGTGTGAAAGACACGATGGATCCGCTGCCGATCTGGTATGCGCCGTTCGAGGATTCGAATGTCGACCCGGACGAGTTCCCGATCCACGCGCTGACCCAGCGGCCGATGCACATGTATCATTCCTGGGGCACGCAGAACGCCTGGCTGCGCCAGATCACCGGCAAGAACCGCCTGTATCTGCCCACCAAGATTTGGGAGGCGAACGGGTTCGAAGATGGCGACTATGCCACCGTCACCTCGGCGCATGGATCGATCACCGTACCGGTGGCGCATCAGGCCGGGTTGAACGAAAACACAATCTGGACCTGGAACGCGATCGGCAAGCGCAAAGGCGCCTGGGCACTAGACGAAGGCGCGTCAGAGGCCACCGAAGGCTTCCTTCTGAACCACATCATTCACGAGCTTCAGCCGCCCAAAGCGGACGGGATGCGCTGGGCCAACTCCGACCCGATCACCGGCCAGGCCGCGTGGTTCGATCTGCGGGTGAAGATCGCGAAGGCCGATCCGCCGCCACCTGAATCGCAACCCGCCTATCCGCCGATCAAATCGCCGGTTGGCAAAGGTCCCAAGAACGTGGCGAGGAAAGTGAAATGACGGCTCTTCCTGCATCCACCGACAAGAAACTGGGGCTGGTCATCGACTTGGACACCTGCGTGGGTTGCCACGGCTGCGTGACGTCCTGCAAGGGCTGGAACACCGAGAATTATGGCGTGCCGCTGTCCGACATGGACGCCTATGGCGCGGACCCGTCGGGCACCTTCCTGAACCGTGTGTTCAGCTATGAGGTGCAGCCCGCGGACAAGCCCGCCCAGACGGTGCACTTCCCGAAATCCTGCTTGCATTGCGAAGACGCGCCCTGCGTCACGGTCTGCCCGACCGGGGCCAGCTATAAACGCACCGAGGACGGGATCGTTCTGGTCAACGAAGACCGCTGCATCGGCTGTGGCCTGTGCGCCTGGGCCTGCCCTTACGGCGCGCGAGAGTTGGATCAGGCGGCGGGTGTGATGAAGAAATGCACGCTGTGCGTCGACCGGATTTACAACGAAAACCTTGAGGAAGTGGACCGCGTACCGTCCTGCGTGCGGACCTGCCCCGCAGGCGCCCGGCACTTTGGCGATCTTGGCGATCCGGACAGCGATGTGTCCAAATTGGTGGCCGAGCGTGGCGGATTTGACCTGATGCCTGAACAAGGCACCAAGCCCGTGAACAAATACCTGCCGCCGCGTCCCAAGGACACGATGGAAACCGCAGGCATTCCCGACCTGAAACCTGTCGCGACCGAGGCCAAAGGCTTCCTTGGTTGGCTTGACAAAGCGCTGGAGAAACTCTGATGCACCCGGCACCTTCCGTAATCATCTTCACCACGTTTTCCGGGCTTGGGTTCGGGCTTCTGGCCTGGCTTGGCCTGGGGTTTCCGGACGTAAGCGGCGGCACCGCGTTCGCGTTTTTCTTCATCGCCTATGCGCTGGCGGTGGGCGGACTGCTGGCCTCGACCTTCCACCTGGGCAATCGCAAGAACGCGATCTATGCGTTCAGCCAATGGCGCACCTCGTGGCTGTCGCGCGAAGGCATCGCGTCGGTCATGACGCTTCTGGTGTTCGCGCCCTATGCGCTGTCGCTGATCTTCGCAGACACAGCCTTGCCGTTTCTTGGCTATCTCGGGTCGATCCTGGCGCTGATCACGGTGTTCACCACCTCGATGATCTATACCCAGCTGAAAACGATCCCGCGTTGGAACATGCCGCTGAACCCGGTTCTGTTCCTGCTCTACGCCCTGTCGGGCGGCGCGCTCATGGCAGGCGAGGCGAAGGTGGCCGGCGTTCTGATCCTGCTTCTGACCCTGCTGCAAGTGGCTGCGTGGAAGATGGGCGATGACCGCCTGTCGTCGACTGGCACCGACAAAGGCACCGCCACCGGGTTGGGGTCGATCGGCACGGTTCGGATGCTGGAAAGCGCGCACACCGCGCGCAATTATATCCTGGACGAGATGGTGCACATCATCGGCCGCAAGCACGCGCAGAAACTGCGAATGATCGCAGGCATTCTGATCGGCGCGCTTCCGGCCGCGATCTTGCTCCTGACCCCCGCGGGCCACGTGACCAGCTTTGTCGCATTGGCCTGCCATATCCTGGGGGTTATCGTCGGGCGCTGGCTGTTCTTTGCGGAAGCAGAGCACGTCGTCGGCATGTATTACTCACGCGACTGAAAAACGGACAAGCGGGCAAACACATGATCACACGCATCCTTGCGCATCTGGCGCATATCGAAGTTGACGGCGTTAAAGGCAATATCGTCGAGGCCGGGCTGGTCGGCGAAAAGGACATCTCGGTGTCTGGCCACAAGGTCGTCGTCACCGTCAATGTGCCCCCGGATTTTCCGGGCGACTTGGGCGCGATAAAGGCCGAGATTGAGCAGCGTCTGGGTGACAACATGCCCAAGATCGAAAGCCTGCTGGTCGTCCTGACCGCCGAGAAGGGCGAAGGCGCTGCACCCAGCCTGCGCCCGTCACCGCCGACCAATCCCGGCGTGCCCGGCCCCGACATGCGCCCGGCACAGGCTGGTATTCCCGGCATCAAGCACATTGTCGCCGTTGCCTCGGGCAAGGGCGGGGTGGGGAAATCCACCACTGCCGTGAACCTGGCCGCCACGCTGCGCAGCCTTGGCTTCAAGGTCGGCCTGTTGGATGCCGACATCTACGGCCCGTCGATCCCGCGGCTTCTGGACATCACCGACCGCCCCGCGATCGAGGACGAAAAGATCATCCCGATCGAGAAATACGGCATGAAGGTCATGTCGATGGGGTTCCTGATGGATGAGGAAAGCCCGGTGATCTGGCGCGGGCCGATGGTCGTCTCGGCGCTGATGCAGATGGTGCGCGAAGTGGTGTGGGGCGAGCTGGATTTCCTGATCCTCGACATGCCGCCCGGCACGGGTGACGCGCAGCTGACCATGGCGCAGCAGGTACCGCTGTCCGGCTCGGTGATCGTGTCGACCCCCCAGGACCTGGCGCTGGTTGACGCACGCAAAGGGCTGAAGATGTTCAAGGACGTCGATGTGCCGATCCTGGGCATCATCGAAAACATGTCGTCCTTCGTTTGCCCCCATTGCGGCGAGATTTCCGAGATCTTTGGCCATGGCGGCGCCGAGGCTGACGCGCGACGACTGGGCGTGATGTTCCTAGGGGCCGTGCCACTGCATATGGCGATCCGCGAAAACTCGGACGCTGGCACACCGCTGATCATCGGGGAGCCCGACGGAGTGCACGCGGATATCTACAAGAAACTTGCGCTGAAGGTTGCGACGCTTCTGGGTGAAGCGGACGACTGACGAAAAAGGGCCCCTTTTCGGGGCCCTTTCCAATTCAGGCCAGTTCAGGTCAGGCCATGGCTTCCATCGCCTTCATCCCGACGATCCCGCCGATGATGATGAAGATGAAGGTCAGCAGGGATCCGACCGCGAGGGTCGAGAACCCGGTCACCGCCTGCCCCACCGTGCAGCCCAGCGCCACGACGCCACCGATCCCCATCAGGACACCGCCGCCAAGGTTGCGCAACGTGTCGGGCGCGTCGCTGAACGTGGCCAGGTGAAACCGCTTCTGGGTAACTGCGCCGATAAAGGCGCCGATCAGCGCACCCAGCGTGGTCACCACCGAAAAGCTGATCCCGTCAAAGGCCGTGAAGCGCATGAAGTAATCAATGCTGTCCCCGGCCGGGCGCACATAGGACAGGGAGGCCAGCGTCGGGTTGTCAGCAAATTCGTCGAAGGTCATCGCCGTCAGCAGCCAACCGGCGATCACACACAAGCCGATGCCGATGCCCGCAATCATGTGGCTGGGGGAACTGCGGAACGCCTTGTTCGCCAAGCCATAGGCCACGAAACCACCGCCAAACAGGATTACCGCGATCAGGTTCGCGGTGCCCGATGCCATGCCGGTCACCCCGGACAGGATCGTGCCGATGCGTTGGTCATCGAAGCCCGCTGCGGTCAGGTCCGCCGTCATCGGCTCAACCAAGGCCACGCGTGTGGGGCCGAACAGCCCGCCGATGGTCATGTAAGCCGAGATGCCGATCACGACCAACACGATCAGTGACCGCAAATCACCCCCGCCCGCGCGCACAAGGTTCTTTGAGACGCATCCGCCGCCAAAAACCATGCCGATCCCGAAGATGAAGCCGCCAATGATGTGGCCGCCCCAGGTCAGGTTCGGGGTGACATACATTGAAAAGCTCATGTCGGCGATGGCCGTGCGTTCCAGCACGGCGACCCCGATGATGGCCACGCCCGTCGCCATCAGCCAGGCGCGAAACCGGCGCCAGTCTCCGAATGACAGAATGTCGGATATGGACCCCATCGTGCAGAAATTCGTGCGCTGAACGATGAAGCCGAAAATGATACCGATGATCAGACCACCCCAGCCAATCCAGGCTGCGGCGTTCTCGACCATGACTTCCTTCCAAAGGTCGATCATATTTTCCCTCGTTGGTTCTTTTTTCGTTGTTGTGCCGGTCTTTGCGCCGGGCATCTGCCAACACATTATCACATTGCGTTTCATATATGCGTAAAAAAATGGCTGTTGTTGGGCGTTGAACCGCAGGGGTGGCAGGCGTATCACGGACACAGGCAATCAACCGGGAGCATTCCATGGCCAATCATCTTTACAAGCGCGACCTTCCTGATGGTCTGGACCTGGGACCGGTCGTGGCGATTGACTGCGAAACCATGGGGCTGAACCCACATCGCGACCGTCTTTGCGTGGTGCAGATGTCCGGCGGTGACGGCAACGCCCATCTGGTGCAGATCGCAAAAGGCCAGACCTCGGCGCCGAACTTGGAGCGGATGCTGGCCGACCCGGAGGTGCTGAAGCTTTTCCACTTTGGCCGGTTCGATATTGCCGCGCTGTTGAACGCGTTCGGCGTTGTCACCGCGCCGGTCTATTGCACCAAGATCGCATCGAAGCTGATCCGCACCTATACCGACCGGCACGGGCTGAAGAACCTTCTGGATCAGCTGTTGAAAGTCGATGTCTCGAAACAGCAGCAGATGAGCGACTGGGGTGCCGAAAACCTGACCGAGGCACAGCTGGATTATGCCGCGTCTGATGTTCTTTACCTGCACCGCCTGCGCGAAAAGCTGGATGTGCTTCTGGCCCGCGAGGGGCGCATGGACATTGCGCAATCGTGCTTTGATTTCTTGCCGACCCGCGCCAAGCTGGACCTGGCCGGCTGGCCCGAGATCGACATCTTCGCGCATTGATCCGCCGATAGGGACGCGTAGCCATTGGAAAGCCCTGCGCGCATGTTACATAGCCTTGGAAAGGCAGGCGGATCCCGTATGGCAGCCCATGACAACACCTATTCGCGCGTGGTCGCTTGGCTGAAGGTCCTCCTTCCGGTCATCGCGCTTGCGCTGTTGTCGACCATGTTCCTGATCTCTCGGTCAATCGACCCGACTCAGGCGATCACCTATTCTGGCGTGGATGTGGAAGACCTGGCGCGCGATCAGCGGATTTCGGGGCCCAGTTTTTCCGGCGTCACCGAAGATGGCGCAGCCATTTCCTTTCACGCCGATACCGCGCGACCCGAGGGGGGTAACATGAACCGGGTCAGTGCCGATCAACTGACCGCCCGCATTGAAACCCCTGACGGGGCGCTTGTTGATATCGTGGCAAGAACCGCTCTGATCGATGGTGACAAACAAGAGGTGACGCTGTCGGATGGCGTGACCTTGGCCACTTCGACTGACTACCTGATCGAAGCCGAGGGGTTGACGGCGGCACTGGATTCGACCCGCGTAGTTACCGACGGCCCGATTACGGCAACCGGCCCCATGGGCCGGATCGTGGCGGGCGAGGCCAGCGTGATCAAACACGACGGTGATGCCACGACCTATCTTCTGGTTTTCAAGCACGGCGTGAAACTGGTATACACACCCAAAGGGCAAGGGAGCCAGTGACGTGAAAGTATTCCTGGGAATTGTAACCGCCGTTCTTCTGAGCCTTGTCGGTCCGGTCGCAGCATCGGCGCAGGGCGCGCAAATCGCGTTCGGCGGATTGAAGCACGACAGCTCACTTCCCATCGAGATTTCGGCGGATCAGTTGCAAGTGGACCAGGGCGACGGCACCGCTACGTTTCAAGGCAATGTCATGATTGGCCAAGGCGAAATGCGCCTGACCGCCGCCAAAGTCCGGGTCGAGTACACGACCGGCGAAGACGTCACGGGTGAGATTTCACGCCTGCATGCGTCGGGCGGTGTGACCTTGGTAAACGCCGCCGAAGCAGCCGAAGCGCGCGAAGCCGTTTATACCATCGCAACCGGGACCGTTGTCATGACCGGCGACGTAATCCTGACCCAAGGCGCAAACGCGTTGTCCGCTAACCGGCTGACCGTGGACCTAAAGGCGGGCACCGGCACGATGGACGGGCGGGTCAAGACGATCCTGCAAACCGGAGACCAGTGATGGCACAGGCGCCTGATCTTTCCGTCGAAGACGGTAGCGCCGGGCTTCGCATTGTTAGTCTGCGCAAAAGCTATCGCAAAAAACCCGTCATCCTTGATTTCTCGATGGAGCTGAACCGTGGCGAAGTTGTCGCGCTTCTGGGACCAAACGGGTCAGGCAAGACGACGACGTTCTATGCAATTGCCGGACTGGTCACGCCCGAAGCCGGGCAGGTCATGATCGACGGGCGCGACGTGACACTTCTACCGATGTATCGCCGGGCCAAGTTCGGCATTGGGTATCTGCCGCAGGAAATGTCCATCTTTCGCGGGCTATCGGTCGAAGACAACATCCTTGCCATTCTGGAAATCGCCATCAAGGACCGACACAAGCGACGCGAACGGTTGGAAGAGCTTCTGAGCGAGTTTTCAATCGGCCACCTACGCCGCGCTTCGGCGCTGGCCCTGTCTGGCGGCGAACGTCGGCGAGTCGAAATCGCGCGCTGTTTAGCCGCCGACCCGAAATACCTTCTTTTGGACGAACCCTTTGCCGGGGTGGACCCGATCGCCGTGGGCGAAATCCGCACCTTGGTCCATGACCTCAAGGATCGTGGCATCGGCGTTCTGATCACCGACCACAACGTGCGCGAGACGCTTGATATCGTCGATCGCGCCTATATCCTGCACGATGGCCGGGTTCTGATGAGCGGCACGACTGACGAGGTCATCCGAGACGAAAACGTGCGCCGGGTCTATCTTGGCCAGAATTTCAAGATCACGTGAGAGGGCTTTCAGTTGACAAGGCATGGCGTTGTGGCGCCAAATACAGGGGATGCATGAACATGCCGTTTCCCGTTCGTGCCGCCCCGGAACAGGGGGTTTGCACTTAACGCGTCCGATCTTGTCGGACCGGGCTGGAAACTCAAACCAAAAGTCTTTAGAAGCCCGACAACCCCGTAAGGGGATGGCGGCAACGTCACCTGCAAATCCAAAAGGAGACAGGATGCAGTACCAAATCAGTGGCAAGCAGATCGAAATCGGTCAGGCCCTTCAAACACACGTGAAAGACGAGCTGTCCGGTGTGGTTCAGAAATATGCCGAGCGTCCGACCGACGCTCAGGTGATCTTTTCGAAAAACGCGCATGAGTTCGTGTGCGAAACCGTGGTTCACCTGTCGACCGGCCTGACCGCGCAGGCCAGCGCCCACGCCACCGAGATTTATGCCGCCTTCGACCTCTGCGCCGAAAAAATGGAAAAACAACTGCGCCGCTACAAGCGCCGGTTGAAGGATCACCACAAAGATCGTGCGGACCCGGTTGAAGTTTTCGGCGGTGCCTCGTATATCCTCGCCGCAGAGGAAGGCCACGAGGAATCGGACGACGCCACGCTCACGCCCATGATCATCGCCGAAATGGAAACGCGCATCCCGTCGTTGTCCGTTGGCGAAGCTGTCATGCAGATGGAGCTGGCCCATGCCCCGGTTCTGGTTTTCCGCAATGAGAAAACCGATGGCGTGAACGTCGTGTATCGCCGCGAAGACGGCAATATCGGCTGGATCGACCCGAAGGACGCGTAAGCGCCGAACAAGGCCCCGGGCCGCAGGAAAGTGTTGGAATATGGAACTTTCGGACATTCTTCGGCCCGAGGCCGTCAAGGTTTTTGGAACCGTCACCAGTAAAAAGCGCCTGTTTCAGGACCTGGGTGACATGGTGGCCGGCATCCATGACATTGATGGCGCGATCGCTTTCAGCGCGCTCCAGGAACGCGAAAGCCTTGGCCCGACTGGCGTGGGCCATGGTGTCGCCTTGCCCCATGCCCGCATTGCAGGCATCACGAATGTGATCGGCGCCTTTGTGCGGGTCGAGCGTCCGTTTGATTTCGATGCCGTGGATCGTCAGCCTGTTGATCTGGTTTTTGCCTTGTTCGCCCCCGAGGGCGCCGGAGTCGAGCACCTCAAAGCGCTGGCCCTTGTGTCGCGTACGATGCGCGACAGCGCGGTCTGTTCAAAGCTGCGTGCCAATGGCGACCCGACGACGCTGCACGCTTTATTGACAGAAACGCAAAAAACCCGAGCCGCATGAGGCCTCAGGCCCAGGGTCCAAACCCGAACATCATATAGTCGCGCTGGTAGGCGCTGCGCACAGCGGCCTCTATCGTCTTGTCATAGATATCCGCCAAGGCATACGGCGCATCCGGTGCTTGGGCGGGCAGCGGCGGCATGTCGACCCCGATCTCCCGCGCGATATTCGCCAGCCCGCCTTCCAGCTGATCTTCGCGCATAATGTGGTCGGGCAGCATGAATTGCCCAAACCCCTGAATAACAGACGATTGCGTCGCCCAGGTCGCGTCGACCCGAATGCCGGTTTGGCCAGTCAGGTTCGTTTTCACGAAATCGACAAAACCCAGAAACGCCGCGTGATGGGTGCGTCGGTCATAGGTTTTGTCTGGTATCTGTTCGGGCAGCGGCACGTCATACGTGCTACGCAGCACATTGCGGATTTCCCAGTAAGTCTCTGGACCATCCTGCAAGAAATGCTTGCAAAACACCGCGTGCAGTCGCGCCACCGGATGACGCAAGACCGTAAAACTGCGGTGTCCCTTGTGCCGACGTTTCCACTGCCTCAGGGTTTTTTGGGTGAACCCGTCACCGACCTCGCCCAGGCTGGTCATCCACGACCGCACCCGGTCTTCGGGCCCACCCCGAACCGGCAGATAGATCAGCGGTGCGTCACCCGCGCTGACATAGGTCGGCACCACAGGCGTGCGTTGCGGTTCAAAACTGGGGACGCGCCCCAAATCAAACAGGTCGATGTCGGCGGCGGCCTGCACCAAGTCGTCATAGTTCCTGACTTTTTCCGACAGTGGTTCTGGGTTCTGTTTCTTGTACTTGCCGGCGAATTCGGTGATCTCATGATCTGCACCCAGGAACCGGCCCAGCCCGTTCAGCACATCAAGGTCCTGCGTTTCGTCATAATCGATGTGGAACGCAGTCTGCCCGGTCCGTTGTAGCCGGTCCTTCACCTTCAGCTGGAACCCCTTGAGGCGGTAGACCAGGCGCTCGAATTCCTCAGGATCAATCGTGACCTTCTGTTTCTTCGCATCCTTCACGTTGTTCAGCGCCCACTGATCGGTTGCCCAGGCGATCTTGCGACTGACATAGGCGTCCACCACGTTTCGGGTCAGCACCACCTTGGCGCAGCGCGGGTCATCAATCGCGGCATCGAACACGCGGGGGTCGTGGTCGTGAAAGAACCGAAAGCCCGGGATGCCGGACGTGTTTTCCTTCATCCGCTCAAGCAGCAGCATCGGGTCGGCATCCCGCATCTTCACGGTCACGCCGAACAGATCCTTCGTCTTGGGTGTCACCATGAAATAGGGATTGAACGCCTCACCATAGCATTTCAGCCCTTCGAACTGATCCACGTTCGATTCAAGGAAATTCGACCCGGTGCGCATTTCGGCGAAGATGATGAAGTAGTCGAATTTGCGGGCCATGGATCACTTCACCAGATAGGGTTTGCGCGCCTTGCGCGGGTTATAGACAGGGTCCGAACCGGTTGGGAAATCCCCCATCAGATGCGGATGCATGCCCTGGTTCTTGAGGTTTTGCAGGAACTGTCCGAACCCCTCCAGCGGTACCATTTTCGGGGCTTCGGCCAGGCGGTGCGCGCTGCGTGCGCCGATTTCATCAACGATGGTCTGCAAGGGCTCCATCGGGTTTTCAATGAACTCTGCCATGGTCCAGATGCGCACCCGCGCCTTCGAATAGTTACTGCGCAGAACACTCAGGTGTTCGGCTTCGATCTTCTGCAATCGCGCGGCTTCGCGTCGGATGTCCGAAAAATTCTTGTTCGAATGAAACAAGGGCACCGCCCAAGCACCCGAAATCACGCTGATCTGCGCATTCGGGTCCTTTGCCATGAACCAGGACAGATCCTGGGTGTCACGCGGCCCGAACTGAAAGCATTGCCGTTCACCACGGGTGTTCCAGATCAGGTTGGTCAGAAATGCCTTGGGGTTGTAGTCACGAACCGCCGCACTTTCATACAGCGCGCCGGAAAACACCGCTTGGCCGTTGGCGAACGCAACCTTGTCGGGGCCAAACAGGTGACCGTGAACGCGGGCGCCAACCATACGGTTCAGCCATTGGTCGAAATCCTCGAACAGCTCGCTGAACCCCTCGAACACCGAATACTGTGCGCAGGTCGTGCCGTTTTCCCAACCTTCGTTCGGGAACCGGCTTTGCATGTACAGGCCCGACCGGCCTTTGGTGCGCCGCTCGACCGCCTTGGAAAAGATGCGGTCGATCTTTCCCGGATTCGGCTCGGCCCCGGTCATCAGCTTGGCCGCATCCGACAGAAACGAGGTATAAAGCTTGTCCGCCCGTGGCCAGATCTTGCGCGCCACGAAGCAATCTGACCGGCGTAGAAGCTGCAGGTGATCATCATAGAAGATATGCGGTTTGCCTTGGAAATCGAACTTTGACAGAGTCAGGGACCGGCTTTCGATATTCGTTGAATAAAGCCTGACCAGCGTCTGGTAATAGCTTTCGTCGGGGATCCAGACCTTCTTGAAATACCGGTCATAGTTTTCACGCTCGGGGTCTTCCAGAATAGCGCTCAAAGTCTGGCGCGTCAGACACCACCACTGGCTGCCCAGATGCGGCACGATGCCGTCTGGCACCTTGCGCTTCAGCCGAACCCGGCGTTGCAGTTTCACATAGGCGTCAAATAGGTGACGTTGGCGTTTCCATGAGAACGGAAACCGCAGGGTGAAGCGTTCATGATCCAACCCACCAACGGTCCAGGGCACGTCTTCGGTCGTGACACTCTCAATGAAGTTGGTCAGGGGACGGTCGGCCAGATATTCGACCATCTCTTCGATTGGCCGCAACGGCAGGCACGAGCCTGAGGCCAGGAAAACATGCCGCACGTCATCGAAATTGCGCAGCATCATTTCCGATGCAGTCTGGCTGGCCGCCACCAGGGACCAGGTGCCCCATTCACAGCGATGGCGGCCACAGAACATCACGTTGTCGAGGTCATTCAGGCTGTTCACGAAGCCCGAATAGATTGGGCGCTTCACCCGCTTGTCGACATGGATCACGACCGGGCAGCCGTTTGTGGCCCAGTGCCGGGCGATCTGTTCGGCCCGGTCCAGCGCATCGTGAACCAACATGACAATTCCCAGTGTCATGCCCAGTTCCCCTTGGACATGAGACCCAGAATCTCCAATTGGCGCCAGTTGATGTATTTCTCACTCCATTTACACCACAGGTTCGGGTCGTCCTTCAGGTGAGTGTGATAGGCGCGGTATTCATGGCTGGCCGCATAGTGCTGGCCGCGCTCAAGTTCTTCAGCGGCCTTGGCACTAAACGTGTCCAGGAATTTCGCGTGCAGTAGGCAGCCCGACGCCTTTTCGCCCCCCCATTCGTCATATGTCACGTTCAGGGTGCGGGGCAGCAACATATGTGTCGAGCTTTCCAGGGTGTAGCTACGTTGCCATTTCACCAGCGGAATCTTGTTCAGAGCCGGCGCGCGCTCAGGCGCATCGGCAAAAAAGACCCGTGTTCGCGGGCCGCCTTGAATCCACAGATTTCGAAAGCGCGTGTTCTTTTCGATCATGTAGTTACCGCTGTCAAACCAGCAGGCGATGTCGATCGGGTTCTGCCCTTCGCGATAGGGTTGCGCGTCCATCCGACCTTTAGGGTACATGTCCAGAAGCATGGCGCCGAAGGACTTGATCCCAGATGCGTCCAGCCAATCCGTCAGCGCCTGAAGCGGACGCGTATCGCAGAACGGGTAGACGAAAAACTCGTCCGGATCGACGACCAGCGACCAATGATCATGCGCGTATTTGCGCATCAGCCAATTCAGCCAGTCGACCCCAAACCGCGACCGCTTATAACTACCGGTCGTGGTCCACAGCGAGACGTCCGGCTGGCTTTCCAGGTACTCGCGCCCTCCATCATCGCTGTCATTGTCGACGATCAAGAAGTGGGTAACGCCCATGTCGCGATAGTATTTCAGAAAGTAGGGAAGGCGGATCTTTTCATTTCTAAGCGTCGAGAAAAGCAGCACGCCGCCGGGTTTGATCTGCTCTGTCCGATCGACAACAGTTGCAAGTTCGCGCCGCTTGCGAAACGCACGAGCCTGCCACCGTTTGCGCCGCAACCGCAGCCGATATGACTTAATAACAGACAAGGACGATCCTTTGCCCCACCTCGCGCCATGCCCCGTTTATCATGGCGAAATTAACACAATCTTGCCAATGCACGAGTCATTGTCGCTACTCCCGACACACTAAGCGGCGGAAGGCATGAGGTAAAACCAAATCTAAGCAAATTGCGTTACTTCCAATCACCAGACGTCATCAACCCCAGGTGCTCCAATTGCTCTTGCCCCTCATAGCGCACGGAGCCTTCGTGCCACAGCACCGGGTTGGCCGTAAGGGAGGTGTAGTAGGTGCCGTAGCGATCGGGATGCGTGAAATGCTCTTGCCGTTGCTGCTCTTCAGCCGACTTTTCGATGATCGAGTTCAGAAACTTTGTGTGTAACAACACGCCCGTGGGCAGGCGCAAGTCGGGGTCAAGCGCGTGGTTGAGCCGACGGGGCAGCGCAATGTGGGTCGAACTGGCATAGGCGTAGCGGCGGCTCCACTTCACCAGTGGAAGCTTGTGCAAATGCGGGGCGTGGTCTGGCTTGTCAGCGAAAAAAGCCCGTTCACGCACGCCGCCTCGCACGGAGATGTGTTGATACCGCGCATTGTAAGTTTGGGAGTAGTTATCCGCGTCGAACCAGTCCAACACCTGCGTGGGGTCTGTTCCGGGCTCATAGGGTGCATCACCCACCCGACCCTTGGGATACAAATCCAGCATCACGGCGCCGAAAGATGACGCGCCGCGTTGATCCAGCCATTGCGTCAGATCATGCAGATTGCGCGCACCCATGTGGGGGAAAACCAAGATCTCATCCGCATCCGCCGTAAGGCACCATCGACCGTGGCCATATCGAAACTGCAGCCAGGTCAGCCAATCCACACCAAATCGCGACGCCTTGTAGCTGTGGCGTGTTGACCAGAGCGAAACATCGGTCTGCTCGGACAGAAACTGGGCTGTGCCGTCGTCGCTGTCGTTGTCCACAATCAGAAAATGACCGACGCCCAGCGCTCGATAATGCGCCAGATAGAAGGGCAGGCGTTGGATTTCATTGCGAAGGGTCGCAAATCCAAGGATCTGGTCAGGGCGAGAAAGACCGGGCCGGTGGGTGACGCGGGTTAACTGCCGTCGCGCCCGTATCGAGCGATACAGCAACCGCCGGCGTCGTCGGCGCATTTCATACGCCAACGCCCATCCCGGTTTCCAATCCCTCATTTTCGCCTACTCGGCAGCCTTCGACAGCGCGGTCATTTCCTGAAGATAAGCGGTGAATTCATCCCGCAGATCCTCTCGCGCCATTCCGAAGGCCACAGTGGCTTGCAGAAATCCTGCCTTGGAGCCGCAATCAAAACGCTGCCCACGGAAACGATAGCCATAGACATCACGCTCTTGCGCAATTTCCTCGGCGATCGCGTCGGTCAGCTGAATTTCACCCCCGGCACCGGATTTCATCCGGTTCAGGCTTTGCAGCACTTTCGGTGTCAGAATATAGCGACCGATCACGGCCAGGTTCGACGGTGCTTCGTCCATTGCCGGTTTTTCAACCATGCCTTTGACCGACACCATCGTGCCCATGTCGTCCTTGACGTCCAGTACGCCGTAAGACGGTGCCTTTTCCGCCGGAACCTCCATTGCCGCGACCATGCAGCCACCAGTGTCTTCATAGGCCTCGACCATCTGCTGCAGGCAGGGTTTTTCGGCCGCGATGACGTCGTCTGGCAGGATGACCGCGAAGGGTTCGTTGTTGTTGATCAAGCGGCGCGCGCACCAAACCGCGTGGCCCAGGCCCAGCGCCTTATGTTGGCGGATATAGGCGATGGCGCCCGAGTCCATGTTGGTATCCTTCAGGGTGTCCAACAGGTCGGTCTTGCCCTTTTTGCGCAGCTCTTGCTCAAGCACGGGGGAATTGTCGAAGTAATCTTCCAACGCGCCTTTGCCGCGCGATGTAACGAATATGAATTCCTTGATGCCAGCGGCGCGGGCTTCATCGATCGCGTATTGGATCAACGGCCGGTCGACCAGCGTCATGATTTCTTTTGGAATGCTTTTGGTTGCCGGAAGGAATCGCGTGCCCAATCCCGCGACCGGAAAGATCGCTTTCGTGACCTTACGTCTCATGTTTATCCCGCCTCATTTGGTGCCGGTTGAGTTGGTGTTACTGGTTACCCCAGCTTTCTACACCATTGTCCGGCTTTTTGCTTTCATTTTCCCTAACGCTAATCTGTTGGAGGAATCTCGTCATCCACAGGCGTTAACCTTTCCGGCAAGTGACGCAGCAAAGCCACAATATGCGGCTCTTTCCCGCATGGCGATAAAGCCCATACGTTTGAACACTTTATGCGGACGCGCCGCAGGGCCGCGCAACCCACTACGCTTGACCGAATACCCAAACAGGTGGCAACAAACTTCGTCAACTAGCGCCGCATAGCGGTCAAAATTGTATGGTCTTTTCACTGCTCAGCAAGACGAGCACCGCCACGACAAACCTTCACTGTGCAGCCGGTTCGATTGGCAACAAGGACGGCAAACGGGGGAGCAATTCTTACTCCACCCCCATCGCTGCAAGCATAGCTTCGATCCGGGACACGTCTTCGGGGTTGTTCAGTTCCCAGAACTGGCGCCCTTTCGCGTCCACTTCGACACATTGCACGGGGCGTTCACGCTCTAGGAACCTGAGCTGCTCCAGCCCCTCCAAATCCTCCAGAACACCCGGTGCCCAGCGCGGATACGCCGCAAGCGCACCGGGACGATAGGCATAAACGCCGACGTGGTGAAACACCGGCGTCATTTCGTGATCCGGCCAGCCGTGCGTGGTGTAGGGAATGACCTCTTTCGAGAAATAGAGCGCCTTGCCCTCGGCGCCGAACACCGCCGTGGTCGCCCCGACGCGCCCGGCCTTGCGATCCTCAAGGAACCCAGCCAGCGCGCGCCCGTCACAGCGCAGGACCGGGGTCGCAACCTCGGCCGTCGGGTGTGCCTTCAACGCCGCCACCAGCTCTTCGACGAACCAATGCGGCGTCAGTGGGGCGTCGCCTTGCAGGTTCACCACGATGTCATAGTCGCCGCCCAGCTTGTCCAGCGCCTCGGCACAGCGTTCGGTGCCATTGCGGCAACTTTCCGAGGTCATCACGACCTCGGCGCCGAAAGCCTCGGCCCGGTTGCGAATGCGCGTGTCATCGGTCGCGACAACCACCCGGTCAACGCCCTGCACCGCCTGCGCGGCCTCCCATGACCTGCGGATCAGGGGTTTGGCCACACCGGTGGCACCCTGCAATTCGGCAAGCGCTTTGCCCGGATAACGGACCGAGGCATAGCGCGCGGGAATGACGATCAGGACCGACATCAGGCGGGCTTCAGTTCGACCCCAGGCGCATAGGCGATGAAGAAGGGATTTTCATAGATCGGTTTGCCATAGGTCAGCGGCGTGTGGTCGTCGAACCGCACCACGTCCCCACCGGCGCCTTTCAGAACGGCGTGACCGGCGGCCGTGTCCCATTCCATCGTGCGCCCGACGCGGGGATACAGGTCCGCCTCGCCCGTTGCGACCAAGCAGAATTTCAGCGACGATCCGGCTGATTTAGAGTCTTTCACCGCGTATTTGTTGATGTAATCTTCGGTCGCCTGATCGCGGTGCGATTTGGACGCGACGATCATCAGCGCGGCATTGTCGGGCTTGGACACGCTGATCGGCTTCAGCTCACCCATCGCATCCTTTTCCAGCGCGCCCAGCTCCTCAACCGTCGCGCCATTGGCGCGGGTGAAGAACATGCGACCCTTGGCGGGGGCATAAACCACGCCGCGAATGGGTGTGCCGTCGACGACATAGGCTATGTTCACGGTGAAATCGCCACGGCGGTGGATGAATTCCTTTGTGCCGTCCAGCGGGTCGACGATCAGGAATTCGGGAGCCGTGGCAGCGTGGCTGTCCGCCTGTTCCTCGGTCACCAGCAGAACGTCGGGAAATTCAGCGCGCAGCCCGGCCGAGATCAACGCATCCGCGGCCTCGTCCGCCGCCGTCACCGGGCTGTCGTCGGACTTGGATTTCACCTCGAAATCGTCCGAATTGTAGATCTCCATGATCACATCGCCCGCTTCCAACGCAAGTTTGCGCATCACGGTTTCCAGCCGGTTAAAATCCAATGGCTCGCTCCTCATATTCCTTACCAGCGGCGTCTGTTGATTAACGCCGTCCGCCCTCTTATGCTTTGCGCGTAAGGGAACGGCAAGAATTCCCTGTCTTTATGGGTTCGGGCAGGCAAAGGGCAAACGCCATGTTTCAGGCCGACTTTCGGTCAACGACCACCGGGCAAAGTGCGCTCGGCATCCTTGATGTGATCTATCACGCGACCGTGCGCAGCGTGCGCAAAAGCCATGCCAACGCGCTGATCGGACTGCTGGTGAACATGGTGCAGACCATGATCTTGGTCATGGTGTTCTACGTCATGTTTTCGATCCTGGGCCTGCGCGGCAACGCGATCCGGGGTGATTTCCTGATCTATATCATGTCAGGCATCTTCCTTTACATGACCCACACCAAGACGATGGGTGCGGTGGCCGGATCCGAAGGCCCGGCCTCACCAATGATGCAACACGCGCCAATGACGACCTTTGTCTCAATCACCTCGTCGGCGCTGGGCGCGTTGTATATCCAGGTTCTGTCTGCGGTCTGTGTGCTGTTCATCTATCACGTTGCGGTGTCACCGGTGGAATTCGATCAGCCGATGGCGGTGCTGGGCATGCTGCTGCTGGCCTGGTATTCGGGCGCTGCTGTGGGTCTGGTGTTTCTCGCGCTCAAACCCTGGTTTCCGCAATTCGTCGCCATCGTTTCAACGATATATGCCCGTGCGAACATGTTGGCGTCGGGCAAGATGTTCGTGGCCAATACCTTGCCGTTCTACATTCTCAAGATGTTTGACTGGAACCCGCTGTTTCACATCATCGATCAGGCGCGCGGCTTCGCCTTCATCAACTACAACCCGCATTACTCCACCGTATCCTACCCACTGATCGTCGCCACAACGCTTTTGATGGTGGGACTCATGGGCGAGAGCTATACCCGCAAACACGTGTCCATTTCCTGGCAGGCCCGTCGATGAGACCCCTCTTTGCCCTTCTGTTTGTGCTGCTGCCCTTCTCGGCCATGGCCCTTGATACCATGCCGGCGCTGTATGACGTCACAGGCGTGGCAAGCGATGATGTTCTGAACATCCGCCAATCCCCCGCCGCCAGCAGTGATCTTGTCGGATCGCTTGCGCCGAATGCCATAGGGGTCGAGGTGATCCGCCTGTCGGACACGGGCAGTTGGGGTTTGGTCAACACGCAGGAATGGGCCGGGTGGGTGTCGATGCGCTTCATGGCGCGTCACCCGGATCAGGGCCTGTTTCCCATGCCCGCCACATGTTTCGGAACCGAGCCGTTCTGGAGCATGACCTTGCCCAAAGCCGGGCCGGTCGCCTTCAAAAGCGCGGCGGGAGAAAACTACAGCTTTCAAACCAAGACCACGATGACCGCCAACGGCATGCCCTATCGCTATTCCGTGGTCGCGGATGGCTCGGATGGCACGATGCACAGCGTCATTAGTCGCAGCGCCTGCAATGACGGCATGTCGGACATGGAGTTTGGCCTGACGATCGACGTGATCCTGCGCGCCGCCGCTGGGTATACGCATTATTCCGGGTGCTGTTCGCTGACCCGCTAGACCCGGTCAGTCCACCACCCGCATCGTCAGGTTGATGCGCCCGCCGCCCGAAAGCAGGCTGGACGACCCGAACCGGATGCGATCCACCCCGTGATAGGCCAGCCGGGACGCACCGCCCAGCATCAGCACATCACCCGATGCCAGCCAGAGCGACTGCGTCGCCCCGCCCTTCTTGTCCCCACCAATGCGGAACAACCCGTCATCCCCCAGGGACACGGACAGCACGGGGAACGAGAAATCCGCCTCGTCGCGGTCCTGATGCAGCCCCATTCGCGCGCCTTCGCTGTAGAGGTTGATCAGACAGCAATCCGGCCGCCGCTCCAACCCGGTCACCTGATGCCACAGCGCGACGATACAATCAGGAATGTCCGGCCAGGCGCCTCCTGCAGGATGCGTGTCGACATAGCGATAACCGCGCGCGTCTGAATACCAGCCATAGCGCCCGCAAGACGTCATGCGCACCGACATTTCTTTGCCCCAGCGCGTGCGGGGACGAAACAGGGGCGCCGCGGCGACCACGTCGCGCAGCGCGTCAATCATCGCGACCTGCGCCGGGCCGTCCACAAGACCTTTCCACACCGACGCCCCGCCCAGCATGACATTCGGCTTCCCAAAAACTCCGTTCATGCACAAAACCCTGAAAATGACTCGCTTTTTTGCCCATTTCACGCCCGTCAGGCGCTTGCAGGGGGCATTACCGCTTCTTATATACGCCGAGACGTCGGGAACGGACCACTCCGCCCCGGCCAAATTCTGGGATCAGGGGCCGATGCTTCAAGAGGTCGGTTCCCTATAACATCGCCTATGAGAGGATTTTGAGCATGGCTAAAGTCATCGGTATCGACCTCGGGACCACCAACTCCTGTGTCGCCATCATGGACGGCTCGCAACCGCGGGTCATCGAGAACTCCGAAGGGGCGCGCACGACGCCCTCCATCGTCGCCTTCAAGGACGACGAACGCCTGGTTGGGCAGCCGGCAAAACGCCAGGCCGTGACCAACCCTGACAACACCGTTTTCGCAGTGAAGCGCCTGATTGGTCGCAACATGGGCGACCCGGCTGTCGAGAAAGACAAAAACCTTGTGCCCTATGCCATCGTTGATGGCGGCAATGGGGATGCCTGGGTCGAAGCAGGTGGTGAGAAATACTCCCCCTCGCAGATTTCGGCCTTCATTCTGGGTAAAATGAAAGAAACCGCCGAAAGCTACCTTGGCGAAGACGTGACGCAAGCCGTCATCACCGTCCCGGCGTATTTCAACGACGCCCAGCGCCAGGCCACCAAAGACGCCGGCAAGATCGCGGGCCTCGAAGTGCTGCGCATCATCAACGAACCGACTGCGGCCGCACTGGCCTATGGTCTGGACAAGGAAGAAACGCAGACGATCGCGGTTTATGACCTTGGCGGTGGCACGTTCGACGTGACCATCCTGGAGATCGATGACGGGTTGTTCGAAGTGAAATCGACCAACGGCGACACCTTCCTGGGTGGCGAAGACTTCGACATGCGCATCGTCCAGTACCTGGCCGACCAGTTCAAAAAAGAGAACAACGTCGACCTTACCAAGGACAAGATGGCCCTGCAGCGTCTGAAAGAAGCCGCTGAAAAAGCAAAGATCGAGCTGTCCTCCTCGGCCAAGACCGAAATCAACCAGCCGTTCATCTCGATGGGCGCTGACGGTCAGCCGCTGCACATGGTGATGAGCCTGACGCGCGCCAAGCTGGAAAGCCTGGTGGGTGACCTGATCAAATCCTCGATGAAGCCCTGCGCGGCCGCTCTGAAAGATGCCGGCCTGTCCAAGGATGACATCGATGAGGTCGTTCTGGTCGGCGGCATGACCCGCATGCCGAAGGTGATCGAAGAGGTCACCAAGTTCTTCGGCAAGGAGCCCCATAAGGGTGTGAACCCGGACGAAGTCGTTGCCATGGGCGCCGCCATTCAGGCCGGTGTGCTGCAGGGTGACGTGAAAGACGTGGTTCTGCTGGACGTGACCCCGCTGTCGCTGGGCATCGAAACGCTGGGTGGCGTGTTCACCCGCCTGATCGACCGCAACACGACGATCCCGACGAAGAAAAGCCAGATCTTCTCGACCGCCGAAGACAACCAGAACGCCGTGACCCTGCGCGTGTTCCAGGGTGAGCGTGAGATGGCCGCGGACAACAAGATCCTGGGTCAGTTCAACCTGGAAGACATTCCACCCGCGCCGCGTGGCCTGCCGCAGATCGAAGTGACTTTCGACATCGACGCCAACGGCATCGTGTCGGTCGGCGCCAAGGACAAAGGCACCGGCAAGGAACAGTCGATCACGATCCAGGCCTCGGGTGGTCTGTCGGATGACGATATCGACGCCATGGTCAAGGACGCCGAAGCCAACGCCGAGGCCGACAAGGACCGCAAGGAGCTGGTCGAAGCCAAGAACCAGGCCGAGTCGCTGATCCACTCGACTGAGAAGTCGATGGAGGAGCACAAGGACAAGGTCGACCCGACCACGATCGAAGCGATCGAGCTGGCCATTGCCGCGCTGAACGACGAGCTGGAGAACGAAAACGCCGACAAGATCAAGTCCGGCATCCAGAACGTGACAGATGCCGCGATGAAGTTGGGCGAAGCGATCTACAAGGCCAGCCAGGAAGAGGCGGCCGGTGAAGCTCCGGAAGAGGAAGAGGGTCCGCGCGGTGTAGATGACGACATCGTCGATGCCGATTTCGAAGACCTCGACGACGACAAGCGGTCGTAAGTCGTTTCGGTAAAGGACCGGCCCGGGGTTTCCTCTGGCCGGTCCCCCGTTCCCAAGGGGGACATATTCCATGTCAAAGCGTGACTATTACGAGGTTCTGGGCGTCGCCAAGAGCGCGTCGGCGGATGAGATCAAGAAAGGCTTTCGCACGAAGGCTAAGGAACTCCACCCCGACCGCAATGCCGACAACCCGGATGCCGAGGCCCAGTTCAAAGAAGCGAACGAGGCCTACGACGTCCTGAAGGACCCGGAAAAGAAAGCGGCCTATGACCGTTATGGCCATGCGGCATTCGAAGGTGGCATGGGCGGTGGCGGCGGACGGCCCGGCGGTGGATTCCACGGTCAGGGCGATTTCGCCAGCGCCTTCTCAGACGTGTTCGACGACCTGTTCGGCGACTTTATGGGCGGGCAGCGCGGCGGCGGTGGACAGCGTGCCGCACGCGGGTCCGACCTGCGCTACAATCTGCGCGTGACGCTTGAGGAAGCCTATTCCGGCCTGCAGAAAACCATCAACGTGCCGACTTCGGTCGGCTGTGGGGAATGCAACGGTACGGGTGCGGAAAGCGGCGCCGAGCCGCAGATGTGCCCGACCTGTTCTGGCATGGGCAAGGTGCGTGCGCAGCAGGGCTTCTTTACCGTCGAACGCACCTGCCCGACATGTCAGGGTATGGGCCAGACGATCAAGAATCCGTGCAAATCCTGCCACGGCGCCGGGCGGATCGAAAAAGAACGCTCCCTGTCCGTGAACATTCCCGCTGGTGTCGAAACCGGCACCCGCATTCGCCTGGCTGGCGAAGGTGAGGCCGGGATGCGCGGCGGGCCCGCGGGCGATCTCTACATCTTCATCGACGTGGCAGATCACGCTTTGTTCGATCGCGAAGGTCACCATCTACATTGCCGTGTTCCGGTCTCCATGTCCTCGGCCGCATTGGGCGGTGACATCGAAGTTCCGACCATTGATGGCGGCCGCAGCCGGGTGAAAATCCCTGCCGGATCGCAATCGGGCCGCCAGATGCGCCTGCGCAGCAAAGGCATGCCCGCCCTGCGCGGCGGCGGTCAGGGGGATATGTACATCGAGCTGGCCGTTGAGACGCCGGTGAACCTGACCTCGAAGCAGAAAGAATTGCTGCGCGAGTTCGAGGAGATGTCTGAAGAGAACAACCCCGAAAGCTCGAGCTTTTTCACCAAGGTGAAAAGCTTCTGGGACAGCATGAAGGGCTGATTAACCATCGGTTAACCGAGGCATGAAAGGGTCGGCGCATGACACGCCGACCCTTTTCCTTTGGCGAAATGCCGCAAAGCCTGTTCGACACGGATGAGGCACCCGTTGTGCCGGTTGCCAAAACGAACGGACAGTTGCCGTCCTATATCAAGGACCACCGACAACGCCTGCGCGCGCGCTTCCTGCAAGGCGGGGCGGCGGCCCTGCCCGACTATGAGTTGCTTGAGCTTGTCCTGTTTCGCGCCATCCCGCGTCAGGACGTGAAACCGCTTGCGCACCTGTTGCTTGATACGTTCGGAGATTTCAACCGGGTCCTGTCGGCCCCGGTCGAGCGGGTGAAAGCCGTGAAAGGCGTCGGCGAGGCGGTTGTTCAGGAGCTAAAGATCGTGGAAGCCGCAGCGCACCGACTGGCGCGGTCGCGGGTGCTAAAGCGTCATGTCGTGGCATCCTGGGATGCGTTGCTGGATTATTGCCACACGACAATGGCGCACCGTGATACCGAACAATTCCGGGTGCTGTTCCTGGACCGCAAAAACGTGCTGATTGCTGACGAAGAACAGGCGCAGGGCACGGTGGATCATGTGCCGGTCTATCCGCGCGAAGTGGTCAAGCGGGCGTTAGAGCTGAACGCCTCGGCGCTGATCCTGGTTCACAACCACCCATCCGGTGACCCGACGCCATCGGACAGCGACATTTCGATGACCGGTCAGGTAAACAGCGCCGCAAAGGCGCTGGGCCTGACCTTGCATGACCATTTGATTATCGGAAAATCCCGCGAACTCAGTTTTCGAGCCGAAGGGTTTCTCTAGTCACGTGGCTTACTTCGGGAACGCCTGCAAGCCGCTTACTTGATCCAGACCTCGACGCGCCGGTTCACACTTCGCCCCCAGGCACTGTCGTCACAGGCCATCGGCAGAGCCTCACCGAAGGCATCGACGGAAAGATCCGGCGCCACGCCTTCGACTTCGGCCAGGATCGCCCGACGCACAACCTCGGCCCGGCGGCGGGCGATTTTCAGGTTCTGCGTCGCGCTACCCTGTCCGTCACCGAACCCAACAAGGGTCACGGCGCGCCCGTCGAAGCGCCCGGCCTCGATCGCCCTTGAAATCAGGGCCACGTTGGACCGCGACGGTGCATCCAGAACCACAGAGCCGCCTTCGAACCTAAATGTCAGCGACAAGCGGTTCACCTCGGCCATCACTTCGGCAATCCGTTTCAATTCATCCAACTTCACCTCGGGTCCTGCGGCGCGAATGGCATTGGCCAGTCTGTCACCTTGAACCCCCACGGCACTTTCGGTGAAAGCCTGATCCACGAAACCCGCGCGACGCGCGACGAATTGCGCGGCGTCCGACCGCATATAGCGCAGGAAATCGCGTGCCAGCTTTGGAAGACGTCGCGCGGGCAGGTAAAGGTACATTGGCGTGGTCAGAGGATAATCCTCGGCCTTGATCGACAGCGGCGTGGCCGACAGGTCGAACCCGCAGGGGCCGGAAAGCGTCACCACCTCGGCATTTCCTGGTTGCGAAAAGCCAGTGATACCGATTCCGAACGGGTCGCCCGCCACTGCATCGGTAAGGCCACCATCGCTGGCATGGGTCTGGACCCTGTCCGACAGCGTGCCGCCGCGTGCGCGCACGACGCCCGTCACGAACACGCGTCCAAAGCCAACCTCTGGGTCACTTAAATAGGGTGTGATAGGCGCGTCTTCGCCCCCCAACTCGGCCCAGTTCGTCACCTGCCCAGAGTAAATCTGCATTAGCTGTGTCATCGACAAGCGGCGAACAGGGTTGCCCGGCGCAACCACAGGCACCAGGGCATCCAAGGCCAGTACGCGCACCTGCCGCAAAGATCGCAAGTCACCCATCCCGGCTTCGCGCGCCATCGCGCGTTCGCGCCCTGTTGCCTCGCGCATGGAAACGATCATGTCGGCCTGATTGCCCAACAGATCGGCGAACCCTTCGTCAGATGACGTCCGCTTGATGGTGATACGCGCGGCGGTTTGACTCCCATCTCCTTCGAACAAGGTATAAAGCACAACGCCACCCGCCTGTTCCTCACGGCTCAGCGCATAGGAGTGGCGCAGGGCGAACCCTTCGACCAGCGCGGGGATCAGAACGGTGTTCATTTCTTGCGCGCCGGAGATGGTGAATTCGGCGACGAAAGCACCGAGGTTCGGACACCCCGGCCCATCGCAGGTCACACCGGACCCATCCACGGTCAGGATGCCGTAATCGGTATCGATGCGGTAGAACTCGCCGTCATACCCAAGAAGGGTGCCATTCAGCTCAACCGACCCATCGCGAGCGGTCAGGGTCACATCGTCGGCCATCGCGCCCCACGGGGCGGTCACAAGGAAAAGTGCGGCGAAGCTCGCCGCACGAAGGATGCTCATAAAAGGCCCCGAACGGTCGCGTCAGTTGCGCGCGATCTTCAAGCTTTGGGGCAGGTTTTTCAACACAAGAAATTCGCCCACCGCATCACAGCCCGGCGCCGCGAACGTCAGATCACTTTCTGTCGGCGTTCCAATCGGTTCAGTGCGAAGCAAAAGCCCTTCGACCGTTGCATTGCATGTCGTGTCCAGTACTTGTGCTTCGACAGAAACCTCGGGGGCCATGTCGCTGGACATCAAGCGCGACGGGAACGAATAGACATCCGCCGCCCAGCCATCCGGGGCGGACCCCAGAACGGTCATGAACCCGCCTTCTCCTTTGGTCGCGCGGGCAGGAATCGCCGGAGCTTGTGCGTTGATATGGCCCGCGTCGCCATAGTCTGCGCCGCCTTCCAGCGCATGCAAGCCCAGCCCGGTTCCACCCTTCCAAACCAATGCTACGCGTTCATAATCGGCCTGGGTCGGCATCAGAATGTCCGCACTTTCAGTGCGGCCATCAAGGAAGGTCGCAGCAAAAAGAGCCTCTTCCTCAAGCGCGGGAACCTGAACACGGACCAGGCCGTTTTCATCCGTCTGCTCGGAAAAGCGCAATCCCGCGTGAAAGAAATCGACTATCTGGCCGGAGTAGCAGGGCGCCTCAAGCGTCAGGGCGACCATGGCGGCCGGTTCGGACGTGGCGGTAAAGCCAACGTCACAGCTCGCGACATCCGCGATGACCACGGGTGTATCAGGTTCGGGATCTGGCATGATTTCGGTATTGAGCGCCGCCAGTTTTACCGGTTCGCCGTTTGCAGGGTCGGCAAAGGGCAACACGGGTGCGTTCGGCACCGTGAGAAAGGGCACGGTTTCGGCGCGAGTCACTTCAACGATGGGCGCGGTGGGTTCCGCCGGCGCAACCAGCCCCGGTCCGGCCGAGGCACTGGCCACTCGCGGTTTGACAACTGGGCGCGTCGGCTCCACCAAGCCAGCAGAGTTCTGCATGAAAAACCCGGAGCTGGCGGCGATGCACAGCGCGGCCCCTGCAGTCAACGCCCGCTTTCTATTGATCTTGCCGATCTTGCCAAACTTCACGATCGTGGCGATCTTGCTGATACTGCCGATGTTGGCGATCTTGCCGATCATGGCGATCTCCTCTCACTCTAACCCGCGGTGAATGTCGCATTCGATTGGGCCGAATTGATGGAGATCACATGGCTTTCCGCTCCGCCTGCAGACGGGATTCCCCTTGAAAACAGGCCGACCGCCACCTTGGCGCCATGATCCAGACAGATTTCGGCCCCGTGCTTGCGAAACAGCAAGCCGGGGCCGATGGGATTGTTTCAGTTTGTGCGAGTCAGGCGAGGCGGCCGTGGCAATGTTTGAACTTTTTGCCCGATCCGCAAGGGCAGGCGTCATTGCGCCCGGGATTGCCCCAAGTGGAGGGGTCATTCTCGTCAAACCCTGGCGCTGCGTCCGCTGCCGGTTTGGCAGCACCGGCGGCGGCTGGGTCAACACCACCCTGCTGTTGCAGGATCTGCTGCATCATCGCGGCCTGCTCTTCCTCGGTCATCGGGCGAACCTTCGACAACTGCTCGGTCACGGTTTCACGCAGCCCGTCCAGCAGACCTTCGAACAGCTGGAAGCTTTCGGTCTTGTATTCGTTCAACGGATCTCGCTGCGCATAGCCACGGAATCCGACAACGGACCGCAAATGCTCCAGCGTCAGCAGGTGTTCCTGCCATTTCTTGTCGATGGTTTGCAGCACAACCTGTTTTTCGATCGTGCGCATGGTTTCGGGGCCGAAATCCACCGTCTTTTTCGCCATCATCTCATCCGACGCATCATACAAGCGTTCGCGAATGCTGTCGTCGTCCACGCCTTCCTCGGCGGCCCAGTCGATCACCGGCACATCCATGCCAATCTTTTCGATCACGGCAGCATAAAGCGCCTGCGTGTCCCACTGGTCGGCATAGGATTTCGGCGGCATGAAGCTATCGACCAGATCGTCGATCACCTGGTGACGCATGTCCTGGACAACCTCGGACAGGTCCTCGGTTTCCATGATTTCGCGGCGTTGGGCAAAGATCACCTTCCGCTGGTCATTCATAACGTCGTCGAATTTCAAAAGCTGCTTTCGAATGTCGAAGTTACGGCCTTCGACCTTGGCCTGTGCGCGCTCCAGCGATTTGTTCACCCAGGGGTGCACGATCGCTTCGCCTTCTTTCATGCCAAGGGAGGACAGAACCTTGTCCAACCGTTCGGACCCGAAAATGCGCATCAGGTCGTCTTCGAGCGACAGGAAAAAGGCCGAGCGTCCGGGGTCGCCCTGACGGCCGGAACGACCGCGCAGCTGGTTGTCGATGCGGCGACTTTCGTGGCGTTCGGTGGCCAGAACGTAAAGGCCACCGGCGTCCAGCACCTTCTGCTTTTCCTCGGCGTGTTCTGCTTCGATTCTGTCGCGCACGGCTTCCGGGTCGGCGTCGGGGTCGGCGGCCAGCGCCTCCATCACCTTCATCTCGACGTTGCCGCCCAGCTGAATGTCTGTGCCGCGACCAGCCATGTTGGTGGCGATGGTGACCGCGCCCAATCGGCCGGCGTCGCCCACGATCTGCGCTTCGCGTTCGTGCTGACGGGCGTTCAAAACGTCATGCTTGATGCCTGCGGCGGTCAGCATGTTCGACAGCATTTCCGATTTCTCAATCGAGGTGGTGCCGACCAGGACCGGTTGCCCTTTCTCGGACGATTCCTTGATCGCCTCGACCACGGCGGCGTATTTCTCGTCCCCGGTGCGGTAAACCGCGTCATGTTCATCGACCCGGGTGATGGGTTTGTTGGTCGGCACTTCGACCACACCCAGCTTGTAGATCTCCGAGAATTCCTCTTCCTCGGTCAGCGCGGTGCCGGTCATGCCAGAAAGCTTGTCGTATAGGCGGAAGTAATTCTGGAACGTCACCTGTGCCAGCGTCACGTTCTCGGGCTGGATCTTGCAGCCCTCTTTGGCCTCGATCGCCTGGTGCAGACCATCGGACAGGCGACGCCCGGCCATCATACGGCCGGTAAACTCGTCGATCAGCACGATTTCATTGTCGCGCACGATATAATCCTTGTCGCGCGTGAACAGAACATGGGCGCGCAGCCCCTGGTTCACGTGATGCACGATCGTGGTGCTTTCGGGGTCATACAGAGTCTGACCCTCGGGCAGAAAGCCCAGACCCAAAAGGCGCTGTTCCAGGAACTCGTTACCCTCGTCCGTGAAGGTCACGTTGCGGGTCTTTTCATCCAGCGTGTAATGCTCGTCGGTCAGTTCTGGAATGACCTTGTCGATGGCGACATAAAGCTCGGACCGGTCTTGGGCAGGGCCTGAGATGATCAGCGGCGTCCGTGCTTCGTCCACCAGGATCGAGTCAACCTCGTCCACGATGGCGAAGTTGTGATCGCGTTGGAACATGTCCTTCAGCTCGGACTTCATGTTGTCGCGCAGGTAGTCGAAGCCAAGTTCGTTGTTGGTCGCATAGGTGACGTCACACTTGTAGGCGGCCCGCTTTTCGTCGTCTGGCTGCTGCGGATAGACCACACCGGTGGTCAAGCCCAGCGCACCATACACCTTGCCCATCCAGTCGGCATCACGCCGCGCGAGGTAGTCGTTGACCGTAACGATATGCACGCCCTTGCCGCCAAGCGCATTCAGATAGGCCGGGAAGGTGGCGACAAGCGTTTTGCCTTCACCCGTTTTCATTTCGGAAATGTTGCCCTGATGCAGGAAAATACCGCCCATCAGCTGTGTATCAAACGCCCTGAGACCCAGCGCACGCTTTGCAGCTTCGCGACAATTGGCAAAGGCTTCGGGCAGCAAGTCGTCCAGCTTTTCGCCACCCATTGCCCTTTTGGCCAGTTCCTCGGTCTTGTCCTTCAACCCTTCGTCCGTGAGTTTCTCGAACTCAGGTTCCAGCGCGTTGATTTGCGCCACGAGGGGGCGGGTTGCCTTGATCTTGCGGTCATTCGGCGTGCCAAAGACTTTGCGTGCAAGCGTTCCGATACCAAGCATGTTTTCCGCCCTAACAGGTTCTAACGAGTTCTTTATGAGAGGGTCCTTGCCCGTCCTTGTCCGGCCCCGTATCTAGGACCTCAAGAACCAGCGCTCTCAAGCCTCTCGCATGTAAGCGCCAGGTGGAAAACTGTCAATGTTGCCGGGGGTTCCGGCGCTCTTTGAGGATCATTTCATGTCGAAACGTCACAGCTTTCTGATGGGTGCCGCGCTGGCACTATCCATGGCACTGCCGCTGGCTGCCGAAGAAGTCACCGGCAAGACCGTTGTTGCAACTGTCAACGGCGATGAAATCACCCTCGCCCACATGGTCGCCGCCCGCGCAGCCTTGCCCGAACAATACCAGAGCCTGCCGGACGATGTGCTGTTCGAAGGCCTGCTGGACCAGCTGATCCAACAGACTGTGTTGGGCCAGGCGATGGGGGAACTCAGCCGACGTACTGAAATCCAGCTTGAGAACGAACGCCGCGCGCTGATTGCGTCTGAGATGCTACAGGGTGTGGTTGATGAGGCCGTGACCGAAGAAGCGCTTCAGACCGCCTATGATGAAACCTATGCTGCGGCGGAACCGACCAAGGAATGGAATGCCTCGCATATCCTGGTGGCAACCGAAGACGAAGCCAAAGCCCTGGTCGAAGAGCTGACCGGCGGCGCAGATTTCGCCGGGCTTGCCAAGGAAAAGTCCACCGGCCCGTCCGGTCCGAATGGCGGCGAACTGGGCTGGTTCAGCGCCGGGATGATGGTGAAACCGTTTGAAGACACGGTCATGACGCTTGAAGACGGGGAAGTCTCCGCGCCGGTCCAGACGCAATTTGGCTGGCATGTCGTAAAGCTCAACGAAAGCCGCATGCAGGGCGCGCCTGCGCTGGACGAAGTTCGCGAAGATCTGGTTGCGCAGATTCAAAACTCTGCGGCCGAACAGGCGATTGCGACGCTGATGGAGGATGCCAAGGTAACCCGCGCAGACCTTGAAGGCGTCGACCCGGCAACGCTGCAAGACCTTACGCTGATCGACTAACGACGGAGGGGATCCATGGGTAAGACCGCCAAAATCACAAAGCTTCAGAAGAAGCTGAAAAAGCTCAAGCGCAAGCTGAAGGCGGCCCAAACCCATGTTCATGCGGTCGCGCCGCTTGCGCCGGCCGCCTTCCCCGCACTTCCGGTGATCGCCGGGGCCAGATTTTCGGCTGTGAAGGCCGGTGTGAAATACGCCGACCGGCTGGATCTGATGCTTGCCGAGTTGCGGCCTGGCACCTCGATTGCCGGTGTGTTCACGCGGTCGGCGACCCGGTCTGCTCCGGTGCTGGATTGTCAGGCCAAGCTTGGCTCGGATCCCTCGCAAGGCGCCGCGATCATCGTGAACGCGGGCAACTCGAACGCTTTCACCGGCGGCGGCGGTTTCGATGCGGTCGAAGAAATCACGGCACGTGTGTCCAAATCCCTGAATGTGCCGCAAAACAGGGTCTATTCTGCCTCGACCGGCGTTATCGGCGAACCTCTGCCTTTTGAAAAAATCACCAGCTGTCTGGATGAGCTGAAAGGCACGCTTGTTCCCGACGCGCTGGAACAAGCCGCCGAAGCAATCCGCACCACCGATACCTTCGCCAAAGGCGCCAAGGCCGAGGTTAAGATTGGCAACCGCATCGTGCATATCGCGGGCATCGCCAAGGGATCCGGCATGGTTGCGCCAGATATGGCGACGATGCTTGTGTTTATCTTCACCGACGCGAAGGTAGATCAGGACGTGCTGCAATCGATGCTGTCTTCGCTGACCGACAAGACCTTCAACAACATCACCGTGGACAGCGACACGTCTACTTCCGACACGCTGCTTTTGACGGCAACCGGGGCGTCCGGGGTCGAGGTGGACGCCGAAGACGCAGCCTTTGTCGAGGCGCTTGAAAGCGTGATGTTGGACCTTGCGCACCAGGTTGTGCGCGACGGCGAGGGAGCGACGAAATTCGTCGAAGTGCGTGTGACAGGCGCCAAAACCGACGAAGACGCGCGGACCCACGCGATGGCGATCGCCAATTCACCTCTGGTGAAGACCGCCGTGGCGGGTGAAGACCCGAATTGGGGCCGAGTTGTCATGGCTGTGGGCAAATCCGGCGCCTATGCAGAGCGCGACAAGCTGTCGATTTCCTTCGGCAACATCCTGGTGGCAGAAAACGGCTGGGTATCCCCGTCCTACCGTGAAGAAGACGGCGCGCATTACATGAAGCACGATGAGCTTTTGATCCACACCGACCTGGGCCTGGGGGGCGGGACAGCGACAGTTTGGACCTGCGATTTGACCCACGGCTATATTCAGATCAACGCGGACTATCGGTCGTGAAAACCATTCTGGTGTCTGCGGTTGCACTGATCGACCCGGATGGGCGCGTGTTGCTGGCCCAACGCCCTGAGGGCAAGTCGATGGCGGGCCTGTGGGAGTTCCCCGGCGGGAAGGTCGAAGCGGACGAGACTCCTGAACACGCCCTGATTCGCGAGCTGCATGAAGAACTGGGCATCGACACCTGGGAATCCTGCCTTGCGCCGCTGACGTTCGCCAGCCACAGCTATGACGATTTTCACCTGCTGATGCCGGTCTTTGCTTGCCGGAAATGGAACGGAACCCCTCATCCCCGCGAGGGGCAAAAGCTGTCCTGGGCGCGCGTGAATCAGTTGCGTGACTACCCAATGCCCGCCGCCGACGTCCCTTTGATCGCAGTTCTGCGCGACTGGCTTTGATCAACAATCCGCTGAATTGCGGGCTTTTGTTTCGAATTGGGGATGATTTCATAAGCGGTCTGCCGTAAAGTGAAGCAACCGATTTCTACCTGGGGGAGAAAAAGGCATGATGCGTACCATCGTTTTGGGCAGCTGTGTCTCAGTCCAAGGACTGTTCGTGCGTGAACTGAAGGGCGGCAAGATCGTCGTCCGTGTCGGTGAACGCCTGTATCAAGGGTATCCGGTCGACCTGGCGCAAGCCGCCTGAGGATTTCGACCATGAAAAGCAAAAGGGACGGCGTAGCGCCGTCCCTTTTCTTTTTCGTCGCGATGACTGATCAGTCCAGCGTGCGCTCGACTTCCTCGCGCTCGAAGATCTCGATCACATCGTTTGCGCGAATGTCGTCGTAGTTCTCGAACGCCATGCCACACTCCTGACCCGACTGCACTTCGGCAACTTCGTCCTTGAAGCGCTTGAGCGTCTTCAGCGTGCCTTCGTGGATCACCACGTTGTCGCGCAGAAGGCGCACACCGGCAGAGCGGCGCGCCACACCTTCGGTGACGAGACAGCCGGCGACCTTGCCGACGTTGGACACTTTGAACACGTCCTTGATCTGGGCATAGCCGATGAAGTTCTCGCGAACCTCGGCCGACAACAGGCCGGACGCGGCGGCCTTCACATCGTCCACCAGGTCATAGATGACCGAGTAGTAGCGGATCTCGACACCTTTCTGGTTGGCGGTGTTGCGGGCCGACGTGTTGGCACGGACGTTGAAGCCAATGACCGGGGCACCCGACGCTTCGGCCAGGCCGATGTCGGTTTCTGTGATCGCGCCAACGCCATAGTGCAGCACCCTTACGCGAACCTCGTCGTTGCCGATCTTTTCCATCGCCTGAACGATAGCTTCCGCAGAGCCCTGCACGTCGGCCTTCACCAAGATGGGCAGCTCGGCGACGGTTTCGTCGGCCTTTGCTTTCGCCATCATCTGTTCCAGCGTGGTTGCAGCACCAGCGGCGGCACGTTTTTCCTTGGCGGCGTCTTCGCGATACTCGGCGATTTCACGCGCCTGAGCTTCGGTATCGACCACGTTCAGAACGTCGCCCGCTTCGGGTGTGCCGTTCAGACCCAGAACCTCAACCGGTTGCGATGGGCCAGCTTCCTCGACCCGGTCACCCTTGTCGTTGACCAGCGCGCGGACCTTGCCCCACTGTTCGCCGACAACAAAGATGTCACCGCGCTTCAGCGTGCCGTTCTGAACCAGAACGGTGGCAACGGGGCCGCGGCCCACGTCCAGCTGTGCTTCGATCACGGCACCAGAAGCGGCGCGTTTCGGGTTCGCTTTCAGTTCCAAAACTTCAGACTGCAGCGCGATGGCTTCCAGCAGATCGTCCAGGCCTTGACCCGTTTGCGCCGAAACTTCCACGTCCTGTACGTCGCCCGACATCTTTTCAACCACCACTTCGTGCTGAAGCAGGTCCGTGCGCACTTTGTCAGGGTTGGCAGCCGGGAGGTCGCATTTGTTGATTGCAACAATCATCGGAACTTCAGCGGCCTTGGCGTGATTGATCGCCTCAATCGTCTGCGGCATCACCGCGTCATCTGCGGCAACCACAAGCACGACGATGTCGGTCACCTGCGCGCCACGGGCACGCATCGAGGTAAACGCAGCGTGGCCCGGTGTATCCAGGAAGGACAAGAGCGCCCCGTCATCCGTCGTCACCTGATAGGCGCCGATGTGCTGGGTGATCCCGCCCGCTTCGCCAGCAGTCACCTTGGCATGTCGGATTGCATCCAGCAGCGAGGTTTTGCCGTGGTCAACGTGACCCATGATGGTGATCACCGGTGCGCGCGGCTCCAGGTCTTCCTCGGCATCATCGACCGAGTGGATGACGTCTTCCACGTCTGCATCCGACACGCGGACGATCTTGTGGCCGAATTCCTCGATGATCAGTTCCGCGGTGTCCGCGTCGATCGCCTGGTTCTGCGTGACCATCATGCCCATGTTCATGAGCGATTTGACCACATCGGCGACCCGTTCGGCCATACGGTTGGCCAGTTCCGAAACCACGATGGTTTCGGGAACCTTCACGTCACGCACGACCTTTTCGCGCGGCTCGCCATTGCCCATGGCTTTGGCCCGCATGCGGTCCTGTTTGCGCTTCATTGCGGCCATCGAACGATGACGCCCGCCTTCACCGCCGCGCAGCGCCTGGTTCAGGGTCAGCTTGCCTGAGCGGCGGCCGTCATTGTGACCACCCTTGCCACGGGGCTGCTGTTTCGGCTGTTCGCGGTCCGTCTTGCGCGGGGCCGACGATGTCTTGCCGGTGCCGCGTGCTTCGGCGGCCTGAGCGGCAGCCGGATCGGCAGCCGGTGCCGGAGCCTTGGCGCGCACTTTGGCTTCTTCGACTTCGCGTAGTTTGCGGGCGTCTTCTTCGGCTTTCGCTTTCAGCGCCTCTTCGCGTTCACGCTCGGCGCGTTCTTTCGCTTCGGCTTCCTCGCGGCGGCGGCGACGCTCTTCCTCGCGGGCCTTTTCTTCGGCCTCGCGCTTGGCGGCGTCTTCGACTTCACGTGCCTTGGCGGCCTTCAGCGCCTTCAGGCGACGGTCCATTTCCGCATCGGAAATCCCGGCGGGACGTTTCGAGGGATCACCCTTCGGCACGCCCGACGTCCTGCCAGCCGCCGTTCCCGCACCCGGCTTGGGCACGACAACGCGCTTGCGTTTCGTTTCCACGACCACGTTCTTCGTGCGCCCGTGGGAAAAGCTCTGCTTCACTTGGCCGGGGCGGCCACCGCCACCACGCACACCCAAGGTCTTTTTGCCGTCATTATCGCTCATCTGGTCTTCGTACCTTTCCGAGGGGCCTTCCCCCCGTCTTTCCCGCGCAAGCCTTCAAGCTTTGCGGCTTCCTCTACAACACGCGTCGTGAGTCCGCCAGCGGCGAGCGCGCCATGTATCACATTTTCCCGCCCGAAAGCCAAACCCAATTCTTGGGCGGTCAAAACCCCCACGAACAGGCCGGTTTCCTCGGGCGGCCGCAGCTTTGATTTGCCACGTTCGGACCCATCGCTGGATTGGATCAGCACTTGGGCTTCTCCCTTGACCAGCCAGTCTTTTACCTTCTCGTATCCGGCAACCGCATCGCCTGCCTTACGAGCCAGGCTGATCAGGTGGACCACCCGGTCTGCCAAGGCTGCTTCCAGCCTGTCGGCCATGCCGTCGGGCACTGTCACCTTGCGCTTGGCCCCGCGCGAAAACAGGCCTTTCTTGACCGCCAGATCCAGTGCCGCGCGATCCGCTGACACCCAGATGCCACGACCCGGCAGTTTGCCCAACAGGTCGGGCACCACCGACCCGTCCGGCGCCACGACAAAGCGGATCAGCCCAGCGCGGGGCTGGGTTTCTCCCGTCGCGATACAGCGCCGTTCGGGCTCTTCCGGCCGCATTTTCTGGCCACCGCGCGTCATGCGCATACCTGAGGCCTGAGATCAGGCCTCAGCCTCCGCGTCTGCCACGTCGCTGCCGTCTTCGCCTTCGGTTTCGGTTTCCTCTTCCTCGGCCACAAGATCGGCAGGGTCGACCCAGCCCAGCATCACGCGGGCGGTCATGATCATGTCCTGCGCGTCTTCCAGCGACAGGCCGAATTTCTCCAGCACGCCGTCATCTTTGATGCGCTCACCGTCCTGCGTGGTCCAGCCACCGGCCAGTTCCCAATCGGCGCAGGTTGCGAAGTCTTCCAGCGACTTCACGTCGTCCTCGGCCAAGGCTTCGACCATCTGCGGGGTCAGGCCTTCGAAGGCAATCAGGCTGTCTTCCACCCCCAGCTCGCGGGCGTGGTCCAGGGCCTTCTTGTTCTGCGCATCCAGATAGTCGCGGGCGCGGGCTTGAAGCTCTTCGGCGGTGCCTTCGTCGACACCGTCGATGACCAGAAGCTCATCCAGCTCGACATAGGCGACCTCTTCGAGGTTGGTGAAGCCTTCAGACACCAGAAGCTGTGCGAAGAATTCGTCCAGATCCAGCGTGTCCATGAACAATTGGGTGCGCTCGGCAAATTCTTTCTGGCGGCGCTCCGATTCCTCGGCCTCGGTCATGATGTCGATGTCCATCCCGGTCAGCTGGCTGGCCAGACGGACGTTCTGACCACGGCGACCGATGGCAAGGCTCAGCTGCTCATCGGGCACGACAACTTCGACTCGCTCGGCGTCTTCGTCGAACACAACTTTGGTCACCTCGGCGGGCTGAAGCGCGTTCACCAGGAAGGTGGGCGTGTCTTCGTTCCACGGAATGATGTCGATCTTTTCGCCCTGAAGCTCGTTCACAACGGCCTGCACGCGGCTGCCGCGCATACCGACGCAGGCGCCAACGGGGTCGATCGAGTTGTCATAGGAGATCACGGCAATCTTGGCGCGCGAACCGGGGTCGCGGGCAACGGCTTTGATCTCGATGATGTTGTCGTAGATTTCCGGCACTTCCATCTTGAACAGCTCGGCCATGAACTGCGGATCGGTGCGTGACAGGAAAATCTGCGGCCCGCGCACTTCGCGGCGCACATCCTTGATGTAGCAGCGGATACGATCATTCGGGCGGTAGCTTTCGCGGCCGATCTTTTCGTTGCGGCGCAGGATCGCCTCGCCCGCGCCCACATCGACGATGACATTGCCGTATTCTTCGCGCTTGACCTGACCGTTGATGATCGTGCCGGCGCGGTCCTTGAATTCCTCGTACTGGCGGTCACGCTCGGCTTCGCGCACCTTCTGCAGGATCACCTGCTTGGCACTTTGCGCGGCGATGCGGCCCATCTCAACCGGCGGAACCTCTTCCACGAAGGTGGCACCGATTTCCGGGTTTTCCATATACTGCTTGGCCTGTTCGACGGTGAACTCGGCCTGATAGTTTTCCAGCTCTTCATCCGCGACAACGGTGCGCACACGGGTGAAGGTCGCGCGGCCGGTCTTGCGGTCGATCGTGACACGAATGTCCATCTCGGCGCCGTAACGGCTCTTGGCAGCACGCGCCAGGCTTTCTTCCATCGCCTCGATGACCAGCACGGGGTCGATCATCTTTTCGCGGGCCACGGCCTCGGCAGTCTGGAGTAGCTCCAGCTGGTTAGCAGAAGTAATTGCCATCGTCAGTCCTCCTCAGAACCGGCTTCGGTTTCGATTTCGTCGAATTTGGTTTCGTCAATTGCGCCAGAGGCTTTCTTCTGGCGCAGCATTTCCTTGATCAGGTCGTCGGTCAGAACCAGCTTGGCCTCGGCCAGAAGCTCAAAGGTCAGGCCAATGGTCACGGGCTTGCCGTGGTCTTCGATCTCGACCAGAACCTCGTCACCCTCGGTGCCGGCCAGGTTACCCTTGAACCGCTTGCGCCCGTCGATCATCTCGGACGTTTCCAGCTTGGCGACATAGCCATTCCAGGCATCAAAATCCTTCAACCGGGTCAGCGGTCGGTCGATGCCCGGACTAGACACTTCCAGCGTATAGTTGTTTTCGATCGGGTCTTCGACATCCATTGTGGCGCTGACCGCAGTTGAGATTTCGGCGCAGTCGTCCACTTCGATTCCGCCCTCAGGCTTGTCGGCCATGATCTGAAGCGTGGGCGTGTCGCCCCCCATCAGGCGCAGGCGCACAAGTTCGTACCCCATGCCCTCGATCACGGGGGTCAGCAGGCCCGCAAGCTTGCGGTCAATCGAGGTTTTGGCAACCAGGTCGTTCATCATTCATCCAAGCACAAAAAAACGGGCGCGCGGCCCGTCGATCTTTCCCGGTGGAGCGTTGGGGGTGGAGGCCAACACGCCGCTGTTGATGTGGATATAGAGTGGAACGGGCAGAACTGCAAGGGGCACCTGTTCTTGGCCCATTGGCCGTGCAAGTCACTATGACAGCGTGTGGTCGAGAGGGGGTGAAATGTCCGACAAACTCAGGCGTGTTTTCAGAATCTACCTTGGGCTCGCCGTGCTGGCAACTGCAAGCCTTCTGACGCTCCGTCCTTCTATAACAGCATCGCCTTTGCTCCCGATCGGGGGTTCAACTGGTTTGTCTGGAGGCGGCTCGACCCCGGTGCTCTGTCGCGTCATGCGTTTGGGTCGCCTATCTGACGCTCCAGATTTCCATTTGGGTCGACATCGTATGGGCACCGTTTTTCGCCCTGCATTGTCTGGCCGATGTTCGCCGTCGCAACAAGGAGGCCTCGGCTCAGCCAGGCTTCTTCGCCACCAGGAACAGCGTCTGGAAGCCTCCTTCCGGCACCCAGTCTTCCACCAATTCGAATCCCGCGCTGGTCATGGCCGCGCGCAGCTCATCAACGCCCAGAAATTTCACTGGCGGCACTTTGCCCAGAGCTTTTCCGATGCCGATCACTGGGCGCAGATACCACGCGGACTTCAGACAAACGGTTGAACTGACAAAGACACCGCCGGGTTTCAAGCTGGCAAAAACCTTGCCGATCGTGGCCGTGGAATCCGCAACCAGATGCAGGATCGACAGGCCCAGCACAGCGTCCAGAGATCCGGGGGCAATATCGACCTGGTCGAAATCCGCAACCTCGAACTGAACCTGATCCGCGCCGTCCTTTGCGCGGGCGATGTCGATCATGTTCTCAGAAATGTCGAGCGCGCGGTAGCTTGCCACATGAGGTGCGTGGGAAATCGCCGTGCCACCGGTGCCACAGCCGAACTCCAACGCGGCCATGTCGGGACGCAGGTAAGTCCGGGTCACGGCCAGCTTTCGCTCATAGGCCCCAGGGTCACTGATGGGAGAAGCCGCGTATTTCGCGGCGGTCGCATTCCAAAATTTGACCGGGTCTGTCATGGGCGATCCTTTTTCAACGGGTTTGCGAATAGGCAGGGCATTCAAGCTGGTCCAAACGGGCGGGTGACTTGCGGGATGCGAGTGATTTCACTCTACAACCCCAAGGTTCCGCGTTGGCGGGCCAGTTTGTTCATTGTCCGCACGAGTTCCGATGCAATGCCGGGTTCTGACAGGGCATGGCCGGCCTTCGGGATCATCCGAAATTCCGAGGTCGGCCATGATTTGTGCAGGCGCCAGGCCATGTGCGGCGGGCAGATCATGTCGTGACGGCCCTGCACAATGGTACCGGGCACATGGGCGATCCGAACCATGTTTTTCAGGATCTGCTGACTGTCATCCAAAAAGGCGTTGTTGACGAAATAATGATTCTCTAGCCGGGCAAAGGCGCGGGCATATTCCGCAGGGCTGTCCATCGTCGCGCCGTTGTTGTCGATCGAGGCAAGCGCGTTTTCCCAAGCCGTCCAGGCCTTGGCAAAGGTCACTTCCACACTCCGGTCGCCCGAAAACAGGCGCTTGGAATAGGCCGTTATCAAGTCGCCGCGCTCTTCTTCCGGGACCAGATCGACAAAGCGCTGCCACAGGTCGGGCCAGAACTGCCCCGCACCGCCACCATAGAACCAGTCCAGTTCGCCCGGCGTGGCCAGGAAGATGCCGCGCAACACCAACCAGGCGGCACGATTGGGGTGGGTCTGGGCATAGATCAGCGCAAGTGTTGCGCCCCAACTGCCACCAAAGACGATCCAGCGGTCGACACCTACGGCGCGGCGGATTTCTTCAATGTCTTCGATCAGGTGCCAGGTCGTGTTGGCCTTGATGCTGGCATGGGGCCGCGATCGGCCGCAGCCGCGCTGATCGAACAGGATGACGTGAAACAAGTCGGGATTGAAAAACTGCCGCATGGTCGGGCTGCAGCCGCCCCCCGGGCCGCCATGCAAAACCACGACCGGAATTCCATCCGGATTGCCAACCTGTTCGTAATAGACCTGATGGCCATCGCCGACATCCAGCATGCGCCGGGCAAAGGGCTCAACCCGCGGAAACAAATCTCCGCCTGTGCTGTTTTTTCCTGCGGCCTTGTCCATATTTGACCTATATAACGCGGGCGAGTGTCCCGCCATCAGAAAGAATGAGTGATGCAATCCACGATAGATCCCGCTGAAGTCGCCAAGTTTGAGGCCATGGCCGCCGAATGGTGGGACCCGACGGGCAAATTCAAGCCGCTGCACATGATGAACCCCTGCCGACTGGACTATGTCACCACGCAGATCGCGGCGGAATTTGCCCGTGACCTGACGGGGCCGGCGCCTTTTGAAGGGCTGCGCATCCTCGACATCGGTTGCGGCGGCGGGCTGTTGTCCGAACCGATGGCGCGACTGGGGGCAACTGTGGTTGGCGCCGACGCCGCCGAAGGCAATATCAAGACCGCGTCTGTGCATGCCGAACAGATGGGGCTTGAGATCGATTACCGCTGCACGATGGCCGAAGCGCTGGTGGACGAAGGCGAGACCTTCGACGTGGTGATGGCGATGGAGATCGTCGAGCACGTGGCCGATCCGCAAACCTTCCTGACCGCATGTCAGCAGCTTTTGAAGCCAGGTGGCCTGATGCTGTCGTCCACGATCAACCGGAACCCGAAAAGCTTCATGGTGGCCATTGTCGGCGCCGAACACGTGATGCGCTGGCTGCCCAAGGGCACGCATGAATGGTCGAAATTCATCACGCCGGACGAATTGCAGGCAATGACCGCCGAGACCGGGCTGAGAAATGTCGACCGCAAGGGATTCGTTTTCAACCCGATCACCTGGAGCTGGTCAATCTCGGATCGCGACTTGTCGGTGAACTATGTCACCGCCAGCGTGAAACCCGGGGCGTAGCGCTCCCGCCAATCGTCAGCCGCTGCGCGGCCTTCTCTTGTTGGGCGTGGCCGCGCCTGCGGCGCGGTTGTCAGTGGTCTTCGTCAAAGCGTTCGCGCACTTCGCGCAACACCGGCAGGACCGCGCGCACTTTGTCAACGCCAATCGAGCTGACCACATCCGCGATGATGGGCGTGATGGCCTGAAGCGCTGCATCCCGCGCGGCGCGCCCGGCGGGTGAGATCGTCACGAATTTGCGTCGGGCGTCATCCCAGTCGGGGCGGATGTGCACATGCCCCGCCCATTCCAGTTTATTCAGTGTGTTCGTCATCGCACCACGGGTTAGATGGAATGCCTTGGCCAGTTGCGCCGGGCTTTTCTCCTCACCCGCGCGCGCCAGGTGGTTGAGCACGGAAAAATGGCTCAGTTCCATACCTTTGGGCAGCACCTTGGACAGGCGATTGCGCGCAAGCTGATCGGCCATGAACATTTCACTGAACAGGGCGACGGAGAGGCTATCTGTCGTATGGTCGGACATCAGGGGCCTTTGAACTCGCGATCATGGGTCAGGGACGGGACACGTTGGCGCGACTTTTCCACGTCTGACAGGTCCAAATCAACCAGTGTGACGCCAGGTGCGACACCGGCGTCGGCCAGAACCTCCCCCCAGGGGGCCACTGCAAGGCTGTGTCCGTGGGTCGCGCGCGCCGTAGAATGCTGGCCGCATTGCGCCGGTGCCAGCACGAAACACCCGGTTTCAATCGCCCGCGCGCGCAGCAGGGTTTCCCAATGTGCACGTCCAGTAACCGGAGAAAACGCCGCAGGCACAGTGATGATCTGCGCACCCGCCTTGGCCAGCCGGCGATAGAGATCGGGAAACCGCATATCGTAGCAGATCGTCAGGCCGATCAGGCCCATAGAAGTTTCCGCCAGAACTGCGCGGGTGCCAGGGCGATAACCCGCGCTTTCGCGGTAACTCTCGGTCGCGTCGATCTCAACATCAAACATGTGGATCTTGTTATAACGCGCGACGATATCGCCGCTGGGCGTGATCAGAAACGACCGGTTGGCAAAGCGACCGTCCGAGTCATTCGTCTTCAGCGCGAGCGATCCGATCAGCAGCCAGATGCCCAGCGCCTTTGCCTCGGCCCGAAGGGCCGCCAGCGTAGGGTCATCCGCTTCGTGATGCAGGACCGATTTCTGATGCTTGCGGCTGGTCGAGATGATGTTGGTGACTTCGGGCGTCAGCACGAACTCGGCCCCGCCCGCCGCCGCATCGCGCAGCATCTGAACGGTGACCGGCAGGTTCGCTGCCGGGTCATCCGTGGCCGTGATCTGGACCAGGCCGACGCGCATCAGCCCGCCAGAAGCGGATCGAGCTTGCCCGAACGCTCCAGGTCATAAAGGTCGTCGCAGCCGCCGATGTGCTGGTCGCCGATAAAAATCTGCGGCACTGTGTATCCACCGTTGGCGCGCGTCATCATCTCTTCGCGACGCGTGGGTTCGCGGGCCACGTCGATTTCATCAAACGAAACGTTTTTCGAGGTCAAAAGGCGCTTTGCGGCATGGCAAAAGCCGCACATTTGAGTGGTGTAGATCGTGACAGGTTGCATGGCGTATCCCCTTGGGTTTCGCCCTATCTAAGCATCCTTGACGACCCGCGCCAGTGCCAGCGTGCGCACCTCGGTGGCACCAGCGACTTGGCAGGCCTCGGCCGCCGCGGCAAAGGTCGCGCCTGAGGTCATCACGTCATCGACCAGCAGCACCTTACGGTCCGACAGTTGAACACCCCGCTTCGGGTGCGGCTGGATTGCGTCCTGCATGTTGGTAAAGCGTGCCTCAAGGCTCATCCCGTCATGCGGATTGGTGCGGCGTGGGCGGATCAGGGCGTCAGGGGCAAAGACCAGCTGTGTTTCCGCCGCCAGCGCCTTGGCCAGAACCGCCGCCTGATTATAGCGGCGTTGAAACAACCGGGTCCAATGGGCGGGGATCGGAACGACAACCATGTTCGGATCCAGAATATCCGCTACGGCTCGCGCCATCCAGGCCCCCGCAGGTCGGGCCAGATCCAACCGGTCGCCATGTTTCAACGCCAGCACCAGTTTGCGCGCATTGTCCTTGTAGATCAGCGTCGACCTCCCCCGCGCCCAAGGCCGCGCAATGCTCATGCAGTCGTCGCAATGGGTGACGTGGCCATCATCCTCGCCCGGAAGCGGGGTTCCGCAGGTGTCACAGATCAAACCGTCAATGAAAGGAGTCTGGCGCCAACAGGGGCCACACAGGCCGAACGCGGTCTCGACCGGTTCGCCGCAGCTCACGCATTGTGGCGGAAACAGCAGTGCCAGGGGCGATTGCATTTTCCAACGCTCCTTCTATGGTCCGCGTCCATGACGCAGACCCCTCCGAAATTGACCGACCGCGACCAACTGGCGCGCAACCGCGCCCGCGCGACGCCCCGTGGCATGTTCCTTCAGGAAGACGCCGCCGACGAAGTGCAGGATCGCTTAACAGAGGTTAACAGAACGTTTACCAACCCGGCCGTTGTGACGGGTTTTCCGCACTTTTGGGCGAATTTCTTCCCCGATGCCAAGATTGTGCACGATGATGAGGTATTGGATCTTGAGCCGCAGGCGCATGATCTGGTGATCCACGGCCTGTCGCTGCATTGGGCAAATGACCCGGTGGGTCAGCTGATCCAGTGCCGCCGAGCCTTAAGGGCTGACGGATTGTTTTTGGGCGTTATGTTCGGCGGACAGACGTTGAGTGAGCTGCGCGGCATCTTGTCCGAGGCCGAAGTCGCACTGACCGGCGGGCTGTCGCCCCGCATCGCACCAATGGGTGAAATTCGCGACCTGGGCGCACTGCTGCAACGCGCCGGGTTCGCGCTACCTGTCGCCGACAGCGCCCTGCGCAATGTGTCGTATGAAAACGCGATGTCGCTGATGCACGATCTGCGCGCGATGGGCGAGGCAAATGCGCTGGCACAGCGGCGCAGGCACATGACACCACGGGCGATGTTTCGGGATGTTGCGGACCGCTACGCCGCTCATTTCGGCGCTGATGGGCGCATTCCTGCGACGTTCGAGATGATCTTCCTGACTGGCTGGGCCCCGGATGAAAGCCAGCAAAAACCGCTCCGCCCCGGGTCTGCGGCGGCACGATTGGCCGATGCGCTGGGCACAGATGAAACCAAACTGTGTGATTGACCGTAATTGAAAAAGCCTTATTCAACCCTGACTCACGCCAAGCGGACTCTGACATGACCCAAACCAAACCTGCCGATCATCCCGAAATCCAACCCCGCAAGGTTGGCGTCCTGATTGCCAATCTCGGTACGCCGGACAGCTATGATTACTGGCCGATGCGACGGTATCTGAACGAGTTCCTGTCGGACAAGCGCGTCATCGATTACCCGTCCTGGAAATGGCAACCGCTGCTGCAATCGGTCATCCTGACAAAGCGCCCGTTCACGTCAGGTGCGGCCTACAAGTCGATCTGGAACCACGACGAAGGCGAAAGCCCTCTGATGACGATCACCAAGGCGCAAACCGAAAAGCTGCGTGCGGCGTTGGAAAAGCGGTACGGGGAACGGGTCGTGCTGGATTTCTGCATGCGCTATGGCAATCCGTCGACCACGTCCAAGCTGCGCGCGTTGGTGGACGCGGGCTGTGACAAGGTGTTGTTCTTCCCGCTTTACCCACAATACGCCGGGGCCACATCTGCAACGGCGAACGACCAGTTCTTTCGGGCCTTGATGGAAGAAAAGGCCCAGCCCGCCGCCCGAACCGTGCCCCCGTATTTCGAGGATGAGGCCTATCTTGATGCCCTCGCCGGATCGGTTGAACGCGCTTATGAACAGATCGAGGTGCGGCCTGACACTCTAGTCGTATCGTACCACGGAATGCCCATCCGTTATCTGACCGAAGGCGATCCGTATCATTGCCAGTGCCAGAAAAGCACGCGCCTGTTGAAAGAGCGCCTGGGTTGGTCAGATGACGATATCACCACGACTTTCCAATCCGTTTTTGGCCCCGAGGAATGGCTGAAACCCTATACGGTCGAAGAGGTCGCGCGGCTGGCAAAGGCGGGGAAAAAGAACATCGCCGTGATTGCCCCGGCCTTTTCTGCCGACTGCATCGAAACGCTGGAAGAGATCGAAGAAGAAATCCGTGAAGCGTTCATCGAAGCAGGCGGCGAAAGCTTTACCTATATCCCCTGCCTGAATGACGACGATGCGCATATCGCGGCGCTGTCGGGAATCATTCAGCGCAATCTTATGGGTTGGGTGGATTAATCCACCTGCCACCCATGCCGGCGCACGCGGTCCAGAATGGCGCTTTCGGCGCTGTCGATGTCTGCCTTGATGGCGTTCATCTGGATGAACCAATACAGGTATTTGTCAAAAGCAGGGGTTCGTTTTTTCATCTCGGAAAAGGCTCTATTCAGGCCCAATTCGGAAACGTTCGCCATCTGATGATGAAAATCAATCTGCCCGAACAGCACCGCAGGTTTGTGGAAAAAGAAGCCCGACAGGGCAGCCGCCGAGTTCTCTGTGACAATGTGATCACAAACCCTCAGCGCCTGATCCATCCCGCCAGTTTGCAGCATAATTCGGGGGTCAGCGTCAGCGATGCCCTGGACCGCTGACAATTCTTCCGGTGAATAGGCCTCCCCCGGATGCAGGCCCAACAAAATCGGCTTGTCACCAACCTGATCCTGCGTGGCGCGGATCATGTTGACCGGGCTGTGGGTCTGGAAACTGCGCCGTTCCAACAGGCGACCTTGAAGCGGGATGTAAACGGGGCCGTTGCGGGTCACACCGTCCAGTGTTTTGGCCTTGAAGATCCACTTGCGCCAACGGTTTGCCCAGTTCTCTGCCTTAATAGGGTCTATTTTTGCCGGATCGAACCGCTGCTGCGCCACCTCGAACTCCCACCGTTTGGCCGAGGCTTCGATACGCCAGAACGGGTAGTAATAAGCGCGGCGCAAGGTCAGCGCTTTGGCGTGAAAAGGGTCATCCATCAAAAACAGCGAATACCCGTTGCGGGTTGCGGATTTTCGCATCTCGCTTTCGCTGTTCTTTCTCAGCTCGACCCGGAACCCCTGACCCTCAAAGGCCGCCGTGACACGGCTTACGATTCCAAACGCCCCATCTCGCGCGTGGTCCAGCGAGGAAGGGTCAAGATAGATGCGAAGAATTTTCGGCTCGGCCATGCCTGCACGCTATCCAAGCCGACAGTCGGACGCAAACGCTTGTGCGCAGCGGCGCCCGTGTCCATATATCTTCGCAATCGGAATTGGAGACGACATGGCAGAGAGCGAATTTCCAGGCTGGCACGGCACCACGATCATCGGCGTGCGCAAGGGCGACGAAGTTGTGGTGGCAGGCGACGGGCAGGTGAGCCTCGGCCAAACCGTCATTAAGGGATCCGCCCGCAAGGTGCGGCGCCTGTCGCCCGGCGGCTATGACGTTGTCGCGGGCTTTGCCGGGTCGACCGCCGACGCCTTCACGCTGTTGGAACGGCTGGAGGCCAAGCTTGAGGCCACGCCGGGGCAATTGCAGCGTGCGTCGGTCGAGCTGGCGAAAGACTGGCGCACGGACAAGTATCTGCAAAAGCTGGAGGCGATGCTGATCGTCACGGACGGGACCGAGCTTTATATCATCACCGGCGCGGGCGACGTGTTGGAGCCTGAACATGACGTGGCCGCAATCGGATCGGGGGGCAACTTTGCCCTGGCCGCAGCGCGCGGGCTGATGGAAACGGACGGCGACGCGGAAAGTGTCGCGCGCCGGGCAATGGCGATCGCCGCCGACATTTGCGTTTACACCAACGGCAACCTGACCGTGGAGAAGATTTCAAAATGACCGACCTGACCCCGCGAGAGATCGTGTCCGAGCTGGACCGCTTCATCATTGGCCAGAGCGACGCCAAGCGCGCCGTGGCCGTGGCCCTTCGCAACCGCTGGCGGCGCAAACAGCTGGGCGATGACCTGCGCGAAGAGGTGTATCCCAAGAACATCCTGATGATTGGCCCGACCGGTGTCGGCAAAACCGAGATCAGCCGCCGCCTGGCCAAGCTGGCCCGCGCACCTTTCATCAAGGTCGAGGCGACGAAGTTCACCGAGGTCGGCTATGTCGGCCGTGACGTGGAACAGATCGTGCGTGATCTGGTCGACGCCGCCATTCTGCAGGTCCGCGAACACATGCGTGAGGACGTGAAGGCCCGCGCCGAAGCCGCCGCCGAGGACCGCGTAATCGAAGCCATCGCCGGCACCGATGCGCGCGAGGCCACCCGCGAGATGTTTCGCAAGAAACTGCGCACCGGGGACCTGGACGACCATGAGATCGAGCTGGACGTGGCCGACAATTCCAACCCGATGGGCGGCATGGAAATTCCCGGTCAACCGGGTCAGCCGGGCATGATGAACCTGGGTGACATCTTCGGCAAAGCCTTCGGCGGGCGCACCGTGCGCAAGAAGATGACAGTGCGCGATAGCTACGGCGTGCTGATCGCTGATGAGGCTGACAAGCTTCTGGACGAAGAAACCGTCACCAAGGCCGCGCTGGAATCGGTTGAGCAGAACGGCATCGTATTCCTGGATGAAATCGACAAGGTCTGCGCCCGGTCTGATGCCCGCGGAGGCGATGTCAGCCGCGAGGGCGTACAGCGCGACCTTTTGCCATTGATCGAAGGCACCACCGTTTCGACGAAACATGGCGCGGTGAAAACCGACCACATCCTGTTTATCGCCTCGGGCGCGTTTCACATTGCCAAGCCCTCGGACCTGTTGCCTGAACTGCAGGGCCGCCTGCCGATCCGGGTCGAGCTTCGACCGCTGACCGAGGGTGACTTTGTGCGCATTCTGACGGAAACCGATAATGCGCTGACCCGGCAATACACCGCGTTGATGGGCACCGAAGAGGTCACCGTGACCTTTACCAAGGACGGTATTGCCGCCCTTGCCAAGATCGCGGCCGAGGTAAACCAGAGCGTCGAAAACATCGGCGCGCGGCGACTTTACACCGTGTTGGAGCGGGTGTTTGAAGAGCTGTCTTTCACCGCCCCGGACAGGTCCGGGGATGAGGTCGTGGTGGATGCCCAATTCGTCGATGCCAACCTGGGTGAGCTGATGAAATCGGCGGACATGAGCCGCTACGTGCTCTAGCAACCAGGCTAAAGCTGCGATAGCTGTGGGCAGACGTTACCTGGTTTGCCCACATGCCCCGATATGTTGCCCTGTGTCTGATCGTTCTGACTGCCTGCGCCCCGCGTGGGCATCTGACGATTGACCCGGACGCGGGTCAGGTCGGACAGATCGAAACGATTCTGGTCGGCTCATCACGCGAACTGAACGACAAGGACGAACCGGGCACTGCACGCGCCGAGGGCATGCACTATGGGCGGTTCGAGGTTTCGATCCCGCCCGCGCATGAGCCGGGCAAGATCGAGTGGCCCTATAGCAACCCCGACCCGACCAAGCATTTCCTGACCCAATCGGCGACGAACCTGAGTGGCGTCGCTGGATTCGAGGCCGCGTTGTCACGCGAATTGCGTGGGCGACCGCGTGGTGATCGTCAGGTCGTCCTGTTTGTTCATGGCTACAACTCCCTGTTTGCCGAGGGTCTATACCGCTTTGCCCAGATGCGGACAGATGTCGGCATTCCCGATGTTGCGGTACATTACTCCTGGCCCAGCGGCGGCAACCCTTTTGGGTATGTCTATGACCGCGACAGCATGCTTTTTGCGCGCGACGGGTTAGAGGAAATGATCAATGCGGTCGTGGATGCCGGGGCCGAAGGCATCGTGCTGGTCGGGCATTCCATGGGATCGCTTCTGATCATGGAAACGATACGTCAGATGGCGATCCGTGATCCGAAAGGCTTCGACAAGGCGTTGGATGGCGTGATCCTGGTGTCGCCGGATGTGGACATTGACCTGTTCAAGAAACAGGCCCAGCGCATTGGCCCGCTACCACAGCCGTTCGTGATCTTCAGTTCCAGCCGCGATGTGCTGTTGCGATTGTCGGCGTCGCTGACCGGGCGCAAGGACCGGTTGGGCAACATCGAAGATTTCGAAGAATTGGCCGAGCTTGATGTGACCGTGGTCGATGTGTCGGCCTTTACGGACGCCGAAAGCAGTCACATCACCGCAATTGCATCTCCCGCCTTCCTGCGGCTGATCGACAGCATGGGTGAGATTGACTCGTCGTTGCAGGGGGATCCGTCGCAACGGATTGGCCTTTTGCCCGGAACGGTTCTAGTGGTTCAGAATGCCACGGCCATCATCCTGACCCCGCTATTGGCTACGGGCGCGCCGTAGATAAACATAATACGCACCCTGACCACCGTGCTTCAGATGTGCCTCGGCGATCTGAAGGATATGCGGTCTGAGTGGCATCGAATGCAGCCAATGCGGAACCTGGTGGCGCAGCACGCCGTAACGCATCGGCATCGGGCCGTCATGAGGTTTCGATTTGCCCTTTCCAGTGATGACCAAAACCAGGCGCCGATCCATCGCGACCGAGTTCAGGATGAAATTCAACAACGCCGGGTGGGCCTGTGCGATGGTCATGCCATGCAGGTCGATCCGCGCCTCAGGCGCCAGACGTCCGCGCTTCATCTTGCCAAAGGCTTTGCGGTCCATCGCGACCGGGTGGTTTGCGACATGCTGCGAGATTGACGGTGCCAGATCGTGCGGGCGGGCGCGAGGCTTGGCAGCTTCGCCAACGCGGAACCGGGGGTTTGCAACCTTTGGTGGCGTCAGATTGGGTGTGGGTTTGGGGTGCGCGGCCGAAACTTCAGGGCGCTCGGGCAGGGTGCGGGTGGTATTTTCCGTCGCCTTGTTCCAAAGCTCTCGCTCATCGGGGCGCAGATTGCGGGGCTTTCGGGCCATTCCTCAACCCTCCGGTGACAGGGCATAGGCCCGCTGGATTGGCAACAGAACCACCATGCGCCCCGGATCACGCACCTTGCCGGCCCGCAGCCCGGCCTGGTCGCCGGTGCCAAAGAAGATATCAGCGCGCTGGGCGCCCTTGATGCGCGACCCGGTATCCTGCGCCACCATCAGGCGGCTGAACGCCCCGGCCCCACCCTTCTCCAGCCAGACCGGCGCGCCCAACGGGGTAAAAACCGGGTCGACCGCCAGCGTGCGCTCGGCGGTAATCGACCGGTTCATCGCGCCCACCGGGCCCTTCGACGTCGGCATCCGGCCGAGTTCCCGGAAATAGACATATGACCCATTGTGCCACATCAGCTCCTGCCCCGCTTCGGGGTTGCGGCGCACCCAGGACTGGATCACCTGCGCGGACACCTGATGTCGGTTGTAGATACCCATCTCGACCAGCTTGTCACCAAGCGAGCGGAACCGATGCCCGTTTGACCCGGCATAGCCCAGCCGGATCGAGCCACCGTTCGGCAGGAGAATGCGGCCAGACCCCTGAATTTGCAGAAATTGAAGTTCGATCGGGTCCTCGACCCAGGCGATTTCCAGCCCGCGGCCGCGCAGCACGCCCTCCTGTTCGATCTGACGACGGGTATAGCCCGCCTCACCCGCCGGTTTGCGATAGACTGGGTGGCGGTACCGCGCATCGGGGGCCCGGGCGCCGCGAATTTCCGGTTCGAAATACCCGGTGAACAGCCCGTCCTTGCCATCCTCGATCAAGACCGGGCGAAAGAACAGTTCAAAGAAGGTGCGTCCGCTGTCCTGAGTTTTTGCCAATGTGCAAATCGGCGCCCATTCCGGGTCATCCAACAGGCGACACGTGTCCAAAAACACGCCCAGCGCAGCCTGGTGATCATCCTGATCCCAGCCCTGCAAATCATCGAACGACAGTATCGTGACGTCAGCCTCGTCCAGCCCGGCAAGAACCGGGGTGGCCACAAGGGCCAACACGGTTGCCAGGCGGCGCAAGGTCATTCACCCGTGGCGACAAGCTGCCAGTTGGGGTTGTCCGAGCCCATGATGCGCGCAAAGCTCCAGACGTCTTTCTGGCGCTTCACCTCGTTCGGGTTGCCCTCGATGATCTTGCCCGCCTTGTCGCGCACGACCGAGGTCTGTTCACCGACAAAACGTACGGTCACTTCGCCTTCATTGGTCGAGCGGTCGAACTCGGCGCCCATCAGCTTCATCTCACGCAGGCCGACGAAATTCGCGTCGATCGTCAGGCCCTGCTTTTCACGCGCCTCGACGACGCCAGCAAAGCTTTCATAGACCTCTTCGGACAGGAACGGCTTGATCTTGGCCATGTCGCCCGCTTCGAACCCCATCAGGATCATTTCGTAAGCCCCGCGCGCCCCGTTCAGGAAATCGCCGACATGGAAGTCGGCATCGGCAAGCTTCATCGCGGCCAGCGCCTTGGCGGCATCGCTGTCAGCATCCACGTGATCCACGATGTCACTGTCTGGCCCGCCTTCGATCACCTCGAAGGTGCCGCGTTGCGTTTCAGCATTATCGGGCTTGCGGGTTACGGCGGGTTTCTCGAACCCCTCCCGCGTGCCCAGCACATCGCGCAGGCGCAGGATCAGAAAAATAGCAATTCCGGCGAGGACCAGAAGTTGGATCACGGGTGAGCTCATCATAACCTCTTTTCAGGCGCGGTTTGAAACATGCGCTAACGGGACATATGTAGGGCAGGCACGGGGTCAAGTCCACCACACCCCAGATCAAGAAAAGAGGATCATATGTGGCTTTTTGCGCTGTTCGTGGCGGTACCGCTGATTGAGATCGGCCTGTTCATTCAAGTGGGCGGCGCGATTGGCCTGTGGCCGACGCTTGCGATTGTCGTTGTAACGGCCATTCTTGGCACGTCCTTGGTGCGTGCACAGGGTGCGATGGCAATGGGGCAGCTGCGCGACAGCTTCAACCAGCTGAACGATCCGACCGAGCCGCTGGCCCATGGCGCGATGATCCTGTTCTCCGGCGCTTTGCTGCTGACACCGGGGTTTTTCACCGATGCGGTCGGCTTTGCGCTTCTCATCCCACCCGTGCGGCGCGCGGTCTTCAAGTACTTCGCCGCGCGGGTGAAGGTGCAAAGCTTCACGATGGGGGCTGAAATGCACCAACGCGCGCCACAGGGCGAGGACGTGATTGATGGCGATTTCACCGATGTGACGCCAGAGAAGAAACCGACGCACCCGGGCGTTCAGGGTCCGTCAGGCTGGACCAAACACTGACGCCTTGTGCTCGGCAAGATAGATACGCAGCCAGGGGGTGAATTTCTCGGGTGCGCTGGCCGCTTCGGCTTCCAGATCTTCCAGTGACACCCAGCGAACCGCCTGAACCTCTTCGGGGTTCAGATCCAGCGCGGGGCGCGTGGCGGGGGCGGCCAGGAACAGGTCCACAACCTCATGCTCCACCATTCCACCGCCGACCTCGGCGCGATATTCAATCTGACCCTTCCAGACCGGATCGACCCCGACCAGCCCCAGCTCCTGCTCCAACCGCCGCACCGCACAGTCGCGCGGGTCCTCGTCCCAATGCGGATGGGTGCAACAGGTGTTCGCCCACAGACCCGGCGTATGATACTTGCCCGCCGCGCGTTGCTGGATCAGAACCTCACCATCCTGCACAACGAAAACCGACACGGCCTTGTGGCGCAGCCCGTCCAGATGGGCTGCCAGTTTCTCGACAGGTTGAAGGGTGTCGCCCACCCAGGCTGGGATCATATCTCTCATGCACCGCGACATATCCCGTCCGCGGGCCTGCGAAAACCCCCAAGGCGTTGAGACCCCCCGCATGACCTGCTAAGGACGGTTCCGACCAAGTATTCACGCAGGAGAAATGCGATATGGCCGACGACGCCCCCAAACAAGACGCCCCTCAGACCCCGGTGCCGCCCAAGATGCAAGTTCTGGGCCAGTTCATTCGCGACATGTCGTTTGAAAACATCCTGGCGCAAAAGGGTGTATCCGGCGAAGTGCAGCCCGACATCAATGTCGAGGTCGCCCTGGACGCCAAGAAGCGCCCGACCGACAACCAGTATGAGGTGATGTCGAAATACACCGTGTCCTCCAAAAACAAGGCCGGTGGCGAACAGCTGTTCCTGCTGGAACTGGAATACTCGGGCATTTTCCAGATCGAGAACGTGCCGGAAGAACAGCTTCATCCCTTCCTGATGATCGAATGCCCGCGCATGCTGTTCCCCTTCGTGCGCCGCATTGTTTCGGACGTGACCCGTGACGGCGGCTTCCCGCCGCTGAACCTGGACACGGTGGATTTCCTTGCGTTGTATCGCCACGAGCTTGAGCGCCGCGCGTCCGCCGAAAAAGAAGGTCAGCCGGTCAGCTGAGCTTTTTCCAAAGCGCGTCGTCGCCCAGACCGTCAACAAAGGCGGCGTGGGCGGCGGCTTCTTCCTCGCTCAGACGTGAGGGAAGCGGCGTGGGCCGTGCGGTTGGGCGCCAGTCACCGCCGCCCCCAGCCTGGGTTGCCGCGCCGGTATCCGCTGCCAAAACAAGGTCGGGCTGACGCCCGCCGATCAATTCCAGATACACTTCTGCCAGGATCTCGGAATCAAGCAGCGCGCCGTGCAGCGTGCGCGACGAATTGTCGATGCTGAAGCGCCGGCACAGGGCGTCCAGCGACGCGGGCGCGCCGGGAAACTTCTTGCGCGCAATCTCCAATGTGTCGATCGCCTGTTCCATCGGCAATTGCGGCAGGTTCATCCACTTTAGTTCTGCGTTCAAAAAGCGCATGTCGAATTTCGCGTTGTGAATCACAAGCTTGGCGTCCTGGACAAAGTTCAGGAAATCCTGCCCAACCTTGGCGAAAACCGGTTTGTCGCGCAGGGTGACTTCGCCCCCTTCCGCCGCACGGGGTGGTTCCAGGATATCCGGGCCGATGCCGTGCACCTCAAACGCGCCCTGCGGCATCGAGCGTTCCGGGTTGATATAAACGTGAAACGTCTTGCCGGTCGGCATGTGGTTGAGCAGCTCAAGGCAACCGATTTCAACGATGCGGTCGCCGCTTTCCGGCTCAAACCCGGTGGTTTCCGTATCCAGCACGATCTCACGCAAGGGTCAGCCTTTCTTGAACGTGGTCCATCACCTCAGCCACCGCCGCGCGGGCGCCGTCCAGCGTATCGGTCGGAATGATGACATCCGCCCGAGCGCGTTTGTGCGCATCGGGCACCTGTTTGGCCACAATGTTCTCGAATTGCGCCGCGTTCATCGTGCCGCGCTCCAACACGCGTCTGCGTTGGATGTCCGCCGGAGCGGAGACGACAGCGACCAGGTCAACCTGATCCGCTGCACCGATTTCAAACAGCAACGGCATGTCGAGCAGCACGACAGGCGCGTCCGTGTCCTCAAGAAACCGCGCGCGGTCGTCGGCCACCAGGGGGTGCACGATTTTTTCAAGTTGTTTCAAAGCTGTATCGTCACGGCCCATCCAGTCTTTGAGCTGGTCCCGGTCCACGCGGCCCTCAACGATCGCATCGGGGCACAGCGCGCCCACGGGTCCGACCGCCGCGCCACCGGGGGCATAAATCCGATGCACCGCCGCGTCCGCGTCCCAGATGGGCACGCCCAGATCGGCAAACATCGCCGCCGTCGTGCTTTTGCCCATTCCGATGGACCCGGTCAGGCCGATGATGAACGGGTCGCTCATCTTAGCACGGCCTTACGCAGCGCGTCATCGACCACCGGGCGTTCGCCAAACCAGCGCTCAAACCCTGGTACGGCTTGGTGCAACAACATGCCCAGACCATCCACGGTGATGCAGCCCGCCTTGGCAGCGGTTTGCAGAAGCGGGGTGATCAGCGGGGTATAGACGATGTCGGTGACAACTGCGCCCGGCATCAACCCATCCAGAGGCACGCGAAACTCGGGCTTGCCAACCATGCCAAGGGACGAGGTATTTACCACTGTCGTTGCGCCATCCAGCATGTTTCCGGCCTGAACCCAATCGACCACAGTGATTTTGGTCCCGAACTCATGCTGCAACGCCTCGGCGCGCGCACGGGTGCGGTTTGCAAGGCGAATATCAGTGACGCCCACTTCGATCAGCGAAGCCAAAATGGCCCGCGCAGCCCCGCCGGCACCAAACACAGCCGCATGACCCGCCTTCGGGTTCCACCCCGGCGCGCCATGGCGCAGGTTTTCAATGAAGCCGTAACCATCTGTATTATCAGCGTGAATCTTGCCATCCTTGCGAAAGATCAGAGTATTCGCGGCTCCAATCAGCGCCGCACGGTCGGTTACAAGGTCGGCAATTCCCAACACCGCCTCTTTATGCGGAAGGGTAACGTTGCAGCCCATGAACCCGGCTTTGGGCAGGGTGCGAATGACGTCCTCAAGGTCGTCTCGGCCCACCTGCATCGGGATGTAATGACCGGGCAGGCCCATGGATTTCAGCCAGTGACCATGCAGTCGCGGGGAAAGGGAATGTGCCACCGGGTCGCCAATAACGCCCGCCAGGGGGATTTTGCGCTCGCTCATATCTCAAGCTCCTTCCGAACAATGAGATACGATATCAGTTCGGTCAGCGGCAAACCCAAAACGTTGAAATAGTCGCCCTCGATGCGCGAAAACAGGCGCACGCCTTCTTCCTCAAGCTTGTAGGCGCCCACCGCCCAGCGGACGCTATCCCAGTTGCGGGCCACATAGTCGTCTATGTAACCATCAGAAAGTTCACGCATTTTCAGGCGCACGATGCCGACATGACGCCAAATTGGCTTACCCCCTTCGAACAAGACAGCGGCGGACAACAGGCGGTGTGTCTGGCCCGACAAAAGGCGCAGTTGCGTCACCGCCTGTTCAGGCCCACCAGGTTTTGCCAGGATTTCACCGTTCACCTCGGCGACCTGATCGCAGCCCAGAACCAAGGCATCGGGGTGCTTTTCGCTGATCTTGCGTGCTTTGAACTCCGCCAAAGCATCAGCGATATCGCGAGGGCCAGCCCCGTCCGCCTCAAGGCTCGCGCGGATCATTTCTTCGTCGATCCGCGCTGGGATGACGTCAATACTGATCCCCGCGTTGCGCAACAGATCCGCCCGGATTTCCGAGGCCGAAGCCAATGTGATCTTGCGCCCCATGTTCACAACCCTGTGGATATTTGCTGTTTGTTCGCGAGGGGTAAAAGCGTGGTTATGTACTCACCCCGCGTTACCCCCAGATTCCATGAAATTCCTAACCCACTTTCAACCGACGATCCACCGTGGACAAGGAAGTTTCGGTTTCGTGGAAAACCGGGAACTTTAAACTTTTGCCGGGTTTTGGCCCCAGAGTTTCAAATCTTTAAACTGTTTAAACTTCGGGGATTTTCAGGTTTTCCACAAAGTCGTCATCAGAGCGGGAATGGTCGGGACGTTTTCGGGGATAAATGAATAATCCCCACTATCCACAGGACCTACAAAAACATCATCTCTTTCTTTCTTTTCTTTTTTATTATTAGAAAGCCTGACCGGTCCCGCCTGGGATTGCACAAAGAAGGGCTTAGAAAATGACAGACATGCTGATCGAGTTTTACCCTTGGGCCAAAGCGCTCCATATCGTATCGGTGATCGCCTGGATGGCCGGTCTGTTCTATCTGCCCCGTCTTTTTGTCTATCACACCGAGGAAGTCGGGTCAGGCAATGAAACGGACATTTTGTTTCAGACAATGGAACGGCGCCTGTTGAAAGCAATCATGAACCCGTCGTTGATAGCCAGCTGGCTGTTCGGTCTGATCCTTGTCTTCACGCCGGGGATTGTTGGGTGGGATTTCGTCTGGCCCTGGACCAAGGGCGCGTCTGTGATTGCGATGACCTGGTTTCACATGTGGCTTGCCATGCGGCGCAAGGATTTCGTTGCGGGAACCAACACGCTGACCGGTCGCCGCTATCGCATCATGAACGAATTTCCGACGCTTCTGATGCTGGTCATCGTCTTCTCGGTTATCTTCAAGTTCTAGGATTTCTTGACTCGCGACGCCCAGCGGCCTATCTAGCCGCCAAGCAGGCCGTCCGGCCGTACGCTGTTTCCCATTTCTGATATGACCGCGCCCTTTCTCGCGCCGTCGGTGAGTATTCCCATGTCCGAAGACCGTCTGAACCTGTCCGAGCTGAAGGCAACAAGCCCCAAAGACCTTGTTGCGATGGCTGAAGAGCTGGAAATCGAAAACGCATCAACCATGCGTAAGGGCGAGATGATGTTCTCGATCCTGAAAGAGCGCGCCGAGGATGAGTGGGTCATCGGTGGCGACGGGGTGCTTGAGGTGCTTCAGGATGGCTTTGGTTTCCTGCGCTCGCCCGAAGCGAATTATCTTCCCGGCCCCGATGACATCTATGTCTCGCCGGAAATGATCCGCCAGTATTCCCTGCGCACCGGGGATACGATCGAGGGGATCATCAAAGCGCCGCTGGAGAGTGAAAACTATTTTGCCATCACGGTGGTCGAGAAAATCAACTTCGCAGATCCGGCAGAAGCCAAGCATAAGGTGGCGTTTGACAATCTGACGCCGCTTTATCCGGATGAGCGTCTGAAAATGGAGATCGAGGATCCGACCATCAAGGATCGCTCGGCCCGGATCATCGACCTGGTATCGCCGATCGGTAAAGGTCAGCGGTCGCTGATTGTTGCACCGCCGCGCACGGGTAAAACGGTTCTGTTGCAGAATATTGCGCATTCGATCGAGCGGAACCACCCGGAATGCTACCTGATCGTGCTGTTGATCGACGAACGTCCCGAGGAAGTTACCGACATGCAGCGCTCGGTCAAAGGGGAGGTCGTGTCGTCGACTTTTGATGAACCCGCGACGCGTCACGTTGCGGTGTCAGAGATGGTCATCGAAAAAGCCAAGCGCTTGGTGGAACACAAGCGGGATGTCGTCATCCTTTTGGATTCGATCACCCGCCTGGGACGCGCCTTCAACACGACAGTACCGTCGTCGGGCAAGGTTCTGACCGGTGGTGTGGATGCGAACGCCCTGCAGCGTCCCAAGCGCTTCTTTGGTGCTGCGCGGAACATCGAAGAGGGTGGGTCGCTGACCATCATCGCCACCGCACTGATCGACACAGGGTCGCGCATGGATGAAGTGATCTTTGAAGAATTCAAAGGCACCGGCAACAGCGAGATCGTGCTGGACCGCAAGGTGGCCGACAAGCGCGTGTTCCCGGCAATGGACATCCTAAAATCCGGCACCCGGAAAGAGGAATTGCTGGTCGATTCAAAGGACCTGCAAAAGACCTATGTCCTGCGCCGGATTCTAAACCCGATGGGCACCACGGACGCGATCGAGTTCTTGATCTCCAAGCTGAAACAAACCAAATCGAACAGCGAGTTCTTCGATTCGATGAACACGTAACTTATTGTTCTTTAACAATGGGTTAAACGAAATGGATACGATTTATGCCCTGGCAACGGCACACGGTAAGGCCGGTGTCGCAGTTATTCGCATTTCCGGACCGGCGGGGTTTTTGGCCGCGTCGGACCTGACACGATTGCCCAACCCGCGCGTGGCTGGACTTAGGCGGCTAGTGGCGGCTGACGGTACTCTCCTGGATGAAGCGCTTGTCCTGTGCTTTCAAGCCGGGGCCAGCTTTACCGGCGAAGATGTGGTTGAGTTTCAACTGCACGGATCCACTGCGGTCGTGAATGCGGTTTTGCGGGAATTGGGGGCCAAGAAGGACCTGCGCCTGGCTGAACCGGGGGAATTCACCCGTCGAGCTCTGGAGAACGGCTGTCTTGACCTTGCACAGGTCGAAGGTCTGGCGGATCTGATCGACGCAGAAACTGAAGCGCAACGGCGGCAGGCGCAACGCGTTCTGTCGGGTGCGTTGGGCGACAAAGCCGAAGCGTGGCGCACTGACTTGATCCGCGCTGCTGCCTTACTTGAGGCCACAATCGATTTTGCAGACGAAGACGTTCCGGTCGACGTGTCGCCCGAGGTTCTGGCGCTGATCGACCAGGTGGCAAGCAGCCTGGAGCAAGAGGCCGCTGGCGCGCATATCGCGGAACGTGTGCGCGAAGGGTTCGAAATAGCCATTGTCGGCCCTCCGAACATCGGTAAATCAACACTTCTGAACGCGCTGGCCGGGCGGGATGCGGCGATAACCTCGGAACACGCGGGCACCACGCGTGATGTAATCGAGGTGCGGATGGATCTGGACGGGCTACCCGTGACGGTTCTGGACACTGCAGGGCTGCGTGACACCACAGACGAGGTTGAAGGCATCGGCATCGCGCGCGCGCGCGATCGGGCCAGTCAGGCGGATCTGCGTGTTTTCCTGCTGGACGAAAGCGGAAACGTTCAAGGTGTTGAGCCGCGTGACGGTGACGTAATTGCGCAAGGTAAGGCTGATTTGCGCGGGGCGGAGGGGTTCTCCTTATCCGGCAAGACCGGACAGGGTGTGGATGAGCTGATCGCCCGCGCCTCGGAAACGCTGCGGGGACGGGTTGCCAATGCCGGATCGGCGACACGCGAACGGCATCGGTTGGCCATTGTTGCCGCCGGTGACGCTTTGGGAATGGCGCGAATCGAGGTATTGAACGGGCCGGACCGCGCCGAATTGGCATCTGAGGAGCTGCGAACAGCAATTCGTGCCCTTGATTCCCTGGTCGGCCGGGTTGATGTAGAGCACATACTGGATGAGATATTTGCCAGTTTCTGTCTTGGAAAGTAGCGCGCATAGGAGGGAGTGTTTCACGTGAAACATCCTGATTTCGACGTCATCGTTGTTGGTGGCGGCCACGCTGGGGCCGATGCTGCCCACGCAAGCGCCCGGATGGGCGCAAAAACCGCCCTGGTTACTCTGCGAGCGGCTGGAATTGGTGTTATGTCGTGCAATCCGGCGATTGGCGGGCTTGGCAAAGGCCACCTGGTACGTGAGATCGACGCGCTGGACGGGCTTATGGGCCGGGTCGCGGACATGGCCGGTATTCAATACCGGCTGTTGAATCGGCGCAAAGGTCCCGCTGTTCAGGGGCCTAGGGCCCAGGCCGACCGCAAGCTGTATCGCAACGGGATGCAGGCCGAGCTGGGGAAGACGCCAAACTTGGTCATAATTGAGGGCGAAGTTGCCGACCTGATGATGCAGGGCAACCGTGTCAGTGGCGTGATGTTGGCAGACGGGTCTGAGATCAAAGCGGGTGCTGTCATCCTGACCACCGGCACGTTCCTGCGCGGTGTAATACACATCGGGGACGAACGGCGCGATGGTGGTCGGATGGGCGACGCCCCGTCGATCAAACTTGCCGAGCGAATTGATGACTTTGGTCTTCCGCTGGGACGGCTGAAAACCGGTACGCCACCTCGTTTGGACGGAAAAACAATCAACTGGACCGCTCTGGAAGAGCAGCCTGGTGATGAGGACCCTGTGGTCTTTTCCTTTCTCAACACCAAGCCGCAAGTAAAGCAGGTGTCCTGCGGCATCACACATACGAACGCACAAACCCATGACATCATTCGGGAAAACCTAACACGTTCTGCGATGTATGGTGGGCACATCGATGGCGTTGGTCCACGGTACTGCCCTTCAATCGAAGACAAGATCGTGCGCTTTGCGGACAAGAATTCTCACCAGGTTTTTCTTGAGCCAGAAGGTCTTGATGATGACACGGTTTACCCGAATGGGATCTCCACGTCCCTGCCGATCGAGGTGCAGGAAGCGTATGTCCGTTCGATCTATGGGCTAGAGGAGACGCGCATTCTTCAACCTGGCTATGCAATTGAATATGACTACGTTGATCCCCGGGCCTTGACTGAAACGCTTTGCCTGCGGGATGTGCCGGGCTTGTATCTGGCGGGGCAGATTAACGGAACAACGGGGTATGAAGAGGCCGCTGCACAAGGGCTCGTGGCTGGCCTGAATGCCGCTTTGGCGGTGCGGGGGTGCGACGCGGCGGTGTTTTCGCGGTCAAATTCCTATATCGGTGTGATGGTTGACGATTTAATTACGCGGGGCGTGACTGAGCCCTATCGCATGTTCACATCCCGGGCCGAATTCCGACTGTCTCTTCGTGCGGACAACGCTGATCAACGCCTGACTCCAATGGGCATAGCGCTTGGCTGCGTAGGCGAGGGGCGAAGGATTGCATTTGAGAGCAAAGCCTATGCCCTTGCCAAAGCACGTGTTCTTTTGGATGGGCGGAAATTCACTCCGAAGGACGTTTCCACAACAGGCGTTCAAGTGCGGCAGGACGGGACGCGTCGCAGTGGGTTCGAACTGCTGTCGTTTCCAGACATCACTTTTGACAAGCTTGTCGAAATCGCCCCGGAATTCGGCGGTGTCGCTTCCGGTATTCGCGATCAGATAGCGAAAGACGCACTCTACGCCAACTACATTGAGCGGCAGAAGCGCGATGTTGAGGCATTGAGTCGAGACGAAGCGCAGGAAATACCCGAGGATTTCCAATATGTTGGTCTAGATGGTCTGTCCAATGAACTTGCTTCGAAACTGACGGCAGCACGTCCGCGCACACTTGCACAGGCCGCGCGGGTGGAGGGGGTTACACCCGCAGCCTTGACGCTGATCCTTGTAAAGCTACGTCAGGTGCAAAGGCAGATGAAAGCATGAGCAACGCGCGCGAGCAGGTATTGCAGCAACTGAGTGTTTCACGTGAAACAACTGAGCGTCTGGACGCCTATGCCAGCCTTTTGGAAAAATGGAATCCCGCAATCAATCTGGTGGCCCCGTCTACCATTAAAGACCTCTGGACCCGCCATTTTTTGGATTCCGCGCAGGTGCTAGACCTTGCCCCGCCGGGGGAGACATGGATGGATATCGGAACCGGGGGCGGGTTTCCTGGACTGATCGTGGCAGTTCTTGCGTCCGAAATGCGTCCGGAACTCAAAATGACATGCGTTGAAAGCGATCAGCGCAAAGCAACTTTCCTCAGAACCGCTGCGCGCGAACTTGGGCTGGCTGTTGATATCCAGTCAAAACGGATTGAGGACCTGGTTCCTGCGCAAGCTGATATCCTTTCAGCGCGAGCGTTGGCGCCCTTGGTGCGTTTGCTTGATTTTGCCGAACACCACCTGGCGCCCAATGGGCGAGCGATTTTCCTTAAGGGCGCAAACCACCAAAGAGAAATGCAGGAAGCGCTTGAAAAATGGCAGTTTCAAGCGGATACATACCCTAGCAAAACCGACCCGGATGCGGTCATCCTGAGCCTAGGAGGCATCCGACGTGCCTGACAGACTGCGCCCTAAGGGGCCGAAAATCATTGCAGTAACCAACCAAAAGGGCGGTGTCGGCAAGACCACGACGACCATCAACCTTGGTGCGGCCTTGGCCGAAAAGGGTCTGGCGGTTCTTCTGGTTGATTTGGACCCTCAGGGCAACGCGTCAACCGGGCTTGGCGTTGATGTCCACGACCGCAAGCGCACGACCTACGACCTGTTGGTAGACGAGGCGCCGCTGGCTGAGGTCATCATGGAAACTGGTTTTGAAAACCTATGGATAACGCCGGCGACCACAGACCTATCCTCAGCGGATATCGAGCTGTTTTCCAACGAAAAACGGAGCTTCTTGCTCCATGACGCATTGCGCCAGCACGCGATTGATGACTTCGCCTTTGACTATGTTTTGATCGATTGTCCGCCATCCCTGAACCTTCTGACGGTCAATGCGATGGTTGCGGCAGATAGTGTTCTTGTCCCGCTGCAAAGTGAGTTTTTTGCGCTTGAAGGGCTGTCGCAACTGATGCTGACGGTGAGAGAAGTGCGCGCAACCGCGAATTCGAATTTGCGGATCGAGGGGATCGTTCTGACAATGTACGATGCGCGTAACAATCTGTCTCGGCAGGTCGAGGCGGACGCGCGGGATAACCTGGGGGACCTTGTTTTCAAGACGATGATACCCCGGAATGTACGGGTGAGCGAGGCGCCGTCCTTCGCATTGCCTGTTCTGGCATACGACCCAACGTCAAAAGGCAGTCAGGCATATCTTGCCTTGGCGCAAGAACTCACCGAGCGATAGGAGGCTGAAATGGCGAAGAAACCCAGTGGAGGATTAGGTCGCGGCCTGTCCGCGCTCATGGCTGATGTCGCGCCAGAAAAAACGGAATCCGAAGAGCGACCGCGCCGGGGCGACCAAATGATCCCGGTGGAGAAAATCGTGCCCAACCCGGACCAGCCGCGGCGGCATTTTACTCAGGAACGGCTTGAGGATCTTGCGCGGTCGATCCGCGAAAAGGGGGTTATTCAACCACTGATCTTGCGGAAGGGCCCCAAAGACGATGGAACTTTTGAGATTGTTGCTGGGGAGCGGCGCTGGCGCGCCGCGCAGATGGCGCAGCTTCATGACGTGCCCGCATTGGTGCGCGACTACAGCGACACCGAAGCCCTTGAGGTCGCGATAATCGAGAATATCCAGCGCGCGGACCTGAATGCGATTGAAGAAGCCGCAGGCTATCGTGACTTGATGGACCGTTTTGGCCACACGCAGGAGAAGGTGTCCGAAGCGCTTGGAAAAAGCCGCAGCCACATCGCGAATCTTCTGCGACTCCTGAACCTCCCGGACGAGGTCCAGGATCTGGTGATTGACGGCAAACTTACCGCCGGGCACGCGCGAACCCTGGTTACGGCCGAAAATCCAATAGCTCTTGCACGGCAGATTGTGTCCAAAGGCCTGTCCGTGCGCGAAGCTGAGCGGCTTGCGAAAGCTCCAAAGGCGGAAAAGCCTGCGAAAACAAAGGTAAAACCCGAAAAGGACGCGGATACGCGGGCTTTGGAGGCGGATTTGTCGGCGGCGCTGGGCATGAAGGTATCGATCGACCACAAGGTCGGTGGTCAGTCGGGACAACTGAGCGTACGTTATGCGACGCTGGATGACCTCGACGATCTTTGCGCCAAATTGGGCGGCTAATCCGGCACCAGCTCTCTCAGGATTGCATTCAGAACCGGTCGGCCCTCCCGGCTGGTTTTGAGAATGTCACCTTCAATCTCAATCAGAGACAGTTCAAGCAAGTCTTTGATTTTGCTATCTTTTAGGGTAACGCCATACCGCGTCCGAAGGCGGAGCAGGTCGATACCCTCCTGCAGCCTGAGGCCCATCAAAAGGTATTCCGTGGCCTGTTCATCCAAGGCAAGGGTCTCACGAATATTCTGTGCGGGGTTTGCCAGCCACTTCAAGGGGTTAAGCTCGGTTTCGGTTCCGATGCGTGAACCGCCGAGGGTCAGGCGGCCGTGGGCACCCGGGCCAATGCCGATCCAGTCACCGCCGCGCCAATAGACAAGGTTATGACGTGATTCCTGACCGGGTTTGGCGTGATTAGAGACTTCATAGGCCGGAAGGCCGGCTTTTTCACACAGCTCTTGCGTCAGAAAGAATTGATCCACGGAAAGGTCATCGCCCGGAAGGCCGTGAAGCCCACCGGCGGCGAACCGATCACCAAATGCAGTCCCAGGTTCGATTGTCAGCTGGTAAAGCGACAAATGATCCGGCTCCATCGCAAGCGCCTGGGTCAATTCCGCGCGCCATGCGTCCAGGGACTGGTCCTGACGGGCGTAGATCAGGTCAAAATTCACACGCTCAAACGTGGTTTTGGCAAGGATTAGGGCTTGTTTGGCCTCTTCCATCGAATGCATGCGGCCCAAGCGACGCAGGTCTTCATCGTTCAAGGCCTGAACACCAATGGAAACCCGGTTCACACCACCCGCGCGGTATCCGGCGAAGTTTGCAGCTTCGATCGATGTCGGATTGGCCTCAAGGGTGATTTCAACATCGTTGGCCAGCGTCCAGTGCGATGCAACACGGTCAAGGAGCGCACTGACAACATCGGGGCGCATCAAGCTGGGGGTGCCGCCACCGAAATAAACGGAATCCAGAACGCGCCCCGGTGTCAGGGCAGCGTAGCGGTCGATTTCGGACAAATAGGCCGCTTGCCACGCGTCCTGGTCAATCGACGATGAAACATGGCTGTTGAAATCGCAATAGGGGCATTTGGCGGCGCAGAATGGCCAATGCAGATAGAGGCCAAAGCCTGCTTCTTGCCAGTTCTCAGGCAAAACAGCCTGCCACCAGCTTGGCGAAAGCGTCGGCGCGGTGACTCATCGCGTGCTTTTGGGCCGGATCCATTTCACCGAAGGTTTCCGTATGGCCGTCAGGCACGAAAATCGGATCAAAGCCAAAGCCCTGATCCCCGCGCATCGGCCAGGAGACGTGGCCCGAAACTTTGCCTTCGAACACTTCGTCGTGCCCGTCAGGCCAGGCAAGGCAAAGGATGCAATTGAAGGCTGCGGTGCGCGGTGTTGGCGCGTTCTTGTCTTCAAGTAGCGCCCAAACCTTGGTCATTGCCATCGGAAAATCTCGCCCGTCCGGGGTTTCCGCCCAATCCGCGGTGTAAACGCCCGGCGCACCATCCAACGCGTCGACAGTGATGCCGCTGTCATCGGACAGGGCAGGCAGGCCCGAAGCCTTCGCGGCAAAATGCGCCTTGATCCGCGCATTGCCAACGAAGGTATCTTCGGTTTCTTCAGGTTCATCGAAGCCAAGGTCACCGGCGGACACGACCTGCACCCCATACGGGGCCAGAAGTGCGCCGATTTCGCGGATCTTGCCCGCGTTGTGCGAGGCGATGACAAGCTTGCCCTCGGTGAACCGGCGGGTCATTTCGTGGCGTCCAGCTGTGCTGTGACCAATTCAGACACGCCCTTGTCGGCCAGGTCCATCAACCCGTTCATCTGTTCGCGTGTGAAGGTAGATCCTTCGGCGGACATCTGAACCTCGATCAACCGACCGGAGCCGGTCATGACGAAATTGCCGTCCACGCCCGCTTCGCTGTCTTCGGGGTAGTCGAGGTCAAGCACGGTCTGGCCTGCGTAGATGCCGCAGGACACGGCCGCGACCGGATCAACCAGCGGGTCCATCGAGACGTCACCGGCCTTGATCAGCTTGTTCACCGCTAGGCGCAGCGCGACCCAGCCCCCGGTGATCGCGGCACAGCGCGTGCCGCCGTCGGCCTGGATCACGTCACAGTCGATGGTGATCTGACGCTCACCCAACGCGCGCATGTCGACACCGGCGCGCAGCGAGCGACCGATCAGACGTTGGATTTCGACAGTGCGGCCGCCTTGCTTGCCTGCAGCGGCTTCGCGGCGCATCCGGGTGTTGGTGGCGCGGGGCAGCATACCGTATTCGGCGGTGACCCAGCCCTTGCCGGAATTGCGCAGGAAGGGGGGCACGCGTTCTTCAAGCGTGGCGGTGCACAGAACGTGCGTATCGCCGATCTTGATCATGCAGGACCCCTCGGCGTGCTTCGTGGCACCGACTTCAATTGAAATCGGGCGCATTTCATCTATCTTTCGACCAGACGGGCGCATGGTATTCCCCTTTGTTTCATGTTCAGACGTGATTCACATGGTGCCCCAGAAAAGGCAAGGCGATTGAGCATGGTGGACGCATCGAAGCTTTTAGAAGAGATGAACGTGCGATCGCGCGAGGTGTTTCGGCGCCTGGTGGAAGGATACCTTGAAACCGGTGAGCCCGTGGGGTCCCGAACCCTGACCCGAACCCTGAATGAAAAAGTCAGCGCAGCGACAATCCGAAACGTGATGCAAGACCTTGAATTTATGGGGCTTTTAGACAGTCCGCATGTTTCGGCGGGCCGTATACCGACCGAACAGGGCCTGCGCATGTTCGTTGACGGGCTTCTTGAGGTGAGCGAGCTGGACGGATCAGACCGGCAAAAGATCGACGCGACTCTCGGCACGAATGACCCGGATGTCGGCACGATGATGGACCGGGTCGGTTCGGCCCTGTCCGGGATCACGGCGGGCGCCAGCCTGGTTCTGACCCCGAAACACGAAGCGCCGATCAAGCATATCGAGTTCGTGTCGCTGGGCCATGATCGCGCCCTGGTGGTGCTGGTCTTTGCTGATGGACACGTGGAAAACCGCGTGTTCACACCGCCGCCCGGGCAAACGCCAAGCTCGCTGCGCGAGGCCGCGAACTTCCTGAACGCGCTTGCCGAGGGTCGCACATTGAGCGAGCTGCGCGGGGTTATGCAGGCCGAGATTGTCACCCGTCGACAAGAGTTGGATTCCTTGGCGGCGGAACTTGTCGAAAGCGGCGCGGCCTTGTGGGAGAACGAAGGCCAGCCTTATGAGCGGCTGATCGTGCGTGGCAGATCAAACCTTCTGGAGGCGGCTGGAGAGGCCGACCTGGACAAGATTCGCACGCTGTTTGACGACCTGGAACGCAAGCGCGACATCGCGGATTTCCTTGAACTGACCGAGCAAGGCGACGGTGTGCGCATTTTTATCGGCTCAGAGAACAAACTTTTCTCACTTTCGGGTTCCTCTCTGGTGGTTTCCCCCTATATGAACGCTGACCGTAAGATCATTGGCGCCGTGGGCGTGATTGGTCCCACACGGCTGAATTATGGGCGGATCGTGCCCATCGTGGATTACACGGCGCAGCTGGTCGGGAAGCTGATCTCGGACCGGGGGTAAAGGTAGAGAAGATGACGGACGCAAAGAACAATATCGATGTGGAATCGGCGATCGAAGAGCTGATGGCCGAGCAGAACGAAGCGTCGCAGGACGCGCCCGAAGCAACCGAGCTGGAAGAGGTCGACGAGGTCGAGCAATTGCGCGCCGAGCGCGACGACATGCGTGACCGTTTCATGCGTGCGCTGGCGGATGCGGAAAACGCCCGCAAGCGTGGCGACCGCGACCGCCGTGAAGCCGAGCAATACGGTGGATCGAAGCTGGCGCGCGACATGCTGCCGGTGTTCGACAACATGAAGCGCGCGATGGAGGCAGTGCCGGAAGAGCAACGTGCGGCGTCGAAGGCCCTGATCGAAGGGATCGAGCTGACCATGCGCGAGCTTCTGAACATTTTCGAAAAGCACGGCATTCGTCTGTTGTCGCCAGAAGTGGGCGACAAGTTCGACCCGGAATACCACCAGGCAATGTTCGAAGCGCCAGTACCGAACACCAAGGCCGGGGATGTCATTCAGGTGATGGCCGAAGGCTTCATGCTGCATGACCGGCTGTTGCGCCCGGCTCAGGTTGGGGTGAGCTCGACCCCCGCCTGATTTCGAATTGCTTCGCAATCCGACCAACCGGGGGGCTTCACTCCCCGGATCCCCCGGGACACTTCCGGAAAGATGAAAGACTTAGGGTTTGATCAGGGACTTAAGGTCGTAGATCAGGCTGAGCGCTTCTTTCGGAGTCAACTCATCCGGGTGGATGTTGGACAGCTTGTCCTCGACCGGTGAGGGAGCGCTGGGCGACCTGGCCGGCACAGCCGGTGTGGCGGTGAACAGCGGCAGATCATCGATGATCGCCTTCTGCTGCGCGCCTTCACGTTCGCCCTTTTCCAACGCCTCAAGCACGATGCGGGCACGGTCCACGACGGTTTCTGGCAGACCGGCGAGCTTGGCAACCTGAACGCCATAGCTTCGGTCGGCAGCCCCCTTGCGCACCTCGTGTAGGAAGATGACCTCGCCTTCCCATTCCTTGACCGCGATTGTGGCGTTGTCCACGCCGTCAAGTTTGCCGGCCAATTGGGTCAGCTCATGGTAATGGGTCGCGAACAGGGCGCGGCATTGGTTGGTTTCGTGCAGGTGCTCCAGCGTGGCCCAGGCGATGGAAAGCCCGTCATAGGTCGCTGTGCCGCGGCCGATTTCGTCCAGGATCACCAGCGCGCGATCGTCCGCCTGGTTCAGGATCGCGGCGGTTTCGACCATTTCGACCATGAAGGTGGAGCGGCCGCGGGCAAGGTCATCGGACGCGCCCACGCGGCTGAACAATTGCGAGACCAGACCGATATGCGCCTTTCGGGCCGGCACATAGCTTCCGGCCTGGGCCAGAAGGGCGATCAAGGCGTTCTGGCGCAGGAAGGTCGATTTACCGGCCATGTTCGGGCCGGTCAAAAGCCAGATATCGGCACCGTCCGATCCATCGGCGAGGGTGCAGTCGTTTGCCACGAAGGGCGCGCCGCCTTGTTGACGCAGCGCGCGCTCGACAACCGGGTGGCGGCCGCCTTCGATGTGAAACATGCGGCTGTCATCGACAAGAGGGGCGCACCAGCCCTCGGCACGGGCGAGGTCTGCGAAGGCGGCGCCCAAGTCGATTTCGGACAGGGCGCGCGCGGTATCGCCCAGAGCGGCGGCGTGGTCCAGAATGGCAGCACTCAGGCTGGAATAGAGCCGCTTTTCGATCTCAAGCGTCCTGTTGCCCGCATTCAGGATCTTCGTTTCCATTTCGGACAGGGCAACGGTGGTGAAGCGCACTGCATTGGCGGTGGTTTGCCGGTGGATGAAGTGTTCCGACAGCGGCGGGTTCAGCATCTTTTCGGCATGGGTGGCCGTGGTTTCGATGAAGTAGCCCAGCACGTTGTTGTGCTTGATCTTGAGCGACGAAATCCCCGCCTGGTCGGCATATTCCGCCTGCATGCCTGCAATCACGCCGCGCCCTTCGTCGCGCAGCTGGCGGGCTTCGTCCAGATCGGCATCATAGCCGGGCGCGATGAAGCCGCCGTCACGGGCCAGAAGCGGGGGTTCAGCGATCAGCGCCTCTTTGAGCAAGGCAAGAAGCGCGTCGTGACCAACCAGTGCGCGGGCGGCAGACGCGAGAGCGTCGGGTGCCGCGTCGGGAAGCTGTGCGGCGATGTCCTCGGCGGCGCCAAGGCCTGCGCGAATGGCGGTAAGATCACGGGGGCCGCCGCGTTCCAGACCAAGGCGCGACAGGGCACGGTCGATGTCGGGCGCTTTGCGCAATGCCTCACGCAGATCGGCGCATAAACGGCTCTGATCCAGCAGAAAAGAGACATTTTCCAGCCGTGCGTGCACTTCGGTCAGGTCGCGCGACGGGCTGGATAGACGGCGCTCCAGTAGGCGCCCGCCACCGGCGGTCACGGTGCGGTCGATGGCGGACAGAAGCGACCCTTCACGCCCACCCGACAAGCTGTGTGTCAGTTCCAGGTTGCGTCGGGTGGCGGCGTCGATTTGCATCGTGCCGTGGGCCATTTCGCGCACCGGTGGGCGCAAAAGGGGCAGTTTGCCCTTTTGCGTGATATCCAGGTATTCGACGATCGCGCCCATCGCGCCAAGCTCGGCACGTGAAAAGCTGCCGAAGGCGTCCAGCGACCCGACCTTGTAGAGGTCCATCAGCCGTTCACCGGCCCCGGTGCTGTCAAACGCAGCGCGCGACAGGGGCGTCATGGCGGCGCCGGTTTCGGAAATCAGCACGTCAAGATCGCGCTCTTGGCTGTCCGATACGATGACCTCACGCGGGGCGAGGCGGGCCAGTTCCGGCGACAGGCGCAGGCGGGAGCAGGGCATCACGCGAAACGCGCCGGTGGAGATGTCGACCCAGGCCAGCGCCGCGTCGTCGCGGACCTCGGCATAAGCCGCCAGGAAGTTATGGCGGCGGGCGTCCAGCAGGCTGTCTTCGGTCAGGGTGCCGGGGGTGACCAGGCGCACGACCTCGCGCTTCACAACCGATTTCGACCCGCGCTTTTTCGCCTCGGCGGGGCTTTCCATCTGTTCGCAGACCGCGACGCGAAACCCTTTGCGGATCAGGGTCAGGAAATACCCTTCGGCGGCATGGACCGGGACGCCGCACATCGGGATGTCTTCGCCCAAATGTTTGCCGCGTTTTGTCAGCGCAATGTCCAACGCGGCGGCGGCGGCCACGGCGTCGTCAAAGAACATCTCGTAAAAATCGCCCATGCGATAGAACAAGAGCGCGTCCTGATGTTGTTCCTTGATCTCAAGGAATTGCGCCATCATCGGCGTCATGGCAGCGTTCGCCTTGGTCACCTTTACCCCCCGGTTGCGGTCCCCGGCAGACTAGAACCCCCGCGCGGGCGGTGGAAGGGGTGTCAGCTGTTTTTCCGGCGGGAAATCCAGTTCCAGCTGCTGGCGCACATGTCGTCCAGCCCCATTTCGGCGGCAAAGCCCAGAACGTCCTTCGCTTTGTCGGGGTTGGCGATGTAGTAGGGCACGTCGCCGGCGCGGCGCGGCGTGACGGTGAAGGCAAGATCCTGACCGCAGGCGCGCTCATAGGATTTCAGCATGTCGAACACCGAATAGCCCTGGCCGGTGCCAAGATTCACGGTGTGGCTGTCGCCGGTTTGCGTCAGCGCGTCGATCGACAGGACGTGACCGCGGGCCAGGTCCTCGACATGGATATAGTCGCGCACGCCGGTGCCGTCGGGGGTGGGATAGTCGTCACCGAAGACCGACAGCCGTTCAAGATCGCCCATCGCGACCTTGGCGATATAGGGCATGAGGTTGTTGGGAATGCCGTCCGGGTCCTCCCCGATCAACCCGGTCGGGTGGGCGCCTGCCGGGTTGAAATAGCGCAGGATGCCAATCGCCCAGCGATCATCGGCCGCCGCCACCTGTTCCAGGATCTGTTCGCTGGCCAGTTTCGTAAACGCATAGGGGCTGGAGTAGCTGCGTGGGCTGTCCTCGGGCGTGGGCACCACGTCGGCCTCGCCATACACCGTGGCGGAGGAGGAAAAGACGATGCGAAACACACCCGCCGCGCGCATTTCCTTGAGCAGGGTGACAAGGCCGGAGACGTTGGTTTCGATGTAATCGAGCGGAATCTCGGTGCTTTCGCCCACGGCCTTTTTCGCCGCGAAATGCACCGCGCCTGCAATCTCGTGTTCAGTGAAAATCTTGCGCAGGATGGCAGGGTCCAGAACGTCACCTTCATAGACGGGCACCGGGGCGCCGGTGATGACCTCAAGTCGGTCGATCACATCGTGATGTGCGTTCGAGAAATTGTCGAGGATCACCACGTCATAACCCGCCGCTTTCAGAGCGACATAGGTGTGCGATCCGATATAGCCAGCGCCGCCGGTCAAAAGGATTTTCTGGGTCACGAAGCTGCTCCGTCTTTTCTTTTGGGCGACATTAGGCCGGAACGGGTCGGAAAGCAGCCCTTTTCGCTGGGGTAGGGTGGATTTCCGCCAAGTTGCGGAATCACCCCTATGATAGATCGAAAATTGCGTGAAGTGCCGCCCTACTTTGCGAAAAATACCCAACGCGGCAATTTCATGAACAAATATGTATGGAATAGCAGTTGAGCCGCCCCGACGGCCCCTGTAAGACGGGTGCGCTGTCGCCCAAAGAAAGAAAGCCCGCCCCATGCCCAAGACCCGCATCACCGCAGAAGAGGCGCTTGCCTATCACCTGGACCCGCAACCGGGGAAATTCGAGATCACCCCGTCGGTTCCGATGACCACGCAGCGCGACCTGTCGCTGGCCTATTCCCCCGGTGTGGCCGTGCCCTGTGAGGCGATCGCGGAGAACCCGGAAACGGCATATGACTACACCACAAAGGGCAACCTTGTGGCGGTTATTTCGAACGGCACGGCGGTTCTGGGTCTGGGCAATCTGGGCGCGTTGGCGTCGAAGCCGGTGATGGAGGGCAAGTCGGTTCTGTTCAAACGGTTCGCGGACGTGAACTCGATCGATATCGAGCTGGACACCGAAGACCCAGAAGAATTCATCAACGCGGTGCGGCTGATGGGTCCGACGTTCGGCGGCATCAACCTTGAGGACATCAAGGCGCCCGAGTGTTTTATCATTGAACAGCGCCTGAAGGAAGAAATGGACATCCCGGTGTTCCATGACGACCAGCACGGTACCGCGGTGATCTGCGCCGCCGGCCTGATGAATGCGCTGCACCTGTCGGGCAAGAAAATCGAAGATTGCCGCATCGTTCTGAACGGTGCCGGGGCGGCGGGGATCGCCTGCATCGAGCTGATCAAGGCGATGGGCGCAAAGCACGACAATTGCATCGTCTGCGACACCAAGGGCGTGATCTTTCAGGGCCGCAAAGACGGCATGAACCAGTGGAAATCGGCCCACGCGGCCAACACAGACCTGCGCACACTTGAGGAAGCGATGGACGGCGCCGATGTGTTCCTGGGCGTGTCAGTCAAAGGGGCGGTGACGCAGGACATGGTCGCCTCGATGGCGGATAACCCGGTGATCTTCGCGATGGCGAACCCTGACCCGGAAATCACCCCGGAAGAGGCGCATGAAGTGCGCACCGATGCGATTGTAGCCACCGGGCGCTCGGATTATCCGAACCAGGTGAACAACGTTTTGGGCTTTCCGTACCTGTTCCGGGGCGCGCTGGACATCCACGCCCGTGCGATCAATGACGAGATGAAGTTGGCCTGCGCAACGGCGCTTGCCAAACTGGCGCGCGAGGACGTGCCGGACGAGGTCGCGATGGCCTATGGCAAGAAGTTGACCTTCGGCCGTGACTACATCATCCCGACCCCGTTTGATCCGCGCCTGATCTTTACGATCCCGCCCGCCGTGGCGAAGGCCGGGATCGATAGCGGGGCCGCCCGCCGCCCGATCATCGACATGGAGCGGTACGAGCTGACGCTGAAATCGCGGATGGATCCGACTGCGTCGATCCTGCGCGGGATCAACGCGCGGGCGCGGCAGGCACAGGCGACGATGATCTTTGCCGAGGGCGACGATCCCCACGTTCTGCGCGCCGCCGTGCAGTATCAGCGCAACGGCTTTGGCCGTGCCCTTGTTGTCGGGCGCGAAGACGACGTGAAGGCAAAGCTGGAAACCGCCGGTCTGGGCGATGCCGTGCGCGAGCTGCGAATTGTGAACGCGGCGAATACCGAACATCTGCCGATGTACAAATCGTTCCTGTATGACCGGCTGCAGCGTCAGGGTTTCGACCTTCACGACATTCACCGCCTTGCCGCGCGCGACCGTCACGTGTTCGCCGCGTTGATGTTGGCACATGGTCATGGTGACGGGCTTGTCACCGGCGCCACTCGGAAATCCGCGCATGTGCTTGAGTTGATCAACCACGTCTTCGATGCCCGTGCGTCGGATGGGGCGGTGGGCATCACCGCGATCCTGCACAACGGGCGCATTGTTCTGATCGCCGACACCTTGGTGCACGAATGGCCCGAAGCGGAAGACTTGGCGAATATCGCCGAACAGGCCGCGCTTGTCGCCCGCGGATTCGGCCTGGATCCGCGCGTGGCCTTCGTCAGTTTCTCGACCTTTGGCTACCCGATTTCGGAACGTGCCGAAAAGATGCACGAAGCCCCGGCCATCCTGGAAGCGCGCGGCGTCGACTTCGAGTTCGACGGCGAAATGACCGCGGACGTGGCCCTGAACCCCGACGTCATGGCGCAATATCCGTTCTGCCGCCTGTCCGGCCCTGCGAATATCCTGGTCGTGCCCGCGCGTCACTCGGCGTCGATCTCGGTCAAGATGATGCAGGAGCTTGCGGGCGCGACGGTGATCGGTCCGATCCTGTCAGGCATCGACAAGCCGATCCAGATCTGTTCGACCAACTCGACCGCAAATGACATCATGAACATGGCGGTTCTGGCGGCTTGTAAAGTCGGCTAAGGCATGGTCCCCTCCGGAAAAACCGGAGGGGTCATGACCGTCTACAACCTCGGCTCGATCAACATCGACCATTTCTATCGGGTGCCGCATTTGCCGGTGCCCGGTGAAACGCTTGCGGCTATGGACCATTGGACCGGGCTTGGCGGTAAGGGGGCAAACCAATCGGTCGCAGTTGCACAAGCCGGAGCGCCGGTGTTCCACATCGGGGCCATCGGGTCCGATGGCGGCTGGACGGTCACACGCTTGCAGGGATTCGGTGTAACCACGACTCATGTTGCGACGGCCGATAGACCCACCGCACATGCGATCATAAATGTCGATGATGCGGGTGAGAATGCTATCGTTATTTTTCCCGGCGCGAATGTAGAACAGTCTCTAACCCGCCTGGATGCCGCGCTTTCGCAGGCCGCCGAGGGTGATATGCTGATGATACAGAACGAAACCAACCTCCAGGTCGACGCGGCGCGCATCGCACATGAAAAGGGTATGTTCGTGGTCTATTCCGCCGCCCCGTTTCACGCGGATGCGGTTCGTGCGGTACTTCCTTTTGTGGACCTGCTTGTCGTGAACAAGGTCGAAGCCGCTCAGTTGACCCAGGCGCTGGGCGATACGTTTGAGGTGCCCAATCTTCTTGTCACGCAAGGCGCCGAAGGTTCCACCTGGCGCAAACCGGCGGGGGGGCAGGACGTTTTCGTGCCGTCCTTCCCGGTCGATCCAGTGGACACGACCGGCGCGGGGGATTGCTTCATCGGCTACACGGTCGCCGGGCTGGATCAGGGCCTGGATGCCGAGGGCGCGATGCGGCTGGGGGCTGCTGCCGCAGCGATCAAGGTTACCCGCGCGGGCACCGCAGACGCGATCCCGGCGCGCGACGAAGTAGATGCATTTCTGAAAGAAAGAGGACCGCAATGAGCGATCACGTTACCACCCACCAGGCCGAGGAAGATGCGCGAAACGATCAGATCCAGATCTGGCTGAATGGCCGCGTGGTGCCGAAGGCCGAGGCGGTCGTGTCGGTCTATGACAGCGGGTTCATGCTGGGCGACGGGGTCTGGGAAGGGCTTCGGTTGTATGACGGGCATTGGGCCTTCATCGATGAACACATGGACCGGCTGTTCGAGGCCGCAAAGGCCATCGATCTGGATATTGGCATGACGCGCGATCAAGTCATTGCTGCCGTGTTCGAGACACAAAAGGCCAATGGCATGACGACCGACGCCCATGCGCGGTTGATGGTGACACGGGGGGTGAAAACCCGCCCGTTCCAGCATCCGGGTCTGTCGCAACAGGGCCCGACCATCACGATCATCATGGAGCATTCACGCCCCTCGATCCCGCGCCCGATCGCGTTGGCGACCGTGCCGCATATTCGCGGCTTGCCGATGACGCAGGACCCGAAGTTGAATTCGCACAGCAAGCTGAATTGCATCCTGGCCTGTATCGCGGCGGAAAAGGCCGGGGCGGATGAGGGGTTGATGCTGGACGTGAACGGGTTCGTGAACACGACGAATGCCTGCAACTTCTTCATTGTGCGCAAGGGCGCCGTTTGGACCAGCACGGGTGATTACTGCATGAACGGGATCACGCGGCAAAAGGTGATTGACCTGTGCCGCGCGAATGACATCCCGGTTTTTGAGCGCAACTACTCGCTGGTCGATACCTATGGCGCGGAGGAGGCGTTCTTGACCGGCACGTTCGGGGCGCAAACCCCCGTGGGGCAGATCGACGGACGGGAGATCGGAACCGGCCAGATGGGGCCGGTGACGAAACGACTGCGCGACCTGTATAAGGCTCTAATTCAGCAGGAAATGGCGAAATGAAGATTGCGATGTGGTCCGGGCCGCGCAACCTGTCGACGGCGATGATGTATGCGTTCGGCAACCGCGCCGATTGCGCGGTGGTGGATGAGCCGCTCTATGCGGCCTATCTGGAACTGACCGGCATTCCGCACCCGATGCATGATGAAATCCTGGCCGCACAATCGAAGGATCCGGCGCAGGTCATCCGTGGGCTGATGGGTCCAAACCCGGACGGCAAGCCGCATTTCTATCAGAAACACATGACGCAACACATGGTGCACGGCGTGCCGCGAGACTGGATGGCGGATGTGACCAACGTGTTCCTGATCCGCCACCCGGCACGGGTGATCGCCAGCTATGCGGCGAAACGCGAAAACCCCACGCTTGGGGATATCGGGTTCCGGCAACAGGCCGAGTTGTTTGACGAGGTCGGCGGCGTGGTGATCGACAGCCACGACATTCGCGACGGCCCCGAAGCCATGTTGCGCAAGTTGTGCGATGCGATCGGGTTGGACTGGGATGCGGCGATGCTGTCCTGGCCCAAGGGCGGGCACAAGGACGACGGCGTCTGGGCGTCGCATTGGTATGGCTCGGTGTGGAATTCAACCGGGTTCGCTGGGGCCGAGGGGCCGCTGCCCGAGGTTCCTGACGACTTGCAGGACGTGTTGCAGGCGGCATTGCCGTTTTACGAGAGGCTGAAGGCGGTGAAGATCAGCCCTTGAGCAGGGATCCCAGCTTCATGGCCACGGTCGCGTCGCCCGAGATTTTCAACTTGCCCATCATCACGCCCGTCATCGGGTTCAGCTTGCCGGTCAGAAGCTTGGTCAGGTTGTCCTGCGTGATGCGGATGGTGCAGTCGGTGTCCTGATCCTGGGTCGTGGCCTGGGTACCCGACAGGACGATCACGCCGTCATCGCCGCAATCGAATTTCAGGGACCCGTCAAACCCGCCCCCAGGCATGTTGGCGTTGATCCCGTCTGCGATGGCTTGAACTGACATGTGAACCTCTTGTTTGGGTCGGGAATACGGGCGGCGGAGTGCGCGGGCAATGGTGACGTTGCGCGACGTCAGACATCCATGAGGATTTGCCGCTCAGCACCAATCATGATCCCGGTTTGGTGAAACCCAACGCGTTCGTAGAAACCCATGTTGGAGTTCTTGGCGTCGACCACGGATGAGGCGAGCCGGGGCAGCCCCCATTCACGTGCCTGCGCGATGCATTCGGAAATGGCAAACCGACCCACACCGCGTCTTTGGACATCCGCCGATACAAGCAAGCGCCACAAATAGGCCGCGTCCGGGTCTTCGCCTTTGACCAGGTTGCCGTGGTGCGGATGGATCATGGCCATCAGGCCAACGGGCCTGTCGCCGTCGAACAGGCCCCAGACATGCGAGCCGGGTTTCTAGGCCGCTTGCGCAAGGGTAACAGCATTCGGGGCGACCAGGTTTTCCTGATCGCCCCGGACTTTCAGTGAAATCAGGGCATCCACATTATCATGCGTGACGACCCGGCGCTCCATCAGGGCTTGATCCGACGGTTGCGCATCGCGATCAGCTTGAGCCGCAGGGCGTTCAGCTGGATGAAGCCCGCCGCGTCGGTCTGATCATAAGCGCCCATGTCTTCCTCGAACGTCACGTGTTCTTCGGAGTAAAGCGAATGGTCGGACCAACGGCCCACGCAGCGCGCCAGACCCTTGTAGAGCTTCATGCGCACAGTGCCGGTTACGTGTTCCTGGCTGTGGTCGATCGCGGCTTGCAGCATCTCACGCTCTGGCGAGAACCAATAGCCGTTGTAGATCAGCTCGGCATAGCGCGGCATCAGCTCGTCTTTCATGTGCATCGCGCCGCGGTCCATCGTGATCGATTCGATACCACGGTGCGCATCCAGAAGGATCGTGCCGCCGGGCGTTTCATAGATGCCGCGCGACTTCATGCCGACATAGCGGCCTTCGACCAGGTCAAGGCGGCCGATGCCGTGCTTGCCGCCGTATTCGTTCAGCTTGGTCAGGATCGTCGCGGGCGACATGGCTTCGCCGTTGATCGACACCGCGTCGCCGCGCTCAAAGCCGATTTCGATAAACTCGGGCGTGTCCGGCGCGTCTTCGGGGTGGACCGAGCGCTGATAGACGTAGTCGGGCGCATCCTCGGCCGGGTCTTCCAAAACCTTGCCTTCGGACGAGGTGTGCAGCAGGTTCGCGTCCACGCTGAACGGCGCTTCGCCGCGCTTGTCCTTGGCGACCGGGATTTGGTGTTGTTCGGCGAACTCCAGCAGGCGGGTGCGCGACCCCAGATCCCATTCCCGCCAAGGCGCGATGACCTTGATGTCGGGGTTCAACGCATAGGCGGCCAGTTCGAAACGAACCTGGTCGTTGCCCTTGCCGGTCGCGCCGTGGCTGACCGCGTCACCGCCGTGCTCCTCGGCCAGTTCCACCAGACGTTTGGAGATCAGCGGGCGGGCGATCGAGGTGCCCAGCAGATACAGCCCTTCGTATTGCGCATTGGCGCGAAACATCGGGAAGACATAGTCGCGCACGAATTCCTCGCGCAGGTCTTCGATGTGGATGTTTTCGGGCTTGATGCCCAGCAACTCGGCCTTCTTGCGGGCAGGCTCAAGTTCCTCACCCTGGCCAAGGTCGGCGGTGAAGGTGATGACTTCGCAACCGTATTCGGTTTGCAGCCATTTCAGGATGATCGAGGTATCAAGGCCACCGGAATAGGCCAGGACAACTTTCTTGGGCGCGGACATTTTCGTCTCCTACACGGGTTTCTCCGCGCGGTTATCCGGTTTTTTGCGTGAGGGCAAGATTGGCGGGGGGCCGGGGGTGTCGACAAATGCAAAAGAGGCGACCGAATGGCCGCCTCCTGTATTGAGATTTCGCTTCGGGTTAGAGGCCCAGATTGGACCGAAGCTCGGCCAGAGCCGCGTCCGACAGGCTGCGCCCGTCTGTCAATGAGGCCAGCGTGTCTTCCTCGGCCAGAGCGGCCTCGGCGGCAGCCTGAGCGGCTTGCTGCGCTTCGCCTTCAAGGCGGCTCAATTCACTCTCGTGAGCTTGGGCAGCTGCGAGTTCCAGGTCCAGAGCGTCGCGCTCTTCCTGCGAAACCGCTTCGGCCAGGTTGTCGATTTCGGTCTGAATGTCCGAGGAATTGCGACCGGCATAGCCGGCGATCAGGGCATTGATCGCGGCTGCCGAGTCTTCGGCCGTTTGCGCGGCTGCAAGAGCTTCGACCGAGGCATCGCGATAAGCGGCGGCCATTCCGACACGGCTGTTCGGGCTCGCATTGGCCAAGGCCGTTTCGCTGGCATTCGAGGCGTTCGCGCCCTTCAGCTCGCTGCGGATCGACCCACGACCGTTATTGGTCTTTTCGGGGCGCTCTGATTTCCCACGCGCTTTGTCGGATTTGCCGTTTCCAGCGAAGGCGGGTTCTGCGGAAAAGGCCACGACCGAGATGCTTGCGACCGGAAGGGCAAGCGCGATCATGAGTGTCGAGCTGATAAGGCTTCGTTTGAACTGCATTGGGATCTCCATTGGATGCACAGGGGCCTGATAACGGATAGTAAAGGCAAAGATGGAGCAGTTTATAGGCGAAAGTGTGGCAGTGGGGGATCCCCGCTTGCCAGTACGGCGGAAAACCGCAAACTGCGGGGTATGAGCGATTTTACCGACAAGGCGCATGGCGCCGAGCATGAGATACGGGCGTTGTTTCCCGCAACGCCCTTGCAGCGGAACGACCACCTGTCCGCGCGATATGGTGCTGACATCTGGCTGAAGCGCGAAGATTTGTCGCCGGTGCGATCTTATAAGATCCGCGGCGCGCTGAATGCGATGCGCAAGGTGCTGGCCGTCGACCCGAAACGGCGTCTGTTCGTCTGTGCAAGCGCGGGAAATCATGCGCAGGGCGTGGCCTTTGTTGCGCGCCATTTCGGGGTCAGGGCGGTGATCTTCATGCCGGTGACCACGCCGCAGCAGAAGATCGACAAGACGCGGATCTTTGGCGGCGACGCGATCGAGATTCGCCTGATCGGGGACTATTTTGACGACACCCTGGCCGCGGCGCAGGCGTATTGCACAGAGGCGAGCGGGCACTTCTTATCGCCGTTTGACGACGCTGACGTGATCGAGGGCCAGGCCTCTGTGGCCGCCGAGGTGATGACCCAGTTGGGGCATGCGCCGGACATGATCGTGCTGCCTGTCGGCGGGGGTGGCTTGTCGGCTGGCATCACCCGGTATCTGCGGGACGCGTCCCCCAACACTGCGATCCGATATGTCGAACCGGCGGGTGGCGCCAGCTTGGCGGCGGCGTTGCTGTCGGGCAATCCTGTGTCCCTGTCCAAGGTGGACAGCTTCGTTGACGGGGCGGCGGTGGCGCGGATTGGCGCGCTGACTTTTGAGGCTTTGAAAAACACGCCGGTGGATCACGTGCTGGCCGCGCCTGAGGATCGCATCTGCACAACCATTCTGGACATGCTGAACGTCGAAGGTGTGGTGCTGGAACCCGCAGGCGCTTTGTCGATCGATGCGCTGGGCGACTTGGCCGAACAAATTCGGGGCAAAAGCGTGGTTTGTGTCACGTCGGGCGGTAATTTCGATTTTGAGCGGTTGCCAGAAGTGAAGGAGCGCGCGCAGCGGTTTTCGGGTCTGAAAAAGTATTTCCTGCTACGGCTGCCGCAACGCCCCGGTGCGCTTCGCGATTTCCTGGAAATGCTGGGGCCGGACGATGATATCGCAAGATTCGAATACCTGAAGAAGTCCGCGCGCAACTTCGGGACAGTCTTGATCGGGATCGAAACAAAGCTGCCGAAAAACTTCGACCTGTTGTTTGGAAAGCTGAATGAGGCGGGATTCGCCTATACCGATATTACCAACGATGAAACGGTGGCAGAATTCGTCATCTAGTGGCGAAGGCTTGTTTCGACGCTGCATAGGTTTCAAAAACCGGGCCCAGTTGAACATTGTCCGCGTGACCGGTCGCCGCTTGCCGTTCGCCATCGTGGCAGAGCTTCGACAGCGCCTCAAATCCCAGATTTAATGATGAACTTTTCAGGAAATGCAGGTCTTGTTCGAACAATTCCGGCTTTGGATCTCTGCGCAGGCGGTCGATGACCTGTTCGACCTCTTCCAGGAACATTTCGGCCACCTCGGCGAAATCTTCTTCGCCAATTTCATCGCGCAGCTCGTTCACACGGTCCCAGCTTATCATCCTGGCCTCCAGATCAGTTGTGCCACCTTGACCGGCCTGCCTTAACATCACGTTATCCAACCCGCAGATTCAATTGCAATTTTAGCATTAAACGCCTGTTAAACCGCGGTGGGGTAAACCACGGCCTGGACCCACCGGTCTGGTAACGAAAGAAGGTTTTGTCGTGAGTGCTTTGGTCTCACATGAGGCCCCGATCACTGAATCAAGGGGCGAAAGTGCGGTTCGCACGATCCTGGTTGTCGATGACAGCCGGGCGCAACTCCGTGTGCTCAGCGCATCTTTGACCCGGCAGGGCTACCAGGTGATTGAAGCCGGTTCAGGTGGTGAGGCGTTGGCGTGTCTTGAAATCGACGATGTGGACTTGATCCTGAGCGACTGGATGATGCCCGGCATGGACGGGCTGGAACTGTGTCAAGCACTGCGCGATCTTCAGCGCGATACCTATACATATTTCATCCTGCTGACCTCTAAGACCGAAAAGGGCGCGGTGGCCCAAGGGTTGGATGTGGGGGCGGATGATTTCCTGAACAAACCCCCGAACCCAGAGGAATTGCGCGCCCGCATCGCCGCCGGTGACCGCATTCTGCGGATGGAACGGGAGCTTCAGGAAAAGAACCGGCTGGTCAGCACGACGCTTGCCGAAATCAGCGCGCTGTATGAGTCGCTCGATCGCGACCTGATCGAAGCACGCAAGATGCAGCAATCTCTGGTGCGTGAACGGTTCCGTGACTTTGGCACCGCGCAGCTGTCGCTGTTGTTGAAGCCCTGCGGCCATGTTGGCGGGGACCTTGTTGGATTCTTCAAGGCCGGTCCGAACAAGGTTGCGGTCTATTCGATCGACGTATCCGGCCACGGCATCGCCTCGGCGCTTCTGACCGCGCGGCTGGCGTCGTATTTGTCCGACGGGGCGCCCGAACAGAACATCGCATTGGTGCGTGATACCGATGGCACCTATGTGTCCCGTCCGCCGCATGAGGTGGCTATCCTCCTGAACGATCTGATGCTGGAGGAGATGCAATCGGACCTCTATTGCACGCTGCTGTTGGGATGTATCGACCTTGAAACCGGGCGGGTTGATCTCACGCAATGTGGCCACCCGAATCCTGCCATACTGCATGCCGATGGTACGATGGAGTATGTCGGCGAGGGTGGTTTGCCCATCGGCCTTATCCCCGACGCGGACTACGATCAGTTCACGGTTCATCTGTCACCGGGGGACCGGTTGTTTTTCTATTCCGACGGCTTCACCGAATGTGAGAATGATGCTGGTGTCCAGCTGGAGGAAGATGGGCTGGAACGCTTGGTCATGCAAAACGCCGACCTTGATGGCGGCGATTTCTTTGAGGCGCTGGTTTGGGATCTGGACATGTTCTGCGGCAGTCAGGACTTCGGTGATGATCTGTCCGGCACGATGATCGAGTTTCAGCCTCAGCCGAAATAGCGCGCCACAAAGTCCCGATCGCCGTCGTTCGCCAAAATCCGGGCGGCACCGTCGATATCGACCCAGACAGGATCGTGATCCGGTTCCGTTGGTGGTCCCAGTCTGCGCACCGGGCGGGCAACGAAAATGTGGCACAGTTTCTCTGCCCACAGGTCGTATTCCGGCATGAAGGTGAAGCGGCGAAAGGCACCCAGACGACGGGGACGGGCGATACGCCACCCGGTTTCCTCAAACACCTCACGATGCAGCGCGGCAAGCGGGGATTCGCCCGGATCGATCCCTCCGCCCGGCAGCTGGATTTCATCATGTGGGGGCCCCTGATAGGTCAACAGCATCCGACCCCCACGCGGCAGGATTGCATAGACGCCCGGGCGCCGCGTATACCGCCGGCCGGCCTGCACCGATTCGCCAAATCGCCGGATCATCCCTTTTCCCCCAGGTTGCCGCCCCCATATAGACGCGGTATGCCAAGCTGAACACCTTTAGGAAACCCAATGACCCTTGGATCACAGATCGCCTGGGATGACACCATCCTGCCATTTCAACTCGACCGTTCGGACGTGCGCGGGCGGGTGCTGCGCCTGGACGGCGTGCTGGATCAACTTCTGTCGCAGCACGACTACCCTCCGGCGATCGAAGCGCTGGTGGCCGAAGCCGCGATGCTGACCGCGATGATTGGTCAGACGATCAAGATGCAGTGGAAGCTGTCGCTACAAATCCGGGGCAAAGGTGCCGCACGCCTGATCGCCACCGATTACTATGCGCCCGAAGCGGAAGGGGAACCCGCCCGCGTCCGCGCCTGGGCCAGCTATGATGAAGAGCGGCTGGACCCGACCGGCCCGGCGTTTGAGCAAATCGGCGACGGCTTTTTCGCGGTGCTGATCCACCAGGGCGGCGAGCAAAAGCCCTATACCGGTATGACGCCGATCGCCGGCGCGTCCCTGTCCGATTGCGCCCAGACTTATTTCGCCCAGTCCGAGCAATTGCCGACGCGGTTCAGCCTGTCGTTCGGCCGCTCGACCCTGCCCGGTGGCCCGGAAGGCTGGCGCGCGGGTGGCGTGATGTTGCAGCACATGCCGAAAGCCTCGCCCTTTGTCACGGGTGAAGGTGGCTCTGGCGAGGACGGGTTGCTTGAGGCGGTCGACCTTCTGAATGACGGTGATCAGGAGAACTGGAACCGCGCGAACATCCTGTTGGATACGGTCGAGGATCTGGAGCTGGTCGGCCCCACGGTCCAGCCCACCGAACTGCTGGTTCGGTTGTTCCACGAAGAAGAGCCGCGCGTATTTGATCCGCAGGCGGTCAAGTTCGGATGCACCTGTTCCGAGCAAAAGGTTGTCGAAAGCCTGTCGATCTACAGCCAGAAGGACATTGCACACATGACGACCGACGATGGGATCGTCACCGCAGATTGCCAGTTCTGCGGCGCGCATTTCGAATTCGATCCCAGCATGTTGGGGTTTGAGGCCAAGGGCGATGACGGCTGATCCCATTGTCCCCATCCGCGCGGCGTTGGGTCAGCCCGGCGCCACGTCGTCGGATTTCGATCTGAACCCGGATGTTGTGCTGCCCGCGGGGCGCAAGCTGCGGCCTGCGGCGGTTTTGGTGCCGTTCTTGCAGGTGGGGGATGACCTTCGCGTTGTGCTGACCAAACGCTCATCAGCGCTGAAACACCATCCTGGGCAGATCGCCTTTCCCGGTGGAAAGGTCGATGCGGGGGACGCGGATGTTCAGGCCGCAGCCCTGCGTGAGGCCGAAGAAGAGATCGGGCTGCGGCGCGACAATGTCGAGGTGTTCGGCACGCTGCCCAGCCACGAAACCGTGACATCCTTCACCGTCACCCCGGTTTTGGGACGGATTAGAGACGCTTTTGACCCAATTCCCGAAGCAGGTGAGGTGGCGGAAGTCTTCACCGTTCCCTTCGCACATCTGGCCGACCCGGCCCGGTTCAAAGTCGAAAGCCGGATCTGGCAGGGACAGCGGCGGTACTATTACACCGTTCCGTTCGGCCCCTATTACATCTGGGGTGCCACCGCGCGCATTCTGCGCGCCTTGGCCGAGCGGGTGGCGGTATGACGAAGATCGCCTCGGACTGGCTGATCCAACCGCAGGCGCAGGCCGTTTGTGCAATGTTGACCGATGCAGGTCATCAGGCGCTGTTCGTCGGGGGTTGCGTGCGGAACGAACTGTTGGGCGCGCCGATCGCGGACATCGACCTGACCACGGACGCGACGCCGGACCAGGTCATCGAGCTTGCGACGCAGGCTGGGTTCAAGCCGGTTCCGACAGGCTATGACCACGGCACGGTCACTGTGGTTGTCGATCACCACCCGTTTGAAGTCACGACCTTTCGCAAGGATGTCGAAACCGATGGCCGACGTGCGACGGTCGCGTTTGCCAGCCGTGTCGAAGATGACGCGCATCGGCGTGATTTCACCATGAACGCGCTATATGCCCGCCCCGATGGCACGGTGGTTGATCCGCTGAAGGGCCTGCCTGACCTATCGGCGCGGCGGGTGCGGTTCATTGATGATGCAGAACAGCGTATCCGCGAGGATTACCTGCGCATTCTTCGGTTCTTCCGGTTTCACGCCTGGTATGGCGATCCAGAGGGCGGTCTGGATGCGGATGGCTTGGCGGCAGTTGCGGCACATTCGGCCGGAATAGAGACGCTTTCGCGCGAAAGGGTTGGCGCCGAGATGAAGCGGCTGTTGGCTGCGCCTAACCCTGCGCAATCGGTAGCTTCCATGGCGAAAAGCGGTGTTCTGGCCCAGGTTTTGGCAGGGGCAGACGCGCAGTTTCTCCCGATCCTGATCCATGTGGAGCAAGCCAATGGCGTTGCCCCGTCCGCAATGCGGCGACTGGCGTGTCTGGGCGGAGAAGATCAGAAGGACGGACTTCGGTTGTCGAAAGCAGAAGAACGCGACCTGTCGCGGATGCTGGAAGAGATCGGGTCGGGGCGTGATGCGCGTGAACTTGCATACCGATATGGCACCGAGGCTGCGCGGGATATCGCGCTGTTGCGGGCCGCGCTGTCGGATGCGCAGGTTTCCGGGACGCTGGAGCGCGCGCTTGCTCAAGGCGCAGCGGCACAGGGTACCTTTCCGGTGTCCGCCCGCGACCTGATGCCAGACCTGCAAGGCGCTGCGCTGGGCGCGCGTTTGACCGAAATTGAATCACGCTGGATCAAGTCAGGCTTTGCCCTGGACCGGGAGGCCTTGTTGTCATGACCGAAGCGACCATTATGCGATTGGGCCACCTTGGGGACGGGATCGCCGAAGGACCAATCTTTGCCGCGCGCACTCTCCCAGGTGAGGTGATCGAGGGCACGTTGGACGGGGATCGAATTGCCAGCCCCCGCATCTTGACCCCGTCGCCCAACCGGGTTCGGCCGCCGTGTCGGCACGTGAGGGCCTGTGGCGGCTGTGCGATGCAACATGCGGCGGATGATTTCGTGGCCGGGTGGAAATCGGATGTCGTGCGCGCGGCCCTGACGGCCCACGGGATATCGGCGGATTTGGCTGGAATAGAGACGTCTTTACCGCATGAACGCCGCCGGGCGACGATGTCGATGCGGCGCACGAAGAAAGGGGCCTTGGTCGGCTTTCATGCGCCACGGTCCGATGTCCTGACCGCCGTTCCCGATTGCCTTTTGCTGCACCCGGATTTGACCGCGAGTTTTCCTGCGCTTGAGGCGCTGGCGGTTCTGGGTGGGTCGCGCAAGGGTGAAATGAGCGCAACGATCACACAATCGATCGCGGGTGTGGATGTCGCAGTGAACGGTGGTAAACCACTGGATCGACATCTTGAGGTCGGCTTGGCGCAGCTTGCGGGTGAACATGGTTTGGCGCGCCTGGCCTGGGACGGCGAATTGGTCGTGGAACGCCACGCCCCTGTTCAACTGTTTGGCAAGGCGCAAGTGGTACCTCCACCTGGCGCATTCCTTCAGGCCACGAAGTCTGGAGAGCAGGCGCTTTTGACCGTCGTGCGCGATGCGGTTCAGGGTGCGCGGCGCGTCGTTGATTTGTTTGCCGGCTGCGGCACGTTCACCCTTCCGGTTGCCCAAGACAGTGAGGTCCACGCGGTCGAGGGACTTGAGAGCATGATGAGTGCGCTGGATGCCGGTTGGCGCAAGGCGCAGGGGTTGAAGCACGTTTCAACCGAAACGCGCGATCTGTTCCGCCGCCCTTTGCTGCCAGATGAGCTGAACCGGTTTGATGCGGCTATCATCGACCCGCCTCGTGCTGGTGCCGAGGCTCAGATTGCCGAGATTGCGGCTTCAAAACTCACACGTCTGGCGATGGTGTCCTGCAATCCCGTCAGCTTTGCCCGTGACGTCGCCGTATTGCGCGATGCGGGGTTCAAACTGGGCCCGGTTCAGGTGGTTGATCAGTTTCGTTGGTCGACCCATGTCGAAGTGGCAGCGGCGCTTACCCGCTGAAACGTGATCGCCGGGGGCTTTTTCAGAACGTGGGTTTCCTGTATGACCCAAAAAAACAAACGATCGGGCAGCAGTATGCGCATCCTTGTTATGATGGTGGCGGTGGTCGGGCTTTTGGGCCTGGCATCTTGCTCAACCTCAAAAACCTATCGTGGCCCCGCGGTCACCCGCGTCATTGTGCTGAAAGAAGAGCGCAAGCTTTTCCTCATGCACGGTAACACCGCGATTAAATCCTACGATGTGGAATTGGGGTTTGCGCCAGAGGGCGACAAGAGCTTTGAGGGCGATGGGCGCACGCCGGAAGGCCGATATTACATCGACCGCCGCAATCCCAACAGCCTGTTTCACCGCAGCCTGGGCATATCCTATCCCAACCCGCAGGACCGTGCGATTGCATCGTCAAAAGGTCGCAGCGCCGGGGGCGATATTTTCATCCACGGGGGACGTCGGCCGATTGACCCGAAAGGACCCGATTGGACGGCCGGTTGTATCGCTGTGGAAAACAGAGAGATCGAAACGATTTACGCGATGGTGCGCACCGGCACGCCGATCGATATCTATCCTTGAGGCAGACTTAGCTGCCCATCAGCAGTGTCCACCAGATCTTGCCGTTCGATTCCTGATGCCATGCAAACCCCATGTTGGTTGCGCGCGGATCCAGGATCACGTCGCGCGTGTCCTTCTGATCCATCCAGGCGGACAAGGTTTCCAGCTCGGTCTCGAAGGTCTCCGAGATGTTTTCGCCAAGCATGATGCCCGGATAGCCAAGGCGCGCCACACGGTCCAGAGGTGACGACCCGTCGGACCCGAAATGCCAGGGCCGGTTCTGCACAGACATGTCGCGTGCATGGGTGGCGGCGGCGGCGTTCAGTTTGCTGTCAAACGATACCTCGGTTGCCCCGGCAGCCAGTCGTAGCGCGTTGACCGAATCAAGCATGCTGAACTGCACTTTTGACGCATTGCGCGATGAAATCTTGTAAAGCTTGGGCAACGGTTTTCCGTCTGTGCCCATCGGCATTCCTGTCGGCGTATCGCAGGCGGAAAGGCCAATAATTGCGGCAACCAGAACCAAAATCAGTCGTTTCATCGATCATTCACCTAAAGGACAAGTTCCAGCAATTCCTATAGACAGAAGCGTGGCCAATCAAACCCAGACCGGTTGATTCTGGCGAAATGACGCTTGTTTGATTTGCGACTGCGACTTTCGGGTCATATATAACGGTTTATTGAATTTCCTGGTTCCGGAGATGCGAGATGTCGCAGGACGATCAAGACAAGTTTAACCGCCGCGTGTTCCTTGGGACGACGCTAGCTGCCGCTGGCGGTCTGACCATGCCAGCCTTGGCGCAGACCGAGGATTCGACTGAGATTGAGGAAGAGGTGACGGAAACGGTGCGCCGTAACATCTCCAGCTTCCGCTCGCTGGAATGGCGCCCCTATTTCAGCAGCCTGAAAAACGGTGCAATTCTGGTCGATACGACGTCGCGGGCGCTTCATTTCTGGTCCGAGGATGAGGCGATTTACAAGCTCTATCCGTCCTCCGTGCCGCTGACCGAGGACCTGACCCGTCGCGGCCGCACCTCGATCATTCGCAAGGTCGAAGGGCCCAGTTGGTCGCCGACCCCGGCGATGCGCGTTCGCAATCCGGAATGGCCCAGCTATATCCCGCCCGGCCCCGATAACCCCCTGGGAACGCATGCCCTGTATCTGTCGTGGAAGTATTATCGCATCCACGGCACGCACGACACGCGCAAGATCGGGCGTCGGTCGTCGAACGGCTGCATTGGTCTTTACAACGAACATATCGAAGAGTTGTACGGGCTGACCAAACACGGCACACAGGTCCTCTTGATCTGAGCGATACAGGCTGAAACAAAAAAACCCCGCTCATTCGAGCGGGGTTTTTTTTGTTCGCCTGGGGAAAGATCAGATTGCTTCGTCGATCCAACCCTGAAGTGCGGCCTTGGGTGCGGCACCGATCTTGTTCGACACGACCTGGCCGTCCTTGAACAGGAACAGGGCGGGAATGCCGCGCACACCCATTTGGGCGGGGGAGTTCGGGTTCTCGTCGACATTGACCTTCACGATCTTGATTTTGCCGTCATATTCTGCGGAAAGCTCTTCCAGCGCTGGGCCGATCTGCTTGCAGGGCCCACACCATTCGGCCCAAAAATCCACCACGACGGGGATGGACGAGTTGCGGACTTCTTCGTCAAAGGTTGCGTCTGTGACTGCGACAGTTGCCATATCTTGTGCTCCTAGGGAATTATGTGTTGGTGGTGAACCTATGAACCGGCGTCGGGATCGTCAAGGCGACCAAACGCGCACATCACAAGATCGTTGGGTAAGTGCATGAGTTCTGCCGTGCGAGTCCACAGGATCGCGGTGCGGATCTTCCGGGTCGGATAGATCTGTTCAAGCGCGGCCAGATAGGCCCCCATCTGGCGTAAAAGCCCTTCTGGGGTCTGATCTGGCCGGGTCGGAACCGTGGCATTGGTCTTGAAATCCACTGCCAGGATGTGGTCGTCGGTCACGACCAGCCGGTCGATCGCCCCGTGAAGCCGCCGGTCGCCCAGCGTCGGGATGGCTGCAGTCACATCAACCTCGGCAAGGGTTTCAGGGTGAAACAAGTGGGCCAGGTCCGGGGAGGTGAGCACGCCTCTCGCCTCATCCAGCGCTTCGGCGATCTCGTCGGGCGTGGCCGGGTCCTCTCCGGTGGTCAAAAGGTCTTTGGCTCGCGCGGCCCAATGATCGCGGGAATGCGCGGGCAAATGTTCAAGAAGCGCATGAATGTGCGAGCCGCGCCTCATGGCGACCTCTGCGGTGGTCGCACCGTCGTCCCCCCCGATGATTTTCGCACCGCCCAGGGCCGATGGCGACAGGGGCTTTTGCTGATCTTCCTTGGGCGTTCTTGCCTGCGTCTGCGCCCAATCGGGCAGGATTGGAGCCTGGTTGACGTCCCTCGTGGCCGCCTCTTTCGGCGCGCTGGGCCATTCTCCGACCTCATATCGCAACCCTTCGCCGGAGGGCGCGTCAAGGGTCACGGCCCCGGCCCTTTTCAACCCGGTTTCGACCATGCGATACCAGCTGTCCCCGTCTTCGCCGACATCCCCCGCCGCGGTGACAATCAGCCATTGTTCGGCCCGCGTCATGGCCACGTAAAGCAGCCGGGTCCATTCCTCATGATCACGTGTCTTGATTTCATCCAGTGCGCTGCGCACAGCCGGCGGGGACATTGCCGACGGCGGCTTCCAGACCAGATTGCCACCCTCGATCCGGACCAGCTCGCTGCGATTTCCGTGCCGTGGCTTGGTCGTGTCGGGCAAATAAACGATCGGTGCCTCAAGCCCCTTTGAGCCGTGGATGGTCATCACCCGGATCTGGTTCGACGCCTGATCAACCTGACGCTTGATCTTCACGTCCTCGGCCTCAAGCCACATCAGGAACCCGGTCAGGCTGGGCACTTGCATACGTTCGAAGGCGAGCGCCTGGGACAGCAGGGCATCAACACCGTCTTCGGCCTCGGGCCCAAGACGGGCCAACAGGTTCCATCGCCCGCGATGGCGGGTCAGAATGCGCTCCAGAAGGTCATAGGGGCGCAGAAAATCTGCCGCATTGCGCAGGTCGTGCAGGATGCTCACCGTTTCCGGGAAGGCCTCAACCTTGTCAGCCAGCTCGCGCCACAGAAACTTGTTCTCGCGGCCCTGGGCCAGGTCATACAAGTCGCCCTCGCCCCAACCAAACAAGGGGGATTTCAGCGCAGCGGCAAGTGACAGGCTGTCTTCTGGCGTGGCCAAGAAGGTAAGCAGCGCAATCAGATCCTTCACCGCCAGTTCGCCACCAATACGAAGCAGATCGGCCCCGGCAATTGGAAGTCCACGCTCCTTGCAGGCGCGTATGATTTCGAAGAACAGGGGGGACCGGCGGCGTACAAGCACCATGATATCGCCGGGTTCAATCCGGCGCGGCCCCTTGTTTTCAGGCGAAATAGAGCCTGCTTCCAGTTTGTCGGCGATATCTTGTGCAATTTCGCGCGCAAGACTTACGTTGTGATCCTCGGGTGTTGGTTGATCGACCGGATCATACCAGTTCCGGGTTTCGTCATGGGTGACTTTTTCACGGGCCGGCCACAGATCGACGCGCCCGGGTTTGTCCCCGAAAAAGGCGCGATGCTTGAAGCTGTCCCCCAGCCCGTCGTGCCCGTGCAGGGTCATGTCGACAAGCGCGAGAATCGCTGGGGACGAGCGGAAGGAGTATTCCAGTTGCATGCTTTGAAACGGCTGCTGGACTTGCCGCAAGCCGTCGTCGAAATGATCGCGCATGCGGGAGAACTCGGAAGGGTCGGCGCCCTGAAATGAATAGATCGACTGTTTGGGGTCACCCACGACAAAGATCGTGCGCTCAATATCGGATTTGGCACCTTCGCCACTGGTAAACTCGGCCGCGAGCCGGTCGATCACCCTCCATTGCGCGGGGCTGGTGTCTTGCGCTTCGTCGACCAGAATGTGATCGATGCCGCCGTCAAGACGATACAGCACCCAGCCCGCAACCGCCGGGTCGGTCAAAAGCTGACCGGCCTTCTGGATCAGGTCGTCGAAGTCCAGCCAGCCTCGGTCCTGTTTCCGATCCTCATACTGGGCCACGAAACGATGGGCAAAGCGGTGTAGCGCAAGTGTTTTTTCGGCGGAATAGAGACTGTTTAAAGCCGACTTTGCGGCACCAACCCGCTCCATGAAGGCATGGAAGGGGGCCAGGAGTGGACCTAGGGCTTCTTGCCCTTTCTTGGTCGGAACCGAGCCGGTTTTGGGCACGTTGTCGGCTTTGCGGAGAAACAGGTTAAATAGCGTGTCGAGCGTTATGCGGTCCGGCTGGCTCAGGTTCAGCTCGGCCAACCCCTGCGCCAGGGTCACCATCGTTGGGCTTTGCTGCGCCAGGATCGGGCCAGCTTGTTTGATCAGCGCCTGCTCCTGCCCGTCAAAGGCCATCGCAACCGCGGCGCCTTCGTCAAATCCGGGCGCAAGGTCGAACCAGGACCAGATTTCGCCTGCGTCACCAGGCGCGGAGAACGATAGCCGGTTATCGGCGATTTGCGCGGTCAGGGCCGAGAAATCCTCGCCGGTATAAAACGACGCCAATGTGTCGACCAGCGCCCGGTCAGGGCCGTCCGCCATCTGTTCGACGATCTCGCCTTGCAGAATCTTGGCCGCGCGTTCGTCCATTTCGGTGAATTGCGGGGACACGCCGGCCTCAAGCGGGAAGCGGCGCAGGAGCGATGAGCAGAACGAGTGGATCGTCTGGATCTTCAACCCACCCGGCGTTTCGATGGCACGGGCGAACAGGCGACGCGCGCGCGGCAGGTCGTCGGTTTCCTCAACGCCAAGTTCCGCCAGCGCGGCGTGCAAGGCGTCGTCGTCCTTCATCGCCCAGTCGCCGAGCCGGGCGAACAGACGGTTCTGCATCTCACTGGCGGCGGCCTTGGTATAGGTCAGGCACAGGATGTTTTGCGGTGACACTCCACCCAGCAAAAGCCGTGCCACGCGGTCGGTCAGAACGCGGGTTTTGCCGGATCCCGCATTGGCGGCCAGCCAGGTGCTTGTCTGCGGGCTTGCGGCGTCGATCTGGCGCTGACTTGCGGCGGTGGGGGCGGTCATTCTCCAACCTCCTCGGGCACGGGGTCCTGGCTATCGTCCCATTCGCCCGCGCGCGCCAGGTGGTCATGATCCCCGGCAAAACGCATGCGATACACGGCGCGGCGCGAGGTATAGCCTTGGTCGCGGTCTTGATACCGCCGGATGAGGGCGCAGAACTCGTCTGCGATTTCGCGCACATTGTTGGGCTCAAGATCGACCCGGGCCTCCTTGGGCGATGACCCCAGCCCGATATAGGCGACCGAAGAAACGGTTTCGGGTGCGAGCCCTTCGAACCCGCCCGCTTCGGCGATCACTGCTTCGAGCAGAAGCTGCTTGTCGAAATGTTCCTGCATTTCGGCACTGGGCGGCGCGCCAGTCTTGTAGTCATAGATCACCAAACTGCCGTCATGCGCCTTGTCGATCCGGTCGGCATAGCCGGTCAGGGTGAAGCCGATGTCCTGAAAAGTGAACCGCGCCCGGACCTCGTTTGCCAGATTGCGCGACCAGCTGCGTCGGGCGTCCTCCTGATCCAGAAACCAGTCGGCGACACGAGCCAGTTTTGCCTTCCACAGCGCACGGGTGGCGGGCCAGGGGGCGTCCGTTGCCAGAACCTCATCCGCGATCTGCATCAACAGGGCACGGTCTGCCGCGCGGCCCATGTCGGTGCGTTCGGTTATGAAGCGCTCCAGAACATGGTGCAGGATGGTGCCGCGCAGGGGCGCGTCGGGCTGGTGGTTCAGCGGGTCCAGCGGCCGCAGCTTCAGGATACGCTCGGCATAGATCGAATAGGGATCGCGGATCAGCTTCGAGATGCGAGTGACAGAAAGCTGATCGGGCCGGGCCACAACCGGCGGCTGCGGTGACGGCCGATTGGCGGGTGGGACCGTGCCGATGGGTGGCAGGTCCAGCACCTGAGCCAGATCAAGCCAGTCCCGCCCCCGCGCCCGCATCGCAGTAAGGGCCGCCGCGCCCTCATCCGACATGCCACCCAGCAGGTTGGTCAGCCGGTTGACCCAGCGTGACGGCACTGTTTCGCTCTCTGCATCGCGGATGGCGCGGGTCAGGATGACCTCGTCCGCCGCGATCGCCTGTTGGAAATCGTGCGCCGACAGGCCGACGCGACGTTCGGGCAGAAGCAGCCCGGCATCATGGCGCATCTTGCGGTTCATCCACGGGTCGGCCGAGGGGGTCTCGGGCCAGATACCATCGTTCAGCCCGGCCAGGATCACCAGGTCGGCGCCCTGTACGCGGGCCTCAAGCGTGCCCCAGATCATCACGTCGGGATGCGGCGACACGGGGTCGCGCGCTTCGCCGGAATTCAGCACCGCCATGAACAGATCGCGATAGTCGCTGGGGGTAAAACGGCCGCCGAACTCGGCTTCGCGCTCCAGCGTGGTCACGACGCGCAATGCCTCCTGTCCCGCGGGTTTTTCCCACAACTCGCCGGTGCCGCTGTCATCGGGCCCAGCAGCCAGAGCGCGGGCAATCCGCAGATGCTCCGACAGGTGGTCGGTCAGGTCGCGCTTGCCAGGGTCTTCGTGGCCACACAGAAGTTCCCCGATCCAAAGTGCCCAGTCACGACGTGGCGCGTCGTCTTCGTGCCTGGCCTCGCACCAGACGGTCAAGTCGTCGGGGCCCGGAAACGGAAGGCCGGGGCGCAAGAGTTCCAGTTCAAGGTCGCGCGTCCACCGCAAATGATCGCCGCGCCCGTCACCGCCGGTGTTTGTCAGCGGATGTTTCAGCAGGGTCAGCAAGGCGGGGGCTGTCAGGCGTTGCCCGAAAAGCTCTGCCACATGGCGCAGGAACCGGCCCGGCGCGGTCAGAGGCAGCGGCCGCCCGGCGCTGTCGTCAGGTTCGATTCGCCACCGGTCCAGCGCCGCGGTGACCTGCCGCGTCAGCGTGCGGTCGGGAGTGATCAGGGCGGCGCGGCGCCCGTCCTCGACGGCTTTGCGCAGGACAAGGGCAATCGCGCTGGCCTCACCTCGGGGTGAGGATGCCTCGATCAACGTCATGCGATCGGTGGCCTGGTCAATGCCGTCAAACGCTCCGCCTTCGGTCTGCCATTGATCCGTGACTGGCGCGGGGCGCAGCGCAAGGGACAAAAGCCGGTTGCGGGCCGGGTTCGGTGCAGTGTCTTCGGTCCAGGGGCGGACGTCCTCTGGGCGGACGTTCAAGCCGCGCATCAGGTGAGCGAAGCGGTATTGCGGGTGGTCCTCGCTGGCCATCGCGTCATCAAGGGCGGACCAGACCGGGCAGGGCAGGTCGAAATCAAACCCCGGCAAGATCAGCGCACCCTGAGGCAGCCCAGCCACCGCGCGCATGAACAGCCCCGTGGCGCCGCGCGACCCAGTCGAACCCGCGACGATCACGGGGTGATCCGGGGGCGTGTGTTTCCAGCGCTCGACCAAGCGTTCGACCACGCGGCGTTGCCGCGCCTCGGTGTCTGGGGCTTCGGTGCTGTGTTCGCCAAAGAACCGCTCGACGATGGAAACGAAGGCCAAGCTGCGCGCCCAATGCCCGGATTGGTCGCTGACGTCCAGGGCGTGGATGGCCGCCGGGTCGACGCCTTCGCCCTGCATTTCGTCCATCAACCCCGCAAGGCTGTCGGCCAGATCATAGATCGCGGCGCGGGGGGCAAGATCGGGTTCGCGATCCAGCAGGTCGGCGATGAGCTGCGACAGCTCCAACCGCCTGCGCAGGGGCGAAACTGCGGGCGGAATGTCGGCGGCAATCAGGTCGCCGGACAGGTCCGTCACCAGTCGAATGCGGGGCAGCAAAAGCGCGGGTCCGGCGTCGAACAGCTCACGAATGCGTCGCTGCATCCGGCGGGTGTTCACGTAAAGCTCGACCCGTGCCAGCGCCTCGGGCGGTTGGTCGCGAAATCTGTCGGTCAGGCCACGGACCACGGCGGCGGGGAAATCCACGCCGGGGGCCAAGCCGAAAAGTCGGGGGGAGGGCGCGGGGTCAAACATCGCGCAACATGGTCTCGGCCCTGACGATCCCTTCGGGAGACCCGACATCGCACCACTTGCCGTCGTGGACCATTCCGAACAGGCGGTCCCTTTTGGCCATTATGTTCCACAGCAGGTTCAGGGAAAACACGTCATCCTCAATCTGGCTCAAAAGGCTTGTCTTGATAATCTGCGTACCAGAGTAGATCAGGCCGGGTCCGCGTTCCAGACGTCCGTTTTCGTCGATCATGAAATCCCCTTCTCCAGCATGACCCAGCGCATGTTTACGGGGGATTAGCATCAAAAGCGCGTCCATCTCATCGGGATTCCAGTGTTGGGAAAGGCTGGTCAGCGGGTTGGCTCCGGCCCAGACCGCGTCGGAGTTCAGCGTGAACACCGGCCCCGAACCCAAAAGCGGCAATGCTGCACGCAGACCACCTCCGGTCTCGAGAATCTCGGCCTCATGCGACAGCAGCACGCCCTTGGGGGCAAGATGAGCGGACAGCTGTTCGGGCAGATAATGCGTGTTGGCAACCACCGTGCCGATGTCGCGCGTCAGGTCCAGCGCATGGTCGATCAATGGTCGGCCAGCCACCTTGATCAGCGGCTTGGGCGTCGCGCGCGTCAACGCCCCCATCCGGGTGCCAAAGCCCGCGGCAAAGATCATCACAGCGTCGGGATGGTGGCGCATTTGTCCCTCAGAATTTGCAGGTTTTCGGGGCTGGGGGCGGGCAGGTGCACCGTGATCAGGTCGCGCAGGTCACGCAGGTGCGGCTGGCTCAGGTCACGTTGCAGTTGATCCCAGACACGTGGGATCAGGTCGACATAATCCGGTTTGCCAAAGTGCAGAGACAGGCGGGCGAACACGCCCAGAATGCGCAGGTTGCGCTGGGCGGCGCTGGTGGCGGCGGCCTGGCGAAATGCGGCGGTATCCTGGCCGGTTTGGGCGATGTAGTGCGCCAGCAGGTCATCGGCCAGCGTCGGGTCGACGTCTCGCCGCGCGTCCTCGGTCAGGGATACGAGGTCATAGGCCGGGTGACCCGCAAAGCCGTCCTGGAAATCCAGTAGGCCAACGCGCTGCACCCCGTCGCGGTCGGGCAGCCACAGCAGGTTTTCGGCGTGAAAGTCGCGCAGGGCAAGAACCGGCGCGGTCTGGGCCGCTTTCAGGTGGGTTTCAAGTTGGTCGATGACCTCATTCAGCCCGGCCGCCGTGCCGGTGATGCCTTTTGCATACCAAAGGAAAGCCGGGTCGGTCATTTCGGCCATTTGGCGCGGGGTAAAGCTGGGAACGCCGTGCGGGATCGGAAGGCGATGCAAGGCAGCAAGCGCGTCGACGGCGGCGAAGTAGAGCGCCCGTTCCTGGAACGGATCCTGCGCCATCACGTGGGCGAACAGGGCGTCGCCAAGGTCTTCCAGAAGCATCAACCCCAAGGCTGGATCATGGGCAAGGATGTGCGGGGCACTCAGGCCGCCGCCCAGAAGATGTTTGCCGATCCGGGCGAAGGGCCGGGTGTCGTTACCCGCCGCCGGGGGGGCGTCCATCAGGATCGCACTTTCCGCACCTTGGGTCAGGCGTTCATATCGCCGGGCCGAGGCATCCCCGGCCAGCGGCGTGCGCGTGGCGTCAGCCCATCCGGCGCCAGCCAGGAACGCGGCGATATCGCGGGCCCGATCAGGCATCGAGCGCGGCCTTCACACGGGCCTCCCAGGGCGGCGGACCAGTTGCCACTATGATCCGTTCACCCGGTGTTTCGGTCGCGTTGAGCTCCAGCGTCAAGGCGGTGCGCGGGATCAGGTCGCCCAGGCGGTCGGGCCATTCGACCAGGCAGATCGCGGTTTCAAAGGCATCGATCAACCCCAACTCCTCAACCTCGTCCGGGTGGGTCAGGCGGTAAAGATCGGCGTGCCACAGTTCGCCAACCCCATCGTCATAGGTCTGAACCAGGGTGAAGGTGGGGGATGGCACATCCTCGAACCGCCCTGCCGCTGTCAGCCGTGCCTGGATCAGGCTGCGTGCGAAATGGGTCTTTCCCGCGCCGATTGCACCGCTCAGAAGAACCACGTCTCCGGCCTGTAAGGTTGGTGCCAGCGCCCGCGCGAAGGCGGCGGTTGCATCGGGCGAGGAAAACGTGTGGCGGATGATCATGCCACAAGTTTTAGCGCACCCTGCCCCACCCGCAAGAGAGAACGGGTCAGACCTTGGCGATGGCCAGGGGTTCGGCATCCGCTGGGAGGTCCTTGACCCCGTCGCTTGCCAGTTTGAAGGCGGCAAGCGTAGCGCCGCGCGCCATAGGTTCAAAACGGCAGTCCAGTATGCGGCCATCCTTGCGAGCGATGCTTGCAGTCCACGGAGTACGTTCCCCCTGGTGCGAAACGAAAGTTTTCAACCGTTCCCAGACCGGGGTCGGGGTACATTGGCGTTTCCAACCACCGACCGCATCGCTCAGGTTCAGGTCTACAAACGTGGTCGACGGGTCGCTGCCCCACACGTCAGCATAGGCGGAGTTCGACATGGCCAGAACGCCGCTGGGTCGAAAAATCGCCACCGCTTCGGGCATGCAGTCCAACGCGGATTGACCCATTTCCAGTTCGGTCCGGAACCGGCGGGTGAGCGAGATTTCCGCCGAAATATCCTCAAACAGGAACGCCACGGCGCCGTCGGGATGCGGGCGGCCGGTGACGCGATAGGTCTGGCCGGTGGGCAGGGCCCAGGTTTCCTCATAGGTGCCGTCGATCGCCTGCGCTTCAAGATCGCTCATCTGCTGGCGCCAGGACTTGTAGTCCTTGGGCTCGGGCATCATCCGTTTTTCGCGCATCCGGTCGAGGAAAGAAAACAGCGTTGGCTTGCCACAGAGAAACTCGATCGGCAAAGCGACAAGGTCGTTCAGGGCCGGGTTGAACAGGACAAGTTTGCGGTCGCGGTCGAAGATGGCCAGGCCTATGGGCAGGTGCGCGAAGGTTTTGGTCAGCGTCGTGACAAATTCGGTCAATGCCGTTTCTGCGCGCACAACCTTGTCGGCGGGCGTGGCGGTGAACAGGATTTCACCGTCCAACATGGTTTCGTGAATATCGAACCAGTGACGCTGGTCGTCCTCAGGCAAAGACAGGGCAACCCGACGCTGATCGCGCGGCGCGTTACCGTCGACCGCTGCGAGGTGCGGAAGGTCGAACAGGTGGCGCGGCGGCCAGGGCGCGATATCGGCGCTTTGGTCGGTGTTGTCGACAAGATCCAGGTAGGCCCGATTGGCCCAGGTGATCACGCCCTGTTCATCCTCGCGCCAGACCAGATAGGGCACGTGTTCGGCAGTGGCGCGCAATGTGTCCAGTTCATGCCGCATCGCGGTCAGGGCGTGGCGATCCAGATCAACCTGCGCATCTCCTGTTTCGACATCAACCAGGGCGATCCGCGCCACCCCGTCATGCCATTCCGCGTCGAGCCGGCTGGTCCCGTCAGAAGAGGTCATGCTCATCTCGCCCATATCCACAAGATCACGGATCCAGTCCGGAAACCCAGGGAAGCGGGGCAAAAGCAGCGTTGTCAGATGCGTCCATTCTGTCACTGTGCGCGGACCCGAGGCCAGCAGCGTTTGTGCCTCTTTCGTGGCATCGACCAGATGTTCGTTTTCGAACAGGAACACCACGGTATTCTGATCGTCAGCATTGAACCGCCGCAGGCTGTGAGAGCGACGGTTGGTCAGGAACGATAGGACCAGCAGCGCGGCAAGGGCCGTGGCAAAAGCTGTGATGACAAGGGCAAGGGCCAGCAGTGTGTTGAGCATCGGTCGGGATCCGGGAATCGTGATTTCTGCCCAATAACCCTAAGGTTGAGAAGGTTAACGAGGATTTAACGCTCTGGGTGATTCACACGGCGAAGGGCGCGTTTTCCCCAAGAACCGGGGTCTTTTCGTCCGCTTCGATCCCATCGGGGCCACGTGCCCAGACGATTTCGGCAATCGCGCCGGACTTCTGCCCGGGTCGTGTGCGCCCGGTATAGGGTTCGGCGCCATTTGCAAAGCTCAACTCGGCGCCGGTGCGTTCCAACAGGGTTTTGGCGATAAACAGGCCCAGCCCCATGCCTTCGTATTCCGGGCGCTGGTCCTGGTCCTGGCTACTGCGCCGGCGGCGCATAAAGGGGTCACCGATCCGGCCGATGACGTTCGGTGAATAACCGCGCCCGTCGTCGATCACACGCAGGGTGATGGTGCTGTCGCTCCAACTGGTTTCGACCCACACCGTCGTGGCGGCAAAATCCACCGCGTTCTGGATCAGGTTGCGCAGGCCGTGCACCAGTTCAGGGAGGCGCAGAACCGTCGGTTGATCATGCGGATCAATCATCCCACCGCCAGTTTCGATCACGATCTCTTTGCCGCGACCCGAATGTGGTTCGGCGGCCTCATCGATCACGGCGGACAGCGGTGCCTGGCGCAGGAGCAGGTCATCCTTTCCGGCCCGGCCCATCGATTGCAGGATGACTTTGCAACGGTCGGCCTGTTCACCAATCAGGCGCGCGTCTTCGTACAACACTTCGTTGCCCTCCAGCTCATCCGACAATTCCGAGCTGACCAGCTTGATCGTGGCGAGCGGTGTGCCCAGCTCATGCGCCGCCGCCGCAACGACTCCGCCCAGATCGGTCAGTTTCTGTTCGCGGGCCAGCGCCATTTGTGTTGCCAAAAGTGCTTGCGACATCGACTGCATTTCCGAGGAGATGCGGCGGGTATAGAGCCCGACGAAGAAAACGGCGATGACCACGGCGGCCCAGTGACCGAACACGAAGATTTCGGGCATCCGCTGAATCAGCCCCATCTGGTTGCGCAGAGGGACGTGATACAGGGCGATCAGGGTGGCCAGGATGATCGTTGTGGCCCCGATCAGCAGCGTGGCACGCAGCGACAGGGCGGTGGCCGCCACCGTGACCGGCACCACGATCAGCATCGCGAAAGGGTTGTGCAATCCGCCGGTCAGAAACAGCAGCATTGCCAGCTGCGCGGTGTCGAACAGCAGCATCCCGGTCGCATGCCATTCGTTCAGGCGCGTGTTCTCTGGATAGACGACCAGCGATATGAGGTTCGCGACCACCGACAGTCCGACCACGAAGGCGCACAGGCCCAAGTCTAGATCAAGGTGAAAAAAATTCTGCGCAACCGACAAGGCCACAATCTGCCCCAGGATCGCCACCCAGCGGAGCACGATCAGCGTGCGCAAGCGTACCCAGCTTTGCTCGGGCTTGGCCTGGAACAGGGTCGGAGTCAGGTCAGCCATGCGCGGCCCATGTGAAAATGTGATGCGTCATCCTGTTCCCTTGTTAGTCGCGCCCGTGTATCGGATCAATGCATCGGAATCACGCAGGAGTTTGTTTCATGGTTCGTGCCTATGTTGTCGCTGCCCTTGCAGCCATCGCCGCCCTTCTGGGGGTGACTTGGTACATCACCTCCGGCCCCGACGATCAGTTCGCGCAATGCCGCGGTTCGGCCATCGGAACCGGTGTGTCGTCAATTGGCGGGCCGTTCGAAGGTGTGGATGAAACCGGCAAGCCGGTTACAGATGCCGATATCATCACCAAGCCGACGCTGCTTTACTTCGGCTACACTTTCTGCCCCGATGTCTGCCCACTGGACAATGCCCGCAACGCCGAGGCGTTGGATCTGTTGCAGGCCAGCGGCTACGACGCGCAACTGGCGTTTTATTCGATCGACCCGCAGCGTGACACGCCCGAACAACTGGCGGATTTCACCAGCTATCTGCATGACGACATGATCGGCATCACCGGCACGCCCGAACAGTTGAAGGCGGCCAGCCGTGCCTACAAGACCTATTACAAGGTCGAAGAGGACGGGGACCCTGAGTATTACCTGGTGGACCATTCAACGTTTACCTATCTGGTTTTGCCGGAATACGGGTTCCTGGAATTCTTCAAGCGGGACGAGACACCGCAAAGCATGGCGGACCGCGTGTCCTGTTTCCTGGATGCCGCGAAATAAGCTGACGTTACGTCGCGTATAAATTGACCGCCTCGGGCGGAACGCATAAAGTTATCTGAATATGCGAACAGGCCTTGGGGGTTTCCATGTCGGACCACGAGCTCGATGAACTCGGCGAAGATAAGACTCTGCTTTTAGTAGATGACGATGAACCGTTTCTGCGGCGCCTGTCGCGCGCAATGGAAAAACGCGGGTTTGAGCCAGAGTTGGCCGGATCGGTCGCGGCCGGCAAGGCCATCGCAACCGCCCGCCCGCCGGCCTATGCGGTGGTGGACCTGCGGCTTGAGGATGGCAATGGCCTGGATGTCGTCGAGGTTCTGCGCGAACGCCGCCCGGATGTGCGCATTGTCGTGCTGACCGGCTATGGCGCGATTGCCACGGCAGTGGCGGCGGTGAAGGCCGGGGCGACGGATTACCTGTCCAAGCCCGCCGATGCCAACGACATCATGAACGCGCTTTTGACCAAAGGGGATGAGCTTCCCCCGCCGCCGGAAAACCCGATGTCGGCCGACCGGGTGCGTTGGGAACATATCCAGCGGGTCTATGAGCTGTGCGACCGCAACGTATCGGAAACGGCGCGGCGGCTGAACATGCATCGGCGCACGCTGCAGCGGATCCTGGCCAAGCGGTCGCCGCGGTGACACGCGCCGCACCGGCGTTTTGCCTGCTTCTGGCAGCCTGCACGTCGGCCACGCCCCCTGCCCCATCGGTTCAGTTCATTCCCGATGCAAGCGGTCTGGCGGTTGAGCCTTCCGGGTTGCGCATCGATTTTGGACGCTCTCCTGACGGGGTCGAAGCCGCCCTTGATCGTGTGCTTGGACCGCATGATCACTTGGCTCTGGAACCCTGCCCGGCGCAGATCATGGATCGGTCCGGCTGGGGCGATCTGGAGCTGACATTCACTGCGGAACGGTTTGTTGGCTGGAAAACAGCAGACGGGCAACACGGCGTCGTCTGCGCTGGTTAGACCAGATCGTATCGTTTGCTGATCTTACCCACGCGCCGCCCATCGCTGAGCCGGGCGTCGGGGTCGGTGCGATAGGCCTCAAACCCACGACTTTGATAATATGTCAGCCCGCTTTCATTGTCGGCGCGAATCGTGGCGTCAATCCAAGCATAGCCCAGGGCACGGGTCGCATCGCGGGTGGCGTCGAACAGCTGGCTGCCAATACCGATCCCCATCGCGCCGGGACGCACGAAGCTGGCGATCTGGGCAACGCCTTCGCCCAGGGTCGGGTGTGGGTCGACCCATTGAAACCCGACCATCTGCCCATCCCCTTTACGGGCCACGAAACCAACGCCAGCGGGTCCGGCGCTTGTCATCCAGTCCTGAATTTCAGCGCTGGTCAAAGGGTTCAGAAATGCGGTGGTGCCGCCGATCGCGATGATCTGGTTCAACAGTTCGGCCATTTCGCGGGCATCGGCAGGGCAGATCCGTGTGATGAACAGTCCGCTCACAGCTGGGCAATCAGCTCTGCGTGGCGGGTGGTGAAGTCGCTGCGCACCTCGACCGGTGGGCGCAGGGAAATCGACAGCCCGTCGATCAGCTTGGGGTCAGGCACGCCGAAGAATTTGTTCGATTCCGCGACCTCGAACCCGGCGATCTGGGTGGCTTCCAGCCAGGCGGAAATGCGGTCAGCTTTCTTGATCGCCTTCTTGATCGTTACCGGCACCTGCGCGGGCAGGCCAAAGCGGATGTGGATCGCCGCCGCCAACCTGTCATCCAACGCGCCATAGCCCGGACCCACGGCCGATTTGACCGGGGAAATCATGTCGCCGATCACGTATTCTGGCGCGTCATGCAACAGCGCCGCCAGCCGCCATTTTACCGGCACCTTGGGGTTCATGCGGGTGAAAAGTTGTTCGACCAGCAGCGAATGTTCGGCCACGGAATAGGGAAAATCGCCAAAGGTCTGACCATTCCAGCGGGCCACGAAGGCCAGCCCGTGGGCGATGTCCTCGATCTCGATATCCATCGGAGTTGGGTCCAGCAGGTCCAGCCTGCGGCCCGACAGCATCCGTTGCCATGCGCGTGGAGTTTTCGCCATCCTGCTTTCCTTCGCCGCCTATCGGTCTTGGCTACCGATCCTGGCGGTCCGAGTAAAGGCGCAGATCAGGCGTGCACGTCCATGTCATGCGTGGCGAAAATCCGGTTGCCATGCAGGCGACCGACCAGGCGGTAGCCCAATCCACCGAAATTGAGACGGAGCCAGCGCGGGCGTTTGAATTCTTCCAACACCAGGATCGGGCGCCATGTGTGAATGATCTCCTCGGCCCCCAACAGGGCCGCGCGTTCGTGGCCTTCGACGTCCAGTTGCAGGAGCGAGATCTTGCGCTTCAGCCCAACGGCCTTGTCCAGGCGCACTGCGGCAACCGTTTCGACGCCAGGACCGGGATCGGTCACGAAATGGCTGTGGCCACCCATAGGATTGCCCGCATCGTCACGGGTCTTGAACAGGATTTCCCCGTCATTGTTGGACAGGGCGAAATTCTGGATTTTCACATTCTTCAGCCCGTTCAGCTTTGCGGTTTTTCGGGCGTGGTGGAAGCTGTCCGGGTTCGGCTCAAAGCCCCAGATCTTTCTACCTGGTGCCATCGCGCTGGACAGGCCCGGCAGGAAATCCCCGAAGAAGGTGCCCGCATGGATGATGTCGCCATCCCCGGCATGCTGTGCCATGAACCGGATTGTCTGGGGCTCATACACTTCACCGGCCTTGATCAAGCGCACGGCGGGCCGATGGTCCAGGTTCTCTGGCACCGAATAGCGGCCATAGGTGTTTTCCGCGACAGCAGTTTGCATGATCAAACCCCTTTGTTTCCCTTTTCGCAACAATGGGTAGGGACGGAATGTGGCGCATTTATGACCAACGCTCTAGCATTGTTTGATTTCCAAAGTGGTGTTACATGCGACGGGAAATCAGGAGGCATTCAAGTGACCGATTACATCGTTAAAGACATCGCGCTGGCCGAGTTTGGCCGTAAGGAACTGGACATCGCCGAAACCGAAATGCCGGGGCTGATGGCGCTGCGTGAGGAATATGGCGACGCCAAACCACTGAAGGGTGCGCGCATTGTTGGATCGCTTCACATGACGATCCAGACCGCAGTTCTGATCGAAACGCTGGTCGAACTTGGTGCCGATGTGCGCTGGGCGTCGTGCAACATCTTCTCGACCCAGGACCACGCGGCGGCGGCGATTGCCGAGGCCGGCGTGCCGGTGTTTGCGATCAAGGGTCAGTCGCTGGAAGAGCATTGGGACTACCTGGACCGCTCGTTCATGTTCCCCGAAGGGGCAAACATGATCCTGGACGATGGCGGCGACGCGACGCTTTACGTTCTCTTGGGCGCCCGCGTGGAAGCCGGGGAAACCGGTCTGATCGAAACGCCGACCTCGGAAGAGGAAGTCGCGGTGTTCGCCCAGATCAAGAAGCGCATGGCGGCAAGCCCCGGCTGGTTCACCAAGACGCGCGACGCGATCCAGGGTGTGTCCGAGGAAACCACCACCGGTGTGCATCGTTTGTATGAGCTGGTGAAACAGGGCCAACTGCCATTCCCGGCGATCAACGTGAATGACAGCGTCACCAAGTCGAAGTTCGACAACAAATACGGCTGTAAGGAAAGTCTGGTCGACGGTATCCGCCGCGCCACCGACACCATGATGGCCGGCAAGGTCGCTGTGGTCTGCGGTTATGGCGACGTCGGCAAAGGCTCGGCCGCTTCGCTGCGGGGCGCAGGTGCCCGTGTTAAGGTGACCGAGGTTGATCCGATCTGCGCGCTTCAGGCGGCGATGGACGGGTTTGAGGTTGTGACGCTGGAAGATGCCGTCGCAGACGCCGACATCTTCATCACCACCACCGGCAACAAAGACGTGATCCGCATCGAGCATATGCGCGCGATGAAGGACATGGCGATCGTCGGCAACATCGGCCATTTCGACAATGAAATTCAGGTGGCGAACCTGAAGAACCACAAGTGGACCAACATCAAGGACCAGGTGGACATGATCGAGATGCCGAATGGCAACCGTCTGATCCTGCTGTCCGAAGGCCGCCTGTTGAACCTGGGCAATGCCACCGGCCACCCGTCGTTTGTGATGTCCGCCAGCTTCACCAATCAGGTGTTGGCGCAGATTGAGCTGTGGACCAAGGGTGATGACTACAAGAACGACGTCTACATCCTGCCCAAGCATCTGGATGAAAAGGTCGCGCGTCTGCATCTGGATCGGATCGGCGTGAAACTGTCGACACTGTCTGCCGAGCAGGCCTCGTATATCGGGGTCACGCCGGAAGGGCCGTTCAAGCCCGAGCATTACCGCTACTGATCCATTACGGATCCGAACACGGGGCGTCGCCTGACCGGGCGGCGCCCTTTTTCCTGTCTGGACGCTTATCGCTGGTCGTCGAACGCGGCCATCATCGTGGCGCGCAGGCGGGCAACATCTTCGTCAACGCTGACCTCAAGATCGCAGGTGAAGGGCGGCAAGGCCTCGACCCGGATCGTGCCGCTTTTGGGCATGAACCTGCCACGCGGCAGCAAACGGTCGCTGTCATGGATCACAATGGGGCGGATCGTGCGACCGGTTTCGCGCGCGACCAGCACTGCGCCCGCCTTGAACTCACCCAGGCTTTCGCCCTTGGTGCGAGTGCCTTCGGGGAACAGCACGACCGAGCGCCGCGCAGGCATCGCATTCACCGCGTCGCTGAGCGTGGCCATCGCGACCTTGCCGCTGTTGCGGTCGATTTCGACCAGGCCTGCGCCCTTGAACCCGGTGCTCAGAAGCGCGGCATCGCACAGCTCTTTCTTGGCGGCGAAGGTGAACCATTTTTCATCCGGCACCACATCCATCAGGGTGAACCCGTCCAGATGACTGCGGTGATTGATGACGATGATGCTGTCGGTGTCCTCGGCCAGCGCGCGCCGGTTTTCCGCGGACATTTCCGCGCGGATGCTGAGCAGCCACAAAAGCCGCGAACAGGCCCGCTTTACCCGCCGCCAATACCAGCCGCGAAACCCCTTACGCCGGGCGCACAGAAGTGGCACGAAGGCGATATAGGTGAAATAGACCGGGCCCAAAAGGATCAGGACCGCGCGTTTGAGCAGCCGGACAGGGGCCGGGTCGATCGCGGTCGTGGCGTAGGAGGAAGTGTCGTTTGTCATGGTGTCCTGACGCGGATGCTCTTGAGGTCCAAAGCGCTTCCGCCGATCTGCGTCACACCATGTGTTTCTATCGGCCAAGGGTGCGGAAATCACAATGGCTTTCCTTACCCAAGGGCAAGGCTCGTGTCATTGCGCCGCAGGCAAAAAAGGGGGCCGAAGCCCCCTTCTCAATTTCAGGCGTCGTCGCCAAACCCGAAGGTTTCGGTGACATAATCGATGTCCTTGTCACCGCGCCCCGAAAGGTTGAACAGGATCGACTTGCCGGGGTTTGCCTTGGCTTCACGCATCGCGAAGGCAACGGCATGGGCGCTTTCCAGTGCCGGAATGATGCCTTCGTGGCGGCTGAGCGCATAGAAGGCGTCCAGCGCCTCCTTGTCGTTGGCCGAGGTATAATTCGCCTTGCCGGTGCGATACAGGTGCGCGTGCTCGGGGCCGACACCGGGGTAATCCAGGCCCGAGGCGACGGTGTGGACCGGGGCCGGGTCGCCCTTGTCGTCCTTCAGAACCATCGTGCGGAAGCCGTGGATATCGCCATCTTCACCAAAGGTGATGGTGGCGGCGTGCTCACCCAGTTTGGACGAAGTGCCCATCGGCTCCACGCCATAAAGCTCGACGCCTTCGTCTTCGATGAAGCCCGAGAACAGGCCCATCGCGTTTGAACCACCGCCGACGCAGGCCGCGACGATATCGGGCAGGTCGCCGGTCATCTCCAGGAACTGCTCGCGGGATTCGACACCAACGATGTGTTGGAAGTCGCGCACGATCAGCGGGAAGGGATGCGGCCCCACGACGGACCCAATCGCGAACAAGGCGGTGTCGGCTTGCTCCATATAGCTGCCAAAGGCGCTGTCCACAGCTTCCTTCAACGACCGGCCGCCGAAGCCCACGGGCACTACTTCGGCACCCAGCAGTTTCATGCGGGTCACGTTCGGCGCCTCTTTGGCGATGTCGATTTCACCCATGTGGATTTCGCATTCCAGCCCGAAATAGGCCGCCGCAGTGGCCAGAGCCACGCCGTGCTGCCCGGCGCCGGTTTCCGCCATCAGCTTTTTCTTGCCCATGAACTTGGCCAGAAGACCTTCGCCCATGCAGTGGTTCAACTTGTGTGCGCCGGTGTGGTTCAGGTCTTCGCGCTTGGCATAAATCTGCGCCCCGCCGCACATGTCGGACAGGTTCTTGAGATAGCTGATCGGGGTCGGGCGTCCCTGGAAATGCTTGCGGATGTGGCGCAGCTCAGCGATGAAATCAGCCGACTTGGAGATCCGGTCATAGGCTTCACGGATTTCCTTGAAATGAGGCTCCAGCGGCGGGGGCAGCATCGCGCCGCCATATTCACCAAAGAAACCGTCCCGGTTCGGAGTACTTTTCAGGTAGCTCATGCTGTCATCCCTCGCATTGAATTTCGCGCTGATCTGACAGGGATTCCCAGATGGGAACAAGCATTAATTGCGACTGAGCGGTCGGAATTGAAAGAAAATTGCGGCCGGACGTGATGCCCGGCCGCAGGAATGTTTTAGGTGGGGATGCGCAGCACCTGGCCCGGATAGATCTTGTCGGGATCCGACAGCATCGGCTTGTTGGCCTCAAAGATCTCCATGTAGCGCGACCCGGAGCCCAGCGCCTTTTTCGATACGGCCCAGAGCGTATCGCCCTTTTCGACAGTGTGGAACACGGTGGCGGTTTCCAGGTCACTTTCGACCTCGGCCACGCCTTCGACGTTGCCCACGGCCAGAATGACCTTTTCACGCTCTTCTGCGGTCAGGTTCGCGCCACCGGCGACAGTGACCTTTTCGCCGTCGATCTTGATATCCAGATCGGATGTATCAAAACCCAGCTCGGCCACTTCAGTGGTCAGCGCCTCGGGGGTCGCCTCATCATTTCCGCCGAACAGGGATTTGCCGGCACCTTTCACGAAATTCCACAGACCCATAACAGCCTCCTTGCAATATGGTGTTTACTAACCTGTATCCTGCGCCAAGTATGTCTGATTGCCTAGGGGGAAAGGCGCGGCAATGTTTCCCTTTGTCCTGCGCAGATTTCACCCTAGGCTGCACAAGGTGAGGGGCATTGGGCCCTGTAGTTAAAATCAGGAGTTTGACATGGGAAAACGTGACGATCTGATCGCCAAATACGCGGACGATCTGAAGAACAAATGTGGGATGACCCCCGATATGGACCTGCTGACGAAGGTCACGATCGGTTGCGGCCCCGCGATCTACAACGACGACGCTTCGACTGTGGCCGGCAGCCAGCCGAGCGAGCTGGAGACCGTCAAGGACAATTTCCTGATCAAGAAGCTGGGCCTGGCCGACGGTCCACAGCTGATGGATGCGATTGACTCGGTGATCGAGACCTATGGCAAAAGCGAGCGTAACAAGTATCGCGCCGTGGTCTATTACATGCTGACCAAGCATTTCGGCAAGGAATCGGTCTACGGCTGATCCACGGAAATCCGAACGAATTCAGGGGCGTGCAGGAAACTGTGCGCCCCTTTCCTTTGGTTAACGTCGAATTAAGCATAACTCATTGTATTTGAACGAATTTTGCAGGGAAACATCCTTGCGCACGCGGGCCGTATTCTCTAGGTTTCTAATCGAAGGCTAGGACGGCCGGACCTCGAATTTCAGAGACACGTGTGGTGCTGAGGGAGCACGTGGGGTGGAAAGGAGGGGTCCGAGGGGTCGGATCCCTCCTTTTGTTTGCTGTCAGAACAAGGCCAGGACGATGCCCGCGACGGTGCAGCCGCCCGCGGCATAGCCTCCATCGATCAGCGCCAGAACTTTCGGCTTGTTGGAAAACATCACGTTGTTCACGATCCACGGTGCGGCGATGAACAGTCCCAGGCCAAGCCCGGTGGTGAAGCCTTTTCCAAGTGTGTCGATCCCCGACATCATGAACACATGGCGCATCATCCCAGCCACCAAAACCGCCATGATGAAGGCGACGATATACGGCTTCGGGTCCGATGCATTCTGTGGCCGCCCACTTTCGTCGACTTCGATGCCAGTGGCAGCCATCCATGGCTTGGCCAACGTCATGTACCAGAGTGATCCGAAGGCATAGGCGGCAACAGCGGCCGCCAGAACTGCAACAAATTCCATTGGATTTCCCTTCCTGTTCGCGTTTCACTGCGGTCAGAATGTCAGAAAGGGGCGCTCGCGGCTAGGTTTCGTCGCCCGCAAGCTCCAACACCACGGCCCATTCGGTATCGGTGACAGGCTGCACAGACAGGCGCGTGTTGTTGACCAGAACCATGCCGGCAAGGCGCGGATCTTCCTTGCACATGGCCAGGGTCACGGGTCTGGGCAGGGCGCGCACGGCCTTGATGTCCACGCAGTCCCAGCGCTCATCGTCGGTGGTGCTGTCAGGGTGACTTTCGGCGATCACTTCGACAATTCCGACGATCTCTTTTTCCTTCTGCGAGTGATAAAAGAAGCCCAGATCGCCCACTTTCATCGCCCGCATCTGATTGCGCGCCTGGTAGTTTCGAACGCCGTCCCACTCCTCTCCCACGTCGCCCTTGGCGACCTGTTGATCCCAGGACCAGGTTGAAACTTCGGATTTGAACAACCAGTGCGCCATCAGATCACCTTGTTCCACTGCTCGATACGGACATCGGCGAACAGACCAGCCTTGGCATAGGGGTCCTGCGCCGCCCAATCCCGCGCGGCGCTCAGGTCGGCGACGTCCAGAATAACCAGCGACCCACACATGTCGCCGTTTTCGTCCAGGAACGGCCCGGCCTGAACAGCGCCGGTGCTTTTCAAATACGCAACATGTGCGTCGCGGTTGGCCTTTCGGATGTCCAGGGCACCAGGTTTGTCGGTGCAGATCAGGGCAGCAAGCATTTCATTCCTCCTTAAGCGGTCGGGACAGCAGCATCTCTGCGGCTTCTCTAATGGTGATGTGTTGATCCAGAACGGCAACGACCATGTCCGCGATCGGCATGTCGATTTCTGCGTTTCGGGCTGTTTGAGAGACTGCTTTTGCGGTCGCTTTGCCCTCAACTGTGGTGTTCTCTGCCGGCGTTTGTCCGCGGCCCAAGGCCAACCCAAAGGCATAGTTGCGCGATTTCTCAGATGTACAAGTCAGCGCCAGATCGCCAAAGCCTGATAGGCCTGCCAAAGTCTCGGGTTGCGCGCCCTTCATGGCGGCAAAGCGCTGCATTTCGGCATAGCCGCGTGTCATCAAGGCGGCGCGCGCGCTTTCCCCCAGACCTGCAGCTATGGCAATACCACAAGCGATGGCGACGACGTTCTTCAGAGCACCGCCCAGTTCTACGCCGATCAGGTCCGATGAGCGATAGAGCCGCAGATTGGCGGTGGACAGCTCCTGTTGCAGCGCCACGCCGTCATCGGCAGCCAGGGTCAGCGCGGTGGGCAAGCCTGCCGCGATATCCACGGCAAAGGACGGGCCGGACAGGATGGCGGGCGTGGCGCTGGGGCAGGTCTGGGCAATGATTTCGGCCGGGCCGCGCCCGCTGGAAAGATCCACGCCCTTGCAGCAGGCCACAAGCGTTTTGCGCGCAAACAGGGTCTTGTTTGCCTCCAGAAACGGCGCAAGCTGTTGCATCGGCGTGGCGATCAGAAGGGTTTCCGCCTGGCTGGCCGTGACCAAATTATCGGTGACCTTCAGTGTCGGCGGAAAGGCATGACCGGGCAGGCGGCGTGTGTTCTCGCCATCCATTCCAGACAGATCACGGGCCCACAGGGTGACCGGCCGCCCGTCCCGCGCCAGGGAAATCGCCAGCGCGGTGCCGAATGCCCCTGCGCCCAGAACCGAAATGCTCATGCTTTTGCCCCTTTCTTGCCCGATCCAAGCATGGACGGGCTGGTTAGGTCCAGTGGCCATCTGGGACGCGCCGACAGGCTCATGTCATCCCGATGCCCTGCGCGAAACCGTTCAATTCCGGCCCAGGCGATCATCGCGGCGTTGTCTGTGCACAGGGCCAGTGGCGGGGCCAAGAATTGAGTGCCTGACTCGGCGCACACAGTCTCTAACGCTGCGCGAATGGTCTGATTTGCCGCGACGCCTCCGGCAACGGCAAGGGTCGGGGTGACCGGGGCCAGATCCAGGTACTGCGTCAAGGCACGGCGGGATTTCTCGGCCAGAACATCGGCCACGGCGGCCTGGAATGAGGCACAGAGGTCGGCGCGGTCCTGAACCCTTAACCCGCCATATTGAGCCACCAACCTGTCGCGTTCGCGCAAAAGCGCGGTTTTCAGACCGGAAAAGGACATGTCGCATCCGGGGCGATCCAACAGCGGGCGGGGAAGGCGAAACCGGGTCGGGTTGCCCGTGCGCGCCTCGGCCTCGACCGAGGGTCCGCCGGGTTGGGCAAGGCCCAACAGTTTCGCGGTCTTGTCGAATGCCTCGCCCGGCGCGTCGTCGATCGTGCCGCCAAGGCGGGTGAACTTTTCGGGACCTTTTGCGATCAGGAACTGGCAATGACCGCCCGAGACCAAGAGCATCAGGTAAGGAAACGTGGCCTGATCGGTCAGGCGCGGGGTCAACGCATGCCCCGCCAGGTGGTTCACACCAACCAGCGGCAGGCCGCTGCCGGCGCTCAAACCCTTGGCGCACATGACGCCGGCCAGCACACCACCAATCAGGCCGGGGCCAGCGGTCACGGCGATGGCGTCCAGCTCGGATAGGGGCAAATTCGCCTGCGTTAGAGCCTGTTCAACGCAAAGGTCGAGCTTTTCGGTATGTGCCCGCGCGGCAATTTCCGGCACCACGCCACCAAAATCCGCGTGCAATTCGGTCTGGCCCGCAACGACAGCGGACAGCACCTCTGGCGCCCTGCCCGGCGTGTGACGCACAACCGCGGCGGCGGTATCGTCGCAAGAGCTTTCCAGCCCCAGGATGGTCAAGGTCCGTGTCATGGTGCACCAGTTGCGAAATCGGTCCCTGCGGGGTAACACCGTGGGGCGTTCCAGACAATCCCGGCAGGTTCCTATGCCCCAATTCCCCACGCTTGTCCTGACCCGGCCAAAGGCCCAGGCGCTGCGTGTGGTCGCGGCGGTTGAGGCGCGGTTGAAGCAGTCCGTTCACGTGGTGCTTTCCCCGGTGATGCAGATCAAGCCGCGCGCAGAAAGGGTGGCGATTGCGGGATATGGCGGCATTATCCTGTCGTCTGCGAACGGCGCGGCGTCCCTGAATGATGCGTCAGGCGTGACAGCGCATTGTGTCGGACCGCGCACAGCCTCCGCCGCCCGGGCGAAGGGGGCTGATATCGGCGTGGTGGCCCAAGATGCCGACGAACTGGTGCAGCGTCTTATGGCCGCCCCGCCTGTAGGTCGCCTGCTGCACCTGCGCGGAGAAACTGCGCGCGGGGATATTGCTGAACGGCTGAATTCAGGTGGAATAGAGACAGATGAAACGGTGACCTATACCCAGGATCCGGTCCCCCTGACGACGGAGGCCAAAGCCCTGATCGAAGGGGACGAGCCAGTCGTACTTCCCCTTTATTCGCCACTGTCGGCAGTGTGGGTTGGGCAGGGGGTCACGATGATCGGGCCAAGGGTCCGCGTGATCGCGTTGTCACAGGCGGTGGCTGAGGGGTTCACGGTGCAAACCGGGGTGACCCCCGAGGTTTGCGCAGTGCCGAACGGGGCCGAAATGGTGAGCAGGATTGTCGCAGCGCTGACATCCGACTTTGCTTGAGACCCGGTGTGCCCCCATATACATTCTAAGGGCGCGCCAGCGTCGTTACCGGTGAGATTCGAAAGGTTATTCAAAGTGGCCAAGACCCCGAAACCCCCGAAGGACAAGGTTGAAGACACGGTCGAGAACGCCGTTGTTGTTGATGAACGCGCACCGGAGGAGGCTTCGGTCGGACCTGCGGACATGACTCCTGATGACAACCCTGACGGTGCGGACACCGCACTGTCGGAAGCCACCGATGAACAGACCGACGTGGAAGCGGCGGCTGGCGATGCTGGCCTGCGTGAGGCAAGAGAAGTGCCTCAGGGCATGGCGCCGCCGGAAAACGCCCAACGCAGCGGGTTTGTGCCGTTGGTTCTGGGTGGTGTGATTGCTGCGGTAATCGGCTTCGGCGCCGCGCGCTATGTGGTGCCCGAGGGTTGGCCGTTTCCCGGTGTTGCCCCCGAGGTGGACCCGATTGCGCAAGCGGTCGCGGCTCAGGCCGGGCGCTTGAATGCCTTGGAGACCGCCAACGACGAAACCGCCACAGCGGTGGCCGGGTTGCAAGCCGACGACGGCCTTGTCACGTTGCGCGGCGAAGTGAACGGTGAGTTCAAAACGATCGTGGCGCAGATTGAAGCGGTATCGACGCGCATTGACGAGATCGAGGCACGGCTTTTGGCGGTTGAAAAACTGCCTACAGGTGCCGGGGCCGAAGCGGCGGTGGCCGCCGCCGCAGCTTATGAACGCGAATTGGAACAGATGCGCGCGATGCTGGATCGGGAGCTTGAGCGGATCAGCACGGTTCAGGAGGATGCGCAGACGCTGGAAGTGAGTGCCGCCGAGGCCGCGAAGGCCGCCGCGGGCCGTGCTGCGCTATCACGCATCATGGCCGCACTGGACACCGGGCGCGCCTTTGACGACGCGCTGTTCGATTTGGGCGAGGCGACAGGGCTGGACGCCCCCGCGGCGCTGGCCGGTCTGGCAAAGGAAGGCGTGCCGACGCTCGCCACCCTTCAAGCCGATTTCCCCGACGCCGCGCGCGCCTCGCTTGAGGCCAGCATCCGCGCCGCCGTAGAAGATGGCAGCATGGATCGCATGACCGCCTTCCTGCGCACACAGCTGGGCGTTCGGTCGTTGGAGCCGAAAGAGGGCGACGACCCCGACGCGATCCTGTCGCGCGCTGAACATGCCCTGAAAACGGGTGACATTGCGGGCGCTCTGACGGAATTGGCCGCGATGCCCGAGGCTGGGCAGCCCGCCCTGACCGATTGGATTGCAACGGCGACGGCGCGCCTGGATGCGCTTGAGGCCAGTTCGGCCCTGGCCGCACACGTGAACGAAAGCTGAGGATACTCTGATGTTCTGGTCCCTTTTCAAGATTATCCTGTTCGTGGCTGCGATCGCACTTCTGACAATCGGTGCCGGCATGTTGATGGAAACCGAAGGCGGTATTCGCATCGGATTCGGTGGTCTCGAGCTGAACATGGGCCCGTTGCAGGCCGCGATTGCCGCGATAGCGCTGATCATTGCCGTGTGGCTTTTGATCGTGATCATTGGGCTTGTGGTCGCTTTCGTGCGCTTCCTGAACGGCGATGAAACCGCGATTTCGCGGTATTTCGATCGGTCGCGCGAAAAGAAGGGATACGAGGCGCTGGCCGACGGCATGATGGCGCTGGCGTCGGGCGATGGTTCGACCGCGATTTCCAAGGCGACACGGGCCGAACGGTATCTGCGTCGGCCCGAGCTGACGACGCTTTTGACCGCTCAGGCGGCCGAGATGTCGGGCGACAAGATCCGGGCACAGCAGGCGTATAAGAAGCTGCTGCGCGACGACCGGACCCGGTTCGTCGGTGTGCGCGGGATCATGAAGCAAAAGCTGGTCGAGGGCGACACCGACACCGCGATGAAGCTGGCGGAAAAGGCCTTCGCACTGAAACCCCGGCATGAGGATACTCAGGACGTTTTGTTGCAGCTTCAGGCGGACAAGGGCGACTGGAAAGGCGCGCGCAAGACGCTGGGCGCCAAGCTGAAATACGGCGCGCTTCCGCGTGATGTGCACAAGCGGCGCGATGCAGTTCTGGCGCTGAGTGAAGCCAAGGATGTTCTGGAGGAAGGCAGCAGCGTTAGCGCGCGCGAGGCCGCGATCGAGGCAAACCGGCTATCGCCGGATTTGGTGCCTGCTGCCGTGATGGCCGCCCGTGCTTACATGGACGCCGAAAAACCCCGCAACGCGACCCGGGTTCTGACCAAGGCCTGGACCGCACAGCCGCACCCCGACCTGGCCGCCGCCTTTGCCGCGATCGTGCCGGACGAAACACCCGCCGCGCGGCTGAAACGGTTCCGCGCCTTGACCAAGCACCGCGAAGGCGACGCAGAAACGAGGATGCTTTTGTCCGAGCTGCATATTTCAGCCGAGGATTTCCCCGCCGCCCGCAAGGCGCTGGGCGGTTTGCCAGACAACGAACCAACGCAACGGTCGCTGACCTTGATGGCGGCAATCGAGCGGGGCGAAGGCGCCGACGATGCCGTGGTGCGCGGCTGGCTAGCGCGCGCCGTGACCGCGTCGCGTGGTCCGCAGTGGGTTTGCGAAAACTGCAACCACATCCACGGCCATTGGGCGCCGACCTGTGACAATTGTCAGGGCTTCGACACGCTGTCGTGGAAAGTCCCGCCAGAAGGCGAAGTTTCGATCCCCGGTGGCACCGACATGCTGCCGCTGATTGTCGCCGCCCCGACCCCAGAGCCTGAGCCGGAAATCATCGAAACCCCCAGCGACGATGACCCCCACGCGCCCGCCGCGGATTTCGTCGAAGAGGTTACCGAAGAGGCCGAGATCATCGCCCCCGAGGTCGAAGGTAAACACTGACCCGTGGTCCCGGACTGCCATCCGGCATTTTGGGGCTACACACCGGGCCGCGAGGGTGCTAAAGACCCGCGCACCGAAGCAGCAGTGCCGCTGTAGCTCAGATGGTAGAGCACGTCATTCGTAATGATGGGGTCGTAGGTTCGAGTCCTATCAGCGGCACCACTTTTGGGCTTCCCAAACACCGGCGACATCTAATCGCACTCGCTCAAACTGCCCGTGTGTCAGATTGCCTTCCCTTGCGCGGGGTTCTGGTCCAAGGGCCGCGGATGGAGTAGAATTATACTAGATCCCTTTGCAGAGGTTAGATCATGTTCAGACCAATCCGCACCCTACTGACCACGTTGCTTTTCCTGGGTTCAGTGCCGCTGTTTGCCGCCGATCCCGCACTGGACCGGGTGACGTTGGAGAACACCATGTCAGACACATCGGTGCCGTCCGAACAGCGGATGGAAGCGGTTTGCGCCCTGTTCGATGTTGCCACCGAAGCCTCGGTGCCAGCCGTGATGGCGATGCTTGAAGTGGATCTTGAGGAACGGCACGGCTTCTGGGCCTGTGCCATACCGCTCTTGGGCAAGATCGGTGACCGGCGTGCGGTGCCGCAGTTGCGCCTCATTGGAGATTTGCGCGAAGAGCACCTTGCAGGCATGGATCACATGGCGATCTCGGCCCTTGCCGCGATGGCCGGGCCCGAGGACGTGGCGTATCTGGAACCCAAGGCGTTCATCTTTGCGGTGCGCACAGATGTGATAATGGCGCTGGCCCGCATCGCCGCGCCTTCGTCGGTTGAAGTGCTGATCACCGGGTTGGATGAGGGTGAAGAGCCTGAGGTGATCGCGGCCGCGACCCAGGGTCTGATCGCTATCGGGGCAGATGCGCTTGGGGGGTTGGACGGCTTTGCCACGAACGACGACCGCCTGATGGCCGTGCGTGCCCGCGACATCGCAGAAACGATCCGGGCGACGAAATAGGTTAACCGTCCCGATAGGTGAAAACCGAGATGGCCGCGCCGAAAACGGCACGGCCATCGTGTGACCGGGGCAGAGAGGAGGCTACCCCGATCTTTGGGGGACTTACATCGTCGGCATGATCACCGCGTCGATGACGTGGATCACGCCGTTCGATGCTTCGATGTCGGCGGTCACGACGTTGGCGCCGTCGACCATCACACCGCCTTCGGTCATGATCGTGACCTCGCCACCCTGAACAGTTGCGGCTTTCATGCCGTTGCTCAGGTCACCCGACATGACCTTGCCGGCAACGACGTGGTAGGTCAGGATCGCGGTGAGCGTGTCTTTGTTTTCGGGCTTCAGCAGGTCTTCGACGGTGCCGGCGGGCAACGCGGCAAACGCGTCATCGGTGGGGGCGAAGACGGTGAACGGACCGTCGCCTTTCAGAGTGTCCACAAGGCCTGCGGCCTGAACGGCGGCAACCAAGGTGGTGAAGGCGCCTGCGCCGACTGCGGTGTCGACGATGTCTTTCGAGTGCCCATCGGCAAACGCCGGCACGGCGAAAGCGGTGGAGGCGGCGAGGGCGAGGAAAGTTCTGCGGATCATTTGATATCTCCCGGTCTGTGTCAGTGCCGTCATTGGCAATGATGGTGTTACGGGGGGGGATCACGCATGGATCATTCACGTCTCCGTGAAGCGCGTCGAAAAGTAAGTAACATATTGCGTTAATGCTGAAATTACATGTGGAGTGCGACCTAGGTCATCACATCAGGCGTGGTTCGTCCCAGGAAATCCGGGAAATCACACAGCGTCGCGGTGGCGTCGCTGATCTGGCGCAGGGCTTCTTGTGTGTCACGGTGATGGTCCGCGCCTTTGGGTGCGTATTGTGACAGGTAAACGCGCAAGGTCGCACCCTCGGTCCCGGTTCCCGACAGGCGCAGAACCGCGCGCCCACCACCTTCAAAGAACAGGCGCAGGCCCTGGTTGGCGCTGGTCGTCCCGTCGACAGGATCAAGATAGGAAAAGCTGTCGGCGCGGGTCACGGTAAGCCCGTTGAAACTTTGGCCAGGCAAGGTCGAAAGGGTGCCCTGCAATTTGTCCATCAGCGCGTTGGCCGCGTCGCTTGGCACCGCCTCGAAATCGTGACGGGAGAAATAGTCACGGCCGAAGGTTGCCCAGTGATCGGTCAGGATCTCAGCCACGGATTGGCGTCGTTCGGCCAGGATATTCAACCACAACAGCACTGCCCAAAGCCCGTCCTTTTCGCGGACATGGTCCGACCCGGTGCCCGCGCTTTCCTCGCCGCAGATGGTGACGTGACCGATATCCAGAAGGGTGCCGAAGAACTTCCACCCGGTCGGGGTTTCATAGCTTTTGATCCCCAGTTTGGCGGCAACCCGGTCGCTGGCTTCACTGGTTGGCATCGACCGCGCCACACCGACGAGGCCCTTCGCATAACCCGGTGCCAGATGCGCGTTGGCGGCCAGAACCGCCAGGCTGTCGGATGGCGTGACATAGAGCCCACGCCCCACCACCATGTTGCGGTCGCCGTCCCCGTCCGAGGCGGCGCCGAAATCCGGTGCGCTGTCTGACATCATCAGGTCCATCAGCTCTTTGGCCCAGACCGGGTTGGGGTCCGGGTGACCGCCGGCAAAGTCCGGTTGTGGCACCGCGTTCACGACACTGCCCGCCGGGGCGCCCAGCCGGTCCTCGAACAGCGCCTTGGCATAGGGGCCGGTGACCGCGTGCATCGCATCGAACCGCAGGGTGAACCCCGACCCGAACAGCGCGCGAAGGGCGTCGAAATCGAACAACGTCTCCATCAGCGCCAGATAGTCCGCCACCGGGTCCACGACCTGAACAACCATGCCGCCCAGCGCAATCTCCCCCAGCTGCGACAGGTCGATGTCGGGCGTGCCCAGCGTGACATAGGCGTCGATTTCAAGCGTGCGCTGGAAGATCGCGTCGGTCACCGCCTCGGGGGCCGGGCCACCGTTGGCGATGTTGTATTTCACGCCGAAATCAGCGTCGATTCCGCCCGGATTGTGGCTGGCAGACAGTATCAGACCGCCGTCGGCCCCGTTCAGGCGAATCAGGTGGGACGCGGCGGGGGTGGAAAGCAGTCCGTTTTGACCAACGATCACCCTGCTTGCCCCGTTTCCAGCAGCCATTTTCAGGATGGTCTGGATCGCCTCGGCGTTGAAGAACCGACCGTCCCCGCCGACCACCAGCGTCTTGCCAACCACCCCGCCCAGCGCGTCGAACGTGGCCTGCACATAGGTTTCAAGATACCCTGGCTGCATGAAGATCCGTGTTTTCTTGCGCAGGCCGGACGTGCCGGGTTTTTGCCCCTCGATCGGCTTTGTCGGGACTATCTGGGGGGTCATCACACACGCTCCTGCAATCATGTCGGGCCAGGGCCCGCACTCTGTATCCAACATCTTGACGAAGATCGCCAGCACCCTGCGGGGCGTTGACCTTCCGGGGCGCTTCACCGTAGCAAGAAGTGACAAACCGGAGGACGACAGATGACGATATTCCACGTGCCCGACATGAGTTGCGGTCATTGCAAGGCGGCCATCGAAGACGCTGTGGCCCAAGCGGACGCAGCTGCGGTGCTTGCCTTCGATATGGACGCCCGGAAAGTCACGATAACGAGCCAGCTGGATGATGCGGCGCTGGGCGCACTTTTGGACGCAGAGGGGTATCCCAGCAACGTTCAGACTTGACGCCCTCACCATGGCGGGCAAAGCTTTTCGGACTGGATCGGGGTGGGCGCCCCCATTGCCCGTCTTCGGAGCGGCACGAGGGCGCAGTTTCCGCCCATCTTGCCGGGTTTCGGCTTTGGAGGTCACATGATCCGCATCTTGGCCCTGTTAGTGATCACAAGCCCCGCCTGGGCGGGTGATCTGCCCGCGCCGGTTGTGGATTCGGATTATCTTCCCACGACCCCGGAAAGCGTCGCCCTGGGGCAGCTTCTGTTCTATGATCCGGTGCTTTCGGGCAGTAATAGTGTCTCTTGCGCCACTTGCCACCATCCATCGCTGGGCACGTCGGACGGGCTGAGTCTGGGGCTGGGCGATGGGGGTGCCGGGTTGGGCCCGGATCGGGTCGTGCAGCCTGAAAACCTCCCTGAAAAGCGCATTCCACGTAACGCCCCGGCATTGTTCAATCTTGGTGCCCGCGAGTTCACAAGCCTGTTTCACGATGGTCGGCTTGAGGCGGACGACACGAAACCGGGGGGCATTCGAACCCCCCTGGGTCAGGAAATGGTCGAGGGGTTTGACAGTGTTCTGTCGGCCCAGACCATGTTTCCGGTGTTGTCCGGCGACGAAATGGCCGGACACTACAGTGAAAACGAAATTGCCCGAGCGGTCAGGATGGGGATGCTGGCGCACGAAGGTGGCGCCTGGGATCTTATCGCAGCGAAAGTTGAGGCAATCCCCGCCTACCGCAATGCCTTTGATGCGGTTATCGGATCACGGGTGATCAGGTTCACCGATATTGCCAATGCGATGGCGGATTTCATCACGGTCGAATGGCGCGCGGACAACAGCCCCTTTGACCGCCATGTGCGGGGAATTGAGCCCCTTTCATCGCAAGCAAAGGCTGGCATGGACTTGTTCTATGGTAAGGCGGGCTGTTCTGGCTGCCACTCTGGCCCATTTCAGACCGATCAGGGCTTCCATGCCATCGCCATGCCGCAACTTGGGCCGGGGAAAGTCGAGCGTTTCGAGACGCACAACCGCGATGAGGGGCGGATGCGGGTGACCGGGCGCTCCGAGGATGCCTTTCGGTTCCGAACCCCCAGCTTGCGCAACGTCGCGCTGACCGCACCCTATGGGCATGCGGGGGCCTATGCGACGCTTGAGGCTGTGGTGCGTCACCACCTGGACCCGGTGAAAGCGCTGATGACCTATGACGCGACGCAAGCCGTTCTGCCGGTTTTCGAAGAAGCCAGCGAGTGGGACCTGGTGGTGATGGCCAGTCTGAACGAGCTTCTGGCAATAGGCGAGGCGAACGAACTGGCGCCAGTGGACCTGTCCGACAGTGAGGTCGAGTCGCTTGTGCAGTTCCTTCACGCCCTGACCGATCCGATCAGCGTGAGCGGGCGGATGGGCGTCCCGGCACAGGTCCCCAGCGGATTTCCGGTGGAATAGGGCCTGAAAGCTAAGCGTCCGACTTGCTTACCGACCGGCAGAATTGTGGCCTCTTCAAGGGTATTTAACACGCGGTCCGCAGCCAACTGGTAAACAAAACTTACCACTTGCCAAAAAATACATTTGAATTCCGGCTCTACATCCGTAGTAATTGACGAGGCAGCGTGTCCGGGGATCCGGCTTCACGCCACCTGACAAAAAGAAAACTGAAACTCGGAGGAGAAGAATTCAGATGGAACGTCGTAAATTCCTGAAAGGCGCCGCGCTTGGTGCCGGTGCAACCGCGCTGGCCACGCCCGCGCTGGCCCAAAGCGGTAAGACCATGACCATCGTGTCGACCTGGCCGCGGGACTTCCCGGGTCTGGGTACCTCGGCTCAACGCCTGGCCGCGCGTATCGCGCAGCTGTCGGACGGTGCGCTGAACGTTGAGTATTTCGCAGCCGGCGAACGCGTTGGCGCATTCGATTCGTTTGACGAGGTCGCTTCTGGCAACTCGCAAGCCTATATCGCCGCTGACTACTACTGGGTCGGCAAGCACCCGGGGTTCGCCTATTTCACTGCCGTGCCGTTCGGCATGACCACCACGGAATGGAACGCCTGGATCAAATTCAAGGGCGGCCAGCAAATGTGGGACAAGCTGTCGGGCGAGTTCGGCCTGAAAGCCCTTCCCTGTGGCGCCACCGGCACCCAGGCTGGCGGTTGGTTCAACAAGGAAGTTGAATCGCCGGACGACTTCAAGGGTCTGAAGATGCGTATCCCGGGACTGGGCGGCAACGTGATGTCCAAGCTGGGCGTTTCGACCGTGTCGCTTCCGGGTGGCCAGATCTATGAAAACCTGGTGTCGGGCGCGATCGACGCGACCGAGTGGGTTGGTCCCTACAATGACTACTTCATGAAGTTCTATGAAGCGGCCAAGTACTACTATACCGGTGGTATGCACGAGCCGGGCGGCGGCCTGGCCCTGGGCATGAACAAAGCCTGGTGGGACAGCCTGACCGAGTGGGAGCAGGCGGTGATCACCGCAGCGTCGCACGAAGAGCACGCGGCCCAGTACGAAGAGTCGATGGCTCTGAACGGCGAGTACCTGAACAAGCTGATCGATGAACAGGGCGTCGAAGTGCGCGCGTTCAACGATGACATCTGGGATGCGTTCGGCGAAGCCGCCACCGAAGTGTTTGCGGAAACCCGTGACCACTCGGCGCTGGCAGCCGAGATCGACGACCACTTCCAGACCAACCTGGTCGAAATCGGCAAGGCAATGGCGTTGTTCGAAGGCACCTTTGTGAACCAGCGGAACCGGGTTCGCGGCCTGCTGTAAGCCGTTTTGGTTTAGGAAAAATATCAGAGCGGGGCTTCGGTCCCGCTCTTTTACCAGCGAACAGGTCCAGCACCTGTTGCGCGCTGCCAGCTGAGGGGCACACATGGCCAGCACGTCCACCGACATTCCGCGCACCGGCGCACCCGCCACCGTCACCCGCCTGTTCGGTTGGGGCATGTTGGCGGTCCTGTTCGCCTTTATGATCAACAACATTCTGGTGGTTGGTGTCGGCTTACCGGGCCTGCACACGCTGTTTAGTGGAGGCGCGACCGGAGGCACCTGGCTTCAGGTTGCAATCTATGTTGCCGCGTTGGTCGCCGCAGCGAGCTACGTTCTGAGGTCGGGCACCACCGCGCTTCGCTGGGACGCGCATCTGATACACCGCTTCAATGTCTACCTGATCCGTGGCTTGTTCTGGTCGGTCCTTCTGGTCGGCATCGTGGACGCCACGATCGCATTCATGCGGGTCGAAGGCTTGTTTCTGTTTTTCATGTCCGAGGACGCGGCGCGCATCTTTGCCAAGGCGCGTTGGGTCGGGCCGTATATTCACATGCCGCTGATCATCTTGGGCTTTGTCATCGCGTTTTTCACCCGCACGCTGGGCTTCACCTGGCTCGCGCTGATGGTCGTGGTGGCCGAGCTTCTGATCGTCATCTCGCGCTTTGTCTTCAGTTATGAGCAGGCGCTGATGGGCGATCTGGTGCGGTATTGGTACGCCGCGCTATTCCTGTTCGCCTCGGCCTATACCTTGTTTGAGGAAGGCCATGTACGCGTTGATGTGCTTTATGCCGGGTTCGGGCGGTCGACGCGCGGGTTCGTGAACGCGGTGGGGTCGATCCTGTTGGGCATGACCACCTGCTGGGTCATCATCGGCATCGGCTTCAACGGATCGCGGTCGATCATCAACAGCCCGATTGCCAATTTCGAAGTGTCGCAGACCGGCACCGTGGGCATGTTCATCAAATACCAGATGGCCGCCTTCCTGGGGCTGTTTGCCATCACCATGCTGATCCAGTTCGTCAGCTATTTCTTCGACGCGGTTGCGGACAAACGGGAAGAACCCGGTCACCGCGAAATCGCCCCAGCGGCGCACTGAGTAGGACACAGATATGGAACTCTATTTCCTCGCCCTTCTCATCCTGATCATGGCCATGGCGCTGGGCTCCGGCTTTCCGGTTGCTTTCGCGCTGCCGGGCGCTGCAATCATCACGATCAGCGCGGCCGCTGCCACCGGATACATCTTTACCGGGTCGACCGACGCATTCTTCCACTCTGGCGGGCCACAGCAATGGTTGTCGGCGGGGGTGACGAACCTGCGTGGCGTGTTTTGGGAGGTTGAGCGAGATACGCTCATCGCTATCCCTCTGTTCATCTTCATGGGCATCATGCTGCAACGCTCGAAGATCGCCGAGGACCTTCTGGTCACCATGGCGCAGTTGTTCGGCCCGGTGCCGGGGGGCCTTGGCATTTCGGTTGTCTTCGTTGGTGCTCTTCTGGCTGCCACGACCGGGATCGTCGGGGCCACCGTGGTCGCGATGGGCCTGATTTCGCTGCCCGCGATGCTGCGCAACAATTATTCGCCGTCGCTGGCGACTGGCACGATTGCCGCGTCCGGCACGCTGGGGCAGATCATTCCGCCCTCGATCGTGTTGATCATCCTAGCTGACCAGTTGGCCAGCGCGGTGGACCAGGCGTCGACAGCACGCAAACTGCTCCACAAGGAGGCAACCGGAGAACTTTCGATGCCGTCGACCTTCGACGTCGCCTCGACCTCGGCGGGCGAGATGTTCCTGGGCGCGTTCATCCCCGGCATGGTGTTGGTCGGGCTCTACATGGTCTATATCCTCGTCTTTGCCATTCTGCGGCCGAAACAGGCCCCGGCGGTGGGATATGATGGCAAGTATGACAGCAAGTTCCTCAAAACCGTTCTGATCACCCTGGTGCCGCCGCTGGCCCTGATTTTCCTGGTTCTGGGTTCGATCATTTCGGGCGTTGCCACGGTGAACCAGGCCGGTGCGATCGGCGCGGCAGGGGCCATGATCATGGCCGGATATCGCCTGCCGAAACCTGGCAAGTCTCTGTACTATCCGGCACTTCTGGCGATCGTCGCGCTGGTTATGATTGCCTTTGTGCTGGCCAATTTCGAAATGAACGTGAAGGCAATGAATACGGGGGCGGACCGGCTTGGAATTGCCCTAGGTGCGATCGCGACCCTGATGTTCATGGTTTCGCTGATCTGGTCCGGTGTTCGGGTGTTCAAGCTGGAAGAAACGCTTCAGGGTGTGATGTTGGAGACCGCCAAGACCACGGCGCTTGTGTTCATCATCCTGCTGGGCGCCGCTATGCTGACCGCCGCCTTCCGCGCCTTTGGCGGCGAAGAGCTGGTGCGCGATTTCCTGAACTCACTGCCCGGCGGGTTCTGGACCCAGTTCATCATCGTGATGCTGGTGATCTTCGTCCTGGGCTTCTTCCTGGATTTCATCGAGATCGCGGTGGTCGTGGTGCCGATCGTGGCGCCGATCCTTCTGGCCGACCCGCAGGCGAATATCACCGCCGTGTGGCTGGGTGTGATGATCGGTCTGAACATCCAGACCTCGTTCCTGACGCCGCCCTTTGGCTTTGCGCTGTTCTATCTGCGCGGCGTGGCGCCAGCGGTGGTGAAAACGGTGCAGATGTACAAAGGCGTCATCGCCTTCATCACGCTGCAGTTGATCGCGCTGTCCATCGTGGGGCTGTATCCGCCGCTGGTGAACTATCTGCCCAACCGCGTGAGTTTCCTGTCGGAAAGCAGCCCGCCGCCGCGCAATCCCAAGCTGCAATTGTGCCTTGAGGATTACGTTGGACAGCAACTGTCGCAATCAAGCGTGACGACCGACGCTATCGCGGCCGCGCGTGGCTTGAACCTGTCGGTTCTGCCCAAGGATCTGGTCAAGGATCTGACAGGCGGCCTGGACGCCGCCGACAAGGCCGTTGCCCAGCTGGACGCCGCCTTTGTCGCCGCCGGTCAGGTTGAAGAGGCCGCAGGCCTGTATCGGCCGCAGTTGACCGTGGTGCGTCGGATCGAAAAGCAGATCCGCGCGATCGAGGCTGAGGTGAAGGAGATGAAGACCCTTGCCGGTCGGATGCGTGACGAAGCTCAGGCCGAGGAGCGTGCAGCCCTTGAGGCCGAGATCGCCGTGCTTGAAGCCGAGATCGAGCATCTGCACGCACAGGTTCCCGATACCTGGGAAGAGGTGCACAATACCTTTGCCGAACTGACAAAGGCCGAGAACACGGCGCGTGCGCAATACCGCAGGGCTGCCGATCAGGCCTGGGAAGACCCGGCCGAGGTGTTGGCGGTGCTGGATGCGAACGCGGAGTTTGCCGCGCTTGAGACGCCCTTGCGCGACATGCGCGCAACGATCGAGACCCTGCCCGAGGCTGAGACCGAAGGCCCGGTGAATGATCTGGCCAAGTTGTTCGGCAAAGTCGATGGCGCGGATGATGTGAAATCGCTTCTGTCCAAGGCCCGCAAGGCGCTGAAGAACAAGACCCCGGACCGCGACGCTGCACTGGAGCAGTACGACGCAGCCGTGGCCGAGTTCGAGGCGCAACAGATCTGGCGCGTTGAGGCGGACGCCACGCTGCGACCGGGTCTGACCGCCTATCTTGACGGGATCAAGGAAACGCTGGGTATCCGAGTTCAGCCACGCTTCACCCGTGAACAGGCGCTGGCGATGGCGTCGTGCAACTCGTATCACCGCGATATCTCGCTGAACTTCTGATCCGGCGAAAAACAACAGCAAAAGGGGCGCTGCGCACTTGACGCCGCGCCCCTTTCGGCAGCCCATGGGCGTATGACTTTGCATGACATTACCGAGCTGCCCGACGAAGGCATCATCCTGTCCGACGGCACCCGCCTGTCGGCGCGTATCTGGCGCCCGACCGATGCGACCGACAATCCCGTTCCTGCGATCCTGGAATACCTGCCGTACCGCAAACGCGACGGCACCTGCGCGCGCGATGCGCTGACGCATCCCTATTTCGCGGCGCGGGGGTATGCCTGTATTCGTGTCGATATGCGCGGCAATGGCGACAGTGATGGCCTCATGCTGGACGAATACGCACCACAGGAACAGGCCGACGCGCTTGAGGTCATCGACTGGCTGGCCGCGCAGCCCTGGTGCGATGGCAACGTGGGCATGATGGGGATCAGCTGGGGCGGCTTCAACGGCTTGCAAGTTGCAGCCCTTCAGCCGGACCCGTTGAAGGCAATCATCACGCTGTGTTCCACCGTGGACCGGTTCGCGGATGACATCCACTACAAGGGCGGCTGCCTGTTGAACGAGAACCTGGGCTGGGGCGCGACGATGTGGAGCTATTCCTCACGCCCGCCCGACCCGGCGCTGGTCGGCGACAAGTGGCGCGAGATGTGGTTGGAACGGTTGGAGGCGGAGCCTTTCCTACCGTCCGTCTGGCTGCGCCACCAGGCGCGGGACGCCTATTGGCAACACGGTTCGGTGTGCGAGGATTATTCGGCTATCAAAGCAGCCACGCTGGCTGTGGGCGGCTGGGGTGATGCTTACAAGAATGCGGTGCCGGCGCTGGTGGAAAACCTGTCTGCGCCCGCCAAGGGGATCATCGGGCCCTGGGTGCACAAATACCCGCATTTCGCTGTGCCAGAGCCGCGTATCGGCTTTCTGCAAGAGGCTTTGCGCTGGTGGGATCGCTGGCTCAAGGGCATCGACACCGGCGTCGAGGACGACCCGGATCTGCGCTATTACCTGATGGACGGCGTGCGTCCGGCGGCGTGGTACGAGGAACGTCCGGGGCGCTGGATTACCATGTCGAAAGATCAGGCCGACGTGTCCGAGCTTCGCTTGCCCCTGGGGCGCGACCGGACCTTGGGCGATGGCGGGGCGGATCTGTCGGAACAGATCACCTCTCCGGCAGATACCGGCGCGGATGCGGGCGAGTATTGCGCCATCTGGCTTGGCCCGGAAATGCCGGGCGATCAGCGTCACGATGATGCGCTGAGTGTCTGTTTCGACAGTGCGCCGATGCCCGATGACACGGATATCGTCGGGGCGCCCCGGATCCGTCTGCGGCTGCAGTCCGATCAACCGCAGGGCCAAATCGCCGTGCGCCTGTGTCACGTGCACCCGGACGGAGCATCAACCCGGATCACCTATGGCGTGTTGAACCTGGCCCATCGCAAAGGGTCGGCCAAGCCGAAACCTGTGCCCGTCGGCAAGGAGTTTGGCGTGACATTGTCACTGGACCAGATCGCCTATCGCATTCCGGCGGGGCACCATTTGCGGGTGTCGATCTCAAACGCCTATTGGCCGCTGATCTGGCCCGCGCCTGGCAAGACACAACTGACCCTGACGCGGGGGTTCCTGGATCTGCCCGTCCGGCACACTGCCACGGGTGATGAATGCACCTTCGAGCCGCCCGAAGCCGCCGAGCCCTGGCGCATCCGCAGCCTGCGCGAGGCGACCAATTCGCGGATCACAGAGACCGACCACGCCACCGGCATCTCGACGCTGCGCATCACCGACGACTTCGGCGAAACCGAGGATCTGGAGCACGGTTTGACCACAGGCGGCATCGCACGCGAGGCCTGGTCGATCCACCCCGACGATCCGCTGTCGGCGCGTGGCGAAACCCACTGGACCCAGACGCTGGAGCGCGGCGACTGGTCGGTGCGGACCGAAACCTTTGCCCAGATGTGGTCGGACGCGACGCATTTTCACCTGACGGCGCGAATCGAAGCGTTCGCCGGGGACGAGCTTGTCTATGCGCGTGATGAAGAGGAGAGCATTCCACGTCATTGCCTGTGAGGCCATGCGTTTCCGGGACGGGAATAGCGACAGAATGCTTGCCACAAGGCGGGATATGCGCAAGTCTTGTCGGGGACAAAAACAACAAGGGCCGCGAATGGCCCAAATATCAGGGAGATATCCATGAAAAAAGAACTCGACTATATGTCGCAGCGTGTGATCCAGCGCAAACTGAACCGCCGTGATTTCCTGGGCCGGGCCTCGGCCCTGGGCATGTCAGCTGCTGCCGCTGGCACCCTGCTGTCGACCGCGGCACATGCCGCTGGTCCGGTTAAGGGCGGCACGATCAAGATTGCCGTATCCGGTGGCTCGGCCACCGACAGCCTTGACCCGGCGCTGTCGACCAACACCACCATGACCACGATCACCCGCATGTGGGGCCAGCCGCTGGTCGAGCTGGGTGAAACCGGTGGTCTGGACAACATCATTGCCGAGGAATTCTCGGCCTCGCCGGACGCCAAGATCTGGACCTTCAAGATCCGTCAGGGCATCAGCTTCTCGAACGGTCAGCCGCTGACCGCCGATGACGTGCTGGCCACGATGGAGCGCCATGCGGGCGAGGAATCGAAGTCCGGTGCGCTGGGCATCCTGCGCGGCATCAAGGATATGCGCGTCGATAACGGCAGCTTTGTGCTTGAACTGGAATCCGCAAACGCCGACCTGCCGTATCTTCTGTCCGATTATCACCTGATGATCCAGCCCAACGGCGGCAAGGATAATCCGACCGCCGCGATCGGCACTGGTCCTTACATGATCAAGGAACACGAAGCCGGCGTTCGCACCGTGTTTGAACGCAACCCGCATGCCTGGCTGGACACGATGGGTCACGCCGAGTCGGTCGAGCTTCTGGCAATCAACGACGACACCGCGCGGATGTCCGCGATTCAGTCCGGTCAGGTGCACATCGCCAACCGCGTGCCGCCGAAGGTTGCAAGCCTGGTGGCCCGTGCCCGTGGTGTCGAAGTTCGCTCGACCCCTGGCCCCGGCCACTATGTGTTCATCATGCACGCCAATACCGCACCGTTTGACAACAAGGACCTGCGGATGGCGCTGAAATACGGCATCAACCGTCAGGAAATGGTCGACAAGATCCTGTTCGGCTATGGCTCGGTCGGGAATGACACGCCGATCAACGCCTCCTATCCGTTCTATTCGGAGATGGAGCAGCGCGAATATGATCCCGAGAAAGCGGCGCATCACCTCAAGGCCTCGGGCCACGAAGGTTCGGTCCTCCTGCGCACCTCGGACAACTCGTTCCCCGGTGCACCGGATGCGGCCGCCCTGTTCCAGCAATCCGCTGGCGCGGCAGGCATCAACCTTGAGATCAAGCGTGAGCCGAACGATGGCTACTGGTCGGAAGTCTGGAACAAGCAGCCCTTCTGCACCAGCTACTGGTCGGGCCGTGCAACCCAGGATGCCATGTTCTCGACCGCCTATCTGTCGACGGCGGACTGGAACGACACCCGGTTCTTCAACGAACAGTTCGACCAGCTGCTGGTCGCCGCCCGTGGCGAACTTGACGATACCAAGCGTCAGGGGATGTATGCCGACCTGAACATGATCCTGAACCAGGAGGGTGGTCTGATCTGCCCGATGTTCAACGACTTCGTCGACGCGACGACGGACGATGTTGCTGGTTGGGCCGATACCAAGGGGTTCGATATCATGAACAACTACGCCCCTGCCAAAATGTGGCTCGTCGGTTGATATGCACCTTGCATTAAAACTTGTGGCCCAGCGTCTTGCGCTGGGCCTCCTGCTCCTTCTCGCCGTTTCGGTTCTGATTTTTGCCGGGACACAAATTCTTCCGGGTGATGTGGCCCAGTCCATCCTTGGACAATCTGCCACCCCCGAAGCGCTGGCCAACCTGCGCCGCGACATGGGTCTGAACGAGCCTGCCGTCAGCCGTTACTTCAGCTGGCTGGGCGGCGCCCTGACCGGGGATCTGGGCACCGCACTGACCTCTGGTGCCGATATCTCCAAGTCGATCGGTTCACGCTTGGGCAACACCGTGTTCCTGGCTGGAGTGGCCGCTGTGATTGCCATTCCATTGGCGATCCTGCTGGGTCTTTTGGCCGTTCGTTATCGCGAACGCTGGCCCGACAAGCTGATTTCGGCCGTCACACTGGCGTCGATCTCGCTTCCTGAATTTTTCATCGGCTATGTGCTGATCCTGATTTTCGCGGTGAACCTTGGTTGGTTCCCGTCCGTTGCGACCGTTTACGATGGCATGGGGTTTCTGGACCGCCTGTCGGTCGTGATCCTGCCGGCGCTGACCCTGACCATGGTTGTTCTGGCGCACATGATGCGCATGACCCGCGCCGCGATCCTGAACGTGATGCAATCGGCCTATATCGAAACCGCCGAGCTGAAGGGCCTGTCTGGTCTTCAGGTCATCGCCCGCCACGCCTTTCCCAACGCGATTGCACCGATCGTGAACGTTGTGATGCTGAACCTGGCCTATCTGGTCGTCGGCGTCGTGGTGGTCGAGGTTGTGTTCGTCTATCCAGGCATGGGGCAATACCTGGTCGATCACGTGTCGAAACGTGACGTGCCGGTGGTGCAGGCCTGCGGCCTGATCTTCGCCGCCGTGTATATCGGCCTGAACATGGTGGCCGACATCGTGTCGATCCTGGCCAATCCGCGACTGAGGCACCCGAAATGATGCGACTTCCCTTGGCCGCAATGATCGGCATCTTCTTCACCTCGCTGTATTTCCTGATGGCAATTTTTGCGCCGCTTCTGGCGCCCTATCCGATGACCGAAATCGTCGGCGGGGTGTGGGAACCGATGAGCGCCAAGCATTGGCTGGGCACCGACAACATCGGTCGTGATCTGCTGTCGCGCATGATTTACGGCGGGCGCACGACGATCTTCATCGCCACCGTGGCGACGATCGTCAGCTTCACCACCGGGTCGATCCTGGGCTTTACCGCCGCCGTGATCGGCGGCTGGGTTGATCAGGCGATGAGCCGCTTTGTCGATCTGGTGATGTCGATCCCGACCCTGATCTTTGCCCTTGTGGTCCTGTCGGTCATGCCGGTCACCATTCCGATGCTGATCATGGTGATGGGGTTCCTTGATTCGACCCGTGTCTATCGCCTGGCACGTGCCGTTGCGGTGGACATCAACGTGATGGACTTTGTCGAAGCCGCCAAGCTGCGCGGCGAGGGCCGGATCTGGATCATCTTCCGCGAAATCCTGCCGAACGCCCTGTCACCGCTGGTGGCCGAGATGGGCCTGCGCTTCATCTTCATGGTGCTGTTCGTGTCGACCCTGTCCTTCCTGGGCCTGGGCGTGCAACCGCCGCAGGCTGACTGGGGCGGGATCGTGAAGGAAAACAAAGATGGCATCGTCTATGGCATCGGCGCCGCACTGTGGCCCGCCGTGGCGATTGCCACCTTGGCAATTTCCGTGAACCTGGTGGCCGACTGGGTGCTGAACCGCACGACCAGCCTGAAAGGGGGTCGGGGATGAGCGACCAATTGTTGAAAGTCCGCGATCTGAAGATTGGCGCGACCGTCTATCCGCCCGGCGAGAAACCGCATGACATCCAGATCGTGCATGGGGTCAGCTTCGATCTTGCCCCCGGCAAGGTACTGGGCCTGATCGGTGAAAGCGGCGCGGGCAAGTCCACCATCGGCCTGTCCGCCATGGCTTATGGCCGTGGCGGGGTTGAGATCACCGGCGGGGAAGTCTGGGTCAATGGCCGCGACATCCTGCAGGAAAGCGTGAAGGGCCTGCGCGCCCTGCGTGGGACCGAGGTGACTTATGTCAGCCAGTCCGCTGCTGCAAGCTTCAACCCAGCCAAGAAGATCATGGACCAGGTGACCGAAGCCTCGGTCAGCCAAGGCAAGTTTTCCCGTGCTGACGCCGAGGCCAAGGCGGTGGAGCTGTTTGCCAAGCTGGGCCTGCCGGACCCGGAAAACATCGGTTCACGCTATCCGCACCAGGTGTCGGGGGGGCAGTTGCAACGCTGCATGACTGCGCTGGCGCTGTGTCCCGAGCCCGACCTGGTGGTGTTCGACGAACCCACCACGGCGCTGGACGTGACCACGCAGATTGACGTTCTGATGGCGATCAAGGAAGCGATCCGCGACACCGGCGTTGCCGCGCTTTACATCACCCATGACCTGGCGGTCGTGGCGCAGGTGTCCGACGACATCATGGTGCTGAAGATGGGCGAAATGGTCGAATACGGCAGTGTCGACCAGATCATCAACGCGCCGCAGGAAGACTATACCAAAGCGCTGGTCTCCGTCCGCTCGATCGACCACGAAGAAAAGACGCCGACCGACAACCCGATGTTGAAAGTCGAAAACATCACCGCGCGGTACAAGGGCACGAATTTCGACGTGCTGAACGACGTGAATGTCGAACTGCACCCGGGCCAGACCCTGGCCATTGTCGGCGAAAGCGGATCGGGCAAGTCCACGCTGGCGCGGGTGATCACCGGCCTTCTGCCGCCGCGTGACGGGCGGATCGAGTTTTCCGACCGCACCCTGTCGCCGGACCTTGCCGGGCGCACGCGCGATGACCTGCGCGAGCTCCAGATGATCTATCAGATGGCCGATGTCGCGATGAACCCGCGCCAGACGGTCGGCACGATCATCGGGCGGCCGCTGGAATTCTATTTCGGCCTGCGCGGCGAAGAGAAGCGCAAGCGGATCAAAGAGCTGCTGGACGAGATCGAGATGGGCGACGGCTTCATCGACCGTTACCCGGCCGAGCTGTCCGGTGGCCAGAAACAGCGTGTCTGCATCGCGCGTGCGCTGGCGGCTCAGCCCAAGCTGATCATCTGTGACGAGGTGACCTCGGCGCTGGATCCGCTGGTGGCAGACGGCATCCTGAAGCTGCTTCTGGACCTGCAGAAGGTTGAAAACGTGGCCTATCTGTTCATCACCCACGACTTGGCGACGGTCCGCGCCATCGCCGATTCGATCGCGGTGATGTATCAGGGTCGCGTGGTGCGCTATGGCTCGAAATCCGAAGTCCTGTCGCCGCCGTTTGACGATTACACCGACCTGCTTCTGTCCTCGGTTCCCGAGATGAAGCTGGGCTGGCTGGAAGAGGTCATCGCCAACCGCAAGATGGAGTCGGCAGGGAACTAACGGCGCATGGACCGCAAACTACTTTTGATCATCCTGGACGGCGTGCCCTGGCGCAACTGGCAACGCCTGTTCGGCAACCTTGAAGGCTGGGTCGACAGTGGCCTAGCGCAGCGTTGGAAGATGCGATCGGTGCTGCCGTCCACTTCCGCCAGCTGCTATGCCTCGATTCACACGGGCGTTACGCCGCAGGAACATGGCTGCACTGGTAACGGAAACGTCTTTCGCCTGTCGCACCCCGATATCTTTTCGGAAGTGCGCCGCGCCGGCGGGGTGACCGGAGCTGTTACGCATTCCTTTTGGTCCGAGTTTTTCAACCGCGCGCCGTTCGATTATGTCCGGGACATCGAGTATGACGAACCCGATAGCGCCAGCATCAACCACGGTCGGTTTCACACCATGACCGCCTATGGCCACGCCAATCAGATGACGCCATCGGACGTGGACCTGTTCGCCACGCTCACCATGCTGGCCCACAAGCACAGCTTGGACTATGGCATCCTGCACACCTGCACGCTGGACAGTATGGGGCACCGGTTCGGGCATGATTGCGGCGAAATGGACCACGCCTGTTTTGTCGCCGACGAAATGCTGGCACCCTTCATCCCCAAATGGCTTGAGGCTGGGTATGAAGTGATCGTGACGGCCGACCATGGCCAGACCGATCGCGGCCACCATGGCGGGCGGGAAGATCTGCAACAGGACTTCGCGCTCTACTACTTTGGGCCAGCACAGGGGCCGGATGCTGACGCGCACCTAGACCAACTCCAGCTTGCACCGACGATCCTGACACGCCTTGGCGTGCCGATCCCGGATACGATGAAAGCCAAGCCTTTTCTGAGGGATTGAACGCCAAAGACCGGACATTTCCGCCCGGCCTTTGGTGCAAGTGGTGAGCCGTGAAGGATTCGAACCTTCGACCTGCCGGTTCATTAGTTGTGTGGGCGAGAACGGGCGCAGAGTTGGGCAAGCGCGTCGGGCGTGGAGCCCTCAAATTTCTCAATCGCCCGGCGCGTTTGTGCGGGCGTTTGGTTTCCGAAGCCATGAGAGAGAGAAAGTAGCTTGCGCGTGTCAGGTGTCGATTTCGTGAAGAACTCGATCGCTCTCGATTGGTTAACGGCGCCGGAGTTGAAGCCGGCCAGCGTTTAACATCCCCGGCGGCACTGTTTTTTTTGAAGTCAAAGGCCAGATTTTTTGCACCATTTGTGCTTGGGGCAAGCAGGCCGTTGGCGCGGGAGAACTGGCGCAACGCAAACAAAAACGGCCCTCCTGCTGGAGGGCCGTTCTTTAAGAATTTCGTCCGATCAGAGTGCTTCGTCAGCCCAAGTCATCTCACGATGCAAGTTGGGCGTGTCGAACGGAATGCTGTCGCGTACTCCGCTGTTCGAACCACCGATTGCAATCGAAATGCCAGCGTTGATGCTCCAGCCATTCGCTTGCTTTGAATCTGTCTGAAGCGCGAATGCCGAAACCCCGACATGCCCGGCCATCGTGTCAGAGAAGTCACGATAGAGGGTCGCGCTCAATTCGCCCGCATGCACCGTATCGTCGCTTGTTTGCCCCAACCCAAGGTAGCCACCGACCCGAACGCTCATATCGGGCGCCACGTCAAAGTCATAGGCCCCTTGCAAATAGCCGAGTGCCGTAACTTGGTCATCGCCTCGTTGACCATAGACAACCCCGGTTGCGCCGAGCCCAACCATCCAGTTGTTTTCAGCGTAGTTGAGAGCGGCCAGCGAATAGATTGCGCCGTCACTTTCTTCGACATTCGTGCCACCCTGAAGGCCAAATGCAAGACCGGCAGTGCCGTTTCTGTAGGGCAACATGTAATGCCCGACCACCCCGAATGAGGTGGAGTTTTCAGCGTTGTCAGTATCGTCAACCGAAGTGGTTGTCGTGCCCTGAAGCTCGATCACAAAATCGCCGGTCCGAAAGAAACCCTGCCCATTCAGAACGCCGACGGCCGCATTGTCAAAATCGCCGTCATTGCCACTGGCGGTTGCCAGGTTCATGTAGTTGAGGTTCAGTTCCACGAGTGCGGCGTCCTGTGCCGCGACCGGTGCAACCGAAAGCAAAAGTGCGCTGGCACTGGCGAGCAAATATGTCTTTTTCATTGGTAGTCTCCAAAAGTTCTCCATATCCACCTCCTTTTTTTGCCTTCAGCACTCGATTGCAACTGTACAAGTCCGTCATGGGTCAAATTAGCCAGCACTGCGGCGACTCTACCACATATCGATGCGAACAACGGGGGCACCGCTAGGTTCTCCCCACATGTCTATGACTTCAACCTTGCGCCGCGCCCCCAGAATCATCAGCGCGTGGTTATCTCTGTCTTCCGTTTAACCACTCACAGCGTCTACATGGTCCTTTCCGTAAGGGAGTTTTCGATGGTGAACTATTATCCCAATTCTCCCCCTGTTTGGCCTGATTGCTGTTCTATCGTTTCTGGGCCCGGTCAATAGTATTGAGGTCCTGCATGCTTGCATGACGGAGCGGGTGGGGAGAAATTCTCAACCTAATCGACCAGTCGGTCATGCTTCGAATGCACAGGAAATTCCCGAAGTAAGCCGGTCCAGCCCTCATCTCCATGGGGTTTGGATACGCCATTCCGCTGTTCGGCGGAAGCCACATGGCGGCTGGTAGGAAAGGGGATAACTCGCTTCAATTGTCCCCCATATGTCCCCCAAGACCGGAGCGTAGCACTGAAGAGGACAACAGTATCCGCCCCCGATGGGGTGTAATTCTTTGATATCTTTGGAGGTTCAGTGGTGAGCCGTGAAGGATTCGAACCTTCGACCCACTGATTAAAAGTCAGTTGCTCTACCAACTGAGCTAACGGCCCACTGCGAAGCGGTGCCTAAAGCCCGGAACGGTTTGGGTCAAGAGCAAAAAGTCGGGAATCCTTGTGATCTCTGGCAAAAGTTTGGGCAAGCGCGTATATCGCCGCTTATGGCAGATGTGCGCACATCAGATTCCCTGAGCTTCATGAAATGGCACGGGGCTGGAAATGACTTCGTGATGATCGATTCTCGGAGGCGGGATTCTGTGGTCACGCGGGATCTGGCGGCGGCGTTGGGCGACCGCCATCGCGGCGTTGGCTTTGACCAACTGGCCGAGATCAGAAGCTCGGACGTGGCCGATATTGATCTGGATTTCTGGAACGCGGATGGAAGCCGCGCCGGGGCCTGTGGCAACGCGACCCGCTGCGTGGCGCGCTACATGATGGGGCAGACCGGAAAGGATGCCCTGACCATTCGCACCGAGCGAGGAATTCTCGAGGCCGTTTCTGCGGGGGATGAGGTTTCCATCAACATGGGAAAACCTCTGCTCGACTGGCAGACGGTGCCGCTGGCCCGTGACGTGGACTTGCAACATCTGCCCCTGGACGGTGATCCGGTCGCCGTCGGCATGGGCAACCCGCATTGCGTGTTCTTCATCGATGATGTCGACGCGGTGGACGTCGCCGGGATCGGCGCGCGAATCGAGCATGACCCGCTGTTTCCCGAAGCGACCAACGTCGAGTTTGCCGAAATCCGATCGCGGGGCGAGATTCGCATGCGCGTTTGGGAGCGCGGCACAGGGATCACCCTGGCTTGCGGGTCTGGCGCTTGTGCGACCGCTGTGGCGGCCGTGCAGCGCGGGTTGACTGACGCCTGCGTGCGTATGGAGGTCGACGGCGGCTGGTTGACACTGGATTGGCGCGACGATGGCGTCTGGATGACCGGGCCGACGGCGTTTGTGTTCGAAGCGAAGCTGACACCGGACTTCCTGGCGGGTCTGTGATGGCAGCGAAACCGCCCATCTTCGCGACGCTTGGCTGTCGCCTGAACGCCTATGAAACCGAGGCGATGAAAGCGTTGGCCGACGAGGCCGGGGTCGAAGGCGCCGTGGTGGTCAATACCTGCGCCGTCACCGCCGAGGCCGTGCGCAAGGCGCGACAGGAGATCCGCAAGCTCAGGCGCGACAACCCGGATGCGAAAGTGATCGTTACCGGCTGCGCCGCGCAGACCGAGCCTGAGACCTTCGCAGCGATGGACGAGGTCGACGCAGTGATCGGCAATCACGAAAAGCTGTCGCCCGCGACTTGGGCCGGGCTGGCGCCGGACCTGATCGGCCAGACCGAACGCGTGCAGGTGGACGACATCATGTCGGTCACCGAAACGGCCGGGCACTTGATCGACGGCTTCGGCACCCGAAGCCGCGCCTATGTGCAGGTTCAAAATGGGTGTGACCACCGCTGCACTTTCTGCATCATCCCCTATGGTCGGGGCAATTCGCGCAGCGTGCCGGCGGGTGTCGTGGTGGACCAGATCAAGCGACTGGTGGACAAGGGCTTCAACGAGGTCGTGCTGACTGGCGTGGACCTGACCAGCTGGGGCGCGGACCTGCCGGGCGAACCGCGCCTGGGCGATCTGGTGATGCGCATCCTGCGCCTTGTGCCGGACCTGCCGCGGCTGCGGATCAGTTCAATCGATTCGATCGAGGCGGACGAAAACCTGATGCTGGCCATCGCGAGTGAACCGCGCCTGATGCCGCATCTGCACCTGTCGCTGCAGCATGGCGACGACCTGATCCTGAAGCGGATGAAGCGCCGCCACCTGCGCGACGATGCAATTGCCTTTTGCGAAGAGGCGCGGCGGCTCAGGCCCGACATCACCTTCGGTGCCGATATCATCGCGGGGTTCCCAACCGAGTCCGAGGCGCATTTCGAAAACAGCCTGAAGCTGGTGCGCGATTGCGACCTGACATGGCTGCACGTCTTTCCCTATTCCGCGCGCGAAGGCACGCCCGCCGCGCGCATGCCCGCGGTGGACGGGCGCGCAATCAAGGATCGTGCGGCGCGGCTCAGGGCCGCCGGGAGCGCCCAGGTTGCGGCGCATCTGGCCGCACAGCAGGGCAAGACGCACGCCATCCTGATGGAAAACCCCCGCATGGGGCGCACGGAACAATTTGCCGAGGTCGCCTTTGGCGCCGATCAGGTCGAAGGTGCAATTGTTGAAGCGCAAATCAAGGGTGTGCTGGACGGGCAGTTGATCGTCTGATTGTCTGGGCCTGAACAGATCAGGACACGCCATGCACCCGAACCCCGCCTTTCGCCAAACGCCCCGCGACACAAATCTGGGTTTTGCCCGCACACGCGGTTTCGGGACCCTGTGTGTGAATGGCGACAGCGGGCCCATGCTGGCGCATGTGCCGTTTCTGGTGTCTGAAGACGGGACCGAGGTCCATCTGCACCTGGTCCGCTCCAACCCAATCGCGCGGGCCTTGTCGCAAGACCTGCAAGCGGTGGTGTCTGTGTCTGGGCCCGATGGCTACATCTCGCCGGATTGGTATGGTGCGGACGATCAGGTGCCGACTTGGAATTATGTCGCCGTGCATTTGCGTGGAGTGCTGTCGCCGATGCCGGATACCGCATTGCGTGATGTGCTGGACAGGCTCTCTGCCGACTTTGAGGCACGTTTGGCGCCAAAGCCACCCTGGCTTTCCGACAAGATGTCCGCTGACGCCCTGGCGCGGATGATGCGGATGATTCAACCGGTGCGGCTGCAAATCGGTGCGGTCGACGGCACTTGGAAGCTGGGCCAGAACAAACCTGACGCAGCGCGGATCGGGGCTGCGGCCGCCGTCCTTGGCGGAGTCGGGCATGAACTTACCGAACTGGCTGCGCTGATGCAGGCCGCTGATGGCAGTTGAGTGGACTTTGCCCGAACGGGTTCCTACATTCCTAAGTAGGAGGAGTAGACACATGGCCTTGCCCCTTGCCCCCATCGCCGCCGTTGCCCTGCGCTATGGCACCGTTGCCGTTGCCACCTATGCCGTGGCCCGCAGTGTTGAGCGTGGTCGCCGAGACCAGCGTGCCGAGGATGCGCTGGACGACACGCCGGAGGGTCTGACCGCCCGCCGCGAGAGCGACGCGTTGAACGCCACGCACCGGTTTCGCCGGGTTATCCGCCTTGGCGCGAACGGCCCGGGTGTCGAGATCGACGCAACCACGCTGACCCGCATCCGTTTCAGAAAGGTCTGACCACCATGCAACTCATTTCCTCCCCCGCTTCGCCCTTCGTGCGCAAGGTGCGCGTTGTGCTGATTGAAACCGGGCAGGAGGACGACGTTGAACAGATCGTCGTGGCCACTACCCCGATTGCCCCCGCCGCCGAGGTGACAGCGGCCAACCCCCTGTCGAAAATCCCCGCCTTGATCCGCCCGGACGGCCCGACGCTTTACGACAGCCGAGTGGTGACCCGGTATCTGGACGCCCGCGCGGGCGGCGCGCTGTACCCGGACGCGCGGATCTGGGAGGTTCTGACGCTTGAAGCCACCGCCGATGCGCTTTTGGATGCCGCCGTGTTGATGGTCTATGAAGGCCGCTGCCGCCCCGAGGACAAACAGGACAAGGGCTGGCTGGACGCGCAATGGTCCAAGATCGAAGGCGCGCTGGACGCGCTGAACGAACGCTGGATGAGCCACCTGGCCGGGCCGCTGGACATGGGCCAGATCGCCGTGGGCTGCGCGCTGGGCTACCTCGATTTCCGCCACCCGGACCGCGAATGGCGCAAGGGTCGCGATGAGCTGGACGACTGGTTCGCCGTATTCTGCCAACGCGACAGCATGCAGGCGACGAAACCGGTCGGGTAAGCCCTGGTCGCTGTGTGGAATCTTTCAAGAAATGGAGAAGGCTGACTTGGCCAACCCAAATCCTTTGTTCAAGCCGCTGACGCTGCCCTGTGGCGTTGTCCTGAAGAACCGGATCGCGAAATCCGCAATGTCGGATTCCCTGGGGGATGGCACCGGCCACCCCACGGCGGACCAGGTCACGCTTTATCGGCGCTGGGCCGATGGCGGCCTGGCGGTGTCCATCATTGGCGAGGTTCAGGGCGGCCCTGGCTTTGCCGAAAAGCCCGGCAATCTGGTGTTGAACGCGAACAGCGACCTTGCCCGGTTCCGCGACCTTGCCGCACAAGGGGGGCAGAACGGTGCGCAGCTGTGGCTGCAGCTGGGGCACGCCGGGGCGCTGGCCTATGCGCCCACAAGCGACCCCAAGGGACCAAGCGCGCTGGACTTGCCGGACTTGCACTGCGAAGGGCTGAGCCTGGAGGACATCCGCAAGGTGCCCGGTGAATTCGCCGCGACGGCCCGGCTGGCGCAACAGGCTGGGTTCGGGGGCGTGCAGATCCACGCGGCGCACGGATTTCTGCTGAGCCAGTTTCTGTCGCCCTTGTTCAACAAGCGCCAGGATACCTATGGCGGGGGGATCGACAACCGGATGCGGCTGGTCCTTGAGACGATCCAGGCGGTGCGCGACGCGGTGGGGCCGCAGTTCCCGATTGCCATCAAGCTCAATTCCTCTGACCAGCTGGAGGGCGGGCTGAGCGCAGATGACGCGCTGAAGGTCGTCGCGGCGTTAGACGGGTCTTCGATCGACCTGATCGATATCAGCGGGGGAACCTATTTCCCGGGCGCCAAGGCGGCCTCGGACGGGGCAGGTCGCGGGCCGTATTTCCTGGACTTCGCCCGGCGCGCCCGCGCGGTCACGACGAAACCCTTGATGGTGACGGGCGGGTTCAAGACCCATGCGCAGGCGCAGGCCGCCGTTGCCGATGGCGTGGCGGATGTTGTCGGCCTGGCGCGGGCGTTTGTCCTGGAGCCTTCCCTGCCGGATCTCTGGCAGGACGGGCAGACCGACACGCCGACCTTCCCGCGGTTCGCCCATGCGCCTGAGGGTGGAATTACGGCGTGGTACACGATGGGAATGACCCAGATCGGGGCCGGTCGTGACCTGTCAGCAGTCGGAGACATGGACCAGGCCATTCGCGACTATGACGCGCGTGATAAACGTCGGACCAAGACCTGGCTGAGCCATTTCCACCGGTGATCGCGCTGGCTCTCGCTTGACCGAACTCATGAACGATTCGCCTCGTTTGCGCTAACCAATGCGACGCAGGGTGTTTTTCACACCACGCCCCCCTTGCTTTTGGTCCCATGCGCCCTATTGACCGCTGGACGCAGGCTGTTTCCTTGGCTAAACACCGCGTGAATGGGCTGTGGGCGACTGCGGCCTCTCGTCGTATCGGTCGCGCAGGCGACCTAGCAAGGGAGATGCGCACGTGTCACACGCTGACGACCACGAAGGAACCCGCCGGGATTTCCTTTATTACGCAACCGGCGGTGCGGCCGCCGTGACCGCGGGTGCCGCGGTTTGGCCTCTGATCGACCAGATGAACGCCTCGGCTGACGTGAAAGCGCTCAGCTCGATCCGCGTGGACGTGTCGGCGATCGAGCCGGGCACGCAGGTCACTGTGAAGTGGCTGGGTAAACCGGTGTTCATCCGCCGCCGCACCGAAGACGAGATTGCCCTGGCGCGCACGCAAGACGCCGAGGACATGCCGGACAAGTTCGCCCGCAACGACAACTCGGACCCGACCCTGTCGGCCGACGATGCCAACCGCACGATGGACGAAGCTGGCGAATGGCTGGTCATGATGGGTGTTTGCACCCACCTGGGCTGTGTGCCTCTGGGTGACGGTGCCGGTGACTACCAGGGCTGGTATTGCCCGTGTCACGGTTCGCACTACGACGCGTCCGGTCGTATCCGCAAAGGCCCTGCGCCTGAAAACCTTCCCGTTCCCGTCGCCGAATTCGTCGACGAAACGACGATCAAACTGGGCTAAGGGAGAGACACGAGATGGCTGGTATTCCCCACGACCACTATGAACCCAAGACGGGTTTTGAAAAATGGCTGCATTCGCGCCTGCCGATTGTCGGCCTGGCTTATGACACCCTGATGATCCCCACCCCGAAGAACCTGAACTGGTGGTGGATCTGGGGCATCGTCCTGGCGTTCTGCCTGGTGTTGCAGATTGTCACCGGTATCATTCTGGTGATGCACTATACCCCGCATGTCGACATGGCGTTCGCTTCGATCGAGCACATCATGCGTGACGTGAACGGCGGGCACTTCATCCGCTATGTCCACATGAACGGCGCGTCGCTGTTCTTTGTGGCGGTTTACATCCACATGTTCCGCGGCCTGTTCTATGGCTCCTACAAGGCGCCCCGCGAAATCACGTGGATCATCGGCATGCTGATCTACCTTGCCATGATGGCGACCGGCTTCCTGGGTTACGTTCTGCCCTGGGGTCAGATGTCGTTCTGGGGTGCAACGGTGATCACCGGCCTGTTCGGCGCCATTCCGTTCATCGGCGAAGGTCTTCAGGCCTGGCTGCTGGGTGGACCGGCGGTGGACAACGCCACGCTGAACCGATTCTTCTCGCTGCACTACCTGCTGCCCTTCGTGATCGCCGCCCTGGTGGCCGTTCACATCTGGGCCTTCCACACCACCGGCAACAACAACCCCACGGGTGTTGAGGTTCGTCGTGGGTCGAAGGAAGACGCCGAGAAAGACACCCTGCCGTTCTGGCCCTACTTCGTGATCAAGGACCTGTTTGCCCTTGGCATCGTGATGATCGTGTTCTTTGCGATCGTAGGCTTCATGCCGAACTACCTGGGTCACCCCGACAACTACATCGAGGCGAACCCGCTGGTGACGCCCGCGCACATCGTGCCGGAATGGTATTACCTGCCGTTCTACGCCATCCTGCGGGCCTTCACCGCTGATGTCTGGGCTGTGCAGCTTGTCAGCTTCCTGACCGGCGGCATCGTCGACGCGAAGTTCTTCGGCGTGCTGGCCATGTTCGGCGCCATCTTCGTGATGGCCCTGGCCCCCTGGACCGACACCTCGTCGGTCCGCTCGGGTCAGTATCGCCCGATGTTCAAGTGGTGGTTCCGCCTGCTGGTGCTCGACTTCATCGTTCTGATGTGGGTCGGTGCCCGTGACACGAACTTCCCGCATGACTGGATTTCGCTGATCGGTGCGACCTACTGGTTCGCCTACTTCCTGGTCATCCTGCCCCTGCTGGGTGTGATCGAGAAGCCGACGACCCCGCCGGCGACCATCGAAGACGACTTCAATGCCCACTATCCCGGCGCTTCCGACGCCGCGGGCGAGTGAGAAAGGATCAAGGAACAATGATCAGGAAACTCACCACATCCGCTCTCGTGGCTCTGGCGCTCACCACTGGTGGCGCGCTGGCAGCCGGTGACGGTGGACACATCCATGACGAAGCGTTTTCGTTCGAAGGCCCGTTCGGCACCTATGACCAGAACCAGCTGCAGCGCGGGCTTAAGATCTATACCGAGATCTGTTCGTCCTGCCACGGTCTGCAATACGTGCCCCTGCGCTCGTTGGCAGACGAAGGCGGCGTTGGCTTCACCGAAGACCAGGTGCGCGCTTACGCGGCTGAAAACTTCGAAGTCTGGGACCCGGATCTGGCCGATGGCGACGGCGACTATCGCCCCGCCAAGCCGGTTGACCATTTCCCGAAAGGCGCCGATCCGCTGGCCCCTGACCTCAGCCTGATGGCCAAGGCGCGCGCGGGCTTCCACGGCCCGGCGGGCACCGGTCTGAACCAGCTGTTCCGCGGCATGGGTGGCGCCGAGTATATCTCGGCCTTCCTGCAGGGCTTCACCGGTGAAGAGAAAGAAGTCGCCGGTTCGGTCCTGTATGAAAACACTGCCTTCCCGGGGGGCTGGACCGCAATGGCGCCGCAGCTTTACGGCGAAGATGTCGATTTCGACGATGGTCACGCCAACGACGTGCACCACGAAGCGATGGACATCTCGGCCTTCCTGATGTGGGCGGCCGAACCCAAGATGATGGAGCGTCAGCACGCGGGCTTCGTGGCCGTGCTGCTGTTGGTCATCCTGACCTCGCTGCTCTACCTGACGAACAAGAAGCTTTGGGCCCCGCACAAGGGCAAGAAGTAAACCTTCTGTCAGATGATTTCGAAAAGGGCGCCCATTGCGGCGCCCTTTTCATTTGCCCAGATATTCGCGCAGTGCTGCGGGCGGATCGGCAAAGATCTTTGCCGTCGGTACCGGGGCATGGGCCGTTCCCTCCGCAACCAGAATGACCTGATCGGCGATCTCGCGGGCGTCTTCTGGCTCATGACTGACCATCAACAGCGTCGCGCCGGTTTCTGTCACCAGGTCTTTCACCAAAGCCACCATTTCGGTCCTGAGCGCCGGTCCTAGCGCACCAAAGGGTTCGTCCAGCAGCAACAGGGGCCGATTGCGCAACAGCACGCGCGCCAGCGCCACACGCGCCGCCTGACCGCCTGACAATTGCCCCGGTTTGCGGTCACCAAGGCCGGTCAGCCCAACGCGGGCCAGGGCATTTTCCACCTGGCCGCGCTCGGGGCCGGTCAGCCGAAGTGACGGGCGCAGGCCCAGGGCGACGTTGTCAAAGGCTGTCATGTGGGGAAACAGGTTGTTGTCCTGAAACACCATGCTGATCGGGCGTTTGGCGGGGGTGTCGGGCATCGGCGCCCCGCCCCACAGAATGCGCCCCGAGGTTAAGGGCAGAAACCCCGCGATGGCCATCAGCAAGGTGGATTTGCCCGCACCGGACGGTCCCAAAACAGCCACGCAAGCGCCGGTCTCGACCGACAGGTCGGCGTCCAGCGTGAAATCATCCATCACGATATGCAGGTCTTCAAGCGTCAGCATCCACGCGTCCCCCCTTGTCGAATGCCCAGAACATGAGCAGCGACAGCATCAAAAGCAACAGCGCAGCGGCGGCGGCGTCCTCCATGCGATAGGCGCCCATCAGGCGGTAAAGCTGAAGCGGCAGGGTGGCGCGCTCTGGGTCAGCGAACATGGCGATGACCCCCAGATCTCCCATCGAAAGTGCTCCGGCAAGGCCTGCGGTGAACCCTAGCGGGCGCCGCAGGCGGGGCAACCAAAGGTGCCGAAACCGCGCGGTTCCGGTCAGACCCATCTGGTCGGCCAAGGGGCCATAATCAGTCTCTATTCCGGCCAAAACGGGCACAATGACACGCAAGGCGAAGGGCAGGGCCATCGCCGCATTAACCAGCGCAGTGACTGGCAGCGCCAACGCGAAAGGGTCGGCCAAAGGGAAGATCACGATGAACAACCCGGTGCCAATGACCAGCGGCGAGGCCGCGATGGTCAGGGTCCCGATCCCTTCCACCAAGCGCGAGCGATGCCGCACGGCCAGGGCGGCAATGGGCAGGGCCAGCGACAGGGTCAGGATCACGGAGGCCAGCGCGACCAGTATCGATCGCCCGGCGGCCCACAGCACAGGGTGAGGCAACCGAACCAGCCCCGGCGCCCCGTCAAGCAAGATCATGGTCAGAGGGAGAACCAGGAAAAGGGTGGCAAAACCGATGCACAGGACATCCTGAAGCACTAGCGCTATGCCGCCGTCCCAGCGCCGCACAGCTCGGTCAAGCCCGGTGCCGATTCCGCCCGGAACCGCGACCCGAAGCGCGATCAGTGCGGCGGTGGCACCCATTGCGAATTGCACCAGCGCCAGCAACGCGGCCTTGCCAAGGTCAAAGTCAAACCGGAACGCCTGATAGATGGCCAGCTCAACGGTCGTGGCGCGCGGCCCACCACCCAGCGCCAGCGCGACGGCAAACGAGGTCAGGCAGATCAGAAAGATCACAAGCAGCGCGCCCGGAAGCACCCCACGTAGCATAGGGCGCTCCAACACGCGTTGGATGTCGTCCGGGCCAAAGCCCAGCGACGCGGCCAAGCGAAATCGCTCGGCTGGAATTGTCAGCCACCCTTGCAGGATCAGCCGGGTTGCCAATGGCAGGTTGAAAAACACATGCGCGATGACCACGCCGTGAAGTCCATAGATAGAAATCGGCTCTAATCCGGCCCAAATCAGGGTTTGCGAGACGATTCCGTTGCGCCCGAACACGGCCAGAAGACCCAGCACAGCGACAATGACGGGCAGGATAAAGGGTGCGCCTAAAAGCGTGATCAGAAACCCGCGTCCCGGAAAGCTGCGCCTTGCAAGGGCGCGGGCGACGGGAATGGCCAGAATGACGGAAATCACCGCAGACAGGGCCGCTTGCCATAGGGTGAAGCGGATCGCGGCCCAATCAGCGGGGCCGAACGCGCCCGCCCCGTCAGCGCGCAGGGCGACAGCGATCAGGGTGCCCAGGGTCAGACCCAAGACACCCGTAAGCGCCAGTGCGCCCAGCACATTGGTGCGGTTCAGTTTGAGGATACGCTCAGCCATTCGGCTAGGGCCTCATCCCGCACGTCCTGTGCATCCGCTTCAGGGAGCAACAGGGCTGTTTCGGGCTGGATCAGGGTCTCAAACCCATCCGGAAGCCCACCTGAAGGCGTAACTGCGGGATACATCCAGTTTGTCGTCGGAATGATGCTTTGAAAGGTATCCGAGGCAACGAATGCCAGGAACTGGTCTGCCAGGTCGGGTTGATCCGTGGTCGCAACCTTCGCGGCAACCTCAACCTGAAGGTAATGCCCGTCCGAAAACGCGGCGGCGGCTTTGCTGGCGTCTTCCTCGGCAATCAGATGGTAGGCGGGAGAGGTTGTGTAGGACAGGACCATGTCAGCCTCGCCTTCAAGGAACATGCCATAGGCTTCGGACCAGCCTTTGGTCACGGTCACGACCTGATCGTTCAGCCCGGCCCAAGCTTCGCCAGCCTTGTCGCCGAATACCGACTTGACCCACAAAAGCAGGCCAAGACCGGGGGTCGACGAGCGTGGATCCTGGATCACGATGGACAGATCCGAGGCGATCAGCTCAGCGAAGGATTTAGGCGGGTTAGAGACTTTTTCGGTGTCATAGACAAAAGCGAAATAACCCCAGTCGAAGGGAATGAACGTGTCATCCTCCCATGCAATCGGCAGGGTCCAGTCGGTTTCGCCCAGGGCGTGCGGGGCAAACAGGCCGGTGTCACGCGCGGCGGCGGTCAGGTTGGTGTCGAGGCCCAGCACGACATCCGCGTCACTGCGCGTGCCTTCCAGCCGCAAACGCGACAGGATCTCGGCGCCGTCACCAACGGACACGAATTTCAGGTCGCAGCCGCAGTCGGCCTCGAACGCTTCCTTGACGGCCGGGCCGGGGCCCCAGTCGGAAACGAAACTGTCATAGGTATATACGGTCAGCGTTTCCGCCCCCGCTGTCGTGGCCATCAAGGCGCCTGCGACAAATGAAAGGGTTTTCATGGTCATCCTCCAAATGCGCCGGACGGTGTTCGGGTTGGATGATCCGACCTTCCCTCCGCCGGTCTTAACCGGTTCAGGTTCAACGGGTTCGCATCATTGCATCTCAGCCTGGCGTGCAGGCTCCCCGAGGTGGCACCTGTCTGACGCCAACCCGGTCGGAAAGCAAGACCCTTGACGCGGGGGGTGGATTGACGCGATGTGAACGCTAACACCCGGAGAATAATCATGCCTCAGACGCATCAATCCCCCTTGCGCGGCCTGGGGTTCGCATTTGCCAGTTTTGCATTGTTTGCCACCCACGACGCGCTGATCAAGTCGCTGGGCGCGACCTATGCCGTGTTCCAGATCATCTTTTTCGCCATGCTGTTCGCCTTTGTGCCCATGGCGGTGATGATGCTGGCGGATCGCCAGGTCGACAATTTCCGCCCGCACCATCCGTGGCTGATCCTGCTGCGTGCGTTGATGTCGCTGATCGCGATGTCGTCGGCTTTCTATGCCTTTACCGTTCTGCCGTTGGCCGAGGTCTATGCCCTGCTGTTTGCAACGCCGCTTCTGATCACCGCACTTTCGTCTCTATTACTGGGCGAAACGGTGCGTTTGCAGCGTTGGGCGGCGGTCTTGGTGGGCCTTGCCGGCGTCATGGTGGTGCTGCGTCCGGGCATGACCGAATTCACCTTAGGTCATGCTGGCGCGCTGACCGCTGCGGTTGCATCGGCCTTTGCGTCGATCATCGTGCGGCGGATCGGGGGCGAGGAGCGCACGGCGGTGATGATCCTGTACCCGATGCTGTCGTCAATCCTGGTGATGGGAGTGATCCTGCCTTTCGTCTATGTGCCGATGGCGCTGCCGGACCTTGGCATGGTTGCGGGGGTCGGGCTTTTGACCGTGCTGGCGCAGCTTGCCATCATCACCGCGTATCGTGCCGCGCCGGCGGCGGTTGTGGCGCCGGTCCAGTATTCGCAAATCCTGTGGGCCACGGGCTTTGGCGTGTTGTTCTTTGACGAATTGCCCGACCGCATGGTTGCCCTCGGGGCTGCGATCATCATCGCCTCAGGCGTGTTCGTCGTCTGGCGCGAAAGCCGGTCCAACGTGTCCGAGCGCAACCCGGTTCTGCGCAACCCGAACCCGCGTTTTGATGCGGGTCCGTCGCCCAAGCCCAAGCATCGTCGTCCAAGCTGACTTTCCAACCGCCTGCCGACCCGTTATCACGCGGGGAAAGGAGCATTGCCCATGTCGATGAACAGCTTTGGACATCTTTTTCGCGTCACCACCTGGGGTGAAAGCCACGGGCCTGCCCTGGGGGCGACGGTCGATGGCTGCCCGCCGGGCGTGCCGCTGACGCCTGAGATGCTTCAGGTCTGGCTGGACAAGCGTCGACCCGGCCAGAACAAGAACATGACCCAGCGCAACGAACCGGACGCGGTGCGCATCCTGTCGGGTGTCTATGAAGGGGTGACCACGGGCACGCCGATCCAGCTTATGATCGAAAACACCGATCAGCGGTCGAAGGATTATGGCGAGATCGAAAAGACCTTTCGTCCGGGGCATGCCGATATCACCTATTGGCAGAAATACGGCATTCGCGATCCGCGTGGCGGGGGGCGGTCGTCCGCCCGTGAAACCGCCGCCCGTGTTGCCGCTGGCGGAGTCGCGCGTGAGGTGCTGAAGGCGCTGGCGCCGGGGCTTGAGGTCAAGGGTTACATGACCCAGATGGGCGACTTGCACCTGGACCGCGCGAAGTTTGATTGGGACGCGATTGACGGCAACGCTTTCTGGCTGCCCGACGCGACCGCTGCGGCGACGTGGGAGGATTACCTTCAGACCATCCGCAAGGAGCACGACAGCGTTGGCGCCGCAATTGAGGTCGTCGTGCGTGGTGCCCCGGCGGGCCTTGGCGCGCCGGTATATGCCAAGTTAGACACTGATTTGGCGGCCGCGATGATGTCGATCAACGCTGTTAAGGGTGTCGAGATCGGCGAAGGCATGGCCGCCGCCGCGCTGCGTGGCACCGCCAATGCCGATGAGATCTTCATGGGCGAAAACGGCCCGGAGTTCAGCTCGAACCACGCCGGGGGCATCCTGGGTGGGATATCGACCGGACAGGACATTGTGGTGCGCTTTGCGGTGAAGCCGACAAGTTCGATCCTGACGCCGCGCCAGTCGATCACCAAGACCGGAGAGCCGATCGAGGTGGTGACCAAAGGCCGCCATGACCCCTGTGTCGGCATCCGCGCCGTGCCGGTGGGCGAGGCGATGGCGGCTTGTGTCGTGTTGGATCACCTGCTGCTTCATCGCGGTCAGGTCGGGGACGGACCGCGCGGCCAGATCGGCTGATGCTGGCGATCCTTTCGATCACATTCCCGATCTATGCGGCGATTGCGCTGGGCTTTGCCCTGACGCGCCGAGGCTGGTTCAAACCTTCGGACATGAAAGTGCTGGGCGGATACGTTCTGAACGTCGCGCTCCCCGCGCTTTTGTTTCATGCGGTCGCGACCCGACCTGTCGGAGAGGTTTTCAATCCCGCCTATATGTCCGTGTTCCTGCTGGGTGGGCTGGGCACGATCTTGATGGCCTGGATTTGGTTTCGCCTGACCAGCGTCGAGGCCTCGCGCCGGGGGGTGGCGGTTATGGGCACGAGCTGCCCGAATTCGGGCTTTGTCGGATATCCGGTCATGTTGTTGGCTTTTCCCGACCTAGCCGGGTCGATCCTGGCGATGAACATGCTGGTGGAAAATTTTGTGCTGATCCCGACCAGCCTGATTTTGATGGAAATGGGGCGCGACGGGGCGCATGAGAGCTTGTTCGCCAAGCTGCGCGCCGTCATTTTGGGCGTGGTGAAACGCCCGATGGTAATCGCGCTGATACTGGGGCTGTGCGTGTCGATTTCGGGTCTAACCCTGCCCGAACCGGGCCTGCGTTTTCTTGGCATGTTGGCCGCGTCCGCCTCGGCGTTGGCGCTGTTTGCGATCGGCGGCACGTTGGTCGGGCTTCCGCTTAGGGGCAATCGTGCGCTTGCGGTGCAGATCACACTGGGCAAGCTGGTGCTGCACCCGACGCTGGTGTTTGCCGCGCTGGTTTGCCTGGGGGCGGGCCTGTCGTCCAACCTGCAGGCCGCGGTCATCCTGTCCGCGGCCATGCCGATTTTCACGATCTACCCGCTGTTCGCGATGGAACATGGTCGCGAAAGCATCGCCTCGCTGGCGCTTTTGGGCACGACGGTCGCAAGTTTTGCGACCCTCACGATCCTGCTGGGGTTTTTGACCTAGGCTGTGGCGGCGGTCAGGGCCGTGTCCATCAGCGCTTTGATCTCATCCTTGCCGGTGCCTGCCACGATGCGGCCCAGTTCCTGATCGCCTTTCAGCACGACCAGGGTCGACCGGCGTGGGATGTTCAGGCTTTTGGCCAGCGCGCTTTTGCCGTGTTCGTCCCAGTCCACGTTGATGAAAGTGATCGCCTCATAGGCCGGGTTTTCCCCCTTCAGGGCATTGATTACGCGTTCCTGCGCAGCGCAGGTCGAACACCAGCTGGCTTTGAAGTCCAGAAACACGGTTTCGCCGCGCTCAAGCGCCTCGGTTACCAGGCCGGGGGTATAGTCCATCACGGCGGCGCGGGCGGCCAGCGGGGCCAACGCGGCGCCAGCGGAAAGGGTGAGGAAAGTGCGACGTTTCATGGTGTGAGCTCCTTACAGTGAAACGGATAGATCGATCAGCCAGGCGGGCAGGGTTTGCACCGCCCAGGCTTCGATCATGTGATGGACGCGCAGCAGGATGGCGGCGCCAACGGTGATGAAGATGGCGCCCATGATGGGGCGCGATTTTTGCGCGATAACGCGCAGGGTGGCCTGCCGGCGCATGATGGCGGCGCGGGCGCCATAGCCCAGCGCGATGATGATGGTCGACACGCCCAGGGCAAAACCGATCATGATGGTGGTGGCCCAGAGCAGGCTTTGCCCCTGGCTGGCCAGGCTGATCGCGCCGCCCAGGGTGGGACCGATGCAGGGGGACCAGACGGCGCCCAGCAACATGCCGCCTAGAAACTGACCTTGCAGGCCAGAGCGGTCAACGTCCTCCAACCCCGCATCTGCGCGGGCGGACACGCCAGCGGTCGCGGTGGCGAAGCCTTCGGAAAACCGGGGCACCAGCAGGATCAGGCCAAAGCCGATCATCAGCACTGCGCCAGCATTTGCGATCATGCTTTCATCGATGCCCAGCGCATGCCCAGCCACGGTGACCAGCATACCGAGCACGACGAAGGACAGCGACATGCCCGCCGCCACGGCCAGCGGGCCGAACCTGCTGGCGTTCAACGCGGTGGCCAGCACGATGGGCAGCACCGGCAGAACGCAGGGGTTGATCAGGGTCAGTAGACCGGCGGCATATGCAAAGACGATTTCCATGCCGTCAACCTAACCGGGCCGGCGTGATTGTCACCTCACAAGAGGCGCCTGCGCAATCACGTCCGCGTGGGGTTTTGTTTCGAAAGCTGAACCATGAGAATGCCGATGGTGATGATCGCGACGCCCAAAACGTCGAGCCACCCCAGCGCTTCGCCCAGCAGAAGTGCTGCGATGGCGACGCCGAAGAACGGGTTCAGGAAATGGAACGTGGCCGCGCGAATGGCGCCGATCCGGGCGACAAGGGCGAACCAGATCCAGGTTGCCAGAAGGCCGGGGGCCAGCACCGTATAGGTGAAGGCGACGCCCAGTTGCCAGGTCCAGTTAACCGCGATGGTTTCGGTGAGGACAGAGGCGATGGCAAGGAAGAACGAACCGACGAACATCTGCAGCCCGACGATCATCATCAGGTTCCCGCCCGAGGACGCCATGCGCACCGAAAGCGTGGCAATTGTCAGCGCGCCCGCGGCGACGAAACACAGGATAACGCCGGTCACATCCACGCCACCCGTCAGACGCGACCCCATGATCAGGGCGACGCCGATGATGCCTGCGGCCAGTCCTGCCGCCGCCATCGGGCGCAGCCGGTCACCGAACACGATCCGTCCGGCAAGGGCGACCATCAGCGGCATGGTTGAGGCGATGATTGCGGCCAGCCCCGCCTCGATCCACTGCATCGCGACGAAGTTCAGTCCAAGGTAGAGCGCGTTTTGGCACAGACCGAAGATAACAACCGCGCGCCACTGGTTGCGGGTCAGGGTCCAGCTTTGGCCCAACGCGCGGGCAATCGCCACACCGATCAGACCCGAGATCAGAAAGCGAACGGCCAGCGACGCCAACGGCGGTGCGTCCGCCACGATGATCCGGGCCGACGTGAAGGCCGACGACCAGATCAGCGCAAAGGCCAGGCCCATGAAGATCGCGCGCAGGTCCATGTGGTCTCCGGGTAAAATGAAAAGGGCCGCCCAAAGGCGACCCTCTCCGAATTCATGATCGGGCGCAAGCCCGGCCGGTTCAGCCGTTCACGCTGTCCTTCAGCGCTTTGGCGATGGTCATTTTCACGACCTTGTCGGCGTCTTTGTGGATCTGCTCACCGGTGGCAGGGTTGCGCACCATGCGGGCCGGACGCTCGCGGCAGTAAATCTTGCCAACGCCGGGCAGAGTCACGGCACCACCAGCGGAAACTTCCTTGGTGATGATCGCGATGATCGCGTCCAACGCGCCAGAGGCGGACTTCTTGTCAGCGCCCATTTCTTCCGCCAGAGCCGCTACGAGCTGGGTCTTGGTCATCGGTCTTGCCATGTAATTTTCTCCTCACTATGCCCTGTTATAGGGGTTCATTGGCCGCATTTAACTGGATATGGTTGTTGTGCACAATCATTTGTGTGCCGAATGTGCGAAAAATCAGTGGTTTTTCGCTGTTTTTCCCCGCTTCCGCAGCGTCACCCATCCTAAAGAAACGCAGTTTCTTCGAACGAGCGCAGTTTCCGACTGTGGATGCGTTCCAGCGGCATCTCGCGCAAGATCTCCATCGCCTGGATGCCGATCTTCAGGTGCCGCCCGACCTGATCCTTGTAAAAGTCGCTGGCCATGCCAGGCAGCTTCAATTCGCCGTGCAGCGGTTTGTCACTGACGCACAGCAGGGTGCCATAGGGCACCCGGAAGCGGAACCCGTTGGCGGCGATCGTCGCGCTTTCCATGTCCAAGGCGATGGCGCGGGACTGGCTCAACCGTTGCACCGGCCCGTCCTGGTCGCGCAACTCCCAGTTGCGGTTGTCCAGACTGGCCACGGTGCCGGTGCGCATGATCCGTTTCAGTTCGAACCCCTCAAGCTTGGTCACATCTGCCACCGCCTGTTCCAGCGACCGTTGAATTTCCGCCAGCGGCGGGATCGGGATCCAGATCGGCAGATCGTCGTCCAACACCTTGTCTTCGCGCAGATAGGCATGTGCCAGGACGAAGTCGCCCAGACGCTGCGAATTGCGCAGCCCGGCGCAATGCCCGACCATCAGCCAGGCGTGCGGCCGCAGCACGGCAATGTGGTCGGTCGCGGTCTTGGCGTTCGATGGTCCGACGCCGATGTTCACCAGGGTGATCCCACCCCCATCGGCGCGGGTCAGGTGATAAGACGGCATCTGCGGCAGCTTCTCGGGCACCGGCAGAACGGCAGTCGGATCGGTGATCTCATGATACCCCGGCCCGACAAAGCTGTCATAGCCGCTGTCGGGATCGGCCAGCATGGCGCGGGCATAGGCCTCGAACTCCTCGACATAGAACTGGTAGTTCGTGAACAGAACGTGGTTCTGGAAGCTTTCTGGTCGTGTGGCGGTGTAATGCGACAGGCGCGCCAGGGAATAATCCACGCGCTGCGCGGTGAACGGCGCCAGCGGGCCCGAGCCATCCTCATGCGCGAAACCAAGCCCGTTCACGATGTCATCGTGGGTGGTCGCAAGATCGGGCACGTCGAACACGTCCCGCAAGGGGAAGGCCATCGCGCCTTCTTGCGGGACGGTGACCCTGGGGTCGTTCGCGACGGCGAAATGCACTGGAATGGGCGTGTGCGACAGGCCGATCAGAACCGGCACGCCGTGGTTCTCCAACAAAAGCCCGATCTGCTGCACCAGGTAATGCTCAAACAGATCTGGCCGCGTGATCGTGGTGGAGTAGGTGCCCGGCGCGCTGACGTGACCAAAGCTCAGCCTTGTGTCGACCTGGGCGTGGCTGGTCGTGGTCAGGCGGATTTCCGGGTAAAACGCGCGAAACCGGGTGGCCGGTTGCGCCCCGGTCGCGTTCTTTGAAAACCGGTCCACCAGGAAGGCGCAGGCGTCGGTATAAAGTGTCTTGAGCCGATCCACCGCGGCGCGGGCATCGGTGAACACTTCGTGGTCGCCCATGGGCGGGGTTTCGACGGGAAGGCGCAGGTCACTTGCGGGCATTATGTGTCCTCAAACAGGTCGGTCAGTTCAAATTTCGTCACATCCACCAGGCCAAGGTCGCTGATCCTGAGTTCTGGGATCACGACAAGCGCCAGCAGGGAATGCTGCATATAAGCGTTGTTCAGGGTGCAGCCACAGGCCTCCATCGCCTCGACCATCTTTTGCGCCTTGGCGGCGACGGTTTCTGCGTGATCGTCGGACATCAACCCGGCGACGGGCAGCTCCACCAGCGCCAGTTCGCGCCCGTCCTGCCAGACGGTGACGCCGCCGCCGACCTCGCCCAACCGGTTCGCCGCCAGCGCCATATCTTCACGTGACGTGCCGACGACGATCATGTGGTGGCTGTCATGGGCAACGGTCGAGGCCATCGCCATTCGACCTTTGTAGCCGAAGCCGGACACAAACCCGTTTGTCACATCACCGGTCGCACGGTGGCGTTCGACCAGTGCGATTTGGCAGACATCCTGCGCCACGTCGCCTTCTACAACAGTGTCTATGACGGCCAAATCGGCGGTCAGCGCCTTGGTCGGCGCCTGGTTTTCGATCACCCCGATCACCTTGGCGGTGACGGAATTGGCGCCCTCGGGGGCGTGGATTTCGAAGTCTACGGCGCCCAGATCCTTGCCCAGATGCACCGTGTTGCGGGCATGGTCGGGCCAGGAAAGATGCGGAAAGTCGACAGTGACCTTGCCGGCCTTGGCCACGGTCATGCCTTTCGCGATCACCCGGTTGATGGGCAATGTGCGCAGGTCATCGGTCAGGATCACATCGGCCCGCCGTCCGGGCGCGATCTGTCCAAGCTCACGCTCAAGCCCAAAGTGGCAGGCGGTGTTGATCGTCGCCATTTGCAGCGCGATCAACGGGTCACAGCCGCAGTCGATCGCATGACGCACGACGCGGTTCATGTGGCCGTCATTCACCAAGGTGCCGGAATGGCAATCGTCGGTGCACAGGATGAACCCGCGCGGATCCAGTCCCTTTTCGGTGACCGCGCTGATCTGTGTTTCCACATCATACCAGGCGCTGCCCAATCGCATCATCGACTTCATGCCCTGACGCACGCGGGCCACCGCGTCGGCCTCGCAGGTGCCTTCGTGATCATCCGCCGGACCCCCGGCGACATAGGCATGGAAGGCGGGGCCAAGGTCGGGGCTGGCATAATGCCCACCCACGGTCTTGCGCGCGTTCTGTGTCGCGGCGATTTCCGCCAGCAACTTGGGGTCGGCGTTGATCACGCCAGGGAAATTCATCATTTCCCCCAGTCCGATGATGCCGGACCAGGTCATCGCTTCGGCCACGTCCTCGGGGGTGATTTCAAAGCCGGTCGTCTCCAACCCCGGCGCGCTGGGCGCGCAGCTGGGCATCTGGGTAAAGATGGAAACGGGCTGCATCAGAGCCTCATCATGCATCAATCGCACGCCTTCCAGCCCCAGCACGTTGGCGATCTCGTGCGGGTCGGTGAACATGCTGGTGGTGCCGTGCGGCGTGACCGCCCGGGCGAACTCTGCCGGGGTCAACATGCCGCTTTCGATATGCATATGCGCGTCACACAGGCCGGGGATCAGGTATTGTCCGTCGGCCTCGATGATCTCGGTTTCCGGTCCGATGCAGTGGCTGGCGTCCGGGCCGACATAGGCAAAGCGCCCGTCGGCGATGGCCACTTGCCAGCCATCCAGCACCTCTCGCGTGTGCACGTTCACGACACGCCCGCCACAGATCACACTGTCCGCGGCGTCGCGTCCCGCAGCCACGGCCACCAGCCGCGCCGCACTTTCAGGCCAAGTTTTGAATGATGTCTTTTCCATGGACCAATTGTTCAAATTTCCCAGTCTTGCGCAAGCCCGAAACTCTGTCGCGATTGTGATAGCCCTGTCGCGATCGTCGTGCCCAACTTGTGACAACAAGGAGATTGCACATGAGCGTTACCGACCTGCAACCGAACATGAACCATTGGCAAGAGCGCGTGGACATGGCCGCCGCGTTTCGCTGGACCGCGCGACTGAACATGCACGAAGGCGTGGCCAACCACTTTTCACTGGCCGTGAATGATGATGGGACACAGTTCCTGATGAATCCGAACCAGGTGCATTTCAGCAGGGTTAGAGCCTCAAACCTGCTGTTTCTCGATGCGAATGACCCGGGAACGTTGGCGGGTTCCGATGCGCCGGACCCGACGGCCTGGGGTCTGCACGGATCGCTGCACCGCCGCTGTCCGCACATCCGCTGCGCCATGCATGTGCATTCGATTCACGCCACGGTTCTGGCGTCCCTGGCCGACAGTCGCCTGCCGCCAATCGACCAGAATTGTGCAACGTTCTTCAACCGCTATGTGATCGACGATCAATACGGCGGGCTGGCGTTTGAAGAGGAAGGCGAACGCTGCGCCGAGCTGTTGTCCGACCCGCAGAAAAAGACCCTGATCATGGGCAATCACGGCGTCATGGTCACTGGTGCAAGTGTCGCCGAAACGTTCAATCGGCTGTATTATTTCGAACGCGCCGCCGAGACCTATATCCGCGCGCTGCAAACCGGCCAGCCCCTGCGCGTGCTGCCCGACGACATCGCCGAGAAAACAGCGCGTGAGCTTGAAAGCTATCCAGAGCAGGATGTGCGGCATCTGGCCGAGCTCAAGGCGATCCTGGACGATGAGGGGTCGGACTATGCCCAGTAGCAAGGAGTGGAATTACCACCCGGAGCTGCCGTTGGACGATCCTTCGATCTTCAAATGGCCGCCCGATCCCGGGTTTCTGGTCCGCTGGTTTGCGCGCAACTGGCTGACCCTGTCGGAACGTGTGATCTTGCTGATCCTGGCCGTCGCGGCGTGGTATTTGCTCTATCCGTCACTGGAAACGGCGCAAAGCTTCGCCTTTGGCTGGGTTTTGCAGGTCTGGCTGGTCAACATGGGCATCATGATCGCCTCTGCCGGGGGGCTGCATTTGTATTTCTACATGCGAAAAGGGCAGGGAAAGACCCTGAAATTCGATCCTCGTGATCAGGCGAGGGGCAACCGACTGTGGAATTTCAAGAACCAGGTTCATGACAACATGTTCTGGTCGTTGGGATCGGGTGTCGCGCAACTGACCCTGTTTCAGATCGTGACCATGTGGCTGATGGCGAACGGGTATACGCCGATGATCACGCTGGGGTCTAACCCGGTCTGGTTCGTTGCGTTTCTGGTGCTGATCCCGATCTGGTCCGCGTTTCATTTCTATTGGGTGCACCGCCTGTTGCATGTGCCGTTTCTGTACAAACGCGTGCATTCCCTACACCACCGGAACGTGAACATCGGACCGTGGAGCGGGTTTTCCATGCATCCGGTTGAGCATTTCATTTACCTGACCACCCTGTGCCTGCACTGGGTCGTGGCCAGCCATCCAATTCATCTGATTTTCCACGTTTTCTATCAGGGGCCGGGGGCTGCGATGACCCACACGGGTTACGAAGACCTGTTGATCCGCGACAAGCGGCGGTTGGCGTTGGGCACGTTTTATCACCAGCTGCATCACCGGTTTTACGAGTGTAACTATGGCAATCAGGAAATGCCCTGGGACCGGTGGTTTGGCACCTTCCATGACGGCTCGTCCGAGGCCACGCAGGCCACACGCGCGCGCAAGAAGAAGATGTATGAATAGGCTCTAACGCACCGGAAAACGCATCTGCCGCGGGGTTTGGCCGAACTCTTCGCGAAAGGCCCGGGTGAAGGCGCTGGCGTCCTGATATCCGGCGCGCAAGGCAATCTCGGCCACCGGAAGATCGCTTTCCAACACCAGTTTGCGCGCCGAGATCAGGCGTAGGCGGCGATAGATCGCCTGCGGCGTGGCACCCAGCTCCTGGGCCACGCGGGCCTCAAGATCCTTTTGCGACCGGCCCACGCGTCGGGCGATTTCGCGAATTGTCAGCGGGTGTTCCAGATTGGTCTGCATTTCGCTAACCGCCCGCGCGACAGAGCGGTTGCGGGCCAGCGGGGCATCCTGCGGCCCGGCGGCGGCGGCGCTCATGAACAGGGTCGCGACCTCAAGGCGCAAGGCTTGCCCCTGGCGCTGTCCGATCAGGGCCACCATCAGGTCAAACGCGGCCTGCGCGCCGGAGCATGTGACCCGATTGCCGTCGATCACATGGCGTTCGCGGGTAACGTCAACCTCGGGAAATGCCTCGGCGAATTGCTCCAACTCCTCCCAGTGGATCGTGGCGCGGGCGCCGTCCAGCAGCCCGGCGGCGGCCAACAGCCAACTTCCGGTGTCGAACCCCGCCATCGTGTGCCAGCGCTTTGACGCGGCCCGCAGTGAGCGGGCGGTGGGGCCGGCGAGGTCCTGAAACCGGTAACTGGGCATGGCGATCAGCATGTCACCGCGACAATCGCCCACCCGCCCATGCGCCGTGACCTGCATCCCGCTGGAGGACGTCGCGGGCCCGCCATCAAGGGTCAGGAACCGCCAGTGATACAGGTCAAGCCCCGCCAGCGCGTTGGCCGCGCGCAAGGGCTCGACCGTGTTTGCCAGACACAGGGCCGAGAATTCGTCGAACAGAAGCACATCCACCTGCTGCGGTGCGGCGTGTTGTTTTGCCCAAGATCGCATGATTATTACTAACCTTGCATGATACCGGGGGGCAAGTCACGGCAGCCTGTTCGGACACGCAAACAGGATGTGACCCATGCAATACGGCCTGACCGAAGAACAGGAAATGATCGCCGCGACCGTGCGATCCTTTGTTGAGAACGAGATTTACCCGCACGAGGATCTGGTGGAACGAACCGGCGAAGTCCCCGCCGAGATCGCGCAGGAGATCAAGCAAAAGACGCTGGACCTTGGATTTTACGCCTGCAATTTCCCCGAAAGCGTGGGCGGTGCGGGCTTGTCGCACATGGATTTCGCCATTGTCGAACGTGAGCTTGGACGTGGGTCGATGGCGCTGAACCACTTTTTCGGGCGGCCGCAGAATATCCTGATGGCCTGCGACGGGGATCAGGTCGACCGATACCTCATGCCTGCCGTGCGCGGCGAAAAGATGGACGCGCTGGCGATGACGGAACCGGGTGCCGGGTCGGATGTGCGCGGCATGAAGTGTTCCGCCGTGCGCGATGGTGGCGATTGGGTGCTGAATGGCACCAAGCATTTCATCTCGGGCGCGGATCACGCGGATTTCTTCATCGTTTTCGTGGCCACCGGCGAAGATCACACGCCGCGCGGGCCGAAAAAACGCATCACCACGTTTCTGGTTGATCGCGGCCACCCGGGCTTCACCGTGCGCGATGGCTACAAGTCGGTGTCGCATCGCGGCTACAAGAACATGATCCTGGAGTTCGACGATTGCCGCCTGCCTGACGCGCAGGTGCTGGGCGAGGTCGATGGCGGGTTTGAGGTGATGAACACCTGGCTCTATGCCACCCGAATCACCGTCGCGACCATGTGCGTGGGTCGGGCGCGGCGCGTGTTCGACTATGCGCTGGACTATGCCGCGCAGCGTGAACAATTCGGTCAACCGATTGGCAAATTCCAGGGCATCGGTTTCCAGATCGCCGACATGATCACCGAGATTGACGCGGCAGATCTTCTGACCCTTGCCGCCGCTGATCGGCTGGACAAAGGGCTTCCCTCAAACCGTGAAATCGCCTCGGCCAAGCTCTATGCGTCCGAGATGCTGGCGCGTGTGACCGACGCTGCGATCCAGGTGCACGGCGGTATGGGATTGATGGACGATTTTCCGTTGGAGCGTTTCTGGCGCGACGCGCGGGTGGAACGGATCTGGGATGGCACCAGCGAGATCCAGCGCCACATCATCGCCCGTGACCTTCTGAGGCCGCTCGGTGCGTAAGCTCAACCGACTGTTCCGACCGTGCAGCATCGTTGTCATCGGTGGCGGTGCCTGGTGTGGAGAGGTCGTGAAGCAATGCCACAAGATGGGCTTCTCCGGCGATGTCTGGCGGGTGCACCCGAAAGGCGGAGAAGGTGTCTATCGCACCCTGGAATCGCTTCCCGGCGTGCCAGACGCGGCCTTCATTGGCATCAATCGCCACGCGACGATTGAGGCGGTTCAGGTCCTTTCTGACATGGGCGCGGGCGGTGCGGTCTGCTTTGCCAGCGGGTTCTCCGAGGCCGCAGCCGAGGACGCACAGGGCCATGACCTGCAGACCGAGCTTTTAGCCGCCGCTGGCGACATGCCGATCCTGGGTCCCAATTGTTATGGCTTCATCAACGCGCTGGACGGCGCGCTATTGTGGCCCGATCAACACGGTGTCGTACCGGTTGAGCGGGGGGTGGCGATCCTTACCCAAAGCTCAAATATCGCCATCAACCTGACCATGCAGGCACGCGGCCTGCCATTGGCCTATACTGTAACCTGCGGAAACATGGCGCAGACCGGGCAGGCCGAGATCGCCATCGGCCTATTGGATGACCCGCGCGTCACGGCCATCGGTCTGCACGTCGAAGGATTCGGCGATTTGCGGGCGTGGGAGGCCTTAGCACGCAAGGTGTATGACAAGGGCGTGCCGCTGATCGCGTTGAAGGTTGGGCGCAGCGCGCAGGCACAGGCTGCGACCGTGTCGCACACCGCGTCGCTTGCGGGTGGGGATGCCGGGGCGCAGGCGTTTCTGGACCGCTTGGGCATTCCCCGCGTGCACAGTCTGCCCACTCTGATCGAGACGCTGAAGTTGCTGCATGTGACCGGGCCTTTGCCGTCAAACCGCTTGGCCTCTGTGTCCTGTTCCGGGGGGGAGGCAAGCCTGGCCGCGGACACTGCACATGGGCGAAATGTCGAATTTCCACCGCTAAACGCGCACCAAAAGCAGGCGCTCGGCAAAGCGCTTGGTCCGATGGTCGCCCTGGCGAACCCGTTGGATTACCACACATATATCTGGCGCGATACGGAGGCGATGACCGATGCCTGGTCGGCCATTGTCGACCCAACGCTGGCGCTGACGATGCTTGTTGTCGACTATCCGCGCACCGATCGCTGCGATGCGGGCGACTGGGTTTGTGCAACGCAGGCGGCGATTGCGACCAAGGCGCGGACCGGGGCGAATGTCGCCATGGTCGCGACCTTGCCCGAACTCCTTCCTGAGGAGATATCACAGCAGCTTCTTGCGGGCGGGGTGGTGCCAATTTTGGGTCTGGATGAAGCCATCCAGGCCGCAGAGGCAGCCGCCGCGATCCGCGCGCCAGAGCCTGTTCCGCTGTGTCTTCCGGGGGCTGACCGCCAGGGCGAAACCCTGTCCGAGGCTGCGGCCAAGGCGCGGTTGGCGGATCACGGGCTTGTCGTGCCACAAAGCCGATCCGGCCCTGACCCGGCAACGATGGCTGAAAAAGTTGGCTTTCCCGTCGCGCTGAAGGGCGAAGGGATCGCGCATAAGACCGAAGCGGGCGCGGTGGCGCTTGGCCTTCGGACGGCCTCTGACGTCACGCAAGCCGCAGCCGTTATGCCGACCGAGCGCTTTTTGGTTGAGGAAATGGTCGCTGACGGAGTGGCCGAGCTTTTGATCGGCATCACCCGCGACCCGGCGCATGGCTTCGTGTTGACCCTCGCCGCCGGGGGCACATTGACCGAGCTGTTGAAAGACAGCGTCTCGTTGCTTGTCCCGGTGACGCCTGAGGCGATCAAACAGGCTCTAACCCGCCTGAAAATGTGGAAGTTGCTGACAGGCTACCGCGGTGCACCCGCGGCGGATCTGGCCAGCATTCTGGACGCGGTTGCGGCGGTGCAGGCTTACGTTCTTGCCAATGCGTCCCGCGTGGAAGAAGTTGAAGTGAACCCGCTGATCTGTACCCCCACCCGCGCGGTGGCCGCAGATGCGCTGATCCAAGAGGCCCCCGATGACTGACCCTGTGAAAACAAAGCGCGACGGCGCAATCCTGCATGTGACCCTGGACCGCCCTAAAGCGAATGCAATTGACCTGATGACCAGCCGTCGCATGGGCGAGGTGTTTCGCGACTTTCGCGATGACCCGGACCTGCGGGTGGCGATCATCACTGGCGGCGGCGACAAGTTCTTTTGCCCCGGCTGGGACCTGAAAGCGGCTGCTGACGGGGACGCGGTGGATGGCGACTATGGTGTCGGCGGGTTTGGTGGGTTGCAGGAACTGCGCGATCTGAACAAACCGGTGATCGCCGCCGTGAACGGCATTGCCTGTGGCGGCGGGCTGGAACTGGCGTTGTCAGCGGACATGATCCTTGCGGCCGATCACGCCAGTTTCGCGCTTCCCGAAATCCGCTCGGGCACCGTTGCAGACGCGGCCAGTGTGAAGCTGCCGAAACGAATTCCCTATCACATCGCGATGGAGCTTCTGCTGACAGGGCGTTGGTTCGATGCCGACGAGGCGCACCGCTGGGGGCTGGTGAATGAAATTCTGCCGGCTGACCAGTTGATGGACCGCGCCTGGGAGCTTGCCCGCCTGCTCGCCAGTGGTCCGCCTCTGGTCTATGCCGCGATCAAGGAAATCGTGCGCGACGCTGAGGATGCCAAGTTCCAGGACGCGATGAATCGCATTACCAAGCGGCAATTGCGCAGTGTTGACGTGCTGTATGACAGCGACGATCAGCTGGAAGGCGCGCGCGCCTTTGCGGAAAAGCGTGACCCGGTCTGGAAAGGCGAATAAGGCTTAAACCTTGCGGAAAATGGCCATTTTGCCTTCGTCCTTGGCGTGATCGCCCTGGGCGTTCGCGCCGTAGTATCGCACAGGGACCAGCTTCAGATCATGGATCTGGCTGTGCAGTGCGGCCAGTTTCGCGGCGAAGCCTTCGCTTTCGAAATGCTCTCCGTTAATTGTGATCACAAACAGCGCGCCGGGGGCGGCGATGCGGAGCAGCTGATCGAACGCATCTGGTCCGACATGGCCAAGGGTAAAGGTTCCCGCGCTGATGATCCCTGCATACGTGCCGTCTTTCACGTCCATCGGCTGGGTGATGTCGCTGGCAAATAAGGAGCGATAGGTCTTCTTTTCGTCGGCAACGGCCAGCATTTCCGGGGAAATATCGGTGCCATCGACCGGACCCACGCCCTGCGAAGTCAATCGTTCCCCCACCAACCCGGTGCCCGCCCCGACATCCAGCACCGGCCCGTGTCCACCCGCCTTCACGAAGGCATCGGCGGCATGGAACGGCAGTTGATAATCCATCTCGGCCACGAAGGTGCTGTCATAGCTGTCGGCCCACCGGGCATAGAGGCGTCGGTTGTCCTCGGGTGATTTCAACGCATAGGCGTTGTTCAGCTCATCATCTTGGGTCATGCTGCCATCAGGCGGCAGGGACGCAGTCAAATCAAGAGCTTTCCGGCAAAACAGGGTCTATTATGAGTAAAACGCTTCTGATTTTCGGTTATGGCTACACGTCGCGTGCGTTGGGTGAGCGCCTGAGCGCGCAGGGGTGGGAGGTCATCGGAACCACCCGAAACGGGCGGGACGGAACCTTGCGTTGGCCGGGCACGGACATGTCCGATGCCTTGGCGCGCGCCACGCACTTGCTGATCTCAATTGCCCCGTCGGCTGACGGGGATCCGGTTCTGAGCGCACTTGGCGACAAGATCGCGGCCAAGACGTTCGACTGGGTTGGGTATCTGTCGACCACAGGGGTTTACGGTGACCACAATGGGGGCTGGGTGGATGAGGCAACGCCCCTAACCCCCTCAACCCCGCGTGGGCGCCACCGTGTGGCGGCCGAAGCCGGGTGGCGCGCCCTGGGGCTGCCTTTGCACATCTTCCGGCTTGCGGGCATCTATGGCCCTGGGCGTGGGCCGTTTGCAAAAGTGCGGGCGGGTACGGCGCGGCGGATCATCAAGCCGGGTCAGGTGTTTTCGCGCATCCATGTCGATGACATCGCGCAGGTGCTGGCGGCGTCGATTGCGCGGCCTGGTCCGGGCGCGGTCTATAATGTCTGTGATGACCTGGCTGCCCCACCTGAAGATGTGCTGGGCTTTGCAGCCACGCTTTTGGGCCAGCCGTTGCCGCCAAAAGAGGATTATGCCACAGCGGAAATGTCCGCCATGGCACGCAGTTTTTATGCGGAATCAAAACGTGTGCAAAACGACCGGATCAAGGAAGACCTGGGCGTCGTCTTGCGCTACCCGACCTATCAGGACGGGTTGCGCGCCTTGCTTGCAGCCGAGATCTGAAGATCAGCCCTGGGGACCGTTGTTGCCCATGGTCGACAGCAGCAGGATGAGGAACATCACCGGGACCAGCCAGCTGCCGTCGGTCGAGGACCCTGCGGCCTCTTCCACGATAACGTCTGCTTCGACGATCGGGTCGCTCAGCGCGCCAGCAAAGGCGGAGGTGGCAGTCAGGGTGATCGCGGATGCCAGGAGAAACTTTTTCATGGTCTTGCCTCGTAAGAGTTAAACTTTGGAGTGGATAAAGGTTAAAACGCGTGGAAAGTCCACGTTCCTACGGGTTTTCCCCCGGTTTTCCCTGTTATCTGTTGCAAACAAACGTCAAGCGCGCCGGGTTTCGATCGCCGTGACACCCAAAACCTCCAGCACCTTCGCCTCGATATCTGCAGCTGACAGGCCGGCGGTGGCATACATGTCGGCCGGGCTGGCGTGGTCGATGAACGTGTCGGGCAGGGTCATGGAGCGGAACTTCAGCCCCGCGTCGAACACGCCTTCGTCGGACAGAAGCTGGGCGACGTGGGATCCGAATCCGCCCACCGCACCTTCTTCGATGGTGATCAGCGCCTCGTGATCGGCGGCAAGCGCCAGGATCATGTCGCGGTCCAGTGGCTTGGCAAACCGGGCGTCGGCGACGGTTGGCGTGATGCCCTTGGCTGCCAGTTTCTCGGCCGCCCTTTCGACCTCGGACAGGCGCGTGCCGAACGACAGGATCGCAACGCGGCTGCCGTCACGGATCATCCGGCCCTTGCCTATCTCCAGCACTTCGCCGCGGTCAGGCAGGTCAACGCCAACGCCTTCGCCGCGCGGATAGCGGAAGGCCGAGGGGCGGTCGTCGATGCTGGCGGCGGTGGCGACCATGTGCATGAGCTCGGCCTCGTCCGCGGCGGCCATCACCACGATGTCGGGCAGGTTGGCCAGGAAGGCGATGTCAAAGCTGCCCGCATGGGTCGCGCCGTCGGCGCCTACCAGGCCCGCGCGGTCGATGGCAAAGCGCACAGGCAGGCGCTGCACCGCCACGTCATGCACCACCTGGTCATAGCCACGTTGAAGAAACGTCGAATACATCGCGCAGAACGGTTTCATTCCGCCCGCCGCCAGCGCGGCGGCGAAGGTCACGCCGTGCTGTTCGGCAATGCCCACGTCGAAGGTGCGCGACGGGTAGCGGTCCAGCATCTGGCCCAGCCCGGTGCCATCGGGCATCGCGGCGGTTACGGCGCAGATTTTGTCATCCTCGGTGGCCAGATCGACCAGCGCCTTGCCAAACACCGAGGTATAGCTGGGCGCGTTCGAGGGTGCCTTGTGCTGCTTGCCGGACAGAACGTCGAATTTCGCAGTGGCATGGCCCTTGTCGTCGGCGGTCTCTGCCGGGCCATAGCCCTTGCCCTTTTTGGTCAGCACGTGGATCAGCATCGGCCCGGTGGCGCGGTCGTGAACCGTGCGCAACACGCTCAGAAGCTGCTCCATGTCGTGGCCGTCGATCGGACCGACATAGGAAAACCCCAGTTCCTCGAACAGGGTGCCGCCGACGGTCATGCCCTTCAGCATTTCCTTGGCGCGGCGGGCGCCTTCCTGAAACGGTTCAGGCAACAGGCTGACCGCGCCTTTGGCGGCAGCTTTCATCTCCTGGAACGGCTCGCCAGCATAAAGCCGCGAGAGATAGGACGACAGTGCGCCAGTCGGCGGCGCGATGGACATCTCGTTGTCGTTGAGGATCACGAACAGGCGTTTGCCCAAGTGACCCGCGTTGTTCATCGCCTCGAACGCCATGCCGGCGGACATGGAGCCATCGCCGATCACCGCGATCGCATCGCCGATCCCGTGTTCGGGCGCGCCGCCCAGGTCGCGGGCAACGGCAAAGCCCAGTGCTGCGCTGATCGAGGTCGAGGAATGCCCGGCACCGAACGGGTCGAACGGGCTTTCGGTGCGTTTGGTGAAACCGCTCAGTCCCGTTTTGCTGCGCAGGGTGCGAATGCGGTCGCGGCGACCAGTGAGGATTTTGTGCGGGTAACATTGGTGCCCCACGTCCCAGATCAGCCGGTCGCGCGGGGTGTCAAAGATCGCGTGCAGCGCGACGGTCAGTTCCACGACGCCCAGACCGGCCCCCAGATGCCCGCCGGTTTCCGACACGGCGGAAATGGTTTCGGCCCGCACCTCGTGCGCCAGCTGCGCCAGCTCGCGGTCCGACAGCGCCTTCATGTCGGCGGGGGCTTGCACGCGGTCTAGGATCGGGGTGACGGGGCGGTCGGACATATTGTCCTCCAAAGGCGGTTACTTGTCCCGCGAGATAACGAAATTGGCGGCTTCTCGCAAGGTATCGGCGTTCGACCCGAACGGGGACAGGGCATCACAAGCGTCGGATACCAACGCGCGCGCGCGCGATTTGGCGCCGTCCAGTCCCAGAAGCGACACGAAGGTCGCCTTGCCCGCATCCGCGTCCTTGCCCACGGCCTTGCCGACGGCGGTGGCGTCGCCTTCGACGTCCAGAATGTCATCGGCGATCTGGAAGGCCAGACCCAGCGCGGTGGCATAGGCGCTCATCGGTGCGGGATCGGCCCCGGCCAGAAACGCGCCAGCTTCGGCGCTCCACCGGATCAGCGCACCGGTCTTTCCAGCCTGAAGCTCGGTGATTTCCTCAAGCGTCAGCGGGCGGCCTGCGGTTTCGGCGGCAATGTCCAGCGCCTGGCCGTGCACCATGCCTTCTTGCCCAGCCGCGCGGGCCAGTGTGGCGGTCAGCGCCACGCGGGCGTGGCCCACCGTATCGTGCGTCACCAGCTCAAACGCCAGCGACTGAAGCGCGTCGCCGACCAGAACGGCCGTGGCCTCGTCCCATTTCACATGCACCGTGGGCTGGCCCCGGCGCAGGTCGTCGTCATCCATGCAGGGCAGGTCGTCATGCACCAGAGAATAGGCGTGGATCGCCTCGATTGCGGCGGCGGGCCATACGGAAACGTCATCACTGACACCATGCAACCGGGCGGTTTCCATCACCAGAAAGGCGCGCAGCCCCTTGCCGCCACTGGTGGCATAGCGCATCGCCGCATCCAGTGCACCATCAGCATGGATCGCCCCATGGAGACAGGCCCGCGCGGCGGCCGAGGTATCATCCAGCCGCTGGGTGAACATCACATGCCGTCGACGGGCGTGGTGCCGGTGGGGACGCCGCTTGCATCCAGCGTGATCGCGGCGACCTTTTCCTCGGCCTCTTTCAGCTTCGCCTCGCAGCGGGCTTTCAGGGCCGCGCCGCGTTCGTACAGCGTGATGCTGTCCTCAAGCGCGACATCGCCGCGCTCCAACTGGCCCACGACGCCTTCCAGCGCGCGCATTGCTTCCTCAAAACTCATCTCTTCCACAGGTTTATCGCTCATGCGCCCCGCTCCATCATGACTCGGACATAGGCTTCGACGCTATCGGCCAAAGCGTCCAGATCATAGCCCCCTTCAAGCGACGAAACCACCCGGCCATCGCAGCATTCGTCAGCCAGATCGCAGATGCGATGCGCCAGCCATGCGAAATCTTCGGTTTCCCAATGCAGGCCCGCCAACGGGTCGCGCGAATGGGCGTCGAACCCGGCCGAAACGATGACCAGCTGCGGATCATACTCGCGCATCGCCGGAAAGATCTTTTCGTCCCACAGCTCGCGCATCACCTCGCCGCCGGTGCCTTCCTCCAGCGGGACGTTGATGATCTGCCCGAACGCGCCTTTCTGATGCGGTCCGCCGGTTCCGGGAAACAGCGGCATCTGGTGCGACGAGGCGAATTTGATCCGGCTTTCGTGCCACAACACATCCTGGGTGCCATTGCCGTGATGCACGTCGAAATCCAACACGGTCACGCGCATGAGGCCGTGAAACTCGATCGCATGAAGCGCCGCGATGGCGACGTTGGAAAACAGGCAAAACCCCATCGGGCGGGCCTTTTCGGCGTGGTGGCCGGGCGGGCGACAGGCAACGAAGGCGTTTTGCGCCTCGCCATCCAGAACCGCATCGACCGCAGCAAGACAGCCACCGACGGCAAACAGCGCCGCGTCCAGCGACCCGGGCGACAACGAGGTATCGGCGTCCAGCTGGGTCCAGCCCTCTTTCGGGGAGGCAGCAACGATCTTGTCGTAATAGAGCTTGGAATGCCCGCGCCGGATTTCGGCCAGCGCGCCCAGCGGCGCCTCACGCCGATCCAGTGTGTCGAAGTCGGGGGCGGCCAGCGCGGCCTCGATCGCCTCAAGGCGGGCAACCTGCTCCGGGTGGCCGGGCGGGTTCACATGGTTCAGGCAGGCGGGGTGGGTAAAAAGCGCAGTTGTCATGCGCGGACGCTAGGCCAATTCCGACGGGGCAACAAGGGAAGACGGTAGGTCAATCAGGGGCCAGCATATAGCCCGCGCCGCGCACCGTTTGCAGGTATCGCGGCTGTTTCGGATCGGTCTCGATCTTGCGGCGCAGGCGGGTGATCTGCACGTCCACCGCCCGGTCCTGAGCTTGACCTTCCGACCGACCAAGTTGTTCGACCAGATCCGCGCGTGTGACAGGTTCCCCCGGCGTGGCCGAGAAGATCTTCATCAGCTGGCTTTCGGTGGCAGTCAGGCGCACCAGATCCTCGCCCGCCCACAATTCCCCGCGTTCGACATCATAGCGCACCGGCCCCAGTTGCAGCATCTTCGGCGCGACATCGGCGGCGACCTGTGGCACCCGGCGCAGGATGGCGTTGATACGGAGCAGCAGCTCTTTCGGTTCAAAGGGTTTTGCCAGATAATCGTCGGCGCCGGCCTCCAGCCCTTTGATACGATCTTCCGTGTCGCCCTTGGCGGTCAAGAGCAGGATCGGCGTGGCGATCTGGTCACGCAGGGACCTGGTCAGACTGATCCCGTCCTCGCCCGGCATCATCACGTCCATCACGATCAGGTCGAATTCCAGCCCGTCCAGCAGGCGGCGCGCGTGGGCGGCGTCACGGGCTGAGGAGACCCAAAACCCGGCGCGCATCAGGAATTTCTGAAGCAACCCGCGGATGCGTTCATCGTCATCGACGATCAGAAGGTGGGCGTCGGTTCCGTCGCTCATGACACATCATCCTTCAGGCGGTTAAAGCGGCGGCGTAGCTCGGGGTCCATCATCGCCTCCAGTACGGCACGAAAGCCCTGCACCGCTTCGGGCCCGGCTTCGCGATAAGCCGCTTTCATGCGCTCGCGCTGGGCGTCCGACAGGGCGCGTTCCAGCTCCTCCCCGGCGTCGGTCAGGAAAAGGTTGCGTTCTCGCTTGTCGCGCTTGCCGACCCGGCTTTCGACCAGCCCGTCTTCGATCAACGTACGAAGCACGCGGTTCAGGCTTTGCTTGGTGACGCCCAGGATCGACAAGAGGTTGTTCACCGTGGTGCCCGATGTCCGGCTGATGAAATGCACCGCGCGGTGATGCGCCCGGCCGTAGCCCCGTTCGTCCAGGATGCGATCGGGGTCGGCGGTAAATCCACGATAGGCAAAGAACATCGCCTCGATCCCTTTGCGCAATTGTTCATCCGTGAGGAAAAGAAGCGCCTGCCCGCCCGGTGCCCGCCCGTCATTCATACTGCGTCCGATCACAATTCATGTTTCACGGTTTGATTTTATGTCAGCCTTGTTGACTTTCCAAGAATCAATTGGTAGCGATTTTCAGTTTTGGCGCAATTTAATGTCCGAACCGGACCTTATTGACGCAACAAATGCAAATCTGACCGCAGGGTCACGTGTAGAAAGGAACAGGGCCATGAGTGGATATGATGACCGCGACGGCAAGATCTGGATGGATGGCAAGCTGATCGATTGGCGTGACGCCAACGTGCACATCCTGACGCACGCGCTGCACTATGCCTCGTCGGTGTTCGAGGGCGAGCGGTGTTATGACGGCAAGATCTTCCTTAGCCGCAAGCATTCCGAACGCCTGCTGAAATCGGGTGAACTGATCGACATGGAAATCCCGTGGACCGTCGATCAGATCGAAGAAGCCAAGCGCGCGGTGCTGGATGCCAACGGGTTGACCAACGCCTATGTGCGCGTGGTTGCGTTTCGCGGGGCTGGCGAAGACATGGGTGTCGCGTCGGCCAAGAACCCGGTTCGCATGGCCGTGGCCGCCTGGGAATGGGGCAATTATTATGGCGATGCCAAGATGAAGGGCGCCAAGCTCGACATCGCCAAATGGAAGCGCCCGTCACCGGAAACCATTCCCACCGCCGCCAAGGCCGCCGGGCTTTACATGATCTGCACGATCTCGAAACACGCGGCCGAGGCGAAGGGCTGTTCGGATGCCATGTTCATGGATTACCGCGGCTATGTCGCCGAGGCGACCGGTGCCAACATCTTCTTTGTGAAGGACGGAGAGGTGCACACGCCGCTGCCCGACGCGATCCTGAACGGCCTGACTCGTCAGACCGTCATCAAGATGCTGAAGGAAAAGGGCGTGACCGTTCACGAACGTTACATCATGCCAGAAGAGCTGGCGGATTTCGAACAATGCTGGCTGACCGGGTCGGCCGCCGAGGTCACGCCGGTGGGGCAGATCGGGGAATACATGTTCGAGGTCGGCGCGCTGACCCGCGACATCTCGGAAAGCTATGAACGGCTGGTGCGCGCCTAGGCCAAGGCCAGAAGCGTCCGGCAAAGGACCAGAATGATCCCGAAAACGGCGGCGGCGATGAGGATCGGCGCCGCCGCGTCGTTTTTGGAAGGCGCACATGCCGAAGGTGGCCAGGGCCGACAGGACCAGGGCTGCGACGAGAGATTGGTCAGCCCGGCTTCACGAAACCTAAACCTTGCGGCGGTAAGGTGACGGCATGTGAAACGGGGGCAGTCCATGGTCTTGCAACGAAGCGCGGTTCATCTGATGATTCTGATCACCGTGATCGTCCTGCCAACAGCAGGCGCGCTGCTGTATTACTACCTGTCCAACGACCCGACCGTGCGGCCGTTGGGCATCACGCAGCAAAGCCTGCAAGCGTTTGAGACCGGCGATGTGCAGGCCTTTGAAATTGTCGCACTGGTCAGTTTCGATGACCGTCGATCAGGCGGCGTGTCGCGGCGGGTGTTCGCGACGTCATTGATGAACGCGTTCCGGGCCAAGGGTGTGAATGTGCGCGTGGCGTTCAAGGATACCGGCGCGGCGGGAACTTGGGTGACGTACCAGATCGGGCCGTCGACTGTCGGTCCTTTCCCACAATCACGCGCCGCAGATGGCATATCCGCAGCGGTTGAAGCCTATCGCATGACCGTGCCGCCGCCTCATGAATGATCCAGCTGCGCCATCGCCCAGCGGGCGGCATCGGCGACCACCGGGCTGGGGTCGTTCACCAATTGGGCCGTACTTGTCCGCAAGCCGGCGTCATTGCTGTTCCCGATCGCATAGAGCACATTTCGCACGAAGCGATCCCGCCCCAACCGTTTAATCGGCGAGCCTGAAAACAGCGCGCGAAACGCGGTGTCGTCCAGCACGGACAACTCTGCCAGATGCGGCGCTTTCAGGTCGTCGCGTGCGGCATAGCGAAGCTCGCGCGCTGTCACCGCGAACTTGTTCCAGGGGCAGGCGGCAAGGCAATCGTCGCAGCCATAGATGTGATTTCCCAGCAGCGGACGTAGAGCCTCGTCGACCGGGCCTTTGTGTTCAATCGTGAGGTAGGAAATACACTTCCGTGCATCCAACTGGAACGGGGCTGGAAAGGCGTCGGTCGGGCAGGCGTCCAGGCAGGCGGTGCAACTGCCGCAGTTTTCCTGCTCTGGCGTATCAGGCGGTAATTCCAGCGTGGTGAAAATCGCGCCCAGAAAGAACCAGCTGCCCAAATCGCGCGACAGCAGGTTGGTGTGCTTGCCCTGCCAACCCAACCCGGCGGCCTGGGCCAGCGGTTTTTCCATCACTGGGGCGGTGTCCACGAACACCTTGATGTCACACCCATAGGTATCGACCATCCAGCGCCCGACCCGCTTCAGCCGTTTCTTGACGATGTCATGGTAATCGCGGTTCTGCGCATAGACGCTGATCGCGCCGCGATCGCGCAGGGCCAACACATCGCGCGGGTCATGGTCGGGGGTATAGGGTTCGGCCAGCATGATGACCGAGCGTGCCTCGGGCCACAGCGCTGCCGGGTTGCCGCGCCAATGCATGCGGTCGCCCATCCAGGACATGTCGCCATGCATGCCCTCGGCCACGAAGGCCTCAAGCCGCGCGGCGATTTCGGGCACCGCATCCGGGCGGCAGATCCCGGCGCTGGCAAACCCCTCCGCAAGGGCCTTGTCAATGATGGCGGATTTGGCGTTTGTGCTCAAAAATCAAGGTCCGCGTAATGCGCGGGCGGCGGGAAGCCGGAGACATGGTCGGCCAGGATCGAGCGGAACGCGGGGCGCGATTTGATCTTGGCATACCATTCGCGCACGTTTTCGTTCCGGGTCCAATCCACGTCGCTGATGTAGTCCAGTGACGACAGATGCGCGGCGGCGGCGAAATCGGCCAGCGTCATCTGATCGCCTGCCAGCCAACGGCGCAGGTCCAGCAGCCAGCCCATATAGTCCAGGTGATACTTGATGGCCTTGGCGCCGGCTTTCACGGCGGTCGAATCCGGGTATCCTTGGCCCATCACCTTTTTGTTCACCCGCTCATAGAGCAGTTTTGAGGTGACCTCTTGGTGGAACTTGTCGTCAAACCAGGTGACCAGGCGGCGCACTTCATACCGGCCTTCGGGGTCGGCCGGCATCAGCGCCGGGGTCGGGTGCATGTCTTCGATGTATTCGCAGATCGCCGCGCTTTCGGTCAGGGTCTTTCCGGCCATCTTCAGGATCGGGACCTTTCCGGCCGGGTTTCGGCGCAGAAATTCGGGGCCTTTTTCCCAGTATCGTTCCTCAACCAACTCGACCTCGATCTTCTTTTCGGCCAGCGACAGGCGGACCTTGCGGCAGAACGGGGACAGGGGGACGTGGAACAGACGGTTCATGGCTCTATCACAAATGGTGGTGCTTGCCCCCCGTATTGCCGCATGGCGGGCGTGGGATCAATCCTCGAAACAGGATGCGCGACCATCTGCACGGATCGTTGCCGCCCCGTCGCGGATACTTGCCGCCCGGCGTTTGACAAACCCAGTGGGGCGCGAGGCCGAGCGCCCTTTGGGGTCCGGCAGGATAGCGGCCAGGCGCGCAGCCTGGATCGGGGACAGCTGCTCGGGCCCGATCCCGAAATAATGTCGCGCGGCGGCTTCGACGCCAAACACGCCTTCGTCGAATTCCGCCACGTTCAGGTAAACCTCGATGATCCGGCGTTTGGTCCAGACCAGCTCCATTGCCGGGGTGATCAACGCCTCAAGCGCCTTGCGCGCCCAGGACCGCCCGTGCCACAGATAGGTGTTTTTCACCACCTGCTGGCTGATCGTCGACGCGCCGCGATTGCCGCCACCTTCGATCGCATCCCGGATCGCGCTCATGTCAAAGCCCCAATGGGTGCAGAAATTCGCATCCTCGGCGGCAACGGCCGAACGCGCCATGACCGGCGCGATGTCCTCCAACGGCACCCAATGGTGGTCGATCCCACCCAAGCGACGGCTTTCTTGGGTCATATAAATCGTGGTGGGTGGGTTTACGAAGACATAGGCGCTGATCGCCAGGGCGAAGATGCCGATCAACAGAAGCAGCACACGCCTGATCTGGCGCAGCATCCAGCGCACGGGTCGAAACCGCCGTGTCGCGGTCAGTGCCTCGCGCGGCGATCGCTTTTTCGCGGGGGGTTTCTTCTTCGCTGTCTTTGCCACGGGTTCAATGACCATGCCGACCCGGTCCTGGTCAAGGTGCGAGGTTCGCGAGGGTGGTATACTGGGCGCATGGAAAGGAGGGTTTGCCATGAGAACCAACGCCTTGCCGCGCTATGACATGAGTGACAATCCCACCGGATGTTGCCCGCGTTTCCACACCGAAAGTTGGGAGGACGCGCTGTTGCATTTTGAAGGCAAAAGCTTTGCTCGCGCCGAAACGCGATCTGTGATGCATATCCCCGTCAACATGGGGTCGGTGTTTTCCCGCGTGTTGGGGAAGATCGACGCACACGGCGGTTATGGCGAAGATAACTTCATCGTGCTCAGCCGCGAAGAAACCCCGTGGCGGGCGGAACACTTGTTTGCCACCGAAGAGCCGCTTGAGGGGGAAGAGATGGTGACGCTGTCGGGCGACTTCTTCACCAAGGTGTTCGAAGGTCCGTATCGCGACGCAAAGCACTGGCACTACGCCATGCAGGCCGAGGCGGCCAAACGGGGCACCGCGAACGCCAAGGTCTGGTTCTTCTACACGACCTGCCCGAAATGCGCGAAGGTCTACGGCAAGAACTACGTCGTCGGGGTGGCTGAGTTGTAACGAAAAACGGCGGCCCGATCAGGCCGCCGCTTTGTGTCTTATTCTGCCGGAATGGCACCCGCGTCTTCACTGAGCGGGGCGGGCAGGTGGGCCAGCATTTCCTTCGGACAGACCTGCAGGAAATGACCCTTTTCAAGGTCCCAGTGTTGCAGGATCTCGGCGGCCTTGGCCGATCCGGTTTCCTCAAGGTGCTGCTCGATCAGACCTTTCAGCTGTGCCTCCCAATGATCCACCGCAACCGGGCAGGTCACCAGCGTTTCAAGGTTCATGTAATCCTGTGCCACGCCATCGGGGTCATAAAGATACGCCATGCCGCCGGTCATCCCGGCGCCGAAGTTTGCGCCGATCGAGCCCAGGATCACCGCAACCCCGCCGGTCATGTATTCACAGCCGTTGGTGCCGCAACCCTCGATCACCACCGAAGCGCCCGAGTTGCGCACGCCGAAGCGTTCGCCGGCGCGCCCGGCGGCGAATAGGAAGCCGTCTGTGGCACCGTACAGCACCGTGTTGCCGATGATGGTGTTTTCACTGGCCACCAGCGGCGAGGCCATCGGCGGGCGCACCACCACGGTGCCGCCCGACAGGCCCTTGCCGACATAATCGTTGGCGTCGCCGGACACTTCCAGCTTCAGCCCCGGCGCCGCGAAGGCACCCAGCGACTGGCCGGCGGACCCGGTCAGCTTCACCGTCAGGTGGTTGGCCTGCAGTGAATTGCGCATGCCGAAGTTCTGCACGATGTGGCTGGAGACCCGCGTGCCGACCGTCCGGTGCGTGTTCTGAACTGCATAGGACAGCTGCATCTTTTCGCCGTCCTCCAGGAACCGATGCGCGTCACGCACGATCTCGGCGTCCAGCGTGTCGGGCACAACGTTGCGGTCCTTGCCCCGGTTGTAAACGATGCGATCCGCACCATCGACGGTCAGAAGCAGCGGGTTCAGGTCCAGATCATCCAGGTGGGCCGAGCCGCGGCTGACCTGGCTCAAGAGGTCCGCACGGCCGATCACGTCATCCAGCGACCGGGCGCCGATCCGGGCCAGGATTTCGCGGACTTCCTGGGCGTAGAAGGTGATCAGGTTCACCACCTTGTCCGCCGATCCGGTGAACTTGCCGCGCAGGGCTTCGTCCTGGGTGCAGACGCCCACCGGGCAGGTGTTCGACTGGCACTGACGCACCATGATGCAGCCCATCGCGATCAGGGCTGCGGTGCCGATGCCGTATTCCTCGGCCCCCATCATCGCGGCCATGACGATGTCGCGGCCGGTGCGCAGGCCGCCATCGGTGCGCAAAGTCACCCGCTCGCGCAGGTTGTTCATTGCCAATACCTGATGCGCTTCGGTCAGGCCCATTTCCCAGGGCAGACCGGCGAACTTGATCGACGTGGCGGGCGAGGCACCCGTGCCACCGTTGTGACCCGAAATCAGGATCACGTCGGCCTTGGCTTTGGCCACACCGGCGGCGATCGTGCCAACGCCGGACGAGGCCACCAGCTTCACCGTCACCTTGCAGCGCGGGTTGATCTGTTTCAGGTCATAGATCAGCTGCGCCAGGTCCTCGATCGAGTAGATGTCGTGGTGCGGCGGCGGGGAAATCAGCGTGACACCCTTGGTCGAATGCCGCAGGCGGGCGATCAGGTCGGTGACCTTCATGCCGGGCAGCTGGCCGCCCTCGCCGGGCTTGGCGCCCTGGGCCACCTTGATTTCCAGCTCTTCACACTGGTTCAGGTATTCGGCGGTCACACCGAACCGGCCCGACGCGACCTGCTTGATCTTCGCCGACGGGTTGTCGCCGTTGGGTTCCGGGTGGAAATGCGCCGGATCTTCGCCGCCCTCGCCAGAGTCGGATTTCGCGCCGATCCGGTTCATCGCGACGTTCAGCGTCTTGTGCGCCTCGGGGCTGAGCGCGCCCAGCGACATGCCGGGGGTGACAAAGCGTTTGCGGATCGCGGTGATGCTTTCAACCTCTTCCAGCGGCACCGGGTTGCCCAGCGGCTTGATGTCCAAGAGGTCGCGCAGGTGGATCGGCGGGTTCGACTGCATGCGCGCCGAATACTGCTTCCACATCTCGTAAGACGCACGGTCGCAGGCCGATTGCATCAGGTGCATGGTCTGCGCTTCCCAAGCATGGGTCTCGCCCGACCGGCGCGCCTTGTAGAAGCCACCGACCGGTAGCACGTTCCCCGCGTGACCGAAGCCCTGTGCATGCACCGCCTCCAGCTTTCGCTGAATACCGCCGACACCGATGCCGGAAATGCGGCTGGTCATGCCGGGGAAATACTCGGCACACATGGCGCGCGACAGGCCTACGGCCTCGAAGTTCAGACCGCCACGATAAGACGAAATCACGCTGATCCCCATCTTCGCCATGATCTTGAGCAGACCTTGGTCCACCGCCTCGCGGTACCGCCGCGTGGCCTCGGTCAGGGTGCAGTCCAGCAGCCCGCGGCCAATCCGGTCGGCCAGGCTGTCTTCGGCCAGATAGGCGTTCACCACCGTGGCGCCGCAGCCGATCAGAACCGCAAAGTAATGCGGGTCGATGCATTCGGCGGACCGCACGTTCAGCGACGTGAAAGTGCGCAGTCCCTTGCGGGTCAGCCACGAATGCACGGCACTTGTGGCCAGGATCATCGGCATGGCGACGCGACCCTCGCCCTGCCCCTGATCGGTCAGAACCAGATGGCCGGCGCCCGAGCGCACGGCCTCTTCGGCCTGTTCGCGGATCGCGGACAGCGCGGCGGACAGGGCGCTGTCGCCGCCGTCCACGGGGAAGGTGCAGTCAATGTCGACCATCGGCGCATTGAAGCCGGCGACCAGTTCGTCAAACTGCGCGTTGCCCACGAAGGGGCTGTCCAGCACCAGAATCTCGGTCTGGCTGCTGTCTTCGTCCAACACGTTTTTGAGGTTGCCGAACCGGGTTTTCAGGCTCATCACGCGGAATTCGCGCAGACTGTCGATCGGCGGGTTGGTCACCTGGGAGAAGTTCTGGCGGAAAAAGTGGCTGAGCGGCCGGTACTTGGTCGACAGCACCGCGCTGGGCGTGTCATCGCCCATCGAGGCCAGCGTTTCCTTGCCGTCCTCGGCCATCGGCGCCAGGATCTGCTCCAGCTCTTCCAACGTATACCCGGCGGCAATCTGGCGGCGGCGCAGGTCTTCACCCGCGAACAACGGCTTTTCCTCGACCGAGGCCAGGTCAGCGTCCAGTTCCTTGATCTTGCCGACCCATTCGCCGAACGGCTGGCTGGCGGCCAGCTTGTCCTTGATCTCGGTGTCATGGAACAGCGCGCCGTCCTTCATGTCCACGGCCAGAATTTGCCCCGGACCCAATGCGCCTTTTTCCACCACGGAAGCTTCGTCGGTGGGCACCATGCCCGCTTCGGAACCCGCGATGACCAGGCCATCGCCGGTCACGACGTAACGCATCGGGCGCAAGCCGTTGCGGTCAAGCCCGGCACAAACCCAGCGACCATCGGTCATTGCCAGCGCAGCGGGGCCGTCCCACGGTTCCATCACGCTGTTGCAATAGGAATACATGTCGATCCAGGCCTGCGGCAGTTCCACCGCCTGTTTCGACCAGCTTTCGGGGATCAGCATGGTTTTTGCCATCGGGGCCGAGCGGCCCGCGCGCACCAGAACCTCAAACACACCATCCAGCGCGGCGCTGTCCGATGCGCCGCTGGCGACGATCGGCTTGATGTCTTCAGCATGGTCGCCGAACGAGGCGGACGCCATGCGAATCTCGTGGGACTTCAGCCAGTTCACGTTACCCTTCAGGGTGTTGATCTCGCCGTTGTGGGCCAGCATGCGGAACGGCTGGGCCAGCCACCATTGCGGGAACGTGTTGGTCGAATAGCGCTGGTGATAGATCGCAAAGGCGCTTTCGAACCGGTCGTCCATCAGGTCGGGATAGAAAACCGCGACCTGCTCGGCCAGCATCATGCCCTTGTAGATGATCGAGCGGCAGCTGAGGCTTGCCAGATACAGCTCGCGCACGCCTGCAGCGATGGCGGCTTTTTCGATCCGGCGGCGGATCACGTAAAGCTCGCGCTCGAAGGTTTCTTCGTCCACGCCCTTGGTGTTCGAGATCAGGATCTGTTCAATCTCGGGCCGGGTGGCGTTGGCCTTTTCGCCCAGGCATTCGATGTTCACCGGCACGTGGCGCCAGCCATAGATGTAGTAGCCCATGCGCAGAACTTCGGTTTCCACGATGGTCCGGCAGGTCTCCTGCGCGCCGAAATCGGTGCGAGGCAGGAACACCTGACCGACCGCCATCAGCTCATCCATTCGCGGTTCGTGCCCGGTGCGGCGGATCTGGTCATAGAAGAAGTTGACGGGGATCTGTACGTGGATACCGGCGCCGTCGCCGGTCTTGCCGTCCGCATCCACAGCACCCCGGTGCCAGATCGCCTTCAGCGCGTCGATGCCCGCGTCCACGACCTTGCGCGAGGGTTTGCCATCGATCGACACGACAAGGCCAACACCACAGGACGAATGCTCATCCTCTGCGCGGTACAGCGAATGTTCGGCCATATAGGCGCGGCGGGCTTCTTCGTTTGCGGCCCAATCGGCATCGAATTTAGTCATCTGTCTTCTCCGTCCTTCGGGGCGAACATGGCGATCATGTCGGCCTCGGTCATCTGTTTGCGCTGGTCTGCGCCTGCGAAGGCATAGCCATGCGGCTTTTTGTCAATGTAGAGCTCCAACCCCAGGCGCATGTCGCCCAGGTCCGGGAACAATCCGGCAGCCACCTGCCGCTGACCGGCCACGGGGCCGACTTTCAGCTCGTACCAAAGCGGGCTGCCGCAGTGGGCGCAGGCCGCGCGGCGGGCCCAGTCGCTGGTTTCCAGCACTTTCACCGGCCCGTCGGCACTGGCGTTCCCCGGTGCGCATTCCATCGCGATGAACGCGCCCGAGGTCCAGGCCCGGCACATGTCGCAATGACAGGCCGACAGGCTTTTTCGGGTCGGGGTGGCGGTCACGGTGACCGCGCCGCACATGCATTTACCCTGCATCGTGATACCTCGCCTTGATTTCGTCGCAGCCGTAAAGCGGCGTTGTGCCACCGAACCCTGTGTCGCCGGGGAACATGAAATCCACCGGAGAGCTGTCGAACTCGGTCACCCGGTCGCCCTCGATCAACTCGTCGCGCCCCAGGAAGAACAGGCCCATCTCACGGCTCACGTATTGCTGGCCGCGGGCGTGGTAATCCACCTTGCCGGCATCGGTCAGGTACTTGTGCTCGGTCACCGTCAGTTCCAGCGGCACGCCGTCGATTTCGGTGGTTTCCCCGGTCAGCTGGTCGACCCCGATCACCAACTGAAGCTCGGTTCCGTCCTGATCATTGCGCTGGACCGAAAAGGCAAAGGTGTCGGTGCCGGTTTCCAGAAGTTCCGAAAAGGAAATCGGGTCTTCGGACGTCAACAGCATCTCGTGCGATCCGTCCCACATGAAGGTGCTTTCCAGCCACTGGTATTCTGCGTCATAGGCGGTGATGGCCAACAGACCGTCGCGGTCGAACCGGGCTTCCCAGTGGTCGCCCTCGGGCGCCACGTCACAGCGCCACAGCAATGCCACTTCGCAGGATTTCGTCTGCACGGTCAGGAAGGCGTCACAGCCTTTCGGCACGGCGAACTCCGCGGCCCCGGCGGGGACAGCACTCAGGGCCAGAGCGGCCAGGGCGATATGCGCGGCTTTGCTCACTCGGCCGCCACAGAGGCCTGCGCGTCCAGGCTGGCCAGGATGTTTTCGGCTGCGTCGCACCCGTCTTTGATGGCCCAGACCACAAGGGAGGCACCGCGCACGATGTCGCCCACGGCCCAGACGTTGTCCAACTCGGTCCGGCCGGTGGTGAAGGTGGCCTTCACCGTGCCCCAGCGGGTCACCGGCAGGTCGGCCTCACCCCACAAGGTGGGCAGGTCTTCGGGTTCAAACCCCAGCGCCTTGATGACCAGATCGGCGTCTTCGACGTAATCCGCGCCTTCGATCACCTCGGGGCTTTGACGGCCCGACGCATCCGGTGCGCCCAGGCGCATTTTCTGGACCATCACGCCCGTGACGGGATCGCCCGAGAACCCTTTCGGCGCGGCGAGCCAGACGAATTCCACGCCCTCTTCTTCCGCGTTCTGGGTTTCACGCTGCGATCCGGGCATGTTCGCGCGGTCGCGGCGATACAGGCATTTGACCGACGTGGCACCCTGACGAATGGCCGTGCGCACACAATCCATCGCAGTATCCCCGCCGCCGATCACGACAACCTTCTTGCCCTCGGCGTTCAGCTCGCCGCTGTCAAACTCCGGCACCTCGTCGCCAAAGCTCAGGCGGTTGGAGCAGGTGAGGTAATCCAGCGCGTTCACGATGCCCGCCGCCCCCGCGCCTGGGCCGCCAAGGTCACGCGTCTTGTACACGCCGGTGGCGATCAGCACTGCGTCATGCTGGCCGCGGATGGCCTGGAACGACAGGTCTTCGCCCACGGTGCAGTTCAACACGAATTTCACGCCTGCCTTTTCCAGCTGGGCAATCCGGCGCATGACCACGTCCTTTTCCAGCTTGAAGCCGGGGATGCCATAGGTCAGCAGCCCGCCCGCGCGGTCATGGCGGTCATAGACCGTGACCTGCACGCCCGCGCGCACCAACACGTCGGCAGCGGCCAGGCCACCGGGGCCCGCGCCGATGATGCCTACACTGTCGCCGCGGTCCGCACCGGGCACGATGTCCTCAACCCAGCCGTTTTCCCAGGCTGTGTCGGTGATGTATTTCTCGACCGAGCCGATGGTGACCGTGCCATGGCCCGATTGCTCGATCACGCAATTGCCTTCGCACAGGCGGTCTTGCGGGCAGATGCGGCCGCAGATTTCCGGGAAGGTGTTGGTGGCTTGGCTCAGCTCATAGGCTTCCTTGAGCCGCCCCTCGGCCGTCATGCGCAGCCAGTCGGGGATGTTGTTGGACAGCGGGCAATGCGCCTGGCAATAGGGCACGCCGCACTGGCTGCACCGGCTGGCTTGTTCCTCGGCCTTCGCCTTGGCGAATTCGGCGTAAATTTCGTTGAAGTCGTGGCTGCGCGTATCGGCATCCCGCTTTTCGGGCATGTCCCGGTCCACGTTCACGAATTTCAGCATCGGCTGCTTTGCCATCCCAGGGCCTCCGGTCGGTCTGATCTCTCGGATCGTCTGTCTATTGCGAGATGGAGGAAAAGAAAAGGCATAATTGCTGACCTAATATCAAGAAATGCACGTTCACATCGTTGATTTTGCAGCATGTGGGCGCAGAAATGGGTCCGAACTGATATGTATTTATCTGCTTTCCTTTTGATTCCGGTCGGTTAGCTTACGCGAAACCGAAGTCAGGCCGGGGCAACATGTCACTCATCCATCTGTTCATTATCGCCGTTGTTCAGGGGCTTACCGAGTTTCTTCCGGTCTCGTCCTCGGGCCACCTGATTCTGATTCCTTCGCTCACGGGGTTGGAGGATCAAGGCCAGGTGATCGATGTGGCGGTGCATGTGGGCACGCTGTTTGCCGTGATCGGATACTTCTGGGCCGACGTCCGGCAGGGGCTTGCCGGCATTCCGCGCTTGTTGACGGGGCGCATCGACACGCCGGGGTCGCGGCTGGCTTTTCTGCTGGCGGTGGCGACGGTGCCGGTCATTCTGGCCGGGCTGGTGCTGAAACTGACCGGGTTGAACGACGCAATGCGCTCGATCACCGTGATTGGCTGGACCATGCTGGGCTTCGGCATCGTGCTTTACGTGGTCGATCAGCGCGGTGGCACGGAAAAAACCGACACCGACTGGAGCCTGAAAGACGCGATCATCATGGGGCTGTGGCAGGCCATCGCGCTGATCCCCGGCACTTCACGCTCAGGCGCGACCATTTCGGGTGCGCGGGCATTGGGCTATGACCGCGAAGGCGGGGCAAAGCTGGCCATGCTGATGTCGATCCCGACCATCATCGCCTCGGGCGTGCTTCTTGGACTTGAGGTTGCCACGACGGCCAACGCACAGGCCGCACGCGATGGGGCGATCGCGGCGGGCTTTGCCTTCGTCTCGGCGCTTCTGGCGCTGAGCTTGATGATGCGGCTTTTGAAATCCGTCAGCTTCACGCCCTATGTGATCTATCGTGTGATTTTGGGCGTCGCCTTGTTGGTCATCGCCTATTCCTGAACGAAAACACCCGCCGACCGTGGGGCCGACGGGTGCCGTTTCGAATTGGGGCAGGGCTCAGGCCTTCAGGTTCTTGGCCGAATTTTTGATCGCCGCATATTGCCCCGAGGGGCGGAACCGCCACAGGTAATCGGGCAAAATCGCGCCCATTGCCGTGGGAGTGATGCCAAGCGCGTCAAAGCCCTGCGCATCGTCCGCTACGACGGTGTCGCAACGCAGCGCCTTCACCTGATCGCGCGACAACAGCGCGGGGATCAGGTCACCCGAGAGTTTCTGAAACAGGTCGAACCACCAGGCTTTAATGCGTGCGATCCAAAACGGGATGTTCAGAACCAGGCTGCGGCGTTGAACCACGTCCAGCATCCGGCCCATCAGGCCGCGCATCGTATCCACGTCGGGGCCGCCCAGCTCATAGACGCCAGCATCGGCCTGGCCCAGAACGCCCATCTCGGCAGCTGCGGCCACGTCGTCCACGAACACCGGTTGGAACTTGGTGTCGGCGCCGACGATCGGCAGGATCGGGCCAAACCGCGTCATCCCGGCGAACCGGTTGAAGAACCCGTCTTCGGATCCGAAGACCAGCGACGGGCGCAGGATCACGGCGTTCGGGAAGGCCGCGGTTACATCCGCTTCGCCTTCACCCTTGGATTTTTGGTATTCGCAGTCGCTGCCGGCATCGGCGCCAATGGCGGACAGGTGCACCAAGGCGCCCACGCCTTCCTCGGCGGCGATGCGTGCCACCCGGCCCGCACCTTCGTGCTGCACGGCGTCAAAGCTGTTTTTGCCAATCGACAACAGCACCCCGACGCAGTTCACCACCGCATCGGCGCCTTGCATTGCGGCCCGCACACTGTTGTCATCACGGATGTTGCACAGGATCGGTTCGACCTGACCAGCGGCGCCATAGGGTTTCACGAACAATGCCTCGTTCGGACGGCGCACGGCGACGCGCACGCGCCAACCCTGTTTCGCCATGCGGCGCGCGATATAGCGGCCAACAAAGCCCGATCCGCCATAGATGGTGACGAGTTTCGACATGGGCGGTCTCCTTGAATTCGTTGGGCCTTGCTTATCTTTTTCAGGCGTTTTGAACAAGTCGCAAAGCAGATGCAATTTTCTATGGAAGAACCAGCACGAATCCCGTTGACACCCCTCGCGACTGTCTTTACATCGCGGCTTCACGACGACACCTGCCCAGGTGGCGGAATTGGTAGACGCGCTAGCTTCAGGTGCTAGTATTGGCAACGATGTGGAGGTTCGAGTCCTCTCCTGGGCACCATTCATCCCAAACATAGATGCTCAAAAACCTTGAAAAACAAGGGTATTTGCGGTATTCTGCTGCTCACAGCTGACCCCCTGTACCCAGCAAATCGCACCCATTCCTGGGTACAGATCTGGGCACGGCCTCGCAAAACGAGCAATTCGGGAATCCTGTGTCCAATATGCCCCTGTCGGACCTTCAGATACGTAAGTTAAACAAAAGGATAAACCCTTTCGCGTCCATGATGGTTGGGGCCTGTATTTGTTGGTTTGACCGACCGGTACGAAATCCTGGCAGTTTCGCTACCAATTCATGGGAAAAGAGAAAACTCTCACCATCGGGCCGTATCCTGTGATGTCGTTGGCAGATGCTCGCCGCAAACGTGATGAAGCCAAAAGGCTTTTGGCCGAAGATACAGACCCTTCCATCCAGAAGAAGCTCGACCGAATTGACGCCCATGCGAAGGCGCGCATGACGTTCAAGGAGGTGGCCGATGAATACTACGAAAGCTTGGTAGATCGGGAACTGGCCCCGGCAACCCTACGCAAGAAGCGGTGGCATATCGAAGACCTAGCGAAACCACTGCACAACCGTCCAATCGACCAAATCACCGCTGCCGAGCTCCTGCATCTCCTGAAACCGATCGAACGCAGCGGCCGGCGCGAAACAGCGAAGAAACTGCGTGCAACCATCTCGGCAATCTTCCGTCTCGCTATGGTCACAATGCGCGCGCCTGCTGATCCTTCAGCGGCTTTGAAGGATGCGTTGCTGCCGCCCAAAGTGAAAGGTCGCGCAGCCATCACTGACGAGAAGGAATTCGGGCAGTTACTGCGTCGTCTTGATGACTATCCAGGCTGGCCGGTTATTCCGGCGGCCATGAAGTTCCAGATTTTGACCTGCACACGCCCTGGCGAAACCCGAGGCGCGAGAATGCAGGAATTCGATCTTGATGCCCGAACATGGACGATCCCAGCCACACGCATGAAGATGCGGCGTGAACACAAGGTACCACTTTCTGACCAGGCCTTTGAAATCGTCATGGAGAACTGGTCCGAAATCAAAGGCGTCGAGTTGCTGTTCCCGTCCTTGATTTCGAACCGGAAACTGGTTTCCGAAAACGCCTTCAATACCGATTTGAGACGGCTCGGTTTCTCCGGTGATGAGGTCACCGCGCATGGCTTCCGAGTAACCGCCAGCACAGTTCTAAATTCTCGTGGGTATAACCCTGATGTCATTGAAGCCATATTAGCACATCAAGACACAAACGTGATCAGGCGGACTTACAACCGCACGACCTACTGGAATCAGCGCGTAGAACTAGGGCAGATCTGGGCGGACCTATGTGATGAATTCAGATCACTTTGAAGGAACCGAACTGCGTTCTTTCCTGAGCAACAGCGAATAAAAGTATTCAACTAGTTTCGGGTCCCAAATTGGCTCCGGAACGGTTTTTTCCCTTCTACGCCAAATGCCGAGCACTGTGGCTGGTGCAATGTTTTCTCAAGCTTCTTTTGGAGACGATCGAACTGCTGGTTGTCTTGAGTGCCTAGCGACAAGGCCTTGGAAGTCGATAGGGCCTCTAGATGTTCACGTTTTCGACTGCCGGACGCATTGACGATGGCGCCTGCATGGATAACCTCGCCGGTGGCAAGGGTTACGCCGGTGACCTTGTCGCCCTCGCGGCTGATTGCGGTGACCGAATTCTGGACATAGTCAACGCCCGCCTCGACCGACTTCTTGATCAGCCATTCAACCATCAGCGGGGCATTGTAATACCCCTCGTCAATTGTGTTCAGGCTGCCCGCTTCGATGTCGTCCAGCTTTTAGAACGGGTAGGCATCGGCAATTTCTTGCGGTGCGACCATCCGAGTACCTGCGCCACATTCTTCCTGTACACTTTGATCTCTCTGCAGAACCTTGGTTAGGTCGGCGTTATCGGACAGATAGAGATAGCCAAAGTTGCGAATGCTCAACTCTGGCACATTGGGGTCGCCACCAAGGTTTTCACGGAAATTGCGCACGAACTCCGCCGCATATTGGCCGATTTTCACGTTGATCGGGTTGGCAAACTGCTGACGCATACAGTTGTTCGAGGCCCCGGTCTGCGCCTTGGAGAAGGTCGGATCAGGCTCAACCACCAGCACCTTTCCCTTGAAATCCGGGTTGGAGGCCAGAAACCAGGCGGTGCAGGCCCCCATGGTGGCCCCGCCGATTATAACAACGTCATAGGCTTCGTGTTTCGGCGTGGCGGAAAACACAGGGAGGTCCATCTCCCACGAGGAGTCCTTCGAAGTCGGTTTCATGATTTTGTCTTTCGTGGTTGGGGACCGGATCAGACCGAGCGGGTGATGCCGCCGTCGACGCGGATGTTCTGGCCGGTGATGTAGGCGCCGCCTTCGGAGGCGAGGAACGCCACGGTCGCGGCGATTTCATCATAGGATTTGCCGTAGCGCTCCATGGGGATCTTTGCCATGAAATCCGGGTTTTCCGGCAGGCTGTCGATAAAGCCCGGCAGAACGTTGTTCATACGAACATTGTCAGCCGCATACTTGTCAGCAAACAGTTTAGAGTATGCTGCCAGACCGGCGCGCATCACGCCCGAGGTCGGGAAAACCGCGTCGGGTTCAAAGGCGGCAAAGGTCGAGATGTTGATGATCGTGCCGGATTTCTGCGCAATCATGATCGGAGCAACAATCCGCGTGGCACGTACGGAATTCAGGAAATAGACCTCCATGCCTTCGTGCCAATCCTCATCGCTGATTTCTAGAACCGGTGCACGAGGCCCATGACCTGCGGAATTGACCAGCACATCAACGCGGCTCCATTTCTCCATCACAGCGTCGACAAGTTTCTGCATATCTTCGCTGGATTTGTTGGTGCCGGTTACGCCGATCCCGCCCAGTTCCCTGGCCAGTGCCTCGCCTTTACCGGAAGAAGACAGGATGGCGACATTGAAGCCATCAGCCGCAAGCCGACGCGCACTATCCGCGCCCATGCCACTGCCGCCACCCATGATGATTGCCACTTTCTTGTCAGCCATTTTCCGTCTCCGTAAAGCCCATGTTGTCGATCTGGCTCCAACCTGGCGTTCTTTCGGCTGTTTGACTAACCAGTAATTCTGCCATAACTCTATAGAAATTCTACTGACTTGATTGGGCCCAGATTGCGTAAGCTCCCGCCATTGAATTCTTTGAAGGCGTTTGAAGCCTCTGGGCGACATCTGAACTTCAGGCTTGCCGCCAAAGAGCTTGGCGTCACGCAAGGCGCCGTTGCCCAACAGGTGCGCGGGCTCGAAGACTTGTTGAAAATCAAGTTGTTCAACAGGCATGCCAGAGGGCTTGCCTTAACGGATGAGGGCCGCAAATACCTGCCGCCCATTCGTCGCGCATTTGATATGATCGGTGAAGCGACGAGCAATCTGAAACCTCAAAACGCCGTCATGACGATTAGTTCCACCCCTTCTTTTGCGACAAGATGGCTGGTGCCAAAACTGGGCGCATTAGCCAAGGATCATCCCGAGATCAGCGTGCGCCTGGACGCGTCGAACAGCCTTGCCAACTTCCAGAGCGACGGGGTCGACATTGCTATCCGGCAGGGAAAGCCGCCTTTTGGCCCTGGTCTTGTGGCTGAACCGTTGTTCACTGCCAAACTGATCGCTGTCTGCCACCCGGATCTTGCCACCGGACAGAACCCGATCCAGTCGCCACAAGATCTGCTCAACCACGTACTGCTTGAGGATTCCCATGGCCAATGGCCCCTGTTCCTTGAATCTGCTCTTGGGGAACAGCCAGTATCTAACATGAAGACCATGGCGTTCAGCCTAACGTCCATGGCCATTGATGCCGCATTGGCAAGCCAGGGTGTTGCCTTGGCCAACCGTGAATTCGTGGCGGCTGATCTTCGGGCCAACCGCTTATGCCAACCAGTTGAATACTCAATGGAGACAGACGAGGGGTATTATGTGGTCGCTCCGCGCGAACCAAGAAATCCAACGATTGTTGCGATCATGAGGGATTGGCTTATCGGGCAGGCCTGCCCCGTTTGATTTCCGTGTGTTGAAAAGAATATCCAGTTCGAAAACGCGAATTTGTCGGCAAGACTTTGCAATGCAGGTATCCGGTCGTGCAAACGGCAGACAAGTCCCGCTCCCTTCCAGTTCAGGCGGCTCGCAGCGAATGGTCGGTATGGATTTGGCGCCGCTTTGCTGGGCTCAACGACCGCTTCGACGAAATGGGCTGCATCGCAGAGAGAAGCGCGCTGCAATGGCGAGGAATTTCTTCACGAGCACTAGCCGCGCTCGCACGAGTCCGTTTGTCCCGCTTAATGGCCATCGGGGCAAGTTGCAGCGAACGGCGGCTCCGAGCCCATTTTGATCAATGCTGCAACTTGCCTGACTGTCAGCTTCTAACCTGTGTTAAGTTGCGAGGCGCGAAAACCTTTCGGGGTCATGCCCGTTTCACGTTTGAAGGCCTTGTAGAATGTTGAGCGGGAGTTGAAGCCAACCTCTAGGGCAACAGTAAGCACCGATGCATCGCCTGCCGTGATCAGAGGCTTTGAAGCCTCTATCCGCCAGCGTGCAACATAGTCGAAGAAGGTTGCGCCGATCTCTTGATTTAGTGTTTGTGACACTTGGTTTGGCAGCGCGCCCACTTGCTGCGACAGCTTTTGCAACGACAGGTTGGGGTCGAGGTAAAGCGTATCTTTTTGCATCGCCGCCTCGAGACGGACGGCCAACTTTTGCGCGTGGGCAGACGTCAACGCAGAGCGGGCATATTTGAGATCTTGCTCGTCTTCTTCAACCGCAGTGTTGACGTCTGGTGGTGTGATCGGGGCAAAAACGTTCAATACCAACAAGCCGCCGGCGATCAGCGCAAGAAGCAGCTCTTCGACGAACAAAGTGCCGTCCGCAAAGTTTTCATCGGCGAGGGAAAAAGCCCCTGCGGCCCAGATCAGGATCAGCAGGACCATCACCACATCGACCCAGCGTAGATCCCGTTCTTCGACGTCCGAGTAGAGTTGCCGGATATGGGCACGGTAGGTCGTGAGGCGGCGCAGTATCGCGACAAGGTAGGCGAAGGACGCGATCAACCAGATCAGGATCAGCACAAATGTCGACAGGGCGAGAACACCTGGCCAAAACCCCGGAGGCAATTCGCCTGATATAAGCATTGTTCTTTTGGCTTGCGCCGGGAGGATCCAAAACCCGATGCAGACCACGCCGCCCGTCAATGGCAATGCCAGATCACGCCATGGGATTTGCGAGTGTGATGCCGTTGCTGTTTTGGCCGCGATGTAGTGAAAAAAGGCCGGCGGCAGCGCCAGCAGCATGACCAGCAACAACGGCATGTAGTTGATCAAAGCGGCTCCAGTGAAAGTTCTGACGATTGGTAGTGCGATCATTCCAATAAATGCGACGTAGACCACCCCGAGGCTGAGCCGTTCGCGCAGGCTTCCTTTCCGCAACACAACGGCAAGGAGCCCGGTCAGGGCAATGCCAAGACAAAGTCCGGCGAGGGTCAGAACGGCAGCGTTTTCCATACTCATTGATACGCTGGTTTCACCGACCTCATCAACGCAACCGCAGGTTCGAAAGGGCAGAAATAAAATGTCCTCGCCGTCATGCGCGGACGACAGGGATGGCAAGGATGCGCATAACCGGGCGAAACCATCACAGCGGAAAGAATACGTTATGCCCACCCCAGATATCATCACATTGTTTGCACATGTTACGCTCGGCACATTGGCCGTCATTGTGGGCACCATCGCCCTCGGATCGCGCAAAGGGCGCAAGGTGCATGTGAGCGCTGGCCGTGTGTTTGTCATCAGCATGGGGGTGGCATCCGTGCTGGGCGCCATCCTTGGAGCGTTAAAATACGAAACGTTCTGGATCACATTTCATGCGGGTATCCTTGGAGCAACCCTGGTCTCAAGCGGTGTATTGGCTGTGCGCATTCGTGCGCGAGGCGCAAGAAGATGGTTCATCGCTATCGCAGGGTTGAATGCCCTCAACGCGGTCGCTCTTTTCAGTGCAGGCTGGTACGCCACGACAATGCCAGACGCGCGCTTGTACGGCTTCGCGGCTGAGGATTACTTTTTCTTGTTCGGTATGGCTGCCGTCGCCTTTGTCGGCGATATGCGCATGGTTTTTGGAACACAGATTTCAAACAGACATCGGATCGCCCAGCATCTTTTGCGGATGTGTATCGGTTTTTTCATCGCGGCTGGATCAGCATTTACCGGACCGGGGGCTTCTGTGTTTCCAGACGCGGTGCAAAATTCGGGCGTTTTGTCACTGCCTGAACTGACAATCATGCTCCTTATGCTGTTTTGGCTCTGGAAAACAGTGCGCCAACCTCGGCCGTTGGTTGCCAGTCACTAGGCTGCTCGTCCCCATCAGCGGATAAGGGACAGAAAAGTCTTCAAACAGGTCGATCAGGTCAACCCTTTCAAAAAGCAGACACTGGTCCAGCTTCAACCAAATGGTGCTTTGCCCCGCATTGCAGACGTTTGTACCAGTCAGCGCGAACGTCTGCCATGCGAACCGAACTCTGGGATTCAGTATTATCGGAACCACTTTTGGGACCGCATTCAGGAATCAGCCTCATGTAAGTTATTGATATTCAATTACTAAAATACAGTTTGGATGCCTCTCTTGGGCACCATTCTCCCGACACAGAAAACGCTTTCGCCATACCGGGCCCCGTTTGCGTGGCGCATTCAGGCTTGATTTCAGTGGTTCCGGGCGCACAAATCCGCGAAACTGCCATTGGGCGAGTCGGCTTGGGAAAACACACGTCATGGCGCAATGCGGTCGCGAAGAACCTCCGGGGGAAGAGACCACCTTTTCCGTGTCCGCCAATCTGGCCGGTCGGTTGGCGGGGCTGAATGCGTCGTTGGCAGTGACGTCTTACCAGTCAGGCTTTCTATATCTGGTCGGGCGCAATGCGCAGGACGGGGTGAACATTCATCAAGCGGCCATGCCGAAGCCGATGGGGTTGTGTCTGGACGATGACGGCGGGCTGACGATGACGGCGGGCTACCAGATCCTCAGATTTCAGAACATCCTGGACCCCGGTCAAATGGTGAACGGCGCGTTCGACACCTGTTTCGTGCCGCGCGTGACTCATGTCACTGGCGCGCTGGACGCCCATGATATTGGCATTGATGATCAGGGCCGGGCGGTGTTCGTGAACACGCGGTTCAACTGCCTGGCGGTGCCGTCGGCCAGGCATTCCTTTGAGGAGATCTGGCGCCCGCCGTTCATCTCGGCCCTTGTGGATGAGGACCGCTGCCACCTGAACGGGTTGGCAATGGAGAACGGCAGGCCGCGCTATGTCACCGCCGTGTCGCGTTCGGATACAATCGACGGCTGGCGAGATCGTCGCGCGGATGGGGGCATCGTCGTGGATGTCGAAACCGGCAAAGTCGTCTGCGAAGGCTTGTCGATGCCGCACAGCCCGCGGATGCATGACGGCCAGCTGTGGCTGCTGAACTCGGGGACCGGAGAGCTTGGGTTCGTCGCCTTCGACACGCCCGGTGGCATGGGGCGGTTCAAGCCGAAAGTGTTTTGCCCGGGCTTCCTGCGCGGTCTGAGCTTTGCCGGCAACCTGGCCTTCGTCGGCCTGTCGCGCCCGCGCTATCAGCGCTTTGAGGGGCTGGCGCTGGATCAACGGCTGCGGGATGCGGACAGTGACGCCTGGTGCGGCGTGCAGGTGATTGATCTGTCCAAGGGAAGCTGCACCGATTGGCTTCGCGTCGATGGCGGCGTGGGTGAGCTCTTTGATGTCGCGGTGATTCCGGGTTCGGTTTGCCCGATCGCGGTGCCGCCGGTCTCGGAGGAGGCCGCCAATCTGATCACCTATGGCGGCATGATCGCCACGCCGCCGCCAACATAAAGCAGATAAGAGGCGGACGCAGGATATCGATCGGGTGTTCAGGCCGTTGGCTTGCGCTGTTGCAGGTGCCGCGACAAAAAGTCGACCTCCATCAATTTGGCTACCTGAATACCTTGGCTTGGCGACTGGTCGCGTTCATCCAAGAGTGGGCTTTCGAGCTGTCCGAGCGTGATGCGCGTCGGATCGAGCACAAGTTCGATCAGCCGGGGGTAGATGAAACGCTCATGCGACATGTCGGACTTTGTCGACACGGTGGCGCCACACCGCGAACCGCCTTGAAATGCGCGTCCAGGCTGGCCTCAAGCCGGACGCGCAAGGCGCTGATCTTGGCGCGGACTTTCTCGCGTTCGTGCTGAAGCTCAAGAAAGGTGCGTTGGCGGTCGGAAGACACTGCTACGATCACAACGGTTAGAAAGACATTAACCAACGGCGCCAGACGCTTTGCGCCGGTCACCCTTCTGGCTGCCTCCTGCAGCTGGTTTTCGGATCTCAAAACCTGTTCTTCCGGTCCCGCTGCACGCATTTTGCTAAAGGTTTAACAGGTCCACAACGCATCTCGGTAAGTCGACGGAACAAAAGGGCCGCACCGGGGTGGCGCGGCCCTTGCGTTGGCTTGGTCTATTGGCGGGGCTTACTTCAGCGCCGCGTCGGTGATGGCCAGGGAATATGCACCCTCGGGCATCTTGGTGATGACCGGGTCGGACCCGCCGCCCATCAGGGTGGCCACGGTGCGATCATAATCCGCCACGTCCAGCGCGCCGGTCGAGCCTGCGGTCAGCTTGGCGATCTCACCCATCATGCGCACCTGGTGCTTTTCGGTCTGGGCGCCGGTCTCGTCATATTCCAGCACGATCATCGCGGCGTCTTCCGGGTTCTCCTCGGCCCATTTCCAGCCCTTCATGCTGGCGCGGACAAAGCGCTCCATCTGGCCGACAAAGGCGTCGTCGCCCAGCTTGTCCTCAAGCACATACAGGCCGTCCTCCAGCGTCGCCACGCCCTGATCTTCGTATTTGAAGGTCACCAGATCGTCGGCGGACAGGCCCGCGTCGATCACCTGCCAGTATTCGTTATAGGTCATGGTGGACACGCAGGCCGCCTGACCTTGCAGCAGCGGATCGACGTTGAAGCCTTGTTTCAGAACCGTCACGCCATCGCCGCCCTCGGTCGAGATGCCAAGGCTGCTCATCCAGCTCAGGAACGGGTATTCGTTGCCATAGAACCAGACGCCCAGCGTGTTGCCGGCGAAATCGGCGGGGCTGGTGATGCCGGTGTCCTTGCGGCAGGTTAGCATCATGCCTGAGCTTTTGAACGGCTGGGCGATGTTCACCACCGGCGCGCCCTGTTCGCGGGCGGCCAGGGCGGAGGGCATCCAGTCGACCATCACGTCGGCGCCACCGCCCATCAGAACCTGCACCGGGGCCACGTCGGGGCCACCGGGCTTGATCGTCACGTTCAGATCCTCATCGGCGTAGAACCCGTTTTCCAGCGCCACGTAATACCCCGCGAACTGGGCTTGCGTGACCCATTTCAGTTGCAGTGTCACGTCATCCGCGGCCATCGCCGAGGTGGACATCAGGGCCATCGCCCCCAGCGTGCCTTTCAGTGTTTTCATCATGTCGTCTTCTCCCGTTGGTTATTGGTTGATTGCTTTTGCTCAACCTCTTTGCGAGGGGTGCCAGAAGGTGACCCCCTTCTCGATTGTTGCGACGATCCCATAGAACGCCGAGCCGGCCAGTGCTGCGACCGTGATTTCTGCCCAGACCATATCAAGGCCCAGCCGACCCACCTCGGTCGAAATGCGAAAGCCCATGCCTTTGATCGGGCTGCCGAAGAATTCAGCAACGATAGCACCGATCAGCGCAAGGGTTGTCGCAATTTTAAGCCCGTTGAAGATCGCGGGCATGGCGGCGGGCAGGCGCAGTTTCAGCAGGCGCTGCCAATAGGACGCGGAATAGGTGTGCATCAGGTCGCGCTGCATCGCATCCGTCGCGGCCAGGCCCTGCACCGTGTTCACCAGCATCGGAAAGAACACCATCACGACAACCACGGCGGCCTTGGAGTGCCAGTCGAAGCCGAACCACATCACCAGGATCGGCGCGGTGCCGATGATCGGCAGGGCGGCGATGAAATTGCCCACAGGCAACAGCCCGCGTTGCAGGAATGGCGAGCGATCGATCAGCACTGCTGTCACGAAGGCGGATCCGCAGCCAATGAGATATCCGCTCAGCGCGCCCTTCACGAAGGTCTGCACGAAATCCTCCCACAAGGTCGGGATCGAGGTCGCGAATTTCGCGGCAATTGCGCTGGGCGGGGGCAGGATCACGCTGGGCACAGCCAAGCCGCGCACCAATGCCTCCCACACCACGATGATGGTCACGCCGAAGATCACCGGCACCGCCAGACGCGCGGCGCGGGTGGCGGCAAAGGGGCCATTGGCGATCCAGGAATTCAGTCCCCAGGTTGCGGCCCAAAAGACGATGGCGAAAGCAATCCAGATCATTGTTTTGCCCCCATCCGTTTCAGCATCCGCCGTTCGATCAAGCCGATGATGCCCACCAGGCTGGCGGCTAGAATGGCGGCGGCGAACAGCGCGCTCCAGATCTGGATCGTCTGACCGTAGTAGCTGCCGGTCAACATCCGCGCGCCAAGTCCGCGAATGGCGCCGGTGGGAAGTTCGCCCACGATGGCACCGACCAGCGACGCGGCCATACCGATTTTCAAGCTGGTGAACAGATACGGCATCGAGGACGGCAGCCGCAGCTTGCGAAACGTCTCACCCCCCGAGGCATTATAGGTGCGCAACAGGTCCAGCTGCATCGCATCGGGGCTGCGCAGCCCCTTCACCATACCGACCACGACCGGAAAGAAGGACAGATAGGCCGAGATGAACGCCTTGGGCAGCAACCCCTGAATGCCGACGCTGTTCAGAACCACGATGATCATCGGTGCAATCGCCAGAATGGGGATGGTTTGCGACGCAATCGCCCAGGGCATAACGCTCATATCCATCGCGCGGTTGTGCACGATGCCGACGGCCAGCAGAATGCCCGCCCCGGTGCCAATGGCAAAGCCCAACAGGGTGGCCGACAGGGTGATCCAGCCGTGAAAGATCAGGCTGCGTTTCGACATGGCGCGGCCCTTCAGGACCATCGCGCCGGTGGTCTTCCACAGCTCCTGCGCCACCTGGTGCGGCGCGGGCAGGACCGGGCGGTCCTGGCTCCAGGTGTCCGCGATCACCTCGCTGGTGCTCAACTCGACGCCTGCGCGCCCGGCCTGATCCAGCGCCCATTTTTTGTTCATGCCAATCGCCGCGCCATACCACAGCACGACGATGGCCAGAACGACGGTCAGGATGGGCACGATCCTGTTCATTCCCGCGCCCCCATGCGCAGCCCGAACCGGTTTACCGATCGCGGGTGCTTGTTCAGCCAGCGCCAGTCCATCGGCGCGATCAGGGCTATTGCGATGGGCAGGGCCAGGACCACGATGGTCAGGGTCAGCCCCTGGAGGCCAAAGCGGTGCAGCAACAGGGCACAGCCCAGCCAAAGCACCGCCACATATCCCATGCGGAAGATGAAGGCGCTGCGCACGCGGCGCACATCGTCGGGGGTCATTTCAGCCATCCGCGCGCCCCTCTTTAAACGGTTTAAACAGTTTAAACTGCGGGCCGTTGCCCGCTTTAAAAGGTTTAAACTTTCGCGTTTCAGTCGTCATAGGCATGCCCCGCGCGCAGACCTTCGCGCACCCGGTGTGCGACCTCCAGAAACTCGGGCGTGTCGCGAATATCCAGCGGGCGTTCCTTGGGCAGCGGGCTTTCAATCACATCGGTGATCCGCCCCGGGCGCGGGCTCATCACCACGATCTTGGTCGACAGATACACCGCCTCGGGGATCGAGTGGGTGACGAAGCCGATGGTTTTTTTCGTGCGCGCCCACAGCGCCAAAAGCTGTTCGTTCAAATGATCCCGCACGATCTCATCCAGCGCCCCGAACGGTTCATCCATGAGCAGGATTTCCGCGTCAAACGCCAAGGCACGGGCGATCGAGGCGCGCTGCTGCATGCCGCCCGACAACTGCCAGGGGAACTTCTTGCCGAACCCCTTCAGGTCGACCAGTTCCAGCACCTTTTCGACGTTCTCGTCCTGCTGTTCCTTGGAATATCCCATGATCTCCAACGGCAGTTTGATGTTGCCGCGAATGGTGCGCCACGGGTAAAGCCCGGCGGCCTGAAACACATAGCCATAAGCGCGCTGGCGCCGCGCTTCGTCCGGGGTCATGCCGTTGACGGTAATGGTGCCGCCGGTCGGATGCTCCAACGCCGCAATCACCCGCAGAAACGTGGTCTTGCCACAACCGGACGGGCCGATGAAGCTGACGAAATCGCCCTTGTCGATGGTCAGATCCACGCCCTTCAGCGCATGGATCGGACCGTCATTGGTCTGGAAGGTCAGGTCGAGGTCTTTCGCCTCGATCACGGGGGGTGCAGTCACGTCATACTCCGGTTGCGGGGATGCCGGACCGTTCCACTGGGCGCGGGGCGGTCAGGTCTTTCCATTGGCTCAGGGCGCGGTTTACCGTGGCGTTCGGCTGGCGACCAACGAACTTGCCGTGGCCTTCCTGGGTATTGATTTCACCGTCCATCACGGCCACCTGGCCACGTGTCAGGGTATAGCGCGGCAGGCCCTTGACGTGCTTGCCTTCGAACACGTTGTAATCGATCGCCGATTGCTGAATATCCGCGCCGATGGTCTTTTCCTTCTCAGGATCCCAAACCACCAGGTCCGCATCCGCGCCGACCAGAATCGCACCCTTCTTGGGGTAGCAATTCAGGATCTTGGCGATGTTGGTCGAGGTGACGGCAACGAATTCATTCATCGTGATGCGCCCGGTGTTCACCCCGTGGGTCCAAAGCATCGGCATGCGGTCCTCCAACCCCCCGGTTCCATTGGGAATTTTCGTGAAGTCGCCGACACCATAGCGCTTCTGCTCGGTGGTAAAGGCGCAGTGGTCGGTGGCCACGACGCTCAAACTGCCGGACTGAAGACCCGCCCACAGGCTGTCCTGATGCTGCTTGTTGCGGAACGGCGGGCTCATCACGCGGCGCGCGGCGTGGTCCCAGTCTTCGTTGAAATACTCGCTTTCATCCAGCGTCAGGTGCTGGATCAACGGTTCGCCCCAGACCCGCTTGCCCTGCATCCGCGCGCGGCGGATCGCCTCGTGGCTTTCCTCGCAGGATGTATGCACCACATACAATGGCGCGCCGGCCATGTCGGCGATCATGATCGCGCGGTTGGTCGCCTCGCCCTCAACCTGTGGCGGACGGGAATAGGCATGCGCCTCGGGGCCAGTGTTGCCCTCGGCCAGCAGACGCGCGGACAGCTCGGCCACCACGTCGCCGTTCTCGGCGTGCACCAGCGGCGTCGCGCCCAGATCGGCGCAGCGGGTGAAGCTGTGAAACAGCTCGTCATCATTCACCATCAACGCACCCTTGTAGGCAAGGAAATGCTTGAACGTGTTGATGCCGCGTTCCTTCACGACCGTTTCCATGTCGTTCCAGACCTGTTCCCCCCACCAGGTGATCGCCATGTGGAACGAGTAATCGCAATTCGCGCGGGTCGACTTGTTGTCCCACCGTTTCAGCGCATCCAGCAGGCTTTCACCCTGGTTGGGCAGGGCAAAATCAACCACCATTGTGGTGCCACCCGCGAGCCCCGCACGGGTGCCTGACTCGAAGTCATCGCTGGAGTACGTCCCCATGAACGGCATCTCAAGATGCGTATGCGGGTCGATCCCGCCCGGCATCACGTAACAGCCCGTGGCGTCCAACGCCTTGTCGCCCTTCAGGTCCGGGCCGATCTCGACAATCTTGCCGCCCTCCACAAGGACATCGGCCTTGTAGGTCAGGTCGGCGGTGACAATGGTCCCGTTCTTGATGACAGTGCTCATGGTGTCTCTCCCTATCTCGGATCGGCATTTCTCATTTTCTTGCCGAAAATATCCCGGGGGGTCCGGGGGGCTGGCCCCCCGGTTGCGCCCTATTCAACAATCCCCGCCGTTTCGACCACGGCGTGCATCAGCACATCCGCGCCCGCTGTGGCCCATTCTTTCGAGATCTCTTCCGCCTCGTTATGGGACAACCCGTCCACGCAGGGGCACATCACCATCGCCGTTGGCGCGACCTTGTTGACCCAGCAGGCATCATGCCCGGCGCCAGAAATCAGGTTCATGTGGCTGTAGCCCAGCCGCTCCGCTGCGTTGCGCACCGCTGTCACGCAGCCTTCGTCGAAGGTCACCGGGTCAAAGCCGCCAACCTTTTCGAATTCAATGCCCAAGCCCATGTCGTCGCAGATCTTCTGGGCCTCAACGCGTAGCCGCGCCTCCATGTCTTCGATGACCGACAGGTCGGGCGAACGGAAGTCGACGGTGAACACGACCTTGCCGGGGATCACGTTGCGCGAATTCGGGTAGACGTCGATATGTCCGGCCGCGCCCACAGCATGGGGTTTGTGCGACCATGCGATCTGGTCCACCGCCTCCAGTACCCGCGCCATGCCCAGCCCTGCGTTCTTGCGCATCGGCATCGGGGTGGACCCGGTGTGGCTGTCCTTGCCGGTTATGGTGACTTGCGTCCAGGACAGGCCCTGACCGTGGGTGACGACGCCGATGTCCTTGCCCTCGGCCTCAAGAATGGGGCCTTGTTCGATGTGCAGCTCGAACATCGCGTGCATCTTGCGCGCGCCAACTTCCTCGTCGCCCTTCCAGCCGATCCGGGCCAGTTCATCGCCGAACTTCTTGCCGTCGTGATCTTCACGATCGTATGCCCAGTCCTGTGTGTGAACGCCTGCAAAGACGCCCGAGGCCAGCATGGCGGGGGCGAAGCGCGTGCCTTCTTCGTTGGTCCAGTTGGTGACCACGATCGGGTGCTTCGTCTTCACGCCCAGGTCGTTCAGGGTGCGGATGATCTCCAGTCCGCCGAGCACGCCCAGCACACCGTCATATTTGCCGCCGGTAGGCTGTGTATCCAGATGACTGCCGACATAGACGGGCAGGGCGTCGGGGTCGGTGCCTTCGCGCCGGGCAAACATGTTGCCCATCGTGTCCACGCCCATCGTCATGCCCGCGGCCTTGCACCAGTCGGCGAACAGGTGGCGGCCCACGCCGTCTTCGTCTGTCACGGTCTGGCGGTTGTTGCCGCCGGCGATGCCGGGGCCGATCTTGGCCATCTCCATCAGGCTGTCCCACAGCCGGTCGCCATTGATCTTCATGTTTTCGCCGGGGGCTGCCATGTCACGATCTCCTGTCGGGAATGAAGGACGCAGGGCAGGAAACAGCGCGTCGCACCGCCGAAACGGGCGGTGATCCGGTCAGGACCGGGGCGGTGTAAGGGGCGTTTGGCATACCCTCTGTTCCCTGTTGCGCGTGTGCCCCGTTTGCGGGGTCTGTCGCGTTGTGTTCTTTGACCAGTTGGTCAGCCCCGACGCTAGCACAGCGCCGGGGTAGATCAATGCTTATTGTCCGCGCGTGATGCACATGTTCGGGTCAGCCGAAGGGTTATTCGGGTGCTCCAGCCAGCTGCGCTTATCGTCGGGAATGACCATGCCGGTACGCTCATCTACTTCTCCGGGGTCCAGCGTGCGCATGGTGATGCAGCCTTCGACCGGGCAGACGTTGACGCACAGGTTGCAGGCAACGCATTCGTCGTCCTTCACGCTGAACACGCGGTCGTCCGACATCTCGATCGCTTGGTGCGAGGTATCCTCGCACGCCGCGTAACAGCGCCCGCATTTGATGCAGTCGTCCTGGTTGATCACCGCCTTGGTGACGAAATCCAGATTCAGGTGTTGCCACTCGGTCGCCTTGGGCGCGGCGGCGCCGACAAAGTCGGCGGTTGAGGTATAGCCCTTTTCGTCCATCCACTGGCTGAGGCCCGAAATCATTTCCTGCACCACCTTGAAGCCAAAGGTCATGGCGGCGGTGCATACCTGCACGTTGCCCGCGCCCAAAGCCATGAACTCGGCCGCATCACGCCAGGTGGTCACGCCGCCAATGCCGCTGATCGGCAGGCCCTGGGTTTCCGGGTCGGTGGCGATCTTCGACACCATGTTCAGCGCGATTGGCTTCACCGCCGGGCCGCAATAGCCGCCGTGGGTGCCCATGCCGTCGATCATCGGCTCAGGCGCCATCGCGTCCAGATTGACCGATGTGATCGAGGTGATCGTATTGATCAGGCTGACCGCATCCGCGCCACCGCGTTTGGCGGCCTGAGCGGGGAGACGGATGTCAGAAATGTTCGGCGTCAGCTTGACGATGCACGGCAGGTGCGAGTGCTTCTTGACCCAGCCCGTGACCATTTCAATGTATTCCGGCACTTGCCCCACGGCGGACCCCATGCCGCGTTCAGCCATGCCATGCGGGCAGCCGAAGTTCAGCTCGACCCCGTCCGCGCCGGTCAATTCGACCTCACGCAGGATCTTCTTCCACGGTTCTTCCTCGCACGGGACCATCAGGCTGACGATCACTGCGCGGTCGGGATAGTCGCGCTTGACCCGCGTGATTTCCTCAAGGTTCACCTCAAGCGGGCGGTCGGTGATCAGCTCGATGTTGTTCAGGCCTAGCAGGCGACGATCCGCACCGAAAATCGCACCATAACGCGGGCCCGAGACGTTGACGATTGGCGGCCCGGCTTCGCCCAGGGTCTTCCAGACCACGCCGCCCCAGCCGGCCTCAAACGCGCGGCGCACGTTGTATTCCTTGTCGGTGGGCGGGGCCGAGGCCAGCCAGAACGGGTTCGGGCTTTCGATGCCCAGGAATTTGCTGTGCAGGTCTGCCATGTCTCAGCCCCCCATCAATGTTGCGTGGATGTCTTCGGCGGCGTCGCGACCTTCAGCCACGGCGGTCACGGTCAGATCATCGCCTCCCGATGCGCAGTCGCCCCCGGCCCAGATGCCGGTGTGACTGGTGCGTCCGGTGTCGTTGACCGCAATCTTGCGGCCCTCCAGCTTCAGCCCATTGGCATCGCCCAAGGTCTGACCGATGGCCTTCATCACCTGGTCGGCCTTCAGGCGGAAGGTCTCTCCGGTTTCCGCCAGCCCGCCCGGCCCGTCCTGGGTATAGGCGAACTCGATCTCGACCACCGCGCCGTTGCCGTGGATCGCCTTGGGGCTGGCATGTGTGATGATGCGCACGCCTTTCGACGCCGCCAGATCCTGTTCGAACCGGCTTGCATTCATCCGGTCGCGCCCGCGGCGATAGACCAGCGCCACGTCCTCGGCCCCCAACAGCTTTGCCTGCACGGCCGCGTCCACTGCCGTCATGCCGCCGCCAATGACGACGACACGACGGCCCACAGGGAGCGTGGATAGAGTGTCCGCCTGCCGCAGGTCGGAAATGAAATCGACAGCGTCTAAAACGCCGTCCTTGTCTTCGCCGTCGCAGCCCAGGGCATTCACGCCGGTCAGGCCGATACCCAGAAACACGGCGTCATAGCGTTTCGCCAGCTCGTCCAGCTGCAATCCGTTGCCCAGCGCCTGACCCAGCTTGACCTCTATTCCACCGATGGACAGCAGCCAGTCGACCTCGCGTGCCGCAAAGCCGTCGACGCTTTTGTAGCTTGCAATGCCAAACTCGTTCAGCCCTCCGGCCTTGGCGCGGGCGTCATACAGCACCACGTCATGACCGTGCATCGCAAGGCGGTGCGCAGCGGACAGGCCCGCAGGTCCCGCACCGACGACGGCCACGGTTTTCCCCGTGGGTGTGGCGCGGGTGAACGGGTGGGACTCCATGACCTTGTCGGTGGCAAAGCGTTGCAGCTGGCCGATCGTGACCGGCTTGCCTTCGGCAACTTCGCGCACGCAGACCTCTTCGCACAAGGTTTCGGTTGGGCAGACCCGCGCGCACATGCCACCCAGAATGTTCTGGGTCAGGATCGTCGTGGCCGCCGCCTCGGGCGTGCCGGTCGCGATCTGGCGGATGAACAGCGGTATGTCGATCGTCGTCGGACAGGCGTCCATACATGGCGCGTCGTGACAGAAATAGCAGCGATCAGCGGCCACCAGAGCCTCGTGATCGTTCAGCGGCGGATGCAGGTCGGTGAAATTATCCTGATACGCCTGAGGCGCCAGGCGGCCGGCGGCAAGGCCGGGTGTTGCGGGGGAATTGGCCAAGGGTCCCTCCCTCTCTGAAGTTGGTGTCCGATTTCTTTTCAGCGTGGCACGAGTTGAAAATTTTATCAATTGGTAAAATATCATCGAGGCTCGCCCGGGTTTTCTCGTGTCGATTTCGGGGCTTGGGGCGACGCGATCGGCGGTGGCCGGGTGTCGAACATCATGCTAGCCACGGAACATGACCGATATTTGGCAGGGCATATTGCAGGCGTTCTGGCTGCTTATCACGCTGGATCCGACGTTGATCGAGATCACGGCGCGGTCGCTGCGCGTGACCCTGACCGCAGTGGTGATCGCCACGGCGCTGGGCGTGCCATTCGGCGTCTGGCTGGCGCTGAACCGGTTTCGCATGCGCCGCCTGACCATCGCGGTTCTGAACGCGCTGATGGGATTGCCGCCGGTCGTGGTCGGGCTTTTGGTCTATCTCATGCTGTCGCGTGCGGGACCGTTCGGGGTACTGAACCTTCTGTTCACCCCCACCGCGATGATCATCGCGCAGGTGATCATCATCACGCCGCTCATCGCCTCGATCGCCCATCAGGCCTCGCGAGAGCTGTGGGCGGAATACCATGATCTTCTGATCTCTCTTGGCACGACCCGACGTCAGCGCCTGATCACGCTGATCTGGGATGGCCGCCGGTCACTGCTGACGGCCACCCTGGCCGGGTTTGGTCGCGCTATTGGTGAGGTGGGGGCGATCATGATCGTCGGCGGCAACATCGATCAGCTAACGCGGGTTCTGACCACTGCGATTTCGCTGGAAACCTCGAAGGGAAACTTTTCGCTCGCACTGGCGCTTGGCTTTGTCCTGATCGGCCTGTCCATCACGGTTAACCTTCTTGCACATATCCTGTCGGGTACGGAACGGGGGCGGAGATGGTGACAACGATCCTTCCCCTGACGCTTTCAGGTGCCACCGCACAGGTGCATGGCAAGCGAATCCTCGGACCCGTGGACTTAACTCTTGGTCAGGCCGGGGTGACCATGGTGATTGGCCCGAATGGGGCTGGAAAAACGACCCTATTACGCCTGATACATGGGTTGCAGCGCCAATCTGGCGGCACGCAGAACTGGGCTGTTGGGGTTGATGAAGCGCGCGCCGCACAGGCATTCATTTTCCAAAATCCCGTGCTCATGCGGCGCTCGGTCCGCGATAATATCGCCTATGCCGCCAGGCTGACGTTTGGGCGTTCAAGCACTACGGACGACGTGGTTGACGACTGGATTGTCCGCGTCGGACTGACAGAACAGGCGCGCCAACCTGCCTCGTCCCTGTCCGGGGGGGAGCGGCAGAAAATGGCCCTTGCCCGCGCCCTGATCCGCGCGCCGCAGATGCTGATCCTGGATGAACCCACTGCGCATCTGGATGGCCGGTCGACCCGTGAAGTCGAGGCGATCCTGCTGGACGCCGTGGCCCGCGACACGCGGCTGGTGATGTCCACCCATGACATGGGACAGGCCCGGCGCCTGGGCAGCGATATCGTGTTCCTGCATCAGGGCCAGGTTTTTGAAACTGGCCCCGCCACCGGTTTTTTCACGCACCCACAGACCCCTGAGGCCACCGCCTTCCTGAACGGAGATATTCTGGAATGACCCGTTTGTTTGCTGCCCTGATCACGCTTTTGATTGGCATGCCAGCCATTGCTGGTGACTTGAAACTGGCCGTGACGACGTCGTTTCACAACTCGGGCCTGTCCAACATCCTGCTCCCCGTCATCAAGGCGGATATCGGTCTGAATGTGCACCTGATCGTCGTCGGCACCGGGCAAGCGATCCGGTTGGGCGAGGCCGGGGATGTCGACGCCATCCTGGTGCACTCCCGTACGGCGGAAGAGGCGTTCCTCGCCCAGGGGTTTGGACGTCACCGACGTGAGATCATGTACAATGATTTCGTGTTGATCGGACCGGCGGACGATCCGGCAGGGATTGCCGCCGCCCCGGATGCGATCGCCGCCCTGACCGCCATTGCTGAAACCCGTGCGCCTTTCGTGTCGCGCGGTGATGACAGTGGGACCCACAAGAAAGAGCTGGCGCTGTGGGTGGCGGCTGGGATCGCAGACCGGGACGTGGCTTGGTATCGCGAAGCAGGGTCCGGGATGGGGGCCACGCTGAACACTGCGGCGGCGCTGGGTTCGTACGTGTTGGCCGACCGGGCCAGTTGGCTGAACTTCGGGAACCCGCGCGGGATTGCGCTTTTGTTCACCGGCGACCCGGTTCTGTTCAATCAATATGCGTTCCTGCCGGTCAACCAGGAGAGACACCCCCATGTGAAATCGGACCTTAATGCGCTGCTTGAGGCTTGGCTTGTCAGCGAAAAAGCTCAGACGATGATTGCGGCGTATCAAATCAACGGAGAGACATTGTTTACAGCAAACGCGGTGGAATAGAGACTATTCTGGATGGAATCCTTTCTTCGATATGCCGTGTATGCCCTGCCAGAGCCGGGTGATCTTGCAGAACGGCTGACGGCGTGGCTGGGGTGGGACATTGTCACAGGCACGTTTGTCGATCAGCCTCAAATCGCTGGGCTGGACGTATCCGGCCTTACCCAAACCCCACGCAGATACGGCGCGCACGCAACCCTCAAGCCGCCATTTCGACTGGCGCAAGGGGGAAGCCTGCAAGACCTTGAGGCCGCGGTGTCTCAGCTATCTGCCCTTTTGACGCCGGTTTCCTTGCCCGCGCTGAAGGTGGCCCAAGTCGGCCGGTTCCTGGCGCTGGTGCCTGCCTCTCCCAGTGAACACATGGCGCAATTGGCGGCCCGCGTTGTCGCCGACCTTGACGCATTTCGCGCGGCCCTGACGCCCGAAGAGTTGGAAACGCGCAGAAAGCCCGGACTGACGCCAGGCCAGGATGTGCTTTTGCAGCGGTGGGGGTATCCCTTCGTGAGGGAGGCCTTTCGCTTCCACATCACATTGACCGGCTCGCTGGAGGAAGGGGGCGCTGCGCCGGTACAAGCGGCATTGGAGCGGTATTTGTCGCCCGTATTGAATGGTCCGTTTCAGGTCTCGTCCCTGTGCTTGGTCGGCGAGGACGACAAGGGTCTGTTTCACTTGATCCGACGTGTGCCGATGACCGCGTGACAGGCGGCGATGAAGGCGGTGACAGCGTCACCCAGGTCGCCGGAGTTTTCCACCACGACGGGCGAAAGGGATGGGTCAACCTGAAACGAGGCGCGGGCCAGGCGGCTTTCGATCTGGGCCCGGCTTTCGCGATTTCTTTGGGTCAGGCGTTGCGCCAGAATCTCGGGCGGAGCAGTGACCAGAATGATCCCAGCGGGTGAGAACACTTCCTGGAGCCTTGGTAAAACGGCCCGGGACAGATTCGCCAAAACATGTTGCCCAGCGGCCAAATCAGTCTCTATTTCAGCAGAAATCGCATAATCAAAGCCATGAGCGGTCCAGTGCAAGGCGAAACACCGCGCCTGTCGACGGCGGATAAATTCATGCTTGGACACGCTTTCGAAGGCTTCACCTGTCGCGGCGGGCGGTTTTGTGATCACACGGCGTGCGAGTGCGAACCCGGCTTGGTCCGAGGCGCGGTGCATCAACGTGTCCTTGCCCGCACCGGACGGGCCGACAACCGCGATGAAGCACCCGCGTCGAGCCTTGGCCTGGTACCCAGATGTGATCAAGGACTGGTCCATAAAGTGCACAATAGGCGGCTGTCTCAGGCTCCGTCCAGCGGAACCGATGTGAGGTGTCCGTGCTTCTGGGCGCGGCAATGGTCCCACTTGTCTTTTACCCCCGTTGGGCGCAAATTCGCGAGACCTGAAGAAAGACCCCCATGGCGAGCAAGCAACCCCCCGACTTTGACGTTGAACGAGACTTTGTAATTGGTGACCCGGACGCGACCACGACCCTTGTCTGGTTCGTTGATTTCACCGATCGCCCAACGCGTCGGATGCGCGGTGTGATCAAACGCTCGGCTGCGCGATTTGCGCAAAAACGTGCTGCATTGGTGATCCGGTATCTTCCTCGATCGACACGGGGGTCGGAAATTGCCGCCCGCGCGGCCATTGCCGCACATGCGCAGGGCAAGCACATGGCGATGCACAACGCCCTGTTTTCCAGCGGACGCAGGTATTCCAAGGATTTGGTGATCGAACTGGCCGAGTTGCTGGACTTGGACATTCAACAGTTCCGGGCCGACCTGAAATCAGAAGAAACAACCCGCCGTCTGGCCGAGGATCTCGCCACCGCCGATGAAATGGGTGCGTTGCAAACACCGGCCCTGTTCATCGGTGATCGGGAATATGACGGCGCCTGGGATGAAACCAGCTTGATCGAGGCGATCAGGAAGCCGCTGGGCGTGCGGCTGCACCTGGTTTCGACCGAATTCGTGCAATGGGCGGCGAGTGCCGGCTTTGCCCTGGTGTTGGCGACGCTGGCCGCGTTGGTGGTAGCGAACGTTGGGCTTCACGACGGCTATGAACACCTTCGAGAAACGGTTATCGGGCTTTCGGCCGGAAACTGGGGGTTTCACCTACCGCTTGAAATGTGGATCAACGACGCGCTGATGGCGCTGTTTTTCCTGTTGGTCGGGATTGAAATCAAACGCGAAATGGTAGGCGGAGAGCTTTCAGATCTGTCACACGCGGCCCTGCCGATCGTCGGCGCAATCGGTGGTATGCTGGTTCCGGCGGGAATCTACTTTGCCATCAACTATGGAACACCAACCGCACACGGTTGGGGCATTCCGATGGCAACGGATATCGCTTTCACATTGGGGATCATGGCGCTGTTGGGCGATCGCGTGCCAACATCGTTGAAGGTTTTCGTGTCCGCGCTGGCCATCGCCGATGACCTGGGTGCGATCCTTGTTATCGCTGCCTTCTATGGTCACGGGTTCCATCTGGATGCATTCTTGGTGGCCGTCGCCCTGTTCATCGTCATGTTGGCCTTGAACAGAGGGCGGATTTACGCCCGTTTCCCCTATCTGATCCTGATGGTGTTCATGTGGTATTTCATCCACGAAAGCGGGCTGCATGCAACGCTTGCCGGTGTGTTGACCGCCGCTGCGATTCCGTCGCGTCGGTCGGCCAATGTCGAAGGTATCGCGGCACAGACTTCGGCGTTGTTCAAGCTCGAAGCACAACGGCCCGATGTTCCCGTGACACCCGGAACAGTCGCCCGGTTGCAGGCCAGTATCGACCGGTTGCGCGACCCGGGGTTCCACTTGCAACACGCGTTGGAGAACTGGTCGAACTTCCTGATTTTGCCGCTGTTTGCCTTCTTCAACACCGGTATTGTCATTCTGGGATCAAGTTTCGACGCCTTTGCACCTGAGGCATTGGGTGTGATGGCCGGGCTGGTTATCGGCAAGCCGTTGGGTGTATTCTTGGCCGTTTTCCTGGCTGTGAAACTGGGATTGGCGCAGATGTCGGACGATGTGAACTGGGTTCAAATCCTTGGGGCAGGCATGTTGGCCGGGGTTGGATTTACCATGTCGATCTTCATCGGCACGGCCAGTTTCGAAGGGCCGCAGCTGGACGGTGTGAAGCTGGCCATTCTGATCGCAAGCTTGGTGTCTGCTGTCGGTGGGGCCGCGGTTTTGTGGATGGCAGGGCGGACGCGCTGAGGCGACGCTTGCCCCAGCCACCCCGTCGCACGGAGCAGGCGTTTCACATGTTATGGCGCGCCAGGAAACGGGCGATTTCACCGTCGGTCGGCGCCTTGCCTGTATAGACCTCGATATAGGCCGGCATGCGTGCGATCCGTTCATCGCGACCCTCTGACACCTGCATCGAGATATAGCCGATCTGGGTGTAAATGACCGTGCCCGCGCGCACCTCGGCCTGGTCGCCCGAAAAGCCGAAACGTTCATACATTGCAATGATCGCTGCGCGCCGGGTGGCATCCGCGCGATCCAGCCGCGTGGCCAGCGCTTTATCATTGCGGGCCCAGTTGCGGATTGCCAGATCCAGCCGCGCGTCGAACAGGTCGTTGTCGAGCCAGCAATCGAACAGGTTGAACATCGCCTCGCAGATCGTTTCGGCATAGGCCTCGCAACGCGCGACAAGGTTGCCGGTGTTGCGATCCTCCCAGCGTTGGATCATCGCCTCCAACAGCGCATCGCGATCCTTGAAATGCCAATAAAACCCGGTGCGTGTCAGGCCCAGGCGCTTGGCAAGCGGCATGACTTTCACCGCCTCGACACCGCTTTCGGTCAACACCTCGTAGGCGGCCGAAAGCCACAGGTCCTCAGACCCTTTGGGTTTTTGGGGTTTTTGCGGTGTCGATCCGTCCATGGCGGCACGCTAGAAAAACTTGACAGGTATGTCAATCGTGGTGACAGATATGTCAGTCAGACGACTCGTGAGGGAGGAAGCGATGAGCGACGGAACCGTGCGGCGCGGGAGGCGCGGCAGCAAATCCAGGGGCAGCGGCACGCAAAGATCGGCCGAGCCGGGGCAAAACCCGCACCTCGAAGTGCCCTTCATCAAACGCGGCATTCCGACCTATGACCTCATGAACGAAGACAGTCTTGAGAAGATCGAGGCGACCGCAGATCGCATCATGGCCGAGATCGGGATCGAGTTTCGCGACGATCCGGAAGCGGTCGCGCTGTTCCGGGCGGCAGGCGGCGAGGTGACCGATCTGGGGCCTGAGCGCTGGAACATCAAATTCGCGCCCGGCATGATCCGGCAGATCCTGCAAACCGCGCCCGAGGTGTTCACCCAACACGCCCGCAATCCAAAAAACAATGTAGAGATCGGCGGCGACAACGTGGTGTTCGCGCCGTCCTATGGCTCGCCCTTCGTGATGGATCTGGACAAGGGGCGTCGCTACGGCACGATCGAGGATTTTCAGAACCTGATCAAGCTGGGCCAGTCGTCGCCGTGGCTGCACCATTCCGGCGGCACCATCTGCGAACCCACGGACATTGCGGTGAACAAGCGGCACCTGGACATGGTGTATTCGCACATCAAGTATTCCGACCGCGGTTTTCTTGGGTCGATCACGGCGCCCGAGCGGGCCGAGGATTCGATCGAGATGGCGCGTATTCTGTTTGGCGCTGAGCACGTCGATCAGAACTGCGTCATCATGGGCAATTTCAACACGACCTCGCCCCTGGTGTTGGACGGGGTGACGACGCAGGGCATCCGCGCCTATGCGGCGGCCAATCAGGGTTCGATCCATCTGCCGTTTCTGCTGGGCGGGGCGGTGTCGCCGCTGACAATGGCCGGATCGGTGGCGCAATGCCTGGCGGAAAGCATGGTCTCTTGCGCTTTGACCCAGCTGGTGCGCCCCGGCGCGCCGACGGTGCTGGCGTCGTTCCTGTCGTCGATGTCGTTGCGGTCAGGATCACCGACCTTTGGTACACCGGAACCCGCGTTGGGATCGCTTGTCATGGGGCAATTGGCGCGGCGGTTGAAACTGCCCCTGCGCTGTGCGGGGAACTTTTCGACCTCGAAACTGCCCGATGCGCAGGCGATGCAGCAGGCGATGATGTCGATGATGTCCGCCGTGCAATGCGGCGCGAACTATGTGCTGCATTCGGCCGGGTTCCTCGATGGGCTTTTGTCGATGAGTTATGAGAAATTCGTGTTGGATACCGACTTGTGCGGCGCGCTGCATGCCTATTTGAACGGGGTCAAGACGGACGAAGACAGCCTGGGCTTCGACGCGCTGGCCGAGTTCGGACCGGGCGAGCATCTGTTCTCGACCCAGCACACGCTGCGCCATTACCAGACCGCCTATTACGATAGCGCGCTGGATGACAACCAGCCGTGGGAAACCTGGGATGAACAGGGCGAGGTCGACATGGCCGCGCGCGCCAACACCCGTTGGAAAAAGCTGCTGGCCGAATATGAGGCGCCGCCGTTGGATCCGGCGATTGACGAGGCGCTTCGTGACTTCATGGATCGCAAGAAATCCTCGATGAAAGACATGTGGTATTAAGGATCATGACCATGTCCAAAGACCCCCTGCTGCAACCGTTTCAATTGAAGCACCTGACGTTGAAGAACCGGATCATGACGACCAGTCACGAACCGGCTTATCCCGAAGACGGCATGCCGAAAGAGCGCTATGCGGCCTACCACGCCGAGCGCGCCAAGGCCGGCGTTGCCCTTGCCATGACCGCCGGGTCCGCCGCCGTATCGAAGGACAGCCCCCCGGTGTTCAACAACATCCTGGCCTATCGTGATGAGGTGGTGCCGTGGATCCAGAACCTGACCGACGCCTGCCACGAACATGGCTGCGCGACGATGATCCAGCTGACCCATTTGGGGCGACGCACCACGTGGAACAAAGGCAACTGGTTGCCTTCCGTGTCGTCGTCAAAGCACCGCGAACCGGCGCACCGGGCGTTTCCAAAGCTGATCGAAGACTGGGATATCGTGCGGATCATCTCTGACTTTGCCGATGCTGCCGAGCGTATGAAGGCAGGTGGTATGGACGGGATCGAATTGCAAGTGTATGGCCACCTGCTGGACCAGTTCTGGTCACCCCTCACCAATGATCTGGTTGGCCCATATGGGGCTGACACGCTGGAAAACCGCCTGCGGTTCCCGATGGACGTGCTTGAGGCGATCCGCAAACGCGTCGGATCCGAGTTCATCGTCGGTCTTCGCTACACAGCGGACGAGGCGCAGAAGGGCGGGATCTCCGCCGAGGACGGTATCGAGATATCCAAACGTCTGGCCGCGACGGGGCAGGTGGATTTCCTGAATGTGATCCGTGGGCGTATCCACACTGACCCGGCCATGACGGACGTGATCCCGGTTCAGGGCATGGCGAACGCGCCGCATCTGGATTTCGCGGGCGAAGTGAAGAAAGCAACCGGGATGCCGACGTTCCATGCTGCCAAGATCCCCGATGTGGCAACCGCGCGCCATGCGGTGGCCGAGGGGCTGTTGGACATGGTCGGCATGACCCGCGCGCACATGGCCGACCCGCATATCGTGCGCAAGATCGTCGAGGGGCGGGAAGAGGATATCCGACCCTGCGTTGGGGCAACTTACTGTTTGGACCGGATCTATCAGGCCGGTGACGCGCTGTGCATGCACAACGCGGCGACGGGGCGTGAACTGACCATGCCGCACGACATCGCGCCTGCGGAAGAGCGCAAGAAGGTCGTGATCGTCGGTGCCGGACCCGCCGGGCTGGAAGCCGCGCGCATTGCGGCTGAACGCGGCCATGACGTGACTGTGTTCGAAGCCCAACCTGACCCCGGTGGTCAGGTTCGTCTGACTGCGCAATCGCCTCGGCGGCGGGAAATGATCTCGATCATCGACTGGCGCATGGCGCAATGCGCGGCGCGTGACGTGACCTTCCACTTCAACAGCTGGGCCGAGGCGGGCGACGTGACCGCGCTGACCCCCGACGTGGTGATCATCGCCACCGGGGGCCTGCCCAATACCGAGCTGTTCGAGGGCGACGAGGCGCAGAACGTGGTCACGGCCTGGGATATCATCTCGGGTGATGTGAAGCCCGCGCAGAACGTGTTGATCTATGACGAAAGCGGCGACCACCCGGCACTGCAAGCCGCCGAGATCGTCGCGCAAGCCGGCTCCAAGGTCGAGGTGATGACACCTGATCGCGTGTTCGCCCCGGACATCATGGCGATGAACCTGGTGCCCTACATGCGCACGCTTCAGGACAAGGACGTGACCTTCACTGTCACCCGCCGCCTTCTGGACGTGGCCAAATCCGGCAACAAACTGACCGCGACGATCGGCACGGATTACTCTGACCACACGCATCAGGCGGACTATGATCAGGTCGTGGTGAACTACGGCACTTTGCCAATGGATAGTCTCTATTTCGCCTTGAAAGACGTGTCTTCAAACGGCGGGGCGGTGGATTATAACGCGTTGATCGAGGGCCGCCCGCAGACGATCAAGTCCAACCCCGACGGCGCGTTTCAGCTGTTTCGCATTGGCGATGCTGTCTCTGCCCGCAACACGCACGCCGCGATCTATGATGCGCTGCGATTGATGAAGGACATCTGATGCGCAGCACCAAGGTCATCCACGTCGTATCGGCCCATGCCGAGGGCGAGGTCGGCGATGTGATCACAGGTGGAGTTGCACCCCCGCCCGGTGACACGTTGTGGGACCAACGTGCCTGGATCGCGCAGGATGAAACCTTGCGCAACTTCGTCCTGAACGAACCGCGCGGCGGGGTGTTTCGCCACGTGAACCTGTTGGTGCCGCCGAAACACCCGGATGCCGACGCCGCCTGGATCATCATGGAGCCCGAGGACACGCCGCCGATGTCAGGCTCGAACTCGATCTGCGTCTCGACGGTGCTTTTGGACACCGGGATCGTGCCGATGGTCGAACCGGTGACCGAACTGACGCTAGAGGCGCCCGGCGGCTTGGTCCGAGTGCGCGCTGAGTGCGAGAACGGCAAGGCCAAGCGGATTTCCGTTCAGAACCTGCCCTCGTTCGCGCAACATCTGGATGCGACGCTGGAGGTTGAAGGGCTGGGTGCGATCACTGTCGACACTGCCTTTGGCGGCGACAGTTTCGTTCTGGTTGACGCCCCGGCGCTGGGCTTTTCCATCGCCCCGGACGAAGCCGGCGATATCGCGCGGCTTGGGGTGCGGATTGTGGACGCGGCCAACGAACAGCTTGGCTTTTCACATCCAACCAACCCCAACTGGACACATATAAGCTTTTGCAACTTCGTGACCCCTGTGGTGGATGGCGAAACCCGGTCTGCGGTCGCGATCAAGCCGGGCAAAATCGACCGCTCGCCCTGTGGCACAGGGGCGTCGGCGCGCGTTGCGGTTCTGGCGGCCAAGGGGGGGATGGTCGTGGGGGATGAGATCTCTACCCGTTCGATCATCGACGGGCAATTTACCTGCCGCATCGTGGCCGCGCAGGATCTGAACGGCACGCCTGCCATCATTCCCGAGATATCGGGCCGCGCCTGGATCACCGGCACGCATCAACACATGCTGGACCCGGATGATCCCTGGCCGGGCGGCTACAGGCTTTCAGATACCTGGGGCGCGTCATGAAGATCGGCGTGATCGGAACTGGCACGATTGCCAGCGCGGTGGTGCGGGGCATTGCGCCCGATGGCCATGTGATCACAATTTCAGAGCGGTCCACAGGTCGTGCGAAAATCCTGAATGAGACCTTTGAAAACGTCTCTATTGCAGCCAATCAGGCTGTTTTAGACCGCTCGGATGTGATCCTGATCGGCACCACCGGGACGCAGGCTGACGCTGCGCTGACGCCGCTGACCTTTCGTTCTAGCCACATCGTGATCTCATTGATGGGCGATATGCCCTTGTCCCATGTGGCAAAACTTGTGGCGCCCGCTGACGCACAGGCCACGATGATCCCTTTCCCGGTTATCGCAACGGGCGGTTCACCGGTTCTTGTCTGCCCGCCGTCCCCCGTGGTCACGGCCCTGGTCGGCGCGCGCAACATGGTCGTTGACGTTGATGACCCCTCGCAGATGTCCCCATTCCTGGCGGCGCAGGCCACCCTGTCCCCAGCTTTGACGCTGGTCGCGACCGCCACCGACTGGCTGACCAAGCGAACCGGGGATGCCGACCTGGCCGAGGCTTTCCTGACCACATTGGTGGCAAACTCGATGAAGGCCGCGCCTTTGGCGGACACCCTTACCGCGCTGGACACGCCGGGGGGATACAACCAACGCCTGCGCGTGCGCCTTGAGGCAGCTTATGCTCTTCTGCTGGAAGGGTTGGACGAACTGGAACAGACATGAGTTTCAAACACATCGCGAGCCCGGTTGAACTTCGGCACAAGACCCTGAAAAACCGTATTGTTTTCGGGGCGCATACGACCAACATGGCGGTTGAGGGCCTTCCCGGTGACCAGCACCTCGCCTATTACCGCGAACGCGCCATGGGTGGTGCGGCGATGATCGTGGTTGAACCGATGCCGGTCCACGCCGCAGCGATCCTGACGCGCGGGAATTTCCGGCACGCCAGCGACGATGTGATCCCGCATTTCCGCCGCATCACGGACGCCTGTCACGAACATGGCACGGTGATGATCCAACAACTGTATCATGTTGGCGCACATGGCGATTGGGACAATTCCTGGCACGCGAACTGGTCGCCGTCCGGCGGGCCCAGCTATCACGATTATGACGGCAGTCATGAGATGACTGGGGAGGAGATCGAAGAGACGATTGAGGGGTTCGTTCAGGCAGCCCTACGATGTCAGAAGGCGGGGTTCGACGGGGTCGAGGTCTGGGCGGCCTATCACTGCCTGCTGGACCAATTCTGGACGCCGTTTTCCAACCAGCGCACGGACGAATGGGGCGGCAGTCTTGAGAACCGAACAAGGCTCTCGCGTGAGGTTTTAAGGCGGATTAGAGCCGCATGTGGCCCGGAGTTCATCATCGGGTTGTCCGTGAATGACGAACCGGACATCGAGGCTGCTTTGAGCCGCGAAGATACCTCTGAGATCGTCGCGCTGCATGATGCGGAGCGGCTGATGGACTATGTCACCTGCGGCACCGGCAGCTACTTCGACTTCTACAAGATCATTCCGTCGTTCCAGTATGGCGAAAAGCTGGGTGTGGACCTGTCCACCCGACTGAAATCCGTCGTGCAGCACGCTTTGGTCACGGTCGAAGGCCATGTGCGCACGCCAGAGAACGCCAACACCGTGCTGGGGGCGGATGAGGCAGACCTGGTGTCGATCGTGCGCGGGCAGATTGCGGACCCGCAGTGGGTGAATAAGGCTCTAACCCGGCGCGAAACGGACATTCGAGGCTGTCTGTCCTGCAACCAGCAATGCTGGGGACGGCGTGGCCGGGACTACTGGATTTCCTGCCTGATCAACCCGTCGGTGGGTCGTGAACATGCGTGGGGTGGCGATCGGTTCATCCTAACTGATGCGCCCAAACGCGTCCTGATCGTCGGTGCTGGTCCTGCCGGACTTGAGGCCGCGCGGGTCGCCGCTGAGCGCGGGCATCGCGTGACCTTAAGCGAGGCCGGGCCGGCCTTGGGCGGGCAGTTTCGCCTGGCCGGGCTGCAACCACGCCGGGCGCAGATCACGGATCTGATCGACTGGTATGGTCGCCAGTTGGCGCAATTGGGTGTCGAGGTGCGCTATAATGCCTATCTGGAGGCAGAGGACATCGCGACGATGAATGCGGATGTGGTGATGCTCGCAACAGGTTCTATTCCACCGGAAAACGGGTTTCAGAAGGCGTTGCCGCATGTGCCAGATCTGCCTGGCATCGCGTCCGGAGAGGTATTTTCAAGTGAGGATGTGATGGGGCGTGCCGCGCGCCTTTCCGATGATGTGATCGTGCTGGATGAAGGCGGGTCATGGCGCGGTGTCGGCACCGCTTGGGCGATGGCTGAGGACGGCCGGCGCGTGACCATCGTCACGCCGGACGCCTGTGTTGCGCAGGACTTGCACCGCTCGGCCACCGATGCCCCGGCGCGGCAGACGTTGGCGCAGCTGGGCGTGCGCTTTGTGACCGAAAGCGTGATTACGCGTTGGGGGCCGGAGGGGGCCGAGGTCACGTCGCTTCTGGACGGGACCAGCCGGGTGATCGAAGCCGGGTCCCTGGTGCTGGCGACCGGAAACGTGGTGGATACAACCCTGGCGCAGGAGCTTGCAGCGGCGGGGATTGCGCCAATACTGATCGGGGACGCGAACGCGCCGCGTAACGCCGCGGCGGCGATTTTCGAAGGGCGCAAGGCGGGGTTGGAGGTCTAACCGCCCCGAAACTGCTGAAGAAGGAACACTTCGCTGTCCGGCTGCACCGGATGGTTGAGCGCGCGCTGGACGATTTCGCCGTCCACGGCCACGGACACGCCCGCCTTGATGACGGGGTCAAGGCCCGGGTGGGCCTCGACCAGTTTTTGAAGAACCTCGGCGACGGTCTTGGCTTCGACCTCGACCGCCTCCTGCCCATCGGCAAACCGGCGCAGGCCGGACCAGAGGTTCACTTCGACCATCAGCTGATGCCTTTGCCCTGGATTGCGCGCAACACGCGAGGCGGGGATATAGGCAAGCGGGTCATGCGGTGGCCGATGGCATGGCTGATTGCACAAGCAACGGCGGGCAGGGGCGGGGTAATGCCCGTTTCGCCCACACCGCGCACACCATAGGGGTGGCCGGGGTTCGGCACTTCGACGATCACCGTGTCGATCATCGGCAGGTCGCTAGCCACCGGGATGCGGTAATCCAGGAACACGTCGTTTTGCAGGCGACCATCGTCGTCATAGATGTATTCCTCGTTCAGCGCCCAGCCGATGCCTTGCGCGGCACCGCCCTGGAACTGCCCTTCGACATAGGACGGGTGGATCGCCTTGCCTGCGTCTTGAACGACGGTATAGCGCACGACAGTCGATTTTCCGGTGTCCGGGTCCACGTGCACATCGACGATATGGGTACCGAAGCTGCCGCCAAATCCCGTGGGGCTGGCGTCGTGGTGACCGGTGATCGGCCCGCCGGTCGAGCCCATCTCTCCGGCGATGTCCGCGATGGACAGCGGGGTGAAATCGCCCGCGTTCGGCCCGGAAGGATGCGCCGCGCCGTCGCGCCATTCGACCGCTTCGGCATCAATGCCCCACTTGTCGGCGGCGCGTTTGCTGAGCTTGGTGATCGCCTCGCGCGCGCTTTCGATTACCGCCAGCCCGGAAGCATAGGTCGCGCGCGACCCGTGCGAGGGTTCGTTCACGCCCAGCGACGCGGTGTCGACCACGTCGACGCGCACGTTTTCATAGGGGATGCCCAGGGTTTCAGCCGCCATCAGCGCCATCGAGGCGCGTGAGCCGCCGATGTCCGGGGTTCCAACCCCAACCTGCACCGTGCCGTCTTCCCCAATCGCCAACGACGTCGAGGTTTCGCCGCCCCAGTTCATCCAATACCCGGATGCGATGCCGCGCCCGGTGTTTTCCGCAAGCGGCGCGGAATAATGCGGATGCGCCTTGGCAGCTTCCAGGGTTTCGATCAGACCCACGGCCTTGTAACGCGGACCGAAGGAGGATTTCGTTCCTTCCTTCACGGCGTTGGTCAGCCGCGCGTCGATCGGGTCCAGCCCCAGCCCCTGGCACAGCTCGTCCATCACGCTTTCCACCGCGAACGCGCCCATCGGCGCGCCGGGCGCGCGATAGGCGGCCTGTTTCGGGCGGTTCGTCATCACGTCGAAACCTTCGTGATGCACGTTGTCGAGGTCATAGCAGCTGAAGGCCAGCATCGTGGTCATGTCCATCGGCGCGCCGGGGAAGGCCCCGCCTTGCATCCGGAACACGGCCGTGGCGGCGGTTAGTTTGCCGTCCTTGGTCATGCCCATCTTCACGTTCATCGAAGCCGACGAGGTGGGGCCAGAGGCTTTCAAAACCTCCGAACGGCTCATCACCAGCTTTACCGGCTTACCGGCCGCGCGGCTTAGGGCCAGCGCGATTGGGTCGATGAACACCGTGGTCTTGCCACCAAAACCGCCGCCGATTTCCGACGCGGTCACGCGCAGCTGCGTGGTTTCCAAGCCCAGAAGTGCTGTGCACATGCGCCGCACGAACCAGTGGCCTTGGGTGCAGCACCACAGCTCACCCTTGCCGTCTGCGCCCAGGTTGGCCAGGCAGGCATGCGGTTCGATATAGCCCTGGTGCACGGCCTCGGTCTTGAAGTCGCGCTCGACGACCAGATCAGCCGCGGCAAAGCCTGCCTCGACGTCGCCGCGTCCGAATTCGGTATAGCGCACCACGTTGGGGTGCAGGCCTTCGGGCACCGAATGGTCGGCGGCACCGTCGCGAATCACCGGCGCGCCGTCGGCCATCGCCGCATCAACATCGGTGACGCAGGGCAGGATCTCGTATTCGACCTCGACCAGCTTGGCGGCGTCCTTGGCGATCAGCGCCGATGTCGCGGCCACGGCGGCCACTGCGTGCCCGTCATAAAGCGTTTTTTCACCGGCGATGGTGTTTTCCAGCAGATCCCAGTCTTCGCCTTCCAGATCGGTGGCGAAATCGGCGCGGGTCACGACCGCTTTCACGCCCTTCATCGCCAGCGCCTTCGACGCGTCGATCTTCACGATTTTGGCGTGGGCATGCGGGCTGCGCACCACCGCGCCGTGCAACATGCCGGGCGCATAGGCATCGGCGCCATAACGCGCTTTGCCGGTGACCTTGTCCATCCCGTCGGGGCGGTCGGGCCGGGTGCCGATATACTTGAATTCGGTTTTGCTATCCAAAGCCATTATACGCCCTCCCGCAGGTCACGCGCGGTGTCCAGAACGGCGCGGATAATCTTGTCATAGCCGGTGCAGCGGCACAGGTTGCCCGCCAGCCAGTACCGGACTTCTTCCTCGGACGGATCCGGGCTCTTCTTCAACAAGGCTTCGGTCGCGACCAGGATGCCTGGCGTGCAGATGCCACACTGAAGCGCGGCGTATTCGATGAACTTTGCCTGCAGCGGGTGCAGGTCGTCGCCATCCGCCATACCTTCGATCGTGCCGATGTCTTTGCCTTCGGCTTCGACCCCCAGCACCAGGCAGGAACAGACCAGGCGGCCATCCAGCGTGACCGAGCACGCGCCGCAATCGCCGGTGCCGCAGCCTTCCTTGGCACCGGTCATACCGACCTTGTCGCGCAGGCAATCCAGCAGCGTTTCGCGCGGATCGGCCAGAAACTCGACCTCGTCGCCGTTTACTGTCGTTGTCACATGTACTTGTGTCATTTTTCACCTCGTGCGCGGGCATAAGCGATCTTGGCGGCCCGCTGGGCCAGAACCCCGGCCACGTGGGTGCGGAATTCAATCGTGCCGCGTTTGTCGTCAATCGGGTTGCAGGCGGCGGACGCTGCTGCGGCCAAAGCCTCCAACGCAGCGTCGTCCAGCTTGGAGCCTATGAGCGCCGTGGCGGCGTCTTCGACCAGACGCGCGGTGGGGGCGACAGCGCCCAGGGCCACGCGCGCCTCGGTGATCGTGTCCCCGTCAACACGCAGGTTCACAGCACAGCCGACCACGGCAATGTCCATTTCCGTGCGCGGAATGAAGCGCAGGTAAGCATCGCCGCCGTTCTGCCCACGGGCGGGCAGGTGCACGGCGGTCACCATCTCGCCTTTGGCAAGCGAAGTGCGGCCGGGTCCGGTGGGAATGTCTTCCACCGCGACCTCGCGGCTGCCATCAGGTCCGGTCACGGACACGCTGGCGCCTGCGGCGATCATGCCGGGCACTGCGTCCCCTGCGGGCGATCCGTTGCACAGGTTGCCGGTCAGTGTGGCGCGGCCCTGCACCTGGGTTGATCCGATCAGGTCCATGCCTTCGACCACGCCGGGCCAGTCGGCGATCAAGGCGGGGTTTTCCGTCATTTCGGCGCCAGCAACGGCCACGCCGATTGTCCAGCTGCCGTCCGGGTTTTGCGTCATGTCGCGCACGCCGGGGATGTGTTTCACGTCGATCAGGTCATCCGGGGTCACGATATCGGCGCGCAGCTGCACCAGAACATCGGTGCCACCCGCCAGAAACCGCGTTACGCCCGTGGCGTTTGCGGCGATGCCCACGGCGTCCTCGAATGTCGCCGGAGTATGATATTTCATGGTGCCTCCCTGCACAGCCCGACCCGGTCAATGCCGGGGAAGCCCTGACCCTACCTGACGTATTGGAAATGTCGAGTTGAGAAATCCGATACGGGAACGTTTCAGGGCAGCAGGCGCGCGGGCAGGTCGTCCAGTCGGGCGGCGCCGATCTGCGACATGTTCGCGACCATGTCGGCGCGCAGGATATGCAACAGGTGGGCAATGCCCTTGGCGCCCAGGGCCGCCAGAGCGAAATGAAACGCCTTGCCCAGAAACACCATGTCGGCACCCAGGGCGATGGCGCGCATGATGTCCAGACCGCTTTCGACTCCGCTGTCATAGATCAGCGGCAGATCGGCGCCGACAGCCTCGCGGATCAGTGGCAGGCGGTGGATCGCGGCGGGGCCAGCTTCGAACTGGCGCCCGGCGTGGTTCGACACCCAGACGGCGTTCACCCCCAGCGCGGCCATCCGGCGGGCGTCATCGGGGTCTTGCACACCCTTCACGATCAGGTCGCCCTGCCAGTCGTCGCGCAGAGCCTGAAGGTAGTCCCAGTCGGGCCAGCCACGGATCACCCGACCCGCGTGCACGAAAGCGTCGCTGCCCGATGCCTCGACATAGCTTTCGGGGAAGGGCATGCGCGGGGCGCCGACACGGGCCATTGCCAGCGCCCAGGCGGGGTGGGTCAGGACCTGCCAGGCGACCTTGGCGGTTAGTTTCGGAGGCATGGCCACATGGGCGCGGCGCTGACGCTCACGCCGGCTTTCGCCTGGCACATCCACGGTCATAACCAATTTTGTGAATCCTGCCGCGCGAATGCGTTTCAACATGTCACGCCGGATGTCGGCGCTGTTCACCGGGTAATGCTGGAACCAGCCGTTCTGGCCGACATGCGGCCCGACCTCCTCGGGCCCTTCGGCGGCGACGGTGGATTGGCAATAGGGGATGTTGGCTGAGACCGCGCCCTTGGCCAGCAGAGTCTCGGCACCCGCCCAGATCATCCCCGACATACCCACGGGGGCAATTCCGATCGGTAAGTCGAAATCTTGGCCTAGAAACTTGCAACGCAGGTCCGGGACAAGGTTGCCATGCAGGATCGCAGGCAGAAACAAGATGTCGTCCAGCGCTTGCCGATTGCGCGCCACGCCCAGTTCACGCCCGGTGCCGCTGTCGAGGTATTCAAAGGCAAAACCTGGAAGCCGCTGCTTCGCGCTGTGGCGCAGGTCCGAAATCGCCGGGTGGGTCAGGTCACGGTCAATGGCCATGTTGGTCCCTCTGGTCGTGAACCCGTTCAACGGCATCGGATATGAGTAATCCAAGCGTTGTACAGTGGGTGCTCCAAATCATGTCGATGATGCGGCGCGAGCTTTGCTAGAACAGAAGCTTTACCATCGCTCCTGAAAACTCACAACTTTGCTTGATTGCACGCCTTGTTCGCCCGTTAATCCGCTTGTTTTCCGATAGATTTGAAAGCGGCACGGGGTGTTTTTCCCAGGAAGGTTTCACACTGATTTGCTTCAAGTTGGCGTCGGCCGGGCGCTGCGTTGTGAACGAAGAGCCGTCGTGCGGACTTCGATCTACTGACATCTTGCGGCGGACATTCTTTGTACGTCCTGTTTGCGGTGAGATATGCGGTTTGAGCTAGATCCAGCGCAGAGGGGCATGTGTTTTCGTCGAGGGCACGCTGGGCGGATTTCTGCTGAGGCTGCAATCGCACATGGAATCCATCAAATGAACACAATAATAACCAGATTCATGAATATCGTTTAGGTGCAAAACCACCGGTTGTCCCGTGAGCACCCTGGAGGAGACGCAGAACATGAATGGATATTCAGGGCGAGTGAGCGGTACTCACAACTTCAGGATTTCATCTTTTGCCCTGACGTCAGGCTTGGCCGATATTCTGACCACCCTGAACGGAAAAGGGTAAACAGGAAAACCCAAAAAAGAGCGATCGAAGAATTCCAAAATACGATCAGGGACCCCACCATCCCAGCGAAACGGATTGAGGGAAACGGAAACGAATCCCGGAATGAGGAGAGCAGCATGGCAATGCTAAAGGTAATCAAGCGAGTTTTGTTCCTTACACTCTTTTTTGTCGCGCCCGCGGCGATGGCCGAGAAGGCCTGCGAAGGTGAATGGCAGACCGCGCGGCTGACCAATTACGAAAGCTACCCCGACCCGGGAAGCACGGAATGCGTCAAGTATAACGGCTGCAAATGGGCCGGTCAGTTCTATGGTGTTCGGGGCAAGAAATCCGAAAGCTGGGTGGCGCGTTCGAATATCGCAGCTGTGCATGAAAAGCATTGGCGCAAGTTCGGGGGAAAGACTCTGCGGCTGCGCCAGGGTTCGCGGGAGATCGATGTCCAGGTGCTCGATCTGTGCTCGGATTCTGATTGTAACGGCTGTTGCACCAACAACCTGGGTGGTGATGGATATCTGATCGACATCGAGAAATACACGATGCGGCGGTTCGGCTCAGGTTCAGGTGCGGTTCAGTTTCAGCTCTGCAGTTGATGAGCGCGGCAGAAGCAGGTTGTCGACCTTTCGGCAACCTGCTTCTGAAGAGGCGTCTAAGGCCACCATCCAACGCGCGCCCTGCGAACCGGGTTTAGTGGGCCGATGCCCGCGCACACATCACATGACATCTAGTTTGGGGGCTTAGGTGCGACCTTGTTGGTCGAGACGATCCTGGCCTGGTCTCTTGAAAGGCCCAGCGTGTTCGCGCTTTTGACCGATGAGGTCCTTGTGATTTTTCGCCAGCCGGTAAAGCGCCCGGTGGCTACCCGAGCGATCGACCGCAGGGCCACCATCCAATAGATCTGCCGATAGAAAAATCTCTGGGTCAGCACCCAAGGCAAAAGCCGCTTGCTTTCGGTCGGCTCAAGACTGAAGGCAATCGTCGCCAGCACGAAATCTGAGAGCAGGTAGGCAATATAGGCACCTGCGACAATCGCATGAGAAGATTGCGCCGATACCTGAGGGGAAGCCGTGAAACTCTCAAACAGGGCAAACAAATTGACGACCATGACGATGTCCGCAATTGGTGCGAAAAGCGAAAATACCGCCCCATGTAAAACCAGGTCCGGGATCGAGATCATTCCCATTGCGCGGCGCTCGAAGAAAGCAGACTTGTGCTTCCATGCGATCTGCAACATCCCGAAGTGCCAGCGCAGCCTCTGCCGCATCCATTGCGGGATTGTCTCGGGTGCTTCGGTAAAGGCGTGTGCCTTGGGTTCAAAGACGACCCTGAGCCCGCGTCGGACAATGGATACCGTCAAGTCGGCGTCTTCGACGAGAGTCTGGGTCGTGTAGCCGCCGCTTTCCCGCACCGCCTGTGTGCGCCAGGCTCCGATCGAACCGGGAACAACCATGATTCCGTTGAGAACTTCAAAAGCCCGACGGTCCAGATTTTGCGCCGTGATGTATTCGATGGCCTGAAGACGTGTCAGGGCATTCTGGCGGTTCCCGACTTTTACATTGCCTGCCACGGCCCCGACCGTTTCATCGTTGAAATGCCTAACCAACAGGCCAATCGCCTCGGGTGCAATGAGGGTATCGGCGTCGATGGCGACAAACACTGGCGTATCAATCGAACGTATTCCTGCGTTCAGGGCTTCTGCCTTTCCCTGGTTGTCCTGCTGGATCAGACGGACGCGCGGATCGGACCCGAAATGGTCACGCACGACCTTGGCGGTTTCGTCAGTAGAGCCGTCATCAATGACGACCACCTCGTCAATCGGATAGGTCGACTGAAGCACCGATGTCACGGACTTGACGATGACGGCTTCTTCGCAAAACGCCGGAATCAAAACGGTGACGGGCAATACCGCGTCGCCGCTTTTGTGTGGGCGTTTTTCCTTAATGAGCGCCAGCACCAGAACCGTTAGCGACCGGGCAATGCCGACGGTGATCAGGAAAAAGAACGCCGCAGTCAAGGCGTTCTCCAAGGATCGGATTACCCAGAAAGAGTAGGTGCTGATCTGGTCTTGGTCCTGCGCCCCCGTGCCCGGTTGAAAGCCACCGTTTTGCTCGGTGATGCTGGACAAGGGAACAAATGAAATGCCCATTTCCCGCAAAGCCTCAATGATCTTCGGCAAGGCCAGGATCGTCTGTTCCCGGTCTCCTCCTGCATCATGAAGCAGGACCACGTTGCCCTGTCCTGACTGCACGAGACTCGTAACAGTCTCTGCAATTTTTTCGGCGCCCGGCCGGGTCCAGTCTGTCGAGTCGATCTCAATTCCAACCACGACATACCTCTCGTTGGTCAGCAGGTTGAGAACCCCGGCCTCTTTGGGCGTCTCAGGGTTTTCATCAAACCCATAAGGAGCGCGGAACAGGTGGGTGTTTGTTCCCGTAACGCTTTCGATAAGCTCCTGAGAAGCATGAAGCTCCAACTTGAGGCGCAAGTCGGATATTTTGGCAATGTTGGGGTGGGAGTAGGTATGGACGCCCAGTTCATGCCCATCTTCGACGATGCGTCGGGCAATATCAGGGGATTTCAGAACACGGGACCCGACGACAAAGAACACCGCCGGAACGTCATATTCCTTCAGGATATCCAGGATCTGCGGCGTGTATTCCTTGCTCGGCCCGTCGTCGAACGTAAGAACGACGGTGTTGCTCGGCAACGCTCCATTCAAGGCGACCGTGAAAGCGCGGGGAAGTTCCAGATAATTCGCGTCGATGATCAAGCCGCTTTCCGGATCAGTCGTCAGAACCCGTCGCCCCGGAACTGCCGTGTTTTGAACCGTGAGCAGAGGACCTTTCCCGGTGTATTTGACGTGAGCGGCCGGACTGATTGTCGGCAGCAGGTTCTGGGTGGTGTTCAAGGACGGGAGTGCCGGGGAAAGGAGTTCCCAGAACCCGGGATCAGTTCCGGTGACCGGCCAAATCGCCACCCCGCCGATCCGATCAAGCGGCGCGCGGGTCAATTGATTATGGGCGCTCAGAGCGTCCAGAAACCAGACCTGGTGCCTCCGCCTCCGGTCATCCAGAAAGGACGCGCGAGAGTTCAGGCTGGTGCGGTCCATTTCGATGGAGCCGTTGTTTAGGGCGACCGCCTCGGTGATGTCGAAAAAGTTCAGGTATTCGGGGTTGGGCTGTCCACTGATCCAATCCATGCCAAAGCTGCCAAGCGCGATGACCAGTTTTTCCGCCGGGAGCCTGGACAGAATTTCATTCAGATTGTCTTCGTACCAGTGCTGCGCTGCAAGGGGTGTGGGTCCGCTGAACGGTCCGGGCTCCTGGAAGGCGAGACCGATAAACCGGTGGGCCATATCGGCGATCTTCGAGTGCTCGAAAAGCGCGCTGTCGATTGCCGAGATGATGCAGCTTTCCTTTCCCACGCTTTCGAACGCGTTCTTCAACTCCAGGGAAAAAGCGGCGATCGCTTCGGTTTCCTTTGGCGCCGCTCCGGCGAAGTCGAAGCAAAGGCCATCGAATGCCTCCTCAAGGACGAGAGAAGATGCTGCCTTGATAAGTTCCATTCGTCGTTGTGCGGAGGTCAGCCACGGCGCGCTTTCATCGCCTTTGCTGAATTCGACCCTTGCGACGGGAAAAAGTTCGACGCGGAAACGGTCCTGTAGCCAAAGCTCTCGCAGCTTTTCACGATGGGGTGACTGGAGACTTACCAGGTCGTCGGAACTGGGACTGATCGAAAACCATTCCGGCAGCAGGACGTCGACTGCGGCGAAGTTCGCGCGCGTTTCAGCCAAACCGGCAATTGACCAAGCGGGAATGAATGCGTGTACCGTGGTGTTCGGAAAGACACGATGCGCTGCGACTTCTCCATTGGGCGACGTATCGTCGCTGGCAACATCCGGCATTTCATTTGAACCCGGAGCCGTTGGCGAAGTCGTCGCCGGTTCATCTGTCCAGCGACTCGGGAGATGAGGAGCATCGGCTGGTGCGCCCTCACTGCTCGCTGACGTGGTTTCTGCGGAAATATCCGGGAGTTCCGCGTTATAAAGGTGTGAAATAAACAGGAAAAACCAGACCAACACCAAGATCAGGAAGATACCCGAGAATAAGGTTAAGAATACAAGACGGTGCGACGTCGGGTCGAAGAAAATCGGTTTGATCGACGATTTTCCTTCGGTTTTTTTTGCATTTTTTTCATGCTTGGTCACCCGCATCTCGCCGTTCCCGCAAGGTTCTTACATGTTGATTTTTCAAATTATTATGGCACAGTCGGAGCGCTGACAAAATACAATTTCGGACGCATATCGACGCAGTGTAGCGATCTGGTTTGGTGGTCGAGGCGGGTGATATTGTGCCAGTTTCCTAGCAGAGGATAGATGATGGATCGCCGTACATTCCTTTCACGGGCTTTTATCAGCGGTGCGGCCGCGATCTCTCCGTCCTGGCGACCGGCACACGCGGCTAGTACGTTCCCGTGCATCCTGTTTATCAACGGCGTTACCCCGGACACCTCGCCGTCCGATCTTTTCGCGTTCCTTGATCCGATCATTTCCCAGAACGTTCCGATAAGCATCACCGTTAAATTCGACCGAGAAGAACAAGAAAAGGCAGATCGAAACGTCGATTTGATGCGGTTTCTTTTTACGATGACCACCGAATATCCGGGCTTGGTTGATTTGGCTCTTGAACTGCCGGATATCGCCACTCTTACACCATACCTGCGCATGCGATCAGCGAGCGAGGCGCGCAATAGGTTCAGGCGATCTCTCGTGGCGGCCGCGGGTCAGGAATCGCTGGGGATCGTTCCACATACGATTGTTTCCGGGCTTCCAAGCGGACAGGTTCCAACCATAGAAGGGCTGCGTTCAGCGGGCGTTCTGAATACCTTTTTGCTTCCCGAGGAAGGGGAGACGCCCGAGATCTGGCGAAACAGCGATGGCACTCAGCAGATCAACGGAGGATGGCGTTTGCCGCCATTACCGACCAGTGAGGAAATAGCTGGAATTTTCACCACGGCGACATCCAGTGAGGGGACGGCCGTTTTTGCCGCCAAGTTCCCCGGAAATGACCTGCAAGGTGAGGGCGAACTGTTCAACCAAGGCGCTATCCTCGGAGATGCTTTTCGCCGATACCTGATCTCCAGCCGTAACTATTTCATCCTGCCGTCAGAGTTGAGGTTCAGATCAGGAGACGTGTTCCCGCGCCATCTGGTACTTTGCATCCAATCTGACGGTGTTGACGCCTCGGAGGAAGAGCTCGGAACAAAGCTAACTGCTGCGGGGGTGCCATTCACCGAGGTCAGGCGGGCATTCGAAATCGAGAGTCAGGCGCCCGATGAGGTGACCGAAGAGACAAACGGGCAAGAGACGCACAAGTGCATTCAGGTTTCAGAGGCGGACGAAGGCAAGTGGCAACAGGCGAGGAAGCTCGCCTTTGAAAACTTCGCGAAAGACGCGACAAACAACACCGTTGGGCCAGTAACCTGTGCAGCGACGGACGATGAATACGACTCGTCTGCCAACACCTGTGCACATGCAGGATTTGAAATCGTGCTCAGCTTGTCGAACGGTGGCGAGCAGTTTTCAGGTTTCGACGAGTGCGGGGCGTTGCGGTTGAACACTTCCCTGGTGCTTGACGGACCGTTTCCTGGGCTATCAACCCAAATACTTCGCGAACGAATAGAGCTGGCCGCCTCGCCCAGTGAAGACGTCGTGCTGCTGGTTCCGCAAAAGGGATTTAGCAAGCCAGACGACGCAAGTGCTCTGGTGGAGGCACTTGTCGGAATTGGAAAGTCCGGTCAATTCAACCTTCTCGACATGGGGCAGCATCTTGCGACCGTAACCGTCAAGAGCGAACAGGCGAGGCTCCTGCGGGCTGCGCGGCGCTGGCCGGCCCGGCAGGACACGGACGAAATGAATGCCGCAAAGCGCGGCCTCTTGATCGACGACGCCAAATCGGCTTGGTCGTTTATCGAGCGCTTGACGAACCCTGATACCGGTTTGGTGCCTGCGACGGCCTGGCTCGAGAATGATGCGACTTTCGCCTATGAATTCAGCACAATGTGGGACAACGGTTCGCTGGTGCTTGCCATCTTGAGCGCACATAGCATTGGCCTTTTGAGCGATGCGGAGTTTTCCACACGGATAGAGGCGGTTCTTGGGGGCTTGGCGACAGGTGTTTTCAATGGTCTGCGACTCCCAAAGGGCCTGACATCCACCGACGGGGCAGCTTACGGCGATGACAAATACAATGCCAGCGATACGGCAAGGCTGCTGGTTTCGCTGCATCTTCTTAAGAAATACGCCAAAACGGATCTCGGGATTGATGGCATTCTGGACGGCTGGGATCTAAACGAAACCATCCGGGATGGAGTTCCTTTGACTGTGCGCGGTAGTCGCCTGGTATCGTCCTATCGTTCAAACTATGCGGGGTACATCGCACGGGCCTTTGGGCTTTGGGGATATCCGGTTTCATCACCCTATTCGGATCCGAAGCCCGGTTCTGCGTTCGACCAAGGTGTCGATGTCCTTCATGAAGTGGCCGAGTTTGGCCCGATCGGGACAGAACCCCATCTTCTCGAAGCCGTAGAGTTAGGTGCTTCCGATTTGGCGAGCGTTGCCTCGGATGCACTCTTCGCCGCGCAGGTCGAAGAATACCTTTCAACCGGCAAACTGGTCTGCGTTTCAGAAGGGCCGGTAAACCGCGAACCTTGGTTCGTGTACCAAGGATACCAGATAGGGGAAGATCAGGATCATTGGACATTTGAAACGCTCGATCCTTCCCCACGCTTCAAGACGAAGGGTTTCATCCGGGCAATCGATATGCTGAATAGCAAGGCGGCGTTCCTGTGGAGCGCTCATCGACCAGGCGAGTACAGCGACCTGCTGATTGCCCGTGTGCGCGAAAAAGCAAAGGCTGGTCCGTTGGGCTTCAGTCCGGGGGTCTTCTCGGTCACTGGCACATCAGACCAGGTCTATAGCGACATCAATACGAACAGCGTCATATTGGAGGCGATTGCGTATCGACTGAACGGTGGAAAACCTTGCGCGGAATGGAATTCGGAGAGATAGCCGCCCTGGGCTCACAACCCATATCCAGAACATGATAAGTGTGGTGAGAGGGGCGAATGAGGGTAAGGCTTTCAGGTAGCGGAAGTATTGCGTTGCAAACTGTTGCCAGCCTCACCGGCGCCGCAGTCCAAGATTCCAACCAGCTTCATCGTCAGCACTCCGAGCAGCGCAGAAATTGCACTCACCACAAAGGACACGAAATCGGTGGATTTCGGGGGCATTTGCTAAAACAGGGCGCCGCCGCCCGGTCGGTCCGGGGTGGGGCGTCACTCACTAATTTCTGGTGGATCTGGTCGGGCTGAGAGGATTCGAACCTCCGACCCCCTGCTCCCGAAGCAGGTGCGCTACCAGGCTGCGCTACAGCCCGACCGTGGCGGGCGGGATAGCCTCATCTGACCCTGCTGGCAAGAGCAATCTTTCAGGCAGAGGGCGAGGGGCGCAAAAGAAAACGGCCCGCGGGTCGCGCGGGCCGTTTCAACGTTGTGGGTTGCTTACAGGCTGGCGTCCAGCGCCGCGATCACCGCGTTGCCCATGTCGGAGGTCGAGGCGGGTGTTACGCCTTCGTCGTTCAACAGGTCTGCGGTACGCACGCCATCGGCCAGCACCTTTTCCACGGCCGCTTCCAGCCGGTCGGCCTCGGTGCCCTGATCGAAGGAATAGCGCAACGCCATCGCAAAGCTCAGGATGCAGGCGCAGGGGTTGGCCTTGCCTTCGCCAGCGATATCCGGCGCCGAGCCGTGCACGGGCTCATACAGCGCTTTCGGGCGGCCATTGGCCATCGGGGCGCCCAGGCTGGCCGAGGGCAGCATGCCCAGCGAACCGGTCAGCATCGCAGCGGCATCCGACAACAGATCGCCGAACAGGTTGTCGGTGACGATCACGTCGAACTGCTTGGGCCAGCGGCACAGCTGCATCGCGCCGGCGTCGGCATACATGTGCGACAGTTCGACATCCGAGTATTCGGCCTCGTGGATTTCGGTCACCACGTCGCGCCACAGGATGCCCGACTCCATCACGTTGGCCTTCTCCATCGAACAGACTTTGTTGCCGCGCTTACGGGCCAGCTCAAACGCCGAGCGCGCAACGCGGGCGATTTCGCTTTCGGTGTACCGCTGCGTGTTGATGCCAACGCGCTCGTTGCCCTCTTCGATGATGCCGCGCGGCTCACCGAAGTAAATGCCCGAGGTCAGTTCGCGCACGATCATGATGTCGAGCCCGGCAACCACGTCTTTCTTCAGCGACGAGAAGTCGGCCAGCGCGTCGAAGCATTGCGCCGGGCGCAGGTTCGAAAACAGGTCCATTTCCTTGCGCAGGCGCAGCAACCCGCGCTCGGGTTTCACACTGAAATCCAGCACGTCGTATTTCGGGCCACCCACGGCGCCCAGCAGAACGGCGTCGACATTCTGAGCCGCTTCCATCGTTTCGTCCGTCAGGGGCGTGCCATGCGCATCATAGGATGCGCCGCCAACCAGGCCTTCGGACACGTCGAATTGCAGGTCACGTTTGTCGCCGTACCAGGTGATGATCTTCTGCACCTCGGCCATGACTTCCGGGCCGATGCCGTCACCGGCGAGGATAAGGAGGGAGGGGTTGCTCATCTGGGCGATCCTTTGCGGAAAAAACGGTTCGCCGTTGGGTAAAGCGCGCTTGGGGCGGGGTCAAGGGACGGTGACGTCGACCCAGACCATGTGATGGCGGGTTTGTGCGACCTGGCCCACCGGCCAGTGCGTGCCTGCGTCGATCACGGACAGTTGCGCGGAGGGCAGAACATAATCCACCCGCAGGTTGCCGGGGCGGGGATCGTTGTAGTCGACCGTGTCCAGCGCCGCGTCGCCGGTATGTGCGGAATTGGCTGCCTGTCGTGCGCCGTCGCTGGCTGGGCGCGGGTCTTGCAGGCGTGGATCGCGCAGCAGGGCGCGGATCGCATCGTGGCGTCCTTCGCCATCTTCGGGGTCAAGGCTGGCACCGCCCAGGATGACGACGGGTGCAGCGGGCGGCGGCATCGGCAGGTCGCCGTCCAGATACCGCGCCCAAAAGCTGATCTCATCGTGGTTGCGCCGCCCGTTGCGGTCCTCGTCGCCGTCGTAGACCGGCGTGGTGGCGTGGAAGGCCAGAAGGTGCAGCGGGCCATCCGGGGTCAGCACCTCGACATCCCAGTGATTGACGGACGGCAGGCGCTGGATGGCGAAGGCCTCAGGGCTGGGAAAGGGCTGTGCGCCGACAAGCGGGGGGATCGCGCCGGGCAGGTCCGCCCACAGGAAATCGGTGAAATCGCGCACCTCGCCCAACGGGAAGCGCGACAGGATCGCCATGCCGCCCTGGCCGGTATAACGCCCATAGCCCTGCGCGTCGCGGGCTTCGCCCAGCTCACCGTTCCCATCCATATCCAGCCCGGTTTCAACGCCCGCATTGGGGCGTGCGGAAAAGGCGTGGGGATAGTCCAGACCGGCGTCGCGCAGCGCCTCTTGCAGCGCAAACAGCGCAAAGCCGCCCAGGTCATGGTCGATGTCCATCAGGTGCAGGATGTCGGGGCGCACGGTTGTGATGACCGCCAGAACCTCGGTGATATCCTCGGCCCTGCCTTGGGTGAGGTCACGAAGCAGAAGGCCGGGGCCTTTACGCGACAATTCGGTGTTGAAGGTTGCGACACGGATCGGCTCGGCCCAGGCGGGCAGAGCCAGGAGACAGGCCAGCGCCGCACTCAGGCGGGCAGTAGTCCGTTCTCTTTTGCCGCGTCCAAGTTGCGGCGGCGTTGGTCGCTGATCATCGTGGCAATGCGCCCCATGGCGATGCCGCGCATGAACAGGCTGGCGGGAAGGAATGCCCATGCGGCCACCGTCCAGATCATGGTTTGCGGGTTGCTGATAGAAACCGAACCGAACAGGGTTCCGGCGGCCTTGACCACGGCCGGTGTCACGAAAGGCAACAAAAACCCCAGCGCGATGTTGATACGCGCGTCGCGTTCCAATCGCTCGACCACGTCCCCACCGGCAGTGGGGTCGAAGGTGGGCAGGTTGACCCAGACGTTGAAGGCGCCGAATTGCGACGGCCACCCCATCAGGCGCAGCGACATCACGAAGAACGCGAGCGACAGCAGCGAGATGAGATAAGAAATGCCAGCTGAGGTGCGTAGCGCGACCATGTCGCCAAGGTCCGCGTTTTCCGGCAGCATTAGCACCAAAAGGCGCACGGGGCTGTAGGGAAAGTCCATCGCCTGGCCGATCAGTGTGCCGATGGCGCCGACAAATTGCGTGCCCGTGGTCGGCATCGTCTCGCCGCGCGCGATGACGGACAGCAGCAGGATGGTCGTGAACAGGCTGAGGAAACGGATCCGGTTGAACGGCGGTGCGTCACGAAATTCGACCAGCCCCGGATAGGTCGAAGCGTATTCGAACAGCGTCAGCGCGGCGACGAAGATCGACACAAGTGCCACGATTTGTGCCGTATCAGCCCCGGTGCCGGGCACCAGAAGTGACGGGGTGGCGATCAGGATCACCATCAGAATTGCGCGCACAATGGCGCCGGTTAGATGTGAATACACAGCCCTATACCCTCAACCTCGGACGGGTACGATGCGGTGCCGTACCCTTGTTCCTCGCTGACCCCATCAATTGTGACGGGTTGCCTCATTATTGCCTTGTTCTTGCCCATATTCATGCCCCACCGCAAGTTGTTGGTTAACTTTTGTAAATATTTTGGACGGGAATGAGGGGGGACTGGTGCTTTCCTGCATCAATGTTGTGACGGAAAAAGGGCCGCCTAGTAGGGCGACCCTTCATGTTGTGTTTCAGTGGGTTATGACCACTAGAAGTTAGCTATACCCAGGGGCGCGCCTGTTCGGCCTGCGCTTCGAACGCATCGATCGCCCCCTTTTTCTCCATCGTCAGGCCGATATCGTCCAGACCTTCCAACAGGCAATGCTTTTTGAACGCGTCCACGTCGAATGGGATCACCTGGCCGTCCGAGGTGGTGATTTCCTGCGCTTCCAGGTCCACGGTCATGCGGGCGTTTTCACCCTTTTCCGCGTCACCCATCAGGATGTCGACCTGCTCCTGCGGAAGCACGATCGGCAGGATGCCGTTCTTGAAGCAATTGTTGAAGAAGATGTCGGCGAACGAGGTCGAGATCACGCATTTGATGCCGAAATCCGCGATGGCCCACGGCGCATGTTCGCGCGAGCTACCGCACCCGAAGTTGTCTCCGGCAACCAGGATCTCGGCGTTGCGATACTGTGGCTTGTTCAGTACGAAATCAGGGATCTCGGTGCCGTCGCGGTTGAACCGCATTTCGTCAAACAGGTTGGCCCCGAACCCGGTGCGCTGAATCGACTTCAGGAACACCTTGGGGATGATCATGTCGGTGTCGATATTCACCAGCGGCATGGGCGCTGCGATACCGTGCAGTTTTTCAAACTTTTCCATCGTGCGGTTTCCTTAGATCATGTCACGAACGTCGGTCAGATGACCGGTGAGGGCGGCGGCGGCGGCCATCGCCGGGCTGACCAGGTGGGTGCGGCCCTTATAGCCCTGACGCCCTTCGAAGTTGCGGTTCGAGGTCGACGCGCAACGCTCGTTTTCCGCCAACTGGTCGGGGTTCATCGCCAGGCACATCGAGCAACCCGCAAGGCGCCATTCGAAACCGGCGGCTTCGAAGATGTCGGACAGGCCTTCTTCTTCAGCCTGCGCACGGACCAGGCCGGAGCCCGGTACGATCATCGCCCGCATGCCGTCCTTGATCTTCTTGCCCTTCACGATTTCGGCCACGGCCCGCAGGTCTTCGATGCGGCCGTTGGTGCAGGACCCGATGAACACGGTGTCGATCTCGATATCCGTCAGTTTCTGACCGGGGGTCAGGCCCATATAATCGATCGAGCGCGCGGCCGCGTCGACCTTGCCGCCTTCGAAATCCGACGGGCTGGGCACCACGGCGGTGATCGGTAACACGTCCTCGGGCGAGGTGCCCCAGGTCACGACCGGCTGGATGTCTTCGCCCTTCAGGGTGATGACCTTGTCGAAATGCGCGCCTTCGTCGGTGTACAGCGTCTTCCACCAGGCCAGCGCGGCCTCCCACTGGGCGCCTTTAGGGGCGTGCGGGCGGCCTTTGACGTATTCGAATGTGGTCTCATCGGGGGCGATCAGGCCAGCGCGCGCGCCGCCTTCGATTGCCATGTTGCAGACGGTCATTCGACCTTCCATCGACAGATCGCGGATCGCCTCGCCGCAATATTCGATGACATAGCCGGTGCCACCGGCCGTGCCGGTTTCACCGATCACGGCCAGGGTGATGTCCTTGGCGGTCACGCCCGGCTTCAGCTTGCCGGTGATCTCGACCTTCATGTTCTTCGATTTCTTCTGGATCAGCGTTTGCGTGGCCAGAACGTGCTCGACTTCGGACGTGCCGATGCCGTGCGCCAACGCGCCAAAGGCGCCGTGGGTGGCGGTGTGACTGTCGCCGCAAACCACGGTCATGCCGGGCAGGGTCCAGCCCTGTTCCGGGCCGACGATATGCACGATGCCCTGACGCACGTCCGAGACCGGATAGTAATGCACGCCGAATTCCTTGGCGTTCTTGTCCAGTGCTTCGACCTGGATGCGGCTTTCCTCGGTCATTTGTGCCGGGTCTTCACGGCCCGCAGTTGTGGGCACGTTGTGGTCCGGCACGGCGATGGTCTTGTCCGGTGCATGCACTTTGCGGCCGGTCATGCGCAGACCTTCAAAGGCCTGCGGGCTGGTTACTTCGTGCACCAAGTGGCGGTCGATATACAGCAGGCAGGTGCCGTCCTCGGCCTCATGTGCCACATGGGCGTCCCAGATTTTGTCATAGAGCGTTTTGGCAGACATACGGTTTACTCCCGTAGATGTGTCTTGAATTCTTGCGAAATTTGGTCGTCGTTTAAGGTCGCTCAGCCGCGAAGGCTGGCGAGAATGGTCAGCGTGGCGCCAAAGAACCGCCAGGGCAGGCGCGCGCGGTCATCCATATCGAAAACACGAGTCATGGCGGGGGAATACCCGGTTCCCTCCTTGGTCGCAAGGGTGGACGGGTCGGGCGCGTCGGTGCAGTATGGCGAAAAAGGGGGCGGCATGGAGCAGGAAGAAGAGATCGTCGAACCGATCCTGACGCTGCGAGAGCAGATCGAGGGGCTGTTGTTCGAGCTGGTCGATTTCGGGCAAAGCCTGCTGCAGCCCTGGCGCTTGTACCAGGTCGCGATCATCGCCTGCCTTGTTGTCGTGGCCCTTGCGGTCACCTGGATTCTGCGCCCCAGGATTGAAGGCTGGCTGCGGTCGCGCGAAGGTTGGCCGAAATGGCGGCTGCGGCTGGCGGTGCACCTGCGCAAGCGCATCCCGTTGTTTGTGTTCGTCATTCTGGCCTGGCTGACCGTCGCGGTGATGCGGGAGGTGACGTGGCCATCACGCTCCTACCTGATTTCGCTGACCGCGACGATCGCCTTCGCCTGGTTGCTTGTCGGGTTGGCGGCCTGGTTCCTGCAAAACCGGTTCCTGCGCCGACTGGTGATGTGGGTTTTGTGGATCTACGTCACGGTTTACTACCTGGGCTTGACGACTGCGGTCGGCAAGGTGATGGAGAACATCGCGATCGAGATGGGCGATTTCCGCATCTCGTCGCTGGACGTGCTGCGCGCGCTTGTCATCACCGGTGTGCTGTTTGCCCTGGCACGGTTTGCCTCGAAAACCACCGCCTCGAAGGTGCAGAAGAACGAAGATATCTCGCCCTCAATGCGGGTGCTGGTGGTCAAGTTCCTTCAGGTGATCTTGTATGGCGCGGCGTTTTTCATCGGCTTGAAGGCGATCGGGGCGGACCTGACCGGCCTAGCGGTGCTGTCCGGTGCCATCGGTGTTGGCCTTGGTTTCGGTCTGCAAAAGGTCGTGTCGAACCTGGTGTCGGGCGTGATCATCCTTTTGGACAAGTCGATCAAGCCGGGGGATGTGATTTCCCTGGGCGAAACCTTTGGTTGGATCCAGTCGCTGGGTGCGCGTTATGTCTCTGTGGTGACGCGGGACGGCAAGGAATACCTGATCCCGAACGAAGACCTGATCACCGGCCAGGTGGTGAACTGGTCGCACACAAATGCCTTTGTGCGGCTCGATATCTTTTTCGGTATTGCTTATGGCGATGACCCGCATCAAGTCCGTAAAATCGCGATTGATGCAGCCAAAAGCGTGAACCGGGTGCTCAGCTTTCGACCGCCGGTCTGCCATATCGTCGGCTTCGGTGACAGCAGTGTGGATTACATCCTGCGGTTCTGGATCGACGACCCGACTGGTGGCCTGACCAACATTCGCGGCAACGTGTATCTGGCATTGTGGGATGCGTTCCAGGAGCACGGGATCTCGATCCCCTTCCCGCAGCGTGAAGTGCGCATGTTGGATGACGGAGATACAGCCGGCGACATGGCGAAAGACTGAAGCCCGCCAGCCCCGCACGCCGCCCACCCACCCACCCCGTCGCGCGGGGCTGGCTATGCGCTTACTTTCACTTGTCCGGAGATATCCCTGTGGGAAGCATGAAAACCGTTACCGATAGTTCAAGAGTGTCTTCAGCCCTGCGGCCGGGATTCTTGAAGTAGGATGACAGGATGCCGAGCGCAGCGAGGCCCCGCACCGACCCCACGGGAGAGTGCGCGAAGCGCGCCTGACGAGGGGGCGGAACCAAAAAGGGGTCTTTTGCGGGGTTACCGCCTTGGCAGACCTTGCCAGTCAGGCGGATTTGCCCCTTGCAAACCCAAGGTCCGTGGCCCAAATACATCCCTTCGCAGGAACGTGACCCCCGCCATGATTGAAATCTTCGCGGAACCGGTGTTACCGTTTTCCCATGCCCAGCACCGGGGCGCTACGGTGTGCTGATGAAGGAGGACAATGTCCTGTCTCATGTATCCAAGGCCAGCGCTGATGCGGCCGAACGGGAGCCTGCGATGACAGCAGCCCCGAAAACCGATTTGAGCAAAGCTTTGCTTGAGCGGATCAACAGCTCTCTTGAAGACGACAAGGCGGAAGATGTGGTGACCATCAGTCTGGCTGGGAAGTCAGAGATGGCGGACCACATGGTCGTGTGTTCGGGACGTTCGTCCCGGCAGGTCGCGGCCATTTCCGAGAAGCTGACGGACCGCTTGAAGCAGGAGCTTGGGATCTTTTGCAAGGTCGAAGGCAAGGATCAGGGCGATTGGGTCCTGATCGACGCGGGCGACGTGATCGTTCACGTGTTCCGGCCGGAAGTGCGCGAGTTCTATCAGCTTGAAAAGATGTGGATGGACCCGGGCGCTACAATCCCCGCGCCGACCGACGATTAAGCAGTCCGCGCCATGAAGGTCCACATCTGCGCCGTGGGCCGCCTGAGGGCGGGACCCGAGCGCACGCTTCTTGACGACTACCTGACCCGGTTCGACCGGACAGGACGGGCGCTGGGCCTTGGCCCCGCCCAGATGCATGAGGTCGAGGACAAGAAGGGTGGCGGCATGGCGGGTGAAGCCGAGCTGCTGGGCCGCGCCATCCCCAAGGGCGCCGTGATCTGCGCGATGGACGAACGCGGCAAGGTGATGACCTCACCCGATTTTGCCAATCAGCTGGGGGCATGGCGCGACATGGGCCGCTCGGATGTGGCCTTTGTCATTGGCGGCGCGGACGGGATCGACCCGACCTTGCGCGCCCGCGCCGATTTCAAACTGAGCTTTGGCAAGATGGTCTGGCCCCACATGCTGGCCCGCGTGATGCTGTCCGAACAGCTCTACCGCGCCGCGTCGATCCTGGCGGGCAGCCCGTATCACCGGGTGTGATCACCGTATCCGCGCCTGCCAGTCTTCAGCAAGCATCGACGTCAGAACATGATCGCGCCAGTGTCCAGAAATCTTGAGGTAGTTGCGAGCAAACCCTTCGCGCTCGAACCCCAACCGGGCCAAAAGCGCGGCGCTGCGTGTGTTTTCGGGCCTGTGATTGGCCATCACACGGTTCAGCGTTCGGTCGTTGAACGCATGATCCAGAAAAGTCTCCAGTGCTTCGTACATGAGACCCTGACCCTCATGTTCCGCGTCGATCGAATACCCCAGATGCGCCGCCTGAAACGCCCCGCGGGTTTTATTGTTGAGGTTGCAGTTCGCGATGATCGGACTGCCTTGCGTCAGACGCACGACACAGCGCAGGGACCGGTCCGCCTCCATCTCTCGCACCTCGGCGGCCAGTCGGTCCGCCCAGGCGTCCGGGTCGTGATACCCGTCGACCCGCGCGGGCTCCCAGGCGGCCAGGTGCGCTGCATTACGGGTGTGGAACTGTGACAGCGCAGCCGCGTCCGCAGGACGGGCAGGGGTGATCACGGTGCGGTGAGTCGTGAGTTTCATCGGGTGGGTCTAGCGTGAAAGGGCGGCTTGAGGCCAGAGCTTCCGGCGCCCCCCGCGCGCGCAAAGCGCGCCACCGGCAGCCAGATTATTTGCAATAATCTGCCCCACCTCGAACGCGTGCGCAGGGCCAAGGTTGCACCCTTCCCCTTGCGCCAATAGATAAGGGGGCAAGCATTCCGAGGAGCCTTCGATGACCACGCCCAAACCTGTTGTTCTGTGCATTCTCGATGGCTGGGGCCTGCGCGAGGAGACGGCGAACAACGCCCCCGCGCTGGCCGACACTCCCAATTTCGACCGCCTGATGGCGACCTGCCCGAACTCCACGCTGATCACACATGGGCCGGACGTCGGGCTGCCCACAGGGCAGATGGGCAATTCCGAGGTCGGCCACACCAATATCGGCGCGGGCCGGGTGGTGGCGATGGACCTGGGGCAAATCGACCTGGCGATCGAGGATGGCTCGTTCTTCGAAAATGACGCGCTGCAAACGTTCATCGCCGACATGAAGGCCTCGGGTGGCGTCGCGCATTTGGCGGGTCTGACCAGCCCTGGCGGCGTGCACAGCCATCAAGATCACATCGTGGCCGCCGCAAAGGCGATCACCGATGCCGGTGTGCCGGTCGCGATCCACGTGATTACCGATGGGCGCGATGTGCCGCCGACCTCGGCCTGGGACCAGGTATCCAGATTTGACCTCGCGCTGCCGGACGGGGCGCGCATTGTCAGCGTGTCGGGGCGGTATTTCGCGATGGACCGCGACAACCGGTGGGAGCGGGTCGCCAAGGCCTATGGTGCCATTGTCCGCGGTGACGGCGACGCGATGGCTGATCCGGTTGAGGGTATCGCCCTGTGCTATGACTTTGGCCAGCAGGACGAGTTTATCGAGCCCTTCGTGGCCGAAGGCTATAAGGGCATGAAGGACGGTGACGGGCTGTTCTTCATCAACTTCCGCGCCGATCGCGCCCGTGAAATCCTGCGTGCGATTGGGGAACCGGGGTTTGATGCGTTCCAGACCGGCGCCCGGCCCAAGCTGGCCGCGGTGCTGGGCATGGTGGAATATTCCGACGCCCACAACGCCTACATGACCACCTGTTTCCCAAAACGTAACATCGTGAACACGTTGGCGGAGTGGGTGGCGAAGCATGATCTGCGCCAGTTTCACCTGGCCGAGACCGAGAAATACCCGCATGTCACCTTCTTTCTGAACGGCGGAAAGGAAGCGCCGGAAGAGGGCGAGGACCGCTATATGGCGGCCAGCCCCAAGGTGGCGACCTATGACCTGCAACCAGAAATGTCGGCGCCAGAGGTAACGGAACATTTCGTGGGGGCGATCCGCGACGGATACGACTTGATCGTGACGAACTATGCCAACCCCGACATGGTCGGCCATACCGGCGACCTTCAGGCGGCGATGGCGGCCTGTGCGGCGGTGGACGAAGGCTTGGGCCAGGTTCTGGCCGCACTTGAGGACGCCGGGGGGGCGATGATCGTCACTGCCGATCACGGCAATTGCGAAACCATGTGGGACGAGACGACCAACGGGCCGCACACCGCGCACACAACGAACCTGGTGCCGGTGGTGATGTTCGGCGGGCCGAACGGGGCGACGCTCTCCCATGGTCGCCTGGCTGATCTGGCCCCCACGCTGCTGGAGCTGATGGGGCTGGAACAGCCGCCCGAGATGACCGGCATAAGCCTGATCCGCAGGTGAAGTTCGCCGCGTTTCTCCTGGCCGTGATCACCTGGGCCTCTGCGGGTTTCGCCGAAAGCGACCCCGCTGCCAGTGCCCGCGCGGCGATGGCCCGGCTTGAGGCCGCGTCGGTTGCCTTGCAGGAAGCCGAGAAATCGCGCGACCGGGTCGCTGCTCTGACCCAGACCGTTCAGGCCTATGAGGCCGGGCTGGCCGCGATGCGCGAAGGTCTGCGCCGCGCGACGATTCGAGAAGCCAGCATTCGCGGTGTGTTCGATGCCGAAAGCGAACGTCTGGCGCAGCTTCTGGGCGTGTTGCAGGCGATGGAGGCCGCACCCGCGCCGCTTCTGCTGTTGCACCCGACCGGCCCGATGGGCACTGCGCGGTCCGGTATGATCCTGTCGGAAATTGCACCGTCCTTGCAGCGGGAGGCGGAAGCGTTGAAATCCGCGCTACAGGAGGTCGCCGTGCTGCGCGCGCTTCAGGAAAGCGCGGTGGGGGTGCTTGAGACCGGGCTGTCCGGCGTACAGGACGCGCGCACCAAGCTGTCGCAAGCGGTCTCGGACCGCACCGATTTGCCACGCCGTTTCGTGGCGGACCCCGAGGCCGTGCAAGGCCTGATCAACAGCGCCGAAACCCTTGAGGCCTTCGCCTCGGGTCTATTATCCGTACAGCTGGACGGGATTGAAGAACCGATCACCCTGCCGGATTTCGCGGCCGCCAAGGGCAACCTGGCGATGCCGGTCCTGGGCCGGGTGCTGCGCAGGTTTGACGAGGTCGACGCGGCGGGCATTCGTCGCCCTGGCTTGGTGCTGGCCACCCGCCCCCTATCGATCGTCACCACGCCATGGTCCGCGACGATCCGTTACCTTGGCCCGCTGCTGGACTATGGCAATGTGGTCATCCTGGAACCAGGCGAAGGGTTCCTTTTGGTGCTGGCCGGCTTGGGCCAGACCTATGGCGTGGTGGGCGAAGTCCTGCCGAAAGGCGCCGCGGTGGGCCTGATGGGTGGCACATCCGTGGATTCTCAAGCGTTTTTGATCTCATCCACCAATGGAGGTGGCGCAGAACGTTCGGAAACGCTTTATATGGAACTCAGACGGAACTCACAGCCCGTAGACCCGACCGCGTGGTTCACGGCAGGCAAGGATTGAGAACGACATGAAGAAATTCGTTATGGCCGCGATTGGCGGCACGTTGGCTGGCGCCGTGCTGACCACCCAGGTGGCCGGACCGTTGCTGGCGCAGAACGCCGAGCGCAACACGAATGTCTATGAGCAGTTGGACTTGTTCGGCGACGTGTTTGAGCGCATCCGGTCGCAATATGTCGAGGACGTGGACGAGGCCGACCTGATCGAGGCCGCGATCAACGGCATGCTGATTTCGCTGGACCCGCATTCCAGTTACCTGCCGCCGGACGACGCCGAGGACATGCGCGTACAGACGCGTGGGTCGTTCGGGGGGCTGGGCATCGAGGTGACGCAGGAAGAGGGTTTCGTGAAGGTCGTGTCGCCGATGGATGGCACCCCCGCGGACGCCGCCGGGGTGCAGTCGGGCGACTTCATCACCCACGTGGACGGCGAAGGCCTTCTGGGCCTCACGCTGGACGAAGCGGTTGAGCTGATGCGCGGGCCGGTCGGGTCCGAGATCATCATCACCGTGGTGCGCGAAGGCGTGGACGAACCTTTCGACGTGTCGATCATCCGCGACACGATCAAGCTGACCGCTGCCACGGCGCGCAGCGTGGGCAACACGATCGTGTTGCGCGTGACGACGTTCAACGACCAGACCTATCCCAACATGTCCGATGGCCTGGCGCGTGAGGTCGAGACCCTGGGCGGGATCGACAATGTCGAAGGCTTCGTTCTGGACCTGCGCAACAACCCCGGCGGCCTGCTGAACCAGGCCATCGCGGTGTCGGATGCGTTCCTGGAAAGCGGTGAGATCGTGTCGACCCGGGGTCGCAACCCGGAAGAAAGCGATCGGGTGAATGCGCGCGAAGGCGACCTGGCGCAGGGTTTGCCGATCGTCGTGTTGATCAACGGCGGATCAGCGTCCGCCTCTGAAATCGTCGCGGGCGCGCTTCAGGATCACCGCCGCGCGATCGTTGTGGGCACCAAGAGCTTCGGCAAGGGCTCGGTCCAGACGGTGATGCCGATGCGCGGCAGCGGCGCGATGCGTCTGACCACCGCGCGGTATTACACGCCGTCGGGTCGTTCGATCCAGGCGCTGGGCGTCAGCCCCGATATCGTGGTGCAGCAACCGCCGCGCCAGCCCGTAAGCGACGATGCCGAGGAGAACCCGGCGCATCAGCGCACCGAGGCCGACCTGCGTGGTAGCCTGAACAACGACAGCCTGAGCGAGGATGAGATCCGTCAGATCGAATCCGAGCGCGAAGCCGCCGAAGAAGCTGCAAAGTTGCGCAAGGACGACTTTCAGCTGTCCTATGCGGTGGACCTTCTGAAAGGCCTGTCGACCATCACGCCGGCGCAATGAGCGTTACCACAAGAAAAGCAGGGGCGTCGGATTCCGGCGCCCTTTCGCATGTGATTGACGCGGCCTATGCCCCGGCGCGCGCGACTTTGCCTGACTTGCCGGATGTCAGCGGCGGACTTGCCGACGATATCGCGGCGGGATCGGTTTGGGTGGCGCAAACCGATGGTGCCGTGGTCGGTGGCGCGGTTTTGGGGCTGGGGGATTACGCCCACCTTGTGAACCTTGCCGTTCACCCCGATTTCGGTGGGCGCGGCATTGCGCGGGCGCTGATCGACGTGGTGCAAGGCGTTGCCAAAGACGCGGGGTTTACCGCGCTGCATCTGGCCACCCATGTCGGGATGCCGGAAAACGTGGCCATGTATCACCACCTTGGCTGGCGCGAGGTTTCCCGCACCGGGTCCAAGGTCATGATGGTGAAACCGCTTTAGGTCCAGTCCACGTCAGGCCGCTCAACCGGCCCGCCCTGAGCCTCCCAGGTCGAAAAGCCTTCGCGCAGGTGGGCGCAGGGAAACCCCATATCGTTCAACTGCGCCACGGTGATGGCGGACCGCCAGCCAGACGCGCAGTGAAAGACGAAGGTCTTGTCCTGTCCGAACACGTCCTTGAAATACGGGCTGTCCGGGTCGACCCAGAATTCCGCCATGCCGCGCGGGCAGTGAAACGCGCCGGGGATGAAACCCGACCGCTGCCGTTCGCGAATGTCGCGCAGGTCGACGATGACCACCTGCGGGTCACCGACCTTCGCGATCAGATCCGTGGTTTCAATTTCCTCGATTCGGGCGCGCGAGCGGGCGACCAGATCGGCGGCGGATGTTGTCAGTTTGCGCATGTGTCCCTCCGGTGGTTCGGGGCAGGGTGTGACATGGCGCGCCGCCTGGCAAGGGAACACTGGAAAACCGCCGCCATTTCCGTAAAGTGGCGCCAGGATCGGAGGCCCCATGACACCTGAAGACATCGCCAAACTGCCCTATCGTCCTTGCGTCGGCATCATGCTGGCCAACCGTGCCGGGCAGGTGTTTGTGGGCGAACGGATCGACGCGCCGAAACTGGGCACCGAAACCGCCTGGCAGATGCCGCAGGGTGGGGTGGACAAGGGCGAAGACCCGCGCGACGCGGCCTTGCGTGAGCTGTGGGAAGAAACCGGCGTTACACAGGACCTTGTGACGATCGAGGCGCAGACCGAGGACTGGCTGCCTTATGATTTGCCACATCACGTGGTGCCGAAGATCTGGAAGGGCCGCTTTCGCGGGCAGAAACAGCTTTGGTTCCTGATTCGGTTTCACGGCACCGATGATCAGGTGAATATCGAAACCGACCACCCCGAGTTTTCGGCCTGGCGTTGGATGCCGGCGGGCGACGTGGTTGCCAACATCGTGCCGTTCAAGCGCGCGCTGTATGGCCAGGTTCTGGCGCAATTGGGGGATCGGCTGTGAGGTCGCTTCTGGCGGCGCTGGCCCTGTGCCTGCCCGCCCCCGCACTGGCCCTGTCGTGCATGCCGTACCACGTGAGCGACGCCTATCGCGATGCTGCCGCGTCGGCCGATGCCTATGTCATCGTTCGTGGTGTGCTGAGCTTTGACGAAGGCCTGTTGCCCAAGGTCGATTGGGAGCATCAGCAGGACACACCACAAAACACCCTGTTCGAAGCGCAGTTCGACGGCCATGCCCTGACCCGAAATGGGTTTTTCAGCCCGTTCACACAGCCCATCCAGGTGGATGTGCAGTGCTTCGGCCCATGGTGCAGCCATCTGACCAGCGGCCAGGATTACCTTGCCTTTCTGAAACAGACCGAAGGTGGGTTCCTGTTGGAAACCAATCCCTGCGGCGGGTTCGCTTTTGGACAACCCAGCAAGGATATGCTGCGCCAGGTGCAGACCTGTCAGCGTGGCGGACGCTGCCCGCGCTCTTCCCCCTGACAGGGTTTCGTGATCTGCAGACTCCACATGAGAACAAAACGTGAATATAGTGGCGACTCATCATGTTTGCCGAATTGTCCATAACCTCGAATTTCACCTTCCTCACCGGCGGTTCGCACCCCGAGGAATACGTGAGCCGTGCCGCCGCGATGGGGATCGGGGCGCTGGCGGTTGCCGATGTGAATTCGGTCGCGGGAATCGTGCGCGCGCATATGCAGCTGCGCGAAGTGGCGCGCGACCTTGACCTTCGCCGGGGGTATGAGGCGGAGCACGGCCCGACAGGTCCGCCCCGCCCGGACCACCTGCCCGCGCCACCGGGGGTGGGTGGCTTTACCGTACCCCGCCTGATCCCGGCCGCACGGATCGTGCTTGAGGATGGGTTCTCGGCCACCCTGCTGCCCCGCGACCGCGCCGCTTGGGGTCGGTTGTGCCGCCTTCTGTCACTGGGGCGTCAGCGGGTCGAAAAAGGCTCCTGTCTTCTGCGCATGCCCGACCTTCTGGAATGGGGCGCAGGCTGTGAGGTGCTGCTTCACCCGGTGCATCTGTCACCGACGGATCCGCCCGGCGCGGATGTCTGGGTTGGGCAGGCGAAGCGTCTGACGCGCCGCTTCGCCGGGCAGGTCACGCTGGTGATGGCGCCGCACTATGACGGGCGTGATCCGGCGCGGTTCGACGATCTGGCCGCCTTGGCCCGGCGGCTGGACGTGCCCACAATCGCCTCGGCCGCGCCGATCATGCACCACGCACGCCGCCGTCGCATGGTCGATGTTCTGACCGCGATCCGCGAAGGGGTGCGGGTCGACAATCTGGGCCGGCTGGCCCAGCCCAACGCCGAACAGCGCCTGCGATCTGGGGACGAGATGCTGCGCCTGTTTCGCGGGCATGAGGATGCGGTGCGCCGTACGACTGAGATCGCCGCCCGCTGCACCTTTTCCCTGGATGAACTGCGCTATGAATACCCCTCCGAGCTGACCGAAGATGAGACCCCGACCGCGCGCCTGACCCGTCTGGCCCAGGCCGGGCTGCGCGACCGCTATCCCGATGGTGTGCCGGAGCGGGTGGCGGGCATGATGGCGCATGAGCTTACCCTGATCGAAAAGCTGAAATATGAGCCCTATTTCCTGACCGTGCGCGACATCGTGGCCTTCGCCCGGGGCCGCGGCATCCTGTGTCAGGGCCGCGGATCAGCGGCCAATTCCGTGGTCTGTTATGCGCTGGGCGTCACCAGCGTGTCCCCGGAAATCGGCACGATGGTGTTTGAACGCTTCGTCTCCGAGGCGCGCGATGAACCGCCCGACATCGACGTCGATTTCGAACATGAGCGGCGCGAAGAGGTGATCCAGCACATCTATGAACGCTATGGCCGTCACCGGGCCGGGCTGTGCGCCACCGTGATCCATTACCGCGGCAAACGCGCGATCCGCGAGGTGGGGCACGCGATGGGCCTGTCTGAGGACACGATCTCCTCGATGTCCAGCCAGGTCTGGGGTTGGGGTGGCGGCGGGCTGCGCGATGATCGCCTGCGCGAAATCGGTCTGGACCCGCGCGACCGGCGGCTGATGCAGGTAATGGAGCTGTGCGACGAAATTCAGGGCTTCCCCCGCCACCTGTCGCAGCACGTCGGCGGTTTCATCATCACCGAGGGGCGGTTGGACGAACTGGTGCCGGTGGAAAACGCCACGATGGAGGACCGCACGGTCATCTGCTGGGACAAGGACGACATCGACGCGCTGGGCATCCTCAAGGTCGATGTGCTGGCGCTGGGCATGCTGACCTGTATTCGCAAGGCGTTCGGCCTGATGGCGCAGCATTTGCAGCTGGATTATAATCTGGCTTCGCTGCCCGCCGAGGACGGGCGCGTTTACGACATGCTGTGCCGCGCCGACAGCCTGGGCGTGTTCCAGGTCGAAAGTCGCGCGCAGATGAATTTCCTGCCCCGGATGAAGCCGCGCAGCTTCTATGACCTGGTGATCCAGGTCGCGATCATTCGCCCCGGCCCGATCCAGGGCGACATGGTGCATCCGTTCATCCGGCGGCGAAACGGCGAAGAGCCGGTGACGCTGCCCTCGGACGCGCTGGGCGAGGTGCTGGGCAAGACGCTGGGCGTGCCGCTGTTTCAGGAACAGGCGATGCAGATCGCCATCATCGGTGCCGGGTTCTCGCCCGAAGAGGCGGACCGGCTGCGTCGCTCGCTCGCGACCTTCAAGAAACACGGGTCGGTCAGTGAATTTCACAGCCGGTTCGTGCGCGGCATGATCGCGAACGGGTACGATCAGGACTTCGCCGAACGCTGCTTTGCGCAGATCGAGGGCTTCGGCAGCTACGGCTTTCCCGAAAGCCACGCAGCCAGCTTTGCGCTGCTGGTCTATGCCTCGTCGTGGATCAAATGCCACCACCCGGGGGTGTTTGCTTGCGCGCTCTTGAACGCGCAGCCGATGGGGTTCTATGCCCCCGCCCAGATCGTGCGTGACGCGCGGGAGCACGGCGTCGTGGTGCGCCCGATCTGCGTCAACGCAAGCTATTGGGACAACGTGCTGGAACCCGACGGCAAGGGCGGGCTGGCCCTGCGCCTGGGGTTTCGCCAGATCAAGGGGTTTGGTGAGGAGGAAGCGGGCTGGATCACCGCCGCGCGCGGGAACGGTTATGTCACGGTCGAGGATATCTGGCGCCGGGCGGGCACGCCGCCCAAGCTGATCGTGAAGCTGGCCGAAGCAGATGCCTTCGCCGCGCTGGGCATTGTCCGCCGCGACGCGCTGTGGGCGGCAAAGGCGATCACGGCCGACAAGCCCCTGCCGCTTTTTGCCGGCGACATGGACGGCGAAGCGATCCATGAGGTGCCGGTGCAATTGCCCAGGATGAGCCTGGGCGAACAGGTGGTCGAGGACTACGTTGCCACCCGCCTGACCCTGCGCGCGCATCCCATGGCGCTTCTGCGCCCGCGCCTGACGCCTTGCCCCGGCGAGGCTTCCACCCACCCGCCCCCGCCGCGCCGGGGCAAGGGGGATGGCGCCGCGCCCGAGGTGTGAGCGCAGCGAGCTTGCCGCGACACCAAGGGCGCGTCGCAGGCGTGTGCCGCGGGGATGCAACGGTCAAACCTGCGGCAGAAAACTGCCTTTCAATCCGGCCACGTGGCTTTTGATTCGTTTGGCAGCCGCGCTCAGCGCGTCGTCGGACCGATGCAACAGGTACCAGGCGCGCTCGATTGGCAAGCCTGGAACGGTCAGGGCTACCAGCCGTCCGGCATGCAGTTCCTCGACCACCGTGTGCTGTGAGATAAGGGCAATGCCCAGCCCAGCGATCACCGCCTGTTTGATCGTCTCGTTCGATGACATGGTGATGCAGTCATAGGGCCGGCCTTCGCCGATCCGGTCCAGAAAGCGGGTCATCAGGATGCGGGTGCCCGAGCCTTCCTCGCGCCCGATCAAGGTTTCCTTGAGCAGGGCGCGCGGGTCAACCGGGCCGTCCTGTGCCAAAGGGTGATCCGGCGCGGTGATGATTAAATGCGGGTGTGGCCCCAGCAGGACCGAGGTGTTTTCGGGCGCGCGCGGTGGGCGCCCCATGATCGCCAGTTGTACCTGACGTGCATCCAGGGCCGCGATGATCTGCTGTCGATTGCCGACGGTCAGTTCCACCTTGATGTCGGGGAATTCCCGCTTCAGCCGGGCCACCAGCGCCGGTGCGAAATACTTTCCGGTCGAGACAACGCCCAGCCGCACCAGGCCCGCGTGACCGTCCCGCAGGGCTGCGACCGATTTCATGCAGGTCTCAAGTTCGGTGCCGATGCGCCGTGCCGAGGCGAGGACAAGGCGCCCTTCGTCGGTCAATTCCATCCGTCCGCTGTCCCCCCTTCGCAACATGTCGGCCTTCATGTTCTCCGCCAACTGGCGCAATTGGGTGTGAACCGCGGGTGGGGTGAGGCGTATTGCCTCAGCTGCGCGGGTTATGGTGCCATACCGCTCCACGGCCTCAAGTGCCCGTAATTGCTTGAAAGTTATCGCGTCCGGCCGTGGCATATTAAATTTTTCTTTCGCTGCATTCCTGCTTTTTAAATTTTCTAATCGCCAGATGCATGGGACGACAAGGGTGTTTCTTGCCGCAGGGGCAGGAGGGGGACATCACATGACCACCAGCAATGTCATCACGGACAAGCGCCACATCCCAGCCGACCTTCATGACATCATGGAGGCATTGGCGCGTGTGAGCGTGGCCTTGAACCGCACCATTCGCAGGGGTGCTTTGGGTGGTTCTCTGGGTGCGGCTGTGGGCGAAAACACGGATGGCGATCAGCAAAAGGCGCTGGATGTCATGGCCGACGATGCCTTTGCCGCCGCCCTGCGCGGGACCGGTGTGAAATATTATGCGTCCGAAGAACAGGATGCGGTGGTTGGGATGGACCCGGATGGCCGCTTTGCCCTGGCGATCGATCCGCTGGACGGGTCGTCGAACATTGACGTGAATGTCTCGATCGGCACGATCTTTTCGATCTTCGACGTTGCGGAGGATGCCGAGGCCAGCTTCCTGCGCCCGGCGCGCGATCAGATTGCCGGCGGCTATATCATCTTCGGGCCGCAGACGGATCTTGTGGTCACTTTCGGCGATGGTGTGCAGATGCATGTGCTGGACCCGGACACGCAGAGTTTCGTTCTGGTGAACGATGCCTTGCGGGTGCCCGAGGTCAGCCGTGAGTTCGCGATCAACGCCTCGAATTACCGCCATTGGAGCCCCGCGATTCGCGCCTATATCGACGATTGTCTGGCCGGGGACGAAGGTCCGCGCGATGCGAATTACAACATGCGTTGGGTGGCGAGCCTGGTGGCGGAAACCCACCGGATCATGACCCGCGGCGGCATCTTTCTTTACCCTGGCGACGCGCGCGACGGGTATGAGCGCGGCCGCCTGCGCATGATCTATGAATGCGCGCCGATTGCCTTTCTGATCGAACAGGCGGGCGGGCGCGCCACCGACGGGCATGACCGTATCCTGGACGGTCAGGCTGACCAGCTTCACGCCCGCACCCCATTCGTTTTTGGTAGCGCCGAGAAAGTGTCGCGCGTTGCTGCTTATCAGGATCTGCCGGACGACGAAGTCTCGGCCCTGTTCGGAAATCGCGGCCTGTTCCGCGCCTGAGGAAAACCACCATGAGCAAGAAGCATCCGATCATTTCCGTCACAGGCTCCAGCGGCGCTGGAACTTCGACCGTGAAGGGCACGTTCGACCAGATCTTTCGCCGTGAGGGTGTGAGCGCTGTCAGCATCGAAGGCGATGCCTTCCACCGTTACAACCGCGCCGACATGAAGGCCGAGCTTGAGCGTCGCTATGGCGAAGGTGACCACGGGTTCAGCCACTTCAGTTATGAGGCAAATGCGTTGGATGAGCTGGAGCGGGTGTTTCGCGAATACAGCGAAACCGGCAAGGGTCGCACGCGCACCTATGTGCATGACGACATCGAGGCCGAGCGCACCGGCGTGGCGCCCGGCAACTTCACCGACTGGCAGGCGTTCGAAGACGGCTCTGACCTGTTGTTTTACGAGGGCCTGCATGGCTCGGTCGTGAATGACGAGGTGAACCTGGCACAATATGCTGACCTGAAGATCGGCGTGGTGCCGGTGGTGAACCTGGAATGGATCCAGAAGATCCACCGCGACAAGGCGCATCGCGGCTATACGACCGAGGCGGTGACGGACGTGATCCTGCGCCGCATGCATGCCTATGTGCATTGCATCACGCCGCAGTTTACCCAGACCGACATCAACTTTCAGCGCGTGCCGGTGGTCGACACCTCAAACCCGTTCATCAGCCGCTGGATTCCCACCGCCGATGAAAGCCTGGTGGTGATCCGTTTTGCCAACCCGCGTGGGATCGATTTCCCCTACCTGACCCAGATGATCGAGGGCAGCTGGATGAGCCGCGCCAATTCGATCGTCATTCCGGGCGGCAAGATGGACTTGGCGATGCAGCTGATTTTCACCCCGATGATCGACCGCCTTGTGCGCGACAGCAAACGGGCCTGAGGAGGCAATTCGATGAACGTGCAGCGAGATATTTCCACCAGTGCCGAGGACCGCATGGCCAATGCCATTCGCGCCCTGTCGATGGACGCGGTGCAGGCGGCAAATTCCGGCCACCCCGGCGCGCCGATGGGTCTGGCCGATGTGGCGACGGTTCTGTTCAACAGGTTCATCAAGATCGACCCGAGTGCCGACCGTTGGCCCGACCGCGATCGCTTCGTGATGAGCGCCGGGCACGGCTCGATGTTGGTTTACGCGATCAATCACTTGCTGGGCTATGACGACATGGGCATGGACCAGCTGCGCGCGTTTCGCCAGATGGGTGCGCGCACGGCGGGTCATCCGGAATTTGGCCATGCCAAGGGGATCGAGGTGACAACCGGCCCGCTGGGGCAGGGCATTTCCACCGCCGTCGGCATGGCTTTGGCCGAGCGCATGGCGCAGGCGCGGTTTGGCGATGATCTGGTGGATCATTTCACCTATGTGATTGCTGGCGACGGCTGCCTGATGGAGGGGATCAGCCATGAGGCCATCGATTTCGCCGGCCACATGGGGCTGGGTCGCTTGGTGGTGTTGTGGGATGACAACCGGATCACCATCGACGGGTCGACGGACATGTCGACCTCGACCGATCAGCAGGCGCGCTTTGCCGCCAGCGGCTGGCATGTCCAGGCGGTAGACGGGCACGACAAGGACGCGGTGGCGGCGGCGATTGAGGCCGCGCGCGCCGATGGACGCCCGTCGATGATCGCCTGCCGGACCGTGATCGGCTTCGGGGCACCGACCAAGCAAGGCACCTCGGCCACCCACGGGGCGCCGTTGGGCGATGACGAGATCGCAGCGACCCGCGAGGTGCTGGGCTGGCCCCATGCGCCGTTCGAAATTCCCGCCGATGTCTATGACGCTTGGCACGCGGTCGCCGCACGCGGCAGGGTCGCGCGGCGGGCTTGGGAAAAACGCCTGGGCGGGCACCCGAAACAGGGCGCATTCGAGACCGCGCAGGCCGCGCCCGATCGTGTGGCGCTGGACGCGGCTATGGGTGCCTTCAAGGCGCAGATGAGCCAGGAAGCGCCCAAGGTCGCCACCCGCAAGGCCAGCGAAATGGCGCTGGAATTCGTCAATGGCACCTTGCCGAACACGATCGGCGGGTCGGCTGATCTGAGCGGGTCGAACAACACGCGCACCAAGGACATGCAAACGGTGACAGCGGATGGGTTCGACGGTGACTATATTCACTATGGCGTGCGGGAACACGGGATGGCTGCGATGATGAACGGGATCGCGCTGCATGGGGGGTTCGTGCCCTACGGCGGTACTTTCTTGGCCTTTGCCGACTATTGCCGCCCGTCCATTCGTCTGTCGGCCCTTATGGGCCTCCCGGTGGTCTATGTGATGACCCACGATAGCATCGGATTGGGTGAAGATGGGCCAACGCACCAGCCGGTTGAGACCATCGCCTCCCTACGTGCAATGCCGAACCTGAATGTGATTCGCCCAGCAGATGTCGTGGAAACCGCCGAAGCCTGGCAGACCGCATTGGAAACGCCAGACACGCCGACGGTCCTGTGCCTGTCGCGCCAGGCCCTGCCGTGCCTGCGCACCAAACATGTCGAGGCAAACCTGACTGCCAAAGGCGCCTATGTGCTGCACGACGTCGGGTCGCGCCATGTAACGCTGATCGCCACCGGGTCCGAGGTCGAAATTGCCATGGATGCAGCAGAGCGTCTGGCTGCAGACGGGATCAAGGCCGCGGTCGTGTCTGCGCCCTGTTTCGAGACCTTCGCCCAGCAACCAGGCGCCTATCGCGACGTGGTTCTAGGCGACGCGCCCCGCGTGGGCGTCGAAGCCGCCGTGCGCCAGGGTTGGGACGCGATGATCGGATCATCCGGCGCTTTTGTCGGCATGACGGGGTTTGGTGCCTCGGCGCCAGCAAGGGAACTCTATGACCATTTCGGCATCACGGCAGGCGTCGTCGCAGATGCCGCGAAACAGCTGATCTAGGAAACCGATTTTTCTAGAAAAATCGGCCCTGTGCAAATTTTCTAGAAAATTTGTGTCGGGCGACAGGAGGAACGAACATGGCTCTCATAACGATGCGACAATTGTTGGACCACGCGGCCGAGCAGGGTTACGGCGTGCCTGCGTTCAACATCAATAACATGGAACAGGGGCTGGCGATCATGAAAGCCGCCGACGCCTGCGATGCGCCGGTCATCTTGCAGGCCAGTCGCGGCGCGCGCTCATATGCTGGCGACATCATGTTGCGCCACATGGTGCAGGCGCTGTCCGAGATGTTTCCGCACATTCCGGTCTGCATGCACCAGGACCACGGCAACAACGAAGCGACCTGCCTGTCCGCGATCCGTCACGGTTTCACCTCGGTGATGATGGATGGGTCGCTTGAGGCCGACATGAAGACGCCCGCGTCTTACGACTACAACGTCGAGATTACCGAGCGTGTGACCCGCATGGCGCATTGGGTCGGGGCTTCGGTTGAGGGGGAGCTGGGGGTGCTCGGGTCGCTGGAAACCGGCGAGGCCGCCGAGGAGGACGGATCGGGTGCGGTGGGCAAGCTGGATCAGGACCAGCTGCTGACCGACCCGGATCAGGCGGTGGATTTCGTGGCGCGGACCAAGGTGGACGCCTTGGCGATTGCCTGCGGCACGTCGCACGGGGCATACAAATTCAGCCGTAAACCCACCGGTGACATTCTGGCGATGAGCCAGATCGAGGCAATCCACGCCAAGCTGCCCAATACGCATCTGGTGATGCACGGATCCAGCTCGGTGCCGCAGTATTTGCAGGATCTGATCAATGAATTCGGCGGCGAGATGCCCCAGACCTATGGCGTGCCGGTCGAAGAGATCGAGCGCGGCATCCGGTCCGGTGTGCGCAAGGTGAACATTGACACCGATTGCCGCATGGCCATGACGGGCCAGTTCCGCAAGGTCGCCAGCGAGACCCCGCAGCAGTTCGACCCGCGCAAGTTTCTGACCGCCGCAATGGACGAGATGGAAACGCTGTGCCGTGACCGGTTCGAGCGCTTCGGCACCGCGGGCAATGCCCACAAGATCACTGTGATCGACATCGACGACATGGCTGCGCGCTACGCGTCCGGGGACCTGGATCCCCGGATCGCCACGGCGCAGGCCGCAGAGTAAATCAGGAGGAGAATACCCATGGACCAGTCAAACCGCTATGCCCGCCTTGATCTCAAGGAAGAGGATCTGATCGCCGGGGGCAAGCACGTGCTTGTCGCCTATATCATGAAGCCAAAGCCGGGCTTCGATGGCTTCCTTGCCACCGCTGCGCACTTTGCGGCTGAAAGCTCCACCGGCACCAATGTGGACGTGTCTACCACCGACGATTTCACCCGCGGCGTTGACGCGCTGGTGTATGAGATTGACGAAGCCAACGAGCTGATGAAGATCGCCTATCCGGTGGATCTGTTCGACCGCAACATCATCGACGGACGCGCGATGATCTGTTCGTTCCTGACCCTTGCCATCGGCAACAACCAGGGCATGGGCGACGTGGAATATGCCAAGATGCATGATTTCTATGTGCCGCCCGCGTTCCTGCGCCTGTTTGACGGGCCGTCGGCGACGATCAGTGACATGTGGCGGGTGTTGGGCCGGCCGCATGTCGATGGTGGCTTCATCGTCGGCACGATCATCAAGCCGAAACTGGGCCTGCGGCCGCAGCCCTTCGCCGACGCTTGCTATGACTTCTGGCTGGGGGGGGATTTCATCAAGAACGACGAGCCGCAGGGCAACCAGCTGTTCGCACCGCTGAAGGAAACCATCCCGCTGGTCGCCGACGCGATGAAACGTGCGCAGGACAAGACCGGTGAGGCCAAGCTGTTCAGTGCCAACATCTCTGCTGACGACCACTATGAAATGCTGGCGCGCGGGGAATTCATCCTGGAGACCTTTGGCGAGAACGCCGATCACGTGGCCTTCCTGGTTGATGGCTATGTCACCGGCCCTGCCGCGATCACCACCGCGCGCCGGGCGTTTCCCAAGCAGTATCTGCACTACCACCGGGCGGGCCACGGCGCCGTGACTTCGCCGCAGACACAGCGCGGCTATACCGCTTTTGTGCTGTCGAAAATGGCGCGGATGCAGGGCGCGTCGGGCATACACACCGGCACGATGGGCTTTGGCAAGATGGAGGGCGAGGCTGCCGACAAGCTGATGGCCTACATGATCACCGATGACAGTGCCGATGGGCCGTATTTCCACCAGGAATGGGGCGGGATGAACCCGACCACGCCGATCATCTCGGGCGGGATGAACGCGCTGCGGATGCCCGGTTTTTTTGCCAATCTTGGGCATTCGAACCTGGTCCTGACCGCCGGGGGCGGCAGCTTTGGCCATATCGACGGCGCGGCGGCGGGGGCGACAAGCCTGCGCCAGGCCGAACAATGCTGGAAACAGGGCGCCGACCCGATCGAGTTTGCCAAGGACCACAAGGAATTCGCCCGCGCCTTCGAAAGCTTCCCGAAGGATGCCGACAGCATCTTCCCGGGTTGGCGCGAAGCGTTGCGGATCAACTCGGCCGCCTGATAAGAGGGGGGCGCGGCATCCGTCGCGCCCCTGACCCAAACCGGAGACCCCCATGTCCTTTGATCGTTCCATCAAGATCGCGCCGTCGATTCTGTCCGCCGATTTCGCCAACTTCGGCGAAGAGATCCGGGCCATCGAGGCGCAGGGCGCCGATTGGGTCCATGTGGACGTGATGGACGGGCATTTCGTGCCGAACCTGACATTCGGCCCGCCCGCTGTGAAAGCGTTCCGCCCGCATGTGAAAACCTTCATGGATGTGCACCTGATGATCGCGCCGGTGGACCCGTATATCGAGGCTTATGCCGAGGCGGGCGCCGACATGATCGTGGCTCATTACGAGGCCGGGCCGCACCCGCACCGCACATTGCAGGCGATCCGGGCAACCGGCGCCAAGTCGGGGATCAGCCTGAACCCCGGCACGCCGGCCAGCGTGATCGAACACCTTCTGCCGCTGTGCGATATGGTGCTGGTGATGAGCGTGAACCCCGGTTTTGGCGGGCAGAAATTCATTCCGTCAAGCGTCGACAAGGTCCGCCAGGTGCGCGAGATGATCGGCGATCGCGACATTCACATTCAGGTGGATGGCGGGGTCGATCCGATCACCATCGGCCCTCTGGTCGCGGCGGGCGCCGACTGCTTTGTTGCAGGCTCCGCCGTGTTCAAAGGCGGCTCGGTTCAGAACTCCGACGTCTATGGCGACAACATCCGCGCGATCCGCGCAGCCGCAGAAGTTGCGTTGTCCTCATGATCCCTCTGGCGAAACATATGCAAATTGTCCTATGTTTCGCCGGACATGATCCGAGGAGGACAAAATGATCCGTCACGCCCTGCTGGCCGTAATGCTGGCCACCCCTGCTTTCGCGTTCGAAGATGTTGCCGACCAGTATCCCGGCAATGTGCTGTATTCCAAACCCTATGAGGTGATCCCGAACGTCTGGTCGGCCATCGGGGCCACGGCCCCGCCGACCTATGAAAACACCGGTCACAACAACAACCTGTCCTTCATCGTGACGGGGGACGGCGTGATCGTTGTGAACGGCGGCGCGAACTACAAGCTGGCCGAAGCGCTGCACGCCGAGATCAAGCTTGCCACCGATCAGCCGGTGAAACTGGTGATCAACGAAAACGGCCAGGGCCACGCGATGCTTGGCAATTCGTACTGGGCCGCGCAGGGTGTCGATATCCTGGCGCATGAGGATGCGGCGCATGAGTTTGCCGACCGTGGCCCGCAGATCCTTGCCGGGATGGAGCGCTATGCGCGCGAAAACTCGGAAGGCACGACGCTGGTCGAACCCACGATCCTGTTCAGCGATCCGTATATGATCGACATGGGCGATATGCATATCGAAGTGATGCATGCTGGGCCCTCGCACGGGCCGGGTGACACACAGGTCTGGATCCCCGATCTGGGCATGATGATCGCCGGTGACATCGCCTTCAACAACCGCATGACGCCGATTTTCGAGGACACCTGCACAAGCTGTTGGATCGAAACTTGGGAGACCGTGTTCGCCCCGCTTGGCGCGACCTATGTGATCCCCGGCCACGGCAACCCGACCAACATGGCGCAGGTTGAAAAGGATACCATCGGCTATCTGAAACACTTGCGCGCCGCGGTTGGGGCGCATATCGAAGAAGGTGGCATGCTGGATCAGGCGTATTATGTCGACCAGGATGCCTATCAGTATCTCGATACGTTCAAGGAACTGGCGATCAAGAACGCCGGTCAGGTCTTCACGGAAATGGAGTTCGAATAATGGCAGCCATCCCCCCCGTCTGTGATTTCGACACGCCCGCGCCGGGGTTTTCCCTGCCGGGCACCGATGGAAAGAGCTATGCGTTCTCGGACGTGGCGGGGGAAAACGGCACGCTTGTCATGTTCATCTGCAACCACTGTCCCTATGTACTGGCAGTGCTGGATCGGATCATTCGTGACGCGAAGGATCTGGCCGCGCTGGGCGTCGGGGTGGTGGCAATCTCGTCGAATGACGCCGAGGCTTATCCGCAGGATGGCCCCGACAAGATGGCCGACATGGCGGGTGAGATGCACTTCCCGTTCCCGTATCTTTACGATCAAAGCCAACAGGTCGCACGCGCCTATGATGCGATCTGCACGCCGGATTTCTTCGGCTATAACGCGGATGGCAAGCTGCAATATCGCGGTCGTCTGGATGCGTCGCGCAAAGAGGCCGGGCCGGACGACCTGCGCCGCGACTTGTATGAGGCGATGAAGCAGGTGGCCGAAACCGGCAAGGGTCCGGCGGATCAAATCCCCTCGATGGGCTGTTCGATCAAGTGGAGAACGTGATGCGCATCGTCTTTGACCTGGACGGCACGCTGATCGACAGCGCCCCGGACCTGCAAGCCGCGACCAACCGGATGCTGGCCGATCAGGGCTGTGCTTCGCTTGACCTGGCGACGATCACCTCTTTCGTGGGCAACGGTCTGCCGAAGCTTGTCGAACGGGCGATGCGCGCCAGCGGGCTGGACATGACCGAGCACCCCCGGCTCAGCGCGCTGACGCTGGAATATTACAATCAGGATCCCGCGACCCTGTCGCAGTTGTATCCGGGGTTGAAGGCGCTTTTGACCGCGCTGAAGGCGGCTGGGCATCGTCTGGGCGTCTGCACCAACAAACCGTTCGAGCCCGCTGTGGCCATTCTGGTCGAGATGGGCCTAGAGGATCATTTCGATGTGGTGGTCGGGGGCGACACGCTTGCGGTCAAGAAACCCGATCCGCAGCCCTTGCTGCACTCGCTGGTGAAACTGGGCGACGGCCCCGCGCTTTATGTTGGTGATAGCGAGGTGGACGCGGAAACCGCCGCCCGCGCGGGGGTAGATTTCGCGCTGTTCACCGAAGGCTATCGCAAGACGCCGATCGAAGACCTGCCGCACGCCTTCGCCTTTGATCATTTCGACAAGCTGGCCGCGCATCTGGCATGAGCCTGCGCGCATTGATCTTCGATGTGGACGGCACCCTGGCCGAAACCGAGGAAGCGCACCGCGCGGCCTTTAACCAGGTGTTCGACCGGCACGGGCTGGGCTGGCACTGGAGCATGGACGACTACCGCGAGCTTCTGAAAACCACAGGGGGCAAGGAACGCATGCGCGCCTTTGCCCCGGACATGCCCGCTGATCAGATCGCCGCGCTGCATGTGGAAAAAACGGCCCTTTATGGTGACATACTGGCGGCGGGCAAGCTGCCCTTGCGGCCCGGTGTGGCGGCGTTGATGACCCGCGCCCGTGCGGCGGGGCTAAAACTGGCTGTGGCCACCACCACGAACCCGCCCAATGTCGAAGCGCTGGCGCAATGCTGCTGGTCGCGCCCGGCGCATGAGGTGTTCGACGTGATCGCTGCCGGGGATCAGGTGGCGGCCAAGAAACCCGCGCCGGACGTGTTTCAACTGGCCCTGTCGCGTCTGGGCCTGCCCGCAAACGACTGCGTGGCGTTTGAGGACAGCCTGAACGGGCTGACTTCGGCCAACGGGGCTGGCTTGCGCAGTGTGGTGACGCCGTCGATCTATACCGACGATCAGGACTTCAGCGACGCGGCGCTGGTGGTGCCCACCCTGGACGGGTTGTCAATCGAGCGTCTCGCCGGTCTCTGACCCGTCGGGTATCTGCCGCAGGCGCTCCAGCACGCACAGGCCCGGAAACCCGTCGGCGGTGCGCCCGACCGATTTCTGGAACGCTCGAATGGCCACGGCGGTGTTGGGGCCCATGAACCCGTCGATGCCTTGTGTGTCAAAGCCCGCGTTGGTCAGACGCATCTGCACCTCGCGCAGCTCTTCGCGTTTGAGAACGCGCTGCCCCTCAGGCCAGCCAGTGACCAGCGCCTTGCCCGCCCCGAACCGGTCCGACAGGTGCCCGATCGCCACCGCATAGGACTCGGCGCAATTGTAGCGCAGGATGACGTGGTAGTTGCGAAACACCATCAGCGCCGAGCCGCGCGCGCCGGCGGGTAGCAGGATCGACGCGGCGCCGTATTCCGCGATTGGCATGTTGTCACGGGCCGGCACAACGCCCAGATCGGTCCATTCGGCAACGGTGCGGTTCTGACCCAGTCCGGTTTGCGCGTGGTCGAACCCCTCGGGCAAAGTGACCTCGACACCCCAGGGTTGGCCCATGCGCCAGCCGTGCTTGGCCACGTAGTGCGCGATACTGGCCAGGGCGTCGGTGGGGTCGTCGTGCCAGATGTTACGCCGCCCATCGCGGTCGAAATCCACCGCGAAATTCAGAAACGAACTGGGCATGAACTGCCCATGCCCCATCGCACCTGCCCAGGACCCGATCATCATCTCGGGCTCGGCATCGCCCAACTGCACAATGCGTAGGGCGGCCATCAACTCGTCTTCGAAAAACGCGGACCGCCGCCCGGCGAAGGCCAGCGTGGTCAGCGCCGGGATCACCGGATAGGTGCCCCGGTTGGCCCCGAACCCGGTCTCCAGACCCCAAAAGGCCATGACGACTTCGGCCTCGACGCCATATTGTGTCTCGATCCGGTTCAGAAGCTTGCGGTTCTGGCGCAGTTTCAGCCGCCCGTTGCGGATCCGCTCCTCGGACACACAGATGTCCATGTAATCGCGCACAGACAGGGTGAATTCCGGCTGATGCGCCTGGCGGTCCAAGACGTCCTGAAGCGGGGTGACGCCGGACAGGGCGCGGTCGAACACGGCGGGACGGATCTGGCGCTCGACCGCGCGGACGCGCAGGTCGGTCAGCCAGTCCTGAAAGGCGGGGGGTAACGGGTCTTGGGTCACTGGTAAAATCTCGGCGTTTTGTTCCGGTGGGGTAAGGATACCCTAACCTCGAGATCGGCGAACCTTTTTCTTCACCTTGGCGGCTTTGTGCCGCGCCTTGTTGGCCCGCCGTGGCACCGATTTGCCGCGTTTGCGCCCCGAAGAGCGCGGCAGCGCCTTGCCGTCGACCTCGATCAGCTCCAGCATCAGACCGCCGGTGACAGGCACCGCCTCGCTCAGGCGCACCGTCACTGGCAGGCCAAGGCCCAGCTTCAGGCCGGTCTTTTCGCCGGTGATCGTCTGCGCGTCGCCGTCAAAGCGGAAATACTCGGCCCCGATCGAGCTGATCGGGATCAGCCCGTCGGCGCCGGTTTCGTCCAGCTTCACGAAGGCGCCGAACCGCTGGATGCCAGCGATGCGGCCGCTGAATTCGTTGCCCACACGCTCGGACAGATAAGACGCCAGATAGCGGTCGGTCGTGTCGCGTTCGGCCATCATCGAGCGGCGCTCGGTGTCCGAAATGTGCTGCGCGGTGGCCTCCAGCTGGTCGATATCCTCGGGCGACAGCCCGTCCTTGCCCCAACCATGCCCAGAGATCAGCGCCCGGTGCACGATCAGGTCGGAATAGCGCCGGATCGGGCTGGTGAAATGCGCGTAGTTCTTCAGCGCCAGGCCGAAATGGCCGAAGTTTATCGGGTTGTAATACGCCTGCTGCATGGACCTGAGCGTCGAGATATTGATCAGCTCGTCAAACTCGCTGCCCTCGGCCTGGCCCAGCAGGTTGTTCAGGTGGCGGGTTTGCAGAACTTGCCCCTTGGCCAGGGTAAAGCCCGACGCCTGCGCGACCTCGCGCAGCGCCTCCAGCTTTTCGGGGCTGGGCTCTTCGTGCACGCGGAACAAAAGCGGGCGTTTCAGGCGGTTCAGCTCTTCGGCGGCGGCCACGTTGGCTTGAATCATGAACTCTTCGACCAGCTTGTGCGCGTCGAAACGATCATAGAAGTTGACCGATTGCACATGGCCGTCCTCGGACAGGATGATTTTGCGCTCAGGCAGGTCAAGATCCAGCGGCTGGCGCTGTCCACGTGCCAGTTTCGTGGTCTCATAGGCGGCGTAAAGCGGCGCGATGACCTCTTCCATCAAGGGCGCGCATTTCTCGTTCGGATTGCCGTCCTGCGCCTGCTGCACCTCGGTGTAATTCAGCGTGGCATGCGATTTCATCAGCCCGCGGGTGAAGCGGTGGCTGATCTTTTCGCCCTGTTCGTTCAGGACCAGACGCACCGCCATACAGGCGCGTTCGACGCCTTCGTGCAGGCTGCACAGATCGCCGGACAGACGGTCGGGCAGCATCGGCACGACCCGGTCGGGGAAGTAACTGGAATTGCCCCGGTTGCGGGCCTCGCGGTCAAGCGCGGTGCCGGGGGCGACGTAATGCGCCACATCGGCAATCGCGACCCAGACCACATGGCCGCCGGGGTTCTTCGGGCTGTCGTCGGCGCGCGCATAGATCGCGTCGTCGTGGTCGCGCGCATCCGCCGGGTCGATGGTGACCAGCGGCAGGTGGCGCAGATCTTCGCGATCACCCAGGGGGGCGGGTTTGGCACTGTCAGCCTCGGCGATCACCGCGTCGGGGAAGGCATCGGGGATGCCGTGTTGGTGGATCGCGATCAGCGACACCGCCTTGGGCGCGGTGGGATCGCCCAGCCGGGCCACCACGCGCGCCTTGGGCAGGCCCATGCGGGTTTTCGGCCCGGCCAGCTGCGCCTCGACCAACTCGCCGTCCTTGGCGCCGTTTACGTCGGCGGTCGCAACGGTCCATTCCTTGTCGGTGCCCTTGTCGATTGGCTTGATCCGCCCACCTTCGGCGGTTTTGCGGAACACGCCCAGAATGCGCACCGGGTTGGTGCCGATGCGGCGGATCAGGCGGCCTTCGTATTGGTGATCGGGGTCTTTGACCTCGCTCAGACGGGCCAGGATGCGGTCGCCGGGTTTCAGTGCCGGGTCCGAGGATTTCATGACCAGCAGGATGCGGGGTTCATCCCCTTCGCCTTGCCACTCCATCGGCTTGGCATAGAGGTCGCCATCGGCGTCGGGTTCTTCGACCTGGCACACCGCCACCGGGGGCAGTTTGTCGGGATCGCGATAGGTCTTGCGCCGCTTGGTCAGGTGACCTTCGTCCTCAAGCTCTCGCAAGATGCGTTTCAGGTCGATACGGTCGGCGCCTTTGATCCCGAAAGCGCGCGAAATGTCGCGTTTCGAGGTTAGGGTCGGGTTGTCGGAAATCCATTGCAGGATTTCGTCCTTGGAGGGAATACGTTTCATAAATTATGCCTAACATGGTCGGCGGACGGGGTCATCGGGAAAGCCCTTGCAGGTCTTTCATCGTGTCCACATCGTCCAGGATGTCTGTGAAAGTGTGGCTGAGGCCAGGAATGCTGGCCAGCGTGTCGGTCAGTGCGCGGTCGGTGGACCAGCGCACACCGTTGAACAGGGATCTGGGCACCGCGCGGCTTCGTTTCAAGCCCACCAGCCAATAACCGCCATCCGGGGCCGGGCCGAACACGGCGTCGTGGTTGCCCAGGGCTGCGAAAGCGCGGGCGATATGGGCGCTTGTGACGCCGGGAATGTCTGCGCCGATGATGGCGACGGGGCCGGGGGTCAAGGTGCGGAATACCCGCCCCATCCGGTCGCCCAGATCACCGCTGCCTTGCGCAATGCGCGGCAGGTGGCCGGGCCAGACGCGGCTGCACAATCCTTCGCCGTCCGGGGTGACGGCCAGGGTCATGTCCCAGCGCGGATCGGGCAGGCGGCGCAGCAGCGATGCGGTCTGGTGGCGAAACCACCACGCCGCGCGGGTCATGCCGATATCGCGTCCCAGACGGGTTTTCACCCGGCCCGGATGCGGTTCCTTCACCATGACAACCAGTTGTTTACGCAAAGAAATCTCGCATGATGCGGGCATAGATCGATTTCAGCTGGTGGATCTGGTCGATGGCCACGCGTTCGTCTACCTGGTGCATCGTCTTGCCGACCAGGCCAAACTCGACGACCGGGCAGTGGTCTTTGACGAACCGCGCGTCCGAGGTCCCGCCGGAGGTCGACATCTCGGGCGTCACGCCGGTTTCCGCCGCCACCGATTTCGCAACCAAAGCGGACAAGTCCCCCGGCGGGGTGACGAAGCTTTCGCCCGACACTTGCGTGCGCATGTCGATCTCTACGCCAGTTTCGCCCGCCACGCGCTCTGCTTCCTCACGCAACCACGCGGTGATGCCGGTCGAGGAATGTGCGTCGTTGAAACGGATGTTCACCGTGGCGCGGCATTCGGCGGGAATGACGTTGTTGGCGGGGTTGCCGGTGTCGATCGTGGTCACAGCCAGGGTCGAGGCATCGAAATGCGCGGTGCCTTCGTCCAGTTCATGCGCGTCCAGTCGCGCCATCAGACGGGCCAGGGCGGGCACCGGGTTCCTGGCGCGATGCGGATAGGCCGAATGCCCCTGCACGCCGCGCGCGGTGAAATAGGCGGTCATCGAGCCGCGCCGCCCGATCTTCATCATCTCGCCCATCGTGTTGGGGCAGGTGGGTTCGCCGACGATGCAGGCGGTCATCGCTTCGCCATTGGCGCCCATCCAATCCAGGATCGCCGTGGTGCCGTCCACCGCGTCGCCCTCTTCGTCCCCGGTGATGGTGATCACCAGGCTGGCGTCCTCGGGTGCGTCGGCGACGAAGTCCACTGCTGCTGCCACCCAGGCGGCCACGCCCGATTTCATGTCTGTGGCCCCCCGGCCCCACAGAAAGCCATCCTTGACCACACCCGCAAACGGTTGGACCGTCCAGGCGCCGGTGTCGCCCACGGGCACCACGTCGGTGTGGCCGTTGAACCCCAGCGTGCGTGCGTTTTTCGACCCCCAGCGGGCGTATAGGTTAGACACTTTACCCCGATCCACCCGGGTGCAGGCGAACCCTGCCTGTTCCAAAATGTCCTGCAACAGCACCAGCGCGCCGGCTTCTTCGGGGGTGACCGAAGGGCACTGGATCAGGCGTTGGGTCAGGTCGGCTGGGTTGATGCTCATATCGGCTCTCCTTTGCCCCCTGTTAGCGCGCCGGGCGCGCCCCTGCAAATGTGTCCCACATGCGACAGGGCCGGGTGGCTTGGACAAATGTGTTATCAAAGGGTTAACAAGTCGGCGGAATTGCGGCATATTCCATCGTAATGAAATGACCCGAGGCAGGGCACCGGACCACCAGAGGCGCAAAGCCCGGTCCGAAACGAGCAGTTTGACCACGATGTGCGACGCCCGGCGTCGTCCGGGTGCGTGACGTGTTCTGCCTTGAAATGGGTAGGAGACAGGCACGATGGTTGCAGCATCAGAGCTGAACATCAACACAGGCGCGAACGCGACGGCAATGGCGTCGGAAATTTTCGGCGATGGCGTTACGGTCGTTTCGGCGTCCTATTCCGGGTCCGGCTATTCTTCTGGCATCTACACGGGCGGCGATACCACGTCGCCGGGCGTGACCCCGGGCGACAGCGGGGTCATCTTGTCGACCGGGCGCGCGACGGATTTCACAAACTCATCCGGCCAAGCAAACCAGGACACCAACACGTCGACCAATTCCGGTGGGCAGAACAACAACTCGGATTTCAACGCCGCCGCCGGTGCGCGGACCTATGACGCGTCCTTCCTGGACGTCGACTTCATCCCCACCGGGGACACGATGACGATGCAGTTTGTGTTTTCGTCGGATGAATTCCCGGAATATGCGAATTCGAACTATCAGGACTTTGTCGGCGTCTGGGTGAACGGGACGCAGGCTACGATGGCCATCGGTGACGCCAATCCCGGCAACCTTGTCGGGGGTATCAACCAGAACCTGTATGTCGACAATACTTCGGACGACTACAACACCGAAATGGACGGTTTTACCGTCACCATGACCCTGACCTTTCCGGTGATCGCTGGCGAGGTGAACTCGATCCGGATCGGGATCGCTGATGTTGGCGACAGCAGCTATGATTCCAACCTTCTGATCGCAGGCGATTCCGTGCAAACGGTCCTTATCGCCAACGATGACATCCTGCACTTGCCGGGTGGTGAGACAAAGACAATCGACGTTCTGGCCAATGACTATGACGCCGATGGCGGGACTTTGACGATTACGCACATCAACAACGTCGCGGTTTCGGTTGGCGATACCGTAACGTTGGCCACTGGACAGGTCGTATCTCTGAACGCCGATGGCACGCTGACAGTCGTGGCTGATACGAATGGCGAGTATTTCAACTTCACGTACACGATTGACGACGGGAACAACATCGATACCGGATTTGTCCTGGTGGATTCGATCCCCTGTTTCGTGGCGGGCACGATGATCGCGACCCCTGACGGTGAACGCCGGGTAGAGGCGCTGAAGCCGGGTGATTTTGTCATTACCCATGATCATGGCGCCCAACCGGTGCGCTGGATCGGACAGCGCGTGGTGCCGGCAAAGGCCCATTTCGCACCGATCCGCATTTTGGCAAACACGTTTGGCACGCACGGAGAGTTGCTGCTTTCCCCGCAGCACCGGGTGTTGATCCGTGACGCGCTTGCCGAGCTTTTGTTTGGTGAAACCGAGGTTCTTGTTTCGGCCAAGGACCTTGTGAACGACCACTCGGTGCGCCGCGTCGAAGGGGGCGAGGTCGAGTATGTGCATATCCTGTTTGACCGCCACGAGGTCGTTTATTCCGAAGGCCTGGCAACAGAAAGCTTTCTGCCGGGCCCCCAGACCACGAACAGCTTTGAACGTGACATTGTCGATGAGATTTGCGCCCTGTTCCCCGAGATCGACCCCGAAACCGGGGAGGGGTATTCACCCGCGGCCCGCCGCACCCTGCGTGGGTTTGAGGCGGCGGTTCTGATGGCGCAAAGCGCAGCGTAGGAGACGCGTTCGGTGACTTGGATCGGCATCACCAATCTGCAAGAGGCCGCGTTCGACACGCGAGGCGTCGGCAGCGGTGACCGACACACTGGCCGGGACCGGGGCGATGGCATCCTTCCCGTCGGCAGCCTGGTGATCGAAGTCACATACGTGGCACAAGACCGAATTCCGCAGCGCATCTTGCGGTTTGAACGGCGCGATACTTGGCTGCGCCGCCTGTCCGTTCTGCTGTCAGCAGACGGTGCGCTCAGCATCGATCTGTGTCAGGGCGACATGCAAAGTACCGCGCGACTATCGATGCCGGTGCCGCCGCGTGAAACGCGGTTGCGGCTGACCTATGCTTGGGATGCACCCGCGCGACGCGGCTGGATCAGCGTCGAAAATCTGGACCAGGAAACTCTGTATCAGGCCGAATTCGATGCGCCGGTGCCCTTACCCGTTGCAGATGCGCGTGAGATCATTGCGAATGGTGACGCGACCCGGATCGGGCGCGAAACCCGTTACCTTGCCCTTTCCGACCACGTTGAACCTGTGGGACTTTCCCCCGGTGTGGCCAAGGGCACGCCAGTCGAGACTCCGACCGGGCCGCGCCTGATCGAACGGCTGCGGCTGGGCGATCTGGTGACGACCGCAACCGGGCACCGCCCCGTTCGCTGGATCACCCGTCGCGAAGTGCCTGCACGTGGCGGATTTCGCCCAATCCTGATCCGCGCGCCATACTTTGGTCTGTCGCGCGACATCCTTGTCGCGCCGGACCACCGCGTCGTGGTCGCGGGTGCCGAGGCTGAATATCTGTTTGGCGAAGACAGCGTTCTCGTCGAAGCGCGCCACCTTGTCGACGGCCAGGCGGTGATGCGCACGGCTGGGGGGGGCACGCTGTGGTATTACCACGTGCTGCTGGACACCCACGAATGCCTGACCTTTGCCGGGCTGGACGGGGAAAGCCTGTTCGTTGGGGCGATGGGCCGCGCCCCCGAGATGATTGCCACCACATCCCTGGCCGATATGCCGTCCGAGATCATGCCCCGTCACAAAGCTTTTGCTCAACCAATCCTGTCGGGATACGAGGCGCGCACGCTGGCGGCGTCGATGGTGGCCTAGTAGGTCAAATTTGCCCTTGTCCACGCCTTGTGGCATGGGACAGGACAGGGGAGATACCAAATGCACAAACTGATTCTGGCCATCGTTGCGGTCATGACCCTGGCCCTGCCTGCCAGCGCGCAAGATTTGCGTGTGGCGACCGTGACCCGCGCACCGTTTTCACTGGAACAGGACGGGGTGCAAACGGGGTTCAGCCTGGATCTTTGGGCGGCGTTGATGGAGGACATGTCGCGCGGCTCTGAGGTCGTGCGGGTTCAGGATTTCCGCGAGATGTTGTCGCTGGTGGAAACAGGGCAGGTCGACGCAGCCGTTGCCAACATTTCGATCACTGCTGACCGCGAACGTGTGCTGGATTTCTCACAGCCGATCTTCGAAGGTGGCCTGCAGATCATGGTGCCCGCCGGTGGGAGTAGCGGATCGCCCCTGCTGCGCGTGTTACTCAACTCCGATCTTCTGATTGCGATCCTTGTGGCCTTTGCCGTGCTGCTGGGCGTCGGTATGATGATGTGGCGCTTTGAGCGGCGATCGCAGGAATACTTCGACCTCGAAGCCCGCGACGCGATGTTCCCGGCGTTCTGGTGGGCGCTGAACCTTGTTGTGAACGGTGGCTTTGAGGAACGTGTACCGCGCAGCCTGATGGGGCGGCTGTTCGGCGTTGTTCTGGTTGTCTCCAGCCTGTTCATCGTGTCGATCTTCGTGGCCAATATCACCGCCGCCCTGACCGTGAACGCGATCCAGGGCTCTGTGAACTCGATCAATGACCTGTATGGCAAGCGCGTCGGGACCACATCCGGGTCGACTGCGGCGGCCTATCTGGACCGTCGCGACCTACGGCACGAAGGCTTTGCCGATCTTGATGCGCTTCTGGACGCGTTCGAGGCGGGTAACCTGGATGCGGTCGTCTTTGATGCGCCGATCCTTGCCTTCTACGTCAACACGGATGGGCAAGGTATCGCGGAATTGGTCGGGTCCGTGTTCTTGCGTGAGAACTATGGCATCGCTCTGGCGACCGGTTCGGATCTGGCAGAACCCCTGAACCAAAGCCTGCTACGCCTGCGCGAAGACGGCACCTACGACGCTCTGCGGCAAAAATGGTTCGGGGTTGCTGAACGCTAGACTTCCCGCGCGCCCGGCGGGTAAGTTGGGGCGAAGTAAATAAGGATTTCACCATGCGCAAACTTTTCGCCCTGCTTTTCATCCTGCCGCTGGCAGCCTGTTTCGACGCCGACATCGCGATCAACTTCGTCGATGACGAAAATGCCGAAATGGAAGCGGTCATGACGATGGGTCCTGAATTTTATGCCATGTTGGCGCAAAGCGGTGAAGATCCGTGCGAAGAAGGCGTGGGCGCGGCCCAGGCCGACGGCAGCTATCTCTGCACGATCACGGAAACCGATACGATCGACAACATGATCGCCGAAGCCAATGCGCCCAGCGACGACGGCAATGCGGACGGGCCGACCAACGGTATGACCCAAGGCTATGCGATCGAGCGTGTCGGCACCAACATGGTGAAAGTGTCCTTCGATCTGTCCGAAATGCTGTCTGACGCCAAACCCGATGAAGAACTGGGCGAGATGGAAGCGATGCTGCGCCAGGCTTTCGCGGGCCACGGCATCACCATGCGCGTATCTGGGCAGGAGATCCTGGATACCAACGGTGAAATGTCAGCGGACGGCAAGTCCGCGAGCTTTGCCATTCCTCTGACTGAGATGTTGGAGACAGAGCCGGACCTGCCGTCCAGCTTCGACGTCACCGTGCGCACCGAATAAAGCGTCAGCCGATCAGATCCCGCACAGCGCCCGGCACCTCGCCGGGCGTTTTGCATATCCGGGTGGCGGTGTCGTGTTCGTCCGGGGCGCCGTAACCCCAGGTCACCGCGATCGACGCCATGCCCACGGACCGCGCCGCGTCGAAATCATGGCTCCGATCCCCGATCATCACGCAGCGCGCCGGATCATCCCCAGTCAGGTCCAGCGCATGGGCCAGAAGCTCGCCCTTGTTGTTGCGGGTGCCGTCAAGCTCGGGTCCGAATTCATGTGTCATGAACCGGGCAAGGTCGAAATGCGCGGTGATCCGGCGGGCGTATTTGTGCGGCTTCGCGGTGGCAAGGTGCATGATCCGCCCGGCGTCGCGCAGGGCGATCAGCATCTCGGGAATACCGTCATAGACCCGGTTCTCGAACAGGCCGGTGACGGTATAGACTTCGCGGTAATGCGCCAGCGCCTGTTCGGGATCCGCCGCACCCAAGAGCGTGAAAGTATCGACCAGCGCCGGGCCAATGGCCCAGGTCAGCTCGTCGGCAGGTGGGCAGGGTAGGCCCAGCTTGTCCATCGCATAGGCGATGCTGCCGGTGATGCCCGGTTTCGGGTCTGTCAGCGTGCCGTCGAGGTCCAGAAAGACCGTCACGTCTTCGGCTCGTCAAACAGCGGGTCCATCTGCGCGACGACGACCGAGTTTTCGGCCAGCGCGCGCGCCATGAGCTCGCGTTCTTCCTCGGGCACGTCATGGCCCATCTCGATCCGGTCCTCCAGCGTGCCGTATCCGGTCACGTCCAGCGGGGCCAGCTCGGCCTGTTTCAGGATCGCCACGGTTTCGCGCACCGCTTCGGCCTCATCCACGCCCGAGGCGTAACAGATCATAGCGGCGCCGGTGGCCTTGGCGGGCAGCCCGTCGCCATCCTTGCGGCCAACCTGGATCAGCAGGGTGTAGACCTTCTGGCGCGAGGGCTTCTTTTTCTTCGGTGTATCACTCATGCCCCAGCGCATAGGCTGTTTCGGGGGCGGGGATCAAGAGCACTCGGTTTGGAAGTCCGAGGGTGTCGACGGGTCGGCTTGAGCGTTTTCGGCGGCAAAGCCGAGAGTGATGAGGGCAATCAGGATCAGGATGCGGGTCATGGGACCTCCCTTGTGTTGGATAAGGGTGATACGTGCGACGCGCGGGTTTCTGTCAAAAAAAAATGGGCGGACCCGAAGGCCCGCCCGCATTTTTTCAGCTGTGACCGATGTCAGTCGCGCAGCAGGTCGTTGATCGAGGTCTTGGAACGCGTTTTCGCGTCGACCTTTTTCACGATCACGGCGCAGTAGAGGTTCACGCCGTTCTTCGACGGCATGGAGCCTGCGACCACGACCGAGCCCGCGGGCACTTCGCCATAGGTGAACTCACCCGTTTCGCGGTCGACGATCTTGGTCGACTGGCCGATGAACACGCCCATGCCCAGAACGGACCCTTCGCGCACGATGCAGCCTTCGACCACTTCGGACCGCGCGCCGATGAAGCAATTGTCTTCGATGATGGTCGGGCCGGCCTGCATGGGTTCCAGAACCCCGCCGATACCGACGCCGCCCGACAGGTGCACGTTCTTGCCGATCTGGGCGCAGGACCCCACGGTGGCCCAGGTATCGACCATCGTGCCTTCGTCCACATAGGCGCCAAGGTTCACGAAGCTGGGCATCAGCACCACGCCCGGTGCGATGAACGCCGATTTGCGCACGATGCAGTTGGGCACGGCTCGGAAACCAGCTTCTTTCCACTGGGTGTCGCCCCAGCCTTTGAATTTCGAATCGACCTTGTCCCACCAGCCCGCGCCTTGCGGGCCGCCGGTGTGTTCTTCCATGTCCTTCAAGCGGAACCCCAGAAGCACGGCCTTTTTGGCCCATTGGTTCACGTGCCAATTACCGTCGGTCTGTTTCTCAGCCACGCGCAGCTTACCGCTGTCCAGCGCGTTCAGCGTATCTTCGATCGCCTCTCGGGTCTCGCCCTTGGTGGCGGGGGTGATGGTGTCGCGCGCCTCCCAGGCGGCTTCGATGGCAGTTTCCAGTGCGGCGTTCGACATGTGATCCCTCAGATGTGTATGGCGTCGTTTCAACGCATGGCTATAGTGCCTGAAACAGGTCCGCGCAATGCGGCAGAAACGAAGGTAGAGCAATGAAAGACGACCGACGCCATCCCATGCGGGATAGTCATCAGGACCGGGAAACCGCGCACAAGACGCCGGATACCGCGCAGACCCGCGCCCCGGCCTACAAGTTGGCCTATGACGATTTCGACTTCATGTGCCGCGATGAGCTGCGCCCGGTGCGGTTGCAGCTTGAGCTGTTGAAGCCCGAGGTTCTGATGCAGGAATACGGGGTCGAGTCGACCATCGTGCTGTTCGGCGGCGCGCGCATTCCCGAACCGGCGAAGAAGGATGGCGCCCGGACCAAGACCCTGGCCGAGCTGTCGAAATACTATGACGAGGCGCGCGAATTTGCCCGGCTGATGACAATCGAAAGCAAACAGAACGGCCACAAGCAGAACGTAATCGTCACCGGTGGCGGACCGGGCGTGATGGAGGCGGGGAACCGTGGCGCTGCGGACGCGGGGGGCGTGTCAATCGGGCTGAACATCGTGTTGCCGCATGAACAGGCGCCGAACGAATACGTGACGCCGGACCTGTGCTTCAACTTCCACTATTTCGCGATCCGGAAAATGCATTTCCTGATGCGGGCCGAGGCGATCGTCGGTTTCCCCGGCGGGTTTGGCACGATGGATGAATTGTTCGAAAGCCTGACTCTGATTCAGACTGGCCGCATGAAGCGGGTGCCGATCTTGCTGTTCGGCCGTGCGTTCTGGGAAAAGATCATCAACTGGAAGGCGCTGGCGGAGGCCGGCACGATCTCGGATGAAGACCTGGAATTGTTCCGCTTCGTTGAAACCGCCGATGAGGCGGTTCAGGCGATCATGACCTGGGAAGGCAAAGGCGAGCTTCGCAGCGAAATCCCAGGCCGTTAACCCCGGCTCAGGCGCAAAACTCGGCGGGCAAGGCGCAGACCATGCGATGGCTTGGCAGCTTGGCCAGAACCGGCCCTTTGTCGGTCTCGTCGATCGAGAAGCCGAAGCCTGCAAGGCGGTGTTTCCATTCGCGGAACGACAGCACATGCGCGCGCTGCTTCATCACGAAATCAAGGATCGATGCGGTTTCGTTGTGTTGTGCCTGGGTCATTGGACTGCTCCGATGGGTTTTGTTTTGTTGATCCTAAATTGATCGGGCAGCATGGCGGAAAATGTGCGGAATTGGGGCCTTTGTGGGGCTTTTGGAAACAGTCGTTTCCGAAACCGTCACTGTTTCCATGTCAAAGGGCGCCCACACGATGGCGGTCCACTCCCCGCCTGTCGCTAAGGCAGGGAAAAGAGCGGGTCCGATTGGACAGGGGCAGGCAGTCGGGGGTCAGGCCGGAGAATTAGAGCCCTGCCTCTTGTTCGATCTGCCGTTTCGACTTGCGCGCGCGTTCGGTGGCCGATTTCAGCTGACCACAGGCGGCCATGATGTCCTCGCCGCGCGTCTTGCGGATCGGGCTGGCATAGCCGGCCTGATAGATGATGTTTGCAAAGGCCCGGATGCGGTTGTTCGACGATCGTGTATAGGGCGACCCGGGCCATTCGTTGAACGGGATCAGGTTGATCTTGGCCGGGATGCCTTTGATCAACTCGACCAGTCGATGCGCATCCTCGTCGCTGTCATTCACGCCATGCAGCATCACGTATTCAAACGTGATGCGTTCGGAATTGGCGACGCGGGGATAGGCACGCAGCGCGGCCAGCAGCGTTTCGATGTTGTATTTCTTGTTGATCGGCACCAGCTTGTTGCGCACCTCGTCGGTCGTGGCGTGAAAGCTGACGGCAAGCAAGCAGCCGATCTCATCGGCGGTTCGGGCAATTTCCGGCACGATGCCCGAGGTCGACAGGGTGATCCGGCGGCGCGACAGTTGGATGCCCTCGGGATCCATCACGATCTTCATCGCGTCGCGCACGTTCTCGAAATTATAGAGCGGCTCGCCCATGCCCATCAGAACGATGTTCGACAACAGGCGCGTTTCATCCTTGGGCGCGCCGGGTACGGGCCATTCATCCAGGTCATCGCGCGCGACCATCACTTGTCCGACGATCTCGGCGGCGGTCAGGTTGCGCACCAGTTTCTGGGTGCCGGTATGGCAGAAGGAACAGGTCAGGGTGCAGCCAACTTGTGACGAGATGCAAAGAGTGCCGCGTCCTTCTTCGGGGATGTAAACAACCTCGACCTCGTGTCCGCCGTTGATACGCACCAGGTATTTGCGGGTGCCGTCTTCGCTGACCTGTTTGGTCACGACTTCGGGGATCTCGATCACGAAGTGTTCGCCCAGCTGCGCACGGTAAGCTTTGGCCAGGTTGGTCATGCTGTCGAAATCGCGCACGCCCCATTGATAGATCCACTGCCAGATCTGCCCCGTGCGCATCTTGGCCTGCTTTTCCGGCGTGCCGGCGGCAATCAACTCATCACGCAACTGGTCGCGGGTCAGACCAACAAGGTTCTTCTTGCCGCCCCCCGTGTCTTTGCGGGGGATCGTCAGGACATCTTGGGTAATCGGGGTCTCGGGTGTCATCGCGCGCATCCTTGTCACAGGGGCGCAGTCTATAGCTCAACGCAGGTGCCTTGTCACGCCGCGTGGCTCAGCACGTCCAGGGCCACGCGCACCTCATGCGATTTCAGGCAGGGGCGGGTCGTCGAACCAATTCTGTCCGGCCGGTATCTCAACGCCGGAAACGATGTGAACAGGTCCTGGCGGGCCGCTTTGCCCAGTGCGGACATGGCCAGAGATCCTGGGTAAAAGCTTTCGCTGATCAAGCCCCGGGTCGTGATCAGGTGGTGTTCATCAAACATCAGGTGGCAATAGGTCGGGGCCACGACATCCCGGGCCAGGTGAATGCCGTTCCAACCGACCAATGTGCCAGCGGGGGCCAATGCGCGGTCGTGGTCGAACAAAAGGGCAAGGTTTGGGTGTGCAAGCGCAATTCGGTGTGCGGGCGACACCATAATCTCGGCGGCATTGTCCAGCGCCCCCGCCGGGATACGCACCGGGTAAAGCTGTTCTTCGCGTGTTTGGCAGGGTGTAAGTTTGCGCTGTCCGATCCAACGCACGGGCTGTGCGCCCGCGTCCAGTGTCATCACCAGATCACCGGGCGCAATGCTTTCGACGGCGCGAGGTCCCTCGGGGGTGTCCACTAATGTGCCCGCCAGGAAACAGGGGATCACGCCGGGGTCGGGTGCGGTTTCGACCGAGTAGCTGGTGCCCATGTCGGTCGAGATCAGGCTTTCCCCTTGGCTGGTCGTCCCCAATTGGGTCGACGTCAGGCCATCGGCCGGGCCTTCGCTGGCCGTGACGCTGCCGTTGAAGGACAGGAAGGCGACAATTGTCCCATCCACGACCAGCGCCACCGCGCCCATCTTGTGAATAGCGGCCTCGACCGAATAGATGTCGCTGCCGGCAATCGTGTTGTCGGGGGTTGCATCAAGAGCATTGGTCGAACGGATGGTGCCGTTCTTGTTATAGACAACGACGCTCACTGCTGTCGGATCGGCCCCGTCGTCCAGCACAACTTCTATGAAGTCGCTGGACGCGGGCCCCACGAATCTGATCTCGGACAGATAGGGCGTGAACTCCGCCATCTCACCACCTTTGATTGCGCCCGGAATACGGGCGTCAGGCTGGTGTTAACCAAGAAATGCGCCGAGAGTTTGACTTATTTGCAGCGTTTTCCGGCGTCATCTACGGCGGCGGTGAACCCCAGAAGCGAGAATTTGTCTTCGGTTTTCTTGCCGCGTGACGATTGGCCGACCAGGATTGCCTGTGCGCCACGTTTCATGGCTGCGATTATCTTCTGGTCGTCGTCCGGTCCGGCGGACCACGCGGTTTCACCGTCGGTGAAGAGGTCAAAGCGGCTGGAGCCAATCGTCATTGACACGGTTGACCCATTGGCAAACGGATACCCGCCGGCAAAGCTGACTTCGCCGGTGCCGTTCTGGCCTTTCCAGTAGCTGACAAAAAGCAGGATATCGCCTCGGTTCGCGGCCACGAGGCGGCCGTTCTGGGTGATCGTGCTTTCCTTGGGCGTCGAAACGGCCCAGCATTCATTGTTCTGCGCTTCTTCGAAAACGCTCCAATCGGTGTTCGCCGCCACCCGGTTCGAGCTTTCCTGCGCAAATACGCCAGTCGCGGCCAGCGACAGCGCAATGGTGCACATACCCCGTGCAAAAATCGATTTCATGTCTACCACAGCCTCCAGCTGCCTCTGCCTCAGGGGCCCGTTACACATGCCCAATCTAGCGTAGGCTTTCGCGTGCAAGGACCGTTTTCAAGTCTGCAGGGTTAGTCTAACGTAAATTCGCCGATTTATGAAAGCCCCGTTGGCGGAAAATCGCGCGTGACAGCTGTGAGAGGATCAAAGATGACACAGGCCGAAGTGCTGACCGAAATCTGGCGGGGGGATTTCCTGGAATCGCAACATATGGGCCACGCGGTCGTGTGCGATTCGGCCGGTGAGATCGTTGAAAGCTGGGGCGACCCCGAAAAGGTGGTTTTACCGCGCTCTTCATCCAAGATGATCCAGGCGCTGCCGCTGATCGAAAGCGGGGCGGCGGATGCGGCGGGGCTGAGTACCGAACAGCTCGCGCTTGCCTGCGCCTCGCACAATGGCGCGCATATTCATACCGACCGCGTGGCGCGGTGGCTCGCGGATCTGGGGCTTGCGGATGATGATTTGCGCTGTGGCCCGGAAATGCCTTCGGACCCGCCCACAATGAAGGAACTCTTGTGTTCAGACAGCCAGCCCTGCCAGTGCCACAACAATTGTTCGGGAAAGCACACGGGCTTTCTGACGCTAACACGGCACCTGGGTGCGGGGGCTGAATACATCGACCCGACCCACCCAGTGCAACAGGCGGTGCGCGAAGCCTTCGAAGAGGTTACCGGACAGGACAGCCCGGGCTTTGCCATCGACGGCTGCTCGGCGCCGAATTTCGCCACCACGATGCATGGCATGGCGCGGGCGATGGGGGCCTTTGCCGGGGCACGTGCGGGACAGGGTCGGCGCGCGGACGCCGCGGTGCGACTGCGCGAAGCAATGGCTCTGCACCCTGAATTGGTGGCGGGTGAGGGCCGAGCCTGCACCGAGCTTATGCGCGCAATGGGCGGGGCGGCCTCGATCAAGACCGGGGCCGAGGCGTTCTTTGTCGCCATGTTGCCGGAACAGAAACTGGGCATGGCGGTGAAGATCGAAGACGGTGGCACGCGCGCCGCCGAATGCACGATCGCGGCGCTTTTGGTGCGGTTTGGCGTGTTGAAGGCGGACCACCCGGCCACCGCAAAACGCATGAACGCTGCGGTGAAAAACTGGCGGGACGTGGTCACCGGCTCCATCCGCCCGGCCGCCACCCTGGCACGCTGACGCCTTTTCACGCGCCGCCCACCCACCCACCCCGTCGCGTGAAAAGGCGTCTTGGCTGGCGGCGCGTCTGCCACTTTTCCTTTCTGAGAACATCCCGTCGGAGACCTGAAATCCGCCGCGAAGCGGCCACGCCCAACCAGAGGCGACACCGAAGGTGTCAACGATGGGCGGGAGCCTTACGCGTCCAGAAAATCCGCGCGGTTGTAGCCCTGGATGAACAAAAGCGCGGACAGGTCACCGTGGTTGATGCGAATGTCACATTCGGCAGCCACCGAGGGCTTCGCGTGCAGCGCAACCCCCGCGCCCGCCAGGTGCAGCATGCCCAGATCGTTGGCGCCGTCGCCCACCGCCATCACCGCGTCATGCGAAAGGCCCAGGCGTGCGGATATCTCCTCCAGCGCCGCGACCTTAGCGGCCCGACCCAAGATCGGTTCCCCCACCGTGCCGTCCAGCTTGCCATCCATCACATTCAGCGTGTTGGCGCGGTTCTCATGAAACCCCAACTGCCCGGCAACGCGCGCGGTGAAGGCGGTGAACCCGCCCGACACCAGCGCCGCGTAGGCCCCCGCGTCGCGCATCGTTGCCAGCAATTCGCGCCCGCCCGGCATCAGGGTGATGCGCGTGTTCAGCACCCGCTCGATCACACCCGCGTCCAGGCCTTTCAAAAGACCGACCCGTTCGCGCAGGGCACCTTCGAAGTCCAGTTCGCCGTTCATCGCCCGCGCCGTGATGTCGGCCACGCGCGGCCCGACGCCGGCCTCATCGGCCAGCTCGTCGATGCATTCCTGCTGGATCATGGTCGAATCCATATCCGCCAGAAGCATCTTTTTCACCCGGCCTTCGGTTTTCTGCACCACAAGGTCCACGCCTATGCCCTGAAGGTCGGCCCAGACGTCCCACCGATTTCCCGGCATCTCTCCCAGCGAAAACTCGGCTGCTTCGTCCGGTGACAGCCAATCCGCGTCCCCCCCGCCCCAAGCATTGCGCAGGCTTTCGACCAGCGCGGGGTCCAGTGTGCGGTTGGTGGGGGCGGTCAGCAGGGTGGCGGTGAACATGGGCGGCTCCGTGGTGATTTGCGGCTGCATAGACCATGTTACGCCGGTTTGCACCAGGCCGGGGTGTCGTCGCGCAAATGTCACGTGGCCGCCGTCCGACAACTGACCTATGCTTCACACTCCCAACAAGGAGAATGAACATGTCCTGGCTTCCGTCCCTGATCACCGCCACCCCTGAAGAGGGCTATGACCTTGCCGTCAAGCTGTCGCGCATGGCGGTGAAGAAAACGCAGCCTGACGACGATGCGCGCACCAAGATGCGCCCGGATTATGCCAACAACGCCGACAGCCTGACCGCCGTGTCACAGGTGGTGGCGACGAATTTCCAGACCGTGGCGCAGGCCAACGATTTCTGGCGTGGCTGACCCCTTGCCACCCAAAGCGGCGGAGGGTCTTCGGTTTCCGATCCGACACAAGCGTGACGTTTTCGCCCCCTGAAGGGGCGCATTTTCTCCATTTTCACGCTTGCCCCCCGCCGCCACCCCCCGTATTTGCGTCCGTGGGACACCTCTCCCCAACGAGAGGCGCTTATCTGGAAGGGTAGCATTAATGGCTATTGAACAACCGGCAACGCGGCCGGCTAATCCGCGTTTTTCCTCTGGCCCTTGCGCCAAACCCCCCACATGGACTCTTGATGCTCTGTCGGACGCAGCTTTGGGTCGTTCGCACCGTGCCGCGGTTGGCAAGGACAAGCTGAAGGCCGCGATCGAAGGCACCCGTGAGGTGCTGGGCATCCCCGTCGATTACAAGATCGGCATCGTGCCCGCGTCCGACACCGGTGCTGTGGAAATGGCGCTTTGGTCGCTGTTGGGCGCGCGTGGCGTGGAGATGCTGGCTTGGGAAAGCTTCGGTGCGGGTTGGGTCACCGACGTGACCAAACAGCTAAAGCTGGATGCGGTGGCCAAAACGGCGGAGTACGGCGAACTGCCCGATCTGGCCGCAGTCGACTTCAACAATGACGTCGTGTTCACCTGGAATGGCACCACCTCGGGCGTGCGCGTGCCGAACGGCGACTGGATTGCCGACGATCGCGAAGGTCTGACGATCTGCGATGCAACCTCGGCCGCGTTCGCGATGGACCTGCCGTGGGACAAGCTGGATGTGACCACCTTCTCTTGGCAGAAGGTGCTGGGCGGCGAGGCCGCGCACGGCATCCTGATCCTGTCCCCGCGTGCGGTGGAACGGCTGGAAAGCTACACCCCCGCCTGGCCGCTGCCGAAAATCTTCCGCCTGACCAAGGGTGGCAAGCTGATCGAAGGCATCTTCACCGGTGCCACGATCAACACACCGTCGATGCTGGCGGTCGAGGATTACCTGTTTGCGCTGGACTGGGCGCGCTCGGTCGGTGGGCTCAAGGGCCTGATCGCCCGCGCGGATGCCAACACCAAGGCGGTCGCGGATTTTGTCGAGATGCGTGACTGGGTCGACTTCCTGGCGCATGACCCGGCGACGCTGTCGAACACCTCGGTCTGCCTGAAGTTCACCGACGACCGCATCACCGATGGTGCCGCCTTTGCCAAGGCCGTCGCCAAGCGGCTTGAGGTCGAAGGTGTGGCGCTGGACGTGGGCGCCTATCGTGACGCCCCCGCCGGTCTGCGCATCTGGTGTGGCGGCACGGTCGAAACGTCCGACGTGGTTGCGCTGATGCCGTGGCTGGACTGGGCGTTCAACGCCGAGATCGCCGCTCAATAAGATTTCTGGCCCCGCGCGATGCGGGGCCGTTCCCCCATACTCTTTGACAAAGGACCACGACCATGGCCCCCAAAGTACTCGTATCCGACAAACTGTCTGAAACCGCCGTCCAGATCTTTCGCGACCGTGGCATCGAAGTTGATTTCGAACCCGGCCTGGGCAAGGACAAAGATCGCCTGATGGAGATCATCGGCAATTATGACGGCCTTGCCATCCGGTCCGCCACCAAGGCGACCGAAACGCTGATCAACGCCGCCCCGAACCTCAAGGTCATTGGCCGCGCCGGTATCGGCACCGACAACGTGGACAAGGTTGCCGCGTCAAAGAAAGGCGTGATCGTGATGAACACGCCGTTCGGCAACATGATCACCACCGCCGAACACGCGATTGCGATGATGTTCGCCGTGGCGCGTCAGATTCCCGAGGCCAGCGCCTCGACCCATGCGGGCAAGTGGGAGAAATCCAAGTTCATGGGCACCGAGCTGACCGGCAAGGTGCTGGGTGTGATCGGGGCCGGCAACATCGGCGGTATCGTCTGCGACCGTGCCGTTGGCCTGAAGATGAAGGTTGTCGCCTTCGACCCGTTCCTGAGCCAGGACAAGGCCGACAAGATGGGCGTCGAAAAGGTCGATCTGGACGAGCTTCTGCATCGTGCCGATTTCATCACGCTGCATGTGCCGCTGATTGACAGCACCCGCAACATTCTGAGCCGTGAAAACCTGGAAAAGACCCGCAAAGGCGTGCGTATCATCAACTGTGCCCGCGGTGGTCTGGTCGACGAAGTGGCGCTGGCGGACCTGCTGAAATCCGGCCATGTCGCGGGGGCTGCCTTCGACGTCTTCGCCGAAGAACCGGCGACGGACAATGCGCTGTTCAACCTGCCCAACGTGGTCTGCACCCCGCACCTGGGCGCGGCGACCACCGAAGCGCAGGAAAACGTGGCGCTGCAGGTGGCGGAACAGATGGCGGATTACCTTTTGACCGGGGCGGTGACCAACGCGCTGAACATGCCGTCGGTGACGGCCGAGGAAGCCAAAGTCATGGGCCCCTGGATCAAGCTGGCCGAACACCTGGGCGCCTTCATCGGGCAGCTGACGGATGAGCCGATCAAGGCTGTGAACATCCTCTACGACGGTGTCGTGTCCGAAATGAACCTGAAGGCGCTGGACTGCGCCGCCATCGCGGGCATCCTAAAGCCGGCGAACCCGGATGTGAACATGGTCTCGGCCCCGGTGATTGCGGCGGATCGCGGCATCAAGGCGTCCTGCACCACGCAGGCGAAATCGGGCACCTTTGACGGCTATATCAAGCTGACCGTGGTGACGGACAAGCGCGAACGCTCGATTGCGGGCACCGTGTTCAGCGACGGCAAGCCGCGTTTCATCCAGATCAAGGGTATCAACATCGATGCCGAGATCGGCAACCACATGCTCTACACCACCAACGACGACGTGCCGGGGATCATCGGCGCGCTGGGGGCGACGATGGGTGCGCATGGCGTGAACATCGCGAACTTTACCCTGGGGCGGAACGAGGTGGGCGGCGACGCCATCGCGCTGCTGTATGTCGACAACCCGATCCCCGAAGACGTGCTGAACGCCCTGCGCGAGACCGAGTTGTTCCACTCGGTCAGCCCGTTGGAATTCGACGTCTGAACCGACACCATATCCTGACCAGCCCCGGCCCTTGTGCCGGGGCTTTTCATTTCTACCTCCAACGTTACTTTGGCCATGAAGGAGACCGTCATGAGAACCTATGCCATCGGCGATATTCACGGCCATCTGGACAAACTCAAGGCTGCCCACGCTTTGATCGTCGAAGATCGCGCCCTGTTTGGCGATGTCGATGCCGAGATCGTGCATGTCGGCGACCTTGTCGATCGCGGGCCGCAGTCGCGCGGGGTGATCCAATTCCTTCTGGACGGCCAAGTGCGCGGGGAAAACTGGGTGGTGCTGAAGGGCAACCATGACCGCATGGCCGCGCTGTTCTTGCGCGACGCGCCACAAGCGGATTCCCAACTTCTGCTTGACCACTACTGGTGCCACCCACGCATTGGCGGAATTGAAACGCTGGCAAGCTACGGTGTCGCCGTGCCGGATGGCATCCGGACCTATCAGCTTCATGCGGAGGCGTTGGAGGCCGTGCCCGAAGTGCATCGCCGCTTTCTTGACCAACTGCCCGCGATGCATCGCTCCGGCGATCTGTGTTTTGTGCACGCAGGCATCCGCCCCGGTGTGGCGCTGGAGGATCAGACCGAAGACGACCTGTGCTGGATCAGGGGGGTGTTTCACAACGACCCGCGCGACCACGGACCGCTGATCATCCATGGCCACACCCCGGTGGACAAGGTCACGCATTACGGCAACCGGGTAAACATCGACACCGGCGCCGGGCATGGGCGGGCCCTGTCTGTGGTTGTGATCGAAGGGCGTGACGTGTGGCGACTGACGCCAAGCGGGCGTGTGGCCGTCACACCAGAATAAGCACTTCGAATGTTGCCGCGCCCGGGCTATCCAGCAAGATAGGTGCGGAACCAGGTGACCATGCGGTCCTCTGCAAGCCTTGCAGCGGCTTCGTCGAAGCGCGGCGTCGTGTCGTTATGGAAGCCGTGATTGACGCCGGGATAGATATGCGCCTCGTAAACCTTGTCGTTTGCTTCCATCGCCTTCTGGAAAGGAGGCCACATGGCATTGATGCGCCCGTCAAGCGCTGCAAGCTGGACCATCAGCGGCGCCTCAATCCCCGCCACTTGATCAGCGTCCGGGAATGAGCCGTAAAACGGAACCCCAGCGGCCATTTCGGGATAGGCCGCTGCAAGTCTGTTCACGACGCCGCCGCCGTAGCAGAAGCCTGTCGCACCGACCTTTCCGTTCGTCCCTTCCATGGCTTGCAGATATTCGAAGCCCGCAAAGAAGTCGTTCAGAAGTTGGCCTTGGTCGAGTGTGCGCTGCATCGTGCGACCTTCATCGTCCGTGCCGGGGTAGCCACCAAGCGAAGACAGGCCATCCGGCCCCATCGCGATGAAACCCGCCTTGGCAAGACGACGCACGACGTCGCGGATATAGGGATTGAGCCCACGGTTCTCATGCACTACGAGAATTGCCGCAGGCGGTCGATCGGGGTCGATCTCGGCTGGACGAACGAGATACGCAGTGACGTCACCAGTGCCATTCGGGCTGCTATAGACGATATCTTCGCCCACGATATCTGAATCGTCCTCGGCAACCTGCTGGGCCAGCGCGTAGTTCGGGGAAAGCGTGCTCAGGATCGCTGCGGCGGTTAAACCTCCGACAGCCCATTTCCCGGCTCGGTCAAGGAACTCTCGTTTCGTGATTTTTCCGTGGGCGTAATAGTCGTAGAGGTCCAGAAGGTCCTGGTCAAAATCTGCGGCGGTCAGGCGGCGGTCAGGCGGCGGGCCGGTGTCTGTTCGTTCATCGTGCATTCTCCCTGCGTCTTAGAGTTGAGCAAACTTGATTAGAGCAAAAGTAATATGCGTGGCGACAATCCAAGTATTCTAGCAGCTTTGGCAGAAGGCTTACGTAAAAACTCTGTGAGATTTACACAACCTGCTGCGAAACGGACTTTCGTGCAAGTTGACGGGCCGACAGCATTGGCGCAAAGCTGCCGTTCCAGATCCCCGCAACAAAAAAGCCCCGGTGTTTCCACCGGGGCTTTCTGTTTGAAAACGGCGCGACTTAGTCGTCCGACTTTTCTTTCTTCTCGGCTTTGACTTCTTCGCCGGTCTCCTGGTCGACAACCTTCATCGACAGGCGCACCTTGCCACGATCGTCGAAGCCCAGCAGCTTGACCTTCACTTCCTGGCCTTCCTTCAGAACGTCCGAAGGGTGGTTCAGGCGGCGGTTTTCGATCTGGGACACGTGCACCAGGCCATCGCGCTTGCCGAAGAAGTTCACGAAGGCGCCGAAGTCGACGATCTTCACGACGGTGCCGGTGTAAACGGCGCCTTCCTCGGGTTCGGCCACGATCGCGTGGATCATGTCATAGGCTTTCTGGATCGAATCGTTGTTCGGCGATGCAATCTTGATGATGCCGTCGTCGTTGATGTCGACCTTGGCGCCGGACACTTCCACGATCTCGCGGATGACCTTGCCACCCGAGCCGATCACTTCACGGATCTTGTCGGTAGGCACCTGCATCGTTTCGATGCGCGGGGCGTGGGCCGAGAACTCTTCGCGGCCCGAAGACAGCGCCTTGTTCATTTCGCCCAGGATGTGCAGACGACCTTCCTTGGCTTGTGCCAGGGCCTTGCCCATGATTTCCGGCGTGATGCCAGCAACCTTGATGTCCATCTGCAGCGACGTGATGCCGGCTTCGGTGCCTGCCACTTTGAAGTCCATGTCGCCCAGGTGGTCTTCGTCACCCAGGATGTCGGTCAGAACCGCGTAGGACCCATCGTCTTCCAGGATCAGACCCATCGCAACGCCAGCCACGGGGGCTTTCAGCGGCACGGCGGCGTCCATCATGGACAGCGAACCACCACAGACCGATGCCATCGAGGACGAGCCGTTGGACTCGGTGATCTCAGAGACAACGCGGATCGTGTAGGGGAAGTCGGTGGCGGACGGCAGAACCGCCTGCAGCGCACGCCAAGCCAGCTTGCCGTGGCCGATTTCGCGGCGACCGGTGAAGCCGAAGCGGCCCACTTCGCCGACCGAATAGGGCGGGAAGTTGTAGTGCAGCATGAAGTTCGACTTGTAGGTGCCGGTCAGCGCGTCGATCATCTGCTCGTCGTCGCCGGTGCCCAGGGTGGTCACGACCAGGCCTTGGGTTTCGCCACGGGTGAACAGGGCCGAACCGTGGGTACGGGGCAGGATGCCTGCCTCGGACACGATCGGGCGCACGGTGTCGAGGGCACGACCATCGATGCGCTTGCCGGTTTTCACCACGTCGCCACGCACAACCGAGCTTTCCAGCTTCTTCAGAGCGGACCCAAGGTTCGCATCTGCCTGCTGCTCTTCGCTCAGTGCGGCGATGATTTCTTCCTTGGCAACGCTCAGGGCCGCAACGCGTTCCTGCTTGTCGGTGTTGCCATATGCGGCACGGATCTTGTCTTCGCCCGCAGCTTTCACGGCGGCGGACAGGTCCGAGTAATCGGCGGGCTGGAAGTCGAACGGTTCGTTCGCGCTTTCCTCGGCCAGCTCGATGATCAGGTCGATGACCGGCTGGATCTGCTCATGCGCGAAGTTCACTGCGCCCAGCATTTCTTCCTCGGTCAGCTCGTAAGCTTCCGATTCCACCATCATCACAGCGTCTTTGGTGCCGGCAACAACCAGGTCCAGACGCTGATCGGGGTTGTCACGCAGCTTGTGCATGTCGTCGCAGGTCGGGTTCAGGATGTATTCGCCATCTTCGAAACCAACGCGGCAGGCGCCGATCGGGCCCATGAACGGCGCGCCGGAAATGGTCAGCGCGGCCGAGGCGGCGATCATCGCAACCATGTCCGGGTCGTTGACCAGGTCGTGGCTCAGCACGGTGCAGATCACCAGAACTTCGTTTTTGAAGCCGGGGACGAACAGCGGGCGGATCGGACGGTCGATCAGACGCGAAGTCAGCGTCTCTTTCTCTGTCGGGCGCGCCTCGCGCTTGAAGAAACCGCCCGGGATTTTACCGGCGGCGTAATACTTTTCGTTGTAGTGAACCGTCAGCGGAAAGAAGTCCTGACCTGGCTTCTGCGCGCGCGCGAAGGTCACGTTGGCCATGACCGAAGTCTCACCAAGGGTGGCGATGACCGAGCCATCTGCCTGACGGGCAACCTTGCCCGTTTCGAGTGTGAGCGTTTCTTCGCCCCACTCCATCGATTTTTTCGTCTCGTTGAACATGTATCGTATCCTAGATGGGAGCACTCCCGGCCCTCCGGGTCTCCCGCTTTTTGCATGGCGGCCCCATTGCCGCCGACCCCGTCTTTTCTTCATCCGAGCGCTGGGGTCCGGGCGCACTCGTTCGGATGGGCGGGCCATACAGGAAAATCAGGGGTTTGGGAAGGGGGCGCGCCACAGCAGCCTGCGGTGGTGGCCTGATGTGCAGGACAACGCCGGCAAGCCGGGGCGCGCGGGAAATGCCAGGCTGGATCAGCCTCGGAAGATTGCGCGCAGCACGCCGTAGATGAGAAACGTGCCAATCACGTAGCAGATGATCGCTTCCGGGTCCCAAAGGCCGATCGAATGGTTGAGGGACCGCTGACCGAAGTTGGTGACAAACGTACCCGTCAGCATGAAGGCAGCCACAAACGACACGCCCAGCAGAACCAGTTTGGCGAACCACGAAATGCCTGATCGTCTTTGGCGGCCCGACCCGAGGACAACCTGATCGTCATTGTTCACGACGATGATCCGCGTTCCGTCGTCTGACTTCTTCTTTTTACTACGTGCGTTGAAAATGGCTGCAACGATTGTTGCGATTACGATTGGGACAATGATTTCAGGGCCCATGAGGCACCTCCTTAAAGCACCCAGGCGATCAGCACCCAGAGCAGGATGAAAAAGACGAAGAACGCGGGCAGGGTGAACTGGATTTCGCCCAGCAGCCCGTCGCCCGCCGCGACTGTCATGACCACGATCACCGCCACCGTGGCGCCAAAGGCGATCAGGGCCGAATCCTTCAACCCCATGCCGGGCTGCACCGCAGCCGACACGGATGGGGCGATCACGAACACGACCACAAGCGCCAGCACCACGACCACAGCGGCGATCACCAGGAACAGGCGTGTCGTTGTTTTGCGTTCCTCAAGGTCAGGGTCGTTTGGCATGGCGTTTTCCTTTGGCTAGCGTTCAACAAGCTCTCGGATGCGGTGCGGATTGGGCATGCCCCACACCACGATTTCAGCAACGTCGCCAGCGCTGAAAAATTCAACCGACGCGATGCCCAGCATGCGTTGGAGGAAACTTTGGTTCAGGCGCATGGCGCGCACGCTTTTCAGGCCAATCTCGGTCCTGGATTTGGACAGAAGGCCCTTTTCATAGATCACTTCCTCATCCGTGATCATCAGGCGGTGGACCTTTGATTTCACGAACAGGAAGAGCCACAGGGGGATGCACAGGATCACGACCAGCAGCACAATCTCGGGCATTTCGACCGACAAGGCCCCGGCACCCACAAGGGCGGCAACACATCCTGCAAAGATCCATGGGTTGTTTCGCAGGACAGGTGGTGTGGAGTTGTATCTGACCGGTCTCATGGCCTTCACCTGTCAATTATTTCGCCCGTAATTCTAGTCCGCTCAAGGAAGGCGTCAACGCGCGAACCGTCGCACTTGTCAGGGCGTAAAAACGAAAAAACGCCCGCTCGTTTCCGGGCGGGCGTTTCGATTTCGGTCTGTCGACGCTGGATTAGCGGCGCAGGCCCAGGCGTTTGATCAGGTCCTGGTAACGGGCCTCATCCTTGGCGCGGGCGTAGTCCAGCAGCTTACGACGCGTTGCGACCATTTTCAGAAGGCCACGGCGGCCGTGGTTGTCCTTCTTGTGGGTCTTGAAGTGTTCGGTCAGGGTCGCGATACGCGACGACAGGATGGCAACCTGAACTTCGGGCGAACCGGTGTCGCCTTCGGTGGTTGCGAACTCTTTCATGATCCGGGCTTTTTCTTCGGCTGTGATCGACATCGGGGTCTCCTTCATAAGGTTTGTGTGTATGGCGCAAGCCGGGATGTCGTCCAGCAAGGTCCGTGGAGATACCCGCCAGAGAATCCAGCGGATGCGCGCGTATAGGGGGAAATGATCCGGAAGGGAAGTGAAAACCGTCGGATTGCAGCGTGCCACCTGTCCGACGCCCAAGGCGATGCGGTGCGATTGTCGCCGCTTCGCGCATAGTGTCAGAGCAAGACGATAAATGTTTAATAAAATGCGCAAAAATGGCGTTTGGCTTGATTGCAATCCCCTCCCAGCCTAAAATTCAGTGGAATTCTTTTAGGTGTTGGAGGGCCCCGTGGCTGGTTTGTTTCTTTTGTTGGGCATGTTGGGTCTTGGCCTCATGCTGGATGCGTTCAGCGGGACCGAGGGCAGCGCATCCGAGGCTGAGGCGGAAGATTCCTCGCATGACGATACTGCGCTTGTTGGCGGTCCCGGAAACGACATCCTTGAGGCAACACCCGGCGACGATATCGTGCTTGGCGGCGGAGGCGACGATTACTTGCATGGTGGGCCGGGGAACGATCAGTTGAGCGGGGGCGACGGGGCCGATCACGTCCACGGCGGGTCCGGTGATGATACCGTTTACGCGGATGCTGGTGACGACCTTGTGGTCGGCGGCGCAGGCGCCGACTGGCTGTCCGGTGGGCTTGGCGATGACCGGGTGTTTGGTGAAGACGGGAACGATATTCTTGCCGGCAACGGCGGTGCGGACATGCTGTCCGGGGGTGCGGGTGATGACCTGCTGTACGGCCCGGCCGGGGTGACCAATGCGATCACGCACACAGACCTTGATGAAGGTGACATGCTTTTTGGCGGTGCGGGGAATGACGCGATCGGTCTGGGCAACTTCGACGTGGCCACCGGGGGCGAAGGCAATGACACCTTCGTCATGGGCACCTGGACGCAACCCGGACAGGCCGGCAGCATCGAGGATTTCGATCCTGCCGAAGACGCCCTTGTGGTGCTCTACGACCCGGACCTGAACCCGTCGCCACAAGTGTCACTGGAACAGGCTGGCGCCGACACGGTCATCCTGATCGATGGTCAGGAGGTTGGCATCGTGCGCGGTGTCACCCCGGCCTTGGGTAGCATTCGCTTGCAGCCGGTTGAGCTTGTGGCCTGATCAGGGCTGACTGTTGGCGTTTAGCTGATCGATGACTCGCTGCGCCCAATCCCCGATCACCGGAATGAAATCGATCGACGACAGCATGTTGATCAGTAGCGCAACCAGAAGCGTCGCGCCGACCACGGACCCCAGGCCGAAGGCCAGCCCGCGATAGAACTGGTAGAGGCCCAGCCGCCAGAGGCTGTTCTGGAACCGGAGGAACCGGTGGTCGTTGAGCCGCGCAAGCTCCTGTCGCAGCACGTGAACTTCTGCCGCAAGATCTGGGTTGATCTGGGTCTTCTGCCCGGTCTCTGTCATTTTGCCCGCCTCGCGTTAACTGTTTGATAACTCATTGTTAATGTTGAATTGTTTCCAGAATTTAATTGGGAAACGACCGCTTTCTGCTATCCTACGGACCGAGGTTGGGTGTTTCAAGGTGGTCGCCATGATGTATGGTTTATTGTTGTTGGGTCTGTTGCCCCTGATGTTCCTGTCAGATGTTTTTGACGGGGGTGAAGATGCAGAGGCTGAAGAAGATGACGCCGCGATGGACGAGGGCGGCACTGGTGAGTTCATGGATGTCGGTGACATGATCCAGCGCCCTGCCATCATCGCGGAAACCCCCGAACAGGCCGGGGTGACCGGTGAACCGGACGCCGAAAACTCTCTGCAACCCAGCACCGGCGATGATACCCCCCCAGACGAACCGGGCGATGACGTCGATCCCGCCACGGTGCTAAAGCCTTCGACCGGCGATGACGCTCCGCCCGAGGAGCCCGGCTCCGAGATCGATCCCGCCACGGTTCTGGAGCCGATTGACGAGATTGGCGAAGACATGCCCTCCAACGCCTCAGCGCTGGAGCAGGGCCTGATGCGGGACGCGGATGCGGTGGCGGGTCTGGAAGACCTCGACATGTTCCTGAACGACCCGACCGACAACGTGCTGGGCGCCGACGCGGATGAATTTGCGTTGGACGATGACGGCATCGAAGGTACGGGCGAAGGGTCGCTTGACGCCTTCTCGGGCACGCCTCTGGTGCAAACGCAAGGCGACCTGAACGTGGTTGATGGCGGCGACGGGGACGATGCGATCTCAACCGGGGATGAGGCCGCCTATGCTTTCGGTGGCGACGGCGACGACACAATCGACGTAGGCGAAGGCGCCGCGGCGGTCTTTGGCGGCGACGGGGCCGATACGATCACCGGCGGCGATGGCGCCGCGGCCTATCTTGACGGTGGGGCGGGCAACGACACGATCACCGGCGGCGACGCGGACGAAATAATCAAGGGCGGCGTTCATGTCGACGGGTCTGAAGAACCCGACGATGACGTGATCGACGGCGGCGGCGGCAATGACGACATCAGTGGCGGCCTGGGGGCAGACACGCTTTTGGGCGGCGACGGGGATGACATGATCGACCACAAGGGCGTGATGGACGAAGACACCGGCGCCGAACGGCACGCCTTCAGTTGGCATATCGACGACAAGGTCGACACGCTGGACGGGGGCGCGGGCAACGACACCCTGGTGATCGACCGCGCCGATACCGCCACGGGCGGCACGGGCAATGACGTGTTCTGGCTCTACTTCGACGAAGCCAGCGGGGCGGGACATGCCGAGGTGACGGATTTCGAAATCGGCGAGGATTTCCTGCGGGTTCAGCTAAACCCTTCCCTGACTTATGGCGATATCATTCTAGACGTGCAGCCGTCTGAGGACGGTGAAGACGGCGTGGTGACCGTCAATGGCGATATCGTGGCCGTTCTTCACGGCGCGGCAAACGCGACGACGGCGGACGTCTACGTTGAAGTGCGCGAGGACGTGTTCCGCTGACCACATGGGTCAGGCGGGCGCTCCGGACCCGCGCCTTTGGCGCGGGCTTAGCCCAACGGGAGGAGCCCCCTCAGGGTCGACGACGGGCGGGAGCCCCCGTTCGATTGGGGTGTCAGCCCCATGGTTCGGGCTGTTGGCTGTAGGCGATATAAAGCGGGTGTTTCGGGTGCCCTGCCTTTGTCAGGCCCAGGTGAAACAGCGGCAACTTGGTGGCACGCATCAGCGCCTCGATCTGGCGCCCGCGATCCAGGTGGTCGCCATGGGCGCCCCAGGCGCAGATGATTTGGTCCGCCCAGGGACAACTGTCGACGATCGCGGCATCGTTGGCCGGGCCCACCGGGTCCACAGCTGCGCGCATCTTCTTCGGGTCGGTGTCGCGCCAGGCGAAGATGTTCGTTACCCGAAACGCGCCGAATCCCAGCGTGCGCGCACGGCGTTCGCAGCGCTCAACCGTCGGGTCGTTCTGCACTTCGGTCGCTGTCGACGGGTTCAGCATTATGAACAACGCCTTCTTCCCGGCCGCGTCCCAGGTTCGGGTCAGCATGTAGCGGTATTTCTCGCAATCCGAATAGACGGCGGTGGAATGGGCATCGCCCTTTTGAAACTCTCGCGTGATCATGCGCCCGGTTTTCGCCCCGCAGGCGCCAGATGACAAGGGTCAACAAGGGCTTGCGGTTTTCGCATGGCGCGTGAACACTGTTGGTTTACGAAAGGACATCCCATGCTGTTTGCCGAGATCATTCGCAAGAAACGTGATGCCGAACCGCTGAGCCGGGAGGATATCGGCGAGATGGTGGCGGGGATCACCTCGGGCGCGGCCAGCGAAGGGCAGGTGGCGGCCTTCGCCATGGCCGTGCTGTGGCGCGGAATGGATCATGACGAGGCCGCAGCCCTGACGCTGGCGATGCGTGACAGCGGCGACGTGTTCAAATGGGACGACCTGCCCGGCCCGGCGGTGGACAAGCATTCGACTGGCGGTGTGGGCGACAACGTTTCCCTTATGCTGGCGCCCATCGTGGCCGCCTGTGGCGGCTATGTGCCGATGATCTCTGGTCGGGGGCTGGGTCATACCGGCGGGACGCTCGACAAGATGGACGCGATCCCAGGCTATGCGACCCAGCCGGACAATGACCTGTTGCGTAAAGTCGTGGCCGAAGTCGGCTGTGCCATCATCGGTCAGACCGGCGACCTCGCCCCGGCGGACAAACGGTTTTACGGCATTCGCGATGTGACCGCGACGGTGGAAAGCGTGCCGTTGATCACCGCCTCGATCCTGTCCAAGAAACTGGCAGCCGGGCTGGGCAGCCTGGTGATGGATGTGAAATGCGGCAACGGCGCCTTCATGGAGAGTTTTGACCGGGCCGAGGAGCTGGCGGGCGCGATCACCGGGGTCGCGCGCGCCGCCGGCCTGCCCTGTCACGCGTTGATCACCGACATGAACCAACCGCTTGCCTCGGCGGCGGGGAACGCGCTGGAGGTGGTGAATGCGGTCGAGTTTCTTACTGGCGCCCGGCGTGATGCGCGGCTTCAGGAGGTCACGTTGGCCCTATGCGGTGAAATGTTGGTGACGGCGGGGCTGCAACCCGACCGCGCTGCCGGTGTTACCGCCGCGCGCGCCGCACTGGAAACCGGTCGCGCGGCCGAGGTGTTCGACCGCATGGTCGCGGCACTCGGTGGGCCGTCGGATTTCATCGAAACCCACCAAAGCCATCTGACGAAGGCGAAACTGACCCGCCCGGTGCTGGCGCCCTCGTCCGGTCATGTGCGGGCGATTGCCACGCGTGAGGTCGGTTTGGCCGTGGTCGAGCTGGGCGGCGGACGCCGCCGTGCTGATGATGTGGTGAACCCGGCGGTCGGTTTGACCGGCTTGCTGGACCTGGGGGTTGAGGTCGTAAAAGGCGGTCCCCTGTGCATGATCCACGCCGATGACGCGGCGCAAGCAGACGCCGCCGAGGCGCAGGTGCTGGCGGCCTATCAGATTGGCGAGGCCACGGATGTGCCCATGCCGGTCTTGAAGATCATTGATTGAACACGCGGCTGGGGTGCAATTCGCCTGAGCGGTAGGTGCCCACGGCCACCGCTTTACCCTCGAAGGACGCCCAGGCTTCGTCGCCGTATTCCACGTCCGAGGTGATCACCAGCCCCGGGTTGCCGTGGCGCAGGCGGGTCGCGCCTTCCACGTTGGTTTTCAGCTCGGGAAGATCGACCAGGCCTTGTTCCAGCGGATGCAGATATTGGTCAAGCTCCCCGGTCTTAGCCAGCTTTTCGACAAGCTCCATCGACACGCCATCCTCGGCGTCGAACGGTCCCGACCAGATCCGGCGAAGGGTACGCACATGGCCGAAACAGCCCAGCGCGTCACCCAGATCGCGGGCGATGGCGCGCACGTATCCGCCCTTGCCGCAGGTTAGCTCCAGCGTCACGTGGTCGGCGTCCGGGCGTTCGACCATCACCAGCTTATCGACCCACAAAGGGCGGGCGGCGATCTCAAACTCTTCGTCGTCGCGTGCGCGTTTATAGGCGCGTTCGCCGTCGATCTTCACCGCTGAGAACTTCGGCGGTACTTGCATGATGTCGCCGATAAAGGCGGGCAGGGCGGCGCGGATGGCATCATCATCGGGCCGCGTGTCGCTGTCGGCGGTTACTTCGCCCTCGGCGTCGTCTGTGTTGGTCGCCTGCCCCAGCCGCACGGTGAAACGATAGGCCTTCAGCGCGTCGGTGATATAGGGCACGGTCTTGGTCGCCTCACCCAGCGCCACGGCCAGAACGCCGGTGGCTTCGGGGTCCAGCGTGCCGGCATGGCCCGCCTTCTTGGCGTCCATCGCCCAGCGCACTTTGTTGACCACGGCGTTCGAGGAAATCCCGGCGGGTTTGTCGACGATCAGCCAGCCATGGATGTCGCGCCCCTTTTTGCGGCGGGCCATCAGTCTTCCTCGTCGCCCCTGGCCAGGTCGCGCTGAACGGCGTCCTGTCCCAGAAGGCGGCTGGTTTCGTCCATTCGGTCGAAGGTCTCATCAGGCATGAAGCGCAGTTCTGGCGTGTGCTTGAGCTTGGCGACCTTGCCCAGGATGCGGCGCAGCTCATAGGCGTTGCGCGCCAGCAGCTGGATCGCTTCGTCGGTGTTCTTGCCCCCCAGCGGCAGCACATAGATCGTGGCGATGCGCATATCGGACGTGATCCGCGCTTCGCTGACCGTGATCGACATGCGGTTCAGGTCCGGGTCGTGGATGTCGCCGCGCATCAGCACCTCGGACAAGGTGCGACGGATCAGTTCGCCCACGCGCAACTGTCGCTGCGAGGGCCCTGCGTGTTCATTGAAACGGTTCTTTGCCATGGGGGGCATTTAGGCGCGTTCGGGGCGTTGTGCAACAGGGGTTTGCACGGGGACCCGCGGCGCGGTAGACCGAAGGCAAGCGAAGGAGAGATGACATGACAGATCTGCCGGGGATCGTGGTGATGGGGGCATCGGGCCGGATGGGGCAGATGCTTGTGAAAGCCGTTGAGGCGTCGCCCGCCGCGCGACTGGTCGGCGCGTTGGAGCGCCCGGGCCATGAGTGGCTGGGCCGTGACATCGGCGAATGCATGGGCGGGCAAGCGCTGGGCTGTGTTGTCAGTGACGATGCCCTTGAGGCGATGTCGAAGGCGCAAGCGGTGATCGATTTCACCGCGCCCGCCGCCACCATCGCGATGGCCGAACTGGCCGCGCAGGCCCGTGCGGTCCACGTGATTGGCACCACGGGGCTGAGTGACGAAGACCTGGCCAAGCTGAAACCCGCCGCGCGCCATGCGACGATTGTGCGGGCGGGCAACATGTCCCTTGGCGTCAACCTGTTGGTTCAGCTCACGAAAAAGGTGGCTGCGGCTCTGGACGAAGATTTCGACGTTGAGGTGATCGAGGCGCATCATCGCCACAAGGTCGACGCGCCGTCCGGCACCGCGTTGATGCTGGGCGAGGCCGCCGCCGAAGGGCGCGGCGTGAAACTGGATCGGGTCGCCGACCGGGGTCGTGACGGCATCACCGGCGCACGCAAGCGCGGCGACATCGGGTTTAGCGCCATTCGTGGCGGTGACATCGTCGGGGAACATGACGTGCTGTTCGCAGCCGACGGAGAACGTATCACCCTGCGCCACGTCGCCACCGACCGGGCCATCTTTGCCCGTGGCGCGCTGAAGGCCGCGCTGTGGGGGCAGGGCCAGAAACCCGGCGAATACGACATGATGGACGTGCTGGGGCTGTAGTCCCCCGGGCGTCCTCGGCTCAGGTCAGTTCGCTTTGCGGCACCAGTCGGTCGAACGGATCGTTGTCCATCGCTTCGGGCATTTCACCTTCGGGTTCGAAATCGGGCAGATACAGCCCGGCGGTCCAACGGTTCGGCAGGCGGTTGACCAGGGTGGCGATTCTTTTGCTGACCCAGGCGGCGCGCAGGCGCAGGACCTCGGCGCGGTCAGGATCGCGGGCGGCAAGCCGACCATGCCAGGCCGCAACCATTTGGGCCACCCGTTCTGGGCCAAGCGAAAAATAGACAATTGCGGCGATAAGCAGGGCCAGAACGGCCATTCCGACCACGAAGCCGGGGCGCCATATGAACACAACCACCAACATCGCAAGGGCCATCATACGCGGGGCGTCCGGTCGGCTGACAAAGGCGTGAATACGGAGCGACAGGGCGGTCATCGCCTTGCGGATCAGGCTGGTCGCCCGCGCTTTTGCCTTCGATTCTTTCCGTGTTTTAGCACGCGGTTTTGGCGCGTGTGAAACCGCGCGATCCGGCTCTTGTTGTGGGGCCCGTGGTTGTGGCGCCGGTCGCGGCGTGTCGACGGGGCTGGCCTGGGCCGTAGGTTGGGGGGGCGCAGGCGGTGTTCCTTGCGCTTGCATCATGCCGCGAATCGCGGCCATGTCCGGGTCATCCGTGTCCGGTTTGATCTGATCCATCTGGTCCTCCGGCGTTGCATCGCCGCACAAACAAAGCCCCCGTCTGGCCGTTTCAGGCGCAGACGTCCGGACGATAGCGGGTTTTGATGGCCAGATTATGGCAAGGACGCAGATCGGAAACGGATCAGAAATCGATCGCGATGCCCTTCTTTTCCCAATCGCCAAAGCGCACAGGCTCTGGCCCGTCGCGCCCACCGTATTCCTTGGGGCGGGCCTTGGCCTCCGCCTCGGCCGCTTTGCGGCGCGCGTCGGCCTCGGCCAGGGCGCGCTGGGCGGCGGGGGGCAGATCTTTGCGCTCGTCAGTCATCGGGCATTCCTTGAGGACGTTTCGGCTTTGATATAGGCCGGGGGCCGAACAAAGGCAAAGGGACAGCACATGGTGTCGGACGCGGCAAAGCCCCGCAAGGTGGTGGTAGACCTGTTGGGGGATGTGATCGAGCATGGGCGGCTGTTGTCCGAAGTGCTGCCGAAACGGGTCGAAAGCCTGCCGCCCGAGGATCGTGCGCGGGTGCAACGGCTGGTTCTTTCCACCTTGCGTGGCATGGACCGGGCCGACCGCCTGTTGGGTCCGCATTTGAAGAAGCGCCCGCCGCTTCGCGTGCTGAACATCCTGCGCCTGGGCGTGGTCGAACTGTGCGCCGGCGGGGCATCGCACGGTGTGGTGAATTCCTGCGTCGAGATTGCCAAGGCCAACGGCGCCACCCAGCGCATGTCCGGGCTGGTCAACGCGGTTCTGCGCAAGGTCGACGTGGCCAAATGGGACACGCTTCCTGTGCCGCGCCTGCCGAAATGGCTGCGCAAGCCGCTGATCGACGACTATGGCAAGGCCAGTGTCGAGGCGATGGAGGTCGCGCACTTTGCCGGTGCTCCGTTGGACCTGACACCTAAGGGGGGTTTGGATTTCGGCGAGGCTTTGCCGACCGGATCTGTGCGCGTGCGCGATGTCGGTATGGTCACCGCGCTGCCCGGCTATGACGCGGGCGCCTGGTGGGTGCAGGACGTGGCCGCGGCGCTGCCCGCGAAGGTGTTGAACGCCACCACGGGGGAACGCGTGCTGGACCTGTGCGCCGCCCCCGGCGGCAAGACGATGCAGCTGGCTGCCACGGGCGCCGACGTGGTTGCGGTGGACATCTCGGAGACGCGCATGGCGCGGGTGGGCGAGAACCTGGCACGCTGCGGGTTGAGCGCCGAGCTGGTCGTGTCAGACGCGCTGGAATACGAAGGCGGGCCATTCGATGCCGTGCTGCTGGATGCGCCTTGCACCGCAACGGGCACGATCCGGCGCCACCCGGACCTGCCCTATGCCAAGGACGGCAGCGACTTTCCGGGCCTGTTCGAATTGCAGGAATACCTGATCGATCGCGCGCTGGGGTTGCTCAAACCGGGGGGGCGGCTGGTGTTCTGCACCTGTAGCCTTCTGATTGATGAAGGCGAGGAGCAGGTGCGCGACGCTTTAGGCCGCCATCCGGGGCTGACGCTGGAGCTGGACGCGCTGGCGATCCCCGGCGTCGATCCGGCCTGGATCGGCGATGAAGGTCTGCGCACGCGGCCTGATTTCTGGGCCGACAAGGGCGGCATGGACGGGTTCTTCATCACTGCAATGCGCAAACCGGCCTGAACGGGCATGACAGCGCGGGGCATCCCGCGTATGATCGGCGCCAACAACAGCCGCAAATGGCAAAGGCGAGGCGCGCAGTGTCGCATAAACAAGACAAGCTTTCCCGACGTCGGGTGCGTTGGGCGAATCGGTGGCATGCCCGCCGGGCCGCGCGTGCGCGCCCCGCAACCGGGTTCGTCAGCCAGCCCGAACCGCGCACCATCGGGTCGTTCGCCCGGGGCAAGCAACTCGTGTCGGGCAACTTCCTGTTCGCCGGGCACCATGTGACGGATGAGGCGGCGTCGATCTGGCAGATTACCCCTCCGTCACCCAGCTTCGCCGAAGAGGTTCAAGGTTTTACCTGGCTGGACGATCTGGCCTCGCTTGGCGATCTTGAAGCGCGCCGGCGGGCGCAGGCTTGGCTGGCGGAATGGATCGCGCTTTATGGCGGGGGCAAGGGGCCGGGTTGGACGCCGGACCTGACGGGGCGGCGGCTGATCCGCTGGATCAATCACGCGCTGTTTTTGATGAGCGGGCAGGAGGGCGACGAAAGTTTTGATTTCTTTCGCTCGCTGGGCCAGCAGACGATTTTCCTATCGAAGCGCTGGCAGGCCGCATCGCCGGGCCTTCCCCGATTCGAGGCGCTGACCGGGCTGATCTATGCCGGGCTGTCCCTGACCGGGATGGAGGCGCATGTCGACCCTGCCATGCAGGCCCTGGCGCGCGAATGTGCCGACCAGATTGATGCCGAGGGTGGCATTCCCACCCGCAACCCTGAAGAGTTGCTAGAGGTCTTCACCTTGCTGAACTGGGCCGCTTCGGCCCTGTCCGAGGCCGGGCGCATGGCGGCGGGCGAGCATTTGGCCGCGATTGAACGCATCGCCCCCACCCTGCGCGCGTTGCGCCATTCGGATGGCGGCTTGGCGCGGTTTCACGGTGGTGGGCGCGGGCTTGAAGGCCGTTTGGATCATGCGCTGGCCACCTCGGGCGTGCGTGCCAGTGTGAATGTTGGCTTGTCGATGGGCTACGCAAGGCTGTCGGCCGGTCGCAGTTCAATCATCATGGATGCTGCGGCGCCACCGCCTGGGGCAGCTTCCGTCAACGCCCATGCCTCTACTCTGGCGATCGAGGTGACCTCCGGGCGGCGTCCCTTGATCGTGAACTGCGGTTCCGGCGCGCATTTCGGCGAGGCATGGCGCAGGGCGGGTCGTGCGACCCCATCGCATTCGACACTGGGAATTGAGGGGTTGAGCACAGCTCGTCTGGGTCCGCCGGAAACGGTGGACGGGGTGGCGCGTTCGCTGATTGTCGAAGCGCCGCGCGACGTGCGCATTCAGCACATCGCCGAAGACGGGCTTTCGGGCTTTGTCGCCGGGCATGACGGCTATCTGCTCAGCCACGGCTTGACCCACATCCGGCGCATTGAGTTGAGCGTGGATGGACGCGACATCCGTGGCGAAGATACGCTGGCCGCGATCGGCGAGGCGGATCAGCAGCTGTTCAGCCAGGCGTTGGACCGGGTCGCGCTGCAAGGCATCGCTTACAGCATCCGGTTTCACCTGCACCCGGACGTCGACGCCGAGCTGGACCTGGGCGGCACCGCCGTGTCGATGGCGCTGAAAAGCGGAGAAATCTGGGTGCTGCGCTTTGACGGGGTGGGCGAATTGACGCTCGAAAGCAGCGTTTACCTGGAAAAAAACCGTTTGAAGCCCCGTGCGACCAAACAAGTGGTTCTATCTGGCGTCGCAATGGATTATGCGACGCGCATCCGCTGGTCTCTGGCCAAGGCGCAGGACACACCGTCCGCGATACGCGATCTTGAGCGGGAGGACCCGGCGGGGCTGCCATAGCAAGACCCAAGGGGACCCACATGACCGACCTGACACCCGTGCGCCGCGCGCTGATTTCCGTATCCGACAAGACCGGGCTGATCGAGCTTGGACAGGCATTGGAAACGCGGGGCGTTGAAATCCTGTCCACTGGCGGCTCGGCGAAGGCGCTGCGCGATGCGGGCGTGAAGGTGCTGGACGTGGCCGACGTGACGGGGTTCCCGGAGATGATGGACGGTCGGGTCAAGACGCTGCACCCGATGGTGCACGGCGGGTTGCTGGCCTTGCGCGACAACGCCGAACACGTGGCGGCGATGGAGGAGCACGGGATCGGTGGCATCGACCTGTTGGTCGTGAACCTTTACCCGTTCGAGGCCACGGTGGCCGCAGGCGCCGATTATGACACCTGCATCGAAAACATCGACATCGGCGGCCCTGCGATGATCCGCGCTGCTGCCAAGAACGCGGCTTACGTCAACGTGATCGTGGACGTGGAAGATTACGACAAGTTGCTGGGCGACATGGAGCAGCATGGTGGCGCGACCTGCCCGAAGTTCCGCAAGAAGTTGTCGCAGAAGGCCTATGCCCGCACAGCCGCCTATGACGCGGCGGTCAGCACCTGGATGGCCGAACAGCTGGAGCTGGAAGCCCCCAAGCGCCGCGCCTTTGCTGGTGAGCTGGTGCAGACGCTGCGGTACGGCGAAAACAGCCACCAGAAAGCCGCGTTCTATACCGATGGCTCGGGCCGCGCGGGCGTGGCCAGTGCGCGCCAATTGCAGGGCAAAGAACTGTCCTACAACAACATCAACGACACCGACGCGGCGTTTGAACTGGTGGCGGAGTTCGCCCCCGCCGATGGCCCCGCCGTGGCGATTATCAAACACGCCAACCCCTGTGGCGTGGCCGTGGGCGCGACCCTGGTTGAGGCATATCAGAAGGCGTTCGACTGTGACCGCACCTCGGCCTTCGGCGGCATCGTTGCGCTGAACCAGCCGCTGGACGCGGACACCGCCACCAAGATCACCGAGATCTTCACTGAGGTGGTGATTGCGCCGGGCGCATCCGACGCGGCGATTGAGATTTTCGCTGCCAAGAAGAACTTGCGCCTTTTGCTGACCGATGGCCTGCCTGACCCACGCGCGGCGATGAAGACCTATAAGCAGGTGGCCGGTGGCATGCTGGTGCAGGACAAGGACGTGGGCCATGTGCCCGCCGCCGATCTAAAGGTCGTAACGAAGAAGGCGCCGACTGACGACCAGATGGCCGACCTGCAGTTTGCCTGGAAGGTTGCCAAACACGTGAAGTCGAACGCCATCGTCTATGTGAAAAACGGCGCCACCGTGGGCGTCGGCGCGGGTCAGATGAGCCGCCTGGACAGCGCCAACGTGGCCGCGGCAAAAGCCGCACGCATGGCCGCGGAACTGGGCCTGGACGAAAGTCTGGCCAAGGGCAGCGCGGTGGCTTCGGACGCGTTCTTCCCCTTCCCGGACGGGTTGCTGGAAGCGGCCGCTGCGGGCGGCACCTGCGTGATCCAGCCCGGCGGCTCGATGCGCGACAAGGAAGTGATCGAAGCAGCGGATGCGGCAGGGCTGGCGATGGTCTTCACCGGCATGCGCCATTTCCGGCACTGAACCGATGGCTTGGATGACCCGCATAGCCCTGTTGATCCTGGTCCTGGACCAGACCAGCAAATATGCGGTCGTCCAGCTTTTGAACTTGAAAGAGCTGGGCACGCTTCAGGTCCTGCCGCCCTACCTCAATTTCCACATGGCGTGGAACCGGGGGGTGAATTTCGGCCTGTTCAGTGGTGACAGTGACGCAACTCGCTGGATCCTGATCGCCATTGCGCTGGCGATCTCGGCCTGGGTCGTCAGCTGGGTCCTGCGCGACGGGCTGGGTCGGCTGGGGCAGATCAGTGCTGGACTTTTGGTCGGCGGGGCGCTGGGCAATGTGCTGGACCGTCTGGTCTATGGTGCCGTGGCCGACTTTCTGAACATGTCATGCTGTGGATTTGAGAACCCGTTTGCCTTCAATGTCGCCGATATCGCGATCTTCGCAGGTGCCTTTGGGCTGATCCTGTTCACAGGTGGCAAAAAGGCCCCGTGACGCGCCTTTCCTGATGCGCTAAGAAACGGGGGAAGTGGTGAAGGAGGTTCCATGCGGACCGGTCTTGGAAAGTTGGCTGTGGTGGGTCTTGCGCTGATCGCGCTTGTCGCGTGTAGCGACAAGGAGCCCAAGCTTTTGAACATCAAGGCGTCGACTTCGGGGCCAGATGAGTTTCAGATCCTTCCCACAAAACCGCTAGAAGCCCCCGAAAGCTTCAGCGAATTGCCGACACCCACACCGGGCGGTGCGAATCGCACCGATCCGACGCCGCGCGCTGACGCGATTGCCGCGCTGGGCGGGGACGCTGCGAAGGCCAATGCGCTGCGCGCTGGCGAAGGCGCGCTGGTAACCCACGCGACACGGTTCGGCGTTTCTCAGGGTATCCGCGACGTGCTGGCCGCCGAAGACTTGGAATGGCGCAGGGATAACAATGGCCGCCTGCTGGAGCGCCTGTTCAACGTGAACGTCTATTTCCGCGCCTATCGCGTGATGGAGCTGGACCAGTATCGAGAGCTGGAGCGGCTGCGGCGCACCGGGGCCTGGACCCCGGCCGTCCCCCCGGACGGCGCACAGACGCAATAAGCAGCGCACGCCGGGTTAACCCCGATCACATCCCCGTTGGGAAGGCTTGAAGCCTGCGCAACACGGCGTAGGTTGTTCGGACATTCCGGGAGAATTCCATGACGCGATTTCTGAGTTTGTTGCTGCCGCTTCTAACGTTTCTTTCCAGCCCGGCCCGGGCGGGCGAGGTCACCGACTTCGTGTTGGACAATGGTCTGCAGGTCGTGGTGATCGAAGACCACCGCGCGCCGGTCGTTGTGCACATGGTCTGGTATCGCGTCGGTGCGGCGGATGAACCTGCGGGCAAATCCGGCATAGCGCATTTCTTCGAGCACTTGATGTTCAAGGCGACGGACGACTTGGAAAGCGGTGAATTCAGCCGGGTGGTCGAGGCCAACGGCGGATCTGATAATGCCTTTACCTCGCAGGATTATACCGCCTATTTCCAGCGGGTTGCAGCGGACCGTTTGGGTCTGATGATGCAGATGGAAGCCGACCGGATGCGCGATCTGATCGTGTCGGAAGATCAGGTCATCACTGAGCGCAACGTGATTCTGGAAGAACGCGCAACGCGCACGGATAGCGAACCGGGGGCCCTGTTTCGTGAGCAATTCAACGCCGCCGCGCATCTGAATCACCCATACGGCATTCCCGTCATCGGCTGGCGACACGAGATCGAGGCGCTGAACCAGGTGGACGCGCAGGCGTTCTATGAAACCTTTTACGCGCCCAACAACGCGATCTTGATCGTCGCGGGGGATGTTGACCCGGACGAGGTACAGGCGCTGGCGACCACGCATTATGGACCGCTGCAACCCACCCCGGATTTGCCGGTGCGGGCGCGGCCCTCTGAGCCGCCGCAGTTGGCAGAACGCCGGTTGGTTTTTAAGGATGCCCGCGTGGGGCAACCTTACGTGATGCGCCGATATCAGGCGCCCGAACGTGACAGTGGCGATCAGGCCGAGGCCGCTGCGCTGGTCTATTTGGCCGATCTTCTGGGTGGGGCGGGGGCGACCTCGGTGCTGGGCCGGGCGCTGCAATTCGACACGACCACCGCGGTCTATACCGGTGCCAGCTATGGCGCGACGTCGCTGGACGACACAGGGTTTACCCTTGTCGTGGTGCCCGCGCAGGGGGTCAGCCTGGAGGCGGCAGAAACGGAAATGGACCGGGTCCTGTCCGAATTCATGGAACAAGGTGTGGATGCAGCGCAATTCGCCCGGCTGAAAATGCAGATCCGAGCCAGCGAGATTTACGCACTGGATGACGTCGGCGCGCTGGCCGATCGCTATGGCCGCGCACTGACCACGGGCCTGACGCTGGAGGATGTGGCCGCCTGGCCCGACATCCTGCAAGCTGTCACTGCCGAGGATGTGATGGCCGCCGCTGCCCGCCTGTTCGACCGCCGTCGCGCGGTCACCGGCTGGGTGAGTGCTGGAACCGAGGAGGCCGCGCAATGAAACGTCTTCTGATCCTGGTCGTTGCCTTGTTCTGGACCCTGCCCGCGCGGGCCGAGATCGCCATTCAGGAGGTCACTTCGCCCGGCGGGATCACCGCCTGGCTGGTTGAGGAACACGCGCTGCCCTTCATGGCACTGGAAATTCGATTTCGCGGAGGCGCGTCGCTGGATGCGCCGGGCAAACGCGGGGCGACGGTGTTGATGTCGGGGTTGATCGAGGAAGGCGCGGGCGACATGGATGCACGCGGTTTCGCCGAGGCGCGAGAGGCGCTGGCGGCAAGCTTTCGCTTCGATGCCCATGACGATGCGTTCACGATTTCCGCGCAGTTCCTGACCGAAAACCGGGACGCCGCCGTGGCGCTTCTGCGCACGGCTTTGACCCAACCGCGATTCGATACGGATGCGATCGAGCGGGTGCGCGGGCAAGTTCTGTCGCACCTGACGTCGCGGGAAACGGACCCAATGGCGATGGTGAGCGACAGGTTCAGCCGGTTGGCCTTTGGTGAGCATCCCTATGGCTCGTATTCCTCGGGCACGCCGGACAGCGTCAGCGCCCTGACGCGCAACGATATTGTGGCGGCCTTCAACGGCGCGATAGCGCGCGACCGGATTTATGTCGGCGCGGTGGGGGACATCTCGGCCGAGGCGCTGGGCACATTGCTGGATGATCTATTCGGCGATCTGCCCGAAACCGGCGCGGCGATCCCGGATCGGGTGGAGTTCAGTCTTGGCGACGGGGTGACTGTGGTCGATTTCGACACGCCACAATCGGTGGCGCGCTTTGGCCATGTCGGCATCACGCGCGACGATCCCGATTTTTTCGCCGCCTATGTGGTGAACGAGATTCTAGGCGGAAGCGGGTTCAATTCGCGCCTGATGGACGAAGTGCGGGAAAAACGCGGCCTGACCTATGGCATCGGTACTTATCTGATTCCGATGGACCTGAGCGAATACATGATCGGGCAGGTCTCCAGCCAGAACGACACGATGGCCGAGGTCGTCGAGGTCGTGCGCGCCGAATGGGCGCGGATGGCGCAAACCGGCGTGAGCGCCGAGGAGCTGGCCTCCGCGCAGACCTATCTGACCGGGGCCTATCCGTTGCGCTTCGATGGCAACGGGCCGATTGCGAACATCATGGTGGGTATGCAGATGCAGGGCCTGCCGCTGGATTACATCGCCACGCGCAACGACCAGATCATGGCGGTGACATTGGATGAGGCGAACCGGGTGGCCGCGCGGATCTATGATCCCGAGGCGCTGCATTTCGTGATCGTGGGCCGGCCCGAGGGCGTTTCGAGCACCGAATAGGCGCCCAGGCAGGCCAGCCGCCCGCCCGCCCACCCCGTCTGTTCTGCCTGGGCTTTTGCCCATCATTTCCGTTGGTCGAATCGGCGCAGGGCGTGCTAGGTTTAGTGCCATGCCTGAGCCTAAACCCCATATAGACCCGTTTCGGGACCAATCCCGCCCGGTCATCCGGCAATTGGATGACGCTGCGATCAATCGGATCGCGGCGGGTGAGGTTGTGGAACGCCCTGCCTCGGCGGTGAAGGAGCTGGTCGAGAACGCGCTGGACGCGGGCGCGGGCCGGGTTGAGGTCTCTTATGCCGATGGCGGCAAGACGCTGATCCGGGTGACGGATGATGGTTGTGGCATCGCGGCTGGGGATTTGCCGCTGGCCCTGTCGCGGCACGCTACGTCGAAGATCGACGGCACCGACCTTCTGGACATTCACACCTTCGGATTTCGCGGCGAGGCGTTGCCGTCGTTGGGGGCCGTGGGGCGTCTGACCATCACCAGCCGCGCCGAGGGGGATGCGGCGATGATCCGCGTCAGTGGCGGCGTGATGGACCCGGTGAAGCCCGCCGCGCTGTCGGGTGGCACAGTTGTCGAGCTGCGCGATCTGTTCCACGCCACCCCTGCGCGTCTGAAGTTCATGCGCACGGACCGGGCCGAGGCGCAGGCGATCAGCGATGTGGTGAAGCGGCTTGCGATGGCTGAACCGCATGTGGGGTTTACCCTGCGCGACGTGTCCGGTGGCGGCGAGGGGCGCGTGACCTTTCGCGCCGACCCAGAAAGCGGCGATATGTTCGACGCGCTGCACGGACGGCTGGCGTCGATCCTGGGGCGGGAGTTTTCCGAAAACGCGCTTCGGATTGATGCCGAGCGGGACGGGTTGCGGTTGACGGGATACGCCGCGCTTCCGACCTATTCGCGCGGCGCGGCGGTGGCGCAGTTCCTGTTCGTAAACGGGCGTCCGGTGAAAGACAAGCTTTTGACCGGCGCGCTGCGGGCGGCCTATTTCGATTTCCTCAGCCGCGACCGGCACCCGGCGGCGGCGCTGTTTGTGTCCTGTGATCCGCATCTGGTCGACGTGAACGTGCACCCGGCGAAATCCGAGGTGCGCTTTCGTGACCCCGGCGTGGCACGCGGGCTGATCGTTTCGGGCCTGCGTCATGCGCTGGCAAATGCCGGGCACCGGGCCTCGACCACCGTGGCCGGGGCGACGCTGGGCGCGATGCAACCGGAACAGACCGGCCCCGCGCGGGTCTATCAGATGGATCGCCCATCGCCCGGTGCGATCCACGCCGGATACCAGGCGCAGACACCGGGCTTTGCCGAAATGGGCACCCCGTCGGCCCGGTTCGACCCCGTAGAGGCGGGGCGCGACGAGACTTCGGCGACCGATTTGCCCCTAGGGGCTGCGCGGGCGCAGGTGCATGAGAATTACATCATCGCGCAGACCGAAAACGGCATCGTCATCGTTGACCAGCACGCGGCGCATGAACGCCTGGTCTATGAAAAGCTGAAGCACCAGATGGCGGAAAGCGGCGTCGCCAGTCAGGCGCTTCTGATCCCCGAAATTGTTGAACTTTCGGCGGGTGATACCGCGCGCCTGATGGAGTTTGCTGAGGATCTGGCGCTGCTGGGGCTGGTCATCGAACCTTTTGGCGGCAGCGCCATCGCGGTGCGCGAAACCCCGGCCATTCTGGGCGAAGTGAACGCGGCGGCGATGATTGGCGACATCCTGGACGAACTGGCTGATCTGGGCGACAGCCAGACCGTTCAGGCGCGGATCGAGGCGGTTCTGAGCCGGGTCGCTTGTCACGGATCGATCCGGTCCGGGCGCTGGATGCGGGCCGAGGAAATGAACGCGCTGCTGCGCGAGATGGAGGCGACGCCGCATTCCGGTCAGTGCAACCACGGGCGGCCGACCTATGTTGAATTGAAGCTTGCCGATATCGAAAGGCTGTTTGGGCGCACATGATCCAGATTGGCGAACAAAGCTATGCGTGGAATGACCCGGTGATGCTGGCGGCGCTGGCCGGGATTTCGGTGCTGCTGTTGTTTATCGTGCTTTTGATCCTGTCGGTGCGCCGCACCGGGCAATCGGCGCGGATGGCGCAAGGGCTGGCGCGTCAGTTGGACGGGTTGGGCCAGGCAGTGCAGGTTCTGGGCGCAGGGCAGGACCAATTGACCGGCGGATTACGCAGCGTCTCTGACGCGCAGGCGAACGCGCAAACCCAGACGATCCAGACGATGGAGGCGCGTCTGACCGCCGTGCAGCACCAGATGAACGATCGGTTGCATGACAACGCGATGAAATCGGCGCGGGCGCTGGCGGAAATGCAGGGGCGAATGACCGAAACGCTTCAGGGCTCGACCGTGAAAACGACGCAGAGCCTGACGCAGTTGCAGGAACGACTGGCGACAATCGACAAGGCGCAGGAAAACATCACCCGGCTGTCGGGCGATGTGCTGAGCCTTCAGGATATCTTGTCGAACAAGCAGACGCGCGGCGCGTTCGGGGAAATTCAGCTCAATGACATCGTGACCAAGGCGCTGCCTTCTGACAGCTATGCGTTTCAGCACACGCTGTCGAACGGCAAACGGGCGGATTGCCTTATTCATCTGCCGAACCCGCCGGGTCCAATTGTGATCGATTCGAAATTTCCGTTGGAGGCGTATGAGATGCTGCGCCGCGCCGAGACCCCGGCTCAGGTGACCGAAGCCGCCCGCGCCATGCGCAGCTCGGTGAAGGCGCATATCAAGGCGATCAGCGAGAAATACATTCTTGAGGGTGAAACCGCCGATGGCGCGCTGATGTTCCTGCCGTCCGAGGCGGTCTATGCCGAGCTGCACGCGAATTTCCCTGAATTGGTGCGCGACGGGTTCGAGGCGCGGGTCTGGATCGTGTCGCCCACCACCTGCATGGCCACGCTGAACACGATGCGCGCAATTCTGAAAGATGCCCGCATGCGCGAACAGGCCGGGGCGATCCGCAAGGAACTGGCGCTGCTGTATAGCGATGTCGACCGGCTGGGTACCCGGGTCGAAAACCTGGATCGTCATTTCCATCAGGCGTCCAAGGACATTTCCGAGATCAAGATCTCGGCAGAAAAGGCTGGGCGCCGGGCCAAGCGGCTGGACAATTTCGACTTTGAGGAACTGGCGCCGGACGATGTCGGGGCCGAGGTCGTGCCATTGACCACGCCGAAGAGTGAATAGCTCTTCCCCTTGGCGCATCGGTTTGGCAAGATGAACCTGCCCATACCGGACAAAAAGGACCGCCATATGCTGGACATCAGCCCCCGCAAAGTCGCCCGCGTCATCCTGCGCGCGCGTGAGCTTGGCTCAAAAGTGGCGCGGTGGGACACGCCCAGCGACGTGGCCGATGCGGATTCGATCCTGGAAAGCCGGTCGTCGGACGGAACCGAGGGCGAGCTGCGCTCGTACATCGCCGACATGAACCGTGACGAACAGGCCAGTTTGGTGGCGATCGCCTGGATCGGGCGCGACACATTCGACGCCGCCGAGCTGGAAGAGGCGATTGCAACAGCCAAGTCCGAACGCTCCTCTCCGACCGAGGATTACCTGTTGGGCATGCCGCTTTTGTCCGACTATCTGGAATCCGGTCTGGAAGCGCTGGGCATCTCGGTTGAAGAAGCGGGCGATGGTATCCTCTGATCGATCCACGCCGCACTGAGGTCCAGAAGAACTGAGCACGGCGCGGTGTTGTCAGGCGCGGTGGTCGACTACCTGGAGGTGCTGTGCCAGCCGGTCGATCTCACCCATCCAGCGCGCGACCAGTTTGGGGTCTGACGGCGCGGGGCTGACGCCCGGCGCAATTTCACGGTTCAGAACGCTTTCGACCGCGAGCGATACCGGAACGGACACCAGCCGCGCCATCGCCGTGCCACGCTCGTCGCCCCAGGCATCCATCACATAGGTTTTGTGATAGGCTGGAACGCCGTCCTTCTCAGCCAGCAGGGCCACGCACATCACCACGCGGTCGGGCTCGCCATCCTCATAGGCGTTTTCGGCCCAGAACTGGTCGGACATCTCTTTCAGCCGTGCATCGCCCGCGGGGCCGGACAGGGTTTCAATCTCGGTGAAAACGTCTGCCCAAGCGTCTTTCCAGCCATTCAGGCGCAGCGTGCCACGCACGAATTCGCGCACTTTCCAGGTCGGATCGAAGGCATAGTCCTCCATGAAAGGAATCGAATCGCGGTTCGGATAGACCTCGAAGGTTTCCGGTGTGGACAGTGGGGCGCTGTAGCTGCTGATCGCATCCCAGGGCCGCGCGACGTCCAGTTCCACGTATTCGCGGATGGATTTCGACGGGCTGCGCAGGGCTTTCAACACACCCAACGGTGACCAGCTGAACTTGTAGCGGAACGCGTTGGTGTGTTTCGGGATGCCACCACAATAGCTTTTGAAGCTCAGCGCGTTGTCGGCGTCATAGGTCTTGGAGGCGCGGTAATCGGCGATCAGCCAATGCGCCATCAAATGGTCGATGCCGGGGTCCAGACCGACCTCGTTCACGCAGGCGATGCCCGCATCCTTGGCGGCCTGGTCCAGCGCCTTCATCTCCGGGGCGATATAGGAGGACGAGACGAAGTTCGCGCCCTTCGAAATGCAAAGTTCGGCCAGCGGCACGTGCCAGTCCCCGGGCAGCATCGACACGACCACGTCGCCGGCCGAGAGCGCCGCACCCAGCGCGTCGATGTCGAAGGCGCGGATATCGGTGGCGATGTCGCCCACCGCGTCCTGCGCCTTGTCGATTGTGCGGTTCCAGACGGTGACATTATGGCCGTTCTCGATCAGGCGACGCAGGCCGGGAATGGCGGACAACCCGGTGCCGCACCAGTGGATCGTGGTCATGTCAGATATCCTTCATATGAGTGTTGAACGTGGCCTCGGCCCGGCCCCAGACGCCCGATTTCAGGTCGGTCAGGGTGGCCAGCGAGGGCAGAAGTTGGCCCGCATAGTCGATTGAGCTTTCAACCGGCAGCATCGACGGCAGGTTGTCGATCGCCATCACGTCCAGCACCGGGTTGGTCGCGACGCGCAGGGCGGGCGCCTCCCAGCTGGTCGCACGGTCGTAGACCGGGATTGGGTTGTAGTCGCTGTCGGGGTCGCAGGCGACGTCGCCGATGGCGGTCAGCTTGCGCGGTATGTCCAGCGCGGTTTTCGGCACGAAGACGGGCGTGCCAGGGCGCGCGAAGATGCAGTTGATGAACAGGTCATGGTTCAGGATTTCGGGGAACGGGCCGCCGTGGGCGGTCTCCTCCATGTCCCATTTGGTTACGGGGATGCCCATTTCGGTCAGAAGATCCGAGGCCCCGGTGCCAACGCGGCCCAGCGCACCGATGACGATGGCCGTGGGCGTGTCGAACCCTGCGACGTCCTGTTTCAGCTCGGCAATCAGCGCGTCCTTGCCGGGGTAGGCCCCGACGGGCGGGCAGATGGCATTGTGCTGCTGTGCGGCCCAGGTTTTCAGGGTCACAGCGGCCCCCGCGAAACCGGCCCAGTACCCGAAGGCGGCGACCCGGCGCCCATCCGGGTCGACCAGGTATTCCAGATCATAGAGCATGCCGCCCCCGGCCTTGAAGCGTTCAAGCAGCGCGCGCCCCGAATGCTGCCCCTTAAAGGCATGGCCAAACATGATGTGTTTGTGCGGCAGCGGTGTGCCGTCCTCGGGCAATTCCTTCAGCCCGAAGATGATCGCGTCGGCGGGCGCGGTTGGCCAGCTGTTTTCCTTCGCAATCTCGCACCCCGCGTCGATATAACCTTGCAGCGGAATGGCGCGGACTTTGCTTTCCTCGACCGTGACGCGCAGCCCTGCGTCGATCAGCGCGCGTGCTCCGTCCGGTGTCAGCCCCACGCGGTCTTCGTTCAGGCGCTGTTCGGCGCGAACCCACAGATGTGTCATGGCGTGCCTCTTAGATATAGGTCTGCGCGTGATGGCGATCACGGGCTTCAAGATGAGGGATGGCGTTGAATTGGGTCAGCGTCAAGCCCGCCCCGACCGGATGAATGCGATGCACGGACGAGTTCAGGATCGACAGCATCAGCCGGGTGAAGGTCCCGGTGTCCAACCCCATCGTCACCCGCACCGCCATGCCGATGATCCCGCCCGAAGTGAACACGGCGGCACGACCGTCGCCCGCGGCAATGTCGTGCAACGCGTCGTCAACACGGGACTGAAAGCTGTGAAAGCTTTCGAAATCTCCCACCAGATGGCCATCTTGCCAGGCCGAGAAAACCAGTGGCATGTGGGCGATAAATTCTTCACGCGTGGTCGGACGAGGCAGGTCGAAGGCCGCGTGCATCGCGTTCGAGATCTCATAAAAGGAGAATTCGTTCAGCCGCTCATCGGTGATGATTTCGGCTGCGCCCCATTCCTGAGCCGATTGTTGTTGGCGGTTCAGAGACCCGGCATAAACGCGGTCGAACTCTTCCCCATGCGCGCGCATGTATTCGCCCAGCCAACGCGTCTGCTGCCTACCCAGGTCGGACAGGTTGTCATAGCTTTGCTCATCCGTGGCAGTTGTGTTGGCCTGACCGTGGCGGATCAGGGTGATCTGGGACATGCGCGGGTTCCTTATGCTGGGTGTATTGGTAGGCGAGCGCTGGGTGGGGGGAAAGGGCGGGATGCCTCCGGCGGGGATATTTTTGGCAAGAAAAAGGGTGGGGCCGGTGTGCTGGCGCAAACGAGGCGTGTGTTGTCGGGATTGAAGGACTGACCCGGTGGGCGGCGTGGTGTATATTGGTCGGATAGCGCGGAGGCTTTCATGGCGGACAAGATCACATTCACCCTGGACGGGTCCGAGGTTCTGGCTGAGGTTGGCGAAACCATCTGGGAAGTCGCCAAGCGCGAAGGCACGACCATTCCGCATCTGTGCCACAAGGATCAGGTCGGATATCGATCCGACGGAAACTGCCGCGCCTGTATGGTCGAAATTGAGGGCGAGCGCACGCTGGCCGCATCCTGTGTTCGTGCGCCGTCCGAGGGCATGGTCGTCGCGTCGGACAATGCCCGCGCCAAGACCGCGCGCAAGATGGTGATGGAGCTTTTGGTCGCCGACCAGCCGCCGCAAGACGCGGCGCATGATGCGTCGAGCCATTTCTGGGACATGGCCGCTGTACAGGGGGTTGAGCAAAGCCGCTTTCCGAAGCTGGAAGACGGTCGCATTCCGCTGCTCGATGACAGCCACGTCGCGATGCGCGTGAACCTGGATGCCTGCATTCAATGCAACCTGTGCGTCCGCGCCTGCCGCGAAGTTCAGGTCAATGACGTGATCGGCATGGCCGGGCGCGGTCACGACGCGTTTCCGGTGTTCGACCAGGGCGACGACATGGGGGCCTCGACCTGCGTGGCTTGCGGCGAATGCGTTCAGGCCTGCCCGACCGGGGCGCTTCTGCCCGCCACAGTTGTCAACGACAGCGCGGATTATGACCGCGACGTCGAAAGCGTCTGCCCGTTCTGCGGCGTGGGTTGCCAGGTCAGCCTGAAGGTCAAGGGTGACAAGGTGGTGCAGGTCGACGGTATCAACGGCCCGGCGAACGAAGGCCGCTTGTGCGTGAAGGGGCGGTTCGGGTTTGACTATATCAACCACGGTCACCGCCTGACCAAACCGCTGATCCGGCGCGAGGGCGCGCCCAAGGGGCTGAACGTTGATCCGGCGAACCCGCTGACCCATTTCCGCGAAGCGTCGTGGGACGAGGCGCTGGACGTGGCCGCAAACGGGCTGGCCGCGCTGCGCGATGCCCATGGGGGCGAAGCCGTGGCCGGTTTCGGATCCGCCAAATGCACCAACGAAGAGGCCTACCTGTTTCAGAAGCTGATCCGCACGGGGTTCGGCCACAACAACGTGGATCACTGCACCCGGCTGTGCCATGCCTCATCGGTGTCAGCGCTGCTTGAGAACGTAGGCTCCGGCGCCGTGACGGCGACGTTCAACCAGATCGAAAATGCCGACGTGGCGATCGTGATCGGGTCGAACCCGATCGAAAACCACCCGGTTGCGGCCACCTATTTCAAGCAGTTCACCAAGCGCGGTGGCAAGCTGATCGTGATGGACCCGCGCGGCGTGGGCATGGGACGTTTCGCGACGCACCGGCTGCAATTCCGCCCCGGCGCGGATGTGTCGATGCTGAACGCGATCATGCATGTGATTGCCGAAGAAGGTTTGCAGGACGACGCCTATATCGCCGCGCATACCGAGAATTGGGACGCGATGCGCGACCACCTCAAGGCGTTCAGCCCCGAGGAGATGGCGCCGATCTGCGGCGTGGATGCCGAGACCCTGCGTGCCGTGGCGCGCGACTTTGCCACCGCCAAGGCCGGCATGATTTTCTGGGGCATGGGGGTCAGCCAGCACACCCACGGCACCGACAATTCGCGCTGTCTGATCTCGCTGGCCCTGATGACTGGCAACGTGGGCCGACCGGGCACCGGGCTGCACCCGCTGCGGGGACAGAACAACGTGCAGGGCGCCTCGGATGCCGGGCTGATCCCGATGTTTCTGCCAGACTACAAGTCGGTGAAGGACCCTGAGGTTCTGGCCCGGTTCGGCACGGTCTGGGGGGCGGACAATCTGAACGCCAATCCCGGCCTGACAGTGGTCGAGATCATGGATGCGGTGCATGATCGTCGCATCAAGGGCATGTATATCCTGGGCGAAAACCCGGCCATGTCCGACCCGGACGTGACCCATGTGCGCGAGGCGCTGGAGCGGATGGAATTCCTGGTCAGCCAGGACATCTTCCTGACCGAAACCGCAAGCTATGCCGACGTGGTCCTACCCGCGGCCGCCTTCGCGGAGAAGACCGGGACGGTGTCGAACACCAACCGCCAGGTCCAGATGGGCCGCCCCGCCGTGCCACCGCCGGGCGAGGCGCGCGAAGATTGGTGGATCACCATCGAGCTGGCCAAGCGACTGGGGCTGGACTGGGGGGAAACACACCCCAGCCAGGTGTTTGCGGAGATGGAGCAGCTCATGCCGTCGCTGAACAACATCACCTGGGATCGGTTGGAGGCGCAGAACGCCGTGACCTATCCGTCGCTGTCGCCCGAAGACCCGGGCCAGGCGGTCGTGTTCGGCGACGGGTTCCCGCGCGAAGGCGGGCGGGCGCGATTCACCCCGGCCTCGATCCTGCCGCCGGCCGAGGAACCGGATGCGGACTATCCGATGGTTCTGACCACCGGTCGGCAGTTGGAACACTGGCACACCGGGTCGATGACCCGCCGCGCCACGGTCCTGGATGCGATTGAGCCCGAGGCGAATTGTTCGATCAACCCGAAGACCCTGCGCGCGATGGGGGTAGAGCCTGGCGGCGATGTGCGCCTGACCACTCGGCGCGGCACGATCACGGTGATGGCCCGCGCGGATTCAGCGATTGCCGAGGACATGGTGTTCCTGCCCTTCGCCTATGTCGAGGCCGCCGCCAACATCCTGACCAACCCAGCGCTGGACCCCTATGGCAAGATCGCCGAGATGAAGTTTGCCGCCGTGCGGGTCGAGAAGGTGGAAGAGGTGGCGGCGGAGTAGACGATGCCTCCCCTAATCGGACAGGCAGATCTTGTTACCGTCGAGGTCGCGCAGATAGGCCGAGAACATGGGCCCACGCTGGCCCGGTTCGCCCTCGGACGTGCCGCCCAGCTCCAGCGCCTTCGCGTGAAGGCGGGTGACCTCGTCCGCCGACCCGAAACTGAACCCGACCATCGTGCCGTTTCCGATCGTGGCGGGGGCTTCGTCGAAGGGGATCGCGACGGCGAAGGCGAAGTCGTCGCCCATCCAATAGGTCATGCGCTCGGAGGCGGGGATCTGAGTAAGCCCCTGTCCCTCGAACAGTGCATCATAGAACTTGGTGGCGGCGGTCATGTCGTTGGTGCCGACGACGAAATAATTCATTCTCATGGGGATCCCTCGTGTGTTTGTGCTGCGGTTTGCATAGAGCCCGCAACGCCCTGCCGCCAGACCACCCGGCGCGACTGGTGACAGGATGTGTCAGGAGGGTTCCCGCACGGTCATCCGAGGCTGCGGGAAACTGGCCGTTTGACCTGCATCATGGCCCCTTACGAAAGGGGTGAATACCGTGGGGCAATGGTGCTGAAACAGGTCATACGTCTGGGCGTTCTGCTGCTGTGTGGCGGGGCGTTCGCTGACGGCGCCACGATATCGGTCGAAAGGGACGTTTCATTCGGCCTGCTGCCAAGGCATGTGTTGGACATCTACTCCCCCGCAGTCACGCAGCCGGACACGCCCGTTTTCGTGCTCTTTCATGGCGGAGGGTTTTCGCATGGTGACAAATCGGATCTCCGCCGGGCCGCGAAATCGCTAGCCGGGGATGGCATGATCGTCGTTGCGCCGAACTATCGGTTGTATCCGAACACCGCCTTTCCGGGCTTCGTCCAGGACGCGGCCTTGGCCGTTTCCCATGCCTGGCGAAATCTGCGCACTGCAGAAGGGCGGTCGCGCCCTGTCGTCCTGGGAGGGTGGTCCGCCGGCGCCTATATCGCCGCGCTCGTGGCCTATGACAGGCGGTATCTTGAGGCCGTGAGCACGCCGCCAGGCGCAATCAGGGGCTTCGTCGGCCTGGCGGGCCCCTATCATGGTGGCCTGTGTGCAGGGGAAACCTGCCCCGAGGTTTTTCCGGACGGGACCAAGCCCGCCTGGCCCGTTGCCGATTTCGTCGATGCCGCTGATCCCCCGATGCTCTTGATCCGGGGGACGCACGACCTTTTCGTCGACAAAAGCAACCTTGAAGCGGTGGCGGCATCGGCAGTTGCGGCAGGGATAGCCGTGGACATTCTTGTCGTCGAGGATGCCTATCACGAGGATCTGTTGTCCGACCTGGAACGGCCCGAATCCCCGCTGCGCACCGCAGTCGACACATTCCTGTCGAACGCGCACGACAAGACCCGCTAGAAGGCGGGCCGGCGGGCCGGACACAGCGACCCACTCACCCCCAACGCACATCCCCGAGGAAGATATACCCAGCGCCATAGATCGTCTTTATCAGGCGGGGGTTTTTGGGGTCTTCGCGCAGTTTGGTGCGCAGGCGTGAGATGCGGACGTCCATGGCGCGGTCGAAGCTTTCGCCAGCGACGCCGCCAAGGGTTTCCTGCATTTGAGCCCTTGATATCAGGCGCTTGGGGGCGTCGAGGAACAGGCGCAGTACCTCGCCCTCGGCGTGGGAGAACGCGGTTTCTGCGCCGGTGTCATCCTCCAACACATAGCGGTCGAAATGGGCGATCCAGCCCGCGAAATGCGCGGTGTTGGAGGCGGGGCCACCCGGTTTGGCCTGTCGCAGGCGGGCGCGGACGCGGGCGACGACCTCGGCGGGTTCGAACGGTTTGATGATGTAATCGTCAGCCCCCAGTTCCAGCCCCGTTACCCGGTCCTGCACCTGCGCGCGGCCCGAGATGATGATGATCGAGGCGCCGCTTTCCAGCGCCAGCCGGTGCACCAGCGTCAGCCCGTCGCGATCCGGCAGGCCCAGGTCGACAAGGCAGACATCGGGCGCGGTTCTCTTCAGTGCGGCCTCAAATTCCGTGGCACGTGAAAAGGTGGCGGTGCGAAACCCGGCCTCCTCCAGAGCGTGGGACAGCATCCGGCGGATTTCGGGCTCGTCGTCCAGAATGGCAACCATCGGTTGGGTCATGCAAGCACCTCTTTCGACAGGAAGGCGGATAGTTCGGCCTGGGTGAAGGGTTTGCTCAGGACCGGAAAACTCGCGGTGTTGCGGCGCGGATCGGTCGAGGGCAGGGATGTCATCAGGAATGCAGGTACGCTCAGGTCGCGCGCATGGCGGGCCAGGAATTCCGGCCCGGTCTCACTGCCTTCCAGCACGATGTCGGACAGGACCATACCAAGACCGTCCAGCCCGATCAGCCCCTCGGCCTCTTCGGCGCTGGCGGCTTCAATGACCTGGTGGCCCATATCGGTCAGCATTTCGCGCACGGACATGCGGATGTCCGGGTTGTCCTCGATCAACAGCACAAGGCGCGGCGCGGCGGGTGCGCTGGCGATGCGCAGGGGCAGGCGGATCGACACGACCGCGCCACCGCAGTCGCCGTTGAACAGTTTGACCTGCCCGCCCGCCAGCGTGGTCTGGTCATAGACCATCGCCAGCCCCAGGCCCGAGCCTTCGCCGCCTTTGGTGGTGAAGAACGGGTCCATCGCATGTTCCAGCGCCTGGGGGTCGAAGCCGGGACCGGTGTCCGTCACGCGCAGCTCAAGCCAGGTTTCGCGGATGGCCCGCGCGGTCAGAAAGATCGTGCCCGGCCCCGCGCCGATCGCGTGGGTGGCGTTCAGGATCAGGTTCAAAAGCGCGTCCTGCACCGATCCGGGGTCGATCAGCACCGGGTCGGGCAGGCCGGTGATACGAATGTCCAGCGCGACGTCATCGGGCAAGGTCGGCGTGGCCAGCGTTTCAAGCGTTCGGAGCAGCGTCCCGACATCGGTCGCCTCAAGCCGCATGTCGCGGTGGCCCGAGATCGAGGCAAGCCGGTCCAGCAGCGTGCCACCCCTGCGCGCGGCGCCAGTTGTGGCGGTGACAAGCTCCTGCGCGTCAGGCGGCAGGTCCATTCCGGCCAGGCGGCTTTGCAACCCCATGATGATGGTCAGCAGGTTGGAGAAATCATGCGCCATGCCGCTGGTCATCTGTGCGGCCAGTTCACGTTTGCGGGTCTGGTTCAGGGCGGCGCGGGCCTGGGTTTCCTCGGTCACATCCATCGACAGGATATAAACGCCGGTGATGTCACCCCCGTCGACATCCGGGGTCAGAGCCACGCGCATGCGCCGTCCCGTCCCTTCGTGGGTGAATTCAAACACAGACGCGTCGCCTTGAAAGGCTTTCTCAAAATAGGGATGGATGCGGTCATAGGCCTCCTCCCCCAGCGCCTCGGCGGCATGCAGGCCGACAATGTCAGCGGGGCGGTCGGGCAGGATCGTGCTCAGCCGTCTGTTCGAGAAGGTGTAGTAGAGCTCCCGGTCAATCCGTGCGATATGGGCCGGCATCATTTCGGCGGTCAGGCGGGTGCGGCTTTCCATCTCAGTAAGTTGACGCTTGGCCTCTTCCAGCTGTGCGTTGGCGGCACCCAAAGCGCGGTTGGTCTGGGTCAGTTCTTCGGTATGGGTCAGAACCTGATCCGACAATTCCTCGGACCGGGCGCGCAAGAGCGCTTCTTGCCGCTTGATCGGCGTGATGTCGGTATAGACCGTGACCCAGCCGCCCTGTGGCAGCGGACTTCCTTCGATCGAGATGACACGGCCATTGGCACGAGTGCGTTCCAGATAATGCGGCTCAAACGCCTGCGCCTGTTCCACGCGCGATTGCACGAAGCCTTCGGTGTCCAGAACGTCACCGTATTCGCCTCGGTCCACCAACGCGCGAATCGTATCGCCAAAATCAGCTCCGGCGCGACACAGCTGATCGGGCAGGTCGAACATTTCCTGGAACTGCCGGTTGCCGACAACCAGTTTCAGGTCGCTGTCATAGATCGACAGGGCCTGCCCAATCAGGTTCAGGCCAGCCTGTGTCAGGGCTGCAGTATCCGTTGTTTTGCGGGCCAAGGCGGCGCCTCCTTGCCCTTGTCGCTAGCATCCCGCGCGCCGCAGGAAAAGGCTTCGCGCCCGTTTCTGGACAACTTCAGTGCGCTGGTAACAATTCGTTAGGATTGCGAAAAAGTGCGGAAACCTTTGACCTCCAGAAATTTTACGGCAGGGTTGCAAGGGCAAGAATCGCCCTGAGCGATCGCGAACGTCGGACAGACCGACGGTGGGAGGACAATTTGGCACAAGAACTAGCCGCCGCTGGCGCGTTTGCTTCGATTCCGGCGCTGCTTGCGCGGAACGCGAAGGAATTCGCTGATCGCCCGGCATACCGGGAAAAAGAATTCGGGATCTGGCAGAGCTGGACCTGGGCAGAGACGGCCGAGGAAATCCAGAACCTCGCGCTGGGTCTTCTGGCGTTGGGGATCAACCGGGGTGACCACGTGGCCATCATTGGTCGCAACCGCCCGGCGCACTACTGGGCCATGGTGGCCGCGCAGAAGGTTGGGGCCGTTCCGGTGCCCCTGTACCAGGATGCCGTCACCGAAGAGATGGAATACGTGCTGGACCATTGCGGCGCACGTTTCGTGATCTGCGGAGACCAGGAACAGGTCGACAAGGTGATCGAGGTTCAGGACAAAATCCATCACATCGAACACGTGATCTATTTCGACAAGCGCGGCATGCGCAAATACGATCACAGCCACCTGAACTGGTATCACGACGTTCAGGACGAGGGCCGTGCGGCCCATGCCCGCCTGGAAGGTGAGATCGAGACGCGCGTTGCCGAGCTGGACTATGACAGCACCTGCGTGATGCTTTACACTTCGGGCACGACCGGCAAGCCCAAGGGCGTGGTTCTGTCCAACCGTAACATCGTTGAAAGTGCCAAGAATTCGAGCGAGTTCGACGCGCTGGGCGGCGGCGAAGATGTGCTGGCCTATCTGCCGATGGCCTGGGTTGGTGATTTCATCTTCTCGCTGGGGCAGGCGTATTGGACCGGGTTTTGCGTGAACTGTCCGGAAAGCCCGGACACGATGATGACCGACCTGCGTGAAATCGGGCCGACCTATTACTTCGCGCCGCCGCGGGTGTTTGAAACGCAGCTGACCAACGTCATGATCCGCATGAACGACAGCGGTGATCTGAAATACGCGTTGTTCCATCACTTCATGGATTTTGCCAAGACCACTGGCGAGAAATACGGCATGCCCAAGCGGCGTCTGGCCAAGCCGGACCTGAAACGCCGGGTCAAGACCGCGTGGAAATACGCGATGGGCGTCGGGTTCGCGATGGAAGCCGTCGTGGAAAACTCCATTCGCCTGTTCTTTGCCAAGATGCGTCACGGCAAGAACGTGCGCGACCACTTCAAGGCGAAGGATCCGATCCTTTTGAACCTGTATCGCGGCAATGTTCGCGATTACTTCAAGTATCGCATGGGCGACGTGCTGGTGTATGGCCCGTTGAAAAACACGCTGGGCTTCAGCCGTGTGCGCGTGGGCTATACGGCTGGGGAAGCGATCGGGCCGGAGATTTTCGAATTCTACCGCTCGCTTGGCATCAACCTGAAGCAGCTTTATGGCCAGACCGAAGCGACCGTGTTCATCACGGTGCAGCCCGATGGTGAAGTGCGCAACGACACGGTGGGCGTGCCGGCTCCGGGAGTTGAGATCAACATCGCGGACAATGGCGAAATCTTCTATCGCTCGCCCGGCACCTTTGTTGAGTATTACAACAACCCCGAAAGCACTGCAGACACCAAGGATGCGGAAGGCTGGGTCGCCACGGGTGACGCCGGTTTCTTCGAGGAGACGTCAGGCCACCTGCGCATCATCGACCGGGCCAAAGACGTTGGCAAAATGGCCGACGGCAGCCTGTTTGCGCCGAAATATGTCGAGAACAAGCTGAAGTTCTATCCCGATATTCTTGAGGCCGTGGTGTTCGGCAACGAACGCAACATGTGCACTGCCTTCATCAACATCGACCTGACCGCCGTGGGCAACTGGGCCGAGCGCAACAACATCGCCTACGCCTCGTATCAGGAACTGGCGGGTCACCCGCGGGTTCTGGATACGATCCAGGAGCACGTTGAAACGGTGAACAAATCGGTTGCTGAAGACCCGATGCTGTCGGGCTGCCAGATCCACCGCTTCCTGATCCTGCACAAGGAACTGGATGCTGATGACGGCGAAATGACCCGGACCCGTAAGGTGCGTCGCAAGATCGTCGAGGAGAAATTCGCCCCGCTGATCGATGCCTTCTATAGCGGCAAGGACGAACAATACATCGAAACCGAGGTCACCTATGAGGATGGCCGCAAGGGTTCGATCAACGCGACCCTGCAGATCCGCGATGCGGCTGTGCAGAACGTCAAACAGGGGATGGCGGCAGAATGAACGACATGAGTGCCGACAGCTATGTGACCGAGGACGGCCGCACCATTGGTGGCGTCGTCATGGAGATGAAGAACATCACCCTGCGCTTTGGTGGCGTTGTGGCGATCAAGGACATCTCGTTCGACATCCGCGAAGGCGAGATCCGTGCGATCATCGGCCCGAACGGGGCGGGCAAGTCCTCGATGCTGAACGTGATCAGCGGCTTTTACAAACCGCAAGAAGGCGAGGTGATGTATCGCGGCGAAAAGCGCCCGCCGATGAAGCCTTACCAGGTGGCCCAGCAGGGCATTGCCCGAACCTTCCAGAACATCGCGTTGTTTGATGGCATGTCCGTGCTGGACAACATCATGACCGGTCGCCTGAACAGCATGAATGCCTCGCTGCTCAGCCAGGCGGTGTGGTGGGGAAAGGCCCAGAAGGAAGAATTCGAGAACCGCGAGAAGGTCGAGAAAGTCATCGACTTCCTTGAAATTCAGGCGATCCGCAAGACGCCCGTCGGGCGCCTGCCTTACGGTCTGAAGAAGCGGGTTGAACTGGCGCGGGCGCTGGCCGCCGAGCCCAGCCTTTTGCTGCTGGACGAACCGATGGCCGGCATGAACGTCGAGGAAAAAGAGGACATGAGCCGCTTTATTCTGGATGTGAATGACGAATTTGGAACAACGATCGCCCTGATCGAACACGACATGGGCGTGGTCATGGACCTGTCCGACCGCGTGGTCGTGATGGATTACGGCAAGAAAATTGGTGACGGCACGCCCGACGAGGTGCGCAACAACCAGGATGTGATCGACGCCTATCTTGGCGTGGCGCACGACTGAGGGAAGAGATATGCCAGACCAACTACTCTTTGCGATCGAAGTCACCATGAACGGCCTGATGGCCGGGGTGCTTTACGCGCTCGTCGCGCTGGGCTTCGTCCTGATCTTCAAGGCCTCGGGCATCTTCAACTATGCCCAGGGCGTGATGGCGCTGTTCGCAGCGATGACACTGGTGGGGATCCAGAACGGCCAGGTGCCGTTTGCCCACCTGATCAACGCCGTGTTCGGCACCGAGGTGCACCATTTCGGGTGGCACGTGCCTGCCATTCTGGCGATTCTTCTGACCGCCTGTGTGATGGTGCTGTTCGCCTGGATCGTCGAACGCTATGTCCTGAAACACCTGGTGGGTCAGCCTGACATCATTCTGTTCATGGCCACCATCGGCCTTGCCTACTTCATGGAAGGTTTCGGCGACCTGATGTGGGGCGCGGACATCAAGAAACTTGATGTGGGTCTTCCCCAGGGCGGGTCGTTCTGGCTGGAGGAAAACACCGCCTGGCTTGGTGGCGAGGGCTTCTATGGCTTCTTCATCGACAAGCTGGATATGGTTGCGACCGTTGTTGCCGCCATCCTCGTCGCCTCGTTGGTTGCGTTTTCGCAATACACCAAGCAAGGCCGCGCGATGCGGGCCGTGGCGGACGATCACCAGGCCGCTCTGTCGGTTGGCGTGTCGCTGCGCTTCATCTGGGTGCTGGTCTGGTCGCTGGCGGGTTTCGTGGCGCTGGTCGCGGGCATCATGTGGGGCGCCAAGTCCGGCGTGCAGTTCTCGCTCAGCCTGATCGCGCTGAAGGCGCTGCCGGTGCTGATGCTGGGGGGCTTTACTTCGATCCCGGGTGCCATTGTCGGCGGTCTGATCATCGGTGTCGGTGAGAAGCTGTTTGAATTCCTGATCGGCGCGCCCTTCCTGGGCGGGGCCACTGAAAACTGGTTCGCCTACATGCTGGCGCTCCTCTTCCTCGTCTTCCGGCCGCAGGGCCTGTTCGGCGAAAAAATCATCGAGAGGGTCTAATCCATGCTGTATCGCGAAGCTGGTGATTTCAAAACGTCCTATCAAAAGGACAGCCAGACGTTTCCGCTCAAGTTTGATCGGATGGGGTATTGGACCGTCATGGTCGTCGCCTTTCTGGTGGTGCCGTTCGTCATCAACGACTACTGGGCCAACGCCGTGGCCGTGCCGTTTCTGATCTACGCGATCGCGGCGCTGGGGCTGAACATCCTGACCGGGTATGCCGGGCAGGTTAGCCTGGGCACCGGGGGCTTCATGGCTGTGGGCGCCTATGCTTGCTATAAGCTGATGACAATGTTCCCCGAAGTCAGCATGCTGGTCCACGTGGTCCTGGCCGGTGGCATTACCGCCCTGGTGGGCGTGCTGTTCGGCCTGCCATCACTGCGCATCAAGGGCTTTTACCTGGCTGTGGCCACGCTGGCCGCCCAGTTCTTCCTGGTGTGGCTGTTCAACAAGGTGCCGTGGTTCTACAACTACTCGGCCTCGGGCCAGATCAACGCACCCGAGCGCACCGTGTTCGGCATCATCGTCACCGGCCCCAACACCGAAGCCTGGGCGAAATACCTGTTCTGCCTGATCTTCGTGGTCGTGCTGGCCTGGATCGCGCGCAACCTGACGCGCGGCATGACGGGTCGTAAATGGATGGCGATCCGGGACATGGACATCGCGGCGGAAATCATCGGGGTGAACCCTCTGATGGCGAAGCTGACCGCCTTTGCCGTGTCGAGCTTCTTTGTCGGAATCGCAGGCGCGCTGTTCTTCTCGATCTACCTGGGCGCGGCCGAGGTGGGCGAAGCCTTCGGCATCCAGAAGTCGTTCCTGATCCTGTTCATGATCATCATCGGTGGTCTGGGCTCGATCTTCGGAAGCTTCGCGGGCGCGGCCTTCATGGTGCTGATGCCGGTGTTTTTGAAGAACGTGCTTGTGGGTGGCCTGGGTTGGCCGACCGACCTGGCGGCGCACCTGGAATTCATCATCGTTGGCGGTTTGATCGTGGTCTTCCTGATCCTCGAACCGCATGGCCTGGCGCAGCTCTGGCGCCTGACCAAAGAGAAACTGAGATTGTGGCCTTTCCCGCACTAAGCGGGGTGGACCAACCCGAAATCGCGACCCCACGACGGGCGCGACACTTGCAAACCTAGGGAGGAAAGCAAATGAACATGAAGAAAATCGCAGCGGCATCCGTTGCAGCCCTGATGGTGGGCACCCCGGTCCTGGCGGACCTGGTGTTCCCGTCGCTCAGCTACCGTACCGGCCCCTATGCCGCCGGCGGCATCCCCTATGCGGATGGCTATTCCGATTACTTCACCCTGCTCAACGAGCGTGACGGTGGTATCGGCGGCGCAGCCATCCAGGTTATCGAATGCGAAACCGGCTACAACACCGAAAAGGGTGTGGAATGCTACGAGTCGACCAAAGGTCAGGGCGCGCTGGTTTATAACCCGCTGTCGACCGGGATCACCTATCAGCTGATCCCCAAAGCTACCGCCGACAACATCCCGCTGTACACCCCGGGCTATGGCCGGACCTCGGCCGCGAACGGCAAAGTGTTCAGCCACGTGTTCAACTTCCCGGCCAACTACTGGAACGCTGCCTCGCTGGCCGTGAACCACCTGCTGGCTGAGAACGGTGGCGACCTGAACGGCAAGTCGGTCGCGCTGGTCTATCACAACTCCGCTTACGGCAAAGAGCCGATCCGGACCCTGGAAGGCCTGGCCGAAAAGCACGGCTTCAAGCTGACCGCGATCCCGGTGGATCACCCGGGTCAGGAGCAGAAATCGCAGTGGCTGCAAATCCGCCGCGAGAAGCCTGACTATGTCCTGATGTGGGGCTGGGGCGTGATGAACCAGGTTGCGATCCAGGAAGCCGCCAACATCCGTTTCCCGATGGAAAACTTCGTCGGCGTGTGGTGGTCGGGTGGTGACCACGATGTGGCACCGGCTGGCGAATCTGCCACCGGCTACAAGGCTGTGACCTTCCACGCGGTTGGCTCGGACTTCCCGGTGTTTGACGACATCCAGAAGCACGTTGTCGAGACCGGCAAGGCTGCTGGCGCTGGCGACAACATCGGCAAGGCGATCTACAACCGCGGCGTCTATGCCGCCATGTTGATGGCCGAAGCTGTGAGCAAGGCTCAGGAAATCCACGGCACGCCGGACATCACCGCTGCGATGATGCGCGACGGCATGGAAGCCCTGGAGATCACCGACGCGCGCATGGCCGAGCTGGGCATGGGCGGTTTTGGTCCGGCCTTCTCGGTCAGCTGTGAAAACCACGGCGGCCCGGGCACCGGCGCGATCCAGCAATGGGACGGCGCTGCCGGCACATGGTCGCTGATCTCGGAGTTCGGTGGGTCGGATATGGATGTGATCCAGCCGCTGATCGACGCTGACTCGGCCGCCTACGCTGCTGAAAACAACATCGAGGCGGGCTGCAACTAAGCCCCCCGAAGCAACAAGGTCCGGGCCCTGTCATGGGGCCCGGATATCCCAAACGCACATGAAGCAGGACGACCAAGATGCTGGACGCCGGAGAGAGCCAAGAGACCCTTCTGGAGGTCAACAATATCGAGGTGATCTACAATCACGTCATCCTCGTGTTGAAAGGCGTGAGCCTGAAGGTGCCCAAGGGTGGCATCACCGCCCTGCTGGGTGGGAACGGCGCAGGCAAGACCACGACGCTGAAGGCCATTTCCAACCTTCTGCATTCCGAACGCGGCGAAGTGACCAAGGGCACGATCGACTACCGCGGTGAGAACGTGGCGATGTCGAGCCCCGCCGAGCTGGTGCGCAAAGGCGTCATCCAGGTGATGGAAGGCCGCCATTGTTTCGAACACCTGACCGTCGAAGAAAACCTGCTGACCGGGGCCTATACCCGCACCGACGGCAAGGCTGCGGTTAATGCTGACCTTGAGATGGTCTACAACTATTTCCCGCGCCTGCGTGAGCGGCGCAAATCCCAGGCGGGCTATACCTCGGGTGGCGAACAGCAGATGGTCGCGATGGGTCGCGCTTTGATGAGCCGCCCGGAATGCATCCTGCTGGACGAACCGTCGATGGGTCTGGCGCCGCAGCTTGTGGAAGAGATCTTCACCATCGTGAAGGACTTGAATGAAAAGGAAGGCGCGACCTTCCTGCTGGCCGAACAGAACACCAACGTCGCGCTGCGGTTCGCCCACTACGGCTATATCCTGGAATCGGGTCGTGTCGTGATGGACGGTCCGGCCGACGAATTGCGCGAAAACCCGGATGTGAAGGAATTCTATCTGGGCATGTCTGACGAGGGGCGCAAATCGTTCCGCGACGTGCGGTCCTATCGCCGCCGGAAGCGTTGGCTGGCCTGATGCTTCAGACCTTTTCAAACCATGGGAATGCGACCGGAAACGGGCTACGCAGTCTCCCGCTTCATCTCGTCGATGCGTTCAAGCGCTTCTTCGCGGGTGTTGCGGACGTTCGGACGGAAGCCCTGGCTTTCGGCCCGCATACGGATGGTTTCCTCGGTCTCAGAGCCCGGGGCGTAACGCACGGACCCCAGCGCAAAGGACAGGTTCAGGTGCTTGCCGCGGCGGGCATAGCTGACCCAGGCCGCGTTGTGGATGCGGCTTGCTTCGTAATTCACCAGAAAGAACCACTTGCGCCCGGTCGCGATGATCGCATCCTCGATCGTGTCATAGACCAGATCGACGTCGCCGGAATGGCGGAAGACGAGGTTCGAGAAATCGACCTCCATGATCTCGTCATCCTCGACGAAATTCAGCCGCGCCAGGATGTCCTGGGCCGTGTATTGCGGCGTGCGGTCCAGTTTGGCGCGTCGCTGGGTCTTGAAATCCTTCAGCCGCACAAGCGCGTTGTCGCGGTCGGCAAACAGGTTCGGGTTGTAGTTCTCGGTGCCTTGGGTGCGCGCGATCTCGCGCCGCGTGTCGTCGCTTTCATCATACCGGACCGCGCCCTGGCTGTGTGCCTTGTGCAGCGCCTTGCCGCGACGGGTGTAGGTGAACCAGGCGGCAGGGTCGACGCGTTCGCCGGCGAAGTTCACCAGAAAAAACCACTTCTCCTCACCGGTCGCGTCGATCAGCTCTTCGATCTGGTCGAAAACGGCGTTCACATCCGCCGAACTGGTCAGCCTGAGGTTCGAAAAATCGACCTCCATGATCTGCGCTTCGTCGTCGAAGCGGATACGCTGGGCCATATCGAGCGTCATGACGCACCTGTCCTTTCACCGTCGCAGAAATATTCTGCGTTGCGGCGAAAGATACTCGAAACACTACGCAGTATACAAATGCATACGGCGGGATTGCGGGTAACTGCCGCATTCTTGCCACGCCAGTCACGAAAGGGTTTTGTTCATGTCCCAGTATTTTGACACGTTGGAGACCCGCTCGTCCGACGAACGCGCGGCGGATTTGGCCACGTCCCTTCCGGGACAAATCGCGCGCGCAAAGACCCTTGCAGGATACGCGGCCAGCCTTACCGATGTCGACCCTTCGGCAGTGACGTCGGCGGAAGCACTCGCATCGCTGCCGGTTCTGCGCAAGTCCGAGATCGGCGCGGCGCAAGCCGAAGATGGCCCGCTGGGGGGCTATGCGGCCCTGCCGACGCACAAGTTCGCGCACATCTTTCAAAGCCCGGGCCCGATCTATGAACCCGGTGGCGTGGGCCACGATTGGTGGCGCATGGGCCGGTTTCTGAAGGCCTGTGGCATTGGCGAAGGCGACATTGTCCAGAACTGTTTCGGTTATCACCTGACACCCGCCGGCATGATCTTTGAAAACGGTGCGCGTGCCGTGGGCGCCGCCGTTGTGCCGGCCGGGGTCGGCCAGACCGAGCTTCAGGTCCGCGCGGCCGCTGACATCGGCACCACCGCCTATGCCGGCACGCCGGATTATCTGAAGATCATCCTGGACCGCGCCGATGCCGATGGTGTGAAGCTGAAGATCACCAAGGCCGCCGTCGGCGGGGGCGCATTGTTCCCGTCGTTGCGCCAAGAATACGCTGATCGCGGCATCACCTGCCTGCAAAGCTATGCCACCGCCGATCTGGGCAACATCGCTTATGAAAGCCCGGCTATGGAGGGGATGATCATCGACGAACACGTGATCGTCGAAATCGTGCGCCCCGGCACCGGTGATCCGGTCGCGCCGGGCGAGGTGGGCGAAGTCGTGGTCACCACGTTGAACCCCGATTATCCGCTGATCCGTTTCGCCACAGGCGATCTGTCCGCTGTTCTGCCGGGGGAAAGCCCCTGTGGTCGGACCAACATGCGCATCAAAGGCTGGATGGGCCGCGCCGATCAGACTACCAAGATCAAGGGCATGTTCGTACGCCCCGAACAGGTCGCCGCTTTTGTCGCCAAACATGACGACGTGACCCGCGCCCGCGTCATCGCCGCCCGCGAAGGGGAAAGCGACGTGATGGTGGTGCAGGTTGAAACCGATGCGACCGACCCGGCCGCTTATGCAGGCTCCATTGCCGAGACGCTGAAGCTGAAGGGCAAGGTTGAACTGGTCGCCAAGGGCAGCCTGCCCAATGACGGCAAGGTCATCGAAGACACGCGCAGTTACGACTGACGCAAGGGTTGCCTCCCGGAAAAGCCCCGTGGCCGAAAGGCGCGGGGTTTTTCTATTTCTGCATCACATAGGTGCCGGGGGCCGGGGCAAGTGGGGGCAGGGATTTAGCGCCCATCTTCGGCGGTTTCGCCTCCCCGCTGGAGTGGGTCTTCAGCCAGTCCCGCCAAGCCTGCCACCAGCTGCCTTCAACCGGGTCGTGCTTTGTGACCCAGCTGTCGGGGTCCATGTAGTTCACCCCTGGCCTGCGATGGCCCAACCGGTAATGCCGGTGTTTGTGACCCGGTTCTGATAGAATGCCACCGTTGTGGCCGCCCGAGGTCAGGCAGAACCGCAGGTCGCCCTCGGTGAACAAAGTGGCCTTATAGACCGATTTCCACGGTGCGATGTGGTCCTTTTCCGTGCCCAGCACGAAGAAGGGCGCGTCGATATCTTTCAACGCGATGACCTTGCCATCCACCGCGAAGCGTCCGGCGGTCAGGCGGTTTTCCAAAAACAGGCTGCGCAGGTATTCCGAATGCATGCGATAAGGCATTCGGGTGGCGTCGGCGTTCCAGGTGACGATGTCGGCCTGGGCGTCCTCCTGCCCCAGCAGATAGCGGTCGAGCATCCGGCCCCAAACCAGGTCACGGGCGCGCAGAGAGCGGAAGGCGGACGCCATCTGGTCGCTTTGCAGAATCCCCTGGTCCCACATCATGTCCTCAAGGAAGGCCACCTGGCTTTCGTCAAGGAACAGCATCAACTCTCCGGCTTCGGTGAAATCGGTCTGTGCGGCCAAAAGTGTGATCGACGCCAGACGGTCGTCTTTCTCACGCGCCATCGTGGCGGCTGCGATCGACAGGATCGTGCCACCCAGACAATAGCCGGTGGCGTGGATCTTCTGTTCCGGCACGATCTTTCCGATCGCGTCCAAGGCGGCCATCACGCCCTTGCGGCGGTAATCATCCATCGACGATTCACGCAGCTCATCGGTCGGGTTGACCCAAGATATGGCAAAAACCGTGAAGCCCTGACCAACCAACCAAGCGATCAGAGAGTTCTCGGGGCTAAGGTCGAGAATGTAGTATTTCATGATCCAGGCGGGAACGATCAGGATCGGTTCTGCCTGCACCTTGTCTGTGCTGGGGGCGTATTGGATCAGCTCGAACAGCTCGTTTCTATACACCACCTCGCCAGGGGTGCAGGCGATGTTGCGCCCCACCTCGAAATCCGTCGGGCATTCGGGGCATTCACCGGTCATCTGAAGTTGCAGGTCCCGCGCCAAAAGTTGCGCGCCCTTTGTAAGGTTGGCACCACCCTGCGTCGCGGTTTCCTCGATCACGTTCGGGTTCAGGGCGGGGATGTTGCTGGGGGACAGCGCATCCAGCGCCTGGTGGGTCATGAAATTCACCCGGTTGATATTCGCCGCACGCGCGCCGCGCACGGGCTGTGTGGCGGCGTCCCACCAGTCCTCGGTGGCAAGGAAGCTTTGCTTCCACAGCGATAGGGGCAGGGTATTCCAGGCCGCGTGGGCAAAGCGATGGTCGTCGGGCGCAGCGGTGAAAGCATCGCCGTTTACTGCTTCGGTCGCTAGTTTCATCGCGTTTTCGCGCGCATGTTCTAACAACTCCAGTTGCCGACCAGGGGCGCGGGCCATGTGGGTGAACCAATCGGCCCAGGCCGCCATCGCCGCATTCGGGGATTGCCCCCCGGTCATACGGGCTGTCATCGCGCGGGTGACGCGATCCAGCGTTTCATAGGGGTGCGGGGTTTTGGATTCGTCCGACATGGCTCACCGAGTATTGTGCAGTTGCAGAATTTGACCGTAACTATGTGGCAAAACGATGAAATTGAACAGAAATACCCTGCGCAGATTGCCGCAGGGCGATCGGGTGGACGCAAAAGAAAAGGCCCGCCAGGTTTCCCTGCGGGCCATTTCAATGAAAAGCTCGGTGAAAGGTCTGATGACCTTAGCCCTGGCGGGCTTTAAACCGGCGCTGCGTCTTGTTGATGACGTAGACACGGCCTTTACGGCGCACAACGCGGCAATCGCGATGGCGATTTTTCAGCGAGCGGAGCGAGTTGCGGACTTTCATGGTCCTTCTCCTTCAACGCGGCGCTGCGGTTGCGCCTAGAGTTCTGTTTTGCCGGCCAGGCCGACGGTTCATGGTGGGCGATACTGGGATCGAACCAGTGACCCCTTCGATGTCAACGAAGTGCTCTACCGCTGAGCTAATCGCCCGGAATTTCCGATTGGGCTGACGAACCCAAACGCACACGACGCGGGAAGACCCGCGCCGGTCCGCTGGTCTATAAAAGGAGTCGCCCGGGTGTTCAAGGGCTTTTGATGCGGGAAATTTGCACTAATATGAAGGCGGAAGGAACACGGATGCCGAAAACGCCCTATACGCTAACCATGCCGTCCACCCGGACGACCAGCGTGGTCTTTGCGTCGCCACACAGCGGGCGGGATTATCCGTGGTCGTTTACCCGGCGGTCGGTTCTGGATGAATGCGCGATCCGGTCGTCCGAGGACGCCTTCGTGGACCGCCTCTATGCTGCAGCGCCGGACTATGGCGCACCGTTTCTGGCCGCAAATGCTCCGCGGGCCTTCGTGGACATGAACCGCGCGGCGGAGGACCTGGATCCCGCCCTGATCAAAGGGTTGCGCAAAACCGGACAGAATCCACGCGTCGCCTCTGGGCTTGGAGTGATTCCCCGCGTGGTGGCGGGTGGGCGAGAGATTTATCGTGGCAAACTGACCTTGGGCGAAGCGCAAGGGCGGCTGACAGACCACTGGCATCCGTATCACCGAAAACTTCAGGAGCTTCTGGACGGCAGCCTCGCTTTATTTGGTGAGGCGATCCTGATCGATTGCCACTCGATGCCGCACGAAGCGATCGACAACCTATGCCGAAATCAGCGCCGCAAACCAGAGGTCGTCTTGGGCGACCGATTCGGATCCTCGGCCAGCGCAGAGATCGTGGACCGGATCGAAGCGGCGTTTGCCGCGGCCGGGTTTTCCGTGGCGCGCAACGCACCGTTTGCCGGTGCTTACATGGTGCAGCACTATGGCCGCCCGTCGCGCGGGCAGCACGTGGTGCAGATCGAGATAGACCGTTCATTGTACATGAACGAGCGAAAGATCCGCCCGAACGGCAACTTTTCCCATCTTCAGGCGATCCTGACCGAGATCATATCCGAGGTGGCAGATATAGGCCGGTCCAAGCTTCCCCTCGCCGCCGAATAGTGCCTCCCTCCGCTGGCCCGGATATTACCGTGTGCCGCAAGTTAGCGGATGGAACGACCTTTGAGGATTGCCCCGTCACCATATCGGGCGCGGATGGCGTCGGTGGCCTGTTCGGCACGGCGCCGTTGCGCTGCACCCGGATCCAACAGGTCACCGGACAGATCGGAACCGGTGGCTGGACCAAGGTCGCTGATCCCAACTCCGATCAGGCGAAAGGGTCCTTCGCGGGCCACAAGGTCGAACAGGTCACGCGCGGTGCGGTAGATGCGGTCGGCGGATTGAGTCGTGTCTGGCAGGCTGACCCGCCGCGACAGGGCCGAATGGTTCGCGCGTTTCAGTTTTACCGTGACCACGCGACCTGCCATGTCCTTGGCCTTGGCCCGGTCCGAGACCTTCTCTGACAATCGCCACAGGTGGCCGTCCAGAATGTCCGGGTCGGCGGTGTCCTCGAAAAAAGTGGTTTCGTTCGAAATCGATTTCATCGGTTCATGCGACGACACGCGACGCCGGTCCTGGCCTCGGGCCAGGTGCCACAGCCTGTCGCCCATGCCACCAAACCGTGCGTGCAGGTCCTGACGATCCCAGCGCAACAGGTCGGTGAAGGTCCGGATCCCAGCCTTCTCCAATGACGCCTGCATCGCCGGGCCCACGCCCCAGATCATCCGCACCGGTTTGTCACGCAGAAAGTCAGCGGTCTCGGCCTTGCCGATCACCGAAAAGCCGCGCGGCTTGTCGAGATCCGAGGCGACCTTGGCAAGAAATTTGTTGTGCGACAGGCCGATTGACCCGGTCAGGCCCAGCTCCTCATCCATGCGTTTCACCAGCCCGGCCAGCATTACCGCCGGGGGCTGCCCGTGCAGTTTCTCGGTCCCGGTCATGTCGATGAAAGCCTCGTCCAGCGACAGCGGTTCGATCGCGGGGGAGAGCTCATCCATCAGCGCGCGGATCTGTTTTGACACGGCTGCATAATGCGATCCGCGTGGTTTGATCACCACGGCCTCCGGGCACAGTTTCAGCGCCTGGAACATCGGCATCGCCGATTTCACCCCGCGAATGCGCGCGACATAGCAGGCGGTGGAGACCACGCCGCGCTTGCCGCCGCCGATGATCACCGGCTTGTCGGCAAGGTCGGGATTGTCGCGTTTTTCCACGCTGGCATAAAAAGCATCGCAATCCATATGCGCGATCGACAGGTCGAACAGCTCGGGGTGCGAAAGCACCCGCGGGCTGCGGCAGGCCGGGCAGCGGCGACCGGTCTCGAACGTGGTCAGGCAATCTTTGCACAGGGCGGGCATGGAGGCAGGATAAACCAGTGTCCGGGCGGGTTCCACGGCAAAGCGCGGTGCGCGTTTTGCTTGAAAACGTTGGGGTTTGCCCCCATATCGTCTGCATTGAACAAAAAGAGTGGACAGGAGTTATCATGGACAAATCGGACCTTCTGGGGCAGCTTTTGGGCGCAGATATCGTGCTGCTTTTGCTGGCCGTCTTCATTATCGTCAGCATCTTTCTGGGTGTGCGCATCGTGCCGCAGTCGGAAAAGTACGTGGTCGAACGCTTTGGTCGGTTGCAAAAGGTTTTGGGCCCGGGGATCAACTTCATCGTTCCGTTCCTGGACCGGGTGCGCCACAAGGTGTCGATCCTTGAGCGCCAGTTGCCGACTGCTTCGCAGGACGCGATCACCAAAGACAACGTTTTGGTGCAGGTCGAAACCTCGGTGTTTTATCGGATCCTTGAGCCGGAAAAGACTGTGTATCGGATCCGTGACGTAGACGCAGCGATTGCAACCACCGTGGCAGGCATCGTGCGGGCCGGGATCGGCGAAATGGACCTGGACGAGGTTCAGTCGAACCGCCAGCAATTGATCGACAAGATCAAGCAGCAGGTGGCGGATGCTGTTGATGACTGGGGGATCGAGGTCACCCGTGCCGAGATTTTGGACGTGAATCTGGATCAGGCAACGCGCGAGGCGATGTTGCAGCAGTTGAACGCCGAGCGGGCACGCCGCGCACAGGTGACCGAGGCCGAAGGGTCGAAACGGGCGGTTGAACTGAACGCGGATGCTGAGCTTTATGCCGCCGAGCAGATTGCCAAAGCGCGCCGGATTTCCGCGGACGCCGAGGCGTATGCAACCGAGGTCGTGGCCAAGGCGATCAAGGAAAACGGCATTGAAGCGGCGCAGTATCAGGTTGCCCTGAAGCAGGTTGAAGCCCTGACCGCTGTCGGGGTTGGTGAAGGCAAGTCGACCGTGATTGTGCCCGCGAATGCGCTGGACGCCTTTGGGGACGCCTTCAACATGTTGAAAGGAAAACCGTCGTGATGATGTGGGATATCTGGTGGGTGTGGGTTGCCGGAGCGCTGGTGCTGGCCATCCTTGAGATTTTCGCCCCCGGTTTCATTTTCCTGGGCTTCGCGATCGGAGCCGCCGTTGTGGGTGGGTTGATGGCGCTGGGTTTGGGTCTGACACTGCCGTGGCTGCTTGTCGGTTTTGCGGTCGTGTCGCTGATCGCCTGGATCGTGATGCGGCAGGCCTTTGGCGTGCGCAAGGGACAGGTGAAAACCTGGGACACTGATATCAACGAGAACTGAAGGGGTAGAGGTCGGAACGCCTCCCCTCCTCGAAGTTCCCGCCCACCCTCCCCACTCCGAGGAGGGGAGGCGTCGACACATGGCAAGGGGGCCGCGCGCAAGCGAGGCCCCCTTTGTCATGCGCGAACGCAGTGAGCGCCGGTCGACTCCGAAGAGGACGGCGTAGCCGTCTGATGCGGAGGCGATCCAGCGGGTTGGCGCCGCGTCTATGTCGACTTGAGTTCGGCCAGAACCGCTTCGGCCGCAGCCCGTGGGTCTGCGGCGTTTCGGATCGGGCGCCCCACCACGATGTGATCCACCCCGTCTGCGATGGCCTGCGCAGGCGTTGCGACCCGTTTCTGGTCGCCAAGCGCGGTCCCCGCCGGGCGCACGCCGGGCGTCACGATCAGCTTGCCCTCGGCCTCGGGCAAGGCGCGGATCAATGCGGCCTCTTGCGGCGAGGCGATGACGCCATCCGCCCCGGTCGACAGCGCGATGGCGGCGCGTTCCAGCACCAGGTCCTGTACGTTGCCGGGTTTGATCAGCGACGCATCCAGATCATTGCGATCCAGCGACGTCAGGATCGTCACCGCCAGGATCTTCATGTCCTTTCCGCCTTTGCCTTCCTGCGCCGCGCGCACCACGTGCGGGTCGCCATGCACGGTCAGGAAGTCCAGGTCGAACTGCGCCAATCCACGCACCGCCGCTTCGACCGTGTTGCCGATGTCGAACAGTTTCATATCCAGGAAAATACGTTTGCCTCGCTCGGACTTCAGCTCATTGGCAAGGGCAAGTCCGCCGCCGGTCAACATGCCCAGCCCGATCTTGTAGAAACTCACCGCATCGCCCAGCGTGTCGGCAAGTTGCAGACCTTCGAGTGCGTTGGGAACGTCAAGGGCTACGATCAAGCGGTCGTCGGGCAATGTGGGCATGGGGCGGCTCCTTAGAATGCGGTTGTCCGGATGTGGGCCACGCATCGCGAAAGGTCAAGCCGCAGCGATTTTCGCCTGGGAGAGGTCGACCTTGATCTCTTCTTCGCCATTGCGGAACCCGGGCATGCGTCGGGCCTGCCGCAAGGCGTCGGTGATCAGATCGTACAGCACAAGGGTTGAAGGACAATCCTCGGGCTGATTTACCCGGCACAGAAAGTGGAGGCTGTTGTCCGATCGGTTCGATGCGCAAATCTTCATCGACACATGACCAACATGGGCGACACCGTCAAAATGCAGGCCGGAAACTTCGATATTCGTGACACGCATGGGGCACCCTTTACTCTGGCCAAACTTTCGCCCCGCACACGCCGTTCCGAAAGGTGAAGTATCGCGGCATTCTCCCCCCACTTGATCCCCTTGGCGCGTGACCCCATCTATCTTTCAAGGCCCGAAACAGGGATGTGCCGCCGGGCGGGCATTCCAGGAGATGGGCGCTTGTAGAAGGAGAGAGAGATGAATTTGGAAAAATTCACCGAGCGGTCGCGTGGTTTCATGCAAGCCGCACAGACGATCGCAATGCGCGAAAATCATCAGCGCCTTGCCCCCGAGCATCTGCTCAAGGCCCTTATGGATGACGAAGACGGCATGGCCGCGAACCTGATCCGTAAGGCGGGCGGGGAGCCCAAGCGCGTGACCGATGCGGTGGACGCGATCATCGCCAAGACCCCGAAGGTCACCGGCGATGCCAGCCAGATTTACATGGACAATGCCACCGGTCGGGTGATCGACGAGGCTGAAAAGCTGGCCAAGAAAGCGGGCGACAGCTTCGTGCCGGTTGAACGGCTCCTGACCGCGCTGGCGGTTGTGAAATCCAAGGCGCAAGAGGCGCTGGATGCCGGTGCCGTTGACGCCAAGAAGCTGAACGCCGCGATCAATGACGTGCGTAAGGGGCGCACGGCAGATAGCGCGTCGGCCGAGGACACGTATGAGGCGCTGTCGAAATACGCGATGGACCTGACCGAGGCGGCCGAACAGGGCAAGATCGACCCGATCATCGGCCGTGACGAAGAAATCCGCCGTGCCATGCAGGTTCTGTCGCGCCGCACCAAGAACAACCCGGTTCTGATCGGTGAACCCGGCGTGGGTAAAACCGCAATCGCCGAAGGTCTGGCCCTGCGCATCATCAACGGCGACGTGCCTGAAAGCCTGAAGAACAAGAAGCTTCTGGCGTTGGACATGGGGGCCTTGATTGCCGGTGCGAAATACCGCGGTGAATTCGAAGAGCGGCTGAAGTCGGTCCTGAACGAAGTCACCGATGCGGCCGGCGAAATCATCCTGTTCATTGATGAAATGCACACGCTGGTTGGCGCGGGCAAAGGCGATGGCGCGATGGACGCGGCCAACCTGATCAAACCCGCCCTTGCGCGCGGTGAATTGCACTGTGTGGGCGCCACGACGCTGGATGAATACCGCAAGTATGTGGAGAAAGACGCGGCCCTGGCCCGCCGGTTCCAGCCGGTGATGGTCGAAGAGCCCACCGTGGAAGATACGATCTCGATCCTGCGGGGCATCAAGGAGAAGTACGAACTGCACCACGGGGTGCGGATCAGCGACTCGGCCTTGGTGGCGGCGTCCACGCTCAGCCACCGGTACATCACCGACCGGTTCCTGCCCGACAAGGCGATTGACCTTATGGATGAGGCCGCCAGCCGCCTGCGCATGGAGGTGGATTCAAAGCCCGAGGAACTGGACGCGCTGGATCGGCAGATCCTGCAAATGCAGATCGAGGCCGAAGCGCTGCGCGCCGAAGATGACAAGGCGTCGAAAGACCGGCTTGAGAAGCTGGAGCTGGAACTGGCCGAGTTGCAGGAAAAATCTGGCAGCCTGACCGCCAAGTGGCAGGCCGAGCGCGATAAGCTGGAAGGCGCGCGCGACCTCAAAGAGCATCTGGACCGCGCCCGCGCCGAGTTGGACATTGCCAAGCGCGAAGGCAACCTGGCCAAGGCGGGCGAGCTGTCTTACGGCATCATTCCCGAGCTTGAGAAAAAGCTGGACGAGGCCGAAAGCGCCGAGGCCGAAGCGATGGTCGAAGAGGCCGTGCGCCCGGAACAGATCGCCCATGTGGTCGAACGCTGGACCGGTATCCCGACCTCGAAAATGCTGGAAGGCGAGCGTGAAAAGCTTTTGCGCATGGAGGACGAGCTGGGTCGTCGCGTGATCGGGCAACGCTCTGCGGTGACTGCGGTCTCGAACGCCGTGCGCCGGGCGCGCGCGGGTCTGAACGACGAAAACCGACCCTTGGGCAGTTTCCTGTTCCTGGGCCCGACCGGCGTTGGCAAGACCGAGCTGACCAAGGCCGTGGCCGAGTTCCTGTTCGATGACGACAGCGCGATGGTTCGTATCGACATGTCCGAGTTCATGGAGAAGCACGCGGTCGCCCGTCTGATCGGCGCGCCTCCGGGCTATGTGGGCTATGACGAGGGGGGCGTGCTGACCGAAGCAGTGCGGCGCCGGCCTTATCAGGTCGTGCTGTTTGACGAGGTCGAAAAGGCGCACCCGGATGTGTTCAACGTGCTGCTTCAGGTGCTGGATGACGGCGTGCTGACCGATGGTCAGGGCCGCACGGTGGACTTCAAGCAGACGCTGATCATCCTGACCTCGAACCTGGGCGCGCAGGCGCTGAGCCAGCTGCCCGAGGAGGCCGACAGTTCCGCCGCCAAGCGCGACGTGATGGACGCGGTTCGGGCACATTTCCGGCCCGAATTCCTGAACCGTCTGGATGAGACGATCATCTTCGATCGCCTCTCGCGCCCGGATATGGACGGGATCGTGGATATCCAGCTTGGCCTGTTGGTCAAACGGCTGTCGCGCCGTGGGATCGGGTTGGAGATGGACGCGGATGCCCGTAAGTGGCTGGCCGACGAAGGCTATGACCCGGTATTCGGCGCCCGACCTTTGAAGCGCGTGATCCAGCGCGCGGTGCAAGACCGGTTGGCCGAGATGTTGCTGTCGGGTGACGTGATGGACGGCGACACGATCGCGGTCAGCGCGGGGGCCGAAGGGCTGATCATCGGCGACCGGGTTGGCAACACCAACCGCCCAGCCCCCGATGACGCGGTGGTGCACTGATCCATCGCTAAACCAAAATGACGCGCGGTCAGGCTAGGAGCTTGGCCGCGCGTTTGCGTAGGCTACCCCGGCGAACCGGGAGGGCCAGATGAAACGTATCGACGCATTGCTGGAGGAATACGGCGAAAGCCACCAGAACCCCGTGAACAAGGTGGTGCATTGGGTCTGCGTGCCCGTCATCGTCTGGACCGTGATGGCCGGGCTTTATGCACTGCCCATGCCGGGAGGTATAGCTGGGTTGAACTGGCTGACCCTCGTGATGGTGTTGGCGTTGATCTACTACGTGATCCTGTCGCCCACGCTGGCAATTGGCATGTTGGGCTATCTGGTGATGGGATACTGGATCATCCACACGATCGAAGCCACATCGCCCTGGCCGCTGTGGCAGGTGGCCGCGTTGATCTTCGTGCTGGCCTGGATCGGGCAGTTCTGGGGGCACATGGTCGAGGGCAAGAAGCCGTCGTTCCTGAAGGATGTACAATTCCTGCTGATCGGGCCTGCATGGCTTCTCAGCTTTGTCTACAGGCGGCTGGGGATCCCGGTCTGAAACCCCCAGCGCCGATTTCTTAACCCAGCAGCAGCGGGTCTGCGAGGATGAAATCGCTGTTGTCCAGGTCGCCCATGTCCACACCCTTCAGCGTGATCACATCGCGATCCGACAGGGTTATGACCACATCGGCACCAACCTGGGCCATGTTGAGCTCGCTCACATCGGTGATGCCCAGACCGACGACGTCCAGAAGATCGGTGCCGTCCTGGAAATCCATGATCGTGTCGGCGCGGGTGCGGTCGTCTTCGAAGACGAACACGTCAGCGCCGGAGCCGCCGGTCATCTTGTCGTCGCCCTTGCCGCCGATCAGGATGTCATTGCCCGATCCGCCGTCCATCACGTCCTTGCCAGCCCCGCCGATCAGGGTGTCGGACCCAGCGTCGCCCCAGATCTTGTCATTGCCGTGCTCACCGATCAGCGTGTCGCCTCCGTTGCCACCATAGATGCGGTCGTTGTTGGCGCCGCCGTTGATCATGTCATTGCCGTCCTGGCCGAACAGAAGGTCGTTCGAGGCCATGCCGAAGATCGTGTCGTTGCCAGCCCCGCCTTTGACCTGGTCCTTGCCGGATCCCGCGTCGATCACGTCATTGCCTTCGCCGCCATCGACATAATCTTCGCCCGCGCCAGCTGTGATGTCGTCGTTGCCGTCATAGCCATAGACCTTGTCGGACCCGTCGCCCGCATCCACCGTGTCGTCGCCACCGGTCAGGTGCAGCACATCCGCGCTGCCCGTGCCCACGACCGGCGGGGGGGTATCCAGCACAAAGTCGCTGGCGTCCAGGTCGCCCGCGTCGATGCCCAGTACGGTCACTTGTTTGCCATTGCCAAACCCGATCACCACGTCGCCGCCGATCTGGGTGAAGACCAGCTGATTGGTCGTGAATATACCAAGCGCCGAGACGTCGATCACGTCGGAGCCATCCGAGAAATCGGTGATCGTGTCCGAGCCGACATTCCCGGCAAACACGAAGGTGTCGTTACCCGAGCCGCCGGCCAGCATGTCATTCCCTTCGCCGCCGTTCAGGGTGTCCATGCCGGACCCGCCGTTCAGGGTGTCGTTGCCCGCGTCACCCGATAAGGTGTCGCTGCCGCCATCGCCGTTCAGGACGTCTTCGCCATTGCCGCCCTGGATGTCGTCGCCGCCATCGCCGCCGGACAAGGTGTCATCGTCGTTGCCGCCGTCAATCGTGTCCGCGCCTTCACCACCCAGGATCGTGTCGTCGCCATTGTCCCCAAACAGCGTATCGTTGTTGTTGCCGCCGTCTATCACGTCGTGCCCGGTGCCGCCGGACACGAAGTCGTTTCCGCCGCCGGTCGAGATCGTGTCGTTCCCGCCTTCACCCAGCACGGTGTCGTCACCGCCATTTGTCGTGATGTTGTCCGAGCCGCCATTTCCGTTCACGAAATCGTCGTCATTGCCCGTTGCGATGTTGTCCGCATTGTCGGCGCCCACCACGACTTGCACATCTGCCGCTCCGTTCGAGGCGAATACGTCCTCGGGAACCAGCACACCATCAACCAGGTTGAAGGTGCCGTTGTCGGCCGGGGCCGTCTCAAGAATGCCTGCGTCCGCCGTGTCCGGGTCATTGTCAGTCAAAACTCCGCCTACCAGCGACAGCGACGCGCCCGACAGCGTGGTCATAGCAGCCCCCGGCGCGTCGCCGGTGATGTGATAGGCCAGAAGGCCCGCCAGAACCGCCCAGGGATCGCCTTGACCCAACAGGGTGGCAGACTCGATCAGATACGCCTGCGCACCCGCTTCATCGCTGCCGGTGAAACCCATGCTCTGGGCTGCTGCAATCATCGCCGCGTCGGTTGGGATGAAGGCCGAAAGACCCGCGCCACCGGACAGCGCGCCGGACAGGTTCGCGCCGGTATTGGCATCGACCAAGGCCACGAGGTTGGCAAAGATCTCGGTGTCAGGACGGGTGTTGATTGTCGCAAGCAGCGTGGGCATGGCAAATTCCTAATGGTGCGTCTCAATACGGGACCGGACGGGGTCCGGATGCGCGATAGGAATGCCTCTCGAATGACTTTGTCTTTTTATATTTTTCCACATTGTGGACAGAGGCCTGACACATTTTCAACACATTTCTTGCTTGCACATCCGTGAGTTGTGCATTTGGTGGCAATGCGAAAACGATCACGTGTATGTTGCGATTACTGGGTTGAATTCGCGAACAATAAACCCCGCGCTTTCACGTAAAAAGGTGCTGGGGCTGGCTTCAGATCGCAGCTTGCGACAGGTTGAAGAAAAGAAGGAGGGCGCAATGGAATCGATGATTTGGGTGCTTGAGGTTCTGGCACTTGTGCTGGTCTTTGCCGTAGGTTTCTTCTTGGCGCTGGTGATCGTGCTTTATCTGATCGACAGGCTTCAAACTGGGGATGCGGTGCGGCGCAACTATCCTGTCATCGGGCGGTTTCGGCACCTCTTCACCGCCTTGGGCGAGTTCTTCCGCCAGTACTTCTTTGCGATGGACCGCGAAGAGCTGCCATTCAACCGTGCGCAACGCGATTGGGTCGAGCGGGCGGCAAGCGGGCACGGTAACACGGTCGCCTTCGGGTCCACCCGCAACCTGAACGTGGTTGGCACGCCGATCTTCGTGAACGCGGCCTTTCCGCCGCTGGACAATCAATATGCCAGCACTGCGCCACTGGTGATCGGCGCCGGTGCGCGGGTGCCGTTCGAGGCGAAAAGCATCTTCAACCTGTCCGGCATGTCCTATGGCGCGCTGTCCCAGCCTGCGGTTGTGGCGCTGAGTATGGGCGCGAGGAAGGCAGGGATCTGGATGAACACCGGCGAAGGTGGGCTGTCCCCCTGGCACCTGAAAGGGGGTGCCGACATAGTCTATCAAATCGGCACGGCGAAATATGGTGTGCGCGATGCGGACGGTAAGCTGTCCGATGACAAGCTGCGCGAGGTCGCGGCGCACAATCAGGTAAAGATGTTCGAGTTGAAGCTGGCACAGGGCGCCAAGCCCGGCAAGGGCGGCATCCTGCCCGCCGCGAAGGTCAACGCCGAGATCGCGGCGATCCGGGGTATCCCGGAGGGTCAGGCCAGCATGTCACCCAACCGGCACGAAGAGATCGACGATTGGGGCACCCTTCTGGACACGATCGGGCATATCCGCGAGGTGACGGGCAAGCCGGTGGGTTTCAAGACCGTTGTCGGCGCAGTTGAGCCGTTTGCCGAGCTGTTCGATCTGATTTCGCATCGCGGGGAGGCCTGCGCGCCGGACTTCATCACCATTGATGGTGGCGAAGGCGGCACGGGCGCGGCACCGATGCCTCTGATCGACCTGGTCGGCATGCCGATCCGCGAAAGCCTGCCGCTGATCTGCGATCTGCGCGATCAGCGCGGGCTGCACGACCGGATCCGGCTGGTGGCCTCGGGCAAGCTGGTCAATCCCGGCGACGTGGCCTGGGCGCTGTGCGCGGGCGCGGATTTCGTGACCAATGCGCGCGGGTTCATGTTCAGCCTGGGCTGCATCCAGGCGCTGAAGTGCAACAAGAACACCTGCCCCACAGGGATCACCACCCATGACCCGGCGTTGCACAAGGGTCTGGTGCCGGAGACCAAGTTCGAAAAGGTCGCGGCCTATGCCGATTGCATCACCCATGAGGTCGAGACCATCGCGCATTCCGTCGGCGTGGCCGAGCCGCGCCAGATGCGGCGGCGACACGTGCGGTTGGTGCAATCGGACGGCCACTCGATCCCGATGAACGAGCTGTTCCCCAGCTACTCCCCCCGTCCCGAAGGGTAATTGTTACAGCGCACCAACACCTTCGTGAGATCATGTGCTTTGGCTTTGATCGGATGCTGGCTTAGGTCAGGATCAGGACAAAGCAAAAGGACGCTCTGACATGGGTTTCAAGACCGATCTGAAATACGCCGACATCACGCCGAAGGCGGATTACCTGAACCGGCGGCAACTGATGGTGGGTCTTGGCGGCCTTGGCCTGGGGGCAATTGCCGGGCCGTCCTTCGGCGCCGGGCAGTATTCGACGGATGAGGCGCCCAACACGCTCAAGGAAATCACCGCCTACAACAACTTCTATGAGTTTGGCACTGGCAAGGAAGACCCGGCGCGCAATGCGCATACGCTGACGACCGACCCGTGGTCGGTGAAGATCGACGGCCTGGTGGACAATCCGGGCAACTATGACCTGGCCGACATCCTGGGCGGTGTGGACATCGAAGAACGGATCTATCGCTTCCGCTGTGTCGAGGCCTGGTCGATGGTGATCCCCTGGAACGGGTTCCAGCTGTCCCAGCTGTTGAACCGCGTGGGCGTGCAGTCGTCCGCCAAATACGTCTATTTCGAAACGCTGGTGCGGCCCGAGGAAATGCCGGGGCAGAAACGCGCCATTCTGGATTGGCCGTACCGCGAAGGGCTGCGGCTGGACGAAGCGATGCACCCGCTGACCCTGATGGCCACGGGAATTTATGGCGAGGACCTGCCGAACCAGAACGGCGCGCCGATGCGTCTGGTTGTGCCGTGGAAATACGGGTTCAAGTCGATCAAATCGATTGTGCGCATCAGCCTGACGGACAAGCAGCCCGAAGCCACCTGGAACATGCAAAACCCGCGCGAATACGGGTTCTATTCCAACGTGAACCCGCGCGTCAGCCATCCGCGATGGTCACAGGCCACCGAACGCAAGATCGGTGGTGGGCTGTTTTCCAAGAAGCAGGACACGCTCATGTTCAACGGTTATGGCGACGAGGTCGCGCACCTTTATGACGGCATGGACCTGAGCAAGAACTTCTGAGCGATGAACATTCTCAACCACTTTCTGCGCAAGATCCCGATCTGGCTTGTCTACTTTGTCGGCCTCACCCCGCCGCTTTGGCTTCTGTATCAGGGCTTCACCGGGGGGCTGGGGGTCGAGCCGATCAAGGCCTTGGAGCACGAACTGGGCGAACTGGGGCTTCAGGCGCTGATCCTGGGCCTCGCGGTCACGCCGCTCAGACGGTTCGCCGGGCTGAACCTGATGCGGTTTCGCCGCGCGATTGGGGTGCTGACCTTCTACTATATCGCGTGCCACCTGCTGGTCTGGCTGGTGCTGGATGTGCAGATATTGGCGCAGATCTGGGCCGACATTCTGAAACGTCCCTATATCACCATCGGGATGGTCGGGTTCGTGCTTTTGGCCCCCTTGGCGGTGACGTCGAACAATTGGTCGGTGCGCAAACTGGGCGCGCGCTGGCGCAAGCTGCACAAGCTGGTCTATCCGGCGGCCGTGTTGGGGGCCGTGCATTTTGTGATGCTGGTCAAAGGCTGGCAGGTGGAGCCGCTGATCTATCTGGGCGTTATCCTTGGCCTTCTGGCCCTGCGTCTGACCCCGCGCCGGACCCTGGCGCGGGCCTGAGGGCCGTTTTGTGGGCTGTGACGGCTGAGAGCGGTGCCCGACTCGCTTTGATTCTTGCTTCGAGTCGCCCGAAAGATGGTTTTCCGACAGCAATCCCTGTGGATAACTCTGCACCGCAGCATTCGGGCTTGGTTCACCGCCCGGAAACCGGCAAATTTTGTTGCGACAGCGGACGTGTTTCGGTTGTTTCCTTTCGCAACCTGCTCTTTTTCCTCAAAAAAACGGGGGATGCGCAAAAAAACGCACCTTTGTGAAAAAAAGCACTTGCGGCCCCGGAAGCTGCGGCCTAAACACCCCCTCACCGAAGCGGCGGCAACGCAGCAACGGGGCGCCAGACGGGCCACAGCGGAAACGCACCGGCAACGAGACGCAGACGAATATCGGAGATGATACAGGCGGGGCGCGCTGAATCTTACGGCGCATCTCAGTTTATGTTGTCTCCACGTTCTTTGACATTGATGATATCTGAAGAGATATGTGGGCGGTTTGGTTTATTTCGATGAACAAACAACTGCA
>NZ_JALBYQ010000002.1 GCF_022678625.1 Aliiroseovarius subalbicans | reverse complement strand
ACCGCGTCGCCGCTTTCGCCAATGAACATGACGTCGCTGCCGTCGCCCCCGTCCATCACGTCATCGCCGGTGCTGCCTAGCAGCCAGTCGTTACCCGCGCCGCCGTTCAGCGTGTCGTTGCCCGTGCCGCCGATCAACACGTCGATCTGGTCGGTGCCAGTCAGCGTATCGTCGCCGCCCGCGCCGAACAAAAGCAAACCGGCACCATAGCCGCCAGCGTCGATCACGTCGTCGCCGGTGTGGCCGTTCACCCGCTCGACCCCGCTCCAGGCTGACAGGTCCAGGGTCGCGCCCGCAGCGTCGATGATCTGCGCCTTGTCATAGCCGACGCCGCCGGTGTCCGTCACAATGTCGGTGCCATCCACCAACATCACGTCCGAGTTCTCACCCCCGTCCATCACGTCGGCCCCGGCACCCCCCATCAACTGATCCGTCGACGCCCCGCCGTCCAGAACGTCATCGCCAGCCCCGCCAACCAAAATATCCGCACCAGCACCGCCAAAAAGAACATCCTGACCCGTATTGCCATACAGCGTGTCCGCCCCACCGCCACCGCTCAAAATGTCGCCGCCATCCCCACCAGACAAAACGTTGTCGACGGCATTGCCAAACAGGGTATCGGCGTGGGTCGTGCCGGATATGTTTTCGATCGCGATCCAGCTATCGCCTGTCGCCGCGCCGGACCCGAAACCGTTGCCCAGATTGACCGTGATCGCCGATGTTTCGCCCGCATAGCTGGCCGTGTCGACGCCATCGCCGCCGTTCAGAACATCCGCCCCTTTTCCGCCATTCAAGATGTCGTTACCGGTGCCGCCGTTGAGCTGATCATTCCCCTCTTCGCCGTTCAATTGGTCGTTGCCGTCGTCGCCGTTCAAGGTGTCGTTGCCACCGCCTCCGTTCTGCACATCGTTTCCCTGGCCGCCGGATATCTCGTTGTCTTTGTGGTCGCCGTTCAGAGAGTCCCCGTGACCAGAGCCGATCAGGCTTTCGACAGCGACAAGGGTATCCCCGCCCGCACCACCGGTGCTGGTTCCGTCAGCAAGTGACACCTGAACTCCAGTCGTGGCGCCCGCATAACTTGCCGTGTCCTTTCCGCTCCCGCCGTCGATATAGTCACTTCCTTCTCCCCCGATCAGAACGTCATTCCCACCTTCGCCAAACAGGGTATCGTCCCCCTTACGACCTTCAAGCGTGTCGGCGCCTGAAGACCCGGACAGCGTCAGAGGCATGTATTCATAGACCGCCGGAGGGCGGTCTAGAAATAACATGTCAGTGGTTTGGAAATCACCCGCTGTCAGCGGCTGACCGTTTGCCGAGTGGATCTCGATCCCCTCGTTGCGGAACTGGATATCACAACCATAGCCGGTCAGCGTGATCGTCAGTTGCGAGATGTCATAGAGCATGTTGAAGCCGGTCAGGTCCAGCGTGTCCCGGGTCGGGTCGAAATCGGTGATCACATCGTGGTTTCCATCCGCGACCAGGACGAACACGTCATCCCCGGTGCCTCCGGTCAGAATGTCCTGGCCTGCACCGTCGATCAGAATGTCGTCGCCACCACCACCGTTCAGAATGTCGTCCCCACCGGCGCCGTCGAACAGATCATCCGCGCTGGTGCCCGTGAAGACCTCGCCTCCGGCGTCGCCACCGACGGTCTGGCCGATGTTGCCGGGGTTGAATCGCAGCTGGGTGATGCCCTCTTCGCTTTCGCTGGTGGCAAAGATCTGGATCGCACCGCCCACGGCTTCGGCTGCTAAGGCCGAGACATTCTGCATCGCCGTTGACATGTCATCGGAAAGTGTGTCGACGTGGATCAATTGTCCGTTCGGCCCCAGCACAAACAGGCTTATCCCGTCATCTGCCCCACCGGCCAACACATAGACGCGGCCTTCGACTTCGACGATTTCAAGTTCGGTCACACCGTCGAACCGAGTGTTAAGATTGTCGATGATATGGTCCACCGGAAGCAGGGAGCCGTCCGGGTGCGCTTGCAGGACGGTCAACGACGAGGACCCGGCTGCGGCGATCACGACGAAGGAAACACCGCCGAACTCAGCACATTCCACCGCCGTGGGGGAAGAGATCCCAACGCCGTCTGCCGCACCCAAAGTGTCACGTTGGATCGGGTGCCCGTTCGGGCCGAGCTCATAGCTCACGACGCCCTGATGCAGATTTGACGCGGCCAGAAGATATGTCGTTCCGCCCACCTCGATCGTGGCAAAATCGACGATGTCTATGCCTTCCGGTAATTCTGCCATCGACGTCATGTCGGTCTTGATCTGAAGTTGGCGGTTGTCACCCAGTTCGTATTCGGACAACCCCGCGCGGGCGATGTTGGCGGTGTAGACATAGGTTGTCCCGCTGATCTCGACGGCTTCGATGGTGGACATACGCCCGCCAGCGCCGCTGCCGCTCCAAGCCAGGCTGTCGACGGGTTGGAAATCGCCCGAGGCGGTGATGGCGTGCCCACTCAATTGCGTGTCCATCCCGCCGAAGCTGACGAAATAAGTGTCGGTCGCGTCGCTCAATATCTCGATCTGCGCGTTGCCAGAGGTGAGCTGGCTGGACGTAAAGGCAATTTCGTCACACATCTGGGCCGCACCATCGCCGGTGACCTCGAACGACGTTCCACCACCTTCGGCGCCCGTCGTCGAATACAGCATAGCCGTTTCACCTTCCCAGTGGATCTCAAGATCCGTCACTCCTGCGGCGTGATTCAATCCTGACCCGACATGGGTTTTCACAAAGGTAATCCCACTCACCCCGCGACCCTTTCCCTCTTACGCGCCCCCGCGTTTTCTGGGGTTCAGAATGCTGTGAATTCGTTAACGGGCGCTTTTGTGAATAAGGTCAGAAAGAGGCGGATTGATTCAATCCAAGCAATGCGGAGGGCCGCGTTGTATTACGAGCGTTCGTGAAAACGTAGGAGATGGGCGTGTAAGTAAAGGGCCGTGGGGCGGGCTCAGAAAGACGCGGGTGGGCTTCACCTTGTCAATATCCTGAAATTTGAAGGCGCAGCTGGCATGGAAGACCGTCTGAGCTGGCAAGAAAGAACAGAGCGATATCCGCCGTGTCGTTGTTCATGACCGCGCGGAAGGTTTGCCGTCAACCGCGCTTGCCCGTTTTGCCACCAGCTTGTTCACGGCGGCGGATATTGCGACTGATCCGGGTATGGCTTCAGAGCCGTCGCAAGAGCACCGCAAGGTAGATCAGGGCAGATTGAAGCCGGGTTTGCCGGTACGCTCCTGCGTTGCACAGCGCGATCAGGCGTTGCATTGGTGAATTCGCCTGACACCTGGCCAAGGCGTCCAAGCGGGCGCGGCTCTCAGGTGTCAGCAGAGCGCGTTGTGCATTCAAGGCCGCAAGGTTTCGGGAGATCCAGTCGCCGTAGCCGCCTCGCAACAGGCTGTGCAGCCGGGTCAGCCCGGTGACCACGCCGCGATGCCCCCCCAGTGCGTTCTTGCCATGCTGCCGGTACAGAACGCCGGGCGTCTGGTCGTGGATCAAAATGCCCCCCGCGCCGGAAATCAGCAGATACAGCCACCAGTCATGAAACGACAACCCGGTCTGCACACCGGCCCGACGCACCAAGTCAAGCGCGGCGCGGTTCAAAACCAAGGTGTTGCCATACATGACGTTCTGCACCAGGGCATTCGCGAACTCCGGCGGGCGACGAAGGCGCGCAGATCGCCGTTTCCGGGCCAGGATCTGGTCGGTCAAAATCGTTCGGCTGGCATAGAGAACTGGAGTGCCTGCGGACGCTTTGGCCTCGGCAGCTTCGATCGCGGCCAAAGCACGGGTCAGGCGGCCGGGTAGCCAGACATCATCTTGATCCGATAGGGCAACCGGTCCGGGCGGCAGGTCGGGATGGCACAGAAGTGACAGGTAATTTGCGGCAAGCCCCGCGCCCGGCCCATTCAGAATGCGAATATCACGTCCCGGGTGCGCTTGGGCAAAGCGCCGAAGTTCATCAACCGTTCTATCGGTCGACTGATCATCACTTGCCCAAAGTGACCAGTTTTCATGCTCCTGTGCGGCGAAGCTGTTGAGCTGTGCGGCCAAGGTTGAGGCCCCGTTGTGGGTGCCCATGAGGATCCGCAGATGCAGTCGGGCGGTGGGTTTGATTGCCAGGAATGGGGCAAGTGCCGGGTGAATCGTCATGGCATCATCCGTTCACGATGTCGCGGTGGTATCTTCCCAAAAGCAACAGGCCAAAAAGTAGACACAGTCCGGCCAGGCCGAAGCAATAGCTCAACGACACATACTCCGCGTCATAGGTTGCATAGATTCCGCGTCGCATCTGGCCGACGACATGGATCAGTGGGTTGAACCACAGGTAATCCTGAAAAGGTTGCGGAACCGTTTCAAAATTGAAAAAAACGCAGGACATCAGGAATAGCGGGCGGTTGATGATGACCCAGATCCGTTCCCATGACGGCAATCGCCAGTTGAGATAGCAGTTCAGAGTGCCAATCCCTAACGCCAGCGCCAGCGCCATCGCGAAGGCCGTCGCAATGGCTGGTACGTCCAGGATCACATCGATCTGGAACCCGACGATGATCGTTGCCACGACAATCACGAACACCATGATCTGCGTCAGCGCATTCAACGTCACCCGCGCAAGGATCGCATCGATATAGGTGACGCCGGGGTAAAAGAGCAGCGGCTTGGAGAATCGCACCGATTGCCCCGCCTTGTTGGCCAGTTCGCTATAAAGGATGAAGGGCAAGAAACCGGACGCATAGTAAAGCGGGAAATTGTCCCCAAGCGCGGGCGCGGTCAGGGCCAGCGAAAACAGGATTGTCATCATTGCAATGCCACCGACCGGTTCGGCCAACGCCCAGAAATACCCCGCCACACTGCGCCCATAGGTCGACGACATCTCGCGCAGCATCAGGGCCAGGATCGTCCGTCCGGTTTTGTGCGGGATGGCCTTCAACGGTGTGTTTGTGTTCATGCGATGCCTTTTCATCCTGTGAACCCGGGCGCGTTAACCTTGCCTTGGGAAGTCCGGCGTTAGGCTCGCAGTAGGCAACCTTTCGGTTAAGAATTCGATAAGTTGGGGCAGTTGATGAAGCACGTGGGCACACCTCAAGGGGACATGGTCGATCCGGGCAGCGTCCCACCGGTCCGACCCGCGGCGCGGCCCGCGCGGATGCACAAACGCCACCGCCGTTTGCTTTTGTCCTTCTACCTGTTCGTCTGCTTTCCGCTGATCGCCGCTGTCGGCTACCTCTATTTCGTGGCGCAGGATCAATATGCCTCGACCATGGGATTTGCGGTGCGCACTGAGGAGGTCAGTTCACCGGTCGAAATTCTGGGTGGCATCACCGATTTGAGCGGCAGCTCCTCCGGCAGTGACACCGACATCTTGTATGAGTTCATCCGCAGCCAGCGTCTTGTGCGACTTGTGGATGAGCGACTGAACCTGCGCAAAATCTATGCCGCCCCGTCGGATCCTGTTTTCGGGTTGGACCCGACTGGTTCGATCGAAGCTCTGCTGACCTATTGGAACCGCATGGTGAAGGTGTATTACGACCCGTCCTCGGGGTTGATCGAGCTGCGGGTGACGGCGTTTCAGCCCGAAGATGCACAGCGGATCGGCCAGGCGGTGTTCGAAGAAAGCACCGCGCTGATCAACAACCTGTCCGCCATCGCGCGCGAGGACGCGACGCGTTATGCGGCGTCCGAGTTGGAGTTGGCGGTCGAACGGCTGCGGCTGGCACGGTTGGCAATGGCCGAGTTCCGGTTGCGCACCCAAATGCTGGACCCCGAAGCGGACATCTTGGGGCGGATGGGCCTGCTCAACAGTCTGCAAGAGCAGTTGGCGGCGGCGCAGATCGATCTGGACATTCTGAACGAAACGACCCGTTCGGGCGATCCACGGGTCGAACGGGCCGAGCGCCGGGTGCATGTGATCGAAGCCCGGATCGTCGAGGAACGTGCGCAGTTCTCGACCGCCGAAGGCACGCCGAACGGCGCCTATGCGACCCTTGTGGGTGAATATGAAAGCCTGGCGGTGGACCGCCAGTTTGCCGAGACTGCTTATCTGGGCGCGCTGGCCGCGTTCGACACGGCCCGTGCCGAGGCCCTGCGAAAATCGCGATACCTGGCGGCCTATGTCGAACCGACGCTTGCGGAAACTGCGGAATATCCGCAGCGCGAGGTGATCCTGTTCACCCTGGCGGCGTTCCTGTTCGGCCTGTGGGCGACGCTGACGATGGTTTACTACAGTGTGCGTGACAGGCGCTGAGACGATGATCCAACTGAGCGATCTTTGGAAGACCTATACCCTGCGCGGACGCAGCACAGTTGTCGCGCGTGGGCTTACCGCGCGGTTTGCAACCGGTCGATCGGTTGGCCTTCTGGGCCGTAACGGGGCGGGGAAATCCAGCCTTCTGCGCATGATTGCCGGCACGATGGACCCGGACGGGGGCACCATCAGGTCGGATGGCACGATCAGCTGGCCGGTGGGCTATGCCGGTAGTTTCCACCCGGAACTGACCGGCGCGCAGAACACCAGCTTCATCGCCCGGGTCTATGGCATCGACACCGAAGAGCTGCGCGACTTCGTCCAGGACTTTTCCGAGTTGGGGCAACATTTTCATCAGCCGTTTCGCACATATTCATCAGGGATGCGGTCCCGGCTGGCCTTCGGCGTATCGATGGGCATCCACTTCGACACCTACTTGGTGGACGAGGTGACCGCAGTGGGCGACGCGGCGTTCCGGCGCAAAAGCGAACAGCTTTTCATGGACCGTATGACACATAGCAGCGCGTTGGTCGTAACGCACAGCCTGGACCTGGTGAAACGCATCTGTGACGAAGTTGTGGTGTTGGAAAACGGGCACATCACCCGGTTCGGCGACGTTGAGGAAGGTATCGCGCATCACCGCAAAATCACGGGCTGATTGCGGTCAGCGCCCCAGGTGCCGTACGCCCCGCTTGGCGGCAAGGGCGATCTGCCGCTGCCGTTCCCGGAACCGTTCGCGGCGGGCGTCGTCATAGTCATCGATGCATTGATGGCAACTCACTCCAGCCTCGTATTCGGGCCGTTTGCGGTCTTCGGGCAGGATCGGGCGACGGCAGGCATGGCACAGTTCATGCGGCCCTTCGACCAAGCCATGCCCAACCGACACGCGCCCGTCGAAGACAAAGCATTCGCCGTCCCAGCTACTGTCATCGGCCGGAACGTTTTCCAGGTATTCCAAGATACCGCCCTTTAGGTGAAACACGTCCTCGACCCCCTGACTGATCAGGTAGTTGGTTGATTTTTCACAACGAATGCCGCCGGTGCAGAACATCGCCACGCGTTTGTTGTGAAACCGGTCCTTGTTCGCCTGCCACCAGGCGGGAAATTCGCGGAAACTGGCGGTATGGGGGTCAATCGCACCTTCGAACGTGCCGATCGCCACCTCGTAATCATTGCGGGTGTCGATCACGACCACGTCGTCCTGGCGGATCAGATCATTCCAGTCCTCGGGTTCGACATAATGGCCAACACGCGCGCGCGGGTCCACGTCCGGCACACCCATCGTCACGATCTCGCGCTTCAGGCGGACCTTCATCTTGCCGAAGGGCTGGTCCTTGGCCGTGGCTTCCTTCCAATGCAGGTCGGCGCAGCCAGGCAGGGCGCGGATATGCGCCAACACCGCATCGATCCCGGCGCGCGATCCAGCGATGGTGCCGTTGATGCCTTCTTTGGCGAGCAGAAGCGATCCGGTCACGCCTTGCGTCTCTGCAAGGTCGAAAAGTGGATCCCGAAGGGCTGACGGGTCGTCGAACCGGGTGAAGTGATAGAGCGCAGCGATTGTATACATGCCCAGCGGAATACGCCTGGTATGGCTGCGGTTCAAGGGGCGGCTTGTCCCACCCGCGCATGGACTTCGGCCACAAGGTCATCGAACGCTGTGCTGGGTTTCAGCGCACTTTTTGCGATCACCAGCTTTCGGTCCAACGCGCGCAACGCAAGGGTCGTCTGCCCGCCGTGTGATTTGACCTCAACCGCCGTGATGGTGGACCAGGGCAGGTGCACGGTCTTGCGCGATATCTGGTTTGCGGGTGCCGTGATGCCGGTATCCTCCAGCCGAATGGCGCGCATGTCGTCACCTGCACGCAAAAGCGCGATCACCGCCGCAGCGACAAGACCCAGGCAAAAGAGGGCCAGCGCCCCAAGCACGATTGGCGCCTGGTCCTGGGACACCTGTCCCAGCCAGCGCAACCGGACCGGGCCATCCACGGTCAGCGCGTCGTGACCGATGAGGACGCCGCAGGATCCGAAGAACACGATGACAATCAGCATCAGCCCCATGGGTGCGCGATATGGGTAAATTTTTGGCTTCATCCGTGTCATAGAGCGACTGCGAACGGCAAGGTCAAGCGCTTGACCCGCTCAGGCCACGGCCTTACCCCTGAAACAACAAAGGAGGCCCCCATGCGTGATGCAAACGAAGCCCTGATCGTGATCGACGTGCAGAATGATTTCTGCCCCGGTGGCGCCCTGGAGGTGGCTGACGGCGATGCGATCCTCCCCGAGATCAACGCCCTGATGGATGATTTTCAAGTCCGGGTTTTCACTCAGGATTGGCACCCGGCGGGGCATTCTTCCTTTGCCTCGTCCCACGATGGCAAGGCACCGTTCGACGTGACGCAAATGCCCTATGGCGCTCAGGTCTTGTGGCCGGACCACTGCGTGCAGGGCAGCCAGGGCGCGGCCTTCCACCCGGACCTGCGCACCGATCCGGCGGATCTGATCATTCGCAAAGGATTCCGGCCGCAAATCGACAGCTACTCGGCCTTTTTCGAGAACGACAAGACGACCCCGACCGGGCTTGAGGGCTACTTGCGGACGCGTGGCGTGACCCGATTGACTCTGGTCGGGTTGGCCACGGATTTCTGCGTCGCCTATTCCGCCGTGGACGCCGCGCGGTTGGGCTTTGATGTGACGGTACTGGAAAGCGCTTGCCGTGCGATCGATTTGAACGGATCGCTGGATCAGGCACGGGGCGACATGCGCGCCTTCAGCGTGACACTGGCCTAAGCCGCACCCTACACAACGCGCCCGCCATGTTGTAATTGGAAAGGCGAACAGAACGGATTGAGCCCATGGTCGACATTGCCACCCGCGTCTACAATCATAACTGGAAGATCGATCCGATTGTCCGGTCGTTGATCGACACCGATTTCTACAAGTTACTGATGTGCCAGTCGGTGTTTCGCAACAAGCGCGACACGCAAGTGACCTTCAGCCTGATCAACCGCTCGAAATCCATCCCACTGGCCGACCTGATAGACGAAGGTGAGCTGCGCGAGCAGCTGGATCACATTCGTTCGCTGTCGCTGAAGCGGGGCGAAAGCACCTGGCTGCGCGGCAACACCTTTTACGGCAAACGCCAGATGTTCCGCCCGGATTTCATGGAGTGGTTCGAAAACCTGCGCCTGCCGCCCTATCATCTGGAGCGGGTGGGCGATCAATACGAACTGACCTTCGAAGGATCGTGGCCCGAGGTCATGTTGTGGGAAATCCCCGCCCTGTCGGTGCTGATGGAGCTGCGGTCGCGCGCCGTGTTGCGCGGGATGGGCAAGTTTGAGCTGGAAGTGCTCTATGCCCGCGCGATGACCAAGCTTTGGACCAAGGTCGAAACCTTGCGTGGCGTCGACGGGCTGCGCATCGCTGATTTCGGCACGCGGCGGCGCCATTCCTATCTGTGGCAGGATTGGTGCGTGCAGGCGATGCTGGAAGGGCTGGGCGAAAAATTCGTCGGCACATCAAACTGCCTGATCGCGATGAAACGCGAGGTCGAGGCGATCGGCACCAACGCGCATGAACTGCCGATGGTCTATGCGGCCCTTGCCGAAACCGACGATGAATTGCGCCAGGCGCCCTATGACGTTCTGGCCGATTGGCAGGAAGAGCACGACGGCAACCTGCGCATCATCCTGCCCGACACCTATGGCACCAAGGGCTTCCTTGAGGACGCGCCCGATTGGCTGGCAGGCTGGACCGGGATCCGTGTGGACAGCGGCGATCCGGCCGAAGGCGCCGAGATCGCGATGCGCTGGTGGCAGGACCGTGGCGAAGATCCGCGCGAGAAGATGGTGATCTTTTCCGACGGGCTGGACGCGGACAAGATCGTCGAGCTTCAGGGCCAATTTGCCGGGCGGGTGAAACCCAGCTTTGGCTGGGGCACATTGCTGACCAATGATTTCCGTGGCCTGACGCCCGACGACGCGCTGGCGCCCTTTTCACTGGTGTGCAAGGCGGTGTCGGCCAACGGCAAGCCCACGGTCAAATTGTCCGACAACCCGAACAAGGCGATGGGCCCGGCGGATGAGATCGCGCGGTACAAACGCGTGTTCGATGTGGGCGCGCAGGCCGAGATTGACGTGATCGTCTGAGGCTCAGCCCAGGAACCGCCGCGCCGCCGCCACCGCGCGGTCAGCGTAGACCCGGTCCCAATCCTCGCCCGGTTGCACCCGGGGCACGATCCACCCCATCGACGCAAACCGCCGCAACATGATGAACATCGGCAAAAGCGCGACCGCGTCGTCTGGCAACGGGCGGGCCGACCGGTAACCGGCGATCGCCGCATCCTGCAATGCAGCCGAATTCGGCAGGCCTTCGTTTTGCGACATCAGCACCGCAAGGTCATACATGCGAAAGCCAAAACCGGCGTCGTCAAAATCGATGAGCGTCACGCTATCGCCGTCCAGAAACACGTTTTCACGAAGCGCATCCGCGTGGATCAACCCGATGTCGCCGCCGCAGTCTTGAAACACGGTCAGCCGATCATGCGCCACAGCGCGGGCGCGCAAAATCAGGGCGCGTTCATCTGCGGTCAGCGTCGGGTTTTCCCAAAACCGGCCCCAGAACGGGTCGTCGCCCAGCAACCCGTCGATGTCCCAAGCGTGTCGTTCGAACCCGTCAGGCAGGGTCATCGCGTCGGTGACATTGTGCAGCCGCGCAATTTCGCGCCCAACCGCATGGAATACCTGCACCTGATCGGCGGGACTGCCCGGCAGCGGTTCACCCGAGGCACCGATCGGGGCGCCATCAACCCAGCTGACGACCGTGGCCAGGCGGCCTGTCGACAGGGTGACAACCGTCTCACCGGACAGTGCCGGGATTGGCGCGGGCACGGATAGCCCGGCCTCGGCGACACCTGTCATCCAGATCAGTTCGGACCGGATCGCGGCCTCGCTTTGATACCCGACCCGATGCAGCCGCAGCGCGGCCCGCGCGCCGGGCAGGGTAATTTCGTAAACGGCGTTTTCACGCCCCTTGATGAACCGCGAGTCCGTGGCACCCCAGGCAGCAAGGGCTTCGTTCAGCTCGCTCATGCCGGCAGACCTTCCAAAACGTCCGTGAGTGTATCGACGAACAGGTCCGCCTGATCCTTGCTGAAACACAACGGCGGCCGGATTTTCAACGCGTTGCCCCAGCGGCCCAGCTTGTTCAGCAAGATGCCACGATCCCGCATCGCTTCGACCACGTCGGAGGCAAACTCCGGGGCCGGGGTCAGGTCCGCATCCTTGACGAACTCCACGCCCAGGAACATGCCCGCCCCGCGAATATCGGCGATCATCGAATGGCTGATTTCACCCAGCCGGTCCAAAGTATAATCGCCAACGTCGCGCGCGTTTTCCATCAGACCTTCGTCCTCGATCACGTCCATTACCGCCATCGCGGCGGCGGCGGACACGGGGTTGCCGCCGAAGGTGTTGAAATAGCCGAAACCGGATCGAAACGCGGCCAGAACCTCGGGTCGCGCCACCACGCCCGCCACCGGGTGCCCGTTGCCCATCGGCTTGCCCATGGTGACGATGTCAGGGGCGAGGCCGATCCGCTCATGCCCCCAGAAATGCCGCCCGGTGCGGCCAAAACCCGGTTGCACCTCGTCGGCGATGATCACGCCACCCGCGCGGCGCACGACCTCGGCGGTCGGATCAAGGAACCCTTTGGGCAGATCCGGGAAACCTTCGTTGGCAAAGAACGGGTCCAGGATCAGGCTGGAGAATCCGTGCGGTCCGGCCTCAAGGTCTGCGATTGCGGCAGCCACGTGATCGGCAAAAGCCTGTGCCTGGCCTTCGATGCTGCCGCCCAACGGGCGCAGGCTGTCAGGGGATGGGACCAGCCGCACCTGATCGCGCCGCCCGCCAATCGGCTTTTTCTTCGACGACAGCTGGCTGACCAGATCGGTGTTGCCGTGATAGGTGTTGTCGGTGCCGATAAACCCCGTCTTGCCGGTCACCGCCATGCCCATGCGCAAGGCGATGTCGTTTGCCTCGGACCCGGTGCAGACCATGATCATTGCGTCCAGCCCATGGCCCATCGTGGCGGTCAAACGCTCGACATAATCCAGGATGCCTTCGTGCAGATACCGCGTGTGCGTGTTCAATGTCAGCGCCTGTGCGGTGATCGCCTCGACCACCTTCGGGTGGCAATGGCCGACATGCGGCACGTTGTTGTAGCAATCCAGATACCGCCGCCCGTCCCCATCCCACAGCCACGCCCCTTCGCCGCGCACCAAGTGCACAGGGTCACGGTAAAAGGTGGTCATGTTCGGCCCCAGCAGCCGTTCGCGACGCTCAAGAATGGCTTTCGTGTCCGACAAGGTCAGTCCTCCTGCACGCGGCCGCGCAGGGATTTCACCTGCCCGCGTTTTGTCTTGGCATCCATACGGCGCCGTTTTGATCCCAATGTGGGTTTTGTCTTGATTCGTCGTTTTGGTGCGACCAGCGCCATGCGGATCATCTCGGCCAACCGCCCCTCGGCGATCTCGCGATTGCGCGCCTGACTGCGGGTATCTTCGACCCGGATCAAAAGCGCCCCGTCGCTGGTCCACTTTCGTCCCGCGATCCGTTTCAGCCGCGCCTTCACTGCGCCGGTTAACGCAGGGCTGCGCGCCGCTTCGAAGCGCAGTTCGACCGCCGTGGACACCTTGTTCACGTTCTGCCCGCCGGGGCCGGAGGACCGGGTGAAGCTTTCGCTCAGTTCCCAGTCTTGCAAGATGATGTCGTCGGTTACGCGGATCATGGCGGCACACTAGCGCCGCGCCCGGCAAACGAAAAGGGCCGCCCGCATATGGGGCGACCCTTCGAGAATTGAGGAGGTGGGGCCGGTTAGACTGCTCGTCAGCTTGGCCCGCGACCTTGACCGGGGAATGCCCCGATCAAACGCGTACTACGCTGTTCCGGCACCTCGCTCCATTGCATCTCTAGACATGGACACCTCCTTTCTCAAAGTTTCGATAAGGGAAGCCTGCCACAGATTTTGCGTTTGTCAAAAGTTTTCACGCAAGATTTTGTGAAAATCTTGCGACGAGTAGGCGGAAGGGCACCAGGGCGATCAGCGCCAGGACCAGTTTCACGCCCCAATCGGCCACCGCAAGCGACACCCAGAGCGGCACCTCGGGCCCAGTCCCCAGAAGCGGCAGAACCTCGCCTGCCCAGCTGACGTCGTTGCCCGGCTCAAGAAAGCTGAGTGCGCCGGAAAAGGCGATGGTGAAGAATAAAGCGGTGTCGACCGACGACCCGACCAGCGAGCTGACCGCAGGCGCGCGCCACCAGCGGCCGTCGCGCAGCCGGTCGAAAATCGCCACGTCCAGAAGCTGCGCGGTGAGAAAGGCGAAACCCGATCCGATCGCGATGCGCAGTGTCACCAGCGGGCCGAATTCGCCCATGATCTGCGTGCCGATGAAGGAACAGGCGACGCCCACGACAAAGCCTGCGAACACGACGCGCCGCGCGGCGGCGGATCCGTAAACCCGGTTCATCACGTCAGTGACAAGGAAGGCCAGCGGATAGGTGAACGCGCCCCAGGTCAGCCATTGGCCGAACAGGAATTGCACCAGGATGTTCGAGGCCACGACGATGGCGGCCATGGCGATCACGCCAGGAAGGATACGTTTCATAACATTGGTCCGTTTTTGCAAGGTAGCGGAGACTTGGCCCTGAAGATCAGGAACGCGCGGTCTCTACGCGGCGCATGGTCGCGGGTCAAGTCATTCCGGGACCACGTATTCCACGATCTCGGTCACTTGGAAAAACTGGTAATTGTCGTCGGAAACCATGGTCAGGCGGATCAACCCATCTTCGTCGCGCCAGACGGCGATGCCCTCAAGGTTGTCGTGCACCCCTGCGCCGGTTTGCAACAACGTCTCTTCGTTGCGCAACCCCTTGGCACCGATGTCGAACCGGCGCACCCTGCTGGAAAACCCAAGCAGCCCGCCCAGGTGGCGCTCCAGGACATAAAGCTTGCCGTCCGGTCCGACGTCGGCCCCCACGGGCAGAAACGGCGCGCGGCGGGGGATCGACAGCTTGTCGTCCCATTTCCCGTTTCGAAACCGGTAGACCGGGAACGGTCGGCTGGTCCCACCAGACCGTTCGGGCAAAGTATACAGCGCCCCGTCCGGCCCCATCGCCAGCGCCTCAAGCGATGAATTGTTCTGCATGCCGGCAAAGTCGGGATGGGTTGGCAGGGTCGTGGCAGGGGCTGTCGGGTCGGCATAGCGACTGACGCGGTGGGTCGCCTCGAAACTGACGAAAAGCGCACCATCCCGATCCATCGCCAAACCTTCGCTGTCGTCGTGATAGCGTGGCAGCGCCTTGCCGTTGATGTGTTTCAGCGGCATCAGCGCTTCGGCCTCGATTTCCGTCAACCGACCACCCTCGCGGGTCAGACGCCCCTGCGTGATCCAGCCCCGATCCGAGATCGCGACGAATTGCGCCCCGTCATCCGTGAGCTCAAGCCCCGACATGCCGCCGAACGCCTCAACCGTGCCGCGCCAGATCAGCGAGGACAGAAAGACCGCGCGATCAGTCGGATCAGCGCGCAGGCCAAGGGACAGGATCGCAGCCGCCGCCGCCCCTAGTCCGAGGACAAGACGCCGGCGCATTGCTTTGGAAGGTCCGAAAGTGTCAGCTCACGCCGCGGTTTGGGCGGGGGCGCGTTGGGGTCGGGCGGGGGCGGGTTCAGGATGTCATGCACCCACTTGTCCGCGTCCGCGCACCCATCGCCAGCGGGCGGCGGGGCCTGATCCACACAGCCTTTGGCGCCTTTCGGGCATTTCAGGCGCACATGGAAATGATAATGGTGCCCCCACCAGGGGCGGATCTTGTTCAGCCAGCTGCGGTCGCCGGTTTCGTCCTTGCACATCTGCACCTTGGCGCCGGGAAAGACGAAGATCCGTGCCACGGCCGGGTCGCTCGCAGCGGCTTTCAGGATCTCGTGGTGCGCGCGGGTCCAGCTGCTGTTCACATAGGCGCCGTTCGCACGGCGCATCGAGATCGAGCTGAGGTTCTCACGCTCGCTGCGTGTCAGGTCCAGCCGGTTGGGCGGCAGCATCCAGATGTCGATGTCCAATCCGGTCTGGTGACTGCGATGGCCCGAGGTCATCGGCCCACCACGCGGCTGGCTCATGTCCCCGATATACAACCCGTTCCATCCCGGCTGTCGCGCGGCCTTGGCGCTGAGCCGTTTGACAAAGGCGACGGTGTCTGGCTGCGCCCAGTTGCGGTTGCGAGACAGGCGCATGGCCTGCCAGGTCGGTCCGGTTTCCGGCAACTGATCGGCCCCGGCCTGACAGCCCTTGGCGTATCCGCCCAAAGGGGTGGGACGTTGCGCCGAGGGGGTCGATTTGGAGCCGAACAGGGCCTTTGCCGGCCCCTCGGCAACTGCTGAAACAGTGGCCACCGTGGTGGCGGTGCAGCCTGCCAGGGCAAGCGTCAACAATGCTTTTCTGAGTTTCATGAACCGACCTCGTCACCATACCCGTTCGGGTTGACCCACCGTAGCATTACCAACCCGATGACGAAAAGCACGATCAGCGGGGTTACGCCGAGCTGTTGGCTCCCTGTCAGGGCGGTCACGATGCCAATGCCGATCGGGGCAATGAAACTGGTCGCCTTACCGGCCAGGGCGTAAAGCCCGAACGCCTCGGTCATCCGGTCGGGATTGGCCTGATGCACCATCATCGTTCGGCTGGCCGATTGCAGCGATCCGCCCGCCGCACCGATCACGGCGCCCAGAAAGTAGAAGGTGAGGTCGGGCAGCGTGCTGTCAGGGGCGACGGGCACGCCGAACACACTGTCGCGCGACACGAAGACGACGCTGATCGCAACCAGGGTCAGGGTCCAGATGCACGCGGAGATGACGGGTTTCGGCCCGAAAGCATGATCCGCCTTTCCCCCCAGCCAGGCGAAGATCGCCCCGGTGATGATCGCAACGATGCCGAAAATGCCGACATTCAGGACGCTCCAGTTCAGCACACCGGCCGCATATATGCCGCCGAACGCGTAGATCCCGTTCAGCGCATCGCGATAGAACATAGAGCTGCCGAGATAGGCGAACAGGCTGGTGTTTTTCGGCAGGCGGCGAATGGTGCGCCCCAGGTCTGCCAGTGCGTGTTTGATCAGCTGCGGATCCGGGCCGCTGTGCTTGGGGTCGCGCACCCACAGGAAAAACGGGATCATGAAAACGGCGAACCAGATTGCCGCCAACGGGCCGACGAACCGCGTGCCTTCGCGCGCGGCGGCGTTCAGGCCCAGAATGGGGTCGATCCCCAAAATGGTTTTCCCATCAGGGCCCTCAGCAAACAACGTCAGCATGATGACCAGCGCCAGCAGCCCACCGATATATCCGAATGCCCAGCCATTGCCAGACAGCCTTCCGATCTCATCACGCGGGCCCAGGTCGGGCAGCATCGAGTTGGTGAAGATCGTGGCGAACTCCATGCCGATCAACCCGATGGCGAAGAACACCAAAACCCAGGTCAGGTTGGCAAGGTCTGGCGCGGCGAACCAGATGGCGACTCCGCCCGCGACATACATGACGGAAAACACCCAGATCCACCGCAGACGGTTGCCCGAATTGTCGGCGATCGCGCCCAGGATCGGGGCGAGCAGGGCGATGCAGATGCCGGCGAAGCCGACGGTGAATCCCCAGGTCGCCTGCGCCTGCGCCCCGTCGCCGATCAGCGACTTAATGTAGGGGCCGAAAATGAAGGTCAGGATCAGCGTGTTGTAGGGCTGGCTGGCGAAGTCGAAAAAGAACCACCCCCAGATGCGTTTCTTCAGTGAAATGCCGCTCATGCCCGTCCCCCGTTTCCCGTGGTATGACAGGCAAAGACCCGAAGGGGCAAGGGTTAGCTCTGAGGTGGCCAGGGCCGTTCGTGATCCGCGTCGATCCAGGCCTGAACCCAGCGCGGCAGGTCGGGGCGATCGACCGTGACGCCGATGGCTTCGATCACCTCATCGGGGGGCACCACGCCGCGCCGGCCCGTCACCGCACCGCGGATCAGGATATGGCTGGTGCAGTCGCCGCCACGCCACATGCTTTGTTCGATATAAACGAACCGCGCATCCCAGCCGACAACGCGGGTACGCATTTCGAACCTCTGAAAGATCGTCACCCGTTTGCGATACCGCACCGAGGCCCCGGCGACCACGATCCCCCAGCGGTGTTTCATCAGCGCCCGGGTCAGCCCGATCCGGTTGCCCATCGGCACGCGGCCCAGATCATACAGGGTCAATGTGCGGCCGTTATTCAGCTCGCCCCACAGGTCCAGATCCCAAGGCCAGCAGATGTGGTGGCTGACATGGGTGTCCAGAACGCCCAGCCCATCGGGTTTGCGATGAAGCAGCATTTCCTTGAGAATGCGAACGACTGGGTACATGGCGATCTCCTTCGCCCGCCCCATGCCGCGCGTTGACCGGCACGTCAACCAAGACATCGCGTCAGGCTTGTGCTTTCCTGTCGCCACGCCTAGATCAGGATGAACGCTTTACACGGGACGCCCAGATGACCTCTCTGTTTCAAATTCTCATGCTGATTCTCGACTTCGTCTGGTTCATCATGATCGCCCATATCATCATGTCATGGCTGATCAACTTTCAGGTCTTGAACCTGCGTCAGCCGATTGTGGCGCAAATCTGGTATGGGCTGAACCGGCTGCTGGAACCCATCTATGGCCGCATCCGGTCGTTCCTGCCGGACATGGGCGGCCTGGACCTGGCGCCGCTGGTCGCGCTTTTGATCGTCTATGCCCTGCGCATCGTCCTGATCAACAACGCCATGGTCTTCATGTAAGCCCCTTGTGCGGGCCGGGTCCGCATGGAATGTTCGCCTGAAAAACAAGAGCAGCCATGCCCCGTGACACCGACCTTCTGAAATCCGTTTTCGGTTTTGACGCGTTTCGACCTGGACAGGCCGAGATTGTCACAGCCGTGACTGCGGGCGAAAACACCCTTGCCATCATGCCGACGGGCGGGGGCAAGTCGCTGTGCTTCCAGCTTCCGGCGCTGCTGCGCGATGGTGTCACGGTGGTGATATCCCCGCTGATCGCCCTGATGCGTGACCAGGTGCGCGCGCTGAAGGCAGCGGGGGTCGAGGCGGGCGCGCTGACCTCTGGCAACACCGACGAAGAAACCGATGAGGTGTTTGCCGCACTTGAGCAGGGGCGGCTGAAGCTGCTCTATATGGCACCCGAACGGCTGGCCTCGGGTGGGACGCAGACCCTTCTCAAACGCATTGGCACCTCAATGATCGCGGTGGATGAGGCGCATTGCGTCAGCCAATGGGGCCACGATTTCCGCCCGGATTACCTGCGCATCGGCGACCTGCGCCGGGCGCTGGGCGTGCCGCTGGCGGCCTTCACCGCCACGGCGGACGAAGAAACCCGCGATGAGATTGTCGTCAAGCTGTTCGACGGACAAGCCCCGCGCACCTTTCTGCACGGCTTTGACCGCCCGAACATCCACCTGGCCTTTGCCGTCAAGGACAGCCCACGCCACCAGATTCTGGACTTCGCCGCCAGCCGCAAAGGCCAGTCCGGCATCGTCTACTCGGCCACACGTGCCAAGACCGAAACCCTGGCTCAGGCCCTGCGCGAGGCGGGGCATCAAGCTGTGTCCTATCACGCCGGGATGGACCGCGATGATCGCCGCGACGTTGAACGCCAGTTCCAGCAACAGGACGGGCTGATCGTCGTCGCCACCGTGGCTTTTGGCATGGGGATCGACAAGCCGGATATCCGCTGGGTCGCCCACGCCGACCTGCCCAAGTCGATCGAAAGCTATTACCAGGAAATCGGCCGCGCCGGGCGCGATGGTGCCCCGGCCGAAACCCTGACCTTGTTTGGACCCGAAGACATCCGCCTGCGCCGCGCCCAGATCGACGAAGGGCTGGCCCCGCCCGAACGGCGCGCCGCCGATCATGGCCGGCTGAACACACTTCTGGGCCTGGCCGAGGCCCAGGGCTGCCGCCGCCAGCGTCTGCTGCAGTATTTCGGCGAAACGGCCGAGCCTTGCGGCAATTGTGACCTGTGCGACACCCCGCCCGAGGTGTTCGATGGCACCGTCGACGTGATGAAGGCCCTGTCGGCCGTGCTGCGCACCGATGAAAGCTTCGGCGCCGGGCATTTGATCGACATCCTGACCGGGCGCGTGACCGACAAGGTGCGCGACCGGGGGCATGACGGCCTGCCCACGTTCGGCGTCGGGCAGGACCACGACAAACGCATGTGGAACGCGATCTTTCGCCAGATGATGGGGCTGGATCTGATCCGCCCGGATCCCACGCGCCACGGTGCGCTTCGCATAACCGAAAAGGCGCATCCGGTCTTGCGGGGCGAAGAACCCGTGCAGCTGCGCCGAGACACGCTGAAGGCCCGCGGGTCGCGTCGGCCCGAGGTCAAGCGCATGGTCTCGGACGAGGATGAACCCTTGCTGTCGGCCCTGAAGGCCAAACGCCGCGCCCTGGCCGAGGCCGCGCGCGTGCCCGCCTATGTCGTGTTCACCGATAAGACACTGATCGAAATGGCCGAAACCCGGCCGCAAACCTTGGACGACATGGCGCGCATCGGCGGCGTTGGCGCGAAAAAACTGGAAAGCTTCGGTCAGACCTTTCTTGAGGTCATCGCAGGCGACACCCCGGCTATGCACCCCACCCGGCGCAAGCTGGCGGGGCGGGCGGCGGGCACGTTGTTCGACCGGCTCGAAGCCGCACAGGCTGCGCTGATCCGTGGCGAGGACGGGACCGGAAAGTACATGTCCTGCACCACCACGACCCTGCGCCAGATTGCCGAGCGGCGACCGGCGGCCTTGTCCGACCTTGCGCGCATCGCCGGTATGGGTGAACAAAAGGTGGATCGGTTCGGCGCCGCGTTCATCGCCGCCATCGAAGAAGAGGAATAGCCATGCTTGTCGTCGTGTCCCCCGCCAAACGCCTGGATGAAACCCCACCGCGCGACGGCATGGGAACCACACCGGTGTTCCTGGATCAGGCTGGAATTCTGGCTGAAACCGCCAGCGCCCTGTCGAGCGCACAGCTGGAAAAACTGATGCATATCTCGCCCAAACTGGGGGCGTTGAATGTCGAACGTTTTGCTGCTTTCGGCTCCGGGCAGGGTGAAAAACCGGCGCTAGAGATGTTCGCGGGGGATACCTATGCAGGGCTTGATGCCGGTTCGCTTGAACCTGACGAGCTCGCTTATGCTCAGGATCACTTGCGCATGCTCTCTGGCCTTTACGGACTTCTGCGTCCGCGCGACCTGATCGCGCCGCATCGCCTTGAAATGGGTTCGCGTCTGAAGAATTCACGCGGCAAAAACCTGTATGAATTCTGGAGCGATCAGGTGGCCCTGGCGCTGAACGCACAGGCTGCCAAGGTCGGTACCGATACCTTGGTGAACTGCGCCTCGGTCGAGTATTTCTCGGCGGTCGATCCCGCGGCCTTGTCGCTTCGGGTCATCACGCCCACCTTTCTTGAGGAACGGAACGGCACCGCGAAGGTGGTCAGTTTCTTTGCGAAGAAAGCCCGCGGGTCCCTGGCCCGGTTCATGATCCAGCGCCGGATAACCAATCCCGAAGGGTTGAAGGATTTCGACCTTGGTGGTTACCGCTTTCGCGGCGACCTTAGTGAGGGTGACAATTGGGTGTTCCTGCGCGACTACCCGGACCCCGCCTGACGCTCAGACGGCCACATCTTCTTGCGGCAGGGGCGGAATAACACCTTGCGGGCAGCTGGACTCGATCTCACCCAGAATGGCCGGTTTGCGCAAAGGTTTTGTCAGGTGGGCGTCCAGCCCGTGGCTCTTGATTTCGTCGCCATCTCCCGTCATCGCGTGCGCCGTCAGGGCCACGATCCGGGTGCGGGGCAGGGCGTCCGCTTTTTCGGCGGCGCGGATGGTGCGGGTGGCTTCCTTGCCGTCCATCTCGGGCATCGAAATGTCCATGAAAATCAGGTCAGGCTTGAAGACCTCCCAAGCGTCGACCGCTTCGCGCCCGTTGTTGGCAAATTGCAGATCGATATCCAGCGCCTTGACGAGTTTTGAAAACACAAGCTGGTTCGTCTTGTTGTCCTCAGCGGCCAGAATGCGCATGCGGCGGGCTTCGGAGTGGGATGACGGTTCGGTGGCCGTCGGGGAATTGGTATCCTCGACGGGGATGATTGGGTCTTCAACAGGCGGGTTCGCAGACAGGTCCACCCGCAAGCCCGACAGGGTGGCAATCAGGTCCGGCCGCATCAAAGGTTTTTGCAGCACATGTGTAACCTGACTCGTGTCGCCCGGCCGCCCCCCCGCGCCAGACAGCGAGGCTAGAAGGAGGACGGGCACATGCACACCGGAATTTCGGATCTGCTGCACCAGATCGATACCTGGACCTTCGGGTAGCACTTGGTCGACAAAGATTACGTCGGCATCATGGGCTGATGCCAGCGTCGCGCTTGCGTCCTCTGTCAGCTGCACCTCCAGCCCCAACGTGATCAGGCGTTTCTCAAGGATGTCACGGTGCAGATCGTCGCCCATCGCCACAACTGCGCGTTTCAACCCGTCTGGCAAATTGGGCTCGGTGCTGTCTTCGACGACCGGTAGGGACACGTGTAGGCCAAAGCACGAGCCCACACCTTCCTCACTTTCAACCCAGATTTCTCCGCCCATCAATTCAACAAGTTGCCGGGTGATGGCCAGGCCCAAGCCGGTGCCTTCGAATTTGCGATTTCTTTCGTCTTCGACCTGATTGAATTCACCAAACACGTGATCGCGCATCTCTTCGGGAATACCGATCCCGCTGTCTTCCACGGTGATGTGGATTTTCTGGCGCGGGCCCGGCTCGACAGGAAGGCCGACGACGCGGATTAGGACATGCCCCTCGGAGGTGAACTTCACCGCGTTGCCGATCAGATTGGTCAGAATCTGACGCATACGCACCGGGTCGCCTTCGTATTGTGTGGGCAGGAACAGGTCATAGTCGATCGAGATCTGCAGACCCTTTTCATGGATCGACGGCCCCAACAGGGTGATGATGTCCAGGATGGTCTTTTCAAGGTCGAACGGTTCAACCTTCAGGGACAGCTTGGCCGCTTCGATCTTGGAATAGTCCAGCACGTCGTTGATGATGCTCAGAAGCGCGTTGCCCGAGTTTCGGATCGTGTCCACATACAGCCGCTGTTCCTCGTCCAGCTTACTTTCCGCCATCAGATCCGCCATTCCGACGACGCCGTTCATCGGGGTGCGGATTTCATGTGACATGTTGGCGAGAAAGGCGGATTTCGCCCGGTTCGCGGCCTCGGCCCGGGTGCGGGCGTCTTCAAGATCGGCCTCACGCTTGATCGTTTCGGTGATGTTCAGGCCCAGTGTCACGACATCGCCATCACGCCCGCGTCGGTCCACCATGCGAATGAACGTGCCGTCGAACAGTTTCACCACCTTGGTGGGGATTTCGGGGGTCGCCCAGCGGGCCAGCATTTCGTCCTTCCAGGCTGCGGGACGCACGTCACCGATATCGATGATGCCCTCCTCAAGGATGACCTGGATCATGTCGGAATAGTGCACGCCGGGGCCGATACATTCCAACCCGTCGAACGGCACCAGATAGGCGGCGTTGGCCGCGATCATCCGGCTGTCCGCGTCGAATACAGCAAACCCGTCCTCGATCGTTTCGACCGAATCCCATAGGCGGCGCTTTGCGATCAAGACCTCATGGCTGACCTTTTCCAAATCGGCGCGGACCTGCACGTTTTCGCCCTTCACCTCCTCAACAACCTCACGGGTTTCGACGATTTCGTCGGACAAGGCGCGGGCGTGGCTTGATAGTTTTCTGTTTGCCTCGTGCAGCTCGGCCTGCTTCTGCGCCAACAGCCGTTCCGCCGCCATGCGGGCGCGCCGTTCCTGTGCCAATGTGTTGTCCAGGTTCATCCCCGTGTCTCCGTCCGTGCCGGGCGTTGTTGGCCCGCCTTTAAGGCAGATCATGAACAAACTAGGTGAACAGGGCGTTAATCCGAGGCCATTTCCTGAAACGCTCCGGGAAACCGGACCGAGAGTCGCGTTGCCCGACTCACCCCACCCGTGCCAGCATGAGACCAGTGCAGGAGGAGCCCCCGATGCGGAACATTCTGATTTTCATCACTTTTGTCTTGAGTTTTAGCTATCCGGCGTGGGCGGAAAGCCCGGTTCCCGAAAAAAGGGTGATCTATCACAGGGATGTGGATTTCTATGGTTCGGACCTGCAATCCATCTTCGACACCTCGCTACGGGCTTGCCAGACCGCCTGCACAACACAGGCCGATTGCGTCGCGTTCACCTTCAATACGCGGTCAAATTCCTGCTTTCTAAAATCCGATATCTCTGATTCCGTGGCCTATCAGGGCGCGTTTTCTGCTGAGGTCATCGCGACCTCCCCCGCCGTTCTGTCCGCACAATCCGCCCGCTTGTCCGAGCTGTCGTTTCTGAACACCTATGACCTGGATCAGGCCGCCGCCCAGGCGCGCGAGCTGCCGCATCAGAACGTGGTGGGCGGTTGGAGCGCCGCCGATCTTGTCAGTTTTGCGCGCGATGCCGAAGGACAGGCCAACCTGCTGAGCGCCGCGCGCAACATGGCCGGGGCCGTCGTGTTGACGGATGAGGCGTCGGAATGGCTGGACTATGCCCGCCTGTCGCTTGCCCTGCGCACCAGCAATAGCGCGGACCAGCGCAAGTATCGCCGCCAGGGGCTTCAGGCCGCGATCAACGGGTTTCTGCGCAGTGACATCCCGGCGCAACAGGCGAATGCTTTCGTCCTGATGTCCGAAGCGCTGGAGGCGCTGGGGCGTGGTCGCGACATGATCCCCGCCCTGCGTCTGGCACAGGCCCGCACCCCGCGTGATGACACCGCCGCTGCACTGGACGGTGCGATCGGGAAATACGGCTTCCGCGTCACCGATGACCGGGTCGACAGCGACGCGGCCAATCCGCGCCTGTGCGCCACCTTTTCCGAAGATCTGGTTGCCAGTGGCGTGGACTATGCGCCCTTCGTCCAGGCGGACGTGTCCGGCTTGGCGGTTGAACCCGACGGGCGGCAATTGTGCATCGAGGGTGTGACCCACGGCCAACACTATCGCGTCACCTTGCGCGCCGGGCTTCCGGCTGCGAACGGGGATGAACTGATCCGCCCCGTTTTGCTGAGCCTCTATGTTCAGGACCGGTCACCGTCGGTGCATTTCCCTGGCCGTGCCTATGTGCTGCCGCGCACCGCGGATGCGGGCCTGCCGATCGTGTCGGTGAATGCCCGAACCGTGGACCTGACGCTGCACCGTGTGTCCGACCGCAACCTAATCCGGTCGTTCCAACAGAACTACTTCGGGCGCAATTTGGACCCCTGGGAAATGGAGGGCTTTGCCGACAACGTGGCGCAGGAGGTCTGGACTGGCACCGGCGAGGTGCAGAGCGAGCTGAACCGGGATGTGACCACCCGCCTGCCGATGGGCGAAGCGATCGGGGATCAACCGCCGGGCATCTATGTGCTGATGGCAAAAATTCCGGGTGCGGACCCCTATGACACGCCCCCCGCGACGCAATGGTTCGTGATCTCGGATATCGGGATTGCGACCATGCTGGGCGCGGATGGGCTGCATGTTTTCACCCGCACGCTGGGCTCGGCCCTGGCGTTGGAGGGCACCCAGCTGCAACTGGTTTCCCGCGCCAACGCGGTGCTGGGCACGGCGGTGACGGACGCGCAGGGCTATGCGCAGTTTCCGGCCGGGCTGACCGCCGGGCTGGGGGCCGCGGAACCTGCGTTGGTCGTGGCGACTGGGGTGGGCGATGACATGGCGTTTCTGTCGTTGACAGAACCCGCGTTCGATCTGTCCGACCGGGGCGTCGAGGGCCGCCCGGCCGCGCCGCCAATTGATCTGTTCCTGACCACCGACCGCGGTGCCTATCGTGCCGGTGAGGTCATCCACGCCACCGCCCTGACCCGCGACAAGCGGACCGAGGCAATCGAGGGCTTGCCGATCACCGCGATTCTGTCACGCCCGGATGGCGTCGAATATGCCCGCCACCTGTCGACCGGGGTGGGTGCGGGCGGTCACGTCTTCGCAATGCAGATCGGCGGCACCGCCCCGCGCGGCACCTGGCGGTTGGACCTGCACGCCGATCCCGAGGCGCCCGCCTTGGCCTCGCGCACTCTGCTGGTCGAGGATTTCCTGCCCGAACGCATCGATTTTGACCTGGCCTTGCCCGACGGCAATATTCGCGTCTCCGACACGCCGGATGTGACCCTGAACGCGCGCTACCTGTTCGGCGCGCCGGGTGCAGATCTAGCCATCGAGGGTGATGTGCGGGTGCGGCCCGTGCGCGCGCTTGAGGCCTGGCCAGGCTACCGCTTTGGCCACTATGACGAAAGGCCCGAAAGCGAATGGGGCAACCTGCCCCGTGATCAGCGCACCAACGCGGCGGGCAACGCGGTTCTGCGGGTGAATTTCCCCGATGTGACCGCCCCCGGGATGCCGCTTGAAGCCCAGCTGACCCTGCGCGTGTCCGAAGGATCGGGCCGCCCGGTGGAACGCAATCTGACCCAGGTGCTGACCCCCGACGGGCCGATGATCGGCATCAAACCCCTGTTTGACGGCACCCTGTCCGAAGGCAGCGAAGCCGCGTTCCAACTGGTTGCCCTGTCCCCCGACCTGTCCCCGGTCGAGATGCCGGTGAGCTGGGCGCTGAACCGGGTCCAGACCCGGTATCAATGGTATCGCCTGGATGGCCGCTGGAACTGGGATCCGGTCACCACCCGCACCCGTGTCGCCAGCGGTGATGCGATGCTGGGCGTGACCCCTGCCAACGTGGCGGCCCCCGTTGATTGGGGCCGCTATGAACTGGTTGTGGAACGCACGGGCGGCGCATCTCTGGTATCGGCAACCGATTTCCACGCTGGATGGTACGGGGCGGCGGACGCCTCGACCACGCCGGACATGCTGGAGCTGTCATTGGACCGCGCCACCTATGCGCCCGGTGACACCGCCACCTTGCGGATCGTACCGCGCACGGCCGGTAAGGCGCTGGTTGCAGTCATGTCGAACCGGTTGATCGACATGGTGCCGGTTGACCTTGTCGCGGGTGAAAACACCGTGACTCTGCCGGTGACGGACGACTGGGGCGCGGGCGCCTATGTGACCGCAACGCTGATCCAGCCGATGGATGCGGCCCAAGGCCAGAACCCGACGCGCGCGCTGGGCCTGACCCATGCCAGTGTCGATCCCGGCGCACATCAGCTTGCGCTTGCCTTCGACCCGCTGCCCGAGGCCACCCCGCGTGGCCCGATGCAGGTGGGCCTGTCGGTGGATGGCATCGCAGATGGCGAGGCGGCCTTCGTCACCATCGCGGCGGTGGATGTGGGCATCCTGAACCTGACCTCCTTTTCCAGCCCGGACCCCTCTGACCACTACTTCGGTCAGCGGCGGTTGGGCATGGGCATTCGCGACCTCTATGGCCGCCTGATCGACGGTCTGTCCGGCGCGATGGGGGCGATCCGCTCAGGTGGCGACGCGATGGCCGAAATGCGCATGCAGGCCCCGCCGCCGACCGAGGAGTTGATGGCCCAGTTCAGCGGCCTGATCCCGGTTGAGAACGGCCGCGCAACGACCATTTTTAACCTGCCCGAATTCAACGGCACCGTGCGCCTGATGGCGGTCGCGTGGTCGGCCACAGGCGTGGGTCAGGCCGAACAGGATGTTCTTGTCCGGGACCCTGTGGTGATGACCGCCAGCTTGCCCCGGTTCCTGCAACCGGGGGACCAGGCGCGGCTTTTGCTGGAGCTGGTGCACGCCTCTGGCCCGGCGGGGGACGTGCAGCTTTCCATTTCGGCGAATGGCGTCGGCGTGGATACCTCCTCAATCCCCGACCGTCTGACCCTGGCGGCGGAAGGTACCGCGCGCCTGTCGGTGCCGGTGGTGGCACAGACGCCGGGAGTGCACAGCGTCAACCTAACCCTGCACACGGCGGATGGCACACGGCTGACCAAGGCGCTGACCCTGCCGGTGATGGCGCTGGACCCGCCAACCACGCGCACGTCGCGGTTCACGCTGGCCGCTGGGCAAAGCTTTGCCTTGGACGCGAATGTGTTCGATGGCTTGCAGCCCGGATCGGGCAAGGCCACGCTGGCCTCGGGCCCACTGGCGCGGATCAACGCGCCGGGGCTGCTTGAGACGCTGGACCGTTACCCCTATGGCTGCACCGAACAGCTGACCTCGCGCGCCCTGCCACTGCTGTATTTCGGCACGGTGGCCGAGGCGATGGGGCTGGCCGATCGTCAGAACATCCCGACCCGGATCACCGACGCCATCAGCGGCGTGCTGGCGAACCAGTCCAGTGCGGGAAGCTTTGGGCTGTGGCGGCCTGACAGCGGCGATCTGTGGCTGGACGCCTATGTGTCCGACTTTCTGTCGCGCGCGCGGGCGCAGGGGTATGCGGTGCCTGACAATGCGTTCCGCCGGGCGATGGACAACCTGCGCAACCGGGTGAACTATGCCGCGGACTTCGACAAGGGCGGGCAGGACATTGCCTATGCGCTGCATGTTCTGGCACGCGAAGGCGCGGCGGCGATGGGTGATCTGCGTTACTATGCGGACGTGAAGGGCAATGCCTTTTCGACCCCGCTTGCCTCGGCCCAACTGGGCGCGGCGCTGGCGGCTTACGGCGACCCCGCGCGGGCGGACCGGATGTTCACGCGCGCGGCACGCCAGATCGCGCAGGCCCCGGCGCAAAGCCAAACCTGGCGCGACGACTACGGCACCGATCTGCGCGACAGCGCAGCGGTTCTGGCGCTTGCGGTCGAGGCCGGATCGAACGCCATCGACCGCGAAGCTTTGACCGCCCGCGTGGCACTGGGTGACCGGTTCCTGTCAACGCAGGAGGCGACCTGGTCGCTGCTGGCCACGAACGCGCTGATCGAAGACGGAGCAGGCGGCGGGCTGAGCGTGAACGGCGTGACGCTGACGCGCCCCTTGGCCGAGGTGCTTGAGGCGCAGACCGCCACCGGCGCGGTGGACATCCGCAACGACAGCGGAAAATCGGCCGAGCTGACGCTGACCACCTTCGGCGTGCCGGTCATGCCGGACGCCGCAGGCGGCAACGGCTATACGATCGAACGGCGTTATTTCACGATGAAAGGCCAACCGACCGAGGTCGCCACGACCCCGCACGGCACCCGCCTTGTCACCGTCGTAACCGTGACGCCGTGGGACCATTCGGACGGGCGCCTGATGGTGTCCGATCCGCTGCCCGCCGGGTTCGAGATCGACAACCCGCATCTGTTGCGGGCCGGTGATGTTAAGGCGCTGGACTGGCTGCAACTGAACGTGCGACCCGAGATGACCGAGTTCCGTCAGGACCGGTTCCTGGCGGCGGTGGACTGGACGTCGAACAAGCCCTTCCGCCTGGCCTATGTGGTGCGCGCTGTGACGCCGGGTGTGTTCCACCATGCGGCGGCCCTGGTCGAAGACATGTATCGCCCAGTCTATCGTGCCAATGGCGCGACTGGGCAGGTGCGGATCACCGAGTGATGCGCCGCACGCTTCTTGCCCTTGCGTTGGCCCTGACCTTGGGAGAGGTCAGCGCCGCGCGGCTGGAGGCTTGGGTCACATCGGCAGAGCTGCCGCCCTTGACGGTGGACACCTCGGTCGAAGTACTGGACCGCCACGGCGATCTCTTGCGCGCCTATACGGTCGATGACGGGCGCTGGCGTCTGGCAGTCACGGCGGACCAGGTCGATCCGGGCTTTACCCGCATGCTGATCGCCTATGAGGACAAGCGGTTTCATCGCCACCGTGGCGTTGACCCGATCGCGATGACCCGTGCCGTGGCGCAGGCTTTGTGGCATGGGCGCGTCGTGTCTGGCGGCTCTACCCTGACAATGCAGGTCGCCCGATTGTTGGAGGACGGACCGACCGGGCGCTGGGATGGCAAGCTGCGCCAGATCCGGGTGGCGCTGGCGTTGGAGCGGCGGCTGTCCAAGGAAGATATCCTCACGCTCTACCTGAACCGCGCACCCTATGGCGGCAATCTGGAAGGCATCCGGGCCGCCACGCGGGCTTATTTCGGCAAGGACCCCCGCCGTCTAACACCGGCCGAGGCCGCCCTTGTGGTGGCCCTGCCGCAATCGCCGGAAACCCGCCGGCCGGACCGTTTTCCCACAAACGCACAGGCTGCCCGCGCGCGGGTTTTGGCGCGGATGGAAGCGGCGGGCGTCATCAGCGGCGAAACTCTTGTGACGGCACGGCGCGACCCGGTGCCGACACGCCGCATCCCGCTGCCCAACCTGGCCCCGCATCTGGCCGACCGCGCCTTGGCCGAAGCACCGGGGCTGGCGGCGCATTCGCTCACCCTTGATGGCGATCTGCAAACGCGGCTTGAGGCGTTGGCGGCGCGGGCGGCGGCCGATCATGGCGCGAAGCTGTCCATCGCCCTGATGGTGGCCGATCATCGCAGCGGTGAGGTTCTGGCCAGCGTCGGCTCGGCCGGGTATCGCGCCGACACGCGGCAGGGGTTCGTCGACATGACCCGCGCGCTGCGCTCACCGGGATCGACCCTGAAGCCGCTGGTCTATGGCATCGCTTTCGACGATGGGCTGGCGCATCCGGAAACGCTGATCGAAGACCGCCCGACCCGATTTGGCAGTTATGCGCCCGAGAACTTCGACGGCGCCTATCGCGGCACGATCAAGGTTCGCGACGCCCTGACCCAATCGCTGAACATCCCGGTCGTGGCGCTGACACAGGCGATCGGCCCGGCCCGGCTGATGGCGCATCTGCGCCGGGCGGGGGTGCGGGCGCAACTTCCAGGGCAAGCACCCGCCGGGCTTGCGGTGGCGTTGGGCGGGATCGGGGTAACGCTTGAAGACCTGACCGCGCTTTACGCCAGTTTTGCCGATGACGGCCGGGCGGTCGCATTGTCCCACCGGATCGGCGCGCCGCGCAGCGTGGGGGCCAAGGTGCTGTCGCCGGAAGCCGCCTGGCAGGTCGGGCACATCCTGTCCGACATGCCCGCACCGCCCAATGCGCCGCGCAACAGGCTGGCCTACAAGACGGGCACCTCTTATGGCCACCGCGACACTTGGGCGATCGGGTTCGACGGCGCGCACGTGGTGTCGGTGTGGATGGGCCGGGCCGACGGCACGCCGGTGCCGGGGGCGTTCGGCGCCGATCTGGCAGCACCGATCCTGTTTGAGGCCTTCGCCCGGTTAAAGCCGACGCTGGACCGGTTGGCCCCGCCGCCCCCGGCGACGCTTCTGTTGTCTCACGCCGCCCTTCCTGAGCAACTGCGCCATTTCCAGCCCCGTGATGCGGTGTTTGCCGTACACAATCGGCCCGAGCTCGCCTTTCCGCCCAACGGTGCGGTGGTGGCGACACAAGGTGCCGCCCTTGTTGCGCGGGTGGATCAGGGGCTGCCACCCTTCACCTGGCTGGCCAATGGCACCCCGGTTCTGGTGGGCAGCATGTCACGTCAAGCGGTTCTGCCTCTGGCCGCGCCGGGGCATGTTACCCTGTCGGTGATCGACGCGACCGGGCAGGCTGCGCGGGCGCAGATCGAGCTGCAATAGACCCCGGTTCAGCCTGCCAATCGCCCGCATTGGTCATAGTTCACCGGTGTGTTCGACCAGCCCAGCATCACTTGCACGCCGTCGCGATACACCGTGATGAACTCCCACCCGTCAGGCTGGGCCGGGTATTCGTATTCCCAGACGATATCGTCACCGGGCTGAACACGCCCCAACTCGGGCGCCTCTTCGACGTGGCCCAGGCGGAGCGGGATTTCACCGCCCTGCCAGTCCAGACAGCCGCTGGCAAACTCCGACAGGATCGGCACGTCCACCAGACGCAGGCGCAGATCCATCAGGTCGATGTCCAGCGAGGTGCGTGTGGTGTCCACCGCACAGCCAAGGTCGGTTTCAAACGACCGGATGATGTCGACTTTCTGCTGGTTGAAATCCTCAAGCGGGACATCTTTGCCGGTGCAGCTTTCGGCTTGGAACAGGGCCTGACCAAGCGGTGAACTGAAACAATACCCGGCGTGGTGGTAAATCTGGTTGCGGGTGAACCACAGGTCTTCGCAATACCGGTCATCCTGCGCCAGCGCAGGCGATGCGCCGAGAGCAAGCAGCAGCAGGGCCTTCATGGTGGTCATCGTGTCCTCCGTCCTGAATTGCGCCCCTATCCTGACAGGAAAAGGAGCGCAGGGCAGTATCGCAGTGAACGCCGCGCGGACCTGTCGCAGTTAACGATCGAAGGCGCCCGCGGCGACCATCTGGGCAAACATGTCCTCCATCGTCTCGCGCATCGGACGATAGCTGAGGCCAAGCGCGCGCACGGCTTTGGAATTGTCTGACCGAAAAGCCACATTCACGTTGGCGGCCACGAACCGGCGATCCAGCCCGACGAACGGGGCCATCAACCACATCATCGCCTTGGGCAGTGCCCGCTTCGGAAGCGGATACTCTGCGCCAAACCGCTCGCGCAGCTGCAACACAAGCTCCAGAATGTCGGTGTCATGGGCCGAAATGATATGGCGCCCCTCGGCCCCTTCGACAAATCCCGCCGCCACATGGGCCTGCGCCAGGTCGCGCACGTCGACCATGCCGATGCCCAGACGCGGCGCGCCGATGCGGAAAGTGCCGTCGCCGGCCTGCCGTAGGATGTTCACGCTTTCCGAGGTCGGTTTGTCATGCATCGCGGGCCCCATAACAAGGCTGGGGTTCACCACCACCAGCCGCCAGCGGTCCTGCGCGCGGGCAATCTCCCACGCCGCCCGTTCAGCCAGCGTTTTCGAGTAGCTGTAGGGCTGATAATCCAGCGATGCGGTCGTGTTCCACACCTCTTCGCTCAACCGTCCGCCGGGGGCTGCGGCGCAATCCTTGGCGTCGGTATAGATCGCGGCGCAGGAGCTGGTCAGAACAACCCGCGTCACGCTGCCCGTTTGGTTTGCCTGCTCCAACACGTTGCGAGTGCCGTTCACCGCCGGGTCGATCAGTTCCGTCTGCGGGTCTTTGACCGAGGTCGAGAACGGGCTGGCAGTGTGAAACACGACGCCGCAACCCTCCATCGCCGCGCCATAAGATCCGGGGGCCAGCAGGTCGGCGCGGAAGAACCGGATGTCGCCGGGGGCATCTGCGGCCATGTCCACCAGATGCTTCACCTTTGCCGCATCGTCCGGGTCACGCACGGCGGCGTGGACGGTGGCACCTGCGTCCAGCAACGCCTGGACCAGCCAGCCGGCGACATAGCCGGTGGCGCCGGTGACAAGAACGGGGGCGGTGGTGTCGATATCGAACGTCATGTGCAAACTTCCTTGAACGAAAAAGGCCCCGGCATTGCTGCCGGGGCCCGTGTTTCCCAAATGGGGATCAATCTTCGTCGTCGTCCTTGGCGTCGGGCAGATTGAAGAAGCTGTCGGCGTCCGGCACCTTGTCGTCTTCTTCGGCCTTGGGCTCTTCCGACAGGCTGAAGGTCTCCAGACCCTCGATGGCGCTGGGCATCTTGGGTTCGGGATCCATGCCCAGGCTCTGCTCGGTCGAGACCAGCTTGCGACGCTCGTCATCCGACATAACATCGCCCTCTTTCGCCTTCTTGGCGTTGGCTTTCTGCACCGCGCCGTCCAGCTCGGACTGCTTGCACAGGCCCAGGGCGACCGGGTCGATGGGTTCGATGTTCTGGATGTTCCAGTGCGTGCGTTCGCGGATTGCCTGGATCGTCGGCTTGGTGGTGCCCACCAGCTTGGAAACCTGACCGTCGGACAGTTCCGGGTGGAACTTGACCAGCCACAGGATCGAGGCCGGGCGGTCCTGACGCTTGGACAGCGGCGTATAGCGCGGCCCGCGGCGTTTTTCCTCGCCAACGGCAGCGGCATAGAACTTCAGCTTCAGGGGGTGAAGCGGGTCTTTCTCGGCCTTGTCGATCTCTTCCTGGTCCAACTGGTTGTTGGCAACCGGGTCGAAACCTTTCACGCCGGTGGCCACGTCGCCATCGGCGATGCCCTGCACTTCCAGCTCATGCAGCCCGCAGAAATCCGCGACCTGTTTGAAGGTGATCGTTGTGTTATCGACCAGCCAGACGGCGGTGGCTTTCGCCATGATCGGTTTGTTCATCGCCCAACTCCTTTGCATACAACTTTCCCGCGCCCTTGAGGGGGCTGCCCCGGCCATCTGGCCTGCGGGCGGGTTACCGTTGTCGGGGAACTTGAGGCGTATATAGTGCGGCGGACCTAAAAGGGGAAGAGGAAATGCGTTGGCTGCTGGTTCTGCTCATGTCCGCCACTTTCGCCACGGCGGAAGGGGAACGGCCGGGCGACTTCGACTATTACGTGCTGTCGCTGTCCTGGTCGCCCAGCTGGTGCGCCCGCGAAGGCGACGCGCGTGGGGCCGAGCAATGTGAAGACGACACGGGGTTCGGCTGGATCCTGCACGGGCTGTGGCCACAGAAGGAACGCGGCTGGCCCAGTTTCTGCCGGTCGGATTTCCGCGCCCCGTCACGCGGGGAAACCGCGGCGATGGCGGACATCATGGGGTCGGGCGGGTTGGCCTGGCACCAGTGGAAGAAACACGGCACCTGCTCGGGCCTGTCGCCGCAGGACTATTACCGCCTGGCGCGTGAGGCTTACGACCGGGTGAACCGCCCCGAAGTGCTGCGCGCCCTGACCAAGCCCTATCGCCTGCCAGTCACGGTGATCGAAGGCGCGTTCCTGCAATCCAACCCCGATTGGCAAGCCGACATGATCACCATCACCTGCAAACAGGAGCGCATTCAAGAGGCCAGATTGTGCCTGACCCGCGACCTGGAGCCGCGCGACTGCGGCCGCGACGTGGTGCGCGATTGCACGCTGGACCGCGCTTTGTTCGATCCGATCAGATAGGAAATCAAATGCCTCGATTTTGGCAACGCCTCACACAGAAGCTCATGCCCGATCCCGACGCGGTCGAGGCAGAAAGCCGCAAATGGCAGATAACCTGCAAGACTTGTGGGCACAGCCGCAACCTGTGGGAGGCTGGCGGCGTGCGCTACAAAGCGAAAGGCAGCAAGTCCTCCTATGGCCCCTGCCCAGAATGCGGGCGCAAGCGCTGGCTGCGCATCCACAAGGTTTCGGACTAGCCCCTAAAGGGCCACGAGACTCGCGCCGATGAAATAGGGCCAGACCAGCATCGCCAGAATACCCTTCCAGAAGCCGAGTTGCAGGTAGCCAAGGGTGAAAAGCCACCCGGCGCACCACAGCATTCCCAGGTTCGAATGGTTTTGAACTTCGATTTTCGCCATGACGTCCTCCTGTATTCAACGAAGACCGCGCACAGCATAGCATGTTTCACCAGATCCAGCCTTGAGCGGAGTCAGGCAGGCCAGAGCGCCCAAACCATCATGCCCAGCCCGACATGCCCCACGGTCCAGATCGCCGAGCGCAGCAGCGGGATGCCAGCCGCATAGGCGGGCACATAGGCGACACGGGCCAGCAGGAAGACGGTCGCGCCTGTGGTGGCGTCGATCCCTTTGGCCTCGGCCAGCACGGCCAGCGGCAGGAACACGATCAGCGCTTCGATCATGTTGACCAGGGCGCGCTCCATCCGCCCGCCCAGCACGCCCGGTTCAGGACGCGTATCGCGGTTGCCGCGCAGGAACTGCTTTTGCACCCGATCCCCTGACAGGGCGCGCGCGGTCGATGGCAGGAACGTCTGCACGACGAACAGGGCCAGAACGGCCAGAATTAGCGTCGTCATCAGGCGACCTTCAGAACGATCTTGCCGATATGCTGGCTGGTCTCCATGCGGGCATGAGCCTTTGCGGCGTCTTCCAGCGCGAAGGTCTGGTCCATCACCGGCGCGATCTTGCCCGTGTCCAACAGCGGCCAGACCTTGTCGGCCAGCTCTTCGGCGATGCGCGCCTTGGCCAGGTCGCTTTGCGGGCGCAGGGTCGATCCGGTGATCGTCAGGCGTTTCGCCATGACCATGGCAAAGTTGATCTCGGCCTTCGGTCCGGACAGGAACGCGATGTGCACCATGCGGCCATCCAGAGCCAAGGCTTTGATATTGCGTGCGATATAGTCGCCGCCAACCATGTCCAGAACCAGGTTCGGACCGCCCTCGGGCTTCATCACCTCGACGAAATCCTCGTCGCGGTAATTGATGGCGCGTTCCGCGCCGAGATCGGTGCAGACCTTGCACTTGTCGGCCGATCCGGCGGTGGTGAAGACCCGCGCGCCAAAGGCATGCGCCAGCTGGATCGCAGTCGTGCCGATACCGCTGGAACCACCGTGGACCAAGAAACGCTCGCCCGCTTTCAGTCCGCCGCGCATGAAAACATTGGACCATACGGTAAAGTATGTTTCGGGCAGGCAGGCGGCTTCTTTCATCCCCATCCCGTCGGGCACCCGCAGCGCATGGGCGGCGGGGGTGGTCACATATTCGGCATAACCGCCACCGGGCAGCAGGGCGCAGACCCTGTCACCGATCTGCCATTGGCTGACGCCCTCGCCAACCGCGACGACCTCGCCCGAGGCCTCAAGGCCGGGCAGGGGGCTGGCGCTGGGCGGCGGCGCATAGGCACCCGCGCGCTGCAACGCGTCGGGGCGATTGACGCCGGCAAAGGCGACCTGGATCAGGATGTCTTGCGGTCCGGGCGTGGGCACCGGCACATCGACCAGACGCAAAACCTCCGGCCCGCCGGGTTCTGAAATCTCGACGGCACGCATTCTTGTGGGAAGGGTCATTCGGTATCTCCGCCTGTCTGATTCTGTCCCCAATGTCCGGGGTAATTTTCGCGCGGCGCACCAGGCGCCTTGATGCCGTCCAGAATCTTGCCCGGCCCAGCCATGAAGGCCTGCACCAGTTTACTGTCACGCGCCTTCGCCTTGACCTTTTCGAAGGTCATTACGTCGTTGATGCGCCGGTCGAGGAACGACCAGGTGGCCGCGTGCCCTTCGCTGTCATCGCCCAGCCAGTAGAGCAGGGTCGAAGAATAGACCCCCGAAAGCGTCGCGCGCTTGGTGTACCAGTTCACGTCGTCCGAGGTGTCGCCCAGCGCCTCCCAGATCGCGCCACAGGTACCCCAAAGCGCGCCGGTGCCGTCGCCCACGTTTTGCGGCAGGGCAAACAGGGTCATGCCACGGCGCACCAGCTCCTTGTCGGCGCCTTCCAACCGGAACCGGACACCGGCCGCGATTCGGTCGCGAAACCGCATGTCGTCCAAGTTGGCCGCGTGCAGCTTTTCGACCATCTCGGCGTCCCCCCGCCGGTGAAAGGCCAGCGCCAGGTCGACCGGCCCGCGTGGATACAGCGCGCGCGCCTGGTCAGGCGACAGGCCGCAATCGCCTGCGCCTGCGTCCATCGCCGCCTGTGTCCAGCCGTCAAACGGCACATGGGTCAGCACCGCGTTCAGAAGTCTTTTTGCATCATCCATGCCTGGGTCCTTACCTTGGCCGCGCCAGTAGACAAGCGATTAAAGCTCTGCTACACGGCGCCTTCCTGCACTTTTACGCAACTCTAAACTAGAAAGGTGGTGACAACCACATGCAGGTCAGTGTTCGCGACAACAATGTCGATCAGGCTCTTCGGGCCCTGAAAAAGAAACTGCAGCGTGAGGGCGTTTTTCGCGAGATGAAGCTCAAGCAGCATTTCGAGAAGCCCTCCGAGAAAAAAGCACGCGAGAAGGCAGAAGCAATTCGCCGTCAACGCAAGCTCGCTCGGAAAAAAGCGCAACGCGAAGGGATGATGTAAGTCATTCTCTAGCGATGAGAAAACAACCCCCGTGGCCCCGGCTGCGGGGGTTTGTTTTTGCCTTGAACACGGTATCAAGGCGCATGACCTACCAAGTGACCATCGAAGCGTTTTACGCTGGCGACCCTGATCAGATCTTTTCTGAGGCCTGCCAATTCTCGGAACTGGTTGACGCCATGTCCTCGATCGCGACCTATGATGGGCTCCCGCAAGGGGCCGCAGCGCAGGGTGAAACCTATGTCGTCGACGTCACCCTGTTCGGACTTGTGAAAAATCCCGGTCACACGATGTTTGTTGAGCGGCTGGACCCTGTCGCGCGCATCTTGCAAAGCCGCGAACACAATGCGTCGGTCAGCCGGTGGGACCACACCCTGTCGGTGCAGCCCGGTGACGGGGGCACAATCTGGACCGATACGGTTATCATCGAGGCACCGCGTATGGAATGGGCGACTGCCCGCTTCGCCCGTTTCGTCTATAAACGACGCCACAAACACCGCCGGGCACTGCACATCGCCACGTCGATCAAACGGGTCTGAGCGGGATCAGTCCTCGATCATGTCGGCCCGTGTCGCATGGCGGCCGCCTTCGAACTCGGCGTTCAGGTATGCGTCCACGATATCCAGCGCGAGCCCCGCGCCCACCACACGTTCGCCAATCGACAGCATGTTGGCGTTGTTGTGCTGGCGGATCATCCGGGCCGAAAACGTGTCAGAGCAGACGCCGCAGCGAATGCCCTTGACCTTATTCGCGGCTATCATGATGCCCTGCCCGGTGCCGCACAGGATGATGCCCAGCTGGCAATCGCCTGATGCCACAAGCTCGGCCGCCGCCTTGCCGTGAATCGGGTAATGCGTGCTTTCGGGCGTGGTCGGGCCGATATCGACCGGCTCCCACCCCAGGGCCGCGATGTGATCGGCAATGGCCTGGCGCAGCTCGATCGCGGCGTGGTCGCTGGAAAGGGCGATGCGTTTGTTGGCAGTCATGGGAAAGGTCCTGATGTGAGGGGCAGCTGTGGTTGGCCGCGTTAGACCAGTTGCGCCCCGGCGCGTCAATTCCCGGCACGAACGGTTCAGACCTCGCGCACATTTTCCTGGATGGCTGCGATCACCTCTTGCGGGTGGGTGTATCCAAGCGCGTGCCCGGCGCCCGGGACCACGAACTTATAGGCATCGCGGTTCCATTCCGTCAGTTTGCCCAGGCTGGTCAGGGGGATCACATCGTCATCCTCGCCCCAGATCGTCACAACGGCCACATACATCCGCGCCAATTCGCGGTGTTCTTCCTCGAGGTATTCGCCCAGCATATGCCGTTCCGAGGACAGCACACTGCGCAGGTATCCCCGCGTGCGGGTTTCAACGGCCATGCGGGCGGGCATGTCGGGGATCACGCTGGGCATGTCTGCCCCCGCCCGGGCACCCTGGCGCAAATGCGCGCCTCCCAAAAGCCCCCACAGCCAGTCGCCCAGCCGCCCCATGATCCGCGCCTGTTTCAACAACGGCGCGGGGGTGTAATCCATCCCCGCCGGGGCCAGCAGTATCAACCGGTCCACAAGGTCCGGTTCTTCGGCGGCGTAGCAGGTCGCAATGGCCCCGCCCATCGAATAGCCAAACAGCGAAATCTCACCGTCCAGCTTCAACTCTGCCAGCAGATCACGCAGCTGGCGCAGGAAAAAATCGCGGTCCTGTGCGCCCCGGGGGCGGTCGCTCAGACCGCGGCCATACAGGTCATAGGTCAGCACCCGGAACCCCATCATGGTCAGCCCGCGCAACAGGCCCGCGAACACCCAGCTGGGGCTGGTCAGCCCGTGCACCATGACCATCACCGGGCCGGTCACTGGCCCGTGCCATTCATAATGCGTGACACCCTGGCTGAGCGTGGCGAAATGGCCCGGTGCATCCTTGCGCGCGGCCTTGTCCACCTTACGGCGGCGCAGCTCCATCGCCCAAGGCAGGGCGATCAGACCGGCCAGAAGGGCAAGAACGACATAGCCCATCACGCGGCACTCCAGATCTCGGGAAACCAATCCTCGCGCAGGCGTTCGCCGTCTTGCATCCCGTGACCAGGGAACGGGGGCGAGGTGCGACCGGGGCGTTCCACATACCGCGCGTCATCGCCCATCCAACGCAGGCTCAGCGCACGCCGCCGCCGGTCGCTGAAATTCCCCCGCGCGCCGTGCACGGTGCGAAAGTCGAACAGCACCACGTCACCGGGCTGCATCGGCCATTCCAACACCTGCATGTCGCCGGGGTTGGCATCGGGGTCGGGCACCGGGATCCAGTCCTGTTTCCCGTCATAGAAATCGCTGTCATCAGCCCAGCTGACCGGGCGCACCATGCGGTCCCATTTGTGGCTGCCGGCGATAAACCGCAGGCTGGCCTCTTCCACCGGGTCCAGTGGCATCCAGAAACTGACCGTTTGCGCGCCTTCGACAAAGTAGTACGGCCCGTCCTGGTGCCATGGCGTAGGCTTCGGCGTGCCGGGTTCCTTGACCAGAACATGGTCGTGGAAAAATTGCGCCGAGGCCGACCGCATCGCCCGCGCGGCGATCTCGGCCGCCGGGCTTTCGCGCACCACCCGTTCGTATTCCGGGATGCGCGTCCAGTTGACGTAATCGTCGAAAAACCGCCCCTTGCTCACCGCGTTTTCGCTGGCGTATTCGCCGGGGTTTTCCATGTTGCGGGCCACGCCTTCGCGCATGACCTTGACCCAATCAGCCATTGCGCGGGGGATCATCACGGCGCCGTCGCGCTGAAAGTCTTCGATTTGCTGTTCGGTGATCATCGGTTCCTCCAGGCGTTCAGGATGTAGCGGCTGGTCATCAGGTCCAAATGGGCCCCGCCGCCGTTCTTGTAGAGCGTAATATCACCTTCGTCGCGGCGAAAGGCGCCATCCGCCACATCGTAGAGATCGCCCTGCACATCGTCGCGGGTGATGACGCCACGCGCCAGCGGGTCCTTGAATTCGCCGATATGGTCCAGCACCGTTTCGCGACTGTCCACGAACAGGTTCGCGCGGCGCAGCACCGCGTCATCAGCTTCGCGCATGTCCGGACGATAGGCGCCGATCAGGTCGATATGCTGCCCGGGCTGCAACCATTCGCCGCGCAGGATTGGCGTGCTGCTCATCGTGGCCGAGGTGACGATGTCTGCGGTCCCCACGGCGGTTTCCAGATCGGTCGCGACCAAGGTGTCTGGATATTCCGCAGCCATCGCCTCGGCCCCGGCCGGGGTCCGGTTCCAGACCATGAACCGCGCACCCGGGAAGGTCGCGCCATAAGCCTCGCGCAGGTTGCGCCCGACGGTGCCCGCGCCAATGATTAGAATGCAGCGGCTGTTGGGACGGGCCAAAAGCTTGGCCCCCAGCACGGAATCGCCGGCCGTCTTCCACTTCGTGACAAGGTGAAAGTCAACAATCGCCTCAAGCGACCCGTCCAGATCGTCATAAAGATTAACAGCGCCGTGGATCATCGGCTCACCCCGGGACGGGTTGCCCGGCATGATGTTCGCGGTTTTCACCGCGATGCCCAACCCGTCAATCCAGGCCGAGCGTGTCAGCATCGTGTCAGCACCGCGATACAGGAAAGTATCGCCAATTTCGGCCCTTGGGCGGGTGTGCCCATCCAGAATGGCCGCGCCCAGATCGGACCAGTCCAGCAGGCGATCTGCCTCAAACGGGATCATTTCGATTGTCATAGGTCGCCCTCCTGCAAAAGTCCGGCCGCGATCAGGTGGGCGACCCACCCTTCGGGCGACGTGAAAACGTGGCCTTGCCAGCCACGCGCCTCGGCGGCTGCGATGTTCTCGGCTCGGTCATCGACGAACAAAAGGTGTTCGGGCGCAATGCCGCAATCTTGTTCTACCATTTCGTAGATCCGCGGATTTGGTTTTGTCACGCCCATATGGCCCGAAATATAGCGTCGGTCGAATTCGGCCAAAAAATGATCGCGACTTTCCGACAAGGAAAATGAGCCGCGTCCAAAATTCGAGAGCGCGAAAACCGGCACGCCCTGGGCTTTCAGGGCACGAAAGCTGCGTAAAGAAAGGTCGATCACCGGTGTCGCCAAGTCCAGCCACCTGTCGTGCCACCATCGAATTTCTTTCGCAAACTCAGGGTATTGTGCCGCTGTATCATAGATAACCTGGCGAAAGTCACCACCTGCATCCACCTGTTCGTTCATGCCGTGAAGGTCCACCGTGGAGAACATCGCACGGCGTCGCTCTTCCCCGATCCAGCGGTCGTATTTCTGTTCGGGCTGCCAGGTAATCAGCACGTTTCCGATGTCGAAGATGACCGCCTTGGGGCGAAGCAGGTGCGTATCCATGTGCGAACCCTAGCGCGGTGCGCGGGGCGTGAAAACGTCAAAAATCTACTCGGCCGCGCTGGCGCCGCGTCCGTGGTATTCGACCAGGGCCGCCATGTCTTCGGGCGCGGTCTGGGCGTGCAGGCAGGCACAGGCATTGGCCGCGTGGGCAAAGATCGACCCGTCCGAGAAGAACGATGAGCTGGTGACGAAGATCACCCGCGCTTCGGGGTGGCGATAGGCGGCATAGTCGGCAACGGCGAGGGCGCTGCCGCGTTCCAGATCAAGGTTTAGGATGATGACATCCGCACCGTTCTGCGCCAGATGTCCGATCGCGTCCTCTTCGCAGCGTTCGACACTGACCTCAGCCCCCTGGCGCAGAATGTGCGCCGCCCAGACCTTACCCAGGTCGGGATTGTTTTCCACAATAAGCACTCGCATGACACTTCTCCGTTACACCGAACGTCGCATAAAAGACCCTGAAATCCTAATAAAATGCTACCAAATGGTTAAAGTCGGTCAATTTCAGCTTAACGTGTTTGCGGGGCTGTAGGGATTGCATAACCACGCCGATTCCGGTTCAAACACGCAACCAGATCGGAGAGGTTCATGCCCCAGATGTCCGCCCACGTTTCCGTCTCCCGCGATCATGGGGGAGGCCTTGATGCCGCCATCGCGCAATACGGCGGCGTGCGATCCGACTGGCTGGACCTGTCGACCGGGATCAATCCGCATGCCTATCCGGTGGGGGATGTGCCGGCCGGGGCCTGGCAGCAGCTGCCAGACCGATCCGCCTTTGACCGTTTGGAAAAAGCTGCACGGGCGTTCTGGAGCGTGCCCGACGATGCGGCGGTTCTGGCGGCACCCGGTGCTTCGTCGATCATCGCGCGGATCCCGACCCTGGCGGCACCCGGTGTCGTGGACATTCCCGCGCCGACCTACAACGAACACGCCGCCGCCTTTCAGCAGACCGGCTGGCAGGTCGGCACTGGCGGCACCGCCCGCGTTCTGGTGCATCCGAACAACCCAGACGGAAGGCTGTGGCACGACCCGGGGTTTAATCGCCCGCTCACGGTGATCGACGAAAGCTTTTGCGACGTCGTTCTGGGGGTCAGTCATATCGCGCAGGCACCTCGTCCGGGGGTGGTGATTCTCAAATCCTTCGGCAAGTTCTGGGGGCTGGCGGGGCTGCGGCTGGGCTTTGCCATCGGGGAACCTAAGCTGATCGCCCGTCTGCGGGACAGCCTTGGTCCTTGGCAGGTGTCGGGGCCGGCGCTGACCATCGGTGCGACTGCGCTCGAAGACATGCGATGGGCCAACCGGATGCGACAGCAGTTGGCGGTGGATGCTGCCCGGCTGGACGCGATGGTGATGCACAAGGGGGCCGATCTGAAGGGCGGCACGGCGCTGTTTCGCTTGTACGAGGTCGACGATGCCGCGAAATGGCAGAAACGTCTGGCCAAACGCAAGGTCTGGAGCCGGACCTTTCCCTACTCGAAAACTTGGCTGCGTCTGGGCCTGCCGCCATCGGATCGTTGGGCGCAGCTGGAGCGAGCTGTGTGAGCCACGCGGTGATCCTTCTTGGTGCCCTGCTGTTGGATGCGGCCTTGGGAGAGCCCGCCTGGCTCTGGTCGCGGCTGCCACATCCAGCTGTGCTGATGGGCCGAGCGATCGGCGCGCTTGAGCAGCGCCTGAATCACGGCGAACGGCGTTTGCTGGCGGGCGCACTCGGGTTGGGCGCTCTGGTGGTCGTGGCCTGGTTGCTGGGGCTTGCCCTGACATCGCTCGGGCCGCTGGTGGAGCTTGTTATCGCGGCGATCCTGATGGCGCAAAAATCGCTCGTGCAACACGTGGGCGCGGTCGCGGATGCCTTGCGGATTTCCATCGGGGACGGGCGGCACATGGTGGCGCGGATTGTCGGACGGGACACGGCGCAGATGGACGCGCCCGCCGTTGCGCGCGCCGCAATCGAAAGTGCGGCGGAAAACCTGTCGGATGGCGTCATCGCGCCGGCCTTCTGGTTTCTCATCTTTGGTCTGCCGGGGCTTCTGGTCTACAAGCTGGTCAACACCGCCGACAGCATGATCGGGCATCGCAATCCGCGGTATGAGCAGTTCGGCAAAGCCGCCGCGCGCCTTGATGATGTGCTGAACTGGGTGCCCGCCCGGCTAACGGCAGTCCTGATCGTGCTTGGTTATGGTCGCTGGGATGCCTGGCGCCATATCCGCCGCGACGCGCCCTTGCACCGTAGCCCCAATGCGGGCTGGCCCGAGGCGGCGATGGCCGCGGTGCTGAATGTCGCCCTGTCCGGTCCGCGCGCTTATGATGGTGAGAGGCGCGACTTTCCCTGGGTTCACCCCGAAGGCCGCCGCGCCCTGACACCCGATGACGTCGATCGGGCCTGTGCGGTGCTGTGGCGCGCCTGGCTGGTCATGGTCGTGATTGTGGCATTGCTTGCAACTGTGTAACCTGCTCGGAACAAGGTTCTCAGGGGGTTATCATGCGTTTCAGTCTTACAATCGCGGCACTCATGTTGGCGGCCAGCACCGCGTCGGCGCAGGTCAGCGTCAAATGCGGCGGCGGTTTTTCGAATTTCGTCGCGGGCATGAAGCAGGCGGCGGTGCGCAAGGGACATTCCCAGGCCAACGTGAATGCGTTCTTTGCCTCGGTCCGGCAGGATGGTGCGACGCTCAAGGCGGACCGCTCGCAGGGCATTTTCAACAAGACCTTTGTGGATTTCTCACGCCAGTTGATCAGCCAAAACCGCATGAACAACGGTCGCGCCAAGCTCAAACAGCTGGACAGCGTGTTTGATGTGATGGAAAGCCGCTATGGTGTGTCACGTGGGGTGTTGACGGCGTTCTGGGCGTTTGAAACCGACTTCGGCGCAGTGCAGGGAAACTTCAACACGCTGAATTCGCTGGTCACGCTCAGCCACGATTGCCGTCGTCCGGAACTGTTCCAACCGCAGGTGTTTGCTGCGCTGGAGCTGTTTGAACGCGGAGAGTTCAATCCGGCCACCTCAAAAGGCGCATGGGCCGGTGAAATTGGCATGGTTCAGATGCTGCCCGGTGACATCATCGAAGCTGGTGTGGACGGCAATGGAGACGGCAAAGTTGACCTGCGTCGCACGCCCGCTGATGCGCTTCTGTCCGGGGCCAACATGCTTCGCGGGTTGGGATGGCGCGCGAACGAGCCGTGGTTGCAAGAAGTCATCGTGCCTTCCAATCTGGACTGGTCCAAGACCGGGCTGCGGCACACGATGACGGCCAGCCAATGGGCGAAACTTGGCGTGCAGCCGCGTTCGGGCCGTTTGCAGGGGCCGAACCTCAAGGCCTCGATCCTTTTGCCCCAGGGGCGCAAGGGGCCGGCGTTCCTCGCCTACCCGAACTACTCGGTCTATTTCGAGTGGAACAAAAGCTTCGTTTATGTGACCACCGCCGCCTATTTCGCCACCAGGCTGGAGGGCGCGCCGGTATATAACGCAGGCAATCCCGACAAGGGGCTGTCGGGCAACCAAATGAAGGCGCTGCAAAAGAAGCTGGCGGCACGTGGACATGACGTGGGCAAGATCGACGGCATCCTTGGGGCCAAGACCCGTGCAGCGGTTCAACGCGAACAGCAGCGGCTGGGTCTGCCGGCGGACGCCTGGCCCACCGCGCAGCTTCTCAATGCGCTCTGAGCGCCTTTAGCGCCGGTCATGGACGGTGAAGTTGCTCAACTGGCCGCGCTGGTCATTTCCGCCAACAACCGGATTGCGCATTCGGACGACCCGATGCCGTGGTTCGCGGGACAGCGCGCCTTCGATCGCTGCGGGTCGATCGCGTTTCACACGTCGCACAAGCGCCGGTACGGCAAAGACCGGCGCGTGCCGGTGGCCGAGACCCCCGGCGATTGGCTGGACCGACTGACCGAGTCCGGGGTGGAGCGCGTGGTGATGTCGTGCATTCGGCAAGATCAAGATGACGATGAGGACATGATCCCCGACCGCCTCAGCGCCGGGTTTGCCGGCGGTGGCAGCCTGTGGAGCATGACCAGCGAAACCCCCGATGGTGGCGTGATCCGCTGGACGCCGGGGTGGCGCGCGGCGTACCCCCGCGATCCTGACGGGCGGATATGGGCGGTGGAATACCTGGCCAATCCGTCGCCGGCGACCCCACCAGGCGTTGACCTTGAAGAGGTCAGAAACACTCTGCGCGCGGCCCTCTCGGACATGAACGAATTTGCACAGGCGCAGCATTTCGACCAAGTCGCGGCCATTTTCGGCTCAGCGCTTTGCCTGCTGGATGGCGCGCCCGATCCGCGCCCAGTCCCTCGGCCGCCCGGCCCAGCGGATACGCTGCCCCCACCCGCGCGCCGTCTACTTTTTGCAGCGCAACGCGGTTGGACGTTCGACAACATGTCGCTGTGGCGCGATCAGGATTTCTCGCAGGACGTCTGGGTCCGCTATGCAGCCCTGTCTGAACAGCTCTACACCGCCGTCACAACCGCGATGGTCGCGGCGGTGAACGCGTCGGTCCCGGTGTGACTTACTGCCAGCCGATGTGGTCTTCGAAATCCTCGACCATGCTGATCCATTGCCCGAACACTTCACTGAAATCCGCCGTGCTGAGACCTTCGGCACCGGTCAGGATGTCATAGGTCAGGTTCGTGTCGCCGTTGTCGGTCAAATAAGCATCGCCGAACCGGTATTCGGCGTTCCAGGCGTTCACAGAGTCTAGTGTAACTTTCCCGCCGACACGGTGGCCGGTCTTGAACTGGACGGAATCGCATCGGGCGCCATCTGTGCAGCCGTAGAAGAACAACGAATAGGCTTCGCCTTCATAGCGATAGTCGATCATCGGATCATTGTAGCTGTCCGTGCCCAACTGCGCTGGAATGCCCTGCTCGAAGAAGAAGTCCATGATGCTTTGCGGGTTCGAGGCCAGAACCTGCCCCGCCTGCGCGGTGGCACCGACACTCAGCGCAAAAATAACACTTGTGATTGCGGAAACCGTTTTCATATCCCTCTCCCTTGATGGTTCTGGGAACAAGCCTAGGCCCGACATGTGTGCCCCGCAATAATCCAGATCAAATTGTAAGGCGACCAGTCGTCACGGTGGTCAGTCAAGGTAATCCGCGAATTGCTCAAGATATCTGGCCCAAGTTTTGAACACATCATCAAAATCCGCGTTGTCCAGCCCCATCCGTCCGGTCAGCACATCAAACTCCAGGCGGGAATTACCCTCATCCGTCAGATAGGCGCGCACGAAGAAGTTTTCGGCGTTCCAGGTGTTGATCGCCTCCAACGGTGTGGGCGCTGAGGTGGAGTAGGTGATTGCGAACTGGATGCTCTGACAATCCGTGTTGTCCGAGCACCCATAGAAGAACACGTCAAACTCTTCGCCATCGTGGCGCAAGGTGATCATCGGATCACCGACGTCATCACTTCCCAGCCGCGCGGGAATGCCTTCGTTGAAAAAATAGGACATCAACGTGTTGGGATCCGAAGCTGCCACATTGTCGGCCATCGCGCTGGTGGCGAGTGTTCCGACAAGCGCGGTCCCGATGATCATCCGTTTGAAGAACATGGCTTTTCTCCTGTCTGCCTTCCCTCCGCCCAGCCTATGCCGCGCGGCGCGTTCGTGCAACATCAGGCGACCATAGCTTCGGCATTCTTCAGATCGACGCTAACCAATTGACTGACGCCCTGTTCGGCCATCGTCACGCCGAACAGACGGTCCATGCGCGCCATCGTCACCGCGTGGTGGGTGATGATCAGGAACCGCGTGTCGGTGCGGCGGGTCATTTCGTCCAGCAGGTCGCAGAATCGCGTGACGTTCGCGTCGTCCAGCGGCGCATCGACCTCGTCCAGCACACAGATCGGCGCGGGATTTGCCAGGAACACGGCAAAGATCAGCGCCAGCGCGGTCAGGGTCTGTTCCCCGCCCGACAACAGCGACAGGGTCGACAGTTTTTTGCCCGGCGGTTGGCACATGATCTCCAGCCCGGCCTCCAGCGGGTCATCACTTTCGACCAGAACCAGTTTGGCTTCACCGCCGCCAAACAGGTGGCTGAACAGCACGCCGAAGCTGGAGTTCACCTGCTCGAACGCGGTCAAAAGGCGTTCGCGGCCTTCCTTGTTCAGGCTCGAGATGCCGTGGCGCAGTTTCTTGATCGCCTCTTCAAGGTCGGTCATCTCATGTACCAGGTTGTCGTGCTCTTCCTGCACTTCCTTGGCGTCTTCCTCGGCGCGCAGGTTCACGGCACCTAGTGCGTCGCGCTGACGTTTCAGGCGGTTCACATCATGCTCGATCTGATCCGACGACGGCATCTTGTCCGGGTCCGCCTCAAGGCTTTCCAAAAGCGCATCGGGAGTCGTTTCCTGGTCTTCCTCGATCCGCTCGGCGGCATAGGCGACAGTTTCGCGGGCGGCCTCGGCGCGGGCTTCGGCGCGGGCGCGGGCCTCTCGGGCCTCACCAGCCAGCCGCTCGCCTTCACGCTCGGTCTGCACTGCGTCGCGCAGCCCGGTTTCAGCCTCGGCCAAGGCATCTCCCGCTTTCGACCGGCGCCCCTCGGCCTCGCCGATCGCGTCCAGCAGCTCTTCGCGCTTGGCGGCCAGTTCGGCCGGGGCGGCAGTGGCGTCTTTCAGTTCGCCCGCGGACCCTTCCTTGCGCTCTTCCAGCTCGGCAATCCGCTTGCCAGCTGTCTCAAGTCGGTGACGCCAGCCGCTGACTTCCTTTGTAATTTCCTGCCCGCGTTTCACCCGTGCTTCGCCTTCGCGGCGCAATTCGTCATGGCCCGAGCGCTTGGCCATCATCGTCATACGTGCGGCCTCGACAGTCATCTTGACGTCTTCGACTTCGGCCCGTGCCGCGTCCAGATCACCCAGATCGGCCACGGCTTTCTCGGCCTCGCCCATGCGATGACGCGCGCCCATCGCCTCTTCTTCGTGACGTGTCACGGCCAAACCAAGGCTTTCCAGCTTGCCACCGGCGATGTTGCGATCCGCCTCTGCGCGGCTGAGCGCGCGGTTTGCCTCGGTCACAGCACGGTCGGCGTCGCGGCGGGCTTCGCGCGCGGCCTTGTCGGCCTCGGTGGTCTGGACCAGCGTGTCTTTCAACGTGCCGTGCGCCGCGCGGGCACCATCCGCGCGCGCGCTGGCTTCTTCCAAGTCCTGCTTCAGTTCCTGCAAGCGGTTCAGCTGTTCCAGCCGCAGCGCTGCCGTGGAGGGCGCGTCCTCGGCGCCCGCGCGGAACCCGTCCCAGCGCCAGAGATCACCCTCGGACGACACCAGCCGCTGCCCCGGTTTCAACTGCGCCTGAAGCGCAGGGGCGTCTTCGGGTTCGACAAGCCCCACCTGACTCATCCGCCGGGCCAGAACCTCGGGGACTGTCACGTAATTCGTCAGCGCCGCGACCCCGTCGGGCAGCGATTGTGCTTGGGAATAGCCGGGCAAGGTGGCCCAGCCAGACGGCGTATCCCCGTCGATGGCGGGGGCCCGCAGATCATCGGCCAACGCTGCGCCCAGCGCTTTTTCATAGCCTGGCTTCACCCGCAAAAGGTCGAGAACCTGCCCACCTTCTGAAGCGTCACGCTCGACCAGCCGCGCCAGCGCCTGCACCTCGGCATGAAGTGCGTTCACTTCGCCTTCGGCTGAAGACCGGGCGGCGCGCGCGTCAGCCTCGCGCGATTGCGCGTCCGAGCGCGCTTCGTCGGCCGCAACCAGCGCCGCTTCCGCCTGTTCCGAGGCTGTCGCGGCAACCAACTGCGCCGCTTGCGCGGCTTCGAACTCGGCCCCGGCTCTGGCCAACGCGCCTTTGGATTCTTCCACCGCTGCACGTGCGCGGGTGGCTTCACCTTCGCTTTTGTCCAGCGTCTTTTTGTTGTCTTCCAACAGCCGGTGCGCCGATTGGTGGCGGGCGGCCAAGCGGGCCACGTCTTCGGTGAGCTGGCTCAGAGACCCTTCGCGGTCTTGCAAAACGCGGGCGGAATCGCGGGCGGCTTCGGCGGCGTCTTCCAGCCGCGCCTCGTGCCCCTCGCCGGCCTTCGCGAGTTGATCCTGTTCCCATTCCAGCCGTTCGATCGTTTCGCCAGCGTCCTTGTTCAGCCCGGCCTCGCGATCAATATCCAGGGTCAGCTGTTCGATCCGCCCCTTGAGCAAATCGATCCGCTCCAGCGCTTGCGTTTCCTGGTCGGCCAGGGTGTCGCGCTGGACTTGAAGCCGTTGCAGAACAGCGGCGGCAATCGCCTCTTCCTCGCGCAAGGGGGGCAGGCGGTCCTCGGCCTCTTGCCGCTGCTTGGCGGCGATGCGCGACGCACCCTCGGCGGCGGCGGCCTGTTTGACACGTTCGGACAACTGCAGGTCTGCTGCGGCGCGGGCCTCATCGGCCTCTCTCCAGCGCCGATAAAGCAACAGCCCCTCGGCTTTGCGCAGGTCATCCCCGATGGTGCGATAGCGCGCGGCCTGACGTGCCTGACGCGCCAGTTGCGACAACTGGCTGGCAAGCTGCTCGATCACGTCCTCGACCCGTGCCAGGTTGGTCTCGGTGCCCTTCAGCTTCAACTCGGCCTCGTGGCGGCGTTGATACAGGCCCGAAATCCCGGCCGCTTCCTCAAGAATGCGGCGGCGGGCTTTGGGTTTGGCGTTGATCAGTTCCGAAATCTGCCCCTGCCGCACAAGGGCGGGGGAATGCGCGCCGGTGGAGGCGTCGGCGAACAGCATCTGCACATCACGCGCCCGCACGTCCTTGGTGTTGACCTTATACGCGCTGCCCGCATCCCGTGTGATGCGGCGCACAATATCCAGCGCGTCCGATTCGTTGAACCCTGACGGCGCCAGCCGCTCGCTGTTGTCCAAGGAGAGCGACACTTCAGCGAAATTGCGGGCCGGGCGGGTCGAGGCGCCGGCGAAGATCACGTCTTCCATGCCGCCACCGCGCATCGCTGTGGGGCGGTTTTCGCCCATCACCCAGCGCAGCGCCTCCAGCAAGTTCGATTTGCCACATCCGTTCGGCCCGACAACGCCGGTCAGCCCGTCCGCGATCACCAGATCGGTCGGGTCAACAAAGCTTTTGAAGCCGTTCAGACGAAGTTTAGAGAACCGCAACCCGGTTGCCTCGTGGATGATTCCTATGAAGTCCCGATTGTTTGGCTCGAAGCCCCGTGAGTCAACGGGTATGCCCCTCATCTGGGGAAAACTGCCGACTTATCCACAAGATATTGCGCTTGCCGGGCCGCGTCCAATGGATCAACATCCTCGAAAACCTGCAAAGAAACACCATGAGGCCCCGAATGTCCGTTTCCATCGAACCCGGCGATCCACGCGACCCGCAGGCCACCGCGCTGCTGCGTCAGAGTCATGCGTTGATGGAGAGCCTGTTCCCCCCCGAGGACAATCATTTCCTGGACATCGAAGAGCTGTGCGTGCCGCAGATCACCTTTTTCGTCGCCAGGCATGACGAGACGGTTCTGGGCACCGCCGCCCTGGCCAACAAGGGATCGTATGGTGAAGTGAAGTCGATGTTCGTCTCGCCCGATGCGCGGGGGCTGGGGCTTGGAATGAAGCTTTTGGACCGGCTTGAAGCCCATGCCAGCGTCCTGGGCCTGAGCGCTCTGAAGTTGGAAACCGGATCACTACTTCACGAGGCGCACCGACTGTATGCTCGTGGCGGCTTCGCCCAATGCGGGCCGTTTGGCGACTATGAGGCCAATTCGTCGTCGCTTTTCATGGAAAAAACACTCTGACGCTCAGGTCGGCACGCAATTGATGCCCACGACCTCGCTCAGCCCGGTTTCGGGGTTGTAGCTGTCAACCACGTCACAGGAAAATCCGGGCGACGCCGTGTCCGGTTTGCCGGTGCAATTCAGGCTGGCGCGCTGGATCGCGTGGTCGCCGGTCATCGTGCCGTCGCGCACCTTGCACTGGGTCGCTTGCTCGATCGCGATCTTCGACCGCCCCATGATGACCCCCAGTTTCGGCAGCAATTCGCGCGAGGTGCGATAGACTTCGACCCGATTTTCGCGCCGGTGCACGCTGAAGGTGCTGCCTTCGACCTCAACCTCGATCTTTTCAGAGCCCATGAAGGCCACGCCGGGGCTGTCACAGCCTGCGAGGGCGGTCAGGGTGGTCACGAGAACCGGGATGAACAGGCGCATGGAGGTCCTTTCGACTGACCTCCCACAGGGTCGCAAAGCTTGGTTAACGAAAGGTTACCGGCCCCCGTTTTTAAAGACACATTTCAGATGCAACAACTTGCCGCAGGGTAGAGCGGCGCGACTCGGGTTAAAACATTCATGAAATTGAATACGAAATGGAGTAATCCCATGCAAACCTCGCGCCCAGCGGACAAATACTCGCCGCTTTATTTCCTGGCCTCGGTCGGGGCCGGTGGCCTGAATGTCACCTTCTTCATGTACCTGATGTTCTGGGTGAAACACCCGGGCAAGCCCGTGCCGGTGTTCGAAGACATCATGGCCGCCTGGAACACTGGGTCAGCCGCGATGCAGGTTGGGATCGCCGTTGCGGTCATCGGCATCGCAATCATGGCGTTTCTGAACCTGAAATACCTGTTCTGGAACCTCTCGGCCTTCTCGAAGTTCCGTAAGACCGAAGCCTATCAGACGCTGAAGAATTCGAACGGGGAAACCACGATCCTGGCCATGCCGCTTGCGCTGGCGATGGCGATCAATGGGCTGTTCATCGTTGGTCTCGTCTTCGTGCCCGGCCTGTGGGCGGTCGTCGAATACCTGTTCCCGCTGGCGATGGTCGCCTTCTTCCTGGTCGGTGTTCAGGCGCTGATGTACATCGGCGATTTCCTGGGTCGTGTGCTGACGAAAGGTGGCGTCTTTGACGTGACCGCGCACAATTCCTTTGCCCAGCTTCTGCCGGCCTTCGCCCTGTCGATGGTCGCCGTGGGCTTTGCCGCCCCGGCCGCGATGAGCGGCAACACGGTCGTCGTCGGTACCTCGCTGGCGCTGTCCACCTTCTTCGGCGTCGCCGCCATGGTCTATGCCGCCGTTGCCCTGGTGACCGCGTTCAACTCGATGCTGCACTATGGCACCTCGGAAGAGGCCGCGCCGACCCTGATGATCCTGATCCCGATCACCACGGTGCTGGGCATCATGTTCCTGCGCCAGTTCCACGGGATGCACACCACGTTCGAAGTCCACGCGGCCCCTGGTGAGACGATGGTCTTCCTTGCGCGTCTGCTGTCGTTCCAGTTCGTGTTCCTGGGTCTTGGCCTGACCGTTCTGGCCCGTCAGGGGTATTGGAAAGATTACGTGTTCGGCAACGGCACCTCGCCCGGTTCCTATGCCCTGATCTGCCCCGGTGTTGCGATCTCGGTGATGATGCATTTCTTCATCAACAAGGGTCTGGTCGCCTCGGGCGTGGTCGACAAATACTCGCTGGCGTTCTGGGTTCTGAGCGGCATCGCCATCGTGTTCCAGTTTGCCATGGTCGCAATGGTGCTTCGCCTGAACCGCCAGCACTTCTCCAAGTCGGCGACCGCCGCGGTTCCGGCTGAATAATCTCCACCTGTCCCGGAGACAGAGATGGGCGGCCTTCGGGTCGCCCGTCTTGCATTCAGACCCCTCGCGCGGCAAAGAGGGGGAATGAAAAACCTGACCCTCCTTGGCCTGCCCGGCGCCTTGCGCGCGGGGTCCTCCAACCGCTTCCTTGTCCGCAACGCAGCCCGCCTGATGGGCGACGGCGTGACTTATGTCGAGGCAGACCTGGCCTTGCCGCTGTATGACGGCGATCTTGAGGACGGCACGGGCATTCCCGCCCCCGTCCAAACCCTGGCCGACCAGATTGCGGCGGCGGACGCGGTCGTGATTTCGACGCCGGAATACAACAAGAATCTGTCGGGCGTTCTTAAGAACGCGTTGGATTGGGTCAGCCGGACCGAGGGCAATCCCTGGGCCGGTAAACCCGTTGCGTTGATGTCCGCGGCCGGGGGCCGTTCGGGCGGAGAGCGGGCGCTGAATTCACTGGTGTTGGCGATGATGCCGTTCCGCGCCACCCTTGTGCCCGGACCCGATATCTGTGTGGCCGATTCCAACAACCAGTTCGATGCGGATGGGTTGTTGATCAATACCCGTGTCGAGAAATCCCTGACCACGCGCATGCAGACCTTGCGCGCGGCAACGGGCGGTTAAAGCGCGTTTGACAGCTCGATCAGATTGCCATCGGGGTCACGCAGATACAGCGACAGGATCGGGCCTGTGGCGCCGGTGCGTTCAACCGGCCCCGCCTCGACCGCAACCCCATGCGCGGCCAGCTGCGCCTGCCAATCGGCAATTGGCGTTTCGGTCAGGAAACACAGATCTGCACTGCCCACCGTTGCGCGGTTGGCTTTAGGCTGGAACTCACCGCCTTTGGGATGCAGGTTGATCTTCTGGGCGCCAAACGTCAAAGCGGTGCGGGTGGTGCCATCGGCGGGCTGAAACCGCTTAGCTGTCATGCCAAGCACCATCGTATAGAATGCCACACTGGCGCCGATATCCGCGACTGTCAGCACCAGATGATCCAGAGATGTCACGCGCATGGGTTTTCCTTTTCGGCCTGTGCGGCCTAGTCTCCCTTATGACCGATGACAGCGCCCGAATTCAAACCCGAACCGACGTGATGGATCCGGCGCGGGTTCAGGCGTTGTGGGCCACGCTGGACCTGCCAGGGCAGGCGCCGATACAGACGCTGCCTCCGTTCTTCCACCAGGTCTTTTTCTGGGACGCGCAGTCCCCTGGCGCGCTGGGGCGTGACGGCCACCCGCGTGTCGGAGGTCTGATCCCGGACATGGGCCTGCCCCGTCGCATGTGGGCGGGCGGGCGCCTGCAGTTTCATGCCCCCCTGGACGCTGGAAAACCAGCCGAGAAAATGACCCGCGTGCAGAAGGCCGAGCGCAAACAGGGGCGCACCGGTCCGCTGGGCTTTGTCACGCTGCGCCACGACATCCACCAAGATGGTCGCCTAGCCGTCACCGAGTTTCAGGACCTTGTCTACCGGGAAGACCCCGCCCCGAATGCCCCGTCGCCGATTGCGCCGCAGTCCCCCGACCGGGCGCAGAGCGAAGAGCCGGTGTCGTTCACGTCGACACAGCTGTTTCGCTATTCTGCGCTGACCTTCAACGGGCACCGCATCCACTATGACTTGGATTACTGTCGCGATGTTGAAGGCTATAACGGGCTGGTGGTGCACGGGCCGTTGTTGGCGCAGCTGTTGATGCTGAAAGCCACACGGGAGCTTGGGCCGCTGAGTGGGTTTAGCTTCCGCGCCACGGCGCCGCTTGTGCACAGCGAAGCGGCCAGCCTGTGCCGCGATGGCAGGTCCCTGTGGGTGCGCGGACCTGATGGGCGCTTGTGCATGAAGGCCAAGGCAACCCTCTAGAGGTTCGCTGCGACCCCGAAATGCTCGGGGATGCCGTCACGGCCTTCCAGAACCAGATTGGCCATCAGCTCGGCCACTTTTGGCGCCATGCCGAACCCGATCTTGAAGCCACCGTTGGCGATGAAATGCCCGGGTCGTTCAGGATATGCGCCCAGCATCGGCGCGCGGGTTCGGGCCCGGGGCCGAACCCCGGCCCAGCGCTCGATCACAGGGGCATCGCGCAAGGCTGGCACGGCGGTGCGGGCTTTGTCCAACACCTCGTCCAACTGCGCGTCACAGCTGTGTGGGTCGTCGAACTCGCGCTCGGAGGTCGAGCCGATGGCCACGGTGCCATCGCCATGCGGGATCACGTGCACACCGCCTGCGAACAACTGCGGCAGGTCGCGCGCGTCGTAGTGCAAAAGCGCCGATTGCCCCTTTACGCCAACACCGACCAATTTGCCGAATTCCTCGGACAGTGCGACCAAGCCTTGTGCGCCAGTGGCCCAAATCACCTGGCCCTGGTCGGGCGCGTCGGTCACGATTTCGCCGCCCGACGCGGTGATGGCGGCAGCCAGACTGGCCGCCGCACGGCGCGGCGCCATGCGGGCGGTCAGGGTGTCGTGGATCAGGTACCCGGTCGGTGTCAGCGGCGCCCAATCCGGAAAATCGCTGGCCGAAATGATCTGCCAAGCGGCCTTGCCCTGCCACAGGGTCACGGCGTTCTCACCCCGTTGGCGTGCCAATTCCAGGCCGTGATCATCGGCGATCGGCTGCAGGCGACCCGAGCGGGCGTAGCCGGGGTCCAGACCCGACACCGTTTCGACCTCGGCCCAGAAGCTTTCGGCGCGGATCAGGCTGTCGAACTGGATCGCTTTCTTGTCGTTCCAGTTTTCGGGCACATGCGGCGCCAGCGCGCCGACCAGCCCGCCTGAGGATCCGGCCCCTGGTCCGCCGGGGTCAACCACGCGCACCTTCGCGCCCCGTTGAAGGCAGGCCCAGGCGATCGACAGGCCGAAAATGCCAGCGCCGCGCACGGTGATATCGGTGATTGCCAAAGCCGGGTTCCTTCCCCATTGTCGCCGGGTTCACGATCATCCATAGGCGAAAGAATGGGGCAGGACCAGACGGCACAGATTGCGTGGAAGGACGGGGGCATTCCGGTGTCCACCCGCTTTGACGACCCATATTTCAGCCTGGAAAACGGGTTGGAGGAAACGCGCCATGTTTTCCAGTCCGGCAACGACCTGCCTGCCCGTTTGGTGCCAGGGTTCCACGTCGCCGAGCTGGGCTTTGGGACCGGGCTGAACATGTTGGCGCTGGCGCAAGTGGCGCAGGTGCCCGTGCGCTTCACCTCGTTCGAAGCCTTTCCGATGGCAACGCCAGATATCGTCGCGGCACTCGCGGCCTTTCCGGACGCGCAGGCAATCGCCGCGCCGTTTCTGCAGGCATGGGCGCAAGGTGCGCGTCGCTTTGCCGTAGGCAATCTGTCGGTCGAGGTCATCACCGGCGACGCCCGCGAAACGCTGCCCAATTGGGCCGGGCGGGCGGATGCCTGGTTTTTGGACGGGTTTTCTCCGGCCAAGAACCCCGAGCTTTGGGGCGCCGATCTGATGGCCGAGGTGGGTCGCCACACGACCCCCGGTGGCACCTTCGCCACCTATACTGCGGCCGGGTTCGTGCGTCGGGGGCTTGAGGCGGCCAGGTTCACCGTGACCCGGGTGCCGGGCTTTGGCCGCAAACGCCACATGAGCGTCGGGCGGAAAGACTTATGAGCACGCAGAACACACGGCTTGGCATCTTCCTGATGATCGCCACGACCTTCGTCTTCGCCATGCAGGACGGAATTTCGCGCCACCTGGCGGGGGAATACAACGTGCTGATGGTGGTGATGATCCGTTACTGGTTCTTCGCGGCCTTCGTCATTGCCATCACGGGCCGACAGACCGGTGGGCTACGCCGCGCGATTGCGACGCCGCAACCGGTGTTGCAGATCTTTCGTGGCGCGCTTCTGGCCGCCGAGATCTGCGTGACGATCCTGGCGTTTACTCTGCTGGGTCTTGTCGAAAGCCACGCGGTGTTTGCCTGCTACCCGCTGATTGTCGCGGCTCTGTCTGGGCCGGTTCTGGGCGAACGGGTCGGCTGGCGCCGTTGGGTGGCGATCGGAGTGGGTCTGATCGGTGTGCTGATCATCCTGAGCCCTGGGTTTGGCGTGTTTTCACCAGCGGCAATCATACCGCTGATCGGTGCGCTGATGTTCGCGCTTTATGGCCTGCTGACCCGTTATGCCGCGCGCAAGGATCGCACCGCGACCAGCTTTTTCTGGACCGGTGTCACGGGCGCGGTGGTGATGACCGCCGTGGGGGCATTTGCATGGGAGCCGATGATCGCGCGCGACTGGGCCTGGATGGCGTTGTTGTGCGTCACCGGCGTGCTGGGGCACTGGCTTTTGATCAAGTGCTATGAGGTGGCCGAGGCCAGCGAGGTGCAGCCGTTCGCCTACCTGCAACTGGTCTTTGCCGCCGCGCTGGGTATCGCGGTGTTTGGCGAACAGATCGAAGCCAACGTGGTCCTTGGCGCGGTCATCGTCGTGGTCGCCGGGGTGTTCACGCTGTTGCGCGCGCGGGCCACGTCGTGACGCATTGTCTGCGGGTCCGCCTTCCCCGACGCACCGCCCACCCACCCGCCCCGGCGCGCCGGGGAAGGCTTAGCGCTTCAATTCACGCGACAGGGTGATCGGCGCAGTTTTTCCGGTCAGACGGGCGCGGTAGACCGCCAGGCTTTCCGTCACCCGCATCACGTAGTTTCGGGTTTCGCGAAACGGGATGTGTTCGATCCAGTCGACGATGTCCGTTGACCCCGCACGCACATTTCCGAACTGCTCGGACCACCTGCGCGACCGTGATGGCCCGGCGTTGTAGCCTGCGGAAATCAGCACCGGATTGCCACCGAATTGTTCGATCAGAAGCGCCAGGTATTCCGACCCCAGCCGCGTGTTATAGGCCGGGTCGCTGGTCAGGCGCGGGCGGGAATACTCCATGTCCAGCCGCGCGGCCATGTCCGACGCGGTGCCCGGCATCAGCTGCATCAGCCCGCGCGCGCCGACCCCTGACACGACCTCGGGGTCAAATTCACTTTCGCGCCGGGCAATTGCCAGTTCCAACGCGCGCGGCACTGTTCGGTTTCCGCGCCCGATGTCCGGGGTCGGGAAATAGGGCCGGGGCAGCACGTGCCCTTGTTTCACCGCCCGTTTGGCGATCATCACCTGCAAATGCGGCGCGTCCGCCGCTTCGGCCCAGTCGGTCAGCTGTCCGATTTCGGTGCGCCCCAAGCTTTCGGTCAGATGCACCGTGAAGCGTTCTGCCAGATACAATTCGCCAGCCGCCAGCAACATCCGGGCCGCATCCATCACGTCATCGCCCCAGAACGCGGCCTGGCGGTAGTCCGCGAAGGTCTCTGCACCGGTCAGGGTCGCATCCATCGTGATACCGGCCTTTTCGGCGGCCAACTGGCCATAGAAACTGGTCTGGAACTCGGCCCCGAACGCGTAAGCCGCCTGTGCCGCTTCGGTATTGCCCAAAGCGTCTTGCGCGCGGCCTTCCCAATACCCCGCACGGCCCAGGCTGATTGGTGTATCGACGCCCCGGCGGAAGGTCTGGAAATGCTCCAGCGCGGTGGTGGGGTCATCCAGCTTGCGCAGGGCAATGAAGCCCGCCAGCCACTCCAGATCGTTTTGATTCGACCCACCCGACAGGTGGTGGTTTGCGGCCAGGCGATAGGCCTGACGCGCCTGTCCGTCCCGCATCGACCATCGCGCCAACACGCGGCGCCAGCTGGCCCATTTTTCGGGCTCGCCCAGGGATGCGGCCGAGGTCGAGCGTTCCAGCGCCAGGTCTGCCGCATCCTGATTGCGCCCCTTGCTGGCGCGCCACAGGAACCGCTCATAGGCCAGGCCGGGATCGTCCTTCAGCGCCGCAGGCACGGCGTCAATCAGGGCATTTACACCGTCGCGCTTGCGCCTGAGGGCATAGCGCGCTTCGGCCAACGCGCGGTGATCCGTGCTGACACGGTCGAACATGCGCGGCGCTTCGTGGCGCGAGCCATTCCACAGCAGTTTGTCCAATCGCTGCCAGTGAAAGGGGCGCAAGGTGTCGCCATACGCCGCCAGGATTGCGGCCTCCTCCTCGCGGTCAATCGACAGGGAAATCCAGGCCAAGATGATCTGTTCTTTCGCCTCTTGCCCGTTTCCAGTCGCGGCCAGAGCTTGCGCATAGCGCAGCGCGCCGTTGCCGGTCTGGGGTGGTTGATCGCTGAAAAAGGCAAGCACCTGTGCAGGGTCCGCCCCCGCGCCAATCGCCACTTCGGAGCGTTTGCGCAGGTATTTCAAACCGGGCCAATCCGGGCGGCGGGTCAGAAAGGCACGCGCCTCGGCGAAGCTTCCCAGCCCTTCGCGCAGCCGGTTCCATTCGATCACATCACGCGCAAGGTCGCCTTGAGCCGCGGCCCGCGCGCCGTCCCAATCGTCCGCGCGCATCTTGTTCAGGGCCACGGCAAGACCGCCGTCCTGTGCCGTAACGGGCAAGGCAAGCGTGAAAATCACAAAAATCGGGCCGACGAGTCGGCGAAAAAGGCCAGTCATACAAAAAAGGTAGTGTCTGAGCGCATTAGCACAACACACAAACTTGGCATTTCGCCCCAACACGGCTAGTTTCCGCCGCGTTTGCACCCCGCGCGATTCACGCGCGTCACGAAATGAAAAATGGAGCGTGTCATGTTCAAAGGATCTCTTCCTGCCCTGGTCACGCCGTTCAAGGACGGCGCCGTGGATTTCGACGCGCTCAAACAGCTGGTCGAATGGCAGATCGACGAAGGTTCGAACGGGCTGGTGCCGGTGGGCACGACCGGGGAAAGCCCGACGCTGACCCATGACGAACACGAAGCGGTGGTCGAGGCCGTGGTGGCCGCAGCGGCGGGCCGTGTGCCGGTGATCGCCGGGGCCGGGTCGAACAACACCGCCGAAACCCTGCGCTTCATGCAGCACGCCAAAGCGGTCGGCGCGGCAGCCGGGCTGGTGGTTACGCCGTATTACAACAAGCCGACCCAGCGCGGGTTGATCGCGCATTACACTTCCGTTGCGGATGCGGTGGAGCTGCCGATCATCATCTACAACATTCCGGGCAGGTCGGTCGTGGACATGACGCCCGCGACGATGGGCGAACTGGCCAAGCACCCCAATATCGTCGGCGTGAAGGACGCGACCGGCGATCTCGCGCGGGTCAGCTGGCAGCGCATGACCTGTGGCCCGGACTTCTGCCAATTGTCGGGCGAAGACGCGACGGCGCACGGGTTCAACGCCCAGGGTGGCGTTGGCTGCATTTCGGTCACCGCGAACGTGGCGCCGGGTCTGTGCGCGGATCTGCAGGCCGCGACGCAGAAGGGTGATTATGCAAGCGCGCTTGAAATCTCGGACAAGCTGATGCCACTGCACAAGGCGATCTTTACCGAACCGGGTCTGGTCGGGGCCAAATACGGCCTGGCCAAGCTGGGCCGCTGCAGCGAAGAGGTCCGATCGCCCCTGACCGGACTGGAAGACAGCACCAAGGCCGCGATTGACGCGGCGATGGTCCACGCTGGCCTGCTGTAATGAGCTTCGAGAAACGCGAAGGCGAGGTTCAGCTTGCCTTCGATCCCGGCGACAGTGACGGTCCGCGCGTGGCCTTCATCGGCCATGTGCGGTCGCGCTGGCAGCCCGGCGATGCGCCGCGCAACATCGGCTCGGCCCGTGAGGCCGGGGGGGCCGCCACGGTCGAGCTTGAACCGGGCTATGCCCAGGGGCTTCAGGGGCTTGAAGTTGGGCGCCACATCATCGTGCTGTACTGGATGGATCGGGGGCGGCGTGACCTGATCGTGCAATCCCCGCGTCATACCGACAGCGGTCGCGGCGTATTTTCGTTGCGCAGCCCGGTGCGCCCGAATCCGATCGCCATGTCGACGGTGCGCATCACCGCGCTGGACATGGACGCGGGGGTGATCGGCATTGACGCGATCGATTGTTTCGATGGCACTCCGGTGGTGGACATCAAGCCATGGATCGAAACCATCGACATGCCACAGGGCTGAGACCGCGCCCGTTCCGCACTGGACAGCGTGTGTGTGGTTGCCTACATCCCGATCATGGCCAAGCAGAAACAAGACCCCAACTACAAGGTAATCGCCGAAAACCGGCGGGCCCGGCATGATTATGCAATCGAGGATGACCTTGAATGCGGCATCGTGCTGACCGGGTCCGAGGTGAAATCCCTGCGCCAGGGTGGGGCGAATATCGCCGAAAGCTATGCCGCTGTCGAGGATGGTGAGCTGTGGTTGGTCAATGGCCGGATCGCGGCTTATGCCCAAGCCAAAACCTGGGGGCATGAGGAAAGGCGCAAGCGCAAGCTGCTCGTCTCGAAAAAGGAAATGTCGCGGCTGTGGAATGCGACCCAGCGCAAGGGCATGACCCTTGTGCCGCTGGTGCTGTATTTCAACCACAAGGGCCTGGCGAAAATGAAGATCGGCATCGCCAAGGGCAAGACACACAGCGACAAACGCGCGTCGGCGGCCAAGCAGGACTGGAATCGCCAGAAGGCGCGCCTGATGCGCGACAGAGGCTGAGAGGGCGCCCCGGCGCGGCTCCCACCCTTGTCAACTTCGCGGCCTTGTCTGGTGCTGTGGCATCCCACCCCGCCGCGCCGGGACGCCCTAGCCCCGTCCGTGCGGTGCCGTCCAGTTCAGCACGGGATTGATCGGAATGATCCGGTGCGGATTGATCGTTTCGTGGCTGAAGTGATAGTGGCGCACGATGTGGTCGAAGTTCACCGTCTCGGCCACCCCCGGCCATTGATACAGCTCGCGCGCATAGGCCCACAGGGCCGGGTAATCGATCAGCCGCTTCCGGTTGCATTTGAAATGCAGGTGATAGACCGGGTCGAACCGGACCAGCGTGGTGAACAAGCGCCAGTCGGCTTCGGTGATCTTGTCGCCCATCAGGTATCTGTTGTGTGACAGTCGATCCTCCAGCCAGTCCAGTGTGTCGAACAGCGCCGTGACGGCCGTATCATAGGCCGGCTGCGACGTGGCGAACCCGGCGCGGTAAACGCCGTTGTTCACGTTGTCATAGACCCGCGTATTCACTGTCTCGATGTCGGTGTGCAGGGCGTCAGGCCAAAAATCATCGCGGTTGCCGGTCAACCCGTCGAATGCAGAATTGAACATTCGAATGATCTCGGCGCTTTCGTTGGACACGATTGTCTGGCTTTGCGTGTCCCACAGGATCGGCACCGTGACCCGACCCGAGACGCCGGGGTCGGCGCGGGTATAGATATCGCGGGCAAACGGCAGGTCATACAGCTGGTCGCCGGTTGCGCCGGGGAAATCCGTTGCGAAGGTCCAGCCGTCCGACAACATGTCGGGATGCACGACCGACACGCCGATGTGATCCGTCAGCCCCTTCAGCGCGCGAAAGATCAGCGTGCGATGCGCCCAGGGGCAGGCCAGCGACACATAGAGGTGATAGCGTCCGCTTTCAGCCGCAAAGCCGCCCACGCCCGACGGCCCCGGCGCGCCGTCGGGGGTGATCCAGTTGCGAAACCGTGCGGTTGAGCGCTGAAAGGCGCCTCCGGTCGATTTCGTATCGTACCAGGTATCCTGCCAGACCCCGTTTGCAAGCTGACCCATTGCGGCCTCCGTTTTTGTGTTCGTCAACATCTGGCCCTGGCCTGCGCCTGGGTAAACTGGCGGTCGCGCGCAGGGGCGTTGCAGTTCTGCACAGGTCCGCGCGGAAACAGAGTGTCGCGAAAGGTTAACTTGACGGCTACCAATCTCGTGCCATCATGGGTGCTCGATCTGGGAGGAGCGTCATGGAATTTCTGCCGAAAGAGGTGCGCGAGGGGCTGGAAGCCGCCCGCAAACGTGACCTGAAGAAAAAATCCCGCCTGCGCGTGCGCGTGGATGATGAGGTATTTCCGGTGCTGAAATCCTGGGACAACGGTTTTGCCCTGGACGCCGATCGCGCGCCGAAATTGCGTGGGCTTGTCGATCTCTATGATGGCGCGCGGCACCTGTATCAGTGCCTGATCGTGGCTTCGGAGGAAGAGCGTGGGCAGATGCGATATGAATTCAAACGCTCGACCGCCGCCGTGGATCGTGCGCCGCTGGACTTCGCGCGTGAGGAAAACGCACCGGTCGGTTTGATCGCGCAGTCAAGCTGAGGCGCAAAACTCAGGGCTGGATATCCACCCGCGTGCCGTTTGGCGTGATCCGCCACAACTCTTCGATTTCAGCGTCCGATACGGCAATGCAACCGGCGGTCCAGTCATAGGGGATCGCCCCGATCCGCCCCAGCCCGTTGGGTTGCCCGTGAATGAAGATGTCCCCGCCCGGACTGACCCCCGCCGCCCTTGCCTGCGCACGGTCCTCGGCCTGCGGATAATCGATGCCAAGCGACAGGTGATAGGCGCTTTGCGGGTTGCGGCGGGTGATCGTGAAGCGGCCTTCGGGCGTCTTTCCGTCGCCTTCCTGCACCTTGTCGCCCTCGGGCGCGAACCCCAGCGCGATGCGGTAGCTGCGCAGCGCCTCGTCGTCCCGATACACAGTCAGGCGGCGGGCGGATTTCTCGATCAGGATACGGTCGATCTGCCCTGCCAGCGGGGCCAAGGGTGGCGGCGTGACTGGCGCGGTGCGGTCCCACAGAAAGACCGCGACCGCCGCCACCAGCACCAGAAAGGTCAGCGCGGAAAAGACCCGCGCCAGCCGTCTCATTGCAGATCGGCGAAGGCCTTCTGCATCCGCTCGACCGCTTCGACCACCCGCGCACGCGGTGTGGCCAGGTTGAACCGCAGGAAGCTGTCGCCGCCTGACCCGAACGTCGGCCCGTGGTTGGCCGCAATGCGCGCGTCCCGCTCGGTCCGTCGGGTGAACTCCTCACGCGTCATGCCGGTCGCGGCAAAATCGACCCAGGCAAGATACGTCGCCTCAAGCGGCATCGAGGCAAGGCCGGGAATGGCGTTGATCCCGTCGTCAAACAAGCGCCGGTTGCCGTCCAGATAGGTGACCAATTCGTCCACCCAGGCAGCACCTTCGGGGGAGTAAGCAGCCTCGGCCATGTAAAGCCCGAAGGAATTGGGTGACAGGCCCAGCGCCGCCATGCGTTTGGCGAACGCGGCGCGCAGGGTCTCATCGGGGATGATCACGTTGCCCGAATGGCTGCCTGCAATGTTGAAGGTCTTGGTCGTGGCGGTCATCATCACCAGCCGGTCCTCGATCCCGTCGATCGCCGTCATGGGAATATGCGCCGCGCCGGGCATCACCAGGTCATGGTGGATTTCGTCCGACACCAGGATCAGGTCGTGCCGCTTGGCGAAATCCGCAACGCCCTGAAGCTCACCCTTGGTCCAGACACGGCCACCGGGGTTGTGCGGCGAACACAGGATGACCAGTTTCTCATTCCCCGTCATCGCCGCATCATAGGCGTCGAAATCATATTCATACCGGCCCGCGGTGTTGACCAGCGGCATTTCCACCACCTGACGCCCGGCGGCTTCGATCACGCGGGCAAACGCGTGATAGACGGGGGTGAACAGCACAACGCCATCCCCAGGCCGGGTATAGGCGTCGATGCACATGCCGGTTCCGTTCACCAGACCATGCGTGGTGAAGATCGCGGCTGGATCGACCTTCCAGCCATGGCGGTTTTCCATCCACCAGCAGATCGCATTGCGATACGCGTCGTCGTCGCCGTAATAGCCGTAAACGCCGTGGTCCAGCATGCCCTGCAACGCGTCCTGCACGCAGGCGGGGGGGCGGAAATCCATGTCGGCGACCCACATGGAGATGCCATCCTTGGCAGGCACGCCATAGATCTTCTCCATCATGTCCCATTTCACGGAATGTGTGCCGAAGCGGTCGATGTCCTCGTCGAAATTCATGGGGCTCTCCGTTTGTGTTCCTGCGCCAAGCTAACGGGCTTTCGCTTGTGCGCAAGGGAGATTGCGAAGCGCGGGCGCATCCCCTAAATGATGGGCATGAGCATTCGACCGATCCTGATCCACCCCGACCCGCGCCTGAAAAAGGTCTGCGACGCCGTGCCCGACCTGTCGGACGAGTTGCGCGTGCTGGCCGATGACATGCTGGAAACCATGTATGACGCGCCGGGCATTGGCCTGGCCGCGCCACAGATCGGTGTGATCCAACGCCTGATCGTGCTGGATTGCGTGAAGGAGGAAGGCGCCGCGCCGCAGCCCTTGGTCATGTTTAACCCGGAAATCATTCGCAGCTCGGATGACACCAGCGTGTATGAGGAAGGCTGCCTGTCGATCCCCGAACAATACGCCGAAGTCACCCGCCCCGCCGAGGTCGGCGTGCGCTGGCTGGACCGCGACGGGAACGAGCAAGAGCGTGACTTTGACGGGCTCTGGGCGACCTGTGTGCAGCACGAGATTGACCATTTGGATGGCAAGCTGTTCATCGACTACCTCAAACCGCTGAAGCGCCAGATGATCACCCGCCGGATGCAGAAGCTGAAACGCGAACGGGCCCGGCTGTGACCCACCGTCCCTTTGTCATGTGGCCCGACAAGCGGCTGCGCACGGCGGCCGAACCGGTGACGGAAATCACCGATGACATTCGCACCATCTGGGATGAGATGATCGAGGCGATGGACGCCATGCCCGGCGTGGGCCTTGCTGCGCCGCAGCTTGGCATCATGCTGCGCCTGGCCGTGGTCGATGCCTCGGAGGAACGCGGGAAAGCGGTGCGCATGGCGAACCCCGAAATCCTGCACAGCTCGATCGAGTTTCGCGAGCACGAAGAGGCCAGCCCGAACCTGCCCGGCCTGTCTGCGGGCTTCAAACGCCCGCGCGCGGTGACGGTGCGGTTTCTCAATGATCAGGGCGTGATCGACCGCAAGGATTTCGTCGGCATCTGGGCCACCTCGGTGCAGCACCAGATCGACCATTTGAACGGGCGGATGTATTTCGACAACCTGTCGAAAACCCGCCGCGACATGCTGTTGAAAAAGGCAAGGAAACTGGCGCGATGAAAGTTGTGTTCATGGGCACGCCAGAATTTTCCGTTCCGGTTCTTGAGGCGCTGGTCGCCGCCGGTCACGAAATCGTCGCGGTCTATTGCCAGCCGCCGCGCCCCGCGGGACGCGGCAAGAAGGACCGCCCGACCCCGGTCCATGCCCGCGCCTTGGAGCTTGGTCTGGAGGTGCGCCACCCCGTGTCCCTTCGCACCGCGGAAGCACAAGCCGAGTTCGCAGCCCTTGGCGCCGATATCGGTGTGGTTGTGGCTTATGGGCTTATCCTGCCGCAGGCCATCCTGGACGCCCCCGCGCGCGGCTGTCTGAACATCCACGCATCCCTGTTGCCGCGCTGGCGCGGGGCCGCGCCGATCCATCGCGCGATCCTGTCGGGGGATGCGGAAACCGGGATCTGCATCATGCAGATGGACGCCGGTCTGGACACCGGCCCGGTGCTGCTGCGCGATGCGCTTGAGATTGGGGTCGAAGAAACGACCGCACAGTTGCACGACCGGCTGAGCGCGGTGGGCGCGCGTCTGATCGTTCAGGCGCTGGGCCAGCTGGATAGCCTGACCCCCGTAGCCCAACCCGACGACGGCGTGACCTATGCGCAGAAAATTGACAAGACCGAGGCGCGGATCGACTGGACCCGTCCGGCGGTCGAGGTTGACCGGCTGATCCGCGGCCTGTCGCCGTTCCCCGGCGCGAAATGCGACATTGGCGGCGAGCAGGTGAAGCTTTTGACCAGCCGTCTGGCCGACGGGCAGGGCACCCCGGGGCAGGTGCTGCACGGGCTGGTGATCGCCTGCGGTGACGGCGCGGTTGAGGTTCTGAGCGCGCAACGCCCCGGTAAACGCGCGATGCAGGCCCAGGACTTCCTGCGCGGGTTCGAAATGCCAGATCGCGTCAGCTAGGCTTCACATTCGCGCGAAAAACCCCATATTGGGGTTATGCCTATCATGCTTCTCATCATCATCGGCGCGGCTGCCGGGTTTTTGGCCACACGGATCATGGATATTGATGCCAACGTGCCGACCACCATCGCCATTGGCGTGCTGGGCGCCTTGATCGGCGGGCTGCTGTTGCGCTTCCTGTTGACGTTGACCGGCATGGCCTTCGGCTTTGTCGGCGCGCTGTTGGGGGCAGTGTTTCTGATCTGGGCCTGGCAGACCTACATCAAATAGGCCCGCTCAACCCTTCTTGAACGGCGCCATGCCTTCGCGCGCCAATTCGTCCGCGCGCTCGTTTTCCGGGTGGCCTGCGTGGCCCTTGACCCATTCCCAGGTCACCGCGTGACGCGCCTGCGCCTCATCCAGCCGCACCCACAGATCCGCGTTTTTCACCGGCTTTTTCGCCGAGGTCTTCCACCCGTTGCGTTTCCAGCCGTGGATCCATCCGGTCACGCCGTTCTTCACATACTGGCTGTCGGTGATCACCGTGATCGCACAGGGTTTGCCCAGCGTCTCCAGCGCGTTGATCGCGGCCAGAAGCTCCATCCGGTTGTTCGTGGTCTCGCCATCGCCGCCCTTCAGGGCGCGTTCCTTGACCAGCTTGCCGCCTTCCTTGGCCTGAAGCAGCGCGCCCCAGCCGCCCGGCCCCGGATTGCCGGAACAGGCCCCGTCAGTATAGGCAAAGAACTCAGCCATGGGCACGCACCACGATCCAGTCGGAGACCGAGCCGTCCAGCCCGGTGCCCGCCCCGGTTTGAGTGGCAAAGGGCGTGAACCCAGCGTGTGTCAGAAGCTGCACCAGCTCCTCCTCTTTATAATAAGCATAGAAGCGGCCGATTTTATCGCGGGCTTCGCCGTCCCCCAGTTTCGTGCCGATGTGAAAAACCCCGCCAGAGCGGATCGCGCGATACAGGTCAGAAAGAATGCCAGGCAGGGCGGATTTCGGCGCGTGCAACAGGCTGAAGTTGGCCCAAATGCCGTCATAGCCATCCTCGGCGTCGATTTCCTCGAACCGTGCCAGGCGGGCGGGCACGCCCTGGGCGCGGGCATGGTCCACCATCGCCTGTGATCCATCCACCGCATCGACCGTCACGCCCGCGGCTTGAAACACCAACGCGCAATGGCCGGGGCCACAGCCCAGGTCGAGCACCGTGGCGTTTTCCGGCAGCGCACTCACGAACGCCTCAAGGCCCGGCGTGTCGTCCTCTCCGACCATTCTGGCGTAGTCCTGCGCCTTGGCGTCATAAACGGAAAGCGTCTTTGCGTCGTGGCTCATGAGGCGTCTCTCAGCACGCGGGGCACTTTGAATTCGATGTTTTCCTGCGCGGTTTCGACAAGCTCTAGCGCCACGTCGAACCGGTTGCGGAAGGCGTCGATCACCTCGTCGACCAGAACCTGCGGCGCCGAGGCACCGGCGGTCAGACCCACCGCGCCCACGCCTTCCAACGCGCGCCAGTCGATGTCGGTGGCGCGTTGCACCAGCATCGCATAATCACAGCCCGCCGCGCGGGCCACTTCGACAAGACGGCGCGAGTTTGACGAGTTCGGCGCGCCGATGACCAGCAGCGCCTGCACTTTCGGCGCGACGGCCTTCACGGCCTCCTGCCGGTTGGTTGTGGCGTAACAGATGTCTTCCTTGTGCGGCCCGACGATGGCGGGAAAGCGCGCTTTCAAAGCCGCAACGATCCCCGCCGTGTCATCCACCGACAGGGTGGTCTGGGTGATATAGGCCAGCCGCGCGGGGTCGCGCGGGCGCAGCTGCGCCACGTCCTCGGGCGTTTCGACCAGCAGAACCTCGCCATCGGGCAATTGCCCCATTGTACCGATGGTTTCCGGGTGGCCCTCATGCCCAATCATGATCATCTGCAACCCGTTCTCATGGTGTCGCTCGGCCTCGATATGCACCTTTGAAACCAACGGGCAGGTGGCGTCGACATAGACCATGTTGCGCCGCTCAGCCTCGGCCGGCACCGCCTTGGCCACGCCATGCGCCGAGAAGATCACCGGGCGATCGGTTGGCGCCTCGTCCAACTCCTCGACAAACACCGCGCCCTTTTCGCGCAGGGCATCCACCACGAATTTGTTGTGCACGATTTCGTGGCGCACATAGATCGGCGCGCCCCATTTCTCGATCGCCATCTCGACGATCTTGATCGCGCGGTCCACGCCGGCGCAGAACCCGTTCGGGGCCGCCAGATACAGGGTCAGGGGGGGCTTGGTCATCGCATCCGCCATTTGTTCAACGGCCCACAGATAGCGTGGGGAAGCTGGCGGGGTCCATATGGAAAAGCCGGGGTGAGTGAACCCCGGCTTGTCCTGTGTCGTCAGTCTTCGTCGCTTACATCTTCGCGCTCAAACTCGCGCGGTTCCCGCGGCGGGTGCCCGATCACGTCTTTCAGCTCATCCAGCTCGATGAAATTGTCGGCCTGGCGGCGCAGTTCGTCCGCGATCATCGGCGGTTGTGACCGGATTGTGGACACGACCGAAACGCGCACACCTTTGCGTTGCAGCGCAGCCACCAATGGGCGGAAGTCGCCATCGCCCGAGAACAGCACGATGTGATCCACATGGGCGGCAAGTTCCAGGGCATCGACAGTCAGCTCGATGTCCATGTTGCCTTTGACTTTCCGGCGCCCCATTGAATCCGTGTATTCCTTGGCCGGTTTGGTGACCATGGAGAACCCGTTGTAGTGCAGCCAGTCGACCAATGGACGGATCGGCGAATAGTCGTCGTTCTCAAGCAACGCGGTGTAGTAGAACGCGCGCAAGAGCTTGCCACGGCGCATGAATTCGGCGCGCAGCAGCTTGTAGTCGATGTCGAAACCAAGCGACTTCGCCGCCGCGTACAGGTTCGATCCATCAATGAACAGCGCAAGCCGTTCGTCTTTGTAGAACATAATTATTCCTTCCGAATTCTTTCGCCGAACATCGTCGTGAGTGGTAAGGGAATGATCAATACGTCGACGAAAGGTCCGGGCAATCTAAGGATTAATCATGGTGCCGCAACCCTCGCCCCCTTCGAAAACGCGCAAAAAAGCGCTTATCGCGTTGGGTGGAAACGTCACTTCTACCCAAGGTGGGCCGGTGGCCACGCTGTCTCGCGCACTGGATGCACTGGCCGGGTCAGGGGTTGAAATCAGCGCCTGTAGCCGCTTTTACCAAACCCCCTGTTTTCCGCCCGGCGCGGGGCCGGATTTCGTGAACGCCTGTGCCGCTGTGCTGACCGATCTGGGACCAGAGGATCTGTTGGCGCGTCTGCACGAGATCGAGGCCGACTTCGGCCGCGAACGGGACGAGCGCTGGGGCGCGCGCCCACTGGATCTGGATTTGCTGGCTTACGGCGATGCGGTGCGGCCCGACCAGACCACTTTTGCCGTCTGGCGCGACCTGCCGCTTGACGTGCAAAAGACCCGCGCGCCGACGCAGTTGATCCTGCCGCACCCCCGACTGCAGGACCGGGGTTTCGTACTGATTCCCCTTGCCGACATCGCGCCCGATTGGCGCCACCCCGTATCGGGGCAAACCGTGGCCGAGATGGTCCAGGCCCTGCCAGAGGCCGAGAAAACCGACATTGTGCCGCTTTGACGGGGGGTTGAGGCGCTGAATCCGCTTGTCATTGGCGGGTCGCCCCCCTAAATAGGCGTTTCACACCCCCTTCGAAGGATGGAGCTGACCATGGCCCGCGTGACGGTTGAAGATTGCGTTGACAAGGTTCCGAACCGGTTTGAACTGGTAATGCTGGCGTCGCATCGCGCCCGCGAGATTTCGGCCGGTGCCGAAATCACCGTGGACCGCGACAACGACAAGAACCCCGTTGTGTCCCTGCGTGAAATCGCGGACGAGACCCAGACGGCGGATGAGCTGCGCGAGCGCATGATCGAAAGCCACCAGACCCAGATCGAGGTGGACGAGCCGGAAGAAGACAGCATGGCGCTTCTGATGGGGGCCGAGGCCGCCGACAAGCCGGCCGAGGACGACATGTCCGAAGAAAAACTCCTGCGCGCGCTGATGGAAGCGCAAGGGCAGGGCTGAGAGGCGTCAAAGCCTCCGCAAGGCGGACCTGATGAGCGACATCCTGGAGCTTGATCCCGAAGAACTGGTCGCCCAGGTCCGCGCCTATAATCCGAAGTCCAACAGTGACATGATCCGTGACGCGTTTCGCTATGGCGACGCGATGCACGAAGGTCAGTATCGTCATTCCGGCGAAAAGTATTTCACCCACCCGGTCGCGGTGGCGATGATCCTGGCCGAAATGCAGCTGGACGATGCAACCATCATCACAGCCCTGCTCCATGACGTGATTGAGGACACCAAGTCGACCTATGGCGCGGTGACCGACATGTTTTCGTCCGAAGTGGCCGAGCTTGTGGATGGGGTTACCAAGCTGACGAACCTGCAATTGTCGTCCTCTGAAACCAAGCAGGCGGAAAACTTCCGCAAACTGTTCATGGCGATGTCCAAAGACATGCGCGTGATCCTGGTGAAGCTGGCCGATCGGTTGCACAACATGCGCACGATCCGCGCGATGCGGCCGGACAAGCAGGCACAGAAATCGCGCGAGACGATGGATATCTATGCCCCGCTGGCCGGGCGTATGGGGATGCAATGGATGCGCGAAGAGCTGGAAGATCTGGCGTTTCACGTTCTGAATCCCGAAGGCCGCACATCGATCATCCGCCGCTTCATCCGCCTGCAAAAGGAAAGCGGCGATGTGATCCACAAGATCACCAGCGACATCCGGGTCGAGATGGAAAAGACCGGGATCGAGGCCGAGGTCTTTGGCCGCGCCAAGAAGCCCTATTCGATCTGGCGCAAGATGCAGGAAAAAGAGCAAAGCTTTTCACGCCTGTCCGACACCTATGGCTTTCGCGTCATCACCCGGAACGAGGCCGATTGCTACCGCGTGCTTGGGGCGATCCATCAGCGTTGGCGCGCCGTGCCGGGGCGGTTCAAAGATTACATCAGCCAGCCAAAATCGAACGGCTATCGCTCGATCCACACAACCGTGTCGGGGCGTGACGGCAAGCGGGTCGAGGTGCAAATCCGCACCCGTCAGATGCACGAGGTGGCCGAGGCCGGCGTTGCTGCGCATTGGTCCTATCGCGACGGGGTGCGGGTGGAAAACCCCTTTGCCGTGGACCCGGCCAAGTGGATCGCGACCCTGACCGAGCGGTTCGAAACCGCCGAAGACCACGACGAATTTCTGGAGCACGTGAAGTTGGAAATGTATTCCGACCAGGTGTTCTGCTTCACCCCGAAGGGCGAGGTGGTGAAGCTGCCGCGCGGCGCGACGCCGCTGGATTTCGCCTATGCGATCCACACGCGGATCGGCAACAGCTGCGTCGGCGCCAAGGTCGATGGCATTCGCGTGCCGCTTTGGACCCGTGTGAAAAACGGCCAGTCGGTCGAGATCATGACCGCCGAGGGGCAATCGCCCCAGGCCACCTGGATTGACATCGTGGTGACCGGCCGCGCCAAGGCCGCCATCCGCAAATCCTTGCGCGAAGAAGACCGCGAGCGGTATGTGAAACTGGGTCGCGAACTGGCACGGGTGGCGTTTGAACACGTGGGCCGCAAGGCGACCGACAAGGCGCTCTCGACGGCGGCGAAGCAGTTGCGGCTGGACAATTCCGATGAACTTCTGGCCCGTCTGGGCAGCGCCGAGCTGACCGCCCGCGACGTGGTCTCCGCGCTGTATCCCGAAGCAATTTCGGTCGAGGATGAAATCGACGTGGCCGCCGCCGTGGTCGGGCTGGAACCCGGTCAGACCTTCAACCGCGCGCAATGTTGCCAGCCGGTGCCGGGCGAACGCATTGTCGGCATCACCTATCGCGGCAAGGGCGTGATGATCCACACGATCGACTGTCAGGCCTTGGAAGAGTTGGCTGATGACAGCGGACGCTGGGTTGATCTGCAATGGCATTCCGGCAAGCACCCGGCGGTGCATTCCGTCAGCCTCGATATCACCATTTCGAACGACGCGGGTGTGTTGGGGCGGATTTGTTCGTTGATCGGTGAACAGAACGCCAATATTTCGGACCTGAGGTTCATGGACCGCAAACCCGATTTCTATCGCCTGATCGTCGATGTAGATTTGCGAGATATTGAACATCTGCATGCCGTTATGTTGATATTAGAAGCAGACAGCGACGTGGCCAGCCTCAAACGGCACCGCAACCTGGATCGCAAACCGTAAGCTGCCGGACCGAAGGGGGTGGGCATTGTTCAAACGTAACCCGCGCTCTTATCTGCGCATCGTGGCGGAGTTCTTCTATCCGCGCGGTGGCTGGTATCGTGCGGCGGGCTACGTGGCACATCGCCTGCGCCGTCTGCCCGATCCGCCGCACCGGATTTCGCGCGGCATTGCCTCGGGTGTCTTTGCCTGTTTCACCCCGTTTTTTGGGCTGCATTTCCTGACGGCCATCATCGTGGCCTTCGTCATTCGCGGCAATATCATCGCCGCGCTGCTGGCGACCTTCTTTGGCAATCCCCTGACCTTCCCGCTGATCGCTGAGCTGTCGATCACGCTGGGGTCGCGGATCATGGATCTGCCGATCAACATGCACCTGCCGCAGATCATCGAAGCCTTCTGGCGTGCGACGGGGGACCTGTGGCACAACTTCATGGCCGCCTTTACCGACGATGTGGCGCATTGGGGCGGGCTCCGGCGGTTCATGTCGCAAGTGTTCCTGCCATATCTGGTGGGCGGCCTGGTGCCCGGCATCGCGGCCGGCATGATCGCCTATGGCCTGTCGCGACCGGTCATCCACGCCTATCAACGGCGGCGGATCAGGAAGCTGAAGGCCCGGTATGAAAAACGCATGTCCGCACAGACCGGAGAGGCTGACGCGGGTGAATAAACGCGCTACATCTGGCGCAAGGTGTCGTCAGAGGGAGCGCGAAAGATGACCGAATATCTTGGCAAATTGCGGCTGGGCGTGAATATCGACCACGTCGCCACCGTGCGCAATGCACGCGGCTCGGCCTATCCCGACCCGATCCGGGCGGCGAAGCTGGCCGAGGAGGCCGGCGCCGACGGCATCACCGCCCACCTGCGCGAAGACCGCCGCCACATCGGTGACGCAGATATCGACGGGCTGATGGAGGCCCTGACCGTACCGCTGAATTTTGAGATGGCCGCGACGGATGAAATGCAGGCAATTGCCCTGCGTCATAAACCCCACGCCGTCTGCATCGTGCCGGAAAAGCGCGAAGAGGTGACGACCGAGGGTGGGTTGGAAGTGGCGCGGCAGGAAAACCGCCTGGCCCATTTCATCGACCCGTTGCGCCAGGCTGGCTGCCGTGTGTCGATCTTCATCGCCGCCGACAAGCCCCAGATCGAAGCCGCCGCGCGCATCGGCGCGGCTGTGGTCGAACTTCACACCGGCGCCTATTGCGACTTCCACGCCGAGGGAAAGTTCGCCGAGCGTGACGCCGAACTGGACCGCCTACGCGAGATGTCCACCTTTACCCACGCGCTGGGGCTGGAGGTTCACGCGGGCCACGGGCTGACCTATGACACAGTGCAACCGGTCGCGGCTTTTCCCGAGATCATGGAGCTTAACATCGGTCATTTCCTGATCGGCGAGGCGATCTTTCGCGGCCTGACCCCGGCCATCGCCGAAATGCGCCGCCTGATGGATGAGGCACGCGCATGATCCGCTGGTTGGCGGCTCTGGCCCTGCTGGCGGCGCCTGCCGCCGCGCAAAACGTCGAGGATTGTGACTGGCGCGCTTCCGCCCGAAACCTTGTCGAACCCTGGGATGAAACCAGCCGCACCTTTTCAAATGGCAAAGTACGCCTGGCGCTGCTCGACACGATCGAACCTGCCGCGGGCGCACTGCACCTTCTGGTGATTTCCCCGCCCTATGCAGAACTGGGCGATGCGCAGTGCAAGGTCATCAGTTGGGCGGGGAGTGTTGGCTTCTCCGGCCTTCTGTTCGACCAGCTTGAGGCACACTATGACCCCACCACCGGGCTGCAATTCGCAATGCCCGCCATCATATACATGCCAGAAGACGGGTTCGTGAATTCGACCGTTTTGAATTTCACGCTGAACCAGGCCACCGGCGATATCAACGCCTGGGTCAATCTGGGAGGAGAATGAAGATGAAAGCCGTTTATTATGAAGGCTTCGGACCTGCGCGTGATGTGCTGACCCATGGCGATATGCCGGACCCGATCCCTGCGGCGGGCGAAGTTGTCGTGCGCTTGCAGGCCACGGGCGTGAACCCCTCGGACGTGAAATCACGTGGGGGTGTGTCACTGGCAACGGCCATGCCGTTCCCCCGCATCATCCCGCATTCGGACGGTGCCGGAGTGATTGAAGCCGTGGGCGCGGGCGTGGACACCGCCCGCGTCGGTGAACGGGTCTGGATCTGGAACGCCCAGTGGCAACGCGCCTTTGGCACTGCCGCCGAGCTTCTGGCGATCCCGTCCGAACATGCGGTGCGCTTGCCGGATACAACCAGTTTCGACGAAGGCGCCTGTTTTGGCATCCCGGCGATGACGGCCTGGTACGCGCTCTATCGCGACGGGCCAATTGACGGCCAGACCGTTCTGGTTACCGGTGGGGCGGGCACGGTCGGGCGCTATGCCTGCCAGATGGCCGCGCTGGGCGGTGCACGGGTGATCACCACGGTGTCCTCGGCCGAGAAGGCGGCCCATGCCGGGGCCGAGGAATGGGTGAACTACCGCGACACCGACGTGACGCAGGCGGTCATGGATATGACCGATGGCGCGGGCGTGGACCGGATCGTCGATGTGGATTTCGGCGCGAACCAGGCGGCGTCTGTGCCCCTGATCAAACCGCGTGGTGTGATCGCGGCCTATGCTTCGGCGGCGGTGCGTGAACCTGCCCTCAACTTCTATCCGCTCATGTTCAAGAACGTGACGCTGCACATGTTGATCGTCTACCAACTCGACGCTGCCACCCGCCGTTTGGGTGAGGCGCAGCTGACCGACTGGTTGGAAGCGGGCAAGCTGTCCCATGCGGTTGTGCCCGGCGGCAGCCTGGCCGACATGGCCCACGCGCATGAGATGGTCGAGGCAGGTGAGAAACTGGGCACCGTCGTGGTGGAGGTCTGAGCCATGATCCTTGGCATCGGCACCGACCTTGCCAATATCGACCGCATCCAGGGCGTTCTGGACCGCCACGGCGACCGGTTTCGCAACCGTGTCTTCACCGAGGTCGAACAGGCGAAATCGGAACGGCGCCGCGATGTGGCGGGCACCTATGCCAAACGCTGGGCCGCGAAAGAAGCGTGTTCCAAGGCGCTGGGCACCGGCCTGCGCATGGGCATCGCCTGGAAGGACATGGCGGTGTCGAACCTGCGCACTGGCCAGCCGGTGATGCACGTCACCGGCTGGGCCGCCGAACGTCTGGCTGACATGACCCCGGATGGGCACGAGGCGATCATCCACGTGACGCTGACCGATGATCACCCCTGGGCGCAGGCCTTCGTGGTGATCGAGGCGCGTGCGTTGACTTGACTCCCACCCATTCCCCGCCCATGTAGCCCCCAACCCCACGAGGCAGGACAGATCATGGCTGAAAAGAAAGAAGAAGGCATACTGGAGACCGTCAAAACGGTGTTCTGGGCGTTGATCATCGCAGGCATATTCCGCACCCTGTTCTTTCAACCTTTCTGGATCCCGACCGGGTCGATGAAAGACACGCTTCTGATCGGGGATTTCCTGTTCGTGAACAAGATGGCCTATGGCTATTCGCGCTATTCCTGCCCGTTCTCGATGTGCCCCTTCTCGGGCCGGATTCTGGCGTCTGACCCTGAGCGCGGCGATGTGGTCGTGTTCCGCCACCCGACGCTCAAGACCGACTATGTCAAACGCCTGATCGGCCTGCCAGGCGACAAGATCCAAGTGACGAACGGTGTGCTGTCGGTGAACGGGGTCGAGGCGACCCAGGTTCCCGCAGGCACGTTCGAAGAGATCAAAGCGCCGCAAGGCCGCTTTGCCACCATCCCGCAATGCGCCAACGGCCCGGTCGGGCAGGGCGCTATCTGTGAAAAGGAACGCTTCATCGAATCCCTGCCGGGCGGTGTGGAGCATTCGATCCTGAACGTGGGCAACAGGCGGCTGGACAACACCAACGTGTTCACCGTGCCCGAGGGGCACTACTTCTTCATGGGTGACAACCGCGACAACTCGACCGACAGCCGGGTCAGCCAGCGCGCGGGCGGTGTGGGCATGGTCCCGGCTGAATACCTTCTGGGTCGCGCTGATCGCATCATGTTCTCCTCGGCGGGCAAGCGGCTGGTCTATTTCTGGACCTGGCGCGGCGACCGGTTCTTCAAGGCGATCGAGTGAAGCTGTCGGCCGACCTCAAGGCTTTTCAGGGCCGGATCGGGCATGAGTTTTCCAAGCCGGAACTGTTGATCCGCGCCCTGACGCACGGCTCTTTGTCGTCGAACACGCGACCCGACAACCAACGGCTGGAGTTCCTGGGCGACCGCGTGCTGGGCCTGGTCATGGCCGAGAAACTTTTGGCCGACGACCCCAACGCCCCCGAAGGCACCATTGCGCCGCGGTTCAATGCCCTGGTTCGCAAGGAAGCCTGCGCCGAAGTCGCGCGCGACGTTGACCTGGGCGCGGTTCTGAAGCTGGGGCGGTCCGAGATGAAGACCGGCGGGCGGCGCAAACTGGCCCTGCTGGGCGACGCAATGGAAGCTGTGGTTGCCGCGGTCTATCTGGACGCTGGTTTTACGGCCGCGCGGGACATGATCGTGCGCCTGTGGGGCGATCGGATCGCCAATGTCGAGGCCGACGCCCGCGACCCGAAAACCGCGCTTCAGGAATGGGCGCAGGCGCGCAAGCTGGCGCCGCCGAAATACACCGAAGTCGCGCGCGAGGGACCGGATCACGCGCCCGTTTTCACCATCGAAGCAAGCCTGTCCAACGGACATAAGGCGACTGCAACAGCGCCGTCTAAACGGGCGGCGGAACAAGCCGCCGCCAAGGCGCTTTTCACACGGCTGGAGGCCGAAACATGACCACACGCGCGGGCTTTGTTGCCCTGATCGGAGAGCCGAACGCCGGCAAATCGACCCTCACCAACCGCATGGTCGGGGCCAAGGTGTCGATCGTCACGCACAAGGTTCAGACCACCCGCGCCCGCATTCGCGGCGTGGCAATCGAAGGCGACAGCCAGATCGTGTTTGTCGACACTCCCGGCCTGTTCCAACCCAAACGCCGGCTGGACCGCGCAATGGTTGCCGCTGCTTGGGGCGGGGCCGCGGATGCCGATGTCATCGTGCTGATGGTCGAGGCGCATCGCGGCATGACCGAAGGGGTCAAGCGCATCCTGGACGGGCTGGACGAAATCGGCAAAGGCCGCAAGATTGCGCTGGCGATCAACAAGATCGATCGGGTGCAAAGCGAAGGGCTTTTGGCCCTGACCAAAGAGCTGAACGAGCGCTTCGACTTCGTCGAAACCTTCATGATTTCGGCCGAGAAAGGTCACGGCGTCGAAACCTTGCGCGCCTGGCTGGCGGATGAGCTGCCCGAAGGGCCATGGCTTTACCCCGAAGACCAGATCGCCGACCTGCCCCTGCGCATGATCGCGGCTGAAATTACGCGGGAAAAGCTGACGCTGCGCCTGCACCAGGAACTGCCCTACCAGATGACAGTCGAGACCGAGGCTTGGGAAGAGCGCAAGGATGGCTCGGCCCGGATCGACCAGATGATTTATGTCATGCGCGACGGCCACAAGGGCATCGTGCTGGGCAAGAAGGGCGAGACGATCAAGGCCGTCAGTCAAGCCGCCCGCGCCGAGCTTGAGGAGTTTCTGGGCCGTAAGATTCACCTGTTCCTGCAGGTAAAGGTGCGCCCGAACTGGCTTGAGGAAAAAGAGCGCTACTCAGAAATGGGGCTCGATTTCAAAGACGGCAACACGTGACAAGGCTGACCGCCGATATCTGGGTGTCGGCCTATCTGGCGCGGCTCAGGGTTCACGACATCCCGGCCTTCGTGGTCAAGAAAGGCGACGCGACCGCAGGGGCGGTCCTGGTGAAACTGAACACGCTGGACGGTAACGCGACCGTCTATCAACGCAGTTTCGATCTGATGACGGGTGAACGCACCTGGGTTGTGCTGTCTAAGGGGGACGAACACAGCGTTGACGACGCGCTGGCCCGGCAGCGGGGCTTTGACCCGGACCTTTGGGTGATCGAGGTCGAGGACCGTCAGGGGCGCCATCTTCTAGATGAACCCGGCCTTTCCGATTGACCCCACCGCCAACCCGCGCAAACTGGCGTCATGGAGTGGCGGGATCAGGGCGCATTGTTGTCGGTGCGAAAGCACGGCGAAACCTCGGCGATCATCGAGGTGTTCACGGCCGAACATGGCCGTCACGCGGGTGTGGTGCGCGGTGGCGTCAGCCGCAAGATCGCGCCGATCCTGCAACCCGGCGCACAGCTGGATCTGTCCTGGCGCGCCCGGCTTGAGGAACATATCGGCAGCTTCACCGTCGAACCGGTCAAAAGCCGTGCGGCGATCCTGTCGGATCGCGCCGCGCTGGCCGGTCTCAATGCCGTTTGCGCGCTTTTGTGCTTTGCCTTGCCTGAGCGCGAGGCCCACCCGACGCTTTATGCCCGCACGATCGCCATGCTGGACCTTCTGGGTCAGAACGAAGCTTGGCCGGTGGCCTATCTGAAATGGGAATTGTCGTTGCTTGAAGATATGGGCTTTGGCCTGGATCTGTCGCGCTGCGCGGTGACGGGCGAGCGTGAGGATCTGGCCTATGTCTCGCCCAAATCCGGTCGCGCGGTCAGTGCGGAAGGGGCCGGTGATTGGGCTGAGCGCCTGTTGCCGCTGCCGCCCGAGCTTCTGGGTGTCGGCACGGGAGACGCCGCGAATGTGGTCGAAGGGCTGCACACCACCGGGCATTTTCTGACCCGATGGCTGGCACATTCGCTGGGGGACAAGCCCCTGCCCGAAGCACGCGCGCGGCTTGTGGATCGCCTGAAACGGGCGGTGACCTAGGGCTGAGCCTTGAAGACCATCTCAACCCGGTCCTCGGTGGACAGGATCAATGTGTTTCCAGCCACCTCGGCCAGGGTCACACGCTCCAGCGCCGCAAAGAAACGGCCCTCGGCGTCGAGATCCGGACAGGCCATGCGGGTGGCGCCCACGCCGTCCACGTCAAACCACGGGTAAGGTGCTGTCTGCGCGCCGAAATAGCGATTGCAGGGGGCTTCTCCGGCGATCTTGCCTTCCTCGGGAAAGGTGATCGTGGCGCGGGCGGTGAACGGTACGCCGTCCAGCTCCTCAAGCACCCATGTGACCTTGGTGTCGCTGTACCCGGAAATCGTTTCGTCCCCCTCACAGCTTGCCAGCGCGGCCAGCGCGATGGCTGCCAACAGCGCGCGCATCAGGCGTCCCGCAGGGCCAGAAGGGCGGCCAGCAGGGTGGACATCGCGCTGTCATTTTCCTGCCCGTCCGACGCGCTGAGCGTGCCCATTCCGATCTGTGCGCCCAACACGATGCGGGCGAAATCGGGGTTGGTCAGGTGAAGCTCGCCCAGCGTGGCGCGGGTCAGGGCCAGGCGGTGCGCCTCGACCCGGTCGATGGCCGCGGCCATCTCGGAATTGGCCTGTGCCCAGGCCCGCACGGCCTGTTCCAGCGCGTTTGTCGCGGACAAAGAACCCAAGCGATCAAGGCGGCGCACCGGATCGGCCTCTTCTTCCCCGGCCCCGGCCAGAGACACAAGGGCGCGCTGTTCCCACAGGCCAACCAGGCGCGTGTGGTAGTCCGGCAAGTCCTTGAAGTGCCAGTAGAACGAACCTTTGGTTGCCCCCACGTCGCGGGCCAGTTTTTCAGCCTTGAGGGCGTCGGGTCCGCGCTTCACCAGCGCATCCAACCCGGCGACAAGCCAGTTGTCAGCGTTCAAACGGGTCTTTGTCGCGGGCATCGCCTCTACTCCATACGGTTGCGTATCATGTTTATGCTGCAAGTGCGAAAAAGAAAAGCCCCCCGGCGACCGGAGGGCTTCTCTGCGTCAATTTGTGCCGGATCAGCCCAACAGGCGACGGGCAATCACTTGTGCCTGAATTTCCGCAGCACCCTCAAAGATGTTCAGGATGCGGGCGTCACACAGGATGCGGCTGATCTGGTATTCCAGTGCAAAGCCGTTGCCGCCGTGGATCTGCAGCGCATTGTCGGCGCAGGCCCAGGCCACGCGGGCGCCCAGCAGTTTCGCCATCCCGGCCTCAAGGTCGCAGCGCTGGTCATGGTCCTTCTCCCACGCGCTGAAATAGGTCAGCTGACGGGCCACCATGATCTCAACCGCCATCATCGCCAGCTTGCCCGACACGCGCGGGAAATTGATCAGGGACTTGCCGAATTGCTTACGGTCCTCGGCATATTGCATGCCGACCTCAAGCGCGTTTTGCGCCACGCCGATGGCGCGGGCGGCGGTCTGGATGCGGGCGGCCTCAAACGTCTTCATCAGCTGCTTGAAGCCCTGGCCTTCTTCGCCGCCCAGAAGGTTTTCGCCCTTCACCTTGAACCCATCAAAGGCCAGTTCGTATTCCTTCATGCCGCGGTAGCCCAGCACCTCGATCTCTCCGCCAGTCATGCCGTCGGTGGGGAAGGGATTGGCGTCGTCGCCGGGGGTCTTTTCCGCTAGGAACATCGACAGGCCCCGGTGATCGGTGCTGTCGGGGTCGGTGCGCGCCAGAAGCGTCATCACATGAGTGCGCGCGGCGTGGGTGATCCAGGTCTTGTTGCCAGTCACTTCGTAATCATCGCCCACCTTCACCGCACGGGTGCGCAGCGATCCGAGGTCAGAGCCGGTGTTGGGTTCGGTGAACACGGCTGTCGGCAGGATTTCACCCGACGACAGCTTCGGCAGCCAGTTTTCCTTCTGTGCGTCAGTGCCGCCGGCCAGGATCAGCTCGGCCGCAATCTCCGATCGCGTGCCCAGCGAGCCCACACCGATGTAGCCACGGCTGAGTTCCTCGGACACCACGACCATCGACGCTTTCGTCAGGCCCAACCCGCCGAATTCCTCGGGGATTGTCAGGCCGAACACGCCCATTTCGGCCAGCTCCTCGATGATCTCCATCGGAATGAAGTCATCCTTCAGGTGCCAGTCATGCGCATTGGGGACGACACGGTCGTCAGCGTAGCGGCGGAACTGTTCGCGGATCATCTCCAGCTCTTCGTCCAGCCCGGTCGCGCCGAAGGTGGCGTGGCCCGCATTGCCCTGCATCAGCTCCACCAGACGGGTGCGCGCGGCGGGGGTGTTGGCCCCGGAAATCAGTGCGGTGATTGCGTCGGTGTTCAGGGGGGCATCGTCCACGCCCATGTCGGACAGGCGGGCAAACTCGTTCTGGCTCATCATCATCCCGCCCTTGATCTGGGACAGGTATTCGCCGAACGCTATTTGAAGGATCAGGCTTTCCATTTCACCCAGCCTGCCGTCGTCCTTGAGCCGCGTGGCCCAGGCTTGCATCTGGCGCAGGCTTTCGGTGTAGGTGGCCAGCCAGGACAGCGCGTGCGCGGCGGCCTGGTGGGTTTCCAGCTTGGCACCCGACACGCGGTCGCCGTCCACGACCATGGCACGCACGTTGGTTTTGGCGGTGTCGAACAGCGCCTCGACCGGGGCGACTGCGTCGCCGGTCAGGCTCAGAAGGTTGTCCATCAGGGCTGTGGTCATGGTGATATCCTGTCCGTCGTGGGGCATGAGAATGGCTCCGAAATTTTGTCCCGGAAGGGATAATCTTTTTGCAGGTGCAGCGCAATAAAAATGCGCGATGGTGCTTGTGCGTGAACGAATATGACGCAGTCAAGAATTGCAGTGCGAAACGCCGCCTTTTGCGGTAGGTTTCTCCTCTGACGTCAAAAAAGGTAAGGAAAATGAGCGGGATACTGGCCGATCTGCCAATCTTGACGTTGCTGATTGCCGCGGCGATCACCCTGTTCGCGGGCTTTGTCAAAGGCGCGGTGGGCTTTGCCATGCCGATGATAATGATCTCGGGACTCGGCTCGGTTCTGCCCGCTGACATCGCACTTGCAGCATTGATTCTGCCCACGGTGGTCACGAATGTCTTTCAGGCCCTACGCCAGGGCGTTGGGGCGGCCTGGAAAGCGGTGGGGCAGTTCCGCATCTACCTGATTGCGCTTCTCGTTTTCCTGATCGCGAGCGCGCAGCTGGTGCGGGTTTTGTCGCCGAGCACGCTGTATCTGTTGCTGGGGCTTCCCGTCGTCGGGTTCAGCTTGCTTCAACTGGTCGGCTGGGTGCCGCGACTGCGGTCCGAGAACCGGCGCCGGGACGAAGGGCTCGTGGGGTCCTTCGCCGGGTTTGTCGGGGGCATGTCCGGGGTCTGGGGGCCGCCGACGGTGCTGTTCCTGACCGCGATCGACACGCCAAAGGCGGACCAGATGCGGGTGCAGGGGGTGATATATGGTCTGGGCGCGGTGGCGCTGTTGGGCGCACATGTGCAGTCCGGCGTTTTTACATCCCACACCGCGCCGCTGTCTGCGGTGATGCTTGTCCCGGCTTTGGCGGGCATGGTGGTGGGAGGCTGGGTGCACGATCGAATGCCCCAAGTCGCGTTCCGCCGGGTGACGCTGGTGGTTCTGATCGTGGCCGGGCTGAACCTGGTGCGACGTGGGTTGATCGGCTGAGACTGAGGCCACGGCGTATCCAAAAGGAAACGCCCCAGCCGGTGGCCGGGGCGTTGCATGTTTCTGATTGGCGTCCAGATCAGATCGGGGCCGTTAGCCGATCGCGATGGCGCGCACGTCGTCGTCGATATGGGCTTCGTACTGGGCGAAGTTCTCGGCGAACATCTTGACCAGTTTTTCGGCCTGCGCGTCATAGGCGTCGTGGTTTTCCCAAGTGCGGCGCGGGTCCAGAAGCAGGTCGGCGACCCCTTCCACCTTGACCGGTACATCGAAGCCGAAATTCGCATCCTTGCGGAACTCGGCGTCAGCCAGCGACCCGTCGAGTGCTGCCGACAGTAGCGCGCGGGTGGCGCGGATCGGCATGCGCGAGCCGGTGCCATAGGCGCCGCCGGTCCAGCCGGTGTTCACCAGCCAGCAGGTTGCACCGTGCTTGGCGATCTTGTCGCGCAGCAATGCCCCGTATTCCTCGGGTCGGCGCGGCATGAACGGTGCGCCGAAGCAGGTCGAGAAGGTCGGCTCGGGCTCGGTCACGCCTTTTTCGGTGCCAGCGACTTTCGAGGTGAAGCCGGAGAGGAAGTGGTACATCGCCTGCGCGGGCGTCAGCCTGGCAATCGGAGGCAGCACGCCAAACGCATCACAGGTCAGCATGATGATGTTCTTCGGATGTCCACCCAGCGCAGTTTCCGACGCGTTCGAGATAAAGTCGAGCGGGTAGGCACAGCGCATGTTCGCGGTCAGGCTGTCGTCATCAAAGTCCAGATCCTTGGTGTCTTCGTCCCAGACCATGTTCTCGATCACGGTGCCGAATTTCTCGGTCGTGGCATAGATCTCGGGCTCGGCCTCGGGCGACAGGTGGATGGTCTTGGCATAGCAGCCGCCTTCGAAGTTGAAGGTGCCGCGGTCGGACCAGCCATGTTCGTCATCGCCGATCAGCACGCGCGAGGGGTCCGCCGACAGGGTCGTCTTGCCGGTGCCTGACAGGCCGAAGAAAATGGCGGTGTCGACCGGATTGCCCGGCGCGTGGTTGGCCGAGCAATGCATCGGCATGATGTTCTTCTCGGGCAGCATGTAGTTCAGCAGCGAGAAAACGGATTTCTTGTTCTCACCCGCGTATTCCGTGCCACCGATCAAGATCAGCTTTTTTTCGAAGTTCAGCGCGATGACGGTTTCCGACCGGCAGCCGTGGCGTTCGGGGTTCGCATTGAAGGACGGGCAGTTGATGACGGTGAATTCCGGCAGGTAATCGTCCAGCTCATCGCGTGCTGGGCGGCGCAGCAAGTGGCGGATGAACAGGTTGTGCCAAGCCAGTTCCGTGACCATGCGCACATCCAGGCGATGTGCGGGATCGGCACCGCCATACAGGTCCTGAACGTAATAGTCCTTGCCCTTCATGTGATCTAGCATGTCGGCATACAGAACGTCGAAATGGGCGGGATCCATCGGCGGGTTGTTTTCCCACCAGATATGCGGCTCGACCGCAGGGGTCTTGACGACAAATTTGTCCTTGGGGGACCGGCCAGTGTGCTTGCCGGTCTCGACCAGGAAGCTTCCACCTTTACCCAGATGTCCTTCGCCGCGTTTCAGAGCGGCTTCGATCAGTGCCGGTTCCATGAAGTTGTAATAGACATTGCCAAGCCCCGTGATGCCTTGATCTTCCAAGCGATGGGCCGGGTTCACGCGTCCATTGGTCATCTGATAGCTCCTGTCGCCGGTGCTGGTCCTGTGCCGGCGTTTTGGTTTCACATGAGAGCACGGAGGCCATTTCCGCGCGCCGACCCTCATGTGAACGAGGGCCAGTGGCGCCGCTATATCATGGCGATTTCACATTGGAACAGGTCGCAATCGCACAGTTAGCGGTATCAGGCGTTTGTTTGCGCAATCAATGAGAGGGAAATGTGAGGTATATTAGTCATAAATTACCCATTTTGACGTCCCAATGAGACCGGACAGGGCGTGATTCGCACTATTTTGTTGATTCCCTTAGGCGAAATCGGGAATATGACAAAAAAAGAATGGCAAAAACGAGCAGTACAAGGAACCCTCTCATGTCGAGGATTGCATTGGTTGACGATGACAGGAACATCCTGACGTCAGTATCGATGACTCTTGAAGCCGAAGGCTTCGAAGTTGAAACTTACAATGACGGCCAAAGCGCGCTTGACGCGTTTTCCAACCGCTTGCCGGATATGGCTGTTCTGGACATCAAGATGCCCCGCATGGATGGGATGGATCTGCTGCAGAGACTGCGGCAGAAAACGTCAACCCTGCCGGTGATCTTCCTGACCTCGAAAGATGACGAAATCGACGAGGTTCTGGGGCTGCGCATGGGCGCGGACGATTATGTTAAAAAACCATTCAGCCAGCGGCTTCTGGTCGAACGCATCCGCGCGCTTTTGCGGCGCCAGGAAGTGATCGCCGCCGACGATATGGGCGATGTCGAGGAAAGCAAAGTCCTGGTGCGCGGCGAACTGTCGATGGACCCACTGCGTCATGCCGTGACCTGGAAAGGCCTGGACGTGTCGCTGACCGTGACGGAATTCCTGCTGCTTCAGGCCCTGGCAACGCGTCCCGGCTTCGTGAAAAGCCGCGATCAGCTGATGGATGTCGCCTATGACGATCAGGTCTATGTTGACGACCGCACGATCGACAGTCACATCAAGCGCCTGCGCAAAAAAATGCGCATGGTCGACAATGAGTTCTCGGCGATTGAGACACTCTATGGGATTGGATACAGGTACAACGAGGAATAACCTCGTCTGCCGCAGGGGAAGAAGCTGACCAAGCACGTGCGTGATACCAAGGCATCAAACGGCTCGGACGTTGTTCTGGGCGAAGATTGGGTTTCTCCGCAGGGCTCGGTTGACAGCGAGCTGCGCGCAAAGCGTGCGCGGCGCGGTCTGATTTCGATCAACCGTTCGCCGTTGGCGCGCAAGATCATCACCTTCAACCTGCTGGGCCTGATCGTGCTTGTCGCGGGGGTTCTTTACTTGAACCCGTTCCGCGACAGTCTGGTGTTTCAGCGCGAAACGGCGCTTGTGGCCGAAGCCGAACTGATAGCCGACGCCTTTGAAATGGTGCAAGCGGTATCCGACGTCACGCCGGATTATCCCGCAGCCCTTTCGGGGCTGGACCTGTCGCCGGGTCTGGACGTGTTCGTGTTCGACCAGAGCGAAGCCCTGCTGGCCACCACCTTTGGTCTACCACGCCAAGCCACGACCCCGGTGGATGGGTTGCAGCGCGACGGGCGCTCGACCATCATTACCGACCTGCTGAACTTGGTTTGGGAAGGTATTTCCAGCATCATCGCGTCGGGCGACGCGCCTTCCGAACCGGTCAATACCGAAGACCAGGCCCGCCGCCTTCTGTCCGGCGCGTTCAGCGGATCGACCCAGGTGTCGACCGGCGTGGATGCGCGCGGCAGCACTGTGTTTTCCGTGGCGACGCCGATTATGCGCGCGGGAACTCCGGTGGGCGTTGTCGCCGTGACATCAGCTTCGGGGGAACTGGACGAACTGGTGCGCAGTGAACGCGAACAAGTGTTGCAGATGTTCGTCATTGCCATCCTGGTTTCGATCGGGCTGAGCCTTGTGCTGGCCTCGACCATCGCCAACCCACTGTCCGATCTGGCCGCAGCGGCGGAACTGGGGCGTGACAAGAACGCCAAGAACGTCAATCCGGGCCGGGTGCGCATTCCTGACCTGACCGGACGCCCGGACGAGATTGGCCGCTTGTCCACCGCCCTGCGCGGCATGGTTGCGGCCCTGTATGACCGGATTGATGCCAACGAACAATTTGCTGCCGACGTGGCGCATGAAATCAAGAACCCGCTGGCCAGTTTGCGATCTGCCATTGGCACGTTGCGCGTGGCCAAGAAAGATGAGCAGCGCAACAAGCTGTTGGATGTGATCGACCACGACGTGCGTCGCCTGGACCGCCTGGTCAGTGATATTTCCAACGCCTCGCGGTTGGACAGCGAGTTGGTGAAGGAAGAGGAAGAAGCCTTCGACATCCTGAAAATGCTTCGCAACCTGACCGAGTATCTGGGCAACGAAGCTTCGATGAAAGGTGTTGATTTCATCACCGACCTGCCGCCCAATCCGATCGTCATCCAGGGCCTTGAGGCGCGTCTTGCTCAGGTGTTTGTGAACCTGATCACCAACGCGTTGAGCTTCTGTGACGATGGCGATGCAATCCGTGTCTGGGCCCGATTCCGGGAAAATCGGGTGCTTGTGGTGGTCGAGGATACCGGCCCAGGCATCCCCGATCAGGCGCTGAACAAGATTTTCAACCGGTTCTATTCTGAACGCCCGGAAACCCAGTTTGGCAATAACTCCGGCCTTGGGCTGGCGATCTCAAAACAGATCGTCGAAGCGCACGGCGGCGTGATCTGGGCGGAAAACATTCGCCCGACCGACGCGGATGTGACCTCGGAACCACTGGGCGCCCGTTTCGTCGTGGGCCTGCCGGTTTGAGCGCTGCGGCGCGACCAGACATCCTTCATGCAACGACAGTAACCATCGGCGCGGTCGGGGTCGTCATCCTTGGCCCATCGGGCGCGGGAAAATCCGCGCTGGCGTTGCAACTGATCGGACTGGGCGCGAAGTTGATTGCCGATGATCGGACCCGGCTGAGCCACGAAGAAGGCGTCCTGACCGCCCATGCTCCCGACCGGTTGCAGGGCGTGATCGAAGCCCGGGGGGTCGGGTTGATCCGTGTGCCGTGGCAGGGGCGGGCATACGTGCACCTTGTGGTTGATCTGGAGCAGGAGGAGCCGGGTCGTCTGCCCTTCCCCACAAGCCGCCAGATAATGGGAACCGAAGTTGAGGTTTTGAAGCGGGTTGACGGTCCCCATTTTCCAAGTGCCATATGGCACCTCGTGACACATGGGCGACACGCATGACGAAGACAAACACAACCGAAAACGGTCAAAAGGTGATCTTGGTAACTGGGCCGTCCGGCGCCGGACGAACGACCGCGATTCGTGTGTTGGAGGATCTGGGGCACGAGGTGATCGACAACCTGCCGCTGTCGCTGATCGACCGACTTCTTGCCGGGCATCCAGTGGACCGGCCAATGGCGCTGGGCGTCGATGTTCGCAACCGGGACTTCTCGGTCGAGGGCTTACTGGAGGTGATCGATACATTGTCGCAAAGCGACTTGTATGATGTCGAGGTTCTGTATCTGGACTGCTCACGCGATGTGCTGATCCGGAGGTATTCAGAAACTCGCCGTCGCCACCCGCTGGCCCCGTCTGAAACGCCGGACAATGGCATTCTGCGTGAGATTGACCTGCTGACCCCGGTGCGGGCGCGGGCGGGGATCCTGATTGACACAAGCGACCTGTCACCGCACGACTTGAAGGACGAAATTACACGCTGGCTAGGGCGCACCGGGCGCGAGATGCTGGCAGTGTCCGTGCATTCCTTCAGCTATAAACGCGGGCTTGCGCGTGGGCTGGACATGGTGTTCGACGCGCGTTTCTTGCGCAACCCACATTGGGACCCGGCCCTGCGTGCGTTGGACGGACGATCCGACGCGGTGGCCGATTATGTCGCCGCCGACCCACGCTTTGACGGCTTTTTCGACCGGGTGCACGACTTGACTGAATTCCTGCTGCCTGCCTATGGCGACGAAGGGAAAAGCCACCTTGCGATCGGCTTTGGCTGCACCGGGGGGCAGCACCGGTCCGTCGCTTTGGCGGAAAAGCTGGCGAATGCGCTTGCGCAGGCGGGCTGGCAGGTGTCAATTAGGCATCGGGAACTGGAGCGCCGCGCTGCAACACAGGGTATGGCGCCAAAAGCATCGGGGTAGAATGGCGTGATCGGCATCGTGATTGTCGCGCATGGAGGACTGGCTGGGGAGTACCTGGCGGCGGTCGAACATGTGGTTGGCGAACAAAAAGGGATGCAAGCGATTTCGACCACGGCTGATTGCGACCGCACAGTCAAACGAGCCGAGATTGCCGCCGCCGCAGATGCAGTGGATACCGGGGATGGCGTTGTTGTCGTGGTGGATATGTTCGGCGGCAGCCCGTCGAACCTGTCCTTGCCCGCCTGCGCCGCCAGGGACCGCAAGATTCTGTATGGCGCGAACCTTCCGATGTTGGTGAAACTGGCAAAGTCCCGCCACCTGACCGTGCCGCGTGCCACCGAAGCGGCGCTGAAGGCGGGGCGCAAGTATATCGACTGCATTGATGGCCCCCCGGAGTGAGCGCGCATGAGTTCTGAAACAAAACGCACCCTGCACATCGTCAACCAAAAGGGGCTGCACGCCCGCGCATCAGCGAAATTCGTCGAGACGGTCGAAGCGCATGACGCCACGGCACGGGTCGAAAAGGATGGAATCGATGCAGAGGGCGACTCGATCATGGGGCTTTTGATGTTGGCAGCATCGAACGGAACCACTATTGACGTCGAGACGTCCGGACCCGAAGCCGCCAAGCTGATGGACGCGCTGGAGGCGTTGGTGGCGGACAAGTTCGGCGAAGGCATGTGACGCGAAAGGCAAGGCTGGGACCGTGGTAGAGAGTGCTGAGAATACCGGTGAAGTGATCGCCCCGGACCGCCAGGATCAGCATTATGATCGGCGCAGCCTGACCTATGCAAATTCGTTCGACAGCCCGCTTCAGGCCACATTCATCCGCGGGGTTGAATGGTTCACGGGCAAAATCAAGATCATTCGCATGGTGCGCAAGCTGGAGCGCCAGGGGGCACCGAAGGGGCAACCCTTCTGGCGCGCCTGTCTGGATGTGATGGGTATCCCACTTCTCACCCCAGATGAGCAGTTGCAGAACATTCCGGAAGACGGACCTGTGGTGGTGGTCGCAAACCATCCGCACGGCATGGTCGACGGCATGATTTTGGCCGATCTGATCGGCCGGCGTCGCGATGATTACCGCATCCTGACCCGCGCGGTCCTGACCGGGATCGACGAAGTCGCTTCAAGCTACATGATCCCAGTGCCATTTCCACACGACACGGATGTGCAGAAGAAGATGGTCGAAATGCGCGCACTCGCGATGGCGCATTTGAAACAGGGTGGGTTGATCACCCTGTTCCCGTCCGGGGTGGTTGCATCGTCAGAAACCCTGTTCGGCCCGGCTCAAGAAGCGGAGTGGAACGTGTTCACCGCGCAGATGATCCGCCGGTCAGGCGCGCGCGTCGTGCCGATCTATTTCCCTGGCTCCAACTCACGTTGGTATCAGATGGCGAACCGGATATCCGCAACCTTGCGCCAGGCTCTGCTGCTTCATGAGATCGTTCACAGCTGCAACAAGCCACAGGCGCCAGTTGTTGGGCCTGCGCTTAGCGATGACGAGATGACGCTTTTACAAACGGACCCCCGCGGGTTCATGGCCTGGCTACGCCAGCACACACTGGACCTTGGAAGCGCGACCTAAGGCAGCGTTGCCAAGCGGAGTGGCTTCGCCACGCATGATGCTATGATTTGGCGCCCGGTGCCGGCGTCAGCGCGTCGGAACCGGCGTTTCCCCCCGGTAATCGTAAAACCCGCGCCCAGTCTTGCGGCCCAGCCAGCCGGCCTCGACATACTTGGTGAGAAGCGGGCAAGGGCGGTATTTGGTATCCGCCAGCCCGTCATGCAGCACATTCATGATCGCCAGGCAGGTATCCAGCCCGATAAAATCGGCCAGTTCCAGCGGCCCCATCGGGTGGTTCGCACCCAGTTTCAGCGACTGGTCGATCGAGTTCACGTTGCCCACGCCTTCGTACAGCGTATAGACCGCTTCGTTAATCATCGGCATCAGGATGCGGTTCACAATGAAGGCGGGGAAATCCTCGGCCGAGGCGGCGGTTTTACCCAGGTTTTCGACAACGGCCAGCAGCGTGTCATAGGTTTCTGCATCGGTGGCGATCCCACGGATCAATTCAACCAGCTGCATCACCGGCACTGGGTTCATGAAATGGAACCCCATGAATTTTTCGGGCCGATCGGTCCGCGAGGCCAGCCGGGTGATCGAGATCGACGAGGTGTTCGAAGTCAGGATCGTGGTCGGTTTCAGGTGCGGCAGGAGGTCTTCAAAAATGGCCTGTTTGACCGTTTCGCGTTCGGTCGCGGCCTCGATGATCAGGTCGGTCGGGCCAAGGTCAGTCAGGGTCAAGGTCGTGCGAATGCGCGCCAGTGCGGCGTCGCGGTCTTCGGCCGAGATTGCCTCGCGGCTGACCTGTCGGTCCAGGTTCTTGGTGACCCGCGTCACGGCGGCGTCCAGCGCATCCTGGCTGATGTCGGTCATCAGCACCTGGTAGCCTGCCAAAGCAAACACATGCGCGATGCCGTTCCCCATCTGCCCCGCACCGACAATTCCGACCGTTTCGATAGCCATGAACAACCCTTTCCTGTTCCTCTCCCAGACTATGCGGCGCTGCGGCGTGGGTGCAAGGGTTAAGGCCGCCTTGAGAAAGCAAGGGGCATTTTAAACTTAGCGGTTTGGCAAGGAATCTCTGCGAATCTCCGTTGTGGGTGAAATGAAATGGAGTGGGTGGATATGGCCTATGAAAACCTGGGCGAGGGTGCCCTTGAATACTACCCGTGTCGGTACGGGAAATCCAAATTGCTGTTTCGGGGTCCAAAGCGCAAGCTTGACACACCTTATGTCGCTGTCCTTGGCGGGACCGAGACCTATGGTAAATTTGTCGAACATCCCTATGCGGAAACGCTTGGGGAAGCGTTGAACCACACTGTGGTAAACTTCGGCTGTATGAATGCCGGGACCGATGTGTTCGTGAACGACCAGACCGTGCTGGATGCCTGTTCCAACGCGGCCGTTACCGTGGTGCAGATGACCGGGGCGCAGAACATGTCGAACCGGTTCTATGCGGTGCATCCGCGGCGCAATGACCGGTTTCTCCGGGCCTCGAACCTGCTCAAAACCATTTACCGCGAGGTCGACTTTACCGAATTCAACTTCACGCGCCATCTGTTGACCACGTTGCGCGATGTGTCGCCGGACAAGTTCGCGATGGTGGAGCAGGAGTTGAAAGAAGCCTGGGTCGCGCGGATGAAGACGCTGATCTCGAAGATTGACGGCAAGATCGTGCTTTTGTGGATGTCCGACCATGCGCCCGGCGCCAGTGACGATGCCGGGATTGACGGCACCGACCCGCTGTTCGTGGGGGAAGAGATGATTGCGGAGTTGAAGCCCTTTGTCGCGGGCGTGGTCGAGGTTGCGGTTGGCGAGGACGAGATCGCGTCTGGCTATGACCAGATGGTATTCACGGACCTTGAGGAACCCGCTGCGCGTGGGATGCTGGGGGTCACCGCGCATGATTTTGTGGCCGAGCATTTGGCCGAGGTACTGTCACCGCACCTGTAAGGTCAGACGGCACAGCAAAAAGGCCCGCCAATTGGCGGGCCTTTTCGTGTCTTGGCTGAAGGTTCGGGCCGGAAGGCCCGTTGCCTTACAGTTTGTCGTTCAGTTCCGGGACAGCGTCGAACAGGTCGGCAACCAGGCCGAAATCCGCGACCTGGAAGATCGGGGCTTCTTCGTCCTTGTTGATCGCGACGATGATCTTCGAGTCCTTCATGCCAGCAAGGTGCTGGATGGCGCCCGAGATGCCGACCGCAACATACAGGTCCGGGGCAACCACCTTGCCGGTCTGGCCCACCTGCCAGTCGTTCGGGGCATAGCCCGAGTCGACAGCGGCACGCGATGCGCCAACAGCGGCACCCAGCTTGTCGGCCAGTTTCTCGATCAGGGCGAAGTCCTCTTCGGACCCGACGCCACGACCACCGGACACAACCACACCGGCCGAGGTCAGCTCGGGCCGGTCACTTTCGGCAACCTTGTCTTCGACCCAGGAGGACAGTGCCGGATCGGCAGCGGCCGACACGGTTTCAACGGCGGCCGAGCCGCCTTCGCCAGCGGCGTCGAAGGTCGAGGTGCGGAAGGTGATGACCTTGGTCGCATCCGACGATTTGACGGTCTGAACGGCGTTACCGGCGTAGATCGGGCGCTCGAACGTGTCGGCATCGACAACACCCGACGCGTCCGAGATCACCATCACGTCCAGCAGCGCTGCGACGCGCGGCATGACGTTCTTGGCGTCAGTCGTGGCGGGGGCGACGATGTGCGAATAATCCCCGGCCAGCGACACGATCAGTGCGGCGGTCGGTTCTGCCAGGCGGTGACCCAATGATGCGTCTTCGGCGACCAGAACCTTGGCCACACCGTCGATTTTCGCGGCGGCGTCGCCTGCGGCGGCGGCGGATGCGCCGGCGCACAGCACGGTCACGTCACCCAGCGATGCAGCAGCGGTGACAGCTTTGGCGGTGGCGTCCATCGCCAGTTCGCCGTCGGTGACTTCTGCGAGAAGAAGAACAGCCATTACACAGCCCCCGCTTCTTTGAGTTTTTCAACAAGCTCGTCGACCGAGCCCACGATGATGCCAGCAGCACGTGCTTCCGGCTCGGCGGTCGAAACGACGGCCAGTCGCGGCGTGGTGTCGACGCCGTAATCGGCGGCGGTTTTCTCGTCCAGCGGCTTTCTCTTCGCCTTCATGATGTTTGGCAGAGACGCATAGCGCGGCTCGTTCAAACGAAGGTCGACGGTGATGATGGCGGGCATCGTCACGTTGATGGTCTGCAGGCCACCGTCCACTTCGCGGGTCACAACGGCCTTGTCGCCGTCGATGTCCAGCTCAGAGGCGAAAGTGCCTTGCGACCAACCCAGCAGGGCCGACAGCATCTGCCCGGTGGCGTTCATGTCGTTGTCGATGGCTTGCTTGCCGGCCAGAACCAGGCCCGGCTGCTCTTCTTCCACGACTTTCGCCAGGATCTTGGCAACGGCCAGCGGTTCGATGTCCTCGTGTACATCATCAGCGGCAACCACCAGGATCGCGCGATCGGCGCCCATGGCCAGCGCGGTGCGCAGGGTTTCCTGGGCCTGCTTGACGCCGATGGACACGGCCACCACTTCGTCAGCCTTGCCGGCCTCTTTCAGGCGAATGGCCTCTTCGACGGCAATCTCGTCGAAAGGGTTCATCGACATTTTCACGTTCGCAAGATCGACACCGCTTCCGTCCGCTTTGACGCGCACTTTCACGTTATAGTCGATCACGCGCTTTACAGGCACGAGTACCTTCATTGCGTGGATCTCCCAGTTACTGCCCGAATGGGCGCTAAGCTCTCGTCCCATCGTTTATCGTTTCATGCGAACGGAAAACAGGGCAAAATCGACAAGAAATGGCCCTGCGACGCCGCGTTCCATACGTCGGTCCGAGGGTGATAGCGCGAACAAGGAGAGTGCGATGCAAAAGGTGCAGGGATTCGGCGGGTTTTTCTTTCGGACGGCAAATCCGGGGCTGTTGGCGGCGTGGTATGAAAAACACCTGGGCATCAACCCGGTGCCAACCGATGCCGATACGCTGCCGTGGATGTCCGAGGGCGGCGCGACAGTGTTCGCCCCTTTCCCGGCCGACACGGATTATTTCGGCGACCCGTCCAAACAATTCATGCTGAATTTCCGGGTGGCCGACCTGGACGGGATGGTCGCGCAGCTGGAGCAAGCCGGTGTCGAGGTCGAGGACCGCGTCGCGATGGAGGGCATCGGTGCCTTTGCCCGCATCCACGATCCCGAAGGCAATCCGATCGAACTGTGGCAACCCGAAAGCTGAAGGAAGTTCAATGACTAACCTCCCTGACCCGCAAATCGTCACCCGGCCTCAACGTCATTTCGTTGGCGCAGCTGATACCTTCACGATGGAAACACGCTACAAGATCCCGGCGCTGTATGAGAGGTTTTTTGGATCTGGATGGCAGATTGAAAACACCGTCACTGGTGCACTCTATGGCCTGTCGTTCGACACTACGCCGGACGGATTCCGTTATGCCGTAGCCGTCGAGGTCGATCCGCTGGGCACCGTGCCCGATGGCGCATGTTCGGTCGAGGCCGCGGCGGGCACATACGCCGTGTTCCGCAACCGCGGCCCGGTGGCGGACCTTCCGGCGATGTTCGATGCGATCTTCAGCACCTGGCTGCCGAATTCGGACCATGAGCAGGCCGAGGGCGTGGTGTTCGAGGCGTATCCAGATGATCCGGACGCCAAGGACGGGGTCATGACCTATGAAATCTGGGTGCCGCTGAAGGGCTGATCCCTAGCGATTCGCGCCCGGCACCCACAACACGTCTCGTTCGCCGTTCCCGTTGGCCACGCGTGAGGCGACGAAGGCCCAGTCGGACAGGCGGTTGAGGTATTTCACCGCCGCCGGGTTGGCGTCTTCGGAGGCCGCCAGTTTCACGGCCATCCGTTCCGCCCGGCGCGACACGGTGCGCACAAGGTGAAGGTGGGCGGCCAGGGGCGACCCGCCGGGCAGGGTGAAACTGCGCAGCGGGGACAGGTTCGCGTTCATCACGTCGATCTCGGCCTCAAGCCGTTCGACCTGTGCGTCGATGATGCGCAGCGGCGTGTATTCGGCCTGGTCGTCCTGGTCCATGTTGGGCCGGGCCAGGTCGGCGCCCAGATCGAACAGGTCGTTCTGGATGCGGCCAAGGGCTGCGTCCATGTCGGATTGGCCTTCGGGGCCGCAATGCAGCCGGGCCAGACCGATCGTCGCGTTGGTTTCATCGACCGAGCCATAGGCATCGACGCGCAGCGAATGCTTTTCCACGCGTGATCCGTCCGACAGGGCAGTCGTGCCCTTGTCACCGGTGCGGGTGTAGATCTTGTTCAGGACGACCATCAATTGCCTCCGCGCAAATAGACGAACAGAAGGATGAGGGCGATGGCGATGGCCTGGGAAATGATCCGGTATCGCATCATCCGGTTGGAGTGCTTGCGCGCCACTTCACCCCCGGCGCCGAAGGTGCCAATGCCCAAAAGCAGGATGATCAGAACCGCCGCAACGGCGACGACGACCAGAAGAAAGAGGGGGTCCTGGAACATGTCCCGGTCCTTTCACGCGTTTCACTGGCGGATCAGATACCCGCTTCGATCCGGTTTGGCGAGGGGGGATCAGCTGCGCGCGATGATCGCATCCATCAGCCGCGTCGGCAAAAGCCGCTTGCCGATGGCGGCGAACCAGGTCGCTTTGGTCACGAAATACCGCGCTTTGGGGCGGGGATGTTCCAACGCCGTGACCAGTTTTGCGGTGACGGCGGCGGGCGGCAGCTCAAACGGGTCCGGCCCGGTGCGGTCGCTGTAAAGCCGCTTCAGCAGGCTGTCTTCGTATTGCGCCCGGCGCGGAGAGGATTTCCAGTCGATCCAGCGTTCGAAATGCGGGATCGAGTTTTCCCGGATGCGGGTCGGGATCGGCCCCGGTTCGATCAGGACCACGTGGATCGGCGTGTCGCGCATTTCGATGCGCAAAGTGTCCGTCAGCGCCTCCAACGCGTATTTCGTCGCGGTATAGGCCGAGCGCCAGGGGTAGGTGGTGAAACCCAGAACGGACGAGTTCTGCACGATCCGCCCGTGTCCCTGCGCCCGCATGATCGGGATCACGCGGCGGGTCAGCTCATGGGTGCCAAAAACGTTGGTCTCGAATATCTCGCGCAAGGCGTCTGTCGGCAGGTCCTCACAAGCGCCGGGCAGGCCGAAAGCACCGTTGTTGAACAGCGCGTCCAGTGTGCCGCCGGTGCGTGCAAGAATGTCCTCAAGCGCACGGGTCATGCTGTCGGGGTCGGTCAGATCCAGCTTTAGCGATTCGAGGCCTTCGCCGGTCAGGCGGGCAACGTCCCTGTCCTGTCGGCAGGTCGCAAAGACTCGCCAGCCGCGGGCGGTAAGCCCAAGGGCGGCGTCGTATCCGATGCCCGAGGAACAGCCGGTGATAAGGATGGATTTCTGGCTCATGCCCAAGGCTTAGGGCAGGGGCGGCGCACGTGCAACGTCAGCGTTTCACCGAGTCCAGGAACCGCGAGGCCATGAAGCCTCGTTCACCGGTTTCGACCACACGGATCTGTGTCCAGCCATCGCCAGCCGCGCCAAGGTCGTCTACAGCAGTGCCGCGTACCAGCGCGGTGACAATACCCTGACCGGTCGACGGACCGGCGCGCATGTTGACTTTCGACCCGGTGACATAAAGCACCGGTATACTTGGCACGACCTCGGCGGTGGCGGGGATGATTTCAGCAGGCTGCAGCTCAGAGACAGGGGCAATAGGGGCCGAGGTGTGTGTGGCGACTTCCAAGATCGGCTTCAGTGCCGGTTCGGGTTCGATGTCTGCGGCGGCCTGAGCGATCAGTGCCGGGGCAGGCTCGGGTGACGGCAGAGCGCTGGTAGCAACTCGGTGGGGTTCGCGACCGATTCGATCCTCGGGCAGGCCGTCTTCGTGCCCGTAGACCACCATCAAAAGCGCCAATGCGCCAACGGTCAAACCAGAAAGCTTCAATACACCCATTGTACCCCCCGTACTCTGGGAAAAACACATACTCCCCGCCACTTTACCCTTTCAGGGGAAAAGGGCGCAAGTTTTCCCTCGTTTGCCGCTCGTCGCTTGTTTGCACCCGCGCGGCTGGGTAAACAGCGGATATGAGTGAGAGCAGCAACGACGATGAAACCCACGAAATCTCGGAGCCCCTTCGCAGGGCGATCGGGGACCGGTACCTGACATACGCCCTGTCGACGATCATGCACCGGGCGCTGCCCGATGCGCGCGACGGGCTGAAACCCGTGCATCGGCGCATCCTGTATGCGATGAACCGGCTGAAGCTGGCGTCAAACGGCAAGTTTTTGAAATCGGCAAAGATTTCCGGCGACACGATGGGGGATTTCCACCCTCACGGCGACGCCGCGATCTATGACGCGATGGCGCGTTTGGCGCAGGATTTCGCGGTGCGCTATCCGCTGGTGGATGGTCAGGGCAATTTCGGCAACATCGACGGGGACAACCCGGCGGCCAGCCGATACACCGAAGCGCGCATGACCTTCGTCGCCGAGGCGATGTTGCAGGGTCTGGACGAAAACGCGGTCGATTTTCGCGACAATTACGATGGTCGCCTGACCGAACCGGTCGTGCTGCCCGCCGAGTTTCCCAGCCTGCTGGCCAACGGCTCCAGCGGCATCGCGGTCGGCATGGCGACCAACATCCCGCCGCACAACATCACCGAGCTGGTCGACGCCTGCCTGCATCTGATCAAGGTGCCGGATGCGCGCGATGACACGCTGCTGAATTATGTGCCTGGTCCGGATTTCCCCACCGGCGGCGTGATCGTCGAACCGAAGGACAACATCGCCAACGCCTATCGCACCGGGCGCGGCAGCTTCCGCCTGCGCTCCAAATGGGAGATCGAGAAGCTTGATCGTGGTCAGTGGCAGATCGTGGTCACGGAAATCCCGTACCAGGTGCAGAAGAGCAAGCTGATCGAAAAGATCGCCGAGGTCATTCAGCTCAAAAAGATCCCGATTCTGGCTGATGTGCGCGACGAAAGCGCCGATGACATTCGTCTGGTGTTGGAGCCGAAGTCGAAGAACGTCGACCCCGAGCTTCTGATGAACATGATGTTCCGCAACTCGGACCTGGAAACGCGGTTCAGCCTGAACATGAACGTGTTGATCGACGGGGTGACGCCCAAGGTCTGTTCGATGAAGGAAGTGCTGCGCGCTTTCCTCGATCATCGACGCGACGTGCTGCAACGCCGCTCGCAGCACCGGTTGGAGAAGATCGACAAGCGGTTGGAAGTCCTTGAGGGCTTTATCATCGCGTTTCTCAATCTCGACCGGGTGATCGACATCATCCGATACGATGACGATCCCAAGGCCGCCCTGATGCGCGAAGATTGGGGCCGCGACCATGCGCGCGCCATGTCCGAGGCGGACTATGTCAGCCCGGCGCCGGGCGACGGCGAACTGACCGAGGCTCAGGTCGAAGCGATCCTGAACATGCGCCTGCGCAGCTTGCGACGCCTGGAAGAGATGGAGCTGAAGCGCGAGCAGGAAGAGCTGATGCGCGAACGCGCCGAGCTTGAAGACCTTCTGGAAGACGAGGGCCTGCAATGGGGTCGGATCAGCGATCAGTTGAAAGAGACCAAGAAGAAGTTCGGCAAAGACTTCGACGGCGGCGCGCGCCGCACTCAGTTCGCCGAGGCGGGCGAGGTCGAAGATGTGCCATTGGAGGCAATGATCGAGCGTGAACCGATCACGGTCGTTTGCTCTCAGATGGGCTGGATCCGTGCCATGTCGGGCCATATCGACCTGAGCCGGGAGCTGAAGTTCAAGGACGGCGACGCCCCGCGTTTCATCTTCCACGCCGAAACCACCGACAAGCTGTTGGTGTTCGGGGCGAACGGGCGGTTCTATACGCTGGGCGCGGCCAACCTGCCGGGCGGGCGTGGCATGGGCGAGCCGATTCGCCTGATCGTGGACCTGCCCAACGATGTGGAAATCGTGGACATGTTCATCCACACGCCGGACCAGAAGATGCTGGTCGCCTCGACCGGTGGCAACGGTTTTGTCGTGAACCAGACCGACGTTGTGGCCCAGACACGTGCGGGCAAACAGGTGCTGAACGTGGGCGACGATGTGGCCAAGATCTGCGTGCCGATCACCGGCGATCATGTTGCGATCATGTCGGAGAACCGCAAGATGCTGGTCTTCCCTGTGACCGACCTGCCCGAAATGGGGCGCGGTAAGGGCGTGCGGCTTCAGAAATACAACTCGGCGCGTGGCAAACAGGGGATTTTGGAGCTGGACGGCGGCCTGTCGGACGTGAAGACCTTCGACCTGGCCGATGGCCTGTCCTGGCCCGCAGCCGGGGATCGCACCCGGACCGAGGTGGACATGTCGCCCTGGATCGGCAAACGTGCTGGAGTGGGCAAGGCCCCGCCCTATGGGTTTCCGCGTAACAACAAGTTCGAGTAAGCCATGACTCTTTCGCCCCTGAAAACCGAATTTGTCGGCGACAAGGGTGCGGTGTTTCGGCTGGCGCTGAAGACAGGGCTCCTGACGGTCGTGACGCTGGGGTTTTACCGGTTCTGGATGAAAACCCGCCTGCGTCGGTATTATTGGAGCGCGGTGCGCCCCGGCGGCGCGCCGTTCGAATACCTGGGCCAGCCCTTGGAAAAGCTGCTGGGATTCCTGGTCGCCGTGGTCTTTATGGCTTTCTATATCGGCGTGGTGAACCTGCTTCTGATGTTTGTCAGCTTCAGCCTGTTTCAGGGCAATTTCGTGGCCTATGGCCTGTCCTTTGTGGGCATATTGCCGATCATCTTCTTCGCGCAATACCGCGCCCGTCGCTACGTGCTGGCGCGCACCCGCTGGCGCGGTATTCGTTTCGGATTGGAGCCCGGCGCCTGGGGCTATGCCTGGCGCGCGGCGCTGTATTGGACGCTCACGATCCTGACCGCGGGGCTGCTGTGGCCGCTCAAGGCTTTCGCGCTTGAAAAATATCGCACCGATCGGACCTATTTCGGCAGTTTGCGCCTGCATCAGGGTGGGCGCTGGACCATGCTTCTGCGCGCCATGCGCCCGCTGTACACTGCGGCGGGGTTGAGCATTTTAGGGGCCGTGATGCTGTATCTGTCCGAAAACCCGGCCTGGATGTTGGTGTTTCTGCTGTCGGTACCCTGGGGGATCTATGGTCTCGCCTTCTGGCGTGCGGACAGCTTCAGGCGTTTGTCTGAGACCAAAGAATTGGGTGGCGCCCGCCTGACCAGCGCACCACGCGCGGGGCGGGTCGTTGGCATCTATGCGGGCGGCTATGGCCTGATCTACCTGTGCATCTCCGGGGTCCTCATGGCCGCGCTCGCCTTGGTCGCCATCATTGCCGCGCTGGGCGTGTCGATGAACCCCGACGCGATTCTCAACGGTGATTTTTCGTCAATTCCCGGCTGGGTCGCGACGATGATCGGTGTCCTGACCTATTTCACCGTATTCGTTTTGTGGGACGTGTTTCACCATGCTTTTGTGAAAGTGCCGATGGTCGAGCATTTCGCGATTGAAACGGCGCTGGTCGATGCCCAGAACCTGAGCGATGTGCACCAGCGCGACCGTGACGAATTTGCCGAGGCCGAAGGTTTCGCCGATGCCTTGGATGTGGGGGCGGCGCTGTGACCGAAGAAATGACACCAGACGCACAAGAGCAGCACCTGTTCGCCCAATTCGTCAACGGCCGCGACGCACGCTGGCAACGGGTGGAGCTGCATGTGACGCCGACCGCCCTGCGCATCACGCGGCCTGATGGCGCGCGGATCGAATGGCCGTTCGATAGCCTGCGCAGGGCGCCGGACCAGGCCGGGCGCGATGGTATCGTGCTGTCTCAGGCCGGGGACAAGCTGGCGCGGTTGGTGCTCAAGGGCAAGGGGCCGGCCGAGCAGATCGCAGGTCTGGCCCCGAACCTGACCCAGCGCCCGCCGTTTGAAAATCTGGGGCGGTTGCTGAAATGGTCCGCGGCGGCGCTGGCCAGCGTCGCAGTGATCATTTTCTTCCTGGTGCCGGTTATGGCCAACCAGCTGGCCGAGTTCCTGCCGCCCGAGGGCGAAAAGGCGCTGGGGGATACGACATTCGAACAGATCCGCGTGGCGCTGGACCAGACCGGTCTGGACCCGGTGCAGGTGTGCGACAGGCCCGAAGGCGCCGCCGCGCTGGCCAAGATGGAGGTCCGCCTGAACCCCTATTCTGACCTGCCCTATCCGATCAGGGTGCAGGTGCTGGATCACCCCATGGTCAACGCCTTCGCCTTGCCGGGAGGACGGGTGATACTGTTCAAAGGGCTGATCCACGCCGCCGAAGCTCCCGAGGAGCTCGCCGCAGTCCTGGCCCACGAAATCGGCCATGTGGTCGCGCGCGATCCGACCCGCGACGCGCTCCGCTCGGCCGGGTCGATCGGAGTTTTGGGCCTTTTGTTCGGCGATTTCGCGGGCGGCACGGTGGTTTTGTTCCTGGCCAATCAACTTATCAACGCGTCTTATTCACAGGACGCCGAGACCGGGGCCGATACCTATGCACACGCGCTGTTGGAGCAGGCCGGGTTGCCGCCCTCAGCGCTGGGCACGATGTTTCAGCGGCTCAAGGACAAACATGGCGATGCGGAAGGCATCATCGCCCATTTCGCATCCCACCCGCAGCTTGAGGACCGGATCAGTGCAGCCTTGGCTGCCGACACTGGTGAGGCCCCGGAACGTCCGGTTCTGGACAGCGACGAATGGGAAGCGCTACGCCAAATCTGTGGCGAGGCTCCGGCCCGCATACCCGAGCCGACACGGGATATTCCGCCGCTGAAAGAGCCGAAGGCCCCTGACGTGGTGCCGTCGGTCAAGAAGGGCTAGATCGGCTCTAGATTCAGCCAGACGCCGCCGCCGGGACGCAGGGATAGAATCAGTACCGGTTCGGGCACCCGTCCGGGGACCGGGGTGAACCGGAACCGGCTGAGCAGCGTCGACAGCACGATCACGGTTTCCTGCATCGCAAAGCTCATACCAAGACAGATGCGCGGCCCGCCCCCGAACGGCAGATAAGCGAACGGATCAATTGCGCGCGGGTCTTCGAACCGGTCTGGGTCAAAGCGGTCCGGGTCCGTCCACCACAGCCGGTTGCGGTGCAGCGCATAGATCGGCAGCATGATCGTATCGCCCGGTAAAACCTCGCGATCCTGCAACATATCGGGCGCTGTGGCGGTGCGCGACAGAAAGCCCGCAGGCGGATAAAGCCGCATCGCCTCTTCCACGATCTGACGGGTATAGGGCAAGTTCACCACGTCGTCGCCGGTGGCAATACGCCCATTCAGCACCTCATGCGCCTCGGCGCGCGCGCGCTCCTGCACATCCGTGTCGAAGGCGCACAGGTAAAACGACCACGACAAGGCCAGCGCGGTCGTTTCGTGCCCAGCCACAAGCATGGTCAGCAGATTGTCGCGCAGCTCGGGCGTGGTCATGCGCCGCCCGGTTTCCGGGTCTTGCGCATCGATCAACAGGTCCAGAAGGTCGGGCACCTCATCCAGTGCGCGGGCCGCATGGGCATCGATCGCATCATCGGCGGCTCGCTTCAGGCGTCGGAGCTCAGAGGCTGGCACCAGCCGATCAGGGCGCGGCACCCAGTCGGGCAATCCAAGGAAGTCGAACAGTGACACGCGCCCGGCGCCGGTCAGATAATTCTCAATCGCGCGGTGGGCCAGGTCGCGCGGGATGCCGGTCTTGTGGCTAAAGGTGACGGCAGCGATCACCTCAAATGCGGTGCGCAGCATTTCGGCCGCCATGTCCACCGGCCCGTCGGCGGCCTGGGCCCCTAACCGGGTCACGGCCGCCTGGGCGGCCTCGGTCATCACCGGCGTCAGCTGTTCGACGTTGCGCCGGGTAAACACCGGCGCCGCCGCGCGCCGTTGCCAGCGCCAGTGCTCGCCAATTGCCGAAAACAGCCCACTGCCAAGGGCCGGACGAAGAATGTTCAGCGCCTCGGGTGATTTCGGATAATCGTCGGCGCGATCCTTCAGGATATTACGCAGGCTTTCCGGGTCCATCACCATGTGAAACCGGCGCACCATCTTGCCAGACACGATCGGTTGTTGCGTGGCGATTTCGGGAATGATGGCAAGGGCATTGCGACGCGCCTGCGCCAGTACATGAAGAAACCCGCGTCGTTCCCGGGCCAGTGGCACACGCACCGGAAGATGGTCTTGGGTCATGACGCCTCCTTTTGCCAACCACATTATACGACCGCAGCGGGGACGGGGGCAATCACGTGGTTTGCACCGGGCCGCCAGTCAAGGTATCGATAGGGCGAACCGAGGGGGACCGCATGAAACGACTGTTTGCCATATTGGCCTTGGCCTTGAGCCTGAGTGCCTGCGACGAATTCAAAGACCTGGCCGAAGCGCCCGCGCCGATGGGCGATTTTCTTCTTGGCCACAACATTGTTGTCGCCCCCGACCCGGAAATCGGCCCGCTGTCACGCAAAGCGGATGAAGAGGAATGGAAGGCCAGCATGAATGCAGCGATCGCCGAGCGCTTCGGGCGCTACGATGGTGATCACTACTACCACATCGCGGTCAAGGTCGAAGGCTATGTCCTGGCGTTCCCTGGTGTGCCCTTCGTGGCCTCGCCGAAATCGGTCCTGATCCTCGGTGTGACCCTGTGGGATGACGCCGAAGGGACCAAGATCAACGCCGAACCGAAGCGTTTCGTCGCCTTCGAGCGTCTGTCGGAAAAAACCTTCCTCAGCTCTGGTCTGTTCCAGAACAAAGAAACCCAGATGAGCAACCTTTCGCGTAGCGCGGCCAAGATGATCCACGACTGGATGCTGGAGCATCCCGAATGGTTCGGAGGAGAGCCGCTAGAGACCGAGGAAACCGAAGCGACAGAGCCACGGAAAGACTGGAGCAAGAGCAACTGATACTTGATTTTCCTTTCGTGACCAAGTAACGAGCGCGCCATATCAATTCGGGTTCATCACGAACCCCTCAGCATGAGGCGCACCGGCACATGGCCAAGGAAAAGTTTGAACGCTCCAAACCGCACGTCAACATCGGCACGATTGGCCACGTTGACCACGGCAAAACCACGCTGACCGCGGCGATCACCAAGTATTTTGGTGATTTCCAGGCTTACGACCAGATCGACGGCGCGCCGGAAGAGAAAGCTCGTGGCATCACGATCTCGACCGCGCACGTGGAATATGAGACCGACGCGCGTCACTATGCCCACGTCGACTGCCCCGGCCACGCTGACTATGTGAAGAACATGATCACCGGTGCGGCGCAGATGGACGGCGCGATCCTGGTGGTGAACGCGGCCGACGGCCCGATGCCCCAGACCCGTGAGCACATCCTGCTGGGTCGCCAGGTCGGCATCCCGACCATGGTTGTCTTCATGAACAAGGTTGACCAGGTCGACGACGAAGAGCTGCTGGAGCTCGTCGAGATGGAAATCCGTGAGCTTCTGAGCGAGTACGGTTACCCGGGCGACGACATTCCGATCATTGCCGGGTCCGCTCTGGCAGCGATGGAAGGCAACAAGCCCGAAATCGGCGAAGAGAAGATCAAGGAGCTGATGGCGGCTGTGGATGAGTACATCCCGACCCCCGCGCGTCCCGTTGACGGCGCCTTCCTGCTGCCGATCGAAGACGTGTTCTCGATCTCGGGTCGCGGCACGGTTGTGACCGGTCGTATCGAACGTGGTGTGGTCAATGTAGGTGACGAGATCGAAATCGTCGGCATCAAAGACACGCAGAAAACCACCTGCACCGGCGTGGAAATGTTCCGCAAGCTGCTGGATCGTGGTGAAGCTGGCGACAACGTCGGCGTGCTGCTGCGCGGCATCGACCGTGACGCGGTTGAGCGTGGCCAGGTTCTGTGTAAGCCGGGCTCGGTGAACCCGCACACGAAGTTCGAAGCCGAGGTCTATATCCTGACCAAGGAAGAGGGTGGGCGTCACACGCCGTTCTTCGCGAACTACCGTCCGCAGTTCTACTTCCGGACCACCGACGTGACCGGCACGGTTGAGCTGCCCGCTGGCACCGAGATGGTGATGCCGGGCGACAACCTGAAGTTCGGCGTTGAGCTGATCGCACCGATCGCGATGGAAGACGGCCTGCGCTTCGCCATCCGCGAAGGCGGCCGCACCGTGGGGTCGGGCGTCGTGTCCAAGATCATCGAGTAATCAGCTCCGCTGATGTTCGAACGAAAAGGCCGCCGCAAGGCGGCCTTTTTTGTGTCCGCGTGGCCCGCCTTCTGAAAAGGAACCTCTGTTCGGCCTTTTGAATGCTGTCAGGGCTTTGTGGGCGGAACGTGCGTTTCTTCAAGAAACTGGGGAAACTCCGCCAAAGCCTCTTCCTTGCTCAAACCGAAGCGGGCGCCAAAGGAGGTAACCGCTGCTCCCCACGCGCCGGGGGGCGAATTGCGCCGCAGGGTGCTCCAATCCTCGGCCGTTAGGAATGCATCAAACCATCGGTCCCGATTGGGCGTGCGTTTCATTTGCTTGAAGCCAGCTAAACCAGGCTTGAGTGCGTTCAGCGATGGGCGCAGCGTTTCCCACCAATGCGTTTCCCGTGCGGTCAGTTGCGCAACGGGGCAGTTTTCCAGAAGTGCGAGGTGAACCGAACCTCCCGCGCGGATCGCGTCGGCCATAGCGCGGTGCACGCGCTGACTTCGATTGGATGTATCGCGGGTCAACAATTGACCTGCGAGCACAAGATGCGCACGGAGGGGTCGGGCTGCATTCACGGATTGACCAATATAGCTGCGCAAGACACCCCCATTGATCACGTCAATTCGATAGATCAACGGCCTCTTGGGATCGATGCCTTCGCTCGAAATGCTGGAATATTCCATGTTTCAACGATGCATCTGTGGGCGGGGTGCTTCAAGGCAAATGAATAACAACCGTTGGAGCATGCCTCTTGTCGCAGGGCTACTCCCGTCATCTAGGAGACACTGTCCAAAGCTAGCGCATCTGGTAGGTAGCCCGCGCGCCCGGGTTGGCCTTGGTGGCGCGGATCAGTTTCTTGACGCCGGGGGCGGCGGCGAAGGGGCGCATGGCGGCGCGCGCCTGGCCCAGCCCGTCGCGCATGTCCGCGTCCGACAGGCCCGAGCAGCGTCCGGCTGCCAATGCCGTCTGATCGACCGCTTTGACGCACAGAAACGCCACCGTGTCCGGGTCGGCCACGGTCACGGGCACGAAATGCTCGGCCATGCGCGCCATTTGCACGGCGATCCAGGGGGTTTTCCAGTGCAGGTAGTCCTGTTGCACCACGACCGATCCGCCGGGGATCAGCGACGGAAAGAAGATTTCCGCCATCCGGTCCATCGACCGGGTGTTTTTCGACGCGTCCATCACCAGGATTTCGATCGGACCTTCGTCCCAGATCTGATCCTCGATCAACCCGGGGTGCAGTTCGATCTGCTCGGTCCAAGGCTCCAACAGGGCGGTTGCAAGCGGCAGGATGTCTTCGCCCTCGAACGGTGCCACGCCCTGCGCGTAGAGAATGCTTTCCTTAACCGGTGCGCTGGCGCCAAAGCGGTCATAGGCATGGATCATCGCGCTGTGCCCGGCCTTGCGGTGCCCTTCGGCCAGCCGCGCGGTCGACCCGCCGGCGAAACAGCCCAGATCCACGGTCGCGCCCGCATCGCGCGACCAATCGTGGGTCAGCCAGTGGTAAAACAGCTGTTCATCTTCGCCCAGCATCGTCGGTACGGGCCGGACGGGGTCCAGCACCCCCGGTCCTTGCGTCCGCCACGGCGTGTTGGCAAAGTCGCTTGCATCTCGTTTCGTCATTTCCAAGGTTTAACAGCATCAAGGTTACTCTTCCATTGACGCGATGTGAAAAGGGCTCTTGAAAACCCCGGCTGCATGCCGTAATTCGGCCCTCGGTCCTAGGGGTATAGCTCAGTTGGTAGAGCGACGGTCTCCAAAACCGTAGGTCGCGGGTTCGAACCCTGCTGCCCCTGCCAGGACCCCCAATTTTTCGCACATTTTGCAAAGTCACGCCACATTGGTGCCCGGTTTTCCCGTTCTGGTTGCTTTCATCCCGATGAATTGTTCGGAGAAGGAGTGCATTTTGAACCGCGTGATTGCCTTTCTGATTATGATGCCCTGGTGGCTGTATTTCCCACTGGCCGGTGGTGTTGGCTATCTGGGTGAGCTCGCGTATCAATCCGCCCTTGAAACCGAGGCTGAACGCGCCACGGCGCTGGAAAGCCCGATGCCGGACGTCGTTGACCTGAGCGATTTCAGTCGCACCCATCACATCAGTGACGCCAAAGAGGTCCACGTTTCGGGGTGGATCAACTATGACTACAACACCAACCTGATCGAGCGCACCAACCTGGTGAAGACCGGCAACCATTATCTGTATGTTCTGTTCGGTTCCGAAGATCAGGCGGCAAGCAAAGTCGCGCGGGCGGCACTGATTCTGACCAAAAGCGAGTGGGAGAATTTCAGCGAGAATCTGTACGACTACGTCGACCTTCCAAAGCTCGAAGTTGAACGACCGTTTTTCCGCTTCAACGGGTTCGCGAAGCACACGCATCCGGCTGATGATCACGCCTATGAGGTGATGGAAAAGAACGGCCTGACGCGGGCCTCCGGCTTTGTCATCCTTGACCCATTCTGGCAGGGGCGCGAGGCCGCGCTTGCCCCCAGGGGCGTGCCAATGCGCGAGCGGATGATCTTTTGGTTGATCGGCGCAGGCATTGCCCTGATTGGTATCGTGAAGCTTGTGTTCAAGCGGGGCATGAACGGCAAGCGCACAAAACCCGACCCCTTTGCCAACGGCCCGATCGCGGGCACGGCGCCTGTAGAATCGGCAGCAAAAGCACAATCGTCTTTTGCGCCGCAAACGCCGACGATGGCAGACTCGATCACCGACGACAGTCCACTGGGTCGGTTGAATCAGCGCCGCTTGCACGATCAACAGGCAGGCGCCGCGGCCCGCAAGCCCAAAGCAGACAGCCCGCTTGAGCGTCTGAAGGCGCATCGTGCGGCCACGGGTGAAGCCCCCAAGCCTGCGCCGCGCCCAAGGGCGACACGTTCCTGGCGCCCAAGTGGCTTCACCCTTGCGGCCTATGGAGTCGTCGCTGCCGCTATTTTCTTCCCCTTCCTGTCGCGCGTCGGGGCGTTCAGCTTTTTGCCGCTGGTATTGTTGGTCGGCTTTTGGGCGAGTGTGTATTGGGGGTTCACCAAGCTCAGGTCTGCTTTTGCACCGGCGCTGGGGGTCAAAGCGAAACCTGACACCGGCCTGAAACTTGGTGGGCTGAACATTGTGGGACTACCAAAGGGATTTGCCGGCAAGGCAAGCAAACCCGGCAAGTCAACGGCGCGTGGCGGCGACCCGTTTGACAAGCTTGCGCGCCAGGCGCGGGGCGAATTGTGAGACGCTGACGCCATTGAAACGCCATGGTGAACCGCGCGGGCTTGAAAACCTTGCGCGGTTTCTCTATTTCACCCCCTGTTCCCCGGGAGAAGCAGAACAATGGCAATGACGAACCCTCTTCAATTCATTCAGCAGGTGCGCGCCGAAGTGTCCAAGGTCGTTTGGCCGACACGACGCGAAGTGCTGCTGACGACCGGTATGGTCTTCGCCATGGCGGCGCTTACCGCGATCTTCTTCTCGCTGGTCGACCTGGGCATCCGCTCGGGCTTGTCCGCAGTGCTGGGGATGTTCGGCTGACGAACAGGCGCGCAGACCCTTGAAATGACGTGATTTCAGGAGTAATGCGGGCAGAACTTTCCAGACTGGCGTGCGGCGATTCGAGTTGCGCGCCGATTTTTTGTTCTGGAACGGGCGGGTAACCGCTTGGATTTTTTGAACCTTTGGCGGTGCGCCGCCATGTGACACGGGACGGAAACAGATGGCCAAACGGTGGTATTCGGTGAGCGTGCTCTCGAACTTCGAGAAAAAGATCGCCGAGCAGATCAAGCTTTCTGTCACGGAAAAGGGTCTTGAGGACGAGATCGACGAAGTTCTGGTCCCGACCGAAGAGGTGATCGAGGTCCGTCGCGGCAAGAAAGTGACCGCCGAGCGTCGCTTCATGCCGGGCTATGTTCTGGTCCACATGGAAATGTCGGACGAAGGTTATCACCTGATCAACTCGATCAACCGCGTCACCGGTTTCCTGGGCCCGCAAGGCCGCCCGATGCCGATGCGTGACGCCGAGGTGCAGGCCATCCTGGGCCGCGTCGAAGAAGGCCAGGAAGCCCCGCGCACCCTGATCAGCTTTGAAATCGGCGAAAAGGTGTCCGTCACCGATGGCCCGTTCGAAGGTTTCGACGGAATGGTCGAAGGTGTGGACGACGACAACCAGCGCCTGAAGGTGACGGTGTCGATCTTTGGCCGGGCAACCCCGGTCGAACTGGAATTCACTCAGGTTACGAAAGAAACCTGAGCGATCGCTCATCCGGCCCTGACAGGCCGTCTTCGCGACGAAGAGCGCCGTAAGGGGCGATGAGTTTCATACGTGGGAGGCGAGGGGCCGCGGCCCGGACCCCGACCACGGCAATCGAAGGCAAAGGGACGCGTCCCCGAGCTATTGTGAGAAGGAGAGGCCACATGGCCAAGAAGATTGCTGGCACGATGAAACTGCAGGTTCCTGCAGGTCAAGCCAACCCCAGCCCGCCCGTGGGTCCCGCCCTGGGTCAGCGCGGCATCAACATCATGGAATTCTGCAAGGCGTTCAACGCCAAGACGCAGGAGCTGGAGCCCGGTGCACCGTGCCCGACCATCATCACCTATTACCAGGACAAGTCGTTCTCGATGGACATCAAGACGCCCCCGGCGTCCTATTTCCTGAAGAAGGCTGCCAAGCTGAAGTCCGGCGCGAACCTGCCGGGCCGCGAAGTCGTCGGCTCCGTGACCTCCAAGCAGGTCAAGGAAATCGCCGAGGCAAAGATGAAGGATCTGAACGCGAACGACATCGAAGCCGCGATGCAGATCATCCTGGGCTCCGCCCGCTCCATGGGCATTGAGGTGAAGTAAGATGGCGAAACTTGGAAAACGCACAACCGCTGCCCGCGAAGCATTCGCCGGCAAGGACAACGTGACCGTCGAAGAAGCTGTTGCACTGGTCAAGGGCAACGCCAAAGCGAAATTTGACGAAACCGTTGAAATCGCCCTGTGCCTGGGTGTTGACCCGCGCCACGCCGACCAGATGGTCCGCGGCGTTGTCTCGCTGCCCAACGGCACCGGCAAAACCATGCGCGTCGCTGTCTTCGCCCGTGGCCCCAAGGCTGACGAAGCCAAGGAAGCCGGCGCAGACGTGATCGGTGCCGAGGATTTGATGGAAGCCGTGCAAGCCGGCAACATCGACTTCGACCGCTGCATCGCGACTCCGGACATGATGCCGATCGTCGGCCGCCTGGGTAAGATCCTGGGCCCGCGCAACCTGATGCCGAACCCGAAAGTGGGCACGGTCACCATGGACGTGAAAGCTGCCGTCGAAGCCGCCAAGGGCGGTGAGGTTCAGTTCAAGGCCGAGAAAGCCGGTGTGGTTCACGCTGGTATCGGCAAGGCGTCGTTCGACGAAGCCAAGCTGATCGAAAACGTGCGCGCCTTCGTGGACGCCGTTCAGAAGGCCAAGCCGGCCGGTGCCAAGGGCGCCTACATGAAGAAAATCGCGCTGTCCTCGACTATGGGTCCGGGCGTGTCGCTGGACATCGAGAACGCGACGGGCAACTAAGCCCTTTCTGTTCGAAGACGTCATAAGGGCGGGGCTTTGGCCTCGCCCTTTTTCGTGCTATCATGCCAAGGCGCACGGGATGGTGACGAAATCTTCATCTTTCCCGCCAGCTGGCCCCGATAGGGGGTTGGAAAATGTGCCAAATACTCCTAGATACGCTCTTGTAGACCAGCGTGCGATTCGTCGTGCGCTGTTTTGCGTTTCGTCCAAGACGGTGGGTGGGGCCAATCTGGGTCTCATAAATCCTGCCTGAGACGGGAAACGACATTCTCGCCGAGGTTCCGACCTCGGGTGATTTTGGCGATGCCCCGTAAACGGACTTCATGCCGGGCCTGGCCCGGTGAATAAGAGCCGGGGGGCCACAAGCCTCCCATACTTGGAGTGAAACTGTGGATAGAGCACAAAAAGAAAAACTGGTCGAGGAACTCGGCCAGATCTTTGAAAGCTCTGGCGTTGTAGTGGTCAGCCACTACGCGGGTCTCACGGTTGCTGAAATGCAGGACCTGCGCGCGCAAATGCGTGAAGCGGGCGGGTCTGTGCGCGTTGCCAAGAACAAGCTCGCCAAGATCGCCCTTGAGGGGAAGCCGAACGCTTCGATTTCCGACCTTCTCAATGGCATGACCGTACTCGCCTATTCCGAAGATCCCGTGGCAGCAGCCAAGGTGGTTCAGGAGTACGCTAAGGGGAACGAGAAACTCGTTATCCTTGGTGGTGCAATGGGCGAAACGGCTCTGGATCCGGCCGGTGTGAAAGCCGTCGCCGCTATGCCGTCGCGTGAGGAGCTTATTGCTTCGATCGTTGGCTGCATCGGCGCACCTGCTTCCAACATCGCTGGGGCCATTGGCGCACCTGCTTCGAACATCGCGTCCATCTTGTCCACTGTCGAGGACAAGGCGGCTGCTTAAGCAATCTTGATACCTGCGTGGGGTGAACACCTACACGTTGGAACACATCTAAAACGAACGGAAACAGTACAATGGCTGATCTGAAGAAAATGGCTGAAGAGATCGTGGGTCTGACCCTTCTCGAAGCACAAGAACTGAAAACCATCCTCAAAGACGAGTATGGCATCGAGCCCGCCGCTGGCGGCGCTGTGATGGTTGCAGGCGGCGGCGACGCCGGCGGCGCAGCTGAAGAAGAGAAAACCGAATTCGACGTCGTTCTGAAGAACGCCGGCGCTTCGAAAATCAACGTGATCAAAGAAGTTCGCGGTCTCACCGGTCTTGGCCTGAAAGAAGCCAAAGAGCTGGTCGAAGCTGGCGGCAAGATCAAAGAAGGCGTGGACAAAGCCGAAGCCGAAGACGTCAAAGCCAAGCTGGAAGCAGCTGGCGCCGAGGTCGAGCTGGCCTAAGCCCCGCTTACGGGCCGCATGAGCCCGCGAAATATTGGCTGGATCCCGAGAAATCGGGGTCCAGCCGAACCTGTCTTGGAAAGGGCCAATCATGGGCCTTTTCCTGGGAAAGGTTCAACGGATCGGGAGGAAGCCCTTGGGAAGGTTTCCGGGAATTGGTCCGAACCCCGCCCGTCTCTGACGAGGTGTCGCCGGTAACCCGACGGCTGGCGCCTCAGTTGAGAAAATGGAAGGTAATTACCTTATGGCGCAGACCTATCTTGGCCAAAAACGCTTGCGTAAGTATTACGGCAAAATCCGCGAAGTGCTGGAGATGCCGAACCTGATCGAGGTTCAGAAGAGCAGCTATGACCTGTTCCTGAATTCCGGCGACCAGCCCGAGCCGATGGACGGCGAAGGCATCAACGCCGTGTTCCAGTCGGTGTTCCCGATCAAGGATTTCAACGAAACCGCCATTCTCGAGTTCGTGAAATACGAGCTGGAGCAGCCGAAGTATGACGTCGAGGAGTGCCAGCAGCGCGACATGACCTATTCGGCGCCGCTGAAGGTCACCCTGCGCCTGATCGTGTTTGATATCGACGAAGATACCGGCGCGAAGTCCGTGAAGGACATCAAGGAACAGGACGTGTTCATGGGCGACATGCCCCTGATGACGCACAACGGCACCTTCATCGTGAACGGCACCGAGCGTGTGATCGTGTCCCAGATGCACCGTTCGCCGGGTGTGTTCTTCGATCATGACAAGGGCAAGACCCACAGCTCGGGCAAGCTTCTGTTCGCCTGCCGCATCATTCCCTATCGCGGCAGCTGGCTGGACTTTGAATTCGACGCCAAGGACATCGTGTTCGCGCGAATCGACCGTCGCCGCAAGCTGCCGGTCACCACGCTGCTCTACGCGCTGGGCTTGGACCAGGAAGGCATCATGGATGCCTATTACGACACGGTTCAGTTCAAATATAAGAAGAACAAAGGTTGGGTTACCAAGTTCTTCCCCGAGCGTGTTGCGGGCACCCGCCCGACGCAGGACCTGATCGACGCCAAAACCGGCAAGGTGATTGCCGAGGCTGGCAAGAAGGTCACCCCGCGCGCGGTCAAGAAGCTGATGGAAGAGGGTAAGGTCACCAACCTTCTGGTGCCCTTCGACGCCATCGTCGGGCGCTTCGTTTCGTGCGATATCATCAACGAAGACACTGGCGCGATCTATGTCGAAGCCGGTGACGAGCTGACGCTGGAGCACGACAAGGAAGGTGAACTGATCGGCGGGTCGCTGAAAGAGCTGATGGATGCGGGGATCACCGACATTCCGGTCCTGGACATCGACAACGTCAACGTCGGCCCCTACATGCGCAACACCATGGCGCTGGATAAGAACACCGGCCGCGACACCGCGCTGATGGACATCTACCGCGTCATGCGCCCAGGCGAGCCGCCCACCGTCGAAGCCGCCTCGGCGCTGTTCGACACGCTGTTCTTCGACAGCGAGCGTTATGACCTGTCCGCTGTTGGCCGCGTGAAGATGAACATGCGCCTGGCCCTGGACGCCGAAGACACGCAGCGCACCTTGCGCAAGGAAGATATCATCGCCTGCATCAAGGCGCTGGTCGAATTGCGCGACGGCAAGGGCGACATCGATGACATCGACCACCTGGGCAACCGCCGGGTGCGCTCGGTCGGCGAACTGATGGAGAACCAGTACCGCGTTGGCCTGCTGCGCATGGAGCGCGCGATCAAGGAACGCATGTCGTCAGTCGAAATCGACACGGTGATGCCGCAGGACCTGATCAACGCGAAACCGGCCGCGGCTGCGGTGCGTGAATTCTTCGGCTCTTCGCAGCTGTCGCAGTTCATGGACCAGACCAACCCGCTGTCGGAAGTCACCCACAAACGCCGCCTGTCGGCGCTTGGCCCGGGTGGTCTGACGCGTGAACGTGCGGGCTTTGAGGTGCGCGACGTGCACCCGACCCACTATGGTCGTATGTGTCCGATTGAAACGCCGGAAGGGCCGAACATTGGTCTGATCAACTCGCTGGCCACCTTTGCCCGCGTGAACAAGTATGGCTTCATCGAAACACCTTACCGCATCGTCAAGGATGCCAAGGTCACGGACGAAGTGCACTACATGTCCGCGACCGAGGAAATGCGTCACACCGTGGCGCAGGCCAACGCGCATCTGGACGCCGACGGCAAGTTCGAGAACGACCTGGTGTCGACCCGTCAGTCGGGCGAATACATGTTGCAGCCACGTGAAAACGTGGACCTGATCGACGTGTCGCCCAAGCAGCTGGTCTCGGTCGCTGCATCGCTGATCCCGTTCCTGGAAAACGACGACGCCAACCGCGCCCTGATGGGCTCGAACATGCAACGTCAGGCGGTTCCGCTTCTGCAAGCCGAGGCGCCGCTGGTCGGCACCGGCATCGAAGAAGTTGTGGCGCAGGACTCTGGTGCTGCCATCATGGCCAAACGTGCCGGCGTGATCGACCAGGTCGACGCGACGCGTATCGTTGTGCGTGCAACGCATGATCTTGCCCCGGGTGATCCCGGCGTCGATATCTACCGCCTGCGCAAGTTCCAGCGGTCGAACCAGAACACCTGCATCAACCAGCGTCCGCTGGTGAAGGTGGGTGATACGGTCGGAAAGAACGAGGTCATCGCGGACGGTCCGTCGACCGACATCGGTGAACTGGCGCTGGGCAAGAACGTGGTCGTCGCCTTCATGCCGTGGAACGGCTACAACTACGAAGACTCGATCCTGATCTCGGAACGCATCGCGCGTGACGACGTCTTCACCTCGATCCACATCGAGGAATTCGAAGTCGCCGCCCGTGACACCAAGCTTGGACCGGAAGAGATCACCCGCGACATTCCGAACGTCGGTGAAGAAGCGCTGCGCAACCTCGACGAGGCCGGCATCGTTTACATCGGTGCGGACGTGGAGCCGGGCGACATCCTGGTCGGCAAGATCACCCCGAAGGGCGAAAGCCCGATGACGCCGGAAGAAAAACTTCTGCGCGCCATCTTCGGTGAAAAGGCCTCGGACGTGCGCGACACCTCGCTGCGCGTGAAGCCGGGTGACTTCGGCACGGTCGTGGAAGTGCGTGTCTTCAACCGCCACGGTGTGGAAAAAGACGAACGTGCCCTGCAGATCGAGCGCGAAGAGGTCGAAAGCCTGGCCCGTGACCGTGATGACGAGCTGCACATTCTTGAGCGCAACATCTATGCCCGTCTGAAGGACATGATCCTGGGCAAGGTCGCCGTGAAAGGTCCGAAAGGCGTCAAGGCCAACACCAAGATCGATCAGGAGCTGCTGGACAGCCTGTCGAAAGGTCAGTGGTGGCAGCTGGCGCTGGAAGACGAAGATGACGCCATCATCGTCGAGGCCCTGAACGAACAGTTCGAGGCGCAGAAACGCGCGCTTGAGCATCGCTTTGAGGACAAGGTCGAGAAGGTCCGTCGTGGCGACGATCTGCCGCCGGGTGTGATGAAGATGGTCAAAGTCTTCGTTGCGGTGAAGCGCAAGCTTCAGCCGGGCGACAAGATGGCCGGACGTCACGGGAACAAGGGTGTCATTTCCAAGGTTGTGCCGATGGAAGACATGCCGTTCCTGGCCGATGGCACCCCCGTCGATTTCTGCCTGAACCCGCTGGGCGTGCCGTCGCGCATGAACGTCGGTCAGATCCTGGAAACCCACATGGGTTGGGCCGCACGCGGTCTGGGTCTGGATATCGACGAAGCGCTGGGCGAATACCGCCGCTCGGGCGACCTGACCCCGGTGCGTGACGCGATGAAAATCGCCTATGGCGACAATGTCTATGAGGAAGGCATTGCCGGTATGGACGAAGATCAGCTGCTGGAAGCCGCTGGCAACGTCACCCGCGGTGTTCCGATCGCCACGCCCGTCTTCGACGGTGCGAAAGAGGCAGACGTGAACGACGCGCTGGTGCGTGCCGGTTTCTCGCAAAGCGGTCAGTCGGTTCTGTATGACGGTCGTACCGGTGAGCAGTTCGCCCGCCCGGTGACGGTCGGCGTGAAGTACCTGCTGAAGCTGCATCACCTTGTGGATGACAAGATCCACGCACGAAGCACCGGGCCCTACTCGCTCGTCACGCAACAGCCGCTGGGTGGTAAAGCCCAGTTCGGTGGTCAGCGTTTCGGTGAGATGGAAGTCTGGGCACTGGAAGCCTACGGCGCTGCTTACACCCTGCAAGAGATGCTGACTGTGAAGTCGGATGACGTTGCGGGCCGGACGAAAGTCTATGAAAGCATCGTCAAAGGCGAGGACAACTTCGAGGCCGGCGTGCCCGAGTCGTTCAACGTGCTGGTGAAAGAAGTCCGGGGCCTCGGCCTCAACATGGAACTCCTGGATGCGGAGGATGAGGAGTAAGGCGCCGCCTTACCCCTTTTCCCCTTCCCCTAGATTAAGGAACGCAAAATGAACCAGGAACTGTCAACCAACCCGTTCAACCCGCTGCAGGCGCCGAAAACCTTTGATGAAATCAAGGTGTCGCTGGCCAGCCCGGAACGGATTCTGTCGTGGTCGTATGGCGAGATCAAGAAGCCCGAGACCATCAACTACCGCACGTTCAAACCCGAGCGTGACGGCCTTTTCTGCGCGCGGATTTTTGGCCCGATCAAGGACTATGAATGCCTGTGCGGCAAATACAAACGCATGAAGTATCGCGGCGTTGTCTGCGAAAAATGCGGTGTGGAAGTCACGCTTCAGAAGGTCCGCCGCGAACGCATGGGCCACATCGAGCTGGCCGCGCCCGTCGCGCATATCTGGTTCCTCAAGTCGCTGCCGTCGCGCATCGGCCTGATGCTGGACATGACCCTGCGCGATCTGGAACGCATCCTGTATTTCGAGAACTACGTGGTGATCGAACCCGGCCTTACCGACCTGACCTATGGTCAGCTGATGTCGGAAGAGGAGTTCATGGACGCCCAGGACACCTATGGCATGGACGCGTTCACCGCGAACATCGGTGCCGAAGCGATCCGCGAAATGCTGGCGGCCATCGACCTGGAAAGCGAAGCGGAAACGCTGCGCGCCGACCTGGCCGAAGCCACCGGTGAGCTGAAGCCCAAGAAGATCATCAAGCGTCTGAAGATCGTCGAGAACTTCATTGAAAGCGGCAACCGTCCGGAATGGATGATCCTGACCGTGATCCCGGTCATCCCGCCCGAGCTGCGCCCGCTGGTGCCGCTGGACGGTGGCCGGTTCGCGACCTCGGACCTGAACGACCTGTATCGCCGCGTGATCAACCGCAACAACCGCCTGAAGCGTCTGATCGAGCTTCGTGCGCCCGACATCATCGTGCGCAACGAAAAGCGGATGCTGCAGGAATCGGTCGACGCTCTGTTCGATAACGGCCGTCGTGGCCGCGTCATCACCGGTGCGAACAAACGCCCGCTGAAGTCGCTGTCTGACATGCTGAAAGGCAAACAGGGCCGCTTCCGTCAGAACCTTTTGGGTAAACGCGTCGACTTCTCGGGTCGTTCGGTCATTGTGACCGGCCCGGAACTGAAGCTGCACCAATGTGGTCTGCCCAAGAAGATGGCGTTGGAGCTGTTCAAGCCCTTCATCTACTCGCGTCTGGAGGCCAAAGGTCTGTCCAGCACCGTGAAGCAGGCGAAGAAGCTGGTCGAGAAAGAGCGCCCCGAAGTCTGGGACATCCTGGATGAGGTCATCCGCGAACACCCGGTGATGTTGAACCGTGCGCCCACGCTGCACCGTCTTGGCATCCAGGCGTTCGAACCGATGCTGATCGAAGGTAAGGCTATTCAGCTGCACCCGCTGGTCTGCTCGGCGTTCAACGCCGACTTCGACGGTGACCAGATGGCCGTTCACGTGCCGCTGTCGCTTGAGGCGCAGCTGGAAGCACGCGTCTTGATGATGTCGACCAACAACGTGCTGTCGCCCGCCAACGGTGCGCCGATCATCGTTCCCTCGCAGGACATGATCCTTGGCCTCTATTACATCTCGATGGAGCGCGAAGGCATGAAGGGCGAAGGCATGGTCTTCTCCGACGTGGATGAAGTGATCCACGCGCTGGATGCAGGCGAGGTTCACCTGCACGCCAAGGTGCAGGCCCGGATCCCGCAGATCGACGAAGAAGGCAACGAGGTCATGGTGCGTTTCGACACCACGCCGGGCCGCATTCGTCTGGGCGCGCTTCTGCCGCTGAACACGAAAGCGCCGTTTGAACTGGTCAACCGCCTTCTGCGCAAGAAGGAAGTTCAGCAGGTCATCGACACCGTCTACCGCTACTGCGGTCAGAAGGAATCGGTCATCTTCTGTGACCAGATCATGTCGGTCGGCTTCAAAGAGGCCTTCAAGGCCGGCATCAGCTTCGGCAAGGATGACATGGTCATCCCGGACGAAAAATGGCCGATCGTGGACGGCGTCCGTGACCAGGTGAAAGAGTTCGAACAGCAGTACATGGACGGTCTCATCACCCTGGGCGAGAAGTACAACAAAGTGGTTGATGCCTGGTCGAAGTGTTCCGACCAGGTGGCAGATGCCATGATGGGCGAAATTTCGGCCGTGCGTCGTGACGATGCCGGTGCCGAAATGGAGCCGAACAGCGTCTACATGATGTCGCACTCTGGTGCCCGTGGTTCGCCCGCGCAGATGAAGCAGCTGGGCGGGATGCGCGGCCTGATGGCCAAGCCGTCGGGCGAGATCATCGAAACGCCGATCATCTCGAACTTCAAGGAAGGTCTGACCGTTCTTGAATACTTCAACTCGACCCACGGCGCCCGTAAGGGTCTGGCCGACACCGCGCTTAAGACGGCAAACTCGGGTTACTTGACCCGTCGTCTGGTGGACGTCGCCCAGGACTGCATCGTGCGTGAGAAAGACTGCGGTACCGAGCGGACGATCAAAGCCGAAGCGGCTGTGAACGACGGTGAAGTCGTCGCCTCGCTGGCCGAACGTATCCTGGGCCGCGTCGCGGGCGAGGATGTCGTGCACCCGGCAACGGGCGAAGTGATCGTCGCCAAGAACGAGCTGATCGACGAACGCAAATCGGACGCGGTGGAAGCGGCCGGTGTGGCAACCATGCAAATGCGCAGCCCGCTGACCTGTGAAGCCGAAGAAGGCGTTTGCGCCGCGTGTTACGGTCGTGACCTGGCCCGCGGTACCCTGGTCAACCAGGGCGAAGCGGTCGGCATCATCGCCGCACAATCGATCGGTGAACCCGGCACACAGCTGACGATGCGGACGTTCCACATCGGCGGCATTGCGCAGGGTGGTCAGCAATCGTTCCAGGAAGCCAGCCACGAGGGCCGCGTCGAATTCCGCAACGACAACATTCTTGAGAATGCGTCGGGCGAAAAAATCGTCATGGGCCGCAACATGGTTCTGGCCATCATGGACGAGAACGACGTCGAGCGGGCCAGCCACAAGATCGGCTATGGTTCCAAGCTGCACGTCGCTGATGGCGATCAGGTGAACCGTGGCGACAAGCTGTTCGAATGGGATCCCTATACGCTTCCGATCATCGCTGAAAAGGCGGCGACCGCGAAGTTCGTGGACCTCGTTTCGGGTATTTCGGTGCGGGACGAAACCGATGATGCAACGGGTATGACGCAGAAGATCGTGACCGACTGGCGCTCGGCGCCGAAAGGCAGCGATCTGAAGCCCGAGGTTATCCTGGTCGACAAAGATGGCGAACCGGTCCGCAACGCTGCGGGCAATCCGGTGACCTATCCGATGTCGGTTGACGCCATTCTGTCGATTGAAGATGGCAGCCAGATCCAGGCCGGTGACGTTGTCGCGCGTATCCCGCGTGAAGGCGCCAAGACCAAGGACATCACCGGTGGTCTGCCGCGTGTGGCCGAATTGTTCGAAGCCCGTCGTCCGAAGGACCACGCGATCATCGCCGAAGTCGATGGCTACGTGCGCTTTGGCCGCGACTACAAGAACAAGCGTCGCATCGCGATCGAACCCGCGGATGAAAGCCTGGAGAACGTGGAATACATGGTTCCCAAGGGCAAACACATCCCGGTGGCCGAAGGCGACTTTGTTCAAAAGGGCGACTACATCATGGACGGCAACCCGGCGCCGCATGACATCCTGTCCATCATGGGTGTCGAAGCGCTGGCTGACTACATGATCGACGAAGTCCAGGACGTGTATCGCCTGCAGGGTGTGAAGATCAACGACAAGCACATCGAGGTGATCGTTCGCCAGATGCTGCAGAAGTGGGAGATCCTCGACTCGGGCGAAACCACCCTTCTTAAGGGCGAACATGTCGACAAGGCCGAGTTCGAAGCCGCGAACGAGAAAGCCGCCGCCGAAGGGCGTCGTCTGGCTTCGGGCGAACCGATCCTGTTGGGTATCACCAAGGCGTCGCTGCAAACCCGCAGCTTCATCTCGGCGGCGTCTTTCCAGGAAACCACCCGCGTGCTGACCGAAGCTTCGGTTCAGGGCAAGAAGGACAAGCTGGTTGGCCTGAAAGAGAACGTGATCGTTGGTCGCCTGATCCCGGCGGGCACCGGTGGGGCCACTCAGGCCGTGCGCCGGGTTGCTCAGGACCGCGACAACGTGGTGATCGAAGAGGCCCGCAAGGAAGCCGAAGCCGCCGCCGCACTGGCTGCACCGGCCGACGAAGCGTCTTCGGTATTCGGTGACGATGTGGCCGAGGAAGATGCAGGTCTGGTCGAGACGCCGGAAACGGCGGGCGACGAACAGCCCTGATCTTCGGATCAACGGTGAAACATGGAAAAGCCCCGCTTCTTAGCGGGGCTTTTTCGTTAGGGCCGCATGGACGCGGCGGATCAGCGTTGCGGGCAGGATTTTCTGCCGCTCCAGCGCGTCTTGTGTCGCGCACATCATCGCGCGCCGTCGGGTCTGGTCGATCTCGCACAGCTCAGCGATATGTGGGCGATACGCGCCATCCGGCGGGCGGGTTGCCGCGATGCTGTAATCCACGTCACCAAAGGACATGCCGTGCTGTTTGCGCAGCCAGTTCAGGTCGATTGTGCGACGGTCGATGTCGGCGCGCGCTGCCGGGGTCAGGCGCGGGCGGCGAAACCCCACAAGGGTTTGATCCAGCCCTTCCACCACCTTGCGCACCGGGTGCCAGGCAAGCCGGCGTTCTTCGGACGTCAGATCAGAGACCAGATCGACATGGTGTTCCAGCACCGCCATCGCCTCGGCTGACAGTGTGGTGTTCAGCGTGCGATCGTCATGTGCTGACACGATGTCCAGCACCTCGGGGCAATAGCGCGTGGTGAAGTCCGTTACCACATCCTGCCCGATCAACGTGTTCCGGTCGAATAGATGCAGGTGCAAAGGGCCGGGCCCGTGGTCCGCAAACGCCTGCAAGGTCCATTGATAGGCGCGGGGCTTCAGGGCCGCCTGACTGCCGGTCATCTTCAGCCCCTGCTGCACTTCAGACAGGTATTTCGCAGCGGGAGAGCGCAGGTAGGCAACCACGCTCACTTTGTCGAATGCGTCGCGCAGCCTGGCGCTCAACTGGGCGACACGGTCGGCATTGCCCAGGCTGAAAAACCCTTCACCACTCATCACCACCAGCGCTGGCATAGTGTCGCGTATCTGGGTCAGGGCGTCGGCCCACATGAGTTCGGATTGTTCCATCACATCACGCCCCGGCCAGCTGTCAGGAAAGGCCACGTCGCCGGTGACGAAAGGCTCGCCCACGAGGGCGGGCAAAAGCGCAGTGTGGCGGTCCAAGGACTTGTGCAGGAACGGATACAAAACCCCGCGCGCCGCCATCTCACGCCGTTTCAAAAGAAAGGTGCGCTGCAGCGACGTCGTGCCTGTTTTCGGCTGACCGATGTGAAGGACCAGATTTACCATGTGGAATACTTACCGCCTGAACCCCTTACAGGCGGTGAAGACGCGTGCCGGATTGCCATTTTGCGCATTTGCGCGGACAAGGGGGGATGCAGGCACAGAATTCCCACAGCAATTTGCGCGGCGCGGCGCTCATGACGGTCTCGATGGCCGGCTATACGTTCAATGATGTCTGCATGAAACTGTTGGCCGGAGATCTGCCTTTGTATCAAGCCGTGTTCCTGCGCGGCATCTTCGCCACCGTGTTTTTGTATCTTCTTGGCCGGTCGATGGGGGCGATCCGGTTTGATCTGCCCCGGCGCGACTGGGGTCTGATCGCGCTGCGCACAATTGGCGAGTTGGGGGCGACCTATTGCTTTTTGACGGCGCTGTTCAACATGCCAATCGCGAATATCACCGCGATCCTGCAGGCGCTGCCGCTGACCGTGGCGCTGGCGGCGGCGCTTTTTCTGAACGAACCGTTGGGCTGGCGCCGGCTTGGGGCGATCCTGATCGGGTTTGTCGGGGTACTTTTGATCGTGCAACCGGGCGGCGACGGGTTCACGACCTGGAGCCTTTACGGCCTGATCGCGGTCGGTTTCATTACCTTGCGTGATCTGGCCGCGCGCCGTCTGAGCCCGGGCACGCCCAGCATGATGGTGTCGCTTGTTGCCGCCGTCGCGATTTGCATCGCCGCCGGGGTCGCGTCCCTATCCGACACCTGGGCCCCGGTTGGTCTGTGGGAGGCCGGGCTTTTGGGGCTGGCAGCGGGGTTCATCCTGATGGGCTATGTCGCATCGGTCGCGGTGATGCGGGTGGGCGAGATCAGCTTTGTCGCGCCGTTCCGTTATACCGGACTTCTGTGGGCGTTGCTGTTGGGCTGGCTGTTCTGGGGCGACTGGCCAGATCTGCTGACCATGATCGGCGCGGGGATCGTGGTGGCGATGGGTGTTTTCACCATCTACCGGGAGCGCTTGAATCGGCGGCGCGCCTTGGCGCAACAACAGTAGCGCACGGCCGGTTTTCGCGGGGCGTTTTCAACTGTGCTCCGCGTGGCTTGAGGCATCGGGTGGCGATTGGTTTCAAGGGGGTGGTTTCCCTGCAGGGCAACGCTGTTGACAAGGTTTCCGACTCCCCCTATACGCCCTCCATCCGGCGAAGGGGCACTCCCCCCAAGCCAATCAGAATCCACTGGTCAAGATCGGTGCTGCTTTAAAGCGCTGGTCCTCTGATAACCAACCGCGTCGTTTGCCTCGGAATGGAAACGATCGCGGGTTTTAGCTTTGCGGACGCGTAGGGCGAAGAAACTTTCACCGCACGGGGACACCCGTGCAGCACATGTGTTGAGAAACGGGAAAAGAGCCCTATGCCAACGATCCAACAGCTGATCCGCAAACCGCGCCAGCCTAAAGTCAAGCGTTCCAAGTCGCTGCACTTGGAAAGCTGCCCCCAGAAGCGCGGCGTTTGCACGCGCGTCTATACCACCACCCCGAAGAAGCCGAACTCGGCTATGCGGAAAGTCGCCAAGGTGCGCCTGACCAATGGCTTCGAGGTCATCAGCTACATCCCCGGTGAAAGCCACAACCTTCAGGAACACTCGGTTGTCCTGATCCGTGGCGGCCGTGTGAAAGACCTTCCGGGTGTCCGTTACCACATTCTGCGCGGTGTTTTGGATACCCAAGGCGTCAAAGACCGTAAACAACGTCGTTCGAAATACGGCGCCAAGCGTCCCAAATAAGGAGAGGCCGAGATGTCACGTCGTCACGCCGCTGAGAAACGCGAGATTCTGCCCGACGCCAAGTTTGGTGATCTCGTTCTGTCCAAGTTCATGAACAACCTGATGATCGACGGTAAAAAGTCGGTCGCAGAAACGATCGTCTACAACGCGCTGGATCGTGTTGAAGACAAGATCAAGCGCGCCCCCGTGGAAGTGTTCCACGAAGCGCTGGACAACATTCAACCCTCCGTCGAAGTGCGTTCGCGCCGCGTCGGTGGTGCCACCTACCAGGTGCCGGTTGAAGTCCGCCCCGAGCGTCGTCAGGCGCTTGCCATCCGCTGGCTGATCAAAGCCGCCCGCGCCCGCAACGAGAACACGATGGAAGAGCGCCTGGCTGGCGAACTTCTGGACGCTGTCAACTCGCGCGGAACCGCCGTGAAGAAACGTGAAGATACCCACAAGATGGCCGACGCGAACAAAGCGTTCAGCCATTACCGCTGGTAAACCCAAGGGAATTCAGACCAATGGCACGCGAATATCCGCTGGAACTCTACCGCAACTTCGGCATCATGGCCCACATCGACGCAGGCAAGACCACCTGCTCGGAGCGGATCCTGTATTACACCGGCAAATCCCACAACATCGGTGAGGTGCACGATGGTGCCGCCACCATGGACTGGATGGAGCAGGAGCAGGAACGCGGGATCACCATCACCTCGGCTGCGACCACCACGTTCTGGGAACGCACCGAAGACGGTGAAACCGCCCAGACGCCCAAGCACCGCATGAACATCATCGACACTCCCGGCCACGTGGACTTCACCATCGAAGTCGAACGTTCGCTGGCCGTGCTCGACGGTGCTGTTTGTGTGCTGGACGCCAACGCCGGTGTTGAGCCGCAGACCGAAACCGTGTGGCGTCAGGCTGACCGCTACAAGGTTCCGCGCATGGTGTTCGTCAACAAGATGGACAAGATCGGCGCCGACTTCTTCAACTGCGTTGAGATGATCGAAGATCGTACCGGCGCGCGTGCCGTTCCTGTTGGTATTCCGATCGGTGCTGAAACCGAGCTGGAAGGCCTGCTTGACCTGGTGAACATGGAAGAATGGCTGTGGCAGGGTGAAGACCTTGGTGCGTCGTGGGTTCGGGTTCCGATCCGCGAAAGCCTGCAGGACATGGCCAACGAGTGGCGCGAGAAGATGATCGAAGCCGCCGTCGAGCAAGACGACGACGCGATGGAAGCTTACCTTGAAGGCAACGAGCCTGACGTGGCGACTCTGCGTGCTCTGCTTCGCAAAGGCACCCTGGCGCTGGACTTCGTTCCGGTTCTGGGTGGCTCCGCCTTCAAGAACAAAGGTGTGCAGCCGCTGCTGAACGCCGTGATCGATTACCTGCCCAGCCCGCTGGACGTTGTCGATTACATGGGCTTCAAACCCGGCGACGAAGACGAAGTTCGTGACATCCCGCGCCGTGCGGACGATGACATGGCCTTCTCGGCGCTGGCGTTCAAGATCATGAACGACCCGTTCGTCGGTTCGCTGACCTTCACCCGCGTTTACTCGGGCGTCCTGAACAAGGGCGACACGATCCTGAACTCAACCAAGGGTAAGAAGGAACGTGTGGGCCGGATGATGATGATGCACTCGAACGACCGTGAGGAAATCACGGAAGCGTTCGCCGGTGACATCATCGCGCTGGCCGGCCTGAAGGACACCACCACGGGTGACACCGTCTGTGCCGTCAACGACCCGGTTGTTCTGGAAACCATGACCTTCCCCGATCCCGTCATCGAGATCGCGGTTGAGCCGAAAACCAAGGCCGACCAAGAGAAGATGTCGCAAGGTCTGGGCCGTCTGGCCGCCGAAGACCCGTCTTTCCGTGTCGAAACCGACATCGAAAGCGGTCAGACCATCATGAAGGGCATGGGCGAACTTCACCTGGACATCCTGGTGGATCGCCTGAAGCGTGAATTCAAGGTCGAGGCCAACATCGGTGCCCCGCAGGTTGCCTACCGTGAGACGATCTCGAAGGCGATCGAGCACACCTACACCCACAAGAAGCAGTCGGGTGGTTCGGGCCAGTACGCCGAGGTCAAGATGGAGATCATGCCGACCGAAGCTGGCGAAGGCTACTCTTTCGAAAGCAAGATTGTTGGTGGTGCGGTTCCCAAGGAATACATCCCCGGTGTTGAAAAGGGCATCAAATCGGTCATGGATAGCGGCCCGCTGGCCGGTTTCCCCGTGATCGACTTCAAGGTTGCCCTGGTCGACGGTAAGTTCCACGACGTGGACTCCAGTGTTCTGGCGTTTGAGATCGCAGGCCGTATGTGCATGCGTGAAGGCATGCGTCTGGCCGGTGCGAAGCTGTTGGAACCGATCATGAAGGTCGAGGTCATCACGCCCGAGGAATACACCGGTGGTATCATCGGCGACCTTACCTCGCGTCGTGGCCAGGTCTCTGGTCAGGAGCCGCGCGGCAACGCCATCGCGATCGATGCGAACGTGCCGCTGGCCAATATGTTCGGCTACATCAACACGCTGCGTTCCATGTCTTCGGGCCGCGCGCAGTTTACGATGCAGTTCTCGCACTATGACCCGGTGCCGAGCAACATCTCGGACGAAATTCAGGCGAAGTTCGCCTAATCAACAATCGCCGGGCGGGCAACCTGCCCGGCACCACAGTTTAAAGGAGGCCTCCCATGGCTAAGGAAAAGTTTGAACGCTCCAAACCGCACGTCAACATCGGCACGATTGGCCACGTTGACCACGGCAAAACCACGCTGACCGCGGCGATCACCAAGTATTTTGGTGATTTCCAGGCTTACGACCAGATCGACGGTGCGCCGGAAGAGAAAGCTCGTGGCATCACGATCTCGACCGCGCACGTGGAATATGAGACCGACGCGCGTCACTATGCCCACGTCGACTGCCCCGGCCACGCTGACTATGTGAAGAACATGATCACCGGTGCGGCGCAGATGGACGGCGCGATCCTGGTGGTGAACGCGGCCGACGGCCCGATGCCCCAGACCCGTGAGCACATCCTGCTGGGTCGCCAGGTCGGCATCCCGACCATGGTTGTCTTCATGAACAAGGTTGACCAGGTCGACGACGAAGAGCTGCTGGAGCTCGTCGAGATGGAAATCCGTGAGCTTCTGAGCGAGTACGGTTACCCGGGCGACGACATTCCGATCATTGCCGGGTCCGCTCTGGCGGCGATGGAAGGCAACAAGCCCGAAATCGGCGAAGAGAAGATCAAGGAACTGATGGCGGCTGTGGATGAGTACATCCCGACCCCCGCGCGTCCCGTTGACGGCGCCTTCCTGCTGCCGATCGAAGACGTGTTCTCGATCTCGGGTCGCGGCACGGTTGTGACCGGCCGTATCGAACGTGGTGTGGTCAATGTTGGTGACGAGATCGAAATCGTCGGCATCAAAGACACGCAGAAAACCACCTGCACGGGCGTGGAAATGTTCCGCAAGCTGCTGGATCGTGGTGAAGCTGGCGACAACGTCGGCGTGCTGCTGCGCGGCATCGACCGTGACGCGGTTGAGCGTGGCCAGGTTCTGTGTAAGCCGGGCTCGGTGAACCCGCACACGAAGTTCGAAGCCGAGGTCTATATCCTGACCAAGGAAGAGGGTGGCCGTCACACGCCGTTCTTCGCGAACTACCGTCCGCAGTTCTACTTCCGGACCACCGACGTGACCGGCACGGTTGAGCTGCCCGCTGGCACCGAGATGGTGATGCCGGGCGACAACCTGAAGTTCGGCGTTGAACTGATCGCACCGATCGCGATGGAAGACGGCCTGCGCTTCGCCATCCGCGAAGGCGGCCGCACCGTGGGGTCGGGCGTCGTGTCCAAGATCATCGAGTAATCAGCTCCGCTGATGCTTGAACGGAAAGGGCCGCTCAATCGAGCGGCCCTTTTGCTTTGGAGAGGTTTGCGCCTCAAAGGAGGGAAAGCGCCCGTTGATGGATGTGTCATTTTCAGTCAAAAACGAGCGTAGATCCCCTTTTTCTATTGCCTCACCTCTCAACCCCCTGTAATGGGCAACGGTTCGCTTTGCGAATAACCATGAGGTGGGATTCGGTCCCGTCTTTTGGGTTCGATGAGGGCGGGTGGAATGAGCCATCTGTCGTCCTATCAACACCAAGCCTGAAAGGGCGAATGCTATGACCAGTCAAAACATTCGTATCCGTCTTAAGGCGTTTGACTATCGTGTGCTGGATGCCTCCACGCAAGAGATCGTCAATACTGCCAAACGTACGGGTGCAAACGTTCGCGGCCCCATTCCGCTGCCGAACAAGATCGAGAAGTTCACGGTTCTCCGTGGCCCTCACGTCGACAAGAAATCCCGCGATCAGTTCGAAATCCGCACGCACAAGCGTCTGCTGGATATCGTTGATCCGACGCCGCAGACCGTGGACGCGCTGATGAAGCTCGACCTGGCCGCTGGCGTTGACGTCCAGATTTCGGTGTAAGGGAGTATCACAGATGCGCTCTGGCATTATCGCACAGAAGATGGGCATGACCCGTCTTTTCATGGAAGACGGCAAGCAGATTCCTGTCACCGTCCTTCAACTGGACACGCTGCAGGTTGTCGCCAACCGCACCGCTGAAACCGACGGGTACACCGCCGTTCAGTTGGGTGCCGGCACCGCCAAGGCAAAACGCACCTCGAAAGCCATGCGCGGCCACTTTGCCGCGGCCAACGTGGCCCCCAAGCGCAAGATTGTCGAATTCCGCGTGTCGGAAGACAATCTGATCGCTGTGGGCGAGGAAATCTCGGCCGAACACTTCGTGGAAGGTCAGAAGGTCGACGTCTCCGGCACGTCCATTGGTAAAGGCTTTGCCGGCGCCATGAAGCGTTGGAACTTCGGCGGTCTGCGCGCCACACACGGTGTGTCGATCTCGCACCGTTCGCACGGTTCGACTGGTCAGTGTCAGGACCCCGGCAAGGTGTTCAAAGGCAAGAAGATGGCTGGTCACATGGGGGCCGCAAAGGTCACCACGCAGAACCTGGAAGTCGTCAAGACCGACGCCGATCGCGGCCTGGTTTACATCAAAGGCGCCGTTCCCGGCTCCAAAGGTGGCTGGGTTACGGTCAAGGACGCCGTGAAAAAGAAACTTCCCGATGGCGTGCCGTTCCCGGCCGCTCTGAAATCGGCTGCTGCACCCGCGGCAGAAGCACCTGCGGAAGAAGCTCCCGCGGAAGGTGGTGAAGCATGAAACTTGATGTGATCAAACTGGACGGCAAAAAAGCCGGCTCCGTCGATCTCGACGAAGCACTTTTCGGTCTGGAGCCGCGCGCGGACATCCTGCACCGTGTGGTCCGTTGGCAGCGCAACAACGCGCAGGCCGGCACCCACAAGGTGAAGACGCGTTCGGAAGTGAACTACTCGACCAAGAAGATCTATCGCCAAAAAGGCACCGGTGGCGCACGCCACGGCGCCCGTTCGGCACCGATCTTCCGCGGTGGTGGTGTTTACAAGGGTCCGGTTGTGCGCTCGCACGGCCACGACCTGACCAAGAAATTCCGCAAACTGGGTCTGAAGCACGCCCTGTCCGCCAAGCTGAAAGCTGGTGAACTGGTCGTGATCGACACCGCAGACGCCGACGGCAAGACCGCCGTTCTGGCCAAAGCGGTCAAGGACCTTGGTTGGAAGCGCGCCCTGGTGATCGACGGTGCCGAGGTGAACGAAAACTTCGCCAAAGCAGCTCGCAACATCGAAGGTCTGGATATCCTGCCGTCGATGGGCGCCAACGTTTATGACATCCTGAAGCGTGACACCCTGGTGCTCACGAAGGCAGGGGTCGAAGCACTGGAGGCTCGTCTGAAATGAGCACGAAGGCAGAACTCTACGACGTGATCCGCAAGCCGATCATCACCGAGAAAGCCACCATGGCGTCCGAAAACGGCGCAGTGGTCTTCGAAGTGTCGATCGATGCGAACAAACCGCAGATCAAGGAAGCCGTTGAAACGCTGTTCGGCGTCAAGGTGAAGGCCGTGAATACGACCATCACCAAAGGCAAGGTCAAGCGGTTCCGCGGCCAACTGGGCAAGCGCAAGGACGTCAAAAAGGCGTATGTGACGCTTGAAGAAGGCAACACGATCGACGTCTCGACCGGTCTGTAAAAGACCCGTCATGTGAAATTGGAAAGCCCCTCGGTGAAAGCCGGGGGGCTTTTTTCTTGTCGGTTTTCCCTTGTGAAGGGGGGCAGCAAGGCGCCAAATTGCGGCATGGCAGAACGCATCATACTTACCGGGCAAGTTCAGGGCGTGGGCTTCCGCCCGCACGTTTTGCTGCAGGCGCGCGCTTTCGGAATTGATGGGTTTGTCCGCAACGATGGCGCTGAGGTGACGATCGTTGCCGCAGGTTCGGACATCGACGCGTTTCTTGCTGCGATTCGGACGAAGGCGCCGCCGTCTGCACGGATTGACACGTTGTGGCGCGAGCCAGTGGCCGAGAGCCCCGCGCCGGGGTTTGAGATACGGCCCAGCACAGGTACGCCATCCGGTCTGGGCGTGGCGCCGGACCTTGCCACCTGCCCCGATTGTCTGGCGGAAATGCGGGACGCGACTGCGCGCAGGCACGGATATGCCTTCACCAATTGCGCCAATTGTGGACCGCGGCTCACGATCCTGGAGAGCATGCCTTATGACCGGTCGGGCACGACAATGGCCGAATTTGAACTCTGTGCTGCGTGCGCGGCAGAGTATCGTGACACATCGGACCGCCGCTTTCATGCGCAGCCGATCGCCTGCCCAGCCTGTGGTCCGCAGCTGAGTTACGAGGGCGTCGATCCTGGTGGCGACGCGGATTGCCCGTTGACCAAGGCTGTCGCCACGCTCCGCAGGGGCGGCATCGTCGCCCTGAAAAGCCTTGGAGGTTTCCATCTGTCCTGCGACGCGCACAACAGCGCCGCGATCGAACGCCTGCGGCATCGAAAGGGCCGCCCGTGCAAGCCGTTTGCGCTTATGGCATCGCTTGATGTCATTCGTGCAAACGGCACGGTTGGAGATGCAGCGGAACAGCTGTTGACCTCGCCGACCGCCCCGGTGGTGCTGTTGCCGCATCACGGCACGCTGCCAGACGCGTTGGCCCCCGGGTTGGACAGGTTGGGCTGGATGCTGCCGTCCGCACCGCTGCATCACCTTCTGTCCCAAGCCTTCGGTGGTGCGTTGGTGATGACGTCAGGCAACGTGACAGGCGCGCCGATGGTGACGGACAATGCCACGGCACGCGCAGCGCTTGGCGCGATCGCGGATGGGTTCCTCATGCACGATCGCCCTATCGCCAGACGGGTTGATGACAGCGTTGCAGCCGTTGGCCCCGCCGGCCCGATGACCTTGCGACGGGCGCGGGGGCTGGTGCCTGCTGGCTTGCCCATGCCACCGGGTCTTGAGGCTGCGCCCAGTGTGCTGGCTTTCGGTGGGCAGATGAAAGCGGCGATCTGCCTGACGCGGGGGGGCATGGCGTTGCTGGGTCACCACATGGGGGACCTAGACCAGTTGGAGTGTCGTCGTGCGTTCGACCAGGGGATAGCGGACTACGAAGACCTGTTTGGGTTCACGCCAGAACTGTTTGCCTGTGATCTGCACCCGGATTTCCACGCCTCCCAAGTGGCAAACCAACGCGGCGGGAAAAACACGGTGACCGTTCAACATCACCACGCGCATTTTGCAGCCTGTCTTGGGGAAAACCTGTGGCCCCGCGACGGGGACCCGGTTGTCGGAATTGTTCTGGACGGTCTGGGTGCCGGGCCGGACGGCACCGTATGGGGCGGTGAGGTTTTGCTTGGACGCTATGAACAGGTCGAGCGTATCGCGAATCTGAGCCCGGCCGCCTTGATCGGTGGAGACGCGGCAAACCGCGAACCCTGGCGCAACCTTCTGGCGCGCCTGGATCAGGCAGGATTGAGTGAGGAGGCCGACCGCCTGTTGTCCACACACCCGCTTCGGACCGCGCGCCAAATTGGCGACGCGGCCCACCTCTCGCCGATGTCTTCGTCGGCGGGGCGGTTGTTTGATGCGGTGGCGGCGGCACTGGGCCTGGTTTCGGGGCGCATGTCCTATGAAGGGGAGGCTGCGATGCGGCTGGAAGCGTTGGCGCGTGCAGCGGGGCCTGAGGCGCCTTATCCAATGGACCAACTGTCTCCGGCCCCCTTGTTCCAAGCCCTGATGCGTGACCTGTCCCAGGGTGTGGCACCAGCGCGCGTAGCGCGGCGGGCGATCGAGGGTGTGGCGCAGGGGTTCGCCGATGCGGCGTGTCAGGCGGTATCGAACGGGGATGCGGTCGCGGTCGCGCTCAGTGGCGGCTGTTTTCAGAACACGCTGCTGTTGGAGCGGGTGATTGCGGCGTTGGACGGCATCCCCGTGCTGACGCACCGACAGGTGCCCTGCAATGACGGCGGGTTGGCCTTCGGTCAGGCAATGGTCGCGGCCGCACAGACGTAACCGACGCTTGAGCTTCCCGGCCATTCGCGCCAGACTTGGCGTATGAGCAACCCTGACAAAATCCCGAAATTCCGCCTGCGGGTCGTGTTTGGCCCCGAGGACTGGATGGGGCCAGGCAAGGCTGAATTGCTGGAGCGGATCGCCGAGACCGGCTCGATTTCCGCAGCCGGGCGCGACATGGGGATGAGCTACAAGCGGGCTTGGCAATTGGTCGAGGCGATGAACGCGATGTTTCGCGAGTCTCTGGTGCACAGTACACGCGGCGGTGCCCGCGGGGGCGGCGCGGTGCTGACCGATGCTGGTCAAAGGGTTTTGGCTGAGTTTCGCGGGTTGGAGGCTGAAGCTGAACAGGCGGGTGCGACCCATATCGCCCGGCTTCAGGACATGCTGCGCGATATTCCCGACGGAAAATAACGCTTGCCTGCACCGCTGAATTTCCGATATTCCCGATGAGACATAACGCTCGGACCCCACATGACCCCTCCCTTCCGACAAGTCCTGATCCTGCTAACCATTTGCATGGCCAGTTTGGGTGCGCGTGCGGCGGTAGCGGATCGGATCACTGTCTTTGCCGCAGCGAGTCTAAAGAATGCGTTGGAACAGGTCGCATCGGAGTTTGAGCGCGCGTCTGGTCATCAGCTGACCTTGTCATTGGCCGGATCTTCGTCTTTGGCGCGCCAGATCGAACTGGGCGCGCCGGCGGACGTGTTCCTGTCCGCCAATGTGGGCTGGATGGATCGGTTATTGCACAACGGGGCCTTGCAGGAGGACAGCCGTTTCGATCTTGCTGGCAACAAACTGGTGCTGGTCGCACCACGGGCAGACGCGGTGCAGATGGACCTGACGTCGCTTGCCGCGACATTGGGCGAGGGGCGCCTGGCGATGGCACTGGTCGATGCGGTGCCCGCCGGGATATATGGCAAAGCGGCGATGGAGCATCTGGGCCTGTGGAAAGGCGTGGCACCACAGGTGGCACAGGCCGACAACGTGCGCGCGGCCCTCGCGCTGGTCGCCCTTGGAGAGGCGCCGTTTGGGATCGTCTATGCCAGCGATGCGATGGCCGAGCCGCGTGTTTCGGTGGTTGCCACCTTCCCGACCGAAACACACCCACCAATTGTCTATCCGGCCGCGATCGTGGCAGGCCGCGACCGCGCGGCGGTGCGGGCCTTCATGTCGTATTTGCGCGGCGATCAGGCTTGGACGGCATTCGCAGCCCAAGGGTTCACCCCCGTAGGGGTCGCACATGAGTGATTGGCTTGGTCCACAGGAATGGATGGCGGTGCAATTGTCGCTACGGGTCGCGTTCTGGGCAACGCTGGTGACGCTGCCCCCCGGGTTGTTCATCGCCCATGTGCTGGCGCGCCATGACTTTCCCGGCAAGCAGATCCTGAACGGGATCGTGCATCTGCCGCTGATCCTGCCGCCGGTTGTGACCGGCTATGTGCTGTTGCTGACCTTCGGCACGCGCGGTCCTGTGGGCGGGTTTCTGCAAGAGTTTGGCATCGTGTTCGCGTTTCGCTGGACCGGGGCGGTGCTGGCGGCGGGCATCATGGCCTTTCCCCTGATGGTGCGCGCCATCCGCCTGTCGATCGAGGCGGTCGATCCGCGGCTGGAGCAGGCCGCGTCGACCCTTGGTGCCTCACGCCTGTGGGTGTTTCTGACTGTTACCCTGCCACTGATCCTGCCGGGCGTGATCGCGGGCGCCATCTTGGCCTTTGCCAAGGCGATGGGCGAATTTGGCGCGACGATCACCTTTGTGTCGAACATTCCAGGACAGACGCAAACCCTGCCCTCGGCGATCTATGCGTTTCTGCAGGTGCCGGGGGGGGAGGACGCAGCACTTCGACTTGTGGCCGTGTCTGTCGTGGTTGCAATGGGGGCGTTGATTCTGTCCGAAGTGCTGGCGCGACGGGTGCAGAAACGGGTGGGAGGCGCATGAGTCTGTCGGTCTCCCTGCAGCACCAGTTCGCCGGGTTGACGCTGGATGTAGCGTTCGACGCCCCGCCAGGCGTGACGGTTCTGTTTGGTAAAAGCGGCACCGGCAAGACCACGATCATCAACGCCGTCGCGGGACTTTTGAAACCGCAAGGGGGGCGGATCTCCTTGGACGACCGGGTTCTGGTCGACACTGCGCAAGGGATTTGGCAGCCGCCTCACAAACGTCGGATCGGCTATATCTTCCAGGAAGATCGGTTGTTTCCACATCTGACTGTGCAGCAGAACCTGACCTATGGGCAGCGCTTTGCCCCCAAGGGCGCCCCGCGCGACGCGTTGGATCAGGTGGTGGACCTGCTTGGTATCGCTCCGCTTTTGTCGCGTCGCCCCAACCTGTTGTCCGGGGGGGAGAAGAGCCGCGTGGCGATCGGCCGCGCGGTGCTGTCCGCGCCGGACCTGATCCTGGCGGATGAGCCTTTGGCGGCCCTTGATGCGGCGCGCAAGGCTGAAATCATGACCTATTTCGAACGGCTGCGGGACGAAATGTCGACGCCGATCCTGTATGTCAGCCATTCGGTGGCCGAGGTTGCGCGGCTGGCCACAACTGTGGTCGCCATCGAAAACGGCAGTGTTGCGCGTTGCGGCCCGGCGGCGGACACGTTCGCCGACCCCGCGTTCTTGCCGCTGGGTGCCCGAGAGGCTGGCGCGCTTCTGGAAGCGCGGGTGATCACTCATCACGACGACGGGTTGAGCGAGCTTGAGGCAGGCGGCGTCCCCCTGTTCCTGCCCCATGTGCCCCAGGCGCCGGGTCGAAGCCTGCGGGTGCGCATCGCGGCACAGGATGTGACGCTGGCGCTGGACGCTCCGACGCGGATTTCGGCGCTGAACGTGCTGTCGGGCCGGATCGACACGATTCACGCCGGGGCTGGGCCGGGGGCCATCGTGTCGGTTCTGACGCCAGCGGGGCCGGTGTTGGCGCGGGTCACGGCTCGGTCGGTTAAGGCGCTTGATCTGCGCCCGGGATTGCCGGTTCATGCCATCGTGAAAACCGTCTCGATCGCACCCGAGGATGTGGGCGGCTGACCCGGTTCGCAGCGATTGATCGCGGCTGAGAGACCTGCCACAAAGAACGCCTGTCGAAACGCGCTTTGAAAAGGATCAGGTGATGTCAGTCTTGGGTTTCAGCACCACCCCCGCGCGCAAATCCTATGATGTGGTGATCGTGGGTGGGGCGATCATGGGCTCGGCGGTGGCCTGGTTTCTGACCAACCTGGCTGATTTTAACGGCTCGGTTTTGGTCATCGATCGCGACCCCAGCTTTGAGCACACGTCGACCGCGCACACCACATCGTGCATGCGACAGCAGTTTTCGACCGCGCTGAACGTGCGGATTTCACAGTATGCCGCCGATTTCGTGAAGAACCTTCGCAGCCATATGGGTGATGATCCCAGGGTGCCGGAATTGGCGATCCGCAACTTTGGCTACATGTATCTGGCCGACAATGACGCCTTTGCCGACACGCTGCGCGAAAACTGGCGGGTGCAGCACGCGGCGGGGGCGGCGACCCGGTTGCTGCGCTCCGATGAGATTGCCGCAGCCTATCCGTTCTACAACCTCGACGACATCGTTCTGGGGTCGATCAATACCGTCGACGAAGGCTATTTCGACGCGGGCGCGCTGTTCGACTGGTATCGGCGGCAGGCGCGTGAACGCGGGGTGGAGTATGTCGCGGGTGAGGTTGTGGCGATGACCCGAAACCCGGCCGGAAACCGGGTGGACAGCGTGACGCTGGCCTCGGGCGAGGTGATCGGTTGCGGCCAGGTCGTGAACGCCTCGGGCCCGCGCGCGGCGGCCACCGCGCGCATGGCGGGGATCACCCTGCCGGTCGAGCCGCGCAAGCGCTTCACCTGGGTGTTCAAGGCCGAACAGCCCTTGGATCGTGACCTGCCGCTGACCATTGATCCCACGGGCATCCATGTGCGTGAAAACGGCGGTGGCACGTATCAGGCGGGTGGGTTCCTAGGCGACGACCCGGCGGTTGATCCGGATGATTTCACAATGAACCACAGCTTGTGGGAAAACGAGGTCTGGCCGATCCTGGCCACGCGTATCCCTCAATTCGAGGCGATCCGAGTCACGGCTGAATGGGCCGGGCATTATGCAATGAACACAATCGACCATAACGCCATCATGGGGCCGCATCCCGAGGTCGGGAACTTCGTGTTCCTGAATGGATTCTCGGGCCACGGGTTGCAGCAGGCGCCCGCGATGGGGCGCGGCACCGCCGAATGGCTGACCTTCGGGGCCTACCGCAGCATGGATCTAAGCGAGTTCCACTTCGACCGTCTGACGCAGCCTGCGCCAAATGTCGAGCTGGCGGTGATCTAGGTCGCTCAGTCCTCCGGCACCATCTGGATATACCCTGTCGGGCATTCGTGCGCGCACAGCCCGCAGCCTTTGCAGTAATCCAGATCGAACAGGTAATGCGATCCGTCCTGCGCCAATTCAACGGTTTTGATCACCGCGTTGTCGGGGCAGAAGGTCCAGCAATTGTCGCAGGCCAGGCAGTTGCCGCAGCTCAGGCAGCGGTTCGCCTCGGCCAAAGCGGCCGCGCGACCCAGGTCGCCTTCGATCTCGGTGTCAAAGCGCCGCTCGGCCACCGGCACTTTCGCAGGCGCGTGGCGCGGGGTCGGCATGTAGTAGGAGAGGTTCAGCCCGCTTGCGCCCATCTCAAGCCTCGTGTCGGCCTCTGGGTCTGGCGCGCCGGCAAGTTTCGCGGCGATCGCTTGTGCTGCCAGCCGGCCGTCACCGATCGCTTCGGCTACGGTGCCGCGATCCCCGCGCGCGTCCCCCAGAACATGCACGTTTTCGGGCTCCAGCCGTCCCCAGGCGTCCTTAGCCCAGACATAGGTTCCGTCGATCAGGCCCTGAAGCCCTTCCGGATCCACCGCCTCGCCAATGCAAGGCACGACCATGTCGACAGAAAGCAGCCGCTCGGTCCCCTCAAAGGCCACGCGGCGTTTGCGGCCGTCCTTGCCGGGTTCCTTCTTCAGGCTGACAACCTCGACGCCGGTCACTTTCGATCCCTTCATGACCAGCCGCGAAACGGTGGCGTGGTCGATGATCTCGATACCTTCTTCCAGCGCTTCGTCCAGCTCGCGCGGGACCACGTTGATGATGTCGTCGGGCGCGGTGTCAGGGCCGGGCAGGCCCGAGGCGGTGACCAGAGTCACCTCGCTGGCACCTGCGCGTTTCATCAGGCGACACAGGTCGATGGCGGTGTTTCCGCCGCCGTGCACGACGACTTTGTCGGCCTTGGGAAACTGGCCATGGTCCATGAATTCCTTGAGCAGGTGCAGGCCTTCGTGCAGGTCCGCAGGCACCGCCCCATCCACGTCCCACGCCTTGGCGCTTTGGCAGCCGGGGGCCAGGATCACCGCCGCGTGGGTGGACAACAGCCCCTCGACCGTCACATCACGACCCAGCCGGGTGCGGGCATTCAGGGTGATGCCGGGCAGCGCCAGCAGGCGGTTCAATTCGCCGTCCAGCGCTTCGCGCGGCAAGCGGGTGCGCGGGATCGCCGAGCGCAAAAGCCCGCCCGCTTCCGGTAGCGCCTCGTACAAGTCGGCGCGCAGGCCGTTGCGCAGGCAGTGATAGGCGGCGGACAGCCCGCCGGGGCCAGCGCCGATGATCGCCACGATCGGCGCGTCGTCGGCAGGGGCGTCCACCGGATAGGCCCAGCCCTTCGCCACCGCTTTGTCGCCCAGCCAGCGTTCCACGTTGTGAATGGCCAGCGCCCCGTCCATCGCCGCACGGTTGCAGGCTGTTTCGCAAGGATGCGGGCAGACCCGACCGGTCACGCCGGGCAGCGGATTGGCCTGAACCAACTCGCGCCAGGCCAGTTTGGGATGGCCCGCCTGAAGGTGGGCAAACCAGGCCTGTTGATCCTCGCCCGCCGGGCAGGCGGCGTGGCAGGGGGCCTTGACGTGGTCATGAACCGGCTTGCCGGTAGATCGCCAATTGCCGGTCTTGAAATCAAGCGTTGTGCCGGGTTCGGCATAGGCGCCGCGTGTGAGAATTGCCATGTCAGCCCCTCCCTGTCACAGGACCGCCCCGGCCCACGGCGGCAATGCCCGACGTGTCTAGAGGGTCGTCACCTTCGCCGTTCAGGCCGAAGGTCTGGATGTTGTGATCTGCCAGCGCCTGCAAGTGGTCGCGTTCTTCCTGCGCGCGCGGGTCTTCGCCGTTGAACAGGTGCGCGAACCGGCCTTGAAGCTCCAGGTAGTCGGTGACCGGGCGTGCATCGCGGATCGGCATTACGTTCGTCACCGCCCCGCGTTCCAGTTCGACCAGCGGGAACAGCCCGCATTCCACCGCGCGGCGTGCCACTTCGATTGTTGCGGCGCTGTCGTGTTTCCAGCCCAGCGGGCAGGGCGAATGAATGACCAGGAAGGTCGGCCCCTCGATCCCCATTGCATAGCGGACCTTGCGTTGCAGGTCCTGCGGATAGGCCACCGAGGCCGCCGCCGCATAGGGGATGTGATGCGCCGCGATGATCGACAGCAGGTCCTTTTTCAGGTGCCGCTTGCCCATCCGTTCCTTACCAGCGGGTGAGGTCGTTGTGGTCGCCGAATGCGGTGTTGAGGACGAGCGCTGGATGCCCGTGTTCATGTAAGCTTCGTTGTCGTAGCAGACGTAAAGGATGTTGTGATACCGCTCCAACATGCCCGACAGCGCCTGGAAGCCGATGTCATAGGTCGCGCCGTCGCCGCCAAAGGCTAACACCTTGGTGTTCTTGCCCTTGGCTTTCATCGCGGCCTCCATGCCGCTGGCGATGGCCGGGGCGTTTTCGAACAGCGAATGCATCCACGGCACGCGCCAGGCCGATTGCGGCCAGGCGGTGGTGAAGACCTCAAGGCAGCCGGTGGCATTGGCCACCATCACGTCGGGGCCGGCGCATTCCATTACCAGCCGGGCGGCCAGGGCTTCGCCGCAGCCCTGACAGGCGCGGTGCCCACTTTCGAGTCCGCGAAACCGCGGCTGTGCCTCGCGCGCGGTGGGGGCGTCGTGCTTGGGTTCATGCGGGGCGGCAGGCGGGCGGCCGTGTTTGGCACGCAGTTCGGCCAGGCGTTCGCTTTTGTCTGACATCACCTGTCCTCCGGCTGCAATTTGTTCAGATCGACATCGAAGACGCTGAAGGCGGGCGCGTCAGGGTTGGCCACCGTCTGCATCAGGTCGCGATAGATCGTTTCGGGAATGTCGCGGCCACCAAGACCCAGCGCATGGTTGTGGATGCGCGGCGCGCCTTCCACGTCGGCAAGCACGGCGGCAACTTCGGTTCCAACCACGCCGCCCAGGCCGGGCGAAATGGCGCGGTCGACAACGATAAGATGGTCCAGCCCTTTCACCGCATCACGAAGTGCGTCCGAGGGGAAGGGGCGGAAGGTGCGCAACTTGATCAGGCGTGCGGCTCCGACCTCATCGCTGAAATGCTCCATGCCGGTGCGCAGGGTGCCGACGGTCGATCCCATCGCCAGGATGCCGACCTTGGCGTCGGGGTCACCTTCGACGGTCAACAACCCACCCGAGGCACGCCCCGTCAGGTCGGCGTAATCCGCGTCGGTCTGTTCGATCACCTCAAGCGCGCGCATCATCGCGGCGTGATGAGAATGGCGCATCTCGGCGAAGAAATCGGGCGTGACCAGTGTGCCGATCGAGGTCGGCGCGGCCGGGTCAAGGTTACGCGAAAATTCATAGGGCGGCAGCCATCCGTCGATCATGTCGGTGTCCGGCATGTCGATGACTTCCATCGTGTGGGTCAGGATGAAGCCGTCCATGCAGACCATGACCGGAATCTCGCAAGTCTCGGCGATGCGGAAGGCCTGGATCGTGGCGTCCACGGCTTCCTGATTGTCGGCGGCGTGGATCTGGATCCAGCCGCTGTCGCGCACGGCCATGCTGTCGCTTTGGTCGTTCCAGATCGACAGTGGCGCACCCACGGCACGGTTGGCAACGGTCATCACTAGCGGCACCCGCAGGCCCGCGATGTTAAACAGCACTTCGGACATGAGCAGCACGCCCTGGCTGGCCGTGGCGGTATAGGCACGCGCGCCGGCGGCAGCGGCGCCCAGCACGACCGAGGCTGCGGAAAACTCGCTTTCCACGCTCACGAATTCCGTGTGCAGGTCGCCCTCGGCCACCAGTTTGGACAGGTTTTCGACGATATGGGTCTGCGGCGTGATCGGATAGGCGGCGACCACGTCAGGGCGGCACAGCGCGACCGCACGGGCGATGGCCTGTGAGCCTTCGAGGGCTTTACGCATCTTCGGCCTCCTTCCAGATGCCGTGGGGCACCGCATCGGCGGCGCGGGCGATCAGCGACAGGTTCTTTTGCAGAACGTCACCCTTGAACCGGTCTTTCAACGCGGCGGCCAGCGCCTCTTGCGGCAACAGGTCGGTCAGGGTCAGGAACCCGGCCAGAAGGGCGGTGTTCGGGATCGGGCGACCGATCTCTTCCATCGCCAATTCCGTGGCAGGCAAGCAGATTGCCTTGCAGCCGAACTCCTTGGCGACGTCTTCGCTGGCGCGGGTCGAGTTGACCAGCATCCCACCACCGTCCTTCAAACCGGCTGTCAGCGCCGGGTCATGCAACAGCGTGGCATCCTGCACGATCAGAAAATCGGGCGAATGCACCTGACTGCGCAGATGGATCGGGGCCTTGTCGATGCGAACAAAGGCGGTGACGGGCGCCCCGCGGCGTTCGGCACCGAAGGCCGGAAACGCCTGACAGGTAAAGCCCGCCTCGAATGCGGCGGCGGCAAGCAGGTAGGCAGCGGCGACGCTGCCCTGCCCCCCGCGACCGTGGATGCGAAACTCTTTCATGCCTCCACGGTATCAGACCCTGACCTTTGTCCAAATGATCAAGATCAACCGGGTGTGCGGGTGACCTTTGCCCCCGGCGCGATGGTCCGGGGGGCCGCATTCAGCGCCTCGATCGCGAAGCCGGCGGCGGACTTGTATCCGGCCAGGAATTCGGCGCGCTCTTGCGGTGAAATCACATCATCGATGTTGTCGAAGACCCCACCGCAGCGTTCCGCAACCATGTTGAGAAGCCCGAACGGCCCCGCGCCGCGATTGCGCAGGATCAGTTCGGACACCGGGGCGCACAGCTGGTCGTCATAAGCCGCCAGTGCGGCCTGGGTCACGCCATGCTGCAACAGGCAGGCGCCCAGCACGCGCGCGTCGATCACCGCCTGGCTGGCGCCGTTCGACCCCGTGGGATACATCGCATGCGCCGCATCGCCCATCAGCGCCACCGCGCCGTCGCGCCAGGTGCTGACCGGGTCGCGGTCGATCATCGGGTTCTCATAGGTCACGTCAGCGCCGCGCAGCAGCGCGGGCACGTCCAGCCAGTCATATTTCCAGTCGTCAAAGTGATGTGCGAAGTCTGACACGTCGACCTGCCGGAACCACCCCACCGCATCGCGCGCATCGGGGTCGTCGTGCACCACCTCGGCGATCCAGTTGATGCGCGCCAGCCCGGTGTCGGGGTCCGGGGGCGAGATCGGATAGATCACCATGCGCTGCTTGTCGGTGCCAAGCCCGACGAAGGACGACCCCGAGCGGATCGGCTTCGCCCGCGTGGTGCCGCGCCACATGACCGCGCCACCCCAGTGGATCGGTGGCTGGTCCGGGTGCATCTGCGCGCGCACCGCCGAATGGATGCCATCGGCGCCGATCAAAAGCGCCCCGTTTTCGCGCGAGGTGGTGCCATCGGCGTGCTGGATCAGCGCTGTGACGCTGCCGTCGTCGCCCGTCTCATAGCCGGTGACGCGTTGGCCCAGCCGCACCGCATCCGCCCCGGCGCGTTCGGTGAAACTGCGATAGAGCAGCATGTGGAAATCACCGCGATGCACCGCGTATTGCGGCCAGTTGTATCCGGCGTCCGTGCCGCGCGGCTCGGCGTGGATGTCGTGGCCGTTCTGCCCCACCAGGGCCCATTCGCGCACCGGCAGACCGACCTGTTCCAACGCGTTTTCGTCCAGCCCCAGGTCGAACAATTCGCGCACCGCGTTGGGTTGCAGGTTGATGCCGACCCCTAGTGGGCGCAATTCGCGCACCGCTTCGAACACCACGCAGGGCACACCGATCTGGTGCAGGGTCAGGGCAAGCGACAGGCCGCCGATGCCCCCGCCAGCGATGAGGATACGAGGGTTGGTCATGGGGCGGCTCCTGTGGGTTTTTCTGTCGGGAACCGGGTCGGTTCCGCTTCGGTGGACGTCGGCATTGTTGTTCAGACGGCAAGGGCGCTCAAGCCCTTCTTTCCCGGATATGACGCAAGGCGAAAAGTCAGATCTCGGTGCCGCAATCGGGCATGCCGAACTTGACACCCGTCATACCCCCGGCACTGTTTCCGCGGTAAAATGTCCCTGACGTTTCAGTTTCACGACCCCGGGGAGGGTGGAACATGCTTGCACAAGGCGCTGACGCTTCGGACCGCGCAGTCCCGTTTGCGCCGGTGAAATACCTTATTTTTCCGGCGCTTCAGTTAGTTGCGCTGGTGACCGTGGGTCTGGGCGAGGCATTTCTGTGGATCAGCCCGGTCCTGTTCGTGGTGCTGGCCGTGATCTGCGACTGGATCCCGGACCGATCCCATGTCACAGACCTGTCCAGCCTTGATCGCTGGGGCGCGCCGATCCTGTATGTTTCGGCTGCGTTGCAGGTTGGTTTGGTCATCGGCGTGCTGGTCCTGTTGGGGCAAACGCCCCTGTCCCTTGGCACTCTGGTCGCGGCGATTGCCACGTTGGGGGTGTTCACCGGGGCCGCTGGCGGGAACCTGTCGCATGAATTCATGCACCGGCTGACTTGGTATGATCTGACCATCTCGCGGCTTCTGAGTGCGCTCAGCCTGCATTCCACGATCACCATCGATCACATGCACACGCACCACCGCGAGGCGACCCGGCGCCACGACCCCGCCTCGGGTACACGCGGTCAGGATTTCTGGAGCTTCGCGGTCAAATCCTTTTGGGCCAGCAACGTGAACGCCGCGCAGGCCGAGGCCACGCGGTTGGGGCGGCGGGGGCAGCTGGTGATCAGCCTGCGCAATCGCGCGCTGCGCGGGCATCTGTTCGAGGCGCTCTATCTGTTCACAGCGCTTGCCCTGGCCGGGCTTCCCGGTCTGGCCGCCGCATTTGTCGGTGGCGTGATCGGGATCTTTCTGATCGAAGGCTTCAACTATGTGGCGCACTATGGGTTGATGCGGTCGGATACCGGACCGTATGAGGCACGCCATGCCTGGTCGTCGCGCCGCGCGATCAGCTCGGGCTTTGCCTTCAACATCACCCAGCATTCGCAGCACCACCTGCACCCCGGCTGGCATTTCTGGGAAATCGAAGCGCAGGCGGATCACCCCCGGCTACCGGTCGGTCCCAGCGTGTTGTGCGCCATCGCGGCCATCCCGCCGCTGTGGTTCTGGTTCATGAAGCCGCATCTGGCCCGGTGGGACCGTGACTTTGCGACCGAAGAAGAACTGGCACTCTTGAAGCAGCTTTAGATCATGACCTCACAGTCGATGCCAACGTCGGCCAATTGGCTGCAGATCGCGGCAACGGGGGCATCATTGTCGGCAGGCAGGTTCAGACTCATATATACCCGTCCGTGCGACTGGGTCACGATGCAGGACGTCAAGGCAGGGGTGTTCGAGCCCGAGCCGATGCAAGTCGCCCCTGCAAGACCCGCAAAGCGATGTGTGCGGATCGGGGGCACCACCGAAAAACTGAGGCTGGTCGGGAAGTATTGAAAGCTGCGCGCGGGGTAAAGGGCTGGCAACCATGTGGCCAGCTTGCGGTGAAGCGGCAGCCCGGCGGTGATGATGTCGTAAAGCGAAAGGCGGCGTTTTTCGCGGGGCTGAAGTTTCCGGTCGCAGCAGCGGGCTAGTTGGATCAAGTCCGCATCTGGTCGCAGAACCCCTAGGCGCATTCTGAACTGGATCGAATGATCATCGAGGCCTGAGCGCAGTTTTGGCACTTCGGAAACGGCCACCGGGCAGGGCAGGCGAAGGCGCATCTGCACAGCACCGCATCCGCTGTTCACCATGCTGGCCATCAAGAGCCCCTGCCAACTGACCCCAGCCGCGCCGCTGGCCGCGCGCAGGCTTTGGCGATCAACCGACAAGATCCGCCGCGCGAACCGGTGGCGTGGCCGGGCCAGCAGTGGCGCAAGACCAATCTGCAAGACCCCCAGGGGCAATGTAAGAATGGCCAAAGTGCCCCGTTTCAGCCGGGCCGCGTGCGTCGGCGCAACCCGCTCACGCGTGGGCGTACCCAGCTTCAGCACGTCGATGCCTTCGATGGCGGCATGCGGCGCCGAGAAGAACAGGAGCGTTTCCTTTCGGGTTCGTGATGGCACGACGCTACAGTGAAAGGTCGGCTTCAATCCTGGCGTGAAAGGCTCAGCCAGGTCGGCAAGCAGTCCGGCAAGCGCCCGGGCAAAGTCCTGTGGCGGGCGCAGGTCCAGCAGGTCGTCGGTGTTGCCTTGCCGGGCGTGAAAGCTCTGCGATCGAGCCAGATCAACCTCACAGCTTAGCCGGGGGAACACCGCCATAAGCTCATCCAGTAACCCGGCGACCTCATCCGGCGTCGGGTGTCCGGGCACGACAAACGCCATATAGGCGATGTGGTGCGAGCGGTTCAGGAACCACTGAATGTTGCTCAGGCGCGTCGCGCGCATTGCCGAACCTCGCGGGAACACTGGGCCAGGTAAAGGCCCCATCTCGTCCGGGTATATCAGCTGTCCACCGGGCTTCCATCGCGCAACTTGGCGCAGGTCCGGTGCTCAGGTGACCTGACGCAGGGCCGTGTCCAGCTTGTCGGTGATCTCGCCGATATGGTCGTGGGTCATGATGAAGGGCGGGGCCAGAAGAACGTGATCACCCTGCACGCCATCGCGTGTGCCACCCATCGGGTAGCAGACCAGCCCGGCCTCGAACGCAGCGGCCTTGAAGCGCGCGGCGGTCTTTCTGTCCGGGGGCAGGGGCGTTTTCCCGGCCCGGTCGGCGACAAGTTCCATCCCCAGGAACAAGCCCCGACCGCGAATGTCGCCCACATGGGGGTGGTTGCCAAAGCGATCCTCCAGCGCGCCCTTCAGCGCGCGCCCCAGCGTCTGAACCCGTGGCACCAGCCCGCGATCCAGAATGGCGCGCGTCACCGCCAGGGCCGCTGCGCAGGCGACCGGATGGCCGATATAGGTGTGACCGTGCTGGAAATACCCGCTGCCCTCGGCGATTGTGTCATATATTTTGCGGGTGCACAGCATTGCGCCGATCGGCTGATACCCGGCCCCCAATCCCTTGGCGATACACAGAATGTCCGGCGCGACGTCGTCGCCGTCACAGGCGAACAGATGCCCGGTGCGCCCCATGCCGCACATGACTTCGTCAAGGATCAAAAGCACGCCGTATTGGTCGCAAATCTCACGGATACGTTTGAAATACCCTTCAACGGCCGGCACCGCGCCCAGCGTCGCGCCGACGACGGGTTCGGCCAGGAAGGCCATGACCGTGTCGGACCCCAACCGCAGGATCTCGTCCTCCAACTCCTGCGCCACGCGCTGACCATAGTCAAAGCTGCTCTCACCCTCGGGCCGTTCGGCATATTCATAGCAGGGCGCGATATGGGTGATGTCGATCAGGATCGGTTGAAACTGCGCCCGACGCCATTGGTTGCCGCCCGCCGCCAGCGCGCCCAGCGTGTTCCCGTGGTAGCTTTGGCGCCGCGCAATCACGTGGCGGCGCTGCGGTTCGCCGCGCTCAAGATGATATTGTCGGGCCAGCTTCATCGCGGCCTCGGTCGCTTCGGAGCCGCCAGAGACGAAATAGACCCGGTCCAGGTCGCCGGGAGCATGTTTGATCAGCAGATCCGCCAGCTCCTCGGCCGGGTCGGTGGTGAAAAACCCGGTATGGGCAAAGGCCAAGCGTTGGGCCTGATCCTGCACCGCACGGATGATCTCGGGGTCGCCGTGACCCAAACAGGACACCGCGGCGCCACCCGAACCGTCGAAATACCGCTTGCCGTTCGCGTCGATCAGGTAACAGCCCTCGGCCCCCACGGCGGTGGGGGGCGGGGTCGCGATGTTGCGGGGAAAAACGTGGCTCATGGCATCACCCGTCGCGGTTGGAACCCGGCCCTTGCGGCGGTTTCGACAAAGGCCGCGACCGATGCGGCATTGTCAGGGTAGGGCGTGCCGTCGGCGGCGATGGTGTTGTTTTCAAACCCGATGCGCGCGTGGCCGCCGGTGTTCAAAGCCGCCATCAAGCAGTCATGTTCTTTCGGGCCGAAGGCGCAGACCGACCAGGTCAGGTCACGCGCGCCAGGCACGGCCAGGAACGGGGTCAGATCGTCCGGGGTGGCCACCTGATGTTCGCTGTAGCGGCCAAGAACGAACAGCACCCGGCGCGACCGTGGCGCGATCAGCCCCTGATCGAAATACTGGAGCAGAAGCTCCAGGTCGGCCGCGTCATAGAGGATGTGCTGCACGTCCGTTCCGTTTGCCTCGACCACCTTATATGCTTCGGTCAGAAGGTCCGGGCGGCGGGTTATTTCACGCAAGGCAATGCTGGCATCCGGCGCCTTCACAGCGCGCAGGCATTCGATCTGGGTCGGGACATCGAAGATGCCCACCGCTTCGGTCGACATCTGCACCCGGATCGGCGTGCGCTGCGCCACGGCAGCAATGGCCTTGTCATACAGGTTCGCGTCCAGTGCATGATGCCCGTCGGCGTCGCGCACGTGCAGGTGAATTGCCCCCGCGCCCGCAGCGGCGCAGGCGGCGGCAGTGCGCGATAGCTCCTCGGCCGTGCAGGGCACGGCGGGGTGATCAGCTTTGCCAAGGCGTGCGCCGTTCGGGGCGACCATCAGGTCAAACGCGGTTCCCATTCGGATCTCCGGTGGAGGGGTGGTTTGTCGTTCGATTTGGAAGTGAATTACAATTTCTGTCAATCGCGCAGAAAAATAACATATGTTATTCGTTGTTGCGAAAGGCGAATCAGCATGGATCCGACCCTGAAATCCCGACTTGTGGCGTCATTGAAGGACGAAATCGCGCATCTGGCGCCGCAATTGCGCACCGCTGCGAAATACGTGATCGACCACCCGTCCGATTTCGGATTGGATTCCATTCGCGAAAGCGCGCGCAAGGCGCAAGTCAGCACCTATACCTTTGTTAACATAGCGAAAACGATGGGGTTCGCCGGTTTCGAGGAGTTTCGCCAGCCGTTCCGTCATGCGCTGGTTTCAGGCGGCTTCGACGCGGTTGCTCCGGCCTGGTTGGACGATGTGGCCACAGACACGCCGCTGGCCACGACCTATGTGGACGCGGTGAAGAACACGATGTCGATCGTTGATCGTTCGTTGGAGCGTCAAGTGATCGAGGAATTGGACGCGGTTGCCGATGCTCTGACCGCCGCGGATCGGGTCTATCTGACCGCTGTGCGCTCAAGTTATGCGATGGCGTATTACCTTCACTATGTCGGGCGGATGGCGCTCCCCAGCCTTCACCTGATCCCGCGCCACATGAATTCTGCAATCGATGATCTGAACGAGGCGGGGCCGGGTGATGTGCTGATCGCGATAACCATCACGCCTTATTCCCGCGAAACCATCGAAGCGTGTCGGTTTGCCAAGGAAAAAGGGGTGAAACTGGTTTTGATCACCGATAGCGAGGTCGTTTCGCCCGAGCTTGCGCCGGAATTCAGCCTGGTCGCCTCGGTGCTGAGTACGCACCATTTTGGCTGCTTTAGCGGCATGATGGCGGTGATCGAAACCCTGATCGCGCTTCTGATGCAAAGGGGTGGGGATGCGGCGCGGGCGCGAATCAAATCCTATGAAACCTTGCGGAAAGAGAACAACGCCTATTGGGTGGCGCAGAAAAAACATTAGTTTTTTCGTGACTCCGTCCCAAACATTTCAGAACCTTCACGCACAAGCGCGATCCCAAAACGCGCTGAATCGAATGGGAGTGATTCATGAAATATACGAAAATCATCGGCGGCTTTGTTGCAGCTGCGGCGATCTCGCTGGGCAGCGCAGCCTCGGCGGCTGATCAGCAATTCATCTCGATCGGGACCGGTGGCGTCACCGGCGTTTATTACCCGACCGGCGGTGCCATCTGCCGTCTGGTGAACAAGTCGCGCAAGGAGCACGGCATCCGCTGTGCGGTCGAAAGCACCGGCGGCTCGGTCTACAACATCAACACGATCAAGGCCGGTGAGCTTGAGTTCGGCGTGGCCCAATCCGACTGGCAGTACCATGCCTACAACGGCACGTCGAAATTCGAGGACAATCCGTTCCCGGAAATCCGTGCGATGTTCTCGGTCCACCCGGAGCCTTTCACCCTTCTGGTGCGTGCCGACAGCGGCGTGACCAAGTTCGAAGAGCTTGTGGGCAAGCGCGTGAACGTGGGTAACCCCGGATCCGGCCAGCGTGCGACGATGGAAGTCGTGATGGGCGCCTTCGGTGTGACCATGGACGATTTCGCGCTGGCGACCGAATACAAAGGGTCCGAGATGGCCAAGCAGATCTGCGACGGCAACATCGACGCGATGATCTATACCATCGGTCACCCGGCCGCGGCGATCAAGGAAGCCACCACCACCTGTGACGTGAAACTGATCTCGGTGAATGGTGAGGGGATCGACAAGCTGGTCGAAGAGAACCCGTATTACCGGACTGCAGTCATCCCGGGCGGCACCTATGCTGGTAACCCGGACGACACCCGCACCTTCGGTGTTGGCGCGACCTTCGTGACCTCGGCCGATGTGTCTGATGACGTGGCCTATGTCGTCGCCAAGGCGGTTCTGGCCAACCTGGACGACTTCCGCGGTCTGCACCCGGCGTTTGCCAATCTGGATGCCGCGCAGATGATCAAGGACGGCCTGTCCGCTCCGCTGCATCCGGGCGCCGAGCGGGCCTATAAGGAATTGGGCCTGATGGACTGACGGCGCGTGCCGTTTTCCAAGTGACAAGAGCGCCAGCGCATCGATTTCGGTGCGCTGGCGTTTTGCAAAAAGACTGTGTGAAAGACTGAGGGGCGTAGGATGACCGAGACAGAACTGAAATCCGCCGAAGACATGGTGGCCGAGGCTGATACCGGGGCGCGGCAAGCGGGTGCGTTTGCAACGCGCCTGATCTTCTGGCTCTGCGTGACCTGGTCGGTCTTCCAGCTTTATATCGCCTCAAAAGTTCCGGGCATCGTGGCCCAGGCCACCGGAATCAACGATTTCGCCAACATCGTGGCGCAGGCGCGGTATGTGCACCTGGCCTTTGCACTGGCCCTGGCCACGCTGGCCTTTCCGATCTTCGGCCATCGCCACAAGATCCCGCTTTATGACTGGGCGTTGCTTGTGGCCGGGGTGTCGGCCTGCCTGTATCTGGTCGTGTTCCGGTTCGAGATCGCCGACCGTCCGGGCCTGTGGACCACGACAGATATCGTGATGTCCGCTATCGGCATGGGCGTGCTTCTGGTCGCCGTGTTCCGGTCGCTGGGCCTGCCGCTTGTCATCATCGGGTCGCTGTTCCTGGCGCTGGCGTTCTTCGGCGGCTATTCCTCCTGGATCGGCTCGATCACCAACTATGGTGGCGCGTCCTTCTCAAAGGCGATGGGCCACTACTGGATGCAGACCGAGGGCGTGTTCGGCGTCGCGCTGGGCGTATCCACGACGATGATCTTCCTGTTCGTGCTGTTTGGCGCGCTGCTTGAGAAAGCAGGCGGCGGCAACTGGTTCATCAAGGTCGCCATCGCGCTTCTAGGTGCCCTGCGGGGCGGGCCTGCGAAGGCGGCTGTTCTGTCGTCGATGATGACCGGCATGATTTCGGGGTCGTCCATTGCCAACACGGTAACCACCGGCACATTCACCATCCCCTTGATGAAGCGTATCGGCTTTTCCCCCGAAAAGGCCGGCGCGGTCGAGGTGGCCTCATCGACCAACGGTCAGCTGACCCCGCCCGTGATGGGCGCCGCGGCGTTCCTGATGGTCGAATATGTGAACATTCCCTATATCGAAGTCGTGAAACACGCCTTCCTGCCGGCAGTGATTTCCTACATCGCACTGCTGTATATCGTGCATTTGGAAAGCCTGAAGCTGGGCCTGCAGGGTTTGAAAAAGCCGGGCCGTCATATCGGCGTGGTGATGATCATGGTGTTGTTCCTGACCGGCTTTTTGGGCATGGCGGTGATCACCTTCGCCGTCGTCAGCTTCCGCGCGATGCTGGAGCCGATGATGCCCGGCGCAACGGTTTATCCGGCGCTGGTCCTGCTTGGCGCGGCCTATATCGCGCTGACCTACATGGCGTCGAGATTTCCGGATATCGAGGTGGATGATCCCAACGCGAAGGCCGTCAGCGCCCCGCGTTTGACCCCGACCTTCCTGGGTGGTGCTTATTATGCGCTGCCGATCTTCGTGCTGGTCTGGAACCTGATGGTGCGCACCGAGCATCTGGACCGCCTGTCCCCTGCGTTGTCGGCCTTCTGGGCGACCATTGCGATGGTCGTCGTGTCGATGACTCATCGGCCGCTGAAAGCGTTCTTTCGCGGCGAACACCACATGGTAGAGGAGGCCCGCGAAGGCGTGCGCGACTTCATCTCTGGCCTGGAAAGCGGCGCGCGCAACATGATCGGGATCGGTGTCGCCACCGGTGCGGCCGGTATCATCGTCGGCACGATTTCCCTGACCGGCGCACACCAGATCATCGGTCAGGTGATCGAGGTGATCTCGGGCGGCAACCTGATCATCCTGCTGCTTTTGGTTGCGGTTCTGTCGCTGATCCTGGGCATGGGCCTGCCGACCACGGCGAACTATATCGTCGTGTCGTCGCTGATGGCGCCGGTGATCGTGTCGGTGGGCGCGCAGTCGGGCCTGATCGTGCCGCTGATCGCGGTGCACATGTTCGTGTTCTATTTCGGCATTCTGGCGGATGACACGCCACCGGTGGGCCTTGCGGCCTATGCGGCTGCCGCGATTTCACGTGGTGACCCGATCAAGACGGGTCTGGTGGGCTTCAGTTATGACATCCGAACCGCGCTTTTGCCGTTCATGTTCATCTTCAATACCGACCTGTTGTTGATCAACGTGGGGCCGGTGAAGGCGGTTTTCGTGTTCTTCGTGTCGCTGATTGCGATGCTGCTGTTTGCTGCCGCGACCCAAGGCTATTTCATCGCGAAAAGCCGCAAGTGGGAAACCGCGGTGATCCTGTTGATCGTGTTCACCCTATTCCGCCCCGGATATTGGCTGAACCAGTGGCAGGACCAGTACACCGAGGTGACCGGCCCCGCTGCGATCACGGCGTTGGGCGATCTGCCGGTGGGCACGCCTGCACGCTTGCAGGTTTCCGCGCCAGATTTCGACACCGGTATCGTCGGCACCACCACGGTGGTCCTGACCCCCGAAGCCGAGGGCAGCGGCGAAGAGCGGCTTCAGGCCGCAGGTCTGGCCGTGATGGAGAACGATGGCATCCTGCAACTGGACGAACCCTTCCCGGGCACGCCGTTCTTCGACATTTTGGCGAATGACTATGACTTCTATGGCGATGAACCGGCTCAGATCGCCTCGGTCGCCATTGAGAATGATCGGATGCCGAAGGAAATCTTCTTCATCCCTGCATTCATCCTGCTGCTGTTGATCGTCGCGCTGCAAAGCCGCCGCGCAACCCAGCCAGCGTTCTAGGAGGGCGTGTGATGTTCAAGACCGTACTGATACCCGTTGACGTGACGATCCCCGAGGAAACCCAGAAGATCCTGGCGACAGCCAAAGGCCTGTCGGCGTGCTGGGGCAGCGAACTGCATGTTGCCACCATTGTGCCCGATGTCGGCATGGCCATCGTCGGATCTCATTTCGACAAGGGGTTCGAGGAAGAGAATCGGCACCGCGCCCATGACGAATTGGACGCGGCCCTGGCCGAAGCTGGGATCAAGGCCGAAACCCATGTGATGTCGGGCACGGTTTATGACCGTGTCATTGCTCTGGCCAATAAGCTGGATGCCGACCTGATCGTGTTTGGTGCCAGTCGGCCCGAGTTGAAGGATTACCTTCTGGGATCGAACGCGGCCCGCCTGGTGCGGCATTCGAACCGCTCGGTTCTGGTGCTTCGCGACTAACGGTTTCGCAGCGGTCACAACTTGGTAGCGCTTGGCATCATGGCTTTGGACGCGAACTGACGCGTGATGTCCCGACGCTGCGTGAAAGTGAGCGGCAAGTGGATGATGCGCTGTGGGAGGACTACGGGTTCCCCATACCGCTCCGGTCGTTTCTGCAGTTCGCCAAGGGGTGACTTTCGGCCGGCGGTTCCTGTGGGCCGACCTGACGGCGTGGTTCGCAGGAAGCATTGGAGTTGAACCGCAAACGGGGACTGGTTGAGGTTGACTGGTCGACTGTCACAGGCGGACTAGCCTTGATGCGTCAGTCCTTGCGCCGAAGATAGGCGCGCGCCTGATCGCGGCTTTCAAAGATGTGGGAGCGGTGCTCGGCAAAGACCTGCCCCAGTTTCATCCGCATGAAGGCCGACCCGGAATAGCGGGTGACATTGCGGTAGTATGCTGACTCAAGCCCGGCCACCATGCGGGCCCAATCGCCAGTCAGGTCTTCGTCAATTCGGAATCCGTCATAGTTCACGATCACGTCTACCGGCCCCGGCGCAGCCTTGCAGGTGTCGGCCACGGCGCGGCCAATCTGGTCGACTTCTTCCAGGCTACGCACGCGCATCTTTTCGAAGTTCAGAAATAGCTGACGCGCGTCCGTGTCCATTGCGATCCGGTCCGGCAGGTCGAGGTGCAGAAGATCCGTGCGTAGGTTCATCTCACCGGGCAGGAACAGGCGTGGGTCCATCTCGGCAATCTCATCGATGATGGGGCGGGTATCCATTTGCGCCAGAATGTCCCGCTCCAGGTCGATCCCCGGCGCGATTTCGGTCAGTTTCAGGCCGTCTGTTGTTAGCTCGAACACGCAGCGTTCGGTGACAAAAAGCACGGGCTGCCCCAGCCGGGCCGCGCGCGGGCCCGAGAAGGTGACCTGTTCGACCTGCTCCAGGAATTTGCGCGACGTGCCTTCGCTGCGGATTGTCATGCGGCCGTCGTTGATGTCGACCGTCAACCCCTTGGCGGTGAAGGTGCCGGCAAAGATCACGTTGCGCGCGTTTTGCGAGATGTTGATGAAGCCGCCCGCGCCTGCCAGCCGGGGACCGAAGCGCGACACGTTCACGTTGCCCGCCGTGTCCGCCTGCGCCAGCCCCAGGCAGGCCATGTCCAGCCCGCCGCCGTCGTAAAAATCGAACTGGTTGTTCTGCGCGATCACCGCGTCGGTGTTCACGGCAGCGCCGAAGTCCAGCCCCGATGCGGGTTGCCCGCCCACCACGCCAGGTTCGGCGGTCAGGGACAGGTGATCCAAAAGCCCCTCCTCGGCGGCCACGGCGGCCACACCTTCGGGCATGCCGATGCCCAGGTTCACTACGCCATTCACCGGAAGCTCAAAGGCGCAGCGCCGGGCAATCACTTTGCGGGCGTCCAGCGGAAGCGCCGGAATCTCGCCGGTGGGCGGGCGGATGCGGTTGGTGAAGGCCTGTGAAAAGGCAGTTTTGTAGGTTTGGACGTGGTTCTCCGGGCGCGCCACCACCACCGCGTCCACCAGGATGCCGGGAATGATCACGTCGCGCGCGGGAAGCGTTCCGGCCCGCGCCAGGCGTTCGACCTGGACGATCACCACGCCGCCCGCGTTCTTCACTGCCATCGCCTGCGCCAGGTTGTCGAGGATCAGCGCCTCGCGCTCCATCGTGATGTTGCCGACCTCATCCGCTGTGGTGCCGCGCAGCAGGGCGACGGTCATGCGCTGGGCTGGATAGAACAGGAATTCCTCGCCGTTCAACTCGGTCAGTGTGACCTGGTCCTCGGTGCTGATGTCGTTGATGCGCCCTCCGCCGTTGCGTGGATCAACGAAGGTCTCAAGCCCAACGCGCGACAGCATGCCCGGCTTGCCCGCCGCCACGTCACGATAAAGCTGGCTGATGCAGCCCTGCGGCAGGTTCCAGCCCTTGATCTTGCCCGCCACCGCCAGGGCGGCGACTTTGGGCGCGAGACCCCAGTGCCCGCCCACGACGCTGGCCAACAACCCCTCATGCCCCAGGTGGTTCAACCCGCGGTCGCCCCCGTCGCCTTGCCCGGCGGCAAAGATCAGCGACAGGTCGCGCGGGGATCCGGTCTCAAGGAAACGTGCTTCGATCGCCATGAGAAGTTCATCGGGCACGCCAATCCCGACAAAGCCAGATGTGGTGAGTGTGTCACCATCGTTGATCAGGGCGGCGGCGTCGGCGGCAGAGATAACCTTACGTTTCATGACAGTATTGTCAGGCAGCCGGGCTGCAACCGTCAACAGCGTAACTCAGCCGCAGGGAAACTTGTCGTTGAGGGCTTCAAGAATGGCGTCACCCACGGGCATGTTGCCCCGTTTTCGGAACGATCCGTGAACCCACTGCGCAAAGGCGCGGCGCACCTGATCGTCGCGGTTCGCATCCGGCAGGCAGATCTTTTTGCCAAGGTCGGACAGATCCACCGCCGCCATGAAGCCGCGGATGAAACTGACGCACTCAAGTTCGGCAATGAACCCGTCACGGGGGTCGTTGTCCGCCTCCTGACAAGGTAGGAGCAGGTCCTTGGCCACAGTTAGATCGGGTACGGTCTGGGCCTGAAGCGGGGTGACGGTGGCCGTCGCCAATGCGCAGGCAAACAGGATGGGGGTCACATTTCGCATGGGGTCTCCTTGGCGCAAAGGTCGGCGCATGTCTCAGGCGATATTCAACAGGTTGTGGTGGAAAAGAAAAGGCCCGGCCGGGTGTAGATCCGGCCGGGCCCAGGTCTTTCATGCTGTCCGACTACTCGGCGACCGGGTTGGTCTCAGCATAGGCTTTCAAAGCCGCGTCCAAAACGTCCTGGTGCTCTTGGTTGGTGACAAAGCCAGGTGAATTGACTTTGCTCCAGAGCTCTTCGTTGGTCATGTTCTGGTGGCAGCCCATGCACAGGCCGGTGCGTTCCATCTTGTCACGCATCTCCTGCGGCAGCGGGCCGGTCAGCGGCCAGTGCGACCCGACGGTCACGAGCTGCTTGCCATCCTCGGTCACGATCCGGCTAAGGTCGTGGTCGAGCGACGGGATCGGCTGCGACTGGAACTGGCTCTGCTGCGGGATGATTTCACCCGTTGCAGTTTCCAGGTCGACAACAAGGCCGTCCTGATACCCAGCCATGAAGCGGCCACCCATGATCCCATAGCCAAGGGCTTTCGGGTTGTTGTGGCAGCTTTCACACTCGCGCGCCTGACGCCCGGCCGTGTGCGGTTGCACTGCAGCGTGGTCCAGGCCCTTGGTGCCACCGGCGTCCGGCGTCATCCAGGTCTCGTTGTGGGCGACAGTGTTGCCGTCCTTGTCGATGACCGTCGTGATGACCTGGCAACCCGGCATCAGCGGGCTCACGCGACCTTCGCCGTTGATCCCGAGGGTCGGCTCTTCCCAACGCAGGTAGGAGCGCGTCTCGGAGACCTTGCCAGGAGACGTCAGGCCGTTGGTGCCAAGCTCGTTGTCCGGACCAAGACCGTTCGCGCCGATGGCGTTCGCGTTGTTGATCCAGTCGACGTCGGTTTTGCCTTCCGAATAGTCCACGGTGATGTGGCAGCCATAGCACTGCGGGGCCCAGTCAGCGTGGCATGCATAGCATTCCATGCTTTCCATATGCGACCCGACCTGGCTCATCGCGACCATGGCGTCCGGGGACTTCCACGTGTTGTCGATTGCCAGCTGCTTGAGCACCGGAACCTCGAAGTCGAGACCGGATGCCGAGTGCATGATGACCTTGTCACCGTTGCGCACGACGTTGCCGAAGGGGTTGCCGCGAGCGGTCAGCAGATAGCCGTCAGTGGCTTCGTACTCATACCCGAAGGTATAGGACTCGTCGTTGGTTTCTTCCGAAACACCACGGGCAACGTCCGGCAGCTCCATGCCATGCTCTTCGCCATAGCCCAGCGGCAGTTCCCAGGGGAATTGCGCGACGGTGCCGTGACAATCCTCACACTCGATTTCCACCTGCGCCAGCGTGGTGCCCGGCAGGTTGCCGTCGCCATGCATGTCGATCGTGGTGTGGCAATCCTGGCAAAGCATGCCGCCTTCAGGGTTGCCCGGCCGCGACTCGGTCGAGTGGTGCAGGTCGTCCTTGATGTACAGGTAGTTCTTAGTGTGCAGCTTGGGCTGCTTGCCACCTGTCTCGCTGTAGGGCGAGCCATAGGGGAACTCCATGATACCCTGGTAACTCACGCCGATCCGCTTGCCGCGGTTGTGGCAGGAGTTGCAGGTCTCGGACGGAATGCCGGAGTAGCTGACGTCGCCAACATGCACGACACGATCACGCGTCGCTTGCATCTGGTGGGTCAGCAGCTTGCCGGGCTGGTCCTTGGCAATCGTGGGGTCGCCGCCTTCGTACAGGCCTTCGTTCGAGTAGGGAACGTGGCAGGACGAACAACCGGTGCCGCGGTAATCACCGCGCTTTTCACGACCCGTCACACCAACGTGGCAACGCTGACATTGTTGGCGCGAATAGGTGATGCCGGCCATGTTCGGGTGTTCGGCGATCGCGTCGACGTCCACTTCGGGAACCTGCTGCATCGAGGTCGGCATCTGTTCCGGGTGCGCTTCGGTGAAGGCTACCATGTAGTCCTGGTAGGCCTCGGTCCCAACGCTGGGAACACTGCCGTCTTCGTCGACAAGGTCATAGTTGCCGTAAACCGACTGGTGCGTGTCGATGACGCCCCAGGACCACAGGTTGCCCTGCAGTTTGCCGGCTTCGGTGTTCATGAGGGACAGTTTCAGGCGATCGGCATATCCGTCGTGACATTGGCCACAGGTCTTGTTGGCGATCCAGACCGAACCGGGGTCCGGGAAGAACATGTCAGGTCCGCTTTCGGCCAATTCGGCCGGGGCACCCTGGTGCGCTTCTTCGGCGGTCAGGCCTTGCGGGTTGCCACCGTGACAGGTGACACAACCGCCCGGGTCGCCATAGTCATGGCCGATGGTCATGATCTGTTCCATCATGTCGCCGGTCGTAAATTGTTCGATACCATCGTGGCACGACAAACAGCCTTTTTCCGCTGCAACGACCGGATCGACGGATTCAGGCACATCCTGCGCCGCCACGTATGTGGCAGTGCCGAACAGGAGCGCCATTGCTACCAAAATCCGTTTCACTGTGAGACTCCTCATTGAGCATTCATCGGCGCGAACGCACCGATTCCAAGCGACAGTAACAAGGGCGTGATCGGCGCGGCTCTGACAATTGTCAGAAACCGGCGGGTTTTTGGGGTGGCGGTTCCACGGTTCGAGTCAAGAAACCGAAACGAACGGCAGGTTGATCTGAGTCAACGACAAACGCCCGAAGCATCAGAAAATGCCCGCGACCACTCAACCCAGTTAGGAATGCGTATGAACACTGTCGACGCAGGCAAATGTTTTGCATGCGAATCAAAGCTTTGCCGCTTTGTCCCCGAAAAGGGATCACGCTTGACACATCGTGTATTCGATCTTGAGCGGGGCGAGCGGGTTGAGACTTGCATCAAGGCCTGTGCGAAGTTTTGGATCGTGCAGAGCGGTACAGCGGCGATCTGTGTCAGCCTTCCCGACGGTCGACGCCAGATTACCGGGATCGAGCGGGCGGGGGGCACGGTTTGCGGTCCGATGGCGAACGAAGACAGCCCGGTTTGGCTGGAGGCCTTGGAGTCCTGCCAGATCTGCGAACTGGATCTTGGCGCGAACATGGCCGAGCTGCAAGGCAACCCCGATTTCCTGCGCGTCATGTTCAGTGTTGTGCACCGGCGGCTTGAGGCGGTCACGCAGCATATGATCACGCTGGGTCGGTTGGATTCGACCGAACGTGTCACCCTGTTCCTGGCCGAAACCGCGTTGGGCTGGACTGGCCCCGGTCCAGTTCAGCTTCCGATGAATCGCGAGGCGATAGCCGACTATCTGGGCCTGAACGCCGAAACCGTCAGCCGGATCCTGACCCGATTGCGCAAAACCGGCACGTTCAAATTTCTGTCGCGCACCGAGTACCTGGTGCCGGACATGGCTGCGGTCAGGCGGCGCGTGCCGGTTGCACTGACCGCACCCGAACAGAACCCCATTCAAGCCGCCGCGGCCGGAACCCCACCCGAGGAGTACGCCAAATGATCATCGAACTGGGCCATCTTGCCCTGTGGCTGGCGCTGGCCGCTGCGTTGGTGCAGGCCATCGTTCCGATCTGGGGCACGCATACCAGATCGGCTTCGGCGATGCGGGTGGCCGACAGCGCAGCGCAGGTGCAGTTTCTTGGCGTCGCCGGAGCGTTCGCTGTGCTGACCTGGGCCTATGTAAAGTCGGACTTTTCGCTGATCAACGTGGTGATGAATTCGCATTCAGCCAAACCGATGCTCTACAAAGTCACCGGTGTTTGGGCCAACCACGAAGGTTCGATGCTGTTGTGGGTGCTTATGCTGGCGCTGTTCGGGGTGCTGATTTCCGTCTTTGGCCGGATGATCCCGGTTGTGATGCGTTCGACCGTGCTAGCGGTGCAGGCGATGATCGGCATCGGGTTCTACCTGTTCCTGCTGCTGACCTCGAACCCGTTCCTGCGCGCACCGCAGACGCCGCTGGACGGGCAGGGCATGAACCCGCTTTTACAAGACCCCGGCGTCGCGTTTCACCCGCCGCTTCTTTATCTCGGATACGTCGGCTTCTCGACCGCGTTTTCCTTCGCCGTGGCTGCGCTGATCACTGGTCGGGTCGATCCGGCCTGGGCGCGCTGGATGCGGCCCTGGGTGCTGATCGCCTGGTCCGGTCTGACCGCCGGCATCGCGCTGGGGTCGTGGTGGGCCTACTACGAACTTGGCTGGGGCGGTTTTTGGTTCTGGGACCCGGTGGAAAACGCGTCCTTCATGCCCTGGTTGATCGGCACGGCGCTGCTTCATTCGGCAATCGTTGTCGAGAAACGCAACGCGCTGTTGAAATGGACCATCCTTTTGGCCATCCTGACCTTTTCGCTGTCGCTGATGGGCACGTTCCTGGTGCGCTCGGGCATCCTGACCTCGGTCCATGCCTTCGCCACCGATCCCGATCGCGGTATCTTCATCCTGGGCCTTCTGGTGGTTTATATCGGCGGCGCGCTGTCGCTGTTTGCCTGGCGCGGCTCGTCGATCGGCGAGGGCGGCGTGTTCTCGATCTGGTCGCGTGAAAGCGGGCTTCTGTTCAACAACATGGGTCTGGCTGCCGCGACCGGAGTCGTGTTCGTCGGCACGCTTTATCCGCTGTTTCTGGAGCTGGCGAACGGCGCCAAAATTACTGTCGGCGCGCCGTATTTCAACCAGGCTTTCCTGCCGGTATTCGGCATCCTCATGTTCTTTGCCGGCATCGGGCCGTTCCTGTCGTGGAAACGCGCCCGGCCAGCCGTGGTGCTGCGCAAGGCGGCGATCGGGCTTGGCCTGTCCGCTGTGTTGACACTGGGTGTCGGCCTCATCGCCGGGTTCGACGAGCCTGTGGGCCTGTTCGGCGCGTTCATCGCGATCTGGCTGGCCGTCGCTACCTTGCAGGACCTGGCCACGCGCGCTGGCTTGCCAAAGGCGTCGCCCAGCGTGGCGCTGCGCCGGGTGATCGGCCTGCCCCGGTCGTCCTGGGGGCTATATATGGGCCACCTTGGCCTTGCGATTGCGGCGGCGGGCGTCGTGGCAGTCTCGGTGTGGAAGGACGAAACCATCCAGACCGTTCAGCTTGGCACGCCAATCGAGGTTGGTCCCTATGCCTTCAGCCTGAACGAAGTGGTGAACGATACAGGTCCGAACTACCAGACCTCGATCGCGACCGTCACCGTTACACGGGACGGTGAGTTGCTTCGCACATTACGACCTGAGCGTCGGTTCTATCCGGTCGAAGGGCAGCCTACGACAGAGGCCGGAATTGCGACGCTGTGGCATGGCGATATCTATGCCGTGTTGGGGGATCCTGATGGACGCGGCGGGTTCGTCACCCGCTACTACTACAATCCGGGCGTGCCATGGATGTGGCTTGGCGGGGTGCTGATGGCGCTGGCTGCGCTCATTTCGCTGACCGACAGACGTCTGCGCGTCGGTGCGCCTACCCGTCGCCTGCGCGCAGCCCAACCCGCAGAATAGGACCCGATGATGATCCGTCTTGCCCTGGCCCTTGCGGTCACCCTGATGACCGCGCCCGCGCTTCACGCTCTGGATGCGGTAGAGATGTTCGACGACCCGGTCGAGGAGGCCCGCGCTCGTGAGATCGGTCGCGCGCTGCGATGCCTTGTCTGTCAAAATGAAAGCATCTTCGATTCAAACGCGGGTCTGGCGCGTGATCTGCGTGTTCTGGTGCGCGACCGCATGAGCGCGGGCGATAGTGACGATGAAGTGATCGCCTATGTTGCCGAACGCTATGGAGATTATGTGTTGCTGAAGCCGCGGGTGACGACGCAGACCTACCTGTTGTGGGGTGCACCGGCAATCTTCCTGGGGTTGGGCGGCCTGTCGGTTCTGGCCTATCACCGCCGCCGCCGTCAGGCGCCGGGAGAGGTCGGGTTGAGTGACGAAGACCGCGCCAAGGCGCAACGTTTGCTGCAAGGGGAAAAAAGCTGATGTTCTGGATCATCTCAGTCGGAGTTGCGATCGTCGCAGCGCTTTGGATCACTTTGCCTTTCCTGCGCAAAGGGGCAGTCGAAATGAACGACTCGGACGGGGCGATTTCGGTATTTCGCGACCAGCTTGATGAATTGGACCGTGATCTGGCTGCGGGGTTGATCAACGAAGATCAACGCGATGCGGCGGCGCAGGAAATTGAGCGGCGCACCCTGTCGGCTGCCCGCCACCTGGATGCCGGGTTCACACGGTCGCAACGCGCGCCCGCTGTGGCACTTGGGCTTGCAGGTCTGGCAGCGGTGGTTGCACTTGGCGGTTATGCATGGGTCGGGGCGCCCGGCGTTCCGGACCAGCCGCTGGCGGCTCGCAAGACCGAGCTTTTGGAACAACGTGCCGCCCAGGGCGATGCGAACGCGCGGATCGCCCTGATGATCGCGCGCACCGAGGAGAATCCGCAGAGCTTTGAGGATTGGTGGACCCTTGCGGTGTCCTATTCGTCGCTTGGCAACCATGCCTCGGCGGTCGATGCCTATCGTCAGGCTGCCGAATTGGCACCAGATGAACCCGGCGTTCAGGCCGCCTATGCCGAGGCGATGGTACAGGCCAACGGCAACAAGGTGCCGCAAATGGCGCGGATCATCTTCGAAAATGTGATGTTGGAAACCGCCGACCCGCGTGCGCGCTACTACGTGGCCCTGTCCAAGGCACAGGAGCAGGATTTCGACGGGGCGTTGGCCAGTTGGGTCGCATTGAAGAACGACAGCCCTGAAGGCGCGTCCTGGCTGCCGATGGTGCGCCGTGACATCGTGAACATGGTGCGGTTCTTGAAACGAGATCTGGCAGATTATCTGCCCGATGCCACCCAGGCCGAGATTGCTGCTGCCGGCGGCGCTCCGGCCAGCGAGATCGACGCGACCCGGATTGCCGAGCTTGAGGCACAGCTTTCCACAGACCCGCTGGATCATTCCGCCTGGATCGAACTGGCGACGCGACTGGCCCAATCGGGTGACAACGAAAAGGCCGCCACGGTTCTGACCCAGGGTGCTGCCCATTTCGCCGCCGCGCCCTTCGTGCAGCAGAAGTTCGACGAAGCCGCGCAGAACCTGGGCATGGATATCCTGGAACCAGAACCTGACCAGATCAGCCGGGGCGGGGTGGCAAACCCGAGCGCGGAAGACGTCGCCAACATATCGGCCCTGCCTCAAGCCGAGCAGGATGACATGATTTCGGGCATGGTCGCAGGCCTTGCCGCCGAGCTTGAGGAAAGTCCCGAAAACCCGGAAAAGTGGGTCATGCTGGTGCGCTCCTATTCCGTGCTGGGCGATCCGGACAGGGCCAAGGCCGCCTATGATCAAGCAAAAGCACTTTTCGCGGGGAACGGTCCGGTTCTGGACATGATGTCGAAGGCCGTCGCAGACGTAATCTCCGAGTGAGCTGTCGCCATGCCGATGCCCCGTTCCTCACCGCGTCGTGATGGCGCCGGGGCGCCGTGTCTGGTAGCTTGAGGCAGCGAAAACGAGGCCCTATGCGAAAACTCCTGCCAAGCTTTCTGATCGTTCTGACCTTGCTTGTGCCGCCGCACCGGGCTCTGGCAGAGGAGCGCACGCCGAACCACTTAGAAGGCACCCGGTCGCCCTACCTGTTGCAGCACCTCTATAACCCGGTGGATTGGTATCCTTGGGGACCCGAGGCGCTGAAGAAAGCCCGGGCCGAGAACAAGCCGATCTTCATCTCGGTCGGTTACTCCGCCTGTCACTGGTGCCATGTGATGGAGCGCGAAAGCTTCGAGGACGAAGCCATCGCCGCGCTGCTGAATGCGCATTTCGTGTCGATAAAGATCGACAGGGAAACCCGCCCGGATCTGGATGAGCAGTTCATGTTTGTCACCCAGCTTTTGACCGGGGGTGGGGGTTGGCCGAATTCAGTCTTTCTAACACCCCAGGGCGATCCTTTCTCGGCTGGGGGCTATATGCAGCCCGAGACCTTCGCGGCGACGCTGGAGCGGGTGCGCGCGGCCTGGGATCAGGATCCGGCCTTTGTGAGTGCCGAGGCCGCGCGCGTTACCCGAACCGCCCGTGCCTATCTCAGCCGCAAGGCCGAAGCGCGTGCGGTCACGCCCGCGATCGTGAAACAGCTGGCGGACGAGTTGTTGCCTGAGATGGACCCCTTCAACGGTGGTTTTGGCACAGCGCCGAAATTCCCGCGCGAAGCGATGTTTCTGTTCCTGCTGGATCAGGCCGAGCGGACCGGAGACCGCTGGATGCTGCGCAATGTGACGGACATGTTGGACGGCATGATCCGGGGCGGCATTCACGACCATGTCGGTGGCGGCTTTCACCGTTACGCGGTGGATCCAGAATGGCACGTGCCGCATTTTGAGAAGATGTTGTACACGCAGGCCCTGACCGGGCGGCTGCTGATCCGGGCGTGGCGCATCACCGGGGCGCCGCAGTATCGCCGTGCTGCCGAACGCCTGTTCGATTTCGTCCTGCGCGACATGCGTGGTCCGGGTGGTGGGTTCTATTCGGCGCTGGATGCCGACAGCTTTGATGACGCTGGCAATCTGGTCGAAGGCGCATTCTATACTTGGACGCCCGAAGCGCTTGCTGCTCTTGGGCAGGACACGGTTTTTGCCCGCGATCTGTTTCAGGTTTCCGAGGACGGAGAGCTGGACGGCGCCAACATTCTGAACCTTGTCGACCTGCCCGCGGACACCGCCCGTATGGACGCGACTTTGGCGCGGATGTGGGAACTGCGCAGCGCGCGCCCGGCACCATTTCTGGATCGCAAGGTCGTGGTCGATTGGAACGCGGCGATGATCGAAACCCTCGCCGAGGCGTCGTACCTTTTGGACCGCCCAGACTACTATGAGGCGGCGGAAACAGCGGCGCGGTTCATCCTTGAACACATGCGCGAGGACGAAGGACTTCGCCGCTTGTGGTTCGAAGGCGTTAGCGAGGGGGCGGCGCATTTATCCGACCATGCCGGGCTTGCACTAGCGCTTGTTGCCTTGCACGATCATACGTCCGACCGGGCCGCAGCAGATCATTGGCTGTCCGAGGGCAAAGCCCTGGCCGACGACATTCCCGCGCGGTTCGGCACGGCCGACACGGGGTTTCACATGACGCAAATAGCCGACGGGCTGGGCGTTGTGATCCCGGTGGATGACGGCGACCTCCCTTCGGGTAATGCGCTGGCCCTGTCGCTTTTCGCCCGGCTTTCCCACAGGGCCGCTGTTCCAGCGCTTGATCAAGCCGGCTTTCACCTGTCCAGCGCCTTGTCGGGCCACGCCCTTTCCGCGCCTGCGCAGCGCGGCATGGCCCTGACCGCAATCAGATCACTTCAGGCCGGGGAAACCGGACCGCTGCGATACGCGGCGAAAGGGGCGGTGCGGGTCGAGTTGCAGCATGCCTGGTCGGAGAGTGAGGTCGAGATCGTGCTGGATATTGCCAAGGGGTGGCACATCAACGCCCATGCGCCTCTGGAGCCGTATTTCATCGCGACCAACCTGACGGTGACCGACGCCGGGGAGGTCGCAGTTTCCTATCCCGACCCGATCATCAAGACGCTGTCGTTCAACGACGCGCCGCTGGCATTGTATGAGGGACGTGTGCGCCTGTTCGCGCAGCTGCCAGAGAAGGATGCAGCAGGCGCGGCGACTCTGGCAAAGGTGACCTTTCAGGCGTGCAGTGATGAGATCTGCCTGCAGCCCGAAGAACTGATCTTCGCACTGTGGTAGGTTTGGGCTCAGAAATGATCGGGAAACAGGCCGCCGATGAAGCGGCAGACGATGGATTTCGCAACTTCGCGCGAAAACGCATTGGGGTTCAGAAGGTAATCAGACCACATGCCTTCGAGCAGGGCCAACAGGCCGAAAGTCGCGTCACGGGCAAGAACGTCGGGGTCTTCGTCCGGGTAGTCTGCCGCAATCTTTGAGAACGCCGCGCGGATCATGTCGCGCAGCCGGTCGTCGCGGGTGCCGCTGACCTCGGCAATGCCCGTATGGGTGCTGGCCGCACCACGAAAGGCATGCAGAATCCGGGTGGCGCGCTCGTTCAGCAATTCCTCGCTCAGGTCGGCGGTCACGACCGCCATGATGATGCGTTCGGGCGCGTGGCCGACCTTTTGAACGTGGCGGTCGATTCCGAAGTAGTATTCGTCGCTGAAAGCCTGCGCTGCGGCGGCCAGAAGTTGGGTTTTTCCACCGAAATGCAGGTGGACCATGCCGCGTGACAGCCCGGCCTTTTCGATGATCCGGCTGACGGTCGTATCGGTGATTCCGACCTCGGAGATCGACTCAAGCGTTGCACGGATCAAGGTTGATCTGTTGCCCTTCGGGTCTCTCTTCTTTGTTCGAACCTGTGCTGTCATTTCAGTCTTTCGAGAAATATCAGTGACTTATGGATGATACAGTGCCGCACGTCGCGCGCAACACCTTAAGATTGACACAGGCAGGGTCCCCGGACAATACTTAATGGACGATCGTCCATTAAGTTATCCACTTGAAGGCACGCGTGCATGGGGGAAATCCTTGGCTGGATTGAGAAGCGAAAAGGCGAAAGGTCTGGCGCTGTCGGCGCCCGCCACTGTGTATGTCGGATTCCTGGTCGCGGCACCGCTTGTCATCCTTGTTGCCTATTCGCTGTGGACGCAGACTTACGTGTCGATCGACCGCACCCTGACGCTGGCAAATTACCGCGAGGCGTTGACCGATCCGCTGGTGCGCCACCTGATGATCCGCTCGATCCTGATCGCAGCGGCGGTTACGCTGGCCACCGTGGCGCTGGCCTATCCGATCGCCTATTTCATCGCGCTGAAGGCACAGCGCAAGACGCTTTGGCTGCTTCTGATCACGATCCCGTTCTGGTCCAGCTACCTGCTTCGGGTGTTCGCCTGGAAACTGATCCTGGGCTTCAACGGCGTGATGAACTCAGCTCTTTTGGGGGTCGGGCTGATCAGTGATCCGCTGACCTTCCTGCTGTACAACGAGTTTTCCGTGGTTCTGACGCTTGCCCATGCCTGGGCGCCGTTTGCGATCCTGCCGATCTATGTGTCACTGCAAAAGATCGACCCCAGCCTGCTGGAGGCCGCAAATGACCTGGGCAGTGGCAAGGTACAGCAATTTCTGCGCGTGACACTGCCGCTGACCATTCCCGGTATCATCGCCGCCTGCCTGATCATCTTCATCCCCACGGTCGGGGATTACGTGACGCCGTCGCTGGTTGGCGGGTCGGACGGCAAGATGATCGCCAACCTGATCCAGGTGCAGTTCGGCGCCGCCAACAACTGGCCGCTGGGCGCGACCCTGTCGCTGCTGGCGATGATGTCGGTGGGTTTTGTCGCCATCCTGTTCGTCCTGTCGGCCACCGGGTTGGGGAGGCGCATTCGATGACACGACCGTCTGGCCTTGTGATGTATGCCATTTTCTACCTGGCGTTTCTGTATCTACCGGTGCTGCTGTTGCCGTTGTTTTCCTTCAACGACGGCACCATCGTGGCCTTTCCGATCAAGGGCTGGACGCTGGAATGGTATCGCCAGCTGGGGGGGCAGGACACGTTGCTTCAGGCCTTGGTGAACAGCTTGTTTGTCGGCTTTGTCTCGGCCGTCATGGCCACGTCGATGGGGCTTTTCGCGGCCCGTGCCTATGTCCGGTATCGCTTTCGTGGGCAGGAGGCGTCGGAGGCGCTGGTCATGCTGCCTCTGGTGATCCCCGGCATCATCGTCGCTTCGTCGATGTTGGTCCTGTTCATCTCGATGGGGCTGAAACCGTCGCTGACAGCGGTGATGCTTGGCCACACGTTCCTTGCGCTGCCGTTTTCCGTGTCGATCATGAAATCGGCGTTTGACGATTTCGATGTGTCGTTGGAGGAAGCCGCCTATGACCTCGGGTCTGGCGTGGTCGAGACCTTCCGCCGCGTGACCCTGCCGATCGTGGCGCCGGGTATCGTGTCCAGCCTTCTGGTGACCTTTACGGTCAGCTTTGATGAGTTCGTGCTCGCCTTCTTCCTGTCCGGCAACCAGCCGACGCTGCCGGTCTATATCTGGAGCCAGATCCGCTTTCCCGCCAAGCTTCCCAATACGCTGGCGCTGGGCTCGCTCTTGCTGCTCGCCTCGGTGCTGTTGCTTGTCGTCGCCGAATACTTCCGCCGCCGTTCCACCAAATCGACCTTGTGAGGCCGCCTGTGACCGAAACCAACATCATCCAGCTGCAAGGCATCGAAAAACGGTTTGGCAAGTTTGTTGCCGTGTCGGACCTGTCCCTTGACCTGCGTGAGGGCGAGTTCTTCTCGCTGCTTGGCCCGTCCGGCTGTGGCAAGACGACCGCGCTGCGTATGATTGCGGGGTTTCAGGAGCCGACCGAAGGCAAGGTTCTGATCGACGGGCAGGACATGGAAGGCATGCCGGCCAACAAGCGCCCGACCAACATGGTGTTTCAAAGCTATGCGATCTTTCCGCACCTGAATGTCGGCAACAACGTGGCCTATGGGCTGCGCAACAGGGGCATTTCGAAATCCGAGATCGACACGCGGGTGAAAGAGGCGCTTGAGATGGTCGAGCTGGGCGGGTTGGAAGCCCGCGGCGCGAATGAGCTGTCGGGCGGGCAACGCCAACGCGTTGCGCTGGCCCGCGCGTTGGTGATGCGGCCCAAGGTTCTGTTGTTGGACGAACCGCTGTCTGCGCTCGACAAAAAGCTGCGCGAACAGATGCAGTTCGAAATGCGTCACCTGCAACAAAGCCTTGGCATCACCTTCGTGATGGTGACCCATGACCAGTATGAGGCGATGACCATGTCCGACCGGATCGGCGTGATGTTCGATGGTCGCCTGGTTCAGGTCGACACGCCTCAGACGTTGTATGCAAAACCCGGCAGCCGCGAGGTGGCCAGTTTTATCGGCGAAATGAATTTCCTGCCTGCCGAGGTTACCGCCGAGACGGGTGACACGTTCTCGATCTCGACACCGGGGTTCGGTGCGATGAAGATCGAGGCGAACCCGAATGTCGCGCGCCACGGTCGCCACATCTCGGTCGGGATCCGCCCCGAGCAGCTGGAAATCGCGCGGCACAAACCGGACGGCTATGACGGAACCGTTCAGGGTGTTGTGCGTGACGTCGCCTTCTATGGCGAAAACGTCCACTACCACGTTGGTGTCGAAGGTTTGGACAAGCCGATCGCCGCCTCGGTCCCCAACTATTTCCACACGGTCGATCACGCGCCGGGCGACAAGGTCTGGCTGGGCGTGCAAGCCGCCTCGGTGATCGATCTGGGTGAAGACAAGCAGACATCATAACTTAAGGGAGATGACTAAGATGAAAATCACTGCATTCGGGGCGCTGGCCCTTTCGACGACGCTGGCTGGTGGGGCTGCGATGGCCGATGGCGCGGCGCTGACCGTTTTTGACTGGTCGGGCTATGAAGACGAAGGCTTCTTCGGCGCCTATATGGAAAAACACGGCGCCGCGCCGTCCTACACGTTCTTCGGCAGCCAGGAAGAGGCGTTCACCAAGCTGCAATCAGGCTTCACCGCGGACCTCGCGCACCCCTGTTCAGATGCGGTGCGCAAATGGGTCGCCGCCGATCTGCTGCACCCGCTGGACCCCAGCAAGCTGAACAACTGGGACGCGATGTTGCCCGAGATCAAGGAAGTCGACGGCATCGTGATCGACGACAAGATCTACATGATGCCTTTCGAATGGGGCAACACGGGGTTGATCTATCGCACCGACAAGATCGCGGATGACCAGATCTCGCTGCAACTGCTGGCCGATCCCGCCTATCAGGGCAAGATCTCGATCCCGGATGCGGCCTCCAGCGCCTTTGCGCTTGCCTCGCTCGCCACTGGCAACAGCGCGGACTACACCACGTTGAGCGACGAGCAGTTCCAGCAGGCGGCGGATTTCCTGCGCTCGATCCACCCGAACGTGCGGTTCTACTGGTCCGATGCGGGCCAGATGGACCAGGCAATGGCCTCGGGAGAGCTGGAAATGGGCTGGGCCTGGAACCAGTCCGAGCTGAACCTGATCTGGAACGAAACCCCGGCCAAGATGATGCGCGACATCGACAAGGGGATTGCGACCTGGGTCTGTGGCTATGTGCACCTGAAATCGTCGACCACGCCGGTGGACCAGATCTATGACCAGCTGAACGCGCTGTCGGATGCGGCCAGCGGCAAGTACATCATCGAAAGCTGGGGCTACCCCCATGCCAATGCCGAGGCGTTCACCATTTCGGACCAGGACCTGATCGCGCAATACGGGTTCGACGACCCGAAGGCTTTCTTCGAAGGCAGCCTGTTCTTCGACGCGGTGGAGCCGTCGCTGGAAGCCAAGATGCTGAAGGAATTCGAACGGATCAAAGCCGGCTTCTGATCCTTTCATGACTTCTGACCGGGGCCCATGGCGGGACCCGGTCGCCCCATACTCTGTTCACCAAAGGCGTTTTCATGTCTGAGACGAGACAATACTCCGTGCTATTCGAACCGGTCCGGATCGGGCCAGTTACGGCGCGAAATCGGTTCTTTCAGGTGCCCCATTGCAACGGCATGGGCCATATCCGACCGCAAGCCGAAGCCGCGATGCGCGCTGTCAAAGCCGAAGGTGGCTGGGCGGTCGTGTCGAACCAGGAGACCGAGATTCACCCGACCTCGGATCTATCGCCTTTTGCCGAGAACCGCCTGTGGGACGCGCGGGACATTCCCGCGCTGCGGCTGATGACAGATGCCGTGCATGACAAGGGATCTCTCGCGGCGATCGAGCTTGCGCACAACGGCAACCACGCCCAGAACCTGATGACCCGCGCGCCGGTGCTGGCGCCGTCCGACATGTCGCTGGATTACCCCTATCCGAAACAGGCGCGCGCGATGGACAAGACCGACATCCGCAACTTTCGTCGCTGGCATCGTGACGCGGCGATCCGGTCGCGCGATGCGGGGTTTGACATCGTCTATGTCTATGCCGGGCACAACATGACCCTGCCGCAGCATTTCCTGTTGCCGCACATGAACGACCGCACCGACGAATACGGCGGCAGCCTGGAAAACCGCCTGCGCCTGACGCGCGAACTGCTTGAGGAGACCCACGACGCCGTCGGCGCCACCTGCGCCGTCGCTTTCCGGTTCGCGGTGGACGAAATGCTTGGCACTGACGGCATGCAGGCCGCCGAGGAAGGCCGCGCCATCGTCGAGATGCTGGCCGAGCTGCCGGACCTGTGGGACGTGAACGTCTGCGACTGGTCGAACGATTCCCTGACCACGCGGTTTCAACCGCAGGACGGCTATCAGAACGACTACATCTCTTTCGTCAAATCCATGACCACGAAGCCAGTGGTCGCGGTGGGGCGGCTGACCTCGCCCGACATGATGGCGTCGATGGTGAAGAAGGGTGTTGTCGATTTCATCGGCGCGGCGCGCCCGTCGATTGCCGACCCGTTCCTGCCGCAAAAGATCGAACAGGATCGGATCGACGAGATCCGCGAATGCATCGGCTGCAACATCTGCGTCATGGCCGACAGCGTCGGTGCGCCGATCCGCTGCACCCAGAACCCGACGATGGGCGAAGAATGGCGGCGTGGCTGGCACCCCGAAATCATCGCGCCAAAAGAGCGTGAGGAAGACGCGCTGGTTATTGGCGCCGGTCCCGCCGGGCTTGAATGTGCGATGCAACTGGCGCGGCGGGGTTACCAGGTGACACTGGCCGAGGCCGGGTCTGAACCGGGCGGGCGGGTGTTGCGCGAAAGCGCGCTGCCAGGGCTTGGCGCCTGGGCGCGGGTCAAGGACCACCGCCTGCACGACTTGCGCCAACGCGCCAACGTACAGATTTACACAGACAGTCGCCTTGGCGCCGAGGACGTGTTGGAGCTGGGCATTCCCAACGTGTTCATCGCCACCGGATCGCACTGGCGCGCGGACGGGATTGGGCGCAACACACTGCGCAATCGGCCCGTAATGGATGCCGCCGCAACCGTGCTGACCCCTGACGATATTATGGCCGGTCAGATGCCGCCCGACGGGCCGGTTGTGGTCTATGATGACGACCACGCTTACATCGCGGGTGTCATTGCCGAAAAGCTGGCCGCCGCCGGGCACCCGGTGATTTTCGTGACCCCCGAAAGCCTGGTGTCGTCTTTTACCGCGCTGACCCTGGAACAGCACCGTGTGCAAACGCGCCTGTTGGAGCTGGGCGTGGATATTCGCTGCAACCACAGCCTGGCCGCGCTGGATAGTGCGCGCATGCAAGTGGCTTGCACCTTCACCGGGCGCACGCAGGACATCGCGTGCAGTAGCGCCGTTCTGGTGACCGAACGCCTGCGCGAAACCGCGCTGTTTGATGCGCTGCAAGGCCGCGACCTGACCACGCTTGAGCTGATCGGCGACGCTGCCGGACCTGCTTTGATCGCCGATGCGGTCTATGCCGGCCACATGGCGGCGCGCAATTTCGAACGCGCTGCAGATGCGGTGGACCGCGACTGGTTCCGCCGTGAAATTATCGACCTGACCCCGGAGATCCCCCATGCCTGACTTGTCCAAATCCCGCACCCGTCGTCGTGGTGGTGGCCGCGAGGCCCGGCTTGCCGTGCAACAGCAGACGACCGGGAACGAAGCGGTGCGTGCAGGCCTCAGCGGCGGACGCTACAAGCCGCTGACCGAGGCTGATCAGCAGGCTATTCACAACGCCGCCCTGACCATTCTGGAGCGCACCGGCCTGTCCGACCACACGCCCGAACTTCTGGACCTGGTGCTGCCCAAGGGCGCGCTTCTGAACGACCACGGGCGGCTGTGTTTCCCCCGCGCGCTGGTTGAGGACCTTCTGGCCGGGGCCGCGCGGGAATTCTATGTCTATGCCCGCGGGGATCGCGAAGGCAAAGATGACATGCATTGCACCGCCGAAAGCGTCTATTTCGCCAATTCCGGTACGGCGGTGACGACGTTTGACGCGGAAACGATGTCCTACCGCCCGTCCACCTTGCGCGATGTCTATGACTTCACACGGCTGGTCGACAAGCTGGAGAACATCCACATGCTGGGCGACACGGTGCTGGCCACCGACGTGCCGGACGATTTCACCCACGACATGAACACGCTGTATGCGATTTTGGCAGGCAGTCAAAAACCCGCCTGCCTGACGTTCCGTGACCGCAGCCATTTGCCCCACGCCATCCGCATGTTCGATCTGGCCTCGGGGGGCGAAGGCAGTTTCATGAAAAAGCCCTCGGTCATTTTCGGCGGTTGCCCGGTGGTGTCGCCGCTGCGCTTTGGACGCGAGAACCTGGAGTTGATGATCGACACCGCCAAGCTGGGCCTGACCGTCGACCTGGCGGTGCCGCCGCAGGCAGGCGCCACCGCACCCGCGACGCTCGCGGGCACGCTGGCGCAGACGGTGGCGGAAACGTTGGCCTGTGTCGTTATCGTCAACCTGATCAACCCCGGCTGCCCGGTCTGCTTTGCCGCCTGGCCGTTCATCACCGACCTGCGCAGCGGGTCTTTCACTGGTGGTGGTGGAGAACAGGCGCTGATCGGTGCCGCCGCGATCCAGATGGGCAATTTCTATGGCCTACCGACCTCGGTCGGGGCGGGCATGACGGATGCGAAAGTCCCGGATGCGCAATACGGGCTGGAAAAGGCGCTGACCTTCACGCTGGCCGCTCATGCCGGCGCCAACCGCTTGTGCGAATTTGGTGGCATGATGGGCAGCCTGATGGGTTGCAGTTTCGAAAGCATGGTGATTGACGACGAGGCAGGCGGAATGATCCTGCGCACCCTGCGCGGCATTGAAGTCTCGGACGAAACGCTGGGCGTAGACGTGATCCACCAATGCGCCATCGACCCCGGTCATTTTCTGGGCAACCCGCACACGCTGTCTTACATGAACACCGAATATGTCTATCCGCAGCTGATGGACCGCGAACGCACGGACACCTGGGAAAACCGCGGCAAAAAGGACCTGTTCCAACGGGCCCGAGAGAAATCTGATGGCATCCTGAACAGCCACTTTCCGAACTATCTCGGCGCGGCTGACGCACAGGTTCGTGACGAATTTCCCATTCAAATCCCATCGGATGACATGCTGCGCCCTGCCGCACGCGCCAAATCCAGCTGAGCAAAGGACATCAAATGTTGAAGCTGAACGACCTGAACGCCGCAAAATCGTGGGACAATGAAAACTTTGTTCACCCCTGGGAGGGCATGGGCGTAATCGGTGAAAACGACCGCACCTTTGTCGAGGGCGGAGAGGGCGTCTATGTAGTCAATGAAAACGGCGAGCGTCTGATTGATGGCCCCGGCGGGATGTGGTGTGTCCAGATCGGGTATGGCCGCGATGATATGGCCGATGCGATGGCCGATCAGGTTCGCCAGATGGCTTATTTTTCACCGTTCAACAACACCAACTCGGTCACCGCCCGGCTGGCGCATGAGATTGCCGCGCGCACGCCCGGCGACCTGAACCATGTCTTTTTCACCACCGGTGGGTCCACCGCCGTGGACAGCGCTTTGCGCTTTGTCCAGTTTCGCAACAACCTGCTGGGAAAGCCCGACAAGAAAACAGTGATTTCGCGCCACAAAGCGTATCACGGCAGCACCTATCTGGCCGCCAGCGTCAGCGGCAAGGAACGTGACCGGCTGTGGTTGGACAAGGCCGAAGGCGTGGCGCACTTCCTGCCCGACGTGAACCCGATGCACCGGGGTGATGGCGTCAGTATGGACGCTTTTCTGGACGCCAAGGTGCTGGACCTGGAGAACGCGATCCTGACCCTGGGCGCCGACAAGGTTGCCGCGTTCATTGCCGAACCAATCCTGGCCTCAGGCGGGGTGATCGTGCCGCCGCCGGGCTATCACAAGCGCTGTCTTGAGGTCTGCCGCCGCCACGACGTGCTGTATATCTCGGACGAGGTGGTGACGGGCTTCGGCCGCTTGGGTCATTGGTTTGCGTCGGAAGAGGTGTTTGGCATCACCCCCGACATCATCACCTGCGCCAAGGGCATGACCTCGGGCTATGTACCGATGGGGGCCGCGATCATTTCCGATCGTCTGATCGACGACATTTCAGGCGCGGCGTCACAGGATGCGACGTTTTCCAACGGTTATACCTATTCCGGCCATCCGGTCAGCGCGGCGGCGGCGTTGAAGAATATGGAGATCATCGAAAGTGAAGGCATCCTGGAGCATGCGCGCGCCGTCACGCCGCTGTTTCAGGAGCGTTTGCAGGCGCTGTCCGATCTGCCGATCGTGTCGGATGCGCGCGGCATGGGGCTGATGGGCTGCGTCGAATGTTCCAGCGGCGATGTGGCGTCGCTTGAGCGCGACTATGCCCTTGGTGGCGTGATCGACGCGTTTTGCCAGGCAAACGGGTTGATCCTGCGCCCGATCATCAACATGTGCGTGTTCTCGCCGCCCTTGATCATCAATGAAGCGCAGATCAACCAGATGTTCGACATTCTGGCCCAGGGGATCCGGCACGCAGCAGATCAGATGGCGGTGCAGCCGTCATGACCGGCGCGCACGCAGAGGGATTTCGCATGCGTGCCGAATGGTTGCCGCATGACAAGACCTGGATCGCCTGGCCGATGTCGCACCTGACCTTTGGCGACACGTTGGAGCAAGCGCGCGTTGAGACCGCCGCCGTGGTCCACGCCATCGCGGGTTTTGAGCCGATCACGGTGGTGTATGACCCGGACGAAAGCGAAGGCGTGGAGGCGCTGCGGGATCATGACAACGTGACCCTGCTTGAGCTGCCGATCGACGACAGTTGGCTACGTGACAGCGGCCCGACCTTCGTCAACGGCCCCGGTGGGGCGGTGGCAGGCATAGACTGGACGTTCAACGGTTGGGGCGGGCTCTTTCCGGCGGACAAGGATGGTGCCATCGCTGCACGGATTTTGGGCGCTGAAAATCTGCCGCGCTTTGCCAGCGGTATGGTGTTCGAAGGTGGCGCGATGAATATCGACGACGCCGGCACCGTTCTGATGACCCGCCAGTGTTTCGCGCACCGCACCCGCAACGGTGGGCCGGACATGGCCGAATTCGAGGCCGAACTGCACGCCCAGATCGGCGCGCGCAGGATCCTGTGGCTGGAGCGGTCGATGGAGGGCGACAGCACCAACGGCCATGTCGACGTGGTCGCGGCCTTCACCGCGCCGGGCCAGGTGGTGGTGCAGGTCAGCGGCGATCCGAACGACCCGGATTATGCGCACCTTGAGCGCCAAAGGGCGTATCTTGAAGGGGAAACCGACGCGGATGGTCGCGCCCTTACCGTGCATCAGATCGTCGGCCCGCCGGTGACGCGAAGGCCGGACGGCACACGCATCATGCTGTCTTATCTGAATTTCTATATCGTCAACGGTGGCGTGATCGTGCCGCAATACGGCTTTGCCGACAGCGACGCCGCCGCCCTTGTGGTGCTGGATGCCCTGTTTCCCGACCGACAGGTTGTCGGTGTGACCACGCCGACCATTGCGGCCGCAGGGGGCAACATCCACTGCATCACGCAACAACAGCCCAAGGGGATCGTCTGACCATGCGAAACGTGACACTTGCCGCGACCCAGATGGGCTGTGGCTGGGATATCGACGCCAATATCGCGCGGGCCGAGGTTTTGGTGCGCGAGGCCGCCGGTCAGGGTGCGAATGTCATCCTGATCCAGGAATTATTCGAAACCCCTTATTTCTGCATCGAGCAGGCGCATAAGCATTTCGACCTGGCGACATCAGCGGGCGATAACCGGGCGACGCGCCACTTCGCCAAGCTGGCGAAAGAGCTGGGCGTGGTCCTGCCGATTTCCTTCTTTGAGCGCGCGGGGCAGAGTTATTTCAATTCCCTGAACATGATCGATGCGGATGGCAGCGTGCTGGGCACCTATCGCAAGGCGCATATCCCGAACGACGTGGCTTATCAGGAAAAGCAGTTCTTTTCACCCGGGGACACTGGGTTTGTCGTCTGGGACACCGCTTTTGGTCGGATCGGCTGTGGCATCTGCTGGGATCAGTGGTTCCCGGAAGCGGCGCGTTGCCTGGTGCTGCAAGGCGCCGAGATCCTGCTTTACCCGACCGCGATCGGCACCGAGCCGAGCCGACCCGACGCCAATTGCATCCCGCATTGGCAGGTCGTGATGCAGGGCCACGCCGGGGCCAATCTGGTGCCCGTGGTGGCCAGTAACCGGGTCGGCACCGAGGTCGCGACCGAAGATGACAGCCTGAAACTGGAGTTTCTGGGCGGCTCGTTCATCGCAGACCCGTTCGGGCAGAAAGTGGCGGAATGCGACCAGGCGGACGGCGCAGTGATCACTGCGACTTTCGATCTGGACGAGATCGCCGAAACGCGCCGCTATTGGGGTGTGTTTCGCGACCGTCGCCCCGATCTTTACGGCGCAATCACGACCTATGATGGCGGCGTGGGCTAAAGCACGTCCAGCGACACTTTCACCCGGTCCATCACAACGGCGGTCTTGAACCGGCTGATGTTGGATTCGTCAAAGAAATGCTGCTGGGTGAACGCCTCGTATTCCTTGATGTCGCGCACCAGAAGGATCAGCAGGAAATCCGCCTCTCCGGTGGTGTAGTAACATTGCTGCACACAGGGTGCGGCGCGCATCTTACGCTTGAACGCCTCCAGGTGGGCGCGGTTCTCGCGCTCCAGAATGACCTCAACCACGATGGTCATGTCACGCCCCAGCCGGGCGGGGGACAGCACTGCGGTTTCCCGTTCGATCACCCCGGCCTCGCGCAGCCGTTTGAGGCGTTTCTGCACGGCCGGGGGTGACAGGCCAACATCCTGGCTGATGGCGTCGGCGGTCAGGCGGGCGTTGTCCTGCACCAGGCGAAGGATCTTGAGGTCTTTGTCATCCATGTGATGAAATTCGTCGCAAACTCGGCCCTTCGCAATGAATTTCATGCCTCGCGCGGGAATTATTTACGCATCAGCGCCGCCTGCTCGTTCTACACTCGGCATTGTCTTTCTGGCTGAACGGGGTGAATGGGTGCAGGATCGATTGACAGAGCTTCGCAGAACTTTCCATCGCGACCCCGAGCTGGGGTTTGATGAGGTGCAGACCAAGGCCCGGATCGCCGCCCACCTGCGCGGCCTTGGCATCGAGGTGCATGAAGGCATTGGCGTCGTTGGCGTGCTGTCTTGCGGTCAGGGCAACCGGGCGATCGGGCTCAGGGCGGACATGGATGCGCTGCCGATTTCTGAGGCCTCGGACCACGATTACCCGTCGCAAAATCCTGGCGTGATGCATGCCTGTGGCCATGACGGGCACATGACCATGTTGCTGGGCGCGGCTGAGCGGTTGGTGGCCGAACAGGGGTTCGTCGGCACCGTGGTCCTGCTGTTCCAGCCGAGCGAGGAAAACGGGCGGGGCGCACAGGCGATGATCGACGAAGGCGTGCTGGACCGTTTTCCGGTCGAAGAGGTCTTTGCCATCCACAACCTGCCCGGCGCGCCGGTCGGTCAGGTGTCGACCCGCACAGGCATGATCTGCAGCAGCGAAAGCCTGTTTGAAATCCACATTCAGGGGCAGGGGGGGCATGCGTCGATGCCGCAGGTGGGCGTGGACGCGATCACCGTGGGGGCGGAAATGGTGCAGGCGTTGCAAACCATCGTTGCGCGCAAACTGGCGCCCGGCGCTGGCGCGGTCGTGTCGGTGACCGAGTTCCTGACCGATGGTCAGCGCAATGTGTTGCCCGGGTGTGCCACGCTGAAGGGTGACGTGCGGGCGCGGCTGCCCGAAGATCGCCAGGCGATCGCTCGCTTCATGCGCCAGATTGCGGAGGGAGTCGCCGCCGCGCATGGGGTCACGGTCGAGGTCAGCTTCAACACCGAATTCGTTGAGACCATCAATGCGCCGGGCCCGACCGAAGCGGTCTATCGCGCCGCTGATGCGGCAGGGTGCGAGGTCATTCGCGACCGCCCGCCGATGAGCTTCTCCGAGGATTTTTCCCTTTTCACCGCCGCAGTGCCGGGGTGTTTTTTTCTGCTGGGCAACGGAGAGGACGGGCCGCAGGGTCAGCCGCTTCATGCCGCAGACTATGATTTTAACGATGCTCTGCTTCCCATTGGGGCCGAGCTGTGGGTGCAGCTGGTGAAAGACCGCCTGCCGCTTCGAAAGGACGACCATGTTTGACGTATTCACCAAGGCCCGGGTGCAGCATGTGGCGGCGACGCGCTGTGACGGCGACGCGGCGCAGCGCGTTCTGTCGCCCCAGGACTTCGCCACTGCGTTTGATGAGATCACCGCTTGGGACGGCTATGCCCCCACGCCGCTTGTCGCCCTGGGGGGGCTGGCGGGACAGATCGGCGTCGCACGGATCGACTACAAGCACGAAGGGCCCCGCTTCGGGCTGGGCAGTTTCAAGGCGCTGGGCGGGTCTTATGCCGCGCTGCGCGTGTTGCAGCGCGAAGTGTCCGACCGGTTGGGCCAGCCCGTGCAGCTTGAGGATATCCGCAATGGGCTCCACCGCGACGCGTGCGCGCAGATCACGCTGGTGTCGGCCACGGACGGCAATCATGGCCGGTCGCTGGCCTGGGGGTGCCAGCGGGTCGGCGCGCCCTGTCGCATCTATATCCACGCTGAAGTCAGCGAAGGCCGCGCTGCCGCGATGCGTGACCTGGGGGCTGAGGTGATCCGTATCGATGGCGACTATGACGCGTCCGTGCGGCTGGCCAAGGATGAGGCCGAGGCGAACGGCTGGTTCGTTGTCTCGGACACCTCGTGGCCGGGCTACTCGGACCCGCCGCGCGACGTGATGGCGGGCTACGGCGTGATGACGCGCGAGGCCTGCGAGGCGCTGGAGCAAGCGCCAACCCACGTGTTCCTGCAAGGCGGGGTCGGCGGATTGGCTGCCTCGGTGGCCGCTGGCCTGCGCCAGCACTACGGCGACCAATCGCCCCGCGTTGTGATCGTCGAACCCGACTTGGCCGCCTGCCTGTTTGAAAGCGCGTGTCGCGGCGCGCCGACCAATGTCGAGATTGTAGAAGAAACCATCATGGCGGGCCTGTCTTGCGGTGAACCTTCGGAAATGGCCTGGGACATTTTACGCGAAGAGGCGTCGGACTTCCTGACCATCCCGGACGGGATCGTCGCGCCCACGGTTCGCCTGTTGGCAAAGGCTGTAACCGGTGATCCGGTGGTCAAGGCCGGGGAAAGCGCGGTGGCCGGTCTGGCCGCGCTGATCGCCGCCCGCCAGCATGACGACCTGTCGGCCACTCTGGGGTTGGATGCAGGGTCGCGCGTGCTGTTGATCGGGTCCGAGGGCGTGACCGACCCGGATATCTTTGCCGCGATCATGGCCGGGGCCAACCATGTCTGAGCGGGGATGTTCTATGGCGTTGGTGCCGCGATGAAGCTGCCGTTTGACACCGATGACGGGATCGGCACGCGCGCCACGCTGGGGGTGATCGTCTTGGAAACGGACGAAACGCTGGAGCCGGAATTTGCCCGAATGACGGACCTTGAGGGCGTTGCGCTGTACCATTCGCGCATCCCGATGGTGGCCGAGGTTCGCCCCGACACACTGGCGCAGATGGAGGCGGACCTGCCCGCCGCGGCCAAGCTTTTGCCGCCGTGGCTGGAGTTCGACGTGATCGGCTATGGCTGCACCTCGGCCTCGTCCGTGATCGGGTCGCACAAGGTGGCACAGGCGATCCAGAGTGTGTTTCCGCGCGCGCGCGTCACCGACCCGCTGGCCGCGATCATTGCCGCCGGACGCAGCCTGGGGGCCGCCCGGCTGGGCTTTGTCACGCCCTATGTCGCCAACGTGTCGGCGCGGATGCGCGGCCGGTTGGAGGACGCTGGGTTTGCCATCGCAGGGTTCGGGTCGTTCGAGGAGGGCAACGACCGGGTCGTCGCCCGGATCACCGAGGCCGCGATCAGCGAAGCCGCGCAACAGGTCGCGGGGGCCGCGCCCTGTGATGCAGTCGTCATTTCCTGCACCAACCTGCGCTGTCTGCGCATCATTCCCGAGATCGAGGCGCGTATCGGCGTGCCGGTGATCTCCTCGAACCAGGCTCTGGCCTGGCACATGCTGCGGCTGGCCGGGGTTGAGGCCTCTTTGCCGCAATTCGGTCAATTGTTCGAACAGAACTGAAAGAGTTGGGGCCGCGTCCGAAGATCGCATGCACAGGTTCCGCAATCGTCTGGCCGCGTCCGGGTTCGACGTCGCGTTTATTACCGATGAGGACAACGTTCATTACCTGACGGGGTATTACGACTACCTGCACATGGAGTTCGGGCGCCCGACCATATGCCGCCTGTGGTGCGCGCCTGTGTCGAGGAGCTGGCAGGCGCCGAACATCTGGTCAGCGCCTCGCCGATCCTGGCCGCGATGCGCGTCACGCGCCGGGGCGAACCCGTGTTCCTGTGTTTCTGCGGCATGACGAATTTTCACCGTTTCAAGCTTGGCTTCGACCGGACTTTCTAGATCGGAGAGATTGCGGATCGCAGCCAGGAGCCGGTTTACGAGGTCGCGCTGGCTAGCCAGGCGGCTGCGTTGCAGGCGTTACGTCCGGTGGTAACGGCTGAAAGTGTGCACGCGGCTTTTGCCGAGGTGATCCAGAGCGCGGGCTATGAATACCCGTTCCGCTATGGCCGCGCGACCGGGTTCAGCTTTCTGGAGGCGCCGCAGCTTGTGACCGGTGATACCACGACCCTGCAACCGGGCATGGTTCTGGCGTTTGACGGATCGGTTTCGGTGGACAGTTTCCGCGCGCAGGTGGGGGACAGTTTCATCATCTCAGAGGACGGTCATGAGCCGCTGACCGATCACCCGAAAGCACTGGAACAGATCATCGTGTAGCGCCACTCCGGGGTCACCGTCACGCTGCCTTTTTCAGGTGGGGAGGTTGAGGCCCACCCAATCTGATCAAAGATTTTGGATAAATCTCCGGAAAACCTGCTTTGGTGGAAACGTTGCGATTCGGGAGGAGCCGTGCAGTGCCGTATTTGGCCGGGCCAGCACCCGGGCTTGGTGTGAGGAAACAGGATGAGCTTTGATTTCGTGATTGTCGGCGGGGGCTCGGCGGGTGCCACGATCGCTTCGCGCCTGAGTGAAGACCCGAACGTGACGGTCTGCCTTCTGGAGGCGGGCGGCAAAGGCGCGGGGGCGCTGGTGCGCACGCCGATGGCCGTGGTCGCGATGCTGCCGGGACGACCGAAGATCAACAACTGGGCGTTTCATACAGTGCCACAGCCCGGGCTGAACGGGCGTAGAGGTTACCAACCACGCGGCAAGGCTCTGGGCGGCTCCAGCGCGATCAATGCGATGGTGTATATTCGCGGCCAGCGCGAAGACTTCGACGGCTGGGCCGAATTGGGGAATGAAGGTTGGGGCTGGGACGATGTCCTGCCCTATTTCAAGAAGGCCGAGAACAATTCGCGCGGGGCGGATGCGGCGCATGGGGATACTGGTCCCTTGCAGGTGTCCGACCAGAAGGCCCCGCGCCCCATTTCGAAGGATTTCATCGACGCCAGCACCCAAATGCAGATCCGCAGCACCACGGATTTTAACACTGGCGACAACGAAGGCGCCGGGATGTGGCAAAGCACCCTGTTCCATTCGCCCGATAAGAACGGTGAGCGGTGCTCGGCCGCTGCCGCCTATCTGCACCCGGTCATGGGCGCGCGCGCCAACCTGACCGTGATCACGCGTGCGCATGCCACCAAGGTTCTGTTCGACGGAAAACGCGCGGTCGGCGTCCTCTATCGCCAAGGCAAGCAGAACAGGGAAGTGCGCGCCAGCAAAGAGGTGATCCTGTGCGGCGGAGCGTTCCAGTCGCCACAGCTTTTGATGCTGTCGGGGGTTGGCCGGTCGCAGGACCTTGGTCCGTTGGGCATCGACATGGTGCACGACCTGGCCGGTGTCGGGCAGAATTTGCAAGATCACCTGGATTTCGTCCTGGGCTACAAGACGAAGGACCGCGACAATTTCGGGATCGGCCTTCGGGCCGGTTTGAAGCTGCTTCCCGAGTTCTTCAAATGGCGCAAAGACGGCAATTCAATGTTTGCCTCGACAATAACGGAATCGGGTAGCTTTTTCAAAAGCGATCCGTCGGTGGACCGTCCCGATCTGCAAACCCATTTCGTGATCGCGGTGGTCGATGATCATGCGCGAAAGCTGCACTATGGTCACGGCTATTCTTGTCACGTCTGCATCTTGCGTCCCCATTCGCGGGGTCAGGTTTTCCTGCAAAGCGCGGACCCGATGGCTGCACCGGGGATTGATCCAAAATTCCTGTCAGATGAACGCGACCTTAAGGCGCTCATCAAGGGCGCCAAAATCACGCGTTCGGTGCTCGAAGCGCCATCGCTAGCGAAGTACAAGCGCAAGGAATTGTTCGGGGTGCATGACAACATGACCGACGCTGAGTGGGAGGCGCAGATCCGCACCCGGGCTGACACCGTTTATCACCCGGTCGGCACCTGCAAGATGGGGCACGATGACATGGCCGTCGTCAGTCCCGATCTGAAGGTGCATGGGCTGAAGGGGCTTCGCGTCGCGGACGCGTCGATCATGCCACTTCTGATTTCAGGCAACACCAACGCGCCGACGATCATGATCGGTGAGAAATGCGCAGACATGATCAAGGCGGAATACGCGGAGTGAAGTTTGTTTTCGTGCCGCCCTTTCTAACCCCCGATGAAATCTGCTCTCCGTTCCATCAGAGCAGCACACAGATAGTCAACAAACAGCCGCACCCGGCGGACCCGGCGCAGATCGTGGTGCAGCAGAACCCAGGTGGACCGTCGGTTGTCCAAAGCCGTGCCCGGCACCTGCTGCAGCTCGGGGAACCTGACTTGGACCCAGGCCGCTAGCACGGTCAGACCCGCCCCGGCCCGTGCCAGATGCAGGTGCATTTCCGGGTCCTGAATGCTGTGGCGCACACGGGCTTCGGGAAACGGAGACTCGCTGATATAGGACAACAACTCCGGTTCAGATCCGTATCCGATCCACTGTAATCCCTGCCCCTTCGGCCCGGCCGACGGCAAGGCGCGATCAAGATAGTCGCGCGCGGCATAGATCCCGATGGACAGGGGGAATAGTTTGCGACCGACCACGTCTTCGTCGACTTCGGCCATATGGCGCACCGACACGTCGGTTTCCAGGTTTTCGATCGAGTCGATCCCGAAGGAGAGCTGAAGCTCGATATCGATTTCCGGGTAGAGTGCTGAAAACTCTGCCAGCACCGGAGCCAGAAGGAAGTGTGCGGTCATCGGGTCGGCGGACAGGCGGATACGTCCTGAGGCTTCTCGATCTAGCCCCTGCACCGCATTGAACCCCTTCAGCAACGCGTCTTCGGCCTCAAGCGCCTGTGGCAACAGAGTGCGACCTGCGGCTGTCAATTGCAGTCCTGCGGTTCCGCGCCGAAACAACTGAACCCCAAGGCGCGTTTCCAACGCTTCGATTTGGCGACGCAGGGTGGCATGGGTTGTGCCCAATTGCTCGCCCGCTGCGCGCAGCGACCCTTGTCGAGCAACCGCCAGAAAGGCGGGAAGGGATTTCCAATCCATCATAGGTGGTTCATTTATTAACCGCTGTGGGGTGATTGAGTGAGTAGTCGTATCATTTACTACCCGCTAGGACATGTGCGTCAAGTCAATTTAAAGGAAAGAAAATGAATACCGCACTCTCTGCCTGGAGCGTTCGCCGATATGGCGGCCCCGACCAGCTTGTCCCCGTCACCCGACCGCTTCCAACCCCTGGTCCAGGCCAGGTACTGATCCGCATTCAGGCTTCGGCCGTGACTCGCGCAGATGGGATGATGCGCGCGGGTGTTCCGCGCTGGGCCCGGCCGTTTTTGGGGTTTCGTCGACCGCGCAAGGACCTGATCGGAACCTGCCTGTCGGGCGAAGTCATCGCAACCGGCCCGGGCGTGTCACGGTTTGCAATCGGGGATCGGATATTTGGAGAGGCCGGTCTGAATTTCGGTGCAAATTCCAGCCATATCTGCATGGAGGAAACCGGTGTTTTGATGCGCGCACCCGATGGCCTGTCGCCAGAGGAGGCTGCGGTGATGTGTGATGGGGCGCTCACGTCTCTCAATTTCCTGCGCGAAGTCGCCGGGCTGCGAGCTGGAGAAAAGATTCTTATCCTTGGCGCGTCGGGCAGTCTTGGCAGTGCTGCCGTGCAGCTTGCCTGCGCGATGGGGGCTGAGGTCACGGGCACGTGCAGCGCGCGCAACACCGCTTTGGTCAGCTCTTTGGGGGCCAGCCGTGTCATCGACTATACGCAAGAGGATTTCAGGCGGGAAAACACGCGTTATGACGTGGTATTTGACACGCTTGGCGTCAGTTCGTTTGACCAGTCGAAGTCGGCGTTGACCACATCGGGCCGCTATGTCTGCCCGGTACTCAGCCTTGATCTGTTGTGTGCCATGCTGCGCACGTCCTTGTTCGGAACACGCAAGGCGCGGTTTTCGGCCACGGGTATGCTGAAGCCCGACGTGTTGCGCCCGATGCTGGGCGATTTGATCGACTTGGTCGCTGCCGGCACGTTTGCCCCGGTCATGGACCGGACTTTTGCACATAACCAACTGGTCGAGGCGCATCGCTATGTGGAAACCGGGCGCAAGACGGGAAATGTGGTGTTGGTGTAAACCTGACCGGTTGACGCGTCAGGTGATCAGGTCCGGTAATCGTCGATCAGTGGGCTGGGTTTGGCAAAACGCTCAAGGTCTTCCTGGTCGGTGATGTGAATCCGGTTACCGTTCACGGTGACGCCGTAAGGCACCAGCCCCTTGAAGGCGCGGCTAAGGTTTTCCGGGGTCATCCCGAGATAGGACGCAAGGCGGCGTTTCTCAGTCAGCAGTTCGATTTTCGCACTGCCCCCCGCGCGCTTTTGTTGGCGCAGAATGTAATTCGCCAACCGCTCAAGCGAAGTGCGCAGCCTCAGGTCCTTCGTCGATTTGATCGCAGTGCGATAGCATTGCGCCAACTCCCCGACGATGGCGCGCGCGAATTCGGCGTCTCGCATAAAGATGGCCCGCACGTCCTGGCTCGGGATCAGAACGACCCTGCTTTTCTCAAGCGTGCGGGCGGACATGAGATAGGGCGCGTCCTTGATCGTTGCGGCCAGAATGAAGGTTGAAATCGGGTGGATCGTCGCCATGCTGGTTTCACGCCCATTCCAGCTTGAAAACAGATCGACCGACCCGGACAGCACGATATGCAGGAAATCGCTGGGCTCGCCCTCGCTGATCAGCTCGATCTGCGGCGGGAAATTCTGCACGTAGGATCCGCGCATCAACGCTTCGAATTGATCGTCGTCCATGGCGGCGAAGACCTCTAGCGAGCGGATATCTGAGTAGTGAGATTCGAGCATAGCGACAATCGAGCGTTTAAGGTGATTGATGGAATTAGCAGACACGATTGATAAATGTCAATGCTTCAGTTGAGGGCTGCGAAGGTCCCGCTTGATGTGTCAGAGTGTCGCAACCTGAATTCTGTGCCTGCCCGTTTATTTCGTCGTGGTTTTTCCGAAAATTGATCTAGGTCAAACGAGTTCCACCGTTTTCCCCCGCTTTTAGACAGCAATTCGAGCACGCGCCCTCGCGTTGAGGTCTGCCTTGCTCGCCACTTGGAGAAAGCGAAATGGAACTAGAAAACAAGGCAACAAGCCTTTGGCGCAACTTTTTCAACGTGAGAATGGTTCAGATCCGAACCTTCCACATGACGTGGTTCGCTTTCTTCGCCTGTTTCTTCGCCTGGTTCGGCATCGCGCCGATGATGATCGTTGTGCGCGAAGAGCTGGGGCTGACGAAAAGCCAGGTCGGTTGGACCATCATCGCCTCGGTGGCCGTGACCGTGTTTGCACGGTTCTTCATCGGCTGGCTGTGTGACCGGATCGGGCCGCGGCTCGCTTACACCGGTCTTCTCATCGTCGGGTCGATCCCGGTGGCCGGGATCGGCCTTGCGAATGACTTCACGACCTTCCTGTTGTTCCGCCTGATGATCGGCGTGATCGGTGCGTCGTTCGTGATCACGCAATACCACACCTCGGTGATGTTCGCGCCGAACGTGGTGGGCACGGCCAACGCGACCTCGGCCGGCTGGGGCAACCTGGGTGGCGGTGTCACGCAGATGGCGATGCCGCTGATCTTCACCGGCTTCGTAGTCGGCTTCAATTTCACCGACGCGGCCGCATGGCGCGCCTCGATGGTGGTTGTGGGCATGGTCACCTTCCTGATCGGTATCGCCTATTACTTCCTGACGCAGGACGCGCCTGACGGGAACTACAAGGAGCTGCGCGCGCAGAACAAACTGCCGCAGAAGGACAAAGTCACCGGCGCCTATTTCAACGCGATGAAGGATTATCGCGTCTGGCTGATGTTCATCATCTACGGTGCCTGCTTCGGGATCGAGCTGACGGTGAACAACGTCGCGGCGCTGTATTTCTTCGACTACTTCGAAGGCATCACGCTGGTGACCGCAGGTCTGATCGCGGCATTGTTTGGCCTGATGAACATCTTTGCCCGGACCCTGGGCGGCATCTTCGGTGATAACTTCGCCGCCCTGTGGGGCCTGCGTGGCCGCACAACCTGGCTGTTCATCGCGCTTCTGGGCGAAGGCCTGGCGCTGATGCTGTTCAGCCAGATGCCGATCCTGATCCTTGCGATCCCGACGCTGATCGTCTTCTCGCTGTTCACGCAGATGTCCGAAGGCGCGACCTACTCGGTGGTGCCCTTCGTCAACAAGAAGGCGTTGGGCGCAGTTGCCGGTGTGGTTGGTGCGGGCGGCAACGCCGGTGCGGTTGCTGCAGGCTTCCTGTTCAAGGGTGAAATGCCCTGGGATCAGGTTTTCCTGACCATCGGCATGATCGTGACCTGTGTCGCCTTCCTGGCTCTGTTCATCCGCTTCTCGCCCGAGAAGGAACAGGAAGAGAAGGCGCTGTTCGAAGCGGCCCACATGGGCACGCTGCAGCATCGGGCTGATGAAGCCAACGCCGCCCTGGTGCGGTCGCAGGAAATCATCTCCGACTACAACAAAACGCACAACCAGAAACTCTGAACAAAAATGGCGGGCCGCTGAAGGCCCGCCCCAACCTCGCCACTAGGAGGGTGACACGTGGGACAAGACCTAAGAAACTGGAACATTGAGGACGAGGGCTACTGGGCCTCGACCGGCAAGGCGATTGCCACGCGCAACCTGTGGATATCAATCCCCAGCTTGCTGTGTGGCTTTGCCGTTTGGCTCTATTGGGGCATCATCACCGTGCAAATGGTGAACCTGGACTTCGGATTTGCGAAATCCGACCTGTTCACGCTAGGCGCAATCGCCGGCCTGACTGGTGCGACGCTTCGTATCCCCTCGACTTTCTTCATTCGGATCGCGGGCGGACGAAATACTATCGTCTTTACAACCGCGCTTCTGATGATCCCGGCGATCGGTGCCGGTCTTGCGCTGCAAGACCCCGACACCCCGCTGTGGTACTTCCAACTGCTCGCCTTCCTGTCGGGTATCGGTGGCGGTAACTTCTCCTCCTCGATGTCCAACATCAGCTTCTTCTATCCGAAGAAGATCCAGGGCTATGCGCTGGGCATGAACGCTGGTCTGGGCAACTTTGGTGTGACCACCATGCAGATCCTGATCCCGCTGGCCATGACCATGGGTATCTTCGGGGGCGAAAGCCGCACGCTGGTAAACACCTCGGGCACGCTGATCGGGAAAATCCCGGCCGGGACCGAGACCTATATCCAGAACGCCGGCCTGATCTGGCTGGTTTTCCTCATCCCGCTGGCTGTCATCGGTTGGTTCGGAATGAACAACATCCGCGACGAACACGTGTCGCCCAACATCCCGAACCCGCTTGGCGCCTTTGCCACGATCACCGGCATGTTGATGATCGGCTTCATCACCGCGGCCTTCGGCCTGTGGCTGCTGCTGCCGACAGTTGACGGCGGCCTGCCGACGTCGGGCTTCGGTGTTTCGAAATGGATCGTGCTGCCCATCGTCATCGCGGCGACCGTTCTTGGTCTGAAGATGATCCCGGGTGCCGTCGGCCAGAACCTGAGCCGTCAGTACAAGATCTTTGGCAACAAGCACACCTGGGCGATGACCGTGATCTACACCATGACCTTCGGCTCGTTCATCGGCTACTCGGCCGCTCTGGCGCTGACCATCAAGGTTGTGTTCGGCTTCACGCACGTTGCCGGCGCTGATGGTGTGATGATGCACGACGCGGTGAACCCGAATGGCCCGTCGGCCCTAATGTTCGCCTGGATGGGCCCGTTCATCGGTGCGCTGATCCGTCCGATCGGCGGCATGATGGCTGACCGGTTGGGTGGCGCACGTGTGACCCAGTGGATCTCGATCGTGATGGTCGGCTCGGCCCTGGGTGTCGCCTACTTCATCCAGCAGGCATACGCTTCGGCCACGCCGGAACAGTACTTCTACCCGTTCCTGGGCCTGTTCCTGATCCTGTTCGCTGCCACCGGTATCGGCAACGGCTCGACCTTCCGCACCATCGCGATGGTGTTCAACAAAGAGCAGGCTGGCCCGGCTCTGGGTTGGACGGCCGCCGTCGCCGCCTATGGCGCCTTCATCATCCCGAAGGTGTTCGGTGAGCAGCTGAAAGCCGGTCATCCGGAATACGCGCTTTACGGCTTTGCGATCTTCTATGCGGTCTGCATCGCGATCAACTGGTGGTTCTACCTGCGCCCCGGCGCATACGTGAAGAACCCCTGATCCAAACACTCCGCGCGCGCCGGTGAACGGCGCGCGCGCCCTATGAACACCTCGTTGAGGAGCCACGAGATGAGCCATCTGCTCGACAGACTGAACTTTCTCCAGTCAAAGGAACTGGAACAGTTCTCGAACGGCCACGGTCAGGTCACGCGCGAAAATCGCGACTGGGAAGACACCTATAGGAACCGCTGGCGTCACGACAAAGTCGTGCGCTCGACCCACGGGGTGAACTGCACCGGGTCCTGCTCGTGGAAGATCTATGTGAAATCCGGGATCGTGACCTGGGAAACGCAGCAGACGGATTATCCGCGCACGCGTCCCGATCTGCCCAACCACGAACCGCGTGGCTGTGCGCGTGGCGCAAGCTACTCCTGGTATCTGTATTCCGCCAACCGGGTGAAGAACCCGCTGGTGCGCGGCAAGCTGATGCGCGTCTGGCGCCGCATGCGCGAAACGATGGGCCCGATCGAGGCCTGGACCGCGCTTCAGGATGATCCGATCCTGCGCGCGTCCTATGTCGAGACCCGTGGGAAGGGCGGCTTCGTGCGCGCCACGTGGGACGAGGCCACCGAAATCACCGCCGCCGCGAACGCCTATACCGCCAAGACCTACGGCCCTGACCGTGTCTTCGGCTTCTCGCCGATCCCGGCGATGTCGATGGTGTCTTACGCAGCCGGCTCGCGCTATCTGTCGCTGCTTGGCGGCGTCTGCATGAGCTTCTATGACTGGTATTGTGACCTTCCGCCGGCCTCGCCGATGACTTGGGGCGAACAGACCGACGTGCCGGAAAGTGCCGACTGGTACAACGCGGGTTACCTGCTGCTTTGGGGCTCGAACGTGCCGCAAACGCGGACGCCTGACGCGCATTTCTATACCGAAGCACGTTACAGAGGCACCAAGTCGGCGGTGATCTGCCCCGACTATTCGGAAGCCGCAAAATTCGGCGATGTCTGGCTGAACGCCAAACAGGGTACCGACGCTGCACTTGCGATGGCCTTCGGCCACGTGATCCTGCGCGAATTCCACCTGGATCATCAGGCCGAGTATTTCGAAGAATACACCCGAAAATACTCCGACTTCCCGATGCTGGTGAAGCTGGAAGAAAAAGGCGGCAGTTTGATCCCGGGCCGCTTCCTGCGTGCCGATGATCTGGACGGCAAGCTGGGCGAAGAAAACAACCCGGAATGGAAGACCGTCGCGCTGGACGAAGTGTCCGGCGAGCTGGTCGCACCGAACGGCTCGATCGGCTACCGCTGGGGCGAAGACGGCGAATGGAACCTTGAGGAGAAAGCCGCCGAGGCTGAAACCAAGCTGAACATGTCGCTGGTTCTTGACGGCGATCACGACGAAGTTGCCGGGGTCGATTTCCCGTATTTCGGCGGCGTCGCGACCGAGCACTTCAGCACAGGGGACGAACGCCCCAACGTGCTGACGCGCAACATCCCGGTGAAGGTGATCGAAACCGCGGACGGCCCGGTCAAGGTGGCCACCGTGTTCGACCTGTTCTGCGCCAACTACGGTCTTGATCGTGGTCTGGGCGGCGACTGGGTTGCCAAGGATTACGGCGACGACGTGCCGGGCACCCCGGCCTGGGCCGAGAAGATCACCGGCGTTTCCGCCGACAAGATCACCCATGTTGCCCGTGAATTCGCGCAGAACGCCGAGAAGACCAACGGCAAGTCGATGATCATCATCGGTGCGGCGATGAACCACTGGTATCACATGGACATGAACTACCGGGGTGTCATCAACATGCTGGTGATGTGCGGTTGCGTCGGCCAATCGGGCGGCGGCTGGGCGCACTATGTGGGCCAGGAAAAGCTTCGTCCGCAGACCGGCTGGTTGCCGCTGGCCTTTGGCCTGGACTGGGGTCGCCCGCCACGGCAGATGAACTCCACTTCGGCTTGGTATGCCCACACCGATCAGTGGCGCTACGAGACGCTGGAAGCCGACGAGATCCTGTCGCCCACCGCGCCAGAAGGCGACTGGGACATCAACATGATCGACTACAACATCCGCGCTGAGCGGATGGGGTGGTTGCCGTCGGCCCCGCAGCTGAAGACCAATCCTCTGGAAGTTGCCCGCAAGGCGAAAGCTTCGAAGAAAGAGGCCGCCGCATACGTTGCGGATCAGCTGAAATCCGGCAAGCTTGAGATGTCCTGCGAAGACCCTGACGCGCCCGAGAACTGGCCGCGCAACCTCTTCGTCTGGCGCTCGAACCTGTTGGGGTCGTCCGGCAAGGGCCACGAATACTTCCTCAAGCACCTGCTTGGCACCGATCACGGTGTGATGGGCAAGGACCTGGGCGAAGAAGGTCGGCAGTTGCCGAAGGAAGCCAAATGGCACGAGGACGCCCCGCGCGGCAAACTCGACCTTCTGGTAACCATCGACTTCCGTATGTCGACCACCGCTGTCTATTCGGACATCGTGTTGCCGACGGCCAGCTGGTACGAGAAGAATGACCTGAACACCTCGGACATGCACCCGTTCATCCACCCGCTGCAGGCGGCTGTTGATCCGGCGTATGAATCGAAGTCGGACTGGGAAATCTTCAAGGCGATCGCCAAGAAGCTTCAGGAAATCGTGCCGGGTTATCTGGGCGAGGAGACCGACCTGGTCGCGATGCCGATCCTGCACGACACGCCCGGCGAATTGGCCCAGGACGTGGTCATGGACTGGAAGAAGGACGAATGCGACCTGATTCCGGGCAAGACTGCGCCGAACTTCATCACTGTCGAAAGGGACTACGGCGCGATCTATGACCGCTTCGTGGCGCTTGGACCGCTGATGGACAAGCTGGGCAATGGCGGCAAAGGTATCGGTTGGAAGACCAAGCACGAAGTGCAGCACCTGCGCGAGTTGAACGGTGTGTGGGAAGATGGCCCGGCCAAGGGCTGCGCCAAGATCGAGACCGACATCGACGCCGCCGAAGTGGTATTGATGCTGGCGCCCGAGACCAACGGCGAAGTGGCCGTGAAAGCCTGGAGCGCGCTGAGCGAGGCCACTGGCCTGGACCACACGCACCTGGCCAAGCCGAAGGAAGACGAAAAGATCCGCTTCCGCGACATCGCAGCCCAGCCGCGCAAGATCATCTCGTCGCCGACATGGTCGGGGATCGAGAGCGAGGAGGTCTGCTACAACGCTGGTTACACCAACGTGCATGAGCTGATCCCGTGGCGGACGCTGACCGGTCGCCAGCAGCTCTATCAGGATCACCTGTGGATGCGGGCATTTGGCGAAGGCTTCATGTCCTACCGTCCCCCGGTCGACCTTAAGACGGTCAACCCGGAGGTGCAGGATGCGGAAGACACGCTGGTTCTGAATTTCATCACTCCGCACCAGAAATGGGGCATCCACTCGACCTATTCTGACAACCTGTTGATGCTGACGCTCAACCGGGGTGGTCCGGTGATCTGGATTTCCGAGAACGACGCCAAAACGGCGGGGATCGTGGATAACGACTGGGTCGAGCTGTACAACACCAACGGGGCGCTGACGGCCCGTGCGGTGGTGTCGCAGCGGATGAAGGACGGAACAACCTTCATGTACCACGCTCAGGAGAAGATCGTGAACACGCCCGGATCTGAAAAGACCGGCAATCGTGGCGGTATCCACAACTCGGTGACCCGCACCACGCTCAAACCGACCCACATGATCGGCGGATATGCCCAGCAATCCTATGGTTTCAACTATTACGGAACCGTCGGTGCGAACCGGGATGAATTCGTCGTCGTCAGGAAGATGCGCAAGGTCGACTGGCTTGACCAACCCGCAGACAACAAGGAGTCCGCACAATGAGAGTTCGTGCGCAAATCGGCATGGTGCTGAACCTCGACAAATGCATCGGGTGCCACACCTGCTCAGTCACCTGCAAGAACGTCTGGACGTCGCGCGACGGTGTCGAATACGCTTGGTTCAACAACGTTGAGACCAAGCCCGGCACCGGCTATCCGACCGACTGGGAAAACCAGGACCGTTGGAACGGCGGATGGGAGCGGACCAAGTCCGGCAAGCTTCAGCCCAAGCAGGGCGCGAAATGGCGGATCCTGTCCAACATCTTCGCCAACCGCGATCTGCCTGAAATCGACGATTACTATGAGCCGTTCGATTTCGACTATGACCATCTGAAGTCGGCGCCTGAGATGAAGGCGTTCCCGACCGCACGCCCGCGTTCCAAGATCACCGGCGAGCGGATGGAGAAGATCGAGAAGGGTCCGAACTGGGAAGAGATCCTGGGCGGCGAGTTCGCCAAGCGGTCCGAGGACTACAACTTCGAGGGCATCCAGAAGGAGATCTATGGGGAATACGAGAACACCTTCATGATGTATCTCCCCCGTCTGTGTGAGCACTGCCTGAACCCGGCCTGTGCGGCCAGCTGCCCCTCGGGCGCGATCTACAAACGCGAGGAAGACGGCATTGTCCTGATCGACCAGGAAAAGTGTCGCGGCTGGCGGATGTGCGTCTCGGGCTGTCCTTACAAGAAGGTCTACTACAACTGGGAAAGCGGCAAATCCGAGAAATGCACCCTGTGTTACCCGCGCATCGAAAGCGGCAACCCGACGGTGTGTTCAGAAACCTGTGTGGGTCGGATCCGGTATCTGGGCGTTATGCTGTATGATGCCGACAAGATCGACCAGGCGGCGAATGTCGAGGCCAAGACCGACCTCTATGACGCCCAGCTGGACGTGTTCCTTGATCCCAAGGATCCCGAGGTGATCGCCGCAGCGCGGGCCGATGGTGTGCCTGAGGACTGGATCAAGTCGGCACAAGAAAGCCCGGTTTGGAAAATGGCGATGGACTGGAAGGTTGCCTTCCCGCTGCATCCCGAATACCGGACCCTGCCGATGGTGTGGTACATCCCGCCGCTGTCACCGATCCAGAACGCCGCCGAGGCGGGCGCAATCGGCATGGATGGCGCGATGCCGGACGTGAAGAACCTGCGCATCCCGCTGCGGTATCTGGCCAACATGCTGACGGCTGGTGACGAGGCCCCTGTGGCCACGGCGCTGGAACGGATGCTGGCGATGCGTGCCTATATGCGGTCCAAGACCGTGGAAGGCGTGATCGACGAAGGTATCGCCGAGCGCGTCGGCCTGGACGGTCGCACGATCGAGGACATGTACAAGATCATGGCCCTTGCGGATTACGAAGATCGTTTCGTCATCCCGACCACGCACCGTGAACAGGTCGAAGACGCCTATGAGCTGCGCAGCGGCTGTGGCTTCACCGATGGCAACGCCTGTTCGCCCGGGATTTCGAAAGGGTCGCTGTTTGGCGGCTCCAAGAAAGCCCTGAAGATGCCGACGGAGGTGCAGTGACATGGATCGTACACTGAAATCCATTTCTCTCCTGCTCAGCTACCCAACCCGGGAGCTGCAGGAGGCGATGCCGGAAATCGGCGGCGTGCTGGCGTCTGACTCGCGGTTGACCGCGGCGATGCGCCGGGATCTGCGTCCCTTGGTGGAGGCAATCCAGGGCGGTGATATCTTCGAGCTGGAAGAGCAGTATGTCATGCTGTTTGACCGCTCGCGCACGCTCTCGCTCAACCTGTTTGAGCATGTCCACGGCGAAAGCCGGGACCGGGGTGGCGCGATGGTGTCGCTGATCGAGACCTACCGCGATGCCGGCTTTGAGCCGGTGACGTCGGAACTGCCCGATCACCTTCCCGTGCTTTTGGAATTCCTGTCGACGCGTCCCTTCGCGGAAGTGCAGGATACCTTGGCGGACGCGGCGCATATTCTTGACGCTCTTCGCGAACGGCTTGTCCGTCGCGAAAGCTTGTATGTGTCTGCGTTCGCCGCTCTTTCCCAGCTTGCCGGCGTCACCGCCGACAGCGCGGCTGTTGCCGAGTTGCTGGAAGAGCCGGAGGTCGACCCCGATGATCTGGAAGCGCTGGACGCGGTCTGGGAAGAAAGCGAAGTCCGTTTCGGGCCCGACCCGAACGCGGGCTGCCCGCAAGTGCGGGACATGCTCAGCAAAATGGATGAACCCACCAACCCCGCGCCCAATGTGGCAGCGGAATAAGGGAGGCTACTATGCACAACTTTCTCTTCGGTATCTTCCCCTATATCGCGCTTAGCGTCGGGATTGTGGGAAGCATCGCGCGTTATGAGCGTGATCCGTTCACCTGGAAAACCTCGTCGTCGCAGCTGTTGCGTCGCAAGCAGCTGGTGATGGGCTCGATCCTGTTTCACGTCGGCATTCTGGTGATCTTCTTTGGTCACCTGGTCGGTCTTCTGACCCCGATCTGGATTTTCGACGCGATGGGCATCAGTCACGGCGCGAAACAGCTGCTGGCTGTCATGGCTGGTGGTGTTGCAGGCGTCATGGCGCTGGTGGGCGGCCTGATGCTGTTCCACCGTCGCTGGACCGATCCGCGCATCCGCAAGACCTCCAGCACCTGGGACATTGCGATCCTGGCGATGCTGCTGGGTCAGCTGGTGCTGGGCCTGTTCACGATCGTGGCCTCGCTTGGCCACCTGGACGGCCATGAGATGGTCAAGTTCATGTCCTGGGCGCAAGGGATCTTCACTTTCGACAGTAACGCGGCCAGCTACGTCACCGACGTGGCGCTGGTGTTCAAGCTGCATCTGATCCTGGGTCTGACGATCATCCTGGTGTTCCCGTTCACGCGTCTTGTGCACATGCTCTCGGTTCCGCTGCGCTACTTCCTGCGCCCCGGATACCAGATCGTGCGCTCGCGCCGGACGGTTCCCTTGCCGACGCGCACGGGCACCGGTGGTAAATCGTAACGTCCTGGACAAACAGTAACCCTGCCCCCTGAGTTCCGGGTGGTTTGGCGGAGAAACGTAGATGAACACAGCACTTTTCCCCGACCTTGTGGTCAACGGTGAAACGGTCCCCCACACGGTGGTCGCCGCCGAGGCACAAAACCACACCGGGCCCAGCGACAAACCGGGCATCGCCTGGCGCAAGGCCGCGAACGCGGTCGCGATCCGGACCCTTCTGCTGCAAGAAGCGCAGCAGCGGGGGCTTGAGGCCGACCCGGCCGAAGTCGGTCCCGGGCGCTTTGAAACCGAGGAGGAGGCCCTGATCCGGGGCCTTCTCGACACCGAAATGGATGGTGCGGCGCCGGACGAGGAGGCGATCCGAACGGAATGGGATCGCGACCCGGAGCGGTTCCGTGCGCCGCCCTTGTGGGAAGTGTCGCACATCCTGTGCAGCTGCGATCCGCGCGACGAGGCCGCCACGGCCAAGGCGAAGGCGTGCATCGAGGGCCTTGCCGCCAAGGTGCAGGCCAACCCGCGCGCTTTCGCGCATATTGCCACCGACAATTCCGACTGCGGCTCCAAGTCTTCGGGCGGCGCGCTGGGCCAGCTTGGACCCGGCGACACGGTTCCCGAATTCGAAGACGCACTGCGTGGTCTGAAGGCGGGCGAAATCACCGCCGAGCCTGTGCTGACCCGTCACGGCTGGCACCTGATCCGCATGGATGCGGTCGCCGAGGGAGCCGTGCTTCCCTATGAGACCGCACGCCCGCGCATTTCGGATGCGATACAAAAGACGAACTGGGCCCGTCAGGCACAGGCGTTCGTCAACAAACTGGTCGCCAGCGCCGAGATAACCGGCGCGGACCTGCGGCGCGAGTAGCCCGGGCCGATGTTGCGATGAGCCCCTCCTCTCCTGACCCAGGCCGGCCGCTTCCCGCGCCATTGGCCAACCTGCGAGAGCTGGGGAACCCTCTTGAATTCCTCTATCTTGATCACCTGCAGGAGCGTGAGATTTGCGCGGTCCTGGACCGGATATCCAACGCCCTGGCCGTGGACCCTGACGACGTGTCCGACGTGCTGGCGTTCCTTCGAGAGGTGTTGCCGTTTCACCTGGCGGACGAAGAAGAGGACCTGTTCCCGCTCTTGCGAAAACGGTGCGAGGCCGAAGACGAAATCGACAAGGCGATCCATCGCCTTCTGTCCGATCACAGCCATGCGGCCGAGGATACGCCGGACGTCATCACCATCCTGGAACGACACGCGGCGGGGGGCTGCGAATTGGAAGAAGGCGAACGCATGGCCTTGAAACAATACGCGAGCCATGCCCGCCGCCACCTTGTTCTTGAAAACGCAATCATCCTGCCCATCGCCAAACTGCGGTTGAACGAAGAAGACCTCGACAGGCTCAGGCATGGGATGCTTGAGCGCCGGGGGCTTGGTCGTTTGTGGGACAGCCCGCATACTGGATGAACCACCCACCTGCTTGCATGACGAAAGAGACCCCAAGACATGAACATCGCCTACACAATGGCCCCCGGGCGCGGGGATACGAATTCGCTTTTGTTCAAACTGGCGCAGTCCCTGGTGGCGCGCGGCTATCGCCCGTCTGGCACTGTGCAGATCGACACCGAACGCGACTACGACGGGCCCTGTGACATGGATGTGAAGGTTCTGCCTGACGGTTCTGTGCTGCGAATATCGCAAAACCTGGGCCGCGGATCTTCGGGGTGCCGGCTGGACGTAGGCGCGCTGGAAACTGCAGTTGGACTGGTCGGGGCGGACCTTGCCTCGGGGGCTGATTGCCTGATCGTCAACAAATTCGGGAAACACGAGGCTGAGGGGCACGGTTTTCGCACTGTGATCGCCGACGCCCTGGCGCGCGATATTCCGGTTTTGGTTGGCACCAACAAGCTTAACCAAGCTGCGTTCGAAACCTTTGCCGATGGACTTGCGCAGAACTTGCCGCCCGACCTGAAAAGCCTCGAGGATTGGGTGTTCACCCACAGCCCCCTGCGCGCCAAGACGGTGTGACCCTTCGCGGCCGACGTCGAAATGCACCTGGCTTTGGGCGCTATATGGCTTCGTCCCGTTGATAGTTCTTGGCAAAGTCGGGTTATGAAAAGCCTGCGTTTCGGGACAAACTGCCCTGAAACGAACCCTTGATGCGCAGGCTTGACCGAGCTTCCGAGGCAACGAGTGCTTTGTGGCGGGAGGGGTCACGCCGCCGCCGTCTTGCAGCGCGATTTGAGGGCGTATAGCTATCGTGTCACTTCACATGGGGCAGGTGACATGGGCACAACTTCGATCGACCCCGCAACTCTGGCGCGGCTTGAGGCGCTGCCACCGGCAGTGCGCTGGGTCATCGCCGCCCGGATCAAGACACTGGGCCTGTCGCTTACTCCGGTCGCGGCAGGCAGTTGGTTGGCGGCCTCTCTGGGCGGGTGGACCCCTTGGGTGACGGCGGTTGCGATGGGTGCATCGGTGGCGATCCAGATCGGTACGAACCTGTGGAACGATGCGGGGGATGGTGCGCGTGGCGTGGATGGTCCGGATCGGCTGGGCCCGCTGCGGCTGACCGCTCTGGGTCTTTTGAACCCCAGCCAGGTGCGTCGCGCCGCCGCTGCGGTCTTCGGGGTCGCGGTGCTTCTGGGGCTCTTCCTTGTCGCGCTTGGCGGCTGGCCGATCGTGGCAATCGGGGGGACATCCCTGGCGCTTGGATTTTTCTATTCGATGGGTCCGCATCCATTGTCCGCCACGCCATTGGGAGAGCTTCTGGTGATCACCTTTTTCGGTGTCGTGGCTGTGGCAGGAACAATGCATCTTCACGGTGCCCGGGTGGACGCGCAGGCACTACACCTGGGCGTAGTCGTCGGCCTTCCGGCATCGGCGGTGCTGCTGCTGAACAACCATCGCGATCGTGTCACGGACGCGCGCGCCGGGCGGCGCACGCTGGCGATCCTTTTGGGGCAGGGCGCATCGAAGGTGCTGTACGCCCTGCTTTTGTTGCTGTCGGTGGTCCTGGCCGGGCTGTTTTCAGGCGCGTGGCTCACGCTTTTGCCCGCTGCGTTACTGGGGGGCGGCTTGGTCGGCGCATTGGTCCGCCTACCGCTTTGCCGCACATTGAATCGTCTTATCCCCGGGACGGGTGTTTTTCAGATTCTGCTTCTGCTTGGATTGGTTGGGGGCGCAATCGGGTAGCGCGCTGGCATGACCAATGACGGGCCAGGATGACTTGACATGTACCGGGTTGCGCAGGCTCTGTTTGCCGGTAGCCCGAAACGGGTCCACGACCGGAGACACCGATGTCCGAAATCCTTGCCCGCGTGTTGCCCCTCGGGTTGGTCTTGCTGATGTTCGTGGTCGGCTTGCGCTTGACCCCGCAGCAATTTCTGCGCGCGTTTGCCCGCCCTAAGGCGTTGGGACTGGGGCTGGCGGTGCAATGGCTGGGCTTGCCCATGTTGGCTTTGGCGCTGGGGGCGCTGCTCGACCTGGCGCCCGAGATGCGGGCCGGATTGCTTTTGGTGGCGCTTGCACCGGGCGGGGTGACGTCGAACTATATCGCGCATCTGGCGCGGGCTGATCTGGCGCTGTCAACCGCCATGACACTGGTCACCACGCTTCTGGCCAGTGTCACGATCCCTGTAGCTTTGCTCCTCACTGGGTTGGTTGCCCTGCCTGATGGGGCGAACCTGCTGTCGATCAGCGCAAAAATGAGCGTTATCGCGATCCTTCCGGCCGGTCTTGGTATGGCGGTTCGGGCAGTTGCGCCGCGTGCGTCCGGAGGTCTGTTGCGATGGTTGGAGCCCGCTGCACGCTTTGCCTTCGCCGCGATGGTCATCTCGACATTCCTCCAGAACCGCGACGCGATGTTGGCCCATATCGGGTCGGTCGGTCTGGCGGTGATAGCCCTGAACCTGGGAGCGCTGGCCCTGGCTTGGGGCGTGTCGCGTATGGCTAAACTTACCATGTCTGCGCGCCGCGCAATCATGGTCGAGGCGTCGCTGCAGAATGTTGCCGTGGTCCTGTTTGTGGGCGGTGCATTGCTTCGTGACCCGACCTTGTCGATTCCCGCGCTGATCTATGCGGTGGTCATGAACGTGTCGGCGATCGTGCAGATTGCCCTGTCTCGCCATCGTGCACACGCCGACTAAACTGCTCAATGACCACTTGGAACGAATTCAAGCCGCTTGGTTGATGGCCAGAGGCTTGGACCGCAGAACAACATTGTTGAGCACGGTTTTGCGCTTGAGGAATTTCCGCGCGGTGGGGCCATAGGCCTCTTCCACCGGCTTGACACCCAGTCCAGGCACCAGCGTTTGCAGGCCCTTGACGATTTCGACCGGGAACATCTCAAGCGCCCATTTGCCTGGATAGAAGCTTTCCGACGCGGCACCGTTTGCAAAGACGATCTGGTGCTCGGCGAACATCAGGTGGATGTAGGTGACCGTCTTCTTACCCTTGGCGATGCGCACCGGGCCCGGCGCCTCGGCCAGGTGCTTGGCCCGCGCCAGCGCCTCTTCACCCGTCTGGCCAGCGTCAAGCATCATGCCATGCAGCGGTGACACCAGAAGCGGTGCGTAGTTGCCGCAGACCCCTTCGGGGATGAGAACAGGTTTCAGGTTCGGCTGGGCAAACAGCTCTTTGGCGGTCAGCGTGCGGGTGCCGATCCACATGAGCTCTTGCGCGCCATTGTCCGCGGTCATCACCGTGTCACCGGGTTTCAGCGTCTCGATCGGCACCTCACCGCACGGTGTGCGGATCAGCGTGCCGGGTGTGAAACAGGGCACGCCGATCGAATTCAGCGCCGTTGTCCCGGTCACAGCGGCCGCTGCGACGCCTTCCAGCAGGATCGATTCACCGTTGGGGAAACTCAGCAGCGCGTTGCCAAATCCGTCGTCAGTGACCACCACGTCCCAGGCGTTGACCGGGTCGCCGTTGGCGTCGGTCAGGCTGCTGACATCCAGCTGGTCATTGGTCGTGCCGTCACCGGAATCCGTCAGGTCGAAGCCCGACACCACGTCATCGCCCGACCCATCGGCCAGGGTCAGCGTATCGCGACCAGAACCCAGCGTTATCTTCTCGATCTGGCTGAACACGGCGGTCCATCCGCCGCCCGAGACCGATCCGGTTTCGGAATTGCTGTTGGCCAGATCAATCGTCGTGTCGACCGTCAGCCCGGACAGGTCCAAAAGGTCGCCATCGATCTCACCTGTTTCGCCGCCGGTGATCGTGTCGGACCCGAAACCGTCAAGAAGCGCGAAGATGTCGTCGCCGCCGTCGCCGTCCAGCACATCGTTGCCAGCGCCGCCGTAAATCGTATCGTCGCCCGCACCACCTGACACGGTGTCATCGCCAAGCCCGGCCCAGATCGTATCATCGCCGCCGTCGGCTAGGATCGTATCGTCATTCGATCCGTCCGAATGGTCGTTGCTGTCGATATGGTCGCCATCCGGGTCACCGGTATAGGACCCGTCGATCACATCATTGCCCGCCCCGCCTTCGACGATGTAATCGGCGGTCAGGTTGTCGCGGAAATCAAGGTCATTGACCAGTGGCGTCGCGCCAGACCCATCGGTGGCGGTATCGCCGTCCGTATCGGTCAAAAGGAAATCGCCCAGGGCGTCGATGTCGGTGTCGTTCACGTCCCAACCGAACACATCGTCGACCGCATCCATGATGCCGTCACCGTCGCTGTCGCCCGAAGCGTCGATCGTCGCCTGGTCCACGCCGTGACCGGCCTCGGCCACATCGTCGGTGCCGTCATTGTCGCTGTCGGTGTCGATGTAGTCTGCCGTGCCGTCGCCATCCGAATCGACCGGGGTCAGCCCGCCGGTCTCATAGGCATCGTCCAGCCCGTCGCCGTCACTGTCCACACCGGTGGGCGCCACATAGCCGTCGGTGCTTTGCGCCTCGATATTGTCGGTGATGCCGTCGTTGTCGCTGTCCAGGTCCAGGTGGTCAAAGATCCCGTCACCATCACTGTCCACGGGTGACATGGTTTCGGCCACCGTGAAGGTGCCCGTCAGAAGGGTGCCGAAATTTGGGTTGCCACCGGAATTGTAGACTTCAATCCCATCAACGGCGACCGTGACTTCCCCGAATTCGCCGCCCGAAATACCGTCGCCATAGGTGTCGTAGACCTGCAACGTATATTCGCCCAGGTTGGGGACGACGGTATCCGTGATCTCGATGGTTGAATCGCCCGGATTGCCACTGGCGATCAGCGTTCCGCTGGCGTCGTAAAGCTCCCAGGTGTTTTCCGACCCCGACCACTGGTCGCCATCGAATGTGACGGTGATCGTGCTGGGCGTCGTTGTCCCATATTCATCTTCGTTCAGGATGCCGTCGCCGTCGATATCCACATCGACATCATCCGCGACGCCATCCCCGTCGCTGTCGGGTGCAGGAACATCGAAGCTCAGATCACCAATGCCCGTGCCGCCCGATTGCGTGCCGTCGGGGCCGTTTTCCAGAACGATCGACAGCTGCGAAATCTGACCCGGCAGCGACAGGGTCACGTCGTTGGCGGTACCGCCGTCCGCCTCGATCGACACCGAGCCGTCCGGGTTGGTGACAACGGTTTCATCAACCAGCCCGGACAGCCCTGCAATGACGTCCGCAGCATCCAGTATGATGCCGTTCTCATCATAGGCATAGATCGTGAACATGTCGTCATAGGTCGACCCGGATGAGTTCACATGCTGAAGGTCGAAGGACAGGTTTTCGACGGGCTGCGAGAACTGGTAGTCCGCAGTGATCGGCGAGCTGACCCCGAACGCACCGAATTCAGAAACGGCATACCCGCTCTGGTCGTCGTCCCAGGCGTTCGCGGTGAAGGTACCCGTTACGGTGGTGCTGAAGGCACCGTCGGTGATGACAGTTGTACCACTGACGGCAGTGCCGCCCGCGCCTGTCAGCCAAATAGCATTGTCAAGAATGGCCATGACAGACCCCACAACTCATTACACGTTTTGCAGCGGGATCTACGCGCGGTGTCAAAAGGGGGGAACGCTTCCAAACGGGTTAGCCCCGCCTTCCACTCCGTCCTGCCTTTGATGCCCGACTGTCGCATCGACTTTTCCACTAGTTACCAAGGATTGTATTGATTTCGGAAACAGTCGGGGAGGGGGCGGAATTGTGGAAAATGTAGGGCAAATTTTCTTAAACTACTGAAAAAATGAGATAAATTCACCTTCGAGTTGAGGATTCTGAGCTGGCTGCACTAGAAGTTGTGCATTGTGCTTATGGATATCTGGGAGCGTTTGGGGGGGGTGAACCGAAGTCGGGTTACCTGTTTTCAGCGACCGTCCTGTGCTCAAGGCAAGGGTGTCATTCTGGCCCCAACCTGCGCACCAATGAAAAAACGCGCACCTAATGGGGGTGAACTGGGCCACGTGGGGGGCGCCCAAACGTGGCCCAGAACTTCATATTGTCAGCGCTGGTCTTAGAAGTGGACCGAGCGCGCGCCGGCCGGCTTTTCTACCGGCGGGGCAAATTTTGTCAGGTTGATGCCATCAACTGCGGCTTTGTATTCGTCCATGCTGGGCGTCCGGCCAAGAATGGCGGACAGGACGACAACCGGGGTCGAGGCCAGCAGGCTTTCCCCCTTCTTCTCGGCGCTGTCTTCCACAACACGGCCCTGGAACAGGCGCGTGGACGTGGCCAGAACGGTGTCGCCCTTGGCGGCCTTTTCCTGGTTGCCCATGCAAAGGTTACAGCCGGGGCGTTCGAGATAGAGGATGTTCTCATACTCTGTCCGCGCCGCACTTTTCGGTGCGAAGTCGTCGAATTCGAAACCCGAATACTTCTGCAGGATTTCCCAGTCGCCTTCTTCCTTCAACTCATCAATGATGTTGTAGGTCGGGGCAGCAACGACCAGAGGCGCGTTGAACGTCACCTTGCCCTGCGTCTGTTCGATGTTCTTGAGCATCTGGGCGACGATTTTCATGTCCCCCTTGTGCACCATGCACGATCCGACAAAACCCAGGTCCACCTTCTTGTCACCACCATAGAAGGACACGGGGCGGATGGTGTCGTGGGTATAGCGCTTGGACACATCGGCGTTGTTCACGTCGGGGTCGGCGATCATCGGTTCGTCGATCTGGTCCAGATCCACCACGACCTCGGCGAAATACGTGGCGTTGTCGTCCGGGGTCAGGGCGGGCTTTTCACCCGACGTGATCTCGGCAATCCGCTTGTCGGCTTTGTCGATCAGGCCCTGAAGGGTCTGGGCCGCATTGTCCATGCCCTTGTCGATCATGATCCGGATGCGCGACTTGGCCAGCTCCAGCGAGCCAATCAGCGTCTCGTCGTTCGAGATGCAGATCGAGGCTTTCGCCTTCATCTCGGCGGTCCAGTCGGTGAAGGTGAAGGCCTGGTCGGCCAGCAGCGTGCCGATGTGCACTTCGATCACACGGCCCTGGAACACGTTGTCACCGTGCTGCGACAGCATCTGCAACTGGGTGGCGTGCACCACGTCGCGGAAGTCCATGTGGTCTTTCATCGTGCCTTTGAAGGTTACCTTGACCGATTCCGGGATCGGCATGGTGGCTTCACCGGTCGCCAACGCCAATGCCACGGTGCCGCTGTCCGCGCCAAAGGCCACGCCCTTGGACATCCGGGTGTGGCTGTCGCCGCCAATCGTGATGTCCCAGTCGTCCACGGTGATGTCGTTCAGCACTTTGTGGATCACGTCGGTCATCGCGTGGTATTCGCCCTTGGGGTCACGCGCGGTGATCAGGCCGAACTTGTTCATGAAGCCCATCAGCTTGGGAATGTTTGCCTGTGCCTTGGCGTCCCAGACCGATGCGGTGTGGCAGCCCGATTGATACGCACCATCAACCGACGGAGAGATGACCGTTGCGGCCATCGCTTCAAGCTCTTGCGACGTCATCAGGCCGGTGGTGTCCTGCGAACCGACAATGTTCACCTGCACACGCACGTCAGAGCCGGCATGCAACGCACCCTTGGCGTTCACACCGCGGGCGTTGCGGTTGAAGATCTTCTCAACCGCCGTCAGGCCGCGGCCCTCATCGGTGATCTCTTTCGCCGGGGCGAAAACCAACGGGGCTTCGATGCCCAGCGCCTCGGCGGCAAAGCTTTGCAGCTTCTTGCCAAAGACGATGGCGTAAGATCCGCCAGCCTTCATGAATTCCATCTTCTGCGGCGTGAAGGCCGAGGATACATCAACCAGCTCTTCATCACCCGCTTCGTTGTAAAGTTTCTGGGTTTTGGTGTTGATGGACAGGACAGTCCCGGTCTCGACCGAGTATTTCTGCTCAAGGATCGGGTTGCCATCATTGTTCAGAATGGCATTGCCGTCTGCGTCCACTTTCTTGACCCAGTTCTTCAGGTCCAGACCGATGCCGCCGGTCACGCCCACGGTGGTCAGGAAGATCGGCGAGATGCCGTTGGTGCCGGCCACAACCGGGGCAATGTTCACGAAGGGCACATAGGGGCTGGCCTGTTTGCCGGTCCACAAAGCCACGTTGTTCACGCCCGACATCCGCGACGAGCCCACGCCCATTGTCCCCTTTTCCGCAATCAGCATGACGCGTTTGTCCGGGTGCTGCAGCTTCAGCGCCTCGATTTCCTGCTGTGCCTTTTCCGAGATCAGGCATTTGCCGTGCAATTCACGGTCCGAGCGCGAATGCGCCTGGTTGCCCGGCGACAGAAGGTCGGTCGAAATGTCGCCTTCCGCGGCGACATAGGTCACGACCTTGACCTCTTCGTCCACTTCGGGAAGCTTGGTGAAGAACTCGGCTTTGGCGTAGCTTTCCAACACATCCTTGGCGATCACGTTGCCAGCCTTGTAGGCGGCGTCCAGCCGGTCGGTGTCGGCCTCATACAGGAAAACTTGAGTCTTCAGGACTTCGGCAGCCTGCTTGGCAATCTCGACGTTGTCCCCAAGGGCCAAGTCCAGCAACACGTCGACCGAAGGGCCGCCTTTCATGTGCGACAGCAGCTCGAACGCGAAGGTCGGTGTGATTTCTGCCACAGCAGCAGTGCCAAGAATGATCTCTTTCAGGAACCCGGCCTTTTCGCCCGCAGCGCTCGTGGTGCCGGGCAAAGTGTTATAGATGAAAAACTTGAGGGCCTCTTCCCGCTGCGAGTTTCCGGTATCCTTGATCAGCGCGATCAGGTCTTTGACAAGCGCGCCATCATCAATGGGCTTGGGGTTCAGCCCCTGTTCTTTACGAGTGGCAATCTCATTCAGGTAGTCCGTGTACAAGCTCATGATGGATCCAACGTTCAGGTGTTCGAGGAAATCCAGGCACCGAGCCGCAGAATCGTCTGGCCAGCCGACGCCTGGATGCGTTGTATGCCGAAGTATACCATGCGGATGGGAGTTGCAAGACATCTGGTCGCAGCATTGTTCGCAAAGTGGCCCAATGTCGCCGGCTTCCCGGTGAACAAAAGAGCGCTGAATTGGCCGTGCCGCGCCCTTGGCTGTCAGTTTGCCGATTTGAGCAGGTCAGGGCGCTAGGATGGCCAAGATCTCCGCCATACCTCAGCCGATCACCATTAGGTCGGGGGTGGCACGTGTTGTCAAAAGGCGCGCGCCTTGCGCACCGATGATTATGTCTTCTTCGTGCACCATCATGCGCCCGTCGCCGTAAGACAATGACGGCTCAAGCGTCAACACCATGTTTTCCTGCAGCACCGTTTCGTCATAAGCCGCGTGCGAAGGCTGTTCGGTCAGCTGCATGCCCAGCCCGTGCCCAAGACGCCCGATATCGCCGCCGCTGTCGTCCATCTCGGCGATCACCGCAGACATGGCATTGAAAAGATCGCGGCAGGTGTTTCCGGGTCGGGCTGCGGCCAAACCTGCCTCGGTTGCCCGCCACAGCACGTCATAGGCGCGTTTTGCCATGGCATCGGCCGACCCGATGGCCCAGTTGCGATCAAAATCGCAGAAATAGCCGTCCCAAGTGCAACCGGTATCAAGCATCAGAACATCGCCCCCCCGCAACGGGCGACGCGTTGGCGGAGAGATCACATCGCCGTAGCCGCCCTGATCGGCGGCCCCCACCAGATAAGGCGCATCATCGGCACCTAACCCGATTGCAGCCCGCCGGAAGGTGCGAAAGACCTCCTCCAACGGCATGCCCTCGTGGACCAGCGCGGGAACCTCGGCGAAAGCAGCAGAGCCAATGGTGCAGATATGGGCGAGCTTTTCGATCTCGGCTGGTGTCTTGACCATACGCAACCCCTGCACGATCCCGGTCGCATCGACTATTTCGACCCCCGGCAGTTTGGTCAAAAGTCGCTCCCAGTCGGCCAAAGGCATACGAAGCTGCGTTTCGTGGCCCTTCATCACGCCAATCCGGGCGCCATTGGCGGCATAGGGTGCCAGAAGTTCAGTCAGTAAACTGATCCCGTCGTCCTCGGGCGCTGGCGCGCTCCAGGTGCGAATGTCGTCCAGCCAGCCGCGACGCATCAATTCGGCCCCGATTTCCGGAATCAGCGCAATAGGTTTGCCCGAGGCCGGTACGAAGACGAACCAGGGGCGCGTCGGACTTTGCCAGAACAGCGTGTGAAAGCCGGTGAAGTAGCGCACGTCCGGTTCGCTCATCAACAGCATCCCGGCAAGGTCAGATGATGCCATCAGGGCCTGGGCCCTCGTGGTGCGCGCGGCAAATTCCGCGTCATCAAACCCTCGGCTGGGAGGCTCATGCTTCATGATCGTTCTCCGATACGACGGATGCAGAGGTGCTGCTTTGCTGAATACACCCCCCGGGGGATGCGGGAGGTCGGGCGGTCTGACGATAGCGCGCGCGGCAATTTCCGCAAGCGCGCTAACGCGCGTTGCTCGACCCTATTGGCCACGATGACGCCTGGTTCGAGGCCTGTCCCAGTCGTCAGGTCAGAGCCAGAAGGCTCAGACCGATGCGACGTCGGCGGGCATGCGCGGGACTGTCAGAGCACACGAGCATACTGGTTTGCCCTTAATGGACAAACCGGGGGCAGCCGCCCCCGCCCGTTAGGCAGGGGCCAATCAGGTCACACGTCCTGAAGGTGGTCGAACTCCGACGTGAAGCTGCCGACGCCCATCGTGGCTGATCGCAGCTCCATGATCAGGTCGCCCATTTCGGCCGCCGGGATCTGGCATTGTACCTGTTCCCATCCGGTCCAGCCGTCGCGCGCCTCGATCCCCAGGATCTGACCACGTCGGCCCATCACGATCTTCTGCACGCCGGCGATGAACTGATCCGGCACCGCGATGCTGACCGCGTTGATCGGTTCCAGCTTCACGGGTTTCGCATCCGCCAACGCCTCGCGCATGGCTTGTCCGGCAGCTTTGCGGAACGCCATTTCCGAACTGTCGACCGAGTGGTGCTTGCCATCTGTCAGCGTGGCCGAGACATCGACCACCGGGTAGCCCAGCGGCCCTTTCTCCAAGGCGTCGGTCACACCGTGTTCGACTGCGGAAAGATACTGACGCGGCACAGCGCCGCCGTGGATGGTTTCGTTGAACGCGTTCCCCGCGCCGCGTGCGACCGGCGCGATCTTGATCTCGACCTCGCCAAACTCTCCGTGCCCACCCGATTGCTTTTTGTGGCGCACGCGCTTCTCGGCCGGTTTACGGATCGTTTCGCGGTACGCCACTTCGGGGGGCGAGACATCGACCTTCAGCCCGGTGCGGTTCTCCAGCCGCTCAAGACACAGTTTCAGGTGCATTTCGCCCTGACCTTCCAGAACCTGCACGCTGTTCACGGCGTCGAAGGCGACGGACAGCGACCGGTCCTCGTCCATGAGCTTTCGAAGGTTGTCGCCCAGCTTCACGTCGTCCGCGCGGCGGGTCGCCTTGATCGCCTGGGCAAAGGCCGGGGCGATCGGGGCCAACTTGGTGGCGCTGCGCCCGGTGGGGGTCAACAAGTCGCCGGTCTGCACGCTATCGAGCTTGGTCAGTCCGACAACGGCGCCCACCCCTGCCTCTTTCACTGGGGTCAGCTTGCCGCCGAAGATCGTGTTGATCCCGGCCGGGCGTTCGCCGTTTAGCGTGTCGCCGGATTTGAGCGTGCCGCTCATCACCCGAGCGATCGACATCTTGCCGGCATGGCCCGCCTGAAGTGTTTTCAGAACCTTCAGCTGAGCGCTATCGCCCGACACGCCCATCCGGGCCGCGGTGCGGGTCACGTCCGGCGCATCATGGCGCAGCGATTTCATCAGGCGATGAATGCCGTGACGCTGGGTGGCCGAGCCGAAGAAGACCGGAACCACAAGGTCCTCGGCAAGATCCTTGGTCATGTCGTCATAGACCTCGGTGGTCGACGGCGTCACGTCTTCCAACAGCTTTTCAAGCAGGCCATCGTCGAAATCGGCCAGCCCCTCCAGCATCTCGGTGCGCGCTTCGGCCTCGCGGTCCAGCACGGTTTCGGGCAGCTTGATCAGGGTCGAGGGTTTGCCTTCCTCCCATTGGAAGGCGCGTTCGGACACCAGATCGACATAGCCGGTCACCTGACCACCTTCGTGGATCGGAATTTCACGCAGCAGAAGCGGTTTCGAGGACACCGCCTGGAAGGCTTCCATAAGTTCGCGCGCGGAATTGTCATAGCGGTCGAACTTGTTGATGAAGATCACGTGCGGGATGTCCGCGTTTTCCAACGCCTTGAGGTGCGAGGCGAAGGTCACGGCTTTGGCCGGGTCGGGGTCCACGACGACGACGGCGATATCCGCCACATCCATCGCATCGCGCATTTCTTGCCCCAGCTCAACCGAGCCGGGCACGTCGATGAAGGTCCAGCTTTCCTCAAGATAGTCGGCGGTTGCCACGTTCATTTCGGTCGACATGCCGTGGGCCAACGCTTCGGGCGAATGGTCGGCGATGGTGAAGGCGGACTGAGCGGACGCATGGGGTTGCAATGCACCTGCTTCGGTCAGCAGCGCCTCGAACACCGAGGTCTTACCCGAAAGATACGGCCCGCAAATCAGGGCGGTGCGGGGGCTATGCGGGATTGAGGTGGCCATGGAAGTCCCTTTCTGTCTGGCTGATTCGGGCGCAGCTCTTGCATGCGGCGAACCGGATTTGCGCCCAACCTAGAACGGGATTCGCGCCTTTGCGTTGATCTGCCTCATGCTGCGCGCTTGAATGCCTACCCCGTGGCGCCGCCCGACCACCCACCCCGTCATCCCGAGGCAGGCAGGTCTTGCGGCTGGCGCTGTTTGCGCTACCTTGCGCCCTTGCGAACAGGGGAGGGTGCCATGGCGGCAATCGTAACAGTATCGGGTCTGACCAAGACTTATGACGGTGGGTTTGAGGCGCTGAAGGGCGTCGACCTTGAGATCGAAGAGGGCGAAATCCTCGCCCTGCTAGGCCCCAATGGCGCAGGCAAGACGACGCTGATCTCGATCATCTGTGGCATCACAACACCCAGCGACGGGCGCATCACCATCGGCGGCCAAGACAGCCAGGCAGAGTACCGCGCCGCGCGGTCTTTGATTGGTCTGGTGCCGCAGGAAGTCAGCCTGGAGCCCTTCGAGACCGTGTTGAACACCGTGAACTTTTCACGTGGGTTGTTTGGCAAACCGCGTGATCCGGCGTACATCGAAAAAATCCTGCGCCAGCTGTCCTTGTGGGACAAAAAGGGCGCCAAGATCATGACCCTGTCGGGCGGGATGAAGCGCCGGGTTCTGATCGCCAAGGCGCTGAGCCACGAGCCGCGCGTGTTGTTCCTGGACGAACCCACCGCTGGTGTGGACGTCGAGCTTCGCAAGGATATGTGGGAGATCGTCGAGACCCTGCGCCAGTCCGGCGTGACGATCATCCTGACCACGCATTACATCGAAGAGGCCGAGGCCATCGCCGACCGGGTGGGAGTGATCAACAAGGGTGAAATCCTGCTGGTCGAGGAAAAGAACGCCCTGATGCGCCGGATGGGACAGAAGGAGCTGCGGATAGATCTGGATACGCCGCTAGACGCCGTGCCAGAGGCGCTTGCCGCCTATCCGCTGGCGCTGTCGGCCGACGGGGGGCTGACCTATACCTATGACACCCGCGCCGAAAGCACCGGCATCACCCGGCTTCTGGCGGACCTGTCCAAGGCCGGGCTGCACATGAGCGATCTGCACACCACCCAGTCGTCACTGGAAGACATCTTTGTCGACCTCGTGAAGGAGGACGCCCAATGAACCTGCATGCCATTCGCGCCATCTATGTCTTTGAAATGGCGCGCACCTTTCGAACGTTGGCGCAAAGCATCATTTCCCCGGTGCTGTCGACATCGCTGTATTTCATCGTCTTCGGCGCCGCCATCGGGTCGCGGATCGACCAGGTTGACGGGGTCAGCTATGGCGCCTTCATTGTGCCGGGCCTGATCATGCTGACGGTGATCACGCAAAGCATCACCAACGCGTCGTTCGGCATCTATTTCCCGAAATTCATCGGCTCGATCTATGAGCTTCTGTCGGCCCCGGTCAGTTTCTATGAAATCGTGATCGGATATGTCGGCGCGGCGGCGACCAAAGCGTTCATGATCGGGTTGATCATCCTGGCCACCTCGTTCGCCTTCGTGGATATTTCGATCGCGCACCCGGTCTGGATGCTGGCGTTTCTTGTCCTGACTTGCGTCAGCTTCGCCCTGCTGGGCTTCATCATCGGTATCTGGGCAGGCAATTTCGAACAGCTGCAACTGGTCCCGCTTTTGGTGATCACGCCGCTGGTGTTCCTGGGGGGCAGTTTCTATTCGATCACCATGCTGCCACCGTTCTGGCAGAACGTCACGCTGTTCAATCCGGTCGTCTATCTGGTGTCCGGGTTTCGCTGGAGCTTTTTCGGTACCGCAGACGTGGCAGTGGGCTGGTCGCTGCTGGCAATTGGTGGCTTCACCGTGGCCTGCCTGTTGGCGATCCGCTGGATTTTCCGTACCGGCTACAAGATCAGGACCTGACGTCATGATCACAAGACCACACTCATTGTTCCCGCACCCTTGTTCCCGGGGCGGGGGGGCTCTATCTCTCTGCCCATGAAACGCTGGATCCCTTTCTTGAAATCGACCCCGACCGTCGCGGTGCTGCGCCTGACTGGCGTCATCGCCACCGGTGCGCGGGGGCAGTTGAACGATGCCACCCTTGGCCCGGTGATCGAACGCGCCTTCCGCAAGGGCAAACCGGACGCGATAGCCTTGGTGGTGAACTCACCCGGCGGCAGCCCGGTGCAATCCAGCCTGATCGCTGGCCGCATCCGGCGTCTGGCGGCGGAAAAGGACGTGCCGGTGTTTGCCTTCGTCGAGGACGTGGCCGCCTCGGGCGGCTATTGGCTGGCCTCAGCAGCGGACGAAATCATCGTGGACGAAAATTCGATCGTTGGCTCGATTGGGGTGATTTCATCGTCCTTCGGTTTTACTGGCGCGATGGAGAAACTGGGCGTCGAACGCCGGGTCCACACCGCCGGGAAATCGAAAAGCATGCTGGACCCGTTCCAGCCGGAAAAACCCGCGGACGTAAAACGTCTGAAGGCGTTGCAGGAGGATATCCACGCCAGTTTCATCCGCCAAATCACGTCGCGCCGGGGTGCGAAGCTGCCGGAAGGTCAGGACCTGTTCACCGGGGATATCTGGGTCGGACAGGGCGCCATCGATGTGGGTCTGGCGGACCGGATCGGCCACCTGGTGCCGACGATGAAGGACCGCTATGGCGACAAGGTCCGGTTCCGGGTCTATGGCCCGCGCCGGTCGGTGTTCCAACGCTTTGGCATGCGCCTGATGGACGACACCCTCGCCACGTTAGAGGACCGCGCGGCCTTCGCCCGGTTTGGTCTGTGACATGGTCATCAAGGTCGTCTTTCTCTTCCTGATCGGCATGCTGGTGCTGGCCATGTTCGGACGCTTGCGGTATCCCGGCAAGGATCGCGTAGACGCGATGAAATGCCCCCGTTGCGGGCGCTATCGCATCGGGAAATCCCCGTGTGATTGTTCGAAGAAGGGCTAAGTCTTGGACCTGATCTATGCCGCACTGGGCCTTGTGATCCTTCTGCTTGCCGGCGACTCGCTGGTGCGCGGCGCGGTGAACATGTCGCTGCGCCTGGGCGTGCCCGCCCTGATCGTGTCCCTGACCATCGTCGCCTTCGGCACCTCGGCGCCCGAGCTTTTGATCGCGATTCAGGCGATCGACGACCATGTGCCCGGCCTTGCGATGGGCAACGTCGTGGGGTCGAACACGGCCAATATCCTGTTGGTGCTGGGTGTGCCTGCGATCTTGTCAGGCCTGTCCACGGGCGAATGTGACACCCGAAAATCCTATTTCCAGATGATGGCGGCGACTGTTCTGTTCATGGTTCTGGCGATGGGCGGCGTGATCACCTGGGTGCAGGGCCTCGTGCTGCTGGCAGCCCTGGGCCTGATGCTGTCGTCGGCGTTTCGCCAGGCGATCCATCACCGCCGTGCCGTGGCCGCCGGGCTGGAAGAAGAGACCGAAGAAGACGAAGATGTCGAAGGGGCTGACCCCGACATGCCCTGGTGGAAGGTCATCCTGTTCCTGATGCTGGGCCTGATCGGCCTTCCGCTGGGCGCCGACCTTCTGGTCGATGCCTCGACCAGCATTGCGCGCCACTATGGCGTGTCGGAAACGGTGATCGGCCTGACGCTGGTCGCTCTGGGCACGTCACTGCCCGAGCTTGCGACCACCGTGATGGCCGCGATGCGCAATCAGGCCGAGGTCGCGATGGGCAACGTGATCGGGTCGAACATGTTCAACCTGCTGGCGATCATCGGCATTGCCTCTTTCGTTGGCCCTATCCCGGTCGAGTCGGGGATTTTGCAGTTTGACCTGTGGGTCATGGCCGGCGCGTCACTTCTGCTTGCGCCCTTCGTTCTGTTGAAATGGCACATGGGGCGCGTCTGGGGTGCGGTGCTGGTGGTGCTGTATGTCGTGTACATCCTGGCCGTTCTGGCCGCGTGACGCGTTGAAAAGCCTCTGATCTGCGACAACTTGTGCACCGGAGGAATGTGTCGGGAACTGAACATCTGATTTTTGTAATGTTTTCATGCATTTACGAAATGTGCATATTTCTTTCGTTGAAAAACAAGGACTTAGATATGTGCCTAAAAATTAGGCAAATAAATGAAGCCAGCCAAAAACAACGAAAAATCCCTTCTGAGCAAAACCTTTCCTCAGACTTATCCACAGAAGATGTGGGCATGTTTTCTCTTGTAACCATATGGTCAAAGATGCAGGCGACCAGAGAATCGCGATGAGGCCCGGATGAGCGACCCCGAAGGCACGCCAAAGGATACCAAGTCACCGACCGGTCACGGGGTGGTGCAGGGATATCTGCGCGTGCTCGACAATTCGCCGGGCGTGTACCGGATGCTCGATGCGCAGGGGCGGGTGCTTTATGTCGGCAAGGCGCGCAATCTGAAGAAACGTGTGTCGAATTATGCCAAGCCGACCGGCCATTCAGCGCGGATCGCGCGGATGATCTCGCAGACCGCCAGCATGATGTTCCTGACCACGCGCACCGAGACCGAAGCGCTTTTGCTGGAACAGAACCTGATCAAGCAGTTGAAGCCCCATTTCAACGTGCTCTTGCGCGACGACAAGTCGTTCCCGAACATCCTTGTGACTGATCACGCTTTTCCGCAGATCAAGAAACACCGCGGCGCGAAGAAAGAGAAGGGGGCGTATTACGGCCCGTTCGCCTCGGCGGATGCGGTAAACCGGACGCTGAACCAGCTGCAGAAGGTGTTCCTTTTGCGCAATTGCACCAATGCGATGTTCGAAAGCCGCACGCGGCCTTGTCTGCTGTATCAGATCAAGCGCTGCGCCGGGCCCTGCGTGGGCAAGATCGACGAAAAGGACTATGCCGGGTTGGTCTCGGATGCGACCAATTTCCTGACCGGGCGATCGACCAAGGTGCAAGAACAGCTGGCCGCCGACATGGCGACGGCCTCGGCCGACATGGAGTTCGAACGCGCCGCCGTGTTGCGCGACCGGATCCGGGCGCTGACCCAGGTGCAGCAGGCCCAGGGCATCAACCCGCGCGGCGTGGCCGAGGCGGACGTGATCGCGCTTCATATGGAAGGCGGTCAGGCCTGTGTGCAGGTCTTTTTCATCCGCGCCAACCAGAACTGGGGCAACCGTGATTTCTATCCGCGCACCGGGGCGGGGGCCGGGCCGGGCGAGGTGTTGCAGGCCTTCGTCGGCCAGTTCTATGACCAGAAGGACCCGCCGCGGCTGATCCTGCTGTCCGACCCGCTGGACGAACAGGACCTGATGGCCGAAGCCTTGTCTGAAAAGGCCGGGCGCAAAGTCGAACTTGCCGTGCCCCTGCGTGGAGAAAAGTCTGAACTGGTCGTGAATGCGCAACGCAACGCGCGCGAAAGCCTGGGGCGCAAGATGGCCGAAACCGCGACGCAAGCCCGGTTGCTGGCAGGCGTGGCCGAGGCCTTTGCCCTGGACGCCCCACCGGCGCGGATCGAGGTCTATGACAACTCGCACATCCAAGGCGCGCACGCGGTGGGGGCGATGATCGTGGCAGGCCCCGAAGGCTTCATGAAAAGCCAGTATCGCAAGTTCAACATCAAGGGCGAAGACCTGACGCCGGGCGACGATTTCGGCATGATGAAAGAGGTTCTGACACGCCGGTTTAAACGATTGTTGAAGGAAGACCCTGAGCGTCAGGGCGAACACTGGCCCGACCTTCTGCTGATCGACGGCGGCGCAGGCCAGGTCAGCGCGGTGCATGAAATCATGACTGAACTGGGCGTCACCGACGTGCCGATGATCGGCGTGGCCAAAGGGGTGGACCGTGACCACGGTAAAGAGGAGTTTCATCGCCGGGGTGACCGCCCCTTTGCGTTGCAGCGCAACGACCCGGTGCTCTATTTTATCCAGCGTATGCGGGACGAGGCACACCGTTTTGCCATCGGCACCCACCGCGCGAAACGCGCCAAGGCCGTTGGCGCGACGCCGCTGGACGAGGTGCCGGGCGTGGGCGCGACCCGCAAGCGGGCCTTGTTGCAGCATTTCGGTTCGGCCAAGGCGGTCAGTCGCGCGGGGCTTGAGGACCTCAAGGCCGTGGACGGCATTTCCGCCACCCTTGCAGAAACCATCTATGGCTTCTTCCATGACAAGGGCTGACGCGGTAAAGGTGACGACATGAAATGGACCCTTCCCAATATCCTGACCGTTGCCCGGTTGCTGGCAGCCCCGCTGGTGCCTGTGCTGTTTTTGTATTTCGCCCGCCCCTGGGCGGATTGGTATGCGATGATCCTGTTCATCGTCGCCTCGATCACCGACTACCTGGATGGCTACCTGGCCCGCGCCTGGAAACTGGAAAGCCTGTTTGGCGCCGCGATGGACCCGATTGCCGACAAGGCGATGGTGCTGATCGCGCTTTTGGTCATCAATGGCTATGCCGGGATGACTCCGTGGATCCTGTTGCCCTCGGCGCTGATCATCTACCGCGAAGTGTTCGTGTCCGGCTTGCGTGAGACGCTGGGCGACAAGGCGCGCGCGCTGAAGGTCACCAACCTGGCCAAATGGAAAACAACCGTTCAGATGGTGGCAATTGCGATCCTGTTTTCTACTGGCATTTTTGAGCATTCCCTGCTGGACCGTATCCAAGGCATGGATGACCAGATGGTTGCGGCAATCATGAATGGCGACGTGGCGGATGAGATCGGCCTGCGCTTCTATGCCACCGGGATGACCTGGTCGGCCTGGATCGGCATCGGCCTTCTGTGGATCGCCGGCATTCTGACCCTGATCACGGGCTGGGATTATTTCAGTAAGGCAATGCCATTCCTGCGTGAGGACCCCGAGGATGCTTGACGTCATGTATTTCGCCTGGGTGCGCGAACGTATCGGAGAACCGCGCGAGCAGGTCGAGACCAACGCCGCCACTGTTGCCGAGCTGATCGAGGAACTGCGCCGGCGGGAAGAGCGCTATGCGCTCGCGTTTTCCGACCTGTCGGCCCTGCGCGTGGCGCTGGATCAGGAGCTGTCGGACTTCGACGCACCGCTGGACGGGGTGCGCGAAGTCGCGTTCTTCCCGCCGATGACGGGGGGCTGATGGCCGTCCGGGTGCAAGCCGAGGGATTTGATCCCGGCGCCGAGCTGTCCGGTTTTGCCTGCGGGCGCACCGATGTGGGGGCCGTGGTCAGCTTCACCGGCGTGGTGCGTGACACCGACGGCGGGCTGGACCGGATGGAGATCGAGCACTATCCGGGCATGACGGAACGTGCGATTGCGGCGATGGTCGAAACCGCAACCGCGCGCTGGGATCTGGCCGACTGCCTGGTCATTCACCGCCATGGTGCGATGATGCCCGGAGAACAGATCATGATGGTCGCGACCGCCGCGCCGCATAGGGTCGCGGCTTTCGAAGCGGCCGAATTCCTGATGGATTACCTGAAGTCCCGCGCCCCGTTCTGGAAAAAGGAATTCGGCACAGATGGGTCCGGCTGGGTCGAGAGCAAGGACGAAGACGAGGACGCGCTTAGCCGCTGGGAATAGAGTAGGTCAGAGCCCCTGCCCGGCGCAGCTCCCACCCACCCTCCCCGCCGCGCCGGGCAGGGGATACATCGAACAGGAGAGGTCGCCGCGCAGCGGCGCCACGCCCAACGGGAAGAAGCGCCGTTAGGCGCTGATGACGGGCGGGAGCATTTCCGGTCGGGGCAGGCGGGTTCAGCCCGCGTTCGTCCGTTCGATATAGGCGCGCAGTTCTTCCGCCTCGGTGCGCGCATCGCGCAACCCGTCCATCGCCGCTCGCAATTCGGCTTCGGTCTGGTGCAGCTGGTTCGACATTTCGGCCTCGCGCTGCTGCAGATAAGTGATCGCCTGGTCGCGGGTCTCTTCCGCTTCGTGCAGCGATTGCGCCATCTTGTCGATCTCGCCCATCTCGCCGCCCGAGACCTTGGTGAAGCGGTGGATCATCCAATGGGCGAACCAACCCAGCGTGAAGGCCACGAACAGAATGATCGCGGTGACGATGATGAACTCGGTTCTATTCATTGGTTTGCTCCGTGGCTGTGTCGTCAGCCTCTTCAGCGCCCTCGGCGGGGGCTTGGTCATCAGGGGTTTCTTCGGCGCTGTCTTCGGCCCCGATCAGGCGGAAATTGATCCGGCGGTTCGCTTCGCGACCTTCTTCGGTGCCGTTGTCGGCAATCGGGTCTTCTTCGCCATAGCCATGCGCCGTCAGGTTCGAGGTTAGAACCCGCCGCGCGAGCAGCGCATTCAGCACAGCCTGCGCGCGCGATTGCGACAGAGCCCTGTTCATCTCTTCGCGGCCCTGGCTGTCGGTATAGCCGGCGATTTCCATCGGCACATCCACGCAGCCTTTCATCAGTTCAACAATCTTGTCGATCGTCGCACGCGCTTCGGCGTCGATATTGGCCGATCCCGGCGCAAAGGTGATCTTGGCCTCGCTCAGCACAGTGTTGATGCTGGCCACGCATTCCTCGGGCGCGGGCAGCGCCTGTTCGGGGTCCAGTGCTTCCTGATAGGTGACGTTCACGCGGAAATCCTGCGCCTCGCCCAGCTTTTCAGACAGGATGCGCGAGATTTGGGCACTGGCCTCCGGGTCGCCAGTGTTGCCGCGCACATCGACCACATCGGGCTGCACCACGACCGCGCCATTGTCGAGGAAGCTCAGCGCCTCAAGTCCGGCCAGAACCCGTGTCGACCAGCCACGCGGCAGGTCTTCGTCCAGCCGGGTTGCGGCATAGACGGCTTCGAACCCGAACCGGGCGCGCGCTAAACTCTCGGTGGCCGAGCGTTGCACTTCGTCGGTCAGGCGCCCGCGCAACTGCACCAGGCCCTCGGGGCTGCGGGTGGCCACGAATTCCGGCGGCCCGTCGCCTTCGCCGCTGCCGTCGATCTTCACCGGTTCGGGCAACACCGCGTGCAGCGAGAACAGGTCGGGCAGGTCGGCCTCCAGTTCCGCAGCCACCTTGTCGAAAGTGGCCTGCGGCGTTGTGTCTGGCGCGACCAGCGTGACGTCGGCGTCGGAAAAGGTCAGTGAACCGCCCTCAAGCCTGGCCAGCGCGTCGATGCCGGTCACAACCGCCTCGGCCCAGGTGGGCGACGGCACGCCCAGGCCCAGGGTGCATTCGGCATCTCCCGTCAGCCCGGCGCGCATGGCGGCATCCAGGATGCGCGCGCGCCCGACTTCGTCATGGGCTGAACAGGCGTCGAACCGGGCCGCGTCCTCTTCGATCAGGAACCGCAGAGTGAAGGGGGTGATGACGGGGCGCGGCGCCGAAATGTCGACCGAAAGCATCAATCCGCCCGGGGCGCGAGCGGCAAGCTCACTTTCCCACGTGCGCTTTTGGGTCGCGCTGTCGGAAATGGCGGTGATCGCCACACGCTGCGCATCCATCGAGATTTTCGATCGCGGCAGTTTCTCAAGCGCGTCGATCGCATAGGCTAGTGTCTGATCCCACGCAGCAGGCATCGGGTAGTCGGCGGTTTCAAGCAGGTCAGCCACGTTGGTGCCGCCCGCGATCTCCTTGATCCGGGCGCGCAGGGCGTCGCGGTCGCTGTCTGCCGGGATCAACCCGATCAGCGATATGCCCGCATCATTTCGCAGGATCTCGATCGAGAATCGCGGCGGTGTGATCGCGGCGGCGGCGGTCACCTCCATCTGGTCGATCACCCGAGTGGCATCCACTTCGCTGCCAGCAATGGCCAAAGCGCGGAACCGTGTGGCCTCGTTCGGGGCGGTGCCCGACAGCACGACCTGAAGCCCGGTGGTTTTCACCCGCGTCCATTCGTGCCCTTGCAAAACCAGCGCATCACTGACCGCGTCTTGTGAGTTGCGTTCGATGATTCCAACCGACAGCCAGGCAGCCAGAAGCGCGGCAAGGGCGGCCAGAAGAAACAGGCTGGGGACAAGGATGATACGGGACAGGCGCATGTAATCAGACAGGTCTTTCTTGTTTCGCCCTACCTAGGCCGTCTTGGCCCGGCGTGCAATCACAGGAGCACGGCTGCGGCAAGAAACAGCACAGGGATCAAGCCGGCATCGCGGTTGGCACGAAACAGGCGCAGGCAGTTCTGGGCGTCGTCGATGTCGAGCATTCGCATTTGCCAGGCCAGATGCCAGCCCAGAAACCAGGCGCTGCCCAATGCCACGACCAGCACCAGCATGTTGTTCAGCGGTGCCAACGCCAGGATGATTGCCAGCGCCATCAACACCACGGTGACAATCAGGAAGGCGCGCAACCACAGGCGCGGGCTGTCGCCGAACAGCCGCGCGGTGGATTTCACCCCGATCAGCGCGTCGTCTTCGGTGTCCTGATAGGCATAGATCGTGTCGTAAAACAGCGTCCAGGCCATCCCGGCCAGGTAAAGCGCCACCGCGGGCGCCTCCAACGCGCCGGCGTGGGCGGTCCAGGCCAAAAGCGCGCCCCAGTTGAACGCGATGCCCAGAAAGACCTGCGGCCACCAGGTAAAGCGTTTCGCAAACGGGTAAACCAGCACCGGCACCAGCGCGGCTATGCCCAGAAGGATCGCGGGCAGGTTGAAGCTCAGAAGGATCGCGAAGGCGATCAGCGCCTGAAGGCCCATCCAGGCGGCAGCTTGTTTCACGCTGACCTGCCCCGACGGGATCGGGCGTGATCGCGTGCGTTCGACCTGTGCGTCGAAGTCGCGGTCGGTGATGTCGTTCCAGGTGCAACCCGCCCCGCGCATCAGCCAGGCGCCCGCCGCACAGCCGACCAGGATCCAGACATCGAACAGGCCGAACCTTCCCGTGCTGGCCGCCGCCAACAACAGCCCCCACCAGCAGGGCAGCAAAAGCAGCCAGGTGCCGATCGGCCGATCCGCGCGGCTCAGCCGCAGATACGGCCGGGTCCATCCCGGTGCCAGGTGGTCCACCCAATTGCCCTTCACCGCGTCGGAAACCTGACCCTTTGGCTCTGGCATATCGGGCTGATGGGTCATAGGTTTCCCTCATGAAACAGGTGAAAGTCAGGCTCTATGTAGAGCACCCGCTGGGGCCGGGGCAATCGGTTCCTCTGATCCAGGCCCAAGCGCATTACCTGTTCGGTGTGATGCGGCTTGCGGTTGGCGACCCGGTGGCATTGTTCAATGGCCGGGACGGAGAATTTCGGGCCGAGGTGGCCGAAGCGGGCAAGCGCAAGGGCGCACTGACCTGCATCGAACAGACCCGGCCGCTGCAAATGCCACCCGATCTGTGGCTGTGTTTCGCCCCGATCAAGAAGGCGCGCACGGATTTCATCGTGGAAAAGGCCGCCGAAATGGGGGCTGCACGCATCCAGCCGATGCAGACCGAGTTTACCAATTCCGAACGTATCCGCCGCGACCGCTTGCAAGCCCACGCGGTGGAAGCCGCCGAGCAATGCGGCGGCACCTTTGTGCCCGAAGTGGCCGAATTGCAAAAGCTGGACCGACTGCTGGCGGACTGGCCCAAAGACCGACAGATCATGTTCTGTGACGAAGCACTTGTGGGCATGGCGCAAACCCTGGGCGCGGCGGGCGGTGACAAATGGGCGATCCTGATTGGCCCCGAAGGCGGTTTTTCCCCCCGGGAACGCGATCGGCTTCACGCGATGGAAAACGCCCATCCTGTCAGCCTTGGCCCCCGCATTCTGCGCGCCGACACGGCGGCGGTCGCGGCAATGGCCCTGTGGCAGCAGGCGTTGGGAGACTGGACGTGATCCGCCCGGCAACTGCGGGGGACGAAACGACGATCGAGGCGTTCCTGGCTCGCCACGCGGACACCAGCATGTTCCTGCGGTCGAACCTGCGTGCCTTCGGCCTACACAATCGCGACGACCCGCGCGGCACCGCGTTCTGGGTCGCGGGGAAGGGCGGGATTGATGCCGTCTTTGCCCTGTCAAATGCGGGCTTTGTAATGAGTCAGGCCCCGAATGCCGGGGACGAGACCTGGCGCGCCTTTGCCACCGCCATTGCCGGGCGCCAAGTGTCGGGCATCACCGCAGAGGTGTCTCAGGTGCGCGCGGCCAAGCTCGCGCTTGGCGTGACCGACGCCTCCTTTGCGCTCGATGAACCAGAACCCCTTTATCGTCTGTCGCTGGAGACCTTGGTCGCACCGGATGGTCCGGGGAGGATTCGCCCGCCCGAGGAGGCGGATCGGGATTTAATCTTCAAATGGACCCGCGCTTACTCCGCCGAACTGCACATGTCGCCGCCCGAGCGGTTGGACGAAGAGGCCAAAGGGCGCACCGACCGGGCGATTGCCACGGGCGATGTGCGCCTTCTTGAAGTGCAGGGCACTCCCGTCGCGATGACAGCCATCAATGCACGCCTGCCCGATATGGTGCAGATTGGCGGCGTTTTTACCCCGCCGGACTTGCGCGGCCGCGGCCATGCCCGACAGGTGGTCGCGGCCCATTTGGTCGAAGCGCGTGCCGAGGGCGTCAAAACCGCCATTCTGTTCGCCAGCGGCCCCGCCGCCTGTCGCGCCTATGAGGCGATCGGCTTTGAGCGGATCGGGTGCTATAGCCTTGCCATCCTGAAAAACCCCGTCACCCTGGAGGCCGCATGAATTTCATCCGCCCGGAAGCCCGTGAAAACCTGATGCGCTGGCGCGAGGCGCTGGCAGGCGCTGCAGTGGCCCTCTTAGGCCTGTGGTGGGCGCTGGGGTCATTGGGTCTGTTGAAATGGATGGGCATCGCGCTGGCCTTGATGGGCGCGGCGCTGTTGTGGTCCGGCATTCAACGCGCGCGCTTTCGTGGCGGGCACGGGGGGCTGGGCGTGGTTTCAGTGGATGAACGTCAGATCACCTACCTGGCCCCGGTCGGTGGTGGTTTTGCGTCAATCGACGCGCTGGTGCGGGTCGAGATCGGGCCGGACATGGCCGGGCACCCGGTTTGGCGCTTTCGTTCGGTCGGCGAGGTTCTGTCGATCCCGGCCAGCGCCGAAGGCACCGATGCGCTGTTCGACGCGCTGGCCGCCTTGCCCGGCGTCGACATGCAGGCCGCCATTCGCGCCAGTACCGGCACGCCGGACGCGGTGGTGGTCATCTGGCAAAAGACGCAGCCGCGCCTGCTGCACTAGTCGCGACACACGCCGTTCTGGTAACTCCCGACGCTGCGGATCACGTCGCCCGGGGCGGCTTCGATGCGCCGGCCAGACAATTCCGACCCCAGCACCCGCACCATCAAGCTGTTCAGCTTGGTGACCTGGTAGCAGCTGATCGTCGGTTCCGCATGGCCATAGCCCACGCCGCTGTCGTCAGTCAGAAACAGATACCGCCCACCGCTTTGCGCCGAGGCCTGACGCATCAAGTATTCGCTTTCGCGCGCCACGCCCGAGGCACCAAGCCCGAAGATCTGCACACCTTTTTGCGTGGCGGCGCGTGCGGCTGTCAAATAGGCGCGCGCGTCGCGGTCATGCGGCGGGGCGTCAGCAATGTGGAACATCAGCCGCTCGCCCTTGCCACGCCGCCAGGGCAGGTTGGCCCCGGCCATCAGCGCCTCGGCGGCGGCTTCCGGGTAGTCCCCGCCGCCCGCCGCCTGTTGCGTCCGCAGCCAGCTGCGCATCTGGCTCTGGCTTTTCGTGAACCCGAAATTGCGCACGACATAGGCGTCACCATCGTCGCGATAGACGATCAGGCCATAGCGGATATCCACCCCCGGCGCCCGCCGCCTGGCGCGGCTGACGATCGAGGACAGCTCTTTGGTGAGCCAGGCCAGTTCGTCAGCCATTGACCCTGTCGTATCGACGACAAAGGCGAGGTCCAGGAAATCGGGCGACCAGCCACCCGCGAAAGGAAGGGCGACGTTGCGCCGGTTCCCCGACGCGATCCGCTGCGTCACGACCTGGCCTTGCGCATCGGGAAACACCTTCAGATCCGCGCGCGACAGCCCGCCCGCGCCATGCAGCGCGGGGAACACGGTCACCATGCCGTCCACGCCGGAATAGCCGTCATAGAACGGCTGCGCCGCGCCCGGACGGCTGAGCGTCACACGCAGCCCCGGTGCGGGCTGGCCATCTGGCCCGGTCAGCCGCGCCAGCATCGGGCGGGTGAAATTGGCCGAGGGTAGCCGGGTTTCAGCCCGACCCTTCGACACGAAGCGCGAGAAAGCGCCCAGGTTCAGCGTGTCGTCGATGTCGCCTGCGGTCAGCACCCGTGCGCGTGCACGCCCTGTCGAAAGACCGCGCCGGCCGGGGTCGATGATGATCGACGGTTCAACCATCATGTCCATACGCGGGGCTGGCAGGCTGGTTTTTCCGGTCTCGGCGGCCATCGCCGGGGCGGCCTCGGCAACCACGGCGGTTTCTGATGGCCCGTGGGTGCCTGTGTCACAGGCGATCAACGCGGCTAGAGACAAGGCGGCAAGGGACAGGCGGGCGAAACGAAACATGGGGCCTCCGCAAATTGATTTCGCGCTTACGCTAGCGTCCGCCTGACCCGGTCGCAAATACGTGAGCGGGTCTTCGCCGGATTGACACCGCCCGCCGAAAAGCCCACCAGTTGAGGTCTGAAACGTCGAGCAGGAGCGCGCAGATGTCCATTCCCCAATCCGGTGGCGGCCCGATCACCCATCACGACCAGCTGGCCCAGTATCTGGCCGACGGCTGCAAGCCGCCTGAGACGTGGAAGATCGGTACCGAGCACGAGAAATTCGGCTATTGCGAAGACACGCTGAAGCCGTTGCCCTACGACGGACCGCGCTCGATCAAGGCGATGCTGGAAGGCTTGCGCGATGGCTATGGCTGGAGCCCGATCGAAGAGGGCGGCAACATCATCGGGTTGGAACGCGACGGCGCCAACATCAGCCTGGAACCCGGCGGGCAGTTCGAATTGTCCGGCGCGCCGTTGGACAGCATTCACCAGACCTGCGACGAGGTGCACGAACACCTGCGTGAGGTGCATGAGATCGCGGACAAGATCGGCGCGCGCTTCATCGGTCTGGGCGCGGCGCCGGAATGGAGCCATGAGCAGATGCCGGTCATGCCCAAGGGGCGCTACAAGCTGATGACCGATTACATGGACCACGTCGGAACCCACGGCAAACAGATGATGTATCGCACCTGCACCGTGCAGGTGAACCTGGATTTCGCGTCCGAGGCGGACATGGTGCAGAAATTCCGCGTGGGCCTGGCGCTGCAGCCCGTGGCCACCGCGCTGTTCGCCAATTCACCGTTCTTTGATGGCAAGCTGAATGGCCACAAATCCTGGCGTTCGCGCATCTGGCGTGATCTGGATGCGGCCCGGACCGGCACGCTGCCTTTCGTATTCGAAGACGGCATGGGGTTTGAACGCTATGTGCAATACGCGCTGGATGTGCCGATGTACTTCGTCTACCGCGACGGAAAATACATCAACGCGCTGGGCATGTCGTTTCGCGATTTCCTCAAGGGGGAACTGCCCGCGTTGCCCGGCGAAATGCCGACCCTGTCGGATTGGGCCGATCACCTGACCACGATCTTCCCCGAGGCGCGGATCAAGCAATACATGGAGATGCGCGGCGCCGATGGTGGCCCGTGGCGTCGGCTGTGCGCGCTGCCGGCCCTGTGGGTCGGGTTGATGTATGACCAATCGTCACTGGACGCGGCCACCGACCTGATCAAGGATTGGGACGACGAAACCCGCGAAGGTCTGCGCGTCGCGGCGTCGGTCGACGGGCTGCAGGGCGAGGCCAACGGCGTGAAGCTACAGGACCTCTCGGCGCAAGTTGTCGAGATTGCCAAGGCCGGACTGAAGGCCCGCGCCAAGCCCGGGATCGGCGGCATGGTGCCTGATGAACGCCATTTCCTGAACGCGCTTCAGGATTCAGTCGAGGAGGGCATCGTTCCTGCCGATGAGTTGCTTGAGCGATACCACGGCGTCTGGAACGGCGATATCTCGAAGGTATACGAGGAGTTCAGCTACTGACCTGTTCGGGTTAGTCGCCAGACACGTGCGGGATGCGCGACGGGGTGTATTCCACGTCGCCGCCGCCGCCGCCACCACCATACCCGCCCCCCAACGGATCGGGGCCAAAGCTGTTGTCGCCCTCGTCGCCCTGGGTCGCGTACCAGATGATCAGGATGATCCAGCCGATGATCGGCAGCAGCCACAACCACCACCACCAGCCGCTGCGCCCGGTGTCATGCAGGCGCCGCACGGCTGCGGACACAGCGGGCAGGAAGGTGCCCAGTCCAAAGACCATCGACAGGATGCCAGTATCCGCCGCCCGCGCGCCGAAGATCATTGCATCGGCCAGCGTGGTCAGGATGTTGCCCAGAAAGACAAACAGGACAAACCACCAGTATTCCGAACGCGACGCGCGGCCCGAGAAGACCACGTATTTGTCGAAACAGGTTTTGACGGCGGTTTGGAAATCCATCGCGCAGGGTCCATTGGAAGGGAAAGGCCGGGCGTTTAGCACCCGGCCCGGTCATATGTTGAGATCAGTCGTTCGATACGCTGGGGATCGTGCTGGGTGCGTAGTCGTCGCCTCCACCCATGCCGCCGCCAGAGCCACCAAGCGGATCGGCGCCAAAGCGGTTTGCGCCGTTGGTGCCTTGCCCAGCCCACCAGACGATCAGAATGATGATCCCGACCAGCGGGATCAGACACAGCAGATACCACCAGCCCGAGCGGTCGGTATCATGCAGACGCCGCACCGCGACAGCCAGTGCCGGCAGGAAAATCCCCAGGCTGAACAGCCCTGACAGGATCGGCGTGTCGGTCTGGGCTTCGAACCCGCCTTCAACGGTGGTGACAGTGCCGAACAGCGTGCTGTCGACGATTGACAGGATAATCTGACCCGCGAAGGCGAACAGCATGAACCACCAGAACTCGGACCGCTGCGCGCGTCCCGAGAAGGTGACGTATTTCGAAAAACAGGTTTTGATGGATGTCATGAAGTCCATGGAGCTCTCCCCTTTATGACTTTTTGCCGATACGGGGTTCATCCCCTGCGATCAGTCGTGAAATGTTGGACCTGTGGCGATAGAAAATCAACAGGGCAAGGGCGGCCGACAGCGCCAGCACATGTGGCAGGCCCAGCATATAGGCCCAAAGTGGCGACAAGGCAGCGGCCAGAAGGGCTGCCAGCGACGAGATGCGCATGAGCACGGCAGCGGCCAGCCAGATGCCACAGGCGGCCAGGCCCAGCGGCCAGGCCAGCGCCAGCAGCGTGCCGATCCAGGTCGCCACGCCTTTGCCGCCCTTGAAACCCAGGAACACCGGGTAACAATGGCCCAGGAAGGCCGCGAAACCGGCCATCTGCGCCGCGTCTTCGCCCACCAACATGCGCGCGACGATCACTGCGATGCCGCCTTTGCCCGCGTCCAGAATCAGGGTCAGGAAGGCAGCCAGCTTGTTGCCGGTGCGCAGCACGTTGGTGGCGCCGATATTGCCCGACCCGATGGTGCGCAGATCGCCCAGTCCAAACAGCCGTGCCATCACGATGCCGAAGGGGATGGAGCCCAGAAGGTACCCGGCAAGCGCCACGAGGACGAGCGTCAGGGGGGCAGAGGTCAGATCAGGCATTCTCGCCTCCGAACACGGATGTTCCCGCAACCCAGGTGCCGATCACACGGCCTTGCATCCGGGCGCCGTCGAACGGCGTGTTCTTGGATTTTGAGCGCAGTGCGAACCGGTCCAGCACGAAGGGCGCGTCGGGGTCGAACAAGACCAGATCCGCCGGGGCGCCTTCGGCCAGGCGGCCGCCGGGTAGGCCCAGGCGCTTGGCCGGGTTCAGTGACAGGGCGCGCCACAGAGTCGGCAGGTCGATCGCGCCGGCATGTACCAGACGCAAGGCGGCGGGCAGCAGGGTTTCCAACGCGACGGCACCGCTGGCCGCTTCTTCGAACGGCAGGCGTTTGCTTTCCTCGTCCTGCGGCGTGTGCATCGAACTGATGATGTCGATCAGGCCGGTTGCCACGGCCTCGACCAGCGCCATCCGGTCGTCTTCTGAGCGCAACGGCGGCTTGACCTTGAAGAAGGTGCGATAATCGCCCACGTCCAACTCGTTCAACGTCAGGTGGTGGATGTTCACCCCCGCGGTGACGTCCACGCCGGCCGCCTTGGCGCGCTCCAAAACGGGCAGGGCAGTGGCGGCCGACAGGCTGTCGGCGTGATAGCGCGCGCCGGTCATCTCGACCAGCGCCAGGTCACGCTCCAGCCCCATGCGTTCTGCCATCGGCGACACGGCAGGCAGGCCGCGCAGGGATGCGAACTTGCCCGAGGTTACGGCGGCGCCTTTGGACAGGGTTGGTTCCTGCGGGTGCGCGATGACCAGCGCGCCCAATGATCGGGCATAGGTCAGGGCGCGCGAAAACACCTTGGGGTTCGCGGTCACGTGGTCGCAATCGGTGAAGGCCACGGCGCCCGCATCCAGCAGAAACCCGATCTCGACCATCTCGCGGCCCTCTCGGCCCTTGGTGAGGGCGGCCATCGAATGCACGTTCACCGGCGCGGTCTGGCCCGCGCGGCGGATCACGAATTCCAGCGTTTCAGGCGTGTCCACGGCGGGGGTCGTGTCGGGGCGGATCACCATCGTGGTGACCCCGCCTGCCGCCGCCGCCGCCCCTGCGCTGCGAAAGCTTTCCTTGTGGCGTTCGCCCGGTTCGCCGATCTTCACGCCGATATCGACGATTCCAGGCGCCAGGCATTTACCGCCACAATCGAGGACCTCGCCAACCTCGGCCCCGTTCAGCGCAGTGATCACCCCACCGTCGATGGTCACTGAGCCGATCGCGTCGCTGCCGGTTTCGGGGTTGATCAGGCGGGCGTTGGTGAAGGTCTTGGTCATGGTCTTCGTCCTGCTGGGCTTGGGCACAATTAACGCGGCTGGGCAGCGTTTGCCACACTTGTCTTTCGTCCTACACCCCGCGTGCGCGGTCGATGATGGACTGGGTGTCCTTGGTGTCGGCCTGATATTTCAACAGGTATTTGTCCCCCGAGCGGGTCACGACCTGGGCTGCGGAAAAGATCGTGCGCACCTCTGCGATGTTTTCCAGCAAGATCGTGCGCTCCCCCGGTCCGATCAGGCGCCGGTCGGTCAGATGCCAGGTGAACCCCAGCTGTTCGCGCGCCACGTAGAACCCGCGCACCGCAATCGCCAGGACCGCGCCGACGATGCCGGTCCAGGCATGTGGATTGCCCATGTACATCAGCGTGCCGGACATCAGGAGCGAACCAAGGGCTGCCAGCAGCACATGTTCCTTCACATAGGTCGTCATGTTGCCGGGAAACGAGGTGATCAGCGTCTCGCCCGGATCAAGGTCGGGGGTGTCGGTCATGTCAGCGTCCTTGCGGTTATCCATCGGTCAAACCCCCGCTGCCGTGCGGATCAGGTCAGATACGGCTTTGGCGTCGGGCAGGTCAGTCATCCAGATTGCATAATGCCCGCTGCCCTTGGCAGGGTGCACGATCACGGTGTCGGGGTGGGTTTCGATGCGTTCCAGCGCGGTGAACGGGATCAAAAGCGCGCCCGAGCCGACCGCCTCCATCCCCTCCAGCCGCGCCGCCGGGCCTTGCGGTGGGGACCAGACGCCAACCCGGTGCGAGGTCAACAGGTAGATGTCGCGTTCGCGATTGCGCCGCGCGATGCCCTGGGCGACCAACATCACCGGAACCACCAGGATCGGCAGCAGGCGCGGCATCGCACCCCAGCCCAGCGCGATCATCACGATCAGGACGATGCCGCTGAGCCCGGCCGCGATCAACACGCGACGGGTCTGGCGGCGGATCAGGCTTGGCAGGTCAACGCGCCCTTGCCACAGAACCTCCTCATCCGGGTCCAGAATCGAGGCGGGAAGTTCGCTCATGCGTTACACCAGAACGCTCTCGGGCTCGGCCCCGGCGCGCAGGTTGCGGGTCAGAAGGTCCATCGCGGCCATGCGCACTGCAACACCCATTTCCACCTGTTCCTGGATCACCGAGCGGTTGATATCGTCGGCAATCGTGCCGTCGATCTCGACTCCGCGGTTCATCGGTCCCGGGTGCATCACGATGGCGTCGTCCTTGGCATGGGCGAGCTTGGCGGCGTCCAGACCGAAACGGTGGTAGTATTCACGCTCGGACGGGATGAAGCCGCCGTCCATGCGTTCACGCTGAAGCCGCAGCATCATCACGACATCGGCGTCCTTCAGCCCTTCCTCCATGTCGTCATAGACCTCGACCCCGAACTGGTCGATCTGGCTGGGCATCAAGGTGGGTGGGCCGACCAGGCGCACCCGGTTCTCCATCTTGCCCAGCAGGATCAGGTTCGATCGGGCCACGCGGCTGTGGGCGATATCGCCGCAAATCGCGATGGTCAGCCGGTGCAGCCGGCCCTTTTCGCGCCGAATGGTCAGTGCATCCAACAGCGCCTGGGTCGGGTGTTCGTGCCGCCCGTCGCCTGCGTTCAGAACCGCGCAATTCACCTTCTCGGCCAACAGGTTCACCGCGCCGGAATGCGGGTGACGCACGACCAGAAGGTCGGGGTGCATCGCGTTCAGCGTCAGCGCGGTATCAATCAGGGTTTCACCCTTTTTGATCGAGCTGGCCTGCATCGCCATGTTCATCACATCCGCGCCCAGCCGCTTGCCGGCGATCTCGAAACTGGCCTGCGTGCGGGTGGAGTTTTCAAAGAACATGTTGATCTGGGTCAGACCCTTCAGCACATCCGAGCGCTTGGTCGCGGATCGGTTCAGATCGGCATAGCTGTCAGCCAGGTCCAGCACCGTCTTGATCTCTTCCGGGTGCAACGGTTCGATGCCCAGAAGATGGCGTTGGCGGAATGTCATGCGGGGGCCTCCGTCCGATGGTCAGGTGGGTTGTAGAGCGCGGGGGCGGGCGGGGCAACACCTGCGATGGCGCGCGATTGCGCCGGGGGGGCGTGACAGGTAGCTTGGCGGCATGGAATCGGCACTGGAATGGCATACCGCGCGCGCCCTGCTGGAATGGCAGGTCGAAATGGGCGCAACCGAGGCGATCGGCGACGCGCCGGTGGACCGCTATGCGATGGACCCGGCGCCGGCCAAACCGAAACCCGCCCCAGCGGTGGCAGCGGCCACGCCTGCGCAAGCGCCTGTGCGCTCTGTGCGCCCGGCTGCCCCGTCCATCGACCACGTGGCCTTGGCAAAACAGATGGCCAGCGGGGCGCAAGACCTGGACGGGCTGCGCGCGGCCCTGAACGCCTTTGAGGGCTGTGAGCTGAAGAAAGGCGCGCGCAACACGGTGTTTGCCGACGGCAACCCGGCCGCGCGCGTGATGATCATCGGCGAAGCACCCGGGCGGGATGAGGACATCGAGGGCAAGCCCTTCGTCGGACGCGCCGGGCAGCTTCTGGACAAGATGTGCGACGCAATCGGCATGGGTCGCGCGGCGCCTTTGTCGAAAGACGCGGTCTATATCACTAATGTGCTGCCTTGGCGCCCGCCGCAGAACCGCGACCCGAAGCCCGAGGAGGTGGCAATGCTTCTGCCCTTCCTCACCCGGCACGTGGAGCTGGTCGCGCCCGACGTGCTGGTCTTGATGGGCAATCACGCCTGCCAGGCGGTGCTGGGCAAACGCGGCATCACCCGCCTGCGCGGGCAATGGGGCGAAGCGCTGGGCCGTCCGGCGCTGCCGATGTTCCATCCGGCCTATCTGCTGCGCAATCCGGCGGCGAAACGTGAAGCCTGGGCCGACCTGTTGTCGCTTCAGGCGAAATTGAGGGAATTGGCATGAGCCGCATCGACGAGAGCAAGGAATTCATCCCGGTCCGCATTGCGGTCCTGACCGTCAGCGACACGCGCGGGCTGGATCAGGACAAATCCGGCGACACGCTGGTTGGGCGGATCGAGGGCGCGGGCCACATCCTGGCCGATCGCAAGATCATCCGCGACGAACGCGATGAGATCGCCGACCAGCTGCGGGCCTGGAGCCTGGACCCCGAGATCGACGTGATCATCTCGACCGGCGGCACCGGTCTGACCGGGCGCGATGTCAGCGTCGAGGCGCATCGTGACGTCTATGAAAAGGAAATCGAGGCTTTCGCCACGGTGTTCACGATGGTCTCGATGGACAAGATCGGCACCTCGGCGGTGCAAAGCCGCGCGACCGGCGGGGTTACCAACGGCACCTATCTGTTCGCACTGCCCGGCAGCACCGGTGCCTGCAAGGACGCCTGGGACGAAATCCTGCGCTGGCAGCTGGATTACCGCCACATGCCCTGCAATTTCGTCGAGATTTTTCCGCGCCTGGAAGAACACAAGCGACGGAAATGACGCCCTGCGACGTAAGCGCCTTGTGATCCAAGTGACCTTGCGGGCCGTAGTCAGAGCAGGCAGGGTTCTTCGGAACGGAATTTGAGAGGCCAACATGCGTTTTTTGGGTCGCAGCCTGACCGGCATTTTTCTGCTGGCAGCTACCATCGGCATCCTCGCCCTGGCAGGGCAGACGATCTACTCCGCGCTGCAAGAACGCTGGGCGCAGGAAAGCACCCCGCGCACCGCGCGCGAACGGGTGTTTTCGGTCAATGTTGTCACAATCGAGGCCGAAACGATCACGCCGGTTCTGCAGGCGTTTGGCGAGCTTCGCTCACGCCGTACGTTGGAGCTGCGCGCCTCGGCCGGGGGCACCGTCGTCGAACTTGCCGACGGGTTCGAGGAAGGTGGCACGGTCGAGGCCGGGCAGCTTCTGTTGCGCATCGACCCCACGGATTTCGAAGCTGCACTGACCATCGCGCGCACCGATCTGTCCGAGGCCGAGGCTGACCTGCTGGATGCACGCGCGGCGTTGGAGCTGGCCAAGGACGATCTGGCCAATGCCGGGCGGCAGGCCGATCTGCGTGCCGCTGCGCTGACCCGGCAACAGGACCTTGTCACGCGCCGGGTGGGCACCGAAGCCGCAGTTGAAAACGCGGCCCTTGCGGCGGCGGCGGCGGAACAGGCGGTGCTGTCGCGCCGTCAATCCGTGGCCAGCGCCGGGCTGAAAGTGACCAATGCCGAAGCAACGTTGTCACGCCGCAAGGTGAACCTGGCCGATGCCGAACGCAAACTGGCTGATACCGAAATCCGCGCGACCTTTGCAGGCACGCTGAGTGATGTGAACGTGGTGCAGGGGCGGCTGGTTTCAGCCAACGAAAAACTGGCGCAGATCGTGGACCCCGATACGCTTGAGGTCAGCTTTCGCGTCTCAACCGCGCAATACGCGCGACTGCTGGACGAGGCGGGCGGATTGGTGAAGGCCGAGGTCGACGTGATGCTGGACGTGGCTGGCGTGGACCTTGTCGCCAAGGGGCGCATCAACCGCGAAAGTGCTGCGGTGGGCGAAGGACAGACCGGGCGGCTTTTGTTCGCGCGGCTGGATCAGGCAACGGGTTTCCGTCCCGGCGATTTTGTCACCGTGTCGATCCGGGAAACGCCGCTGGAGCGCGTCAGCCGCCTTCCCGCCAGCGCAATTGATGCGGCGGGCACGGTGCTTGTGCTGGGGGAAAACGACCGTCTGGAAAGCGCCGAGGTCGAGCTTTTGCGCCGTCAGGGCGACGACATCCTGGTGCGCGCGCGCGGCCTTCAGGGACGCGACGTCGTGGCCGAACGCAGCCCGGTTCTGGGCGCGGGCATCCGGGTGAAGGCGATCCGCGCTGATGGGGCCGCTGCGCCCACCGCGCCGGAAACCGTGGCATTGAGCGATGAACGTCGCGCGGCACTTCGCGCTTTTGTCGAGGGAAACACGATGATGCCGGATGAGGCCAAAGCGCGCATCCTCAAGGCGCTGGAGCAGGACGAAGTTCCCGCCAGCATGGTCGAGCGGCTGGAAGGCCGCATGGGGGGCTGATCCAGATGAAAGCGCCCCGGATTCACCCGCACGGCATTCTGTCCTATTTTACCCGTCACGCGACGGTAGCGAACCTGCTGCTGGCGCTCATGATCGCGGCGGGTCTGCTGGCGTTTCCGCGCATGCGGGCGCAGTTTTTCCCTGATGTGGTGATCGATAATGTCACCGTTTCGGTCGCCTGGCAGGGCGCGGGCGCCGAGGACGTGGATGCGGCCATCGTGCAGGTGATGGAGCCAACACTCCTGGCGGTCGAGGGGGTCGAAAGCAGCGCGGCGCGCTCGTCCGAAGGCAGCGCCTCGATCACGCTGGAGTTCGAGTCGGGTTGGGACATGGGGCGCGCGGCGGATGACGTGCAGGTGGCGGTCGACGCGGTGTCGGACCTGCCGGACGACGCTGAAGACCCGCGCGTGCGTCGAGGCGCCTGGCGCGATCCAGTCACTGACGTGGTGATCACCGGCCCGGTCGGGGTGGACCAGCTGGGCCGCTTCGCCGACGAAATGGTGGCCCGCCTGTTCACCCAAGGCGTTACCCGCACCACGATCCGTGGCGTGGTGGCGCCTGAAACCATCGTCGAAGTGCCGTCCCTGTCGCTGATCCGAAACGACGTAACAATGGAGCAGATCGCTGGCGCCATCGCCGAGGAGGCCGCCGCCGACCCGGCGGGCGACGTTTCCTCGGGGGCCGCACGGGTGCGCACCGGTGTGGCGAAACGGTCCGCCGACCAGATCGAGGGCATCGTTCTGCGTTCGAACCCGGATGGGTCAAAACTGACCATCGGCGATGTGGCCCAGGTGCGTGTCGAAGGCGTGGACCGCGCCCGCGCCTATTTCGTCGGCGACAACCCGGCGGTGGCGATCAACGTGGCGCGCTCGGCCCAGGGTGATGCGATCGACATGCAGGCCCAGGTCGAAGAGGTCGCCGCCGAGATGCTTTTGACCCTACCCACCGGGGTCGAGATCGAGCTGATCCGCACCCGCGCCGAGCTGATCACCGCCCGTCTGAACATGCTGTTGGAAAACGGGCTTCAGGGTCTGGGCCTGGTGCTGTTGCTGTTGTTTCTTTTCCTGAATGCCCGCACGGCATTGTGGGTCGCGGCGGGCATTCCGGTCGCGATGATGTCCGCGCTGGCGCTGATGTATGCCGCCGGGCTGACCATCAACATGATTTCCCTGTTCGCGCTGATCATCACGCTGGGCATCGTGGTGGATGACGCCATAGTCGTTGGCGAACACGCCGATTTTCGCGCCCGGCGTCTGGGCGAAGACCCGGTGACCGCCTCGGAAAATGCCGCCCGGCGCATGTTTCCCCCGGTTTTTTCCGCCACCATCACCACCGTCATCGCCTTTTTCGGCCTTGTTGCGGTGGGTGGACGGTTCGGAGACCTGATTGCCGACATTCCCTTCACGGTGATCGTGGTGCTTCTGGCGTCGCTGGTCGAATGCTTTCTTATCCTGCCGCACCACATGTCCCATGCCCTGACCCACACGGCCAAGGAACACTGGTACGATTGGCCCTCTCGCATGGTGAACCGGGGCTTTCGCTGGGTGCGCGACCACCTGTTTCGCGGGCTCATGCGGTTGGTGGTCTGGGCGCGCTACCCAGTGCTGGCGGGCGCGGTTCTGATCCTCGCGCTCCAAGTCAGCCATTTCATTCGCGGCGACATCCAGTTCCGGTTCTTCAACGCGCCCGAACAGGGCACGCTGACCGGCAATTTCGCGATGGTCCCGGGTGCCACGCGTGACGACACGACCGCGATGATGAAGATCCTGCAACAGGCGGTTGAGGATATCGGCGCGAAATATGAGGCCGAGCATGGCGCCAACCCGGTTGTCTATGCCATCGCCGAGGTTGGCGGATCGGCGGGCCGGGGTCTGTCCGGCGTCGAGGCGAAAGAACCCGAGCTGCTTGGGTCGATTTCGGTTGAACTGTTGGACGCCGACCTTCGCCCCTATTCGTCTTTCACCTTCGTGTCGGACCTGCAGGACGCGGTGCCGCGCCATCCGTTGCTTGAGGTCATCAGCTTTCGTGGCGGGCGCTTTGGCCCCGGCGGTGACGCGCTGGATGTCGAGCTGTTCGGCGCCTCGGCGGACACGCTGAAACAGGCCGCTGAGGCGGTGAAAGTCGCGGTATCGCAATACCCTGAGGTCTCGGCGGTCGAGGACAGCCTGGCCTATGACAAGGAAGAGCTGGTGCTGGAGCTGACCCCGCAGGGGCAGGCGCTGGGCTTTACCATCGACGGGCTGGGCCGCGTGCTGCGCAACCGCCTGAACGGGATCGAGGCCGCGACCTATCCGGACGGCATGCGGTCGGCGGCGATCCGGGTCGAGCTGCCCAATGGAGAGCTGACCGCTGATTTCCTGGAGCGGGTGCAGATGCGGACCGGGGCGGGTGAATACGTGGCGCTGGCCGATATTGTCACCGTCACCTCGCGCACCGGGTTTTCCACCGTGCGCCGTGAAAACGGTATTCGCCTGGTCAGCGTGACCGGCGACATCGACGAAAGCGATCCGGCGCGCGCGGAGGAGATCCAGCGCACGCTCGAAACCGAGATTTTGCCCGAGGTCAGCCAGAACCACGGCGTCGAGTTCCGCATCTCTGGCCTCTCTGAGCAGCAGGACGAATTCATGGCAGGTGCGCGCATGGGTCTGATCCTGACGCTGATTGGCATCTACCTGACGCTTAGCTGGATCTTCTCATCCTGGACCCGACCCGTGGTTGTGATGGCGGTGATCCCCTTCGGGTTGGTCGGCGCAATCTACGGCCACATGCAATGGGGCGTGCCGCTGTCGCTGTTTTCGGTCGTGGGGCTGATCGGGATGACCGGAATCATCATCAACGACAGCATCGTTCTGGTGACGACGATCGACGAATATGCGCGTGAACGCGGGTTGCTCCCGGCCATCATCGACGGCACCGCAGACCGGCTGCGTCCGGTTCTTCTGACCACGCTGACCACGGTTCTGGGGCTGGCACCACTGCTGTACGAAGGCTCAAGCCAGGCGCAGTTTCTCAAGCCCACCGTGATCACGCTGGTCTATGGCCTTGGCTTCGGGCTGGTGCTGGTTCTGCTGGTCGTGCCGTCCCTTGTGGCGGTGCAGATGGATGTTGGACGGCGCATCACAGCGCTGCGCCGGATGCTGCGCAGCGACCACCGTCTGGGCTGGGCGCGCGGGGTTGTGGCGGCCGTTGCGCTGGGGGCAGGAGGGCTGTTTGCGGCGACGATGGGTGTGGCGCTGACGAACGGAACTGGCCTGATGCAGGCCTTCGCGACCTTCCTGGGCGGGGTGCTTGCCCTGTCGCTTGTAGCGTTCCTTGCGGTTGGTATTGTCGCGCGGCTGCGGCGCAAACCGGCCTGATCAGATGGCGAAGCCCGCGTAGGGCAGGAAGCGCACCGGGTCGCCTTCGCGTAACTCTTGCGCGTCGTCGCCCAGTTCAACCAACCCCTCGGCCCAGCTGAGCCCCGAGATCAGGCCCGAGCCCTCTGAGCGGAACCGCTCAACCCGGCCATCTGCCGTCATGCGCGCGCGCAGGTATTCGCGGCGGCCGGGCTTTTTCGACTTCGAAAATGCCGCGGGCAAGGTGAAAGATTGCGGCTCCAACCAGGCGCCGCCGGCCAGTACCGATAGGGACGGGCGGGCAAAAATCAGCGTGGTGACAAGGGCGGCAACCGGGTTTCCGGGCAGGCCGAACACCGGGACACCCTGCCATAGCGCCAGTGCCAGAGGGCGCCCCGGTTTGATCGCGATTCGCCAGGTCGTCAGATCGCCTTCGCCGGATAACAGCGCCGAGACGTGGTCCTCTTCCCCCGCCGAGGCACCGCCCGAGGTCAGAAGCACATCCACACGCGCAGCGGCATCGTTCAACCCGCCCCGGATCGCGTCACGATCGTCGGGCAGGTGCCCCAGATCCACAGCCTCATATCCCCAGCCCGCCGCCAGTGCCAACAGCATCGGGCGGTTCGCGTCGAACGTATGGGCGGGGTTATCTGAGGGGCCCGGCGGCACGATTTCATCCCCGGTGGACAGAACACCAACCCGCAACCGGCGATGCACGGTGACCCGCGCAATACCCACGGCGGACAGGAGCGCCAGGTCGGGCGCACGCAGAAGATGCCCGGCAGACAGGGCGGTGGTCCCGGCCTCCACGTCTTCCCCCGCACGCCTTGTGTTGGCGCCGGCTTTGGCGCCCGCAGCAAAAGCAATCTGGCCGTCGCTGAGCGTCACGTCCTCTTGCAGCACCACGGTATCAACCCCGTCAGGCACCAGCGCCCCGGTCAGGATACGCACCGCGTGGCCCGGTGGCACGGTGCTGGCAAACGGTGCCCCGGCGGCGGATCGCCCGGCGACCAGCGGCAGAACAGGGTCACCATCCGACAGCGTATGGTGCGCAAATCCATATCCATCCACGGCAGAATTCGCGCCGGGCGGGTTTGAGCGCAGCGCAATCGCGTCGCGCGCCAGGATGCGCCCGGCTGAATCAATCACCGGGATGTCTTCGTGCGCGACGACGGGCGACAGTCGGTCGCGCAGCATCGCCCGCGCCTCATCCACCGGCGTCCAATCCACGCCGGGAGGCAGGGCAAAACAATCGTTCTTGAGCCTGCCTGTTGGGGCACCTTCAGGGGCAGAGCGCAGCAGGCCCAGATCTTCCAGGATGAACTCAGCGATCGCCGCGGTATCGTCCAGATCGAACACAGGCTGGGTCAGGTCCTCAAGCGGGTGGTCGCTGGCCACTGCCGTCACCGTGGTATCACCCGCCGCGATCAAATCGCTGCCGGTTGCGCCCCGATGCGCTTCGATCTTGGGGTGGCTTTCGGTCTTGAAGCCTTCGACCAGCACGATGTCGCAAGGGCCAAGCCGGGCCACCAGCGCATCAAGGGTCGGTTTGTCTTCGCCCCGCAGCTCATGCATCTGCGCCACCCGCGCGGAGGAGGCCAGAACAACCTCACGCGCACCGGCCTGGCGGTGGCGAAAACTGTCGGTGCCTTCGTGATCAACATCGGCGCCGTGGTGGCTGTTCTTGATCGTCGACACGACCAGCCCGCGGGCGGTGAAATGTTCGACCAGCCGCACGACAAGCCCGGTCTTGCCCGAGTTCTTCCAGCCGATAACGCCATAGGTCTTCATGATGCGGCCCCCTTCAAAAGTGCCGTGGCCTGGGCCAGGTCCTGCGGTGTGTTGACGTTGAAAAATGGGTCAAACGGAGCGTCAGGCCAAACCGCCAGCGCCGCGCCGTGCTGGTCGGTAAAGGCCACGACTTTGCGGGTGCCCTGCGCAAGCGCGTCGCGCAGGGCGTCGCGCAGGTCCACCGGCCACAACCCGAAGGTTGGCTGGCGCATCGGGCCGCGCACGGCGTCCTCGGTGGCGGCCAGGGCGATCGGCGTGCCGCCTTCCTCGGCGGCCAGAAGAAGGCGCGGGACCAGATCGCAGGGAAAGAACGGCGTGTCCCCGGCGGCGGTCACGATATGATCCGCGCCCTGATCAGCGGCCCAGTCCAGCCCGGTCAGGATACCGGCAAGCGGACCTGCGAAACCCGCGATACTGTCAGCGATGACCGGCAGGCCGGATCCGAACCGGTCCGGGTTTCCGTTCGCGTTCAGGGCAACCGCAGCCACCTGTGGCTCCAACCGGTCGCGCACGGCGGACAGCAAGGTGCCATCGCCAAGCGGCAAAAGGGTCTTGTCGCCGCCGCCCATACGGGTGGCCTGACCGCCAGCCAGAATGACGCCCAGCGGCTGTCTCATGACTGACCCGTTTTGTGCCAGGCCCGCACGTCCGCCAGGAACGCGGGCACGTCTGCGACGTCGGATTTGGGCAGGACGAACACCATGGCGGTGGACAGGAACACGATGCAGTCGGTGCTGGCCCAGGTGGCCGAAAGGTCGACGCCGGACCCTTGTGTGCGCACGCCCTCGGACGACACGGAGAAGCGGGCGGGGGCGGACAGCCAGCTGCCCTCCATCGTGCCGCGCGCCATTGCCGCGAGGGTGAGCTTTTGGCTCAGGATGCCAAACGCCACGCCCAGCCCCGTGCCGATCAGGATCAGCGGGAAGGGCAGGGGTTGGGTGTCGGTCAGCAGGAAATGCCCGACCCAGACCACGGCAAGCGCGCCCGCGATGGTCAGGGTCGCGCTGAGAAGGGTGAGCAGGGGAAACAGCCCCGCTCCGCCGCGCTTGGCGATGAACCGGCTAGATCCGTTCAGCCCGACCTCTATCTGCTTGCGGGTCAATCGCGTGTCGAACGCATAGCTCATCCGCCTTCCCCCTTGCGCGCGTGCTTGCGCCCTTCGACCGGTGCATGGGCCGGGTCGATGTCGCGGATCAGGCGGTCTTCGCCCGACAGGCAGACAAAACGCTGGCCTTTCATGCGGCCGATCAGGGTCAGCCCAACCTCTCGGGCGATCTCGACCCCCCAGGCAGTAAAACCCGACCGTGAGGCCAGCGTAGGAATGCCCATCTGCGCGGTCTTGATCACCATCTCAGAGGTCATGCGACCAGTCGTATAGAGGATCTTGTCCGCCGGGTTCGCGCGCTCGGACAGCATCCAGCCCGCGATCTTGTCCACCGCGTTGTGGCGCCCCACGTCCTCCATATAGACCAACGGGCGATCCTGCTGGCACAGCACCGTGCCGTGGATCGCGCCGGCTTCAAGGTACAGCGACGGCGTGGTGTTGATCTTGTGCGCCAGGGCATAGAGCCACGAGGCACGCACCGGGGTCGGGGGCAGGGTCAGCCCCTCCAGCCCTTCCATCATGTCGCCAAACACGGTGCCGACCGCACAGCCCGAGGTGCGCGTCTTCCGCTCCAGCTTCGCCTCATAGGTGGTCTGCGACGCGGTGCGCACGACAACGGTGCCGGTGTCATCGTCGTGATCCACACCGGTCACGTCGTCCATGCCCGACAACATGCCCTGGTTTTTCAGAAACCCAAGCGCCAGGTATTCGGGGTAATCCCCGATCGTCATCGCCGTCACGATCTCCTGTTTGTTGAGGTAGATCGTCAAAGGGCGCTCCTCGACCACGCTGATGTCGACCGGGCGGCCATGTTCATCATGGCCCGCCACGCGACGGGTCAGGCCACTGGCGCCGGGGTCCGGGGCGATAAGGTAGTCGGTGGTCAATTGCATCTCCGCGCGTTTGCCCCTAGGGGGAACAAAAGCAACTTAGGGCCGGGGCATGACAACGTCCAACCTCAAATCCGTCTATTGGAAGGGCGTGCGCGACGGCGCGCCGTTCATATTGGTCGTGATCCCCTTCGCGCTGCTGTTCGGCGTGGTCGCGACCGAGGCCGGGTTGAACGTGGCCGAGGTCATGGGATTCTCGGTTCTGGTCATCGCAGGCGCGGCACAGTTCACCGCGCTGCAGTTGATGGTGGACGAGGCGCCGACGGTGATCATCCTGGCCACGGCCTTGGCGGTCAACCTGCGCATGGCGATGTATTCCGCGTCGCTCACCCCTTATTTGGGTCAGGCAACGCCGTGGCAGCGTGTGCTGATCGCCTATTTCCTGGTCGACCAATCCTATGCGCTGGGCCACGCGAAATACGAATCCTCGCCGCAGATGACGCTTTCAGAACGCCTGGCCTATTATGCAGGCGTCCTGTCGCCGGTCGCCCCCGGTTGGTATGGGGCCAGCCTGGCCGGCGCGCTTGTCGGCACTGCGATCCCGCCGGTGTTCGCGCTGGATTTCGCGGTGCCGATCACGTTTCTGGCGATGATTGCCCCGGCCCTGCGCAGCCTTGCGCATATTGCGGCGGCGGCGACGTCCGTGGTGCTGACGCTGGCCTTCTTCTGGATGCCCTATGGCACGGGCCTTCTGGCCGCGGCACTGGTCGCGATGATCGTCGGCGCGCAAGTGGAGCAAGTCATGGCACGCAGGAGGCCAGCATGAGCATGAGCACGGGCCTGATCTGGTTCATCATCGCGATGCTGGGCATTGGCACCTTCCTGATCCGCTTCAGTTTTCTGGGGCTGATCGGGGATCGGCCTCTGCCGGAATGGGTGCTGCGCCACCTTCGGTATACGCCGGTCGCAGTCCTTCCCGGGCTGGTGGCGCCGCTGGTCTTGTGGCCTGATGCGACCGGCGGCAATTTGGACCCCGCGCGCCTGTCGGCGGCGGCGGTGACGCTGGCGGTGGGGTATCTGAGCAAGAACGTGCTGGCCGCCATCCTGTGCGGCGGCACGACACTTTACGGGTTGCTTTACCTTTTGGGATAAGATGCGACGGGGCGGCTGGACGCCAAATCAACCAAACCTGTGTGCGCGTTCCGCGCACCCCGCTGGATCAGGCCAGATCAGAGCGGCGCGATGCCCCGGGCCAGGATATAACCGTTTTCTTCCGGGTCGTCGTCATAGGTGACTTCTTCGACCACACCCGGCAATTCGCGAAACGCATCCGACAACTTGTTAGGCCACAGGGTTTGCGGCAGGGTTTCGAACCCCGGCACAGGCAGCTGCCGCAGCATGCGCGACACGGTGGTTGTGCACATCGCTTTGTTCACCGACCCGTTTTCCTGGACCATGCGCAGCGCCATTTCCGCCACTTCCGGGCTGACCACAAGATCCTGGCGGATCGTGCGGTAGGTCACGCGCGAATGATAGTCGATGTAGAAATAGACCGCAGGGTCGGTGATGCCGTAGTGCACGTCATGGCGTTCCGGCAGGTGCGGGTGATGCCAGGTGCCGGCCGGGTCGAACAGCACGCGTTGCGATCCGTTGATCATCAGGGCCGAATGCGCGCCACCGTCGCTTTTATTGTTGATCACGGTGAACAGCGTGATCATCGGCGGGCCGTCATGCACGTATCTGGCCCGCGCCACCAGGTCATCCGACGCCCATTCATTGTCCCCCGCGCAGCCCGCGAGGGTCAGAAGAAGAAGGACAGGTCCCAGAAAACGACGCAACACGGCCTCACCCCACTGTTCGGATCGTCGGATCAGGCGCCGACGAGGGCCAAAAACACAAAAAACACGATGATCGCGATCACCGAACGGGTGGTGAACTTGATGAACCCTTCATAGGTCTTTTCCTGAACCCGGGTGTCCATCGAACCGATTTCGTGGTCTGCCATCTTGTGTATTCCTTGCTGAATTGGTCTTTCGTCCTGCATTAGACGATTTGCACGCGCCTGTCACCCTCAGATGCGCCCGGATGTCGCAGGTGTGAAGCGGGTCGGTGGCCTCAGCCCTTTTCGAGGTCGGCAGCCAGGCGAAAGCCGATCCGGGTCGGCGCGCTGGCTTCGGGTTCCTTCGGCAGCGCGCGCAGCATGACCGACAATTGGCTGACGTGCTGGATCAGCTGCATCGGTGCCTCGGTTTCGTCGGTGCCATAGAAGGTCACGATGTCCGGGTCGAAAAAGCCGATCCCTTCGATGCGCAGCACACCGGCGTCCCCACCGGTGAAGCCCATCGCCACCTCGTGCTCGTTGTCCAGCTGTTCTTCGAAGTTCTGGATGTAAAGGATCAATCGTTCATAAGCCCATTCCGCCGGGCTTTTGTCTTCGATCGGGGTATCGGCCATGGCGGCGGGCAGGGGTTTCTGCTCGGCCGTCAGCGGCGCGGCTTCGTCGCAATGGGCCGAGCGCGAGCGTGGTGGTTTCGCCGGTTTCTTGGCTTTCTTCGCCTTGTCTGCCTTTTTAGCCTTTGCCGCCATGTCTCACCCCTTTGTCTGCCACAACCAGGCGCCATCGTCGCGCCGGGTCCGCGTGATGCGGCCCTGATGGTACAGGTGATTGACGTGCCCGACCGCTTCGACCAGCGCAAGCCCGTATTCGCCTTCGCCGATCTTGCGCTTGAACAGTGGCGGGAAACAATCGCCCGCCGTGTGCGGTGTTTCCAGAAAGGCCTCAAGCCGCTCAAGCGCGTGGTGGTGGTTCTGGATCAGCTGTCTCATCCGGGTCGGCAAACCGGTGAACGGCAGCTTGTGACCCGGCAGAACAAGGTGGGTGTCGCGCGCGTGCGGCGCCAGCGTTTCGCAGCTGTCCAGCCAATCGCCTACCGGGTCAGCCTCGGGTTCGGTGGCATAGACGCCCAGGTTCGGGCTGATCGTCGCCAGAAGCTGGTCGCCCCCGATCACCAGGTCACAATCGCGCGACCAGAGTGTTGCGTGTTCGGGCGCGTGGCCATTGCCGATGCGCACGTCCCAGTCGCGGCCACCAAAGCGAATCACGCTGCCTTCCTTGATGCGGCGAAATCCCAGCGGCATGTCGGCGACGATGTCGGCATAGTTGAACGGACGCTCCGTGCGCCTTTTTTCATAGACCTCGGGGTCCATTCCCGCCGCGCGCCAATAGGCCAGGGTTTCGTCCACCGGCACCATCTGTTCGTCCAACAGCAACATGCGCGAAAACAGCCAGGCGGTACGGGTCGTGATCAGCTCGGCGCCATGGTCGCGCTGAAACATGCCGGCAAGGCCGACGTGATCGGGGTGGTGATGCGTCACCACGACCCGCGCGATGGGCTTGCCGCCCAGCGGCCCGGCCAGCAACGTGTCCCAGATGCGCCGCGTGCGCGAGGTGTCGAACCCGGTGTCGACGATGGTCCAGCCATCCGCGTCCTCGAAGGCGTAGACGTTGACGTGATCCAGCTTCATCGGAAGTGGCAGCCGCAGCCAAAGCACGCCGTCTGCGATCTGGACAGCTTCACCTTCGCCGGGCGCGTCGGGGAACGGAAACGAAAGCGGCGCGCTCAAACCGCCAGGTCCTCGACCGACAGGGCGTAAAGCCCTGCGGCCCCCGCCCGTGCCTGGGCCAAAAGCGAGGTGTGTTCGGGCAGCAGGCGGGCGATGTGGAAGCGGGCAAGCTCTGTGCGCGGCCCGGTGCCGCCTTCGGCAATTGCGGCCTTCAAGTGCAGATGCGCGCCCAGCACGCGGGCGAAGGCGCGCAAGAAGGGCACGGCACCTGCCGCGCGGTCCTGCATGTCGCCTTGCGCCACCATCCATTCGGTGCTTTCGCGCAGGGTTTCGGCTGCCGACCAGACCGCTTCGGACATGTTCGGAAACTGTGCCCGCGCGGCCTCGGCGCCGGTCTCGACCTCTTCCAGGATGCGGAAGGCGGCTTCGCCGCCGTCCATCAGTTTGCGGCCCACAAGGTCCATCGCCTGAATGCCATTGGTGCCTTCGTAGATCGCGGTCACGCGCACGTCGCGGGCAAATTGCGCGGCACCTGTTTCTTCGATGAAGCCCATGCCGCCGTGCACCTGGATGCCCATCTGCGCGACCTCGTTGCCGATGTCGGTGCCATAGGCTTTGCAGATCGGTGTCAGGAACGCCGCGCGGGATTTCCAGTCCGCGTCGCCGGTTGCGTGGCCCATGTCGATCGCCACGGCCAGCGACATGGCAATGGCGCGGGCAGCGAACAATTCGGCCTTCATCGTGGTCAGCATCCGGCGCACGTCGGCGAAATCCACGATCGTGCCTTCGCCCGCGTCGCCCAGCGGCGTGCGGCCCTGCTTGCGCTCCATCGCGTAAGCCAGCGCCTTTTGATAGGCGCGTTCGCCGGTGCCATAGCCCTGCACGCCCACACCCAGGCGGGCGTTGTTCATCATCGTGAACATGGCGGCCATGCCCTTGTGCGGCTCGCCAACCAGCCAGCCGGTCGCGCCCTCAAAGGACATCACGGCGGTGGGGCTGCCATGCAGACCCAGCTTGTGCTCCAGGCTGACGACGCGCAGGGAGTTGCGCTCACCAGGATTACCATCCGCGTCCGGGATCAGTTTCGGCACCAGGAACAGCGAAATTCCCTTGGTTCCGGCCACACCGTCCGGCAGGCGTGCCAGCACCAGGTGGCAGACGTTTTCGGTGATGTCACTGTCGCCCCAGGAGATGAAGATCTTCTGACCGGTCACGGCAAAAGTGCCGTCACCATTGTCGACGGCCTTGGAGGACAGCGCGCCCACGTCCGACCCGGCTTGCGGTTCGGTCAGGTTCATCGTGCCAGCCCATTCGCCCGAGATCAGCTTGGGCAGATACAACGCCTTCAGATCGTCCGAGGCGTGGTTCTCCAGCGCTTCGATCTGGCCCTGTGTCATCAGCGGGTTCAGTTGCAGCGACAGGCACGAGGCCGACATCATGTCGTTTACTGCGGTTTGCAGCGTCAGAGGAAGGCCCATGCCGCCATGCTCAGGGTCCGCCGCCATGCCGATCCAGCCGCCTTCGGCAATCGCCTGGTAGCCCTCGGCAAAGCCCGGCGAGGTGCGCACGACACCATTTTCCAGCACCGCACCCTGCAGGTCGCCACCCCGGTTCAGCGGGGCCAGAACCTCTTCGCACATCTTGCCCGCCTCGGTCAGGATCGCGGTGACCATGTCCGGAGTCGCCTCGGCAAACTTCTTGGTCTGGGTCAGCTGATCAAAGCCGACGATGTGGTCGAACAGAAAGCGGAAATCATCTGTGTTGGCGCGATACGGCATGGGCGGTCCTTCTTGGCAATTGTGGCGGGTGCCTTTAGGTGTCCCATACCGAAGGAACACCAGCACTCAAAGGAAAACGCGGCGTCATGACGGCGAAGATCATGCAAACCGAGCTGTTGCAGGCGGATGATGCCGGCATAGCCCGCGCGGCCACCCTGCTGAACGCAGGCGGTCTGGTGTCCTTCCCGACCGAGACCGTCTATGGCCTTGGTGCCAATGCGCGCGACGACGTGGCGGTGGCGCGGATCTATGAGGCCAAAGGGCGGCCCAGCTTCAACCCACTGATCGTACACGTGCCTACACTTGAGGCCGCCCGTGCGCTGGCGGTGTTCGATGATCAGGCTGAGCGTCTGGCCGGAGCCTTCTGGCCGGGTCCGCTGACCCTGGTCTTGCCCCTCAAGGAAGATGCCGGGCTGTCGCCGCTGGTGTCGGCTGGCCTGGCGACTGTCGCGCTGCGCGTGCCGGAACATCCGCTGGCGCAAAACCTGTTGACCCGGGCAGGCGTGCCGGTCGCCGCACCCTCGGCCAACCCTTCGGGCCGAATCAGCCCGACACAGGCGGACCATGTGATGGCGGGCCTTTCCGGACGGATCGAGGCGGTGCTGGACGGCGGCACCTGCGGTGTTGGCGTCGAAAGCACCATCGTGGGCTTTGCTCCCCATCCCGTGTTGCTGCGTGCGGGCGGCTTGCCTGTCGAAGCGATCACCGCCTGTCTTGGCGCGCCGCTGTCTGTCCACGCCCAAGGCGACGGCGTGACCGCGCCCGGGCAGCTTGCCTCGCATTATGCGCCCACGGCGGCGATGCGCCTGAATGCAGACCGCGCACGGCCGGGTGAAAGACTGCTGGGGTTCGGCGCGGTTGAGGCAGATTTGAACCTGTCGCCGTCCGGGGACCTTGTCGAAGCGGCGGCGAACCTGTTTCGCCACCTGCACACGCTGGACGCCGGGGGGGACGCGCCCATCGCCGTGTCACCTGTGCCCGATCACGGGTTGGGCCGCGCCATCAATGACCGTTTGCGCCGGGCTGCTGCGCCACGCGTCTGACCTCGGGTCCCGCCTTTTTCGACAGGCCCCTGCGCTCGGCCTGTCGCGACCTGATTGGGTCACTTGGCGGGCGCGCAGCCGCGTATATCCACGGCACGGCCGTTTGAGAGTAGAGTGAAGCGCAGGCTGTCGCGGCTGAGCAGGAACGGTTTCGCATCCGGCGCGACCATCTCTGATGTTGCGACGAGGGTGTCGCCAGACCGTGTGACGTTGGCCTCGGAAACCCAGATCGCAGGGTCGGGAAGCTCCATCACGACCACCTCTTCGCGGCCTAGGCGCGGCAGGGTCAGGCGGGTGGTCAGACGCAAGCCATCCGCGATCGGGTCAATTCGGCAGGTCGCGGATCGCAAACCGGCCTCGCGCGCGGTGTCCGGGCGTTGTGCCAGGGCGCGTTCGATCATCGCGTCGGGGGTCGTGACAACTGGCAGTGTCGCTTTCAACCGCGTCTGCATCGGCATGCAGACGTCGCGGCAGACACCCATCGCCAGGCGTCCCTTCAAGCTGATCGGGTCCTCTGCACGCAGCGGTGTCAGACGCGCTGGCAACACCAACTCATGGCTATAGCCAATCGTGCGCATGCCGTTGGTTTCGAACACTTGCGGCGTGGGCCACTGGAACGCAACCGCACCCAGATTGCGCGACCCGGACCAGTCAAAGGCCGGCGGAATCCCCGCGTCACCCGGCGCGCGCCAGTACGTTTTCCACCCCTCGGCAAGGCGAATACGGATTGCGGCCATGTGCGTGCCGTCTGGCAGGCGCCAACCGGGCAGAACATCGACCTGCGCGACCTTGTCCGGGGCATAGCCCATGTCGCCCGCCTGGGCGGTGGGGGCTATGGTCAGCGCCAGAATGGCCGCCATGAGGAAGCGTATCAAATGGGTCATGCCCTGATACATAGGCACCCCGTCGTCGATGGGAAATCACTTTTCGCTCACTATGACGCGAGAGCTAGACCTCCGTCGTCCAAACGCTACAGGCGTTTCCACGCCACTCCCGGTGCAAGATGTCACGCCCTCTTGCCATTCAGGGCCGCTTGACCCCATTTTGATTGCATGACCCTGACCCCCACGAATACTGACCTTAGCGGCAAGCTTCTGATCGCCATGCCGGGCATGAGCGACCCACGGTTCGACAAATCCGTGGTCTATCTCTGCGCTCATTCCGACGACGGCGCGATGGGGCTGATCGTCAACAAACCCGCGCAGGATATTGCACTGGAAGACCTGCTGGAACAGCTCGGCATCGACGGGGGGGAACAGACACCAAAGGCGAAAATCTACTTCGGCGGCCCGGTGGAAACCGGCCGCGGCTTCGTGCTGCATTCTGGCGACTATCCGGGCAACGAGGCAACGTTGAAGGTCGATGAGACCTTTTCGATGACCGCCACCCGCGATGTCCTGGAAGACATAGCATGCGGCAAAGGACCTTCGGCCACGCTTGCGGCTCTTGGCTATGCCGGTTGGGGACCGGGGCAGTTGGAGGGCGAATTGCAGCAAAATGCCTGGCTGATTTGCGATGCGGACCAAGCCATCGTTTTTGCCGCCGATGTGGGTGGTAAATGGTCCGCCGCCTTGGCCAAGCTTGGGATCGACCCGTTGATGCTGTCGGCGGAAGGCGGGCGGGCCTAGCTTCGCGATCACTTGGCAGGGGCGAAATCCAGCTGGAGTCAGTCGAAGGTGCCCGTCACGCGGCCAAGCAGCATGAAGGCACGCGCGGTGCGGGTGTCGCTCATTGCGGCGATTTCCTGATCAGTCGCGTTCTTTTCGAAACCCGAAAAAGTCTGGTCGAACTTGCGCAAGAAATGGTGCACGGCGTCACGAAAGATCGGATCTTTGCGCATCCGCCCGGCCGACAGCGCCAGTGAAGATCGATCCCGCACGCCACCAAGCGGTGCAATTGCCCGACCGCGTTCACCGGCCGCGAATTGGCGCCAGATTTCGGGGCGCGCGCGGTCGGGGCGCAGGTCGTCCATATAGATGCCATCCTGAGAGAGCAGCGTCAGCACGTCTTGGGCGGCCTGCACCAGGCCAGAGACCTGGCGGTCCTGCAGCGCCCGGCGCAGCGCACGGAAGCCTTCTGCATCCTCGGCGTTTTCGGGGAAATGCATGGCGCGGATGAAATCCTCGACCGACAGCGGTTGCGACAGCGCTTCGGCGGGGGTTCCCAGCGCCAGTGATCCCTGGTCGATGGCGTCCGACGTGTCCAAATCGCTGGCAATCGCCGTATGGGTCGACATTTGCGTCGGCGACGGTGGGCGGATCGAGGTGAAAGTGGCGATTGCTGTCTCGGTCTGCTTCTGGGCCTGCGCGATCTCCTCAAGCTTCTTTTCGACCGTGGAAGGTTTGACCCCGCCAGCCTGCTGTTGTTGCAGGTAGGTGTGGCGCATTGCCTCAATCGTGGCATGAAGCCGGGCGCTTTCTTCGCGCATGATGCGGGCGGATCGGGTCGCGGCGGTGGCCACCCAGATGATCGCCACCGGCATGAAGATCGCCAGCGCGGTCATCACCAGGCGCAACGGGTCGGCCACCACACCGGTGCCTGTGCCGTCGCCATCGCCCAGCACCAGGAAAAACACCGCGCAGCCCACCAGCCACACGGCCGACAGCGCCAGCGCGATCATTTCGCCCGGGCCAAGCCTCGGTTCGCCGGCCCCTTTGCCATAGACGCCCAGGTCGACGGCAGGTTCCTGTTTGGGTTCGCTCATGTCACGTCCTCGCGCATCTGCGCTCAGATAAAGTCGATCTTCAGGATCTCATAGGCCTTTTCGCCACCCGGTGTGCGGACCTCGACACTGTCGCCTTCTTCCTTGCCGATCATCGCCCGCGCCAGCGGCGACTTGATGTTCAGCTTGCCGGCTTCGATGTCGGCCTCGGGTTCGCCCACGATCTGATAGATCTTTTCTTCATCGGTATCTTCATCGACCAGGGTCAGCGTTGCGCCGAACTTCACCGTGCCCGACAGGGTTGTCGGGTCGATCACCTGCGCCAGACCCAGAATTCCTTCCAGTTCTTTCACACGGCCTTCGATGAAGCTCTGCTTTTCCCGCGCCGCGTGGTATTCGGCGTTTTCCGACAGGTCGCCATGTTCGCGCGCCTCGGCAATCGCCTTGATGACGGCGGGGCGTTCCACCGACTTCAGCGTCTTCAACTCGTTATTCAGCGCGTCGTTCCCCGCGCGGGTCATCGGTATCTTGTCCATGAGAACCTTTGTTCACATCTGCGGAGGCCCGGCAACAGGTTTCCCCGCTTTCGACCCCCAATTGGCATATTCAATGGGCAAAGCGCCGCGAAGGCGCTAGGTTTCGTCAAAAGAAAAGCAAAATCGAGTGGTTTGCAATGCAATTGTTGATGCGGCTGACAGCGGTCTACCTGCTGGCTGGCGGTGCCGTGGTGGCGCTGTTTCGGGACAACCCGGTGGTTCTGATCGCCGAGATCGCCCGCGCCCTGCCGCAATCCATCGGCTTTTTCCTGCACCTTGCCTGGTGGGTCGTGCCCGCCTTCGTCGGCATGTTCCTGTTGGCCCCCAAGCGTGACCTGCTGGGCCGCCTGCCGCGCGCGTTTCTTGCGGTGATCCTGTGCACCGCGTTTTTTCTGGTTTTCACCATGCTGAAAACGACAATGCCGTTCATCTGGCCGTTCTGGGCCGATCCGATGTTTGCGGCGCTGGACCGGGTGCTGCATCTGGGGGCGGATCCCTGGGTCTGGACGCATGGCTTTGCCGAGCGGATCAGCATCGCCACCGCCGATCGCATCTACATGGCTGCCTGGCTTGTGCCAGCGATGTATCTGCCGGTGCTGCTGATCCTGTTCGATGGCGATCAGACGCGGATCAACCGGTTCATCTGGCTCTATGCCTTTGCCTGGATCGGGCTGGGCAATCTTCTTGCGCTGGCGTTTTTGTCCGCGGGCCCGGTCTATTTCGACCGTCTGTTCGACCCCGACCTGTTCACGGCGCTCCCCCCGGCGCTGGATGCTGCAGGCATCACCGACAGCGCGATCGGGCGCACGCAGACGAAACTGTGGCGCGCCTTTCAATCCAGCGCGCAGGAGGCCGGGTCGGGCATTTCCGCCTTTCCGTCGGTTCATGTCGGCATGGTCACAGTATTCGCCTTGTATCTGTTCGAGCGCCATCGTCTGATGGTGATCCCCGGCATCGCTCTTGTCGCCACGTTCCAGTTCCTGTCGGTCTATCTGGGCTGGCATTACGCGGTGGACGGCTATGCGTCGATTCTGTTGGTCGTGGCGCTGTGGATCGCCATGCGAAAACGTCCTGTCAGCGCAAACATTCCGGAAAAATCGCGATAGGACGCGGCGGAACGGCCCTGCGACGTTTCACGGCGATTGACCCGGCCTGACCCAAAAGCTAACGATCTTGCAAAAGTGACCTACCAGGGGACAGATCATGAGCGAGATTGAACGCGAGTCGATGGAATACGATGTGGTCATCGTGGGCGCGGGGCCGGCTGGCCTGTCCGCAGCGATCCGTTTGAAGCAGCTGGATGAAGACCTTCAGGTCGTCGTGCTGGAAAAGGGCTCGGAAGTGGGGGCCCACATCCTGTCCGGCGCGGTGCTGGACACCTGCGGTCTGGACGCTCTGATCCCGGATTGGAAGGACAAGGGCGCACCGATCAAAACCGAAGTGAAGCGCGACAACTTCCTTCTGCTTGGCCCGGCGGGCCACATACGCGTGCCGAACTGGCCGATGCCGCCCCTGATGAACAACCACGGCAAGTACATCGTGTCGATGGCCAACGTCACCCGCTGGATGGCCGAACAGGCCGAAGCGCTGGGCGTGGAGATCTTCCCCGGCATGGCGTGCTCGGAACTGGTGTATGGCGACAACGGCGAAGTCAAAGGCGTCGTCGCCGGGGTTTTTGGGCTGGAGCCTGATGGATCCTATGGTGAGAACACCGAACCGGGCATGGAGTTGCACGGTAAATACGTGTTCATTTCCGAAGGCGTGCGCGGGTCGTTGGCCAAGGAAATCATCGCCAAATACGACCTGCAAGCGGGTCGTGATGTGCAGAAATTCGGCCTGGGGATGAAGGAAATCTGGGAGATCAGCCCGGACAAGCACCGCGAAGGCACCGTGACCCACACGATGGGCTGGCCCCTGGGCAAGAACGCCGGTGGCGGCAGCTTCATCTATCACCTGGAAAACAACCAGGTGTTCGTCGGCTTCGTGGTTCACCTGAACTACAAGAACCCGCACCTGTATCCCTATATGGAATTCCAGCGCTTCAAGCATCACCCTGAGATTGCCAAGCTGCTTGAGGGCGGCAAACGCGTCGCTTACGGCGCGCGGGCGATCAGCGAAGGCGGCTATCAGTCGATGCCCAAGGCCTCGTTCCCCGGCGGCGCCCTTTTGGGTTGCTCGGTCGGCCTGGTCAACGTGCCGCGCATCAAGGGCAACCACAACGCCATGTTGTCGGGCATTGCTGCCGCCGAGGCTGCCGCGAAGGCGATCAAGGCCGAGCGGTCCGGCGACGACCTGGTGGAATACGAAGAGGAACTGCGCACGGGCGCCGTTGCCAAGGACCTGAAAAAGGTGCGCAACGTGAAACCGCTGTGGTCCAAGTTCGGCATGCTGCCCAGCCTGGCCCTGGGCGGTTTCGACATGTGGGTCCAGTCGCTTCTGGGCTTTTCGCCATTCGGCACCGTGAAGCACGGCAAGAACGACGCGCAGGCCACCGAAGAGGCGTCGAAGCACAAGCCGATCGATTACCCGAAACCGGATGGCACCCTGTCCTTCGACCGGCTGACCAACGTGAGCTTTGCGGCCACCAACCATGAGGAAAGCCAGCCTTGCCACCTGAAACTGATCGACCCGAACGTGCCGATCAGCGTGAACCTTCCGAGGTTCGCGGAACCCGCGCAGCGCTATTGCCCGGCTGGTGTCTATGAGGTGGTCGAGGAAGAGGGCAAAGACCCGCGTTTCGTGGTGAACTTCCAGAATTGCGTGCATTGCAAGACCTGCGACATCAAGGACCCCAGCCAGAACATCACCTGGACGGTCCCGCAGGGCGGCGACGGGCCGAACTACCCGAACATGTGATCCTCACGCAGAAATCATCACATGCGGGGCGTCCGATTGGGCGCCCCGCATTGCGTTGCGGCGACGGGGCGCCTAGGTTTCAGCCAAACACCTTTGATGTGAGCGAGCCGCCTTGTCCCTGATCCGCCCCCTCCGATCCCTGACCGCCCTTGCGGTGCTTCTGTCCACCGCGCTGCCGTTGGCCGCCGACAGCTCGGCGGGGTCGTACTTGGCCGCACGCCAGGCCGACTATGCCAGCGACTACCGTGCGGTGGTTGAATACGGCACCCGCACCCTGGCCCAGGACCCCGAAAACGTGGACATCATGGAGGGGCTGCTGATCGCCTATCTTGGTCTTGGAGATTTCGACACCGCGCTCCCGGTTGCACGACGCATGGTGCAGTTGATGCCGGACAGCCAGGTGGCCGGGCTGGTCCTTCTGGCCGACGCGGTAAAACGCGAAGATTGGGCCCGTGTGCAGGAACTTCAGGCGGGCGGAACCTCGGTTGGCGGGCTGATGGACGACATGATCGCGGTATGGTCGCAGTTTGGCGTTGGGCAGGTCGACAAGGCCTTCGATGCCTTTGAGGCGCTGGGCGACGAACCCGGCACCGGTGGCATGGCGCGATACCATCAGGCGATGGCCTATGCGATGGCGGGCGATCATGAAAACGCGGCCCGGCTGTTTTCCGGCGACGAAGGCCGGTTGCAGATGGATCGCACAGGGATCATCGCCTACGCACAGGTTCTGAGCCAGCTTGAGCGCAGCCCGGACGCGGTCGAAATGCTGGACAAGGTTGCCCCGAACACGACCGATCCGACGCTTGTCACCATGCGGGCGGAATTGTCGGCGGGCAAACCACAAGTCTTCGATGCCCTGACATCGCCGCGCGAGGCCATCGCCCAGGTCGTGTTCAAGGTTGCTGACACCCTGGCCGCCGAAGCAGACCCGACCGTGGTGCTGCTTTACGCCCGGCTGGCGGAGTTTCTGGACAGCGACACGGTAGGTGCGACGCTTCTGTCAGCCCGCCTGCTGGAAAGCATGGAGCGCTATGAGCTTGCCGTAGCCGCTTATGACAGCGTGCCGCCGGACCACAGCGCCTATCCCCAGGCTGCGCTGGGTCAGTCCGACGCGCTGCGGCGGATGGGTCGAGTGGACGAAGCGATCGGGGAACTGCGCGCCCTGACCAAGGCCTATCCCGAATTGGCCGCGATCCATGTGGCGTTGGGTGACGCGCTCAGGTTCGAGGATCGTTTTGCCGAAGCGATCCCGGCCTATGACGCGGCCATCGCATTGTATGAGGCACCGGTGGCGTCGCAATGGGTTGTCTATTTCGCCCGCGCGATCTGCCTTGAGCGCGAAAAGAACTGGCCCGCCGCCGAGGCTGATTTTCGCTATGCGCTGGAGCTGAGTCCGGACCAGCCGAATGTCCTGAACTACCTCGGCTATTCCTTTGTCGAGATGCAGACCAACCTGGACGAGGCGCTGGGCATGATCGAACGTGCGGTCGCCGGGCGTCCCAATGACGGCTATATCACCGACAGCCTGGGTTGGGTTTACTACCGCTTGGGTCGCTACGACGAAGCGGTGGACCAGATGGAGCGCGCGGTTGAGTTGATGCCGGTGGACCCGGTGGTCAACGACCACCTGGGCGATACCTACTGGGCCGTTGGCCGTCACCGTGAAGCCGAGTTCCAATGGTCGCGCGCCCTGTCCTTCATCACCGATGACAGCGACCTGGATGAGGTGAAGCCCGACCGTATCCGCCGCAAGTTGGAGGTCGGGCTGGACGTTGTGCTGGACGAAGAGGGGGCCGAGCCCCTGCACGCGGTCGAATGATCCTCAAGACCTTTGCCCCGGCCAAGGTGAACCTGACCCTTCACGTCACCGGACAGCGCGCGGACGGCTATCACCTGCTGGATTCGCTGGTCGTGTTCGCCGATGTGGGCGACCGGATCACCCTGATGCCCGCCGGGCAGACGACGCTGGAGGTCACCGGGCCAAAAGCCGACGGCGTGCCTACGGATGGCACCAACCTTGTCCTGAAGGCTGCCGCGCTGTTTGATCAGCCCGTGCGCATCGTGCTGTCCAAACACCTGCCAACCGCGGCCGGGATCGGCGGCGGGTCGTCGGACGCGGCCGCGACCGTGCTTGCGCTGGCCGAGATGACGGGGGATACGCGGCTACCGGACGTGACCGCCTTGGGCGCCGATACCCGCGTCTGCCTGATGCGCCAAGCCGCACGCATGTCGGGGATCGGAGAGATTGTTGAACCAGCACCCGGCCTGCCGGTGTTGCATGCGGTGCTGGCCAATCCGGGCGTGGACGTGCCAACACCAGAGGTGTTCAAGGCACTGGAAACAAAGCAGAACAGGCCGATGCAAAAGCGGCTGCCGCAAGGCATGAAACTGCCCGCCTTCGTGAAGTGGCTGGCCGCACAACGCAACGACCTTGAGGCGCCAGCCATTGCCCGCGCACCGGTGATCGGGGACTGCCTTCAGGCGCTTGGGGCATTGCCCGACGCCCGCATCGCCCGCATGTCTGGATCAGGCGCAACCTGCTTTGCCCTGTTCGACATCCGCGCACAGGCCGATGCGGCCGCCGCCGCGCTGGCCTCGGCTCAGCCGGACTGGTGGGTGCAGCCCGCGACGCTCAGTTGACGCGCGCCACGACGTAATCGGCAATCTCGCTTAGCATCTGACGGATTGGATGGTCGGGCAGGACGTCCAACGCGGTTTTTGCCTTGTCGGCCCAGGCCAGCGCCTCAAGACGCGTTGCCTCCAATGCGCCATGCTTGTTCAACAGCTCCAGCGCGTGGTCCAGATCGCAGTCGTTCTGTTCGCCTTTTTCGATCGTGCGGGCCCAGAAAGCGCGTTCGCCCGCGTCGCCCGCCGCCACCGCCTTGATCAGCGGCAAGGTCAGCTTCCGTTCGCGGAAATCGTCGCCGATGTTCTTGCCGGTCGCATCCCCGCCCCAGTAATCCAGCAGGTCATCGACGATCTGGAAACTGATCCCCAGGGCATCGCCATAGGCATTGAGCGCCTGCACCATGTCTTCGTCGACGCCCGCGATCACACCACCAACCTCGGTCGCGGCGGCAAACAGCGCGGCGGTCTTGCCGCGCACCACTTGCAGATAGATCGCTTCGGTCGTGGCCAGATCCTGCGCTGCGGTCAGTTGCAGCACTTCGCCTTCGGCAATCGTGGCCGAGGCATTGGCCAGGATGTCCAGAACCCGGATCGAGCCGGTTTCGACCATCAACTGGAACGACCGCGAAAACAGGTAGTCCCCCACCAGAACGCTGGACTTGTTGTCCCAAAGCAGGTTCGCCGTGGGTCGCCCACGCCGCTGTCCGCTTTCGTCAACCACGTCGTCGTGAAGCAGTGTCGCAGTGTGAATGAATTCAACCGTCGCCGCCAAATGCACATGATACGGCCCGTCATAGCCGCACATCCGCGCGGCGGCGAGCGTCAGCATCGGGCGCAGGCGCTTGCCACCGGCCTCGACCAGATGTGCGGTCACCTCGGGAATGCGCGGTGCGTGTTTTGATGCCATACGTTCGCGAATCAGGTGATTCACGGTTTCCATGTCATTCGCCAGATACGCCCCAAGGCGTTCGTGCGGCTTGGTTGCTGCTTCGTCCAGCATTTTCACCTTCCCGTCATCCATCGGCTTTGGGCCGTCATCCCTCTCGACAAACCCGGGGGTTTGCCCTTAAGTCTTTGAACATGAAAGAGCTTCTGCGCACTACGAACCCGATACTCATCCCATTTGTCACCGCTCTTCTTGAGGGGGAGGATATACCCTGCTTTCCGATGGACGTCCATATGAGCACGCTTGAGGGATCAATAGGCATTTTACCCCGCCGCCTTATGGTTCGCGACAAGGATCTGTTTCGAGCCCGCGCCATATTGCGCGACAATGACGTTGACTGGGAGGGATAGCATGGGCGTTGCGCGCAACGCGGTGACCGCAGACAAGTTTCTGGGGGGCGACGTTATGCTGCTTCAACCCCGCGACGGGTATCGCGCAGGCGTTGATCCCGTGTTCCTGGCTGCCTCGATCACGGCCCACAACGGCCAAAGCGTGCTGGACATCGGCTGCGGCGTTGGCGCCGCGGCGCTGTGCCTGGGGCGCCGCGTGCCGGGTCTGCGGCTTGTCGGCGTTGAACGGCAGACGGAATATGCCGACCTTGCGGAAAAGAACGCCTTCGAAAACAACGTCGGTTTTGAGGTTCACAATTGCGACCTGACCGCCCTGCCGGGCGCGCTGCGCGAAGAAAACTTTGACCACGTCATCATGAACCCGCCCTATCACCTGCGTGATCGGGGCACTGCCGCCGCCAATCCGGGGCGTGAGGCCGCGCTGGGCGAGGGCACACCGTTGGTCGACTGGGTCGACACGGCGACCAAGCGCCTGAAACCGAAAGGTTTCCTGACCATGATCCAGAAGGCAGAGCGTCTGCCGGAAATCCTGGGGGCGATGGACGATCGCCTTGGGTCGGTTCTGGTCAAACCGTTGTGCCCGCGCGAAGGTCGGGCCGCTGGGCTGGTCCTGGTCCAGGCCCGTAAGGGTGGGCGCGGGGCGTTTCGCCTGGCCACACCTCTGATCCTGCATGACGGGGTGGAACACGTGGGCGACCGCGAAAGTTACCGCCCCGAAGTCAGCGCGATCCTGCGCGACGGTGCCGCCCTTCCGCTGTGGTGATTCACCCATTGTTAAGCATGTTGGTGCGACGCTGGGGCGATCAGTTTGCCCGAACGGGGTCGTGACAACGGCTTCGTTTTGTGGTGCACTGAAGTGCATTCAAACAGGAGGAAAGCCATGAGCATGAATTCGCATCTGGAAGCGCTGCGTGAGAAACACGAAGCTCTGTCCACGCAGGTCGAAGAGGCGCAACGCGCCCCGGGCAGCAGCGACAGCGAAATCTCTGAACTGAAAAAGCAGAAGCTCAAGCTCAAGGAAGAGATCGAGCGTCTGACCGACGCCTGATCGGGTCAACCAATTGTGCTGGCGGCCGCACTTGCGCGCGCGGCCAGCACGGCACCGCCGGTGATCAGACCGGCAGCCAAAAGCAGGCTCCAACTGGGCGCCGCCACCCCGGCAAGGATCAGCGCAAGCGTCGACAGAAGCGGCGCGCCATAGCTGGCAACGCCCAGAAGCTGGATATCGCCCCGCTTCACCCCCACATCCCAGACATAGAAAGCCAGCCCGACCGGGCCCAGTCCAAGGCCCAGGATCGCGGCCCAGCCCAGGCGCGTAGCGGGCCAGATCGTATCCTCCAACGCGAGATGCGCCAGCGTAGATAGTGCAGCACTGGCCAGGCAGAACACGGCGACGGATGCGGTGGGTGTTGAGCCCAAACGGCGTGACAGCACAGAATACCCGCTCCAGGTCAGGGCGCACAGCGCGGCCAGGGCAAAGCCCGGCAGGGCCGAGGCATCGAATCCCGACGCCCCGCCCAGCACGATCACGGCCGCACCTGCGAAACTGATCAGTGCGCCGATCACGTGGCCTTTGCGCAGGTGTTCGCCGGGCAACAGCCCTGACAGCAGCACAATCAGCAGCGGCCAGAGATAGGCGATCAACCCGGCCTCGGCCGCAGGCGCCATACGCAGGGCGCTGAAATACAGGAAATGGTATCCGAACAGGCCTGCGGTGCCGAAGGCATAGACCCGAAATGGCACCCCGCGCAGCACGCCGAACCCGCCTGTCATCCCGGTCCAGATCAGTCCGATGCCCCCGCCAATGGCAAAGCATATGGCGTTCAACTGGAAGGGCGGGACCGGGGCCGACCCCACGGTGAACAGGGCCAACAAGGCCCACAAAAGAACAGCGACGAAGCCGATGCCGGTGGCGTGCAGGCGGGTCATGTGACGGGAACCTCTTCAACAGGAATGATGGTCAGGGCTTCAGAAACAAAAGCGGTCTTTTCGATCTCATCCATAATCCAATCTCGAAACGCCTTGATCTGAGGGCGGTCCTCGGCGCCCTTCTGGCACAGAAACCGGAATTGCGCCTTGCTTTGCAGCGCGATCTTGTAGGGCGCGACCAGAATGCCTTCGGCCAGCGCGGTCACGACGATGGAGCGCCGCCCAAGGACCACACCCGCCCCGGACAGCGCGGCATCAACGGCGTGGTCCGCTTGCGAGAACCGGGGACCGTGGGTCGGAGTGAAGTCGATTCCGACGGCGCGAAACCAGGTCGGCCAATCGCACGGCGGGTCCAGAAAATCGATCGAGCTATCGAACAGGATCGGCGCCTGTTTCAGGCTTTCCGGAGTGGGAAACCGCTTGGCTAGGGCTGGCGTCATGACCGGTGTCACCCAGTCGCGGCGCAAGGGCTGCGAAAACAGCCCCGTATCGGGGCCATAGCCAAAACGGATCGCCACGTCGATCTCGTCCCGCGCGAAATCCATCAGGCGCAGCGAGGCGGTAAAGCGCAGGTCGACATCCGGGTGCAATCGGGCGAATTCATACAGCCGGGGTGCCAGCCATTTCGCTGTGAAGGCCGGCCCGGCCGTGACGGTCAGCGTCCGGTTGTCCTGCAGCCTGAGCGCGGCGCGCCAGGCAGCGGTAAGGGTTTCGAACCCCTCTTTCGCACCCGGAGCCAGGGCGCGACCCGCCTCGGTCAACTCCACCGCCCGGTTCAGGCGGTGAAACAGCGGCTCCCCCAAATGGGTCTCCAAGGATTTGATTTGGAAAGATAGCGCCGCAGGGGTCACCGACAGCTCGGCGGCCGCATCCTGAAACGACATGTGACGCGCGGCGGCATCAAAGGCGCGCAAGGCGGTCAAAGGGGGAAGGCGATCGGACATTACACTTAAGTATCACTTAAGTGACGGATGGAAAAGTCTCGTTTGTCGCCGTTCTCATGGGAGGGCATACAGAGACAAGTCAGGAAAACTTGTTTCAGGAGAGTCCCATGTTGGAAACTGCCCCCGCCGCCGCCGCCATGCGCGCCATATATTGCCGCGCCCATCAGGAACGCGCCGCCGCCGCCCGCGCCGCTTGGCGCTGGCTGATCGGACGAACATGAGCCACCGCTAGACTCTGAATTGTGATCGCCTGTGCGTTTTCTCTTTGGATTTCGCCTTGGCGGCCTTAACGCGGGCTTTTGCCAACGCAAGTGCATCGTCGAGCAGTGGCTTGATGGTGGGATTCATGAGGCCCTGAAACTCCATCTCAAACTTTGAGTGGAGCGGGCATCTGTTGATTTCCAGAAAGACCGGGCCATCGGGGGTGGGCATCACGTCCCATCCCAGGATGCCATACCCGTCCAGCGCAATGTGCATGCTGATCGCAAGGTCATACATCTTTTCCCAGTCAGGCACGCTGAGTGAGCCCATTTCCAGATCTGGGGCAGTGGACGTTGGGGTTAGCACGCCGGACTCGATGTCAATCCAGCAGGGAATTGGCGACGCGGGGTTCAGGCGTCCCTGTTCGTCCTTGGCCGCCGTCTTCAGGCTTGCATACAGCACGCCATGCCAGAGGTCGTCTGAAGCGTCACGATCCGGACTGTCGCACCCGGAAAGGCGAAAGGACCGAGGTCGGGATGAGGGGGCAATGAGGGCTGGAAAACGTAGCCTTCCGGATAGGCCTTTGCGATTTCACCGGCCAGTTGTCTTGCGGAAATCTGCTGACCACCAGCCACTCGAAGTGAACCGGGTGTGTCACCGGGACCGGATATGCTGATTTGACCCAGGGCGCGAGACTCATGCACGGGTTTTCCATGTGTGGGCGGTAGGTCGGGATCCCTGAGGAAGGCCGTGATGGCGGCCTCGTCCTTAAGTGAATTCACGCAGTCCAGCCCGGGAAAACCGGGGAAAAGCCCAAGTGTTTCCGGCACGGGAAGCCCGAACGACGCCATCAATTGGGACGACAGGATCTTGTCGGCCAATAATTCGCTGCCCAGAGAGATTTCGGGTGGAGACAGGCGTTCTCCCAATCGATACCCCCCGTTTCGTCCCAGGTACTGGCGTTTCTGCGCCCAGGTTAGCTGTGGAAGATACAATTGATATCGGAGATACTCGGCGGGGTGAATGCTGCAATGGCCAAACCTTAGGGCCAGCATTTCGGTCAGCTGGCGCAGAAAACCCTTGCCGTAGATTTTTTTGACTCGCGCCATCGAGGCCGGGACGTTGATGTCGACCAGTGGAAGTTCGGTCGAAAGAATAGGGGTGTCAGGATCTGTGGTCACATTGGCATCCGTGATCCGGCGCGCAGGTGATGCGCACCGGATCGTGGATATTTGGGCTTACACAAAGAATTGCGCGCCATTGGCCGAGATGGTCGAGCCGTTGATGAACTCGGCGTCGTCGGCGGCCAGGAAAGCCACGCAGCGTGCGATTTCTTCCGGTTCACCCAGGCGGCCTGCGGGAATGCCCGAGATGATCGACTCGCGCACTTTCTCCGGCACGGCCATGACCATTTCGGTGGCGATGTAGCCGGGGCAGATGGCGTTGGCGGTGATGCCGAAACGCGCACCTTCCTGCGCCAGAGACTTCACGATACCCAGGTCGCCTGCCTTGGTGGCGGCATAGTTGACCTGACCGAACTGGCCTTTCTGACCGTTGATCGAGCTGATCACGATGACGCGGCCGAACTTGCGTTCGCGCATACCGTTCCACAGCGGGTGCACGGTGTTGAACACGCCGGTCAGGTTGGTGTCGATCACCTCCTGCCATTGTTCCTTGGTCATGCGGTGGAACGGCGCGTCGCGGGTGATGCCGGCGTTGGCTACGACCACGTCGATCGGGCCCAGGTCGGCTTCGACTTTGGCCAGGCCCTCGGACGAGCTATCGTAGTCGCCGACGTTCCATTTGTAAGTCTTGATGCCGGTTTCCGCGGTGAAGGCGGCTGCGGCGTCGTCATTGCCCGCATAGGTGGCGGCGACGTCATAGCCTTCGGCCTTCAGTTTCTTGGAAATGGCCGCGCCGATGCCGCGCGATCCCCCGGTGACGAGTGCAACTCTTGCCATGGTGTACTCCTATCTGGCGATTCTTGTTGGTAACTTGGTTACTCATTCAAATGCGGCAGCGCAACATTATTGCGCAAACATTTCGCCGCAGTGCAACAATCAGGTGAAAAAAAGGGGCGCTCGACGGCGCCCCTTCGGTGTTTCATGCGGCCGTGGTTACGGGCGCTCCAGGCACATGGCAACGCCCATGCCGCCGCCGATGCACAGGGTGGCGAGGCCTTTCTTGGCGTCGCGACGCTTCATTTCAAACAGCAGCGTGTTCAGGATCCGCGCACCCGATGCGCCGATCGGGTGGCCGATGGCAATGGCGCCGCCGTTCACGTTCACAACATCCGGGTTCCAGCCCATGTCTTTGTTCACCGCGCAGGCCTGGGCGGCGAAGGCTTCGTTGGCCTCGACCAGATCCAGGTCGGCGGCGTTCCAGCCTGCTTTGTCCAGCGCCTTTTTCGACGCGTGGATCGGACCGACGCCCATGATCGACGGGTCCAGGCCGGCGGTCGCATAGGATGCGATGCGCGCCAGCGGCTCCAGGCCACGCTTTTCGGCTTCGTCTGCGGACATCACCAGAACGCCAGCGGCGCCATCGTTGATGCCCGAGGCGTTGGCTGCCGTCACCGTCCCGCCTTCGCGCATGAACGCGGGGCGCAGCTTCTGCATGGCGTCCATTGTCGCGCCGTAGCGGATATATTCGTCCTTATCGACGATGATGTCGCCCTTGCGGGTCTTCACGGTGAAGGGGATCACCTCATCATCGAAACGCCCAGCGGTTTGGGCGGCTTCGGCCTTGTTTTGCGAGGCAACGGCGAATTCGTCCTGCATTTCGCGGCTGATGTCCCATTGGGCTGCCACGTTTTCCGCAGTCTGGCCCATGTGGTAGCCATTGAACGCATCCCACAGCCCGTCGCGGATCATCGAGTCGATGAATTTCATATCGCCCATCTTGTGACCGGCCCGCAGGTGCGCGACGTGGGGGCTGAGCGTCATGTTTTCCTGACCACCGGCCGCGACGATGGCGGCGTCACCCAGCTGCACGTGCTGTGCGGCCAAAGCCACGGTGCGCAGGCCGGACCCGCAAACCTGGTTGATGCTCCAGGCCGAGGCTTCTTTGGCGAAGCCCGCGTTGATGTGAGCCTGACGGGCCGGGTTCTGGCCCTGGCCACCGGTCAGAACCTGACCCAGGATGGTCTCGGAGACCTCATCCTTTTCGATCCCGGCGCGGGCGACAAGCGCCTCAAGCATGGCGGCGCCCAGATCGTGGGCGGGGGTGTTGGCGAATGCGCCCGAGAAGCTGCCGACGGCGGTGCGCGCGGCGGAAACGATTACGACATTGGTCATTGTGTGGTCCTCTACCTTGGTCTGGCTGATGTCGCGGCGACTTTATGTTCGTCCTGTCCTTGCGAACAAGGCGAATCCTCCCCCCGCGTCAATCCGTCGGTATGCATCTGTATGCCGCAATGCAGAAAAAATCAACCCGGGGCTGTGCGTGGGGGTGCGGCGAGGGCCAAACCACCCTGGCATCGCTCATCTGGCCGCACTGTTACGGCCCTTGAAGGGGCAGGGTGTCGCGGTGCGCTGATCTGCGTTTAAGGCGTCGTAGTGTGCGGGGTTTTTGTGGTTCAGGCCGTGTGGGCCTGCCGGTTGTCCGAACGCCAAGCCGGATTCACCGTCGGTACCCCAAAGAAGTAGCCCTGCATGCAATCCACACCGACTGAGGCAAGGAACTCAGCATCTTCCAGCGTCTCGACGCTTTCAGCCACGGTAAACATGTCGAAATGCCGGGCGACTGACAAAAGCGCCTGTGTCAGGATCTGATTGTCCGGGCTGGCATGGATTCCCTTGATGAATTCGCCATCGATTTTCATGATGTCGAAGTAGAAATCTTTGAGGTAGCGGAACGCGGTATAGCCCGCGCCGAAATCGTCCAGTGCGAAGGCCACGCCGCGCTGTTGCAGGTCGGCCATGAAGACCTGCACAAGGTCAGGCATGACAATGGCCGTACGTTCGGTGATTTCCAGGATCAGGCGCTCGGCCAGGGTCGGGTCGTTCTGCAAGCCGCGCTTCATCACTTCGTTCCAACGCGGATAACCGATCGAGCGGGCGGACAGGTTGATCGAGAGGCGCAGACCGGGTTCTTCTGCCAGTGCCTCAAGCCCCTTCTCTAGTGCAAGGGTGTCGATGATCCGCCCGAGTTCCTGCGTTTCGACAACGTCGATGAATTGCTGCGCGGGGATGATGCGTCCGGTGTCGTCCAGCACGCGGATCAGCCCTTCGTGAAAGGCGATCTGGTCAGGGCGCGCGGCCTGCACCACGGGCTGGAACGCCAGCATGACCTGTTTACTGGCCACGGCGGCGTGCACCATGTCCATCGTATCGCGGTCGCGTTGGCTGATCGCATGGTCCAGCGGGCTGCCGGTCTGTGCGTCCAGGTCCGCAGTGTCCATCATGCTGTGGTTGCTCATCCGGCGGTACTCCATCTTCAAGTGAAGACACCTTTGCGCCTGATCTGCTAAGAAGCTGTAAAAAGGCGGATTTGCCTAGATATTTAAGGGTTCAGGCCGGTTACGGATAACGGCCTGAAAACGGGAGGAAAAATGGAACGATGTGGGTGGTGTGGCGATGAGCCGATCTATGTAGAATATCATGATACCGAATGGGGCGTGCCTGAATATGACGGCCGCGCCTTGTGGGAGAAGTTGATTCTCGACGGGTTTCAAGCCGGGTTGAGCTGGATCACCATCCTGAAGAAACGCGACAATTTCCGTGCGGCCTTCCGGGGGTTCGATCCGGCAGAGATCGCCTGTTGGGGGGAGGAGGACGTCCTCCGATTGGTCAATGACAAGGGCATCATCCGCCACCGGGGCAAGATCGAAGCGACCATTGGAAATGCCCGGACTTATCTGGACATGGGCGGCACTGATGCGTTTTCCGAGATGATGTGGGGCTATGTCGGCGGCACGCCGCTGGTGAACCAATTCGAGACCTTGGCCGATGTGCCTCCCGCCACCCCGCTGTCAACGCAGGTGTCGAAAGATCTGAAAAGGCTGGGATTTCGGTTTTGCGGCCCCACCATCACCTATGCCTGGATGCAGGCCTGCGGTCTGGTGAACGATCATCTGGTAACGTGCCCCTGTCACACCAAGGTGCAGGGCAAGTGTTAACGCAGGCGGTCCAGCAGGGCCAACGTAGGCACACCCGTCACGTCCAGACCCGCGCTGGTCTCATAGGCCCGGATCGCCGCGCGCCCTTTTTCGCCGATCACCCCGTCAGGATTGCCCGCCTTGAACCCACGCGCGTTCAGGCGTTTTTGTAGCGTTTGCCTTTGGGCGTTGGTCATGCCCCACGGGTTCTGCGGATACCCGGCCCGGATCGGCCCACCTCCGGCCAACCGGTCAGACAGGTGCCCCACACCGATCACATAGCTGTCGGCGTAGTTATAGGCCTTCAGCACGTGGAAGTTCTGATAGATCATGAACACAGGGCCAGTGGGTCCGGCTGGCAGGATCACCGCGCCTTTGCCATGATTGGGCAGCTTGCCACCGCTGGCAGCTGTCACCCCCAACCGGATCCAATCACGCGTCCTGCGCGGGAAGATACGCCCGGTCAACGCAAGATCCATTCCCTTTGGCAGGGCGACCTCGATCGCCCAGGGTTGCCCCTTCACCCAGCCTTTAGTTTTCAGATAGGCAGCGGTTGAGGCCAGGGCGTCGGTGGGGTCGTCCGACCAGATGTCGCGCCGCCCATCGCCTGTCCAATCCACCGCGTGTTTGAGAAACGAGGACGGCATGAACTGGGTGTGGCCCATCGCACCGGCCAGACTGCCAACCATGCGGGCGGCGGTGGTGTCACCGGATTGAAGGATGTTCAGCGCCGCGATCAACTCACGCTCAAACAGATCGGCGCGGCGCCCGTCATGGGCCAGGGTGGCCAGGGTTGCGATCACCGGCGTGTTGCCGCGAAAGCCGCCAAAACTGCTTTCCATGCCCCAGATGGCGATGATCACTTCCGCAGGCACCCCAAAGCGTTTTTCGATCGCAGCGAAGGTGCGGGCATGTTTTTTCAGCTTGGCGCGGCCGGTCTGGATGCGCTGAGATGACGCCGCCGAGGCGACATACTCCTGTAAGCTGCGCGCAACCTCGGTCTGGCGTCGGTCCAGTTTCAGCGCGCCGGACACCGGGGACAGACCTGCCAGGGCCCGGTCCAGAATGGCGGAGGATATCCCTGCCGTCCGCGCGCGTTTGCGAAATCCGCGCAGCCAGGCGTCAAAGCTGGGTTTCGCCCAGGCGGGGCGGGCCAGAACAGCCGTCAGGCCGATCAAGGCGGCGCGTCGTGTCAGCGTCATGAAAAGGCTCCCACTTCAATGAGATGAGGATAAGGCGCGCCTGGGCAGGCGGCAATGCACCCGCGCGATCTTCGGCAACCCGCCGCCGAAGCGCTGGAGCCGAGCGCAGCGAGGCCACCCCCAACAAGAGAAGCCTGCTTTGCAGGCGCCGATTGGCGGGAGCACTAGCCCTCGTAAGGCGCGTCGATCAAAGCTTGCAGGATTGCTTTGGCACTGTCCGAATCCCATTCGGCATCCCCGGTCAGACGTGCAACTTCACGCCCGTCGCGGTCCAGAATCACCGTCACTGGCAGACCCAGAACCGCCATGTCCCGCGCCAGTGCCTGTTTCGGGTCCAGCAGGATCGGCAGGTCCGTCACGTCCACATCGTCAAAGAAGCGCCGGATCGCTGGCAACTTGTTGCGCCCGGTGGCAATCGGCACGACTTGAAAGTCCTCGCCACCCATTTCCACCTGCAACGCGTTCAACCCTGGCATTTCCTTGCGGCAGGGCGCACACCAGGTGGCCCAGAAGTTCAACAGAACAACCTGGCCTTGGTACTCCGCCAGGGTATGTTCGCCTCCTTCGGCATCGGTAAACACGGCCGTTCCCGCCGCCCTGGTCTCGCTGTGGATGTTCAACTTCTTCAGGCTGCCATCGCGCAGCGCCTCAAGATCGGTCCCGTCTGCCAGCGCAGTGTTTGCACCAAGCACCAGCGCCGTATAAAGCAGGGCAGAACGAATGAATGACATAAGACCTCCGAAAGACACGCCATGAGTGACAAGACGAAAGCCGCAAATGCCATGTGGGGTGGCCGGTTCGCCGCCGGACCCGATGCGATCATGGAGGCAATCAATGCCTCGATCGGGTTCGATCAGCGTATGGCAGCCCAGGACATCGAAGGCTCACGCGCCCATGCCGCCATGTTGGCCGCCACAGGCGTGATCACAGATAGCGACGCGGACGCGATCCGTGAAGGGCTTCTCACGGTCTTGTCAGAAATCGAAAGCGGCGGGTTCGAATTCTCGACCGCGCTGGAAGACATCCACATGAACGTGGAGGCGCGTCTGAAAGACCTCATCGGCGAACCCGCGGGCCGATTGCACACCGGCCGGTCGCGCAACGACCAGGTCGCGACCGACTTCAAGCTGTGGGTGCGTGACCAGATGGATGCGGCCATTTCGGGGCTTGAGGCGTTGATCCGCGCGCTGTTGACCCAGGCCGAAGCCGGGGCCGACTGGGTCATGCCGGGGTTCACCCATCTGCAGACAGCCCAACCCGTCACCTGGGGCCACCACATGATGGCCTATGTCGAGATGTTCGGCCGCGACATGTCGCGGTTCCAGGACGCGCGCGTGCGGATGAACGAAAGCCCGCTGGGTGCCGCCGCACTCGCCGGCACCTCGTTCCCCATTGATCGCCACATGACGGCCGAGGCGCTGGGCTTTGACCGCCCCGCCGCCAACTCGCTCGACGCCGTGGCTGATCGTGATTTCGCGCTGGAATTCCTGTCCTCAGCCACGATCTGCGCCATGCACCTGTCGCGCTTCGCCGAAGAGCTGGTGATCTGGTCCTCGGCGCAGTTCCGTTTCGTCGCCCTGTCCGACCGGTTCTCGACCGGGTCATCGATCATGCCGCAGAAGAAAAACCCCGACGCCGCCGAGCTGATCCGCGCCAAGATCGGCCGCATCATGGGCGCGATGGTGGGGCTGTTCACGGTGATGAAGGGCCTGCCGCTGACCTATTCCAAGGACATGCAGGAAGACAAGGAACAGGTGTTCGACGCGGCTGACAGCCTCATGTTGGCGCTGGCCGCGATGACCGGGATGGTCAGTGACATGAGCGCCAATACCGACAGCCTTGAGGCCGCGGCCTCCTCCGGCTTTTCGACCGCCACCGACCTGGCCGATTGGCTGGTGCGCGCGCTGAACATGCCGTTCCGCGATGCCCACCACGTCACCGGCTCGCTGGTGGCAATGGCCGAGGGCAAGGGCTGTGACCTGCCCGATCTGAGCCTGGCCGACATGCAATCGGTGCACGCTGACATCACCAACGCTGTCTTTGATGTGCTGGGTGTGCATAATTCTGTGGCAAGCCGCACATCCTATGGGGGCACTGCCCCCAGTGAGGTGAAAAAGCAGATTGCCCGTTGGAAGGACACCTTGTCATGATCCGCGCTGTTCTTGTTCTTGCCCTGCTGTCCCTTGCCGCCTGCGGCGCGGATGGGGAGCCAATTCGTCCGGGATCGGCCGAGGACGTGGCGCAGGAATAATCCTTTCACCACACAATGTTCCGTTGAAATTCGGAACGTCCCTGCTAACGCGCGCTGATGCGTTTGAATAAAAAGGCCCACGCTCATGGACCACTTCCTGTATCGTGACGGCATCCTGCATGCCGAAGACGTGGCGATTCCCGAGATCGCCGCAAAGGTTGGCACGCCGTTCTATGCCTACTCCGCCGCCACTCTGACGCGCCATATCAACCTGTTTCACGAAGCGTTGGACGGGATGGAGCATCTTGTCTGTTTCGCGGTGAAGTCGAACTCGAATCTGGCGGTTCTGAAGCTTCTGGGCGATCTGGGCGCGGGCATGGACGTTGTGTCGGGCGGGGAATACCGCCGCGCGATTGCCGCCGGTGTGCCGGGCAACCGCATCGTCTTTTCCGGCGTCGGCAAGACGCGGGACGAGATGCGCCTGGCGCTGACCCACGGCATTCGTCAGTTCAATCTGGAAAGCGAACCCGAGATGCTGGCGCTGTCCGCCGTGGCCAGCGAGATGGGCGTGACCGCCCCGGTCACCGTGCGCGTGAACCCGGATGTGGACGCGAAAACCCACGCCAAGATCGCCACCGGCAAGAGCGAGAACAAATTCGGCATCCCGATTGCGCGGGCGCGGGAGGTCTATGGCCAGATCGCGACCATGCCGGGGCTGAAAATCGTCGGGATCGACGTGCATATCGGCAGTCAGCTGACCGATCTGGAGCCGTTCCGGCAGGCCTATGAAAAGGTCGCGGCTCTGACCCGGCAGCTGCGCGAAGACGGGCATGAAATCCTTCGGCTGGATCTGGGCGGCGGGCTGGGCATTCCTTATGAACGGTCGAATGACGCGCCGCCGCTGCCGATCGAATACGGCCAGGTGATCCGCGAAACGGTCGGGGATCTGGGCTGTGAGATCGAGATCGAACCGGGCCGGTTGATCAGCGGAAATGCGGGCATCATGGTTACCGGAGTCATTTATGTGAAACAGGGCGAAGGGCGCAATTTCCTGATTGTTGACAGTGCCATGAACGACCTCGTGCGCCCGGCCATGTATGAGGCGCACCACGATATCGTGCCTGTGATCGAATCCGCGCCGGGGGTCGAGCAGGAACGCTATGACATCGTCGGTCCGATCTGTGAAACCGGCGACACCTTCGCGAAAGAGCGCGACTTGGCGCCACTGGCGGCGGGCGATTTGGTCGCCTTTCGCTCAGCCGGGGCTTACGGCGCGGTAATGGCCTCGGAATACAATTCCCGGCCCCTGATTCCGGAAGTTCTGGTCATGGGTGATCAATTCGCGGTTATCCGCGCACGCCCGACCTATGAAGAGATGCTGGAACGCGATACCATCCCTGCATGGTTGTAACCCATGAGGGGTCGCATGACCCATGATGCCCTGCCTCCTGCCGCCGCAAACGAGCTTGCGAAGCGGCTGAAGTGGCCCCTGCGCCTGACGGCTGCGGGGATGCTGGGTGAACGTGTGTGGAAAGCGTTCTTTCCGTTTGTGTCGATCGTTTTGGCGCTGTTGGCCGCGTTGATGGCGGGGCTACCGGCCTTGCTGGTGCCGGGCCTGTTGCGAGGGCTTGCTCTGCTCGCAGCCCTTGCCGCGATCACGGCGGTCTTGGGCGGCATACGCCGCTTTCATGCCCCGCACCGAAGCGAGGTTTTGACCCGACTGGATGCGACGTTGCCGGGGCAACCGATAGCCGCCCTTGCCGACGTGCAGGCGATCGGCGCGGGCGATGCCGGGTCCGAAGCCGTCTGGCGCGCGCACCAGATGCGTATGGTGGCGCGGGTAAACGCCGCGCGTGCCGTGGCGCCCGACCTGCGCGTGGCGGTGCGCGACCCCTTTGCGCTACGACTGATGGCGCTTTTGGGTTTCGTGATGGCGCTGGGCTTTGGCAACCTGTCAAAAGTGACCGAGCTGGGGGATCTGGTGCCCGGCCCTCAGGCCGAGGCCGCCATCGTCGCGTCGTGGGAGGGCTGGATCGAACCGCCCGCCTATACCGGCAAGCCCAGCCTGTATCTGAACGACCAGAAGCCCGGCCCGCTGGCGGTGCCGTCCGGAAGCCGTCTGACCCTGCGGCTTTATGGCAAACTGGGCGCACTGAGCGTGACCGGTGACATTGCGACCTTTCCCGAAGAACCACTGCCCAGCCACGTGGTGCAGATCACCCGGAACGGCAGGTTGGCGATCGAAGGACCGGGCGGGGCAGCCTGGTCGGTCACCGCGATCGGCGATGTGCCACCTGACGTGCGTCCCGAAGGCGACCTGACCCGCACCATCGCCGGGGAAATGCGCCAAGGCTTTGTTGCGACCGATGATTACGGCGTCGTTGCCGGGCAGGCGCGGTTCGCGTTGGATCTGACGGCAGTTGACCGGCGTCACGGCCTGACCATCGCCCCCGAGCCGCGCACGGACATCATCGTGGACCTGCCGATGCCGTTCCGGGGCGATCGCCTGGTGGTCGAGGAGACGCTGCACGACAACCTTGCCGAACACGCTTGGGCGGGTTTGCCGGTGTCTTTGAACCTGTCGGTCGAGGACGCGGCGGGGCAGATGGGTAGCTCGGTGCCAGAGCAGATCAAACTGCCGGGGCGGCGGTTCCTGAACCCATTGGCCGCAAGCCTGATCGAACAACGACGTGACCTGATGTGGAGCCGCGAAAACGGCCCCCGCGTGGCGATGATCCTGCGTGCGGTCAGCTACCGACCTGATGGTCTGTTTCCGCGCGAAACGCAGCTGTTGAAGCTACGCATGTTGATCCGGCGGCTTGAGATGGGCACGCGTTTCGGCCTGTCCGAGGGCTTGCGCGATGAGGTCACCCGGGCGTTGTGGGACATGGCGATCGAGATCGAAGATGGCAGCCTGTCCGACGCTTTGGAGCGCCTGCGCCGCGCCGAAGAACGGCTGAGCGAAGCGATGGAGCAGGGGGCATCACCCGAGGAATTATCCGAGCTGATGGACGAGCTGCGCCAGGCGATGAAGGACTACATGGATCAGCTGGCCGCGCAACAGCCCGAGGGCGCCGAGGGGCAGGACCAGCAGCAATCGCAAAACGGCATGCAAATCACGCCTGAAGACCTTGAGGCGATGATGGACCGGATCGAAGAGCTGATGCAGCAGGGGCGCCAGGATGAGGCGCAGGCGATGCTGGATGCGATGCGCGAGATGATGGAAAACATGCAGGTCACCCAGGGCCAGCCGGGCGAGGGCAACAAAAGCCCCGGCGAACAGGCGATGGAAGGCTTGCAGGATACCTTGCGCCAACAACAGGGCCTGTCGGACGAAGCCTTCCGCGACCTTCAGGAACAGGCCAACCCAAACGCCCGCGCCGGGGAAAGCAGCGAAAACGTCGGGCGCGACGGCGGCCAGGGCCGGGGGCAGGCGCATTCCGGAGAAGGCGGCGAAGGGCAGGGCGAAGGCGAGGGCGACGGGAACCAGGGCGATCTGGCCGACCGCCAAAGCGCCCTGCGCGACCAGTTGCGCGAGCAGCAGGAAGGCTTGCCAGGCGCAGGCTCCCCCGAAGGCCAGGACGCGCGTGAGGCTCTGGGCCGGGCGGGCGACGCGATGGACAGCGCCGAACAGGCGCTGCGCGACGGCGACGTGGGCGAAGCGCTAAACCGTCAGGCCGAAGCGATGGAAGCCATGCGCGAAGGTATGCGCCAGTTCGACAACGCGATGGCGCAGCAACAGCAGCAGCAAGGTCAGCAGGGCGCCGCCGCGGGCGAACCAGGCCAGCGGCAAAGTGATCCGTTGGGACGCGATCCCGGGTCAAATGGTACCGTCGCGACCGACGGGCCGCTGGCCGAGGGCGAAGATGTATATCGTCGGGCGCAAGAACTGATGGATGAGCTTCGCCGCCGCTCGGGTGACGGCGCCCGACCTGAGTTGGAGCGCGACTACCTGAAGCGGCTTCTGGATCGGTTCTGAGCGCTCAGTTGCCCGTGGCGTCCCCGCCCTCCGACACGCCCTGCATAACGCCGATGGCCGTTTGCATCGCCCCGTCCAAACCTTCGCGCGCCTTGTCCACGATCTGAACATAGCTTGTCATGACCGGGTCCAAAGCCGGAACCGCAGCCGAGATTTTAGGCGCATAGACATAGAGCAAGGCCAGCACGGCAGCAAAGGCCAGCATCAGGATAAACCCTCGACGGAATCCGCCGCTCCTGCGGTCATTCAATGTGACTTCAGGTTGCAGATTTCCGACGTCGTCACCCGTGGCGTCCAGCGTCGAGTTGATTTCCTCGATGTCGGGCAACAGGTCGCGCCGCGCCTCGGGATCCGCATCATGCTCTGGGTCTTCGTCGTCCAGCCCGCGCAGCCGCGCCATACGCTCGCGTACCGTGCGGCGACGGGTTTCTTCACCATCGGATTCATCCAGACCCAGGTCGGGCTGGCTTTCCAACTGCTCACGATCATGTTCGCGTTGTTCCAGCTCGCGTGACGCTTCTTCTTGCAGGATGTCGCGCACGCCATCATCCAGTGCGCGCGGCTCAGGCTGCGGCACGTCGTGTTGCGGGTCGTCGTCATCATATTCGTGACCTGCGTCGGTGTCCGATTCGGGGCTGTGATCTTGGTGATCGTCTTGCGCCTCGAGCGCTTCGGAAGGGGGATCCAAGCCAAGCTCATCAGCCAGGTCGGCGTCGTAATCCGGGTGCTTCTGGAACCAGGCATGGCCGCAGTTCGAACATTGCACATCCCGCCCAGCGTCGGGAACAACCCGATCGTCCACTTCGTACTGAGCACCACAATTCGGGCATATCAGCCGCATGTCTTGACCCCATTTCCGGCGTCCTTTTGGACGTTCTTCACCTGCCTTGTTCGCGCGCAGTATGAGCGCAATCATGGGGAAAATCAAACCTTTGCAATACGCGCATTGAAACAATCTTCAAGGTGGGGCAAAACTGTCCTAAAGTGGAACAAGGGGCTGTGCGTGATCGAGCTGGAAGACGTTTCTTACGGTTATGGCGGCGGCACGCTTCTGACCGATATCTCTCTCAAGCTGGCACCGGGGTCGTTTCATTTTCTGACCGGCCCGTCCGGAGCAGGCAAAACCACGCTTCTCAAGTTGTGCTATGGCGAATTGATTGCCACCAAAGGCCGCGTGTCACTGTTTGAACACGACGCGCGCAACATGACACGTGACGACGTGGCGCTGGTGCGCCGGCGTGTGGGTGTTGTGCATCAAGATTGTCAGTTTTTGGACCATCTGAGCGTGGCTGAAAACCTGGCACTTCCGTTGACCGTGGCGGGTCGGTCAACAGATCCTCAGGAGCTACGCGAGCTGATGAAATGGGTCGGGCTTGAAGCCCAGGCGGGCGCCCATCCTCCGGAATTGTCCGGCGGAGAGCGGCAACGCGCCGCCCTGGCGCGCGCGGTCATCGTGTCGCCCGATGTGATCCTGGCGGATGAGCCAACCGGCAACGTGGACTGGGAGATGTCTCTGCGTCTTCTGACTCTGTTGGTTGAATTGAACCGGATGGGCAAAACGGTGATGATCGCCACCCATGACATGCACCTGATCCGCTCGGCCAAATCGCAGGTGCAGGCGCGTGTGCTGCGGATTTCGGATCACCGGTTGCAACTGGCGGGGGCGGATCTGTGAACCCGATTGTTGCGAAAATCCTGCATTTCATCGCCGGGGATGACCAGGCGGACCGGGTTGTGCCGCCCACCGGCTTCACCGCCCGTCTGACGGTCTTCGCCGCGGCTTCGATGGCGTTTCTGACCGTGTTCGCAATGGCGCTGTCGCTGGCCACTGGCCGGCTCGCGGATCGCTGGGGCGATGAGCTGGCGCAAAGCTCGACCATCCGCATTTCGGCGCCCGAGGGGCAGATGGATGCGCAGATGCTTGCCGTGATGGAGGTGCTGGTCACCACCCCCGGCGTCAAGGATGCCCGTCCGCTGTCGGACGAAGAACAACACGCATTGCTTGAGCCCTGGTTCGGGCCGGACCTGCCGTTGGACACGCTGCCGATTCCGCGCCTGATCGAGGTGATCGAGGAGGGCGATGGATACGACGCCGCAGGACTGCGCGCCCGCCTTGCAGGTGAAGCCCCCGGCGCGGTGTTGGATGACCATACCCGCTGGCGCGAACCGCTTGTCCATGCGGCCGGGCGGCTGCGGTCGCTGGGCTTCGTCGCGATCCTGCTGATTGCGGCCATCACCGGGGTGATGATCACCCTGGCCGCCAGTGCGGCGCTGTCTGCCAATGCGCAGGTCATCCGCGTTCTGCGCCTTGTTGGCGCGCAGGATGCCTATATCGCCCGCGCCTTTGTGCGCCGCTATACCCTGCGCGCGCTGATTGGTGCTGCGGTGGGCACGGTGCTGGGCATGATCGCAATCGCCTTTCTGCCCACGGCGGATGTTGCGGGTGGATTTCTGACCGGGCTGGGGTTCCAGGGCTGGCACTGGCTGTGGCCGCTCATCATCCCGCCTCTGGCAGCCCTGGTGGCCTTTGCGGCCACCCGAAACGCCGCCCTTTCCACTTTGAAGGAGCGCAGCTGATGCGGACCGTCATTCAATGGATTCTGTCGCTTCTGTTCATCATCCAGATGTATCTGATGATGGTCCTGATGGCGCTGTATTTCACGCCGCTGACCCTGTTTGGCCGTCACTGGGCCTTCAAGGCGGTGCATACCTATTGCCGCTGGGTGCGCTGGAGCGCCGACAAGATGGTCGGGCTGAAATCCGAAATTCGCGGCGAGGTGCCAACCGGAGAAGCCATTATCGCCTCGAAACACCAAAGCTTTTTCGACATCATCATGATCGTGAGCGTGGTGCCCGAACCCAAGTTCATCATGAAAAAGGAAATCCTGTGGACGCCGATCGTGGGTTATTATGGCAAGGCGCTGGGCTGCATCCCGGTCGACCGAGGCAAGCGCGGCGTGGCGATCAAGAAGATGGTCGCGGACGTGAAATCCGGCGCCTCGGCCTTCGGGCAGCTGATCATCTTTCCGCAAGGCACCCGCGTTGCCGCAGGGGCGCATAAGAAATACAAGATCGGCACGGGTGTGCTGTACAAAGAGACCGAGCGCCCTTGCGTGCCCGCCGCCACCAACGTGGGCGTGTTCTGGCCGCGCCACGGCATCATGCGCCGGCCCGGACTGGCGGTGGTGGAGTTTATGCCGGCCATCACCCCCGGTCTTGAGATGGCCGATTTCATGGTTCGGATGGAACGCGACGTCGAAGAGAACTCGGACCGGTTGATGGTCGAGGCCGGGCTTAGCATCAAGGACACGCGCGATGGAGTTTCTGACACCTGAGACGCTGCAGGCGCTTTACGGCACGCCGGGCGAGGCAAGCCTGGTAAAGGTCGCGGACCGCCTGACGCCATGTTACCGAAAATGGATCGCCGCCAGCCGGTTCTGCGTGCTGTCGACGGTCGGCCCTGAAGGCACCGACGCCAGCCCCCGCGGCGACGATGGCCCGGTGGTGGCCTGCCTTGACCCGCACACACTGGCCTTGCCCGACTGGCGCGGCAACGAACGCATCGACAGCCTGCGCAACATCGTGCGCGATCCCCGTGTGTCGCTGATGTTCATGGTGCCGGGGTCGAACAACGTCGTGCGGGTGAACGGGATGGGCCGGGTGACGGCCGATGCCGATCTCTGCGCCCGGTTCGAGAAATCCGGCAAGCAGCCCCGCAGTGTCATCGTGATCCGCATTCACGAAGTCTACTCCCAATGTGCCCGCGCGGTGATGCGCGCGGGGCTGTGGTCGCGCGACGACGCCGCCGGCTTGCCCAGCATCGGCGACATGCTGCGCGAAATGACAGACGGGAAGTTTGATGGCAAAAGCTATGATCGCGACTGGGCCGGACGCGCGGCGCGAACCATGTGGTGAACGCAAGGCGGGAATGACAAGTTTTCGCGGCTGAAGCCGTTGCCTCCAGCGCCGGAACGTCCCATCTGATACGTGTATGTAAGCAAAGTGTTTCAGGGGACCAAAAATGGGCGACACACAACGCGAAATCGAAGCCACCTTGGGCGTTGGTCATGCCAAGCGCCGTGTTCCCCATTGGGTCTGGTGGGTGCTGGCCATACTGGTCGCGATCGGCGTCACGATGTGGTGGATGCAGGAGGTCGAAGAGCGCCGCGCGGTGCACTACGTTACAGAAGAGGTCGTCACCGGGGACCTGACCATCACGGTCACCGCCACCGGCACCGTCGAACCCACCAATCTGGTCGAAATCTCGACCGAGATTTCCGGCACGATGGCCGAGGTTCTTGTGGATTTCAACGATACCGTGCAGGCGGGCCAGGTTCTGGCCATGCTCGACACCACGCAGTTGAACGCGCAACTTTCGGTTCAGAAGGCCTCGCATGCCGCCGCCGCCGCCCAGCTAACCAGTGCCGAGGCCAGCCTGACCGAGGCGCGGCTGAACTTCGAAACCGTGCAGCAATTGGATCAGCGCGGCGTCACCAGCCGTACGAACGTGACTGCAGCGCAAGCTGCGTTGGACCGTGCCCGCGCCAATGTAGCCAGCGCACAGGCCAATCTGGACCTGGCTCAGGCGCAGCTGGACGCGCAGCAGGCCGAGCTTGCCAAGGCCACCATTCACGCACCGATCGACGGCATCGTATTGCGCCGGGACGTGGATGCGGGCCAGATCGTTGCCGCCAGCCTGTCGGCGCCCGAATTGTTCACCATCGCCGAAGATCTGGCGCAGATGGAGCTGCAGGTCGACGTTTCCGAGGCTGATATCGGCCGGATCGCGGTGGGGGACATCGCCAGTTTCACGGTCGATGCCTATGACGATCAGACCTTCCCTGCGACCATATCGATGGTGCGGTTTGCCTCGGACAACACTGACGGGCTGGTGACCTACAAGGCGATCCTGTCTGTGGCCAATGACGACCTTCTGTTGCGCCCTGGCATGACCGCCACCGCCGACATCACTGTGGCCCGGCATGAACAAGCGCTTCTTGTGCCCAACGGCGCCCTGCGCTTTGCCCCGCCTCAGGTGGTCGAAGAAAAGGCCGAGGAAAATGAAGCCGGTGGCGGACTGCTGGCCCTGTTGATCCCGGACAACGAAGAAGACAACCGCGTGCGCTCGGACCGCTCGGTCTGGGTCTTGCGCGATGGCGTCGCGCTGGAGGTATCGGTCGAAAAGGGCGATACGGACGGGCAGATGACACAAATCCTGTCGGGCGATATCGTGGTTGGCGATCAGGTCATCACCGACATGATCGAGGGCAAGTGACATGCCCGCCGACAAAAACACCCCCGTCATCGAATTTCGCGATGTGACCAAGGTCTATGGTCAGGGCGAGGCCGAAGTGCACGCCCTGGACGGTGTCAGCCTGTCAATCACGACGGGCGAATTCGTGGCGATCATGGGCCCCAGCGGGTCGGGGAAATCCACCGCGATGAATATGGTGGGCTGCCTCGACAGCCCGACCAGTGGTGACTACCTGTTCAACGGTGTGCACGTCGCAGCATTGGACCAGGATCAACGCGCGCTTCTCAGGCGCAACTATCTGGGCTTCGTGTTTCAGGGCTTCAACCTGCTGCCACGCACCTCGGCCTTGGACAACGTCGAATTGCCGTTGATCTATAAGGGCTTGGTGGGCGCCGAGCGGCGCGCGCAGGCGTTGGACGCGCTGGGGAAGGTCGGCCTGAAAGGGCGCGAACACCATGACCCATCCGAACTGTCCGGCGGGCAGCAACAGCGTGTGGCCATCGCCCGTGCATTGGTTGGCACGCCACAGGTCATCGTCGCGGATGAGCCAACAGGGAACCTCGACACAAAGATGTCGAAAGAGATCATGGAAGTCCTGCGCGACCTGAACAAGGACGATGGCATAACCATCGTGATGGTCACCCACGAGGAAGACATGGCAGGCTTTGCCGACCGCATCATCTGGATGGTCGACGGGCGCGTTGAGCGCACAGGCACACCTGCCGAAATCCTGGGCACAAGGGGGCATCGGCAATGATCTGGGAAACCGTCCGACTGGCCATCCAGGCCATATTTCGCAACACCATGCGGTCGATCCTGACCGTTTTGGGCATTGTCATCGGTGTCGCGGCCGTGATCGCGATGGTGACGGTGGGGCAGGGAAGCTCGGCCCAGGTCACAGCGGATGTTGAAAAACTTGGCACCAACATCCTGATGCTGACACCGGGTGGCGAAAACCGCGGACCAAGCTCCGGCGGTGTGGCCAAGGCGTTCACGCTCAAGGACGTGGATGCGATTATCGACCAGATCAGCAGCGTGGACACCGCAGCCCCCTATGCCCAGACCATGACCACGGCAGTGTTCGGGGCGGAAAGCACCTCGACCTCATTGGTGGGAACCGACAACAGGTATCTGGACGCGGTGGACTGGTCGGTCGTGCTGGGCCGCCGGTTCCTGCCCAGCGAAGAAAGCTCGGGCAAAAGCGTCTGCATCCTGGGCGAAACCGTGCGCCAGACCCTGTTCGGCAACACCAGCCCGATTGGCGAAACCATCCGCATGAACGCGCTGACCTACGAAGTCGTGGGGCTGCTAGAGGCCAAGGGTGCCTCGTCCTTCGGCACGGATCAGGATGACGTGATCGGTCTGCCGATGAAGACGTTTCAACGTCGGGTGATGGGCAACACGGACGTGTCGATGATCTTCGTTTCCGTGCGCGACGGGTTATCCACCGAACGCGCGCAGGTCGAGATCGAGGCCCTGATGCGTGAACGTCGCCGGATCAGCGACGGCGAGGACGATGATTTCAACGTCATGGACATGAAACAGATCGCGTCGATGCTGACCGGGATCACCAGCATCCTGACCGGGCTTCTGTCCGCCGTGGCCGCAGTCAGCCTTTTGGTGGGCGGGATCGGTATCATGAACATCATGCTGGTGTCGGTGACAGAACGGACGCGCGAAATCGGCATTCGCCTGGCGATCGGGGCCACGGCCAACCAGGTGCTGATGCAATTCCTGGTCGAAGCCATTGTTCTGTCGATGATCGGCGGGCTGGTCGGGATCGTGCTGGGGCTGGCGCTGGCGGCGTTTGCGTCGAACCTGATGGTGATCCCGTTCGCGCCGGACCCGGCCATCGTGGCGCTGGCCTTCCTGTTCTCGGCGGCGGTCGGCGTCGTCTTCGGCTACTTCCCGGCCCGCCGCGCGGCGCGGTTGGACCCGATTGAGGCTTTGCGCCACCAGTGACGTCTGCGGCGATCCGAAGCGGAGGCTCTAGCCGACACTGAGATGTCATGCGCGCCGAAGGCGCACCTTTGGATCAGGGGGAGGGTATCAGGCAGCGAGGCCTTTGGACCCCATGTCGAGGAATTTTTTGCGACGGTCGCGGATCAACGCATCGCCCTTGGCCTTCTTCATCAGTGCCGTCAGCTCGACCTCAAGCGCCTGGCCCACGGCGGCAATCGTGTCGGCGCGCGCGCGCTGGGCGCCGCCAACGGGTTCGGAAATGATGCGGTCGATCACGCCCAGTTCCTTCAGGTCCTGCGCGGTCAGGCGCAGCGCCTCGGCGGCCTCGCGCATCTTCTCGGCATCCTTCCACAGGATCGAGGCGCAGCCTTCGGGGCTGATCACCGAATAGATCGAATGTTCCAGCATCATGACCGTGTTGGCGGTGGCCAGCGCCACGGCGCCACCGGAGCCGCCTTCGCCGATGATCACGGAAATGACCGGGCTTTTCACGTTCAGGCTGCGTTCCGTCGCACGCGCGATCGCCTCGCTCTGACCGCGCTCCTCTGCCCCTTTGCCGGGATATGCACCGGGGGTGTCCACCAGCATGATCACAGGCAGGTTGAAGCGGTCGGCCAGGTCCATCAGGCGGATCACCTTGCGATAGCCCTCGGGTCGCGCCATGCCGAAGTTACGCTCGATGCGCGACTTGGTGTCGTTGCCTTTTTCCTGCCCCATCACCACCACGGGCACATCGCCCAGACGGGCCAAACCGCCCATCACGGCGTGGTCGTCGGCAAAATTCCGGTCACCGGCCAGCGGTGTGTATTCGGTGAACAGCGCTTCGATGTAGTCCTTGCAATGCGGGCGGTCAGGGTGGCGCGCCACCTGGCATTTGCGCCAGGCTGTCAGGTCCTTGTAGAGGTCGCCCAGCATGTCCTCGGCCTTGCGATCCAGCGCCAAGGCCTCTTTTTCAACGTCCATTTCCTCGTTCGCCCGCGCCATCGCGCGCAGCTCTTCGGCCTTGCCTTCGATTTCAGCAAGGGGTTTTTCAAACTCGAGGTAGTTGGTCATCACGCGCTCCCGCTCTTCACTTGTGTCGATATATGGACCTGACGGCGGGTCAATGCAACTCGTGTCCACCGCTCTGCGTGGCTGGGCGCGACGGAAATCCGATCCGGCTGCGTTGAACCTTCAGACCACCACAATGGAGGACCAGATTATGTTACTTGCCGCGCTTTCACCGCGCCCCGTCGCCCGCCTGCTGCCGATCAGCGCTTTGGTTGTCTTGACCTGCCTCAGCGCGGGGGTGGTCTTCACCTCGCAAACCCTCTGGCACCCTGGCGAGGCCATGACCCCTGCCAGCGAGGTGACGGCTCCGATGCAATAGCCACCCAGTCGAGGTGATTGACCTGCGATGCGCGGCGGCTCACAAAGGCCGGGTGGACGGAGGCCCATCATGAACAATCTGCGTGGCGCGGCCTGGATGGTTGCCTCCATGGCCGGGTTTGCGGTCGAGGATATGCTGATCAAACTGGCGGCGATCCGTCTGCCAGTCGGTCAGGTGATCGTGACCTTCGGGTTGGGTGGCACCCTTGTCTTTGCCCTGCTTGCGCTGCGGGCCGGGCAACCGGTGTGGCACGATGCGATCCGGTCGCGGGCGATGGCGCTGCGGTCTGTCAGCGAAGTGATCGGGCGGCTGTTCTTCGCGCTTGCCATCACGATGACCCCGCTCAGTTCCGCCTCGGCGATCCTGCAAGCCACGCCGCTGGTCGTGGCTTTGGGGGCGGTCGTGTTTTTTGGCGAGCAGGTTGGGTGGCGCCGCTGGGCGGCGATCGCGTTGGGGTTTGTCGGTGTCTTGATGATTCTGCGCCCCGGTCTGGCCGGGTTCGAGGCGCTTTCGATGCTGGCGGTGATCGCCATGTTTGGCTTTGCCGGGCGTGACCTGGGGTCGCGGGCGGCCCCTGTGGGGATGTCGAACCTGCAACTGGGGGTGTTGGGCTTTGTCATGCTGACCCTGTCGGGCGCCCTCATCTTGGGCGTGACTGGCGGTGCGGTATACCCCGACCTGCGCGAAGCGGCGTTGCTGGCGGGAATCGTCGCGGTGGGTGTCTTTGCCTATTTTGCGCTGACCAAGGCGATGCGCACGGGGGACATCAGCGTGGTCGCACCGTTTCGGTATTCACGCCTGGTGCTGGCGATGGTGCTGGCGGTCGTCGTGTTCGGTGAACGCCCGGACGGCTGGACCCTGGCGGGCAGCGTGGTGATCGTCTTGTCGGGTTTGGTTCTGATCAAGCGGTCCTGAGCGGTGTTGCCTCCGGCAACGCTTGATAAGCACCGCCTTGGGGCGGTGCGGATTGGCGCCCGGGGCAGGTGGTGTGCCCGCCCCGGCGCGGGTGTTCAGCCTTTGGCGGCCAGTTCGGCCTGTGCCACGATGACCTCGGCCTGTTTCATCGATGCCTGGTCGATCAGCTTGCCCTTGTAGGTCACAGCGCCCATGCCGGCGGCGTTGGCTTTTTCCATTTCGGCCAGGATTTCGCGCGCTTCGGCGACGGCTTCGGCAGAGGGGGTGAAGACCTCGTTTGCCAGTTTCACCTGTTTGGGGTGGATGGCCCATTTGCCGACCATCCCCAGCGTGGCCGAGCGTTTCGCCTGCGCCACGAAGGCGTCGTCATCCGAGAAGTCACCGAACGGCCCGTCAACCGGCAGCACGCCATGGGTGCGGCAGGCGGCGACGATGGCGGTCTGTGCCCAGTGCCACGGGTTCGGGAAGTGCTTTTCCCCTTCGTGCAGCATGTAGTAGTTTTCCTGCGTGCCGCCGATGCCGGTGGTGGCCATTCCCATCGAAGCGGCAAAGTCCGCATAGCCCAGGCTGATCGCCTGCATGCGCGGCGAGGAGGCTGCGATTTCCTCGACATGCGCGATGCCCGCAGCGGTTTCGATGATCACTTCGAAGCTGACCGGCTTGGTGCGGCCTTTGGCCTTTTCGACCGCGGCGACCAGTGCTTCGACCGCGTAGATGTCTTCGGCGCAGCCCACCATCGGGATCATGATCTGATCCAGACGGTCCGAGGCGTTTTCCAGAAGTTCGATCACATCTTTGTACCAATGCGGCGTGTCCAGGCCGTTGATGCGCACGGACAGGTATTTGTTGCCCCAATCGATATCATGTGTGGCGGCGATGATGTTCTTGCGCGCGATGTCCTTGTCACCCGGCGCAACGCTGTCTTCCAGGTCCAGGTTGACCACGTCGGCGGCCGAGGCGGCCATCTTTTCGAACAATTCGGTGCGCGAGCCCGGGCCGAACAGCTGGCAGCGGTTGGGACGGGCGGGGGCCGGGGGTTGGACACGGAAAGACATGGCGGTCTCCTTGCAAGGAAGTTACGTTTCGCTTTGCATATCGGATAGAATATTGCGTGCCGGGCGGCAAGGCGTTTTCGGCGGTGCAGCGCGAAATGCGCCGCGTTGCGGCAGAGGTGGCGGTTTCCCCGTCGATCCGACGGTCCGTGCAAGATTTCACCGTCATTTGTTCGGTTTGCGGGTGTTTCTTCGAAATGTCTCTGCCAGAGACGGCGATGTTGCGACGCCATTCCCCGACATGTGGGCGATTATTCGGCGAAACGAACACATCCCACACGATTCTTGCGAGGCTGCCATGATCAAGACCCCATACCTTCTGTTCCTGGGCGATGCGCCTGACCAACTGGCCGCGAAAGTGGCGCAGGGCATCAAGGACTGGCGCCCGGAAAACGCGGTCGGGCAGTTTCGGATGGAGGGCTGCAAGGCCGATCTGGGCCTGACCGACATGAGCCTGGAAGAGGCCAAGGCGGCTGGCGCCAAGACCCTGGTCATCGGTGTGGCCAACCGGGGCGGGGTGATCAGCCAGGCCTGGAAAAAGGTTTTGGTGATGGCGCTTGAGGAGGGTTTCGATCTGGCCAGCGGGTTGCACAACCTGCTGAGCGACGAGGCCGACCTGGTGGCGGTCGCAGCGGCCTGCGGGCGCGAGCTGCACGACGTGCGGGTGCCCGAGGTGGATTACCCGATTGCCAACGGCAAGAAACGCAGCGGCAAGCGCTGCCTGGCGGTGGGCACGGATTGCTCGGTCGGCAAGATGTACACGGCGCTGGCAATGCACCGCGAGATGGAAGCGCGCGGGATGAAGGCGACCTTCCGCGCCACCGGCCAGACCGGCATTCTGATCACCGGCGACGGCGTGCCGCTGGACGCGGTTGTGGCCGATTTTATGGCCGGATCGGTGGAATACATTTCCCCAGACAACGACCCGGATCATTGGGATCTGATTGAGGGGCAGGGCAGTCTGTTCCATGTTTCCTACTCGGGTGTGACGATGGCACTGATCCACGGTGGCCAACCCGATGCGCTGATCCTGAGCCATGAGCCGACGCGCGATCATATGCGGGGCCTGCCCGACTATACCGCGCCGTCGCTGGAAGAACTGCGTGACGTGGCGCTGACACTGGCGCGGGTGGCAAATCCGGCCTGTCAGGTTGTCGGTGTTTCGGTGAACACGCAGCACATGAGCGAGGACGAGGCGGTGGCCTATCTGGCCGGGGTCGAAGAGCGTATGGGCCTGCCTGCGGTCGATCCCTTCCGGCAGGGTGCCGCGCGTCTGGTTGACGCTCTGGCCGCCGTGTAATCTGAAGGTATGGAATTGGGGGCGCAGCCCCCAAACCCCCGGGATATTTCTGGAAAGATGAAAGGAGGGACACATGCGCATTACTGTGACCCCCAATACATTTAAACTGGCACAGGTTTTCACCATTTCGCGCGGGTCGCGTACCGAAGCAAAGGTGCTGACGGTGCGGGTGTCTGATGGCACACACCGGGGCTGGGGCGAATGTGTGCCCTATGCGCGCTACGATGAGACTCTGGACAGTGTGACTGAGGAAATCCTGAGCCTGCCGGGTGATGTGACGCGGGCCGCGCTGTATGACCTGTTGCCAGCCGGGGCCGCGCGCAACGCGGTGGATTGCGCGTTGTGGGACCTTGAGGCCAAGCAGCAGGGCAAACGGGTTTGGGAACTGGCGGGGCTGGCTGCACCGGGGCCGGAGATCACCGCCTATACCCTGTCTCTGGCCACGCCGGAGGACATGCAGGCGCAGGCTGCGAAGAACGCGCATCGTCCTTTGTTGAAGATCAAGCTGGGCACGCCGGATGACATGGCGCGTCTGGAAGCGGTGCGCGCAGGCGCGCCCATGTCGCGCATCATCGTCGACGCAAACGAAGGCTGGAGCGCCGAGGTCTATGCCGATCTGGCGCCGCATCTGGTGCGGCTGGGTGTCGGCCTGGTCGAGCAGCCTCTACCCGCCGGTGATGACGACGCGCTGATCGGGATGGACCGCCCGGTGCCGGTCTGTGCTGACGAAAGCGCACATGATCGCGCGAGCCTGCCAGGGCTGAAGGGCAAGTATGACGTGGTGAACATCAAGCTGGACAAGACCGGGGGGCTGACCGAAGCGCTGGCCTTGCGCGATGCGGCGCTGGCGCAAGGGTATCAGGTCATGGTCGGTTGCATGGTCGGGTCGTCCCTGGCGATGGCGCCCGCGACGTTGGTGGCGCAGGGCGCGATGGTGACCGATCTGGACGGGCCGCTTTTGCTGGCCGAGGATCGCGACGCGCCTTTGCAGTTCGACGACGCCGGGGTGCATCCGCCGTCGGCGGACCTGTGGGGCTGAGCCTAGCCGCGCCCGGCGATCTGGGTCAGGAAGACCCCCGCCGCCATCACCGCGATGCCCGCGCTGCGCGCCAGGGTCAGCGGATGGTGCGACGCGCCGAACAGGGCGAAATGGTCGATCGCGGCGGCCGAGAGGAGCTGTCCGATCAGCACGAAGAACACCGCATTGCCGACGCCGAAGGTGGGCGCGATCCAGGTGATTGTCAGCACGTAGAACGCAACCAACGTGCCCGCCAGGAACAGGTGCGGGGGGGCCGACAGCGCCCCTTTCAGCGAGGCGCCGGACACAAGGAACACCGCCCCGGTGGTCAGGAACGCGACGACAAACAGGATCAGGCCCGCACCAATGGGAGAGCCCAGCCGTTGCCCGAGTGCCGCGTTCAGCGCCGCCAGCACCGGGATGCCGATACCTGCTGCAAGCATGATCAGGGCAGAATTGGTCGTCGTCATGGCTTTCCCTTCGTAGATTTTCGCGTTACCCGAATAGCAACAACAGGAACATCACGTGCGGTCAATCACCCACGTCGCACAAACAGGAGAGTGCCATGAGCCGCATCGTTTACGTGAACGGAGATTACCTTCCCGAAGAAGACGCGAAGATCTCGGTGTTCGACCGGGGCTTTCTGTTCGCTGACGGGGTGTATGAGGTGACCTCGGTGCTGGATGGCAAGTTGATTGATTTCGAAGGTCATGCTGCGCGACTGACCCGGTCGCTGGACGAATTGGACATGCCGCACCCGATCAGCCACGAGGCCCTGTTGGAGGTGCACCGCAAGCTGGTCGCCGACAATGGTATTGTCGAGGGGCTGGTCTACCTGCAAATAACCCGCGGCGCCCCCGGCGATCGCGATTTCGCATTCCCGAACCCGGAAGAGACCACGCCGACCGTGGTCCTGTTCACCCAGAACAAGCCCGGCCTGGCCAGCAACGTAAACCCAGTCAAGGTGATCTCGATCGACGACATCCGTTGGGGTCGGCGTGACATCAAGACGGTGCAGCTGCTGTATCCGTCGATGGCGAAGATGGCCGCCAAGGCCGCAGGCTGCGACGATGCCTGGCTGGTCGAGGACGGCAAGGTCACAGAAGGCACGTCCAACAACGCCTATATCGTGAAGAACGGCAAGATCATCACGCGGGAGCTGTCGACCGACATTCTGCACGGGATCACCCGCGCCGCCGTGCTGCGGTTCGCGGCCGAAGCGCAGATGGAGGTTGAGGAGCGGTCGTTCACCATCGCCGAAGCCCAGGAGGCGGACGAGGCGTTCTTCACCTCGGCCAGCGCCTTCGTGATGCCGGTTGTCGAGATCGATGGCGCCAAGCTGAACGGCGGCAAGCCGGGACCGGTGGCCGCGCGCCTGCGTGAGATTTACCTGGAAGAGAGCCTGAAAAGCGCGATCTGATCCGGCCGGAAAGCCCCCGCGACGATCCGTCCGGGGGCTTGACGCCTAGTTCTTATTGGTCGCTGCTCAGCGGTGCCGTGGCGCAGCCCGTTTCCGGGTCGAATTCGCCCAGACCATACCAGGCAGAGGTGACCCGTTTGGGTTTTTCAAATTCGGCGCAAACACGGTAGGTGTCCGGCGTCAGAACTTCATAGCCATAAGGCGTGCCGGTCGCGGGATCAGCAAGGTTGATGTTGCGACCACACCGCTCCACCGGGGTCAGTGTCGTAGGTAGGGTGTTGTCGTTCAGCTGCGCAACGCAGCGCACAAAGCCCGACAAATCACGCAGGTCCGAGATCCGCACCTTGTCGCTGCCGGGGGGCTTGCCGCCGGAGCTGCCGCCAACCACGACCAGAATGACCACGAAAACGGCCAGAACCGCGACGATCAGTTTGGTGGACACGTCAGTTGCCCTCCTTCAACACGTTTTCCTTGAATGCGACCTCGAAGGCCGCCTGTTTTTCCGGGCTTGCATGGGTCTGGTTCAGGTTTTTCCAGTCGTCATAAGGCATGCCGTAATAGGCTTCGCGCCCTTCTTCTTTCGTCATCTCGATCCCGCGCTCGTTCGCGGCCTCCTGATACCAACGCGCCAAGCAGTTACGGCAGAATCCGCCCAGGTTCATAAGGTCGATGTTCTGCACGTCCTGACGGTCCTCCATCAGGTGTTTTTGCAACCGGCGAAAGGCGGCGGCTTCGATTTCGATGCGGGTCTGGTCGTCCATGATCGGTCCTTGTCTGAGGTCGGGCGCATTGGACCGCGCCCGCGCGGCAAGGTCAAGCCGGGGAGCGCGCCCTTCGGACCGTTCCCGCCCACCCACCCCACGGCCCTCAGGGGGCGCTGTGGCCTGTGGCTGGCGCAGGGGTCAGCTGAGCAGCCGTTTCACATAGGCCGGTGACAATTCTCCGACATCGACCGACAGGCTGCCCACCTCCGGCAGGTGTTCGGCCATGCACTCCAGCACCAGCTGCGCCAGCGCGGCCTTTGTCGCAGCGTCGCGCCCCGGCAGCAGCAACAGACGCGCATGGGCAAAGCTTTGCGGCTCAGTTCCGATCCGGTGATGGTTGCAGGGCAGGGTGCGGATTTTCAGGCTTTCGGGCTGGGGGATGGCCGGATGGGCTGCAAGCGCATCAAAAAGCGCGTCGCACAAATCCTTGCCCAGGGGCGCCCCGGCGGAGTGTTCAATGGTGAGGTGTGGCACAATCAGAGCCCCGTTGCGTCCAGCGTTTCCTCTAGGATCGGTGCCAGTCGTTCAGCCCAGGCGAATTGCTGTGCATCCGTCACGATCAAGTCGTTGCGCAGTTCAATCAGCACGTTGGCGCGCCCCGGCTGGATCGCGTGGCGATCGACGCTGTCACCGTCCAGGTGGCCGCCATAGGGTTCGTTTTCGCCCACGCAGAGGTCCGGCTCGGCCTCAAGCCTGCGGATCAGCGGGATCGCAAGGCGCGCGTCGCGGCCATGCAGGATGCCGATGTGCCAAGGCCGGGGCTCACGTCCGTTCAGCTGCCGCGTATAGGAATGGATCGACAGAAGCACGGTATCTTCCTGACGCGCCGCAAGCCGGGCCTGCGCCTTGTGATAGGGGCGGTAATAGGCATTCAGCCGCCGCTCTCGTTCCTCGGAATCCGCGTGGCGGTTCGCGGGCACAATGGTGCCGTCATACAGCTTCATCAGAATCGTCGGGTCGTCTTCGCCCCGGTTCGGGTCGATCACGAGGCGCGAAAAGTTGGACAGGATCGCGGGCGCGTTCAGCATCTCGGCCAGCGCCAGCGTCACACCGGCCGCGCCAGGGTCAAAGGCGATGTGGCGCGCCAAGTCGGCATCCGAAATGCCCAAGCTGCCGCTGTTCACCTCTTGGGGCACGGTGTTTGCCGCATGGTCACAGGTCACCAGCCAGCGCGATGGCCGATCTTCTCCGACAATGTGAAAAGGCAGGTAGGTCATGGTCACGTCGATAATAAGTCTTCCCACCCGTTTATGCGACCGGGACAGAAAGCGCCAGTTGTCACATGCGGCGATTTGAGGCATAGAACAGATGGCCCACCGAAATCGAACGATTACCTGAGGAGACGTGCGCGATGAGACGCCTGCGGAACGTGAAGATTGTTGCCACTCTGGGCCCCGCTTCCAACGACTATGACATGATCCGCGCCCTGTTCGAGGCAGGCGCAGACGTGTTTCGTATGAACATGTCGCATGGAACCCACGAAGAACAGCGCGCGCGCCATGCGATGGTGCGACAGGTCGAAAAGGACATGGGCCGTCCGATCGCCATTCTGGCCGACCTTCAGGGGCCGAAATTGCGGTGTGGCACCTTTGCTGCCTCGGCGGCCGAGCTGGAAGAAGGCAACATGTTCCGTCTCGACCTGGATGAGACACCTGGCGAAGGGCACCGTGTCTGCCTGCCGCATCCCGAGATTTTCGCGGCCCTCAAACCCGGGTCGTCTCTTTTGATCAACGACGGTAAGATCCGCCTGACCGTCAAGGATTGCGGCAGCGACTATGCCAATTGCGAGGTCATGGTGGGCGGTACAATTTCCGACCGCAAGGGCGTGAATGTGCCCGACGTGGTGCTGCCGCTGGCCGCCCTGTCCGACAAGGACCGCTCCGATCTTGAGTTTGCCTGCCAGCTGGGCGTTGATTGGCTTGCGTTGTCCTTCGTGCAGCGCGCCGAGGACGTGGAAGAAGCCCGCGCCCTGGCACAGGGCCGCGCCGCGGTGCTGTCAAAAATCGAAAAACCTGCTGCGGTGGATGCGTTCATGGATATCCTGGCCGTATCGGACGGGATCATGGTGGCAAGGGGTGATCTGGGGGTCGAACTTCCGGTGCAGGCCGTGCCTCCGATCCAGAAACGCCTGATTCACGCCTGCCGCCGCGCCGGCAAGCCGGTGATCGTCGCCACCCAGATGCTGGAAAGCATGATCGAAAGCCCGATCCCGACCCGCGCCGAGGTTTCGGACGTGGCCAATGCGATCTATGACGGCGCCGATGCGGTGATGCTGTCGGCAGAAAGTGCCGCAGGCTCCTATCCGATTGAGGCCGTATCGACGATGGACAATGTCGCGATCGAGGTCGAGGATGACCCGACCTACCGTGAACAAATCGAAGCCAGCCGGGTTGCCAAACGCTCGACCGTTCCCGACGGCATTGTCGCCGCCGCGCGCGAGATTGCGGAAACCACGGACATCAAAGCGATCTGCTGTTTTACCCAATCTGGCACCACCGCGCTGTTGACTGCCCGCGAACGCCCACGGGTGCCGATCATCGCGCTGACCCCGCTGACCGGGACCGCTCGACGGCTGTGCCTGTCCTGGGGCACGAACTGCTTTTTGACCAATGGCGATGTGGAACGGTTCAAGATGGCGGTCGTGTCCGCCGCCCGTGCCGCGCGCTCTTCCGGTTTTGCCTCTGAAGACGACCAGATCGTGGTGACGGCCGGGGTGCCGTTCAACGTGCCCGGGACCACCAATATCCTTAGGGTTGCGCCATGTGCGGAAAGGTTGATTTTCGCGGCCGATCCCGAGTAAAATAAGTCATCACGCCCTTGAGGATTTGTAGATGACGAATGATCTGTTTTTGGTGATTGGGGTCGTGGTGTTGGCCCTGTCCGTGCCATCGATCCTGGGCTCGCTCATCGACCGCCGCACGCCGCGAACACCGGCCATCATGGTTTTGATCGGTGGCGTTCTTGTTGTTCTGGCGGTAACGCAACAGCCCGGTGGCTACTCGATCCAAGATATTCCGGACGCCTTCGTGCGTGTGATCGGTCGCTACCTCCGTTGAAACCCTTCTGAACCGACGCAAAAGCCCTTGCCAGACAGGGGAATCGCTCGTATACGGCGCATTCTTATGCGTGACCGGCCACAAGTGGCATGCCGAGTAGCGTTCACGACCGAACCTGAGAAGGAGACGGAAATGCCCAAGATGAAGACGAAATCGAGCTGCAAGAAGCGGTTCAAGGTGACGGCCAAGGGCCGCGTGAAGGCCGGTCAGGCCGGCAAGCGCCACGGCATGATCAAACGCACCAACAAATTCCTCCGCACCGCCCGCGGGACCACCACGCTTTCGGCTCCTGACGAGAAAATCGTCAAGTCGATGATGCCGTATTCGCGTTAAGGAGAGCCTGATATGTCCCGTACCAAAGGTGGAACCACGACGCACGCGCGTCACAAGAAAGTCACAGACGCCGCGAAAGGCTATTACGGCCGCCGCAAGAACACCTTCAAGGTGGCGCGCCAGGCTGTCGACAAAGCCAACCAATACGCCACGCGTGACCGCAAGAACCGCAAGCGTAACTTCCGCGCCCTGTGGATCCAGCGCATCAACGCCGCTGTGCGCGCCCACGACGAATCGCTGACATACTCGCGCTTCATCAACGGCCTGAACACCGCCGGCATCGAAGTGGACCGCAAGGTTCTGGCCGATCTGGCCGTGCACGAACCCGAAGCGTTCACTGCGATCGTGGAAAAGGCGAAGGCCGCTCTGGCCTAAACGCCTGACATTCGCTGTTCGTTAACCACAGCGCCCTAATTTGAAACCAGCCGCGCCATCCCGGTCGCGGCTGGTTTTTCTTTGTCGGGGGCAACGTGCGGTGAACATCTTCGTTTTCGGAAATTCTCATGTGATGTGCATGAAGAAATCTCTGGCTGCGGACGGTCCACCGGACGGGGTGTTGATCGGCATCGGTAACGTGAACGATCACAAGGACCGGATCGCCGCACCCGGCGCGGGTGGCGTGCCAGGCATCGTTTCCGCGCTTTTTGAGGAGGTTGGCCTGACCCATGCAGACCTGTGGGTTTCACGCATGGGTGGCAGCGAACAAGTCGCGGTCGGCTGGGTCGACGGCGATCGCCCGTTCGATTTCACCTTGCCCGGGCGCGATGATCTGGGCCTGCGCGGGGACGCGGAAATCCTGCCGTTTCAATTGGTTCACGCGGTGCTGGCGCGCAAGGTAAGCGGAAGCCTGAGCCACCTGCGCCGCATCCACGCCGATTGCCCCGCGCCTCTGATCCATCTTGAGTCCCCGCCACCCATCGCCGACACCAGCTATGCGCAGGACCACCTGGACGTCTGGTTCAAACAGCACGGCGCCACCCCGAAAGTGGCGCCCGCCGCGCTTCGCCTGAAGCTCTGGCTTTTGCAAACCCGGCTGGCGCGTGCAATCTGCGATGATATCGGCGTGCGCTATATCGTCTCCCCGCCCGGTGTGCAGGACAAGCGCGGGTTTCTGACGCGCGAATTCTGGTCCGCCGATGCCACCCACGGCAACATCGCCTATGGCCGGATGTGTAACCGATACCTTGCAGAGCATGCTGCGTCTCTGATCGGGGTTCCGGCATGAGCAGAAAACATTTCTACAGCGATCTGCCCGACCACAATTTCTGGTCCCGCGCCGTGTCGCGCGTCGCACCGGGGGATCTGAACCCGGTCACCGATTTTCCCTTCAAGATCAATCCCGAAGACAAGGTCGCGACAGCGGGCAGTTGCTTTGCCCAACACATCGCCCGGCACCTGAAGGCCAGCGGCTTCACCTATTTCGTCACCGAACCCGCCCACCCCCTGACCGATTTGGTCGATGGGCTGGCGGAGCGGATGAACTATGGCACCTTCTCCGCGCGGTTTGGCAATGTCTATACGACCCGGCAGTTGGTGCAGCTGTTTGACCGCGCCCATGGCCATTTTCACCCCGCCGAGCCCGACTGGCAGGACAAGGGCGGCAATTGGTGCGATCCGTTTCGCCCGGCGATCCAGCCCGGCGGCTTTGCCACGCGCGCCGAACTGATCCGGGATCGCGACCAGCACCTTGCCCAGGTGCGCTACATGTTTGAAGAGCTCAACATCTTCGTCTTCACCCTGGGTCTGACTGAATGCTGGACATCGCGCGCAGACGGTGCGGTCTTTCCGCTGTGTCCCGGCGTGAAAGCCGGGCATTTTGATCCGGGCGCCTATGCCTTCGTGAACCTGGGCGTTGATGAGGTCGTGACCGACCTGAACGGGTTCCTTGACCGGCTGGCCCGCGTGAACCCCAAGGCGCGGGTGATCTTCACCGTGTCGCCCGTGCCCCTGGCCGCCACCGCCGAGGACCGGCATGTCATGATCTCGACCACCGTGTCGAAATCCATCCTGCGTGTCGCCTGCGACGTGATCGAACGGGCGCATGACCACGTGGCCTATTTCCCCTCCTATGAGATCGTCACAAGCGCGGTGAACGGCCCGGATTACTTCGCCCCCGACCGGCGCAATGTGACCGAAGCTGGGGTGAACCACGCGATGCGCATGTTCTTTGCCGCAGCCACCGACCGGCCCACGCCCGCCGTGCCGCCCGCCCCCGCCACGGGTGCCACAATGGACCGCCTGCAAACCATCGTCGACGTGATCTGTGACGAGGAGGCGCTGGACCGCCCCAATCCCACCTGATCCATCGCCAAACCCCACCGGGGATGTTGCATTTTCGCGTCCCAGAGGATAGCTGCAACTGACTTTTGCGATGGGGTGGCCCGATGGATGATCTGAGGCAGAAATACATTGACGCGGTGGCCGGTGCCGCGGACGAAGCGGCGCTGGAAGACATCCGCGTGCAAGCGGTGGGCAAGAAGGGCGAGGTCGCGCTGAAAATGCGCGAGCTGGGCAAGATGACGCCCGAGGAACGCCAGGTCGCCGGCCCCAAGCTGAACGCGCTGAAGGACGAGATCAACTCGGCCATCGCCGCCAAGAAATCCGCGCTGGGGGACGCCGCACTGGACGAACGCCTGCGCACCGAATGGCTGGACGTGACCCTGTCGGGGCGGCCCGAGCGGCGCGGCTCGATCCACCCGATCAGCCAGGTGACGGAAGAAATCACCTCGATCTTCGCCGACATGGGTTTTTCCGTGGCCGAAGGGCCGCAGATCGAAAGCGACTGGTACAATTTCGACGCGCTGAACATCCCGCCGCACCACCCCGCGCGGCAGGAGTTCGACACGTTCTATATGCACCGGGACGAAAGCGACGAGCGCCCGCCGCATGTGCTGCGCACCCACACCAGCCCGGTGCAGATCCGCGCGCTGGAGGCCCACGGCGCGCCCATTCGCGTGATCGCGCCGGGGCGGGTGTATCGGTCGGATTACGACCAGACCCACACGCCGATGTTCCACCAGGTCGAAGGGCTTGCGATCGACAAGGATATCTCGATGGCGAACCTGAAATGGTGCCTGGAAGAATTCTGCCGCGCGTTTTTCGAAGTCGACAACGTCGAACTGCGCTTCCGCGCCTCGCACTTCCCGTTCACGGAACCGTCGGCCGAGGTCGACCTGCGTTGCTCGTGGGATAACGGCCAGCTGAAGGTGGGCGAAGGCGACGACTGGATGGAAATCCTCGGCTCCGGCATGGTGCACCCGAAGGTGCTGCAATCTGCCGGCGTCGACCCCGACAAATGGCAGGGCTTCGCCTTCGGCCTCGGCATCGACCGCCTGGCCATGCTGAAATACGGCATCCCCGACCTGCGCGCGTTCTTTGATTCAGACCTGCGCTGGCTGCGCCACTACGGCTTCAGCGCGCTGGACGTGCCGACCATGCGCGGGGGGCTGAGCAGGTGAAGACCACATCGACAGACCAACACGGCAACCAATGGTCGGTTGCCTGGGGGCTGGTGGATGAACGCCAAGCTTTGGCCGATGAGTTCGACATCAAAGGAACACTCACGGGTAGAGGCGAAGCAGTCATATTCACCGATCCCCGTTACAGCGACGAAACCAAGACACTGCATGTCTATAAGGCGGTTGAAAACAACAAGCACTCACTTGTCGCAATTGCCGAAATCACACCGGGCATTTATGCCGTAGGAGTTAGACAATGAAATTCACACTCTCCTGGCTGAAAGACCACCTCGACACCACGGCCTCCGTGGACGAGATCGCCGAGGCGCTGACCGATCTGGGGTTGGAGGTTGAAGAGATCATCAACCCCGCCGAGCGGCTGTCGACCTTCACGCTGGCGAAAGTCACCCATGCCGAACAGCACCCCGATGCTGACCGTCTGCGGGTCTGCACCGTGATGACCAACGAGGGCGAGAAACAGATCGTCTGCGGCGCGCCCAATGCGCGGACCGGCATCACCGTGGTGCTGGCCAAGCCCGGCGATTATGTGCCCGGCATCGACGTGACGCTTTCCGTGGGCAAAATCCGCGGCGTCGAAAGCCACGGCATGATGGCGTCCGAGCGTGAGCTGGAGCTGTCCGAAGAACACGACGGCATCATCGAGCTGCCCTCGGGCGAGGTTGGCGACAAGTTCACCGATTGGCTGGCGGAAAACGACCCCTCCAAGGTCGACCCTGTGATCGACATCGCCATTACGCCGAACCGCCCGGATGCGCTGGGCGTGCGCGGCATTGCCCGCGATCTGGCCGCACGTGGCTTGGGCACGCTGAAACCCGCGCCCACGGCGGACGTCAAAGGCACCTTTGACAGCCCGATCAGCGTCACCATTGATGACGATGCAAGCGACGATGCCCCTGTGTTCATGGGCCGCATGATCCGGGGTGTGAAGAACGGCCCGTCGCCGGAATGGCTGCAGGACCGCCTGCGCGCCATCGGTCTGCGGCCGATCTCCGCGCTGGTGGATATCACCAACTTCTTCACCTACGACCAGAACCGCCCGCTGCACGTGTTCGATGCGGACAAGGTGAATGGCAACCTGCGAGTGCATCGCGCCAAGGGGGGTGAAACCCTCGTGGGGCTGGACGAAAAGGAATACACGTTCAGCGAAGGCATGGTGGTGATTTCGGACGACAAGGCGGTGGAAAGCATCGCGGGCATCATGGGTGGCCTGGCGACGGGCTGCACCGAGGGCACGGTGAACGTTTTCCTTGAGGCCGCGTTCTGGGACACGATCCAGATTGCCAAGACGGGTCGCGCGCTGAAGATCAACTCGGACGCGCGGTATCGCAACGAACGCGGTATTGATCCGCTGTTCAACGCACCCTCGATCGAGCTTGCGACGCAGATGATCCTGGACCTGTGCGGGGGGGAGCCTTCGCATGTGGTGACCGCGGGCGCGGTGCCGGACGTCGCGCGGTCCTATCCGCTGGACACGGACCGGGTGGTCAGCCTGGTCGGCATGGAGATTCCCGCCGATGAGCAGCGCAAGACGCTGGAGGCCTTGGGGTTCGTCATGGATGGCGACATGGCGCAGGCGCCGTCGTGGCGCCCTGACGTTCAGGGCTCGGCTGATCTGGTTGAGGAGGTCGCCCGCGTGGCGTCGCTGACCAAACTGGTTGGCAAACCGCTGGCGCGGGCCGAGGTGGGCGTGCCCAAGCCGGTCCTGACGCCGATGCAGAAACGCGAAAGCATCGCGCGGCGCACCACGGCGGCGCTGGGCTATAACGAATGCGTGACCTACAGCTTCATCGACGCGGAAAGCGCCGACCTGTATGGCGGCGTGCCCGCGAACCGGTTGGAGAACCCGATTTCGAGCGAGATGAGCCATATGCGCCCCTCGCTTCTGCCCGGTCTGCTGGCCGCCGCCACTCGCAACCAGGCGCGTGGGTTTCAGGACCTTGCCCTGTTCGAGGTCGGTCCGGTGTTCCACGGTGCCGAACCGGATGAGCAGGAGACGCTGGTCACTGGCATTCTGGTTGGCCACACCGGCCCCAAGGACCGTTTCGGGGTGCGCCGCTCGGTCGACACGTTCGACGCCAAGGCGGATGTCGAGGCGGTTTTGTCCGCCCTTGGCGCCCCCGCCAAGCTGATGCATTTGCGTGACATGAATGCGTGGTGGCACCCCGGACGATCGGCCAAGCTGTCGCTCGGGCCGAAGAACGTGCTGGGCGCGTTCGGCGAATTGCACCCGAAAGCCATCGAGGCGGCGGGCGTGAAGGGTCCGGTCGTGGCCTTTGCCGTGCACATCGGCAACATCCCGTTCCCGAAGGCGAAAACGGCCACCCGTGCCGCGTTGGGTGCGTCCGACCTGCAATCGGTCGAACGTGATTTTGCCTTTGTCGTCGATGCGGATGTCGAGGCTGTGAACCTGGTGAACGCCGCAGCCGGTGCTGACAAGACGTTGATCGACGAGGTGCGCGTGTTCGATGAATTCATCGGCGGCAGCCTGGGCGAGGGTAAGAAATCCCTGGCCATCACCGTGCGGCTGCAACCGCGCGACAAGACGCTAACGGACCAGGACATCGAGGCGGTAAGCGCCAAGATCGTCCAAAAGGTCGAGAGGGCCACGGGGGGCAGCCTGCGCGGCTGACCCCTTTTCGCGCCGCTTTACAAGGAGCACGACATGACGCTGAATGTATACCTTTCGGGTGAAATCCACACTGACTGGCGCGACCAGATCGTTGCGGGCGCCAAGGGGCTGGACGTGACGTTCAACGCGCCCGTCACGGATCACGACGCCTCGGACGATTGCGGTGTGGCGATCATGGGGGCAGAGCCGGACAAGTTCTGGCATGACCACAAGGGCGCCAAGCTGAATGCCATACGTACGCGTATGGGGATCGAACAGGCCGACGTGGTCGTGGTGCGCTTTGGCGAAAAATACAAGCAGTGGAATGCGGCCTTTGATGCGGGGCAGGCGGCGGCGCTGGGAAAATCCCTCATCGTCATGCACGGCCCAGACCACCAACATGCATTGAAAGAGGTCGACGCCGCCGCCTTGGCCGTGACCGAAACCCCCGAAGAAGTGGTTCAGATCCTGCGCTATGTCCTGACCGGTGCGCTGCCCGTCTGATACGGGGAAGGCCACCGTTCCTTTCCCCGATACGTTTCACAAGTTCAGCGTTAAACGTGCTATATTCCGCGTGCGTAAAACCAACGAACAAGCGCGAAACATGGACAGGAGTGAGGACAGCACATGCTGCAAGAATTCAAGGACTTCATCGCCAAGGGCAATGTCATGGACATGGCTGTTGGTATCATCATCGGCGCGGCGTTTACCGCGATCGTCAAATCCCTGGTTGCCGACCTGATCAACCCAATCATCGGGCTGTTCATGGGTGGCGTGGACTTCACCAACAAGTTCATCTTGCTGGGCGGGGACGGGACCGAATACCCGTCGCTGGAAGCCGCGAGAGAGGCCGGCGCCTCGGCGTTCGCCTATGGTGCCTTCATCATGGCCGTGATCAATTTCCTGATCATCGCATGGGTCGTCTTCATGCTGGTGCGCTATGTGAACAAGGCAAAAGAGGCCGCGAAGAAGGAAGAGGAAGCCGTGGAAGAAGCGGCACCGGCAGGGCCGAGCGAGGTCGACCTGCTAACCGAAATCCGGGATGCGTTGTCCAAGAAGTAACTTCTGGACCAGAAACAGCGATCAGGCCGGCCCTTTCCGGGGCCGGCCTTTTTCATGCCCTGCAGGTGCAAGTCGGATCCGCCCTATTGTGCGGTTACAACCCGCGGTTTGCGCGGGCGGAGATACCAGTACCAAATCCGGTAGAGCTCCAGACCGATCAACGGTCCGAAATGCACCAATGCCGGTGTGATCGAACGCCAATCCTCTTGCGCAGCCCAATGGATCAGGACCAACACGGCAGCACCATAGGTCGCACGCTGAAGGTTTTTCCAGCGCGGTCCCAGTGCCCGAATGGCGGCGTCAAAACTTGTTGCTGCAAGCGGCAGGAAAATGGCGAATGCAACCCAGCCCGTCCAGATTTCCAGCTCGGTCGCTTCTCCAAGGATTTTTGTCAGGCTGCCCTGCTTCATCACATAGGCGACAAGGTGAAGCGCGCCGTAGCCGAAGGCCGCGACGCCAAAATAGCGCCGGTTCTTGCGCAGCCAGCGCGGGCCGCGCCAGCCTTTGAACAGCAGCATCAGGGGGCTGGCGAGAAGGGAGATGATCAGGAACCGGGCGGCAAATTCACCCGTTCCATGCATCACGCCATCAATCTGCTTGGGTGTGGTTGCGGCCAGCAGCTCTGAGACAAGCCCCAAGGCGGGAAGGGACAGCAGCGCCCACAGCCAGTAGGGGGTAAGCGCCGACAGGTATTTGCTCATGGTCTTGATCCTTTGAAGTAAGTCAAAGGTTCTACGGTCCCACAAAAGCATTCCGTCGCAAATAATGGCCCGGGGCGCAGTGCCTCGGGCCATGAGTGATCGGACAGGTGGAAAGGCTTACTTTTTCAACGCCTGAGAGGGCGAAATCACGTCGATCCCCAGCGCCTTGCCAACGGCGTCATACGTCAGCTCTCCGGCATGGACGTTCAAGCCGTTCAGAAGATGTGGATCCTCTTCGCAAGCTTGGCGCCAGCCTTTGTCGGCCAGGGCCAGCATGAAGGGCAGCGTGGCGTTACCAAGCGCGATGGTCGAGGTGCGTGCAACCGCGCCGGGCATATTGGCGACACAGTAATGCATGATGCCATCCACCTCATAGATCGGGTCTGCGTGGGTCGTGGCCTTTGAGGTTTCGAAACACCCGCCCTGGTCGATCGCTACGTCAACCAGCACCGCGCCGGGCTTCATGCCCGACAGTTGCGCGCGGCTGACCAGCTTCGGCGCGGCGGCGCCGGGGATCAGCACGGCGCCGATGACCATGTCGGCCTGCGCCACCAGTTCAGCGGTGTTTCCGGCCGAGGAGAAGCCGGTTTTGAACACGCCGCCAAAGACATCATCAAGATAGCGCATCCGGGGCAGGGACCGGTCCAGCACGGTCACATCTGCGCCCATGCCAGCCGCGATCCGGGCCGCGTGGGTGCCGACGACACCGCCGCCGATTACCACCACGTTGGCCGGGCCCACACCGGGCACGCCGCCCATCAGCACACCGCGCCCGCCGTTGGCCTTTTGCAAGGTCCAGGCGCCAACCTGCGGCGCCAGCCGCCCGGCGACCTCGGACATCGGGGCCAGAAGGGGCAGACCACCCCGGTCGTCCGTCACGGTCTCATAGGCGATCGCGGTGCAGCCGCTTTCCAGCAGGTCGTGGGTTTGCGCGGGGTCCGGTGCCAGGTGCAGGTAGGTAAACAAAAGCTGGTCGGGGCGCAGCATCTTGCGTTCAACCGCCTGGGGTTCTTTCACCTTCACGATCATGTCGGCGCGGGCAAAGATCTCTTCGGCGGTGTCCAGGACTTCGGCGCCCATGGCGCGGTAGTCATCGTCGGTGAAGCCGGAGCCTGCACCGGCGTTGGTTTCAACGATCACCTTGTGGCCGCGGCTAACCGCTTCGCCTGCCGCGTTCGGCGTCAGGCCAACACGAAATTCCTGGGGTTTAATCTCTTTCGGGCATCCGATCAGCATGGGGGTCTCCTCCGTTTCCCTTGCGTATTCTCCTGCGACAAAAATGCGCAGTTCCGCACGCAATTGCTTTGAAAAGATGTGGCGTCTTTGCTAGGAGTTTCCGAAGGAACCATCGCAATTTGAACAAATGGCGCAAGGAACGTGTGCGAATATGGAACTCGACAGTATAGACCGCCGCATCCTTGGGGTCCTGCAGAAGGCCGGGCGCATCTCAAACGCAGACCTGTCGGAAAAGGTGAACCTGTCACCCTCGGCGTGTCACCGGCGGGTGCAGCGGCTTGAGGCCGAAGGCTTCATCAAAGACTATGTCGCTCTTTTGGATGCGCGCAAGATGGGTTGCCCCAGCACGGTGTTCGTCGAGATCACCCTGTCGGGTCAGGCCGACGAAGTGCTGGACGCGTTTGAGCGTGAGGTGGCGCTGGTTCCCGATGTGCTGGAGTGCCATCTGATGGCCGGGTCCGCGGATTACCTGTTGAAGGTCGTGGCCGAAAACACCGAGGACTTTGCCCGCATCCACCGCCAATACCTGGCGCGCCTGCCAGGGGTTCAAGGGATGCAATCCAGCTTCGCCCTGCGCACTGTGTTCAAGACAACCGCGCTTCCGGTCTAGTCGAACATCATGCGGGGCGGGCGTGAAGGGGCTGTTCCTTCACCGGGAGGTGCACAATGGCGGAAAACGCACCGACACCGACGCCGATCCACCACACGGTGGTGTAATCGCCAAACGTGTCATACATCCGCCCACCCAGCCAAACGCCCAGGAAGCTGCCCAGTTGGTGGCTGAAAAACACGATGCCATACAGCGTTCCCATGTAGCGCAAGCCATAGATATGCGCGACGAGGCCCGAGGTCAGCGGCACGGTTGCCAGCCACAGCGACCCCATGGCGATGGAGAACAGGATCACCGTCACCGGCGTGATCGGGAACAGGATGAACAGCGCGGCGATGATGGTTCGCCCGGTATAGATCGCCGCCAGCAGGTATTTCTTCGAATACCGCTTGCCCAGCCAACCCGCGTACAGCGTCCCCGCGATGTTGGCCAACCCGATGAGCGAGATCGACACCGCCCCCAAGGCGGACGTGGTCGACACACCGATTGTGGCCAACGTGCCCGACGGGTCGATCGTGCCGCACATTTCCGTCACGAAGGCCGGGAAATGCGCGGTGATGAAGGCAAGCTGATAGCCGCAGGAAAAGAAGCCCAGGAAGATCAGCGTATAGGACGGGTCGCGAAATGCCTGTTTCAGTATGTCGCCCATGCTGTCTTCAAGTTCGGACCGGGTCGCCACGGTCTCGCTCCGCATCATCGGCAGCAACAAGAGAACGGCCAGGATCGCGACGGCAAAAATGCCAAAGACGTTCTGCCAGGGCATCAGGGTCAGCAGGTATTCCGCCAGCGGCGCGCCAAAGACCTGGCCCGCCGATCCGGCCGCCGTGGCAATCGCCAGCGCCATTGAGCGGTTCTCATCCGACGCCGCCCGCCCGACCACGGCCAGGATCACGCCGAACCCGGTGCCGGCGATGCCAAAGCCCACCAGGATCTCCAGCATCTGGTGCGCCTCGGGTGTAACGGCAAAGGATGAGGCCACCAGCCCGGCGGCATAGGTCAGCGCGCCTGCGATGATCGCCTTGCGATCGCCGACCTTCTCGGCAATGGCGCCAAAGATCGGCTGCCCGATCCCCCAAGCCAGGCTCTGGATCGCAATCGCCAGGGAAAACTCGGCGCGGGCCCAGCCAAACTCTTCAGCAATCGGGATCTGAAACACCCCGAAACTGGCCCGGATTGCAAAGCCGACCATGATGATGATGCATCCGGCAATCAGAACCGGGGTTATGAGGGGCGCGCGCGTGTCTGTCATGCCGGGTAAGGTCAGCGAAATTCACCCACCCGTCAAATCATTCCGTTTGACATGTCGCACAACCTTTTCTTATGCGGGCTGGCGTTTTATGCCGGGGTTATGACGACGCTGACGAAAATCTATCATGACCGCGTGCGCGCGGGCGACATCCACGCAGATCCCGCGCAGGAGGCCTGCCTGCCCGCGCTGGAAGACATCCGCACCCACCTTGAGGCCACGCGCACGAAGCGGCGGGGCATTCTGGGCGGTTTGTTTCACAAACCCGAAGAGGTGCCGATGGGGCTTTACCTCTGGGGCGGGGTCGGGCGCGGAAAAAGCTTTCTGATGGACCTGTTCGTGGACAACCTGGCCATCGACGGTAAGCGGCGGGTGCATTTCCACGCTTTCATGCAAGAGGTTCACGCGGGCATGCACAAAGCCCGCGCCGACGGGGTGGACGACGCGTTGGAGCCGGTCGCGGCGCAGATCATTCGTGACGTGCGCCTGTTTGCCTTCGACGAAATGCAGATCACCGACATCACCGACGCGATGATTGTCGGGCGGCTGTTTGAAAAGTTGATGGCGGCGGGGGTGGTGATTGTCACCACCTCGAACCGGGTGCCGGATGACCTTTACAAAGATGGGCTGAACCGCCAGCTGTTCCTGCCGTTCATCGTACTTTTGAAAAAGCGGATGGTCATCCATGAACTGGTCAGCCCGAATGACTACCGCCAGAACAGGCTTGAGGGCGAACAAGTCTATTTCACCCCGGCCAATGAAGCCGCACGCGATGCGATTGAGGCGATCTGGCGCGACCTGACGGGCGGCGCGGCCCAGCCGCATGTGATCACTGTTAAGGGGCGCGACGTGGTGCTGCCGGCCTTCCACAACGGCGCGGCACGGGCGGGGTTTCATGACCTCTGCGGCGCCATGCTGGGGCCTGGCGACTACCTGGCCATTGCCGAAACAGTGAAGCTTTTGGTGTTGGAGGGAATCCCCTGCCTGTCGCGTTCGAATTTCAATGAAGCCAAGCGCTTCGTCATACTGATCGATGCGCTTTACGAAGGAGGTGTGCGGCTGATCGCCTCTGCCGCAGCGCTGCCCGAAATGCTGTATGTCGAGGGCGAAGGATCGTTCGAATTCGAACGCACCGCTAGCCGCTTGCGCGAGATGCAGGACAAAGACTGGGGGCAGAGCTAGGCACCGATCCCGAACCCGCCGCGAAGGCGGCGGGTGAGATACCAAGCGCGCCGAAAGGCGCACCTATGGATCACACCACGGATCGTTGTGGAACAAGGTCAGCGGCTTGGCAGTGCGAAATCCCGGCTGCAACCGTTTTGCGTCGCGCCATGGGCTCTTAATATCCTGTCCCGGTTGAGTTCGTGTTTTCCAGCATCCAGAAAAGCACGATTGAATGACACTTTGGCGCGCAGGGCCGGGACTTGGCTGTCGAATGGCGGTCCCTGGCCGTCTACCACCTCGTTTTCCAGAAACGAGATGTCTTCAATTTCGCCCACCTATGCCACACCCGGCGTCGCTGCGATCGGGTGGATGCAAAAGGGTGGGCAGGGGCGCGATGCTTAGGTGAACTCGGACGCAAGCTTTTCGCTGATGTCCTGAATGCGTTCGATCTGAATCACTTCTCCGTTGATGGTGATCGAAAGCGAAGTGGCATTGGGAGTAATACCGACCTCATGCGCCGCAGCTTGCACCTTTGTCGTCACAAGCAGCTTCAAGGCGCCGCAGAGCGCTAAAACATGCGTATCCCCCTGTTCCCTGTCTGCTCGACAGGTTGTCAAAAGCCGTTCATTTGGGCGGTAAGTTGCCCGTGAATTACCCCCATATATTGTAGAAGGAACTTGATTTCGTCAACATTTTGGCCTGCGCCATAGGCCGAATCGGGTGGGGTGAGAAAAGTGAGTCGTTTCCATGGGTTGAGTCGCAAAACCGTGACCCACCAGCGCGGCAGGCAAAAAATAATTTTCGTGATCACCCAACCGGCGACGGATTTCAATTCCAGTTCGCGGAAATCAGCCGGATCTCATTTTCAGGGCGCAAAGCCTCTTTTAGCTGTTCTCTTTCAGAACATCTCCGGCCAAGTACAGCGAACCGCAGATCAGTATGCGGGCGCCGGGGTGGTCGGCTGTGATGCGATGAATGGCCCCCGCAACCGTTTGGGCGGTCGTGGCGCCCAGCCGGACCTCGTGTGCGGCCTCTGCTGTGTCTTCGGCTGGCAAGGTGTTGGGCTCGCCGGGGATCGATACGGCAATCAGGCTGTCGGCAACAGCTGCAAGGGGGCGCAAGTATCCGGTCACGTCCTTGGTGTTCAGCATGCCGCAGATAAGGTGTGTCGGGCGGAGCGGCAGGTTGGCCAGAACAACTGCCAGCATTTCACCCGCCGCAGGGTTGTGCCCGCCGTCCAACCAAAGCTCGGAATCGCCTGCCGCATCGACAAGCGGGCCGGTTGTCAGGCGTTGCATCCGGGCGGGCCAGCTGACGTTTTGCATCGCCGACTCGCAGGCGTCGTTGTCGATCCCCAAGGCGCGCAGGGTGACCACGGCGGCGGCGGCGTTTTCCAGTTGGTGCGGACCGATCAGGGCGGGCGGCGGCAGGTCGACCAGACCGTGTTCGTCCTGCACGATCAAGCGCCCGCGTTCGCGGTAGAAATGCCAGTGCTGGCCGTGAACCAGCAGGGGTGCGCCCAAACGGGCGGCGCGCGCTTCGATCACCTCAAGCGCTTCGTCGGGTTGCGGTCCGACCACGCAGGGCACGCCACGTTTCAGGATGCCCGCCTTTTCGCCTGCGATCTTCGCCAGCGTGTCGCCCAGAAACTGGGTGTGGTCGATTGAAATCGGGGTGATCACGGTCATCGCCGGCTGGTCGACCACGTTGGTCGCATCCAACCGGCCCCCCAGGCCGGTTTCGAGCAGGGTGAACTCGGCCGGCGTTTCGGCGAAGGAGAGAAGGGCGGCGACGGTGGTGATTTCGAAATAGGTGATGGTCTCACCGTCGTTGGCCGCATAGCAGCGGTCCAGAACTGCGCTCAGATCAGGTTCGGAGATCAATGTGCCTGCCAGCCGGATACGCTCATGGAACCGGGCCAGGTGGGGCGAGGTATAGGAATGCACGCGATTGCCCGCAGCCTCCAGCCCCGCGCGCAGGAATGCTTGGGTCGATCCCTTGCCATTGGTTCCGGCCAGGTGGATCACCGGCGGCAGGCGGCGTTCGGGATGGTCCAGGGCAGCCAACAGACGCCAGACACGGTCAAGTGTCAGGTCGATAATCTTGGGATGCAGCGCCATCATCCGCTCGAGGATGAGGTCCGAGCCTGTGGCGCTCACGCCTCGTCGACCTGTTCTGCAGCGCCCGTCGCGGCCTCGGCCACGGCGTCCGGTGCGGCTGGCACGTCCTCGGGTTTAGGCAAGTCGCCCGCAACCGCCGGGGTTTGCCCAGTCAGCATCCGCAGGATCGTCACCAGCTCACTTTTCATGTCGCGCCGGTGTGTGACACGGTCCAGCATGCCGTGATCCAGCAGGTATTCGGCGCGCTGGAACCCTTCGGGCAGCTTTTCGCGGATCGTCTGTTCGATCACACGCGGCCCGGCAAAACAGATCAGAGCATTGGGTTCGGCGATATGCACATCGCCCAGCATGGCATAGGAGGCTGTGACCCCACCGGTGGTCGGATGCGTCAGAACGACGACATAGGGCAGCCCGGCCTCTTTCAGCATCTGCACCGCAACGGTCGTGCGCGGCATCTGCATCAGTGACAGGATTCCTTCCTGCATTCGCGCCCCGCCAGCGGCGGAAAACAGCACCAACGGGCGCTTGGTCGCCACGGCGCGTTCGGCGGCGGCGATAATCGCGTTGCCGACATACATGCCCATCGACCCGGCCATGAAGCTGAAATCCTGCGCGGCAGCGATGATGGGCGTGCGCCCGATCTCGCCCTCGGCGACCAGCATGGCCTCACGTTCGCCAGTGCCTTTCTGGGCCGCTTTCATGCGATCAGGATACTTCTTCTGATCCTTGAAGTGCAGCGGATCGTGGGTTGGCATCGGCACGTCGACCTCGGCAAAGATGCCGCCGTCAAATAGCGCGGCGAACCGGTCACGCGGGATGATCCCCATGTGATGATCGCAATTGGTGCAGACATGCAGGTTGTCGGCAAATTCGCGGTGAAACAGCATCGTTCCGCACTCAGGACACTTGGTCCAGAGGTTCTCGGGCACCTCACGGCGCGAGAAAAGCGAGTTGATCCGGGGGCGGACGTAGTTGGAAATCCAGTTCATCGCCGATGTCCTTGTTGACGTTGAGGCATTAGTTAGTCCCCTCCGGGCGCATTTGCAATCGCATGCTGCCGGTTCATCCAACGCCACCAAAGGGCGAAGATCACAAGGCTCAACCCGGTCTGGGACAAAATCGACCAGGTCATATAGCCCGACATCGGGTTGACCGTCATGGCCAGAAGCGTGAAGCCTCCAAGCTCGCCAGCCACGCCCATGATCATCACCAGCATGTTGTTCGCAAAATGCAGCCCCGCAGCCGCGCCAAGGTTACCGGTGCGGATCGTGATCAGGCAGGCCAGCACGCCCGCGACGGTGGTGTTCAGCACATAGAAATACGCGTTCACGCCATAAGTCAGCGGGTCGAAATGCAGCGCGCCGAACAAAAACGAGGGCAGCACGGCCCAGATCCAGATCGACCGGAACCGCGCGCGCAATTGTTGAAGAAGATAACCGCGAAAGACCAACTCTTCCGCCAGGGTCTGGATGAAGATCAGCACCATGATCGGGACAAGCAGGGTCAGCCAGCGGCCCGGCGGCGTGATCAGAACGATGTCGGGGCGCAGGTCGTCTGGCAGCACGCGCTGCTCAACCACCATCGACAGGGCATAGACCAGGGCCATTCCGGCGGTGACGAGAAGCGCATATCGGAAATGGCGCAGGTTCAAACGGCTGCCAGGCCCGAACAAGGACGCATAGCGGCGCTTGTGCAGCAGTGGCAGCACGATCAGAAGGGCCACATGAAAGCCCAGAAACGGGGCAAAGAACAGGCTGGCCGCACCCGGCGTGTCGCCGTCCAAAAGCCGCGCAGGGTCTTCGTTCATCAAAACCGCGCCGCCCAGGAAAATGGCAAAGGCCACGGCGGCGAAAATGATGGCAATCAGCACAAGCCCCAGAAGGGTGCGCCAAATTTGGGCGCTTCCTTGCGCAGGTTGCCAGAACAAAGGCTGGGTCACGGGATACTCCTGAGCGCGTTTACAGGCCCGCAGCTTAGGCTGTGCGGCGCATCCCGCAAGTCCCTTTGCCGCATGAAACCTTGCTTGCCGGGGCTTGCCCTGTCCTTTATGCCCATTGCGAACAGATTTTCCGGGAGGCCAAGATGGCGAACAACTTCAAATCCAACCTGCCCAGCCGTTACGTGACCGAAGGTCCGGCCCGCGCACCGCACAGGTCCTATCTTTACGCAATGGGGCTGAGCGAGGAAGAAATCCACCAGCCCCTGGTCGGCGTCGCCACCTGCTGGAACGAAGCCGCGCCCTGCAACATCGCGCTGAGCCGACAGGCGCAAGCGGTGAAGATGGGCGTGAAGGCGGCCATGGGCACCCCGCGCGAATTCACCACCATCACCGTGACCGACGGGATCGCAATGGGTCACGAAGGCATGCGGTCGTCGCTCGCTTCGCGCGAAGCGATTGCCGACAGCGTGGAACTGACCATGCGCGGTCACTGCTATGACGCCATCGTCGGCCTTGCGGGTTGCGACAAGTCTCTGCCGGGCATGATGATGGTCATGGTGCGCCTGAACACGCCGTCGGTATTCATCTATGGCGGTTCGATCCTTCCGGGTCGGTATCAGGGCCGTGACCTGACGGTGCAGGACCTGTTTGAAGCTGTTGGTGAAAACCAGGCAGGCAACCTGTCCGAGGCCGAGCTGGACGTCATGGAGCGCGTTGCTTGCCCCTCGTCCGGGTCCTGCGGTGGTCAGTTCACCGCCAACACGATGGCCTGTGTGTCCGAAGCGATCGGCCTTGCGCTGATCAACTCGTCGGGCATGCCCGCGCCGTATGAAAGCCGCGACCAGTATGGCGAGGCGTCCGGGCGTGCGGTCATGAACCTGATCGAAAAGAACATCCGCGCCCGTGACATCGTCACCCGCGAAAGCCTGGAAAACGCCGCCCGCGTGGTGGCCTGCACTGGCGGGTCGACCAACGCCGGTCTGCACCTTCCCGCGATTGCGCACGAGGCCGGGATCGACTTTGACCTGGACGATGTCTGCGCGATCTTCCGCGACACGCCCTATTTCGTCGACCTGAAGCCGGGTGGGCAATACGTGGCAAAGGACCTTTATGAAGCCGGCGGTGTGCCGGTTGTGATGAAGGAACTGCGCAAGGCAGGCCTGATGCACGAAGACTGCATGACCGCGTCCGGCAATTCCATCGGTGAAGAGCTGGACCTGATCACCCGCGAAGCCGACGGCCAGGTGATCTATCCGATCGAAACCCCGATCACCAAGACCGGTGGTGTTGTCGGCCTGAAGGGCAACATCGCCCCGGAAGGCGCGATTGTGAAGGTTGCGGGTATGAGCGAAGAACAGCAAGTTTTCTCGGGGCCCGCACGTATCTTCGAATGCGAAGAGGACGCCTTTGCCGCTGTGCAGAAACGTGAATACGAAGAGGGCGAGGTCCTGGTCATCCGCAACGAAGGCCCCGCCGGTGGGCCGGGTATGCGTGAGATGCTGGCAACCACCGCCGCCCTGTCCGGTCAGGGCATGGGCAAGAAGGTTGCCCTGATCACCGACGGGCGTTTTTCCGGCGCCACGCGCGGGTTCTGTGTCGGTCACGTTGGACCCGAAGCGGCCCACGGTGGTCCGATCGCGATGCTCAAGGATGGCGACGTGATCACCATCGACGCCATCAAGGGCGAGATTTCGGTCGATCTGACCGATGAGGAGCTGGAAGCCCGCAAGGCCGATTGGAAAGGCCCGCGTGAGACGATCTACTCCTCCGGCGGGCTTTGGAAATACGCGCAGCTGGTCGGATCGACCCGTCTGGGCGCCGTGACCCACCCGGGCGCGAAGGTGGAACGCCATGTCTATATGGACCTGTAAAACGGTCTCTGCGAAACTATGCAGTGCGGCGGCCCTTGTGGCCGCCGCGCTTGCATTGACTGGGTGCCTGGAGATTGGTGGCAATGCGGATGGGGACCAGCCCAAGCAGCGTGCGCCACAATCCATCCGTGTCGCGGACCGGCAGGTCGCCATCACCGGGCCGGACGGCTACTGCGTCGACAAGGGTGCCAGCCGAGAGACCGCGACCGGCGCATTCGTGCTGCTGGGATCATGCCGCGCGATTTCTGGAAATCCCGAGGACCCGCGCCCTGCCCAGCCGATGGTCCTGACCGTGTCGGTCGCGCCGGGGCAAGGTGCTGCGGATACGGCCGGGTTGGAACGGTTGGAAACCTTCTTTGCCTCGCAAGCGGGGCATCGCGCCCTGAGCCGGGCGCAGGATGCGGACAGCGTAACCTTGCACGACGTCACGCGTGGTGATGACGCTTTGTTTCTGCATGTCACTGACGCGGCGCCCAATGGGTTGGGGGCCGTCGACGACACCTATTGGCGCGCTTTATTCGAGGTGAAGGGCCACCTTGTCACTGTCACCGCCAACGGGTTCTCCGGGCGCGCCAGCAACGGTCGGGCCGGGCTTGGCACTGTAAAGGCTCTGGTGGAACGGATCCGAACAGCGAATGAAACGGGGAATATCCCCACGGTAAGTTTGAGAAATATTGTCAATCGTTTGCTCTAGATAAACGATTTGTTCTAATACTGGAAACAATGATTCCCCGATATCCGAGCAGAGCATGGCAAAAGGCGTAAACGGCATTCTGGACCGCATCCTGCACAAGCGGGCGATGCGCCGGTGGGGTCTGTTTGCCGATCGTGCTGGTCAATACAACTTGGCTGCGCTGCGAGTGTTGCGCGGACGTGCCCGGGCGTTGCGCCGACAGTTGGACCGGCTTTTGTTCGTGGCCGACGGTCGCCTGACCTTGCCGCTGATCGGGTCGAACACCTTTCAGAAGCCACTTCATTCCGATTGGGCTTATCGCCCGCAGTTGTGGCGCGGACCGATCACGCCGCCCGGCACGGCCGCGGCTGACAGCAAGGCGATGTTCGGGGATGAGGTGACGCTGTTTCACGATTGCCGCATCTCCGAGCTGACCGTGCGCCAGCTGCGCAACACGCGCGAAAGCGACCTTGCGCCCTTCGGTCTGCGCATGGATGTGTTCCGCTTTGACGGCTCGTTCCTGTCGTTGGTCGTGGACCTGCCACCCGAGGCGGTCCAGGGGCTGCAACGCAGGCACTTGGTGCGGATGAACGCAGTGGTCGAAATGGAAAAGCCGCTGGAAATCTTCGCCCGCCTCAACATCCAGCACGGCCCCAACACTGAACAATTGGTGCGCGAATTGCCGCTGCATGAGGAAGAGGTGATGGTCGAATTCGACCTTGCCTATACCAAGATGAACGAAAAACGTGTGGAGCGTGCCTGGGTCGACCTGATCTTCGAAGGGCCGGAGATGAACCAGGTGATCCTGCGCGACGTGAATTTCAGCCGCCGCCCGCGGGCCGAGGTGTAAGGAGCGATCATGGCAAGCGAATTGACCCTGACAAAAACACGCATCCAGGCCGGTTTCTGGGAAGGTGTCCTGACGGTTTCGGGCGAACAGATTCAGCCGCAGATCGAAGTCACCCATCTGACCCAGGTGTTGGACGGTGTCGATGTGTCAGAAGATGCCAGCGCCGAAGGGCGCTTTACCGTGCGCGTGCCGATCCCGGTTGATCTGTTGACCGACGGAGTGCAGACTTTTGTCATCTCGGACCGCGACAGCGGTGAGCGGTTGGAGAGTTTCTCGGTCATCACCGGCCAGCCGATGGAGGACGACATCCGCGCCGAAGTCGACCTTCTGCGCGCGGAACTTGACATGTTGAAGCGGGCGTTCCGGCGCCATTGCCTCGAAACGATGTAAGCGCGCCGCGCGGCCCCCCTTAAACTCACACCGACTTACGCGGCGTTTCGCGTGACAAGCGGTGCGTCCCGGCGCACGATCTGCGAAACCCTTTCGGAGAACGCCGCATGACACATTACCCGCACCTGCTTGCCCCGCTCGACCTGGGCTTTACCACGCTGAAAAACCGCGTCCTCATGGGCTCCATGCACACCGGGCTGGAAGAGCGCGGCGATTGGAACCGTGTTGCCGAATTCTATGCGGCGCGGGCGGCGGGCGGTGCTGCGCTGATCGTCACCGGGGGTATGGCCCCGAACGAAGAGGGCGGGGTGTTTCCCGGCGCGGCGGGGCTGTTTTCCGACGAAGATATCGCCAACCACAAAAGTGTCACCGACCGGGTGCACGCCGCAGGCGGCAAGATCGCGATGCAGATCCTGCACGCAGGTCGCTATGCCTATGGCCCCAATTGCGTGTCGGCCAGCGACACCAAATCGCCGATCTCGCCCTTCCCGGCCAAGGGGCTGGACGAAGAGGGCATTCAGAAACAGATCGCCGATTTCGCCACCGCCGCCGCGCGCGCCAAAGAGGCCGGTTATGACGGTGTCGAGGTGATGGGCTCGGAAGGCTATTTCCTGAACCAGTTCCTGGTCACCCACACCAACAAGCGCGAAGACGGTTGGGGCGGATCCTATGAAAACCGGATGCGCCTGCCGGTCGCCGTGATGAAAGCGGTGCGTGAGGCTGTCGGCCCGGACTTCATCGTGATCTATCGTCTGTCGATGATCGACCTGGTGCCCAATGGCTCAACCTTCGACGAGGTCGTGACGCTAGCGAAAGAGGTCGAGAAGGCGGGCGCAACCATCATCAACACCGGCATCGGCTGGCACGAAGCGCGCATTCCGACGATTGCCACAAGCGTGCCGCGCGCCGCTTTCACCTGGGTGACGAAGAAACTGATGGGGCAGGTGTCGATCCCGGTCATCACCTCAAACCGCATCAACACGCCCGAGGTGGGTGAGGACGTTCTGGCGGGTGGCGCTGCCGATATGGTGTCGATGGCGCGCCCGTTCCTGGCCGACCCGGATTTCGTCGAGAAGGCGGAAGAAGGCCGCGCGAACGAAATCGCGCCCTGTATCGCCTGCAACCAGGCCTGCCTGGACCACACGTTCGGTGGCAAGATCTCGACCTGTCTGGTGAACCCGCAAGCCTGTTATGAGACCGACCTGGTCTATAACCCCGCTGACACCTTCAAGAACATCGCCATTGTGGGCGCGGGCCCGGCGGGTCTGTCCACGGCCATCGTGGCTGCCGACCGGGGTCACAACGTGACCGTGTTTGATCGAACCGCAGAAATCGGCGGGCAATTGAACATGGCGAAACAGGTGCCCGGCAAGGAAGAGTTCTGGGGTCTGGTCGATTGGTACCGCACCATGATCGCCAAATCCGGCGTGACCGTTAAACTGAACACCGAGGCCGGGGTGGATGACCTGAAGGACTTTGACGAGGTGATTATTGCCACCGGCGTCACCCCGCGCGATCCCGGCATCCCCGGTCAGGACGGCCCGAACGTGGTCAGCTATATCGATGTGCTGCGCCACAAGGCGCCCGTCGGCGCCCGCGTGGCGATCATCGGGGCGGGCGGCATCGGCTTTGACGTGGCCGAGTTCCTGACCCAGGCGGGCGACAGTCCGACCGAGAACCTTGAAGACTGGCTGGCCGAATGGGGCGTCACCGATCCGGGCACGGCCCGCGGCGGCCTGGCCCCCGAAGGCCCGAAACCCGAAGCCCCCGCGCGCCAGGTGACGCTGTTGCAGCGCAAGGCACAGGCGCTGGGCAAGGGGTTGGGCAAGACCACCGGCTGGATCCACCGCGCGACGTTGAAGATGAAGGGCGTCGAGATGGTCGGCGGCGTGAATTATGAAAAGATCGACGCAGAAGGCTTGCATGTCTCCACGGGTGAGACCCGCGAAGATCCGCGCGTGATCGCATGCGACACCGTGGTGCTGTGCGCGGGGCAGGTTAGCGACCGCAGCCTGGCCGACGCGCTTGAGGCCGAAGGGATCACCCCGCACGTGATTGGCGGCGCGGATGTGGCCTCGGAACTGGACGCCAAACGCGCGATCAACCAAGGCTCGCGGCTGGCGGCAAACTTGTAACGGGGTCTTTTCCAGATGAGCGGGCAAACCTTTACAGACAGATCGCTTGAGCTGTTCACGGATCAGCCGGTCTTTGACGCGCCAGAAGCTGTGCTGCAGCGTTTTTGGGCGGATTGGAAGCAGTTCAACGACTTCGTATTTGGCGAGCATCACAAGCCAGATGCCGCCGAGCTTTACACGCTGTGCGACCGGATGCTGGCGCGTCTGACCGTGTCTGGTGCACAGCATCAGGGGGTTTCGATCGGGTCTGAAGCGTTGCACGATCCAGCGCTCGAGGAGGTCACTTCGACCGTGATTGACGGCGAAACGGCACGCGTCCGGTCACATGCCAGAGACCGCTATGGTGACGGTTTTGACGATGCGGACTACCTCTATGAGTTGGTTCGTGGCGCTGACGGCTGGAAGCTTGCGGCCTATTGGAATGTCACATTCGAGGAGCCGATCCGCTATCTCTGACGCTTGCACCAAGCCCCTCGCGCAGCTAGGGCGGGGGGATGGTGTTCTTTACGATCCTCTTGGGGCTTGTGCCCTCGTTCCTGATGGTTGGGCTGGGTGGGCTGGTCCGAAATCGGCTGTCGGCCAACGCCTGGCAGGGGTTGGACAAGCTCAACTTTGAAATCCTGTTTCCCGCGCTGATCTTCGTGGCCGCGTCGTCACGACCCATCGCGGTGGCGGATGTGGTGCGGATTGGTCCCATGGTCTGGGCCGTGTTGGCGGCGGGGTTTGCCCTTGGGTGGCTGACCCGTCGCTGGGGCCCGGACAGGTTTCTGGATTTCGCTGGTGCCTGGCAGACAGCTTGGCGGTTCAACACGGCGCTGGCCTTCGTGGCGATTGCCACCTTGCCGAACGCAGATGTGGGGCTTTTGGCGGTGTCGGTGGGCATGGCCATTCCGCTTGCCAACATCCTGGCCGTGTCCGCCCTGTCGCGCGGCGGGGCGATCGGGTTGCGCTCAACATTGACCAAAGTCGCGCTGAACCCGTTTCTTCTGGCCTCGGTCCTTGGCGTGCTTGTGGGGTTGAGCGGGTTGATCATCCCCGCGCCGATCATGGCCCCCATCATCCTTCTATCGCAGGCGGCGATCCCGGTGGCGCTGTTGTCGATCGGGGCGACGATGAACTGGGGCGCGCTGGCCCGGCTGGATCGGTTCAGCGGTGCATTGAACGCTATTCGATTGCTGATCCTGCCCGCGTTGACTTTCGCCGCGTGCTGGCTGACGGGGGTCGAAGGGCCGTTGGCGCAGGTCCTGGTGCTGTTCGCAGCGCTCCCAACGGCCTCGGCAGCGCATGTGCTGGCGTCTGGATTCGGTGCAAATCGTGAATTGGTGGCGACACTGATCGCCCAGTCCACTTTGCTTGCTGCGCTCAGCTTGCCGGTGTGGATCACCGTCGCAACCCTTACATTTTAAGGGCGAAACGCGCCTGGAAACAGACCGTTCCGGTGTTTCCGCCACAAAAACGATCCTCCAATTACCCCGGTATTGTCGGCTTCGCTCCACAGTCTTGCCCCATTCTGAGGGGATACAATGTGCCTGAGGGGCCGAGACTGTAGAAAGATAAAACATGGATCGTTTGACTGAAATGGAAGCCTTTGCCATGGTCGTAGACCAGGGCGGCTTCACGGATGCGGCCAAGAAAATGGGGATTTCCAAATCCGCAGTTTCAAAGCACGTGTCCTCGCTGGAGGCCCGCCTTGGCGCGCGCCTTCTAAACCGCACCACCCGCCGGGTCAGCCCGACGGAAATTGGTCTGGCTTACTATGATCGCGCCCGTCGTGTGCTGAATGACGCAGGTGAGGCTGACAGCCTTGTTACCTCGATGCAAAGCGCGCCCTCGGGCCTGTTGCGCATCAGCGTTGCCACGGATTTCGGCGTCAATCACCTGAGCCCGATCCTGGGTGAGTTCCTGTCGGAATTCCCGGATATCACGGTGAACATGGTTCTCAACAACCGCTATGTGGAGCTGATTTCCGAAGGCTTCGACATGGCAATCCGGGTGGGTGAGCTGGAAGACAGTTCCCTGCGCGCCCGCAAGCTGACGGAAACGACCCGTCGCATGGTGGCCTCGCCCAGCTATTTCCAGAAATACGGTCGCCCGACGCGAATCGACGACCTGAACGAACACAAGCTTCTGCATTATTCCAGCCAAAGCTCGGGCAATGTCTGGAAGATCCCCGCCCCCTCGGGCGAAGTGCGCCAGGTGCGCACCGCCGGGTGGCTGAGCGTGAATGACGGGCAAAGCCTGCTGAACGCCGCCGTCGCGGGCCTAGGCATCGCTTACCTGCCCAGCTTTCTCTATGCCGATGCGATGGAACAGGGCCTGGTTGAGGACGCGATCTCCGATCTGCCGCAAGACACCCAAGGCATCTATGCGGTTTACCCGCCGGGCCGGTTCACCCAGCCCAAAGTCCGCGCCTTCATCGACTTCCTGGTCCATGAATTCGCTGAAAAAGGCCCGGATTCCTGGTAATACGAACGACCTGACTTTCTACAAAGTGCGCCTTGGGCGGTTGGATGGCAGCATCCGACCGCCCCTTTTCATTGTGTGGTCATTGCGTGGTCGACAGGATGACCTCAACCCGTCGGTTCTCTGCGCGGCCCTCATCAGTCTGGTTTGACGCGATCGGGGCCAAGAACCCCGCGCCTTCGGCCGCGACCTGCGCGGGGTCGACGCCGTGGCGGTCGATCAGCCGCTGACGCACCGATCCGGCCCGTTTCTTCGACAGGGCGACGTTGTTGGCAAGGCTTCCCACCGCGTCGGTATGCCCGACCAGCGTCACCCGTTTTGTGGGGTTGGCGGCCAGATAGCCGGCCAGTTCGGCCAGCGAGGCGAACGCGGCCTCGCCCAATGCCGACGACCCGGTCTGGAACACGAGGTCCCCCAGCAGGGCGTGGCCGGTCGTCTCCATCCGTGCGCCGATGCTTCCGACTGCCTGCGGGCTGGTCACCGCCACCGCCTTGGAGGAGGTCACGGTTTCCATCGGGGCGGTGTCATCGGCCGGGCCCAAGGTAACGACCTCGATATAAGCCGCGCCGGGGCTTCGGCTGATCAAAAGCGTCAGGTGAGAATCGCCTTTGCTGGCCGACAAAAACCGGAAATTCCCCAGATCCACATGCATGGCAGGCTCACCCAAAACCCGCGTTGCAAACCGGAAATCGAACCCGCCACAGCTGTCTTGCGAACAGGTGAACAGAATCTCATGCCCCTCATCGATCAACTGCGCCTTCAGAAGGTCTATCAGTTGAAACGTGGTCAGCGCGGTGCCGGACAACTGCCAAGCCTGAGCACGTAGCGCACCGGTCAGGGCCTTGTGGGCCATCTCACCGCCTTTGAACGCGCCGGTGGGCAACGCATATTCCGTGCGTGCGACGACCGTTTCTCCGGTCATGCTGGCCCCTGCGGGCAAATCCAGCGAAAACGCGGTCCCCGGCAAGGTCAGCAGGGCAGATATCAGTAGGCGGCGGATCATCTGTGTTGGGCGTGGTATTCTGCGTTGGGCTGCATCGCGGAGGCCGAGGCCATGCGGTTCGACATGTTGAAGAACCCAACGACGGCGGCAATGTCCCAGATGTCGCGGTCCGAGAACCCCACATCGCGCAGCGCCTGGCGGTCGGCTTCGGTGGTCTCGGACGAGGCTTTGCTGACCTGTTCGGAAAAGGCCAGCATCGCGTGTTGGCGCGCATCCAGATCGGCCATGCGCCAGTTCATCACCATGGCTTCGCCCAGCTCGGGCTTGCCCGACAACTGGCGTACGGCCGCGCCGTGGGCAACTTGGCAATACCAGCAACGGTTTAGCGAACTGACGACCACCGCGATCATCTCGCGCTCCAGCTTGGACAAGCCACTGTCCCCCAGCATCAGGTCGTTGTACATCGCCATGAACGGGCGCAATTTTTCCATGTCGAAGGCATAGGCCTGAAGCACATTGGGGACGATGCCCAGCTTCTCGTCACAAATGTCGAAATACTTCTGGATATCCTCGGGCAGAGGGTCCTGCATCGGCAGGTCCAATGCGGTTACGGTCTTGTCGCTCATCAAACTTCCCCTTTGATGCGGTAGTGGTAATGGCCGACCAGCTGCATGCCAAGGTTGGCATAAAGCGGATTGGCGGCATGGTTGCCCTGGGTCACGATCAGGCTCAGCACATTTGCGCCGTTGTCGTGCGCCCAGCGGGCGGCGTGCAGCAGCATGTTGCGGGCCGATCCCTTGCGGCGCAGGTTCGGGTCCACGTGGATGGCGTGTATCATGGCAATACCGTCATGAATGCCGATGAACCCAGCCCCCGCCGGGCTGTCATCGCTGCGCGCCAGCAGGCCGGATTTCGGCATCGGTGCACGGTCCATCACCGCGCGGCGCCCTGCGGTGATGCCGCCAGCCTCCCAAAGTTCGGTCATGATGTTCAGAGGCGGCCAAATCGCAAAGCCTGAGACCTTGGGTGGTTCTTCGTGTAACAGGTCCGCCACGTGGACGGCCCAGATGTTCACCGGGTCGATCACATTGTACCCGTGCGCCTCAAGCAGGTGGTCCAACGCCTCTTCGCCCTCGCGCACCTGAAACAACAACGGTTGGCCCCTGACGCGCAGGGTTACCTCGGCGGTTTTCAGGTCCACTTCGGTCGTCGGCCAATTTTCGGTCGCAGCCGACACGCGCTTTCCACCCCCGGCGCCATCGCGAAAGGTCCAGGCGCCCCGGGTCTCGGCTTTGGCGGGGGGCCAGGTGACCTCACAGACCTCAAGGAGTTTTTCGGCGGAAGGAAGCGGTGCGGTCATGTGTCCTCCGGAAAGACTTGGGACAGGGCCAGAATGGCGCCATCCACCCGCGCCCCGTCGGGACCACGAATGATGATATCGGCGCCGTAAGCCCCGTTGTGTTGGAACGGATAGGATCCGATCGACAGATCGGGAAAATCGGCGGCCAGGGCGGCAAGCGGGCCGGCAACGTCGCCTTCGCCCCGGTTTACGCGCAGGCTTTGCGACAGCAATGGTGCCCCCCCGGTCAGGGTCGGCAGAACGCTGGCAACCATCGCCTTGAACACCGACGGCACCCCGGCCATCACATGCACGTTGCGAATGGTAAAGCCGGGCGCGATCGACACCGGGTTGTCGATCAGGGTCGCGCTGTCGGGAATGCGTGCCATGCGCTTGCGCGCGGCGTTGAAGTCACGCCCGCTGGCCGCATAATGGTCGCCCAGCAGCCTGGCGGCATCTGCGCGCACGTCGATCCGGTCGCCAAAGGCTTCGGCCATGCAATCGGCAGTGATGTCGTCATGGGTTGGCCCGATCCCGCCCGAGGTAAAGACATGATCGACCCCCTCGGACAGCGCGCGCACGGCGGTCACGATGGCCGGGGCGTCATCCGACACCACGCGCACTTCTTTCAGGTCAATGCCATGCGCCGCCAACTCGCCCGCCAGGTAATGCATGTTCGCATCGCGGGTGCGGCCGGACAGGATTTCGTCTCCAATCACCAACATGGCAGCAGTGGGGTTGGGCATGGTGCGTTCCTTTCCTTCCCGGTATAGGCTCACCCCATGCGATTTCCCACCCCTCTTGTCCCCGCCCGACTGATCCGCCGCTACAAACGCTTTCTGGCCGATATCCGGCTTGAGGACGGGCGCGAGGTCACCGCCCATTGCGCCAATCCCGGCTCAATGATGGGGCTGAAGGACGAGGGGCTGAAGATCTGGGTCGAGCCCAACGACGACCCCAAGAAGAAGCTGAAATACGGCTGGCGATTGGTGGACCATGAAAACGGACATTTCACCGGGGTCGACACCAGCCTGCCCAACCGCATGCTGCGCGCGGCCTTCGAGGCGCATGAGGTGCCTGAATTGGCCGATCACCCCAACGTGCGGGCCGAGGTGAAATACGGCACGAACTCCCGCGTTGATTTCTTGATGAGCGGGGCGGGGCCGGACACCTATGTCGAGGTGAAATCGGTCACCTTGTCGCGCAAGTCCGGTCTGGCCGAATTCCCCGACAGCGTCACCGCGCGCGGGGCCAAGCACATGGCCGAGTTGGCCGAGATGACCCGACAAGGCCACCGCGCCGTTGTGTTCTTTTTGGTGCAGCGCACGGATTGCAGCGGTTTCGATCTGGCCCGGGACCTGGACCCGACCTATGCAGCGGCCTTCGACGCGGCCCGCGCGGCGGGGGTCCGGGCGCTTGTCTATGACACGCGGATCACACCCGATGGCGTCACCTTGGGTTCGCCTCTGGCATCAAACGCCTGACTGCCCTAAATAGGGCCAAAGGAATAAGGATCAGACCCTTGGACGACACCCGCGGACGCACCACCAAAGACGGCATTCGGATCTATCAACCGGGCGATTTCGCCGGCATGCACAAGGCTGGCGCCTTGGCCGCCGACATCCTGGACCGCATCGCGCCCCTGGTGGTGCCCGGCGTCAGCACCGGTGAACTGGACGCGGCGATCGAGGCGATGGTGGACGAGGCGCACGCGGTGTCCGCGACGATCGGCTACAAGGGCTATAAACACGCCAGCTGCATTTCGCTGAACCACGTGGTCTGCCACGGCATTCCGGGCGACAAGCGGGTGAAGGATGGCGATATCCTGAACGTCGATGTCACCGTGATCGTCGACGGCTGGTATGGCGACACGTCACGCATGTATGTCGCGGGCAAGCTGTCGCGCAAGGCCGAGCGGCTGATCCAGGTTACCCACGACGCCCTGATGAAGGGGATCGAGGCGGTGAAACCCGGCAACACCTTCGGTGACATCGGCCACGCCATTCAGGCTTACGTGGAAGCGCATCGCATGTCCGTGGTGCGCGATTTCTGTGGCCACGGCCTGGGCCGCGTGTTCCACGCCCCGCCCAACGTGCTGCACTATGGTCGCGCGGGCAGCGGGCCTGTGCTGGAGGAAGGCATGTTCTTTACCATTGAACCGATGGTGAACCTGGGCCGGCCTGAAACGAAAGTGCTGTCGGACGACTGGACCGCTGTGACGCGCGACAAGTCGCTATCTGCACAATTTGAACACTCAATCGGCGTAACTTCTGACGGCTTCGATATATTTACGTTGTCTCCGGCTGGAAAGTTTCACCCGACTTGGGGGTGAAGGCTGCGGTTTTGCAAGCATATTTACAGGCTAGCGCCCTGTAAATAAGGTTGATTTCACATTTTTCGCTAAATATATTTACAGAGGTTTATTTGTATTTGAATGCGACCCTGAGGATACCTACCTCTGTCTTGTCGGCGGCAAAATCGCCCCTGACGCATGACGAAAGGACCCCTGTGATGCAGAACTTCGTGAAAAAAGCCGCCCTGGCTGCCCTGTTCGCCACCACCGCCACCGCCGCCCTGGCGCAAGAGGTCACCTTGCGGTTCCAGCATTTCGTGTCACCACTGTCAGCGAACCCGACGCATTTCATGCAGCCTTGGGCGGACAAGATCGAAGCGGATTCGAATGGTCGGATCAAGGTTGAACTGTATCCCGCGATGCAGCTGGGCGGCAAAGCCCCGTCGCAATATGACCTGATCCGTGACGGCGCGATCGACGGCGGCTGGGTGATCCCCGGCTACCAACCCGGTCGTTTCCCCGAGGCCGAGGCGATGGAACTGCCCTTCATGGTCACAAAGTCCGGCGAAGAGGCGTCCAAAGCCGCCTGGGTCTTCACCCAGAAATACCTGATGGATGATTTTCGCGACGTGCACCTGATCGCCGCGCACATGCATGGTCGCGGGCTGGTTCACAAGAAAGGCCCGGCGGTTGCCAGTGTCGAGGATTTCAACGGGTTGAAACTGCGCGGCCCGTCGCGCACCGCAACGCTGCTGTTGGAAAAACTGGGAGCGACCCCGGTCGGCATGGCCGTGCCTGCCTTTCCCGAGGCGTTGGCCAAAGGCATCGTCGACGGTGGGGTGATCACCTGGGAAATGTCGCCGTCGCTGAAGCTGGACGAACTGACCGACAGCCACACCGACGTGGCCGGCGACAAATCGCTCTATAACCTCTATTTCATCTGGGCGATGAACAAGGCGAAGTATGACAGCCTGCCCGATGACCTGAAGGCGGTGATCGACGCGAATTCGGGCTTTTTCGCCTCGGCCTGGGCCGGACGCGCCCACGACACCGGCGATGTAACGGGCAAAGAGATCATGATGGCGGCGGGCAATGAGATTGCCACGCTGAGCGAGGCGGAAACCGACCGCATCCGTGACCTGGGCGCCGACGTGATCGCAGAGTGGATCGCGGACATGAACGCCAAAGGTCTGGACGGTGACGCCCTGGTGCGCGACGCCCGCGCAACGGTGGAAGTCACGCGCGCGCAGTAAGTCAGACCCAGACAAAAAACCAAAGCGCCCGGGTTAACCCTCGGGCGTTTCGTCGTTGGAACCCTGGGGTACCTCCCCTGTCAGGTCCCACACCCGATGCCGGGCTTCGGTGGCGCCGCCAGCCAGAACAGGTTGCGCCACGATCCCCCCAAAACGCGCTTCGGTTACAAAAACCGGACGGTCGTGGATCAGGCACAACGCGCCACCGCACTCGACCGGGTCACCCCCGTCAACCGCGCAGGAAAACCCGCCGGAAACCGGGGTGTTGGCGAAGGTCAGGCGCCGCCCGGTCCCATCCGTGGCCAAATCCCGACAGGCTTTGCAGAAATGCCAAGGGTATCGCGGCACGTGGGATTGCGGGGTGCAGCAGCCGGGGCAATGGTGTCGCATGGTCAGCCGAGCTCCAGGATCGAGATGACAGTATCCCCATAGCGGCGATCGTCCAGCATCGTCACCCCATCAGGCGGGATGATCTGGGCGCTGTCTTCCCAAACGATCAGGGCGCCGGGGGCGATCCAGCCCCTAACCAAAGCGGCCTGCATCGCCTTTTCGCCAAGCCCCTTGCCATAGGGCGGGTCCAGAAACACCAGGTCATGCGGCGTGCCTGCGCCCAGACGGGTGGCGTCGCGGCGCACAAGCTGGGTGTTGGCCTCGGCGCGGCACTTGGCGATATTCTCGCGAACCAGGCTTTGCGCCTTTCGTCCATCATCGACGAAGGTCACCTGCGCCGCGCCCCGGCTGAGCGCCTCAAGCCCCAGCGCACCGGTGCCCGCGAACAGATCCAGCACACGCGCATCGGTGATCGGGTCACTGAACCGTCCACCGGTCAGCATGGAAAACAGGCTTTCGCGCACGCGGTCGGTGGTCGGGCGCAGATGCGCGCCCGCATCCCCCTTGCCGACCGAAGCCAGCGTGAGGCCGCGAAACTGTCCGGCGATAATGCGCATTACATCAGGGACTTCAGGTCGGTTGACGGGTCAGTAACCGCGGCCTTATCCGGCGATTTCCCACCTTCGATCAGACGTTTCCCGATCATGTAGGCGCGCGGATCGTTCGCCGCATCCACCGCTAGAAGCGTGTCACCTTGGTAATACCAGAAGCTGACCGCACCTTCCTTGCCACCTGGACGCGTGACCACGTTGTCATAGCCCGTGTTCAGTCCGGCGATCTGCAATTTCACGTCATATTGGTCAGACCAGAACCACGGTTTCGCGACATAATCGACACCCTCGCCCATCATGTTGCGCGCCACGATTTCGGCCTGATCAATCGCGTTCGGCACGCTTTCAAGGCGAATGCGGCCCGCCTTGTAGGGGAAGCTGGCGCAATCCCCTGCGGCGAAGATCGACGGGTCTGATGTGCGCCCCTGCGCGTCGGTCTTGATCCCATCTTCGAGCTCCAGCCCAGCGGCCTCGGCCAGCATGGTGCCGGGGCGAATGCCGACGCCGACGATGACAAAATCGACCTCAAGCGACGTGCCATCCGATAGCGTCGCGCCGGTCACCCGGTCGTCCCCCGTCAGGATCTTCAGCCCGACCCCTTCACGGATCGTGACACCATGCGCCTGATGCAGGGCGCGGAAGTATTCCGAGGTTTCCGGCGCGGCAACCCGTTGCAGGATGCGGTCGGACATTTCAACCAAGGTGACAGACAGCCCCTTTTTGGCGGCCACCGCAGCAGCCTCCAGCCCGATATAGCCGCCCCCCACGATCAGGACGCGATGTCCTTCGACAAACTCAGGCTCCATCGCATCGACATCGGCCAGGGTTCGCACCACATGCACGCCCGGCAGGTCCCCGCCAATGGAGGCAGGCAGGCGGTTCGGGGTTGAACCGGTGGTCAGCGCAAGCTGGTCATAGGATAGGGCTTCCCCACCAACCGACACGGTCTTCGCCCCAGGGTCGATGGCATCGACACGTGTTTTCAGGCGCAGTGTAATGCCTTGATCCGCGTAAAAACTTTCAGGTCTGAGGTAAAGTCGCTCCAACTCCAAATCCCCCAGAAGATACGCCTTGGACAGTGGGGGACGTTGATAGGGCGGGGCGGGTTCCTCGCCGATCAGTGTGACCTGACCGTCAAACCCTGAGTTTCGCAACTTCGCGACCAGTGAGGCCCCAGCCTGACCGGCCCCGATGACGACAATGTGGCTCATCCCAACACCCTTTCTGGTGGGTTCGTATGATCGTCTACCTATTTGCGGCGCTTGCAGGGTGCAATTGCTTCCGCTGGCCTTAGATCGCCGCGACGACCTTTTCCAGCATATCGCGCACCTGTCCGGCGACGTTGGGCAGGTCTTCGTTCTCGATCGCGGCCATTGAGGCAACCGGATCAACCGCCGAGACCATTACGCCGCCGTCGACACTGCGCAGGATCACGTTGCACGGCAGCATGGCGCCGATCCGGGGCTCCATACCGATTGCCTGCCAAGCCATACCGGGGTTGCAGGCGCCCAGGATGCGGTAATCATCCATGTCCTTGTCGAGCTTCTTCTTCATCGTCGCTTTCACGTCGATCTCGGTCAGCACGCCAAAGCCGCCGTCCATCAGCGCCTTGCGCGCACGCGCATCGACCTCCTCGAAGCTGGCGTCGGTGATGGTGCGGTCAATCGTATAGGTCATGTTGGAATCCTCCTTCGGGTTGAAACAAATGTGGGGTTGGCAGGGCGGCGGGTCAATCGTCCGCGCGCCGGAACGGGCCCATATCGGTCAAAATCTCGATATCGTCGCCCACGGCGTCCGCTTCGGCGGTCACAAACTGCTGAACCGCGTCGCGAAATCCCGGGTCGGCGATCCAGTGCAGAGAGTGGGTGGCAACCGGTAAATAGCCACGTGCCAGCTTGTGCTCACCCTGGGCGCCCGCCTCAACCCGGCCCAAGCCATACGCCAGTGCATGGTCGATGGCTTGATAGTAGCAAAGTTCAAAATGCAAGCAGGGGTGATGTTCGCGCGCGCCCCAATAGCGACCGAAAAGCGTATCACGCCCGATGAAATTCAGCGCCCCGGCCACCGGCACCCCGTCCCGCTCGGCCATGACCAGAAGAATGTCGTCGCGCATCGTCTGGTGAATTTCGTCAAAGAAAGCGCGGGTCAGATAAGGGGTGCCCCACTTTCGGGCGCCGGTGTCTTGGTAAAAGCTCCAGAACGCATCCCAATGCGCGTCATCCAGCGCGTCGCCGGTTAGGCTAACGATTTTTCCGCCGAATGCCTGGGCTGTCGCCCGTTCCTTGCGCAGTGTTTTTCGTTTGCGCGACGACAGGTCACTCAGAAAGGCGTCAAAATCGACGTAGTCTTTGTTTTCCCAGTGGAATTGCTGCCCAACTCGGTGCATCAGGCCCATCTTTTCACCTGCTAGCGCCTCGGTCTTGGTACAAAAGGTGACATGCATTGACGATAGGGCGTTGTCGGCCGCAACCTGCACGGCGCCTTGGACCAGCGCGGCGGTGCCAGCGGTTTCATACCCCGGGCGGGTCAGGAGCCGTCGCCCGGTAACGGGGGTGAACGGCACTGCAATCTGCAGCTTCGGGTAATACTGCCCACCCGCACGGTCCAGAGCATGGGCCCAGGACTGATCAAAAACGTATTCGCCCTGGGAATGACCCTTGGCATACATCGGCGCGGCGGCGATCACCTGGTCGCCCTGATAGGCCGTCAGGTAGTGCGGCTCCCAACCGGTGCCCGGCCCGACACTGCCCGAGGTCTCGAGTGCGTGCAGGAATCTGTGCGTCGTGAAGGGGTCGATTGGCCGGGCGCTGCCTTCCGGGCAGGCACAGGCATCCCATTCAGCGGCGGGGATCGCCGCGATGCTGTCATGGATGCGCAGGCTGATGTCACTCAAAACTCACGCCTCATAGCCTTCGAACGTGATATTGTCAGCAATCTGGCGGGATGTTTCCTCGGCCTTTGCGCTTCGGATTGTCCAGGTCAGGACTGGAATGCCACGGCTCTTCAATCTGGATACATGCGGGCTTTTCAGGTCATTGACGTCGTGTGAAATGAAACTGGCGCCGACGCGGTCGAAATCCGGAATGCTGCGCAGAAACTTGCGCGTTGCGGCGGGCAGTAAGGGCCAGTTCACTTGCTTGAACGCGGCCGTGGTCAGGCCAAGGGGAAGCCCGTCGTGATGTTGCGAAAACGCTGCCACAGCGTGCGGGTTGAACGACATCACCGCAGCAGGGCCTTGATAAGACTTCAAAACTTCAGCGGCGACCTGTTCAAGTTGACCGGTGCGTGGCCCCATTGCGCCGTCCTGATCCTTGATTTCGATCAGCAGGGGCACCCGGCCATCGACCAGATCCAGCACATCGGTAAGCGTGGGGATACCTTCGTCGCCGTGGCGCAGGCGAATGCCGGACAGGTCCTTGGACATACGTTGCCGTACTGGGCCTTTCTCTGCCGTTAGCCGCTTCAAGTCATAGTCGTGAAACACCATCGCCTGACCGTCTGCGGACAGTTGCAGGTCAAGCTCGATGCCATAGCCGTGCGCGATGGCCGCTTCGAACGCCGCGCGGGAGTTTTCTGGGCGCCCGCTGGCCGCATCGTGAAACCCGCGATGCGCCAGCGGAGCCGTCAGGAAAAGGTCCGGAAGGATCATTTGATTTGGAAGATGCCCTCGATCTCGACCGCGACACCGAAGGGCAGGGACGCCGCCGACACTGCCGAACGGGAATGACGACCCGCATCACCCAGAGCTTCGACAAGGAAATCAGAGGCACCGTTCACGACCTTAGGCTGATCGCCGAAATCGCTGGTAGAATTCACGAAGCCGGTCAGTTTCACCACCCGCACCAGCCGGTCAAGGTCGCCATCGCACGCAGCTTTCACCTGCGACAGCAGGCCGATCGCGCAGGTTCGCGCTGCGGCAGCACCCGCTTCGGCGTCCATGTCTTCGCCCAGCTTGCCGGTGATGAAGCCGTCGGCGTTCATGCTGATCTGGCCCGAGACATAGACGATGTCGCCCACGCGCACGAAGGGCACATAGTTCGCCGCCGGGGCCGGGGCATCGGGCAGGGTGACACCCAGTTTGGCCAGGGTCTGTTCAAATCCGCTCATCTTCCACATCCTTTCGCGATCCAATGTCAAAGTGACGCTAGACGGGACAACGGCGGTTGAAAAGGGGTCAGCCTTCGCGGAAGGCCTTGTTGAAGTAATCCGCGAGCGGTTTCACCAGATAGGCGAGCGGTGAGCGGTCGTCGGTGCGCAGGAAACTGTCGACGGGCATCCCCGGGATCAGGGTCAGGCCTTCGGGCAGTTGGTCAAGCTCCCCATCCCCAAGGTGGATTTCAGCGCGGTAAAAACTGCGTCCGCTGGCTTCGTCCGTGAAGGCGTCGGCGGACAGTTTGACCACACGGCCTTTAAGCTGTGGTGTGGTGCGGCTGTCGAAGGCCGGGAAAGACAGGGTGACCTCTTGGCCGACAAAGACCTGATCCACATGAATCGGTTCGACCTGTGCTGCGATCACCAATGGGCGATCTTGAGGCACAAGGTAAAGCACTGGATCGGCGGGCCGTACAACAGCGCGCTCGGCAAAGATCGTGAGGCCCAGAACAATCCCCGACACCGGCGCGCGCAAGTCCAGGCGTTCGAGCCGTTCGTTCAGCGCTCGACGCTGCTCGCTCAGCTCCAGCTCGCGGAATTGCAGGTCGCGCAATTCGGTGATTGCCTCTTCCTGGCGTTGCGATCCCAAGGTCAGGATCTGGATCTCAATCTCGGTGATCCGCCCTTCGCTTTCGGCCTTGGATGCGATGATTTCACCCAGTTGGCCAAGGATTCCAGCCTCATTTCGTTGCAGGTCCAGCACGCGGGACGCCTGTGTCAAAGCCTTGTCCAACAGCGTTTTCTGGTTGGCGAGTTCGGTGCGCACCAGATCAAGCTGCTGATTAAGCGCTGTTTCCTGCGCCACCAGCCCGTCGATCTGGCTGCGGATTTGCCCGGTGCGTTTGTTCAGCTGGCTGACCTCGGCGGCAAGGGTTTCGGTGCGCGATGTGAAAAGCCGCTGCTGGCCCTCCATCTGCGCCTTCACACTTGGCTTTTGATCTGCAAGCTCAAGAAGTGTGGGATCGAAGGTGATTTTTGAAAGCTTATCGCGTTCGGCCTCCAACCGACCCCGGCGCGCCATGACCTCGTGCAGCTGACCTTCGACGATTGTGCGGTCGGACTTGAGCGCCGAAGCGTCCAGTCGCAACAAGATATCACCGGCCTGCACAACATCCCCTTCTCGCACTTGAATTGCGGAGACAACGCCGCCGTCGGGGTGCTGGACGACCTGGCGGTTCTGTTCGACTTCGATCGCCCCTTGGGTGACCACAGCGCCGGAAATGTTGGCGGTCACGGACCAGGTGCCAAAGCCGCCAACCAGAATGAAAAGCGCCAGAAGGCCAAGGATCACGGGGCCGCGTGCGGACCAGGCTTTGCGTGCCATCAGGTGACCCCCCCCAGCTTGTTGGCGCCCTGAATCTCGCTCGCGTTGCGCACGGTTTTTTCAAGGACTTCGTCCCGCGGGCCAAAGCCCCGCACCTGACCACCGTCGATCACCAGAAGGATTTCACATTCGCGGATCGCGTCTGGACGGTGCGCCATGATCATGACCGAGTTCCCGGCCGCCTTGTGGGCACGGATCGCGTTGTTCAACGCCAGCGTCCCATCGTTGTCGAGGTTCGAGTTCGGTTCATCCAGCACCAGCAGAACGGGTCCACCATACAATGCGCGGGCCAAGCCGATGCGTTGCATCTGTCCGCCAGACAACATGCCGCCGCCGCTGGACACACGGGTGTCATAGCCGTCGGGCAGGTGCAGGATCATATCATGCGCTGCAGCCTTGCGCGCGGCAGACACAACGGCGTTGTCATCGGGTTTTAGCGCAAGGCCCGCGATGTTTTCCGCGATCGTCCCTTCGAACAATTGAACCCGTTGCGGCAAGTAACCGATATGTTCGCCCAGCACGGCCGGGTCGAACTGGTCAAGCGCCGCGCCGTCTAGACGGATTTTGCCGCCAGCGGGGCGCCAAACCCCGGTTATGGCGCGCGCCAGCGTTGATTTCCCTGCGCCTGACGGCCCGATGACCCCAAGCGCTTGCCCGGGAATGATTTCGAAATTCACCATCCGCAGTGACGCCTGAGACTGGCCCGGCGGTACGATGGTCAGGTTTTCGGCTTTCACATGAGCCTTTGGGCGTGGCAACTGCGTGCGCGCCACATCTTCGGGGACTTCGGCCAGAAGCTCTCCAAGGTTACGCCAGCCGCTGCGCGCGCGCTGGATCATATGCCACTGCCCGATGGCCAGATCGACCGGTGCAAGAGCCCGGCCCAACAAAATCGACCCAGCGATCATTGCGCCGGCAGTCAATTCGTTTTGCAGCACCAGATACGCGCCAAGACCCAGCATCGCCGATTGCAAAAACAGGCGGAAAGTTTTGGACAGGACAGAAAAACGGCCGGTTGCATCCGCCGCGCGGATGCTTTCCGACAATGCCTGGTTGCGGGCGATCGACCAGCGCGCAAACCCCGCGTCGGCCATGCCCAGGGCGCGCACCATTTCGGCTTCGTCCTTGAGCTGGCTTGCCAGATGCTCAGCACCTAAAGACGCGATCTGCGCCTGTTCCGAGGGACCCCGTGTCGTCAGCTGATTCAGCACAGTGATCAGGACCAGAACCAGTCCGCCCCCCAGCGCCAGCATGCCCAGCCAAGTGTGGAAGATCAGGATGCCGGTCAGGAAAACGGGTGTCCAGGGCAGGTCATAAAGCGCGGTGAAGACGGGCGAAGACAGCAAGCGTTGCACCGCTTCCAGATCGCGCAGATTGTTCACCACCGTATCGGGGCGGTTCGAGGTGGACGACTTGCGCAGAACGGCGGAAAACACCCGCTTGTCCAGCCGCGCTTGGAACCCTGCGCCGACCCGGGCCAGGATCCTGCCGCGGGCATAGTCCAGCACACCCATCATGGCGAACAGGAAGGTCATCAGGATCGCCAGCGCAAACAGGGTTTCTTCGCTGCGGCTGCCCAGAACCCGGTCATAGACCTGAAGCATGAACAGAGGCCCGGTCAGCATCAGGAGGTTCACGAAGACTGAAAAAAGCCCGGCCATCCAGAACAGCCCGCGCGCTTCGCGCCGTGCGGTGCGAAGCTCATTCAGCCCCTGTTCGCGATCTGCTGCCCTCATAGGTCTCAATCTGCCCTGTTGTCGTCGCCTGTCCGGTCCTCTAGCGGAAAACCGCGCCGAATTGTCGCCAAATAGTCACATCTTCTTGCTGCCATTTGGTTAAAGGATGGGCTATCTGTCATCATCTACTATGTCAGAGTTACCCGGGGCTGAAGAGAGAAATCCAGTGATTTTTGCTGCCACACGACCATTTCGTCGCCTGTTGCCCATCGTGGCACTTGCAGCATTGGCGGCCTGCGCCAAGGCGCCCGCGCCCAGCGGGCAGGCAGACCCGCATGAAGTGGCCAACCGTCGCACGCACGAAGCCAACCTGAGATTCGACCGCGCGTTCTTTGCGCCCACCTCAAATGCCTATGGCACCATCCTGCCGCAGCCCGTGCGCCAAGGCGTGTCGCAGTTTTCGAGCAACATCAGCCTGCCGGGTACAATGGTGAACCAGCTGTTGCAGGGCGAAGTCGAAGACGCGGTGCACAATGCGGTGCGTTTTTTGTTCAACACGACGCTGGGCGTGGCAGGGATTTTCGATATCGCGACCGACATCGGGCTTGAGGAACGCGACACCGATTTCGGCGAAACCCTGCATGTCTGGGGCTTTGCCGAAGGCGACTACGTCGTGCTGCCCTTCTTCGGCCCATCGACCGAGCGTGATGCCTTCGGCACCGCGGTTGATTTCTTCATCAACCCACTTAGCTATGTCATACCGAAGCCCGAAGGCTATCTGTCCCCAGCGTCCGAGGTGATTTCGCGGTTCGGGGATCGCTATGACTACGGCGATACCTTCGACGCGCTTCTGTATGAAAGTGCAGACGGGTATGCGACGGCGCGTCTGTTCTATCTGGATAGCCGACGCTATGATTTGGGTGTCGAGGTCGAAGACGATGATCTCTATGATCTTTATGAGGAAGTCTATGAGTAACAGCCCCCTTTCCCTTGGTCGTCGCGCCGTTCTGGCGGGGCTTGCTGGTGGCGCCGCCGCGCTAACATTGCCGCGCACAGCGCTGGCGTTTTCGGTGGAACGCGCCCGGGCGATGATCGACAACGTCGTGCGCGACATCAACAAGATCATCGGCAGTGGCAAGTCCGAAGCCGGTATGATCAAGGATTTTGAGAAGCTTTTCTCAACCTACGGCGACGTGCCGCGCATTGCGGCCCTCGTTCTGGGGCCGGATGGCCGTACCGCCAGTTCCTCGCAGCGCAGCGCCTTTGCCAAGGCGTTCCAGGGCTACATGAGCCGCAAATACGGCCGCCGTTTCCGTGAATTCATCGGTGGTAGCATCGAGGTGCAGGGCGCCAAGGCGGTCAAGAGCTTCTATGAGGTCACGACAATGACCCGCCTGAAGGGCCGCGCGCCGTTCGAGGTTGTGTTCGTGGTGGCCGACAAGAATGGCAAGTTCATCGACATGAAGATCGAAGGCATCAGTCTGGTGAAGTCCGAGCGCAGCGAAATCGGCGCGCTTCTGGATAAGCGCAAGGGTGATCTGAATCGTCTGATTGCGGATCTTAAAAAGATCTGACCGGACGCGGAATGACGCAAAGACCTTCGGGGCCGTGCCAGCTGCACGGCCCTTTTCTTTTGCTCAGTTGTTGCCAAGCCCCAGAATCGAACGCAGCACGTCGAGGATCACATCCTCGCCGCGAATATTGCCGCCCGGGGTGACCGGGCGCGGCGCGGTCTGCGGCGCAGGCGTGGTGATACGATCCGGGGCCGGGCGGATCATCGGCAGGGGCGTGGCGGGCAAGTCGGCATGGACCCGCGTCATCGTCTCGTGCCAGATATCTGCCGGAAGGCCCCCGCCAGTGACGCCTTTCAGTGGCGTGTTGTCATCATAGCCCATCCAGACCCCAGCCACGTAATCGGCGGTAAAGCCCAGGAACCAGGCATCGCGCGCGGCCTGGGTGGTGCCGGTCTTGCCCGCCGCCTCGCGCCCATCAAGCCGCGCCCGCTGGCCGGTGCCGTTTTGCACCACATCGTGCATCATGAAGATCAGCTGCTCGGCCGCCTGAGGTGAAATCACGCGTTCACCAATGCCACCCGACTGGGTCATCAGCGGCGCTTCGTCCCCCATCAGGCGCAGGTCGATCAGGCCATAGGGCGTGACCGAGGATCCACCGTTCAGGATGCCAGCATAGGCGCCTGTCATCTCCAACAGAGACGATTCCGATGCCCCCAGCGCCAGCGCCGGTCCCAGCGCCAAATCACTTTCGATGCCAAAGCTGGCTGCAGCGGTGCGCACGTTTTCACGCCCCACGGCTTCGGACAGGCGCACGGCGGGGGTGTTCAATGAATGGCGCAGAGCCTCGGTCAGGGTGACCGTGCCTTTGTATTCACCGGTGTAGTTACGCGGGCTCCAGGGGCCCGATCCGGGAATGTTGATCGTCAGGGGCGCGTCCTCGATAAAGCTGTCCCAGGTGTAGCCAAGGTCCAGCGCCACGCCATAGACGAAGGGCTTGAAGGCCGATCCGGTCTGCCGCTTGGCCTGTGTGGCGCGGTTGAAGGCGCCGGTGACCTTTGTCTGGCGCCCGCCAACCATGGCACGCACGGCGCCATCGGCGGACATCACCACGATGGCGGCCTGTGCTTTGGACCCTTCGCGCACCTTGTTTTCGAACACCCATTTCATCGCCGCCTCGGCCGCACGCTGGATGTCCTGGTCCAGTGTAGTGCGAATGATCACGTCTTCGGTCGTGTCGCGGGTCAGGAAATCGGGGCCTTCGCCCATCACCCAATCGGCGAAATAGCCGCCCGCGCGCGCCTGTGCAGCAGGCGACAGGGTTGCGGGCGCGGCCACGGCGGCGGCGCGGTCTGTTGCGCTGATAAAGCCCTGCTCAAACATCAGCTTCAGAACCGTTTCGGCCCGATCCTGCGACCGTTGCAGGTTGTTGGTGGGCGCAAAACGCGTGGGAGCGGTCAGCATGCCCGCCATCATCGCCGCCTCGGCCACCGAGGCCTGCGCGGCGGAATGGCCAAAGTACCGTTGGCTGGCGGCTTCGAAGCCGAAGCTGCCCGACCCCAGGAAGGCGCGGTTGAGGTAGATCGTCAGGATGTCATCCTTGGAATACTTGACCTCAAGCGCCATCGCGTAAACGGCTTCTTTCAGCTTGCGCCACAAGGACCCCTGGCGGCAGTCCCTTTCATAGGCCGCTTCGCTGTCCCAAGCGGCCGGATCGTAGGGCACGCCAAGGCACAGAAGCTTTGCCACCTGTTGCGTCAGGGTCGACCCGCCATGACCCGACAAGGGCCCGCGCCCTTCCGACAGGTTGATGCGCACCGCCGAGGCGATCCCGCGCGGCGACAGGCCAAAATGGCGATAAAAACGCTTGTCCTCGGTCGCGACAACGGCGTTCTTGACCGCCGGGGCAACGGTGTCCGCGGTCACGATGCCGCCAAACCGGTCGCCGCGCCACGCAAAGGTCGCGTCATTGCGGTCCAGCATCGTGACCGATCCTTTCGCCCGACCGTCCAGCAATTCGTTCAGCGGCGGTAGGGTGGAGGAGAAATAGAACACTGCCATCGCAAGGAGAAGCGCGACCACGACGCCACCCTTCCAGGTGAAGCGCCAAATCAGGCGCAGAACCCAGCTGATCCCGGCCAGCGGCCAGGCGATCAGGGCGGGAAGCTTGCGGTTGGGCTTTCGCGACGGCTTGCGGGCGGGTTTTCGGGTCGGCTTGCGCGTGGGTTTGCGCGCAGCTTTTGTCGCCGGCTTTTTCGCCGGCTTCGGTTTTCCATATCGCTTGTCCGCCACCAGGGGCGGCTTTTTCCTGCCTGAACCAGCCATAAGCCTGCTACTCGATCTGCTTTGTTTTTTTGCAGAATAACGAAGTCAGTCGCGAATGACGAGGGGAGAGACCTGGCCTGTTCCCCTTTCCGCCGCGCTGAAAAAACAGGCACCGAGGTGATTCTCTGCGGGAAAAATCCTCAATTGCCTGTTTTCTGCACTTTGTTTGCCCCCGGTTTTCTTGTTCTGCACTGCAGCATGCGCCTTGTTGAACACACCACGACGCAGGGATCCCCTGCCGAAAACAGAAGGGACAAGACGTGAAACTGATCATTGCAGCGATCAAACCGTTCAAGCTTGAGGAGGTCCGGGAAGCCCTGACCGACATCGGCGTGCGCGGCATGATGGTGACGGAAATCAAGGGTTTTGGCGCCCAGTCGGGCCACACCGAGATCTATCGCGGGGCCGAATACGCGGTGAATTTCGTGCCGAAAGTGAAATTGGAAATCGTCGTGGCGGATGCGATGGCCGATCAGGTGATCGAAACCATCGCCAAGACCGCCGGCACCGGCAAGATCGGCGACGGCAAGATTTTCAAACTGGATGTCGAAGGCGCGCTGCGTGTGCGCACCGGCGAAATCGACGGCGACGCGATCTGAGCGGCCGGACAGGAGACAACGACATGACCTACAAGAAACTTCTTCCCCTTGCGGCGACGGCAGCCATGCTGCCCGGGCTCGCTCTCGCACAGGATGCGGGCGCAGAGGCAGCCGCCCACACGCAATTCATCCTGACCTCGGTCCTGTTCCTGCTGGGCGGGGTTATGGTGTTCTGGATGGCGGCCGGGTTCGCGATGCTGGAGGCCGGGCTGGTCCGCTCCAAGAACGTGACCATTCAGCTGACCAAGAACGTTGCGCTCTTCTCATTGGCGGCAATCATGTACTGGCTGGTCGGCTATGGCATCATGTATCCGGGCGACTGGCTGATCGAAGGCTGGCTGGGCCCGTTCTTCGCGGTGACCTCACTGGATCCGGTTGGGGTGGGCGCCGATGCGGTCGACGTGGGGTATGCCGCGGGCGCGTCCGACTTTTTCTTCCAGCTGATGTTCTGCGCCACCACGGCGTCGATCGTGTCGGGCACCTTGGCCGAACGTATCAAGCTGTGGCCGTTTCTGGCCTTCGTGGTCGTGCTTACGGGCTTCATTTATCCGATCGAAGCCAGCTGGCAGTGGGGCGGCGGTTGGCTGTCAGAAGCCGGGTTCTCGGACTTCGCCGGGTCGACCTTGGTGCACGCTGCCGGTGGATTCGCAGCGCTGGCAGGCGTGCTGATCCTGGGGCCGCGTATTGGCAAGTACAAAGACGGGCGTACCGTGCCGATGCCGGGCTCGAACCTGGCGCTGGCAACGCTTGGCACGTTCATCCTGTGGCTGGGCTGGTTCGGGTTCAATGGGGGATCGCAGCTGGCGATGGGCACGATCAGTGACGTGTCGGACGTGGCGCGCATCTTTGCCAACACGAACATGGCGGCAGCAGCCGGGGCGCTCGTGGCGATGGCGATGACGCAGGTTTTGTACAAGAAAGTCGACCTGACGATGACCCTGAACGGTGCTTTGGCCGGCCTGGTGTCGATCACTGCCGAACCGCTGGCACCTTCGCTGTTCCAGGCGTTGATCATCGGCGGTGTCGGTGGCGTGATCGTGGTTTTCGTGGTGCCGCTGCTGGACCGGCTGAAGATCGACGATGTGGTTGGCGCCATTCCGGTGCACCTGGTTGCGGGGTTCTGGGGCACGTTCATCGTGGCCTGGACCAACGATGGCGCGTCCTTCGTCACGCAGATCATGGGCTTTGCCGCGATCGGGGCCTTCGTCTTTGTGGTCAGCTTTGTCTTCTTCACCATCATCAAGGCCACGATGGGCCTGCGTGTCGGGGAAGAGGAAGAGATCAACGGGCTGGACATGGCCGAGCTGGGCATGGAAGCCTATCCGGAATTCACCAACGGCTGATATTGCTGAAAGCTGAAACAGATCGACCCGGGCGCGTCAAAGCGCCCGGGTTTTTTCGTCCGACGTTGCCAAGCGGTGCGCCTTCGGCGCGCATGATGTCTCGCCAGCGCCCTGCGGCGCAGTCTCGGATGGACGCGCGAGTGAGAGGGCGATGCTCAGCCGAAGCTGCCCTGGCAGAACCAGCCTGCGGACAGCGCGCCACCGTGGGCATAGTAGATCCACAGGCGCTGCCCCTCGCTGGTGTCGACCATCCAGTAATCGCGCTGTCCGGTGCGCCAGGCGTCGTCGTCCATCCACCATTCGGCAGCGATCCGTTCCGGCCCCGTCGCCCCCAGAACGGCCAGGGTCCGCCCGCGCCAGCGGATCAGGGCGGGCAGCATGGGGCTGTCGGGGATCAGCACCGGTTCGGGGCGCCAGACCATCACCGGGCGTGGCCGTCCGGACTGAGCCCAGGTCGTCGCGGCAGGCGCCCAAGCGGCGGCCAGGGTAATCTCGGCTTTCTCGGGGATGTGGCTGTCGGCCGGGGCCAGGCGGGTCAGCGCCTCCAGCCCCAGCCGGGCACCGATCCGGCCCATCAGGTCTTCAATCCCCTGCGCATCATTGCGTGCGCCGACGCTGGTGGGGCCGCGGTGTTGTTCGGGGCTCAGTGCCTCATGCCCCGGCACGGTCAGACGCAGTTGGTCGATGCCGAAGCCCGCATCCAGATCGCCCAGCTTCATCGCCAGAAGCGGGCGGATGCGGTCGGGGTCGGTGCTGGGGCGGGCCAGGCCAACCTCGACCCCCTGTTGGCTGTGATCGCTGCGTGACAGCTCCAACCGCACGCGCCGCGCGCCGCGCCCTTTCTGGCGCAGGCGGTCGCAAAGCGGCGGCAGCAGGCGGTCAAGCCCGGCCAGGATGTCCTCCTCCAACCCGATCGGTTCGGGAAACCCCATGCGCACGGCAAAGCGCATCGGCGGGCGGGCCGGGGACACCGGCTCGGGCTCCACCCCCAGCGCCTGATCCAGTCGTCGCACCAAGTCGCGGCCGAAGCGGCGTGCAAGGCCTGCGCGCGGGGTGCCCAAGATGTCCTCGACCCGGCGCAGACCCAGCCGGTTCAGCCCCGCGACCGTGTCGGCGGGCAGGCGCAGGGCCATCAGGGGCAGGGGGGACAGGGCCGCGCGGGTCGCGCCGGGGGCAGCAATGCGCGCCGCTTGCGCCGCAACCGCGTGCTGGGGCGCGGCCCCGCCGCGGGTCCAGTGCCGGCGCTTGCCTCGTGCGGCCCGCGACCGGGTCGCGCGCGCCTCTTGGTCGATCGCGTCGCCGCCATGCGCGCCCGGGGCGTCGTGGGCCTGCGCGCCGGAAAACCGCGCCAGCGCCCAGGCCGCCCCGACCGTATCGGCCAGCCCCGTGCGCACGGTCAGCCCCAGATCGGCGCAGTCGCGGCTGGCTTGCTCCATCAACGTGGCTTCGCCACCGAACAGGTGCGCGCAACCGGTGATGTCCAGCACCAGGGAGGTGGGTGGCTCTTCGCTGACCCAGGGGGAAAACTTGCCAGCCCAGCGTCTGAGCAGGGTCAGAAACGCCGCCTCGGCCGCCGGGTTTTGTGGGCGCGAGATCAGGTCGGGGCACATGGCGCGGGCATCGCGCAGCGGTTGGCCGGGGGTCAGCCCCGCCAGCTCGGCCTCATGACTGAGCGCACTTAACACCTGCATGTTGCCTTGATCTCTGACCACCGCCAGCGGCCCCGGCACGACCCCGCGGGTCTGGCGCATGAGGCGTTCGGCCCCCAGCCGGGGAAACCACAGAGACAGGATACGGCGATTGGTGGGCATGGCAGCACAAATGTTCTTGGTTTGTTCATAATATGCCACCCGGTGGGCCGAGTCGAGTCCGGGCTTGCGCGAAAGTCATGCGATGCGGGTCAGACGCACCAGACGCGGGTGATAAGCCCGCCATCATCCACTGCGATGTTCAGCCGGTCAGGGCGATAATCCGCCGTGACCGCCATGCCGGGGTGGATCACACGCAGGGCGCCCTTGATCTCAAGTTCGGCAATGATGCCCGCGTCTTGGCCGATCAGCCCCTGCAACTCACCCGCGCCGCAGCTGGGTGTGAAATCCACTGGCCCTGGGTCAGGGCGCGACAGTGGCGATTGGCAGGCCATCAAGGCGGCAAGCGCCAAAGCAAAAAGCGGAAATCTGGTCATGCCGAATCCTCATCCGAAATCGGTGCCGGACGCAAGGAAAAGCCAGTCAGCCGCAGGTGATCTTCGAAATTTTTCCGGCTGCGTTGATCGTGACGTTCATGCGGCTGGGCTGCAAATCCATCGTGACCATGTCACCGGGGTGGATGATCCGGTGTGGTGTCGGAAGTTGCACCGCCTGCAAGACAACTTCGGGTTTGCCCACCAGATACTGAAGCTGCGAGGCACCGCAATCGGTGGGGGTCTGGATCGGTGTCGGCAGGCATGCGGCAAGGCCCAGCATGATCGCGCCGACGAAGGCTGGAAAGACAATTTGTTTCATGCCGCGATGAAACGCCCGATGTCGCCCACAGGCAAGGGCCGGTCGCACAGGAGTTGAAAACGCGCGGGGTTTCGCGCACCGTGTGGGAAACATCACGAGGAGATCCCGAAATGCGCACCCGAGCCGCCGTCGCCCTTGAAGCCGGCAAACCGCTGGAAATCATGGAAGTGAACCTGGAAGGGCCGAAGCACGGCGAGGTTCTGGTCGAGATCAAGGCCACCGGCATCTGCCACACCGACGAATTCACCCTGTCGGGCGCCGACCCCGAAGGGCTGTTTCCCGCCATCCTGGGCCACGAAGGCGCGGGCGTGGTGGTCGAGGTCGGGCCGGGCGTGACCACGCTTGAGGTCGGCGATCACGTGATTCCGCTCTACACGCCCGAGTGCCGGGAATGCGAATACTGCCTGAACCCGAAGACGAACCTGTGCCAGTCGATCCGCTCGACCCAGGGGCAGGGGCTGATGCCGGATGGCACGTCGCGATTTTCGATGCTGGATGGCACGCCGATCCTGCACTACATGGGCTGTTCGACCTTTGCCAACCACACGGTGGTGCCGGAAATCGCCCTGGCCAAGATCCGCAAGGACGCGCCGTTCGACAAGGTCTGCTATATCGGTTGCGGCGTGACCACCGGCATTGGCGCGGTGATCAACACCGCCAAGGTGGAAATCGGCAGCCGCGCGATCGTGTTCGGTCTGGGTGGTATTGGTCTGAATGTGTTGCAGGGCCTGCGTATGGCGGGGGCGGATCAGATCGTCGGCGTGGACCTGAACCCGGCCAAGGTCGAAATGGCCACGCATTTCGGTATGACCGATTATGTGAACCCGACCGAGGTCGAAGGCGATCTGGTGGCGCATCTGGTCGAGCTGACCGGCGGCGGGGCCGATTATACCTTTGACGCCACCGGCAACGTGCAGGTGATGCGCGCGGCGCTGGAAAGCGCGCACAAGGGGTGGGGTGAGTCGATCATCATCGGCGTGGCGCCAGCGGGCGCCGAGATCACGACCCGTCCGTTCCAGCTTGTCACCGGTCGCGTCTGGCGCGGCACCGCCTTTGGCGGCGCACGGGGTCGGACGGATGTGCCCAAGATCGTTGATTGGTACATGGAGGGCAAGATTGAGATCGACCCGATGATCACCCATACGATGCCGCTGGAGGACATCAACAAGGGCTTTGACCTGATGCATGCGGGTGAAAGCATCCGCAGCGTGGTTCTTTACTAACCGCCACGCCGCCCCCACATAAGGGGGAACGCATTCCGGGCCCGCCACGCGCCGCGTCGGCGGGCCCCAACCGAAAGATACCCAAATGCCGAATGGCACCACAAACCTGTTGGCCGTCCTGATCGACGCCGACAACATCCCCGCACGTCATGCCGAAGCGATCCTGAAGGAAATCACCACCTATGGTGAACCAGCCCTGCGCCGCGTCTATGGCGACTGGTCGTCCGGGCGGCTCAAACCCTGGGCCGACAAGGTTCACGCGCTGGGCCTGGTCGCGCATCAGGAAACTGCCAACACGAAGGGCAAAAATGCCAGCGACATCGGCCTTGTGATCGACGCGATGGACATCCTGCATACCGGACGCTTCGATGGGTTCGTCCTGGTCAGTTCCGACAGCGATTTCACCCGCCTGGCCAGCCGTATCCGCGAAAGCGGCAAGGACGTGATCGGGATCGGCGAAGGCAAGGCACCCGAAAGCCTGCGCAATGTCTGCAACCGGTTCATCTTGATCGAAAACCTGATTGATGAACCCGCGCCGGTCAGCAAGAAAGGCAAGCCGACCGAACCCTCGGGCAAACGGCCCCCGGTCGAGGCCGTGCCGCTGATCATCAAGGCGATGGACAAGATCAACCAAGACGACGATTGGTACGAACTTGGCCAGATCGGCACCGCGATCACCGCCGACAATCCGGATTTCGACACCCGGACCTATGGCAAGCGAAAGCTCAGCGATCTGGTGAAAGAGCTCAAGCGGTTCGAGACGCGCCATGTCGGCAACCAGCTTCACCTGCGACGGGTTGACTGATCTACGGGACTTGCGCCGACCCGGCGCATCGTTAGATTAGAACCATTCCAATTCAAGAGGTTTCGTCATGATCCCCGGTGTTGTCACCTCCCGTCGTCGTTTTGCGGACCTGTCCGAACAGGAAATCCTGGCCCTGGCCATTTCCAACGAAGAGGACGACGCGCGCATCTATCGCCAGTATGCCGAGCGTCTGCGCACGGATTTCCCCGCGTCGGCCAAGGTGTTTGACGGCATGGCCGAGGAGGAAGACGGCCACCGCCGCATGCTGATCGACGCGCACAAGGCGCGGTTCGGCGACGTGATCCCGTTGATCCGGCGCGAACATGTGTCGGGGTTCTATGCCCGTCGCCCGATCTGGCTGGTCGAGAACCTGGGGCTTGAGACAATGCGCGGCGAAGCACGCGAGATGGAGCGTCAGGCCGAGAGGTTCTATCGCAAGGCCGCCGATCTGACCTCGGACGCAGATACCCGAATGCTTTTGGGGGATCTGGCGGCGGCCGAGGCCGGTCACGGCGACGTTGCAGGCAAGCTGGAAGAGGAACACCTGAGCGGTGACGCGCGCAGCGAGGAAGACCGCGATGCGCAGCGGCAGTTTTTGCTGACCTGGGTGCAGCCCGGTCTGGCGGGGCTGATGGACGGGTCGGTGTCCACCCTGGCGCCGATCTTCGCGACCGCATTTGCCACGCAAGACACGCACACGACCTTCCTTGTCGGTCTTGCCGCCTCGGTCGGTGCTGGCATCTCGATGGGTTTCACCGAGGCCGCGTCGGATGATGGCGAATTGTCAGGCCGCGGCAGCCCGGTCAAACGCGGCTTTGCCAGTGGCATCATGACCACGCTGGGGGGGCTGGGTCACGCGTTGCCCTACCTGATCACGGATTTCTGGACCGCCACCACGATCGCGTTGATCGTGGTCTTTGTCGAGCTCTGGGCGATCGTGTGGATCCAGAACAAATATATGCAGACGCCGTTTCTGCGAGCCACGTTCCAGGTGGTGCTGGGCGGGGCCTTGGTGTTTGCAGCCGGTGCGATTATCGGCGGAGGATAGGCGGGGTGGAAAAGCTCGGCGCCAGATGTCTGCATTGAGCCCAAATCCGACAAATGCCGCGCGAACCACAAACAGACGCAAAGCACGGATAGCTGCCGTTGAGACCGGAAAGAACGGCCCAAACCTGCCGTTCGCTGCATGGGCAATTCCCTTCGTAAGACGAACACACACTCTGCGGGATAAAGCGGTCATTCTTAACTGCCAACGCAGAGCCCAAGAGCTGGTCAATGTCGGACAATGTCGGGGCCATAGCTGACGGATTGTTCTTTTATGGTAACGTGACCTCGTTTCTTCAGCTCTTCAACTAACGCCTCCAAGTTTTCTTGGTCCAAGGTCTTCATGAAAAGTGCGTTCACTGTTCCTTTGAGGGTTTTGATCTTTCTTGGACGCGCGGTTCCTCTGGACCTCAAGCTGTCAACGATCGCTTCTATTTTTTGGTCCGGCGTGCTGGCGTTTGAGATTTTGACGAATGGAATCTCTGAAAGGTCAACATGACGAAGAGCGCTGATCTTTCTTTGTCGCAAATGCTGAATCAGAGGGTCGAAGCCTTTGTCACGTGAAATTACGTGAAAATACGCATTGGCGTCTTTGGCTGCGACTTCTCCTAAATAAAACGCAATATGAAAGTCCAAAGCGTTCGAGCCATTCCCTGTTATCTTCTGATAACCTGCGTTTTCTCCCAAATCCTGCAATTCCTTGGCGAAATCAAAAGGAACACTCTTTTGGTTGGCCCCTACGAATACTATCAGCGTGAAGGCATGCCCTCGAAGTAGCCCAAGGTTCTTGGGTTGAACATTCTCAAAGTCGACTAGGATGTAGTTGTTTTTCAAGGGACGTGATCCAATTCAAACCATATGCAAAACGAAATACTGGTTTAGGTCAAGGCGACCGCGACTCTGCTAACATGTTTTGGCGCCGTTGTGTCTGCTATGGGCTCTTTCCAGACCTCGGATGCTTCGCAGCATCCTGTGATATGTTGCCTCGATCAACGTCTGGTTGTCGTTGTGGGAGGGAATGGCGGATCGGAGGATCAGTCATGGAAAAACCAACCTTACCTGCCATTCGCGCGCTTCGCCCCGCTTGGAACAAGGGCCGCATCGTCGGTCAGAAACGCCCATTGAAGCCAAAGCATGTCTGGGCGATCAGGGTCCGGCTGGAGCTCGCTGAGAACCATCGTGATCTCGCCCTTGAAGATGCTTTGACCATCGCAGAAGCCTTCAAAATCTAACAAAAGAGGCCGCTTACCGGGGCGGCCCATTCCTGTCACCCGTCGCCGGCTCGGCTCGGATCGCTTCGCGGCGGCCCGTCAAAGGAGACGTTCGCTGCGATTGCGAAAACTTGGAAAGTCCTAATGATCACAATACGGGACGCTCACGTCTTTGCGTGCCGCGGGTTGGATGGCGGCTCCCAGCCCGTCACGGCCAACGCAATCATCTTTTAACGTGTAAACTGGATATCGCGGCGCCGAGGTCAGACGTGGCTGTTGGTGGAGAACGGCTCCGCTAGTATTCCTCTCTTTGAGGTCTGGTAGGCTTGCGGGGTCAAGTTCAGGTCTTTGTGTAAACACGTTCAGGTCCGATAATCGGTTGGTCTACCGCGCCCCGGTTGGTAGCGGATTTCGAACCGCCTCCAACGTGGCTCTCAACATCTTGAAGAAACGATCCTCGGCCTGGTTTTCTTGCGCGTTCTGGCGACGGATGATTCCCAATGGCCGTTCGAATTGCGGATTGTCGAAAGGCAGGAACCGAAGCCGATCTTCAAGGTATGGGGAGGTCGTCGCCTTGGGCATCGACGTGATGAGGTCCGTTTCGGCCACGATATCCAGAACCGAGCGGATCGAGTCGGTTTCGCATCCGATTTGAACCGTTACCACCCCTGAGGCGATCATTGCGGCTTCGGTTTGCTGCCTGAGCAGGCTGCCCCTGGAATGGGCCAACCAGACTTGCGCTTCGAGATCCGCAGGCAAAATCCGTTTGCGTTTTGCCAACGGGTGTCCGGCTCTGCACAGGATACCGACCCGATCGTCGATCAGGGTCTCGAACGTAAGAGCGTCGGTCGAGTCGGCCAGGCTTTTCGGTCCAAGAACCACCTCAACCTGACCACGCACAAGCATGGAGCGCAACTCGTGAACCAATCCTGTGCGCAGCTCGACGCTGCAATCAGGGTTTTGTGCGATGAATTTGGACAACGCATTTGTGAGAAACTTTCCCGCGACAATTGGCGGGGCACCGATCCGAAGCTCGCCGACCGAGCCGCGGGTGATCTGACCAGCGACGGTCCCGGCCTGCTCTTCGGCAAGGCGAATGGCCAGCCCGCTGCGGGCAAGGCGCAACCCCAGCGCATTGGGCACAGAGCGACGACCGTCGCGTTGGAACAATGAGGAGCCAAGCCGTTGCTCCAGGGACCGCATGTTCCGGCTCAGGCCAGGTTGGGTCAGCCCGAGCCTGTCGGCGGCCGTTTGGAACGAACCTGCCTCGACGATGACGGAAAGCTGCGCCAGATGTTTGGGATCAAGTTTCATACCATTTCCTTATGAATGAGCGCTAAGGTTTGATTATTCGAAATGATCCATCTTTGCTAGTCTCTGGCAAATTCTAGGGAGGATTCCATGTTCAACTTCAAAAACGTCGTCAAGTCCGCCGGGCTTGCTTTGGTTGTCGGGCTTGCACCGACCGCCGGCACCGCCGAAATCTTCAAAGGCGAGACCGCAGGCGTCGGCGACCCTGTCCACACCATGTTCGTTGCCTTTGCGAACCAGGCTGGCAAGGCCGGTGTCGAAATCCAGGTGAACGCAGGGCAGACTTTGACCAAGTCGATGCTCAAAGGTGGCAAGGGCGAGATCGCCTTCTTCTCGACGGTACCGTCGCTGGTCAACCTGATGGCGGGCCAGGCGCGCATGTATGAAAACGTTGCAGATGCGCCCGACGCGGCCAAGAACCTGCGCGCCATTCTCGGCTTTAAAGCCGGGGCCTATCACCCCGTGACGCTTGCCGGGTCCGGCATCGAAAACTGGGAAGACATCGCGGGCAAAACCGTTTTCACCGGGCCGCCCGCTGGCTCGGCCTCGGCCACGTCCGAGGCGCTGATCAAGATCCTCACCGGCTATGTCGCGGGCGAAGACTACACCGCCGTGCGCCTGAGCTGGGGCGAAGGCTACACGGCGCTTTCGGACGGCAAGATCGACATGATGGTGCGCCCCGCCGAGATCGGCTCAGCGAATATCGAACGGTTTGGTCTGTCCGGCCAATTCCGCATCCTCTCGATCCCCGAAGACGCGCTTGCCAGCGAAGAGATGAAGGCCCTGTTCGGGCGTCCCGGTCGTGGCATGATCCAATTCGCGGGCGATCTTTATCAGGGTCAGTTGACCGAAGGTGATATCACCTCGTTGGGCTTCACACAGTTTGTCGGCACCCACGCGGGCGTGTCCGATGACGTGGTCTATGCTGCGACCAAGGCGTTCTGGGAGAACCTGGAAGAGGTGCATGCGACCGCGTTTTTCCTTAAAAACGTGACCGCGGAAACCGCATTTACCTCGGTCAATGTGCCTTTGCATCCGGGGGCCGCGCGTTACTACGACGAAGCGGGCATCACCATTCCGGACGATCTTCGCCCATAATCCCAAAAACTCCTGGCTGAACCGCCCGCGTGGTTCAGCCGCACGTCGCCCTTGCCTTGAAAGAGCTTTGCCATGACCGATGCGACCCTTGTTGCCAGCGGCACGACCCGTGTCTTCAAAATCGTCTCGATGTTTGCCTGTTTCGCTCTGGGCGCAATCGCGATCTACAGTTCTGGCGTTGGCCTGATCGACCCGAAGTTCCACCGTGCCGCTGGTTTTGCACTGGCGCTTATTGTCGGGGTGGCGGTGTCGCGGTCCGGCATGCGGGTAGCCAAGGAACAGAGCGCGGCGAAAGCAGGTGTCAGGCTCGGGGTCGACGTGCTGATGATCGCGGCGGGGCTCTGGTCGATCTGGTCCTTCCACTTTGTGCAAACACAAATGGAAACCGCGCTTTACGATGTAACCAACCGCGATGCATGGCCCGCGCTGGCCGGGCTGGTCGTGTTCCTGGAGCTTTGTCGCCGCATCTGGGGATGGGGGCTGTTCGGTGTCGGCGCCTTTGGTGTTCTTTACCTCATGTATGGGCAGAACCTGCCCGGCATCCTGGAACACACCGGCTTTTCACTGAAAGAGGTCGCAGAAGCGCTGTGGTACAACACCAACAAAGGCGTGTTCGGGTCGGTCACCAATATCGTGCTCAGCACGGTCTTCATCTTCATCATCTTCGGTGTGCTGCTGGAAGGCACCGGGGCGGGTGACACACTGTTGAAATTTGCCTTTTTGGCCACCCGGCGCACGCGCGGCGGTCCGGCCCACGCGGCGATCTTGGCCTCGTCGCTGTTTGGCACCATGTCGGGATCCACGGTCGCCAATATCGTCGGCACCGGAACGTTCACCATCCCGATGATCAAGAAACGCGGCTTTTCCCCGACTTTCGCGGCAGGGATCGAAGCCACAGCCTCGTCCGGCGGCCAGATCATGCCGCCGATCATGGGCGCCGCCGCGCTGGTGATGGCCGACCTGACCGGGGCGGGATATCTGAACATCATTATCGCCGCGCTGGTTCCTGCGCTTTTCTACTATTTCAGCCTGTTTTCGGCTGTCACCGTCGAGGCGCGCAAACAGGGGATCGAGGTTCAGCCGCTGACCATGGACGACCGGATCACACGCGTTGACTTGATCAACTCGGTGCTTTTTGTCGGGCCAATCGTGACGGTGATCGGGTCATTGCTTGCCGGATTGTCCACGTCGGCCGCTGGCTTCTACGCCGTTGTCGCCCTGTTGGCACTGTCCGTCATCAACCCCGATGTCCGCAAGAACCCGCTCAAAGTCTGGCAGTCGTTCCTCAAGGGCGCACAGTCCGGCGCCACGCTGCTGATTGCTATTGCCGCGATCGGCATCCTTGTCGGCTCGCTCGACTCGACTGGCCTTGGTCTCAAACTCGCGAACGTGATCGCCGAAATCCGGGGTGAGAGCCTGTTCTCGGCCTTGCTGGTCGCCATGGCTGGCGCTCTGGTCCTTGGCATGGGGATGCCGACGCTGCCGGCCTATCTGATCATCATTCTTGTGATGGGACCGGCCATTCAGGCGCTTGGCGTGTCGATGCTGACTGCGCATATGTTCGTGTTCTACTATGGCGTCGCCTCGTCGCTGACCCCGCCAGTGGCCATCGCCGCCTATGCGGCCGCGCCAATTGCCCAAGCGAACCCGCTGATGACTGCCTTCATGTCCTTCCGACTGGGCATGGCAAAATTCATCATTCCGTTTGTCTTTGCCTTCTACCCGACAATCCTGATCATCGAGGAATTCAGCCTGTTGCCGTTCATCTGGATCGTGGCCCGGACCGGGTTCTGCATCTGGCTGTTCTCATCCGCCCTGTCGGGATACGACCGGCGCAAGTTGTCAGCCCCCGAAATCGTGGTGCGTTTTGTCGCTGCCTTCTCTGCCCTGGCACTCAGCCCGGCGATCCATTTGCCTGCCATAGCTGTCGGACTGGCCCTCATTTTCTGGGACATCCGCGCTGGCCGCTCGTCCAACACTAATTCCGGGGACACCACATGACCAAGCATCCGAATTTCCTTTTCATCATCACCGATCAGCACCGCGCCGATCATCTGGGTTGCTATGGCAACACGATAGTGCAAACGCCGAATATCGACGGGTTGGCGGCCAGGGGCACCCGTTGGGACAGGTTTTACGTCGCCAACCCGATCTGCATGCCGAACCGCGCGTCGATCATGACCGGCCGCATGTGCTCGGTCCATGGGGCCCGCCACAACGGCATTCCACTGTCCAAGGATCACACGACCTTTGTCGAGCTTTTGCGCGACGCCGGTTACCGAACCGGATTGATCGGAAAATCGCACCTGCAAAGTTTCACTGGGTTGCCCGCGACCAACAAATACGAACCCCGCGAAGGGATGTCGGCGCCGTCCCCGCACCTGCGCGATGCGTACAAGGACAACCGGCACTCAACAGACTACGACCTGGAAGTTGAGCCGAAATGGAACCGCCCGCTGGCAGAACGCCTTGATGGAGATTTCTACGGCTTCGACCATGTTGAAGTCACCACCGGCCACGCTGATCAGGCGGCTGGCGACTACATTCTGTGGGCGCGCGAGCAGCATCGCGATTTCGACAGCCTGATTGGACCGGAAAACGCCTTGCCCGACAACCGGATCGACGCGCCGCAAGCCTGGCGCACCGCGGTGCCCGAGGACCTTTACTCCACCTCCTGGATTGCCGACCGATCAGAAGCCTGGCTTGCCGAGCAGGCCGAACAGGATGCCCCGTTCTTTTTGCAGATGTCCTTTCCGGACCCGCACCACCCCTTCACCCCGCCCGGCCGTTATTGGGATATGTATGACCCGTCGGATGTCGACCTGCCCGCATCGTTCGGCCAGGGAGAGCTGCCTCCAATCAAGGCGATGCGCAAGGCCCTGGAGCAGGGAACCGACCCGCGCGACAATCAAAACCCATTTGCGGTCACCGAAGATGAAGCCCGCGCGATCATCGCCCTGACCTATGGCATGATCACCATGATCGACGATGCCATCGGCCGTGTCCTGAAACGGCTCGACGACCTGGGGTTGGCCGACAATACCGTGGTGATTTTTACCACGGACCACGGCGATTACATGGGCGACCACGGATTGATGCTGAAGCTGCTTTTGCACTACCAGGGCACCATCCGGGTGCCATTCATTTGGCACGACCCCACAATGCCAGAGGACGCCAAAGTCGAACCCGGGCTCGGCTCGTCGATCGACATCGCGGCCACGATCCTGACTCGCGCTGGTATCCAGCCGTTCAATGGGTTGCAGGGCCGTGATCTTTTCGCCTCCCCAGCCCCCGAGGCGGTAGTCGTCGAAGAAGACAGTCAACGCACGATGACCGGCTTTGACCGGCCTCAGCGGGTTCGGACCTTGGTGACGGACCGCTACCGGATGTCGCTGCGCGAAGGGGAAAGCTGGAGCGAACTCTATGACCTGCAGGACGACCCCTGCGAAACCAGGAACCTCTTTGATGATCCGTCCTGTGCCAATGTGCGCGCGCAATTGACCGAAGTCATGCTCAAACGATTGATCGATCTTCAGGACCGATCGCCGTTACCCGCCTACCGCGCCTGAAAATCGGGCCCGGGAAAACTCCGGACATCGCGGTGCATCCATCTCGGATGACCGAATGCTCGCGCCCGCAAAGGACAGCTGGCGTGAAGTGGCCCCAGCATAGGTGAAATGGGCTCAGGGTTGTCTTACGGCGTGGCTAAGGAGCTCTCCAATTCTCAGTTAACTGAATGTCAGCTTCCGTCCGGACGGTAGATTCCGGATGCATCCGCAGCGAAAGCCAGCTTCCGCCCGACCCGCCGAATGGTGATGTCCGCTTTGGGCTGGGACCGGTCGTTGGCACGGAGCAGGTCAAAGGCAGCTTCGTCCCGCAATTGGGACAACATACCCATCCCCCTCGCCACGCTTCCTCCCTCATGCTAGGCAAACGGCATGATTGATGTGTTGCTTCAGACCCTGCCGTTTTTTGCCCTGATCGGCCTGGGCTATGGCGCGGGACGCAGCGGGTTTTTTCCGCCCGAGGCGACGGCCTACCTGACCAAGTTCGTGTTCTATTTCGCCCTGTCGGCGATGCTGTTTCGCTTTGCCGCCAACCTGTCGATTGGCGAGGTTCTGTCCTGGCCGTTCATCTGGGCCTATCTGATCGGCACAAGCGCGATCTACTTGCTGGTCACCGCCGTGGCGCTTCTGCGCAAGCGCGGCGTCGAGGAGGCCGCGGTTGAGGCGCAATGCGGCGTTATCGGCAACGTCGGCTTTCTGGGTATTCCGATGCTGGCGATGCTGTTGGGCGAGGCGGCGGTGGGGCCCGTCATGATGGTTCTGGCGGTGGACCTGATCGTTTTTGGCAGCCTGATCGTCATCATCATCTCGGCGCGGCGTGATGGGCGGCTCAGCCCCGGGGTTTTGATCTCGGTCGCCAGGGGGTTGATGAAAAACCCCATGATCGTGTCGATCGTCCTGGGCTTTGCCTGGTCCGCCTGCCGCCTGCCGATCCCCGATCCGATGAACGATTTCCTGGGCATTCTGGGCGCCGCCGCCACCCCCGGCGCGCTGTTTGCCATTGGCGCGTCCCTGGCGGGCAAATCTGCCGAGCGCATCAGCGTCGCGGGCTGGCTGAGCTTTTCGAAACTGGTGCTGCACCCGGCTGCGGTGGCCGTGCTGGCGCTTGCGGTTTTCCCGGTTGAGCCTTACGCGGCTGGGGTGATGATCTCTGCCGCCGCGCTTCCTGTGGCGGGCAATGTCTATATCCTGGCGCAGCATTATGGTGTTGCGCCGCATCGTGTCTCGGCTTCGATCTTGATATCGACCGTGCTGTCTATCCTCACCGTGTCCGCGGTCATCGCCTGGGTGTCCCCGTGATCCTTCTGAGCGCCGCTTACCGCCTGTTCTTTCCCGCCGCCGGCTTGTTTGCCGCGCTGGCGCTGCCGGTCTGGCTGCTGCTCTACGCGGGTGGGGGCGGGCTGATCGTGGATCCGCTGGGCTGGCACATGCATGAAATGCTGTATGGCTACCTGCCCGCCGCTTTGGCCGGGTTCCTGCTGACCGCGGTCCCGAACTGGACTGGGCGTCCGGCCCTGACGGGCGGGCCGCTGGGGGGGCTGTTTGGCCTGTGGTTGGCCGGGCGCATCGCGATGGTCGCGGGGTTTGACACGCTTGCGGCCACGCTGATCACGCTTGCGTTTCTGCCTGCGCTGGCCGTGATTGTCGGGCGTGACATCATCGCGGCGGGGAACCGGCGCAACCTGGTGGTGGTGGCGATGATCGTCCTGCTGTGGCTTGGGCAAGGGGTGTTCCTGGTCGTCGATGACGGTCTGGGCGCGACCCTGGGCTTTGCCACCGCGCTGATCCTGATGACGCTGATCGGCGGGCGGGTGACCCCGGCGTTTTCGCGCAATTGGCTGAAGCGGCGCGGGGACAGCGACCTGCCGGCGCCGTTCGGCATGGTGGACCGGGTGGCGATGGGTCTGACTGTTGTGACGGCGGCCAGTTGGAGCGCGCTGGGCGTGTCGTCCCTCACGGGCTTGATCGCCACGCTGGCGGCGGCGGCGATGGCGCTGCGCCTGTCGCGCTGGCGCGGCTTTGCCGTGCGCGGCGAGGTGCTGTTGCTGGCGCAACACGCGGCCTATGGCTGGCTGGTCTTGGCGCTGGCCTTGATGGCGTTGGCGTCGCTGGGCGATCTTGCCACGCTCAGCCAGGTCCGCCATGCGTTGGGCGCGGGGGCGATCGGGACGATGACCATCATCGTCATGCAGCGCGCCATTCTGGGCCATTCGGGGCGTGACATCACAGGCACGCGGCTGGACTGGGTCCTGTTCGCGGCTCTGCATCTTGGCGCCGCATTGCGCATCTTTGCGGGCTGGGTTGGGGACCCGATGCCGCTGTTGCATGTGGCGGGCAGCCTGTGGGCGCTGGGCATGCTGCTGTTCGTGGTGCGCACAATTCCGATTGCACTGGCGCCGCGTGTCTAGTTAGCTGCGCGGCAAGCAGTCCAAAGGAGCGACCCCATGAAAACCGTATCGGAAAACGCCTGTTTCGGCGGTGTGCAGGGGGTGTATGCCCATGCCAGCAAGGCCACTGGCACCGACATGACTTTCGGCTTGTTCCTGCCTGCCGAGGCGCAGGACGGCCCGGTACCGGTGCTGTGGTATCTGTCGGGGCTGACCTGCACCCACGAAAACGCGATGACCAAGGCAGGCGCACAGACCTGGGCGGCGGAGCAGGGTATCGCGCTGGTCTTTCCCGACACCTCGCCGCGCGGCGAAGGCGTGGCGGATGACGAGGCCTATGACCTGGGCCAAGGCGCGGGGTTCTATGTGAATGCCACGCAAGCGCCCTGGGCACCGCATTTCCGCATGTGGGATTATGTGACCGAAGACCTGCCGGGCCTGATTTTTCAGGAATTCGCGCTGGATGCGGACCGGCAGGGCATCACTGGCCACAGCATGGGTGGCCACGGCGCGCTGACCATTGCGATGAATTTGCCGGAAAGGTTCCGGTCGGTATCGGCCTTTTCGCCAATCACCCACCCGACCGCCTCGGACTGGGGCCGCAAGCAGCTAAGCGCCTATCTGGGTGCGGATGAGGCAAACTGGGCGGCGCATGATGCGTCTCTTTTGATGGCTGAGAAAGGGTTTGACGGCCCGATGCTGATCGACACCGGCACGCAGGATCAGTTCATTGACCTATTGAAGCCCGAAGCTCTGGCCAGCGCCATCGCCACGCGGCGCCAGCAGGCGACGTTCCGGATGCAGCCGGGCTATGACCACAGCTATTTTTTCGTGTCGACCTTCATGGAGGACCATGTGGGGTTCCACGCTGAGGCGCTGTACGCGTGATTTATGTCGACGCCGATGCCTGCCCGGTGAAGGCCGAGGCCGAGGTGGTGGCGACGCGCCACAAGGTGCAGATGTTTGTCGTCTCGAACGGCGGACTGCGTCCGTCGCCCAACCCGTTGGTCGAGATGGTCTATGTCGCCGATGGGCCGGACGTGGCGGATATGTGGATCGCGGATCGCGCTGGCAAAGGCGACGTGGTCGTCACCGGAGACATTCCGCTGGCCGCGAAATGCGTCGAAGCGGGCGCGCGGGTGCTGCGCCACAATGGTGAGGCGTTCACCCCGGCCAATATTGGCCAGCAGCTGGCCACCCGCGACCTGATGGCGGATCTGCGTGCGGCCGACCCGTTTCGCCAGGGCGGCGGGCGTGCCTTTTCCAAGGCGGACCGGTCGCGGTTTCTGGACGCGCTGGAGCGCGCTGTTCGGGCCGCTGCGTCCGAGTGACCCTCGCGCCTTTCCCGGACAACGCCCACCCACCCGCCCCGTTGCCCGGGAAAGGCGCTTTGCGACCCTGTCGCCTGTCGCGGGCGGGACAGACCGGTGCGACACGTCCGAGTGAAATGCCGATATGAGCGAGCGGAACACCAACCTTGTCGGCATCACCTCGGCGCTGGGCGCCAGTGTGCTGTTCACGATCAACGACACGACGATCAAGTTCCTGTCGGGGGATTATGCCCTGCACCAGATCGTGCTGATCCGGTCGCTCATCGCCTTTGCCGTGATCACATTGCTCCTGTTGCCGTTGTCGGGCGGATTCGGCCAGTTGCGCACGCGGCGGTTCGGGGTCCACGCTTTGCGCGGCGGCTTTGTGGTGTTTGCCAACATGTGTTTCTTCATGGGCCTGGCGGCGATGCCGATTGCAGACGCAACGGCGATCTTTTTCGTCTCGCCACTGGTCATCACGGGGTTTTCCGTGATCTTTCTGCGCGAACAGGTGGGCCCGCGCCGCTGGGCTGCGGTCGCGGTGGGGCTGCTTGGCGTTCTGATCATAGTCCGCCCCGGCGCCGACAGTTTCCAGGCGGCGGCGTTGCTGCCGCTGATGGCTGCGGTCGGCTATGCCAGCCTGCACATCCTGACCCGTCGTCTGGGTGCCACGGAAAGCCCGATCAGCATGGCGTTCTATATCCAGTTGATCTTTGTCCTGGTCTCGGCTGGCTTCGGCATTGTCTTCGGCCAGGGTGCTTTCGCCGACGTGTCGAGCGCGTCGACCGATTTCGTCACCCGCGCCTGGGGTGTGCTCCAGCCCGAGGACTACCGCCTGTTCATCGTGATTGGCCTGGCCAGCGCCTTTGGCGGCTGGCTGATCAGCCGCGCCTATGCCCTGTGCGAGGCCGGCCTGGCCGCCCCGTTCGAATATGTCGCGCTGCCGCTGGCGATCTTTTGGGGCTGGCTGGTTTTCGAGGAATGGCCCGATGCATGGGCCTGGGTCGGCATCGCCCTGATCGTCACCTCAGGGCTCTACATGGCCTGGCGAGAGGCCGGGCAGGGGCTGCGCCTTACAACCCGGCGCCCGAAACGGCGGTGACCACTTACGGTTTATTCCCCTTAGGCGTTTGTCCACCTTCGATCATACTCGCTCCAACCGGGCTTGGGGTGCGTCCGGGCTGCTTGATATTCAACAATCGCCCCGGAAACAGGAGGGACGTGACATGGAACAGCTGATCATCAGCCTTGTGTCGGGTGCCGTTGGTGGGAACGTGGCCGGCGGTGTCTTGAAGAATTTGAACCTTGGCGTGCTGGGCAATTCCATTGCCGGTATCGTGGGTGGTGGCCTTGGTGGCCAGATCCTGTCGATGCTGGGCGCGGGCGGCCTGGCCGAGGCCGCTGGCGGCGGCGGGATGGATATCGGTGCCATCGTGGGGCAGGTCGCCTCGGGTGGGGTTGGCGGCGGTGTCGCCCTGGCCGCGGTCGGCCTGATCAAGAACATGCTGGCGAAGTAAACCGCGCCGGTTCGGGTCGCCTGGTGTGCACCACGGGCGGCCCGCTCTTGCCTATTGCGCCCCTTGAAAGTAGGCAGGGTCCAACGGACCAACACGCGGGGGCAAAGCCATGCCACACAGCAATCCGAAAACGCTCGTTTCCACCGAATGGCTGGGCAAACACCTGAGCGACCCTGATCTGCGGATCGTCGATGCGTCATGGTATCTTCCGGCGATGGAACGTGATCCGAAGGCTGAATATGACGCAAGTCACATTCCCGGCGCGCGCTTTTTTGACATCGATGAAATCGCGGACCTTCGCTCTGACCTGCCGCACATGGCGCCGCCGGTCGAAAAATTCATGTCGCGCATGCGTGCGATGGGGATCGGGGATGGTCACCAGGTGGTCGTTTATGATGGCGCCGGGCTGATGTCCGCCGCCCGCGTCTGGTGGCTGTTTCGCCTGATGGGCAAGATGGATGTGGCCGTTCTGGACGGGGGGTTTCCGAAATGGCAGGCTGAGGGGCGTCCGGTCGAAGACCTGCCCCCGGTGGTGCGCGACCGCCACATGACCGTGCACCGTCAGGCGCATATGGTGAAGGACGTGACCCAGGTCGCGGCAGCGGCAAAGCTGGGGAACTACCAGATCCTCGACGCCCGCTCGGCAGGGCGATTTGCCGGTACCGAGCCCGAGCCGCGCGAAGGTCTGCGCGGCGGGCATATCCCGAATTCGAAAAACGTACCATTCACCGAGCTTCTGACCGAAGACGGCACCATGAAAGACGAAGCCACCCTGCGCAGCGTGTTTGACGCTGCGGGCGCGGACCTGTCGAAACCCGTCATCGCCACCTGCGGCTCCGGCGTAACCGCTGCCGTGATCTGCCTTGCGCTGGAACAGATCGGCCACGATCGCCATGCGATCTATGACGGAAGCTGGTCCGAATGGGGCATGTACAACGACCTGCGCGTCGCAACCGGAGAGTAAGACAATGCTGACCAATTTGAACGCCCAACCTGTCGACAAGATCATGGCGCTGATGGCGCAGTACCGCGAGGACCCGCGGGAGGGCAAAATCGACCTTGGCGTCGGCGTCTACAAGAACGCACAGGGTGTCACCCCGGTGATGCGCGCCGTGAAGGCCGCCGAAAAGGTCCTGTGGGAGATCGAGGGCACCAAGTCCTATACCGGCCTGGCGGGCGATCCGGCCTTTGGGCAGGCCCTGTCCGGCCTTGTTTTGGGCGACAGCGTTGCCTCGGACCGCTTGGCCTGCGCGGCCCAACCCGGCGGCACCGGCGCGATCCACCAGGCGGTCGAGCTGATCAAGATGGCCTCGCCTGACGCCACGATCTGGCTGTCCAACCCGACCTGGCCGAACCACCCGTCGATCATCAAGCACCTCGGCATGAAAATGGCCGATTACCGTTATTTCGACAATGACAGCCGGGCGGTGGATTTCGACGGTATGATGGCGGACCTGGCGGGTGCAAAAGCGGGCGACGTGGTGCTGCTTCATGGCTGCTGCCACAACCCCACCGGCGCCAACCTGACGCTGCCGCAGTGGAAAGAGGTCGCGGCCCTGCTGGAGAAAACCGGCGCCACGCCGATGATCGACATCGCCTATCAGGGCTTTGGCGACGGGCTGGAAGAGGACGCTGCCGGCACGCGACTGATTGCATCATCGCTGCCCGAAGTGTTGATTGCGGCAAGCTGTTCGAAGAATTTCGGTATCTACCGCGAACGCACCGGGCTGTTGATGGCGATCAGCGACAATGCCGGGCAGACCGGGACCACGCAGCAGAACCTGACCCACTTGAACCGTCAGAACTTCAGCTTCCCGCCGGACCACGGCGCACGGCTGGTGACGATGATCCTTGAGGATGAAGGCCTGCGCGCCGACTGGATGGACGAGCTGGAAAGCGTGCGCAAAGGCATGCTGGGCTTGCGCGAACAGTTGGCGGGGGAATTGCAGAAGCAAGCAGGGTCGGACCGGTTCGGCTTCGTCGCCGAGCACCGCGGTATGTTCTCGCGCCTAGGGGCCACGCCCGAGCAGGTCGAACGCCTGCGAGTTGAACACGGGATCTATATGGTTGGGGATTCGCGCCTGAACATCGCGGGGCTAAATGCCGAAACGGTGCCGGTTCTGGCCGAAGCCATCGTGGCCGTTGGCATCTGATTGCGAAGGCTCATCGGGGCTGACGCCCCTCCTCGTCATTGCGGGGGGCCTCGCTACGCTCGGCCCCTTTCATCGTTCGAAAAGTCCCCCCGCGGGGATGTTTCGGGAAAGATGAAACGCGCAAAAACCGAGCCGAAGGCGAGGCCATACCCAACAAAAGGCGCCCCGCAGGGGCAACGATTGGCGGGAGCCCCCCCGGTCCGTCAAAGTGCGCGGATGCCGCCCAGAACCATGTCGGTCACCAAGTCGGCATAGGCGTCGCGTGACATGCCCTTGCCCGGTCGGTGCCACATGTAAAACCAGTTCAGGATGCCGAAGACCGACATCGTGATCGGGTGGGTACGAGAGGAATCGGAGAAGGCGTTCGGCGCTTCGGCCTTCAGCGCGGCGCTCATCATGTCGATCAGACGCCTCTGGTGGTCCAAAAGCGGGCGTTGCAGATCGGGTTCCAGCACGCCAAGCGCATCCGCTTGCAATTTGTGTTCCGCATCCGCTCCGCGATAGGCGATCAGGATTGCGCGTACCAGCCCGCGCAGACCGTCGGTCTCCGGGGCCGCTTCGACCTCAGCGACCAGGTCGGACAGGTGGGTGTCTAGAATATCATACAGCAAGGCTTCTTTGCTGTCGTAATAGTGATAAATCAATGCCTTGGACACGCCACAATGCTTCGCTGCCCCGGTCATCGAGGCCCGGTCGAAGCCGTGTTCGGCGAAATAGGCGGCCGCCCCCTTGCGGATGGCGGCGCGCTTTTCACCGTGGTCGCGTGCGATGCCACGGGGCATGATTTACCCCTTCGGCCGGTTGTCGACGACGCGCACGGCTTTGCCTTCGCTGCGCGCGACCTTGCCGGTCGTGGCAACCTGAACCTTGACCGAAACCCCGACGTGGGATTTCACCAGACCCTTGAAACGGTGCGACACGGCGGTCGGGTCCGCCGATGTGCCTTCGGCAAGTTCGACGTGGATGTGCATTTCGTCCATCCGCCCCGGACGCACCAGTTCGATCTGGAAATGCGGCGCCAGTTCCGGCACCTCCATCAGTTGTTCTTCGATCTGTGTCGGGAAGATATTCACGCCGCGAAGGATGATCATGTCGTCCGAACGTCCGGTAATCTTCTCCATCCGCCGCATGGACCGCGCGGTGCCGGGCAAGAGCCGTGTCAGGTCGCGGGTGCGATAACGGATGATCGGGAAACCTTCCTTGGTGAGCGAGGTGAAGACCAGTTCGCCCAGCTCGCCATCCTCGACCACGTCGCCGGTCTCGGGGTTGATGATCTCGGGATAGAAGTGATCCTCCCAAATGTGCAGGCCGTCTTTGGTCTCCACGCATTCGTTCGCCACGCCGGGTCCGATGACTTCGGAAAGGCCGTAGATATCAACCGCATGCATGTCGAAGGCTGCCTCGATTTCGGTCCGCATCGCATTGGTCCAGGGCTCGGCGCCGAAGATGCCGACCTCAAGCGGGGACTCGCGCGGGTCCAACCCCTGTGCCGCATATTCGTCCAGGATCGACAGCGAATACGACGGCGTGACGGTCATACCCTTGGCACCGAAATCCTCGATCAGGCGCACCTGGCGTTGGGTCATGCCGCCGGACACTGGCACAACGGTCAGACCGTATTGCTCGGCCCCGCCGTGAATGCCCAGGCCCCCGGTGAACAGGCCATAGCCATAGGCATTGTGCAGCACGTCGCCAGGGCGCAGGCCCGAGGCGCGCAGGCAGCGGCCCACCACGCCGCCCCACATTTTCAGATCGTTCTTTGTATATCCCACGACGGTCGGCTGACCGGTCGTGCCGGACGACGCGTGAATGCGCGAAATCTGTTCACGTGGCACGGCAAACAGGCCGAACGGATAGTTGTCGCGCAGGTCCTGTTTCACCGTGAAGGGGAATTTCGCCAAGTCCGACAGAGATTTGAGGTCATCGGGATGCACCCCAGCCTTGTCAAAACTGTCGCGGTAGAACGGCACGTTCTCATAGGCGTGTTTCAGGGACCACTTCATGCGCTCCAGCTGAAGTGCGGCAATCTCGTCGCGGGATGCGATCTCGATCGGGTCCAGGTCTTCGCGGCGCGGTGTCAGGTCTTTCATGGTGTCCTCCGTGCGGGGCGTTAGCCCGCCTCTTCGTCAAAATGCTGCCCGCTGATCTGGCGGGAATGTCCTCGGAACTGGGCGACCATGCGCCCGTCTTCTCCGGTAACGGCGACGTCGTAGATGCCCGAGCGTCCAGCAAGCGCGACCTCGGTTGCGGTTGCGGTCATCGCTTCGCCCTCGCGCCCCGGTGACAGGTAGGTCATCGAAGTGTGCTGCGCGACAACGTTGTGGTTGTAGCTGTTGCAGGCAAAGGCAAAGGCGCTGTCGGCCAAGGTGAAAAGGTATCCGCCATGCGCGGTGCCGTGACCATTGGTCATGTCCGGGCGGATCACCATTGTGATTGTCGCCGTGCCAGGGCCGATCGCGATAAGCGTCATGCCTGCTGCCTGGCTGGCGCGGTCACCGGCCCACATCACCGCCGATGCGCGTTCTGCCCGTTGCTGGGGTGTCATTGCAGGGCTCCTCCCAAAGCTTGGGGCAGGATGCCCAAAGCCGACCGGGCGGTCAATAGTGTTATGGGCTGCGCACGAAAAACCCCGCCAGAAAGGCGGGGTGTTAGTAGCCCCGGTGCCGTGGACTGGGTGGGGGCTATGAACCACGACACCGGGTGAGCATTCGCTCGCTACAGGATCATGTATCTCTGTCCGGTGTGGCGCGAACGGGGAGCAGGCGTGCTCATCACACGGTCATTTCTGGGCGCAAATAAGGCGGGGATTGATTTGTTAACGAAGTGGGGCCAAGTTGAGGGTATGAATGTTCAGCCCCCAACGCCGTTTCCAAGGAACGGTCCGGCCCAGCGACAGGTTGCTTTCAACCGGATCGAACTGGGCGCCATCATGGGGATCTACGGGCGCATGGTCGCCGCCGGGGAATGGCGTGATTATGGCATGTCATTCCTGAAGGATGTGGCCGTGTTTTCCGTTTTTCGCCGCACCGCCGAACACCCGTTGTACCGAATCGAGAAACGCCCGGCGCTACGTCTGAGGCAGGGTCAGTATTCGGTGATCGGCATGGACGGGCAGATCCTGAAACGCGGGCAAGACCTGAAAACGGTGCTGCGGGTGTTGGAGCGCAAGCTGATCCGCGCCGTGGACTGATCTAGCCCGGCACCACGCGCCGCCGCGCCGTGACCTTGCCGTTGCCCTGTGACTCGATCCGGGTGATGGCGTCGTCGATCCCCTCAAAAGCCACGGCCATGTGATGCGCGTTGGCGTGGATCAGCTGGGTTTCATCCACCACCATCGCCACGTGGCCTTTCCAGAATAGAAGATCGCCGCGACAATGCGCGCCCGTGGCCGGTGCGCCAAGCGTCTGCTGCATGTCGCTGTCGCCGGGGCAGGGGATGCCACAAGCCAGAAGGGCGGCCTGCACCAGACCGGAACAGTCGATGCCAAAGGTCGAGTTCCCCCCCCAAAGGTAGGGGGTTCCAACGAAAAGTTGCGCCACGGCGACCGGGTCCGTTTCCAGCTGATCCAACGGGACCAGGTGGCGCGACGGTACATGGAAGTCACGCGGGATCGTGCCGCGCACCCACGCGATTTTCGCCCACCCATCCGATTGCCCCAGAACCGTCAATCGCGCGCCGAAAGGAAGCGGTGTGATCCGTCCCATGGTTTTGAGACCGGGCGTGGATTTACCATAGCTGCGGGCAGCGGCGACGCGATGCGTCGGCGCCTCGTGGGGCGCGGACAATAGGTCGGAAGGATTGAGCCAGCCGCAATAGCCGTCCTTGCGCGCAATCCCGAAGGCCTTACCCTGGTGCAGGTCGAGGACGGTAAACCGCTCTCCGCGCAGCAATTGCCGGTCCCGTTCGCCCGCGGCCGAAAGCAGATCGGTCACCACAACGGCAACGAGATGATCTTCGCCTTCGACAAAGCTGTTCGCTTCGATCTGCCCACGAAGTGACACATGCGCCACACGGCTATTCGCAGGGGTCAGGCGGCGATCCGTCACAGGTCCAAAACCTCGGGCAAGGCTGCCAGAAGGGCCCGCGCGCCCATCCCTACGCCGCCTTTCGGGCGGGCAGGGGCGGCGGTTGGGTTCCAGCCATAGATGTCGAAATGCGCATAGCGTGGCGTTTCGGTGACGAAGCGACGCAGGAACAGGGCCGCGGTGATCGACCCGGCAAAACCGCCCTTGGGCGCGTTATCAAGATCGGCGATGCCGGGGTCCAGCATGGGTTCATACGGATCCCAGAACGGCAATTCCCAGACCGGGTCGGCCACCCTGCGCGCCGCCGATTTCAAGGCGCTGGTCACGCCCTCGTCGGTGGAAAAGTAGGGTGACAGGTCGGGCCCGACCGCGACCCGCGCTGCACCGGTCAGGGTCGCCATTGACACGATCAAGTCGGGGTTTTCTTCGTCCGCGAGCGCCAGCGCGTCGGCCAGAACCAGCCGGCCTTCGGCGTCGGTGTTGTTGATCTCGACGCTCAGTCCTTTGCGCGAGGAGAGGATGTCGCCCGGGCGCATCGCGTCGCCGGCCACGGCGTTCTCGACAGCGGGAATCAGCACACGCAACTGCAAGGGCATGCCCAGTGACATGATCATCTGCGCCAAGCCAAGGACGGTGGCCGCCCCGCCCATGTCCTTTTTCATCAGGCCCATCGAGGCGCCGGGTTTCAGGTTCAGGCCGCCGGTGTCGAAACAGACCCCTTTGCCGACTAGCGTCAGGCGCGGACCGGTGCTGCCCCACTTCAAATCAAGCAGGCGCGGGGCATCGGTCGCGGCGCGGCCGACTGCGTGGATCATCGGAAGATTGCCTTGCAGAAGGGCCTCACCCGAAGTCACAGTCAGGGTGGCATCAAAGCGCGTGGCAAGGGCGCGCACGGCCTCTTCCAAGTTGCTAGGACCCATGTCGGAGGCCGGGGTATTGATCAGATCACGGGTCAGGCATTCACCCGCCGCAATCACTTCGATCCGGGCGACGTCAATGCCGTCAGGCGCGATCATCTTTGCCTTGGGGGCGGGGCGGTCGCGGTAGCGATCGAAACCGTAACCCGCCAAAAGCCATCCCAACGCCGCCTCGTCCAGCGCCTCGCGGCCGAGGTCGCCCTGCAGCGCATAGGTGCCTTCGGGCAGCTTGGCGCGCGCTGCCGCCAATCCGAAGCGCTGGCGGCGTCGGGCCGGGGCATCGCCGTAGCCAACAAGAGCCAATTCCGGAGCCCCATTCGCACCCGGAAATACCAGCACCTGCCCCAAGCCGGCGGTGAATCCGCTGGTCTTGGCCCAGGTATGCTGGGCGGGTTGCAGTTCGTCCAGAATGGTCTCAAGCTGGTCCTTGTCGACCACCAGAAGCGGGATCGCGTCGTCGGTTGCGGCGGCGAATGTCAGTGTCATGAAGGTCCCCTGATCTGTGCGTTCGCTCAGACTACAGCCCCCGGACCCACCCGCAAGGGGGTATGAATTTTCATAGAAAATTCGCGCCTGCGGCGAGCGGGTGCCGATTTTTCCAGAAAAATCGGGGCGTTCCCTCACAGGGTGCACAAAAAATCAGGATAAAATCAGCCGTGCACGTCCTGCAGGTCCCAGACCGCCTTGAGGCTGCTTTCTCCAATCCGCCCCATTCGTGCCATCGTGGCGCAATAGGCGGCACCGTCGCCGGTGTTGATCAGGTCCAGCACGTCGCGCGCCACGCGCGCGAGCGTCGTCATGCCGATCTGCTGTGCAATAGCGACCATGTTTTTCACGCCAACGCGCACCTCATCGATCCGCCCGGCGGAATGCTGTTTCTGGACCCGCGCCAGGGCCACCGCCAGCTCCTCCAGCGCGTGGTTTACCAGCTTGTCTGCCCCGACAGGCCCCAGCTGGACATAAAGCACCTCAAGCTGATCGCGGTCCAGGCGAACCGTTTCTTCGTGCATCAATTGTACAATCGCGTTCACGATTACACCCCATGGTATTCCCTCGTTCCGGAGAAACATCGCGCCTGGCCATCAATAAAAGGTTTATCGGCGGGGGTGGAAATCACTCGAATTTCCTCTAAATGCTCGCTAAAACAAATGGATCAATCGGAGGACAATGATGCACCACGCGCGCCCGCTGCCAGCCTATCTGGTTCAACGTTATCAGGGCTGGAAAGCCACCAGTTTCGAGGACAACAAGGCTTGGTATCGCCGTTTGGCGGACGAAGGCCAGCGCCCGCGCGCCATGATCATCTCGTGCTGCGATTCCCGCGTGCATGTGACCAGCATCTTCGGCGCCGACCAGGGTGAGTTCTTCATTCACCGCAACGTTGCCAACCTGGTGCCGCCCTATGCGCCGGACGGCGACCACCACGGCACCTCAGCGGCGGTGGAATACGCAGTCACGGCACTGAAGGTTCCGCATATCGTGGTGCTGGGGCATTCCAGCTGTGGCGGCGTCAAAGGCTGCCACGATATGTGTGTTGGGGACGCGCCCGAGCTTGAGGCGGAAACCAGCTTCGTGGGGCGTTGGATGGACATCTTGCGTCCGGGGTTTGATCGCGTGGCCGACATCTCGGATGCACCGAAACGCGTGCGGGCGTTGGAAAAGGAAGGTGTTCTGGTGGCGCTCGAGAACCTGATGACCTTCCCCTTTGTTAAGGACGCCGTCGAGGCCAAAAAGCTGACCCTGCATGGGTGCTGGACCGATATCGGTGAGGGCAGCCTGGAAGTTTATGACGGCGAAACGGGAGAGTTTTCCCCGGTCTGAGTGAGGACGCGTGTTCAAAAGGTTTCTGGCAAGTATTACAGGTGAGGCCATCGCGCTGTTCGCGCGTCTGGTCACCGCGGTGCGGGGAATCTGGGCCGGTGTTGAACCGGTCCGCCGCCAGCGCATCTATTTCGCCAATCACACGTCGAACGGGGATTTTGTCCTGCTCTGGACGGTGCTGCCGCCCAGCTTGCGGGCCGAAACCCGGCCCGTGGCGGCCGCCGATTACTGGCTGACCTCAAACCTGCGCGCCTTTGTTGGCCGCGATGTGTTCAACGCGGTCTTGATCGACCGAAACCCCGACACCCGCACCGACGACCCTGTGGGGCAGATGGTCGAGGCGCTGGAGGACGGCTCCAGCCTGATCCTGTTTCCCGAGGGAAAACGCAACATGGACCACGACGTGCCGCTTCTGCCGTTCAAGGCGGGGCTGTTTCACGTCGCCACACGGCGTCGCGACGTGGAGCTTGTGCCGGTCTGGATCGAGAACCTGAACCGCGTGATGCCGAAGGGCGAGGTGATTCCCGTGCCGCTGATTTGCACCGTCAGTTTCGGCGCACCGATCCAGCTGGGCGATGGCGAGGACAAGGCGACCTTTCTGGCCCGCGCCGAGGCGGCCCTGTTGTCCCTCAAGGAGGGCGCGGCATGAATGCTCCTGCCGAGTTTGGCACGCTGATGCTGGGGGTGCTTGGCATCCTGACCTTTGCCACCGTCGTGGCGCAGATCCTGCGCGGGCGGATCGGGGACAGTCCGGTGATCGAAAACCTGGTGGCGCGGATCAATGCCTGGTGGGGTATGGTCGCGCTGCTGGCGCTGGCGATGCTGGGCGGACGCGGTGGGGTGGTGGTCCTGTTTGCCATCGTCAGCTTTGCCGCCTTGCGCGAGTTCCTGACCCTGACGGCAAAATCGCGGGCGGACCACTGGGCGCTTCTGGCCAGTTTTTTCGTGGTCCTGCCTATGCAATACGCGCTGATCTATACCGATTGGTACGGGATGTATTCGATCTTCATCCCGGTCTATGCCTTCCTGTTCCTGCCGATTGTGTCGGTGCTGCACGGCGATACGGACGGTTTCCTGATGCGGGTGGCCGAAACCCAGTGGGGCTTGATGATCTGCGTTTTCGCGGCCTCCCATGTGCCTGCGCTGCTGTCGCTTGAGATCGCAGGCTTCGAGGGCAAGAACGTGCTTCTGGTCGCGTTCCTGGTGGTTGTGGTGCAGCTGTCAGACGTGCTGCAATACGTCTGGGGCAAGCTTCTGGGCAAACGCAAGATCGCGCCCAAATTGTCGCCCTCGAAAACCTGGGAAGGGTTCCTGGGCGGGGTGCTGAGCGCCTCGGCGGTGGGCGCAGGGCTGTGGTGGATGACGCCGTTCGCCCCGTGGCAGGCGGCGCTGCTGGCGCTGGTGATCACGCTGATGGGCTTCTTCGGCGGTCTCGTCATGTCCGCGATCAAACGTGACAAGGGCGTGAAGGACTGGGGCCACCTGATCGCGGGCCACGGCGGATTTATCGACCGGCTGGACAGCGTCGTGTTCTCGGCGCCGGTCTTCTTTCATCTCGTACGGTATTTCTGGTCGGCGGTATGAGCTGGCAGCGCAAATCCTGGGTGCATATGGCGGGCGGGTTTGCCCTGATGGGCGGCTGGGCGGTATTTGCCAACCGCAGCTTTGACATGCCCGCGCCGCTGATCGCAGGGGTGGTTCAAGGCACGTTGACCGCTGTTCTCACCCTGGTCATGAAACAGGTGATCGAGGCCGTGGCGCGCCGGTTCGACGGGCTTGCTGGGGCCGTGCTGCCCGTCCTGGCCGTCGGCGGCATGTCGGTGACAATCCTGAGCGTGATCCACGGGGTGGCTGGCACGCCGGCGCTTCTGGCCACGATCAGCGTGCCGTTTCTTGTCTCCTCAACCTATGCCGCGATTTATACTCTGTCCTTGAAGGGAACGTCATGACCGAACCGAACAGCCGCCGCCCGATTGCCAGCCGTGACACAAAGCTGGCGCAACGCTTTGCGCGCTGGCTGGCGGGCACACCCATCACACCGAACGCTATCTCCGCCGGATCGGTCCTGTTTGCCGCCGTTGCAGGCGCTGGGTTCTGGATGGGTGGTTGGGGCTTGCTGCTGGCTGCCGTGGCGGTGCAGGGGCGGCTTTTGTGCAACCTGTTTGACGGTATGGTCGCGGTCGAGGGGGGCAAATCCGGGCCTGATGGTGCCTTCTGGAACGAAGCGCCGGACCGACTTGCCGACATCCTGATCCTGGTCGGTTTGGGGTTGGCGGCAGGCACCCCCGCACTGGGCTGGGCGGCGGCGACATTTGCGGTGCTGACCGCATACCTTCGCGAGGCCGGGCATGCGGAAGGCATGGACCCGGATTTCTCGGGCCCGATGGCAAAGCCGCAGCGCATGGCCGTGGCCACCGCCGCCGCGATCTTCGCGCTGTTTGTGCCCTAGGTCGCGGGGGTCGGCGTGCTTGAGATCGCCCTGTGGATCATCGCGCTGGGCGCGGCTTTCACCGCCCTGCGCCGCGCCATCCGCTTCGTGGCGTTTCTGCGCCGCAGATAGGCGTCTGGTTCGGATCGTGCTATTCTGCGCGCAGAGTGGAGGAGGATTTCATGCGGTTGATTGTAAAAGTATTGGCCGGTTTTGCCGTTGTGGCTGCGGCGCTGCTGCTGTTCGGTTTTGCGCTGCCCCGCCATGTGGTGGTGGAGCGTGAGACCCGAATCGAAGCGTCGGCCTATAGGGTCTTTCCGCATTTGAAGTCGATGCAGGCGATGGCGGCTTGGTCGCCGTGGCTGGACCGGGATCCTGACGTTGTGGTGACCTATGAGGGGCCGGAGGACGGGGTTGGAAACCGGATGACCTGGGCTTCGGAGCACCCGCAAGTGGGGCACGGCAGCCAGGAAATTGTCAGCAGCCTGGAAAACACGATGGTGGAAACGGCGCTGGATTTCGGGCCGCAGGGCACCGCCGAGGCCTGGTTGGCGCTTGAACGCGAAGAGGGTGGCACGATCGTCACTTGGGGGTTTATCACCGACCTCGGGCGCAACCCGATTTCGCGCTGGAAGGGGCTGATGTTCGACCGCTGGATCGGTGCAGATTACGAGTTGGGCCTTGAGCGGTTGAAGGCGTTGGTCGAAACGTAGGGACCGCCGCCTTGCCCGGCGAGGCGCCCGCCGACCCACCCCGCCACGCCGGGCAAGGCGGGGTACGCGGGGATCATGCCCCTCAGGGTCGCCAGGACAGGTCTTGCCCTTCGGGCCAATCCAGACGTGCGGTGATGTTCACCGTTTTCGTTTCCCCTGCTGGCAGGGTCATGTCCCAGGCCGACACGCCGCGTTTGTCTTCCAAGTCAGTGCGGTCGGGTTGCGGCGACACGCTCAAAGCCACGCGCAGATCCTCTTGTTCCGAGAACACCAGCGGGTAGAAGGCGGAGAGCTCTTGCGTCTCGTCGGTCAGGTTCTCGACCGAGAAACTGATCTGTTGTTCGCGGGTGTTCGATTTCGTGAGGATGCCAGTATCGCCGGTCTCATTTCGCGCGATGGTGTGGCTAAGGCGCAGCCCTTCGATCGGCCCCATCGGCAGGGTTGCCTCTCCGCCCGCCAGGATCAGCGGAACGTCGATTTGTCCCATGTAATGCTCGTCACGCAGGACCGACCCGTCACCGGACAACAAAGGTTCGCCGGTTTCATTTGTGAACAGCGCCATAAGGAAGGCGGTGTCGTCATGCCGGGGGCTGGCGTGGACCTCGGTGTTGACCGGGATGGTCAGCGTATCAAGTGTCAGGATCGTCGGGTCCTGCCCCAGGGTGATCTTGCGCGGGTAGGCATAGGTCACCGCCACCCCGTCGATCACGGCGGTGGCGGTGAAGGCTTTCGGCGCGGCCTCGACGTTTAGCATCGGTTCGTCCGCCATCCGCATTGTTTCAAGCATCTCGTTGCGCAGGAGTGGGGCAGGCGTATGGATCGACGCCATGTTCGGGCGCGGCATATCCGGCCCGGCTTCGTTTGAAGGCGCGACCGTGGAGAGGGTCAGGTCGATGTCCTGCCAATGCTGGTCAAAGCCAGCCACGATGATCGCCTTGCGCTCCAGGGTCAGGCTGGGCGCGTCCCCGGTGCTGAGGTGCAGATCATAGAGCGGTGCCCATTCGGCATAGGCTGGCAATTCGATGGTGATGGTGGCGTGCTGGGCCTGTGCCACCGCAACATCAAGGGTCAGCATGTCGTTGATAGGCGCGGGCGGGTTCAGCCTGTCAAAAGCGGCCTGTGCGGCTTTGTGCGCGGCCTGAAGCTCTTCCAACGTTTCGATCTTCGCGCGCAGGTCTTGCCGGGCGCTCAGAAGCGCTTCCAACGTCGCCCCCGTCTGCGACGCAACAAGTGCGCCCAGTTCGGTCAGGGTGGCTGCCTCCGCGCCGTCTTCGGGCGGGCGAATGGCGGTGATGAAGGCGCGCTGTGCCTCAAGCGCGTCAATGGCTCCTTGGGCGGCGGTGACGAGATCGCGCTGCGCGGTCACCTCGGCCTCAAGCGCGTCGGCCTGCGCTTTCGCCTGCGTTTGCGCCGGGGTGAACAGCGCGGCGGGGTCAAGCGTCACCCCTCGGCGTGCGCCCAAGGTGCCGATGGTCACACCGGATGATGCGGTGATCCGGGGCAAGCTGTCGAGGTCTTCAAACCCGTCGTTGGGGACCAGAATGCTGTGGTTTCCTGCAGGCAGGTCCAGTGTGATCGTGCGGGTCACCAGCGCGCCATCGGGAAAGACCGTGGCGGCCGTCACTGGCGCTGCGGCATGGAAATCTTCGGCAAACAAGGGTGTTGCAGCAAGGGCAAAGGCAAAAGCAAGGCGCATGGAGAACTCCCGATCAGAAATACTGTGGTGGGAGGGGATCACGAAAAACGGGCCGTGGGAAGGGACGAGGTGCCGCATTGGCGGAAGTCCCGCGCCGGGTGCACTGCCCCTCAACGCAAAACCCCCGCCATTTCGGGCGGGGGTTCTGTGTCTCACTTATGCGTGGGAATCAGCCCTTTTTCAGAACTTCGCGCCCCAGAAGCTCGGCGATCTGCACCGCGTTCAGGGCAGCACCTTTGCGCAGGTTGTCCGAGACGCACCACAGGTTCAGGCCATTTTCGACCGTCACATCCTGACGGATACGGCTGATGAAAGTGGCGAAGTCGCCGACACATTCAACCGGGGTGACATAGCCGCCGTTTTCGCGCTTATCGACCACCAGGATGCCCGGTGCGGTGCGCAGGATGTCACGCGCTTCGTCTTCGTCCAGGAAATCCTCGGTCTCGATGTTGATTGATTCCGAATGGCCGACAAAGACCGGAACGCGCACGCAGGTGGCGGTGACTTTGATGTTCTTGTCGACGATCTTTTTTGTCTCGGCAATCATCTTCCATTCTTCTTTCGTGTCGCCCGAATCCATGAAGACATCGATATGCGGGATCACGTTGAAGGCGATCTGTTTGGGGTAGACCGACGGCGCGACCTCCTGACCCGGCACATACATGCCCTTGGTCTGGTTCCACAGCTCATCAATCGCGTCCTTGCCCGAGCCGGACACGGATTGATACGTCGACACCACGACGCGCTTGATCTTGGCACGATCATGCAGCGGCTTCAGCGCCACGACCATCTGCGCAGTCGAACAATTCGGGTTGGCGATGATGTTCTTCTTGGCATAATCGTGGATCGCCTGCGGGTTCACCTCGGGCACGATCAGCGGAATGTCGGGGTCGTAGCGATAGAGCGACGAGTTGTCGATCACCACGCAGCCCGCCTTTGCGGCCATAGGCGCGTATTTCTTGGTGGCTTCGGACCCGACAGCAAACAGCGCCATGTCCCAGCCCGCGAAGTCAAACCCGTCCAGGTCCTGGGTCTTCAGGGTGGTGTCGCCAAAGCTGACCTCGGTGCCCAGGGACCGGCGCGACGCAAGCGCGGCAATCTCGTCCACGGGGAACTGGCGTTCCGCCAGGATGTTCAGCATTTCGCGGCCCACGTTACCCGTGGCGCCGACGACAGCGACCTTATAGCCCATCTGAGGGTCTCCTTATTCGAGTCTGTCACAAGACGGGCGCGGTGTAGCGGAAAGCTGGACCTTGGGGAAGGGGGCATTGATTTACGTTGACTTAATCCTCATCTGCTGTGATAGGGGCGCAACCTCTGACCCGCTGCCGCGTGAGCAGCCCGCCGGTTTCGGCATGGCAGAGTTGACCCAGTGGCGCGATGTGCGTCCACACAAGTTCCCAATTCACGCGGGGTTCTGACGGCCGGATCGGCGTCTTGGACATGGTGTCCGATACGCGAGTGCCTTGGCCGCAACCGCAAGACAGACCGCCACCGTGCGGTGCTGTATCCGTTTACGTGGTGCGCCTGGCGCGTGCCAAAAGGAATGATATGACGTTTGACGATCTGGGCCTTGCGCCCAAACTTCTCGAAGCCATCAAATCCGCTGGCTATGACAAACCCACCCCGATCCAGGAACAGGCGATCCCGCTGGTTCTGGAAGGGCGCGACGTGATGGGCCTGGCCCAGACCGGCACCGGCAAAACGGCAGCCTTCGGCCTGCCGCTGATCCACCAGATGCTGAAAAGCCACGAAAAGCGTGAGCCCAAGTGCATCAAGGCGTTGATCCTGGCGCCGACGCGCGAGCTGGTGAACCAGATCACCGAAAACCTGGTGTCCTACGTGAAGGGCTCGCACCTGAAGGTGAACACGGTGGTGGGCGGTGTGTCCATCAACAAGCAGATCCAGTTCCTGGCCCGCGGCACCGACATCCTGGTTGCTACTCCCGGTCGCCTGATCGACCTGATGGAGCGTCACGCGATCCGTCTGGACAAGGCGACCTTCCTGGTGCTGGACGAGGCCGACCAGATGCTCGACATGGGCTTCATCCACGCCCTGCGCCGGATTGCGCCCGAACTGGGCACCCCGCGCCAGACGATGCTGTTTTCCGCGACGATGCCGAAACAGATGGCCGAGCTGTCCAAGGCTTACCTTGACGATCCCGTGCGCATTCAGGTCGCCAAGCCCGGCAAAGCGGCGGACAAGATCACTCAGGGCGTGCATTTTGCTCAGGACAAGGGCGACAAGCTGCGCCTGCTGGTCAAGTATCTGAAGGACTCGCCCGATGGTCTGGCGCTGGTGTTCGGGCGTACCAAACATGGGTCAGAGAAGCTAAAAAATGACCTGGTGAAATACGGCTTCAACGCGGTGTCGATCCACGGCAACAAATCGCAAGGCCAACGCGAACGGGCGCTGAAAGCGTTCCGTGATGGTGAGGCTCGCATCCTGGTCGCCACGGACGTGGCCGCACGCGGGATCGACATTCCCGGTGTCAGCCACGTTTACAACTACGATATGCCGGAGGTGGCCGAGAACTACGTGCACCGGATTGGCCGGACCGCGCGGGCAGGGGCAGACGGGGATGCGATTTCCTTCGTGGCCGGGCTGGATGTCGGCCCGCTGCGCGAAATCGAAAAGCTGATGAAGATCGAGATCCCGGTTCTGGGCGGCACCCGCCCTGAGGAAGAAAAGCGCGTGCAGCGCGGCGGTCGTGGTGGCGGTGGCGGCGGCGGTCGTGGCGGCCCGCAAGGTGGCGGTCGCGGTCGTGGTGGCCCCCCGCGTGGACCCAAGGCGCATGGCGCGCCCGGGTCTGGCGGTGGTGGCAAGCCCGGTGGACCGGGCGGTAAGCGTCACCGTCCGCGCCGAAAGAACGCGGCTTAAGTATCAGTCCAGCCGGTCCTGGCTGAACAGATACACAAGGCAGCCGATCAACGTCGGAATGGCAAAGAACAGAAACACGGTCTGATAGGCGGACGCGGACGACACCGCGCCCGCCTGCGCCGCCGTGAACACGTTGGCTGATGCGAACTGGAAAATTCCCACGCCGCCGATCCCGAACATGTTGACCAACGTCACGCCACGCCCAACCAGGTGCGGCGGGAAGAAGCTGCGCGAATGCGCGACGATCATCGGGAAGCTAGAGCCAAACAGGCCGATGGCTGCCAGCAGAAGCGTCGTGCGCACCGCACTTGCTTCGGGCGCCAGCCACAGCAGGAACACGCAGGCCACCGCCGCCATGTTGCCCACGAAGATCACCCATTTGCGGGTCTTGAACACGCGATCCAGCGGGCCATAAGCGAAGTTGCCAATCACCATCGACAGGCCCATGACCAGCGTCACGACACCAATGCCGGACGCGTCCATGCCATAGACATCCTTCAGGAACGGCCCGGCCCAAAGTCCGCGCAGGCCCGCAGGCGCGGTATAGTTCACGAACATCAGGGCAAAGATCGGCCACAGCGCCGGCATTTTCAGAAGGTCCAGCACCGACCCTTTCGGGGCGCCTTCGCCGTGGGCCGAAGGCGGGTCCTGCACAGCAAAGAAAATCGCGAGTGCGACGATCAGCGTGACAGCGGCCAGCCCCCACATGGTTTCGCGCCAGCCCAGCACTTCGACCGCCCAGGCCATCGGCAGGGATCCTGCTATATTGCCAAGCGCGCCGATGCCAATCACGGCCCCGGCCAAGGTGGCAAACACGGCGGGCGCATACATGCGGGCGAAGATGTAATAGCTGGCCATCAGCACCGGCGAACAGCCCACACCGATCAGCATCATTGCGATCTGGACATGACCGGGTGTTGTCGCCATCGCAAAGACAGCTGCCCCGCCGCCGCCGCCCAGCGCCAGCAGCACCGCTGCCACCCGGCGCGGGCCCAGATGATCCAGCGCCCACCCCACAGGAATCTGCATCGCGGCAAAGATGATGAACCACAGGCCCGAGGCCCGCGACAAATGCTCGGCCGTGGCGCCCAGGTCGGTCGACAGGACCGGGGTCATCACCGCCAGGAAGGCGCGATAGAACTGGCTGAGCACATAAGCGATCACCAGAAAGAAAATGCCGATCCGCATGGGTCCCCTCCCGTTGGTCAGATCGCGCCAGATGACACGGCTTTGCCCGTCACGGCAACCCCGGCGATGATCGGTTCGACCGTTGCAGGTGCAACGCTCTTGCCAAGCCCCTTGTTTCATGGCCTTTATGGCGCAACCGGGGGAGCGCCGTGACCGATTTCAACCTTGATGCCTTTCTGCCCTACCAACTGGCTGTTCTGTCCGCGCGTGTCAGTGCCGGGTTCTCGCGTCACTATCGCAAGGCCTATGGCATTTCTGTCGCCGAATGGCGGGTGGTGGCGCACCTGTCGCGCGGCGATGCGGTCAGCGTGCGCGAAATTCACGAGCGGGTCGACATGGACAAGCCCAAGGTCAGTCGGGCGGCCTCTCGGCTGGAGGAGGCGGGCTATATCACCAAGACGGTGAACGAGACCGACCGCCGCCTGGTCGAGCTGAAGCTGACCGACAAGGGCCGCGCGATGATCGACGCGCTGGCGCCGATCGCCAAGGCCTATGAGCAGGAGCTGGTGGGGGCGCTGGGCGGCGACGACGGCCCGTTTCGCGACCAGGTCCGGCGGCTTGGCGAGGCGCTGAAGCCGCGTCAGACCGACTGACGGAGCGTCAGAGGCGACAAGGCCCGCGCCCTGTGTCACTCTGCCCGCGACATCTGACAGAGCGGGAGAGACCACATGACCGATATCGTAATCCTGGACGGCGCACGCACCGCCATCGGCACCTTTGGCGGCAGCCTGGCCGCCACGCCGCCCATCACCCTGGGCGCCATCGTTGCGCGAGAGGCCATGGCCCGCGCCGGGGTCGAACCGGGGCAGGTGGGCCAGGTCGTGTTCGGCCACGTGATCAACACCGAACCGCGTGACATGTACCTGTCGCGCGTCGCGGCGATGGAGGCGGGTATTCCCGACACCACCCCCGCGATGAATGTGAACCGCCTGTGCGGTTCGGGCGCGCAAGCAATCGTGTCGGCGACGCAAAGCCTGATGCTGGGCGATGCTGATTTCGCGTTGGCAGGCGGCGCCGAAAGCATGAGCCGCTCGCCCTATATTCTGCCCCAGGCCCGCTGGGGTCAGAAGATGGGCGACACCGGCGCGCAGGACATGATGCTGGGCGCGCTGAACTGCCCGTTCGGCACTGGCCACATGGGGGTCACCGCGGAAAACGTGGCCGCCGAGCATGACGTCAGCCGCGCCGATCAGGACGCCTTCGCGCTGGAAAGCCAGGCCCGCGCCGCAGCGGCGATCGAGGCCGGGTATTTCAAGGACCAGATCGTGCCGGTCGAGGTGAAGCAACGTCGCGAAACGGTGCTGTTCGACACCGATGAGCACCCCAAACCCACCACGCCCGAGGCGCTGGCAGGCTTGCGCACAGTGTTCCAGAAGGACGGCACGGTGACGGCGGGCAATGCGTCAGGCATCAACGACGGTGCCGCCGCCCTGGTGCTGGCCCGTGCCGAGGCTGCCGAGGCAGCAGGGCTCAAGCCCCGCGCCCGCATCCTGGGCTATGCGCTGGCCGGCGTGCGGCCCGAAGTGATGGGCATCGGCCCGGTGCCCGCGGTGGAGAACCTGTTGGCCAAGACCGGGCTGGCGGTGACCGATTTCGACGTGATCGAATCGAACGAGGCCTTCGCGGCGCAGGCGCTGGCGGTGAACAAGGGTCTTGGCCTGGACCCGGCCCGCGTGAACCCCAATGGCGGTGCCATTGCGCTGGGCCACCCGGTCGGCGCCACCGGCGCGATCATCACCGTGAAGGCGCTGCACGAACTTGGGCGGACAGGTGGATCGAAGGCGCTGATCACCATGTGCATCGGCGGCGGTCAGGGCATCGCCATCGCCATCGAGCGGCTCTGACGCGGGCAGGTCGGCGCCCCGGCACGGCTCCCACCCATTGCACCGTTGTGGCGACCGCCCCCGTGTGGTCGCCCACCCCGCCGCGCCGGGGCGCCCACCGAGCGCAGCGAGGCCACCGCCCCGCAGGAGCAGATTTTTCGTTAAAAAATCTGGTGTGTGGCTCAGACCGCTTTGCGCGCGTTCAGGGCAGCCGAGATCGTGCCATCGTCGAGATAGTCAAGCTCGCCCCCGATCGGCACGCCCTGGGCCAGCGACGTGACTGCGCAGCGTCCTTCCAGCTCTTCGGCGATGTAATGCGCGGTGGTCTGGCCGTCGACGGTGGCGTTCAGCGCCAGGATAACTTCGGTGATCGCGTCGTCCACAACACGTTGGACCAGCCGCGGGATGCCCAGATCTTCAGGCCCGACCGAGTCCAAAGCCGACAGCGTCCCGCCCAGCACGTGATAGCGACCCTTGAACACGCCTGCGCGTTCCATCGCCCACAGGTCGGCCACGTCTTCGACCACGCATAACTCTCCGGTCGCGCGCTTTTCGCTGGCGCAAATATCGCAGATGTCGGTTGTGCCCACGTTGCCGCAGGTCAGGCATTCGCGCGCGGTGGCCGCAACCACCTGCATCGCATCCGACAACGGGGCCAGCACCAGGGCGCGCTTGCGGATCAGGTACAGCACCGCGCGACGGGCCGAGCGTGGGCCAAGCCCCGGCAGCTTGGCCATCAGCTCGATCAGGTTCTCGATGTCGCGCGGGGCCTCGGCCATGTCAGAACGGCAGCTTCATGTCCTTGGGCAGGCCCAGGCTCTCGGTCATCTTCGACATTTCCTCTTCGCTCTTGGCTGCCGCCCGGGCCTGGGCGTCCTTGATGGCGGCCAGGATCAGGTCTTCGACGACCTCTTTTTCGTCCGGGTTGAAGATCGACGGGTCGATGTCCAGGCCGGTCAGAACGCCTTTGGCGGTCGCCGTGGCCTTGACCAGACCCGCGCCGCTTTCGCCCGTGACCGTGACGTTGGCCAGGTCTTCCTGCATCTCGGTCATCTTGGTCTGCATTTCTTGTGCGGTCTTCATCATCTTGGCCATGTCGCCAAGCCCGCCCAGTCCTTTCAGCATGTCATGCTCCTTCGAAAGTGTTTGATCTCTAGATACGGGCGCCGGAGCGCGCATACAAGCCGCATGGCGCCCGAGACGTCAGTCATCCTCGAACGGATCCCATTCGTCCTCGACTTCCGGAAGCGCCTCGACGGCCGCCTCGGCGGCGATGTCGTCGGGGGTGCGAATGTCGCTGATCTTGGCGCCTGGAAATGCGGCGATCACGGCCTGGACCAGGGGGTGATCCTCCGCCTCTTGCTTGAGCGCAAGTTCCTCACCGTCGCGCAGTTCGGCAATGGTTGGCGCGTCGCACTCGTTGACCAGCGTTACGCCCCAGCGCACACCGGTCCAGCCTTGCAGACGTTGCGCCAAACGGGCGGCCAGGTCCTGTGGGGCTTTCTCGGTTGGGGTGAATTCAATCCGTCCGGGGGCATAATTCGCCAGCCGCAGCGCGCCTTCAACCTCGACCAAAAGCTTCACGTCGCGATTGGCGCGGATCAGCTCGACCACATCCTCGAACCGACCAAAGCGCGCCAGCGCGTGGTCGCTGTCCTGTGCCAGGGCGGTTGCAGTCGCGCCACCAGATCCACCGGACGGAGCCGAGCGAAGCGAGGCCCCCCCGCCCGCCGCAGGCGCGGCCCTGCCAGGGGCTTGCCCCCCACCGCCACCATTCCCCCCCGGAAGGGGCGGCGGCACGGGGGCGTCCTTCAAACGTTTCACCAGTTCTTCGGGCGACGGAAGGTCGGCCACATGCGTCAGCCTGATCACCGCCATTTCGGCGGCCATCATCGCATTGGGTGCGGCCCCCACTTCCTCAAGCGCGGTCAAAAGCATCTGCCACATCCGCGTCATCGCGCGCATCGGCAGAGCCTGCGCCATGGCCTGCCCGCGCAAACGTTCATCCGGCGCGACTGTCGGGTCTTCGGCGGCTGCGGGCGTGATCTTGATCACGCTGACCCAATGGGTCACCTCGGCCAGGTCGCGCAGCACAGCCATCGGGTCGGCGCCGTCGGCATATTGCGCCGACAGCTCGGTCAGGGCCGCCGCTGCGTCCCCCTTCATGATCAGGTCGAACAGGTCCAGCACACGGCCCCGATCTGCCAGACCCAGCATCGCGCGCACCTGGTCGGCGGTGGTTTCCCCCGCGCCATGCGATATCGCCTGATCCAGCAGCGATTGCGCATCCCGGGCTGACCCTTCGGCCGCGCGCGTGATCAGCGCCAGCGCGTCTTCGGCGATCTGTGCCCCTTCCGCGTCCGCGATCCGGCGCAGCATCGCCAGCATGTCTTCGGGCTCGATCCGGCGCAGGTCGAAGCGCTGGCAGCGCGACAGCACCGTAACCGGCACCTTGCGGATTTCGGTGGTGGCGAAGATGAATTTCACATGCTCCGGCGGTTCCTCAAGCGTCTTCAGAAGTGCGTTGAAGGCGCTGGTCGACAGCATGTGCACTTCGTCGATGATGTATATCTTGTAGCGTGCCGAGGCCGCCCGGTAATGCACGCTGTCGATGATCTCGCGGATGTCGCCCACACCGGTCCGGCTGGCGGCGTCCATCTCCATCACGTCCACATGCCGCCCTTCGGCGATCGCCACGCAGTGTTCACAGGTCCCGCAGGGTTCGACCGTTGGCCCGCCGGTCCCATCCGGTCCGATGCAATTCATCCCCTTGGCGATGATGCGCGCGGTGGTGGTCTTGCCGATGCCGCGGATGCCGGTCATCACGAAGGCCTGCGCGATCCGGTCGCTTTCGAACGCATTCTTCAGGGTGCGAACCATCGCCTCCTGCCCGACCAGATCGGTAAAGCTTTCCGGTCGGTATTTACGTGCAAGAACCTGATAGGCTTTTTCGGCGGTCTCGGTCATGGCGTCCCTGGATTCTGTCTGCGGCTCAGGGTAGTCGCGACGGCAGCCAAGGTCCACCGGGAACACAGTCCAGGACCGCCAATTTGCGCAGGGCAGGTGGCCAGCGTCAGCTCTGAGCTTCTTGCGTCTGAAGCTTCGCCAACCCCTGATAGAGCGCCGCGATGATCTCGGCCTCGGTGATGCAGAACCGGGCCGAGGGCGAAATGTCGACGGTGCCATCCGCCCCGATCGGTGTGTGCTCCCCCCCGGCGCCCCGGACCGACAGGCCCAGCGGGCGGCAAATCTCTTTCGCCTTCCGGTCAGTCCCGTCTGCGGTCAACCTGGGCAGCGGAATGTGAACCGACGCCCGCATGCCGGTGCCCGCATTGGTCGGACAGGAGGTGACGACGCCGATATCGGGCGACATGGCAAAGGTCAGCCCGTCAAACCCCGAAACCTTGTCCAGTGCCGTCTTCAGCCGTTCGAACACGCGGTTCAGTATCGTGCCCCGCTCCATGCACATGATGCGCAGGTGGTCCTCTTCCCCGACCCAGATGATGAAGCCGCGATCTTGCGACACGTAACAGCCGCGCCCAAAGGGCCAGTCGGCGGCGATCCCGGCGGCGGTCAGATAGCGGTCGTTGCTCATGTCCTTGAACATGATGTGGTCATCGACCAGCGCCTGATACGTCGCCTGGTCGATCTGGTTCGGGTGGCCCGGTGTCAGCGAGTGATAGGCGCCGCCATAGTCCGGGTCAGCAATCAGAGCGTCGAACGCGGTCATCATACGGGTTTCAAGTGTCACGCGATCGTCGCGCGTCATGGCGCCCGGCAAGGGGAAATCGGCCAGATTTCGCCCGACCCGCACCCGCATGGAAAGTGCCGGAAGGCCCAGGGCCGCCAGGTCCAGAATGCCACTTTCCGGCAACCCTTCGACGCCGTCGAGCGACCAGTCGTTAAGGTGGCGGGCGTCCTCATCAACCTTGTGATATCGCGCCAGGACCCGCGCGAAGAAGGAGCGGAAATCATCATAGTCAGCCGGCTGGCAGGCATAACAGCCCATTTCGCTGTCCGGGTTATCCACCCCGGAGCGGAGGCAGGCCATCAACCGCGCCTGATCTGGCTCTGAGAGAGTGACGAAATAGGCCGGGTCAAAGCTCTGCAACGCGATGTTCTGCGGATTGTCCGCTTTCAAGGCGGCAATGCGGTCCATCTGGCTTTCAAACGGCATCTTTTCGCTCCGCAACAAACTGGTGGGGGATTACTCCCATTCCATCTGGCTGAATACTTCCTGGGCGTTGCGCCCGGCCAGACCTTCGAAATTCTCAAGATAGCTGAACGCCGATTGATCCACTTTGGGCGCGTCGATGATATCGCCGCCGTCGTCGATCAACGCGCCGATCTGGTGGCGCAGGTTGACCAACACGTCGTAAGTGTCGCGGGTGGCCGTGGCCAGGTCCGTGGGGGCGCCGTGGCCGGGCACAACATGTGTGGGGGCAAGGGCTGCGATGGCTTCGAACCCGGTGACCCATTCGCCCGCGTTCGACATCGACCCGACGCCCAGCATGCGTTCGACATAGACCATGTCGCCGGTGAAAACGACGGATTGGGCGGGCAGCCAGATGAAGCTGTCGCCGGGGGTGTGGGCCGCGCCGGGGTGCCGGATCTGCATCTCGACCCCGCCCAGACTTAAGTCATGGGCGTCCCCGAAGGTCACATCGGCATATCCGGGTTCGGTGCCGTCCAACCCGTCGCCGACCAATTGGCGCAAACCTGTCAGCTGCATGGATTGCCGGTCCTTGTGGTCGGCCACCGCGTCCTCGGACGCCAACACCTGCGCGCCCTGGGCCTGCCAATAGGCATTGCCCAGCCAACGGTGATCCTGCCCGCCGGAGTTGATTACATGGGTTACCGGCTGCTCCGTCACGCTGCGGATCGTGTCATGCAACGCCTCGGCCGCCTGCCAGCCTGCACCAGCGTCGATCAACACCGCGCCCGCGTCGGTGACGACAAGGCCGAAGGTCGCGTTGTTGCCCAGGTTTTCCGGGTCGCGTTGGGTCAGAGGTCCGACAATGGCAAAGACATTCTCGGCCACCGGTTCGACCCGCAGGGTCTGCGCAAGCGCTTGAACGGGGGCAAGGATCAGAAGGGCGGTCAGGATCAGGCGCATGGGGACTCCGGTGGTTGAGGTCTTGCAACCCTATCCAAGCTCGCCCGCAGTGCAAACAGACAGCTTGTCGCGTCAGCGCCCTTTGCGGTGCTTGGCCTCTTTCTGGAACGTGTGCACCATCTTGCCGAACGCCTTGGTGCGGGCGCGGTTCTCGGCGATTGTCTCGGTATTGCGGTTGTCCTCGGCCAGCAGTTTGCGCCAGCGGTCCAGCCGTCCCGGATCCAGCTCTCCGGCCGCGATCGCCGCCTTCACCGCACAGCCCGGTTCGGTTTCATGCGCACAATCCGTGAATTTGCACTGCCCGGCCAAAGTCAGGATGTCCTCATAGAGCGCGTCGATCCCTTCGCTGCTTTCCTCAAGCCTGAGCGCCCGCATGCCCGGCGTGTCGATGATCCAACCGCCGTTCTGCATCCGTTTGAGCGTGCGTGAGGTCGTCACATGCCGCCCCTTCGCGTCATCCTCGCGGATCGCGCCGGTGGCGTCGTCGTCCCCGGTCAGCCCGTTGGTCAGCGTGGTCTTGCCCACGCCCGAGGACCCGAGAAGGGCGGCGGTCTGACCCGGGCGCACCCAATCGGCCACCCGGGCGATGTCATCCGCATCCTTCGCGTTCACGCACAGGACGGGCATCGCCGCATCCATCGCCTGGGCCTGGCGTTCGTAATCCTGCGAATCATCCGCCATGTCGGCCTTGGTCAGGATCATCACCGGAAACGCGCCCGCGTCATGGGCCAGCGCCATGTAACGCTCTAGCCTGGCGACGTTGAAATCGGCGTTGCACGACGTGACGATGAACAGCGTGTCGACGTTGGCCGCGATCAGCTGCACCTTGGCCTCGCGCCCCGCCGCGCGCCGGTGCATGAGCGATTGCCGCTCCAGCAGGTCGCGCACCAGGAACTGATCATCCGCCAGCACCCAGTCGCCCACGGCGAAATCGCCGGAGGAGGCGCCGGGGGTCAAAAGAGTCACCGGGCCATCCGCCCCAAGGGCGGTCATCCTGTCACGGTGCACTTCACTGATGCGAAACGGGGTCAGATCGGTGTCTTCGGGCATCTGTGCCGCGAAATGAGCGGACCATCCAAGGTCCTGAAGTGTCTGGGTCATGGTTTTGCCTGTGTACAAAGGTCAGCGCCACGCGTTGCGCCATCGCGGCAACGGGTGGGAAGGAACAGGCAGGAAATGGGAATGCCCCGTCAGAAACGGCCTGCCCGAAGGATGGGTGCAACAGTCATGAACATTCCTCCGTGCAAATGGGCCAAAGGGCCGGGTATCGCGGCGCCCGTGAGCAGCCCGGGCGGTTGGGTGAGAGGCTGGACATCGACCCAAGCGGGGCTCGTTGTGGCTGCTTCCTTCCGGATCTGACCAGGTTGGCGAGGCGCTTGCCCGCGCCAACCTCTCGTCCGTGGATATAGGCGGGCCGGGCACAGGATGCAAGGTTCAGAATGTCAGGCGCATTCGGATGAGCCCATCAGGCCCCGCACCGCATGGCGTAAGGTGCAGCCCGTCCATGTTCCCCAGCAAGTCAAGCGCGTGGGGGGAGGTATTGAACACCACGCGGGTCCCCCCCGGCGCGGACAGCCGCCAGTGTGTGCAGCGCGGTAGGGTTTGCGTCGGCTGGGCGCGGAAAAACTCGGACAACACGTCGCGCATCGCATCGCCGGCCTGCAACACGCGCTCGGCATCTTCCGCGCCCGGAAATCGCCCGCCGCCCGAGGCGCGAAAATCGTTCGTGGCCAACAGAAAATGGTCGCTGTCGGTGACGGCGCGTCCGGCGTGCACAAGCCCTCGAATGCGTCCGCCCCGCGAAGATGGGTTTAACGGCGTGCCGTCCGGGGTGAACAGGGCGGGCCGCGTCAGGTCGATCCGGTATTCAAGTCCGTCGATGGTCTCGAACAGGTAACAAGGGGTGCTGCGCGCGATCAGAAGCTGATCGGGTGCGGTCGGGGCCACGCGGTTGAAGATCGTCGCCGCGCGCTCCAGCCAGTTGCGGATGAACCGCCCGTTGACACGCAGCACCACCAGGTCATTGAGGTGCGGGTACAGATCAGCAATGTCGCGCAGCGTGACCTGTCCGGGTTTGACATAGGTGAAATGTTCGGCCCCGTGGGCACCGCCGCATTTCGACGCCGATGCCGAGCACAGAAGCGGCAAGTCGGGCAGATCACCCCTGTCGACAAGATCCTGAACAAAGCGCTGCTTGGCCTGCTGCACCACTTGAACCGCAGGGCTGGGGGTCACCAGCGCAAAGAAGCTGTGCAGCGCGGTTTGCGTTGCACCAACCGGTTTGCGCATCCGGGTCATGGTGGACGCATGCAGTGGCGTGGCCAGGCGCAATATTTCGGGGTGATCTTCGACGCGGGCAATCGCGATACCCTCGGCGTTGCGCCGAAAAATCGGTCGCAAGGTGCTTTGGGCCGCGGCGACCTTGGTGTGATCGTCCTGTTGCGCAAGCTCCAGATCGATCAGCCCCAGGTGCGAGCCCCAGAACCCCGGCACCACAACCGGAACCCCGTGGATCGTGCCCCTGACCGGGTCAAGACCGGGCAGCTGCGGCAAGTCCGGTCCGGGGAACGCCTGGTGTGCGTGGCCACCAACAAGCACGTCCAGCCCGGCGACCTGGCTGAGCGGGACCAGCGCGTTCTCCATGCCCAGGCTGGGTGTGCTGGGGCTGATCCCGGTATGCGCCAGGGCAATAACGATGTCTGCCCCGGCTGAGCGCAGCTTTGGCACAAGCGCGCGGGCGGTTTCCAAGATGTCACGGGTCGGCGGGCTTGCGCCATTGCCGCCGCGCGGACGGATCGAACGGGGGGGGAGGAACCCAATCACCCCCAGTCGGAGCGTGACCGGCCGACCGTCAGTATCGGTGAGGTGACGGGTCAGGATCACATGAGGGGGGATCAGCGGCTGGTCCTCGCCTGCCGTTTCCCCGCGTTGGGCCAGCGTATTGGCCGATACGAAGGGAAACTGTGCACCGGCGATGCTGTCGCGCAGGAAATCGAGGCCGCGGTCGAAATCGTGGTTGCCCAACGTTGCCGCGTCATAGCGCAGCGCATTCATCGCGCGGATCATCGGATGTTCCGGTGCCGGGGCTTCGTTTTTGGGATGCAGGGTCACGTGATCGCCGGGCAAAGTGCCGGTCAGGAAATCGCCGTTGTCCAAAAGCACCGCATTCGCGACCTCGCCCCGTGCCTGTTCGATCAACATGGCGGTGCGGGCAAACCCGCGCGTGGGCGACGGGGCGTCGCTGTAATAATCATGCGCCAGAAGGTGCATGTGCAGGTCGGTCGTGGCCATCACCCGCAAGCGTATTTTGCGTAGGCCAAACGCCCCGGCAAGAGGGTCTTCCCGTGTCACGTCCCAGATTGTCCCGTTCATCCCCAGGGCATCGGCGTTTCACTGCCGACCCTTTCAGGATGAGCTTAGCCGGGGCAAAAGGGATTGGCCATAGAGAGGAGAGTAGTTTTCCCGCAAAGCAACCTAAACGTGTGTTGCGTTTCATTTCTGCCACGCGTTTCAGGTTCAGCTTCGGGGCAAAGCCCTGTAGGTTTCGCGTTCACGGGGAACGGAGAGAGCGATGCAGCGGGCGGAAACAGTGACATTCGGGGGCGGGGGGTTGGACCGCGCGGCGCATCTTCGCGGCGATGACGCAGCGCTTGCGGCTCTTCTGGAGGGGCCGGATGTCCGGATCCTGCCGATCTGGCGTGGCAAGCCTGCGGTGGCAGGTGAAGAAGACCAGCGCCTGGTCAAGGTGATGCCCGGGCACGCGATTCTGGCTGATTTGTCTGATCCAATGGTGTTTTTGGGGCAGGCAGACGGGCAGGCCTGGTTCGCGGCGGACATTTCCGCCTGGGAGCCCGAAGTGGCACCCGCTGACCCAACGCAGTTCTTCGATGCAAGCGAACAACACCACCCTGCGCTGTCTGCTGGGGACAGATTCGCCGAACTTCGGGGCGTTATGGCAGGCCTGTCGCCGCTAGAGGCCGAGCTGGCGGCCACCGCCAAGGCGATCCTTGGCTGGCAACGCTCACACCGATTCTGTGCGGCCTGTGGCGCGGCCAGCGACATGGGGCAGGCGGGGTGGCAACGATCCTGCCCCGCGTGTGGTACGCAGCATTTTCCGCGCACCGACCCCGTGGTGATCATGCTGGTCACCCGGGGTAACGCGGTTCTAGTCGGGCGGTCTCCTGGCTGGCCCGAGGGCATGTATTCCCTGCTGGCCGGGTTTCTTGAGCCCGGCGAGACGGTCGAAGCCGCCGTGCGGCGCGAGGTGTTCGAGGAAGCCGGCGTGCAGATCGGCGCGGTGCGCTATCTGGCTTCGCAACCCTGGCCCTATCCCTCGTCGCTGATGATTGGCTGCCATGGCGAGGCGTTGAGCACGCAAATCACGCTCGACCCGGTCGAGCTTGAGGACGCGCTTTGGGTCACACGTGAGGAAATGTTGGAGGTGTTCGCGGGGCGTCATCCGAAAATCCGCCCGGCGCGAAAAGGTGCGATCGCGCATTTCCTGCTCAGAAACTGGCTTGCGGATAGCCTGGAATAGGACCAGAATTCGCGCCGAATGACACCGCCGGACAGGCACCGGAAAGGGATGGGGCAACCAAGGCATGAAGCTTTCGACACGAGAAGACGTTGCAGCACCGATCGACGCGGTTTTCCGGGCGGTCTCGGACTTTGACGGGTTCGAGCGAGCGGCATTGCGGCGCGGGGCGGAAGTGGCGCGCACCGACACGTTGTCAGCCCCTGGGGTCGGCATGACCTGGGCCGCGCAATTTCCGTATCGCAACCGAGAGCGCAAGGCCGATCTGCGGCTGGCCAACTATGACCCGCCGCATGGGTTGGAGTTGTTTTCCAAGGTGTCGGGGATCGAGGCCGTGGTCGCCATCGATCTGGTCGCCCTGTCACGGACGCGCACGCGCATGAACCTTTCGATCGACTTGCGGCCCAAGACGATCCCGGCCCGGCTGATGATCCAGTCGATGAAACTGGCCAAGTCGAACCTGACCAAGCGCTTTCAGAAACGGGTCGCCGGTTTTGCGCAGGACATCGAAGACCGCTATACGGCCTGATCCGGCGCGTTACGAGGCTTGCCGTGTGCTCACGGGCCGCGCGCGAGGCGTGTCAGACCCAGGGACGCAATCTTTCTCGACTGTCCGTCAGTGCCGCTTTGCGTCCGCCGGATAAACGCCGAGTATGTCCAGCTGTGAAGTGAAGTATTCCAGCTCTTCCAGGGCCAGCTGAACATTTGCGTCGTCCGGGTGACCTTCGATATCGGCATAGAACTGCGTCGCCGAGAACACGCCGTCCACCATATAGCTTTCCAGCTTGGTCATGTTCACGCTGTTGGTCGCAAACCCGCCCATCGCCTTGTACAGCGCCGCAGGGATGTTGCGCACGTTGAACACGAAGCTTGTCATCATGCCGTGGTCACCGCGGCGGGTGTAATCCGGTTCGCGCGCCATGATCAGGAACCGCGTGGTGTTGTGGTCCTGATCTTCAATGTGGCGCGCCAGAATATCCAACCCATAGATGTCCGCCGCCAGATCCGAGGCGAGAACGGCCTCATTCGTCGATCCGCTTTTCGCCAGATCCAGAGCAGCCCCCGCGCTGTCCGCCGCCGCTTCGCCCCGGATGCCGTGTTTGGCCAGGAAATCCGCGCATTGCGGCAGCAGGACCAGATGCGCCCGCACCAGGTCGATTTGCGGCAGGGTCACCCCGTGTCGTGCCATCAGGCTGATGTGAACCCGTACAAAGGCTTCGTCGATGATGTGCAAACCGCTTTCGGGCAGCATCCGGTGAATGTCCGCAACGCGGCCATAGGTGGTGTTTTCCACCGGCAACATTGCCTGCTCGGCCTGTCCGCTGCGCACCGCTTCGATCACGTCTTCGAAGGTGCGGCAGGGCAGGGCTTCCATCTCGGGCCGTGCGTCGTGGCAGGCCTGGTGAGAGTAGGCGCCAGGTTCCCCCTGGAAGGCAATTCGTCCGGTCATATCCGCAATCTTTCCGATGTTTGCGCCCAAAGCGCGATCACTCAGGTGTCATATCGCTTGAAATTGAGTTGGGGAAGCGGCTAGAAGGCTTTGGAATCTGGACGAGGCGGAACGCGACATGTTCGACACAATGACTATCACCAAACTTGGCGGCGGCTTTCTGGGCGCGCTGTTGATCTTCCTTCTGGGCAACTGGGCGGCTGACACGCTTTATGCCACCGGCCCCTCGGGTCACGGCGATGAGGCACATGCCTCGGGTTACTACATTGCCACCGGCGACGACCACGGCGCCGAACAAGAGGAAGTCGTGGAAGTGGCTTTCGCTGACGTGCTGGCCGAGGCCGACGCGGGCAAGGGCGAAAAGGTGTTCAAGAAATGCGCCGCCTGTCACAAGCTGGAAGACGGCGCCAACGGCACCGGCCCGCACCTGTATGCTGTTGTTGGCCGCGCGATTGCCGGGATTGACGGCTTCGGCTACTCCGATGTGGTTGCCGGCCTGGGCGGCAACTGGGGTCCGGAAGAGCTGAACGGTTTCCTGGAAAGCCCCAAAGGCTATGCCCCCGGCACCAAGATGGCCTTCAAGGGCCTGTCCAAGATCACCGACCGCGCCAACCTGATCGCCTATCTGCAGACGATCGGCGGCTGATCAAAGCCGCTCGAGTTTTCAGGGCCGTACCGGGCAACCGGTGCGGCCCTCTTTCGTGTTCACCCCCTGCACACGGCAGGTTCACGCTTCGTTTACCAAATCTCGCCTTGAATATCCGTCGGGCGCGGCATTAGCTTGGATTTGAAGAAAACCAAGCGAAACCGCGATAATCGGAGGGAATGCCATGCAGCGTGCCAAAGGGAATGCCACAGCGATTGACCTTGCCAGCCGTGTGCTGTTGCCCTTCCTGGGGTTGGCGATGCTAGTCCTTTTGACCGCCACCCTGGCGCGGGCCGAGGGCACGACGATCAGCCACGGTTATTCCTATTTCGGATCGCTGAAATATCCGGCTGATTTTCCCCACCTCGATTACGTGAACCCCGACGCGCCGAAAGGGGGCGAGATCGCGATCTCGAACGAACGCGGCACGTTCGACAGTTTCAACCCCTATGCCCGAAAGGGCGTGCCTGGCGCGCTGGCCTCGATCGGCACGGAACGGCTGATGACTTCGACCGCCGATGAGATCGGCACCTCTTACGGCCTGATTGCTGAAAGCCTGGAATACCCCGAAGATCAGTCCTGGGTCATTTTCACCCTGCGCCCGAATGTGCGGTTTCAGGATGGCACCCCGACGACCGCGCATGACGTCGCATTCACCCACAACCTGTTCATGGAGCAGGGGTTGATTTCCTTCCGCGAAGGCGTGTCGCGCATCATCGCCAGTGTCGAGGCGCTGGACGATCTGCGGGTGAAGTTCACCTTCCAGCCCGACGCCCCGGTGCGCGAGCGCATTAGTCAGGCCGGCGCCACGCCGGTCTTTTCGCAGGCCTGGTTTGAGAAAACCGGCGCACGGTTGGACGAAAGCCGGTTGGAGACGAACATGGGCACCGGTCCTTATGTGCTCGACAGTTTCGACATCAACGAACGCATCACCTATCGCCGCAATCCAGATTACTGGGGCGCGGAGCTGCCCATCAACATTGGCCGCAACAATTTCGACGCGATTCGTATCGAGTATTTCGCCGACGGCAATGCGGCGTTCGAAGGGTTCAAGGCAGGTGCCTATACCTACCGGATCGAAAACAGCTCGAAGCAATGGGCGACGCAGTATGATTTCCCGGCACTGACCGAGGGGCACGCGGTCAAGGCCGAGCTTCCGGACGGCGCGCAGGCCTCGGGCCAGGGCTTTGTCTTCAACCTGCGCCGCGAGAAGTTCCAGGACATCCGCGTGCGCGAGGCGCTGGGCCTGATGTTCAATTTCGAATGGTCGAATGAAACGCTGTTCTACGACCTCTACGCGCGGATCCACAGCTTTGCCGAAAACTCCTATCTCGAAGCCAAGGGGCTGCCGACGCCCGAGGAACTGGCCATTCTTGAACCCCTTGCCGACCTGCTACCCGACGGTGTGCTGGACAGTGAGCCGTTTTCCTACCCGGCCTCGGGCGCCCGCCAGTTGGATCGCAAGAACCTGCGCCGCGCCTCGGCCCTGCTGGACGAAGCGGGCTGGGCCGTCGGTGACGACGGGATGCGCCGCAAGAATGGTCAATTGCTCAAGGTCGAGTTTCTGGAACGCTCTCCGGCGTTTGATCGGGTGATAAACCCTTACGTGGAAAACCTGCGCCGCCTGGGTGTGGATGCGGTGCTGAACCGGGTCGATAATGCGCAATTCGTCGATCGCCGGTACGCGTTCGATTATGACATCATCACCGACCATCTGGCGACGGGCTATGAACCCGGCAGCAATCTGGAGCAATCGCTGGGCTCGAAAGAGGCCGCAGTGTCGGTCTTCAATTCGCCTGGCGTGGCTGATCCGGCGGTGGATGCGATCATCGACGTGATCCGCAATGCGGCCACCAAGGACGACTTGATCATTGGCGTGAAAACGCTGGATCGCGTGATGCGGGCGATGAAATTCTGGGTGCCGCAATGGTACAAGGACGTCTATACCGTCGCCTATTTTGACATGTTCGAATACCCCGACCCGTTGCCGCCCTATGATCTGGGATATCTGGATTTCTGGTGGTACAACGCCGACAAACACGAGGCCCTGAAAGCCGCCGGCGCGTTGCGCTAGGCAGGCCCGAGCAGGCACAAGCACAGGCAGGGACGACCCTATGGGCGCCTATATCCTTCGGCGACTTCTGCTGATCATTCCGACGCTGATCGGGATCATGATCATCAACTTCACGCTGACCCAATTCGTCCCCGGCGGGCCGATCGAACAGATCATCGCCCAGATGGAGGGCGAAGGCGACGTGTTTGAAACCATTTCGGGCGGCGGAGAAGATGCTGGCGGTGGGGGCGGTGGAGGCGGTGATGAGCGCTACCTAGGTGCGCGTGGCCTGCCGCAGGATTTCCTGGATTCGCTAGAGCTGGAAATGGGCTTTGCCCGGCTGGTCTGCGACACTGGGTTCCAGGGCGAACCGGACCTGGACGCGCCGGAATGCGCCAAGGAAGAGATCCCGATCATGGAACGCTTCTTCATCATGATGGGCAATTACATGCGGCTGGATTTCGGCGAAAGCTACTTCCGTTCGATCGGCGTGTTCGAACTGGTCGCCGAAAAGCTGCCGGTGTCGATTACGCTGGGCCTGTGGTCGACGCTGATCGCTTACATCGTCTCGATCCCGCTGGGCATCAAGAAGGCCGTGAAGGACGGGTCGCGTTTTGACACCTGGACCTCCGGCTTCATCATCGTTGCCTATGCGATCCCCGGCTTTCTGTTCGCGATCCTGTTGCTCGTGGTCTTTGCAGGTGGGTCCTATTTCCAATGGTTCCCGCTCAGGGGGCTCACTTCGGACAATTGGGAGGATCTGTCGCTGATCGGCAAGGTGCTGGACTACTTCTGGCACATCACGCTTCCGGTGCTGGCCTCGACCATCGCCAGCTTTGCCACGCTCACCCTGCTGACGAAAAACAGCTTTCTCGATGAGATCAAGAAGCAGTATGTCGTCACCGCCCGCGCCAAGGGCGTGGCGGAAAACCGGGTGCTTTATGGCCATGTGTTCCGCAACGCCATGCTGATCGTCATTGCGGGCTTTCCCAGCCTGTTCCTGGGCGTGTTCTTCGGCGGCTCGGTCATCATCGAAACGCTGTTTTCGCTGGATGGTCTTGGCCGGCTGGGCTTCGAAGCCGCCCTGGCGCGCGATTATCCGGTCATCTTCGGCACGCTCTTCGTGTTCGGTATCGTTGGCCTTGTCGTCGGCATCCTGTCGGACCTGATGTATGTCTTCGTTGACCCGCGGATTGATTTCGAAGGAAGGGAGACATGACGCTGTCGCCCCTCAACCAACGCCGCTGGCGCAACTTTCGCCGCAACGGTCGTGCCTTCTGGTCGCTGATCATCTTCGTGATCCTGTTTGGCCTGTCGCTGTTTGCCGAGTTCCTGGCGAATGACAAACCGATCCTGGTCAGCTATCGCGGCGATCTGCATGCGCCGGTCCTGCGGTTCTATCCCGAAACGGCCTTCGGCGGCGATTTCAAGACCGAAGCGGTTTACAGCGACATCGAAGTGCAATGCCTGATCATCTCGGGCGGGCTTGAGGCCTGCTGGGACGACCCGGACGGCGTGATCGAGGACGCAGGCGACGGTGAGGTCGCGGGCGCGGCGATCCACAAAGGCTGGATGCTCTGGCCGCCGGTGCCCTACAGCTACAAAACGATCAACGACATCGGCGGTGCGGCGCCCTCGGCCCCGGATGCCAACCACCTTCTGGGCACCGACGACACCGCGCGCGACGTGCTGGCGCGGGTGATCTATGGCTTTCGCCTGTCTGTCTTCTTCACCCTGATCGTGACGGTTCTGACGTCGCTCATCGGCATCGCTGCGGGGGCGATCCAGGGCTATTTTGGCGGCTGGATCGACCTCATCTTCCAGCGCGTATTGGAGATCTGGTCTTCCACCCCGTCGCTTTACGTCATCATCATCCTGTTTGCGATCCTGGGGCGCAGCTTCTGGCTGCTTGTCTTTGTCACCGTGCTGTTTGGCTGGCCCGCCCTGGTGGGCGTGGTGCGCGCCGAATTCCTGCGTGCGCGCAATTTCGAATACGTGCGCGCCGCCCGTGCGCTGGGCGTGAAAAACCGCGTGATCATGTATCGCCACGTGTTGCCCAACGCGATGGTCGCCACGCTGACCATGCTGCCGTTCATCATCACCGGCACGATCTCCACATTGGCCACGCTGGACTTCCTGGGCTTCGGCCTGCCGTCGTCGTCCCCGTCCCTGGGTGAACTCACGCGTCAGGCGAAACAGAACTTGCAAGCGCCCTGGTTGGGCTTCACCGCCTTCTTCACCTTCTCGCTGCTGCTGTCGCTGCTGGTCTTCATCTTCGAAGGCGTGCGCGATGCGTTCGACCCCAGAAAGACGTTCAAATGAGTGTGCTTGAGGTCAAAGACCTGAATGTGTCGTTCCGGCAGGACGGCAAGACCCACCCGGCGGTGCGCGGTGTGTCCTTCACGATCGAGCGTGGCGAAACTGTCGCGCTGGTCGGCGAAAGCGGCTCGGGCAAGTCGGTGACGGCGCTGTCCACGGTCGAACTGCTGCCGGACTCAGCCCAGATCTCCGGCTCGGTGACCTATGAGGGGCGTGAGATGATCGGCGCCTCGCTCGCCGACCTGCGCGCTGCGCGCGGCAACGACATCAGCTTCATCTTTCAAGAACCGATGACCTCGCTCAATCCGCTGCACACGCTGGAAAAACAGCTCGCGGAATCGATCGAGCTGCACCAGGGCCTGCGCGGCGACGCGGTGCGCGCGCGCATCATCGACCTATTGAACAAGGTCGGCATCCGCGACCCGGAAACTCGGCTGAAAAGCTACCCGCACCAGTTGTCAGGTGGGCAGCGGCAGCGTGTGATGATTGCGATGGCGCTGGCCAACGGGCCGGAACTTTTGATTGCGGATGAACCCACAACGGCGCTGGACGTGACGATCCAGGCGCAGATTCTGGACCTGCTGGCTGATCTCAAAGACAGCGAAGGCATGTCGCTTTTGTTCATCACCCACGACCTGGGCATCGTGCGCAAGATCGCCGACAAGGTCTGCGTGATGAAGGACGGTGAGATCGTCGAAGCGGGCCCGACGGCCGAGATTTTCGCCAACCCCCGGCACCCCTATACCCGCACGCTGCTTGAGGCCGAAAGCACCGGTCGCCCCGACCCGGTGCCTGCGGACGCGCCCGAGATCGCGCGCACGGATGACCTGCGCATTTGGTTTCCCATCACCCGCGGCCTGATGCGCCGCACGGTGGGGCATATCAAGGCGGTGAATGCGGCATCTTTCACGGTGCGGGCGGGCGAAACCGTGGGCATCGTGGGCGAAAGCGGGTCAGGCAAGACCACGCTGGCCTTGGCGGTGATGCGGCTGATTTCATCCGACGGGCCGGTGCTGTTCCTGGGGGACGATATCCAGGGCTGGAAATCCAAGGACCTGGCGCCGCTCCGGCGCGACATGCAGATCGTATTTCAGGACCCCTATGGCTCTCTCTCACCGCGCATGACTTGCGAAGAGATCATTGCCGAAGGCCTGTCCGTGCACGGGCTTGAACCGGGGCGCAATCGATCCGAGATGGTGGCCGAGATCATGGAGGAGGTCGGGTTGGACCCGACCACGATGCACCGGTATCCGCACGAGTTTTCCGGCGGGCAGCGCCAGCGCATCGCGATTGCACGCGCGATGATCCTGCGCCCGAAACTGGTGGTGCTGGACGAACCGACCTCGGCGCTGGACATGACGGTGCAGGTGCAGATCGTCGACTTGCTGCGCAACCTGCAAAAGAAATATGGCCTGGCCTATCTGTTCATCTCGCACGACCTGCGGGTGGTGCGCGCACTGGCGCACAAGGTGCTGGTGATGCGGACGGGCGATATTGTCGAAAGCGGCACGGCGGACGAGATTTTTGACGCGCCGCAGACGGATTACACCCGCGCCCTGATGGCGGCGGCGTTCGATCTGCAGGTGCGCGAAGGCGCCGCGGACTAGCATAGATTTCGGTCAGGCGGGATGAGCGGTGCTCAGGACGGGCCCAAAACCTTACAGGCAGTTGAACGCGCTTCGAGCCGACGACAGGCCAGACTGGCCTCTTCCTTCGTCAATCCGACGAAATTCGCGTGCCAGCCGTTCGACCGTTTCACGACCTTGCGCAGCGCCTCGTCCAGCGTGCCCAGTTCTTTCAGCGCGGTTTTCAGCAGCACCCGTTCGGCCTGGTATCGTGATCCCAAAACGCCCACATTTACGCCCCAGTGACGTCCGCCTGATGTGGACATGCGCGTCACGACTTCGGGGGCTTCAGGGACAGGGGCGGCGGCGGGGTTGAGCGAGGCCAGGACAATCGTGGCCGGGCGCGGCTGTGGGGCCGGCGCGGTTGCGGGCGCAGTGGCGGTCGCATTGACGGTGTCGGCCACGATCTGGGCCGTGACCGTTTCCGGTGCGGAGTCGGTTTCAACAGGAGTGGCTTCGGCGACGACAACGGCCTCTTCCACCGCGTCTGCGACGCTTTCCTGCAAGGCAAGAAGCAGCTCTTGCGGCGCGGCTTGGGTCGGGCGTGGCACCGGGCGGGCGCTGGTCTTCGGCGCCCCGGTCACACGGATGATCTTGCCACCCCCCGTTGGCGCGCCGTCATAGACCGGCAGGGCGGGGCGGCGCACGGCCACACGCGTCGGCGCACGGCGAAAGCCCAGGTCCATCAGCTCGGCCACCTGCGCGTTGCGCGATGCGGTCGATCGGCCGCCGAACACGGTGGTGATGATGCGCTCGTTGCCCCGTTCGGCCGAGGCGACAAGGTTGAAGCCTGCCGCACGGGTATAGCCCGTCTTGATCCCGTCCGCGCCGCGATAGGCGTTCAGGAACCGGGTGTTTGTGTTGTTCACGGTCTTCACACCTGCATGGGTCGAGCGGCGCGAAAACAGGTTGTAATAATCAGGGTAGTCGTAAAACAGGTGTCGCCCCAGCGTGGTCATGTCCCGCGCGGTCGACATATGCCCGCTTTCGGTCAGGCCGTGGGCGTTCTTGAACCGTGTGCGCGTCATGCCCAGTGCCTTGGCGGTGCGGTTCATGCGTCGGGCAAAAGCCGCTTCGGACCCCGACACCGCAATGCCAATGGCCGTGGCCGCATCGTTGGCAGACTTCACGGCAGCGGCGCGGATGAGAAATCGCAGTTTGATTTTCTGTCCCGTGCGCAGACCCAGCTTCGAGGGCGGCTCAGCCGAAGCCTTGGACGGGATCGTTACGGTGGTATCCAGCGAAATCTCGCCGTTCTTGATCGCTTCGAAGGCGACGTAGAGCGTCATCATCTTGGTCAGCGATGCCGGGTGCAGCTGCGTGTCGGCGTTGCGCGAATGCAGCACCTTACCCGAGCGCGCGTCGATCACCATCGCCGCGTATGGCGCAGCAATAGACGCAAGCGGCGCAAGCACCGTCACACAGCTTAGAACTGCAAGGAAAAGCCCAATACGGGCGTACTGCCTCAGACGTGTTTGCACGTCGCCACCTATGATCTGCCTCAAGCGCCGGATCTTTTGCCCAGCTGATTTGCGCCAAAGGTAGCACGGGTCGTCAGATCGGAAAACACCTTATTTTCAAGTGGTTTGACCGTGTCCCTCAAGTCACGCTAGATGTGGTGTGATGGCGACGGCCCGTCCCCACATCTATTCCAGCGCGGCGACAATATCGGGCAGGGCGCCCAGGTCGGGAATTTCGCGAAATCGACGGTGCTTTGGGGGCACAGCATGTTCCAGCGCCCAGGTCAGATCATGCGGTACATGAACCCCCCAAGCACCGGCCTCGATCGCCGGAATCACATCAGATTTCAAAGAGTTGCCCACCATCACGGCATGCTCTGCCCCGTCGTAACGGGCAAAGATGTCGTGGTAGATTTGCGGCGTTTTGTGGGACACGATCTCGACCCCGTCGAACAACTCTCCCAGCCCCGATTGCGCCAGTTTTCGCTCCTGATCCAGCAAATCGCCCTTGGTGATTAGCACAATTGTGTGGGCCTCAGTCAGCGCCGAGATCGCCTCTGCGGCATGGGGTAGCAGGTGGATCGGATGCGCCAGCATCTCTTGTCCGGCCTCGATCAGCTGGCGGATCACGCGGGCGGGAACGCGCTCCTCTGTGACTTCAATGGCGGTTTCGATCATTGAAAGGACGAACCCCTTGATCCCGAACCCATACTGGCCCAGGTTGCGACGCTCGGCCTCCAACAGCCGTGCAGCCAGGTGATCTGGCGCGGCATATTCGGCCAGCAGGGCCGCGAATCGCGCTTGCGTCAGCTGAAAGAACCGTTCGTTCTGCCACAGCGTATCGTCGGCATCGAAACCAATTGTTGTGACTTTTGCGCCCATTCTGTATGTGCCTCGCAGCCGTTCGTGACCCCGGCCCCTTTTCACCGGGGCCGCAAGGCCTATATTGTGCGGACCAAGAGCCCAGAAATACAAGACCCGGAGACGCGCGTGCGCTTTGAGCCCCTGATGATGGCGAACAAGGATGAACCGGACGGCGATGCCGATCTGGCCCTGGCCACCAAGCCCAAGACCAAGCGGCCGCCGATGTACAAGGTCATGCTTCTCAACGACGATTTCACGCCGATGGAATTCGTCGTGATGGTTTTGGAACGGTTCTTCGGCATGAACCACGCCCAGGCGTTTGAAATCATGCTGACGGTGCACAAAAAGGGTCTGGCCGTGGTCGGCGTGTTCAGCCACGAGGTGGCCGAGACCAAGGTCACTCAAGTCATGCAGGCCGCGCGAGAGCACCAGCACCCGCTGCAATGCACGATGGAACGCGAGTAACGTCATGGCCCCGTCCCGTTTGACCCTTGCGCTGGAAAACGGCGCGTTGCTGCTGCCCGCTGACGGGCGCATTGCAGTGTTCGCCGCCCCTGCGGGCACCGACCTGTCTGCCCTTGAGAAAAACCGGACCCAGATCATCCAGGGCCAGTTTCCCGACTATGCCGCCTGGGTGCGGGCAGGGTGGGACACGCAGGTCTCGCCCAAGGGCGAATTTGCCGCCGCGGTGGTCTTCGTGCCACGCGCGAAGGCGGCGGCGCGGGCCCTGGTGCATCAGGCTTCGCAGGTCACAGGCGCCGGGCTGATCGTGCTGGACGGGCAAAAGACCGACGGGATCGACAGCTTGATGAAGGCGGTAAAAGTGCTGCAACCGCTAGATGGAAGCTTTTCCAAAGCGCATGGCAAGCTGGCCTGGTTCACCGGCGGAGATTTCACCGACTGGGGCGCGCGCGATACCACGCTGGCCGGGGGCTTTGTCACCCGTCCCGGCGTCTTTTCCGCTGATGCGCCTGACAAAGGCTCGGTCGCGCTGGTTGAGGCCTTGCCAAAAGACCTGACGGGTCGGGTGGTGGACCTTGGCGCTGGCTGGGGTTTTCTGGCGCGGGACATTCTGGGGCGCGACGGGGTGACCCATCTGGACCTGATCGAGGCCGACCACGCCGCGCTGACCTGTGCCCGGCGCAACATCGACGATGCGCGGGCGGAATTCGTCTGGGGTGACGCGACCAGCTTTGAGCCCAAGGCGCTGGCCGATATCGTTATCTCAAACCCGCCCTTCCACGTCGGCCGCGCGGGTGATCCCGGGCTGGGCCGCGCCTTCATCCGGGCGGCGGCGCGCATCCTGAAACCCACCGGGCAGTTTTTCATGGTTGCGAACCGTCACTTGCCCTATGAGGCCGAGCTGGCTGAGCAGTTTCGCGAAGTCGCGGAGATCGGTGGCACGCCCGGCTTCAAAGTGTTGCACGGTGCGAAGCCCCGTCGCCAGAGGCGATAAACTCAGCTAGGCTCGCGCAGGAATCAGGAGGTTCCCATGTCCTTTTCAATCAAAGGCAAGACCGCCATTGTCACCGGTGCTGCCAACGGCGTTGGTTTGGCCATCGCGCGCCATTTTGCGGACAAGGGCGCGAATGTGATCTGCGCGGACATGGACGAGGGTAAGCTGCGCGACGAATGGGGCGAAAACCCGGACCCTGATGCCGAGGAAAGCCAGAACACGCGCTATTTCGCCGGGGACCTGCGCGAAAAGCTGACCATTGCGAACCTTCTGTCGTTTACCGTCGATGCGTTCGAGCGTGTCGATATCCTGGTGAACGCAAGCCGCCAGGTGATGACCTCGGACCCGCTGGACGCCGACGACAAGACGGTCCAGACCCTGCTGGATCAGAACCTGATGACCAGTCTGAGGCTGAGCCAGCTGATCGCGTGCCGCATGATCAAGCAGGGCGAGGCGCTATCGGAAGAAGAGCAGGACACGCCGTTGGGTGCGATCGTGAACCTGTCGTCGATTGCGGCGACGCGCACGCAGCCGGGCCTGATGGCGTTCTCCATCGCCAGCGCGGCGCTGGACCAGATGACCCGTTCCCTGGCGGTCGCCCTGGCCCCGCACCGCATTCGCGTGAACGCGGTCAGCTTCGGCAGCGTGATGAGCGCAAGCCTGATGGGCGCGATCCGCGACAGCGAAGAAACCCGAACTGACGTGATTGACGGCACCCCCCTGGGGCGCATCGCAGAAGCCAGCGAAGTGGCCGAAGCGGCCCAGTTCCTGGCCTCGGACGGCGCGGCGTTCATGACCGGGCATGTGATGACCGTGGACGGTGGGCGCAGCCTGGTCGACGTGGTGGGCGACCCGACGCACTAAGCGCTAGGGTAAGTCGCTGCACATTGGGCATAGTCCCGTTGCAACTCGACCTGCCGTTTTTGCAGCGCTGCAAGTTTCGCGCGTTCTGCTGCCGGGTCGATGCTGACCCTGCGATAGCTGGGAGTGTCCGTGCCGGTGCAAACGCTCAGAGTGCCGCCCGGGGTCGCACAAAATTGCACCCCCACCCGCACATTCGTGCGCACCGGTAGATAGGCATATCCGCGCCGCAGATTATCCCTGACCTCGTCGATCTGGGCGTCGATGTCCGAGATCTGGTGCCGCACCCGTGCCTCGCAATTCTGCTGCGGTGTGCAGGCGGCGAGGGTCAATGGGATCAAGGCGGCAAATATCAGGTGGCGCATGGCGGTTGTCCTTTCGACGTCAGGATAACGGGTCGCAGGCCTGAGTGAAATCTCACCGTTTCCCTGTCGGTGGAATCCCGCTAACACGGGGGGTGAAAAAGGGGGATCCGAATGACCGAATTGATGACCGAGCAGAAAACCCGCGCCAGCGCCTGGTTCCGCACGTTGCGCGACGAAATTGTTGCCGCCTTCGAAGGGCTGGAGGACAGCCAGACCACCGGACCTTTTGCATCCAACGCACCGGGCCGCTTTGAGGTCACGGAAACGACCCGCGCCAGCGACGATGGCTCGGACGCGGGCGGTGGCCTGATGTCGGTGATGCGCGGCGGTCGGGTGTTTGAAAAAGTCGGCGTCAACGTGTCCACGGTTTACGGCACGCTGGGCGAGGCCGCGCAGGGCGCGATGGCCGCCCGTGGCGTGCCCGGCATCAAGGACGACCCGCGCTTCTGGGCCTCGGGCATCAGCCTGGTTGCCCATATGCAGAACCCGCACACCCCGGCGGTGCACATGAACACGCGCATGTTCTGGACCCCGGGTGCCTGGTGGTTCGGCGGCGGATCGGACCTGAACCCCTGCATCGAGTATGACGAGGACACCGCGCATTTTCATGGCGTTCAGAAACAGCACCTCGACCCGCATGGAACCGCGCTTTATCCCGAGCTGAAGGCCTGGGCGGACGAGTATTTCTTTGTCCCGCACCGGGGCCGCGCGCGCGGGGTTGGCGGCATTTTCATGGACGACCGCAATTCCGGCGATTGGGAGGCGGATTTCGCCCTGACCCAGGACATCGGCCGCGCCTTCCTGCCCGCTTTCGTCCCAGTGACCGAAAAGCGGCGCGACACCGCGTGGAGCGAGGCCGACAAGGACGCGCAACTGGTGCACCGCGGCCTCTATGCCGAATACAACCTGGTCTATGACCGCGGCACGAAATTCGGCCTGGCCACCGGGCATGACGCCAATGCGGTGCTGATGAGCCTGCCGCCGATGGCGAAATGGGTCTGAGCGGGGTGAAAACCGCCCTTGTCACCGGGGCCGCGCGGGGCATTGGCCTGGCGACAACGCGGTTGTTTCTGGAGCTAGGCTGGCAGGTCGCGATGATCGACCGGGACGGGCCGGCGCTGTCGGCTGCCAGCGAAGGACTGGAGGATGTCCTGCCCGTGCTTTGCGATGTGTCGCAACCCGATCAGGTCGATGCGATGGTGGCTGAGGTCCTGCACGCCTTCGGCGGCATCGACGCTTTGGTGAACAATGCAGGGGTGGCCGATTTTGGCCCCATCGCGGACACGGATTTCGCCCGCTGGCGTACGGTGATGGAGACCAACCTGGACGGGGTCTTTCTGTGTTCGCAAGCCTGTCTAGAACCGCTCAAGGAAAGCGGCGGCGCGATCGTGAACATCGCGTCGATCTCGGGCCTGCGCGCGTCCACCCTGCGCGTGGCCTATGGCACGTCGAAGGCAGCGGTGATGCACCTGACCCAGCAACAGGCGGTGGAATTGGGCGAGTTTGGCGTGCGCGCCAATTGCGTCTGCCCCGGCCCGGTGGCGACCAAGCTGGCAATGGCAGTGCACAGCCAGGACATCATCGACGCCTACCACGATGCGATCCCGCTGAACCGGTATGGATCGGAACAGGAAATTGCCGAAGTCATCACCTTCCTGTGCTCGGACAAAGCCAGTTTCGTCACTGGCCAGGTGATTGCAGCAGATGGTGGTTTTCAAAGCACCGGCATCGGGTTGCCCGCGCTTAGGCCATAGCCACGGCGCAGCGCCCACCCATGCCAGCGTTGGCGCGCGGGGCGGGACGGTTTCCTCCCACCCCGCTGCGCCGGGGTAGGGTTAGCCTTCGCGCACCGCGTCGATCATGCGCTGCACGTTGTCGGGGTCCGCATCCGGCGTGATGCCGTGGCCCAGGTTGAAGATGTGCGGGCCGTTCGAGAACGCCTTCACGATCCGCTTGGTGTCGTCCACCAGCGCCTGTCCGCCCGTCACCATGTGCGACGAGGCCAGGTTGCCTTGCACACAGCCATCGACCTGAACGTTCGCGGCGGCCCATTCGGCGGACACGGAATTGTCCAGTGCGACACAATCTGCGCCGGTGGCCTTGGCAAAGCCTATATAGCCGTCGCCCGCTTCACGCGGGAAGGCGATGATTGGCGTGTTCGGATGGCGCGCCTTCAGGGCGGCAATGATCTGTTTTGTCGGCTCCAGCGCGTATTTGGTGAACGCTTCGCCCTTCAGGGACCCGGCCCAGCTGTCGAAAATCTTGACGACTTCGGCGCCCGCGTCGATCTGGCGCGACAGGTATTCGATCGTCGCCTCGGTGATGCGCGCCATCAGGGCATCGAACACCTCAGGATGCTCACGCATCAGCGCATGTGCCGGACCTTGATCCTTGGTGCCGCGCCCGGCGATCATATAGGTCGCCACGGTCCAGGGCGCGCCGGCAAAGCCGATCAGAGTGGTCTCCTTCGGCAATTCGCGCGACAGGATCTTCACGGTTTCATAGATCGGCGCCAGAACCTCGTCGATGTCGGCGACCAGGCCCAGCTTGGCCAGATCATCAGCGCCGGTGATGGTCGACAGGCGCGGCCCTTCGCCGGTGACGAACCACAGGTCGGCCCCCAGCGCCTGCGGCACCAGCAGAATGTCGGCAAACAGGATCGCGGCGTCAAAGCCATAGCGACGGATCGGCTGCAGCGTGACTTCGGCGGCCAGTTCGGGGTTGTAGCACAGCGACAGGAAATCCCCCGCCTGCGCCCGCGTGGCGCGATATTCGGGCAGATAACGGCCTGCCTGGCGCATCATCCAGATCGGCGGCGTGGGCAGGGTTTCACCGGCAAGGGCGCGCAGGATGGTCTTTGTCATCGGGTTGTCCTTTTCGCGATTTCACGCGGTGGTGCGGCAGGCGCGACCCATTGTCAAGTTCGGGGGCATGGACAGGCCCATTTGTCGCGTCTAAATGGGGGGTATGGTGAACAATCTTCCGACCCCCGCCCAACCGCTGAAAATCGGCACCCGAGGCTCGCCGCTGGCGCTGGCCCAGGCTTTTGAAACCCGCCGCCGTCTTGGCGCTGCGTTCGACCTGCCCGACGAGGCGTTCGAGATCGTGGTGATCAAGACCACCGGCGACGACCGCTCGATGATCGACGCGGACCGACCGCTGAAGGAAATCGGCAACAAGGGGTTGTTCACCAAAGAGATCGAAGAGGCGATGCTGGACGGCTCCATCGACATCGCGGTGCATTCGATGAAGGACATGCCGGTCGAACAGCCCGACGGTCTGGTGTTGGACTGCTACCTGCCGCGCGAAGACACGCGGGATGCCTTCGTGTCACTAAAATTCAATTCCATCGCAGATTTGCCGCAGGGCGCCGTGGTTGGCACCTCGTCGCTGCGCCGCAAGGCCCAGCTTCTCAACCGCCGACCGGACCTGACAATTGTCGAGTTTCGTGGCAACGTGCAGACCCGGCTGAAGAAACTGGGCGACGGCGTGGCCGAAGCGACGTTCCTGGCGCAAGCCGGACTGAACCGGCTGGGCATGGACGACGTGCCCGCGACTGCGATTCCGACCACAGACATGCTGAACGCTGTGGCGCAAGGCGCGATCGGCATTGAACGGCGCGAGGAAGACGCGCGCACCACCGACATGCTGGCAGCGATACATGACGTTGAAACCGGCCAGCGCCTGGCCGCAGAACGCGCCTTTCTGGGCGCGCTGGACGGATCGTGCGAAACCCCGATCGCGGGGCTGGCCACACTTGAGGGCGGCACTTTGACCCTCAAGGGTGAAATCCTGCGCACCGATGGCTCCGAAGCGCTCGCAGATACGGTGTCAGGGCTCATCGCGGACGGCCCGGCCCTGGGGCGCCAGCTTGCCGAAACCCTGCTGGCGCGCGCTGGCGACGGCTTCTTCGACTGGCGCTGAACGGCCCGGCCCCACCCAGATTTCCAAGGAGGGTCCGCGTCAGCGGGCTTGACGGAAAAGCGGAACCTCAGTCCGGCAGCACCTTGCCCGGGTTCATGATGCCTTTGGGGTCCAGCACCCCTTTGATTTGACGCATCACGCGCAGCGCCACGGGGTTTTTGCGTCGCGCCATCGAGGGTTTCTTCGACAGGCCGATGCCATGCTCGGCCGAGAACGACCCGCCCAGTGCGCCCACCACGTCTTCGACCTTTTCCATCACCGGATCGACCAGCGTCGGGTCCGATGGGAACACCGCATAGTGGATGTTGCCATCCCCCAGATGCGCCACGCACAGGCTGTCGGCCCCCCGGTCCAGCCGCGGCAATTCTTCGGCCATGCGCTCCAGGAACACGCTGACCTTGTCCAGCGGCACGGCGATATCGTTGTTGACCAGGGGCTGGCGGTCCAGCGTGACCTCGGCGGCGGCCTCGCGCCGCTCCCACATCTCGGTGCGCTGGGCATCGTTCTGCGCGATCACCGCGTCCAGCACCGCGCCCTCCTCCATCAGACCAGCCAGGACCTCTTCAAGGTAGTCGACAATCGGCACCGAGCCATCCGCAGCAAGCGCGGCATCCCGCGCGGCGGTCGCGCCGACCTCGACCAGGATGTTGACCTCATGACGCGCGGCGAACGGCGCGCGCGCGCCGGTCTTGGCGATATGTGCGTCGATATAGCTGGCGGGCATGTATTCGAACGCCTCGACCGCGCCGCCGGTGGCCTCCTGCAATCGGTTCAGCAAATCGAGCGCCTGCGCCAGCCCGGGGGCCGCGACCATCGCGGTGGCATAGGCACGCGGTTTCGGCGACAGCTTCAGCACCGCCGCGGTGATCACGCCCAGAGTGCCTTCGGAGCCGATGAACAGATCCTTCAGGTCATAGCCTGAATTGTCCTTGTGCAGCTCGCTCATCAGCTCCAGCACCTCGCCGTCGGGCAACACGATCTCAAGCCCCAGGCACAAGGCCCGCGTATTGCCGTAACGGACGACGTTCGACCCGCCGGCATTGGTGGCCAACATGCCGCCAATCATGCACGAGCCCTTGGCGCCGAAGGTCATCGGAAACACCAGGTCGTGGGCCTCGGCCGCGTCATGCAGCGCGCTCAGAACCACGCCGGCCTCGACAATGGCGATGCGCGCTTCCGGGCGCAGGTCGCGCAGCGCGTTCATCCTGTCGACCGACAGCATCACGGCCCCTCGGCCGAAAGCTCCGCCAGATAGCCCGGTGTTGCCCCCCACCGGCACCACCGGCGTCCCGGTGTCGTGGGCCAGGGCCATCACGCGGCTGACCTCATCGGTGTTTGCAGGCCGCACCACGCACAGGGGCGCACCCTTGTACTTGCCGATCCAGTCGCTGTCCCACCGCGCCGTGTCGGCACCGGTCAGCACATGGCGTGCGCCGATGATCCCGCGCAGCTCGTCCAGAATGTCCATGAAATCCTCCCGCATCTGTGTTTGAAGGCTACTGCGCAAAGACCTCGCTGACAATGAACCACACCTTGACCTTCCCCGGTCAAAGCATCACTTTGCCCCCAAGAGGCAAGGAGCAGAAATTGGCCCAGAGCACAGCCCCGTTTTCCCGGTTCGAATGGATGATCGCCTGGCGATACCTGCGTGCGCGCAAGGCTGAGGGCGGGGTCAGCACAATGACCTGGATCAGCCTGATCGGCATCACCTTGGCGGTGGCCGCGCTGATCATCACCCTGGCCGTGCGCACCGGGTTTCGCGACGAATTCGTCGACACCATCCTGGGTGCGAATGCCCATGTGACGGTGTTTTCGCAGGCCTATGTGAACGAAACCGGCCAGACCGTGCGCACCATTCCCGACTATGCCGACTGGGCCAGCCGCATCGCCGCCGTGCCCGGCGTGACCCGTGCCGCGCCTTTGGTGAAAGGCCAGGTCATGGCCAACAAGGGCCAGGTGAACGCGGGTGTCGAGGTCTATGGCATCACCTATGACGACCTTCTGACCATCCCCCGCATCGCCCAACCCGAGGTGGCCCAGGGCGACATTCGCGCCTTTGATCAGGGCATCGCGATCGGATCAGGCGTGGCACAAGCGCTTGGCGTCGGGGTCGGTGACAAGATCAAGATCATTTCGCCCAATGGCGTGAAGACCGCCTTTGGCACCTCGCCGCGGGTGAATGCCTATGACATCACCTATATCTTCACCGCCGGGCGTTGGGATATCGACCGCACGCGGGTCTATCTGCCCTTTGTCGAGGCGCAAAGCTTCTTCAACCGCGAAGGTGTGGCCGATGAGATCGAAGTGATGGTGGCCGATCCCGAAGGCGTGGACAAGCTGCTGTTGCCTATGATGCAGGCGGCCAGCCCGCTGGCAACCGTCTGGACCTGGCGCGACCGATCCGGCGCCTTCCTGCGCGCGCTGGATATGGAGGATAGCGTGATGTTCATCATCCTGTCCGTGCTGGTCCTGATCGCCTCGATGAACATCATCTCGGGCCTGATCATGCTGGTGAAGAACAAGGGGCGCGACATCGGTATCCTGCGCACGATGGGCCTGACCGAAGGGTCCGTGCTGCGCGTGTTCTTCCTGTGTGGGTCGGTCACCGGGCTGGTCGGCACCATCGCGGGGGTCATCCTGGGCTGCCTGTTCGCGATCTATATCGACGCAGTGTTTTCCTTCGTGAACTACGTTGCAGGCGGCGGCGTCTGGGATCCGTCGATCCGCGGCATTTATCGCCTACCTGCCAAGTTGGAGTTCTGGGACGTGGCCAGCGCGGTGGTCCTGTCGCTGGGCCTGTCGTTCATCGTCACCATCTTTCCTGCCCGCCGCGCGGCGCGCATGAACCCGGTCGAGGCCTTGCGATATGAATGATCCGGTCCTGAAGCTTGACGGGTTGACCAAGGTCTACAACGCAGGTGACCCCGGCGAGGTGAACGTGCTGCGCGGTGCGTCGCTGGAGATTGCACGCGGCGAGGTCGTGGCACTGGTCGCCCCCTCCGGCGCAGGAAAATCGACTCTGCTGCACATCGCTGGCCTGTTGGACACGCCCGACACCGGACGGGTGGAGATCGGCGGACGCGACATGTCGGCGCTGTCGGATCGCAAACGCACCGACGTGCGGCGCAACCAGGTCGGCTTCATCTACCAGTTTCACCACCTGCTGCCCGAGTTCTCGGCCGAGGAAAATATCGTGCTGCCGCAGCTTGCCAACGGTGTGGGGCAGGGGGGCGCGGCCACCCGCGCGCGCGACCTGCTGGCCCGCGTGGGCGTGGCCGACCGCGCCAGCCACCGCCCGGCGGAACTGTCCGGCGGCGAACAGCAACGCGTCGCCTTTTGCCGCGCGCTGGCCAATGCGCCCGCGCTTTTGCTGGCCGATGAGCCCACCGGCAACCTCGACCCCGAAACCTCGGACACCGTGTTCGCCACGCTGATGGAGCTGGTGCGCGAAACCGGGCTGTCGGCGCTGATCGCCACCCACAACCTTGAGCTTGCGGCCCGGATGGACCGGGTGCTGCGGTTGGACAACGGCGTGGTCAGTGCGGGGTAAAGCGCTCCTCACAGCGCTCCTGGCCTTTTCGCCGCTCACGGCCTGGGCCGAGACCCTTGTGGCGCGAGTTGATATCTCGGATCAGACGATGGCGGTCAGCCTGGATGGCGACGCCCTCCATATCTGGCCCGTGTCCACCGCCCGGCCGGGCAAATTCACGCCCGTTGGCACCTTCCACCCGCAATCGCTGCGCCGCATGCATTATTCGTCGCTTTACAACAACGCGCCGATGCCCTGGTCGATCTTTTTCTACGGAAACTTCGCGATCCACGGCACCACGGCGGTTGAGCTGCTGGGCTGCCCGGCCTCGGCAGGCTGCATTCGCCTTGCGCCGGAAAACGCCGAAGTGCTCTATGGTCTGGTGTTGCAGGCGGGCTTCGCCGATACTTGGATCATCGTGCAAGAGTGACGCCCGCATGGGGCACGTCGCAGGGAGAATGAGATGTTGAGAATAACCAGCCTGAGCCTTCTGGCCGCTTTCACCCTGACAGGCTGCAATCTGCCGCCGCAAACCGGCGAGGAGCTGTTCGCCGCCAATTGCGCGGTCTGCCACGGCTCGGACGCGAAAGGCGGCGGGATGGAGCTGGCAGAAGACCTGACCACGCTGACAACCCGCCACGGCGGCACCTTCCCCACGGCATTCGTGATGTCCACCATCGACGGCTATGCCAAGGCCGACACCCACGGCCCGATGCCGGAATTCGGCGTGCTGTTGAAAGGTGACATGGAGGTCTGGACCGATCCGAACGGCGTGCCGACACCCACGCCGAGTGGGTTGCTGAAGCTGGCGAATTATCTGGAGAGCATTCAGGGCTGAGGGTTCGCCACTCCCAAAGCCAAATGCCCCGCCCGGACGATAGGCCGGGCAGCGCCCGACCCTCCCCACGGGAGGGCGCTTCCGCAATGTTGTGATCTTGATAGGTGTTCCGTGTGGGCCCCAAATACGTCACTGCGCCCACCCAGGGTCGAGCGCTGCCCTACTGCCTCCGCATGAGAGCATGGTAGTGGTCGAGTGTGTTTTCAAAAAATCGCGCTTGGGTTGATTTCTCGAAGTCAAAGCAAAGCACAGCAAGTTCATCACTGTTCCCTAGGAACCACTTCGCTTTCCCGACATCGAAGTTAGAACGTGCTGTTGTGTCGACAATGTGAAAGAAAACCCCGTTTGCAAAAATCCGAAAAAAAGGTTCTGGCTTTTCAGTAGCTAAAGGTCGTTCGAGGTTCATTGGAGTGAGATTGTGCATAGGCCCCTTTGTGGCATATTGAAACATCTTTACGGGAAATTCGTTTGGCTCGAATTCCCTTTTGCCAAGTGTAACTAAGCGTGCACTTTCCAGAATGTCATTTGGGACATTGAACTCATGCATAGCGGGCAAATCTGATGAACCTGCTCGCCAAAGTAAGCTGACCGCAAATACACCGAGAGCAGTTTGGTCAACCCCCTCCAAAAGTCTGATCCCAAGGAGCGCTTCCTCGTCATTCGCTATGTGGTCGATGCCCAGTTCATCCTGGTCTCTCCAAGACTTCCAAATGAGTTTGTGCTCTGACAGAATCCTCAATGCCGAGGAGTCAATCTCGGCCAGGTGGTCCTCTCCTTTTCTAATGACCAAGCTGGGATCATACCAGCTATCCCATTGTCGTTTAGGTCGCTTTTTTCCATCAGCTTCAACGAGCGGCCCGCCGGGGTCTTCTTTCGGGGTTAGGGCTTTGGGAATTATGTGGCTTTTTACAAACTTGCCAGGATTCCCGGTAAGCCTGCAAACTCCAAAAGCATCTGCCTTAATAGGTTTTCCCCTCAAACATCCAACTCCTCCACGAACCGCGCGTTTTCCTGGATGTATTCGAACCGTTTCTCGGGCTTCTTGCCCATCAGGCGCTCGACCAGGTCGCCGGTCTCCCCCGGTTCGTCCTCATCAATCGTGACACGGATCAGGGTGCGGGATGCGGGGTCCATGGTGGTTTCCTTCAGGTCCTTCGCGTCCATTTCGCCCAGACCCTTGAAGCGGGAAACGTCGATCTTGCCTTTGCCGCCCAGGCCCTTCTCCAGCCAGGCATCGCGCTCGGCCTCATCCACGCAGTAAACCCGCTTGGCACCCTGGGTCAGGCGAAACAGCGGCGGGCAGGCCAGATACAGGTGGCCGGTATCGATCATCGGGCGCATCTGGGTAAAGAAGAACGTCATCAGAAGGGCCGCGATATGGGCGCCGTCCACGTCCGCGTCGGTCATGATGATGATCTTGTCATAGCGCAGGTCATCGACGTTGAACCGCGTGCCAAGCCCGACGCCAAGCGCCTGGGTCAGGTCGTTGATCTCGGCGTTCGAGCCCAGTTTCGACGACGCCGCCCCCAGCACGTTCAGGATCTTGCCGCGCAGGGGCAACAGCGCCTGCGTCTTGCGGTTGCGCGCCATCTTGGCCGAGCCGCCGGCGCTGTCGCCCTCAACGATGAACAGCTCGGTCCCCTCGCGGTTGGTGGCAGAACAATCGGTCAGCTTGCCGGGCAGACGCAGCTTTTTCGTCGCGGTCTTGCGCTGGGTTTCTTTTTCTTGTCTGCGTTTCAGGCGCTCCTCGGCGCGCAGCACCAGGAAATCCAGGATCGCGCCGGCCGATTTCGTGTCAGATGCCAGCCAGTTGTCGAAATGGTCGCGGACTGAGTTTTCCACCATCCGGCTGGCGCTTTCCGTCGACAGCCGGTCCTTGGTCTGGCCCACGAAGCTGGGGTCGGCGATGAAGCAGGACACCAGCGCGCAGCCGCCGGTCATCAGGTCATCACGGGTGATCGAGGCGGCCTTCTTGTTGCCCACCAATTCACCGTAAGCCTTGATCCCCTTCAGGATCGCGGCCCAAAAGCCGGTGACATGGGTGCCGCCCTCGGGCGTGGGCACGGTGTTGCAGTAGGACTGGATGAAACCATCGCGCGACGGCGTCCAATTGATCGCCCATTCGACATAGCCTGGCTCGCCAAACTTCTCGCGAAACTCGACCTTCCCGCCGAAGGGCAGATCGGCATAGGTCGAGGCACTGCCCAGCGTTTCCTTGAGGTAATCGGACAGGCCGCCGGGGAAGTGGAACACCGCATCGGTGGGGGTTTCGCCGTCGTCAATATGGCTCTTCCAGCGGATTTCAACGCCCGAGAACAGATAGGCCTTCGACCGCGCCAGGGTGAACAGGCGTTTCGGTTTGAACCGGTGCTTGCCGAAAATCTCTTCGTCCGCGTGGAAAGTCACCTCGGTGCCGCGCCGGTTGGGGGCAGCACCAATCTTTTCGACCGGGCCCAGCGGGATGCCGCGCGAAAACCGTTGCTCGAACAGCTCTTTGTTCTTGGCAACCTGCACGACCAGACTGTCGGACAGCGCGTTCACAACCGACGAGCCGACCCCATGCAGACCACCCGAGGTCTGATACGCCTTGCCGGAAAATTTGCCACCCGCGTGCAGCGTGCACAGGATGACCTCAAGCGCGGATTTATCCGGGAATTTCGGGTGCGGATCGATCGGAATGCCGCGGCCGTTGTCGGTGACCGTGACGGAATAATCCGCGTTCAGCGTCACTTCGATCCGGTTCGCGTGCCCCGCCACTGCCTCGTCCATCGAGTTGTCGAGGATTTCCGCCACCATGTGATGCAGCGCGCGTTCATCTGTGCCGCCGATGTACATGCCAGGGCGCTGGCGCACAGGCTCCAGCCCCTCCAACACTTCGATGGAGGACGCGTCGTAATCGTCCGGGCCGGTGCCGGTCAGAAGATCGTTCATGCGGGGCTGCTCTTTTTGCTTTTCATTGACGCGTAGTATGGCAGAGCAGGGGGGGAGGGTCTAGCGGTCCGCGAAGGGATCGTCCTCATACCCCACCCCCGCCAAATACAGTCCGTCGGAGGAACAGACCGGGCCGCAGGCGGTGCGGTCGCGGGCATCAAGCGCGGTCCGGATGTCGTCGGGGGCCCAAGAGCCGCCGCCGACCTGTTCCAGCGATCCGACGATGCTGCGGACCTGGTTGTGCAGGAAACTGCGGGATCGGATATGGAAACGGAATTCGGTTCCGTGGGGAATGTCGTGCGCTTCAATGCGCAGTTCATCCAATGTTTTCATCGGGCTTTTCGCCTGGCAATAGGTTGACCGGAAGGTGGTGAAATCGTGGTGGCCGATCAGGTGCTCGGCGCCTTCGCGCATGGCTTCCAGATCCAGTTTTCGCGCCACGCGCCACGCCAGGCCTTTGTCGTGGGTCAGTGGCGCGCGACGGTTCACGATTCGGAACAGATAGCGGCGCTCGGTGGCCGAAAACCTTGCGTGAAAATCATCCGCGACCGGCGCACAGGCCAGGATCGCGACGGGGGCCGGTTTCAGGTGGTGGTTCAAAGCCTCGGACAGGCGGAACGGGTCCCAATCGCGGGTCAGGTCCACGTGGGCGACCTGCGCGAGGGCATGCACGCCCGCGTCCGTACGACCAGCGGCGGCGATGGTCTCAACCGTGGGATCAAGCTTGCGCAGGGCTGTTTCCACGGCTTCCTGCACCGAAGGGAATTCCTTCTGGCGCTGCCAGCCCGCGAAGGGCTGGCCATTGTATTCGATTTTCAACGCGTATCTGGGCATGGGGCACAGGTAGTTTGAAGCGCGGGATTGGGCAAGCGGTGAGGCGGGGGCCTAGCGTGAGCGCAGCAGCCCGACGATGTCGTAGGTCTGCTCAAGGATCGGCTGGGCAATCGCCTCGGCTTTTTCCGCACCTTTGGCCAGGATCGCGTCAATTTCGTCCGGCTGCGCCATCAGGCGGGCCATTTCCTGGCTGATAGGGGCCAGTTTGTCGACCGCCAGATCGGCCAGCGCCGGTTTGAATTTGCCCCAGCCCGCGCCGGCGTATTCCGTGATCACCGCCTCGGACGTGCTGTCGGACAGGGCCGCGTAGATATCCACAAGGTTGCGCGCCTCGGGCCGGTCTTTCAGGCCGTCCAGCGTGTCGGGCAGGGCGTCGGGGTCGGTGCGGGCTTTGCGGAACTTCTTGGCGATCGTGTCGGCGTCATCTGTCATGTTGATACGCTCCATGTCGCTTTCACCCGACTTCGACATTTTCTTGGACCCGTCGCGCAGGTTCATCACCCGCGTCGCGGGGCCTTCGATGATCGGTTCGGGCTGCGGAAAGAAATCTTCGGCCTTGAAGTCGTGGTTGAACTTGGCAGCGATGTCGCGCGTCAGCTCGACATGCTGTTTCTGATCCTCGCCCACGGGCACGTGGGTGGCGTGATAGAGCAGGATGTCAGCCGCCATCAGCGACGGATAGGCGTAAAGGCCCAAGGAGGCCTTTTCGGCGTTCTTACCCGCTTTGTCCTTGAACTGGGTCATCCGGTTCATCCAGCCCAGCCGCGTGACGCAGTTGAAGATCCAGGCAAGCTCGGCATGGGCCGCGACCTGGCTTTGGTTGAACAGGATCGAGCTGTTGGGGTCGATGCCGGAGGCGAGGAAGCCCGCGGCCACTTCGCGTGTCTCGTTCCGCAGCTCGGCAGGGTCCTGCCAGACGGTGATCGCGTGCAGGTCCACCACACAATAGACGGTTTCAAACGCTGGCCCCTGCATGTCCACAAAGCGCTTGATCGCGCCCAGGTAATTGCCAAGGGTCAGACCGCCCGAAGGCTTGATGCCCGAAAACACGCGAGGGGTGTGGCTGGTCATGATGACGCTCCGTCTGGATTTCTGGTTCCGGCTCGCTTACCCATGTGGGAAAGGCCCGTCAAGGAAGCGGGCGTAACGAGCGGACCCAAGACATGACAAGTGACCCCAATGCCTCGCCCATAAATCCGTTGCCACCCATCGTGGTGGCCCTGTCGGTGTTTCTTGTCGGGGTGGAATTGGTGTTCCAGGCGGGCAATGTGGGCTTTGTCGGCGGGCCCGAGGCGACCGGTTGGCGGCTTCAGGCGGTCGAGCGCTGGGGTTTTTACGAGCCGCTGTTCAACTGGATGGTGGAGAACCGGCAGATCCGCTGGGATTATCTGATGCGGTTCGTCACCTATCCTTTCGTGCACCAGAGCTTCACCCACATCGCCTTCGTGCTCGTGTTTCTGCTGGCGCTGGGCAAGCTGGTGGGAGAGATATTCAACGCCTGGGCGGTGCTGATCATCTTTTTCGGCGCGTCCATCTTCGGCGCGCTGGTCTATGGATTGGTCTGGGACACGCGGGTGATGCTGTTTGGTGGCTACCCGGCGGTCTATGGGTTGATCGGCTCCTATTCGTTCCTGTTGTTCGTGCGCCTGACCGGAACTGGTGAAAATCGTCTGATGGCGTTTCGCCTCATCGCCTTTCTGATGGCGATCCAGCTTGTGTTTTCCCTGTTCACAGGGGGCAGCCCGGACTGGGTCGCGGATGTGGCGGGCTTTGCGGCCGGCTTTGGCCTGTCGTTCCTGGTGGCGCCGGGGGGGTGGAGCCACGTTCTGGCGGTGCTCAGGCGGCGCTAACGCCCCGACGCGGCTCCCACCCATTGGAACGTTGAACCTGGCCGCGCGGTTGTGGTTCCCCACCCCGCCGCGCCGGGGCGTTACCCCCGCCGCATCGCTGCGCGAAATTCGCGGATGCGGAAGGCGCCCAGAAGCGATCCGATGCCGAAATAGCTGGTGATGCCCAGGGTGATCAGGATGGTGAGCGCCAGGTATTTCGACCCGCCGCCGCCAAACATCGGTCCGATCAGGATCACACTGCCATACAGCACCGCGCCCATCAGCCAACTGGCCGCGACGATGCGCCAGAAGCGGGACCAGAAGCGGCCGTCAAAGCGTGCCTCTTCGCCCATCTTCCAGCTGCCGCGCCACAGCATCAGCGTCATGGTCCAGCCAGCCACCGTGGTGCCAATCGCCGCCGCGATATAGCCGAAGACATAGCTGAGACCGATCGCGAGGCCTGCATTCACCACCAGCGCCACCAGCGCGTAGTAGAACGGCGTTTTCGTGTTTTCGCGGGCGAAGAAGATCGGTTGCAGCACCTTTTGCAGCACGAAAGCGGGCAGGCCCATGCCGTAAACCGCCACGGCAATTGCGGTTTTGGCGGTATCATCCGCATTGAAGGCACCGCGTTGGAACAGGGTTTCGATCAGCGGGCCGGGAATGACGATCAACGCGACGGACGCGGGAATGGTCAGTGCCAGCGACAGCTCACCCGCGCGGCTGAGCGCCTCGCGTCCGCCGTCAACGTCGCCCGCGCGCAAGCGGCGGCTGAGGTCGGGCAGGAGCACGACGCCAATGGCGATCCCGACCACGCCCAGCGGCAGTTGATACAACCGGTCGGCATAGTTCAGCCAGGCAATCGCGCCGTCAAAGAAGCTTGCGACCTGGCGCCCGATCAAAAGGTTGACCTGCACCACGCCACCGGCAAGGGCGGCGGGGGCGGCGATGATAGCCAGGCGTTTCAGTTCGGGCGTCATGTGTGGACGGCGCGGGATCAGGCGATACCCGGCACGCGAGGCCGCGATCCAGACCAGCACCAGCTGCGCCACGCCGGCAATCGGCACGGTCCAGGCCAGCGCGTCACCCACGTTCCACCCCATTGCCATCGCCGCCCCCATTGCGGCGATAAAGATGATGTTCAAAAGCACAGGGGCTGCGGCGGCGGCCACGAAGCGGTGGGTGGCATTCAGAACGCCTGACAAAAGCGCAGCCAAAGAGATGAACAGGATGTAAGGAAACGCAATCCGGCCATAGAGCACGGCCAAGTCGAAGCGGTCATCGGCCAGAAAACCCGACGCCATCGCCAGCACCAGCGCAGGCATGAAGATCTGCGCCAGGATGGTGAAGATCAGCACCACGAAGGCCAGCCCCGAGAACGCATCGCGGGCAAAGGACAGGGCGTCCTCCTTGCCTTCGACCTTTTTCGAAAACATCGGGATGAAGGCCATGTTGAACGCGCCTTCGGCGAAGAAGCGGCGGAACATGTTGGGCAGGGAGAAGGCGATCAGGAACGCCTCGGCCACCGGCCCCGCGCCCAGGGTTGCGGCGATCATGATGTCGCGCACGAAACCCAGGATGCGGCTGGCCATGGTCCAGCCCCCGACGGTCATGAATGCACGAAGAAGGCGCGGCGCGGCCATCAGGTGATGGCCCTTTCAACGCCCTGCTCGATCGCGTCGCGCAAACGACGTTCCAGCGTGCGCTGTTTGCTTTCGGTGTGGAATTTCAAACCGAACATGTCCTTCACATAAAAGGTATCGACCACCTGTTCGCCGTAAGTCGCGATCACCGCCGAGGCGATATAGACGTTCGAATTGGCCAAGGTTCGCGTCAAATCGAACAAAAGACCGGGGCGGTCGCGGGTGTCGACCTCGATGATCGTGTAAATCTCGGACCCTTCGTTGTCGAAGGTGATATGCGTGGGCACCTTGAAGGCGCGTTCGCGTTTCTTGATCTTGTCGCGTCCCGCAATGGCGTCGCGCGCGATCACTTCACCATACAACGTTTTCTGGATCATCTGACGCAGACGCGGCAGTTTCGCGGCGTCATAAGGGCTGCCGTCGCCGGCCTGCACCCAGAAGATCGCGGTGGCATAGCCGTCCTTCGACGTATAGGTGCGTGCGTCCACGATGTTGGCACCGACCAGGCTCAGCGCGCCGGCGAGACGCGAAAAGATGCCGGGGTGATCGGCCATCACGATATGCACCCGTGTCACGTCGCGGCCTTCGTCCAGCTCCAGCTCCAACCGGATTTCATCATCGCCGATGCCACGCAGCAGGCGGGCAAAGACGGTGTGGGCGGTGACGTGTAGGCCCTGCCAGTAGCTGTCATAATGACGCCCGGTTTCGACCTTCAGATCCTTCGCCTCCCAATCCGAAAGGGCTTCGCGCAGGGCGCGTTTCGCCTCGGCGCCCCGGTTTTCGCGGTTCAGATCCTCCATGCCGTTTTCCAGCGCCCGGCGGGTCTGGTTATACAGCGTGCGGATCAGCGTGGCCTTCCAATTGTTCCACACATTCGGCCCGACGCCCCGAATGTCACAGACCGTCAGAAGCGTCAGCAGGTCCAGCCGGCGCACACTTTTCACCGCCTTGGCGAAATCGCGCACCGTACGCGGGTCGGCAATGTCGCGTTTCTGGGCCATGTCTGACATTAAAAGGTGATGGCGCACCAGCCACTCGACGGTTTCGCATTCCTTGGCTGTCAGCCCCAGCCGCGGCGCCACCTTGCGCGAAATTTGTGCACCCAGGATCGAATGATCCTGCGGCCGGCCCTTGCCGATGTCATGGCACAGCATCGCCACCATCATCGTTTTGCGGTTGATGCCTTTGTCGATGATTTCCGAGCTGATCGGCAACTCATCGTCCAGCTCGTGCCGTTCGATTTGCGCGAAGTTCGAGATCACCTGGATCGTGTGTTCGTCCACCGTATAGGAGTGATACATGTTGAACTGCATCATCGCGACGATAGGTTCAAACTCGGGGATGAAGGCGGCAAGAACACCCAGTTCATTCATCCGCCGCAACGCGCGTTCCGGGTTGCCGTGCTTGACCAGAAGGTCCAGGAAAATGCGCGTTGCTTCCTTGTTCGACCGCATGTCGTCGTCGATCAGGTCCAGGTTCGCGCTGACCAACCGCATCGCGTTCGGGTGGATCAGCATCCCGGTGCGCAGGCCTTCCTCGAACAAGCGAAGGATGTTCAACTTGTCATCGTGAAAGACGCTGTCGTCTGGCACGGTCAGGCGACCGTTCTGTACCCGAAACGGCGCCTTGACCCGCTTTCGCCGGCGAAACAGCCCGGCCAAAAGCGGCTCTTTTTTCACATGCGCCTCTTCCAACCCGGTCAGGAAGATGCGTGTCAGGTCGCCAACGGCGGTGGCGTGGCGGAAATATTCCTGCATGAAGTGTTCCACCGCCCGGCGCCCGCCATGATCGGTGTACCCCATGCGCTCGGCCACCTCGACCTGCAGATCGAAGGTCAGCTGGTCCATCGCCCGGTTCGTCACAAGATGTAGATGGCAGCGCGTGGCCCAGAGAAAGGCATCCGCCTTCTGGAAGGTCTCATATTCCTCGGAGGTGAACATCTTGAGATCGACGAAATCGTGGATGTTATCGACCCGGTGCATGTATTTCGCGACCCAGAACAGGGTTTGCAGGTCACGCAACCCGCCCTTGCCCTCTTTCACGTTCGGTTCGACCATGTAGCGCTGGCCACCCTGCTTGCGATGGCGCGCGTCGCGTTCTGCCAGCTTTGCCTCGATGAACTCAGCCTCGGTGCCCTTGAACAACTCCGCCCAAAGCGTCTCGGTTAGTTCATTGCACAACCCGTCATCACCACACAGGGGGCGGTGTTCCAGAAGGGCGGTGCGGATCGTATAATCCTCGCCCCCCAACCGCAGGCAATCCTTCACCGTGCGCGACGCATGGCCGACTTTCAGGCGCAGATCCCACAGCATGTAAAGCATGCTTTCAATCACGCTTTCGGCCCAGGGGGTGATCTTGTAGGGCGTCAGAAACAGCAGATCGACGTCGGAATGCGGCGCCATTTCGAACCGGCCATAGCCGCCGACCGCCAGCACCGACAGGCGCTCGGACTGGGTCGCGTTGTTTAACCGGTGCAAGGTGCCGGTTGCGACTTCATGCACCGCGCAGACGATGCAATCGGTCAGCCAGGCATAGGCGCGGGTGGTGGCGTGGGCTTCGCGCGGCGCTTCAGCCAAAGCTGTGGCAATCGTCGTTCGCCCGGCCTTCATGGCTATGCGCAAGGTGGCCACAGTGTGCGCGCGGATCGCGGCATCGTCCTTAGCAACCGCGATCCCGTCCTGCAGCGCCGCACGCACTTGCGCGTGGTCGAAAATTGCCCCGGCGGGACAGATCAGGTTCTCGGGCAGATCAAACCCCGTGTGCGGCTCAGAACCCGGCACCGGAGAAGCTTCTGGGTGCGGGGTCGATGATCACGACCTGTTTGTTCTGAATCTGCGCCACGGCCAGACCCCGTTCGTTGGTGCCGTCGCCGCGCAGGCGGAAGATCCCGTTCACGCCGACAAAGCCCTGTGCCTGGGTCAGTGCAGTCCCGGTCAGCGCATCCGCCTTGCCCGCTTTGACCAGGGCACCAATGGCGGCAATCCCGTCATAGGCAAGTCCGGCAATCGGGTGCGGCGGGGTGCCGTAACGGGCCTGATACCGCGACTTGAATTGCGACGAAAGGGTCGGGTCGGGCATGGCGAACCAGCCGTTCTGCAGCCCCGGCAGTGCCAGCGCGTTGGCCGGGATGTCCCAGCGTTGCAGGCCGATGAACTGGGTCGTGGCTGGCTTTACCCCGTTTTCCGGAAGCAGACCGGCCAAGAACGGCAGCGCGCCCGAAGTGCCCGACGTCATAAACACCGATTGCGCGCCTGAGTTGCGGACTTGGCGGCTGATCGCGGGTAACGCATTGACGATGCCGTTTTGGCTCAACTCGAACCCGACGGTGCCGGCCAGCGAGGCGCCGGAATTGGCAATTGCACGATGGATCGCATCGCGGCCCAGGGTCTCGGCCGGGTCCTGCCCGTGCACGACCATGATCCGCCCCTTGCCCTGCCGATTGGCAAAGCGCACCAGGCGGTTCGCGGTGTTCTGGAACGTCGGGCCCAGGATAAAGACATTGCCCCCGGCAATGTCGGGGTTGTTGGAGAAGCTCAGGACATTCACGCCCTTGCTGGCTACGGCCACACCCGCTGCGTTGGCGTTTTGGGCAAACACCGGGCCAAGGATGATCTTGGCCCCGTCTTGCACGGCTTTGGAGGCGACAACCCCGGCCTGGTTGGCATTGCCAGCGGTGTTGTAAACCCGCAGGTCGACCGTGACGCCGTCGAGTTCGCTCATCGCCAGGCGGGCGGCGTTTTCCAGCGCCTGCGCCAGCGTCGCATCAGTGGCCTGACCGGACCCGCCGGGGACCAGAAGCGCGACCGGCACCGGTTTGCCTGTGTCGATCTTGGGACCACCACCCCCTGCGGGCAGCGTGACGTCACACGCTGACAGGTAAATCAGTGAAAGAGTTGCAAAGACAACGCTCAGCACCTTGCGGGCGCCACTCAAAACAGCAAACATGATACAGATCCTCGTTCCCGGCCGGTCGGTTGGGGAAGACTCGCCCCAAAAGCAATCAGTGGGGGCCATCATAAACGCCACACGACGCAGGTCCAGCCTTGAAACCCGAAATCAAACCCCTTGTTCCCGGCCTGTATCTTGTGGCCACCCCGATCGGCAATGCGCGCGATATCACGCTGAGGGCGCTGGACATTCTGGCGTCTTGCGATGTCATCGCCGCCGAGGACACGCGCACCGCGCGCAAGCTGCTTGAAATCCACGGTGTCGCGGTGGGCAATCGCCCGCTTATTGCCTATCACGATCATTCCGGCGCCTCTGGCCGGGCGGGAATCCTGAAGCTGGTGGGCGAAGGAAAATCCGTGGCTTATGTCAGCGAGGCCGGCACGCCGCTGGTGGCCGATCCGGGCTACGCCCTGGCGCGCGACGTGGGCGCGGCGGGGTTCACCGTGACGGCCGCCCCGGGTGCCTCGGCGGTCCTGACGGCGCTCAGCCTGTCAGCGCTGCCCAGCGACCGGTTCCTGTTCGCGGGTTTTGCCCCCACCGCCAAAGGCGCGCGCCGGACCTGGTTGCAGGAGCTTGTGGTGCTGCCGGCAACGTTGGTTCTCTACGAAAGCCCCAAACGCATTCATACTTTGTTAGCCGACTTGTGCGACATTGCCGATGAGACCCGGCAGGCGGCGATTGCGCGCGAGTTGACCAAGAAGTTCGAAGAGGTGCTGCGCGGCTCGCTGGCGGACCTGCGCGACCAGATCGCGGATCGCACTCTGAAAGGCGAAATCGTCCTGGTGCTGGATCGCGGTCAGGCCGCCGTGACCGACGAAACGATGGAGGATGCCTTGCGCAAGGCGATGGAGACCATGAGCGTGAAAGACGCGGCCGCAATGGTGGCCGCGGCGCATGGCTTGCCGAAACGCAAGGTCTATCAGGCCGCCTTGGAGCAGAAACCATGACCCATTTGACCAATCACCTGGCCGGACAGGCGGCGGAAGAGGCGGTCGAAGCCGACTATGTCCGCCGGGGTCATCGCGTGGCGGCCCGACGCTGGCGTGGGTCGCGCGGTGAAATCGACCTGGTGATGCGCAGTGACGAAGGGCTGGTCTTCATCGAGGTGAAGAAATCGCGCAGCTTTGCCCGCGCCGCCGAACGTCTGTCCCGCGCCCAGATGCAGCGCATCTATGGCGCCGCGTCGGAATTCCTGGCTGGCGAACCTGACGGACAGAACACCGCCCTGCGCTTCGACGTTGCCTTGCTGGATCAATCCGGCCAGATGAAGATCATCGAAAACGCCATCGGTTTCTGAGCGGCGCCCATTGCACCGGCCGCCCCCCTGCGCCATGTAGAAGGGACGAGAAAACCGGGAGCCGCGCCATGCCCTTGAAAATCGCCATTCAGATGGACCCGATCGATGCCATCGACATCGACGCTGACAGCTCCTTTCGCATCGCCGAAGAGGCGCAGGCGCGCGGGCATGAGCTATTTTACTATACGCCAGATAAGCTGAGCTACCGCGAAGGCGTGGTGATGGCGCGCGGCTGGCCGCTGACGGTGCGGCGTGAAAAGGGCAACCATTTCACGCTGGGTGAAGAAAAGGACATCGATCTGTCGACCCAGGATGTGGTCTGGCTGCGCCAAGACCCGCCGTTCGACATGGGCTATATCACCACGACGCATATCTTGGACATGATCCACCCGAAAACCCTGGTGGTGAATGATCCGTTCTGGGTGCGCAACTATCCCGAAAAGCTGCTGGTGCTGGAGTTTCCGGACCTGACCCCGCCGACGATGATCGCGCGGGATCTGGAGACGCTGAAAAGCTTCAAGCATGAACATGGCGATATCATCCTGAAGCCGCTGTACGGCAACGGCGGGGCCGGGGTGTTCCGGCTGGACCCGAATGACCGCAACCTTGCCTCGCTGCATGAGCTTTTCGCGGGCATCAACCGCGAGCCTTTGATTGCGCAGAAGTTTCTGCCGGCCGTCAGCGCCGGGGACAAGCGGATCATTCTGGTTGATGGCGAACCCGTGGGCGCGATCAACCGCGTGCCGGCGGCGGGTGAGACCCGGTCGAACATGCATGTTGGCGGACGCCCCGAGAAGATCGGCCTGAGCGACCGCGACTTGGAAATCTGCGCTACCATCGGCCCGCTTCTGCGCGAAAAGGGTCAGGTTTTTGTCGGCATCGACGTGATCGGTGACTGGCTGACCGAGATCAACGTGACCTCGCCCACCGGCATCCAGGAGCTCGAGCGCTTCGACGGGGTCAACATCGCCGCAAAGATCTGGGACGCGATCGAAGCGCGGCTTGCCTGAGCCTGGCGGTCAGTTCAGCGCGGCAATGGCCAGGCGATAGCTTGCCGCCTCGGCCAGATGCGGTTTGCGAACGGTCTCTGCACCATCCAGATCAGCGATCGTGCGCGCAACACGCAGCACGCGGTGGTAGCCCCGCGCCGACAGGCCGAAGCGTTCAGCGACCTTGAGCAGGAACGCGCGTCCCTCGGCGTCTGGCGTGGCGATGTCCTCCAACATGGCGCCTTCGGCGTCGGCGTTCACACGCATCCCGTCCCGCCCGGCGAACCGTGCCGCCTGTACGTCACGGGCGGCGTTCACGCGGGCGGCCACGGTGGCGGAGCTGTCGCCGATGTCGGGGAGGTCCAGGTCGGTGAACGCGACCGGCGGCACCTCAACCCTGAGATCGAACCGGTCCATAAGCGGGCCCGAGATCCGACCCAGGTAATCCTCGCCACAGACCGGCACGCGGGCGCAGGCCCGGTTGGGATCGGCCAGTTGCCCGCATTTGCAGGGGTTTGCCGCCGCCATCAGCATGAAGCGGCAGGGGTATTTCACATGGGCGTTGGCGCGTGCCACCACGACTTCGCCGGTCTCGACAGGTTGGCGCAGGGTTTCCAGCACAGTGCGGCTGAACTCGGGAAACTCATCCATGAACAGCACGCCATTGTGCGCAAGGCTGATCTCTCCAGGTTTTGCACCACGCCCGCCGCCAACGATGGCCGCCATCGACGCGGTGTGATGCGGCTCGCGAAACGGGCGCGTGCGGGAAATGCCGCCTTCGTCCAGCAAGCCCGACAGCGAATGGATCATTGAGGTCTCAAGCGCCTCCATCGCCGACAACGGAGGCAGTAGACCGGGCAGTCGGGCGGCGAGCATGGATTTGCCCGCGCCGGGGCTGCCCACCATCATCATGTGGTGGCGCCCGGCGGCGGCGATTTCCAGCGCGCGTTTGGCACGTTCCTGACCCTTCACGTCGCGCAGATCGCGCCCGCTCGGGTCCGACGTGACCTCGCCTGGGTCGGCTGGGGGCAGGGGCGATTGCCCGGTGAAATGTTGGATCACCGCGGCCAGTGTCCGCGGCGCGATGACCCTCGCGGCGATGACCCAGGCGGCCTCGGCGCCGCAAGCATGCGGGCAGATCAGGGTGCGGTCCTCTTCCGCCGCCGCAAGGGCGGCGGGCAGGGCACCGATCACGGGGACCAGCGATCCGTCCAATGACAACTCACCCAGGGCAACGCTTGCTTCGACCTCTTCCGGCGGAATAATGTCGAGCGCGGCCAGCAGCGCCAGCGCGATGGGCAGGTCGAAATGCGAGCCTTCTTTTGGCAGGTCGGCGGGCGACAGGTTGATGGTGATCCGCTTGGAGGGCAGCGCGATCGACATCGCCGACAGCGCCGCGCGCACCCGGTCGCGGGCCTCGGACACGGCCTTGTCGGGCAGGCCGACGATGGAAAAGGCGGGCATGCCGGGCGACAGGGCGCATTGCACCTCGACCGGGCGGGCCTCGATCCCTTCGAAGGCGACCGTATAGGCGCGGGTGACCATGAAATGCTCCGTTAACCAAACTCTGAAGAATGGTTAACGCGCCAGTGGTTTAAGAAAGGTTAACGCGCCCACAGGAGTGGTCAGGACGTGGGCCAGGGCGCGCTGTCGAGACCCTGGGCATAGGGCTCGGGGTTGTAAGACACTTTGAGCCCCTCCGCCCGCCAAGCCTGGATCGCCGGGTCGGCCAGCGTTTGCGCGACATAGGCGGCGGCCTCCGCGCCCACCGGCAGGTCATAGCCCGCGATGCGGATCGCGATGGGGGCAAAGAACACGTCGGCCAGCGAATAGGCGCCGAACAGCCACGGGCCAGAGGTGCCAAACCGCGCGCGGGCCAGTGCCCACATTTCCTCAATACGCGTCAGATCGGCCTGCACGGCGGGCGAGACGTCGAAGCCTTTCCACTGCCGCAACATTTGCATTGGACAGGCCTCGCGCAGCGCGCCGTATCCTGAGTGCATTTCACTGACCATCCAACGGGCAAAGGCACGGGCAGCGGGGTCGCTGGGCCACAGCCCGGCCGTTGGATGCCGTTCCGCCAGAGTTTCGGCCATTGCCAGCGTGTCGCCAACCACGACGCCATCAGGGCAGCGCATCACCGGGACCAGCCGGGCCGGGGCCAGCGGGGCCAGGTCGTCTTTCATCGTGCCAGCATACAGCCCGATCATGTGGGTGCGCTGCGCGATGTCGAACTTTTCAAACATCAGCCAGCCGCGCAGGGACCAGGAGGAAAACGTCCGGTCACCGATATAAAGATCATAAGTCATGGTCGCAGGGTAGCGGCAGTTCGGGCGGGCGCAAAGCCTGGAATCGTGAGACAGCCCATCACGGGATGTGATTGATTTCGGGCACATGTGTGTCGGTCGGGCCAAGCTCGATTCGGGTCACTGAAAGGTTGTCGATCCGCTGTGCCAGGATGTCCGCCGGCGTGCGGCGCAAGGCAAGCGCCAGCTGCGTCAGGATTACGCCGAAATGGGCCACGATGATCACCTCGTCGTACCGGGACAGGCGCGCGACAGCGCGCGACACACGGGTCTGGGTCTCATGCCAGCTTTCGCCGTTCGGGGGCCGCACGTCACCGGGGTTTTCCCAATAGGCGCGTGACAACTCCGGGTCGCGGGCTTCGATTTCAGGGAAAGACATCAGCTCCCAATCGCCGAAATGCATTTCGCGCAGATCGGGATCGTCAGGCAGGCGGGGTCGGGCACCCTGAATGGCATCCGCCGTGGCGCGGGTGCGGGTAAGGTCCGACGAAATCACCGGCGCATGCGGTAGATGGGACGACAGGCGTGCCAGCCGCACGGTGTCGGACAGGTCGGCGGGCAAGTCGGACCAGCCGACCATGGTCTTTGCGTGGGTCGGCCCGTGCCGCACCCACCAAAAGCGCGTCATTTCAACACCAGGGGCAGGCCCGCGATCACCGTGATGACCCGGTCCGCCTGAGCCGCAAGCCTTCGGTTCAACGCGCCCTGCGCATTGCGAAACCGCCGCGCCAGCGCGTTTTCCGGCACGATCCCGGTGCCGACTTCGTTCGTGACGACGACGACCGGGGCGGGGCAGGCGGCAAGGGCGGCCAGCAGTGCGGTCTCTTCCTGGGCAAGGTCGTTGTCGGAAAACATCTGATTTGTCAGCCAAAGAGTCGCGCAATCGACCAGAACGGCGTCACCCTTCGCAACCTCGGACAGGGCGGGGCGCAGATCTAGCGGCGCCTCGATCGTGCGCCAATTGGACCCGCGCCGCGCCTTGTGATCGGCGATTTTCTCTTCCATTTCCGCGTCATAGGCTTGTCCTGTGGCAATATAGGTGAGCGGGCGATCTGTGGCGGTCAGCAGCGCCTCGGCATGGTCGGACTTGCCCGATGCGGCGCCGCCGATGATCAAGGTGAGGGCAGGAATATCTGTCATGCGCCCGGCCTAGCATTGCCGGTGGGGCCTTGAAAAGGGCCGGGCGGTTGCGCGGGGCGGAGGGTGGTGCCATGTATCGAGGCATGAAACATGTGTTGATCTGGTTGTTGATGGCAGGCGCGGCGCTGGCGGCGTCCGAGGAGGTGCCCGACGTTCTGATCGTCGGCGAGGTGCACGACAATCCGGTGCATCACGACGTACAGGCCGATTTCGTCGCCCGAATGCAGCCCGCCGCCCTGGTGGTCGAGATGCTGGACAGTGACCAGGCCGGGCGGATCACGGGCATTCTGGCCGGGGACCCAGGTGCCGCCTCCGAGCTTTTGGGCTGGAACGCTCGTGGCTGGCCGGATTTCGAGATGTATCGCCCGATCTTCACCGCGTCCCCGGCCCGCATCTATGGCGCTGCGGTCCCGCGAGAGGTGGCGCGGGCCGCCTATGGTGGCGGAATAGCGGCGCATTTCGGGGACGGGGCGGCGGCTTATGGTCTGGAGGATGCGTTGCCTGAGGACGAGTTGAGCCAGCGGCTGGATTTGCAGTTCAGAGCGCATTGTGACGCGATGCCACGCGACGCGTTGGGCGGGATGATCGCGGTGCAGCGGCTGCGTGATGCCACGCTGGCGCGCGCGGTGGTTCAGGCGCTGGAGGAGGTCGGTGGTCCTGTGGTGGTGATCACTGGCAACGGGCATGCGCGGCGCGACTGGGGGGTGCCGTCCTATCTGGCACGGGTGGCGCCTGACGTGACGGTGGCCGTGGTCGGACAAGGTGAAGACGGCGAGGTGCCTGATGGCGGTTTTGACCTGGTGCTGGACGCCCCGTCGGTGGACCGACCGGACCCGTGCGAGGCGTTTCGCTGACGCCCGCTTTGGGCAACGCCCACCCGCCCTCCCCGTTGCCCAAAGCGGGCGGAAGCGCTTGTTTTTGCGCTTCCGGGTCCGTAACACTCGAAAGAACCACAGACGGGGGCCATCATGCTGGCAGACAAGCGCATTCTTCTGATCATCGGCGGCGGGATCGCGGCGTTCAAATCGCTGGACCTGATCCGCAGGCTGCGGGAGCGTGGGGCGTCGGTCGTGCCGGTGATCACGAAAGCGGGGCAGGAATTCGTGACGCCTTTGTCCGCCTCCGGGCTGGCGGCGGAAAAGGTCTATACCGATCTGTTCGACCTGACGGATGAGGCCGAGATGGGCCATATCGAGCTGAGCCGCTCCGCCGACCTGGTGGTGGTCGCCCCCGCCACCGCGGATCTGCTGGGCAAGATGGCCGGCGGGCTGGCCAATGACCTGGCCTCGACGCTGTTGATGGCCACGGACAAGCGGGTTCTGGTGGCGCCGGCGATGAATGTGCGGATGTGGGAGCATCCCGCCTGCCAGCGCAATGTCGCGACCTTGAAAGCAGATGGCGTGTTGTTCGCGGGGCCGAACGAAGGCGCGATGGCCTGCGGCGAATTCGGGCCCGGCCGCATGGCTGAGCCGTTGGAGATCGTGGCAGAGGTCGAGGCGGCCTTGGCGGACGGTCCGATGACAGGCAAGCATGTGCTCGTCACCTCCGGCCCGACCCATGAGCCGATCGACCCGGTGCGCTATATCGCCAACCGCTCATCAGGTGCGCAGGGCAGTGCGATTGCCGCAGCGCTGGTGGCGCTGGGGGCTGATGTGACGTTCGTTACCGGTCCGGCGGACGTGCCGCCGCCGGCCGGCGTGAAAGCGGTCGCGGTTGAAACCGCGCGTGAGATGCTGGAGGCGGTCGAGGCCGCCTTGCCGGCTGACGCGGGCATCTTCGCCGCCGCGGTGGCCGACTGGCGGGTGGCCAGCGAAAGCGGTTCCAAGATCAAGAAAGACGGCAGCGGGGCGTTGCCCGTGCTGGAGTTTGCGGAAAACCCCGACATCCTGGCGCAGGTCAGTCAGATGAAGAAGGGTCGTCCCGGTCTGGTCGTGGGGTTTGCCGCTGAAACCGACGATGTGATCGCCCATGCCACCGCCAAGCGGGCGCGCAAGGGGTGCGATTGGATCGTGGCCAATGACGTGAGCCCGGAGACCGGGATCATGGGTGGGTCTGAGAATGCCGTGACGGTGATTTCCGTCGAGGGGGCCGAGGCCTGGCCTCGGATGGGCAAAGATGAGGTCGCCCGGAAACTTGCCGCGCGTGTGGCCGAGGCTCTAGCGCCATAATTTCATGCCTCCGGCTGGGATATTTGGGGAAAGATGAAATACATGCCCGAAGTTCGAATGGTCTGGGACGCTGGCGCGGACACCACGTTGGCGCTGCCGTCTTACGAAACGCCGGGATCGGCGGGGGCGGATTTGCGCGCGAACCTGTCCGTGGCGGATCGCGAGGCGGGCCTTGTGCTGGCACCGATGGCGCGGCGGATCGTTCCGACAGGGCTGCGGGTGGAAATTCCGCACGGGTATGAGATGCAGATCCGCCCCCGCTCGGGCCTGGCGTTGAAGCACGGTATCACGCTGCTCAACACCCCCGGCACGATCGACAGCGATTATCGCGGGCCGCTGGGGATTTTGATGGTGAACCTGGGGGACGAGGATTTCGTTGTGCGTCACGGGGACCGGATCGCCCAGGCGGTGATCGCGCCGGTTGTGCAGGTCGGATTTGAGCTGGTGCAGGTGCTGGGCGACACGGCACGCGGGGCGGGCGGTTTCGGCTCGACGGGACGCAAATGATCTGGGTTCTGCTGATCGTGGCGGCGATCTGGGGCGGCGGACATGTCCTGGAGGTGCCCAGGTCACGGCGCTGGTTGTTGATCGGGATCGTGATGCTGGCGGTGTTGCTGGTCCACGCGACATTACCGTCGGGCAGCCCCTTGGTGCGGGCGATCGGGGGCAGCTTCATGGGTTGGGTGGTCGGGTTGGGTATACTGGCGTTGATCGCGGGCTATGGGGTCGGCCTCAAGGCCTTGAAGGCACGCGTGTCAGTAGCCCCTGAGATCGCGCAAGGCCCGTTTTCGGACACCGAGCTGGACCGCTATGCCCGCCACATCGTGCTGCGCGAAATCGGCGGGCCGGGGCAGATGGCGTTGAAAAAGGCCAAAGTGCTGGTGGTGGGCGCGGGCGGGCTGGGCAGCCCTGTGCTTTTATATCTGGCCGCAGCGGGCGTGGGCACGATTGGCGTGGTGGACGACGACGTGGTCGACAATTCCAACCTGCAACGCCAGGTGATCCACCGCGACGCCGATATCGGCATGCCCAAGGTGTTTTCCGCCGAACGCGCGATGCGTGCCCAGAACCCGGCCATCGAGGTGAAGCCGTATAATCGGCGGCTGGACGATGACAACGCCGGGGCCTTGATTGCCGAGTATGACCTGGTGCTGGAAGGCACCGACAATTTCGCCACGCGGTATCTGGTAAACCGGGTCGCTGCGAAGCTGGGCAAACCGGTGATCGGCGGCGCATTGAGCCAGTGGGAAGGGCAGATTTCAACCTTCGACCCGGCCAAAGGCGCGCCCTGTTACCAATGCATCTTTCCCGAAGCGCCCGCGCCGGGGCTTGCGCCCTCTTGTTCCGAGGCCGGCGTGGTCGGCCCCCTGCCGGGCGTGATCGGCGCGATGATGGCGGTCGAAGCGGTGAAGGAGATCACCGGCGCGGGCGAGGGGTTGCGCGGACGCATGATGATCTTTGACGCGATGTATGCCGAAACCCGCATGATCAAGACCAAGCGGCGCGAAGGCTGCCCGGTTTGTGGTTGAGCTACGCCCACTTGCCGTTGGCGATGCCGAGGCGCTTTTCGCCTTCGAACTGGAAAATCGTATCTGGTTTGAGCACTGGGTTGGCCCGCGACCTCCGACTTATTGGGAGGTTAGATCGCTGCGCGAGATCATTGCGGCGCAGGTGGCTGATGCGGACGCCATGTTCCTGATCTGGCAAGGCGAAGAGATCGTCGGTCGGGTGAACCTGACCGCATTCGACGCGGGCGTGGCGCAGCTGGGATACCGCGTGGGCGAACGCCATACCGGACGGGGCATGGCCAGCCGCGCGGTGGCGCTTGCGCTGGGTGAGGCCACCACCCTGGGGCTGTGGGAGGTCGAAGCCCGGGTGCGGGACGGCAACGCGGCCTCGCGCCGGGTTCTTGAACGGACCGGGTTTCGGGTCACGGGGCGCGACGGGCAGGGCGACGATGTGGTGACGCTTTACCGCAAATTCCTGGGCTGATCGCCCTTGCCTTTGCAATGCGCTCGGCCCTAGGCTGCACCGGCCAAAGATTTACATAACCGGGGGGTTCCCATGAAATTTCTTGCCGCAATTACCGCTGCCGCTCTGGCCGCGTTCACCTCGTCCGCGATGGCGCAAGACCTGCCTGATCTGGGCGGAAAAACCGTCGTTGTCGTGACCGAAAACGCCTATCCGCCCCTGCAATTCATCGAACCGGGGTCGGGCGATGCGATCGGCTGGGAATACGACGCGATGGCTGAGATCGCGACGCGGCTGAACATCACCGTGGAATACCAGAACATCAGCTGGGACGCGATGATCCCCGCCGTGTCCGAAGGTCAGTATGACCTGGGCATGACCGGTATCACGATCCGCGAAGACCGCGCCGAGATCGTCGATTTCTCGGAGGCCTACATGCGTTCGGAAATGGTGATGCTGGTGCGCGGCGACGAAGAGCGGTTCACCGACGCGGCCTCCTTCGCTGCTGACGCCGACCTCCTGATGGCCGCACAGCCCGGCACCACGCCGTTCTATGTCGGCGTCTATGACGTGCTGGATGGCGACGAAGCCACCCCGCGTATCGTCAAGTTCGAAACCTTCGGCGCAGGCGTGCAAGCGCTGCGCGCAGGCGACGTGGACCTGGTTCTGACCGATGGCACCGCGGGCAACGGTTACGTGGCCGCAAGCGACGGAGGACTGAAGATCGTCGGCGAAAAGCTGGGTACCGAGGACTTCGGGTTCATCTTCCCCAAAGGCTCGGATCTGGTTGCACCGATCAACGCTGCGATTGCGGCGATGGGTGCCGATGGCACGCTGGACGCGCTGAACACCAAGTGGTTCCTCGACTACAAGATCGGCGGCTGATGAAAGCGCGGCGGGCGTGATCGCGCCCGCCCATCCCTGATGGTTCCCAATTCTCAACCCGACGACGATTTCCCCTGGTGGCTGGTCTTTGCCATCGGTCTGGCGGCGCTGTTTTTCTACCGCATCGTGGTGGACGACCTGTATATGCAGGTGCTGGGCACGCTGGCCAAAGGCGTCAAAATCACCGTCTTCGTCACCCTGATCGGGTTCTTTACCGCCTGTGTCATCGGGCTGAGCCTGGCGGTCGCGACCCTGTCGCGGTTCCTGATCCTGCGGCAATTGGCACGGTTCTATATCGAAATCATACGCGGCATTCCGATCATCGTCTTGCTGCTTTACGTGGCCTTCGTGATCGCACCGGCAATGGTCGCCGGGTGGAACTGGTTGGCCGATAGCGTCGGTCTGGACCCGATCCGCACACGGGATTTCCCGCTCTTGTGGCGCGCGACGCTGGCGCTGACCATCGGCTATTCCGCCTTCATCGCCGAGGTCTTTCGCGCGGGCCTTCAGGCCGTCGACGTGGGCCAGGTCGAGGCCGCGAAGGCGCTGGGCCTGAACGGCTGGCAACGCTTTCGCCTGATCAAATGGCCCCAGGCCTTCCGCATGATCCTGCCGCCTCTGGGCAATGATTTCGTGGCGATGGTGAAAGACAGCTCGCTGGTCTCGGTGCTGGGCGTCGCCGACATCACCCAGCTGGGCAAAGTCACCGCGGCGGGAAATTTCAGGTATTTTGAGACCTACAATGTCGTCGCATTGATCTACCTGACGATGACGGTCACCCTGTCGCTGGCCTTACGCCGGTTGGAGCATCGATTGCGTGAACGCACTGGGGGTGACTGACGCGAGATATGGAAACCCACGCGCCCCGCGTGATTAGGTTTCGGACAAAGGAGATTCACATGACCAACCCGCTTCTGTCCAGCTGGGAAACCCCGTTCGGCTTGCCGCCTTTTGAGGCGATCACGGATGAGGATTTTGAACCGGCCTTCAACGCCGCCCTGGACGATGCCCGCGTGCGGCTGGCGCAGATCGCGGACAATCCCGACCCCGCCAGTTTTGCCAACACGATCGAAGCACTGGAACGCGCGGACGAGCTTCTGAGCCAGGTTTTGGGCGTGTTCTACAACGTGGCCGGGGCGGATTCGACGCCGAAACGCGAAGAGTTGCAGCGGGTGTTTTCGCCGAAGCTGGCCGCCTATTCCGCCGAGGTCTCGATGAACCCGAAGCTATTCGAGCGGGTGGAAACCCTGTGGCTGGCTCGTGACACGCTTGGGCTGAACGACGAACAGGCCCGCGTCCTGATGTTGACCCGCCGTGGGTTCGTGCGCGCCGGTGCGCTGCTGAAAGGTGACGCGCGAGATCGCTTCAAACAGGTGCAGGAACGTCTGGCGGTGCTGGGCACCGAGTTCATGCAGAACCTTCTGGCCGATGAACGCGATTGGCACATGGAGATCGAGGGCGACGATCTTGATGGCCTGCCTGATTTCGTGCTGGACGCCGCCCGCGCCGCCGGGGCTGAGAAGGGCACGGATCACCCGGTGGTCACCCTGTCACGCTCGCTGATCACGCCATTCCTGCAATTTTCACCCCGCCGCGACCTGCGCAAGCGGGCCTATGAGGCCTATACCGCACGCGGCGCCAATGGCGGCGACACCGACAACCGCGCGATTGCCGCCGAGGTGCTGGCGCTGCGCCAGGAACGCGCGCAGCTGCTTGGCTATGACGACTTTGCCCAGTTCAAACTGGAAACCGAAATGGCGGGTCATCCGGACCGGGTGCGCGATTTGTTGATGGAGGTTTGGACCCCCGCCAAATCCGCCGCCTTGCGGGATGCGGCGACGATGACCGAAATGCTGAATGCTGACGGGATCGAAGGTGACCTTGAGCCGTGGGACTGGCATTTCTATGCCGAGCGGCGACGCCAGCAGGAACATGATCTGGATGAGGGTGAACTCAAACCCTATCTGCAACTCGACCGGATGATCGAAGCGGCGTTTTCCGTCGCGAACCGCCTGTTTGGGCTGGAGTTCGCGCCGCTCGATGTGACGCTCTACCACGACGATGCCCGCGCCTGGGATGTGACGCGGGACGGCCAGCACATGGCGGTCTTCGTGGGCGATTACTTCGCACGTGGCTCGAAACGCTCGGGCGCCTGGTGCTCGGCGATGCGCAGCCAGCAGAAACACGCGGGCGACATCCGGCCGATCGTCGTGAACGTCTGCAACTTCGCCAAATCCGAGCCGGGCAAGCCCGCGCTTTTGTCCTGGGATGACGCGCGTACGCTGTTTCACGAATTCGGCCACGCGCTGCACCAGATGCTGTCGGATGTGACCTATGAAAGCATTTCCGGCACCTCGGTCGCGCGCGACTTTGTCGAACTGCCCAGCCAGTTGTTCGAACACTGGCTGGAAGTGCCCGAAGTGCTGGGCGAATTTGCCACCCACGCGGAAACCGGCGCGCCGATGCCCAAGGCGATGCTGGACCGGCTGCTGGCCGCAGCAACCCATGACATGGGGTTCTCGACGGTGGAATTCGTGGCCTCGGCGCTGGTGGATCTGTCCTTCCACGAAGGCAATGCACCTGCCGACCCGATGCAGGCCCAGGCCGAGGTGCTGGACGCGATCGGCATGCCGAAAGCGATCCGCATGCGCCACGCCACACCGCATTTCGCCCATGTCTTCGCCGGGGACGGATATTCGTCCGGCTACTACAGCTACATGTGGTCCGAGGTGATGGATGCCGATGCGTTCGACGCCTTCCTTGAGGCCGGCGATCCATTCCATGCCGAAACCGCCGCACTGTTGGAAAAGCACATCCTGTCAGCGGGTGGCTCGGTCGAGGCCGAGGACCTTTACAAGGCGTTTCGCGGGCGCTTGCCGGGGGTCGAGGCGCTTTTGAAAGGGCGCGGGTTGCTGGATGCCTAAGCCGCGACCCTAGCCGCGCGAGGGGTCATCGGGATGCGGTTGAACCCCGACCGGATCTTTGTGCAACATCACGTCGGTCTGCGGATAAGCGGTAAGGATCGCGCGCCGCAGCCCGGCGCCGATGGCATGGGCTTCATCCAACGTCTGATTGCCGTCCAGCTCGATATGCATGTTCACGAAGGTCACTGAGCCGGCCATACGTGTTTTCACGTCGTGAAACCCGTGCACGCCGGGAAAGTCGCGGGCGATCGCCTCGATCCCGGCCACCAGCTTGGGGTCAGCGGCGCGGTCCATCAGTGCGTCCCACGCGCCCTTGAAGATGCGCAACGCCCCGACCGCCAGCAGGATCGCGGCCCCAATCGCCACCACGCTGTCGATCTGCTCCATGCCGAACCAACTGGCCACCCAAAGCGAGGCGATCGCGCCGATGTTCGGGATCAGGTCGCCCAGGTAATGCAGGCTGTCGGCCTTCACGACCTTTGACCCGGTTACCCGCGCCACCCGACGTTGCCATAGGACCAGCGCCAGAGTCAGCACGATCGAGATCGACATCACCACGATGCCCTTGCCCTGATGCATGATCGGGGCGGGTTCATTCGACAGCAAACGCGCGATGGCGGCCCAGGTGATCACCCCGGCCGACACCAGGATGAACAGGCTTTGTCCCAGCGCGGCCAGATCTTCGGCCGAGGTGTGGCCGAAGGTGTGGTCGTCGTCAGCAGGGCGCGACGCGTACCAGATCGCGGCCAGCGCCCCCAGCGACACCATCAGGTCCATCGCCGAATCCGCCAGCGACGCGGCCACCGACAGCGCGTTGGTTTCCCCCAGCGCCCACAGCTTCAGCCCCACCAGCGTCACCGCCACAAGGGCGGACGCCAGCCCGGCGGACAGGTTCATGCGCGTGCGTGCATCGGCCATACTGTTGGCTCCCTGTTTCTTGCCAACGGCTGCAAGGCTTTGGATCCTTGATCACCGCGGGCTTGCGGCCTGGGTTGCTCTCAGCCCTTCTTGGCGGCCTCGATGGATTGCTCCAAAACATCCAATCCCTCGGCGAACACCTCGTCCGGGATCGTGATCGGGGCCAGGAAACGCACGACGTTTCCGTAGACGCCACAGGTCAGCAGGATCAGGTTGCGCTCCAGCGCCTCTGTGCGAACGCGGTTGGCAAAATCCGCGTCAGGGGCGCTGCCGTCGGCGCTGTTGAATTCGGCTGCGACCATGAAGCCGGGGCCACGGACGTCGACCATTTGTGGTGTGGTGCGGCGGATCTGCTCAAGCCGCTGCTTCAGCCGTGACCCCAAGGCATTGGCACGGGCGCACAGGTCTTCTTCTTCGATGATGTCCAGAACAGCATGGGACGCTGCGATGCCAAGCGGGTTGCCGGCATAGGTGCCACCCAACCCACCCGGGTTGGCCGCATCCATCAGATCGGCACGGCCTGTCACAGCGGCCAGCGGCAGGCCGCCCGCCAACCCCTTGGCCATCGTGGTAAGGTCCGCCGCAACGTCATAGCCGTCCATGGCAAACATGTGACCGGTCCGGGCGAATCCGGTCTGAACTTCATCGGCTATCAATACGATGCCGTGCTCGTCACAAAGGGCGCGCAATCCGCGCATCAACTCGGCCGGTGCCTGATAAAAACCGCCCTCGCCCTGAACCGGCTCGATGATAATGGCCGCCACCCGGCCCGGATCAAGATCGGCCTTGAACAGCTTGGTCAGCGCGCCCAGTGATTGTTCAGTCGAGATGCCGTGCAAATCAATCGGGAACGGTACGTGGAATACATCGGGCATCATCGCCCCGAAGCCCTTCTTGTACGGCTCGACTTTGCCGGTCAGGCTCATCCCCATGAAGGTCCGACCGTGAAAACCACCGCCAAAGGCAATGACTGCCGGGCGGCCGGTGGCCGCGCGCGCCACCTTGATGGCATTCTCCACCGCCTCGGCCCCGGTCGTGACAAAGATGGTTTTCTTGTCAAAGTCGCCGGGCGCCATTTCGTTCAGTCTTTCGGCAAGCGAAATGTAGTTTTCATAGGGCACGACCTGGTGGCAGGTATGGGTGAAGGCCTTCACCTGTTTTTCCACGGCCGCGATAACCTTGGGATGGCAATGGCCGGTGTTCACAACCGCGATGCCAGCTGCAAAATCGATATAGCGATTGCCTTCAATGTCCCAGATCTCGGCATTCTCTGCACGTTCGGCAAAGACCTGTGTCATCATGCCGACACCCCGGGAAATCGCCTGTTCGCGACGCTTGCTGACTTCAGCGTTTTTCATCTTAGATAGACCCCATGCTTCGCCACCATGAACCTGTGGCACGGAAAGTTGAGAACCCCGATTGGGCTTGGAGGGACCGCCGGGATTCGTTCAAATCGACCGTCACGGAAAGATGCGGCATTGTCTAGAGGAAGGTGCTTGATGTCACCTCCTGCGCTGTTGTCGGCGTAGGGCGCGCAAACTTGGTGCTCCATCATGGACTGAATTCACGTTTGATCGTCGCGGTGTGAGGCTGCTAGCAGGACGAATAGGGCGTCACAGGAACGCCTTGTCGCGCAAGCGCGCCCAGGCGCGCGCGGCGAATTTATCCTTTGCAGGTTCCAGCAGGCGCAGGCCCAGAAACCAATAAAAGTACTTCTCATACGGGAACGCGGCCATAGCTTCAGCCCCGAACTCCAGCGCCTCGCGCAGGTCGGCGGCGGTGTGGGCGGTCAGCGTGGCTTGCCAGTATTCCGTTTTGCCGCAGGTGATGACCGGGCATTTCTGCATCAGGGCTTCGAACCCTGTGGTCGACGTCTGGGTCACCACAAGGTCCGCGGCTTCGATCAGATCGTGAATGCTCGCCTCGGACAGCTTCACGTTCGGATAATCCTGTGTCACATCCATCAGTGCCCGGCGGCTGGAACGGGATTGTGCCGGGTGCAGTTTCACATAGATTCGCGCGTCGCGGTCGTGCTCGGCCACGGTGCGGATCATCTCTTCGTTCGTCAGGTAATGTGTGCGGGGGCTCTGCGCCTCGATGTCCTGGCAGAAGATCACCGCCTTCGCGCCGCGCAGGGGGGCGTGCATGCGCACCTCTTGTGGGGATTGCGAGATGTTCTCGCGCAGCATGTAACCGGTGACCCCGTCGAAGAAATACTTGGCTTTGTCGTAGTCCACCAATTCGGCGCAGAACTGTGCAAATCGTATCGAGCTTTGACCGCCAATTCCCAGCTCATCAAGATACCAAAAACCCCAGATAGGCCCGGGATGCAGGTGTAGCGTGTTGGTGGCCAGCCCTGTCGCGCCGCCCAGGATCAGGCGAAGGTCACCGTGCGCGTCATCGTGTGGGCGCGCGTCCAGAACAGCCGCAGCCTTGCTGCCTGCTGCCACCGTCAGCACCTGGTAACCCTCCCGTGTCGCGCGAGTTGCGATCTTGTGCACCGCGTCGATCTTTTCGTCCTGAAGGCGGGCCAGCCAACCCTCGTTGGCATGGATCACCACCGCGCGCCCCGGCGCGACCCGTTTGGCGCTGCGTTTGGAGGTGACATGGTCCATGTCAGTCAATGACCTCGCCCGCGCGCACGCCCCAAAGGGTTGGCTTCGGGGTCCAGCCCTTATGGCCCTCGGCGCGGATGCGGCACCACTCCACCGCGCATTGGTCGATGCGGGCGATGACCCCGGCTTCGAGATAGGCGTTCACGGCGCTTTCGGGGTCGGCGCGGGAATACAGCGGGGTCAGGTCGGTTTCGACGATCGCCGTGCGCACACCAGACAGAAGCGAATAATGAACCCAACCGCCAACGCCATCACGGTCCTGCACCCGGCGCCAGTGGCCGAACTCGCCGGTCACCTCAAGCGGCATGCCGCGCGCTTTGAACACCCAGTCGATTCGGTGAGTCAGCGACGGACCGCGCCGCACGTTGCCTTCGCCGGTCTTCAGCGACACGAAACGAGGTATCGGCAGGTTCGTGACCGCGCCACGTTCCTGGTCCTTCGCTTGCGCGCTTACGGCTATGAAAACGGCCAGACTTCCGGCCAAAACTGCCCCGAAAAATCGCATTCGGCGATCCTCACCCACTCTCACGGCCCACCATCGGGCCATACACTGCCATCCCGCAGGGTCTTTTTCGCACAAGCTGCCAACCGGCGCTTGTGCCTGCCCGCGTTCCTTGCCACTTTGGCAGGGAGAAACGCGAAAGAAAAGAAGAGGGAGGGTGCGCATGGCCCCTGAACGTCTGAGTGTTGTTGTCACGCGACGGTTGCCCGAGGTTGTCGAGACCCGGATGAAGGAACTCTTCGATGTCGAACTGCGTGACGACGACACGCCAATGACGCGCGATGAGCTGGCGGCGGCGATGAAACGCTGCGACGTGCTGGTGCCGACGCTGACCGACCAGATTGACCAGAAGCTGCTGGCGCAAGCCGGCGAACGGCTGAAGCTGATCGCGAACTATGGCGCGGGGATCGACCATATCGATGTTTCGACCGCCCGTCAGCGCGGCATTCTGGTGTCCAACACCCCCGGCGTCTCCGCCGATGACACCGCCGACATGGCGCTTGCGCTGATCCTGGCTGTCACCCGCCGGTTCCCCGAAGGCATCCGCCTGATGGCCGAGGGCAAATGGCAAGGCTGGTCGCCCACCGGCATGCTGGGCCACCGCATCGCGGGCCGACGCCTGGGCATTCTTGGCATGGGCCGGATCGGTCAGGCCGTCGCCGCGCGCGCCCGCGCGTTTGGCATGCAGGTGCATTACCACAACCGCAAACGGCTGCACCCTGACCTTGAGGGGCCGCTTGAGGCCACATACTGGGAAAGCCTGGACCAGATGGTGGCGCGCATGGACGTGATTTCCATCAACTGCCCGCACACCCCGTCGACCTTCCACCTGATGAACGCCCGCCGGCTGAAGTTGATGAAACCCGACGCGGTGATCGTGAACACCTCGCGCGGCGAGGTGATCGACGAAAACGCCCTGACTCGCATGTTGCGCGCAGGTGATGTCGCCGGGGCCGGGCTGGACGTTTATGAACACGGGGCCGAGATCAACCCGCGCCTGCGCGATCTGCCCAATGTCGTGGCCTTGCCGCACATGGGCTCCGCCACCCACGAGGGGCGGATCGAGATGGGTGAAAAGGTGATCATTAACATCAAGACCTTCGACGACGGCCACCGTCCACCCGATCAGGTGGTGCCGGGCATGCTGTGAGGGCGCTTTTTGCGCTTTTTCTGGTCGCCGGATGCGCCCGTGGCCTTGCGCCTGGGGAAGAAGACTTTGCCAAAGCGCTGTTTGGCGACAGCCTGAACACGGACCGGATCATCGTGCAGGCAGGGATCGGCGTGGTGCCACTGCCGCGCGACAAGACCCCCAACGTCGATGCCGACGCGCCGCCACCCCGCAAACCTCCGAAAGGTATGTGCAAACGTGTGCCCAGCCCGCGCCTGGGTTGGCAATACCCGGCCGGGTTCGTGTTGTGGAACGAGGTCTATCTGAAATCCGATTTCTACCGTTCCGACATGATGGAGGGCTGGCCCAACTCGGTGCTGCTGCCCCACGCGCTTCTCATGGCACATGAACTGGTGCACGTCTGGCAATGGCAGAACCGAGCACGCACGGACTATACGCCGTCGACCTCGGGGGCAGAAAGTGTGGGCAACCGCGACCCGTATTTTTATGAAGCCGACCCGACCCGCACCTTCCTGAGCTATGGCTTTGAACAGCAGGCGGCAATGATCGAAGACTACGTCTGCTACCGCCTGTTCGAACCCAACGCACCCCGGCGGCGCGAGCTTTACGAGCTGATCAATCCAGTCCTGCCACTGGGCAATTTCGAAGCCGCCTTGGCGCGCTAGACCGGGGCTTTTTCGCACCGACCTGCGGCGCGGCAAGAACACGGCGGTAACCAAAGGGGCCCTGACGCACGCAGGATAAGCATGTCCGCATTTGGCCTTGTGGGCGCGCGCGGCGCGTTGGCATTCGCCGCAAGTCGTTTTTGCACGAATATGCGTCGGGCTGGTTTTGCGCGTTGCGGCGCGATGCGCCAATGTAAGGCAGAAAATTTTCCCCAAGGGAGTCGCCCCATGAAAACCAACGTAAAAGCACTTGTCGTCGGCGGTGGAGCCGTTGGCACCGGGATCGCCTATCACCTGGCCAAGGCTGGCTGGGATGACGTGATGCTGCTTGAGCGTGATGAGCTCACCTCGGGCTCGACCTGGCACGCCGCCGGACTGTTGCCGCTGTTTAACATGTCCTACGCGACGACCCACATTCACGACTATTCCGTCAAGTTCTACAAAGAGCTTGAGGCCGAAACCGGGTTGAACGCCGGGTTTGCCGTTGTGGGTAACCTGCGCATGGCCCAGACCGACGCGCGGATGGACGAGTACCAACTCTATGCCTCGACCGCCGACACCGTGGGCATCAACTATGAGTTCCTGACCCCGGATGAGATCAAGGAACGCTGGCCGCTTATCCGCACCGACGACCTGAAGGGCGCGCTGTATCACACCGAGGATGGTTACATTAACCCCGCCGACGTGACCCAGGCGATGGCCAAGGGCGCGCGTCAGCGTGGCGTTGAGATCGTGCGCAAGATGCAGGCCGACGCGTTCCATTGGACCGGTACGCATTGGGAAGTCACCTGCACCAAGATGGTGGAAAAGGGCGGCAACCTGGTCGCCAGCGACGAACAGGTGGTGATCACCGCCGAACATGTTGTGACCGCATCCGGCAACCACGCGCAACGCACCGCCAAGATGCTGGGCATTAAGATACCCGCCATCCCGGTCGAGCACACGTTTATCGTGATGGACAAGGACCCCGAATTGGTCAAATGGCGCGAGGCGGGCAACCCCGAGCATCCGGTCGTGCGCGACGCAGACAGCGAAAGCTATGCCCGCGAAGAGCGCGGCGGCTGGATCTTGGGGATCTATGAACACGGCGCCCCGGCTCGTTTTGAACATGGCGTGCCCGACAGCTTCCGGGCCGACCTGTTCCCGCTCGATCTGGACCGGATCGCCGAGCAGTATATGGCGATGACCGAACGCGTGCCCTCGTGCGCGGACTCCGGCCTTAAGGACGATTTCAACGGCCCGATCTGTTACACACCGGACGGCAACCCGCTGGTCGGTCCCGCGCCGGGCCTGCGCAACATGTGGCTGGCCGAAGGCTTCAGCTTCGGTATCACGGCGGCGGGCGGCACCGGCTATTACCTGGCCCAGATGATGGTCGATGGCGAGGCCGAGATCGACATGGCTTCGCTGGATCCGAAACGTTATTCCTCGTCCTGGATGACGACCGAGTTCGCCGCACGCAAAAACGAGGAATGCTACGAACACGTCTATATCCTGCACCACCCGGACGAAGAGCGCCCGGCGGCCCGTCCGCTGCGAACCTCGCCCGCCTATGACCGCCAGGCCGCCAAAGGTGCCCAATTTGGCTGGGTCAATGGGTGGGAACGCCCGAACTACTATGCCCCGGCCGGGTTCAGCGACATCGACAGCCGCAGTTTCCGGCGCGGGGGCTGGTGGCAATATGCGGTCGAAGAAGCAAAGGCCGTGCGCGAAGGCGTGGGCCTGATCGACGCAACCGCCTTCACCAAGCACGTGGTCAAAGGCCCCGGCGCGACCGCGTTTCTGGACTGGTTCACCTGCAACAAGCTGCCGCGTATTGGCCGGATCAACCTGACCTATGCGTTGACCGCCCACGGCACGACACGCACGGAATACACGATCGTGCGCAATGGCGAGGACAATTATTACCTCGTCTCAGCCGGTGCCTGGACCGAATACGACGCCGATTACCTGCGCAAGGCCGCCGAGGACAAGGCGCCCGAGTTCGGCTATATCGAGATCCAGGACGTGACCACGCAATGGGGCGTCTTCGCCATCGCCGGGCCGAAATCACGGGATGTTCTGAACGAGGTGATCGTCGATGCCGACCCGTCCACGGCCCTGTCGAACAAGCGTTTCCCGTGGTTGACGGCGCGCAAGATCGAACTGGGCATGTGCCCCGTCAATGCGATCCGCGTTGCCTATACCGGCGAGCTGGGCTGGGAACTTCATCACCCGATCGAAATGCAGAACTACCTGTGGGATCTGCTGGTGGGTGCCGGTGAAAAGCACGGCATGAAGCTGGTCGGCGCCCGCGCCCAGAACTGGCTGCGGCAGGAAAAATCCTATCGCGCCTTTGGCACCGAACTGGGCCGCGACGCAACGCCCGCCGAGGCCGACCTGCCGCGCTTCATCGACTTGGAGAAGGACTTCCACGGCAAGGACGCCATGGTCGCCAAGGGCATCCGCTCGAAATGCGTGACGCTTTTGATCGACGGGCCGGACGATGCCGACCCCTGGGGCCGCGAGGCGCTGTTTGACGGGGACACCAAGGTCGGGCGTCTGACCTCGGGCGGCTATTCCGTGCATTTCGGCAAGTCGATCGGCATGGGCTATGTCAGCCCCGATCTGGCCGTGGTCGGCCAGAAGCTGAAGGTCAAGATAATGGGGCAGCTCTGGGACGCCGAGATCGTCGAAGACAGCCCCTATGATCCGAAGAACGCCACCATCCGCGTGGATGGTTGACGTCGCCTGCGTGCATGCCCACTTGTTGGGCATGCGTAAACGGTTTTCGATCACTTTGATCCTGTCGCTGGTGCTTGGACTAAGCGCCAGCGTTTCGTTTGCCAACGGCGGTTTGGGTCGCGCCTTGCGGAGCTCTCCGCCGGGCGTGGTACAGATCGCGCCAAATGTCTTCATTGATGATAGGGTCAAGGCGGAGAAAGCCTTGCGCGATCTGGAGCAGGCTCGTGCCCAAGTGGCGCGATTCTTCGGCCCGGCACAAAGCGACCCACGCATCATCTTGTGCACCACCGCGCCGTGCAAGACGACCTATCTGGGAAAGGGTGGGCCGCGCGGCAAGACCTGGGCCTATCACGTTGTGGCGCTGGGCCCGAAAGGTGTGAACCGCATGATCATGGCGCATGAGCTCAGCCACGCCGAGCTGCACCGCCGCATGGGGCTTCGCGACGTGCTTGATCATCGGTTCCCATCCTGGTTCGACGAAGGGCTGGCGAGTTACATCTCACGCGATGACAGGCTAAGCGCGCCGACGCCCGAGCGGATTGCACGGATCAAGCAGGTGCGCACGGCGCGCCAATGGGGCCGGGTTGTCACACAGCTGGGGTGGAAACAGGCCTATGGCGCGGCGATGGTCCTGGTTGAGGACGTCGCCCAGGCCGGTGGTGACAAAGCGCTGCGCCACCTGATCACAGAAGTCATGACCGGGGCGGATTTCGATCATGTCTGGGTAACGCTTCCGGGCGCCCGATAGGCAGCCCTGGCACGAAGCCAAGGCCGCTACGCATCATTTCGCGCTCATCTCGTCAAAACAGTCCAGTGCCTTCGAGGCATACATCAGCGACGGCCCACCGCCCATCTGAATGGCCATGCCCAGCACGTCGGCCACCTCTTCGCGCGTCGCGCCGATACGGATCAGGGCGTTGACATGGAACATGATGCAGCTTTCGCATTTGGTGGCGACAGCGATGCCCAGGGCCACGAATTCCTTGGTCTTGAATTCGACCACACCGTCTTCTTTCACGGCCTTGGAAAGACCACCAAAGCCTTTGGTTGCGGCAGGGTTGGCGGCGTTCAGTCCGCGGATTTGCCCTTTCAGGGTAGTGAATTTGTCGTTCCAGCTCATTGCATTATCCTTTCGAATTCGTTGCTCGTGCCAGACCATGCCGCATTGCAGGACACCTTGATCGAAATCAGATAAATGCAGCTTTTTCGATGTGTTTACGTGAGGGGAGGGGGTTGCAATCCGGCCCCGCCCAGCAAACCATGGGGCAAAGGGAGACAGTTATGACCGACATGCCCATCAAAGGATCCTGCCATTGCGGCGCGGTGACGTTTGAAGTCGGACGACCGGATTTCCTTGTCAGCTGCAATTGTTCGATTTGCCGCCGCTATCGAACCCTGTGGACCCATTGCCCGCCGAACACAGGTGTGATCCACGCGGGCGACGGTGCGACGCTGCAATATGTCTGGGGTGACAAGGAACTGGCGTTTCACAGCTGCAAGACCTGCGGCTGTACTACCCATTGGACAGGGCTGACCAATGACCGTTTTGCGCTGAACCTGGCGCTGGCCGATCCCGCCGACATCGAAGGCATCCGCATCCGCCATTTCGACGGTGCGGACACCTGGGAGTTTCTCGACTAGCCGCCCCGGGTCAGTTGGACCAGGTCGTATAGCCGATGCGCAACGTCGTGCCGGAATAACCGTTCACGCGGAACTGCGAGATGCGGCCGGCGCTGGTTTTTACGCAGACATAGGTGCCTTCGGTGAGCGAGGCGAAGGGAAGCGAGGCCGAGCTGAAGTCGGCGTCCAGGCAACCCGCGTAGCCACGGTTGCTGCCATCTCCCAGCGCCAGTTTTGCACCGTTCTGCGGCTCCAATCGCCGAACCGCAGCATTGATAGCATGGTGCCAGATATCGGCGCCACCACCGGCCACAAGGCCGCGATCCAGATCAGCGGTATAGCTGGACGCGATGTCCAGTCGGCCGGTGGAATGGGTCGAAGGTCTGGGCGGGGTCGGTTCAGGCATCGGGTCGGCCATGAAAACCCTAAGCGACGAGATACGGTCGTTAAGCAGCCGCCCAAGCATCGGGGTGTCTGACGTGATGGTGCGGCAGGTGCCCTCGTGACCCCGATCGGTGCAAACCCGCGCACGGACAGCACCTTCCAGGCTAATCGAAGAAATCTTGTCGTTGTAGGTCGCGCTGAGCCGGTTCAGGTTCCCGATGCCAAAGCAGAAATGCGCACCACGGTAGTTTGCTTCGCGGAAAAAACAGGCGCGGTCGACGACCGGTGTCGGGTCCGGTTCGGGCGCGGGTTCCGGTTCGGGCTCTTCGCATACGACTGCGAGCTTCGGCCCGTCTGGGCCGACAGTGAACTGCAGTTTGCAATTCGATCCCAACGCCCCGCCGCCCGGTGCAGGCGCGGGGATGTTTCTGAGATAGGTCGAGCTGACCCAGCCATTCGGCCCGGCATGATCGACATAGCACCAGGCGTTCGGCTGGCACTCGACCACTTCGACGCGTTCTCCGGCGTCCAGTGTGTCGACCACGCCAAAGGATGTTCCGGGGCCTGTGCGCACGTTCAGGTCAACCCTCGCGGCGGCCTCGGTGGCCAGGGCCGCGGGCGCGCTCAAGGCAAGGATCACCCCAACGGCGATACCCCGCGTCAAATGCTGTCTCTGTTTCATAGCGACCCTCCCTAGCCCCGGATGTTCGGCAAAATGCCCCCGGTTGAATACCTTAATAAACCATCGTCACTTCAGCCTAGGTGGGATGGAATGCGTTGGATCAATTGGCACAAGAAAGGTCGAAAACCGGCAAGAAGCCGCCGATTGATTGGGTGAAATATCGGGAATTTGGTGGAGCCGATCGGGATCGAACTCTCTTGTCAGTTAAGGGGTATAACCTATGAAAAGCTTGCGATATCAACGTAAAGGACAAAATTCTCTTCCTGGGAGCTCTTGATAATTCCTAGAACATCTCCAAGATAATGAGGGGTAAATAGATGGGTGAATTGAGATGACAGCCGAGAAAAGTCAGCCTGACGCACCAAAATGCGGTGGCATTAAGTCTAGGGGCAGGCATCAGACCAACCGGCTCAGTGCAGTTGCGGTAAAAACAGCAAATCCGGGACGGCATTTCGATGGGCATGGCCTGTTCCTTCTAGTGGAGAAGAATGGCGCCAGGCGTTGGGGCCAACGGCTCACTATTCAAGGTAGGCGGCGAGAGATGGGGCTAGGGTCTCCACCAGTTGTCACTCTGGCTAGAGCGCGGGAATCCGCTTTGCGAGTTGGAGAGGCCCGCTGGCTAGTCGAATGAAGCTGGTCACATTTTGACAGCAAAATTTTCTCGGGGTGTCCAATAACGAAAACTGGGAGCGGGGCCGGGGGTGCCCCTGGGGGTGGGGGTGCCCCCTAGTCGGGGCAGACACAGTCTCGTCAATATGCCCATTCCCTTTTTGCGTGCTGGAAGGCCGTCAGGTTGCGCTTGGCAGGTCTTCCTCGCGGAAGTGCCCTTCGGGCCTCACGCGCGGCCTGAGCTATCTCTGCGGCGAACATGATCTGGCGTTTGGTTGGCATTTGCTGGCTTCCGTTGTATTCAGAAGACTAGCAAACACAGAAGGTTTGAACTTGATCAATCTTCTGCCTTGTTTGACCGAGTGGCAGATGGCGCTTCGAGCCCTAGGTAGAAGCAAGCGCCCTGCGCGGCGAGAAAAGAGCTTGATCTGCTGGCCTCGTAGGCCGAAAGTTTTCAGGATTTCCTTTTCGCGGAGCCAGTCAGTGATCAGAACCTTAAGTCTCAGTGCAGGCCTTTCGCTTTTATGCGTTACGAGCTCTTATTCCGGGATTTGTGACTATCGGCTCAGCCAGTTGGTCAGTCCTGAGGCTGCGGTTGCGACTGTCACAGCAGGTGGTGCTGGGTCGACCGTTGGGCCCGCTACCATGACTTTGGGGGGACTTTACTTCTTCCCACACGCAACCAGCGGAACCTTGATGTTGGGATCGACTATTGCAGGAGCTTCGGGCGCCGGAACCATAGGCATCATCGGAGGCAGCGGATTTGCGGCGAGTGTGCTTGCCGCCCTTACTGCGCCAATTACGTTGCTCGTTGCCGGTGGCACGGCCGTCACCGTCGGCGGGCTGGAAGCCGGCTGCTATTTTGTCGATGAGCGGACCACCGAAGAACAAGAGGTGCTTGTAATCTTAAGGCAAGTAGCGCTGAGCGCTAATGAGATTTACTTCAAGCTGTTTGATGTGAGCGACGAGGAGGCTGCCGAAATGGGGACAGTCAGCCGGGTTCGCATTCCTGATGAGGACGGAGTTTATCAGTTTTACGAGGTGGCAAATCTCTACATCGTGAATGGTGAATTAATGCACCGAGATCGGTTTCTCAACACTTCGCTTGGAAACATCGCTGTGGTGCTGCTTACACAACCTTAGCCGCCCTTCCGGAAAAGGAATATCCCTCCTCTCGCTAATGCCTGACCGCTAGGACCATGGCATGTTCGCCGTCCAACTCGCAAAGCACTGCATCCCGATACTGCAACCACTGGGAATGACCGCTTCGCCCGCACAGTAGGCCTTCCTCGTCGACCAGCCTTTTGCTCTTCAGGCGCTGAAGGAGATTTCTGAAAATTTTCTCGGGTCGCCCAATACCCAAAAGCGGGACGTGCGTTGGGGGTGCCCCTGGGGGTGGGGTGGCCCCAGTCAGGCTCGCGCAAAACTGCGTCAGCGCCGACCGCTTCCCTCAGTCATGCCAGTCAGCGCCGCGTCAGGGTAAGTCAACATTCAGGTAACTGGTCCACGCTGGGGCCTCAGATCCGCACACAGAAATTGCGTGCCGGAGTAATGGTGGGTGGGTTGGCAAGGGCTCCCCCACCCGAGAAAGCGCCAGCCGCGCCCCACACACTGCCTGAGGGGCCGCAGCAGTCGTTTGAGGTGCCGTGGCCCGAAGGCTGCCTCACATTCTCAGGCCACTGGCGGCTTCGCGGTAATGCTCATGATACGCGAAAGCCGTGGCAATCGCGTCTTCCGCCATTTGGGCTGGCCCCTGCTTGTCCCTGGCGTCCTCCTCTTCTGCGTCAGCGATGTTGATGTGCGCGAAGGTAAGGGCATATCCCAACAGGCAGGCGATATTCTCGCGCGTGGGTTCCTCAATCCCGTCATCGCGTAGAAGCTCGCCAAGCAGCAGGTAGACTTTCTCAGGGGCTGGGCTGTCTGCGATCATCATCTTTTCCTCCAATCTGACCGCTTTGCGCGATCCGAGCACAGGCTTTCAGAGGTGTCGATGGGGCGTCATGCGGCTGAAACAGCGCATTCCTCTACGAAATGTAACCAAGAGCACCAGCCATCGAAGGTGTGCTGTCATGGTGATCTGACTGGCCTGCTGGCGAGGGCTTGAGGGGAAGCACCAAAAGCACCAAACCTCGGCAGGTGAAATTTTGATCGGCTGAGACATTCATACCTATTGCCCATGCATCAACGCCAGAATGAGGGGTGAAGTGTTGGGCCTCGCCGCGAAACTGAAGGTAGGGTGCTGATTTATATGGAGTATTTGGTGGAGCCGATCGGGATCGAACCGACGACCTCGTCGTTGCGAACGACGCGCTCTCCCAACTGAGCTACGGCCCCATCGCGGTGGTATCTGGCTTCCCCGCCAGGGGAAGTCAAGCCGCTAGCCTGGCATTTTGGCCTTCGTGCGCACGAATTGCTCGATTGCATTTGCTGGCATCGCGCCCGCCTGTCGCGCGACCTCGCGCCCGTTTTGGTACAGGATCAGAGCCGGAATGCCGCGGATGTTGTTTTTCTGACTGACCTTCGGAAAATCCTCGGTATTGATCTTGGCCAGACGTGCCTGTGGGGCCAGCGCGCCAGCGGCCTGCTGAAAGGCCGGGGCCATCATCCGGCACGGGCCACACCATGGCGCCCAGAAATCGACCAAAAGCGGCGTGTCGTCGTTCTTCATCGCCTTGGCCAGAATGGCTGGATCTATCTCACGCACCTTGCCTTCGTTCAGCTTGGTTCCACAGGTGCCGCATTTAGGACCTGCGCCCAGCTTGTCGTTGGGCACGCGGTTCACGGCACCACAGTCCAAACAGGTCATTTTCGAGCTTGCCGCCATTGGGGCCTCCAGAAACATTCGTGTTTCCGCATATGTGAGCTTGCCACGGAAGGAAATCAAGGGTGTGAACTAGGTTTGTTCCACCTGAAGGGATGCTGGGGCTGCGGCTCTCGACTCTTTGCTGGCACTTTCCGCTTTGTCAGACGACCATCTACAGGCAAGCACCAGCGTCGCCCCTCTCCAAGGTGGCTCCCTCCCACCCCGCCTTGACGCGGGGAAGGCGGGCGCGTGGGTCATTCCGTCGTGTCGACGTAGTCAGTGAGTGGCGGGCAGGTGCAGATCAAGTGCCGATCACCATAGACATTGTCGACGCGGTTCACCGGCGACCAGTATTTGTCGACCCGGAAGCTTCCGGCCGGGAAGCAGCCCTGTTCACGGCTATAGGGCCGGTCCCAGTCGCCCACCAGGTCTTCGACCGTGTGTGGGGCGTTTTTCAGCGGGTTGTTTTCCGCGTCCATCCGCCCTTCTTCGATGTCGCGGATTTCCGCGCGGATCGACAGCATTGCATCGCAGAACCGGTCCAGCTCGGCCTTGGTTTCGCTTTCGGTAGGTTCGATCATCAGCGTGCCCGCCACCGGCCAGGACATGGTCGGCGCGTGAAAACCGCTGTCCATCAGGCGCTTGGCAATGTCTTCGACCGTGATCCCCGCGCTTTCGGCAAACGGACGGGTGTCCAGGATGCATTCATGTGCCACGCGCCCCGCATGCCCCGTGAACAGCACCTCATAGGCGCCCTTCAGCCGGGCCGCGATGTAGTTCGCGTTCAGGATCGCCACGCGGGTGGCCTGAGTCAGCCCGGCGCCGCCCATCATCAGCACATAGGCCCAGGAAATCGGCAGGATCGATCCCGACCCGTTGGGGGCGGAGGACACCGCGCCCTCTTCGCCGATCAGCCCGTTGCCGGGCAGGTGCGGTTCCAGATGCGCCTTGACGCCGATCGGCCCCATGCCTGGGCCACCGCCGCCGTGGGGGATGGCGAAGGTCTTGTGCAGGTTCAGGTGGCTGACGTCGCCGCCAATTTCACCCAGTTTCGACAGACCCACCATCGCGTTCAAATTGGCCCCGTCGATATAGACCTGGCCGCCGAATTCATGAGTGATGTCACAGACTTCGCGCACGGTTTCTTCGAACACACCATGGGTCGACGGATAGGTGATCATGCAGGCGGCCAGCTTGTCGCCCGCCGCCTCGGCCTTCGCGCGGAAATCCGCAACGTCGATGTCACCGTTTTCGGCCGAGTTCACCACCACAACGTCCATACCGGCCATATGGGCCGAGGCCGGGTTGGTGCCATGCGCCGAGATCGGGATCAGGCATATGTTGCGCTCTTGCCCACGTGACCGATGATAGGCGGCGATGGTCAACAGCCCGGCATATTCGCCCTGCGCGCCGGAATTGGGCTGCATCGACATGGCGTCATAGCCGGTGATCAGGCACAGCTTGTCCTTCAGATCCTCTATCAGGATTGTATAGCCTTCGGTCTGATCCGCCGGCGCCATCGGATGGATCATCGAGAACTCGCGCCAGCTGACCGGCATCATCTCGGCGGCGGCGTTCAGCTTCATCGTGCAGCTGCCCAGCGGGATCATCGCGCGATCCAGCGCCAGATCGCGGTCTGCCAGACGGCGCATGTAACGCATCATCTCGGTTTCAGCCCGGTTCATATGGAACACGGGGTGTGTGAGGTAATCCGAGGTGCGCAGGATCGCATCGGGCAGGCGATACTCGGGGGTGAAATCGTCATCCTTGCGGGCAATCCCGAAGGCGCGCCAGATGGATTCGACCGTGCCCGGGCGGGTCGCTTCGTCCAGCGTGATGCCGATCCGGTCGTCGCCCACCGGGCGCAGGTTGATGCCTTCTTCAACCGCGCTTTTCATCACGGTTTTCTGCAGCGGACCGACATTGACCGTGATCGTGTCAAAGAAATGCTTCGGCGTTACCTCAAACCCGGCGGCCTCCAGCCCCTTCGCCATGCGCACCGTCTTGCGGTGGATGCGCTGGGCGATGGCCTTCAACCCTTCGGGGCCGTGGAACACCGCATAGAACGACGCCATGACCGCCAACAACGCCTGCGCAGTGCAGACGTTCGAGGTGGCCTTTTCGCGGCGGATGTGCTGCTCCCGCGTTTGCAGCGACAGGCGATAGGCCTTGTTGCCGCGCGCGTCCACGCTGACGCCCACGATACGGCCTGGCATCGCCCGTTTGTGACGGTCCGCTGTGGCCAGATAGGCCGCGTGGGGGCCACCCATGCCCACCGGAACGCCAAAGCGCTGGGTCGATCCGACGGCGATGTCGGCACCCATTGCGCCGGGTTCTTTCAGCACGGTCAGAGCCAGCGGATCGGCAGAGACGATGCCCACGGCCTTGACCGCATGCAGCGCGGCGATCTGGTCGGTGAAGTCCCGTACGTAGCCGTATGTTCCGGGGTATTGAAAGATTGCACCGAACACATCTTCGGGAACCAGATCGGCTTCGGGATCGCCGACGATAATCTCGATCCCCAGTGGGGCTGCGCGGGTTTTCATCACCGCAATGTTTTGTGGGTGACTGTTCTCGTCGACGAAAAAGCCCTTGGCCTTCGATTTTGCGACGCGGTGGCCCATCACCATCGCCTCGGCGCAAGCGGTGGCCTCGTCCAACAGCGAGGCGTTGGCGATCTCAAGCCCGGTCAGGTCGCTGACCATTGTCTGGAAATTCAAAAGCGCCTCAAGCCGCCCTTGGCTGATCTCCGGCTGATAAGGTGTATAAGCCGTGTACCAGGCCGGGTTTTCCAGTATGTTGCGCTGGATCACCGGCGGCGTGACCGTGCCGTGATAGCCCTGGCCCAGAAGCGACCGCAGAACCTTGTTCTTCGCCGCGGTCACCCGCATCTGGTGCAAAGCTTCCCGCTCGGACCGCGCGCGCCCCCAGTCCAGCGGCTCGGCCTGACGGATGTTTTCAGGCACGGTCTGGTCGATCAGATCGTCAAGATCCTTGACCCCAACTGCGGTGAACATGTCGGCCATTTCGGACGGCGACGGGCCGATGTGGCGGCGGTTGGCAAAGTCATAGGGCAGGTAGCCGGTGGGCGTAAAAGGCATGTGTCTGTCTCCGGGGCAGCGGCCGCTCAACGCCCCTAGGGGGACGAGCGGCCCATCTGTAGATCAACCGATGAAAGTCTTGTAGGCGGCTTCGTCCATGTAATCGTCCATCGGCGACAGGTCCGACGGCTTGATCTTGAAAAACCAGGCATCGCCTTGCGCGTCTTCGTTTACCTTGCCGGGGTCTTCCTCAAGCATCGGGTTCACTTCGACAATCTCGCCGTCCAGCGGCGACAGGATGTCGCTTGCGGCCTTCACGCTTTCGATCACAACGATCTCTTCATCCTTGGACACTTCGGTGCCCACTTCGGGCAGTTCGACAAAGACGACATCGCCCAGCTGTTCGGCCGCATGTTCGGTGATGCCGACGACCATCACGCCGTCTTCTTCGCGCAGCCATTCGTGTTCTTCGGTGAATTTCATGGGGGGTCTCCTGTTGGGTTCAGCGTTTGTAGGTGGACGGGCGGAAGGGCATGTCGGCCACTTTCGCCCGCAGTCGTTTGCCGCGCACGTCGCCAAAGATGATCGTGCCAGTTGCGGCGTGTTCGGTGGTGACATAGCCCATCGACATCGGCGCCTCGATCGAGGGGCCATAGGCGCCCGAGGTCACGGTGCCGATCGGGTCGGTGGCGTCCTCGGTCGCGAACAATTCGGTGCCGGCGCGCATGGGCGCGCGGGTTTCGGGCAACAGCCCGACCCGGCGGCGGCTGGAGCCCTGGTCGAACTCGGCCAGGATGCGATCCGCGCCGGGAAATCCGCCCGCGCGGTCGCCGCCGGTGCGGCGCACCTTCTGCACCGCCCATTCCAGCGCCGCTTCGACCGGGCTGGTGGTGGTGTCGATGTCATTGCCGTACAGGCACAGCCCGGCCTCAAGCCGCAGGCTGTCGCGCGCGCCCAGACCGATCGGCGCGACCGCGTCGATCGCCAGAAGCGCCTTGGCAAGCGCGGCGGCCTGGCTGTTTTCGACCGAAATCTCGAACCCGTCCTCGCCGGTATAACCCGAGCGGGACACCCACAGATCTCCGAAGTCCGAGCTCAGCACGGCCACGTCCATGAACGTCATGTCGGCCACCGGCGCGATCTGCGCCAGGGCGGCCTCGGCGGCCGGGCCTTGCAGGGCCAGCAGGGCGCGGTCCTCGATCACCTCAACGTCGCAATCGGGCAGGCCCGCGCGCATATGGGCAATGTCGGCGTCCTTGCAGGCGGCGTTCACCACCAAAAACAGGTGGTCGCCACGATTGGCGACCATCAGGTCGTCCAGTATGCCGCCATCGTCATTGGTGAACATGGCATAGCGTTGCCGCCCGTCGGCAAGCGCCTTCAGCGCCACCGGCACCAGACGCTCCAACGCGCCGGCCGGATCGTCACCGCGCAGGATGACCTGGCCCATGTGGCTGACATCGAACAGGCCAGCATACGCACGCGTATGGAGGTGTTCTTTCATCACACCCATCGGGTATTGCACCGGCATTTCATAGCCTGCGAAAGGCACCATCTTGGCGCCCAGTTCGATGTGCAGATCGTAAAGCCCCGTACGCTTCAGCTCGCCCATGCCGTTCCTCCCAAACTCACTTGCCGGAATGCATGCGCCCGGCATCGAACAGGCGCATGTTGCGCCCAGCGATGCCCCCTCTGTCCTGTCGCCTGAGATCGTTATCCCTTCGGCGGGTGCGTCCGCACCACTCTCCAGAGTCCTATCCACCGCATCGGTCCATGGGCCTGAGAGTTTACCGGGGCGGTTGCTCCTTCGGCACTGGAGAACCAGATTCTCCCGATGCGATGGCTCATAGGTAGCGCGGGTGTGGCGTTCAGGCAAGCACTTGTATTCCACCGCATGCCGCGCCAGTCTGCGCGGGTATGAAAGACCCGTTTTTCTTCGGCTATGGTTCGCTGGTGAATCGGCGCACGCATGACTACCTGCACGCCAGCACCGCATCGGTGCGCGGCTGGCGGCGGGCGTGGCGCCACACGCCGCTGCGGGATGTGTCGTTTCTGACCGTGGTGCCAGCGGCAGAGGATTACATCGACGGGTTGATCGCGGCGGTGCCGGGGGCGGATTGGGCCGCGCTGGACGAACGCGAACGCGCGTACGATCGCCACGATGCCACGCCCCATGTCAGCCATGACATCGACCGGCAGCTGGACGTAGCGATCTATGCGATCCCCGACGGGTTTCACCGCACCCCGGATGCGGACAACCCGGTGCTCTTGTCCTATCTCGACACGGTTGTGCAGGGGTTTCTGAACGAGTTCGGACCCGAAGGCGCGCAGCATTTCTTTGAAACGACCGAAGGTTGGCACGCGCCGATCCTGGATGATCGCGCCGCGCCGATCTATCCCCGCGCCCAGGTGCTGAGCGCCGAGGAGCGCGACGTGGTCGACGACGGGCTGGGACGGCTATCGGCGGTTGTGAAACAGCTGGATTAGGCGGGCCTGGCGGCGGAACGGTTCGTCCGTCACCGGGGCTTCCTTCTGCCGCATGACCCGGCGCACCAGAAGCATGGCAAGCGCGGCGAAGACCAGCCCGCCGAACGCCTGACCAAACAGAACGCCCGCGCCCTGATACCAACCCGCGCCAAGGATCACGAACGGGATCGTGCCCAGCGTGTGGCGCCCCCAGTTCAGCCAGGTCGAATAATAGGGATGGCCCAGGTTGTTGAACGCCGCGTTCGACACAAAAAGCACGCCGTTGAACACCCAGGCCAGCGCCAGTGGGCCGCAGAACAGGAACACCAAGTCGCGGGTCAGGCCGGTCGCGTTGAACAGATCGGCGATGGGTCCTCGCAACAAGAACAGAAGCGCGGTCACCAGGATGACCACCAATGCGGTAAAAATCAGCCCGTCGCGATAGGCGCCGCGCACACGATCGTGGCGCCCGGCGCCGAAGTTCTGGCCGATAATGGGCCCGATTGCCCCAGACAGGGCAAAAATCACCCCGAAGGACACCGGGACCAGTCGCGAGATGATCGCCATGCCCGCCACCGCGTCCGAGCCGAACTGCGCCATTGAGCGGGTCACATAAGCTTGGCCGATCGGGGTGGCGAACTGGGTCAGGATCGCGGGCAAGGCGATCGCCACGATGGCGGGGAAATCAACCCGGAATTCGGCTGCAGTAGGGCGCTCCAATCCGCCATGCCAGCGAAAGATCGGGTAAAGCGCGGTGGCGCCGATGGTCACACGTGCGGCGACCGAGGCCAGCGCGGCGCCGGTCAGTTCAAGCCCGAATCCGAAGATCAGGATCGGGTCCAGAACCGCGTTCACCACACCGCCCAAGATTGTCGCGACCATCGCGCGGCGGGCATCCCCGTGGGCGCGCAGGATCGCGCCACCAACCATGCCGACCAGCAACAGCGGCAGCGACGGGATGATGATCTGAAGATAGCCTACCGACAGGTCCAACGTGTCGCCCGTGGCCCCCATCAGCTGCGCCAGCGGGCGGATATTGACCCAGACAAGCGCTGCAAATCCCGCGCCGAACAGCACACCATAAAGCAGCGATGTGGCCGCCCGGCGGCTGGCCATCCGGGTGTCGCCTTCGCCCAGTGCGCGCGCCACCAGCGCGCCGGCTGCGATCGACATGCCGATGCCGAAGGACGAGGTGAAGAACAAGATCGCCCCGGCATAGCCCACGGCCGCGGCCAGCTCATCCTTGCCCAACATCGAGATGAAGATCATGTCGACCAGGTCGACCAGGAACACCGCCATCAAGCCGACCGAGGCTGTCAACGCCATCACCGTGATGTGGCGCAAAAGATTGCCTTCGAGGAATTTCGCCTGAGCGTTTGCCATCGGTGCAGGATGAAGGGCGAGGCGCGAAAAGAAAAGCCCCTGCGTTGCGCAGGGGCCCTTCGTATTCGCACAGTGATGTATGGGGAATTATCCCTTGGCGCGGATCACCTGCAACAGCGGCATCAACGCGGACATGTCCGGGCCGTTCGTCATGCCGGTCACGGCCTTGCGCAGTGGCATGAAAAGACCTCGGCCCTTGCGCCCGGTCGCGTCCTTTACTGCGTTCGTCCACGCGCCCCAGCTGTCGGCAGTGTAAGGTCCGTCCGGCAAAAGCGTCATCGCCTGGGCGATGAAGTCCGCGTCTTCGTCATCGATCAGCGGATCGGCACCGTCGCGACACAGGGTCCACCAGGGACCAAGGTCCTTCAGCGTGGTGATGTTTTCACGTGCGACGGTCCAGAACGGCTCGGCCAATTCGGCGGGCACGCCCAGCTCGGCCAGCGTGGCGGCCACCTCGGACACTGACAACCCGGCCAGATAACGGCCGGTTAGCGGATACAGATCCTGCACGTCAAACTTGGTCGGCGCCGCGCCGAAGGTCGAAATGTCGAAGCCCTCGATGATCTCGTCCAGCGAGCCATGCAGCTCGACCGGTTGTGATGACCCCAGCCGCGCCATCAGCGACAGAAGGGCTGCCGGCTGCACGCCTGCTTCGCGCAGGTCGCGCAGGGCCAGGGTGCCCAGACGCTTTGACAGCGCCTCACCCTGGGGGCCGGTCAACAGGCTGTGGTGGGCAAAGGCGGGCAGGGTGCCGCCAAGCGCCTGAATGATCTGGATCTGGGTCGCGGTGTTGGTCACGTGGTCCGAGCCACGCACCACATTGGTGACACCGAAATCCACGTCGTCGCAAACGCTGGCCAGCGTATAGAGGAACTGCCCGTCGCCCCGGATCAGAACCGGATCGGACACCGAGGCCGCGTCGATCGACAGATCGCCCAGGATGCCGTCGGTCCACTCGATACGTTCGTGATCCAGCTTGAAACGCCAAACACCGTTGCCGCGCTCAGCCCGCAATGCGGCCTTTTCGTCCTCGGACAGGGCCAGCGCGGATCGGTCATAGACCGGTGGCTTGTGCATGTTCAGCTGCTTCTTGCGCTTCAGGTCCAGCTCGGTCGGCGTCTCGAACGCCTCATAGAACCGACCGATGTCGCGCAGCTGCTGGGCTGCGTCCTCATAGCGGTCCAACCGGTCGGATTGACGCTCCACCCGGTCCCAGGTCAGGCCCAGCCATTCCAGGTCTTCCATGATCGCGTCGGCATATTCCTGTTTCGACCGCTCAGGGTCGGTGTCATCCAGGCGCAGGATGAATGTGCCGCCGGATTTGGCAGCGATCAGGTAGTTGAACAGCGCGGTGCGCAGGTTGCCGACGTGGATGTATCCGGTGGGCGAGGGCGCGAAACGGGTGGTGGTCATGGTGATCTCCTTGCGCCGATGCTCTTTCATACCGGCCCGGTTTTGTCCATATCTGACGACATGGATCATCTGATTGCCCCCAGCGCCGCGGACATCGAAGCCCTGGCCGCCACAACGCTTGCTGCGTTGCCAGCGCCGTTCGGCACGCTGGCGCGTGACGTGGTGGTCCACGTCCGTGATTTGGCGCCGGACGACATGCTGGACGATCTGGACATCGACGATCCGTTCGGCCTGACGGGGCTGTATGACGGCATTCCGATGACGCAGAAATCGGTGCTGGACCAGCCGCAGCAGCCCGACACGATCTGGCTTTTTCGCCGGGCGATCCTGGATGAATGGGCGGCGCGGGGCAATGTAACCCTGGGCGCGCTGGTGTCACATATCATGGTGCATGAGCTTGCGCATCACTTTGGCTGGTCCGACGACGACATTGCGGCGATTGACCGGTGGTGGGAATAAGCGTGTTCAGTTGGCAGTGACAGCCCAGCGGCGGTTCAGGTCCTTGAGCCCTGCGCGGATCAGCTCTTTCAGAACCTCCGGGTCAATATCGTCCAATTTGTTGATATAAAGGCATGATTTTCCAAGCTTGTGTTTGCCAAGCCGGTCCAGAATACCGCTGAAATCTGCGTATCCCGGCATGATATAGAGCGACAAGTTTGCCTTGCGCGGGGAAAACCCGGTGGCTAGGAAATCCCCTTCGCGCCCGCTGTCATAGCGGTAGTGATATCGCCCATAGCCGACGATTGATGGGCCCCAGAGCACCGGCTCAAACCCCGTGACCTCGCGAAACAGCGCATCCAGTGCGCGGGCGTCGTCGCGTCGGCGCGCTGGCTCCACCTTGTCCAGAAACGTGGCAAGGGACGCGTCGGTGGGCTGGGTCTTGTTCTGGGCCATGCGCAAGCTTGGCAGGTTTCGCCCAGTGGCGTCAACGGCTGGCGGAAAGCTGCTTAACGCAGGGTCAATCATCGCCGATTGGGACCCAGAAAGGATCACCGATGCCTGTCGGTGGCCAGAGAGCAGCGCATCACCGCGCGCAAAGTGTTCCAGGCCCCGTCGGACCAGCGCACGGGCTGTCGCGGCCGCACAATCTGATCGCCGACACGACGTGCAAGGCCGGCCCGGATCTTGGGCGAAACATGATTGTCACCCGTAGCAAAGGCGAGGCACGGGGAAGCCTGGGCGTCGCGGCTGATAGTGCCTCTGCCCTGTTGTCCTGCGATCAGGCATAAGATACGACCTCGATCTCGACCCCGTCGTGATCGTGGAAATAGAACCGTCGCCCTGGCTCATAGTCATCGTGATTGTGTGGGACAAACCCCGCACTGCGCACCCGTGCCTCGGTCGCGTCCAGATCATCGACCACCACCCCGATGTGGTTCAGCGCGCCGATGGTTTCATAGGTCCGCGCCGCCTTCGCGGTGCCCCCCATCGAATAGACCGCAAGGTAGCTGTCATCACTGCCCACATGCAGCGTCAGCCCGCCGTTTATTGAGGGACCTTGCCAGCGCACACGCCAGCCAAACAGGTCACACAACATGTCAGCGGTGCGCATCGGGTCGCTGACGGTCAGGTTCAGGTGTTCCAGGAAGGCCATGATATTCTCCGTTGTGATTCTCTTGATAGAATAGTTTTAATTGCTCAAGTAAACTTTAGATCAAGAGGGAAATAATGGCACCAAAAGCAATGATGTCGATCGGCCAGATGGCCACGCGCACCGGGTTGGCCGTGTCCGCGATCCGGTATTACGAGGCCGAAGGGCTGGTGCGCCCGATCCGCACCGCCGGGGGGCAGCGTCAATTCCACCGCGCCGACATTCGCCGCCTGTCCTTCGTGCGCATCACCCAGCAGTTGGGGTTTTCCATTGCTGAAATACGCGCCCAGATCGAAAAGCTGCCCGACGGGCGCACGCCGACGAAAGCGGACTGGACGCGGTTGGCGCGGGGGTTCCGGCGGGAACTGGACGCCCGCATCACCGCGATGCAGCAGTTGCGCGACAGCCTGGATAGTTGCATCGGCTGCGGTTGCCTGAGCCTGAAGCGATGTGCTCTTTACAACCCCGCCGATAGCGCACGCCGACACGGGCCGGGCCCCCGCTATCTGATGGGCGATCGTGCGGAAGGGGCTGATGACCCGTCCGAAAATGTTGACTGAATCCGCGTTGGGCTGTGCTTTCTCGCAGCGACGTGTTGCGGATGTGGGCGGTTTTGGTGCGCGATGAGAAGGACGCAAGCACCGTACTACAGATCTCTACAGAGAAGGTCACAAACCGGTTCGGCCGGGGGCAAGCCGGACGCAATGATCACCTCGCGCTGGTGTCTCGCCAGCGGTTCACGATCGGGTAACGGCGATCCAGCCAAAAACTGCGCATCGTCAGGCGGGGACCGGGCGCGGATTGGAAGCGTTTGTATTCGCTGATGAAAATCAGGTGCTCGACCTTCTTCACGATGGCCTGGTCAAAGCCTTCGGTGACCAGATCGGCCACGGATTTCTCGTCATCCACCAGCCCGGTCAGGATCGCGTCCAGCACGTCATAGGGCGGCAGGCTGTCTTCGTCCTTCTGATCCTCGCGCAGCTCGGCCGAGGGCGGTTTGTCGATGATCCGGGGTGGGATGACCTCGCCTGCCGGCCCCGCCATCCAAGGCCGGTGGTTGGCGTTGCGCCAGCGGCAGGTCTCAAAAACGCGGGTCTTGTAAAGATCCTTGATCGGGTTATAGCCGCCCGCCATGTCGCCATAAATCGTGGCGTATCCCACCGCGACTTCGGACTTGTTGCCGGTGGTCAAAAGCATTTCGCCGAACTTGTTGGACAGCGCCATCAGGAAAAGCCCGCGCAGGCGCGACTGGATGTTCTCCTCGGTCAGCCCTTCCTCGGTGCCTTCGAACAGCGGCGCCAGCGTGTTGGTGATCGCGGCACGCCCCTCGGCGATCGGCACGAAATCATAGCGGCATCCCAGATTGTCCGCCACCGCCTTGGCATCGTCCAGCGACCCTTGCGAGGTGTATTCGGAGGGCAGCATCACGCAGCGCACGTTTTCGGCCCCCAGCGCGTCGGCCGCAATGGTCGCGACGATGGCGCTGTCGATGCCGCCGGACAGACCCAAAAGCACCTTTTGGAACCCGGTCTTGCCCATGTAGTCGCGCAGCCCTTCGACCATGCAGCGGTAATCCTGCTCCCAGGCGTCCGGGATCGGGGTCAGGTCCGACTTTTCTATGCGCCAGCCGTCTTCGGTGCGGGTCAGGTCGACATGGCGGATGTCTTCGTCAAACACCGGCATTTGCAGCGCGAGTTCACCGCCCGGGTTCAGCCCAAAGGTGCCGCCGTCGAACACCTGGTCATCCTGCCCGCCGACAAGGTTCAGGTAGATCAGCGGCAGGCCGGTTTCGACCACGCGCGCCACCATGTGGTTTATGCGCACGTCCATCTTGTCGCGGTAATAAGGCGACCCGTTGGGGACCAGCAGAAACTCCGCACCGCTTTCGGCCAGGGTCTCGCAGACGTCTTCCGGGTGCCAGGCGTCTTCACAGATCGGCGTGCCGATACGGATCGGGCCAAGGGCGTAGGGCCCCTGCGGGTCCGCCGGGGTGAACAGGCGTTCCTCATCGAATACGGTTTCGTTGGGCAGGCGCTGTTTCAGCACCCGCGCTGCGATGTTGCCGCCTTGTAGGATGTAATAGGCATTATAAAGGTCGCCGCCATCGTGATAGGGCGCGCCGATCCCCATTGCCGGGCCGTCGGCGCAATCGGCGGCCAGGCTATCGATTTCCGCCATCGCGTCGGTGTAGAACTGCGGCCGCATGATCAGGTCCTGGCACTGATACCCGGTCAGGAACGCCTCGGGCAGGGCCAGCATGTCGGCGTCGGCGGCCTTGGCCTGTGACCAGGCGTCGCGCGCCTTGTCGGCATTGGCGGTAAGCGCCCCGACGGTCGGGTTCAGCTGGGCCAGGGTCAGGCGGAAATGGTCACTCATCGCGCGGTGTTCCTTTGAAATCTGGCCCAGATATAGCGGGTTTCAGCCGGAGGAAAAGATGCCACCGGTCAAAACCGTTGTCTTGGCACCGGGGGTCCAATAGGTTGAACGGGCAGTCGCGCGGGGTAACGTGCGCAAAGACGAAGTATTGGGTGAGGTGGAACATGTCGCATCTTCAGGGATGGACGCGCGCGATCGCGATCGCGATGGCTTTGACCGGCGTTGCCGGTGGCGCTGTGGCGCAGGACAGCACTAGCGTCGAGATCAAGCAATACGATGACGGTGGCATCTATGAGGGCACGTTCAAGGACGGGCTGCAGCACGGTCAGGGCACCTATCGCCTGCCGTCCGGCTATGAATACACTGGCACCTTTGTAGACGGTGAAATCCGCGGCCAGGGCTCGGCGCGCTTTCCTAACGGATCAATCTACGAAGGCAGCTTTGCAAAGGGCAAGCCCGAGGGCTTCGGCAAGATCACCTTTGCCGACGGCGGCACGTTCGAAGGCGACTGGGTGGACGGAAAGATCAACGGCGCGGGTCTGGCGATCTATGCCAACGGCGTGAAATACGAAGGCGGCTTTCGCAACGCGCTGCACCACGGCCAGGGACGGATGGAAAGCCCCTCGGGCTATGTCTATGAAGGCGATTGGGTTGCTGGTGTGAAAGAGGGCAAAGGCCGCTCTACCTATGCTGACGGATCGGTCTATGACGGCGACATGCGCGCGGATGCACGCGAAGGACAGGGCGTTCTGACCAACCCTGACGGCATGCGCTTCGAAGGTGGCTGGCTTGCAGGCCAGATGCATGGCGACGGCGTGTTGAAGCAATCCAATGGAGATACCTATACCGGCCCCTTCGTGAACGGCGAACGTGCGGGCGCGGGGCAGGTGACCTATGCCAATGGCGACAGCTATGACGGCGGGTTCGAAGGCGACAAGCGCCACGGCCAGGGCACCTTTACCGGGTCCGATGGCTATACCTATGTTGGCGGCTGGGTCGCGGGGCAGATCGAGGGCACCGGGATGGTGACCTATCCCGATGGATCGATCTACGAAGGTCAGTTCCGCGCAGGCCTGGCAGATGGCAGTGGCAAGATCACTTATCCTGACGGCAACACCTATGAAGGCGCCTGGTCCAAGGGTGTGATCGAAGGGCAAGGGGTGGCGACGTATGCCAATGGCCCGACCTATGACGGCATGTTCAAGAACGCGCTGTATGACGGACAGGGTAGCCTGACTTACGCCGACGGGTATTCCTATGTCGGCAGCTGGAAAGCGGGCAAGCGCGATGGTCAGGGTAAATCCACCTTTGCCGACGGTACTGTTTACGAGGGCGGCTTCGTGGCTGGCAACAGGGCAGGGCAGGGCACGCTGACCATGCCTGACGGCTTTATCTATAACGGCGACTGGCAGGCGGGTAAGATGTCCGGAAATGGCACCGCGATCTATGCGAACGGTGACGTCTACGAGGGGTTGTTCCAAGACGGCAAACGCCACGGACAGGGCACGGTGCGTTATGCCGACGGCAATGCGGTCACCGGCGAATGGAACGCGGGAATTCTGGACGAAGACGGCAACTGACCTTTTCGACCGGCTGAATGAAAAGTGAGAGTGCCCTTTAGTCAGGACAGGTGTGGTCGCTTTTTAAGCCATAGCGCGACCGGCGCTTGAAAGACTGCCCACAACCCTGACCAAGCTTTTCCTGTTCGACCTTCAGATTCTGTTCGACACCGATTTCCAGGGCCTGTTGGAGGAGGTTGGAAATTCCCAAACCGTCAGCAGCAAACACGTCGGAGTCGAGCCGCCGAATCTTGCCTCTCTGCTGGTAGATCTTGATTGGAGAGCAGACGGGGCGGGTGGCCGAAAACAGGCCGCCCCAGCAAGGCGGCCTGTGGTTCGGTCCAGCGGTTGGGTCACCGCATTTTGTTGATCTTCAGCATCTTCATGATGGCGCGCTCATAGAACGGTTCGCTCACACCCTTGCGGATTTTGCGCATGAAGTACCATTCAAAGCCCAGTTTGGCCCAGTGCACCCACCGTCCCTGTGCCGTCCAGTTCACGTTGCGCGGCGGGTTTTGCGGCATGGCCAGGAAGGCCGCGCCCCGGTCGCCAAAATCTGCCAGGCAGAAGGCGTTCCAGCTGGGCAGGTTGTTCGGCTCTTCGCCCCGCATGACGCGCGGCATGTTGTGTGCCGTGGCAGTGACCATGCTTTCGATCATGAACCCGGTTTTCGGCACGCCGGTCGGCACCGGCGTCATCACCGGCGGGGCGATCGCAATCGCCACCCCGATGGCAAAGATGTTCTGGTACTTCGGGTTGCGCTGGTATTCGTCCACCACGATGAAGCCACGCGGGTTCACCAGACCTTCGATGCCCATCACTGCGGGAATGCCCCGGAAGGCAGGCAGCATCATGGCATAGTTGAACGGAATTTCGTGCGTCGTTTTCACGCTACCGTCTTCGTTCATCTCGGTGCAATGCAGCATCTCGGGCTCGAATTTGTCGACCTTTGCGTTGGTGACCCATTTGATGTCCCGATCCCGCAGGATGCTTTCCAGCATACCCTTGGTGTCGCCGACCCCGCCCAGACCCAGATGGCCGATATAGGGCTCCGAGGTGACGAAGGTCATCGGCACCTTGTCGCGGATCTTGCGTCGGCGCAGGTCGGTTTCGATGGTCAGCAGGTATTCGTACGCCGGGCCAAAGCAGCTTGCCCCCTGCACCGCACCGATTACGATCGGACCGGGATTGGCACAAAACGCGTCCCACTTTGCACCGCTTTCGGCGGCATGTTCGACATGGCAAACCGAATGCGTGTTGGCGTCGGGGCCAAAGCCCTCGATCTCGTCAAACGCCAGGTCCGGACCAGTGGCAATGACAAGATAGTCATATTCGACGACCTTGCCGCTCTCGAGCTCGATCTTGTTTTCTTCGGGAACCAACTTGGTCGCCCCGTCGCAGATGAAGTCGATCCCGCGACGTTTCATCACCGGCGCAAGGTCGATGGTGATATCGTCCTGCTTGCGCCAGTTGACCCCGGCCCAAGGGTTCGATGGCGTAAACTGGAAATAGGGTTTGTTCGAAATGACCGTGATCTTGTCTGACTTTGTCAGGGTCTCTTTCAACTCATAGGCCTGAATGGACCCGCCCAGTCCCGCGCCTAAAACGACAACATGTGCCATGGTGTTCTCCTAATACGCGGGCCATTGCCCGCCGCTTCCCCGCTCGACCCGCAAGAAAATTACCCCCACGGGGTCGAATTTGAACGATTGTATATCGCCGTATGCGAAATAGCCCTGCGGCATATCGCGTTCGCCGAATGCGTTCCGTCGAATTCTCGCCAGATGGTCTCACACCAGGCCGATTTGCGCCGTGATTCAGGTCAAAAAGGGGGTTTTCCTTTACGAACGGGCGGCTATTATCGCCCGCATGGCACAGCAGACCCATATCGCACGACCCACGACCGCCCCGGCGGCCCGTCGTGCTGCGCTGCTGCTTCTTAGCCGCCTCTGAGCGTGCCGTCAGGCGCGACCGCTCAGAGGATGCACCCTGCGCCACAACCTCCACGGCTAAGAAACACGAAAGATCAGAGACATGACCAACGACAATGACCAGGTGTTGATTTTCGACACCACGCTGCGCGATGGCGAACAAAGCCCCGGCGCGACCATGACCCATGACGAGAAACTGGAAATCGCCGAGATGCTGGACGACATGGGTGTCGACATCATCGAAGCAGGCTTTCCGATCGCCTCGGAGGGCGATTTCGAAGCGGTGCGCGACATCGCGATGGCTTCGAAAAACGCGGTGATCTGCGGGCTGAGCCGCGCGAACTTCAAGGACATCGACCGCTGCTATGAGGCGGTGAAGCACGCGGCGCAACCGCGCATTCACACCTTCATCGGCACATCCCCCCTGCACCGCGCCATTCCGAACCTGAACAAGGACGAAATGGCCGACCTGATCGACAAGACGGTGACACATGCGCGCAACTTGACCGACAATGTGCAATGGTCGGCGATGGACGCAACCCGGACCGAGCACGACTACCTGTGCCGGGTGATCGAGATCGCGATCAAGGCGGGCGCCACCACGATCAACATCCCCGACACGGTCGGCTATACCGCCCCGCGCGAAAGTGCGGACCTGATCGCGATGCTGCTTGCGCGGGTGCCAGGTGCGGACGAAATCACATTCGCCACCCATTGCCACAACGATCTGGGCATGGCGACGGCGAACAGCCTGGCGGCGGTCGAGGCCGGCGCGCGTCAGATTGAATGCACCATCAACGGGTTGGGCGAACGCGCCGGCAACACGGCGCTGGAAGAGGTCGTCATGGCCCTGAAAGTGCGCCACGACATCATGCCGTGGTCCAGCCGTGTGGATACGACCAAGATTATGAACATCTCGCGCCGCGTGGCGCAGGTGTCGGGTTTTGCGGTCCAGTTCAACAAGGCGATCGTCGGCAAGAACGCCTTTGCCCACGAAAGTGGCATTCACCAGGACGGCATGTTGAAGAATGCCGAAACGTTCGAAATCATGCGGCCCGAGGACGTGGGTCTGGCCGAAACCAACCTGGTCATGGGCAAGCATTCCGGCCGCGCCGCGCTGCGCTCCAAGCTGAAGGACCTGGGCTGGGATCTGGCGGACAACCAACTGAAGGACGTCTTTGTCCGGTTCAAGGAACTGGCGGATCGCAAGAAGGAAATCTTCGACGATGACCTGATTGCGCTGATGAAGGACGGCACCGATGCTGCCAACGACCGCATCCAGGTGAAGTTCCTGCGCGTGATCTGTGGCACCGAGGCGCCGCAATCCGCCGATCTGACGTTGGAGGTCGACGGAAAGGATTTCCAGAAAACCGCGACCGGCGACGGCCCTGTGGACGCGACATTCGCCGCGATCAAGGCGCTGTTCCCGCATGAGGCGCGGCTGCAACTTTATCAGGTGCACGCGGTGACCGAAGGCACCGACGCGCAGGCCACGGTCAGCGTGCGAATGGAGGAAAACGGCAAGATCGTTACCGGCCAATCGTCCGATACCGACACGGTCGTGGCGTCCGCCAAGGCCTATGTCAACGCGCTGAACAATCTGCTGGTGCGGCGCGAAAAAACCAAACCCGAAGGGGTCTGATCCATTGACCGGATCGCGGGCGGGTTTACACTCGCCCGCATGATCACCCTTTTTAAAAATCGGACGTTCGCGACGCTGTTCGCAGCTCAGGTCGTGGCCCTTTTGGGATCGGGCCTGATGACGGTCGCGCTGGGCTTGCTGGCGTTTTCGCTGGCGGGAGAGCGCGCCGGCATGGTGCTGGGCACAGCCTATGCGATCAAGATGCTCGCTTATGTCGGCCTGTCGCCGGTGATGGCAGCGATCACGGCCACCTTGCCGCGCAAGGCGGTGATGGTCGCCGCAGACCTAGCCCGCGCGACGGTTGCGATGGCGCTGCCTTTCATCACCGAAGTGTGGCAGGTCTACGTGCTGATTTTCCTGCTGCAGGCCGCATCGGCCACTTTCACACCGGTGTTTCAGGCCACCATTCCTGACATTCTGCCTAAGGAACGGGATTATACCCGCGCCCTGTCCTTGTCGCGGCTGGCCTATGACATCGAAAACCTGTTGTCTCCCGCCCTGGCGGCGCTGTTGCTGACGGTGATGAGCTTTCATGGCCTGTTCGCGGGCGCCGTGGTCGGTTTTCTGGTCTCAGCGATGCTGGTCTTGCGGGCGCGGATGCCGATTCCGCGCCCGGCCACAACGCGCCCGTTTCGCGACCGCCTGACACGCGGCAGCCGAATCTATCTGGCCACGCCGCGCCTGCGCGGCTTGCTGGCGCTGAACCTGGCGGCCGCGGCTGTCGGCGCCTTTGTGCTGGTCAACACGGTGGTGCTGGTCAAGGTCGGCTATGGCGCCGGGGACCGCGCGTTGGGCGTGGCAATGGCCGCGTTCGGAGCCGGGTCGATGCTGGCGGCCCTCATCCTGCCGCGCCTTTTGGACCGTATACCGGACCGGTCCGTGATGATGCCTGCTGGGGCCTTTCTCGTCGCCCTGTCGCTGGGGCTCGGCTTGTGGCTATCGCGTCTGGGCCTGCCGCCCTGGTCGGTGCTGCTTGCGCTCTGGGCCGCGATCGGGATGGGCTATTCCGCGGTTCTGACGCCCTCGGGGCGGCTTCTGAAACGCTCGGCCCATCCCGAGGACCGCCCGGCTTTGTTCGCGGCGCAATTTGCGCTGTCCCATGCTTGCTGGTTGCTGACCTATCCTCTTGCGGGCTGGGTTGGGGGAGTGTTCGGGTTGCCGGCGGCCCTGGCCATCCTGGGGGGGATCGCATTGGTGGGCGTGGCTGTGGCGCATTGGATCTGGCCCGCCGGGATGGCGGAAACACAGGCACATGAACATCCAGACCTGCCCGCGGATCATCCGCACCTGTGCGCACACGATGCGCCGCATTCCCACGAATTCGTCATTGATGACCTTCACGTGAAGTGGCCACCTGCTGGATAATTTTCCCTCGTCCCGGTCCCGCCCGTATTTCTCCGAATCCGACATTTCGGATCGAACATTGTAGTGTCCACGGGCTGAGACTATCAAGAATCGAACATTCGAGTCTGTTTTCAACAGCTTGGCCGCACCCCGTTTGGCGAAAAGGCGCCGGGCATTCACGGCTTCCCCCTTTTCCTGCCTCCGAGAGGCCCCTATAAACGGCCAACGCCCGGGCACGAGGGAGTCGCGGGCGGTTTTGGGTTTTGACACGGGAAATGCTGCGCATGGCTTGGCTTTCGAGTTTGTTTACGTCGGACATGGCGATCGACCTGGGGACCGCGAATACGCTGGTCTATGTGAAGGGGCGTGGGGTCATTTTGAATGAACCTTCCGTGGTCGCCTATCATGTGAAGGACGGCGTCAAGAAGGTGCTGGCGGTGGGTGAGGATGCCAAGCTGATGCTGGGCCGCACGCCGGGCAGCATCGAGGCGATCCGCCCGATGCGCGAAGGAGTCATTGCTGATTTCGACAGCGCGGAAGAGATGATCAAACACTTCATCCGCAAGGTCCACAAACGCACCACGTTCTCCAAGCCGAAGATCATCGTCTGCGTGCCCCACGGTGCCACCCCGGTGGAAAAACGTGCGATCCGCACCTCGGTTCTGACCGCCGGAGCGCGGCGGGCCGGGTTGATCGCGGAACCCATCGCGGCGGCGATCGGCGCGGGCATGCCGATCACCGACCCGACCGGCAACATGGTTGTCGACATAGGCGGTGGCACCACAGAAGTGGCGGTTCTGTCGCTGGGCGATATCGTCTACGCGCGCTCGGTCCGTGTCGGTGGTGACCGGATGGACGAAGCGATCATTTCCTACCTGCGACGTCAGCAAAACTTGTTGATCGGGGAAAGCACGGCCGAGCGGGTGAAAACCTCGATCGGCACCGCGCGCATGCCCGACGACGGTCGCGGGGCTGCGATGCAGATCCGGGGGCGTGACCTTCTGAACGGCGTGCCCAAGGAAACCGAGATCAACCAGGCGCAGGTTGCCGAGGCGCTGGCCGAACCGGTGCAGCAGATCTGCGAAGCGGTGATGACCGCGCTGGAAGCCACACCGCCCGACCTGGCCGCCGACATCGTCGACCGGGGCGTGATGCTGACCGGCGGCGGTGCGCTTCTGGGCGAACTGGACCTGGCCTTGCGCGAACAGACCGGGCTGGCCATATCGGTGGCAGATGAAAGCCTGAACTGCGTGGCCCTGGGCACCGGCAAAGCGCTGGAATACGAAAAGCAGCTGCGCCACGTCATCGACTACGACAGCTGAGGCCGGATGGCCGCATCGGGAGGCCCGTTTGGCAAAAGACCGAGGCAACAGCGAGGACTATGTCCGCCCGATCAGACGCATTCTGGTCGGGTCTCTCGTGTTGTTGCTGGTCGGCATCTTCCTGCTGTGGCGGATCGACAGCCCACGGGTTGAACGGTTTCGTGCAGCATTGGTCGACAAGGTCGTGCCGTCGTTCGACTGGGCGCTGGTGCCGGTGACCAAGGTCGCGGGCATGGTCGAGGATTTTCAGAGCTACGCCCGGATTTATGAACAAAACCAGGAGCTGCGCCGCGAATTGCAGCAGATGAAGGCCTGGAAAGAAGCCGCCCTTCAGCTTGAACAGGAAAACGCGAAACTGTTGGACCTGAACAACGTGCGGCTGGACGCGCGGCTGTCTTTCGTTACCGGCGTGGTGTTGGCCGACAGCGGCTCGCCATTCCGCCAATCCGTGCTGTTGAACATCGGTGCGCGGGACGGCGTGGTCGACGGCTGGGCGGCGATGGACGGCGTGGGCCTGGTGGGGCGCATTTCTGGCGTTGGGAAACAAACCAGCCGCGTGATCCTGGTCACCGACAGCAACAGCCGCATTCCGGTGACAATTCAGCCCTCGGGGCAGAATGCGCTTTTGGCCGGTGACAATTCCGCCGCCCCACCTGTCGAGTTTCTGGAAACGCCCGACCTGGTTCGGCCGGGCGACCGGGTGATCACCTCAGGCGACGGCGGGGTGTTTCCTGCGGGGCTTCTGGTCGGTCACGTTGCGCAAGGATCGGACCGCCGTCTGCGGGTGCGCCTGGCGGCCGATTATGAACGGTTGGAATTCCTGCGCGTGCTCCGTTCGCATGGCAGCGAGGCGATCCGGGAACCGGGCGCGATGGTGGTTACAAATCCCCTGCCACCGGTGGCTGGGGTGCCTGTGGAGGTGGTGGAATGATCGACCATCCGACCATGCGCACTTGGCTATATCGCCTGTTGTTCCTGGGCATGGCGGGTTTTGTCATCTTCGTACGCATTTTGCCGATGTCGATCGGCGAGGGGCGCTTTCCCGGTCCCGACTTGCTACTGTGCCTGACCTTCGCCTGGGTCATGCGACGCCCGGACTATGTGCCGGCGCTGTTGGTCGCCGCGCTGTTTTTGCTGACCGACATGCTGTTTCAGCGCCCGCCCGGCCTGTGGCCCGCGGTGGTTCTCATTGGGGTCGAATTCCTGCGCGCGCGCGATCACCTGTCGCGCGACCTGCCATTTCTGGTGGAATGGGCGATGGTCACGGCGGTGATGGCGATGATGCTTTTGGCGGATCGGTTGATCCTGTCGATCTTCTTTATCGATCAGGTCAGCTTCGGCCTGTCGGTTCTGCGCCTGATCATGACCGTGCTGACCTACCCGGCGGTTGTGTTTCTGTCTACCGCGGCCCTGGGGGTGCGTAAGATCACTGCAGCCGAGGCTGAAATCCTGCGGCAACGCGCATGAGACGGTCTCCCGCAGATACTGAGCGCAGCGCACGCAGTATTTCGCGCCGTGGTCTGTTTTTGGGCGGCGTGCAGATGACCTTTGCCGGGCTCTTAATCGGGCGCATGCGGTTTATGCAGGTGGATCAAGCCGACGAATACCGCATGCTTGCCGATGAAAACCGCATCAATATCCGCCTGATCCCGCCCGCCCGTGGCCTGGTCTATGACCGCAAGGGCGTGCTTCTGGCGGGCAATGAACAGAATTACCGCATCGTCATGGTGCGCGAGGATGCGGGCGACCCGGAGGAGATCATCGCCCGCCTGGCCCATCTTGTTGCGCTGGACCCCGAAGAAACCGCCGACGCGGTGAAGGAAATGAAGCGGCGCAGCCCCTTCGTTCCGGTGACCGTCGCGGATCGAATTACCTGGGAGGACTTCGCCGAGGTCGCCGTGAACGCGCCCGCGCTTCCGGGTGTGACGCCTGAGGTCGGGCTGAGCCGGATCTATCCGCTTGATAGCGATCTGGCCCATATTCTGGGCTATGTCGGCCCGGTGTCGGACTATGACCTCAGCCGATTGGACGACCAGGACCCGTTGTTGCAGATCCCGCGTTTCCAGATCGGCAAATCCGGGGTCGAAGCGAAGCTGGAGCGCAGCCTTCGTGGCTCGGCGGGCACTCGTCAGATCGAGGTCAACGCGGTCGGCCGCGTGATGCGCGAACTTGGGCGACAGGAAGGGGACGCGGGGCAGAATGTTCAGCTGACCATCAACCATTCTTTGCAGAATTACGTGCAGCAACGGTTGGCAGGCGAAAGCGCGGCGGCGGTGGTGATGGACACAGTGACGGGCGACATCCTGGCCATTGGATCAGCGCCCACCTTCGACCCGAACAAGTTCGTGCACGGCATTTCCTTGGCCGATTACAAAGCGTTGAACGAAGACCCTTATCGCCCGCTGTACAACAAAAGCGCTGCGGGTCTTTACCCGCCCGGTTCGACCTTCAAGATGGTGACCGCGCTGGCGGCGTTGGAAGACGACCTGATCGACCTTGATGAGACCGTGACATGCAACGGGTATACCGAGCTGCACAACCGCCGCTTCCATTGCTGGAAACGCGGCGGTCACGGCAAGGTCAATCTGGTGAAAAGCCTGCGCGAAAGCTGCGATGTCTATTACTATGACCTGGCGCAGCGGGCAGGGATCGAACGGATTTCCGCGATGGGGCGCAAGCTGGGTCTGGGCGAAAAGCATGACCTGCCGCTGTCGGGCATTGCGCGCGGACTGATGCCGACAAAATCCTGGAAGCTGGAAAGCGGCAAGGGCGAATGGGTCGTGGGCGACAGCCTGAACGCGTCGATCGGGCAGGGTTTCGTGCTGGCCTCACCTCTGCAACTGGCGGTAATGACGGCGCGCATTGCGTCGGGCACGGCGATCGAGCCGCGCCTGGTGCGCGCCATCGACGGGGTCGAAACACCGATCAAGGGCAACGTGCCGCTGGAGGGCATCGATCCTGAAAACCTGGCCGCCGTGCGGCGCGGTATGTATGAGGTCGTGAACGGTCAACGCGGCACCGCGGGCCGGTCAAAGGTCGTGGCCGAAGGGCTGCGCATGGCCGGCAAAACCGGCACAAGCCAGGTGCGCAACATCACCAAGGCCGAGCGCGCGCGCGGCGTGACCTCGAACGCCGATTTGCCGTGGGAGCGGCGCGACCACGCCCTGTTCGTCTGCTATGCCCCGCACGACAACCCGCGCATCGCGGTCAGCGTCGTGGTGGAGCACGGCGGCGGCGGGTCGACCGCAGCGGCCCCCATCGGCCGCGATATCCTGCTGCAGGCGCATTACGATGGTTTGCCGCCCTTGTCGGCCTATCCCTCCAGCCAGCGCGGCACGATCCGCAGCCAGCAAAACAACCTTGACCTGCGCGCACCGGTCGAGCCCAGCGAGGGGCGCGATCGGGTATGAGCTATCTTGAATACAACGTGAAATTCGTGCCCACCGGCCTGCGCAAAGTGCTCTATATCAACTGGGTGCTCGTCATCTTGCTGACCAGTGTCGCGGGGCTTGGATTTCTCATGCTCTATTCCGTCGCGGGCGGGTCAATGGACCCCTGGGCGGGCGCGCAGATGAAGCGTTTCGCCCTGGGCATGAGCCTGATGTTCATCATCGCGATGGTGCCGATCTGGTTCTGGCGCAACATGGCCGTGCTGGCGTTTGGCGCGTCGCTCATCCTGCTGCTTCTGGTCGACCTTGTCGGCGTCACGGGCATGGGTGCGCAGCGTTGGATCGACCTGGGTTTTATGCGCTTGCAACCCTCTGAGCTGACCAAGATCACCCTCGTGATGGTGCTTGCGGCCTATTACGACTGGCTGGACGTGTCGAAAGTGTCGCGCCCACTTTGGGTCCTCCTACCGCTTGCGATGATCCTTGTGCCAACCGCGATGGTGCTGCGCCAACCGGACCTTGGCACCTCGATCCTTCTGGTTGCTGGCGGCGGGGCGATGATGTTCCTGGCGGGCGTAAACCTGTTTTATTTCATCGCGGTGATCGCGGCAGGGGTCGGGTTGGTCACGGCCGTTCTGGTCTCGAAAGGGACCGAGTGGCAGATTCTGAAGGATTACCAATACCGCCGGATCGACACTTTCCTGGACCCGGCCAGCGACCCTTTGGGCGCAGGCTATCACATCACCCAGTCCAAGATCACGCTTGGGTCAGGCGGGTGGACCGGTAAAGGCTTCATGCAGGGCACGCAATCACGGCTGAGTTTTCTGCCAGAAAAACACACCGATTTCATCTTCACCACTCTGGCGGAAGAATTCGGTTTTCTAGGCGCCGCATCGCTGTTGGCGATGTATCTTCTTATCATCATCTTCTGCGTGGTCACCGCGTTGCAAAACCGCGATCGGTTCAGCTCGCTTCTGACCCTGGGCATCGCCACGACCTTCTTTCTGTTCTTCGCCGTGAACATGTCGATGGTCATGGGGCTGGCTCCGGTGGTGGGGGTGCCTTTACCAATGGTCAGCTATGGCGGTTCCGCGATGCTGGTGTTGCTGGTCGGCTTCGGGCTGGTGCAATCGGCGCATGTTCATAAGGCAAGACAGAAATGATCAAAGTGCAATTTTCCGCCCGCGACGGGTTGTGGCCAACCTACGAGGAAGCCCTGGGAGAGGCGTGCGCCGATCTGGGGTTGAAAATCGACCTCTCGCGCGACCATGCGCCCGAAACAGTCGACTATATCGTTTTCGCCCCCAACGGCCCGGTGACAGAGTTTCCACGTTACACACGCTGCAAGGCGGTGTTGGGGCTGTGGGCCGGGGTGGAAAGCATCGTCGGCGATGCAACCCTGACCCAACCCTTCGCGCGCATGGTCGACGACGGCCTTACCGAGGGCATGGTGGAATGGGTCACCGGTCATGTGTTGCGCCACCACCTTGGCCTGGATCAGGACATCTGTCGGAGCGATGCCGAATGGGACATTCACATCCCTCCGCTGGCACGGGACCGGCGGGTCGGCATTCTGGGGCTGGGCGCGCTGGGCGCGGCCTGCGGCGCGGCGCTGGCGCAGCTGAATTTTGATGTCGCAGGGTGGAGCCGGTCGCCGAAGGACCTGCCGGGCATCGCCTGTCATCACGGTGACGCAGGGCTGGCGGACGTGCTGGCGCACAGCGAAATCTTGGTGCTGCTGCTGCCTAGAACCCCGGCCACGGAGAACGTGCTGAATGCCCGGACGCTGGCACAGATGCCCAAGGGCGCGGTCATCATCAACCCCGGTCGGGGGCCGTTGATTGACGATGAAGCCCTACTCGCCGCCTTAGAGACGGGACAGGTTTCACACGCGACGCTGGACGTGTTCCGGGTGGAGCCTTTGCCGGAGGGTCACGCGTTCTGGGCCCATCCCAACGTGACCGTCACACCGCATATAGCCTCGGAAACCCGGCCCGTATCCGCTGCTCGTGTGATTGCCGAAAACATCCGGCGAGGCGAGGTGGGTGAGCCGTTTTTGCATCTGGTGGACCGCACAGCCGGATACTGAGACGCCTCAGAACTCCATCCAGATCGTCACCGGTCCGTCATTGGTCAGCGACACCGCCATGTCCGCGCCAAACAGGCCTTGCGCCACGGTGATCGCGTGCCCGCGCAGTTGATCGGAAAAATATTCATACAGACGTTCACCGTCCGCCGGGGGCGCGGCACTGGAGAAGCCGGGCCGATTGCCGCGTGATGTGTCCGCCGCCAGGGTGAATTGGCTAACGACCAGCGCCGCGCCCCCGATATCAAGCAGCGAGCGGTTCATTTTGCCCGCGTCATCCTTGAAGATACGTAGTTTCGAGATCTTCGCGGCCAGCATGTCGGCGTTTGCGTCGTCATCGCCCTGCATCGCGCAGACCAGGATCAAAAGGCCCGCGCCAATCTCTCCGATCACGTCGCCATCCACCCGAACGGCGGCCTCACTGACCCGTTGTACCAAAGCTCTCATGCCAAATCCTCCTGCCAAGGCGCGTTGGTGCCCGTGCGGGAATTCCTGGTGACGGCCGTTTGCGCCCCAAGCTCCAATGACAGGCTCAGGATGTCCGGAACTCGCGTGCCAACCGCCGCGCCGCCCGGCGCGGTTTTGCTCGGCAGCATGTCGATCAAGGCTTCGCTGCAACAAAGGATCATGGGCACCTCCTGTCTGTGGCTTCAGCCATACAAGGCAGGGCATCGCGCGTCCATTCCCTGCGACAAATCTTCGCCAGGTCTTGGGCGGCGCGCGGTCCATTCCTATATTTGGAGCAAGGGAAAGGAGGACCAACATGGTTGAAAAAACGAACACCACGAACTTCTGGCCATCGCTGCAAGAACCCTTCCGAACGATGGGGTCTCGGCTGGCCGAGTTCCTGACGCCCGCGTCCGAAGCATCGCTGGCGGATGATGCGTACCGCATTGCGATCGAATTGCCCGGCGTATCCGACGAGGATATCGCGTTGAGCGTGCACGAAGGGGTCGTGCAGGTGAAAGGCGAAAAGAAAACCGAGCGGGAAGAGAAAGGCGACACTTGGTACTTCTCGGAACGCCAATACGGGTCGTTCAGCCGCAGCTTCCGCCTGCCGCCCGATGCAGATGAGGCGAAGGTTCAGGCGGACATGAAAGATGGCGTGTTGACCATCACCGTGCCGAAGTCTGAACCGAAAGCCGCCAAAGCGACGCAGGTCAAGATCAACAAAGCCTGACGGGACGGGTTGCTGGCGGTCTCTGCTCAGTCATGCCAGGTGACCCATTCCGAAAGGTCCGCCCGGTCGGTGCGAAACGCGTTGGCCGGGTGGTTTTTATCCGGATACCCAAAGGCGATGCCCGCCAGGATCACCCGATCATCCCCGATATCGAACCAGTCGCGCAGAAACGGCGCGAAGCTGGCAACCGCCGCCTGCGGGATCGTGCCCAACCCGCGTGCTTGCGCGGCCAGGGTAAAGGCGGTGATGAGCCCGCCGCAATCCAGATAGGCATAGGGGCCAAGTTCGGCCGGTGCGGTGATCAGCGCCATGTGTGGCGCACCGAAAAAGCGGAAGTTCTCCATCATCTGCGCCGTAGAGGCCGCCCGGTCACCCTTTTCCACGCCGACCGCCTCATAAAGCTGCCAACCGCAGTTGCGCCGCCGCGCTTGGTGTGCGCCGGAATAGGCGGCAGGGAAGGGCACGTCGGGGGCGTGGCTCGCGGTTTGCGCATGGGTAAACAGCGCATCGCGCAGCCTGTCGGTTTCGGCCTTGCCCGTCACCTCGACCTGCCAGGGTTGGGCGTTGCACCAGCTGGGCACGCGACCCGCAGCGGTCAGGATGTCCACGATTACGTCGCGCGGCACTTCGTCTGGAAGATAGGCGCGGCAGGAATGGCGGGCCGACAGAAGGGCGTCCAGCGCAGTCGAATTCATTGGTTTTGCGCCGCGATGAAGCCGATCACACCGGCCACGATCAGGCCCAGCACCACGGCGATGGCGATCTTCCAGGCCGACCAGGGTCGTTCGCCCTGAACCCGGCCCGTCTGGCCGTTCACGACAAAACGATAAGTCTTGCCGCGATACTTGTACGCCGCCAGCCAGACCGGCAGCAGGATGTGCTTGAAGGTTACGTCTTTGACCTTGGTGTTCACCGAATGCACCCGTTGCCGGTCACCGCCGATGTCAAATTTCACATCGCGCAGGATCACCCGGTCCATATGCTCGCGCGCCTCGGTGTAGCCATCGGGCAGCTCGACCGTATAGCCCTCGGCGCGGAATCCGGCCAGGTATTCGGGTCGGTAGGGTTCCAACGTGGACAGGTCCCAGGGTTGCAGATTGTCGGTGTAGGATTTCGGCAGGCTGCGTGACGCCAGCACAAGCACATCATCAAAAAACCGCGCCACCCGGCCCGAAGCGGGCCGCCAACGGACTCGTTGTTCACGCCGAGTTTGTTTCTTGCCGTTCACCGTGACGGTTTTCGTGACGTAATAGACCGTGCCATGTTCACCGGCATAGGACGATTTCGTGTCCGCGTCGAAGGTCCAATATGGCACATAAATGCCCGTCATCCGCCGCCCTTTGCGCGCGTATTGCTTGAGCCCGTTGGGGGCAAACCACAACCGGCCCAGCCACTTGGTCATTGCCGCACGGGCATCGGTTTCTTCGACCGCGAAGGGTAAAACGCCCTTGGGCTTGATGTGTCGATGCGTGCCGGTGTCAGTAACCACCGGCGTGGCGCAGAACGGGCATTCTGCGGCGTGGGTGTCGGCGTCAAATTCAACCTGGGCGGCGCAATTGGGGCATTGCAGCACGCGGGTCTCTTCGATCTCGGCCTCGGGCAATTGCGCGTCCAGTGCAGCGCGGAAATCCAGCTCGCGGATCACCGGGGTGCTGATGGCATGGCCTTCGATTTCGGACTGGAACCCGCAATGGTCGCACGTCAGCGTGCCCGCCTGCGGATCGAACCGCAAGTCGGCGCCGCATTGGGTGCAGGGGAAGCGGTGTTCCTCTCGGTCCGCCGCTTCCTTCAGGTCTTCGCGTGGGTGGGCCATTCGGCGATCAGGCCCCCGGCGGCGGCGGCGGCAGGATGGTAAAGAGCTGTGCCAGCTCGGCCACCTCATCGGCAGTTTTCCAACCGTCCTGACCGGCGGTCCAGACATGGGTCTCGCGCGTCAGCTCACCCGCCGCGGCCATGCGGCCCATCGCGGCCTTGGAGAACGGGCCGCGTGTCACGCCGCTTTCGGCGATGTGCCAGACGTGTTCGGCGGGCGGCGGGGGCGGCGGAGCGACCGCCGCGGGCTGTGCCGGGGCCGCGCCCCAGGGGCCGGATTGCTGCGCCATCGCCATACCCATTCCGGCGCCCATGCCCGCGCCCATCGAGGCGGCCATGGCCGAGCCTTCGGTGCCCATCGCTTCGGCCGCGTTGAACTTCATGTAATTGTCCAGGTTTCCGACGATCCCCATCGAGGTGCGCTTGTCCAGCGCCGCTTCGACAGCCGGGGGCAAGCTGATGTTTTCGATATAGAATTCGGGGATGGACAGCCCGTATTCCCCAACGACCGCGGAAATCTCACGCGCAACCAGCTTGCCCAGTTCGGCGGTGTTGGCCGCCATGTCCAGGACCGGAATGCCCGCGCCTGCAATGATGCGGCTGAACGCCTGCACGATCACGTTGCGGATCTGGAAGCTGATCTCGTCCATCGTAAATTCACCATCGGTGCCGACGATCTCGGTCAGGAACTTGCCCGGATCGGTCACGCGAACGCTGTAGGTGCCGAAGGCGCGAATGCGGGTCGGGCCGAATTCGGGGTCCCGCAGCATGATCGGGTTCTTCGTGCCCCATTTCAGGTCGTTGAACCGGGTCGTATCGACGTAGTAGATCTCGCTCTTGAACGGCGATTTGAAGCCGTGATCCCAGTGGTTCAGCGTCGTCAGGATCGGCATGTTGTTGGTTTCGAGCATGTAAAGCCCGGGGGTGAACACATCGGCCAGCTGGCCTTCGTGCACGAACACGGCGGCCTGGCCTTCGCGCACGGTCAGCTTGGCACCGTATTTGATCTCGTGATCCTCACGTTCAAACCGCCAGACCATCGTGTCACGCGTGTCGTCGGTCCAATGGATGACGTCGATGAATTCACCGGTCAGAAAATCAAGAATTCCCATGTCGTTCTCCCCTCTGGGTCATACGGAACCGCCGGTCAGTTCGGCGGCAATCTGGTTCACGATCGGCCGGGCTTCGGCCTCGGTCATGTTCGGGCGCAGGCGCGGGTCATACAGCATCTGCAAGAGCAGTTCGTCGTGGGTTGTCAGGAACCCGAACTCTTCATCATCATTGAAGATCGACGGGCGCGCGCGCGGGCTGTCGTTGGACAGGCCAAGGCCCTGCGCGATTTCTTCGTGCAGGCAGGATGTGCGCAAAAGGTCCGGGTGTTCGGCCCGGATCACCGCGACCGCGCGGTTGAAATGCCCGTCGCGCTGCGGCGTAGCGAAGACCAGGCAGTACGTCTCACGCGGCATGTTGGTGACCTGGTCTATGTCGGCAAAGCTGATCCCCGGCACCAGGCGGGCCAGGTCCGACCCCAGGTTGCGCCGTTCGTCTTCGTTCAGCACAAGCACGTGGAAATTCGCAGCACCTTGGCTGGCGACGGTCGTGATCGGATGTCCGGTTACCCGCGCCAAACGGCGGGTGTATTTCGCGACCTGGGTGGTGTCTTTCACCTTGATGTCATCTGAAACAGAGGCGCCAAACTGCATCGACACGCGCACCGGTGCGCGCCAGCGATGCAGACGACTTGCCGTCTGTTGCGCCACCAGGCGCCCGCCGCGCGAAGTGTATTCCTGATAGAACGCGATGCGTAGGAAGTTCCGGGACAGGTCGCGTGCTGAAAACGGGACGTCGACACCCCCGCCATCGGTGCGCAGCAACCCTTGGGTCAATAGCCCGCGTTGCAACCCGCTGTAATAGGTGGCCATCGCCTTGCTCTCTGCACTTTGCTCAAGGTGGGGAATGTCGGGCCGGGGCGCGGGACGAGTGCCAGGCGGGGCAGGGGCGGGCAGGTCGCACGCCGCCAGCAGGGTTGCCCCTGCCAGCACCGCGCTTGTGACTGCCCGCCGGTTCATCATCAGCCAGAGACCGCCTCGCCCACGTTGTGGCCCGATGCGGTGCCGCGCGATTTCGCAGCGGCCAGCGTGGCTTTCAACTCGGCTTCCATCTTCTGCAGTTCCTCTTCGGCGGCGGCGCGTTTGGCCTTGCCTTCGTCGGCAATCTGCAGGCTTTCCTCGATCGTGGCGATCAGGGTCGCATTGGCGGATTTCACCGCCTCGATGTCGAACACGCCGCGCTCCATTTCCTGGCGGACCATGCGGTTGGCCTCCTGCAGGTTTTCCGCGTTCGCGGTCAGAAGCTCGTTGGTCAGGTCAGTCGCGTCCTTCACGGCGGCGGCGGCCTCGGCCGAGCGCTGGATTGTCACCGCCTGCGCCAGCTGGGTTTCCCACAGCGGCACGGTGTTCACCAAGGTCGAGTTGATCTTGGTTACCAGCGACTTGTCGTTCTCCTGCACCAGACGGATCGACGGTAGCGATTGCATCGTCACCTGACGGGTCAGTTTCAGGTCATGCACCCGGCGTTCCAGGTCATCGCGCGCGGCACGCAGGTCGCGCAGCTCTTGCGCCTTGATAACGCCCTGCTCTTCCGGGGCGGCCTCGACCTCGGCCACTTTCGCCGGGATCACCTTGTCGTCCAGCTCGGCCAGCTTCGCCTCGCCTGCCGAGATATACAGCGCCAACTCGTCATAGAAATCGAGCGTTTTTTCATAGAGCTTGTCGAGCGACTTGATGTCCTTGAGCAGCACATGTTCGTGGTTCAGCAGGTTGTCGGTGATCTTGTCGATCTGACCCTGAACGCCCTCATAGCGTGCCATGAACTTGGCAGCGGGCGCGGCGCGGCCCAGAAGCTTTTCCCACCAGGACCGCTTGCGACGCATGTCCAGCTCGGACACGGAAAACCCGCGAATGGTGGTGACGATGTTGCGCAGACCGTCGCCCGCCGGACCGACATCCTTGTTGCGCACGCCTTGCAGCATGTCTTGCGAAATCACCTGCAATTCCGCCTGCGCGGCCGAGCCGAATTCGATGATCGATTGGGTGTTGCCCATGTCGATCTCATCCATGCGCTTCTGGATTTCCGCGCTGGTCGGCTTGTCAGCCTCGGCCAGCGGCACCAGGGCGGTGGAGGGTTCGGGCAGGATCACCGCGGTGACCTCTTCGATCAGTTTCAATTCTTCTTGCGCCTTTGCGCGGGTTTTTACGACAGACATAGGTCTCTCCCTCGTTAAGTTTGGTCCATGCGCACGCCCTCACGGGCAAGCCTTTCGCGCAGGACTTCGATCTCGACATCAAGATCGCTGCGGTTGTCAGTCAAAAGCTGCTGGGTCCGGGCTGTGAAATTTGCCTCAAGATCGTCCAGCAGGCGTTCGTAATCCGCGCGGGCCGCGTCGTCGCGGGTGCGGGCGTAAAGGTCGGCGAATTTGGCCGTCGCATCGCGCGCGCCCAGAAGGTAGACGCCCAGATACTTGCGTGCGGCGGTCAGGTCGCGCGGGTCATCTTCGATCGTGCGGAACATGTCGCGCGCGGTGGTCTGAAAGCTTTCGACCCGGCGCTCCAACCCCCGGTCGCGGGCGCGCAGGATCGCGTCTTTCATCGCGGCCAGATGTTTCTCTGCCTCGCCCACCGCGCGGGCAACGCGATCGGTCTGGAAGGTGTCGATCCCCTCCATCCCTTTGTCACGCAGCGGGTCGGGGCCGAAGGCTGTGAAATGCAGCACGATGCCCAAAAGTGCAAAGATGATGGAATTCACCAGGCTGCCGCCGACGTAGCCGGCGACGAACAGCCCGGCTCCGGTCAGGATCGATCCGAAGATCTTGCGCGGGATGGCCGGGCGCCGCGCGATTTTACGCGCGTCATAAGCCTCCTGCGCCAACACGCCTTCGCGCGTCAGCCAGGCCGCCAGCATCAGGATCGCAAAGGCGACCAGCGACAGGGCCAGCCCGGTTGGGTCGCGAAAAAAGGCGCGAAAGACCAAGGGCAGCGGGGCCAGGAACAGGAAGTTCACCCGCCCCCCGGCCCGCGTGCGGGTCTTGCCGTCAAACGGGTTTTTCGGCGGTTGCGATCCGCCCTTGGGCGCCCCGTCGGGGCTGTGTTCGCCACCATACCGCTGGGCCATCACGCACCTCCCGTGATGGTGACATAGATAATCAGAGCCACCAGCATGAAAAACGAAAGCTTCTGCAAGCCGTTTTCTGTCATCGATGTGCCCCTTCCCCCAAGAATTCCCAATATCGCCATATATATAGGCGATGGCGCGCAGGCTTGCCAGCGACAACACGGATATTGCGCGCCGTGAGAAGCCAGCTGCCGAAACACGATACGCCGCTTCCTTGCCGGAACAAGGGGAAAGCGGTGCAGAAAGTGACGCAGGCGGGAGGTCAGACGCCAACCTCAGGGCCCAGACACAAGAGCGGCTGATCGGTTATTTCGACCTGGTAAAGCTCGATGTATTCCGGGTTGTTTTCGAACTGAGCCACCACCCCGTCGCCGCGCCGGTGAAAGCTCCAGCATTGCGGTTCGGGTGTGTCTTCATAGACAAAACAGATGTTGCCCGCCTCTTCGTACCAATGCCCGTCCTTGCAATCGCCATCCAGGAACGACCAGAGTACGCGGCGGTTCTCCAGGTATTCTTCACCTCCGAAAGGCGCGCCGGCAAAGCCATAGATAAGGGTCTTTCCGGTCGCATAGGCTTCGAACTCCGCACCGGACATGCCCGGTTCAGCCTGCGCGGGCAAGGCTGTCAGAAGCAAGGCAAGGCACAGGTGACGCATGGCCCCTCCTAAAGCGCCGGGGTCGGGCGTGGATGCGCCGCATACCACTTTTCCAACCGCCGTCCCATCACACGCTGCCATAGGCTGGGCATCAAGGCCAGCGTCGCCATGGCCGGCAGTGAATAGGGCAGCATCGGCGCCTGGGTCGCGTCAGGCAGCCGCAGCGCCGGATAGGGGCGCGCGGGATGGGCGTGGTGGTCGGAATGGCGCGGCGCGTTCAGCATCAGGTGCGTGGTGAACCAATGCGGCGCGTTCCAGCTGTGCTGCGGCCCGACCGGTTCCAGCTTGCCCGCGCTGACATGGCCCCGTTGCAACCCGTAATGCTGCACGTAATCCGACAACATCAGTTGCACCTGGGCATAGAACGCCACAAAGACAAACGCCATGACCCCGCCCGCGCCGCCAATGCCGAAGGCAAGGATCAGCATCGCCGCACCGCCCGCCAGATAGGTCACGTAAGGGTGCAACCGTTTGCCGCTGCCGCGCATCCGGTCGGCCTTTTCAACCTCATATCCCGCCTTGAACGCACCGATCCAGGCGCGCGGAAAGAATTGATAGAACGTCTCACCCTCCCGCGCCGAATTCGGATCCTCGGGTGAGGCGACATAGCGGTGGTGGATCTTGGGGTGCGCTGAGGTGTGATGCCCGAACAAGAGCGAGATGTAGACCCATTTTCCAAGCGTAAACAACCTCTTGTCGGTACGGTGGATCAGTTCATGCGCGTTTGAATTGGACACCTGACCAAAGAACAGCCCGGCAGAGAAGAACAACGCCACCCGTTCAGCCGCGCCAAGCCCGGTGCCCCCGGAAAGCGCCAGCACCACAAGCGCGAGCAAGATGAAATGCGCGACCGCCAAGATCACGGACAACTGGTTCGCCTTGGTGAAATCCCCGTCGGCATCCGCCGTGGGGGCCAGTCGCGATACGCCTTCATCCAGGGCAAAGGCGACCATCGTGATATAGGCCAGCGCCAGCAGCGTGATCCAGCCGCCAAACACGGCCGCCAGCGCGATCAAGGCGACCGGGGACAGGGCGATAATGGCGAAGGTTTTCACAGGTTTCAGCATGGCGCACTCACCGGATTTTGGTCGCAGCCTACGTGTTTCAGGGTCGGGGGAAAAGACGCATATCGCCTGCCTGTTGCGCAATCCGCCCCGCCCCTGTCGCTTTTGGCTCGCGCGGGCAGGGCTGCGCACGCTAGTCTGGCCGAAATCACGCGGGGGTCGTCATGGCTTTGGATGAGAAAAAAGGTGTTTGGAAGTCCGGGCGCGGCAAGGGGCGGCGCGTCCCCAAAGGGCGTCAGCTGGACCCCCAGGCGCATGATGAGATCCTGGCATTGCTGGGCGATCGGCCGCGCCGACGTGATCTGCTGATCGAATTTCTGCACCTGATCCAGGATGCCTTTGGCCACCTGTCCGCACCGCATATCCGCGCCCTGGCGCAAGAGCTGGGTACAGGTCAGGCCGAAATCTATGAGGTCGCGACTTTCTATGCCCATTTCGACTTGGTGCGTGAGGGCGAGACCCCGCCGCCCGCGCTGACCATCCGGGTGTGTGACAGCCTGTCGTGCGAACTTGCTGGCGCCGAGGCGTTGCAAAAGGCGCTGTCCGATGGTCTGGACCCGGCCGAAGTGCGCGTTGTGCGGGCGCCCTGCATGGGGCGCTGCGACACCGCGCCGGTGCTGGAGCTTGGTCACAACCACATCGACCACGCGACATTTGAAAAGGCACAGACCGCCATCGCCGCCGGTGACACGCATGTGCATGTCCCGGAGTATGAGAGCTATGACGCCTATGTCGCCGGTGGCGGTTACGCGCGTCTGACTGCGCTGCGTGAAAACGGCGACTGGCAGGCGGTGCAGGAAACGGTGAAGCAGGCCGGGCTGCGCGGCTTGGGTGGCGCGGGTTTCCCGTCTGGCACCAAATGGGGCTTCGTGCGCGCCAACGACGGCCCGCGGTATCTGGCCGTGAACGGCGACGAGGGCGAACCGGGCACCTTCAAGGATCGCTATTACCTTGAACGCACCCCGCACCTGATGCTGGAAGGCATGCTGATCGCCGCCTGGGCGGTCGAGGCCGAGACCTGCTTCATCTACATGCGCGACGAATACCCAGCGGTGCTGGACATCCTGGCGCGCGAAATTGCGGCGCTTGAGGCGGCGGGCGTCGTCGCCCCCGGATACATCGATCTGCGCCGGGGCGCAGGCGCCTATATCTGCGGCGAAGAAAGCGCGATGATCGAATCGATCGAGGGCAAACGCGGGTTGCCGCGCCACCGCCCGCCCTTTGTGGCGCAGGTGGGCATCTTCAACCGCCCGACACTGGTGCACAACGTGGAAACCCTGCTCTGGGTTGCCCGCATCCTGCGCGAGGGGCCCGAGGTGCTGAACGGGCATGAAAAGAACGGCCGCAAGGGTCTGCGGTCCTACTCCGTGTCGGGCCGTGTGACCAATCCGGGTGTGCATCTGCTGCCCGCCGGGTCGACCATCTCGGACGTGATCGAGGCCTGCGGTGGCATGGCCCAGGGTCACGCGTTCAAGGCCTATCAGCCGGGTGGCCCGTCCTCCGGCATCCTGCCCGCGTCGATGAACGATATCCCGCTGGATTTCGACACGCTGCAACCGCACGGTACCTTCATTGGATCGGCCGCCGTCGTGGTTTTGTCGGATCATGACAGCGTGCGCGACGCAGCCCTCAACCTGTTGAAATTCTTCGAAGATGAAAGCTGTGGCCAATGCACGCCCTGCCGCGTGGGTTGTGAAAAGGCGGTGAAGCTGATGCAGGCCGAGAGCTGGGATCAGGACCTGTTGGAGGAGCTTTGCGTGGCCATGGGCGATGCGTCGATCTGTGGCCTGGGCCAGGCGGCGCCGAACCCGATCCGCCTGACGATGAAGCACTTCCCCGACGAGGTCTGAGCCGCAGTTGCGTTAAACCCGACAGCGTACCCTCGCGCGCTCAGCGGCTTGCACAGCGCCAGCGCCGTTTTGCGAAGCCATCGTCTGATCTGCGCCATGACGAACCCCGTGCGCCCGCTGTCCCGGTGCCTGTGATCAACCCTTGCCCCCCGGCCATCCCGTCGACAACCTAGCAGGCGTCGAACACAACATACGCATCGCGGTTGCAACCCACATGGCCCCTTGGGAAATGATGCGTATCCTGTTGGGCGGTTTTGCCCTGAAGGGCATCGCCCAGGGCAACAGAAGAAAAACAGAAAACCCATCACGCGCATGCCCAGCTGCCCTTGACCCCGGTGCACAAGCGGCGCAACTCTGTTCCCGCTTGTAAAGGGGTTTAGCATGACATCGACATGGATCATTTGGATCGGTCTGGCGGTGGCGCTGCTTTATCTTCCGATGACGAGCAACCCGGCCAGTTGGCCGCGCTCGGTTGTGAAAACCGTGCCGCTTTTGTGCTTTGCGCTCGCTGCGTATGTTGCCGGAGGTGCTGCGTTCCTGGTCGCAGGGCTGTTTCTGTCGGCGCTGGGTGATTTCGCCCTGTCGCGCCGGGGCGAGGGCGCGTTTCTCTATGGCCTGTCGGCCTTCGCCTTGGCCCACCTTGTCTATATCCTGCATTTGACCGGACTATCCGGCCAGATGCCCTGGGAGGCTTTTGCACTTTTCCCACTTCTGGCGCTGTTCCTGATCGCACTGACCTTGTCGGCTGAGCTCTGGCTGATCCCTCATGTCGGCGGTCTGCGCTGGCCGGTTCGGGCCTATGTGCTTGTCATTACAGGCATGGGACTGGCCGCGCTGACGCTGCCCGTTGGCCCCGTGACACTGGGCGCGGGTCTGTTCATCCTGTCCGACCTGATCCTGGCAGTGCAGCTGTTTCGCATGGGCGAAGATCACCCGCTGGTGAACCCGGCCGGCTGGGTGCTTTGGACCTGCTATGTGCTGGGGCAGGCGCTGATCCTGACCGGAGGCCTTCCATAGCGCGCCAAAGCGCATTAACTGAGGGGGAACACCCCGGAGGCCCGCATGGCATTTTTCAAGAAACTCAAAGACCGCCTGTTCAAGTCGTCCTCGAAGATCGAGGAAGGGCTGGAGGCCATTGTCGAGAATGGGGGCGAAGAAGAGGTTGTCGAGACCGCTGCGGAGGCCCAGGAAGACGCGCAACAAGACGCGCAGGAGCCTGCCCCAGTTGAGGATCCATCGCCAGAGCCTGAACCTGCCCCGGACCCCGAACCTTTGCCGGACCCGGCCCCGGTTGAAGACCCGGTGCAAATGCCCGACCCCGTTGAAGCCCCGACCCCGATCGAGCAGCCGCTTCCCGAGCCCGAGCCCGAGCCCGAGCCCGAGCCCGAGCCCGAGCCCGAGCCGACCCCGGCACCGACCCCAGTCGAAGATCCGGTTATCGCACCGGATCCAACTCCCACACCGATCCCGGTCGAGCTGCCGCAAGACACACCCATCGAAGCGCCTCAACAGATGGACCCGACGCCCGCCGTCGAGGTGCAGGAAACTGCCCGCAAACCCGGCTTCCTGGGGCGTATGCTGGGACGGGGCGAGGCGAAAACCGTCACCCGCCGCGTGCTGGACGACGATATGTTGGAAAGCCTTGAGGATCTGATGATCACCTCGGACATGGGCGTCGATACCGCCATGCGCGTCACCGCGAACCTGTCGGAAAATCACTTCGGCAAGAAACTGTCAGTCGAGGAAATCAAGAGCCTGCTGGCCGACGAAGTCACCCGCATCATGGACAGCGTCGCGGTGCCGCTGCCGCTCTATCCGAAAAAGCCGCAGGTCGTGCTTGTCGTCGGCGTGAACGGATCCGGCAAGACCACGACGATCGGCAAGCTCGCGTCGCAATTCAAATCCGCCGGCAAGTCCGTGGTGATCGCTGCGGGCGACACGTTCCGCGCCGCCGCTGTCGAACAGTTACAGGTCTGGGGCGACCGTGCTGGCGTGCCGGTCCTGACCGCGCCCGAAGGCTCGGACCCGGCGTCGCTGGCGTATGACGCGATGACCAAGGCGGAAGAAGACGGTGCCGACCTATTGATGATCGACACTGCCGGCCGGCTGCAAAATCGCGCCGACCTGATGGAGGAGCTGGCCAAGATCGTCCGAGTCATCAAGAAAAAGGACGACACCGCGCCGCACAATACGCTGTTGGTTCTGGACGCCACCACCGGTCAGAACGCGCTGTCGCAGGTCGAGACCTTCCAAAAACTCGCCGATGTGTCCGGGCTGGTCATGACCAAACTTGACGGCACCGCAAAGGGTGGCGTTCTGGTGGCGCTGGCGGATAAATTCGCCTTGCCGATTCACGCCATCGGTGTTGGCGAACAGATCGACGACCTGGCCCCCTTCGACCCGGAAGATTTCGCCAAAGCCCTGACAGGCGCCTGATCTTTTTCTTGCCGAAAATATCCCGGGGGTCCGGGGGCTGGCCCCCGGCCTTGCCCGCAGTCGCACGATGAGCGATTGGCTGATCTCCCTCGAAGGCACGCCCGCCGGACACGACCTCGCGCTTTGGCTTGCTCTCATGGCAGCCTTCCTGCATGCGCTCTTCGGCGCGCTTCAGAAGGGTCGGCACGACCCTTGGCTGACCCGCGGTGCGATCGACGCCTCCTATGGTCTGATCGCAGCCCCCTTCGCCCTGTTCGTGGTGCCCTGGCCCGAACCGCACATGTGGCCGATCTTCGCCGCCGTCTTCGTGATCCACGTCGGATACAAGGTGGCGCAGGCCTATACCTATACGCTGGGCAGTTACACCGTGGTTTACCCGGTCGTGCGTGGCACCGGGCCGCTGTTCACCGTAATCGGCGCAGGCTTTCTGTTCGGAGAGGTCTTCACCTGGGTGCAATGGCTGGGCGTCGCCACGCTTTTGGCCGGGATTTACGGCCTTGCAGCTTACAACCTGAAACACTGGCAGATCGGGCGCGACAAGCTGAAACCGGCCATCGCAATGGCGGTTCTGACCGGGGGCTTTGTGGCCGCCTATACCACCTGGGACGCCTATGGCATCCGCGCCACCGCGGACCCGTTCACCTTTCTGGCCTGGTTCTTCTTCATCGACGGGCTGTTCATGCCGCCTCTCGCCGCATTGCGCTGGTGCAACATGGCCCACCGCCCCGCGCTGGGCCCGCTCGCGCTCAAGGGTTTAACCGGCGCGATCATTGCCTATCTGTCCTTCGGGTCGATCATGCTGGCCACCCGTCTGGACAGTGTCGGCGAAGCGGCCGTGCTGCGTGAAACCTCGACGGTGTTTGCAGCCCTCATTGGTTGGCTGGTTCTGGGTGAAAAGACCGGCCCGCGCCGGGTCACATTGATGGCTTTGATCGCGGCGGGCGCCGTGATAGTCGAAATGGGCGGATGACAGGGAGCCTGATATGAGCACGAAACAACCAAGCCCCGGCCTGAAAATGGCATTGGAGTACGGGCCGATCATCCTGTTTTTCGTGGGCTATGTGTTCCTGAAGGACCGCGTGTTCACCGTGGGTGGCACGGAATACACGGGCTTCATCGCGATGACCGCGCTGTTTATCCCGCTGCTGGCGCTGTCGACGCTGGCGCTGTGGCGCCTGACCGGCCACATCTCGAAAATGCAGATCGTCACGCTGGTGCTGGTCGTGGGCTTTGGTGGCCTGTCGATCTGGTTCAACGATGAACGCTTTTTCAAGATGAAACCGACGATGATCTACCTGTTGTTTGCGGGCATCCTGGGCTTTGGCCTGATGCGCGGGCAAAGCTATCTGGAAAGCGTGATGGACGCTGCCTTGCCGCTTCAGCGCGAAGGCTGGATGATCCTGACAAAACGGCTGGCGCTGTTCTTCCTGTTCCTGGCGGTCGCGAACGAAGCGATCTGGCGCACCATGTCCACCGACGCCTGGGTGAATTTCAAGACCTTTGGCCTGACCCTTGGCACCTTCGGGTTTTTCATGAGCCAGGCGAAGCTGTTCGCCAAATTCGGCATTCCCGAAGACGCGCCCAAAGATTGATCAGCGCTTGAACAGTAGCTTCTGCGCGTCCTTGTCGGTCTGCAGGTTGGACCGCGCCTCGGCGGCAACAGCGCGGCCCGCGATAACGGCGGGTCGGGCGCTGACCTCCTCCAACCACCGCGCCAGGTGCGGTTTGTCGTCTAGCGTCTGTTCTTGACCTTCCCACATAGATGCCCAGCCCCAGCAGGCCATGTCGGCAATCGAGTAGAAATCACCAGCCAGATACCGGTTGTCGGCCAGCTGCCGATCCATCACGCCGTAAAGCCGCGCGGTTTCGGCGCGATACCGGTCCTTGGCATAAGGCAGGTCGTGGGGCGGGTCCATCGCCGGGGCGTATTTCAGGAAATGATGCGTCTGTCCGGCCATCGGACCCAGCCCGCCCATCTGCCACATCAACCACTGGTCGACCGCGATCCGGTCGCGTTCGGTTGGCCCGCCGAACTGCCCGGTCTTGCGTGCCAGGTATTGCAGGATCGCCCCGCTTTCAAAGATTGAGATCGGCGCCCCGTCCGGCCCGTCGGGATCGACAATCGCAGGCATCCGGTTGTTCGGCGCGATCTTCAGAAACGCCGGGTCGAATTGATCGCCCGCACCGATATTCACCAGCTTCACTTCATACGGTAGGCCCATCTCCTCCAGCGCGATGGTGATTTTCCAACCATTCGGTGTCGGCCAGTAGTGAAGCTCGATCGGGGTGGTCATGTGCGGCTCTCCTGTCTGCGGTGGCTTGACGCAGCCTAGGGGCTGCGCTACCCCCAGACCAGAGGCGATTTGTCCACCGGATTGCGGGCCTCTTAAAAGATGCCGCTAAAGAGGTCAGGGAAGATGCCCCCGACGCTCGTGATGCGGTGGGGGTTTTTTTGTGCGGAAAGGATCGCGCGATGACGGAGTGGAGCAAGCGGACAAAGGCAGTGCATGCGGGCACGCGGCGCAGCCAGTATGGCGAGATCTCCGAGGCGATGTTCCTGACCCAGGCCTTCGCCTATCCCACCGCCGAGGCCGCCGAGGCGCGGTTCATCGAGGCCGGTGAAGATGAGTTCATCTATGCCCGCTACGGCAACCCCACCAACCGCATGTTCGAGGACCGCCTGGCGATGCTCGAAGGCACCGAGGACGCTTTTGCCTGCACCTCGGGCATGGCGGCCGTCAACGGCGCGCTGATGGCGCTGACCCAGGCGGGCGATCACGTCGTATCCTCGCGCGCGCTGTTCGGGTCGTGCCTGTATGTGCTGGAGGAGGTGCTGGGTCGGTTCGGGGTGGACATCACCCTGGTCGACGGTACCGACAACGCGGCCTGGGACGCGGCCATTCGGCCGGACACGAAGCTCGTGTTTCTTGAGGCGATCTCGAACCCCACGCTTGAGGTGATCGACCTTGCCCATGTGGTGAAGGTGGCCCACGCCAGCGACGCTTTGGTTGTCGTGGACAATGCCATGCCAACCCCGGTCTTTTCCTATGCGGCCAAGCTGGGTGCTGATCTGGTGGTCTATTCCACCACGAAACACGTGGACGGGCAGGGGCGCATGTTGGGCGGGGCCATTTGCGGCAGCCGTGACCTGATCCGCGGTCCGATCGAAACCTACATGAAACACACCGGGGGGGCGATCAATCCCTTTGCTGCCTGGACCCATCTGAAGGCGCTGGAAACGCTGGATTTGCGGGTGCGTGCGCAGGCTGACAGCACCATGCAGGTGGCCGAAGCGCTGGCCGGGCACGCGAAGCTGTCCCGCCTGAGCTATCCCCAGCATCCCAGCCATCCACAGCACGCGGTGGCGATGGAACAATCCCCGTCCGGCGGCACCGTGCTGGCGATCGAGGTCAAGGGCGGCAAGGAGGCCTGTTTTCGTTTCCTGAATGCGCTTGAGATATTCACCATCTCGAACAATTTCGCGGATGCGAAATCCATCGCCACCCACCCGGCGACGACCACCCATCAACGGCTGCCGCAGGATCAGAAAGATACGCTTGGCATCTCGGACGGATTGGTGCGCTTGTCGATCGGGCTGGAAGACCCCGAAGACCTGATCCGCGACCTGAAACAGGCGCTTGCGGCGGTCTGAACGTCGCACCCGGTGTTGTCGATTTGGTTTTTTGCCGTCAAACCCTTACATTAGGGCTGCGTGACAGGAGCCGGAGGGGCCGCCATGAACAAGCACACACCAGAGATCGATCAGGCACCTGATCGGGACGAGGCGGAGCAGGCGTTGCAGGTTCTGCGTGACTGGGCGGCGGCGGCCGACCCGGTTGAGGTGGCGCAGCTGGACCCGTCCATCGCCCGCCTGCTGCCCGGAGGCGAGGTCTCGAACTACCCGGCGCTCAACCGCGATTACCCGTCCGATTTCGCGCCGGATGCGGAGTACAAGGCGGGAATGCCCGACCTGCAAAACGGCCCCGCCAGCCTGATCCAGGGCGCCAAACGGCATATCCAGCATGTGGGCATCTCAAACTTTCGCCTGCCGCTTCGGTATCACACCCGCGACGGGTCGGACGTGCGGCTGGAAACCTCGGTCACCGGCACGGTCAGCCTTGAAGCCGGCAAGAAGGGCATCAACATGTCGCGCATCATGCGCAGCTTTTATGCCCATGCGGAAAAGACCTTTTCCTTCGAAGTGATCGAACACGCGCTGGACGATTACAAGGCCGATCTGGAAAGCCTGGATGCGCGCATCGAAATGCGCTTTTCCTACCCCGCACGGGTGGAAAGCCTGCGGTCGGGCCTTATGGGCTATCAGTATTACGACATCGCGCTGGAGCTGTTCGAACATCACGGCAAACGTCGCAAATTCCTGCATCTCGACTATGTCTATTCCTCGACCTGCCCCTGTTCGCTGGAACTCAGCGAACACGCGCGCCAAAGCCGCGGTCAGCTGGCAACCCCGCATTCGCAGCGCAGCGTCGCGCGGATTTCGGTCGAGAAGGTCAAGCAGCCGGGCCACACGCTGTGGTTCGAGGATCTGATCGACCTGTGCCGCGCCGCTGTGCCGACCGAAACACAGGTGATGGTGAAGCGTGAGGACGAACAGGCCTTTGCGGAACTGAACGCGGCCAACCCGATCTTTGTCGAGGACGCGGCGCGGCTGTTTTGCGAACAATTGCAGCAAGACCCGCGCATCGGCGATTTCCGCGTGGTCGCCAGCCATCAGGAAAGCCTGCACAGCCACGACGCTGTGTCGATCCTGACCGAAGGCGAAACCTTCGAGGCACAAAGCCTGGACCCGAAGCTGTTTTCGACCCTGTTCCACGTTGGTTAAACAGTCCGGGGAAGGCTCGGCTTTGCCGTATCTCGCTTGACACATGCGCCGTGCCCGTCCAACCCTGCGCCCATGTTTGACGTGCGCCCGGTAGGATATGTCATCGGTCTTCTGATCGCCGCTCTGGGCGCGACCATGCTCGTGCCCATGACGATCGACTTGTTGTTCGGAAGCCCCGATTGGGCGGTTTTCCTGCAAAGCGCCGTGATCACCATGATGGTCGGCAGTTCGATGGCGATTGCCAGCGCGAATGGCGTCGGCAAAGGGTTGTCGATCCAGCAAACTTTTGTTCTGACAACCGGCGTCTGGGTGGCGCTGCCTGTCTTCGGGGCCCTGCCATTCATGCTGGGCGAGGTCGACGCACGCCCGGTCGATGCCTTTTTCGAGGCGATGTCAGGCCTGACGACAACGGGCGCCACGGTCCTGTCGGGCCTGGAGGACCTCCCCGAAGGTCTGTTGTTCTGGCGCGGGTTGTTGCAATGGTTCGGCGGGGTCGGCATCATTGTTGTTGCCATGGTGTTCCTGCCTGAGCTTCGGATCGGCGGCATGCAGATCTTCCGCTCGGAAGGCTTTGATACCTTTGGTAAAATACTGCCCCGCGCCACTGAAATCTCGTCCCGCATTTCGGTCATCTACTTTTCCCTGACCGTACTTTGCGGGCTGACATATTACGCCCTGGGCATGTCGCCCTTCGATGCCGCGACACACGCGATGACGACGATCGCCACCGGCGGCTATGCGAATTACGACACAAGTTTTGGCGCGTTCGGCCCCGGAGTGGAATACGGTGCCGTGGTCTTCATGATGCTCGCGGCCTTGCCGTTCGTGCGCTATGTGCAGATGGTGTCGGGCTCGGCGCGCCCTCTGTTGTCCGACCCGCAGGTGCGCGGTTTTTTCACCACCGCCGCCGTGCTGGTCGTGGTCATGGCCGCCTGGCAGTGGAGCTTTGACGCCTCATCGCCGGAAACCTCGTTTCGCAAGGTGCTGTTCAATGTCACCTCGATCCTGACCGGCACCGGATATGCCAGCGAGGACTACATGAACTGGGGGTCTTTCCCAGTCGTGCTGTTCTTCTTCATCGGCCTGATCGGTGGCTGCGCGGGCTCGACGTCCTGTTCGATCAAGATCTTCCGCTACCAACTTCTGTTTGCCTCGATCCGGGCGCAGATACAGTCGATCCATTCCCCGCATGGAATTTTCACCCCGCGATACCAAGGCCGCCGGGTAAGCGAGGATGTGTTGTCCTCGGTCATGGGGTTCTTTGTCCTGTTTGTCGTCTCTCTGGGGGTGATTTCGGTGGTGTTGGGTATGACGGGGCTGGATGTGACCACCTCCGTGTCTGGCGCTGCGGCGGCACTGGCCAATATCGGGCCCGGCCTGGGGTCGGAAATCGGGCCGGCCGGGAATTACGCAGGTTTAAATGACACCGCGAAATGGGTGCTGGCGGGGGCGATGCTGATCGGGCGGCTGGAACTCCTGGTCGTCTATGTCTTGTTCACACTGAAGTTTTGGAGAGGCTGATGGCCATGCAACAGAAACCAACGCAGAAACCGTTGGGCGCGCAGATTTCACATATGCTGAAGGCGCGCGGGGTCGACACGATCTTCGGGATTCCCGGTGTGCACAATATCGAAATGTATCGCGGCATCGAAGAGGCCGGGATCACCCATGTTCTGGCCCGCCACGAACAGGGTGCCGGCTTCATGGCTGACGGATATGCCCGCGCCACCGGACGGCCCGGCGTGACTTATGTTATCACTGGGCCGGGGCTGTTGAACGCCCTGACGCCGCTGGGTCAGGCTTGGTCGGACAGCGTGCCGGTCCTGGCGATCTCTTCGTGTTTGGATGAGGTCGCCGCGCGCAAGGGGCAACTGCACCAGATGCGCGACCAGGAAGGTGCGGCGGCGACCGTCTGCGATTGGTCCGAAACCGCAACGTCGCCCGAGGCCGCCTTTGTCCTTGTGGACAGGGCGTTTTCCGAGTTCGCCAGCGAACGACCGCGGCCCAAGCACATGCAGGTACCGATCGCCCTTTTGGGTGCCCGCGCGGATGCTGCCCCCGAGGCCGCGATGCTGCCGACACCACCCGTGGCCCGGGCTGAAGACGTGGCAGCAGCGGCGGAATGGCTGCTCGGCGCGCGGCGCCCGTTGTTCATCTTTGGCGGCGGGGCTATTGAGGGATCGGATGCGGCGCGCGCGCTGGCCGCAGCCACCGGAGCGGCAAGTTTCTGTTCTTTTGCGGGGCGCGGCGTAATTGCGGGGGATGACCCGCTGCACTTTGGCGCCTACCTGTCGCGCCCCGGCTCGGCCGAGCTGATCGCCCGCGCGGACCTGGTCATAGCGGTGGGCACGGAGTTGGCCGAGGTTGACCTGTGGCGCGATACGCTGGGCCATGACGCCCCACTGATCCGTGTCGATATCGACGCGGCGACCCTGAACGCCACCGCGCAGGCCGATCTGGCCATCCAGGGCGACGCCGCCGCGTTTCTGAGCGACCTTCTGGCTCTGGTCGAACCGCATGCCACGCCTGGGAAATGGGACCGCGACATCATTGCCAGCGCGCGCGTGCGGTTCCGGGCTGAAGTGGACGCCGCACGCCCTGGAATTGCGCCGATCTGCGACGCCCTGGCCGCCGCGATGCCGGCGGATCTGATGGTCTATTCCGACATGACCCAGTTCGCCTATGTCGCCAAGGAAATCTGGCCGATGGCCCGACCGGGTCACTGGCACCACCCGTTTGGGTTTGGCACGCTGGGCTATGCCCTACCGGCGGCGATCGGCGGCAAGGTCGGGCGGCCGGATCTTCCGATCCTGACCATCGCGGGCGACTATGGGTTCCAATACACGCTGCAGGAGCTGGGCGTGGCGGTTGAGCTGGGCCTGCCGATGCCGATCCTTCTGTGGGACAACGCCAAGCTGAAAGAGATCGAGGATGCGATGGTGGCAAGCCAGATCGCCCCCAACGCGGTTGTGGCCCGCAACCCGGATTTTGTCGCGCTGGGCAAGGCCTATGGCACGATGGCGGTGAAGCCGGACACGGTGGAGGCGCTTATCGCCGCGGTGTTGGCGGGGTTCGAGGCGGACGGCCCGACCCTGATCCACGTCACCCCCGACATTCTGGGCTGAGCGCCAGGCCCGGCGCAGCTCCCACCCTTGTAAGCGTGCGTCCGGTGTGGGCCGCGTGGCATCCCACCCCGCTGCGCCGGGCAAAAAAAAGCGCGAGGTTTTGCCCCGCGCTTTTTTCCTTTTATCGGTCTTGGGTTTGACCCCGTCAGTTCCAGCAGCTGACCAAAACGGTCATATCCGCGGCCATCACGCTCATGTCGACCGGATCCATGTTGGCCAACGCGTCGGTGGCTTGCACGGTGATCCCGTTTTCAGCCAGGAACATGGCCAAGGCACCCGCGTCGGCGGCAAAGCTGACATCGGCGGGCAGTTGCGCCCCGCTGTTGTCGCGCGGTAGCAGCATGCCGATCACTGCACCGCCACCGTCCAGCACCGGGCCACCTGCATCGCCCGCCTGTGCCGCCAGCGCCAGGCGCGACAGATCCTGTTCGCCTTTCAACCCCTTAAGGTCCGCCAGGGTGCCGAAGGTCAGGGTCGGTGCGCTCAATCGGCCTTCGTAGGAATAACCGGCCACGGCCACATCGGATTTCAACCGCGGTTCCGAGGTCAAAAGAGCGGCCACCGCGATCGGGGCGAGGCTTTCGGTCGGCTTCAGCAGGGCCAGCCCGAGCGCTGTGTCCAACGCTGCGACCGAGACCTCATATGTGTCATTGATTGTGACACGCTCACAGCTGGCGACCGCTTCGGTGGTGGTCAGGATCGCACCGCTGCCGTCCACATAGAAGCCCGAGCGCGCCATGTCAGCGCGGCGGATTTCCAGGCCTGACAGCAGGTCCAGGCTTTGCGTTGCCGCGTCCAGCCCGGCGTTGTCTGCCAGCGCCACATCGCCCAGTGACGCAAAGCTGTTTTGCATCGCCGCAAGTGCCAAGCCACGGCGCTTTTCATCGCCATTGGGCCAGATCAGCGTGAAGCCCTTCACCGCGCCATCCACCAGCTTGGCATGGGTGTAGGAGGTGATTTTGTCGTCGGTGCCGGTCAAAGTGAATTCACGCTCCTTGCGTGTCCGGTCACCTTCCAGCGGCACGATTTCCAGCGATTGCAGGATGTCGTAGAGCCCGAATAAGGTCGACTGGTCGCCCGTCTGGCTGATCAGCACCACGCGCACACCGCTGTCATTTTTGGTGTCGTAGTGGGCAAACGGTGCCTCGTATCGCGAAAACCCGACCATACCAGAAGGCATTTCCACCACGATGCCCGCGTCGTGGTCCTGGATCGTCTGCATGCCCAGGCTGTCGATCACTGCCTGATAGCTTGCCAGAAGTTCACCGCGCTGCTTGGTGGTCAGAACGCCTGTCACCTCGTGCCCCATCGCGGCCTGATAATCGCTCATGGCGCGGCGCGTGCCGGGGCCGAAGGCGCCGTCGATCCCGGACGTGTAAAAGCCGTCCCATTTCAGTGCGACCTGAAGCGCCTCGCGGCCGGGGCGGTCGATCAACCGCTCCGAGGCCAGCGCCTCGCGCCTGGTCTCATCGGCGGGCGGCGGCGGGGTGACCTCGACAGTGGCTGCGGTGGTGTTTGCGGATGGCGCCGCAATCGGGGCCGCCCCCAGCGCGTTTGCGCCAACGGGCCAGAATTGCTGCCGATACTGGTTGGTGAAAGCCAGAAAGCTGTCGCCGGGAATGGCGCCCTGCCGGCGTAGATCGGCCAGACGCGCCACCGCGTCGCCGCGACTGTAGGGTCCAAGCGCGATCGCGTACCAGCCCGAGGCCATGCGAAACCCGTTCACGTCGGCCAATCGCCCGGCATAGGACTGCGCCGATCTCTGTGCTTCCTGAAGCGTCGGGTTCGCCTCGATCTGGACCCAGGCGGTCTGTGCCGAGGCGACCGCGCCCCACATCGTAACAAGCGCGACAAAAAGCGCGGAAAATAGTTGCTTCATAACCCCTCATGGCCCTGTTCGGGCTCTTTCACATGTAATCCGTTCCGATCAGATACACACCATCACGGGGGGGCAGGTCAATAACGCAGCCGCACCGATTGACCCTTTGTGACCCAAAGCCTATTGAGGGCGCGAGTTTCTACGAGGGTGCCATGGCCACGACCGACACGCTACCGACAAGTTTCCAGGAGATCATCCTGCGGCTTCAGTCATACTGGGCCGGGCAGGGCTGCGCCATGCTGCAGCCTTATGACATGGAAGTGGGCGCAGGCACCTTCCACCCGGCCACCACGTTGCGCGCGCTGGGGTCGAAGGCCTGGGCTGCGGCCTATGTGCAGCCGTCACGCCGCCCGACCGATGGCCGCTACGGCGAAAACCCGAACCGGTTGCAGCATTACTATCAGTATCAGGTGTTGATCAAACCCAGCCCGCCCGATTTGCAGGCGCTGTATCTGGGGTCGCTGGAAGCGATCGGCATCGACATGGATCTGCATGACATCCGCTTTGTCGAGGATGACTGGGAAAGCCCGACGCTGGGCGCCTGGGGCCTGGGCTGGGAGGTCTGGTGCGACGGCATGGAAGTCAGCCAGTTCACCTATTTCCAACAGGTCGGTGGACATGATTGCACCCCGGTGTCCGGCGAGCTGACCTATGGTCTGGAACGTCTGGCGATGTATGTGCTGGGCGTCGATCACGTAATGGATATGCCTTTCAACGCCCCCGATGCGCCGATCCCGCTGTCCTATGGTGACGTGTTCAAACAAACCGAGGAAGAATACGCGCGCTGGAATTTCGACGTGGCCAACACCGACGTGCTGCTGCGCCATTTCGAAGAGGCCGAGGCGGAATGCGCCCTGATCCTGGCCCAGGACCACGTGGACCCGAAAACCGGCAAGCGCATCGTCATGGCCCACCCGGCCTATGACCAATGCATCAAGGCCTCGCATATCTTCAACCTTCTGGACGCGCGCGGCGTGATCTCGGTCACGGAACGTCAGGCCTATATCGGCCGGGTGCGCACGCTGGCCAAGGCCTGTGCCGATGCGTTCGTTCTGACAGACGCTGGCGGGAACGCGGCGTGAGCGGTAAAATCGTAGGGATCGTCATCGTGCTGATTGGACTCATCTCGGGCATCGCAATCTATTGGTTGCAGCTTTTTGCCTTCTATGACCCGGTGCCGGTGGGCGAGGTCATGCGCATGACGAATGTCGTGACGGGCGAGGCCGAGGAGATCCTCGCCGACGATTTCGAAGGCATCGACGCCGACAGCTCCCCCCTGCGGTTTCGCGGCTGTTTCACCACGACGATGAGCCAGGCGATGCTGACCGAGACCTTTGAGACCTATGAAGAGGCCACGCCCCTGACCGCGCCGGGTTGGTTCGATTGCTTCGACGCGGTGGAAATCGGTGAAGCGCTGGAAACCGGCGAGGCGATCGCCTTTCTGGGCGAGCGCGAAATTCAAGATGGGGTGGACCGCATCATTGCCGTCTTTCCCGATGGCCGGGCCTTTGCTTGGCACCAGCTGAACGAAAAATACAGCGAGTAAAGCCCATGCCTGATCTGCTGATCGAACTCTTTTCAGAAGAAATTCCCGCCCGGATGCAGGCGCGCGCCGCCTCGGACCTGAAAAAGCTGGTGACAGATGGCATGGTTGAGGCCGGCCTGACCTATGCCGACGCTGCCGCTTTCGCGACCCCGCGCCGCCTGGTCCTAGCGGTCGAGGGTGTGCTGGCGCAGTCGCCAGACACGCGCGAGGAACGCAAAGGCCCGAAAGTGGGTGCGCCGGAGCGGGCGATCGAAGGCTTCCTGCGTGGTGCCGGGTTGACGATGGATCAACTTGAGGAACGCGACACGCCCAAGGGGGCTGTTTATTTCGCCACGATCGAGAAGGCCGGCCGCCCGGCCGCCGAGATCATCGCCGAGGTTCTGGACAAGACGATCCGCAATTTCCCCTGGCCCAAGTCGATGCGCTGGGGCGCGGGCTCCTTGCGCTGGGTGCGCCCGCTGCATTCGATCCTGTGCATCCTGTCGGATGAGGCTGGCGCCCAGATCGTGCCGCTGGACGTCGACGGCATCGTCTCTGGCGACACCACGCGAGGCCACCGCTTTATGGCGCCCAATGCCTTCGCGGTGACGGGGTTCGAAGACTACAGCGCCAAGTTGAAGAAGGCCCACGTGATCCTGGACCCGGCCGAACGTGCCGACCACATCTGGGTTGAGGCGCACAACATGGGCTTTGCCCAGGGGCTTGAGGTTGTCGAGGACAAGGGCCTTCTGGCCGAGGTCGCCGGGCTGGTCGAATGGCCCGTCGTGCTGATGGGTGACATCGCCGAGGATTTCATCGACCTGCCGCCCGAGGTGCTTCAAACCTCGATGAAAGAACATCAGAAGTTCTTTTCAGTGCGGAACCCGAAAACCGGCCGGATCGAGAAATTCGTTACCGTCGCCAACCGCGAAACCGCTGACAATGGCGCGACGATCCTTGCGGGCAACCAGAAGGTGCTGGCTGCCCGTCTGGCGGATGCAAAATTCTTCTGGGAAAACGACCTGCGCACGGTGAAATCCGTGGGGCTGGCTGGCATGGGCAAAGCGCTGGAGAACGTGACTTTCCACCGCGAACTGGGCAGCCAGGCCGAACGCATCGCACGGATCGAAAAGCTGGCGGGCGAAGTGGCGCCGCTGGTTGGGGCGAAACCCGACTTGGCGCAGGACGCCGCGCGGGTGGCCAAGGCCGACCTGTCGTCGGAAATGGTCTATGAATTCCCGGAACTGCAGGGTGTGATGGGACGCTACTATGCGTTGGCCGCCGACCTGCCTGAAGCCGTCGCAAACGCTTGTGAGGCGCATTATTCGCCGCTGGGCCCGTCCGACGACGTGCCAACCGAACCGGTGTCGGTCGCGGTGGCCTTTGCCGACAAGTTGGACACGTTGACCGGGTTTTGGGCGATCGACGAAAAGCCCACGGGATCTAAAGATCCCTATGCGCTGCGCCGCGCCGCGTTGGGGGTGATCCGCATCATCCTGACCAACGATCTGCGCCTGCGCCTGGACCGGTTCATCGACAGCCAGCTGCTGAAACATGAAATCGCGCAAAATGCCGATGGCGCCGAGGCGGCGGAACTGGCCGCGCTGGAAAACACGCTGGACGAGATCGCCGATCACGGCGTGTTCGGCGCGGCCTTCCGCGCGGTTCTGGACAAGCTTGGGCAAGACGTTCCCGAGGACGGGCTTCTGGCCCGGATCGAGGCGAAAATGCCCGATGTGTCGGTAGATCTTCTGGGCTTCTTCCACGACCGCCTGAAGGTCCACCTGCGCGAAGAAGGCATTCGTCACGACGTGATCGACGCCTGTTTGCACATGCCGATGAACGACGACCTGACGCTTCTGGTGAAACGCGCCGAGGCGCTGTCGGTGTTTTTGAAGACCGATGACGGGGAAAACCTGCTTCAAGGCTACAAGCGCGCCAACAACATTCTGTCGCAGGCCGAGGCGAAGGACGGTGTCGAGTATTCCTATGGCGCGGACGTGAAGTTTGCCGAGGACGACAGCGAGAAGGCGCTTTTTGCCGCGCTGGACGACGCGCAGGCGGCAATTGCCCCCGCGATGGAGGGCGAAGACTTCGCCGCGGCGATGACTGCGATGGCGGGCTTGCGCGCGCCGATCGATGCGTTCTTCGAGGCGGTGCAGATCAACACCGACAACCAGATCGTGCGACGCAATCGCCTGAACCTGCTGGCGCGGATCCGCGACATTTGTCATGGCGTCGCTGACCTGACCCGCATCGAGGGCTGACAGGGGGGCGTGCCTTTTCCAGACGCCGCCCACCCACCCACCCCGTCGCCCGGAAAAGGCACGCGAATACCTGCGGGAACACCCTGTTTTTTTGTGCCCCTTGTGTGAGCGCAAACCTGCGCTATGGTGAGGCTCGAATAGGAGCGCTGCAGTGCAGAAACTTGACGACATCACCGGTTTCACCGAAATCACGCCGACCGCGGCGATCGAGGCGGCGCGTCATGGCGGTCGGGCCAAGTGCCTGCAGCGCCTGATCCGGCTTGAGATGCCGGTGCCGCGCACCGTGGCGTTGGATTTCGACGCGGTGCATGGGGTGTCGGCAGGTGAAATGCCAGACTTGGCTGCGATGCTGGCCTTGTTCGGGCCGGATCCTCTGGTGTCGGTGCGCCCGTCGTCGGAAGACCCTGACTGGGGCGGTCCCGGCGCAATTCTGAACATCGGCATGAACGACGCGGTGCATGCCAAGCTGGTCGACAGCCACGGTGACGCGGCGGCCAATGCGCTTTATCTGCGGTTCATTCAATCCTATGCGGTGCATGTGGCCCGGTTGGACCCGGATGAGTTCGAGGCCCCTTCGGCCCCGACCGCCGCGGCGGTGAAGGCCGCGCTGGACCATTATGAAGAAGAGACCGACAGCTATTTCCCGCAAGACCCCGAAGTGCAGTTGGCGGAAATCCTGCGCTCGATGGCGCGGGCCTGGGAGGGCACCACCGCGCGACTGTTGCGCGAAGCCAAGGGCGCACCGGCGGATGCGGGGCTTGGCCTCGTGGTGCAGAAAATGGCACTGGGCGTGGGCAAGGGCCTGTGCGGCTCGGGCGTGATTCAGTTCGTGAACGCCCAGACGGGTCACCGCGAAGTGCGCGGGCGCTATCTGTGCAAAAGCCAGGGGCGCGACGCGCTGACCGAGGCCGGGGATCGCGACGTCATGTATCTGACCCGCGATGATCGCGGTCGGTCGATCGAGGATGTGCTGCCGCAGAATTTCGCTGACCTGAAACGCTATGGCGACCTTTGCCGCACCCGGTTGCGCGAAGAGATGCAGATCGAGTTCACCATCGAGAATGAAGAGCTGTTCATTCTGGACGCCGTGCGGGTGCATCGCAGTGAACGGGCCAATGTGCGCATTGCCGTCACCCTTGCGAGCGACGGTATCATTTCGCGTCAGGAAGCGGTGTTGCGGATCCCGCCGCGCGCCCTGACCGAACTGTTGCATAGCCACGTTGACCCCGACGGTGCGCGTGACGCGTTTGCCCACGGGATCGCTGCCAGCCCCGGGGCTGCCACCGGCAAGATCGTGTTCAACGCCCGTGCGGCCCAGGCGTTGGCAGCGCAGGACGAAGACTGCATTCTGGTGCGCCGGGAAACCAGCCCCGAAGACATTCGCGGCATGCATGCGGCAAAGGGCATTCTGACCATACGGGGCGGCATCACCAGCCACGCGGCGGTTATCGCGCGCGGGCTTGGCCTTCCCTGTGTCGTGGGCGCCAGCGACATGGCGCTGGACAAGAAGAAACGCCGCCTGATCGCCGCAGATGGTCGGGTGTTTAACGAAGGCGATGTGATCTCGGTGGATGGCACCTCGGGCCAGGCGATGGCCGGCGCGGTTGAGTTGCTGCCGCCAGAGCTAGGCGAAAGCTTTCAGACACTGATGACCTGGGCCGACGAGTTTCGCGATATCGGCATCCGGGCCAATGCCGACACGCCCCCCGACGCGCGCAAGGCAGTGATGTTTGCCGCTGAAGGCATCGGCCTATGTCGCACTGAACACATGTTCATCGACGATGACCGTCTGCTGGCAATGCGTGAGATGATCTTTGCCGACAGCCCGGAAGACCGGCGCGCCGCACTTGACCGTCTTTTGCCCATGCAGCGTGACGATTTCACTGAGCTGTTCCAGATCATGCAGGGCAAACCGGTCTGCATCCGCCTGTTCGACCCGCCCTTGCATGAATTCCTGCCGCACGGGCGCGAGGGCATGCGCGAATTGGCCGAGGCACTGGACCTGCCGCTGTCGGATGTTGAACGGCGCGTGGCGGGCCTGCGCGAATTCAACCCGATGCTGGGTATGCGCGGTGTGCGTCTGGGCCTGACCGTGCCGGAGATCTATGACATGCAGGCGCGCGCCATCTTTGAGGCGACGATCGAGGCGTCGAAATCCGGTGAACCGGTCGAACCCGAAATCATGATCCCTTTGGTCTCGGCTCGCCGTGAGGTCGAGATCGTGAAAGCCCGGGTCGACGCCGTCGCCGCCGCTGTGCGCATCGAGACCGAGGCCGACTTTGCCTATCGTCTGGGCGTCATGGTCGAAACCCCGCGCGCCGCGTTGGTGGCGGGCGACATCGCGCACCACGCGGCCTTCATGTCTTTCGGCACCAACGACCTGACGCAGATGACCTATGGTCTCAGCCGCGACGATGCCGGGCGCTTCATGGGCGACTACGTCAAACAAGGAGTTTATGAGGAAGACCCGTTTCACATGCTGGACACCGAAGGGGTGGGCGAGTTGTTGCAACTGGGCGCCACGCGTGGGCGCGCGGTGAACCCGGACGTGACGCTGTCGATCTGTGGTGAACATGGCGGCAACCCCGAATCTATCCGATTCTGTCGCGACACCGGGTTCGACTATGTGTCCTGTTCCCCGTTCCGCGTACCTGTGGCTCGGCTTGCTGCAGCCCATCTGGCGATCGGGGAATCCATATCGGAAGCCTCGGAAAAGGCTACATAAATCTCTAGGTTTTAGCCTGATGCATAGCGGACATGCGTGGTATCACAGGTCGTCAAGGTGGACGAGAACACATTTTTGCCCTATTTCCCCGGCCTGTTGGCGCGCGTTTTGGCGTCAGCAAGGGATAAAAATGGGTAACGACAATGCTGCGCAAGATGATTTCGGCCGCTGTTCTTGGCTTTTTCGCAACCGGTTCTGCTTTCGCGGAAACCGGCACAGATGCCGCCCTTGCGGGTGTTCTGGCACATGAGCAATCGTCCATCGCGGACCTTTCATCCGACCGGGTGGCCCGGCTCGGCGATACCTCTGCCGCTTCGAAACTGGCGCCGGGCACCATGTATTCCAAGGCGTGGCTGAGTGCACAACCCAAAGCCACCGGGGGCGCTGATTGGCAATGCCTGACTCAGGCGCTGTATTTCGAAGCCCGCGGCGAAACCCTGAAAGGGCAGTTCGCGGTGGCCGAGGTCATCCTGAACCGCGTGGACAGCGCGCAATACCCAAATTCGATTTGCGGCGTGGTCAACCAGGGCACCGGGCGCAAGTTTCAGTGTCAGTTCACCTTCACCTGCGACGGCAATCCCGAAACGGTGAACGAACCCGCCGCCTATGTGCATGTCGGCAAGGTTGCTCGCACCATGATCGACGGCGCGCCGCGTGTGCTGACTGAAGGCGCCACGCATTATCACACCACGGCGGTGAACCCGTCCTGGGCGCGTCGCTTCGTACAGACCGCGCGCATCGGTGTGCACAAGTTCTATCGCGTGCCCGTGCGGGTTTCCTCGAACTGAAACCCGTCGTTTCACGCGACCGCTCTGCCGCATTCCACTGGCCTTTGCCCCCCGTTTCGGGGCAAATTGCGCGCGACCCTGCCGGAGAGCGATATGAGCACCGAAACCCGCCTGGCCTTTGACCACCCCGACGCCCGCGCCGCCGCCACACCGCCCGGTGACACCCCGCCGGACCGGATTTCCTTGCGCGACCACGTGGTTGCGGTAGAGATCGGCGCTTTCCAATCCGAGCGTGGCGCGACGCAGCGCCTGTCTTTCAATATCGTGGTCGAGGTCGCCCCGCACGACGGTGCTGCCAGCGACGATGTGGATACGATCCTGTCCTATGACACGATTACCGAGGCGATTGCCGACGAACTGGCGGCCGAGCGGCTGAACCTGCTCGAAACCCTGGCCGAGCGGATTGCCGAGCGCATCCTGACCGAACCCCAGCCCTTGCGCGTCTTCGTGCGGATCGAAAAGCTTGACCGCGGCCCAGGTGCCTTGGGGGTCGAAATCGTGCGTGCCCGGGTCGAAAACGCGCCGTCTGATGCCGAAGATCTGGCCCCGCGTCCGCGCATCCTGCATTTGGGAAATGACGTGATCGACAGTCCTGAGCTGGCCTCGTTTCTGGACCGTCTCCAGGATGGTGGTCCGGTCATTTTGTGCGTAGACATCGGTGAAACGCCGCCCCCGGTCGCGCCCAGGGACGCGGCACAGCGGCGCATTGACCTGCTGGCCATCGAACAGAATGCCTGGCGCCTGGCTGGGCGCGACGAACGCTGCGTCGTGGTCGGCACTCGGACCGAGCTGGATTGGGGTCTGAAACATGGCCAGATCAGCGTGTGGGCTCCGTCCAAACTTGTGCTGGACGCGGTTGAGGGGCCGACCGGCCCGGTTGATCCGCGCGCCTTGTCGCGCTGGTTCGCAGAGGGGCTGGACGCGCAAGAGCTAACTATCCTGGGTGCCGATGACATGGGGCAGGGCTGATGCGGGTCTATCACCACGCGATTCCGTCCCAGAACGGCGCGCACCCCCTTGGCGGAAGTCGGGTGTTTCGGTTTCACGATGTGCAAGCAAGGCGGCGGGACGGCGCGGTGGATACGCTGGCCGATGCGGACACCCTGGCCCGTTTGAGCGCCCCGCGCCGCGACATAAGCGGCCTGACCCTGGACGTGCCACGCGTGATGGGCATCCTGAACGTGACGCCGGACAGTTTTTCAGACGGTGGCGACAACACCGACCTGACGACTGCCGTGGACCGTGCCCGCGCGATGGCCAAGGACGCCGACATTCTGGACATCGGCGGTGAAAGCACCCGGCCCGGTGCGGCCGAGGTTGGGATCGACGAAGAAATCCGTCGGACCGCTCCGGTCATCGCCGCTATTCGCTCAGCTGGCATCCAGACACCTATCTCAATCGACACCCGCAAAGCCCGCGTTGCCGAGGCCGCACTGAAGGCAGGTGCAAACATCGTCAACGACGTCTCGGCGCTGACATTTGACCCGAATATGGCGGCACTTGTGGCGGAGCGCGACGTGGCCGTTTGCCTGATGCATGCGCAGGGCGACCCTGAGATGATGCAAGCCGACCCGCGCTATGACAACGTCCTGCTCGACGTGTTCGATTGGTTGGAGCGGCGGATTGTTGCCGCCGAAGCTGCCGGGATTGCGCGCGACCGCATTATTGTTGATCCGGGCATCGGTTTCGGTAAGACCTTGCAACATAATTTGAGCCTTCTGCGCGGGCTGAGCCTGTATCATGACTTGGGCCTGCCGATCCTGCTGGGCGCGTCCCGCAAGCGCTTCATCGGCACGATCGACGAGGCGGATGAGGCAAAGGACAGGATGGCAGGCTCGGTCGCGGTGGCGCTGCATGCGGCGGCGCAGGGAGCGCAGATTCTGCGCGTGCACGACACGTATGAGACCAGACAGGCGCTGCGACTGCAGCTGGCATTGAGTGAGGTGGATTGAGACATGGACAAGCTGTTCGGAACCGATGGTGTTCGGGGTCTTGCAAACACCTGGCCCATGACCGCGGAGATGGCTCTGCGCCTTGGTGCCGCTGCCGGGCGGCATTTTCGTCGCGACGGGTTGAATGGCCACCGTGTGGTGATCGGTAAGGACACCCGCCTATCCGGCTATATGCTGGAAAACGCGCTGGTGGCAGGATTGACCTCGACCGGGATGAACGTGCTGTTGATGGGGCCGGTGCCGACGCCTGCGGTGGGGCGGTTCACCCATTCGATGCGTGCCGATCTGGGCATCATGATCTCGGCCTCGCACAACCCGTTCCATGACAACGGGATCAAGTTCTTCGGCCCGGACGGCTTTAAGCTGTCGGATGAGGACGAGGCGCAGATCGAGGCATTGGTTGCCTCGGGCGTCGAGCCTGTCCAGGCCCAGAACATCGGTCGCGCCCGCCGAGTAGACGAAAGCCGTCTGCGTTATGTCGAATACCTCAAGACGACCTTTCCCGAGGGCAAGCGCCTGAACGGCATCAAGGTCGTGGTCGATTGCGCCAATGGCGCCGCCTATCGCGCAGCGCCTGAGGTGCTTTGGGAACTCGGCGCGGACGTGGTGCCGGTGGGCGTCACCCCGGACGGAACCAACATCAACAAGGGCTGCGGCTCGACCGACACCGCCTTGGCCGCGCGCACCGTGGTGGAAACCGGCGCCGATCTGGGCATCTGCCTGGACGGCGATGCCGACCGGGTGATGATCATCGACGAAACTGGCCGGGTGGCGGATGGCGATCAGATCATGGGCCTATTTGCAAAACACTGGGCCGACGAAGGGCGCCTGACCGGCAACGCGCTGGTGGCCACCGTGATGTCCAACCTGGGATTGGAGCGGTTTCTGGGCGGGCACGGCATCGACCTTCTGCGCACCAAGGTCGGCGATCGTCACGTGGTCGAGGCAATGCGCAAGCATGGCCACAACCTGGGAGGTGAACAATCGGGCCATATCGTGATGACCGACTATGCCACCACCGGCGACGGGTTGTTGGCGGGCCTTCATTTCCTGGCAGAAATGGTTTTGACGGGCAAACCGGCCTCGCAACTGACACAAGTGTTTGAAACGGTGCCCCAGCTGTTGAAAAACGTGCGGTTCTCCACGGGGCAAGCCCCGCTTGAGGTTGCAAATGTGAAAGACGCGATCAAGGCGGGTGAGGCGGATCTGGACGGTAAGGGCCGGCTTTTGATCCGCAAATCGGGCACCGAGCCGCTGATCCGCGTGATGGCAGAATGTGAGGACGACGGGCTGCTCAGCCGTGTCGTCGACGATATCGTGGCGGCGGTCGAGGACGCGACCTAGGGCCGCCGTCGCACCGCGCGCGCCCGGCTGATGGCCAGTCCGGCCAGGATCAACCCCAGCGCATACAGGAACGAAGCCGGCAGGCGTTCGGACAGCAACATCACGCCAAACAGCACGCTCCAAAGCGGCACGAGGTAGTTCACGATGCTCAGAAAACTGGGGCCGGCGGAGCGTATCACCTGAACCAGCAGGATCGTGGCCAGGGCCGTGGGAAACAGCCCCAGATAGGTCACGGCCCACAGGGCGGGGGCGTTGGGCAGGGTCGGTAGGCCCTCGACGGCCAAAGCAACCGGCGCGATCAGCAGGCTGGCCACCAAAAGCGCGCCTGCGGAAAAGCTGATCAGGTCCGTCTTGGGGCTGAGCCGGGTGATGATCGACCCGATCGCATAGCACGCGGCCGCCCCCACACAGGCCAGCCGTGCCCAACCTTCGGTCTCGGCGCCCGAACTGGCCCAGGCACCCGGACCGATCAGGATGGCAACGCCGATAAACCCGACCGCAAAGCCGGCGGCCTTGCGCGGCGTCAGGTGTTCGTCGGGCACGAAAACATGCGCCAGGGGCAGAACCAGAAGCGGCACGACCGCCATGGTGATGCCCGCGAACCCGCTGGACACATGTTGCTGCCCCCAACTGAGCAGGAAAAACGGCACCGCGTTGGAAAACAGCCCCATCCCGGCGACGTGCAGCCACAGGCGCCGGTTGGAAAACGCAGGCAGCCCCACGCCCATGATCTGCGCCAGCACGACCAGTACCAGCGCCCCCATGACGATGCGAATGGCCGCCACCGTCAAAGGGCCAAACCCGGTCAGCGCAAGCGTCACACCCATGAAACTTGCGCCCCAAATCAGGGAAAGCAGCACAAGAAAGATCCAGTTGCGGGTCATGTCGGTATCCTGAAGGTCAACGCGGCCAAGGCTGCGATTGGGTCGGTAAAAAGTCTGAATGTCAAAAGAAAACGGCCCGCCAGGTTTCCCCGGCGGACCGCCTGATCAGATCACGCGGAGTGCGCGATCAGTTCTTTTCCTGGTCAACCAGCTTGCCGGCCGAAATCCACGGCATCATGTCGCGCAGCTTTTGGCCGACGACTTCGATCTGGTGCTCGTCGTTCAGGCGGCGGGTGCCCTTGAAGAACGGCTGGCCCACGGCGTTTTCCTGCATGAAGTCACGCACGAATTTACCGGTCTGGATGTCGGTCAGAATGCCCTTCATCGCCGCCTTGGTTTCGTCATAGGGCAGAACCCGCGGACCGGAAACATACTCGCCGTACTCGGCTGTGTTCGAGATCGAGTAGTTCATGTTGGCGATGCCGCCTTCATAGATCAGGTCGACGATCAGTTTGGTTTCGTGCAGACACTCGAAATACGCCATCTCGGGCGCATAGCCGGCTTCGACAAGGGTCTCGAAACCCATGCGGATCAGCTCGACGATGCCGCCGCACAGCACGGCCTGTTCGCCGAACAGGTCGGTTTCGCATTCCTCGCGGAAGTTGGTTTCGATGATACCCGAGCGGCCACCACCGATGGCGGAGCAATAGGACAGCCCGATTTCCAGTGCCTTGCCGGTGGCGTCGTGGTCAACGGCGACCAGGCAGGGCACGCCGCCGCCTTTGACGTATTCGCCGCGCACGGTGTGGCCGGGGCCTTTCGGGGCCATCATGATGACGTCGACGCCTTCTTTCGGGTCAATCAGGCCGAAATGCACGTTCAGGCCGTGGGCGAATGCAATTGCGGCGCCCGGCTTGATGTTGTCATGCACGTATTTCTTGTAGGTCTCGGCCTGAAGTTCGTCGGGCATGGTGAACATGATCACGTCACACCAGGCGGCGGCTTCGGCGATGCCCATGACCTGCAGGCCTTCGGCTTCGGCTTTCTTGGCGCTGGCCGAGCCTTCGCGCAGCGCAACGACAAGGTTCTTGGCACCAGAATCGCGCAGGTTCAGCGCGTGGGCGTGGCCCTGCGAGCCATAGCCCAGGATGGCCACTTTCTTGTCCTTGATCAGGTTGATGTCGCAATCGCGGTCGTAATAAACGCGCATGTCGGGCGTCCTTTCGGTTGGTTTGTGTTCTGAGGCGCATCATATGGGTTTTGATTGAATGGCGATTGCATATCGCTGCGAAAACCACATATGAACGGTAAAACAATTCGTATTCAGCGCTAATGATGAGAAAATCATGCAAGTTGACGACACCGACCGCCGCATTCTGCGCCGTTTGCAGCAGGATCCGAATCTGCCAGCCTCGGAGCTGGCCGAGCTGTCGGGCGTGACCGTCGCCACCTGTTCGCGCCGGCTGGAGAAGCTGTCGCGCACTGGCATCATTCGCGGCCAACACGCGGTGATCAACTGGGCCGCGCTGGGTTATGAGGTCGAGGTTGCGTTGCGCATCACCCTGGACAAGACCAACCCGCGCGCCTTCGATGAATTCCTGGCCGAGGCGCGCGATGTTCCCGAGGTGACCGAGATCCAGACCTTTCTGGGCCGGGTCGATGTGCGCCTGATCGTGCTGGCGCGCGACATGCCGCATTACCAGCAGATCTATCGCAGCCGCATCCTGACCTTGCCGCACATCGCAGACATCGAAAGCCTGGCCCATGTGGCCACGATCAAGACCGACGAGGTGCTGCCGCTATGACACTGGATGACACCGACCGCGCCATTTTACGCGCCTTGTCCGAGGACGCGACCCTGTCTGCGGGTGAGCTGGGGCGCCGCTTCGGCCTGTCGCAGCCGGCGGCGTGGCGGCGGGTGAAACGGTTACATGATGCGGACATCATCACCGGACGCAGGGTCGATCTGGACCGCGAAGCGTTGGGGTTCGGCGTAACCGTGTTTCTGGGTGTGAAACTGGCCACCAAGGGGCGTGTCAGCCTTGAGGATTTCGAACGTGCCGTGTCCGCCATCCCCGAGGTGCAAACCGTGCAGCACGTGCTGGGCATGTATGATTACCGCCTGCGCGTGGTCGCCCGTGACCTGTCGGATTTCGAACGCGTGCTGCGTCGACGCATCATGACATTACCCGGCGTCGGGGATGTCGAAGCCAATGTGTTGTTAAGTGAAGAACGCAGGCCCGGCCCGCTGGGCTGATTTGTCGCTTTTCAGGGCGGGCAAAATCCGCCACTCTGTCCGTCTGACATATGACGGAGGACCACATGGCCGCGCTTTTGCCCGATATCGACCCGGATGGGATGCTGGAATTTTCGGTGGTGTTCACCGACCGGTCCCTGAACCACATGTCCGCCGCCTTCCAAAAGGTCATGCGCGACATTTCGGAAATCCTGCGCGAGGTTTACACGGCAGATGCCGTGGCGTTGGTCCCCGGTGGCGGCACCTATGCGATGGAGGCCGTGGCGCGCCAGTTCGCAACCGGCAAGCGCGTGATGGTGATCCGTAACGGGTTCTTCAGCTTCCGTTGGAGCCAGATTTTCGAAATGGGTGCGATCCCGGCCGAAGAAACCGTGATGAAGGCGCGCCGCGTCGGCAATGACCGTCAAGCAGGGTTCGCCCCTGCGCCGATCGACGAGGTCGTGGCGAAGATTGGCGAAGAAAAGCCCGATGTGGTCTTCGCCCCGCACGTGGAAACCGCCAGTGGCATGATCCTGCCCGACGATTACCTCAAGGCGGTCGCCGACGCCGTGCATGCGGTCGGTGGCATCTTCGTGCTGGATTGTATCGCCTCGGGCTGTGCCTGGGTCGACATGAAAAAAACCGGCGTGGACGTGCTGATTTCGGCCCCGCAAAAGGGCTGGTCGGCGTCACCGTCGGCGGGGCTTGTCATGATGAACGACACCGCGCGCGACATGGCGAAAGCAGCCACTTCGACCAGCTTCGCCGTTGATTTGGGCAAATGGCTGGCGATCATGGAGGCGTATGAGGCCGGAGGACACGCCTATCACGCCACCATGCCGACGGACGCCTTGCGTGCCTTTCGCGACACGATGCTGGAAACCCGCGATTATGGTTTTGACAAGTTGGAGGCCGCGCAGTGGGAACAGGGCAACCGCGTGCGCGCGTTGCTGGCAGATCGCGGCGTGAAATCGGTGGCCGCCGACGGGTTCGGCGCACCGGGCGTGGTCGTGTCCTATACGGACGACGCGGATGTGAAGATGGGCAAGCCCTTCGCGGCCCAAGGGGTGCAAATCGCGGCCGGTGTGCCGCTGATGTGCGACGAGGGCGACGATTATTCGTCCTTCCGCCTGGGCCTGTTCGGCCTCGACAAACTTTACGATGTCGAGGCCTCGGTCGCGCGCCTGACGGCGGTCATCGACAAGGCGCTGTGATGGCTCAGCCGCCGTTGGTCATGACGATCAGCAGCAGGTAGATCACCGGCACGATGCCCACGGCCACCAGGCCGACGCCGGCCACGCCCATGGTCAGGAAACCGACAAGAAGGGCGGCGATGATCGCGGCAGCGATGCCAAAGCCGACCTTTTCGGCGCGGGCGTCGGCGGCTTTCTGTTCGGGGGTAAGGTCGGTTGCCATGGCGCGTGTCTCCTTGTGCTCGCGTGGTCATGGCCCGTATATGGATAAATTCCAGATTTGGAATGTGAAACCGGGGCGCTGCGTCCGCGTGCCGCAGAACGACGCTTAGCGGGGGCCAAGCCCCGCCCGCATCACGCCTTTGCGCACCGGGGCCACGTCATGCACGGCCTTCAATCCGGCAAGGCGTATCGCCTGCAGCGGCGCCTCGCCTGATCGGGCAACACGGTTGAACAGATCGATCACTCGCGCCCGCGCAGCTATGTCAGGTTTCCGTGCTTTTTCATAGGCTTGCATCATCTTGGGGCTTCCAAGATCAGCGGCATGTTTCGCCGCCAGATCCGACAGAACGATCAGGTCGTTCAGGGATGTGTTCAACCCCTGCGCTCCGATCGGAGGCAGGGCGTGGGCGGCCTCGGCCATCACCGCGACCCGTCCTGAGACCAGCTGATCCGCCGTCTGCGTGATGATCGGCCAGATCGAGCGTCGACCTTCCAGGCGCATCCGTCCCAGCAGCCCGACAGAGCGGTGGTGCATCACCTCTTCGAAGTCCGGCACGCCCATTTCCATCAGCTCGACGGCGCGCGGGCCCAGGTTCATCCAGACAATTGCCGAGGCATGGCGCCCGTCCATGTCGGGCAGGGGCACGATGGTGAACGGCCCGCCCGTGTTGTAGATCTCGGTCGAAATGTTGTCGTGCGGGGCGTCGTGGGTGACGGTGAAGGCCAGCGATTTCTGGCCATACCGCATGGTACTCACGTCGATCCCGACCGCCTCCCGCAGCGGGGAAAACTTGCCGTCCGCGGCCACGCCCAGACGCGCGCGCACCCGGTCGCCGTTCGTCAGGCCGACGATGATCTCTCCGGTGCGCTGCACGATCGATTTGAACCCGGTGCCATAGAGCGCGGTGATGCGGTCCTGCCCTTGCAGATACCCCCAAAGCTCGCGTCGCACGACCCAGTTCATCAGGTTCCAGCCAAAGGGTTCTTCGCCCATGTCGCTGGCCTGAAACACGCGCCGGTCGCGCTCCACAGGGGGCCAGCCGGCGGTGTCGATCACCTGCAACTTGTCCAGCGGCTTGGCGTGCGGCTCCAACACGGGCCAAAGCCCGCAGGTCTGGAACAGGTCCCGCGCCGGGCGCAGGAACGCAGTTGAACGCAGGTCGGATCCGTCCAGATCCGCCTGCGTGACTGGCGGCACGGGGTCGACCATCACGACGCTGAAGCCCTGGGCGGCAAAGACGCTTGCGGCCACTTGCCCCGCGATGCCGCCGCCCGAGATGAAGATGTCCACGTCATGAGTCTGCATGTCTGTCACTTAAGCCCGTTCAGTGCGGTCGGAAAGCCCGCTTGCGCCAGTTGCGACAGAAAGCCCGTCAGGTCGGCGGTGTGGTGGTGGATATGCGGGGCCGGCGCCGGGGTGCCGGCCACATGTACGGTGCGCATGCCCATCGCATGAGGCGCGGCCAGGTTGCGCGGGTCGTCTTCGAACATCGCCGCGCGGGTGGGGTCCAACCCGTCGTTCTCAAACACCGTCTCAAAGGCGATGCGGTCGGGTTTCGGATGAAAATCAGCATGTTCCACGCCATAGATCGCATCGAACAGCCCGCCCAGACCGCGCGCGTCCAGCACCCGTTCGGCATAGGGGCGCGAGCCGTTGGTATAGACGATCCGTCGCCCCGGCAGGTCGCCGATATGGGTGCGCAGATCCGCGTCCTGCTCCAGATGCGACATGTCGATTTCATGCACATGGGTCAGATAAGGGCCGGGATCGACGCCGTGTTCCTGCATCAGGCCTGCGAGGGTGGTGCCGTATTCGGCCCAATAGTGGCGGCGCAAGTGATCCGCTTCGGCCTTGTCCACGCCCAGCGCATCCATCACCCAGGCGGTCATCTTCACCTCGATCTGGTCGAACAGACGCGCCTCGGGCGGGTACAGCGTATTGTCCAGATCGAAGACCCAGGCCGAGACGTGAGAGAACGAGCGCGCAACCATGGGCGGACGCTAATCCTGCTGCGACCATTTTGCAATGCACGGGGCGCTTGATTGTGCCGCGTGGGGGTGCATAGTCGGTTGAACCCAAAGGGAGATTGACGTGTCCGAGACCAAATCCGGCCAGAAAGATGCTTATGAGCTGATCCTGGATGCCATTGACGTGGGGCTGTACAAGCCCGGCGACCGGTTGGTGGAAAGCGAATTGGCGGACCGGTTCGGAGTGTCGCGCACGCCGATCCGCGAGGCGTTGCAACGGCTTGAGACTCAGCGCCTGCTGGCCCGCGATGGGCGGTCGCTGATCGTGGCGTCCTTGACCCACAACCAATTGGCCGAGCTTTATGCGGTGCGGGCCGAGCTGGAGGGGCTGGCGGCGCGCTTGGCGGCACAACACGCAGCACCCGAAGAAATCAAGGTGCTGCGCGACATGGTCGAAGAGGATCGTGGTCTGCTGGATGACCCCGAAGCCCTGGCGCGCAGCAACCGGCGGTTCCACAAACAGCTGCACCTGGCGTCACACAACCGATACCTGGTGCAACAGCTGGATATGGTGCACCGCACGATGGCGCTTCTGGCAACCACCTCGCTTGCCGTCGAGGGGCGCAGCGAAACTGCCGTGGCCGAACATGACGCCATCGTCTCCGCGATTGAAGCGCGCGACGGGGAAGTGGCCGGAACGGCGTTGAAAACGCATATCTCCAAGGCGTTTGAAACGCGGCTCAAGCTGGATGCTGGCGGGGCTGATCCGGGACGCTGATTGTGTCGTCTTCGGCATGGTCGAACACGCCATGCATGGTCTTGTCCCAGTAAAACGGCCGGTGCGCGATTTCCAGAAACCCCTTCATCGCGGCCAGTGAGGCCAGCGGGAAATAGACGTGCAGCGTGGGCACCCACCAGCGCAGCCAGCGGTGTTTCGGGCCGGACACCGCCAGCACGCCCACGGCGATGGTCAGGACCTCCGACAACAAGAAGACTGCGCCCAGAAGATAGAACATCTCGATCGGCATCACGTTCAACAGCGGGTGCGGCAGACCCAGGGGCAAAGCCCAGAACGACCATAGGACGGGTGCCAACAGGAATTGGGACAGGGTGCCCAGGAACAGGATCTGGACCCCCAGGAATTTCCACCAGCCCAGTTCGCGCAGCAACGCGCGCGGCGCGCGCATCGCGACGCCATAGGTCATCGCATAGCCCTTGATCCAGCGCGACCGCTGTTTGATCCAGGGCCAGACCCGGCAATTGGCTTCTTCCTCGGTGACCGTGTCGATCAGCTCGGTCCGGTAGCCATGGCGGGCCAGACGAATACCAAGATCAGCGTCTTCGGTCACGTTGTGGGCGTCCCAGCCTCCCAGCTCTTCCAGCGCGTGGCGGCGGAAAAACAGCGTGGTGCCACCCAGCGGAACGGCAAAGCCAAGGCGTTCAAGCCCGGGCAGGATAACCCGGAACCAGGTGGCATATTCCACGGTGAAACAACGGCTGAGCCAGTTCGTGCGCGCGTTATAGAAATCCAGAATGCCTTGTAGACACGCCACGTCTTGTCCGCGTTCGTGAAACCGGCGTACGACGCGGTGGATCTGGTCGGCGTCCGGGGCGTCCTCGGCATCATAGACCCCGATGATCGAGCCCTTGCAGAAATCCAGCGCGAAATTCAATGCGCGGGGTTTCGTTTTCACAGCACCGCGCGGCACGGTGATCTGGCGCATCCAGCGCGGCAGGGCGGATCGGGCCAGGGTGGTCTGGGTCAGCGTGTCGTCTTCTTCGACGACAAGGCAGATATCAAGCAACTCGCGCGGATAGGAAATCGCGCTAAGCCGTTTGACAAGGCGCCCGGCAATCTCGGTTTCCTTGAACAACGGCACCATGATCGACACCGTGGGCAGTTTTGCGATGCCCGGGGGCTGCCGCTCTGAGAAAAAAGTCACCTTCTCGCTGTTGCGCCGGCGCATGTGGGCGACAGCCGCGCTGGCTTTCACGGCGGAGTTGACGACAAGCGTCGTGACCGCCCAGGCGGTGAGCAAGCCGAAGCCCAGGGCCGGACTGAAGATGAACAGGGCGATGATGCTCAGGGTCAGCGCAATGAAGATGAGACCGACCGTGCCGCGTTTCCAACTGCGGCAGCTTTCATGTTCAGCAACGCGGGTTTCAGCCCGCTTTGCCAGCGATCGGTGCCGTGCGGCGATCAGGGCCGCCTGAATGTCTTGCTCGGGCGCGATGGCCAGAAGCAGGCGCCCGAAATCATCGGGCATGACCTTTGCCAGCTTGTCGAATTCATCCGGCCGCGAGCAGATCAGGATGGTGGCCCCGCCGACGCGTTTCCAGGGCACAACGGCGTGACGAATGCAGAAATCCGCCCCCAGCTTGTCGATCAGGCGCACATCGGGCGGTTGGGCCTGCAGGTCTGCCGTCGAGGTGCCATATTGCTGAGCGAGGGCGGCATAAAGCTCCTCTGTGGTGACAAAACCGTTGGCCAACAGGATGTCGCCAAAGCGCGCTTCTTCGCGCTGCTGCAATGCGACGGCCATGGCCAGATCGTCCTCGGCCAAAGCGCCGCGCTGGCGCAGAAGCTCGCCCAACGGGACGCGCTGCGGGGCTGAGCGCGCCAGTTTCGGGGCCGGCTGAACGTCCCGTAGAAAGTGAAGATTGGATGCGGTCATATCTCATCAGGGTCTGTTTCCTGACGAGACTGCCTCACGGTAGGTTAACAGGTCGTTAACCGTAATGTTTTTTCCAATGTCAGCCGCGCTTGTCCATCGCTTCAGCGAAGCGTTCGAACAGGTAGTAGCTGTCTTGTGGCCCAGGGCTTGCCTCAGGGTGGTACTGAACCGAAAACACCGGGCGATCAGTCATGCGAATCCCGCAGTTCGAGCCATCGAACAGCGACACGTGACTTTCGATCACCCCATCGGGTAGGGTCTGGCTGTCCACGGTGAAACCATGGTTCATCGAGGTGATTTCAACCTTGCCGGTTTCTAGGTCTTTAACCGGGTGGTTTGCCCCGTGGTGGCCGTGGTTCATCTTCACCGTCTTGGCGCCCAGCGCCAGAGCCAGCATCTGGTGGCCCAGGCAAATGCCGAACACTGGCAGGTCGGCCTCAAGCACGGATTTGATCATCGGCACGGCATAGGCGCCGGTGGCCGCCGGATCGCCGGGGCCGTTTGACAGGAACACGCCGTCGGGATTGTGGGCAAGGACCTCTTCGGCAGTGGCGGTGGCGGGCAGGACGATGACCTCACAGCCAGCCGAGGCCAGACAGCGCAGGATGTTGCGCTTGGCGCCGAAATCGAGCGCGACGACCTTGTGGCGCGGGTTGTCCTGGGTGGCGAAACCTTCGCCCCAGGCCCAGCGTTTTTCGGTCCAGCTGTAGCTTTGTGCGCAGGTGACTTCTTTCGCAAGGTCAAGGCCTTCGAGGCCGGGAAAGGCGCGGGCCTCGGCGATAAGGGCTTCGATGTCGAAGGCGCCTTCGGGGTCGTGGGCGATGGCCACGTGCGGTGCACCTTGCTGGCGGATCGCGCGGGTCAGGCGCCGGGTGTCGATGCCGCCGATGCCGATCCGGCCGCGACGCTCCAGCCACGCGGTCAGTTCTTCGGTCGACCGCCAGTTCGAGGGCTCGGTCGGGTCCCATTTCACCACCATGCCAGCGGCGACCGGTTCGGCGGTTTCATCGTCTTCCGGGGTCACGCCGGTGTTGCCAATGTGGGGGAAGGTAAAAGTCACAACCTGGCCGGCATAGGACGGGTCGGTCATGATTTCCTGATACCCGGTCATGGCGGTGTTGAAGCACAGCTCGGCGGTGGTGACGCCGGTTGCGCCAAAGCCTTGACCATAGAACAGCGTGCCATCCGCAAGGGCCAGGCAGGCCGTGGGCCTAGAAGTTTCGACGGCGGTTGCAGCGGCAGCAGACATGGACGTTCCCCCGATTTCAAACAGGCCGGAACCTAAGCGCGGTGGCACGTGGGGTCAAGGGGCATCACGGCTCTGCGCTTTTTTGCCGTATTCAATGAAAACAGAGACTTAGCGGGTTTCGGGGGGAGTTGTAAGCCCGGATCGGATTGGATAGTGTCGGACTTCTGAAAAGCATGGGGATGCACCGGACAGATGGAAATGCGAAACCGCATCACGGACGCCTTGAAAACGGCGATGAAAAACAAGGACGCGGCACGGCTTTCGACGCTGCGCCTTATCAATGCCGCGATCAAGGACAAGGATATCGACCTGCGTGGCAAGGGCGATGACGCCACTGTCACCGACGCCGATGTGCTGTCGATTCTGGGCAAGATGGTGAAACAGCGCCAGGAAAGTGCGCGTGCTTATGAAGAGGGCGGGCGGCTGGAGTTGGCCGAGAAGGAACTGACGGAAGTCGGTGTCATCGAAGAGTTCCTGCCCAAACAGCTGGACGAGGCCGAGACCGAAGCTGCGGTGAAAGCGGCCATTGCCAAGGTCGGCGCCGAAAGCATTCGCGATATGGGCAAGGTCATGGGCGTGCTGAAGTCGAAATACACCGGCCAGATGGATTTCGGCCGCGTCGGCCCGATGGTCAAGGACCTGCTGGGCTGAGCCCCAGCCAGGCCGCGCGTGATCCAAAGGCGTGGCTGCGCCACACTCGATTCTGATTTGGCGCCCGGTGCGCGTGGTTTGCCCTACTGACGGCTTTTCGCAAGAATCAGGGCGCGGGTCAGCGCGTCGTGCAACGTCGGCCGTTCCGTTTCATCGAGGAAGGCGCCCAGTTCGACCGTGCGCCCAGCGCCTTTCAGTGTCAGGTAATTCGCAACCGGGCCTCCGGTCGGGTGGATTTCGAGGCTGACCCAATAGGGGTTGGCCTCCCAAACCTGCCGACGGCGCTTCGGGCCTGTGCGGGTCAGGCGAATGTGGTCGGGCCAGATCTCCAGCTCCTCCAGGATCTCGCCGTCCTTGTAGCTTTTTTCGATGAAGAACCACAGCCCGGCCAGGGCGGTCAGGGCGAAAGGCAGAATCCCCCACAGCAGAACCGACCCGATCAGGGGAAACAGCGGGATCATCAGAAGCAGGAAGGCCATGCCGATGATCCCGACAAAACCCCGGCGCGGCAGGGATCGGAACGGCCAGGCGTGCAGTTCCGCCACCGGTGCATCCCCGGCCGAGAAGCTGGGCGGGTGATCCACAGGCGGGGCCTGGGTGATGGCTGTGGTCCATTCGTATGGCATCAGCGTTCGGTGCGAAAAAGGGAGATCGCCGAAGCGGCCAACAGTGTGATCAGGCCCGCGAGTGCCACAAACGCGACAATGCCCAGCGCCATCGCGGTGCCGTTCAGTGGTGTGAAGCGCTCGACCAACGTTTCGGGGTCCAGAGAAGTGACCTGCGCCATCCACAGGCGCGGCAGGACCCAGCCGGACACCTGCGCGACCAGAAGCCCCCAGAACAGCCCGCATGCAAGGCGTGGATACAGCAGAGCGTTGCGCTGTGCCAACGCGCGGGTGGCAAGGGCCAGCAGGCCCCAGACCAAGGCCGTGGTCCAGGTGCCGGGTGGCGCGGCCACATAGTAACTGTCCTGCAGCGCGGGATCAGTGCCACCGACCGCGAACAGCTGCGGAGCCAGGGTCAGCAGCAGGCGACTCAGCGCTGCGGTCCCCAGATACAGGCCCGCGACGCTGGCCATCAGGGTCCACAGCTGCGCCCCCCGCCAGGCCAACCCGACGGGGACCAGCACGATCAACGCATGAAACAGGTCCGACAAAGTCATGCCCTGTGATTGGCACGGGTTCGGGCAAAAGAAAAGGCCCGGGCGTTTCCGACCGGGCCTCTTTGTCTCAAGTGACGGGGATCAGTGCGCGTGGCCCTTGTCCCAGTCCTCCTGCTTCGGCAGCTGCTCGAACGTGTGCTCGGGCGGCGGGCAGGGCAGGGTCCATTCCAGCGTATCCGCGTATTCGTTCCAGTAGTTGTTCTCGGTCACGCGTTTGCCCTTGAGCAGGGTGTAGGCGACGATGCCGATGAACAGCAGGAACGAGGCGAACGAGATCATGGCGCCAACAGACGACAGTTTGTTCCAGTAGGCGAAGGCCTCGGGATAGTCGATGTAGCGGCGCGGCATGCCCTGGCGACCCAGGAAGTGCTGCGGGAAGAAGGTTACGTTCACGCCGATGAAGAACATCCAGAAGTGCACCTTGCCCCAGAATTCCGGGTAATGACGCCCCGACATCTTGCCGATGTAGAAGTAAATCCCGGCGAAGATACAGAAGGCCGCGCCCATCGACATCGTATAGTGGAAGTGCGCCACGACGTAGTAGGTGTCGTGATAGACGCGGTCGACGCCAGCCTGCGACAGAACCACACCGGTGACACCACCAACGGTGAACAGCAGCAAAAAGCCCAGCGCGAACAGCATCGGCGTTTTGAACTCAAGCGAACCGCCCCACATGGTGGCGATCCAGCTGAAGATCTTCACACCCGTCGGCACTGCGATGACCATGGTTGCCAGCATGAAGTAGCTTTGCTGCGTCAGGCTCATCCCCACGGTGTACATGTGGTGCGCCCAGACGACGAAGCCCAGGAAGCCGATCGCGATCAGCGCCCAGACCATAGGCAGGTAGCCGAACACAGGCTTGCGCGCGAAGGTGGCGAAGATGTGCGACACCAGGCCGAAACCGGGCAGAACGACGATGTACACTTCCGGGTGGCCAAAGAACCACAGGATGTGCTGATACAGGATCGGATCGCCGCCACCGGCAGGGTCAAAGAAGGTCGTGCCGAAGTTGCGGTCCATCAGCAGCATGGTGATGGCGCCGGCCAGAACCGGAAGCGACAGCAGAATCAGCCAGGCGGTGACGAAGATCGACCAGGCAAACAGCGGCACCTTGAAGATGGTCATGCCGGGGGCACGCATGTTCAGGAAGGTGGTGATCATGTTGATCGCGCCCAGAATGGACGAGGCACCCGACACGTGAACCGCGAAGATCGCCAGATCCATCGAGTAGCCGCCTTCGGTGGTCGACAGCGGCGGGTAAAGCACCCAGCCAACACCCGAACCCAACTGGTCATTGCCGCCGGGCGACAGAAGCGAGGCCACGCCAAGCGCGACACCGGCCACATACATCCAGAACGACAGGTTGTTCATGCGCGGGAACGCCATGTCCGGCGCGCCGATCTGCAAAGGCATGAAATAGTTGCCGAAGCCACCAAACAAGGCGGGAATGACGACGAAGAACATCATCAGTACGCCGTGATAGGTGATCATCACGTTCCACAGGTGGCCGTTCGGGGTACATTCCGCCGCCGAGTTGGCGATGAAACGTGCGCCTTCCAGGCACATGTATTGAACGCCCGGTTCCATGAGCTCGAGGCGCATGTAAACGGTGAAACAGACCGAGATGAACCCGACCAGACCTGCGACAAACAGGTAGAGAATCCCGATGTCCTTGTGATTCGTCGACATGAACCAACGCGTGAAGAAGCTGCGCGTATCTTCGTGGTCATGGCCGTGAATGGCTGCGTCCGCCATGTAGTGCCTCCCTCAGGGTTACTTCGCCCGTTTGGGGAGTCGCCCCATCACGGATTTTGAATGTTTTTAAAGGGCGAAGTGTCACAGGGCAACGGGGTCTGGCGTGGTTGAGGCAAAAAACTTGGGCGGCGTGGGCGCCTTGCGGGCCGTTTGCAGGTGAAATCACGCACGGGGGCGCCGATCAGGATGCCGGTTTGCCGGTGTCACGGTGCGGTTGCCGGACCGGTGCGACCTCGGATCGGCTGGACTTTACCCTGTGGATGCGCGAGGGCTGCGACATAAGCGGGCCGACCGACGGCCGCCTTTGGTCACACGAAAGGGACCGCGATGCTGTTCCAATGGGATTTCTGGGTGTTCGTCGGGGCGCTGGCGCTCGCGGCAGCAACGCCCGGGCCGGGGTTGGCAGCCATCCTGGCCACGGTTATGGCCTGGGGTGCTCGTCGCACCGCTTGGTTCTGTGTCGGCATGATCCTGGGCGACTTGGTCTGGCTGACCCTGTCGCTGGGCGGGCTTGCGGTCGTCGCGTCCCGCATTCCGGCCGTGTTTCTTGTGATCAAATGGGCCGGTGTCGCTTATCTTCTTTTCTTGGCGATCAAAACCTGGCGGGCCCCGGTGCGGTTGGACCCGGCACAGGCGGCGCCGCGCGAAAAAGGCCGTGCCGCGCGTGTGCTTGCTGGATGGACTGTCACAATGGGCAATCCCAAGGCGATGCTGTTCTACTTGGCGCTGCTGCCCTCGATCCTGCACGCCGAACGCCTGACTCTGGACACCGCTATGTGGCTGGGAGCAGCCATCGTCATCGTTCTGACCCTGGTATTTGCGGCGTATGTCACCGCCGCCGACAAGGCGCGGCAGGCGTTCACCTCTCCCAGATCGCTGAAGCGGTTCAACATGGCGACCGCCGGGGCGCTAAGTGGCGCTGCGGTCTGGATCGCCAGCCGGTGAACCACGCCGCACGTAAAAAAAAGCCCGCCCACCGCGAATACGCGGGGGCGGGCCGGAATACCCATTTGGAAAGGGCTTATTCGCTGGCGGCGGTGTCACCATCGGCGGCTGCGGCGTCATCGGCGGCAGCTTCTTCGGCTTCACCCTCTTCGGCCATCGGGGCCGGGGCCAGGCTGGCCAGGTAGGCAACAACGTTTTCCGGAGTCTTCAGCTTGAAGGTCATCTTCGACTTGGCCGCGCCGTCGTCCAGAACATCCTTCAGGTATGCCTTCGGGTCCATCGCGTAGGCGATCAGCTGCTCTTCGTCCCAGACCAGCCCGGCTTCGCCAGCGGCGATGATCGACGCGCCGAATTTGAAGCCCTCGTAGGAGCCAGCGGTGCGGCCGACGATGCCATAGAGGTTCGGGCCGGTTTTGCCGCCCTTGACGATCACTTCGCCGGCATCATCCACGATTGCGTGGCAGGCTTTGCACTTTTTGAAGTCTTTTTCACCCTTGGCGAGGTCGACTTCAGCGAAGGCAGTGCCCGACAGGGCCAGCAAGGCAGCGGTGGTGGTCAGAAGAGTTTTCATGGTCATCCTCGTAGTTTGGGGCTCGGTTTGCGCAAAGGCGCGCGAATTTCAGGCGGAACCTGCCGCAAATGCAAGCGGAAACCAACAGGGCGCGCTGTCGCAGGGTGCTGCAGTGCGGAAAGCGGCCGATACGACACGTGTTCCTATGTGGCAATGCGCCCCAAAGGTAAGGAAACCGGCTCAAACGGCGAATCACGATGGTTCAAACGCTACCTCGGTCCAACGCGCCAAAAACCTGATCAAAGCTGCGCCGCAGCGCCACGTCCACGTCGCCCATGGTGACCGGAAGGCCCAGATCTACCAGGCTGGTCACACCGTGTTCCGTGATGCCGCAGGGCACGATCCCGGTGAAATGGTCAAGCTCTGGCTCTACGTTGATCGAAATGCCATGGAAGCTGATCCATTTGCGCAGGCGAATGCCAATGGCGGCGATCTTGTCTTCCCGTTTGGCCCCGGTGACGGTCAGGGGCTTGTCGTCGCGCTGGACCCAGACGCCCACGCGGCCCTCGCGGATCTCGCCGGTCACGTTGAACTCGGCAAGCGCCGCGATCACCCATTCTTCCAGCTGCTGCACGAAAAGGCGCACATCGTGGCCGCGTTTTCCCACGTCCAGCATGACATAGACCACCCGCTGACCCGGGCCGTGATATGTATACTGCCCGCCGCGCTTGGACGGATAGACCGGGAACCGGTCGGGATCGACCAGATCGACCGGGTTGGCCGAGGTGCCAGCGGTATAAAGTGGCGGATGCTCAACCAGCCAGACAAGTTCATCCGCCTCGCCACGCGCCATCGCATCGGCATGCGCCTCCATGAACGCCACAGCCTCGTCGTAGTCGGTCAGCCCGTTGGTTGTTTTCCACTCCACCATGGCCCCGGTTTACGCCCAGTGAAGGGGGCGTGGCAAGCCGGTGGCACAGGCGGCGGTTTTCCTCTTCCATTCCGCGGGAAGCCTCGCTATGAAGCGCCTCACCAAGTCAGGATTTGCGGTCGTGGCGGAATTGGTAGACGCGCAGCGTTGAGGTCGCTGTGAGGTAACACTCGTGTGGGTTCGAGTCCCACCGACCGCACCACTTACTCAGATAAAATCATTGAAATTCAATTGATTGATTGGGTTTATGTGTTTTTCATCCACCCTTTTGTCCACCTGAACGCGTCCATTTTCGTCAATTCATTCAGTTTCCAGAGGGCTTCTGCTGAACTATCCAAACCCCATGAATAGCCTCGACAAACTAGACCGGTTCTAAGATTCAGATGACCGCCCTGACGAGTGCATGGCGTTGTCTGACCTCGACGGGTTCCTGCATGGCGTGGCTTGCATGCTGGGCTAAAAATCACTTTTTCTACTACCCTAATGCGTGTAGAAAGATTGCATGACTCATCCGATAGACAAGCATGTGGGCCAAGCTGTTCGGCTGGCAAGGCAGATTTCTGGTCTCTCGCAAAGCGAGCTAGGCGCAGCAATCGGCGTCAGGTTTCAGCAGGTACAAAAATACGAAACCGGCGCCAATCGTATTTCCAGCTCCAAACTGTGGGACATTGCTAACACACTGGGCGCCCCCGTTTCAGACTTCTTCCCTGACAGCACTAAACCATTAAATGGAGCGAAAGCATTGGGGCTTTCGAGACAAGACGCGCGCCTAGTTTCATCCATTTTACAGCTTTCGGCTCGTCAAAAGAGTGCATTTCTTGAAATTGTGACGTCACTTGAATCACTACCAAAAAGCTAAACGCTGTTTTTAGGGTCTGCTGATTAACCGGCGAAAACTACCTAGTTCAGGGTCTTTATCACGCGAGAAGTTTGATAGGGGCCACGGATGGGCCGTGCTCATCGCTCCGTATTCCCTCCAATTTTCGCCTTGAAGGCTCTTGGATAGGTCATCAAGCGCCGCCTTGTTCTCGCTTGCTCGGTTTGTCGACACTTTATCGAGAGGGGCGAAATTCGAACGTATCTGCGCCTCCCGGATCTGGGGGGCAAGGTGCCCGTATGTTCGGCTCACAGTATCCGTGTTTGCGTGCCCTAACTGCTGCGCCACAACAACGAGCGGTGTCCCAGCCTGGACAAGTTGGCTTGCGTAGGTATGTCGCAAGCCATGAAATACAAAGTCTGTCGGAAGGCCTGCCTTTTGTACGGCCTCCCGATACAAGTGCTTGTAGTGCACGTTCCAAGAACCACCATTTCGTTTGGGGAATACGAGCTCGTCTTCTGACCGCCCCTCGCAAGTATCCAAGAAAAACTGCATGCCCTCGTCCGGCAAGAACACGTAGCGGGCCCGATAGTTTTTTGCTTGTGCTATGTAGATACCAAATACATTTGCCGCGACATCTCTCACGCGCAAGTTACAGAGTTCACCTGCTCGGCATCCAGTGTACAATGCGCCTAGAACCAGTTTCCGAATATCATCCCTGCAGGCGTCAAGGAGCCGATTGCACTCACTCCGAGATAAAAATACTTGCCTTGGACGTGCAATGTTGGGAATTCGTCGGATGCAACGCCAAGCGCGTTCGGAGTCCGTTCCCCCATTTTCCCATGCGAGTTGGATGGCTACGCGCAATATCCCTAGCAGGGTATTTAGTGTGCACTTTCTCTTTCGCAATTCCTCTGGAGACAAACTCTCGATTGGCCGTGGTGGCGGCGTTTTCTGATTGCCTCGCTTTGGAGCGGTTTCAAGCACCCTTCTGGAAAACTGAGTTATATGACGGCCATTGAACTCATTCAGTGGGATACCCCCGATCACCGGGAGAATATGGTGGTTAATTAGGCTGAGATTCGCATCAAAATGCGACTTGGCGGCAGCGATACGCTTCCATTCAACATAGTCCCTTAATGCATGGGCTACTGTGTAAACGTCGCCATACGGCGAATATATCAGATCCTGACGAACGCCGACGGGGTATGGGTCTGACGAGAGCGCAGAAATAGGAGGGGACGAAAACCACGCTCTTGCTAGAGTGAGCGCCTCTTGGAACGTCATGGAGACCGAAACATCAGAAGCTCCCGTGTCCAATGTCACATGTTTGTATGAACCCTTTTTTGTGCGCACTCGCGCCATCCAGAACCGCTTCTGGTCAGAACGAACGCGAATTCCAATATGACGACAGTACTCCAGTGTCATCCAATACGGGTGCTCTCTCGGGGGGAGTGAGATTCTCTCGGCCGAATTTGTGAGGTCCAGATTCTTCATGACGCCATTTCCTCAAAGCAGGTCTAGGTTGAAGCGCCATTCTCCTCCGTAATGATTGTTTTTGCGACGACTGCGGCAGCCGACTGCGTCGCAAGAATTTTCCGACCATAGCGGGCGGGCATCTCGGGTGAATTCCAGCGACCCGCTATCATTATTGAAGAAAGGTCACACCCTAACTCAAAGGCATCGTGCACGCCGCCAACTCTGGTGCTATGTGCGGAAACGCCCTGACGGCCAGCACACCTACGAATAAGCCTCGATAGGGTGGCGGTGTTGAGGGGGGCTTTCACACAGCCCTTTGCTGCTTTGGTCAGGATTGGATCATCCAAACTCAACTCCGCCAACTCTATCCAATCAAGGACCGCTTTCGTTCCCTCGCGAGAAAGGTAGGCGTAAGCTCCCTCGCCGTACTGGTCGGTTTTAGACTTGGCTACATACAGCAAACTTGATCCGTCTTCCTGTGCCTGGATGTCTCGCACCCGGAACGCAACGATTTCCGAGGCTCGACACCAACTGTCGCTCGCAATCCAAAGGGCGGCTTTGTCCCGAACTTCAATTCGACTGATACCTAAACCTTGGATAATTCTCAGAACCTCTCGCTTTCGCAGTGCAGGAGCCTGCCGAGACGTTGCCCCGAAGGTTCGCTTCACCCCTTTGAATGCCAGTTCCACTAGGCGATGGTTGCACGGCGACGGAAGAAACTGAGATTTGTGATATTCAGCTATTCCCCACAGCCTGGTCTCAATAGTATTCGCGCGGAGTTTCCCACCGAGATAATCCACATACTTAGCGACGACCTGGGGCGAAATTGGTGGGTCGGAAGAGTGACCGTTGTCCTCAAGCCATTTTCGAAAATGCTTGATAATGAGGCGTAGGTTTCGAACGGTTTCCGGTGAAAAAGCGCGCTCAGCCCTCTCTTGATACTCCTTTACAAGATTTTCGCGCTTACCGGCGGGAAGCTCCATTAGCTTTGCCGCTATGTTCATCCGTTCGGCTTCACGTTCCCTTTTAGTCTGCATTTCACCCTCCTGATTCGTACTCAGAAGTCTTATCAGATTGCCCTCCTTCCTTGAGTTCTCGCTCGCCCGGCAGTTCGTCTCCCGCTTGCGACGGAAGCAGTGAAAGCCCGCCCTGACGTGCGGGACCAGTTCAGCCAAACACCCAATGGTGCGAAACTGATGCTGCCAATCATGGTTCATATGCTGGATGAAAGTGGCAACTCGCTGCTTGGCATTGCGCAAGAAGACTTGGGCGAAACGCTTAAAGTGGCGGCTGAGGCCATATGCTTTTTTTAAGAAGACGTAGTTCGAGCGTCTGCTCCGCAACCACCTCCTTCAGGTCTTTGGTCTCGCGACGCAGCTCCTTCACTTCGTCCGTGTTTGCAGCCCGTGCGGTATCCCCCGCAAGCCGTTTCTTACCGGCTTCCATGAAGTCCTTCGACCTCTTGTAGTAGATGCCCTGCGATATCCCTTCACGACGGCACAGCTCAGCGATGCTGTCTTCGCCACGGAGGCCATCCAGAACAATCCGGATCTTCTCCTCGGATGAATATTGCTTGCGCGTGGCACGCTTGATGGCTTTGACGATCTTCTCGCCCGGGCTCTTCGTTGTCTTTCTCATCATCCACTCCTTGGTGGCTACGATGAGCAACAAACCCTTCTTAGCAAATCGCCCTATTTGGACCCATAAGCGCTGACGCCAGACAGTGCACCGTTTCCTAAATATGGGGCGCTATTGGCTTGTAAGGGAGCGCCAGAATTGGAAGAATTCCCTTTTTTAGCGGAGAACAGCTCCCCGTTGAAGTTCATGCAGATTGGCACATTTCTATTTTGAGCTTATCCATTTTTTCGAGTTCAAAATAAAACTCAGACCCAGAACCCACTTCGCTGACACAGCCCACCTTACCATTATGCATTTGTACGATTTTCTTGCATATAGCCAATCCAAGCCCCGATCCCGGGCGTGATACACCGTCCACCGGTTCAATCTGGCTGAAGTTTTTAAACAAACGATCTTGTGCTTCTTTCGGAATTCCAGGGCCGTTGTCAGACACGCTAACCCGCCAATTTCCCTTGGATTGTTGAAGCCCAATCCTTATCTCGCCGCCTGAAGGTGAGTATTTTACCGCGTTTGAGATTAGGTTGGATACAACCTGCAACAATCGTGCGCGGTCGCCGTACACAAGCGCGTCAACTTCTGATGTGAACAGCGTAAGATCTACGTCATGTTCTAGCCCAAAACCAATGTTTACTTCTAGCCCCTCCCCAATAAGTTCGCCTAGGTCGACCGGCCCCAACTCATAACTAAGCTCGCCGACCTCAAGCTTTTGGAAGTCCAAAATGTCATTAATGATCATCAACAAACGCGATGTATTGCGCGAAGCCAGTTGGACAACTTGTTTGCCGGTGTCGGAAAGCGGACCTGCAGCGCCAGATTCAAGAAGCTTCAGTGAGCCCGTGATTGAAGTCAGAGGTGTTCTGAGCTCGTGGCTGATTTGAGAAATTGACTCCATCCGGATTTTTTCAACCTGCTTGCGCTCGGTAATGTCACGAAGCACGGATAGGAATACAGTATCTCCACAAGGGGTTCTTGCAAGACGTGTCGAGATTTCTACCGGTCCCTTTTCGTGAAAGGTTTCGATCGAGACCATTTCTTTCTCGCCAGACAAAAGAGGTTCTCCAACGATTTCCCAAAAAAGGTCTTCGCGAAATAATTCTGAGGAGTCTGTGATGTATTTTCCGTGGAGTTCACCGTCATTCCAACTGCAAAGCTTGCGTGCCGCAGGGTTTGCATAAACTAGTAAGAGGGAGTTCGTTTTGTAGACAAAGATTCCATCCTGAATCTCGCCTAGGAAAGCGCTCATCATCGCTTGGGCATCGGCATCTTCAAGCGCCGAAACATCAGTTTGGATGCTTATCGAATGCGTCCACATTCCTGCATTGTCAAACACTGGGACAATGGTGGCGCTTACAACAACTCTTTGACCGTCCTTTGTGCGCAATATCTGGCGACCAACCCAGACCTTTCTAGAGCGCATGCTTTTTTGAATGGCAAGTTGCGTGTTGTCAGTGCCGGTTTCTTCGGAAACAAGGGCTTCTGAAGCGTGCCCAAGCTCGTCATGCGTGTATTTAAATGTGTTCAAGAAATTGTTGTTGGCATATACAATCTTCCCGCAGGGTTCGGAAATGCTGACAATCGAGTGGCTGTTCACCGCTTGAGACAGGCCCTTAAGCACGCGACTGGGTGCAGAGTTTTCCTGAAGTGCATCACGCTCGTTCAACAATCGGCGTATTCGTAAAACCATCCCGACCACTAACAACCCTAGTGAAGCCGAATAGAATATGCTCAGTTTTTGAGCTGAATGGAGAAATTCTGTCAGCGAAGTTGGAAGAACCCACACGCCAGTTGTCTGAGCAAGCACCGAGACAATCGCGTTGCTCACAACAACAACAGCCAAGACTCGAGAAAAGAAGGGGCTACTTTCCTGGTCGCCCGCTCCAGAAATGCTCTCAATATCTCCGTTCATTTGAAACCCCATAATAATTTTAGGAATGCTGCCACGTAAATACGGCACAAGCTTGCAACCCAAATGGAATATCTACCCCTTTTTTTAAGCTGTCCGCGAGTGACGCCAAGGTCACTATTGTCCCTAGTGTGAGCAAATTATTGAGGTAGGGCACTGAGCTTTTCTCCTATGATTGGATGGAAACTGGCGTGGCATAAGCAGCTCCTAACACCCGTGATCAAGGTGTGTTGTTTCATTCCTCTGCCCGTTGGTCGCAGAAGATGGCTTGCCGTTAAGAATTCCGCACGGGCGCTTGCGGTTGTGAATTTCCATCTATTCTCTGACGTCACCATTCGCTTCCAATCCTGTCCTTCAAACGCGCAGGTTAGCTCACGTTGTGGTTCTTGAAGAAGGTGAAAAAGAAACCCTAGTGGGTTATTGATACTACCTTTAGTGTTGTTGGGCAGGGTTCTTTTTCGCGTAGGTTTAGTGTGTGCTGTTGAAACCACAGAAACTCAATTGGAGGGTAGCGAAGTGGTTAGTTACAAAAAACTAATTCTTAGGTACGCGGAGTGGAACTTTCCTGACCGCCTGAAACACAGCCTAGAAGACTACACTGAGGTAACATTTCGACTGCTGTGGCAGAGGCAAATTCTTTTTCTTTCAGCCTTGTTAATTACCTCACTGTATTTTGACCCAGTTATCTCCATAGCTTGCTATGCCTTGGTTCTCTTTTCTGAGGGTGTGGATCTCACGGTTGCTGTCGGAATCAGAAATTGGCAAGGAAACGACCCGAAGACGTGTCGAAAATTCCTACTACTAACACTTGTGAGTACCCTCGTTAGCGCGACCGCCATTTGTACCTTCATTCTTGCAATCGCTTTTCAGCAAGAAAATGTGGGCCATTTCACTCCACTATTCTTCCTTCTTGCGGCTTCACTCTTCGCTTCAATGAACAACCACAAACTGCCCGTCGCTCTCGCCCTTAGGCTAACGGTATACGCCATGGCATTTGTGATAATCGCCTTCTTAGATGTTGTTCGATTTCACCCGCCGCTCACTTCACCCGTTTGGTTGAATTTTTTCACCATACTTTTTGCCCTTCAATTCGCGATCCGAAACTCACTGGGCTTCTTAAGGATGTACAAGAACATCAAGAGGCAAATGAACAAGCTGGAAAGAGAGCATCAGCGAACAAGGCAAGCTCTAGAAGCGAAGTCCCAATTTGTTTCTACTGTCAGCCATGAATTGAGAACCCCGCTAACTTCCATCAGAGGGTCACTTGAGCTCGTACTCAAGGGTTTAGTCGGGGAAATACCGGAACAAGCGAAATCCATTCTGGAGGTAGCGAACCGGAATAGCGTCAGGCTAGCTCACCTGATTGATGACCTTCTAGATCTGCAAAAAATTGAATCGGATGAACTCACATTTCACTTCGAAAACCTAAATTTAGGCAATCTCATTTTAGATTGCGTTGCCGAGAGTGCAGGTTTCGCGACGCTGTACGAGGTAGAAATTGATACCAAGTTGCCCGATGAGGATGTGTTCGTGTCAGGTGATGAAGTGCGACTTCAACAAGTTTTGTCCAATCTACTGTCAAACGCTATTAAGTTCTCAGCGAGAGGGCAAACCGTTGAAGTTTGTCTACAAACGCAAAACGGCAAAGCCACTACTTACGTAAAGGACAGCGGGATTGGCATTCCAGACAACGCAAAAGAAGTTGTTTTCGAGCGTTTCAGTCAAGTGGATTCCTCAGACACCAGGAAAGCTGGTGGTACAGGTCTTGGGCTACATATCTCCAAAATGATAGTTGAGAAGCACAATGGAACCATTGACTACACAAGCCGCCTTGGCGAAGGGACAACTTTCAAGATGGAACTCGAGCTTTTTTGAATTTCGAACTTAGACGCTGATCTGCTGCCGCAATTCTTGATTTTGAGGTAGTGAAAGCAGACCTATCCTGGTTTTGCTTAGCTCCAAATGCAGCACCTATTGTTTTCAAAGGAGTTTATCAAAGCAGTGATAGAACCTGCCCAACAATTGGGGAGTAGCTCACTCGCCCCAAACATCAATTGATGTTTCAAGCAGCTCTAAAAAGGTGTTGAAATTGGTTTTAGTCTCTTTCCAAGTTGCATCTGCCGTTTGCGACGCTTCTCTGGAGGCAATACTCATCTCTATTTCCCGGGCACGATCCCCAATTTCACCGAAACCCAGGGTTGGCGCTGTCCCAGCAAGTTTGTGGCAACGGGCTGCGACGTCATCCAGAGTTGCTTGCGTGGCGCCACTGGTTTCAATGTCTTCCACGTATTTCTCAAAAACGAGAATATGATCGTATACCGCAAGCAGAAACCTATTTCTAATGTTTGCTAGCCCTTGCTGGAGGGCATCTACAGGTGTTTCTGTAAAAGCTGTTTGTGTCATTTTCTACCTAGCTCACGCGCTTAAAAATCCGACGTAAGCCACTGTTATTATGACTAAAATGAGCTTTCACGGCTTGCGCTCTGGCAGCTTCAATAGCTTTTTGCAGTACAGTGGTAGTATCGGTTCGATTGATGAGGAAGTGATTTACGGGCTTGCCGACGAAAACAGAGGGATTAGAACATTCGTACGCATCCCAAATTGGTCGAGACGCATCTAGGCTCATGCGGATTTCGTCTTCCACCTCACTTCTCTGGAAGCCCGAAATTCGATCTATAATCGCAATGAACTCTCCTTCACCACAGTAAGAGAACATTTTTACTCCCGGTATGCATTGAAAAATCTTTTCTGTTGAAAACCCCATGATGTCGATAAAATCTTGATTTGAGAGCTCCGAATACAGGGTTCTTGCATTGCTGATATGGCAGCCAACAAGTGTGTAAGATAGCGCCCGAACGGTGCCCAGGCGGTAAAGGTAGTTTTCCAGTGCAAGGAGGCTGGTCATCCTAGTGACGTCTTCAAAAACCACCGAGTCACGGAAGTCGAGAGTATCAAGTGAACTCGCGCTTCTTTTCTCCACGCGGGATGACAAGTCGCAAAGCTGGCGGGTGTTTTCTACAAGAGTATGGGCCGTTTTTAGTCGGGCCTTCAATTCCATTTCATCGATGGGCTTACTGACGTAGTCAGTTGCACCCACTTTAAAAGCGTCATCCACGTGCCCTTGATCTGATAAGGCTGTAATCATTAGAACCGGTGTGCTGCTGTACTTCGCGAAACACCGTATGTTCCGGCAGAGTTCAATTCCGTTTGTTCCGGGCATCTGTATATCGAGCAGAAAACAATCGAATGACTTTTTCTCGTCACGTAGCAGGACAAAGGCTTCATCCGCCGAAGAAGCAGTCGTTACTTGGTCAAGTCCAAGATTTCCCAATGTCAGCACAAGTATTTCTAGGAAAATGGGATCATCATCTACACACAAGATTTGCATTGCGGTTCGGTGCCTTTATCACCCCTAGGTGGGAAAGAATGTATCAACTCGACTATAGAGGGAAACTTGTCAACAATAAGACATTTATCTCTTAGGTTGAAAAAAGTAGTATCAAATAATTCGTAAGGAGAGTTTTTTTGCTGGCATTTGAACGAATTTTCCTCTCGTGCCATTGAGAAAAGCCAAGGTTTATTAGGAGCTATAACCAATCGCGACTGAGGGACCCAAGTTGAGCAGCTTTCCGGCTAGCAACAGGATCAGAAACGAACGTCCGTATCGCCCAGAAATACGGCCGTTAGTTAAATGTGCGGCGAGAGTCCGCTTCCTGCCCTTTTTGTCGATTGCTGCATTAAGCTGCAATGTCTTCAATGGGCTCGACAACCCCACGGATACGAAAGCGAAGGTCAGCGCAAATGGACGGAGTGATCCTGCATTCAGGGTTTGATGGGCTAAGATTCACCATTCAAGCCGACATCCCACCCGAGTTTCGCGAAGAACTGGCTTCCGCTAAAGCTTATGCCAAGGAAAGCCACGGGGAAGCGTGGTTGAATTTGGTGCCGTCACGTTGAACGTCACCAACAAAGGCGCACGTGGCTTTGCCTACCACCTCCACTGACGTGTCACTTAACGCTCCAGTCTCGGCTCATTGGTCAGATTCGTGGCGTAGACTCGCAGCCTGAATGCTTCTTCTGTTTCGTCGTTTGCACGCTCAATCCAACCGAGATTGGAGCCAACAATGATGGCATGCCCAACTCTCTCACCGTTTTCGCCCACCCAACTAATGAAACGGACTGCATCCCCGCCGCCCGTCGGTTGCTTATCCTCCAGTTTCTTTAGCCTGTGCTTAATCGTCATGAACCGCCTCCTTTTCTGCCTGTTCAACCCGCTCCAGGAAAGCCTCCTGGGTTTCGCCGTCTTCAAGCTGAAGGCTGCCAAATCCCGTCACGTAAGCGCGGCCATAGTATTCTTCCCCCGGACACGGAGCGCCGTTTTCATCACGGGCAACACACACAATTCGATAGAGGATTGTCACCTGGTCCGACTTTGCCGGGCGCAGGTCCTCAAGCCGTCTCACCCGGTGCTCAAGTCGCATTCTGATACTCCAGGTTCTTAAACAAATCCCCGACCGGGCTTTCCCACCCGCCCAACTCTTTTGCCCGCTCCTTTAGGGCTGGCGTCGAAACGCCGCCGACCTTGGTGAGCAGCACTTTTGCCGCAATCGTCATGGGCGATTGCATTCGGCACCAATCTTCATCCGGCTGATCGTGTTCGATCCGGGCCGCAATTCGCAGGAGTTCATTCCAGAGCCAATCTAATGCGGCTTGGTTGTCACCCTCCTCGGCTCCAAGATGGGTTCTCCGCTCTTCTAGCTTCATCAACCTACTTTCGAGTTTCATGGGCGGTCTCCAATGCTTCGATGCGCTTCTCAAACTCGCTGGCTTCCAGCGTCTTTCGATAGGCTTCCACGAGGTTCATGACCGCTGCACCTTCAAGAGGGGTTATATCACCGCCGGAAACGGCCCGCAGGACCGCCTGAGCGGACTCAGCAGCGTCGCTGGCGCATTTCATGGGTGGGAGGTCAAAATTCACCAAGGCGTCCTTCTTGGGCGGCGCTATGCGCTCCAGGCACAATCGCAAGGCTGTGGTGTCGCCCTCCAGCGCCATATCTACCGCTTTCTGAGAGATGGCCTCAGCTTGACCATCCATCAGTTTAGCAACGGCGCGGGTGACACGGTGCCGTGTGCCCTTGGGCTTTCCAGGGTTTCCCTCAGAGAATGTGCCGTCCGGGTTCCTGTCCGCATTCATTCCGTTTTTTCGGCCCGCCATCAGTTCCCCCAAACCAAGTCATTCGCGACCATGCCGAGAACCGGCGCAAGGCCAGGCAGCGCATTCACGGGCTGACGCGGGGCAACAGAGTCCGTTTCCGTGGTGTCGTCCTGTGCCCGGCTTGCTTCTTGAGCAAGTTCAAGCAACCGGTGCGCGTGGTCTGGTTGATTACCTGCATGCGCCTTTCGCGCGGCTGCCATGAATGCTTCGTATGTCCCCATTTTACCGCTCCTGGTTTTCTATGAGTGTTGCTGTTTCAGCCCCATCACTAGAGCGCTACGCTTGGTGCTTTCTCTGGGGCTAGGGATGGGAGAACCACGGTCAAGTGCCGCACCATTTCTCAGCACTTCCACGCCTTCGGCATGCGAGACGTCGCTGGTCAGCGTTTCGCTGAATTCTCGCGGCGTCTTCGTCTTCGTCTTCGTCTCAGTCTCAGTTTTCGTATTCGTCTCCGTATCATCTACGTCTACGTCTACGTCTACGTGTGCGGCCACGGTGTCGGCAGGGTGCCTGCAGGGTGCCCGGTCCAGCTCGGTCAGAAGCGGGAAAATGGACACCAATTCCGCACGCCCGGCCTTTCCAGCGTGTTTCAATTCGGCGGCGAACGGCTCAAGGAAGTCGTCAGCATATTCTTGGTAGGACTGTCGAAGAAAGGCCTTCAATGGTTCCCGCAGTTTCGGCCATTCTGCGCTATCAGGTATCCATGATTGCGCCCGTTTGACCGCTGCAACGCTGAGCTCGGCAACGCCGTTCATCCAGATCCGGGCAACGCTTCCACTGTCGGTTTCCATATTTGATAAATCGCCAAGCATTGAAACGAGACGGGATGCGTTTTCCGGCGGGCGCTGCCGATGTAGTCCAACGATGCGCAGAAGCTCCTCGTCGTGGTCGTATTCAACCAGCCCTGCCTCACAGAGCCGGTTCACGACACCGTGAAGCTCGTCCACGGCAGTCCCTGCATCCTGCGCCCACAAGACCAAGGGGTAATGGAAAATTCCCGTGTAGCTGCCAATCGGGGTTAGATGGGCGCAAAGATACGCCCACCTTTCTTCGTGATTGCAGTCAGCCATCTTCTTTGACCGAAGAATGCTGCAATTGATTTGTGCGAACTTCTTAAGGGCCATTACGCGACCTCCCCGAAGATCCAGCGCGCGAGATGCGCGGCCTGACGATGGGTCAGACCATGCGACCGACGAAGGCGGGCGATTTGCAATTGTTTGGTCATGCCGCCACCTGCACATTCTGGACCTCACCGAGGTATTCGACGTGGTCAATCAGCCGGTAAACACCGTAGCGAGAGCCGTCCTTGGCATCGCTGTACCAGTCGGTTTGAATGTGGATGCCGCACTCTTCTTTGATGCGCATAGCACCGTCGCTGAGCCGCACCGGGCTGGCGCTGTAGATGGGGCTAGACATCAAGCATTCGAGAACCTGACGCTTGCGCTTCGATGCGATTACCTCGCGCGATTGTTCACCCGGCGGCGTGATCCGAAACCGAGCCGGGGCCACCGCCTTCGGCAAGTCTGCACACGACAAAATCCAGCGCGTGTTGTGTGCAGGCGACCCTGCGATTGAGTGTTTGGTTTGGTCAGTCATGTTGACGTTCTTTCTTGAATGCCAGACGCGAAGACGCTATGTTTCGGACACCTCTGCACGAAAGCCGCGCCCCGCCATCTGGCGGGGTTTCTGTTAGGCGGCTGAGTCAGAGGCACCGACCAACGCTTCATCTACTTGGCTTTCGACCCAGTACAGACGACCACCAAGCTTGATGGGTTTGGGCAAGCGGCCAAGGTCAATATCACGATAGACGGTGGTGCGACCGCGACCACCAAGCTTCTGACGCAATTCAGAGAAGTTGAGGTATTTCATTTTGAACCCTTTCGGTTGTTCCGTTGGGTTCAGTAGTGCCTTAGATAGGTTGCCTCTGTCATAAGGCGCAATTCACGGGGATAGACCTTATGACCTTGGATTAAGCGCGCGGATTTTAATCAGATAGGAATCCTTCATCATCGCTACCAAGCTGTCAGCTTTCTGCCGAAATACCGCATTTTTCGGATTCTGGCACCAGTCTCTAACCGTGTTGTATTCGCAAAAAAAACCCACTTCCTTTGACACTTCCACAACGACGTCGCAGGCACTGCCTCCGGGCTTATCGTCGCCTCGGGCGACCTCAATATCGAACATCATTTCCAAATCCATTGCCGCCTTGCGAAGTAACATTTTCACAACGAACTCTCGTCCTGGTTTTGGTCCCCTGAGCCGGGGAGGCTCATGCAGCATACGAATAGACTTGAGAGCGAATGGTCGGAGAGGCTTGGGGACCGATTTGCCATTGAACACATTGGCTGCACAAACAAGTGCCGCAATTTCAAAAAAATCTGGGTCTCTGTTTGCGCTAGCTGCAATATTCATAGCGAGACGGTCTGAGACCACATATGTGGTTTCCTCGGGGGTCGCACCCTCTTTGCGAATTTCTGGATGAAAGTCCAAAATGAAGTAGGGGACTGTCATCTGTCGCCAGTCTTCTAGTGGAGCAAGATTTAGCAGCTCCCGCGCAGATTCGCGTGCGTATTCCAATGCCTCCACATACCCACCTAGAGAATCGTTCTTGCTCATCCCGCAATCCTCACGACTTCACCGGTTCCACCGGTCACATGGTTGGCCCAGCGTTCCATCAAGGCCCGACGTTGCTCCAAAAAGTCCGTCCGACGGTATGACCTTTCAACCTTGCCGCCGGTGACATGCGCCAGCGCCGTTTCCGCCACTTCCCGCGATGTGTCCGTCTCCTCGGCACACCAGGTGCGGAAGCTAGACCGAAAGCCGTGTGGGCGCTCTGCCATGCCCCTGCGTTCCATGAAGCGAGACATGGTTGCGTCGGAAATCACTCCCTTGCGTACGCTGGGGAACAGGAAGCCGTCACGCGCCAGTGGCTTGATGAGTTCGATAACCGCCAATGCTTCCTTTGAAAGCGGGACCCGGAAATCCTGCGCCTTGTCCTTAGTTGATTTCATGTTCTCGGCAGGAATGGTCCAAACGTCGCCGTCAATTTCATCCAATCGGGCAAAACGGATCGGTTTCGACCGCACGGCGGTTAGGATCAGCAAGCGCAAGGCCTGATGTGTCACTGTGCCTTCGTCTAGTTCGCTGTAGAACGCCGGAACCTCTTCCCAGGTAAGGGCTGGAATGTGCCTAACGGTGTGCCTGCTCTTGCCGAGAAGAGCCCTGGCCTTCTCTGTGGCCTGCACGTCTACATCTAACCCCATCGCGGCAGCATGGCGCATAACAATCGAGAGCCGACCTATCGCTTTCTGGGCGGTATCCGCCTTCGTATGCCAGATGGGTTCAAGAGTATTCTTGATGTCGCGCTGGTCAATTTCCTCAACCGGCACTTTTCCAATTTTTGGCAGGATGTGCAGAGCGAGCGGCGAAAACCAACGGCCTGCCTTCCCATCGCCTTTCAGTTGGGCTTTTCGAGCCTCGTGGGCCTCATGGGCGACTACGGTCAACGTGTGATCCGCCTTGGTTAATTCACGACGTTCACTCTCGCGTTCTTTGATAGGGTCAATTCCCTTTCTCGCGACGGCCTGCCACTTCTGCGCCTCTTTTCGTGCCATCTTGAGCGAAACGCCATACTTGCTAGTGGAATCATATCCACCGAGGCCCATTTCGCGCCTGCGGCCATGAACGGAAACGCGTAATATCCACTGCGCCCCGCCATCGTCGCGCTTGTGAAGCCAGAGACCCGCACCATCTGAATACTTGCCAGGTGGAGCGTTTTTGATTTTCACTGCAGTGAGTTTGTTCAATGCGCGCAAATCTATACCCCCCGAAATATCCACCCTTATAATCTAACATAGAGTGGCACGGGATGAAACAGCGTGAAACAGCATTGCAATCTAACTAGTTGTAATATTGGAAATTCTGAAGCAACTTGGAACTACATGGTATAGAAATTCAATGCCCACCGACCGCACCACGAAACTCGGCAATCCCCTTAAAAAAACTGGCCCACTCCCTTTCTCGGCGCGTGTAATTCGCCCAGACGCTCCCCTTGGGCATTTCCCGCCCCGGGTTTCCCCGTGGAAAGCCACTGCACGGTTTCGACCTCGCGGCCGAGCCTGTGCGGGTGTCGCTTATACCGCGCAAAAGCCGTCCCGATGGGCGTCGTTTTGGTCCGGCGCTTGTCGGGGCTTGAGGGGCACGGGGCAGCCGCAAAAGACCAGTGGCCGGGGCGGATGTGAAATATCCTGTTGTGTGATGGACACAAACGGAAAAGCGCAACGATTCCTGTGACTTGCCGAATCAACGCCTAGCGTGGCAAGATGTCGCGGCCCGGTCCGAATTTAGCGACCGTTCTGATCGGTTTTTTAGCGCAAGGATTGACCATGGCTACCCCTCCGACGATCGACAGAAACGTTGACTTGGGGCTTTGGTTGCCCGGCACGCTGGAGGGCGCGTTGGCACCGGGCGCGGTGGTCGGGATCACCATTGCGCAGCTTGGCGCTGCCATTGATGGCTACGCGGTTTCATTCTCGGCGGAATCCGAGATCGCCGGCCCGAAATTGGAGCTTTTCGTTGATGGCCAGAAAGTGGGCGAGGCGACCGCGACCCGCGTTCCGCTGCTGGATGTCGACGGCGAAAGCTCGGACCCTGACGAAGGCGGGGCGACGGTGCCAGACGGGACCGCGCAGGCCAGCGCGCTGATCTATTCCACAGGGTTCAGTTTCGGAACCGAAGACGGCCAGATTGATTTGTCGGGATTTGCGGTGGGCAGCCGGATCGTTTTGCAGGTGGTGAATCAGGATCCGGCCGTGGCCCTCGAACTTGGCGGACTTTCGGTCCAGTCCGGTGTCGCAGTGGGCACTGGTACCCCCCCCAAGTTCGACCTCAGCCCGCTGGCGACTTACGACCTTATCGAAACCGGGGCGGAGGGATTCACCAGCGCCAGCCTTGGGGTGCTGACCGATGACGATGAGATCGCGATCGCGGCGGGCGACATTGAGGTAATTGGCGCGGGCGAACAGGCGGCGGCAATCGCATCAGCCATCGCGCTGGGTCAAACCGGCAATGGGCTGACGGATTTCGATTGGCGCTTCGACGCGCCGCTGGGCGCGTTCGATTTTCTGTCTGCGGGCGAGGTTGTGACCGTCTCGCGCAGCTTCACAATCACGGTGACCCGCACGACTGAGGTGCCTGCTGCAGACGGCGGAACCGAATTGCAAACCGAAACCGACACAATCACGGAACAGGTCGCGATCCGCATTGTCGGGCGCAACGACGCGCCGGATGTGATCGACGTTGCGCTGACCACAGACGAAGACACCGAGATCGGCCGGACCCTGGCCGCGTTTGAAATCGGGACCGATGACCCGGCGGATGCAGTGCTGATCGCCACCGATGCTGACAGCAGCACGTTGACCTTCACATTGCTTGATGCCCCGACGCTGGGCCGGCTTGTCGAACCTGGCGGGGAAGGGTCCGCGCGTGCGTCGATCTCGTCCGGCGACCTGTTGGGGGCTTTCACCTATGTGCCGGACGCCGATGCCTCGGGCCTCGACACCTTCCGGATCAAGGTCAGCGACGGTGATGGGGCCAGCAGTATTCAGACCTTCACCGTGGACATCGCAGCGATCAACGATGCGCCGGTGAACCGGGGAAGCGATCTTGATCGGACCGTCGAAACAGTGACCGGGGCGACGGTCGCTGTTTCCTTGGCGGGGTTGAAGCTGGAAGATGTCGAGGTTGCGGCCGCGGGGGGCACGCTCACGGTAAGCTTTGACACCGGCGGCGCGGGCACAATCGCCTTCAACCTGCCCGCTGGCAGCGCACTGGTTGCAGGGGCCAATACGCTGACCGGAACACCCGAGGTGCTGAATGCGTATTTCGCCGAGGGCGGCACGCTCAGCTACACCGACACAAGCGGATCCTCTCCCTTGATCGTGGCGCGGGTCACCGACGCGGGCGTCGCCGGTGCGGGGGGCACGCAGACCACGGACCTCGGCACGATCAAGGTTGATCTGAACGCAACACCGGTGGCACCCGTCCAGAATCTGAGTGGGGTCAAGAACGCGGTGATCGTCGACCAGCTCGTGGCCACAGATGCCGAGGGCGACGCGCTTACCTTCCGGCTTGCCGCTGATGGAGCGCCAGTCGGCGGCACGGTTTCGATAGACCGGGACGGCAGCTTTTTCTATCAACCCGAACCCGGGTTCGTCGGTGTCGACACGTTCAAATTTACCGTGACCGATGGCCGATCAAGCGCCGACCGCATTGTATCGGTGGCGGTTGTCGATCAGCCCGACCTGCCGACGCTGGTGCGATTTCCCATCAACGTGCTCGAAGACAGGGCGATCGAGGGCCAGATCACCGTCGTGAACCCCAACGGCGGCGAACTGACCTTTGCGCCAGTGACCGACCTGCCGCCGGCCCTCGGTGCCTTTTCGCTGTCTCCGGACGGCAGCTACAGCTACACGCCAGCGCCGGATGTATTCGGGGAAGACCAGGTGTTCTTCACCCTGTCCGGCGCCGACCTTGCCGAACCTCTGACACTCAGCCTGCCGGTGACGATCCGGCCTGAACAGGATGCCCCGGTTGCAGGGGCACTTGCGGCGGATGCGGTTGAAGACCAGCCCCTCTCGGGACAATTACCGGGAACAGATGCGGATGGTGACGCGCTGAGTTATGCGCTGCCCACCGATGGGTGGCCGGAGAACGGGAGCGTGACGATTGCCGAAAACGGTGCGTTCACCTACACACCCGCCGCGGACTTCTTTGGCCAGGATCGGTTTTCGTATACGGTCACGGACGGTGTCGACACCGATCGCGGGCTGGTGACCGTGACGGTTGCCCCGGTAAACGATGCGCCTACCATTGCCGATCAAACTGTCACCCTGAACGAAGACACGCCCCTGACCCGGTCGCTCGAGGCGTCGGATGTGGACAACACACCGCTGTCTGCGACGATTACGCGGGCGCCGACGCTTGGCGCGGCGGGGGTGAACGACGACGGGACCTACAGCTACACGCCTTTTGCTGATGTAACCGGAACCGATAGTTTCGAGGTTACGATCAGCGACGGGGCCCTTAGCGATACGGCAACCATAAATCTCACGATCCTCGGGCGGAACGACGCCCCTGTTGGGGCTGATGATTTTTTCGTTTTGCGTGAGGATGTTGCGGTGGTTTTGGACCCTGCGGGGAATGACACCGATGTGGATGCGGGCGATGTTTTGCGCGTGGTGGCTGTCGGGTCCGCCGCGCATGGTATGGTCGAGGTGACCGGGAATGGCCGGGTGCTTTACACGCCGGATGCGGATTATTTCGGGTCCGACAGCTTTGACTATACGGTGGCGGATGGTGCGGGCGCGACGGGCACAGCCACGGTCACGCTTGAGGTCCGCGCGCAGGGCGAGCTGCCGGCGCCGGGCAGCGATGGCGACGATGTGTTCGAGGTGCAGGGCCGGTCGGGTGAGCACGTGGCCTTCGACGGCGGCGCGGGCTTTGACGTTGTGCGCAACACGCGCGACGGGCGGGACATCTGGCTGACGGATGCAAG
>NZ_JALBYQ010000001.1 GCF_022678625.1 Aliiroseovarius subalbicans | reverse complement strand
GATGGAGCAGCCCGGTAGCTCGTCAGGCTCATAACCTGAAGGTCGTAGGTTCAAATCCTACTCCCGCAACCAATATTGCCAATATAATACAACGCACTAGCGCCCCACGGGGCGCTTTTGGCGTTTGGGTCGCAGGAACTGGTGCTACAATGGTGCTACGATGAAGAGCAAAGATCGAATGACCTGAGATGGGGCAATAAGGGCGGAGAACAACCTGCGTTTACACCCACGAAAAGGGAGGCGCTTTTTCCACACAGCGCAGGCGAAAACAACTTCAACCAAAGTCTTCTCCTCTAGCGAGTAATACTAAGTTCAAAATATGTAATGGAATCCAAACCTCTTTGATCGAGGCTATCAGGTCCTGTCGCAAACGATGGATTGTATTTACCATCAAACAGGCCAGACAGGCTCCCGACGCTTTTGCAAACGAAGATGTTTCCAGCGGTGACGGTTTCGAAAATAATGTTCGGGAGCTCAAGAAAATGCCGCGCGCGCGCCGACAGGAAATCTCCTTCACAAGTCTCCCTGGTTACTTGATGTGCTTCATAAGGCTCGGACTCGCAGACTTGATCCGTTGCGCACTCCCTAAGGAACTCTTCGAAGCGCTGCTGGTGCCCTCTTCCGATCACATCTGGATCCATCGGCTCGAGCGAATACTCGAAGCTTATTTCCTGCTCTTTGGTCGCGATGGACAAAATTTGGAATCCATCCCGTGAAAGAAAGAAATCACCAATACTCTGGTAGCATTCTGACTGGGGTGCGCTGCTTGGGTAACGGGAGGCCTTGCAGACTACACCCTCCACTCTTGGTCCAGAACCTAGGCCCTCTCCCGCATATCCAGCGAGTGCCGAAGGGCAGGCTTCACAAACCAGAAGGAATAAGAGGTTTAAGAACAAGATATTCAAACTAGTTTTGCGAAAGACTCTGATGTTTTTTCTTTGTGCGTTAGCTCTATGGGCAAGCATAGCAATGTCCGCTTTAATGAATCGCCCAGTTTTTTTATGGCGCTGACGTCGAACAATTGGAAGCCGGCAGGCTTTTGACTAGGTTGCCTCAACTGATGTCGTTTGGACAAGCAACGCCCTCCGGTAACCCGACTGTCGAAATCTCCCGGCCACTGGGCCCTAATTCGGTAATTTCCCCAACTGCACTAAAAAAACATTTCAACACTTGGGACAACTTTTTGTAGATCTAGCGCAACTAGTTGCAGCAGCCTACTGAGGAGATTCTCACTTTAAAATTGAGTCATTTTATCCGTGTGATGGTCGCACGGGAAGGCAAGCGGACTTTCGCTGCACGATGCACCAACGACTGCTGAGCGGGACGAAGCTGCCACTTGTTTCGCCTCGTTCAATGGCCGGTTCAGGTCTTGAGCCAACGCGCGCTCCTACCCGATCTCCAAGGGGAGCTACTGCGCATCGCTCCACTGTCGCGGCGACTGCCCATACATTCGTTTGAACTCTCGGCTGAATTGAGATGGGCTAACGTATCCGACGTTCACGGCCGCCTCGTTGACAGTCATCCCCCCGGCGATCTTCATGGCAGCGTTGTTGAGGCGCATAGATTTCACGAACTGGATCGGGGCCATCGTTGTGGCCTGCTTGAACTTGCGATGAAACGCAGCTCGGCTCATGCCTGCGCGGGCTGCCATATCATCAATCGATATCGGCGCGTCCAAATGGGAAGACACATGCGCGATGGACCGCGCGATAGCGTTGCCAGCCCCAAAGGCTTGGCGCGCAAAAATACCCGCCTCGCCCTTCAAAACCGCGTAATACAGCTCTCGCAACCGCGTTTCCCCAAGGACCGCCGTGTCCGTCTGGCTGGCCCCAAGCTGAAGCAGCCTAAGCAACGCATCGGTGAAACCCTCATCCCACCTGGCCAGTCTGATCCCTTGCGCACGCAAACCGCCGGTGACCACGGGGAGCACGCCCCCGGCACTTTCCATCTCCGTCGCCAGTTCAGTCATCACACGTTTATCCAGTGAAACCATGACGCCGTAGAGAGGGTTATCCACGGATGCGGCAGGTGTTCCGGCCTTCACAGGCATCGACATCGGGCAGCACAAGTATTGGCCGTCATCATATACATATCTTCGGCCGTCCAGAACAGCCTCCTTGGCCCCACTTACGATGGCAACAACACAGGGTTCATAGACCGCCGGAACACATGGGATCGCTTGTGTGGCCCGAAACAGACGCACGCCCTTGATGCCGGTTTCCGTCAGGCCGTCTTGGTCGGTTCGACCTTGGACAAGCTGTTTGATTTGTACTTTACTCATGTGCCTGTTGTAGTGCGTCAAATTCAGCCGTGACAACCCAAGTGATACAATCAGGCAAGTAATTGCGACGATATCGCCTATTTCCGCCCGTTCGTGAGAGTTAACTACCTACTCAAGACGAAAGCAGATATCGCGCTGCTGTTGTGCCGGCGCCAAAAGGAGCAACGCTATGACAGACACGACTTACGGACCCAATGGCTGGACGCCTGACCGTCTTGGCTCACTTGCGGGCAAAACCTATGTCATCACCGGCGGCAATGCTGGTGCCGGGTTTCAGGCCTCACGCATCTTTCTGTCGAAGGGGGCAAAAGTTGTAATGCTGAACCGCAGCGCCGACAAATCGACCGCCGCCATCAAGGAATTGAAAGAGGAGTTCGGCGGGAGCGCTGATGTGAGCTTTGTGCGCATGGACCTGTCGGATCTGGCAAGCGTCCGCGCGGCGGCTGAAGAGGTTCTGAAAACCGTTCCTCGGATCGACGCGCTGATCTGCAACGCGGCCATCGCGCAGGTGCCGACACAGAAACTTACCGTTGATGGGTTTGAAAGCCAGCTTGGCACAAACCACTACGGGCACTTCGTGCTGTGCGGGACGCTATTTGACCGGATCGAAGACAGCAAGGGCCGGATCGTCGTTGTCGCCAGCCTTGGCTACAACCTGGGGAGCAAGACCATCCAATTCGACGACATGAACTGGGATAAGAATTACAGCGCCAACCCTGTCTATAGCCAGAGCAAGCTGGCGCAGATGATGTTTGCCTATGAGTTGCAGGATCGCCTTGAGGCGACAGGCAGAGGCGTTCAGGTTTACGTCTGCCACCCGGGGTCCTCGGCAACTTCGCTGATTTCCACCAGCGGCAACTGGTTGACCAAGCTGCTGTTCAGGCTCATGACCCTTACCCCTATGGTGCAATCCGCCGAAAAAGGCGCCTACCCCGAGGTAATGTGCGCGACCGAAGACGGGCTGGAACAGCGCGCGCTTTTTGGTCCGACGGGCCGAATGGAGTTTGTGGGTCCGGTAGGCAAAGGCACCCTGCATGCGCACGCCTACGACAAAGCTGTAATGACAAAGCTATGGCACGTCTCCGAAGAGGCGACAGGCTTCCACTGGGATTTCTAACCGAGATGCGAGCGAGGGGCATTTCGCGTCTCGCTCGCAATAGCGGACATTCGGACACTTTGCAGTATTTGGCAGTTTGGGCTCGAAGCGGATCCTTGGCGCGCGACGGGCCAAGGTCCGGTTTGGGCCGAATGTCGACGTGAATGCGCTTGACTGAACGACGGTTTTGTCCCGTTGTCGGACCTTGGTGCTGACCGCATCGAATGACAGCTCTCCGCCCGTTCCTGCCGTCGGTGAGATTTGCAGCATCTGTCACTCTGGGCTCAGAACTGCCATTCCCTGCAAACACCATGGATGTCTGCTGGGCGGACGACGCTGCCGTCCGCGAACTGCTCCCTCGGAAACCGCCGCTTTTTCGAGGCCAGGGGAAACTTCGTTTATTCAGGTTAGCACCGACCACAACACGTGGGCGGCCATATAGATAACTATCATTGAGCCGATGGTGTAAAATATCGCTCGGACTTCATGTGATTGCTTTGACACGTATGCCGCGAAGTGAGCAAGCCGGGCCAGAACGAAACCATACATCAATACCTGTGCATGCAGGAGGATTGGATTCACGACTACAAAGAGTAATCCGGCGATCAAAAACCCAGGAATATTCTCAAGGTCATTTCTGTGCATCCGACGGGAACGATCAACAAATTCGTTGACTTCCAATTGGGCTTCATTCGGAGCCCGGTTGATGAGCCCCGGTCTCAGGTCTTCGGGACTGGCCCAGCCCGAATTGGCCTTCAGCATCCGGTACACTGTCATCCAACCTTGAAGCATGAGCTTCAGTACGGCCAATGCCGCCGCAATGACATAAACCTCGAAAACCGCGTTATCCAAACTTAGCAGATCCATGGCGTTATCGCCCTTTCATGCTTGTTTACCGTTGGCAAGTGGGGTAGCTTACCATTGGTAAACAATCAAGGGAAAACTGATGGGGGACCTCAGAACGGACGCGAAGATACTTGGTGTAGTACAAAAGCTGCTTGCGTCTGGTGGCTTAGGCGCCGTCTCTTTCGACGCAATTGCGCGTGAGTTGGGTATTTCAAAGCAGGCAGTGCTGTATTGGTTTCCTTCTAAGGGCGATCTGCTTGCGGCCATGTTCGTCGATTGGCTGGGCGCAGAAGCCCATGAGGCCGAAAGTGCCCTGGAGTCTGCCGATACAGCCAATGAGGCCGTCGAGGTTTTTGTGCGAGCAATCACGAGGTTTCACATGGGTGACCTTGATCGGTTCCGCATGATGTATCTTGCGCCGCAGACGCTGAAAACAGGCGTTCAGGAAGCAAAGGATACCGTTGCACTCGAACGAATCCATGCCACGACATCGCGTATGTACGGCACCTTTGCAGCGCACCTTGGTGGAACGTTGGAACAATCACGCCAATCTGCATTTGCGATTCATTCGGCTGCTTTAGGGCTGGTGATGATGCTTGGATTATCTGAGGGCATTGGTGATCCACTAAAGCACTCCGAAGATGATCTCGTTACGGCGCTGATTGCCAAACTATCCACATAAGTAACGGAAAAGGTCGATGCTGATGGAAAACACCATCGAGGTTTCTTTCGCCAAATGCGAGCAGGACTTTGAAACGGTAAGAGGATTGATGCGTGAGTACTACGGCTAGACCCCATTATAATGGGGGGATTGCCGACCAACTGGTAGTCTGCGAACAAAACGGACATTTTCACTTTTTAGATGAATGGCTGAAATGCTGCGCAAAGTCGTTCAAACCTGCGCCCAGTATTACAATAGGCAGCGCGCTGATTGTGTAGACCTTTAATGGTCGCCCTAGCTACGCTTTCCAAACCACATGCGACTGATCAACCGATCTCGCAAGTAGAACTGGTGATAGACCCATCCAGCGACATGAAGACCGATCAAGACAAAAAGGACGGTCGCTATTATGCCGTGCACTGTTCGAGCTGTGAAAACACTGAAGGTGGGCGGTAAGCCTGCATCGGATCCTCCGAAGACGATCGAGAACAGACCCGCTGAATAAGCAAGTGCAATGCCGCTGCCCACCATCGAAAAAACTAACGCATACAGTCCCAAATGCGCCAGTTTAGCGCCGGAATTCAGCGCTGCACTGCCCGCATCCGCATGAGGTGGAGCCTTGGCGATGACCCGCAAAAGTAGTCGCGTGACCATAAGCGCCCCGATTGTCAGCCCCCAAATCATATGGCCGGTCAGCCCAAACATCTTGTCTGGGCTATCGTTTGGGATCTCAGCCAGACTGGGTCCACCAAGAATGAGAGCTACTAGGATCATTACCGCGATGAGCCAATGCAGGCCGACGAGAAAGGGATGATATCGTTTCATTGTGTGGTCCAGTCATTGAAAGACGCCGCAATGCGAGCAAGGAAGAATAGGTTCAATCCAGTCTATCTATTTCCCTGCCAATCACCTACGAAACAAACAGAACGGTTTGTTACATAGGTGGAACATGCGTACGTTTGATTGGGAACTCCTGCCACATTTTCTTGCCGTTGCTCGCGCGGGCAGTTTGCGGTCCGCAGCAGAAATGGTCGGTGCCAGTTACGGCACTGTCAATCGAAGTATTCAGGCGCTGGAAACCAGCTATGGCGTGCGATTGTTTCACAGGTCCCAACGGGGCTTTTCGTTGACCGAATTCGGAGAAGCCCTGTTGCCGATGGCAGAAGAGGCTGAGCAGAAAATATTCGCCGCGCGCAAACGGGTCGAAGGGCTTGATCGTAGCGAGGCAGGCAAAATACGGTTCTCGCTGACGCCAACGCTTGCTTACGACATTGTGGCACCGATAGTTGCGCGCTTTAGTGATAAATATCCCGAGATCGACATTGAGATGAGGCTGACGTCCGAAGTGGAATCGATCACCAATGATAAAACCGACATATCGTTGCGTGCCGCCCACGAGGTGACCGAAGATGTGGTCGCGCGTAAACTATTCCAACTAGAAATTGGCGTTTATGCCAGCAAAGACTATCTTGAACAGAAGGCCCCCAAAGCGGGGCCGGGTGGAGCGGGTCTCACATGGATTGGCACTCCGACGAAGGGTGCTCCTGAAAGCTGGACACAGCGCTCGCCTTTTCCGAGAGCAACGCTGCGCCACGAGGTATCGGATGGACAGATGAGAATGCGCCTCGTGAACCTGTCTGTCGGCATGTCACATATGTCAACGCTCTTTGAACCCGTTTTTCCAAACCTTCGCAGGATGCCGGGAACGGAGTTGTCCCCCGGTCCATGGTTATGGTTGCTCCTCCACTCGGACCTAAGAAGAACAGTGCGCGTCCGGCGATTTGTCGACTTTCTCACTGAAGAAATGCGAGCCTTGCACAGGACGGGAAAGCACGGCCCATTCAGCTAACGTCTGCACACCCATGTTCAGTGAACACTTAAAGCAAACGAGATTAGAGTGGCGCCAAATTGAGTGCAGAAAGCGCATTTCAAGTAGATCTGGTGAGAGCCAACATTGGGCAAGCCGACATTCAAGGCCAACCCAGCAACAGTCACTTCGGGCTCGACCCGGCCTTTCGCTGCGCTTTGCAGTGAGGGCAGCTGAGGGTCGATTGCTGCCGCACGGTTTATTCGGCGAACTCCTTAATTGGGCGTGAGGGTTGCTCTAAGTAGCAAGTCAAGTTGGTTGCATGCTCCCGCAACCAATATTACAAAACCCCCGCTCCAGAAATGGCGCGGGGGTTTTGTGTGAAAACAGCGTAAGGGTGAAAACCCTGGGCCGTTTTTTCGTTTGGGGGCAAATGTAGATGTGAACTGAGGCCCAGTGCGAGCGTCCGGGGATTCTCCGGCCGAATTGCGGGTTTTTCCCGTGTTTCCAGGGGAAATTCACGCCGTTCGTGACGCAAGGTCATGTTAGCGACAGAACTCCGAATTTCCGGTTTCGCCGCGCTGCGGCGGAGTGAGGCTGGCAAGGCTCTGGTTTTAAGAAGATTTTTTCATTGATCGTTAAACCATTTACAGAATAGGAGTGGTGTAGTGAAAGAAATTTACAAGAATTTTGTTGTGCAAACGCAGGTTAGACTCGTATTTTCACACCCGGTGGGGATGCTGTGTCAATCGCGACACCCTTCACCCTGCGCTTAGGCGTTGAGGAGGAATTTGAAGGAGGATCCCGAATGTCGTTGGATGAAACCACAGCCAAAACCTATGCCCCGTCTGCCGAGTTCTCGGCGAAGGCTCACATTGATGCGGCGCGCTATGATGAAATGTACGCCGCGTCGGTGAATGACCCCGAGGCATTCTGGGCTGAGCACGGCAAGCGGATCGACTGGATCAAGCCGTTCACCACGGTGAAGGACACTTGCTATGACTTCGGCAAGGTCTCGATCAACTGGTTTGCCGATGGCACGCTGAACGTTGCCGCCAACTGCGTCGACCGCCACCTGGCGACGCGCGGCGACCAAACCGCAATCATTTGGGAGCCCGACAGCCCCGAAGATGAAGCAAAGCACATCACTTACAAGCAGCTTCACGTGGAAGTCTGCAAGATGGCCAACATCCTGGAAGAACTGGGCGTGCGCCGCGGCGACCGCGTGGTTCTGTATCTTCCGATGATCCCCGAAGCCGCCTATGCGATGCTGGCCTGCGCCCGGATCGGCGCGATCCATTCGATCGTGTTCGCCGGGTTCAGCCCCGATGCGCTGGCCGCCCGTGTGAACGGATCTGACGCCAAGCTGATCATCACCGCTGACTATGCCCCGCGCGGCGGCCGCAATACGCCGCTCAAGTCGAACGCCGACGCGGCGCTGCTGCACACCAAAGATAGTGTGAAGTGCCTGGTCGTGAAGCGCACCGGCGGTCAGACCACTTGGGTTGACGGTCGGGATTTCGACTACAACGAAATGGCGCTGGAAGCCTCCGAGATTTCGCACCCGGCCGAGATGAATGCGGAAGATCCGCTGTTCATCCTCTACACCTCGGGGTCGACCGGTCAGCCGAAGGGCGTCGTCCACAGCTCGGGCGGCTACCTGGTCTATGCGTCGATGACGCAGGAATACGTGTTCGACTACCACGACGGCGATGTGTTCTGGTGCACCGCCGATGTGGGGTGGGTCACGGGTCACAGCTATATCGTCTATGGACCGCTGGCCAATGGCGCCACGACGATTATGTTCGAAGGTGTGCCGACCTATCCGGACGCCGGCCGGTTCTGGGACGTCTGCGCCAAGCACAAGGTCAACCAGTTCTATACCGCCCCCACCGCGATCCGTGCCCTGATGGGCAAGGGCAATGAGTGGGTTGAGGGCAAGGACCTGTCGGACCTCAAGGTGCTGGGCACGGTGGGTGAACCGATCAACCCGGAAGCCTGGAACTGGTACAATGACAAGGTTGGCGGTGGGAAATGCCCGATCGTCGACACCTGGTGGCAGACGGAAACCGGCGGCCACATGATGACCCCGATGCCGGGCGCCCACGCGACCAAGCCGGGTGCTGCGATGAAGCCGTTCTTTGGCGTGCAGCCGGTGGTTCTGGACCCGCAATCGGGCGAAGAGATCCACGGCAACGGCGTCGAAGGCGTGTTGTGCCTGAAGGACAGCTGGCCGGGTCAGATGCGCACCGTCTATGGGGACCATGAGCGGTTCCAGAAGACCTATTTCAACGACTATCACGGTTATTACTTCGCTGGTGACGGCTGTCGTCGTGACGAAGATGGCGACTACTGGATCACCGGTCGTGTTGATGACGTGATCAACGTGTCCGGCCACCGGATGGGCACCGCTGAAGTCGAGAGCGCCCTGGTGGCACACGCCAAGGTCGCCGAGGCTGCCGTGGTCGGCTATCCGCACGACATCAAGGGGCAGGGCATCTATTGCTATGTCACCCTGATGAACGATGTGGAGCCGAGCGAGGAGCTTCGCAAGGAGCTGCGCACTTGGGTGCGCACGGAAATCGGCCCGATCGCAGCACCCGACCTGATCCAATGGTCGCCTGGTCTGCCCAAGACCCGGTCCGGCAAGATCATGCGCCGCATTCTGCGCAAGATCGCCGAGAACGATTTCGGCGCGCTGGGGGATACCTCGACACTGGCAGAACCGGCTGTGGTTGACGACCTGATCGAAAACCGCATGAACCGGAGCACGTCCTGATGGACGGCGCGAACACTGCAAACGTCGCCCCGGTTCTGATCCTTCTGGGCCCCCCCGGGGCCGGGAAGGGCACGCAGGCCCGGATGCTGGAAGAAAAGTTTGGCCTGGTCCAGCTATCGACTGGTGATCTATTGCGCGCGGCTGTGGCCGCAGGCACCGACGCTGGCAAGGCCGCCAAGGCCGTGATGGAAGCGGGCGAATTGGTCAGCGACCAGATCGTCATCGACATCCTGCGCGACCGGTTGGGTGACGCGGATTGCGCCAAGGGCGTGATCCTGGACGGTTTCCCTCGCACCACGGTTCAGGCCGAGGCGCTGGACGAACTGCTGAGCGAAAGCGGCCAGAAGATCAACGCAGCCATTTCCCTGGAAGTGGACGACGCGGCGATGGTGACCCGGATCTCCGGCCGCTATACCTGCGGCAGCTGCGGTGAAGGGTATCATGACGAATTCAAGCAGCCCGCCAAAGATGGCGTCTGCGACAAATGTGGCGGCACGGAGATGAAACGCCGGGCCGACGACAATGCCGAGACCGTGGAAAGCCGCCTGGTGGCCTACCATGCTCAAACGGCACCGCTCATTGCCTATTATGACGGCAAGGGCAGCCTGCAGAAAATCGACGCAATGGGGTCGATTGATGATATTGCAGGCGGACTGAGCGCCATCGTGGTTAAAGCGACGGCGTAAGAGGACAGGTGGGGTCACGCTCGGTGGTCCCATCGGAGGAACTAGAAAAAAGAGGGAGGAGGGCACATGTCCGACAACTCATCCAATAGCGCGTATTGGTCTGCCAATGTGCGTATCATTCTGATCAGCCTTGTGATTTGGGCGATCGTATCTTTCGGGTTCGGCATTCTGCTGCGCCCCATGCTGTCGGGCATCGCCGTGGGCGGAACCGATCTGGGCTTCTGGTTTGCTCAGCAAGGCTCGATCATCGTCTTCCTGGCGCTGATCTTCAACTATGCCTGGCGCATGAACAAACTCGACCGTGAACACGGCGTAGACGAAGAATAAGGGACCCAGGGACAGATGGATCAGTTTACAATCAACCTGCTGTTTGTGGGCGCGTCTTTCGCGCTTTACATCGGCATCGCAATTTGGGCCCGTGCGGGCTCAACCTCGGAATTCTATGCGGCTGGCCGGGGTGTTCACCCCGTTACCAATGGCATGGCGACCGCTGCTGACTGGATGTCGGCGGCTTCCTTCATCTCGATGGCCGGTCTGATTGCCTTCACCGGCTATGACAACTCGTCGTTCCTGATGGGCTGGACCGGTGGCTATGTGCTGCTGGCGCTGCTGCTTGCACCTTACCTGCGCAAGTTCGGCAAATTCACCGTGTCGGAATTCATCGGTGACCGCTTCTATTCGCCGACCGCGCGGATCGTGGCCGTGATCTGCCTGATCGTGGCATCGACCACCTACGTGATCGGTCAGATGACCGGTGTGGGCGTGGCTTTCGGCCGCTTCCTTGAGGTGGACAACACCACCGGCCTTCTGATCGGTGCAGCCGTTGTGTTCGCCTATGCCGTTCTTGGCGGCATGAAAGGTGTGACCTACACCCAGGTGGCTCAGTATGTCGTGCTGATCCTGGCCTATACCATCCCGGCGATCTTCATCTCGCTGCAGCTGACGGGCAACCCGATCCCGGCCCTGGGCCTGTTCGGTGACCATGCTGCTTCGGGTGAGCCGCTGTTGGCAAAGCTGGACGCGGTTGTGCGTGAGCTGGGCTTCAACGAGTACACCGCGCACCATGCGGATACGTTGAACATGGTTCTGTTCACCCTGTCGCTGATGATCGGTACGGCTGGTCTGCCGCACGTCATCATGCGCTTCTTCACCGTTCCCAAAGTGTCCGACGCTCGTTGGTCCGCTGGTTGGGCACTGGTGTTCATCGCCCTGCTGTACCTGACCGCTCCGGCCGTTGGTGCGATGGCGCGTCTGAACATCTCGGAAATGATGTGGCCCAATGGCGGTATCGAAGGTGGCGCCGTGACGGTTCAGCAGATCGAGGGTGAAGCCCGGTATGACTGGATGGCCACGTGGCAGAAAACCGGTCTTCTGGACTGGGAAGACAAGAACGGCGACGGTGCGATCCAGTACTACAACGACGCGAACGCCGATCTGCAAGCCATGGCTGCGGAAAAGGGCTGGGAAGGCAACGAGCTGACCAAGTTCAACCGTGACATCCTGGTTCTGGCCAACCCCGAGATTGCCAACCTGCCCAGCTGGGTGATTGGTCTGGTCGCTGCCGGTGGTCTTGCCGCCGCGCTGTCGACCGCTGCCGGTCTTCTGCTGGCCATCTCGTCGGCTGTGTCGCATGACCTTATCAAGGGCTCGATCAACCCGTCGATCTCGGAAAAAGGCGAGCTTCTGTCGGCACGGATCGCCATGGCTGTTGCCATTGCGGTTGCGACCTACCTGGGCCTGAACCCTCCGGGCTTCGCCGCGCAAACCGTGGCCTTGGCCTTCGGTCTGGCCGCGGCCTCGATCTTCCCGGCGCTGATGATGGGTATCTTCTCGACCCGCATCAACAACACGGGCGCCGTGGCCGGCATGCTGGCTGGTCTGGTCGTGACGCTGGTCTACATCTTCCTGCACAAGGGCTGGTTCTTCATCCCTGACACGAACAGCTTCTCGGATGCTGATCCGCTGCTGGGTACGGTCAAGTCGACCTCGTTCGGTGCGATCGGTGCTGCGATCAACTTCATCGTGGCCTATGTGGTGACCGGCATGACCAAGCCGCTGCCGCAGGAGATCAAGGACCTGGTTCAGTCGGTTCGCGTTCCGCGCGGCGCCGGTTCGGCTCAGGATCACTAAGGTGTTCCGGGTGGGGCGCCCTGACGCGGCCCACCCCCTTTAATTCCTGTCCCGTCCGGTGCACACCGGGCGGGACATTTCTTTTTTCGAAAGGCCTTGAGTCGTCATGCCGCTCACCCACGAACAAATTCTGCGCTTCCTGTCCTCCGTGCACCCCTATGACGTGCTGCCGCGTGAGGCGGTCGAGGCGATCGAACCCGCCTTCGTGTCACAGGCATTTGCAGCCGGGGATGCGATTTATGCGTTCGGCAAGGAATTGGACGGGCTTTATATCATCTATGAGGGTGAGGTTGAGGTCACCGACGAAAACGACGTGGTGGTCAGCAACCTGGGCCTGCGCAATTCCTTCGGTGAACGCGGGTTGTTGCGCGACGGGCTGGCGGCGACCACCGCCCACGCCACCACCGACTGCACGTTGCTGTTGTTGCCTGCCAAGGGGTTTGACCAGCTTTTGAAAGAACACGAGGCGGCACAGCGGTTCTTCGACCGGTCGCGCAGTGACAAGCCAGTGAAGGCCGACCTGGCCACGACCCAGGTGGAAACCCTGATGGCGCAGAACCCGGTCACCTGTGACGCCACGGACGACGTGCAAGCCGCCGCCGTTCTAATGCGCGACAAACGCGTGTCGTCGCTGTGCGTGACCGACGGCGACAGCCTAACCGGCATCGTAACCACCCGCGATCTGTCGGGCAAAGTGCTGGCCGAGGCGCTGCCGGTGACCACGCCGATTTCACAGATCATGACCGCAGACCCGATCACGCTGGCGCCGTCCGCCATCGGCTCGGACGTGCTGCACGCGATGATGGAGCGCCGGATCGGCCACGTGCCGATCGTCGAGGCCGGCAAGCTGGTGGGCATCGTCACCCAAACTGACCTGACCCGGTTCCAGGCCGTGTCGTCGGCCGAGCTGGTCAGCGAAATCGCCCGCGCCAAGACCGCCAAAGACATGGCAAAGGTCACCACCCGCATTCCGCAGCTTCTGGTGCAGCTGGTCGCGGGCGGACGTCCACATCAGGTTGTCACCCGCCTGATCACCGACATCGCCGACACCGCCACACGCCGCCTTTTGATGCTAGCCGAGCGCAAGCTGGGCCCCCCTCCGGTGCCCTACCTGTGGTTGGCTTGTGGCAGCCAGGGGCGGCAGGAACAGACCGGCGTGTCCGATCAGGACAATTGCATTATCCTGGACGATGCGGTGACAGATGCCGACCGCGAAGGATACTTCGCCGAGCTGGCGAAATTCGTCTGCGACGGGCTGGACGTGTGCGGCTACGTCTATTGCCCCGGCGACATGATGGCGACCAATCCGCAATGGTGCCAACCGCTGTCGGTCTGGCGCGGCTATTTCAACTCCTGGGTCAACAAACCGGTGCCCGAGGCGCAGATGCTGGCCTCGGTCATGTTCGACTTGCGCCCGATTGGCGGCTACACGGGCCTGTTTGACAATCTGCAGGACAAGACGCTGAAGATGGCGTCGAAGAATTCGATCTTCGTAGCGCATATGGTCTCCAACAGCCTGAAACACACACCGCCGCTGGGTCTGCTGCGCGGCTTTGCGACGATCCGGTCGGGCGAGCACAAGAATTCGCTGGATCTGAAACACAACGGTGTGGTGCCGGTGGTGGATCTGGGCCGCGTTTATGCGCTCCAGGGGCGGTTGGGCGAGGTGAACACCCGCGCGCGGCTTGAGGCTGCGCAACATGCGGGCGTGTTGAGCAAATCGGGCGGGCGCGACCTGCTGGACGCCTATGACCTGATCGCCGAAACCCGGTTGGAGCATCAGGCGAACCTCGTGAAGGCGGGCGCGGCACCGGACAATTACCTGACGCCGTCGACCTTATCGGAATTTGACCGAAGCCACCTGCGCGACGCGTTCGTGGTGATCAAGTCGATGCAATCGGCCATCGGACACGGGCGCGGCATGCTGAGCTGACCGCGCATCCCCCGGGTTGAGGAGCGCGGGGGGCAAGACAGAAAAGGGGAGGAGAGCAGATGTTCTATGAACTCGTTGCAACGCTGGTGGCCGGTGTGGCCGCTGCGGGGGTTGTGCTGGCCTTGAACCAGCTGACAGGCAAGCGCCTGCCCAAATGGATGATGCCGGTGGGCGCGGGGCTGGGCATGATCCTCGTTTCGATCGCCAATGAATACGCCTGGTATGATCGCAATGCGGGCAATCTTCCCGAAGGGCTTGTCGTGGCGCAGACGATCGAAAACAGCTCGTCTTATCGCCCCTGGACCAAGGTGAAACCCTATATCGACCGGTTCGTTGCGGTGGACGTGCAGTCGATCCGCATCCATCCAGAGGCACCCGAACGCCGCATGGTGGACACGTTGTTCATGGGCCGCTGGGCAGCGGTGAACAAGCTGACTGTGCTTGCCGATTGCGACGCTGGCCGACGCGCGGCCCTGTTCGACACGGTCGGTTTCGGCGCGGATGGCAGCGTGCAGGGCGCGGAATGGGTCACTGTGCCGGGCGATGATCCGCTGCTGACCACGATCTGCTCCGCCGAGGTTCCGCGATGAAGTGGTTTATCTCGCTGTCGCTGCGCCTGCGCATATTCCTGTTTTTCGCTCTGGTGGCGGTGGGCGGCGTGATGATCACGCTGGGCGCGCTCTACGTAGGCTACCAACGTGTAGCGGAGACCGATCCGCTGTCGGGCTTCGTTTTCGCGGGGGTGCTGTCCGGGTTTGGCCTGCTCGCCCTGTCCGCCGGGGTCTGGTTCCTGTTTGACGAAAATCTGGCCAAACCGATTGAACGCATGGCCACAGGTCTTCGCTCGCGCGCCCATGCGGGGGCGGGCGGTGTTGATACCCATGCGGCGCGATACCTGGGCGATCTTGCCCCGGCGGCCGAAGCCGTATCGACGCAGCTTAAACAAACCACGATGGATCAGGCCGGCGTTGTCGCCGCCGAAACCGCACGCTTGGCCGCCGACAAGGCTCGGCTAACGGCGCTGTTGTCGGAGATTCCCGTTGCGATGGTTCTGGTCAACCCAGCGCACCAGATCGTGCTTTATGACGCGCAGGCGGCGGGGCTGTTGAATCAGGTCTGTCCAGCGCGGCTGAATGCCTCGATCTTCGACTATTTCCAGCGTGATGCCTTCCTGGCGGCCCATAAGAAGATGGTGAAAACCGGGTTCGAACAAACCTTTAGCGACCTGTCCAGTGCCAATGGTTTGGAATTCGAAGCCCGTCTGAAACCGCTTGGCCCAGGTGAAGGGTATCTGTTGATGATCGATGACGCCCATTCAACCACAGATCCTGATACCGCGCGTCCAGTCGTGTTCGATTTCGACCTGATGGAGGCGCAGGCGGGCGACGACATGATGAACACGGCGTTGTGCGACCTGACCTATGTGGTGTTCGACACGGAAACCACCGGGCTTCTGCCCCATAAGGATGAGATCGTTCAGATCGGCGCCGTGCGCGTCGTGAAAGGTAAGATCGTGCCCGGCGAGGTGGTGGACCAACTGGTCAATCCGGGGATGAAGATCCCGCCCGCCTCTACCAAGGTACACAAGGTTACCGACTTGATGGTGGCAGATGCGCCGGTGATCACCGAGGTGGCAAAAGGGTTCCACAATTTCGCTCGTGATGCGGTGCTGGTCGCGCACAACGCGCCGTTTGACATGGCCTTTCTGCGCCGCCACGCCGAGGCAACCGGTGTGGCCTGGGATCATCCGATCCTTGACACGGTGCTGTTGTCCGCCGTGCTTTATGGCACAACCGAGGTGCACACGCTGGATGCGCTGTGCGAACGGTTGGGCGTTGAAATCCCCGAACACCTGCGCCACACCGCGTTGGGGGATGCGCAGGCAACCGGCGAAGTGCTGTGCATGATGCTGGAAATGTTGCGTGCACGGGGGGTTGAAACGCTTGGTGAAGCGATCGAACAGGCCAAGAAACACCGCCGTCTTCTGACCGACCTGAACTAAGGGACCTTTCGTGATGACCGACTATCTGTTCGCGCCGCCGAAGGTGAACACCGTCGCTGTTGTGGGCGAAACGGCCCTGTTTCCGGTGCACCGTATCTTCTGCGTCGGGCGCAACTATGCCGCCCATGCCGCCGAGATGGGGAACGAGGTCGACCGCGAAGCGCCGTTCTACTTCACCAAAACCCCCAGCGCGGTGCTGGCCAGCGGGCAGGTCTTGCCTTATCCGCCGGGCACTTCGGATTTCCACTATGAAATGGAGCTGGCAATCGCCATCGGTGCCGAGGCGTTTCGGGTGCCGGTCGCCGATGCGATGGCGGCGGTCTATGGCTACGGATGTGCGCTGGACATGACCCGGCGCGACTTGCAGAAAAAGGGCAAGGACAGGCGGCGGCCCTGGGATCTGGGCAAAGATGTCGAGGGGTCGGCGGTGATGGCGCCCCTGACGCGCGCGTCGGATTTCGCTGTGGACGGGCGGCGGATACATTTGTCGGTGAACGGGGAAACCCGTCAGGACGCAACCTTGGACGACATGGTGTGGTCCGTGCCCGAGATCGTCGCCGACCTGTCGAAATTCTATCACCTGCGGCCCGGGGATATCATCCTGACCGGCACGCCCGCCGGGGTTGGCCCGGTCGTGGCCGGGGACCGGCTTGATGGTGGGATCACGGGGCTTTCACCCCTCTCGCTGACCATCGGCCCCACCCAATAGCGCTCATCCTGTCAGCAGGTCGGCCCCCCTCGGTTGACCCAAGCGCTCCAGCAGGTCACGCAGCATCCTGCGACAGGCCGGGCCACGCCAGGTGGGTGGAAAGAAGGCGTCGGGCAGGGCCGGGTGACGCAGAACCAGACGGCGCCAGCCGTGCACGATCAGAAGCCGCAGCACCGCGCAAGTCAGCGGGTCGGGTTTGTCCGCTTCAAGCGCCTGATCGACCACCTTCAGTGCCTGTTCGAAACTGACATAATCCTGCAAAAGCCGGGGGGGCATCACCGCAGCCGACAGCCAGGTCGGCACTTGAAGCGCGTTGCCTTCGAGCAGCAACAGATCGGGGCGATCCGGGGCGGGCCCCTGTCCCAGATAGGCGCCCGGCGCGATCACGATATGGCCAAGGCCGCGCAGTTCGGCGTCCAACCTGTTGCGCCCGGCCTGCGTCATCGGTTGGGCCACCATCACGTGCCAGCCGGTCGGCTGGTGGGTATCGAAATCATAGATCCGCGCGGCGGCCTCGTTGGCCTGCGCCCGCCCGCTTTCGGTCAGGATATGCAATGACCCGCGCCCGACGCGCCGCGACGAAATCCAGCCATCCTTGCGCAGCCGATGCAGCGCCACGCGTAGCGCCTCGGGCTTGATGTCAACCGCATCCGTCAAGGCGCCCAGAGTGGCGCCAGAGACCTCGGCGCCCGGCGCACGCGCCATGTCGCCCAGGATGGTCACGATCAGCGACCAGACCCGCAGATCCCCGCCCGACAAGGCCGCGATGGCCCGGGTGGTGGCCTGCGGGCGGTCCATCAGTATTGAACCATGGTCAGCAGTTCGTATTCCGCAACCAGTTCGGCGTCCTGATTGGTCAGGGTGACGTGCCAGCGCACCTCGCCATATTCATCCGTGCGCCGGGTCTTGGCCTTTACACTCAGCCGCACGGCGATGCTGTCGCCCGCCTCAACCGGCTTCATGAAGCGCAAGTTGTCCAGCCCGGTGTTGGCCAGAACCGGCCCTTCGTTGGGTTCCACGAACAGGCCCGCGGCGAAACTGAGCAGCAGGTAGCCATGTGCCACGCGGCCGGGGAAGAACGGGTTTCTCTCGGCGGCTGCCTGATCCATGTGGGCATAGAAGGTGTCACCGGTGAAATGTGCGAAATGTTCGATATCGTCCATCGTAACCCTGCGGGATTCGGTGTGAATCGTCTCACCAATGTCGAGATCGTGAAAGCGGCGGGTAAAGGGGTGTGCCGGGGCGGGTACCTCGGAACTGCCCGAAACCCAACGCCCACAGATCGACGTAAGGATGTCAGGGCTGCCTTGGATCGCGGTGCGTTGCATATAGTGGAGCACACCGCGAACGCCGCCCATTTCCTCGCCGCCGCCCGCGCGCCCAGGGCCGCCGTGCACCATGTGGGGCAGGGGGGATCCGTGGCCGGTGCTTTCCTTCATCGAGGTCGCGTTGTTGAAGTAAAGCCGCCCGTGGAAGGCGCCGGCGCCCATCGCGACCTCACGCGCGACATCGCCCGAAGCGGTGATCACCGAGGCGACCAACGACCCCTCACCTTTGTTGGCCAGTGCGATGGCGTGGGGGATGTCGCGATAGCCCATGATGGTCGACACCGGGCCGAAGGCCTCGGTCTCATGCACCACGGTGGCCGTGTCGGGGGCGTCGCAGCGAAACAGCATCGGCGCCACGAACGCGTCGGGGTTCACATCGCCCGACAGGGGCAACGCGTCCGGGTCGCCATAGACGCGGGCGCATTCGCCGCCGATCAAAGCGGCTTTTTCCAGCACGTCGCGTTTCTGCGCTGCTGACACCAGGGCTCCCATGCGGGTGCCTTCCGCGCGGGGGTCGCCTATCACGGTCTTGTCCAGCTTTTCTGACAGCGCGTCGATCACGTTCTGCACTTGCCCCTCAGGGGCAATAATGCGGCGGATCGCGGTGCATTTCTGCCCGGCTTTCGTCGTCATCTCGCGGTGTACTTCCTTGATGAACAGGTCGAATTCCACGCTGCCGGGGGTCACATCCGGGCCCAGGATCGACGCGTTCAGGCTGTCCTGCTCGGCCACGAAACGCACCGAGTTTTTCAGAATGTTGGGGTTTGACCGCAGCATTGATGCGGTCTGCGCCGAACCGGTGAAACTGACCACATCCTGCGCGCCCAAACGGTCCAGAAGGTCGCCGGTGCCGCCGGAAATCAGCTGCAACGCGCCGTCGGGTAGAATGCCGCTGTCCAGCATGATGCGCACGGCGGCCTCGGTCACGTAACACGACGCGGTCGCGGGCTTCACGATGGCGGGCACACCGGCCAGCAGGGTCGGGGCGAGCTTTTCCAGCATGCCCCAGACCGGGAAGTTGAACGCGTTGATATGCACCGCGACGCCTTGCAGCGGGGTGGCGATGTGCATGCCTTTGAAGGTGCCGCCGCGCGACAATTCTTCGATTTCGCCGTCGATATAGACCTGCCCGTCAGGCATTTCCCGCCGTCCCTTGGAGGCAAAGACGAAGACCGTGCCGACGCCGCCGTCGATGTCGATCATGTGATCGCTTTGCGTGGCACCGGTGTCGAAGCTGAGATCATAGAGCGCCTGTTTGTGCTGCCCCAGATGCATCGCCAGCGCCTTGAGCATCTTGGCGCGGTCATGGAACCCCATCGCGCGAAGGGCGGGGCCGCCGACATTGCGCGCATGGTCCAGCATCGCCTGCACGTCCAGCTGGTCATTGCCGGCTTCGGCGATCTGCGCGCCGGTGATGGCCGAGGCAATCGGGCGGGCCGCGGAATTGGGTGCAACCCATTGTCCAGCGGCGAAGCTGGCGACTTTCATGATCGTCATGGATTTATCCTTTCGGGGCGTTCAGGCCAAGGTTTTCAAGGGCTTGCGCCGCGGTCGCTTCCCATTCCTCGCGCAGTTCGGCGTTGGTGGAATGGCGCAGGCCGAAGGCTTGCAACTGGCTGGCACGGGTCGAGATATCCTTGCCGAAGCTCGCCGCCACACGCGGCCACCAATAGTCGACCGAAGCTTGCAGCGGCGCGTCATCCAGGCGCTCCAACCCCTCGGTGGCCAGCTCGGCGTGGCGGGCTTCAACCGGGGCAATGGCGCGGAACGCGTCGGCCAGCGGGGCATAGGAGACGCGGGCGAATTCATCCAACTGCACGCCCACGGCAAGGCCCATCAGCAGGTTCATCACCACCGCGTCAGCCCAGCCTTCAAGCGGGTAGTTGAACACCGCCAGGCGCATGTCCGCGTCATTGCGCGCGGTGCCGATGTCGGCGTCCCGAGCGAGTCGATCGGTCCAGGGATGATGGGTGGCGTATTTCGCGGTGTTGGCGCCAAAGTCGCCCATGATCGTCAGCACCTTGTCGGCATTGTCGGTCTTTTCCAGCACGATCTTGGCTGCCGCGATGCGTTCCTTGATGCCGGGGCCTGCGTTGATCACGTCGGCAAAGCCGGCCGCTCCGGCCAATTCGCTGTCCACGAACGTGGCCATCAGCCGCATCAATTCAGCGCGGTAGCGCGCGGGCACGTTCGACGGGTTCGACAATTTGCCGCCCTGGGCCAGGTAGTCTTCGATCTTCATATCGGACATGGTGCCCTCCTATTGATCGTAATCGACGGTGACTTTGTCGGTGATTGCGAAGCTTTGGCACGACAGGACATAGCCCTGTTCGACCTCGTAATCCTCCAGCGCGTGGTTCGCGACCATTTCAACTTCGCCCGAGGTGACCTTGCAGCGACAGGTCGAGCAAACCCCGGCCTTGCAGGCAAAAGGCGCGTCCATGTCGTTGGCCAGGGCCGCGTCCAGGATCGAGGTGTCCGCGTCCATCGTGATGGTTCGGCTGGCGCCGTCCAGGGTGATCACCGCCTGGGTGCCCTTGGTGGCGGCCTTCGCCTTGCCGGACGCCTTGCGCTTGGCCCGACCCGGTTGGGCCGAGGCAAAGAGTTCGAATTTGATCTGGCTGTCGTCCAGCCCGTGATCTCGCAGCGCCTTGGCGATGCCCAGCATCATCGGCTCCGGCCCGCAGATAAACGCGGTGTCGACGCTTTTGATGTCGATCCAGTGCTTGAACAGCTGGGCGCATTTCGCTTCGTCCACCAGCCCGGTGAACAGGTCGATCTCCTGCGCGTCGCTTTCCAGGATGTGGATCACGTTGAAACGACCCATGAAGTGGTTTTTCAGGTCCTCAAGCTCCTCGCGGAACATGATCGTGTTCACCGCTTTGTTGGCATAGACCAGCGTGAATTGGCTGTGTGGTTCGCGCGCCAGCGTCGTCTTGATGATCGACAGGACGGGCGTAATGCCCGAGCCCCCGGCAAAGCCCAGATAGTTGCGCGTGGCACCGGCATCGAGCGGCAGGAAAAAACTGCCCATCGGCTCCATCGCCTCGATCGTGTCGCCTTCCTGAAGCTCGGTGTTGGCCCAGGTGGAGAACGCGCCTTCGTCTACGCGTTTGATGCCGACTTGCAAGATGCCTTCATCCTTGCCCGCACAGATCGAGTAGGAGCGGCGCAGCTCTTCGCCGTCAAAATTGCGGCGGAAGGTCAGATATTGGCCTTGGGTGAAATCGAAGGCCGATGCGTCGTCGGGTTTCAGGGTCACAACCACCGCATCGCGGATGGTCTTGTGAATGTCGGTCACGGTCAGATTATGGAAGCGCGCCATGTCGGGTCTCCTCAGATGCACTTGAAATAGTCAAAGGGTTCGAGGCAGCTCCGGCATTTCCAGAGCGCCTTGCAGGGGGTTGAGCCGAACTGGCTGGATTTCTCCAGATCGGTCCCGTGGCAATTGGGGCAGCGGGCCGGAACGCCCTTGGCGGGCGGGGCAATGCCGAATTTCTCCAGGCTTGCCGCGCCTTTTTCTGTCAGCCAATCGGTGGTCCAGGCCGGGGACAGCTGGCGTTTGAGCGTCACGTTGGTGAGCCCGTTTGCCGCCAGGCCCGCCAGGATATCCTCGTTGATCTGGGTCGTGGCAGGGCAGCCGGAATAGGTCGGCGTGACGGTCACATTCAGCATGTCGCCCTCCCAGGTCACATCCCGAATAATGCCCAGATCAACCAGCGAGATCACGGGGATCTCGGGGTCGGGGACGGCATCCAGCCAGTCCCAAATCTGGGCAATCTCAGGTTTCACCACTTGGCCCCCGGATAGGCGCGTTGCAGCCATTGCATCGAGGTCAGAAGATGCCCCAGATGCTCGGTGTGCATATAACCGGTGCGCCCGCCTTTGTGGGCGTATTTGCTGTCCGGCTTGGTCAGCGTCGCCTCGGTCAGCACGCGGGTCACCAGCGCGTCATATTCGTCGCGCAGGCTGGACGGGTCGGGGGCGATGCCTGCCTTGACCATGGCGGCGTCGACCTCGTCGCTGGCAAACATCTCGCCCACATAGGGCCAGAGATAGTCTAGCGCGGCTTGCATGCGGGCGTGGCTTTCGGGGGTGCCGTCGCCCAGACCCACCACCGTGTCGCCCGAGCGTTCGACATGGTAGGCGGCCTCTTTCGAGGCCTTCTCGGCGATGTCGGCAACGCGCTGATCGGACGATTTCATCAGCTTGCCCAGCATCGTCACGTTCCAGGCGTCGAACAGGAACTGGCGCATCATGGTCTGGCCGAAATCGCCGTTGGGCAGTTCGACCAGCAGCACGTTGCGGAAATCCCAGGCGTCGCGCAGGAAAGCCAGGTCATCGGCCGAGCGGCCCTTGCCCTCAACCTCGCCTGCCAGGCCCAGCCACAGCTGCGTCTGACCGATCATGTCCAGCGCCGTGTTCGCCAGCGCGATGTCTTCTTCCAGCACCGGGGAATGGCCGCACCATTCCGACACGCGGTGGCCCAGCACCAGGGTGTTGTCCCCCAGGCGCAGAAGGAATTGAAACAGCGGGTCCATCACATGTGCCCCACTTCTTCGGGAATGTCGAAGAAGGTCGGGTGGCGATAGACCTTGGTGTTCGACGGCTCATACAGCGGGCCTTTTTCCTCAGGGGAAGAGGCCGCGATGTGTGCTGCTTCCACAGCCCAGATCGACACGCCTTCGTTGCGGCGGGTGTACACGTCACGTGCGTTCTTGATCGCCATTTCGGCGTCAGGGGCGTGCAAGCTGCCGACGTGCCGGTGGCTCATGCCATGCTGACCGCGGATGAAGATTTCCCACAGGGGCCATTCGTTGCTCATCTGATTTCTCCTTATTCCGCTGCCAGTTTGGCGGCTTTTTTCTTGGCGTGGGCCATCAGGCCGTCACGCACCCATTCGCCGTCGTCCCAAGCTTTTTGCCGGGCGGCAAGGCGGTCGACGTTGCAGGGGCCGTTGCCCCGGATCACGTCCATGAATTCGTCCCAATCAGGGTCCGAGAAGTCATAGTGACCGCGCTCTTCGTTCCATTTGATGCCGGGTTCCGGCAGGTCCAGGCCCAGGTATTCGATCTGCGGAATGGTCTGGTCGACGAATTGCTGGCGCAGCTCGTCGTTCGACTTCACCTTAATCTTCCAGGCCATCGACTGTTCCGAATGGGTCGAGTCGCTGTCATGCGGACCGAACATCATCATCGCGGGGAACCACAGACGGTTCAGCGCGTCCTGTGCCATTTGTTTCTGCGCGGGCGTGCCAAAGGCCATCTGCATGATGGCGTGATACCCTTGGCGCGCGTGGAAGCTTTCTTCCTTGCAGATGCGCACCATCGCGCGGGAGTAGGGGCCATACGAGGTCCGCTGCAACGCCACCTGGTTCACGATCGCCGCACCATCGACCAGCCAGCCGACCGCGCCGATATCGGCCCAGTTCAGGGTGGGATAGTTGAAGATCGAGGAGTATTTCATCCGGCCTTCGTGCAACAGGCGCACCAGCTCGTCGCGGCTTTCGCCCAGGGTCTCGGCGGCCGAGTAGAGATAGAGCCCGTGCCCGGCCTCATCCTGCACCTTGGCCAGCAGGATCGCCTTGCGCTCCAGCGTGGGCGCACGGGTGATCCAGTTGCCTTCTGGCAGCTGGCCGACGACCTCGGAATGCGCGTGCTGGCCGATCTGGCGGATCAGCGTGGCGCGGTAGTCGTCCGGCATCCAATCTTTGGGTTCGATCTTTTCGTTGCGGTCGATCCGGTCCTGGAACTCGCGTTCCTGGTCCGTCATCTCGTCACGCGGGGTGATGCCCGAGCGGGCCGTTTTGATCAGCTGTGCATACATTTCAGGTCCTTTCCAGGATAAGGGCGACGCCTTGGCCGACGCCCACACACATGGTGCAGAGGGCATAGCGGCCCCCGGTACGTTTCAATTGATACGCGGCCGTCAGAACCAGACGCGCGCCGGACATGCCCAGCGGATGGCCCATCGCAATGGCGCCGCCATTGGGGTTCACGCGCGGGTCGTCGTCGGCGACGCCCAGTTCGCGCAGGGTGGCAAGGCCCTGGGCTGCGAAAGCTTCGTTCAGCTCGATCACGTCGATCTGGTCGATGCTCAACCCGGCCTTTTTCAGCGCCTTCAGGCTGGCCGGCACCGGGCCGATGCCCATCACGCGGGGCGCGACGCCTGCGGCGGCCATGGTCACGACGCGCGCCATCGGGGTCAGATCATTGGCCTTCACGGCGGCGTCCGAGGCGACCAGGATCGCCGCGGCCCCGTCGTTTACGCCCGAGGCATTGCCTGCGGTGACGCTCAGGTCAGGGCCGTTCACGCCGCGCAGCTTTGCCAGTTGTTCAACACCGGTGCCGGGGCGGGGGTGTTCGTCGGTGTCGACAATCACCGCGTCGCCCTTGCGCTGCGGGATCGTCACCGGGGTGATTTCGTCGTTGAACCGACTGGCGTCGTGCGCTGCGGACCAACGGGCCTGACTTCGCGCTGCCATCGCGTCCTGATCGGCGCGGGAAATGCCATAGTCTTCGGCCACATTGTCGGCGGTCTGCGGCATCGAATGGGTGCCGTGGGCCGCGTCCATCTTCGGGTTCACGAAGCGCCAGCCGATCGTGGTGTCAAAGACCGCGTTGGCGCGGGTGAAGGCCGCACCCGCCTTGGGCATCACGAAGGGCGCGCGGGACATGCTTTCGACGCCACCCGCAATGCACAGGTCATAATCCCCCGCCTTGATCCCGCGTGCGGCCATGCCGACCGCGTCCATGCCGCTTGCACACAGCCGGTTCACAGTGGTGCCCGGTACATCCACCGGCAGGCCCGCCAAAAGGGCTGCCATACGCGCCACGTTGCGGTTGTCTTCGCCGGCCTGATTGGCATCGCCATAGATCACGTCGTCCACGCTGGCCCAATCGACGCCCGGGTTGCGGTCGATCAGCGCCTTGATCGGCACTGCGGCCAGATCGTCCGCGCGCACCGATGACAAAGCGCCGCCATAACGCCCGATCGGCGTTCGCACGGCATCGCAGATGAATGCGTCCATGAAATCCTCCCTTGATGTCGGCGCCACAGCAAAGCCGACCGTGCGGTCAGGGATAATGCCTCGCTCGATTCGAGGCAAGTCATTCGTTACCGACTTTTTGAGTTTTGAGAGAATCGGTAACGGATCACCGAAAGACCTATCCTTTCAGACAGTTTTAAACCCTGCAAAAATCGCGCTATAGTGGTGCTGAGTGGGATGGTGACAATGAACAATTGGGCGGGACGCGCACGAAATATGCCCAGTACAAGGGAAATATACAGCATTTTCGCACGCAATCTTCGTGCTCTGGTTGAGGGTCGTGGATCAGTCAGCGATCAGTGCCGGGCGCTGGGCGTGAATCGAACGCAATTCAACCGCTATCTCAGTGGACAGGCAAGTCCACGCCCCGAGGTGCTGCACCGCATATGCGCCTATTTCGGCACCGATGCGCGAATATTGCTCCAACCCTTGGAGGAGCTGATACCGGGCGCGCAGGATGGGGGGCACCCGCTGGCGTTGACAGCACTGGCGCGGTTTCTGGATCACGGGCTTGAGGTGTTGGAGGTTCGGCAACCGCCAACGCCGGGCATCCACCGCTATTGGCAGCGATCCTCAGTCACCAAGTCCTGGGCCAATTCCTATACGGTGCGGGTGTTCCAGCAGGACGGCGCCACCCTGTTTCGTGCGATCGAAGATCGCGGGCGGGACGGAGAGCCGGATCAGCCCGGGCGCAAGCATCGTGACGTGCGCGGTTGGTTTATGGACCAGGACGATGGCCTGGTAATGCAGGCGTTTCAAAGCCATGGGCGGCGTATCAGCTTTGGCTTCCTGAACTTTCCGCCGATGTCGGACAACCTGATTTATCCCGGTGTGGTCATGGTCAGTCGCCCGGCCACCCGGCAGGTCACGCGGTTGGAAAACTGTGCGCTGGAGCTTTTACCACAAGGGGAAGAGCTGCGCCCCAGTCTTCGCGCGCGGGGCGGGTGCAAGGTCAATCGTCTGCCCGACACGCTGGCGTCCATGCTCAGCGGCAAGATCGGTTAAGGCAGGATCGACAGCCAGATCCAGACCGTACCGATTGACAGGGCGGTGGCGCTCAGAACCGCCGTCGCGGCGACCCGGCGCGCCACCCCGTACATGTTGGCAAAGACATAGATGTTGATCCCCGGCGCCATAGCGGCGGTCAGCACGGCCGAGCGCAGCTGCGCATCGCTCAGTGTGAATGCGCGGCCAAGCGCATAGGTGATGGTCGGATGCAGCACCAGCGATACCAGGCAGATCAGGGCAACCACGCCCATGTCGCCCTCGGGCCGGTAACAGGCCAGAACGCCGCCCAGGCCGAAGATCGCGGCGGGCAGGGCGGCGCGTGCCATCATGTCGACCGCATCTGTGAACACCATTGGCATCGCCAGGCCTGAGAAGTTCACCACGAACCCGGCGGTGATGCCGATCACCAGCGCATTGCGCGACATGGCGCGCAGGACGCTCAACAGGGTCGCGCCCAGCCCTTTGCCCTCGGCGCGGGCGAATTCCATCGCGGTGACGCCGATGACATAGCAGAACGGCGCATGGACCGAGACGATGACGAAGTTCGACGCCAGCGCGTCGACGCCATAGGCGCGTTCGGTGATTGCCAGCCCCAGAAGGACCGAGTTTGAAAACAGCCCGCCAAAGCCGATCGCCACGCTGTCGGGCCAGGGGCGGTGGAACAGGAACCGCGCGCCTGCGAAGGCCACAAGGAACCCGGTCAGCGCCCCGGTGTAGAAACTGGTCAGCAGCGCAGGGTCAAAGCTTTGCCCCAGGTCCAGCGTTGAAATGGCGCGAAACAGCAGGGTGGGTATGGCGAAGTTCTGGGTGAATTTCATCAAGCCATCAATGGCGCTTTCGGAAAACAGCCCGCGCCAGACGGCGAGGTATCCAAAGCCGATCACCAGAAAGACCGGCAAGATGACCTCGATCAGCGCGCTCATGCGTCGAGGTGCAGGGTCATGCCGTCAAAGGCCGGGGTGATATGGGCGGGGGTCTCCGCGTCCACGGTCGCGTGGTCCAGGTCGATGTGCATGTTGGTCAGCACACCACGTTTGGCGCCGGATCTTTCGATCCATTCCAGCGCTTGCGCCAGGTGCGCGTGGGTCGGGTGCGGTGCACGGCGCAGCGCGTCCAGCACCCAGACCTCAAGCCCCTGAAGGGCGGCCCAGGCGTCGCCCGGAATGTCGCTCACGTCAGGTAGATAGGCCAGGTTGCCAATCCGAAACCCCAGCGCGTCGATCCGGCCGTGGCGCACTTCGAACGGCATCAGGGTGATTGCCCCGCCCGCGCCGGAGATGGTCACATCGCCGTCAATCGTGTGCATGTCCAGAATAGGGGGGTAGGCGCTGTCAGCGGGTTGCACGAAGGCATAGCCGAACCGGGCATACAGCGCGTCCTGGGTGGCCGGATCGGCCCAGACGGGCAGGCGTTCACGCCGGTTGAACACGATCATGCGCAGGTCGTCCAACCCGTGCACATGGTCGGCGTGGTTGTGGGTGTAGACCACCGCGTCCAGATTTCCGACGCCCGCATCCAAAAGCTGCTGGCGCATGTCCGGTGACGTGTCGATCAGCACCCGTGTGGTGCCCCCGGCGTCTTCGCGCGTGACCAGCATCGAACAGCGTGTGCGGCGGTTTTTCGGGTTCTCGGGGTCGCAATCGCCCCAATGCCCGCCCAATCGCGGCACCCCGCCCGAGCTTCCGCAGCCCAGGATGGTGAAGCTCAGCCGCGCCATCAGATGGGCGCCTTCCAGGCCGCAGCCTTGGCAAACAGCGTGTCGAAATTCGCCTGTGTCTGCGCGGCGAATTCGGCATACTCCATGCCGAACACCCCGGCCCCAACGCGGGCGGTGTGGGCGGTATAGGCTGGTTCGTTGCGCCGGCCGCGATGCGGCGGTGGCGCCAGATAAGGCGCGTCGGTTTCCACCAGGATGCGGTCGATCGGGGCGGTGGCGAAGATGTCGCGCAGCTCTTGCGATTTCGGGAAGGCGGCGATGCCGGACATCGACAGGTAGAACCCAAGGTCCAGCGCGGCCTTGGCCAACTCCGCGCCGGAGCTGAAGCAATGCATGACACACGAAAAGGCGCCCTTGGCGTGTTCCTCGGCCAGAATGGCCGCCATGTCGTCATCCGCGTCGCGGGAATGAATGATCAACGGCAGGCCGGTGTTGCGCGCGGCTGCGATATGGACGCGCAGACTTTCTTGCTGCACCGCCACGCTGTCAGCGGTGTAGTGGTAATCCAGCCCGGTTTCGCCAATGCCCACGAATTTCGGGTGCTGGGCCAGGGTCAGAAGTTCGTCGAGCGTCGCCATCGGTTCTTCGGCCGCGCTCATCGGGTGGGTGGCGGCGGTGAAGAAGACGGGGTCGTGCGCCTCGGCAATGGCGCGGACTTGCGGCACGTTGCGCAGGCGGGTGCAGATCGTGACCATGCGGGTGACGCCGGCCTCGGCGGCATTTGCGATGATCTGATCCAGCTGCCCCTCGAAGTCCGGGAAATCCAGGTGGCAGTGGCTATCGGTGATTTCCGGAACGTTGCTCATGACCGCCTCACTGGGCCGCGTGCGCCGCCGCCGTTTCATTGATCCTGAAAACCATATCAAGGATGAGCGCGGCGGGGTCAAGGTTGACCGCCTTGCCGTGCTGGGCGCGGGCCGACAGCTCCTGCTGCAACGTGGCCCAGGCGCGGGCGGCGGGTTGGGAGGGGGACAGACGGGCCAGCACCTCGGCCTCATTCGGAACGGCATCGTGAGCTGGGGCAAATCCTGCGCCCCGACGCGCCAGGCGGGCCAGAAACAGGTCCAGCAAGCGCAGGGTCAGGGCAAAGCGCTCTGCATTCGCCCTGCCGACCGCGCCATCGGCCAGTTTCAGGGCGCGGGGGCGGTCGTATCGAGGGGCGCCTGCGAAGATGCCGACAATGTCGCCATAGAGTTTCAGGCCGCCCATCAACGTGAGGCTTAGCGCTTCACCCACAGAGCCCGCGGCCAGTTCGCCCAGTGCTTCGGGGCTGGCGTCCGGCGTGGCGTCGGCGTTTTCCAGCGCCTGGGCCAGATCCGGGGGCGACAAAGGTGACAGCCGCAATTCGCGACAGCGCGAGCGGATCGTGGGTAAGAGCCGCGACGGTTGGTGGCTGACCAGAAGCAGCACCGCGTCGGCGGGCGGTTCCTCCAGCAGTTTCAGGATCGCGTTGGCGGCGTTCGAGTTCAGATTGTCCGCCGCATCGATGATCACCACCCGACGCCCGCCGTCCGAGGCCGAGAGCGCGAAAAACCCCTTGAGCTTGCGCGCCTCGTCCACGGTGATGTCGGCCTTCAGCCGCTTTGCCTTGTCGTCCCAGGGGCGGCGCAGCAGGAAGAGGCCGGGGTCAGACAGAACCGCCAGGCGCCGCGCCACCGGGTGGTCGGCGGGTATGTCCAGACTGGTGGGGGCGGGGGCCGCGAACATGCCGCCGTCGTCCTTGGGCGTGGCCAGCAAAAACCGCGCGATGCGCCAGGCGAGCGTCGCCTTGCCCACGCCGCGCGGGCCGGTGATCAGCCAGGCATGGTGCATCCGGCCTGAATTGAACGCGTCCAGAAACGTGGCCTCGGCCGGAGCCTGTCCGATCAAGGTTTGGGTCTCGCGCGGATGCGGCGCGCCTTCGATCCTGTCTGGTTCGGGCAGAAGTTCAGCTTCGCTCATCCCAGGCGGTTCCGGGCAATTTGGGCGACATCGGCGGCGACACTTTCGATTGCCCGCCCACCGTCCACAACGACGCAACGGTCGGCATATTCAAGCGCGAGGTCCAGGAAGCCTTCGCGCATCTGGGCCTGAAGCCCGGCCCCGAAATCCTCGAACCGTTCCTCGGTGCCACCCCGCCCTTTGGCGCGCGAATGGCCGGTGTCGGGGTCCATGTCGATGACGAAGGTCAGGTCCGGTTCGCGCCCGATCATCAAGGTGTGCAGCGCGTCGACCATCGCGCGCAAATCGCCCGAGCGTGAGCCCTGATATATGCGCGAACTGTCGGCGAAGCGGTCGCAGATGACGATCTTGCCAGCCGCCAAAGCCGGGTCGATCAACCGCTCCAGATGATCGCGTCGTGCGGCGGTGAACAGCAAAAGCTCGGTCTGGGCAGACCAGCGGTCCGGGTCGCCTTCCAGCACCAGGGTGCGGATTTCCTCGGCCCCCGGGCTGCCACCCGGTTCGCGGGTCAGGATCACGTCATGCCCTTCATCGCGCAGGGTGTCGGCCAGCACTTTGGCCTGGGTGGATTTACCCGAGCCATCAATGCCTTCGAACGTGATGAACAATCCGGCCATGTCAGTTGGTGACGGGCATCGGAACCGGCGCCGGGGCATCGCCGCCCTGAACCATGCCAAGAACCTTGGTTGCCGCAGCGCGAAAGCGCGGCATGAACCCGGCGGCACCCACGCCGGTTTCGGCGTAAAGCGGCACGGTCACTTCGGGCAGGGCCTTGCGGGTGATCACCATCTGCGCCAGCTCCTGCCCTTCGGCAATCGGCGCCTCGATCGGACCGTTCCAGGTGATCGTCGCCTCCAGCCCGTCGCGTTGCAGCGCCGGGATCAGAAGGTCCACGTCTTCGCGGGCCACCAGACCGACGCTGGCGGCCTGACCCAGCCAGACCGGGGCTTCGGCCAGACGTTCCCCCGCTTTCACGGCGGTTTTCATCGCGAACTGGCGGAAGGCCCAGTTGACGATCGCCTCGGCCTCTTCGGCGCGGGCCTTTTCGCTGGTCAATCCCGAGATGACAAAGACGATGCGGCGTTTGCCCTGCAGCGCGGATCCGACAAGGCCATACCCGGCCTCGGAGGTGTGCCCCGTCTTCAGACCGTCCGCACCGATCCCGAGCTTCAACAGCGGGTTGCGGTTGAACCGATTGTCCGGCGCGCGGCCGTCGAAGGGGAACTCGGTCTGGCTGAAATACGGGTAGTATTGCGGAAATTCGACGATCAGGCGCTTGGCCAGCAGGGCCAGGTCGCGCATCGACATGCGTTGCATTGGATGCGGCCAACCCGAGGAATTTCCGAAGCTGGAATTCATCATGCCCAGATCGGAAGCGCGTTCCGTCATCATCGCGGCAAAGGCATCTTCGGTGCCACCAAGCGCCTCGGCCACTGCCACGCAGGCGTCATTGCCCGACTGCACGATGATGCCCTGAAGCAGTTCATCGACCGTGGGCCGGTCCGAAGTGTTCAGGAACATGGTCGAGCCGCCCATCGCGGCAGCGCGCGACGACACGCCCAGGCGGGTTTCCAACCCCAGCCGGCTATCGGCCAGTGCCTCGAACATCATGTTCACCGTCATCAGCTTGGACATCGAGGCCGGGGGCAGCGGCACGTCGGCCTGCTTTTCCAACAGAACCGTTCCGGTCGCCACATCCAGCACAAAGGCCGATGAAGCGCGCGTGTCGAAGGCGCGGGCGGGCAGGGCCAGCGCAAGCGCGGCGGCGGCAAGGGCGGCAATCAGGGCGAAACGGCGCATGGGCAGGGGGCGGTCCTTCGGTCTTGGGTCAGTTGGTGACGAAATAGGCGTCGGAGAAGCCAAGCTCCTTGATCTTCTTGAGAAGCGAGGCGCGCTCGGCGCTGCTGGTGGTTGGGCCGACGATGACCCGCCAGAAAGCTTTGCCAGAAGAATTGCCCGGCTTGACCGTCGGCACCATGCCCGCGCGGCGCATGCTTTCTGCCGTGTTGCGCGCGTTGCTTTCAACGCTGAAGATACCGATCTGGATGAACGGCTTGGTCAAAGTGCTGGTCGGTTTCGGAGCCGGGGCCGCCACCGGAGCCGGGGTCGCAGCCGGTGCGGCGCCTTCCGCCTTGTCCAGCGCCGCAGCAGCGGCAGCAATCGGGTCGTCCAGCGATGCGGCTTCGATTTCCTCAGGCGCATCCAGATCTTCGGTCGGGGCAGCCGACGGGTCAGGGGCTTGCGGCACGGTTTCCTTGCGTAGGGCGGTCACGTTCAGGTTGGCGGGCGACCCGGCCAACATGCCAAGCGCGTCGGCGGCGTCCGAGGAAACCTGAAAGCGCGGTCCGGGCTGGGCACGTTCGCGGCGAAACAGGGCGCCGATGACGAATTTGTCGTTGGCTTCATTTCGGATGATGACGCGTTCGGGGTCTTTTGCATCCGGATGCGCGACCCAGACACCACCCAGAGACGGGCGCCCGTCCCACAGGCCGGTTTCCGAGATTTGGAACACTTCCGGCGCTTCCACGTCACGTTCGACCACCCGGGTCGAAGCACCTGGGCGCGGTGTGCTTTGCGCGCCACCATCGTCACGAGACTGCAAAAAGGAGGGCATCTGCCCGTCCTCGCAGGCCGAAAGAAGAACCGCGCCGCTCAATACCGCCGCCACATGCCAGGATGTCCTGAAAACCATTACGTGCCCCTTGTACCGCGACCCCCGGTCGCACTTCTGCCCATTCGCGCGTTTTTTCCGTGCGCTTTTGCGGCAGTCTAGCGACCCAAGCGGCGCGTGAAAAGGGCAGGGGGGCGTTTCGGCAGAAAACAGCACGCGACTTCCCGCTTTCAGAATCGCAACAAGACGTCTATCCCTGCGCCCTGCCGGAGGAGTGGCAGAGTGGTCGAATGCACCGGTCTTGAAAACCGGCGTGCGTGAAAGCGTACCGTGGGTTCGAATCCCACCTCCTCCGCCATATCATTTGGTTGGCAACAAATCTTTTTAGCAAATATGATGCGAAGTCTTCCACACACGTGTACCCCACACGTTTTTGTGAGGAATTTACTTGGAGTCTTGCTGGTAGCCTACTCGGAACAAGAAATGGGACTTACGTATACTTATCCAGTTTTCGCAGACATGTTTCCAGGTGCTAAGCTGTAAAACCAATTGCCGCCGCCTGACTGTTCGATCCCTAGGACGAGGAAGGTATCACCGCGCCAATCGTGCCTTCATTTGCCCGTCCTTTTGTTGGACGAACTCTACACAATTCTGGAGGAGTTTTAGGGGATCAGTTCAACGAATAGAAAGAGGCGCAGAGGGTTTTTTAAGAGATTGGGGGGTTGAGGGGGTATGCGAGGGGAATTACCTGGCACGCAACTGCCGTTGCTCCAATTTCTTGCTCCATGGATCATTCTCTGGATCGCTAAGAGTTTCTTGTAGCAGCATTTTATACGCACCCCTTTCCAACTGGCTTTTTTCTTTGGCGCAGGGGTGAGAAGCCGGAGAGTTCTTCGCTTGCCCAAGTTCGCTGAAAGATTCAGCTTTCCGTTCGACCAGTTCAACAGCCGCTGACAAAGAGGCCAGAGCGTCGAATGATGAACGCGTCCGAATCGTCTCCTGGGCGCCAACAACAATGCTGACTACCGGGCCATTGCACTTTGCAGTTATTCTTGAAAAACACTTGTTCACGGCTTTATCCAGGGAAGTAATGGTGGATCTCAAAGGTTTCTCATTGATGCAAATAAACGTGCCGTTGCCTCGGTACGAAATACCACCGCCGCGTTTGACCAGTTTCTCCTCAATTGCCTGACCCACACAGCTTATGAGTGAGGCGAAGTCGGTGGCGTTCATTGCGTCGTAGAGGTTTTCGATTTCCTGAATTTGGACGGCGCACACGGCAGGTTTAGAAGACTTCCGCCCGGACACTTGCACAACGTAGTTTTCAAATTCCCGGTAGTCGATTGAGGAGTCGATGCTTTGAATGCTGAGAGGGCGGTCAAGTCTGACTTTCTTTGGCTCCACACCCAGTTTTTTGAGTTCACCCTCAACATATGACTGGTTTAAGAAGCTTTGCTTCTCGGAAGCCGATTGCTGGGCGCTTTGAAGTTTTCTTTGAACGTCTTCGAGATTGAAGGGTTTTGTTATGTAGTTTGTCGCACCGGCGTTGAACGCTTCGTCCACATATTCTTTCCCGCTCATAGCGGTGATTATAATGATGGGTTGGAGCGCATAACCGGGTGTTTCGCGAATGAGCTTTGTGAGAGAGATGCCGTCGACGGTTGGCATTTGGATATCAATCAGAAAGCAATCGAATGTCTCGTCTGTTTCCGACATGATCTTCAGCGCCTCACTGCCGGACAAAGCAGTTTGTATTCGATGACATCCCGATGAGCTTAAAAGAGCCTCAAGAATGGCGAGGATATTTTCGTCGTCGTCTATCACGAGTATGCGCATGTCGAATTCCCAACTTTTTCTATGAAACTATGTAAACTTGGGCACAAACTAATCAGTGCATCCAAACGGAAAAAAATGACGGGAGAGGGGCGAAAGCTTGCCGAATAGAGGTGATTTCCGGGCAATTCTTTTTTGGTGCTGATGGGCAGCCCCACTTGAATGGTCCAAGTTGAAAGCGAGTGCATGGTGTCTGACGTCAGCGCTTATGGGTCCAAATAGGTCAAGTTACTAAGAGAGGGTTTGCCGCCCATCGTAGCCACCAAGGAGTGGATGATGAGAAAGACAACGAAGAGCCCTGGCGCGAAGATCGTTAAAGATATCAAGCGCGCCACGCGCAAGCATTATTCATCTGAAGAGAAGATCCGGATCGTCTTGGATGGTCTACGCGGTGAGGACAGCATTGCTGTCAGCCATCTGTCAGCCCGCCAGACACTGGCCAAACTCGGCATCCCACGGTCAACCTTCTATCGCTGGTAAAATCGATATCTGCAGCGCGGGGAACGGGAGACGTGAGGGGCGGGCGAAAGGGGGCATGATTTCCTCCGGCCGGCCAATGAGAAAGACACACTCGGGCGCCAGATGTCTGTCCTAGGTGCAGTCCGGAAAGAAATGACAGACCCGAAATGCTGTATGAGAAGGATGCCAGAAAGGGTTCTGAATGCCTGTTTCGCGCGTCCTGCGGAGGGCAGTGCAGAACTTTGTCTGCTACAGCACGAACCTGAGACACCTGAAACAAGTCGGCATTTCCACGGAAGTGTGGATCCCGATCCTCGAGTCCTTAGACCCCCGCAATTAACCCAAGAATGATCCACCGGTTTATCCGCACCTGGCAATCAAACCGGGCCGGTTACCCACATCGGCACAGGACCCAGCCTGGATTCACCGTGTTTGTTTGGCGATGTGCATGGGCGAGTTGCGTTTGAACTGCCGCCCTCAGAGGAAGAAGGCCTGCCCATGCCACATTGTGTTTGCCACGTGTTCAGGCCGCCAAACGAACTTCTTGCGTCTCGATGCGTCGGGACTTGAAGTGGATGATCGGCTGCTGGGGTTTCTCGATAAAATCAAGTTCAAACTTGAAGATATCAGCCGACGGCTTTTCGTGGCGCATGTTGAGTGATTCCAGGGCCATCAGGCGGCCTGCGCGAGCTTTTTCAAGAAGTGATACGGTCATAGTTGTCTCCATCCCCGTGGGGTTTTAAAAAATTGAAATCTAGGCGGCGTCGCCGGATGTGCACAGCACGTTACTGATAAAGAAAACACCCTGCGGTGTCCGGCGCGGGCGGGCCGCTTTTTTCCACGAATTCATGGACACAACGTTGTCGCGGACAGCTTCAGAAACACTGGCAGCGCGCGTCGAAAGAGGTCCGGTGAATGCAAGAATGTTCGATTTCATTTTTTTTCCCCTTTAGGTCACTTAGGCCAGACTTCTGACCTTGGCAGGTTTTTTGCAGATCACTGTGCCTTGCGGCGCGCCGACTGCATTACAGTTTCTTTACTGTGACTTGACTGTCAGGTTTGACAGTGTGTCCCAGGCTCCGCCAAACAACATTTGAGACAATCCAAGGCATTTTTTAGCAGATATTTTTCTTGTCTTGTCGTATGCTGTCGTCGGTACAATTTAATATTTGGCCCCAAATGGGGCGCAAGTTGTGTTGGATTATGGCAATTCCACGGCATTCTTAATTTTGCGCGTTTTTTTTCCAGCTTTGCGCGCACTTCAAACACAATTCGAGCCTGTTTTCCGGCCTGGCCACAATTCGAGCACTTTTCGACGCCCCGACTCTCAGAGTGAGGTCGCGCGTCTTACGCGTGAAATGATTCTCTTTTTGAAGTGGGGTGTGTTCTGGGGCTACTGGCATTGGTTCTTCCAGATGAGCCGATCGATAGAGGGTCGCCCCTAGAGTGGCCTGATCAAAACTATCCTTTGATCACTTCCAGCCGGTCGGCGTCTGTTTTTTCACAAGTTTTAGAGATGCACTGGTAAAGCTCAGACATAGCATCGAGAACTTCGCCTCTGGCTATTGTGCATTGGGCTCTGTCAAAAGCTCTGTCGGAAAGCTGTTCCGCTCGCGCCGCAACTTCACCCAGTTCGCTTAGCTGTAATGTCCCGGCAACACCGCTGATCTTGTGCGCTATGCTTCCTGCCAGGTGAATTTCCTTTTGACCCCCGCTGCTCTGCGCCATTTTTAGCAACAGATCACCAAGCTTTTCGTGGTGAATTTGGAGTGTGGCGAGAAAGGAGACGCGAATTTGCGCAAGGGCGTCCTCGAATTGCAGGAGGCTCTCGGGGCTGATCGTCTTGTTCATCAAACTGCCTCTATAGATTCAGAGCTGGGCTTTGACAGGCTGTCAGATTTTGGAATGAACTGGCCGCCGATCGGAATGCTGGACCCGTGCCATTGTCGGATTCCAATGCTTTTTCGATCAAGGTGACCGGTTTGTCAGCGGACCATATGGACGCCGAAGCGGGTTTTCCCAAAGTTACCGTCACAGGGCAGGGGCTGCCGTCTGCAAATCGGAGATCAAGACGGGCAAGGCGGGAGTTTATCAGCCGCGTGTGCCCATTGCTGGATGCCCAATCCCCTTTTTTGGAAGCGCAGATGAATTCACCGAACCCGTTGTAGCTGATCAAGGGAGAGGTGCGTTCAAGACTGGATGCGATCACCTTCGCAACTTCCTGCAAAACTGCAAAGGCGAAGGCTGGATTGGCTTTGCCGAATATCTCATCAAACTCATTGATGGCCAATGCGGACACCGCACTCGGTTGAGCTCGGTCATTGCTCCTGCTCTCAAGGTAATTTTCCAGGGCATAGGGGCTGACTACTCTGGCCACTCCGAAAATGGGGACGGGGTCTGCAATCGCAAAATCGGGAAACTTGCTTCCTTGATCAAGCTGGCCGATCTTTCGGGCGCCTTGTTTCTTCAGTTCGCGTTCTTCCAAAACCAGCTTTTCAGCGATACTCACACGCACCCCAATTTCCTGGGGATCAATCGGCTTGAAGACATAGTCTACAGCACCCGCTGCGTAGGCGGTGTTAAGGCTGCTCCGGTCCTTGGCTGCGGTGACAAAAATGACCGGGGTCGCTCTGTATTCGGGCATGGCGTGAATAGTTGAGCAGAGGCCAACCCCGTCGATCTCGGGCATTCGATAATCCAGCAGGAAGCATTCGAATGGGTTTTCAGCCGTTTTGATCGCGTGCATTGCATCGCGCGCGGTCGACTTCAGCGTTACGTTGTTAAAGCCGTAAAGGGCAAGCGCTGCCTCAAGAAGCGCAAGTGCGGTAGGATCATCATCAACAACGAGAATTTTCATCTGAACCCTCTTTTTCCTATCGTTTTGCCGGCTCGCAAGCTTGGATGCCGTTAGGTGATGTTACGGCGGACCCGCGGGAAGTTGCCCTGGATCTCGGTGCCTTCCAGAGCGTCTTTCAGGAGCTCTTCGCATTCAGTTTGAAAACCCAGTTCTTCCGGCGGCTGCCAGTGGCCGTCGAAAGCGTTGATCCCGCTCGCCTTGGGCGGGAGAGATTCCTGGTTTGCCTTCTTTTCAGCGCTGGAAATTGCCGTCTTCAAATTCTGGATGGAGCCGGGGCGGCCTAGAATCTTGGTGACGACAAGATCGCCCACTGCCAAGGTCACATGATCAGGAACGTCTTGCGGAGCAAGAGAGTCATCGTGATGAATGGCAACCACAAGCTCATCGCCCATGGCTTCGAACGCTTGCGTTCCCTTGTGAGGGATAGCGCCGACGAAGGTACCGTTCCCTCGGTATGTTAGGAACACATCACATCCGTTCAATCGATCCGCAAGCGCCTTGGCTGAACGGCGAATTACGTCCTTGAACTCCAGCGGAGGAAGCGTTTCGTGAAGCGCCTCAACCCCTTTTATCTTCACGGCAAAGATGCTGCTGAGAAAAAAGACACCACGTGATAGTTCGGACAGGTAATTCTCAAATGCCGGATAGGACAGCACGCGGTCCAACCGTCCCAAATCTATTGCCGTTTCCAGATCGTGCCGTGTCGCTTGATCAAGTGTTTTGATGAGAAGCTCAATGACGTCGATACTCTCGTTCACGGCGCGGCGTTCGCCTGACAGCTCCTTGACCAGACCAAGGCGGGCGCCCACGTCCAAGGGCGCATACGGCTTTGTCAGGTAGTCGGTTGCGCCTGCGGCAAAAGCCTGGTCAACGAATGCCTTCTCGGACATCCCGGTAACCATTATGATTGGCGTCTTGGAATATTTTTTGAGACCACGAACCTCATCGCAGAGGTCGATGCCATTCATACCCGGCATTTGGACATCAAAGAGAAAGCAATCAAAATGGTTGCTGTCATCTAGAATGATTTCAAGCGCCTCGGCACCGGAACCGCAGAACACAACATCCTTGTATTCGCAGCAAGTCAGCGCTTCTTCCAAGAGGCGCAGCGCAATTTCATCGTCGTCAACAGCAAGAATTCTCACGTCTGCTTTCCTTGAGTCACCTCATGAGGATGCGAGCTCGCGTGGCCGAATGGAATCCGGATTCGCGCAAGTGCATCCATTAAGGATAGGGCAACAACTGTGGTGATTTCAGGGCAGTATTCAGGCTTTAAACAAGCATTGTCGCGATGTTGGAAACCGACTGTTTCTGAGTTGGCAGGGCGAAAGAGGATCACACCAGCGCTGACGGGAAGAGGCTGCGGTCTCTTTAACGCCCGCTTCTTGAGAAGGGTGGGTTGAGATGCCGGGACCGTAACCAGAAGGTGGTTCGAGTCACCTTAGTGCAGTTTGGCGCCAATGTTGAACAGCGCAGCCTGACTGGTCGTGCCGTCGATGCTGAACTTGGGTCCAACCGCTACGGCACTTAGGTTCAACCGTCTGAGCCATCGCGACCACACGTATGGAACGATGCCAATCACGCTCACAGCCCCCTGTTCTCTTGCTGATTGACTTAAAGCGTCCATTAGAACGGCTTGCACTGACTGACGGCGCTGCGCGGGCAGGTCGGAAGCCAAGAAAAGGCGGGATGCTTCCCAAGTTCTTTCGTCCACTGGTGCATCGAAGAACAAGACATCGGATGGGATGTTTTCCAGGATCCCCTTTTGAGCGTCACGCAACATGTATGAGTAGACCCCACAGGAAGCTGTGGTCGGGCTTAGCCGAACGCCCCCCAGGACCTCACCAAACTCATGAATTACCACCCAACGACATTGAGGCGTATCGTACTGATCAAACTCCATCCCTTCGGTCTGAGGCAAATTCCAACCCAGCTGGTCGATGAATGTCTTCTTCCGGGCCTTCAAAAAGTTGATGTAGAGTTCGCCATATTGGTGGATCGTCGAGAAGGAAATCGTCGTCGCCTTGATATTCTGTGTGGCGGCAGTTGAATGATCTACCTTTTGCGAGCGGGCGCGTTTCCTGGTTTTAACCTGGATTGAAGGCGTAGAAATACCCTCGACCGGTTCCAGTTCTGGAAATACGGACCATGCAGGCTTCAAGCCTGTTTTTTGGAAACGTTCTCGCCCCATGTTCTGCTCTTGCGATCTTTTTTTCTGAAACAGTAAGGGTAAAGTTGAGTCCCTCGTCCACCCCCTTTGTCGAAAATTCGCCACAAAAATGCCCGAAAAAAGGCTCACGTAGGATTTTACGGCACACTTTGCGTGCTTTCCGTCGCGCCAATCTGTCAATTTCAAGCTGCAACCGGACGAACCGCGCAGCGTCAGTGGATATCAGTTTCCTAAAATGAACAAATAATTGACGGAATTCTATCTCGTTGGTCGTCCACCATTAGCTCGCAGCAGTAACTCGAACGGGTCCATTCCTTATGGCGACGACAGCGACTTCAGATGATACAACGGGCTCCAGCCCGAGTGATGCTCGTCTGGAACGGCAAGTGCTTGACTATATTGGCATCAGCAACAAGCTAATCTGGCAAAGGCAAGCGATCTTTCTTGCTGCAACCTTGCTGGCAGCATTCTATTTTCAGCCGACACAGGCCTTTGCCTGCTATGCCGGGGTGGTCTTCACTGAGGTTCTGGATCTCATTCTTTCGCGACGCATCGGCGTTTGGAGAACCCGCGGTACCTTCAGAAAAAGTAGAGCCCTCTTTTGGATCATGGTTAACACCGCTTTAAGCGCCGGTGCGATTTCCCTGTTTGTGATCATAATCGCTATCCAACAGTCTTCTGGTGGCCATTTCACCCCCTTGTTCTTCCTTTTCGCGGCGGCGTTGTTCGCGGCGATGAATAACCACCAATTGGTTCCCGCACTTGCCCTCAGGCTCTCAATCTATGGTGTAACTTTCCTGTTCATCGCAGCGCTGGATGTATGGAGGACAAACCCACCGATTACATCTGCGGCGTGGCTGGAGTTCTTCACTGTTGTCTTTGTTCTGTACTTTATCATCGACTGTTCGGTGGTCTTCTTGCGGCTTTACAGAAAAGGCCTTCGCCAGTTCGAAGCGTTAAAGAATGAACATAACCGTACGTTGGCAGCATATGAGTTGAAGTCTCAGTTTCTGTCCACTGTTAGCCATGAGCTCCGAACCCCGCTGACGTCCATCAAAGGGTCGCTCGACCTGATCAACAGCAATTCGTTGGGCGAAGTTCCCCCAAACTTGGCGCCAGTTCTGGGCATTGCGGGAAAGAACAGCAATCGACTGGCAGCTCTGATTGATGACTTGTTGGATCTGCAAAAAATTGAAACCGGAGACCTGGCGTTCAATTTCGAGAATCTGGACCTGCGCGACGTCGTTCAGGAGACTGTTGAGGCCAGCGAAGGGTATGCCGATGGCTTGGGGATGGCGTTGGAAGTGGACCTTCCGGAAGGTGCGGCACCCGTCTACGGGGATGCCTCTCGACTGAGGCAGGTTATCGAGAACCTCCTGTCAAATGCGTTGAAATTCTCGTTTGAAGGCGGAACCGTGCGTGTTCGTGTTGAGGTAGGTAGCGAGCAAGTATCGGTCAGCGTTGAAGACAAAGGTATCGGCATTCCGGAAGGCGTGGAAGACAAGGTATTCGGACGCTTCAGCCAAGTTGACGCCTCGGACCAGCGCCTCGTTGGTGGGACTGGTTTGGGAATGAGCATTACCAAGGGGATTGTCGAACGGCATGGCGGCACAATCGGATATTCAAGTGTTTTGAATGGTGGGACGGTCTTCCGGGTCACCCTAGAACGCAACGACAAAAACAGCGGCTAAGAATGGGCCAACAACAGTTTTGAAAATGGTTTCAGCAATTTTCGCTGGTAAGGTACGAAAGGTAACGGTGTGTTAGATCTAGGTAATTCAAAATCGCTAGATTCCCTGGAGGCGGTGTTTAGGCATCTGCAGGACGAAGTGTACATCTACTCACATGACGGGCGCTCGACTTTCATTTTTGCAAATCAGGCCGCCTGCAAGCGATGTGGTTGGGAAACCGACGAACCGCCAGATGTTTGTCTCTCAGAGGTTTCTGACAAAATCACGCCTCGTCATTTGGCGCGTCACCTGCGACCGCTTCGAGAGGGCGAGACCGATGTCGTCCGGGCCGAATTCCAAATTGATAACAAGCCAGTAGAGGTAACGACACATATCGCTGCAACACACGACGGTAAAAGTGTGTTCGTTTCGGTCATGCGTGACAAGACCCAAGGAAGGGCGAACCCGGATGACGAATGGGGCGCAATTTCCGAGCTCAGTCACGAGATGCGCACCCCGCTGACATCGATTAAAGGGGCAATTCGGCTTCTGGAATCGAATGCGGTTGGAGAACTATCAAAAGGTGCAAGGGACGTTTTGGAGATCGCTTCCCGAAATAGTGACCGGCTGTTGGCAATGGTGGACCGTGTTCTCGATTTCAGCCGCGTTTCCTCCGGCAAGATCGATAAGGATGCCGGACCCATTGATTTGGTAAAATTGCTGTCGTCTGCAGCATCCACCATTGAAGGCTATGGTTTTCAGTATGGGGTGACTGTTCAGGTTGAGGATGTTCCGCAAACCGCATTGGTGACCGGCAACACTGAGCAGCTCACAAGTGTGCTGACCAACTTGCTGTCAAACGCGATCAAGCACACGCCCAAGGGATCGAAGGTAACGGCAAGCATATCTGAACGTGACGCCTATTGGCGGGTGAGCGTGTTTGACACGGGGCCGGGCATTCCGGAAAGCTCTAGATCAAAAATCTTTGAAAGCTACGTTCGGGCAGGGGTTCAACCAGGTGTCAAGTCACGCGGGACCGGGCTCGGGCTCGCCATCACTAAAAAAATCGTTTTGTTGCACAACGGACGGATAGACTATACTCCTAGAGATGGTGGGGGTACCGAGTTTTTTTTCGACATTCCGAGACTCGTAACTTAACAAGTGGGCCTGTTTCCGAAAACTGGGCCAACCCTTCGGACATCGAATATGTGCTGCTGACTTCCTGTGAAACTGGGGTGTGCACAATGGAACAACTACAACGGATAATGCACGTCGATGATGACGAAGACATTCGTCAGATTGTGAAATTGACGCTTGAATTGATCGGGAAATACTCCGTTGCACAGTTTTCGTCTGGTCAAGAGGCGGTGGACAATGCTGTGAATTTCGCTCCGCAACTCATTATACTGGATGTTATGATGCCAGAAATGAACGGTGAGGAAACCATGCACCTGCTGCATAAGCTTCCCGGTCTTGAGAATGTGCCAATCGTGTTCATGACTGCGAAGGCCGAGGATGGCTATTCGCAAAAGCTGATCGAGCAAGGTGCGCTGCATGTGATCATCAAGCCATTTGACCCGCCCGAGATTTGCAATCAGATTCAGGCGACATGGGAGGCTTACCAGGCCTCGTGATGGACAACCTGCAAGGGCCATCCTGGAATTTGCGTTTAGGCAAAAACCCCGTGCTTCGCGTGCAACATCTTAGTCATTCTGAACGGGTCGAACTCGGGTTTCCTCGCTTGGACACACCGTCGTTTTGCATTGGCGGGATTGTCTACGGGTGATATCTTCGTGACAGAGATTTTGCGAAATGCCCCGGATCGCCGTGGCGCTGATCGGGCGAATGGGATGAATGATGCGTGGTGAGATGAAGCCTTGATTTTCCCGACCCGGTTGCAAACCCAACAAACCCAACTGACGCAAGCAGCGCAGGCGCGCAGGCAGGAGGCCTGATGAACGACACTCTTCTGACGCTTTTGAAACGGGTGGATACGCCCACCGTCTGCAATGCCATTGAGGTGGCCCAGGGCAAACGCGGTTTTGACGCCTTCACCCGTGGCACCATGCTGTGCAGCGCGCCTGATGAACCGGCGTTGGTGGGCTATGCGCGCACCGCCAAAATTGCTGCGGCTTTCGCACCAAGCGAGAAGCCCAAGGTGATCAGGGCGCGGCGCATGGCGTACTATCGGCATATGGCCGAAGGCCCTCGCCCGGCTGTCGCGGTGATCGAAGATCTGGATTTCCCCGACGCGGTCGGCGCATATTGGGGCGAAATCAACACAAGCGTGCACAAAGGGTTTGGTATGTCCGGGGCGCTTACCAATGGCGTCATGCGTGACCTGGGTGACCTGCCCGAGGGCTTTCCGGTGGTGGCGGGTTCGATTGGCCCCAGCCACGGGTTTGTGCACGTGCGGGAAATCGGCACTCCGGTCTCTGTTTTTGGCCTGGAGGTCTCCGACGGTGATCTTGTGCACGCAGACCGCCACGGCGCACTTGTAATCCCGCCCGAAGTCCTGCCTGACCTTGAGGACGCAATCCTGAAGCTTCTGGAGACTGAAAAGCTGATTCTGGAGCCCGCTCGCGCCGAGGGGTTCGACATCGAGCAATTCGAAAAGGCCTGGGCCGCTTTTGAGAAAAGCCGCACCTGAGCGTTCCCCCGCCGGCCGCCTTCTTTTGCCAGTGACCCGCGCGGGGCGGCGCAGTATACAGTCGGCGCTTGCGCAGGTGATTGCAGCAGAGGGTAACCCGTATGGATGGCACATTGGCCGTAATGGCGGCGATGTTCGGCATTGCCGACATGGTGAACAACCATTGCGACGTCGGCTGCCTGGCGGTCCGCGATGCCCCGGCGCGCGTGGCCTCGGCCTCGGGCCCGGTTTTCTTTCAGGGCAACGACATCGGAACCGAGCAGTATACGCGCCACGAACTTGCACGAAGCTATGGGCCGTTTCAGCCCGTGGCAGGTCTGTCCGCGACCTCTCAGGGTGACCTGTGGGCTGGTCTGGGAGTCGCCAACGATTATTTCTTTTTCAACACTGGGTTCTATGTGCAACTCAACTTCATGCCCGGTGTTTATCTGCGGGACCAAGGCCCGGTTTTGGGGCACCGGCTGGAGTTCCGTTCGGGCATCGAAGTGGGGTATGAGACCGCCAGCGGCATGCGCTACGCGCTGACCTTCGATCATCGCTCGAACGGCGATATCACCCAGGTCAATCCGGGGTTGGAGACCGTTCAGTTCAAGATATCCTACCCAGACGACTGACACGGCACACGCCTTTCCGCGCTTGACCCGACTCAGACCCGGGGCTAGATGGGAAAGGCTTCGGTCCGGGCGCTCAGGCGTCTGGTGAAATGGGAACGCGGTGCGTCGATCTTCGACTATCCCGCGACTGCCCCCGCAACTGTAAGCGGCGAGCTGTGTTGGATTATGCCACTGTCCCCAGATGGGATGGGAAGGCCCGACAGAGCGCAGAGCTGCGAGTCAGGAGACCTGCCGAGGTGTTCACCCTGTTCTGTCGCGGGGCGCGATGGCAACAACGGACCTTCCGTCGTGGTGGCATTCTCGCCGTCTGCGAAGGATCCGATCCTTCCAAAGACCATCAACAAAATCGCCCGGCAAAACCGGGTTTGGAAGGACAGAAGATGTCTCACTTGAAACGCTCCACCGCGGCCCTTACGCTGGCCGTGCTGGTTCCCTCCTTGGTCATGGCGCAGGACGCCTTTGATCTTGGCACGATCACCGTGATCTCCAACGCCGAAGAAACCCGGCTGGAAAACAGCGGCACCACGGTCGAGGTGGTCACCGGCGACGCGCTGAAGGGCCAGACCAGCGCCCAGATCGCGCGCTATTTCACCACCCTGCCGGGGGTGTCGGTCACCAACAACGGCGGCACCGGGCAGCTGGCAACGCTGAAAGTGCGCGGCCTTGGCGCGTCCTACCTGCCGGTTTTTGTGAACGGCATCAACATGACGGACCCGGCCAGCACCGGAAACGGGTTTTCCTGGGGCGGTCTGACCGGCGCGGGTCTGGGCCGGATCGAGCTTCTCAAGGGCGGCCAATCGGCCCGTTTCGGCCAGGGTGCGGTCGGCGGCGTTGTCGCGATTGAAACCTGGCGGCCCGAGGTCGACGGGTTCTCGGGCGAGGTCACGACCGAGTTCGGCAGCTACAACACGCTTGTGGGCAACGTGAACCTGGGCTTTCGCAACGACCGCAGCGAGCTGGCGTTTACCGCCTCGAAGATCAAGACCGACGGCTTTTCGGCACGGGTGGGCAATGACGAGGCGGACGGCTATGACGCCACCCAGTTGAACCTGACGGCCTCGCATCAGTTGACCGACAACATCTTGGTCGGGTTCGCCGCCATGTCGACCGACAGCCTTGTCGACTATGACAGCGCTTTGGCCGACCCGACCGGCAACACCGAAACGGCAAGCCGCGCGGGCCGCGTGTTTGCCGAGTTCGCGACCGGGGCCGTGGATCACAAGATCTCGGCCGCGCGCATGACGACGACGCGCGACGACACCGGGTACTACGCCTATTTCTTCGGCGCGCGGAACGCGCTGGCCTATGAAGGCAATATGCAGATTGGCATGGCCGATGTGACCTTCGGCGCCGACTACACGGCAGAAAATGCCGAAACCCGCAACAGCTTTGGTGGAGTCGAGACCCTGGCGGCGGACACCACGGCGCTGTTCGCCGAAGCCGCGCTGTCGCCTTCCGATGCGCTGGACGTGGTGGTGAGCCTGCGACACGACATGCCGTCGAACTTCGACCCGATGACTTCGGGCCGGATTGCCGCCGCCTGGCGGCCCAGCGACGACTGGATCATCCGCGCCCAGGCGGGCACCGGATTTCGCGCGCCATCGCTGTATGAGCTGAACACCTATGACGGCAACCCGGCGTTCCAGCCCGAAGAGAGCTTGAACCTGGAACTGGGCGTCGAGCGGCGCCTGGGCGGCGATGATTTCGTGAAGGCGACGTTGTTTTACAACGAGATCGCGAACCAGATCTTCTATGATGCCGCTTCGACCCGCTGCATCAGCACCTATGGCTGTTTCGAGACGCGCAGCTTCACCTCGAAAGGCGTTGAACTGTCCGGGCAATACGCGACAAGCGATCGGGTGAAGCTGAACGGCGCCTATACGTTCAACCTGGCCAGCGACGCCACAGGGGCGCAGCTGGCGCGTCTACCCAAGCACATGATCACGCTGGGGATTGAGGCCGAGATCACGGATGTGCTGTCGGCCGCTCTTACCCTGCAACACGCCGCCGATGTGATCCCCAGCGTCTATGCGCTGCCGGGTCACAAGGTAGGCGATTATACCCTTGTCGGGCTGACTGCTGAATACGCGATCAACGACGATTGGGCGGTGAACCTGCGGGTCGAGAACCTGCTGGGCGAAGACTATGAAACCGCTGGCGGATACAACACGCCGGGCCGGTCCGCGTTCGTGGGGCTGAGTGCGCGTTTCTAGCGTCATAAGATGCCTGGCTGCCCTGGTCTTCGGGGCGGCCAACGCGGGTGCCGGGTTTGCCGACACCCCCAAACGGGTCGTTTCGATGAACCTGTGCACCGATCAGCTGGCCATGCTTCTGGCATCCCCAGGCCAGCTGATTTCCATCTCGAACATCGCCAGTGACCCTTTAGTGTCCGCGATGGTCGATGAGGCGGCGACCTATCCGATGAATTTCGGACGCGCCGAAGAGATTTACCTTCTGGCCCCCGACCTTGTGCTGGCAGGGCAGTATTCCCGCGGCAATGCGGTCGAGATGCTGGAGCGTCTGGGCGTGCCCGTGCTGCGCCTGCCGTTCGCGCAGTCGATGCAGGACGTGGCGGCCAACATGCGCACCATTGGTGCCGCGCTGGGGCGCGATAGGGTGGGTGAAGAGATGGCGGCGACGTTCGAGACGCGCCTGACCACCCTGCGCGAGGACGTGGCGACGCCTTTAACGGCAGCGCTCTATTCCGCCAACGGCTATACGACGGGGGAACATTCCCTGTCCGGTCAGATCCTGCTGGCCGCCGGGTTTGAAAATATCGCGACGCGGGCGGGCATTCCGTATGGGGGCGTATTGCCGATGGAGCTTCTGATCATGGCTGAACCTGATCTGGTCATCACTTCGCAGCCCTATCCCGGCGCCTCGCGCTCCGAGGATATTTTGAAACATCCCGCCATCGCAACCCTGCGCAGCCATCAGCGCCGCGCGACCATGTCCGATCAGCAATGGGTCTGCGGCACGCCACATGTTCTGGCCGCAGTCGAAAGCCTGGTGGCCGACCGCCGCGCTTTGCAGGAGGCAAGCGAATGAGCCGATTGTTCGTGATCCTAACCCTTGGCATGGTCGCGCTGTTCGTCATCAGCCTGGTGGTCGGACCGGCCCAGATCGGCCCGGTTGACAGCCTTGTGGCGCTGGTCGCTGGGGATGGCAGCCCGCTGACACTGATCATGCGCGAAATCCGTCTGCCGCGCGCGATCCTGGCGGTGCTGATCGGTGGCGGGCTGGGCCTGTCGGGCGCAGCGCTTCAAGGATACTTGCGTAACCCGCTTGCTGAACCCGGCCTGATCGGTGTCTCTTCGACGGCCGCGCTGGGCGCGGTGGTGGCGATCCACGCGGGTCTGGCTGCCAGCCTGTCGCTGGGCCTGCCGCTTGCCGCCCTGGCAGGCGCGCTGATCGGCGTGTTCCTGGTGCTGGGCTTTGCGGGCTCGCAGGGTGGATCATTGACGCTGATCCTGGCCGGGATCGCGATGTCCGCCCTTGCGGGCGCGCTGACGTCGCTGGTGCTGAACCTGTCGCCGAACCCGTTTGCAGCCAGTGAGATCGTGTTCTGGATGATGGGATCGCTGGCGGATCGTTCGATCGTGCATGTCTGGCTGTTGCTGCCTTTCGCGTTTGTCGGCGCGGCCTTGTTGGTCAGCCAGGCGCGCGGTCTGGACGCACTGACGCTTGGCGAAGACGCGGCGCAGACGATGGGGATCAACCTGTCCCGCCTGCGGCTGGTTCTGGTCGTGGGCGTGGCCTGCATCGTCGGTGGATCGACCGCCGTGGCGGGCGCAATCGGCTTTGTCGGCCTTGTCGTGCCGCACATCCTGCGCCCATTTGTGGGCGCGCAACCCTCGCGGCTGCTCTGGGCCTCGGGATTGGGCGGCGCGATCATGCTGCAGGCGGCGGATATCGCGGTGCGGGTGATCCTGCCTGAGCGTGATCTGAAACTGGGCGTTGTTACCGCGCTGGTCGGTGCGCCGCTGTTTTTGCACTTGATCTACAAGACACGGCGGGGGTTGGCATGAGCGTTCTGTCCCTGAAAGACTTCTCGGTCACCCTGCGCGACCGTTCGATCTTCGAAGGCGTGACGCTGGACATCCAGCCCGGTGAGTTCGTCGGGTTGATCGGCCCGAATGGTGCGGGCAAGACCACCCTGATGCGCGCCGCTTTGGGGCTGATCGCCAGCGAGGGCGACAGCTCTCTGGCCGGGCTGTCCGCGCAGGCGCGCGCCCGTGCGGTGGCCTGGATGCCGCAAGCGCGCGAAATCGCCTGGCCGATCCCGGTGGAGAACCTGGTGGCGCTGGGCACGCAGGCTAGGGGTGGGGCGGCTGACACCGATGCGACCGATGTTGCCATGGCCCGGATGGGGCTTGAGCCGTTTCGCGGCCGCGCGGCCTCGCGCCTGTCGGGCGGCGAACAGGCCCGCGCATTGATCGCCCGCGCTTTGGCGCAGGACACGCCGCTTTTGATGGCGGATGAGCCAATTGCCGGACTGGACCCGGCGCATCAGATCTCGACCATGAGCGTCTTTGCCGAACTTGCACAGGAGGGCCGCGCGGCCCTGGTGTCATTGCACGATCTGGGCCTGGCCGCGCGTCATTGCACCCGCCTGATCCTGCTGGCCGAGGGCGGCGTCATGGCCGATGGCATGCCCGAGGCCGTGCTGACTCCGGACAATATGGCGCGCGCGTTCGGCGTGTCGGTCTGGCACGGGCAGACCGACGATGGCCCGGTATTCCAACCGCTGGAGGTGCTGTGATGCTGACGCTGACCGCCCCCTGGTTGGAGATGGACCTGGGCGCCGAGATGCAGGTGCTCAGCTGGGCGCTGAACCGCCCCGGTTTTGTCACCGCCCGGCACCTTTTGTGGCGCGAGGTGCGCAATGCGGACCTGACCCCCGATCTGGATGTTGCTGTGTGGTTGCGTGACGCGCTGGCCGCATGCGATAGGCAAAACGCAGTGGCGATGCTGACGTCGCGCGATGTGTCGGCGCATCATGAGGGCCAAGCCCGCGTGGGTGATGTGCGCGTCGATGTGACCGCGACCGTGGGACTGTCGAATGCCGAGCGCGTGGGCCACCGGGTGGATTACTCCCGCCGCGACTGGGGCACGATCAACATCGGCATTCGCGTGTCCGAGGGGCTGACCCAGGCCGCGCTGCTTGAGGCGATGTCGATCGCCACGCAGGCCCGCACGGCGGCGGTGATGGAGGCGGGGTTTTCCCTTCCCACAGGGATTGCCACCGGGACCGGCACCGATTGCATCGCCGTGGCCGCACCCGAGGGCGACCAGCCCTTTGCCGGGCTGCACACCGAGGTGGGCGAGGCGCTGGGCCGCGCAGTCTATGACGTCATCCTCGACGGCACCAAACACTGGATCGCGCATAGTTTTCGCGGCAATCACGATCTGGAAGGATCCCCGACATGACGCTCTCATCCTTGATCGAGTTCCTCACCCGTGGCGGTCCGGCCTTGTGGGCGATTGCCGTCCTGTCGGTGCTGACGCTGGCCTTGATCCTGTGGCGGTTGATGCAGTTCTGGGCGCTGGGCGTGTGGCGTGGGCAGGCGACCGATGCGGTGGTGGCACTGTGGTGTGCGGGCGACGCCGAGGCCGCGCAGGCCGCGCTTCCGGCCCGTCCTGGTATTCGGGCCCGCCTGGCGGCGGCGGCGATCGGCGCCGTTCTGAACCCGCGCTTTGACCGGGCAACAGCCGAGCAGGAGACCACCCGCATCGCCAAGGGCGAGTTGGCCGATATGCGACAGGGCCTGCGCGCGCTGGAGCTGATCGCCACGATCGCGCCCCTGATCGGCCTGTTGGGCACCGTGCTGGGCATGATCGAGGCGTTCCAGTCACTGCAGGACAGCGGTGCAGGGGCGGACCCGGCGGTTCTGGCCGGTGGCATCTGGCAGGCGCTTTTGACCACGGCGGCCGGCATGGCGGTCGCGATCCCCGCCGCGATGGCACTGTCATGGTTCGAAAGCGTGGTGGAGCGGGTGCAGATCGACATGGAAGACATCGCTGGCCGCCTGTTCGCCTATGCGCCAAATGGCCCTGCTGCCTGATGTTCCGCTTCGCCGATCCCCGGCCCAGACGACGGCCCAGCCTGACCCCGATGATCGACATCGTGTTCCTCCTGCTGGTCTTCTTCATGCTGGCCTCGCAATTCGGGCAGGACCGGGCGTTGCGGTTGGGGCTTGGCACCGGGGGCGGTGAATACTCCGGCCCGCCGCGCCTTGTCAGCGTGGGGGCGCAAGGTATCGCCCTGAACGGCACGCCGACTGATTTGGTGGACCTTGCCGGGGCGCTTTCTGCCCTGATGCAGGAGGCCTCGGACGTTGTGGTTTTGCGCCCGGTCGGCGGGGCGGATTTGCAGGCGCTGACCGATGTGGCCAGCACGCTTCAGGCGGCAGGCTTCAGCGCCCTTGTGGTGGTGGAGTAGCGCGATGAACTTTGCCTCTGCCCCCAATCGCCGCCCGACCGAGGCCATCCTGCCGATGATCAACGTGGTGTTCCTGTTGCTCATCTTCTTCCTGATGACCGCGAAGATCGCACCACGTGCCCCTTTCGCGGTGGCCCCACCCGCGACCCTGGTCGAGGCTTTGGCCGAGGGGCATGAAGTTCTGTTCGTCTCTGCCGACGGGGCGCTGCATTTCGGGGCGGCGGACGAGGTGGCGATCTGGGCGGCCCTTGAGGGGTTCGAGGGCATCCTGACCCTGCGTGCTGATGCGGGCCTGTCTGCCGTGACCTTCGCCGGGCTGCTGGCGCGTTTGAACGATGCGGGCGTTGTGCAGGTCGAGCTTGTGGCGGTGCCACGATGAGCAAGCTTGTGCAATTCTCGGGCCTTTTGGGCGTGTCCGCGGCAGTGCATGTGGCGCTGTTTGTCGGCGTCGGACCGGATGGCGGCGCGCCTGCTGGGGCAGGGGGCGCTGGCGCTGTGACGCTGGCTGCCGCACCGCCCCAGGTAGCGCGCCTGGTCGAGGACTGGACCCGCCCGGTCGAGGTATCGCGCGCGCCTGCGGCCCTGGCCGCGCCACCCGCACCTGAGCCAGTCGTGAGGACCGAGGCGGCAAAGCCCAGCCTGCCGGGCACGCTGCCCCTGCCGGGCATGGTCCGGCCTGAGGCACCACCAAAGGTGGACGCAACCCCTCCGCACCTGCCCACGCCTGAGGCTCCGAAGGTGCGCCCGAAACCCCGGCCCAAGCCGCCTGCGCCCGAACCCATACCGCAACCGCAAACCCGGCAGGTGGAGCGTCAGGCCCCGGCCGCCACACCTGCACCCGCCCAGCCCGCGCAACGCGCAGCGGGCAGCGGGCAGGCGGGATCGGCTGGCGGGGCCAAGGCTGCCACAGCAAATGCGCCCTCGGCCGCGCGCGTGGCCCAGTTGATGGGCAAATGGGGCGGATCAATTCGCCAACGGGTTGAACGGCGCAAGCGTTATCCGGAAGGCTCGCGCGCCTCAGGCCAGGTGCGGTTGCGCCTGTCGGTTTCAACTTCGGGCGCTTTGAGCGGGGTGCGCGTTACCCGATCATCGGGCGAGGCCGCGCTGGACCGCGCCGCCCTGCGCGCCGTGCAATCCGCGCGCCTGCCCAAGGCGCCAAAAGGTATCGCGTCAGGTAGCCACAGCTTCAATCTGACGATCGCCTTTTCCAAATAAAAAGGCCCGGCGCGAGGGCCGGGCCTTTCAGTCTGTTCCCGTCCTGATCAGGTGCGAAACACGCGGTAGATCGCGGGGATCACCAGCACCGTCAGAAGGGTGGAGCTGAGCAGCCCGAACAGAAGCGAAATGGCGAGACCCTGGAAGATCGGGTCGGCCAGGATCACCACCGCGCCGATCATCGCCGCGACTGCCGTCAGCAGGATCGGCTTGAACCGGATCGACCCGGCCGCGATCAGGGTTTCCACCAGCGGCTGGTCGGGCGAGCCTTCGTTGCGGATGAAATCGACAAGCAGGATCGAGTTTCGCACGATGATCCCGGCCAGCGCGATGAAGCCGATCATCGAGGTCGCGGAAAATGGCGCGGCGTAGAGCCAATGGCCGAAGATGATGCCCAGGAAGGTCAGCGGGATCGGCGTGAGGATCACCAGCGGCAGCTTGAACGATCCGAACTGCGCCACCACCAGGATGTAGATACCCAGAAGTGCCACGCCGAAGGCCGCGCCCATGTCGCGGAAGGTGATCCAGGTCACCTCCCATTCGCCGTCCCACAAGAGCGTAACGACGCTTTCATCCTCGGGCTGGCCATTGAGGGCGATGATAGGTTTGGTGCCCTCTTCCCACTCCATCTTGTCCAACTCCTCGGCCACGGCAAGCATGCCGTAAAGCGGCGCCTCATAGCTGCCGGCCATTTCGGCCATGACCATTTCGGCCGCGCGGCCGTTGTGGCGGAACACCGGGAAGCTGGCGCGCTCTTCGTGGATCTCGATCACGTCGCCCAGTTCGACGACACCGCGCGCGCCGGGCAGGGTGTTGGCCGGGATCGGCGTGGACAGGAACCGTTCGTCCATCACCCGGTCGGCGCGGTCGCGTTCGACCACGATCGGGATCGGATAGCGGCCGCCACCCCGGTGCGAGTAGCCCACGGTGGACCCGCCGTTCAGGATTGCCATCGTGTCAAACACGTCGCTTTCCTGCACGCCGTGGAACTCCAACTGATCCGAGGAGATCGTCGCGCGCAACCGGCGCGGTTGCACGCCGAAGCTGTCGTCGCTGTCGACCACAAAGGGCACCGCATCGAAGGCCGCGCGGATCTTGGTGGCCGCCGCGCGCCGGGTTTCGGCGTCGGGGCCATAGACCTCGGCCAAGAGGGTCGCGATGACCGGCGGGCCGGGGGGCGGTTCGACCGTTTTCATGGAGGTGCCGGGGGGCACGTCGATCTGTGCGATCCGGTCGCGGATTTCCAGCGCGATGTCGTGGCTGGCGCGTTCGCGGTGATGCTTGGCGGTCAGGTTGATCTGCACGTCGCCCAGTTGCGGCTCCTTGCGCAGATAATAATGCCGCACCAGTCCGTTGAAGTTGAACGGCGAGGCAGCACCCGCATGGGTCTGGACCGAGATCACCTCGGGCAGTTCCAGCACGCTGGCCGCCACCGCCTGCGCCACCGCGTCGGTGTCTTCGACCGACGCGCCCTCGGGCAGGTCGATCACCACCGACAGTTCGGATTTGTTGTCGAACGGCAGCAGCTTGACCGTCACGTCCTTGGTATAGAACGCGGCCATTGAGCCGAAGGACAGCACCACCGTCACCAACAGGAACACCAGGCTGCGCGCCTTGGTCTTCAGGATCGGACGGGCCACCGCGGCATAGGATTTACCCAGCCAGCCGCCATGGTTGCCGTCGCCCGAATGGTCATGCACCGGCGCCCGGCCTGCGATCTTCAGCATCAGCCAGGGGGTGATGATGACCGCAACGAAGAAGCTGATGATCATCGCCGCCGAGGCATTGGCGGGAATGGGCGACATGTAGGGACCCATCAGCCCCGACACGAACAGCATCGGAAGCAGCGCCGCGACCACGGTCAGGGTGGCGACGATGGTGGGATTGCCCACCTCGACCACCGCGCGGATCGCCTTGGTCAGGCGGCTGGCCTTGTCCTTCATCGACCAGTGGCGGTCGATGTTTTCGATCACGACGATGGCGTCATCCACCAGGATCCCGATCGAGAAGATCAGCGCGAACAGCGACACCCGGTTCAGGGTGTAGCCCATGATCCAGCTGGCAAACAGCGTCATCAGGATGGTGACCGGAATGACCACAGCCACCACGATGCTTTCGCGCCAGCCGATTGCGAACAGGACCAGCGCCACGATCGACACGGTGGCCAGGCCCAGGTGGAACAGAAGCTCGTTGGCTTTTTCGTCCGCCGTTTCGCCATAGTCGCGGGTGATTTCGACCGCGACGCTGTCGGGGATCAACCCGCCTTTTAGCGCGTCAACCTTGTGCAGGATCTGCTCGGCGACGAATACCGCGTTGGCGCCCGCGCGTTTGGCAATGGCCAGCGTTACCGCAGGGGTGCGGTGGATGTTGCCATCCGCATCGCGGGTCACGTTCGACACGATCTTGTCCGAGGTGTCGGGCACGTAAGACACATCCGCCACGTCGCGCACGTAAACAGCGCGCCCGTCGCGGGCGGTCAGCAGCAGGTTCGCAACTTCGCTGGGCGCGGTCAGGCTTTCGCCAGCAACCAGAGCGATCTGTTCACCGCCATCGCGGATCAGTCCGGTAGAGAACGCACGGTTTGCGCCCATCACCTTGCCCGCCAGCTGTTGCAGCGTAACGCCATATAGCGCCAGACGCTCGGGGTCGGGGGCAATGCGGATCGCCTCGGGGCTTTCGCCGACCATATAGGTCAGACCAACGTCGGCGATTTTCGACACCTCGACCTGAAGCTCACGCGCGATGCGCGTCAGGTCATTGGCGCTCAGCCCTTCGGTGCCGGGTTGCGGCGTCAGGGTCAGGGCCACGATGGCAACATCGTCGATGCCACGCCCGACGATCAAAGGCTCACCAATCCCCACAGGAATCCGGTCCATGTTGGCGCGGATCTTTTCGTGCGTGCGCAGGATGGCCGCGTCGGACGAGGTGCCGACCAGGAAGCGCGCGGTGACCATGGAGTAGTCGTCGCGGGTCGAGGAATAGACATGCTCGACCCCGTTCATGCCCTGCACGATGGTTTCCATCGGCTCGGTCACCAGCTTCACGGCATCTTCGGCCTTCAGGCCGGGGGCCTGGATGTGGATGTCCACCAGCGGCACGGAAATCTGCGGCTCTTCCTCGCGCGGAAGCGAGATGAGAGCGACAAGCCCCATGGCAAGGGCCGCCAGGATCATAAGGGGGGTCAGTGCCGATTGGATGAAGGCCTTGGTCAGCCCCCCGGCGATGCCCAGCGACGTGTCTTCTGTTGACTTGTCGGACATGTCAGTGACCCTCGCCTTGATCTGTGCCACCGGCGTGGGCCGGGGCGGTGTAATCCTGCACGATCACGTCGCCCGCGTTCAGGCCCGACACGATCTCAACAAGCGTGTCGCCGTCAATCTGGTGGGTTTGACCCAGCACCACGGCGCGTTCGCTGACCGTTCCGTCAGCGCGTTTGATGGCCACGAAATCCAGCCCCATGCGGGTGTTGACCGCTACGTCATGCACCATGATCGCGGTTGTTTCCCCCACCGGCAGACGCACCAGCACGCGGGCGTTGACGAATTCCATCGACAGGTCAGGCACTTCGACATCGGCGATGACGCGACCGTTTTCAATGCTGGGATAAATCTTGGCCAGAGTGCCGATTTCAGGCGTGTCGCCATCTGCGCCGCCAATCAGGATCTCGGCGCCCTCTTTCAGGAAACCAGCATGACGTTCCGGAACCGCCAGGCGCAGGAAAAAGCCACCGCCGCCGATAACCGCGATCGCTTCGCCTGGCATCACCACAGCACCTGCCGTCACCGGCACGTCCAGCACGACGCCCGTCAGCGGCGCCAGCACCGCGCCTTCGGCGGCCTGCTGCACGATCACGCTGCGTTGCGCGCGAGTCGCTTCGATCTGGTTGGTCAACACGTCGACCTGCGTACGCAACCCGTCCAGGCGCTGCACCGTGGTCACGCCGCGCTGCACCAGGTCTTCACCGCGCTTCAACTCGGTCTGGGCGTTTTCCAGCTGAGCAGCCAGACCGGCCAGCTGCGCGTCCATCGCGTTCAGCTGCAGGGTCAGCTTCTGGTCCGTGACGCTGCCGATCTGCTGGCCTTGCTCGATCCGGTCCCCTTCGGCCACATCGACGGACACCAGCGTGCCACCCAGGCGCGACCGGGCCGGAACCATGTCGCGTGTCTCGATTTTGCCGAACACGGCTTTCCATTCGGTCACGGTGACAGTGTGAATCTCGTGCTCACTCTCGGCAATAGCGCCAAGCGGCAAGAGCGCGGCGAACAGCGCAGTCAAAAGGGGTCGTTTCATTGCAGGTCTCCAGAATCCGGTCGCGGTTGCCAGTTATATGCAAAAAATTGCATGTGTTGCAACCCCGCATGAAATAGGGGCGCTGCCCTTGCCTTACGCTGCCGGCGGGACTTGCGCAAATGCCCTAGTGTCGCGGATAGCTTGATGGTGCCAGCCAAACCGATAAAGTGCGGGCATGATTGACCCGGATGACCAAAGCTTTCTAACCCGCCTGTTTCACACCGCCGTTCAAGCCGCCGACCCCAAGGCGGCGATGGCGTCGGTTCTGCCCGCCCGGCCCAAGGGGCGCACGATCGTGGTCGGGGCCGGCAAGGGCGCGGCGCAGATGGGTGCGGCGTTCGAGGACCTTTGGGGCGACCCTGTCGAAGGCGTGGTGGTCACGCGCTATGGCTATGGCGCCGCAACCCGGTACATCCGGGTGCTTGAGGCCGCCCACCCGGTGCCCGACCGCGCGGGTCTGGTCGCCACCCAAGCTTTGTTCGAAGCGGTCGAAGGGCTTGGCCCCGACGACCTGGTGGTCGCGCTGATTTGCGGTGGTGGCTCGGCGCTTTTGCCCAGCCCGCCAGACGGGTTTTCGCTGGAGGATGAACAGGCGTTGAACCGTGCACTTCTGGCTTCGGGCGCGCCGATTTCCGCGATGAACGCAATCCGCAAGCATTTCTCAGGGGTAAAAGGCGGGCGCCTGGCCGCCGCTGCCCATCCCGCGCGCATGGTCAGCCTGATCGTGTCCGATGTGCCGGGGGATGACCCGGCGCAGGTGGCTTCTGGCCCGACCGTGCCGGATGCGACCGGGCAGGCCGAGGCGCTGGCGGCGATCAAGGCCCACGCCATCGACCTGCCGCCTGCCATCGCTGCCCATATCGAACGCCACGCCGCGCCGGATCCAATGGATGCGGCTTTTGACGGGAACACGGTCCACGTCATTGCCTCGGCCGCCAAGTCGCTTGAGGCCGCCGCAAGCCTCGCGCAGGCCGAAGGCGTGCCGGCAGTGATCCTGTCTGATGCAATCGAAGGCGAGGCGCGCGAGGTGGCGAAAATGCACGGCGCTATGACACGTGAGGTCGCGTTGCGCGACCGGCCCTTCCCCCGCCCCGTGGTGATCCTGTCTGGCGGCGAAACCACCGTGACCCTGCGCGGCCAGGGGCGCGGCGGGCGTAATACCGAGTTTTTGCTGTCGCTTGCCCTGACCTGCGAGGGTCAGGCTGGGTTCACGGCGCTGGCCGCAGACACCGACGGCATCGACGGCTCCGAAGACAACGCAGGCGCATTTGTCGACGGCACAAGCGCCCCCCGCCTTCGCGCGCTGGGGCATGATCCGGCGGCTTTGCTGGCGGGAAATGACGCCTTTTCAGCCTTCGAGGCGCTGGGCGATCTGTTCAGTCCCGGCCCGACCGGAACCAACGTGAACGATTTCCGCGCCATCCTGATCCGCTGATCCCGCGTGGGTCAGCTTTGAAACGATTTCTCGATCCGGTCCAGCGTTTCCATCGCGCCCAGCACATCGGCCACGGCGCCGTTGGGCTGGCGGCCGTCCTGAATGGCAGAGATGAACTCGCGGTCGATCAGCTCGATGCCGTTGTTTGATACGGCCACATCCGACAGATCGATCTGGTTTTCATTGCCGTCAAACAGGTCGTCATAGCGTGCCAGGTAGGTGCCGTTGTCACAGATATAGCGAAAGAACGTGCCCAGAGGGCCGTCGTTGTTGAAGCTCAGAGACAGGGTGCAGATCGCTCCTGACGGAACTTTCATGCCAATCGACATGTCCATCGCGATGCCCAGATCGGGGTGCGCCGGACCTTGCAGGCCGAATGCCTCCGAGCAAGTTTCACCGGTCTGATACTGGAACAGATCGACCGTGTGACAGGCGTGATGCCACAGCAGATGGTCGGTCCAGCTGCGCGGCTCACCCTTGGCATTGGTGTTGGTGCGGCGAAAGAAATAGGTTTGCACATCTAGTTGTTGCAGCTTTAGCTCGCCTGCTTCGATCTTGTTGTGGATCCATTGGTGCGATGGGTTGAAGCGGCGCACCTGACCGGCCATCGCGACCAGCCCGGTTTCCTTTTGCTTGGCGACGATGGCCTGGCTGTCAGCCAGATTGTCGGCCATCGGAATTTCGACCAACACATGTTTGCCCGCGTCCAAACAGGCAATCGTCTGTTCGGCGTGCAGGCCGGTGGGGGTGGACAGGATCACCGCATCCACATCGTCGCGCGCGATGCACTCCTCCAGCGTCGTTCCCGCGTGGGGAATACCGCGTTCGGCGGCAAAGGCTTCGATCTTGGCCTTCGTCGGCCCCATCACCGAGGTCACCTGCACCCCGTCGATGTTTGCCAGCGCGTCCAGATGCTTCATGCCAAAGGCGCCATAGGCGCCGGCCACACAGATCCGCATGATGTTCTCCTAGTCGTGGTTTTCCAGAATGATATGCCCCACTGCCGTGTTTGAGGCAGGGACGTGATAATGGCGGTGCACCTCGGTCACCTTTTCGTCCAACGCGCCGCGCATGACCAGCCACATCACCATCTCGATGCCCTCGCTGCCGGTTTCGCGCAGAAACTCCAGGTGGCTGATCTGGCGCGCGGCATCAGGGTCGCCCGCCATCATGTCCAGGAACGTTGTGTCCCATTCGGCGTTGATCAGGCCCGCGCGTTCGGCCTGCAACTGGTGGCTCATGCCGCCGGTGCCCCAGATCTGCACGTTCAGATCCTCAGGAAAGCTGTCAATCGCGCGCCGGATCGCGCGGCCCAACTGGAAACAGCGGTTCGCGGTCGGGGCCGGATATTGCACCACGTTCACCGCCAGTGGCACCACTAGGCAGGGCCATTCCCCGTCCTGCGGGATTTCCCCAAACATCGCCGACAGTGGCACGGTCAGCCCGTGGTCGACCTCCATCTCGTTCATGATGGTCAGGTCAAATTCGTCCAGGATGACCGATTGCGCGATGTGGCTGGCCAGCTTTTGATGGTTGCGCACGATCGGCACCGGGCGCGCGCCCCAGCCTTCGTCGGCAGGGGCGAAGGTCTCGGCACATCCCAGCGCGAAGGTCGGAATGCAGGAGGCATCAAACGCGGTGCAATGGTCGTTGTAGACCAGGAACACCACGTCGGGCTTGTTGTCCTTCATCCATTGGCGCGAAAAATCGAACCCCTTGAAGACGGGCTGCCAATAAGGCTGCTCGGTGATGCCCGTGTCCATCGCAACGCCGATGGCGGGCACGTGGCTGCACCCGATCCCTGCTGTGATCCGGGCCATCAGTTTTCCTCCCATTCGGATTTCGACCTATTGCCCGCGATCGGGCGCCCGCCGTGCAACATCATGTCGCGATATTCTTCGCGGCTGACCCCGGTCATCATCGCCGCCAGATCCTGAAAGGTGATGCCATCGAAGGCGGCCAGTTTCGAGGTGTAGTAGATGTTGCCGCCCAGTTCGAGCAACCGGTTCCAGTCCCGGTCGCGCACCGCCTGGCACTGCTCCTCGCTCATTGGAAACCGCGCCATATGCGCCTCAGGGTCGGCTTTCATCGCGTCGCGGTTTTCAGCCTTGCGCAGCGAGATGCAGAATTGGTTCAGGTGATAGCCCTGGCGTGACCGATCCGCGTCGAACACGAAGGTTCCGGGGATGTCGTCATAGTCCTTGCCGCTCATGTGTTGCCCTCCAATGCTGCCAGGATCGCGTCGGCCCGTGTGGCGAAATCGCCATCCAGCGTCAGCGCCAGATCGCCCATCTCCTGTTGCCAGGTGACCGTGGCCCGGCTCATCCCATTGTTCAACCCCAGGTCAGTCAGTGTCTTGGCCGCTTCGCGCATTTCGGCGGCGCGGCGCAACCCGTGGGTGGTTGCGCGTTCAAAACTGTACCCGGCGCGTGTGGCCCAGTCCCATCCGGGAAAGCTGGCGTCAAGCGAGGCGATGACCTCATCCTCAACCCCCGCCTTGCGCGCGGCCAGCAGGCATTCCAGCGACAGCGCCTCAAGCCCCTTGATCATGACCGAGCGCACCATCTTGATCGCGCTGGCGCGTCCGACGTCGCCGGCCAGCACACGGCCGCTCATGCCCAGTTCAGCCAGCAGGGGCAGGGAATCCGGGGCATTGGCACCCGACAGGAGCAGCGGCACCTTGTTCAAGGCCGGGTGCACCGGCGCCATGATCGCCAGGTCGACATACCGTCCCCCAGCGGCTTCAATCACCGCCGAACTGGCGCGTTTCGTGTCGGGGGCACAGGAATTGCCGTCTAGAAACAGCGTGCCGGGGTGAAGGGTTTCTGCAGCAGCGCAGGCGGCCTGATGGGCTTGGTCGGCAGTGACCAAGGACAGGATCGCGGTGCAGTCAAACTCTGGCCGCGACAGTCCTGTCACGCCGGCGGAGGCGTATTCTGCCTGCTTGGCGGCGGCCTGCGTCGGGTCTGTTGTCTTGATGTCAAAGGCGCTGAGCGCCAGTGTTGGAGCGTCGTGACGCCAGCCTGATACGAAGGCCGCAGCGGCCTCGCCAAAGCCGATCAGGCCGATGGGTGTGTGCGATTTGGTCATGCGCCCACCTTACCGGATCGAAGGGACATCCTGAAATTCATTGCCAAGCCTTATCATTCATTTTGGCTATAACCCCTCTTGGGCGGCCGCGCGGATCAGGGCGAGGAATCGCGCCTGCGTCGGGGTCGGGGTCCAGCCTTTGCGCGTGGTCAGGCCGATTGGGCGGGCGCTGTCGGGCAGGGTGATCGGCAGGGCCACCATAACCCCTTGGGCCTGCTCCAACGCGGTCTGGTGTTGCGACAGGATGGTGACGTAATCCCCTTGCATCAACAGCCCGCGCACCATGACCATAGACGACGATACGATCCGCACCGGGGTTTGCGGCAACGCGTCGATCTTCAGGGTGCGATACAGATAGGATCCGGCGGGCGTGGTGGCCGGTGGGGCGATCCAGGGGAAATCAAGCGTGTCTTGAAGGCGGATCCCCCGGCGTTCGGCCAGCGGATGCGACGGCCCCACGAACAGCGCCAGCGGGTCGTCGAACAGCGGTTCCTGCGCCACGTCATCGGTTGGCACCGGGTCGCGCAGCGCGCCGATCAGAAGATCCAGATCCCCATGGCGCAGCCCCTTCAACAGCTCGTCATAGGGACCATCCACGTTGCGTAGCTGCACCCCGGCGTGACCTGCCAGCAGACCGTGGATCGCGCGTGGCAGGATCGAGGACCGCGACAGCGGCAGTGAGCCGACCGTGATCGTGGTGCTGTCGCGACCGCGGCGGGCAGAAAGCTCGGAAAAGCCCTGGCGCAATTCGCTGGCCGCCAGTTTGACCGCGCGAGCAAAGAGCTCGGCGGCGGGGGTCAAGTCGACCCCTTTGCGGTCGGGAGCAAACAGCGCGATGCCAGCGAGCTTTTCCAGGTCCCGCCCGGCGCGGTGAATCGAAGGTTGCGACACCCCGGTGGCCCGCGCCGCCAGGCTGAAACTGCCGTGGTCCCCGATCGCCACCAGCGCGCGCAATTGCGCTGCGGTAACCCGTTGGGGAAAGGTCTCATCGGCGCGCGCGCCGGTTTGGTCGTCGCGCCGCCCGGCCTGGCGCACTGCGTCAATCGCGCCTTGGTCCAGAAGGTCGAACATCACCGTCACGCGGGCGGCGAACAGCGCGCCCTCCTCGGTGGGGAACATGCCTTCGGGGCGACGGTCGAACAGGGGTGTGTCCAACCGCGCCTCAAGCCCGGCAATGGCCTGGGTGACGGCGGGTTGGCTGAGGTGAACCGCCTCGGCCGCCGCGCTGATCCCGTGCAGACGCACGACCTCGCGAAAGGCGCGCAGGTGGCGGATATTCGGGAAAGCTATGTCCATGTTGTTACCATAAGGGGTTTGGGGTGCTTTCGGAAATGAGGGTATAGACAGAACTTATACCGTTTTCCGTGGAATGAAATGGCCTTGCCCCCGTCGCTGGCGTATCAAGATGCCACAGAACCGGAGGCTTGATCATGTCTGAAAAGAAAACCGCCCTTGTCATCTCGGCCCATGCGGCCGACTTCGTCTGGCGCTGCGGCGGCGCCATCGCGCTGCATCAGGAACTGGGATACGAGGTCACCGTGGCCTGTCTGTCCTATGGCGAGCGGGGCGAAAGTGCCAAGCTGTGGAAGCAGGACGGCATGACCCTGGAGCGCGTGAAGGACGCGCGGCGCGACGAGGCGCAGGCGGCGGCGGATGCCCTGGGCGTACGCGATATCCGGTTCCTGGATCTGGGGGATTACCCGCTGCGACTGGACCGGGACGCGCAGGACCAGATGGTCGATATCATCCGCGAGGTGCAGCCGAAATGGATGATGAGCCACAGCCGCTGGGACCCTTACAACACCGACCACATGAACACGACGACCTTCGCGCTGGAATGTCGGATGATCGCGCAGGCCTGGGGCCACAATCCGGGGCAAAAGGTATTGGGCGCGCCGCAGATGTATCTGTTCGAGCCGCACCAGACCGAGCAGATGGGGTGGAAGCCCAACGTGTTTCTCGACATCACATCGGTTTGGGACAAGAAGCGTGCGGCGATCGAATGCATGCAGGGGCAAGAGCACCTGTGGGATTTCTATACCAATGTGGCCGAGAACCGCGGCAACCACTTCCGCCGAAACTCGGGCGGAATGGCGGGCGGACGCAAGGCGGAATACGCGGAAGGGTTCGAAATGATCTTTCCGCAGACAGTGGATGAGCTGGCATGAGCGTGCAGCCGGGAACCACGGGGCTTGTCGTCCAGAATATCACGCGTGCCGATCCTGCGGTGATCGACGGGTTGGCCGCGCTGGGTGTGGCGACGGTGCACGAGGCACAGGGGCGCCGCGGGCTGCTCGCTGACTACCTGCGCCCGATCTATCCGGGCGCGCGGGTGGCCGGATCGGCGGTGACGATCCTGGCGCCGCCTTGTGACAACTGGATGATCCACGTGGCGATCGAACAGCTTCGGGCCGGGGATATCCTGGCGTTGGGCACGACCAGCCCGTCGAATGCAGGGTATTTCGGCGACCTTCTGGCGACCTCGGCGCAGGCGCGGGGCTGTCGCGGGTTGATCATCGACGCGGGCGTGCGCGATCTGCGCGACCTGACCGAGATGGAATTCCCGGTCTGGTCCAAGGCGGTGTTCGCGCAGGGCACGATCAAGGAAACGCTGGGCAGTGTGAACGTGCCGGTGGTCTGCGCCGACGCACTGATCAATCCCGGGGATGTGATCGTCGCGGATGACGATGGCGTCTGTGTGGTGCGGCGAGAGGAGGCGGCGGACGTGCTGGAAAAGGGCCGTGCGCGCGAGGCGAATGAGGCGGCCAAACGCGCCCGGTTCGAGGCGGGTGAGCTGGGGCTTGATATCTATGACATGCGAGGACGTTTGGCCGAGAAGGGGCTGAAATATGTCTAAAGGTGTTCCTTGCATGTGGATGCGCGGGGGAACCTCGAAAGGGGGATACTTCGTTAAGGAAGAATTGCCCGCGAAACGCGACGACTTCCTTTTGCGCGTAATGGGGAGCCCTGATGAACGCCAGATCGACGGGATGGGCGGGGGCGATCCTTTGAGCTCGAAAGTGGCGGTGGTGACGCGCTCGGAAAGGGCCGGCGTGGATGTTGATTTCCTCTTCCTGCAGGTCTTTGTCGATCAGGCCATCGTGTCGGATGCGCAAAACTGCGGGAATATCCTGGCCGGGGTCGGCCCCTTTGCGATTGAGCGCGGTCTGGTGGCGGCGCAGGACGGCGAGACGCCGATGGTCATCCACATGGACAACACGGGCCAATTGGCGGAGGTGGTTGTGCAGACGCCCGGCGGCGTGGTCAGCTATGACGGCGACGCTATGATCGACGGGGTGCCGGGAACGGCCGCGCCGGTGCCGATTGCCTTTCGCGACACGGCGGGGTCGTCTTGCGGGGCGCTTTTGCCAACGGGCCAGGCGGTGGACGAGATCGAGGGTATGCAGGTCACGATGATCGACAATGGCATGCCCTGCGTTCTGCTCAGGGCCGTGGATCTGGGGATCACCGGGGCTGAGACGCCGGAGGATCTGGAGGCGAACGTGGCTTTGCGCGCGCGGCTGGAAGCGATCCGGCTGGCCTGCGGCCCGCTGATGAACCTGGGGGATGTGACGGAGAAAAGCGTGCCCAAGATGGTGCTGATTTCGGCGCCAAAGCAGGGCGCGATTGCGACGCGCAGCTTCATTCCGCACCGCTGCCACAAGGCCATCGGTGTTTTGGGCGCGGTCTCGGTCGCAACGGCCTGTCTGGTGCCCGGCGCCGTGGCCGAGGGGCTGGCGGTTGTGGGCAAAGGTGACAGGCTGACGGTGTCAGTCGAACATCCGACGGGAGAGTTGAGCGTGGTGGCCACGCTGAAGGGTGGTGCGGTGACACAGGCCGCGATCCTGCGCACCGCGCGCAAACTGATGGATGGGGAGGTGTTCGCATGAGCCAGACGATGGACGACGATTGGCTGGTGTTTCACCCGTCGCCGAAAGTGCCGGATCTTACGTTGCCACCAGGTGCGGTGGATGCGCATTGCCATGTGTTCGGCCCGGGGGATGCGTTTCCATACGCCCCCGAACGGAAATACACGCCCTGTGACGCGGGCAAGGAACAGCTGTTTGCCCTGCGCGACCATCTGGGGTTTTCACGCAATGTGATCGTGCAGGCGACCTGTCACGGGCGCGACAACAGCGCCATGGTGGATGCCTGCCGGGCGGCGGGCGGGCTGGCGCGGGGCATTGCGAGCGTGGGGCCCGAGGTCAGTGACGCCGACCTCGCCGACATGCATGCGGCCGGGGTGCGGGGCGTGCGGTTCAACTTCGTGAAGCGGCTGGTGGATGACACGCCGAAACAGGTTTTCCAGGACATCGCCGCGCGGATCGCCAAGCTGGGCTGGCATATCGTGGTCTATTTCGAGGCCGCCGATCTGGAAGATCTGATCCCTTTCCTGGAAGGCCTGCCGACCATCATCGTGGTCGATCACATGGGCCGCCCAGACGTGTCGAAACCGCTGGATCACCCGGATTTCGGGCGATTTCTGGACCTGATGGCGCGCAACGAAAACATCTGGTCGAAAGTGACCTGCCCGGAACGGTTGAGCCTGCAAGGCCCGCCCTATGATGACGTGGTGCCGTTTGCCGCCGAGGTGGTCCGCCGCTTCCCCGATCGGGTGCTGTGGGGCACGGATTGGCCACACCCGAACATGAAATCTCATATGCCGGACGACGGCGCGCTGGTGGACTTCATCCCCCGCATCGCGCCCACGCCGGAGCTGCAGCAAAAGCTGCTCGTCGACAACCCCATGCGGCTTTACTGGGCCTGAGGAGGACAGGATGGACATCACCGAGTTTGACCACCACACGCCGATCGAAGGCACCACGCTGTTTGATGGCAAGATGGCGATGAAGGGCTATGCGCTGAACAAGATGTGTTATTCATTCAACGCGGCCGATGCCCGCCAGGCCTTTCTGGATGATCCAGAGGGATACATGACGCGATTTGGCCTGAACGACGCGCAGAAACAGGCCTGCCGGGACAAGAACGTGCTGGCGATGATCGCGGCGGGCGGCAACATCTACTACCTCGCCAAATTCGCCGGGATCTTCAAGCTGGGGGTCCAGGACGTGGGCGCGCAGCAGACCGGGATGTCTGTCGAGGCCTTCAAGCAAAAGCTTGTGGATCAGGGGAAATAATATGGCACGTATTCTGGGTGGCATCACCACATCGCACATTCCCGCCGTTGGCAACGCGATTGCCAATGAGCTGCAGGATGACCCGTATTGGAAGCCGTTCTTTGCCGGCTATCCCAAGGTTCACGACTGGCTGGCCGACACCAAGCCGGACATCGTGATCAACATCTACAACGACCACGGGCTGGGCTTCTTTCTGGACAAAATGCCGACCTTCGCGATCGGTGCCGCGCATGAATACCGCAACGAGGATGAGGGCTGGGGCATCCCTCAGCTGGACCCGTTCCCCGGCGCGCCGGAGATGTCGTGGCACATTATCGAGGGCATGGTTGAAGACGAGTTTGACATCACCTCCTGTCAGGAGCTGGCGGTGGATCACGGCTTTGTCGTGCCAATGCAGTTGTTCTGGCCCGGAGCCCCGCACCACCCGGACATGCCGCGCGCCATCCCGATTTCGGCCAACACGGTGCAGCATCCGATCCCGACGCTGAACCGGGCGCTGAACTTCGGCAAATCGCTGCGTCGCGCGGTCGAAAGTTTTCCCGAGGATCTGAAGGTCGTGGTGCTGGGCACCGGCGGGCTGAGCCATCAGCTGGACGGCGAACGCGCGGGCTTCATCAACAAGGAATTCGACCGCTATTGCATGGACAAGATCGTGCATGACCCCGAGGCGTTGACCAAGATCAGCCGCCATGAGCTGGTGCGTCAGGCCGGCGCCCAGGGCACCGAGTTTCTGATGTGGATGATGATGCGCGGGGCGCTGGGCGACGACGTGACCGAGGTTACGCGGAACTATCACATCCCGATCTCAAATACGGGCGCGGGCACGATGCTGTTGGAATGCGGCGGCTGAGGCCGTCACGCAAGGGAGGACAGGATATGAGGACCAAGGTGGGTATCATCGGGGGCGGGCCGTCGGGCCTTATGCTCAGCCAGTTGCTGGATTTGAAGGGCATCGACAACGTGGTGCTGGAGCGGCAATCACGTGAATACGTGCTGGGTCGCATCCGGGCGGGCGTGTTGGAACACGGGTTCGCCGAACTGATGCGTGAGGCGCAGTGTGGCGCGCGGATGGACGCCGAGGGCGAGATCCACGATGGCTTCTATATCGCGGAAAACAATAAGAAAATGCGTGTGGATCTGGCGGCGCATACGGGGGGAAATTCGGTCGTTGTCTATGGCCAGACGGAACTGACCCGCGACCTTTACGCGGCGCGTGACAAGATGGGTGGCACGGTCATTCACAACGCCGAGGATGTGAAGCCGCACGACCTGAAAACCGACGCGCCCTACCTGACCTATCGCGCGGGCGATGAGATCATTCGCATCGATTGCGACTTCATCATCGGCGCGGACGGGTTTCACGGGGTCAGCCGCAAATCGATCCCCGGTGACGTGCTGACGGAATACGAAAAGGTCTATCCGTTCGGCTGGCTGGGGGTGCTGAGCCGCACCAAGCCCGTCTCGCCCGAACTGATCTATGCCAAATCGCCGCGCGGCTTTGCCTTGTGTTCGCTGCGCAGTCAGGCGCTCAGCCGCTATTACATCCAGGTGCCGTTGTCCGACAGTGTGGACGACTGGTCGGATGACGCATTCTGGGATGAGCTGAAAGCGCGGCTGCCGGACGATGTGGCGGCAAGACTGGAAACCGGTCCGTCGATCGAGAAAAGCATCGCCCCCTTGCGCAGCTTCGTGGCTGAGCCGATGCGATACGGCAAGCTGTTCCTGGCAGGCGACGCGGCGCATATCGTCCCGCCCACCGGTGCGCGCGGGCTGAATTCGGCGGCCAGCGACATCTACTACCTCTATCACGGGTTGGTGGATCATTACCTGAACGGCGATGATGCGGGGCTGGACAGCTACAGCCAGAAGGCGTTGGCGCGGGTGTGGAAGGCGCAGCGGTTCAGCTGGTGGATGACCAGCCTGTTGCACAACTTCCCGGACGCGATCCCCTATGACCAGAAATTGCAGCAGACCGACCTTGAATACCTGTTCAGCTCCGAGGCCGCGATGACCTCGCTGGCTGAAAATTATGTCGGTTTGCCGTTTTGACCTGTATCATGGTGCCAGTCTGTCCCGCCGGGCACAGTGACGTGAGAGAAACGCGAGGAAGCTGACATGTACAAAAACATTCTGGTACCGATTGCCCTGGATCACGAACGCAGTGGCAAGAAAGCCCTGAGTATCGCGCAGGTTCTTGCGGATGAAGGTGCGAAAATAACCGCGCTTCATGTGATGGAGGAAATTCCCTCCTATGTCGCGCAATACCTGCCCGAAGGGCAGCTGGAAGCAAATACGAAAGAGTTGGAGGCCCGCCTGAAAGGTGAACTGGCTGGCAACCCGGGCGTTGAAGTGCAGGTCGTTGAGGGCCACGCTGGTCACACGATCGTGGATTTCGCCGCGCACAACGATGTGGATTGCATCGTGGTCGCGTCACATCGCCCTGGCTTGCAGGATTACTTCCTGGGCTCGACCGCCGCCCGCGTGGTGCGCCATGCACCCTGTGCAGTGCATGTGTCGCGCTAAGCGCGGTTTACTCGGGGCAGGCGTCGGGGATCACTTCGGCCCAGATCGGGCAGTATTGCTGATCGTACCACCAGCCTTCGGATGAGTTGATGCCGATGTGAACGGCCACCCACATGCGGCCAGATTTCTGCATCAACGCCTCCATCGTGGTGCCGTTGCCTGCCTGAGGGTCGGTCTCGCCGCGCAGGGTGACGGGGGCGGTGAAGATGTCGATCTGTTCGCCGCCCGGACGTTGTGCGCCGACCATGGCAAAGGCCACGTCACCCGCGACGCGCATCTCACCCACCACGAACTCCACCGGCGCGCCGAAATCCCATTCGGCGTGCGGGCGCAGCGCGCTCAGGATATCCGCGCGCGTGACGCTTCCGCGGGCGGGTTCTTCAAAACTCTGACCCAGAGCCACCAAGGGGGCAAGGGTAAGGGCAACAGCAAGTGTGCATTGCTTCAACATGGCTGATCCTCCGCTTGTTGCGCGACGATACCACGCGTTTGGGTCGCGACGGCGGGCAAAAGTGTCACAGCGCCCGGGCTTGGCGTTTCGCCCAACGCTGCTACACTCAGGGTCAATCAAGGAGGATGCCATGCCGATCATCAAAAAAGACGCGGACCTGCAAACGGTCATCACCACCTATGAGGTTACGCCGGGCACCTGCGCGGACCTGATGGAAGAGCTGAAGACGGCCTGCAACGCCTATATCTCGAAACAGCCCGGGTTCATCGGCGCCGCGATGCATGTGAACGACGCGCAAACCCGGATCGCGAACTACACGCAATGGAAGACGCGCGACGATTTCCTGCGTGTGCTCCGGTCCGAGGCGATGCGGGACTACAACCGCACATTCAACGAACTTTCGAAAAGCTTCGCGCCGGTGATGTATGACGTCGTGATGGTGTCTGACTGATGTCCGACCTGCCCGTCGTCGGCGCGCAGTTGTCGGTTCTGGACCTGGCGCGCCACCGCGATTGGCTGTTTGACAAGAACCGGGACCTTGAACTGCCTGAATTTTGCATGGCTGACATTCTGGCCAGCCCCGGTCCTTTCATCGACATGGCGAAGGCCGCTCTGGTGGGCTGGCAGGGGCGGTTGGGCATCCACGGCCCCTTTGCGGGGTTCGAACTGGACGTGAAGGACCGCGATCTGCGGCCGATCGTGCAGGCCCGGATCGATGCGGCGCTGGATGTTTGTGCGGCGCTGGGGGCGGTGCAGATGGTGCTGCATTCGCCCTATGACCGCTGGGACCAATGCAATCTGGACAACACCACGCATGCGCGCGCGGCCCGGGTTTCTGCGATCCTGGATACGCTGGGCCCAGCGCTTGCACGCGCCGAGGATCAGGGCGTGCAGATCGTGCTTGAGAACATCAAGGACACCGATCCAGAGGATCGTCACGCAGCGGTCGTGGCGGCGGCCAGCCCCGCGCTGGCCCTGTCGGTGGACACTGGGCATGCGCATTGGGCGCATTGCGTCGCGGGCGCGCCGCCAGCGGATCGGTTCCTCACCGCGGCCGGGTCGGACCTGGGGCATGTGCATTTGCAAGACAGCGATGGTTGGGCCGACCGGCACTGGGCGCTGGGTGAAGGCAACATATCCTGGCCCGCGATCTTCAGGGCGTTGGCGGCGGTAGACGCAGCCCCGCATCTGATCATCGAGATCAACGATTTCGACCAGGTCGCTCACAGCGTGACCCACCTAGAGGCGCTGGGGCTGGCGCAATAGGCCCCGGTTGCGCGGGTGCAATGCATGTTGTGAAAGTTAGAACCCCACCTCACTCCTTTTCACGAAGAGGGGGATTGCAATCATGCGTTTTCGACAGGTTTGGCACATGCAATGGTGGCGATGGCCGCCCTTGGGGCAGCGGCTCCGGCGCAGGAGCAGATGATCGTGAACGGATACATGAACCCGCAAGTTGCGCGTGATATGGCCAACGGTGGGGGAATGGTTGCGGTCGGCGTCTATCGCTGAGCCTTGAATAGGTAATACAGATAGGCGGGCCCTTCGCGCAGGAAAGCCTTGAGCGTTCGCACGGAGGTGGCGCCTTTCAGGCTGGGGCTGGATGTTGTTGCGCGCAGGCCAAACCGCCGTGCGGTCAGGCGTGCGCGCGGGGCGTGGAACGCGTCGGTCACAATCAATACTTTGTCGGTGTCCTTCGGCAGAAGCGGCAACGCCAGACGGATATTTTCCAACGTGGTGGTGGATTGATCCTCTAGCTGGATCTCCGCTGGCGGCACCCCCAAATCTTCGCAAATACCTCCGATCACTTTGGCCTCGCTGGGACTATGCTTTCCCAGGCCGCCACACGCGATGACGCCTGCGAAATCGCCTTGCAGATACAGCTGTGCCGCATGGCTCGCACGGCGTTTCAGCGTCGGCGACGGCACGCCACAAGGCCACACGGCGGCGCCAAGTACAAGGATCACGGGATCGGTCATGCGGCAAGGATAGGCGGGCGGCGCGGTGCCGACAATGCGCGTGTTCCCAGGGCTAACGCGGCGGCCCTTCGGTGCAGTCATACGGCGCCCCTGATGGCAGGCGGCACAGGGTGCCGAGAAAATCTTCGGGCAGCAGGCCATAGCGGGGCAGGGCATGGGACAGGTCAAGCCGGTCCAGATAGTCACTGCAACTTGCCTGGTAATAGGCCTCGACCCGCCAGTCTGACGCATACCATTGGTCGAAGGTAGCCGACACGGCGGCGGACAGGCTGCCGGTGTCGGTCAGAGCCTGTTCAAACCGCGCGGGAATGTCCTGGTATTCCTGCCAGGCGGCGAAATGGTCCCAGGGGCCAGAGCGGCCCAGCGTGCGCAGGTCCCAGGCCAGAAGCGCGGTGATCGCCATGGCGTCCGCCTCGGTCGCCATTGAAGCACGGGCGTTTTCCTTCATGGACACGTCGTTGGCCGGGCAATGGCCGTGGTCGAATTGCTCCAAATGTCGCAACTCGTGGATTAGGATCAGAAGCATGGCGTCGAAATCCAATGCTTCGGCCAGGGCGATCTGCATCGTGGTTGGGTCAAGATAGCCGCGCGCGGTGATAGGGCGCGGATCGATACAGATCGCGGGCTGATGCTGCGCCAAGGCCGCGTTCATCTCGGGCACCCCCGCCAGCGTCAATTCCAGCGCAGACATCAAATCTCGTACCAAGGTCTGGTGCGGCGTTTCCGGCGTGTCATAGGGATGGGAAAGACAGTTCTGCACCGTCAATTCCGCCTGCGCGGCGGCTGGTGACGGGACCGCAAAAGCCAGCGCAAAAACACCGACCCGAACCGCGTCGGCAAGGTGCGTCAGACCGGCCCTCACTTGCGTCCTTTCCGTCCGGCGCGTTGCCCCGGTTTGCCTGCGGTTGAGCGTGCTTTCGGCTCGCTCGCAGCCTCGACCGCCGATTGTCGCGCCAGCGGGTCGTCGGCGACGGCCAACTCCACCGCTTCCAGCCGATGCACCTCGTCGCGCAGGCGGGCGGCTTCCTCGAACTCCAGGTTTTCGGCGGCCTTGCGCATTTCGGCGCGCAGACCGTCCAAGTGGGCGGCCAGGTTTGCGCCAACCATCGGTTTGTCGATCTTGGCGGTGACCCGGTTCATGTCCACGTCGCCCTGATACAATCCGGCCAGAACGTCCTCGACGTTCTTCTTCACGGTCTCCGGCGTGATCCCGTGTTCGACGTTATAGGCATGTTGCTTTTCGCGGCGGCGGTTTGTTTCGTTGATCGCGCGTTCCATGCTTCCGGTAATCCGGTCGGCATACATGATGACGCGGGCTTCGGCGTTTCGCGCGGCCCGGCCAATGGTCTGGACCAACGAGGTTTCCGAGCGCAAGAACCCTTCCTTGTCCGCATCCAGAATGGCGACCAGCCCGCATTCGGGGATGTCCAGGCCTTCGCGCAGCAGGTTGATGCCGATCAGCACGTCGAACGCACCCAGGCGCAGGTCGCGCAGGATCTCGATCCGCTCGATCGTGTCGATGTCCGAATGCATATAGCGCACGCGAATGCCCTGTTCGTGCATGTATTCGGTCAGATCTTCGGCCATGCGTTTGGTCAGCGTAGTGACCAAAGTGCGGTAGCCATCGGTGGCGACCTTGCGCACCTCGTCCAGCAGGTCGTCGACCTGCATTTCGACCGGCCGGATTTCGATTTCCGGGTCCAGCAGCCCGGTTGGGCGGATGATCTGTTCCGTGAAGACGCCGCCGGTCTGTTCCAGCTCCCAGGCGCTGGGCGTGGCCGAAACGAAAACCGATTGCGGCCGCATCGCGTCCCATTCCTCGAATTTCAGCGGGCGGTTGTCCATGCAGGACGGCAGGCGGAAGCCATGCTCGGCCAGCGTCATTTTGCGCCGGAAGTCGCCCTTGTACATGCCGCCGATCTGCGGCACCGACACGTGGCTTTCGTCGGCAAAAACGATTGCGTTGTCGGGGATGTATTCAAACAAAGTGGGGGGCGGTTCGCCCGGTGCGCGGCCGGTCAGATACCGCGAATAGTTCTCGATCCCGTTGCAAAATCCTGCCGCCTCCAGCATCTCAAGGTCAAAGCGGGTGCGTTGCTCCAGCCGCTGTGCCTCCAACAGCTTGCCGTCGTCCTCCAGCTGTTTCAGCCGCAAGGCCAGCTCTTGCTTGATGCTCTGGATCGCCTGTTTCAGCGTTGGCGTCGGGGTCACATAATGCGAGTTGGCATAGACGCGCACCTTGTCCAAATTGTCGGTCTTGGCACCGGTGAGCGTGTCGAACTCTGTAATGCTTTCAAGCTCTTCCCCGAAGAAGGACAGGCGCAGGCCGCGGTCTTCGAGGTGGCTTGGCCAGATTTCCAGGGTGTCGCCGCGCACCCGGAACGACCCGCGTTGGAACGCGTTGTCGTTGCGTTTGTATTGTTGCGCGACCAGGTCCTTCATCACGCTGCGTTGGTTGTATTCCTTGCCAACCTCGATGTCCTGGGTCATCGCCGTATAGGTCTCAGGCGAGCCGATACCATAGATACACGAAACCGACGCGACGATGATCACATCGTCACGCTCCAACAGCGCGCGGGTGGCCGAGTGGCGCATCCGGTCGATCTGTTCGTTGATCTGGCTTTCCTTCTCGATGAAGGTGTCCGAGCGGGCCACATAGGCCTCGGGCTGGTAATAGTCATAATAGCTGACGAAGTATTCCACCGCGTTGTCAGGGAAGAAGCCCTTCATCTCACCATAAAGCTGCGCCGCCAGCGTCTTGTTCGGGGCCAGAATGATCGCCGGGCGCTGGGTTTCCTCGATCACCTTGGCCATCGTGAAGGTCTTGCCGGTGCCGGTGGCGCCCAAAAGCACCTGGTTTTGGTCGCCGTCGTTCAAGCCCGCCACAAGCTCGGTGATGGCAGTAGGCTGGTCGCCTGCAGGTTGGAACGGTGTGTGCAGGACAAAGCGTATACCGCCCTCAAGCTTGGGTCGGATCGTGGGAGCCTGGGTCGGGTTGGTCAGCGAGCTGTCGGTCATCGTCGATTCCTTTGCGCCCTCTTAAGATGATCACTTTTTGTTCCGGCGCAAGGGGCTGCCGCTGCGTCACACTGGCCGATCCTGTCAGGGGCTGTCAGCATATGTGGCATGCAAATCTGGACTTGGCCCGACAATGGCGACCCGGCGTGGTTTTACGGCGGCAACGGCTTCCCGCTGGGGTTTTACGAGCCTCTGATGGCGCAGCTGTCCAGCCGCATGGCGCTTTGCGGGCTGCACAACCGGGCCTGTTGGCCAGGGGCAGGGGGGCCGACTGGGCGGGACGGCTGGGCGCGTTATGGCGCTGATCTGGCCCAGGCGATCCGGGGCCAAGGGCAGGGCGCTGTGCTGGGTATCGGGCATTCGCAAGGGGCGTGCTCGATGGTTCTGGCGCAAAAGGCCGATCCCGGGCTGTTTCGCGCGCTGGTGCTGATTGAACCGGCCATCGTGTCGCCGCATCTTGTGCGACTGTCGCGGGTGCTTCCGAAGTGGGCCGGGCGGTACGTGAAACCAGTGCGCGCGGCGCGTGACCGGCGCGATCGCTGGGACAATGTGGCGGCGTATCTGGCCGACTTGCAGGCGCATCCGGCCTATCGTCGGTTTGACGAACTGGCCTGGCAGGCCGTCGCTGCGCATGGCGTTGTGCCAGACGGGGCTGGGGTTCGGCTGGCTTTTCCCAAGGCCTGGGAGGCGCACAATTTCTTTCACGGCGAGGCGGTTCTGGCGGACATTGAGACGCTGGACATCCCGGTGGCAGTGATCCGCGGGCGGGCGTCGTATTTCTTTCCCGATCCGCTGTGGCACGAATTACAGCGACTGCGCCCGGATATCGTGACGCTGGAGGATGCGCGGTTCGGTCATCTGCTGCCGATCGAGGCTGCCGGGGTGAGTGCTGCGCTGGTAGATGAGGCCCTGGCCCGCCTTGGTTTCTGACCCCACAAATCCAGCGAGTTGAGCCGCGCTGGGTCTGCGTCTATCTTTGAAGAGAAAGCTTTTGGATTGGGCTTTTCGCGTGATGGCAAAAGGTGGCCGCTTCCGGCGCGCTTAGCTCCGTTGGCCCGTTTCAAATAGTTAACAAAGCCTTACCACTTTAAGGAGAATACTTTTAATTTAAAAACAACCTAAAGGGTATTTTCTTCTTGCACGGCCCCCTCCTCCTGCGCTAGCGTTCAAGGGCAAGCAGCAGAAATGACTGCCGGTCCTGGCGAACACCCACCCCACCCCTCGCTCCCTCGCCAGTGACCGGCAGTCAACCTGGCTCCTGCTCTACCCTCTCCGAAACCCCCATTTGCGCATTCGCCCTTGCGATTGGTGCGTGTTTTGCCGATAAGACGAGGCAGGAATTCAAGGAGTCTGCCCATGCGCGCCCGTATCTATCAGCCCGCCCGCAACGCCATGTCCTCGGGACTGGGAAAAACGCGTGTCTGGCTTCTGGAATACGCCGCCGATGAAGCACGCGAGATCGACCCCTTGATGGGTTGGACCAGCTCAGGTGACACCCAAAGCCAGGTCAAGCTGCAGTTTGACAGCAAAGAGGCCGCCTTGGCCTATGCTGAAACGCATGGGATCAAGGCGACCGTGACCGAGCCGCACAAGCGCAAGCCCAACATTCGTGCGGGCGGTTATGGTGAAAACTTCGCCACCAACCGGCGCGGTGTCTGGACCCACTAAACCGGACTTAAATGACCGTCAGGGCGGTCCGATCGGGCCGCTTTTTTTCGTGTCAGGCGTTCAGGAAAGCGCGCGCGGCGGCTTCGAATTCGCGCGGTTTTTCAGCGTGCAACCAATGGCCCGCACCGGGGATCTTGGCCTGGCGCGCCTGGGGAAACAGGCGTTTGATGATCGGGCGGTGTTCGGGCTGCACGTAATCGGACGTGGCGCCCGCCAGAAACAGCGCCGGGCCGTCGAACCGACCGAACACGGGCGGAAAGCCGATGATCAGTTCCATGTCGCGCTCCAGCACGTCCAGGTTCAGCCGCCAGCATTTGCCTGCCACATCCAGCGATTGCAGCAGGAAGGCACGCACATCGCGTTCGGGGATCGCCGCTGCCAATGCTGCGTCCGCGTCACTGCGGGTGTTGATCCCGGACAGGTCCAGACTGCGCATCGCGTGGATCAGGTGTACCTGGGTATGGCTATAGCTGACCGGCGCGATGTCGGCGACCAGCAGGCGGCGCACCTTCTCTGGCGCATCCAGCGCCAGCATCATCGCACCCTTGCCGCCCATCGAATGGCCGATTACGTCCGCGGGACCGCCGATCTTATCGACCACTTTGCCAAGGTCTGAAGCAAGGTCGTGGTAATTGTGGGTCGCCTCCCACCCGCTGGCGCCGTGGTTGCGCATGTCGACGGTCACCACTCGGCGGGTATCAGACAGACGCTTGGCGATCACGCCCCAGTTGCGGCCCGAGCCATACAGGCCGTGTACGATCAGGATGGGCGGGTGGCGGGTGTCCTCGCCAAAGGTCTGCATGTCCAACATGCCCCTGACATAGCCGCTGGGTGTTGAGCGCGAAAGCCCCCGACGCTAGGATTGTTGGGAAACGGAGAACCGCATGGACCTTCACGCCCGCGCCGATCGCCTGGCGCATCTTTTGGAGCAAAAACTTGACCTGCACGGCACCGGGTTCGAGGCCAAGGTGGCGCGGGCCGGGCGGTTGTTGCCCCGGTATTTGCGGGCCGATGCGGCTTTGGTGATCGAGGCGATGAAAGTCGAACCGCACCCGAAGCTGTCACGCCAGCAGGACCCCAAGCGGATCGACCGGGCCTGTGACGAGATCGAGCGCTATCTGCACGGGATCAACCCCTGGGACCGGCGCCGCGCCATCGCGCTGAACTGGCTGGCGGGAAATGCCTTCAACCTGATCGTCGTGGTGGTGCTGGTTCTGGCGGTGCTGGTCTGGCGCGGGTTTCTGTAACGACACGAAAAAGGCCCCGACGCATAGAGCGCCGAGGCCTTGATTTGTTTAGATTGTCCGCTGTGGATCAGAGGTTCGGATACATCGGGTAGCGCGCACACAGCGCGGCCACCTTGGCCTTCACTGCCTCTTCCACCGCGCCGTTGCCCTCTTCGCCATTGGCGGCCAGACCGTCCACGACCTCGACGATCATGTCGGCGATCTGACGGAAATCGGCCTCATCAAAACCACGGGTGGTGCCCGCCGGGGTGCCCAGGCGGATGCCCGAGGTGACCATCGGCTTTTCCGGGTCAAACGGGATGCCGTTCTTGTTGGTGGTGATGTGGGCGCGACCCAGGGCCTTTTCGGTCGCGTTGCCCTTCACGCCTTTCGGGCGAAGGTCCACCAGCATCACGTGGGTGTCGGTGCCGCCGGTCACGATGTCCAGGCCCCCCTTCATCAACTGATCGGCCAGCGCCACAGCGTTGGCACGCACCTGCTTCTGATAGGACTTGAACTCGGGGCGCAGCGCTTCGCCAAAGGCCACGGCCTTGGCGGCGATGACATGCATCAGCGGCCCACCCTGAAGGCCGGGGAAAATCGCCGAGTTGATCTTTTTCGACAGTGCTTCGTCATTGGTCAGGATCATGCCACCACGCGGGCCGCGCAGGGTCTTGTGCGTCGTGGTGGTGGCCACGTCTGCATAGGGGAACGGCGAGGGGTGTTCGCCTGCCGCCACCAGACCCGCAAAGTGGGCCATGTCGACCATCAGGAAGGCGCCGACGCTGTCGGCAATGGCGCGGAACTTGGCAAAGTCGATCTGACGCGGGATGGCTGAGCCACCAGCGATGATCAGCTTGGGCTGATGTTCGGTTGCGAGCGCCTGCACCTGGTCATAGTCGATCAGGTTGTTGTCCTCACGCACGCCGTATTGCACCGCGTTGAACCATTTGCCCGATTGGTTTGGGGCAGCCCCATGGGTCAGGTGCCCGCCCGAGGCCAGGTTCATGCCCAGGATCGTGTCACCAGGCTGGATCATCGCCATGAAGGCACCCTGGTTGGCCTGGCTGCCGGAATTGGGCTGCACATTCACGAAATTACACCCGAACAGTTGCTTGGCGCGATCGATGGCCAGCTGTTCAGCCACGTCGACGAACTGGCACCCGCCATAGTAGCGGCGACCGGGGTAACCTTCGGCGTATTTGTTGGTCAGGACCGAGCCCTGGGCCTCCATCACGGCGGCCGAAACGATGTTTTCCGACGCGATCAGCTCGATCTCGTCGCGCTGGCGGCCCAGTTCATCGGTGATTGAGCCGAACAGCTCAGGGTCACGGGTGGCAAGGGATTCGGTGAAAAAGCCGGGGTCACGAGTGGTGGTCATGCGCGGTTTCCTTGGATCAGGGGTCAGTTTGCGAGATTTCCTATCGGAAACTTCCCCGGTGGCAAAGCCCGGAATGCGACCTTGTGCCAGAAAGACGCGGCATCTCTGGCGCTTCGTGGAAACATGTGGTTGTTTCGGAAACAGGATGCCCGACAGGAAACATGAGCCATGAGCCGAAAGATTGCGTTCCTTGCGAGCGAGACCGAGATTGCCAGTGCTGCACTGGCCGAATTGTCCACGCGTTATGACAACGTCGCGCCTGAGGCCGCGGATGTGATCGTGGCGCTGGGCGGCGATGGCTTCATGCTGCATGTGCTGCACACGACCCAGGAATTGCCAGCGCCGGTTTACGGGATGAATTGCGGCACGGTCGGGTTCCTGATGAACGAATATGTCGCCGATGGGCTGATCGAACGCTTGATCGCTGCCGAGGAAGAGGTGATCAACCCTCTGGCGATGCGGGCGGAATGCACCGACGGATCGGTGTTCGAAGCGCTGGCGATCAACGAGGTGTCGCTGCTGCGCGCAGGCCCCCAAGCCGCGAAACTACAGATCAGCGTTGATGGACGGGTGCGGCTGGATGAATTGGTGTGCGACGGCGCGCTGGTGGCCACACCGGCGGGGTCCACCGCTTACAACTACTCCGCACACGGACCGATCCTGCCGATCGGGTCCGACGTTCTGGCCCTGACGGCGATGAGCGCGTTTCGCCCCCGGCGTTGGCGTGGGGCCCTGCTGCCGAAAGCCGCCGTGGTGCGCTTTGACGTGTTGCAAGCGGACAAACGCCCGGTGATGGCGGATGCCGACAGCCGGTCGGTGCGCGATGTGGTGGCGGTTGAAATTCGGTCAAATGACGCGATCCAGCACCGTATTCTGTTTGATCCGGGGCATGGGCTTGAAGAACGTCTAATCCGCGAACAATTCGTTTGAGCTGGGCGCCGGAATTTTTCAAAAACTCCGGTTCGATTTCGTTGAAAGAAATCGGGACGTCACCGCTGGGCAAGAAGATCGCGCGCTAAATCCTCGCGGACCTCACCGCGCGCCACCAGTTCGCCTGCGATCCTGTCGATCTCATCGCCCACCGCGCCTGCCGCGATCGCCACGTTTCGGGCGTGCAGGGACATGTGTCCGCGTTGAATACCCTCGGTTGACAGCGCGCGCATCGCAGAAAAGTTCTGTACCAGACCCACCGCCGCCATCACCCGGGCCAACCGATCGGCGGTTGTGGCGCCGATAATCTTCAGCGCGGCCTGTGCCGTAGGATGAGCGCGGGTCGCGCCGCCAACAATGCCCACCGGCATGGGCAGTTCAATTTCGCCCACCAGATCCCCCGCCTCGTCCTCCCACCACCGGGTCAGCGGGCCATAGCCCCCTTGCGCGGCGAAGGCGTGGGCGCCAGCCTCGATCGCACGGCTGTCGTTGCCGGTGGCCAGCGCCACCGCGTCCACGCCGTTCATGATACCCTTGTTGTGGGTGGCAGCGCGGTAGGGGTCCGCGGCGGCGAAGGCAGAAGCGTTCAGCATGCCAGGCACGGTGTCGGCCCCGATCACATGCGCGGGCCAGGTGGCACGGGCGCGCACCAGACGCCTGTCTGCCAGGTTCGACAGGATGCGAAGCCCCACCTTGCCACCTGTCCATGCCTCGACATGCGGCGCCAAGGTTTCGGCCATCGTATTCACCGCATTTGCCCCCATCGCGTCGCGCACGTCCACGATCAGGTGTAGCACCAGCATGGCTTCCAACACGCGTGGGTCGAGATCGCGAAAGCCGCCGCCAAGGCGCACCAGCTCCGGGTCGCAGGCATCGCACAGCGCCGCGATCTCGGCGCGTTTTGCGAGAAGCTGGTCACGGGCGCGGATCGGGTCGTCCAGCCCGGTGATCTGCACCTGCGCGATCATGCAGGGCGCGTCGGCCTGCGTACGCACCCCGCCCGTGTCGCGGCAGGCAAGCGCGCCGTTGCATACGGCGGCAATCACGCTGCTTTCTTCGCTGGCCATCGGCACAAGAACGTCCTCACCGTCGACAATCAGGTTCGTGGCGACGCCCAGTGGCACGGCCATCACGCCAATCACGTTTTCCGACAGGTTGTCGGCCAGGTCGCCTTGCGCCATGCTGGCCCCTCGCAGCATGTCGCGGGTCGGGTCATCCAGGCCACAGACCTGCGCGACCCTGTCCAGCCGTTGGTGGCGGGTCAGGTTGTGAAACCCGGGTAGGCGTGAAGTGGTCATGGCATCCCTCGCTTTTTTTGCGAAAGGAAGCAGGGACGCGCGACCCGGTCAAGAGGCGGGGCGGGCGCGGGTCACCCTTTGTCGGGTTTGCCCCAGCTCTCGCGCTTGCGGTAGATCGTCGACGGGGACAGGTCCAAAGCCCGCGCCGCGCGTGGGATCGATCCGCCGTGGTCGCGAATGGCCTGCTCGATCACGTCACGCTCAATTTCGGCCAGGGTGCGCCCGTCCAGTTGCAGCCCGCTGGGGGCCGCAGCGGGGCTGCGCGGCGCGCGCACAGCTTCGGGTAACATCCAGTCCTCCACCAACTCAGCATCATGGGTCAGCACCACGTTCCAGATCACGTTGATCAGCTGGCGCACATTTCCCGGCCAGCGATAGGCCTGAAGGGCCCGCGCCGCCGGGGCGGTGAAGCCGGTGAAACGACGACTTTCGTTCAGGCTCAGCTGGGCCAGCTTTGCCTCGGCAATCGCGATCACGTCAGCGCCGCGTGCACGCAACGGGGGCATGGTGATCGGGGCCACATGCAGGCGATAGAACAGGTCTTCGCGCAGGGTACCGCGGCGCATTTCATCTTCGGGATCGCGACAGGTGGCGCTGATAACGCGAATATCGGGGCCTGTATTCGACCGGGCGGCGCCAGGGTCGTCATGCAACAGCCGCAATAGGCGGGACTGGACCTGCGGCGACAGTTGGGAAATCTCGTCCAGAAACAGCGTGCCACCATCGGCTTTTGCGAACAAATCCTGGTTGAGGTCGTCAGCGGTGAGGGCGGCGCAATCGACTGGCAGGAAGGTCTTGTCACGGCGGGGCGAGGCGGCGTGGATTGCCTTTGCCAAAAGCTCTTTCCCGGTGCCGTTTTCACCCTGGATGAACACGCTGGCGCGGCTGTGGGCCACGGCGTCCAGCGTGGCTATGACCTGCGCCATCGACGGGTGCGCACCGATCAAGCCGTGGCGTGGGGGCGTGTGTGACGGCGCGCGATCCGGGACGGCCCCCCGCGACAAGGCCTGGCGCGTTGCCGCTTCCACGGTGGAGGTCAGACGGTTGTGGCTGAACGGTGTGAACAGGCAGTCGAAGGCGCCGATTCGCATCGCATCCGCTGCAACATTGATCTGGGAGTTGTCTGCGACCACAATCACGGTGGTGTCCGGCGCATGTTCGAGGCAGGATTTCAGACACGCCAGCACCGGTTCACTGCCCAGCTTGAGCGGCAGGAAAACCAGGGCGGGCGCGTGATGTTTGAACGCCTCATGCGCCTCAGCCAGATCCCCGGCACGCAGAATCCGGCACCCGTGACGGTGGAACGGGTCGTCCGGGAACATCACGGCGTGTTCCTCCGCGCCAATGACAAGCGCCAGCGGCCCTGCGGGGTGCGGTGTGTTCCCATGCAGGTGCGCAGTCTGTACCTGTGCTGGTTCGCTGTCCAACTGCCTTACCTCACACGCGCCCCTACGGGTGCAGTTTTGACCGCAGAGGTTGAGTAACTCTTAATCTCTCGAAGTTTCCAAAAAAATCCACCCCCAAGATGTCCCGAGGGTGGATTTCGGCCATTTTTGGCGGATGGATCAGGTTTTGGAGTAACCCAGACCCTCAAGTGCCTCGCGGATTTCGTCCAGGATGGCGGGATCATCAATCGTCGCGGGCATCTTGAAGTCCTTGCCGTCGGCGATCGAAACCATCGTGCCGCGCAGAATCTTGCCCGAGCGGGTTTTCGGCAGGCGGTCGACCACGACGCACAGTTTGAACGCCGCGACCGGTCCGATTTTTTCGCGCACCAGCTTCACGCATTCGGCCACGACATCGGCGTCTTCCCGGCCAGACCCTGCGTTCAGGCAGACCATGCCAAGCGGCAGCTGGCCCTTGAGCTGATCGGTCACGCCAATTACCGCGCATTCCGCGACATCGGGGTGCGAGGCCAGGACCTCTTCCATCCCGCCGGTGGACAGGCGGTGGCCCGCGACGTTGATCACGTCATCGGTGCGCGCCATGATGTAAAGATAGCCGTCTTCGTCCTTGTAGCCCGCATCGCCGGTTTCATAGTAACCGGGGAAGGTGGTCAGGTAGGATTTGAGATAGCGTTCCTCTGCGTTCCACAGGTTGGGCAGCGTGCCCGGCGGCAGCGGCAGCTTGACCGCGATGGCGCCCATATCGCCGGCCGGGGCCGGGTGGCCGCCTTCGTCCAGGATATCGACCTGATAGCCGGGCATCGGCACGGCGGGCGAGCCCAGCTTTACCGGCAGCTCTTCGATCCCCAGTGGGTTGGCGGCGATGGCGTATCCGGTTTCGGTCTGCCACCAGTGGTCGATCACCGGCACGTTCAGCTGATCCTGCGCCCAGACGATCGTATCGGGGTCGGCGCGCTCACCGGCCAGATAGACCTGATCCAGGCAGGACAGGTCGTATTTCTTCACGAACTCGCCCTTGGGGTCTTCGCGCTTCACGGCGCGAAAGGCGGTGGGGGCAGTGAAAAAGCTTTTCACATTGTGCTCGGAAATCACGCGCCAGAAGGTGCCGGCGTCAGGCGTACCCACGGGCTTGCCTTCGAACACGATGGTGGTGTTGCCATGCACCAGCGGCCCATAGGTGATATAGGAGTGTCCCACGACCCAGCCCACGTCGGACGCGGCCCAGAACACGTCACCGGGGTCGACGTTGTAAAGGTTCTTCATCGTCCAGTTCAGCGCGACCAGATGGCCGCCGGTGTGGCGGATGACACCCTTGGGCGCGCCGGTCGTGCCGGAGGTGTAAAGGATATAGGCGGGGTGGTTGCCCTCGACCGGCACACACTCGGCGGGGGTCACACCCTCCTGCATCTCGTTCCAGTCGAAATCGCGGCCCTCGATCATGTCGGCGCGCGCTTCGTCGCGCTGGAAGATGACGGTGAAGTCGGGCTTATGCTTGGCCAGTTCGATCGCGCCGTCCAGCAGCGGTTTATAAGCGACAACGCGCCCCGGCTCGATCCCGCAGGACCCAGCGATGATCGCCTTAGGGGTGGCGTCGTCGATGCGCACAGCCAGCTCGTTCGCGGCAAAGCCACCGAATACCACCGAATGCACAGCGCCGATCCGGGTCACAGCCAGCATCGCGATCAGCGCTTCGGCCACCATCGGCATATAAATGATGACGCGGTCGCCTTTGGTGACACCCTTTTCGGCCAGAGCGCCCGCCACGCTTGCGACCTTGTCCTTCAGCTGGGCATAGGTGATCTTGTCCTGCCGCCCGGTGATCGGGCTGTCATAGATGATCGCAACCTGATCGGCGCGGCCGCCTTCCACGTGGCGGTCCACCGCGTTCCAGCAGGTGTTGACCATGCCGTCCGAGAACCATTCGTACAGCGGCGCGTTTTCGTCGAACAAAGCCTTGGTGGGTTTCTGGTCCCAGTCGATGGCGCTTGCGGCCTCCATCCAGAACGCTTCGGGGTCTGCCTGCCACGCGGCGTAGACGTCTTTGTATCCCATGATGCACATCCTCCTCAAAACTGTTGCCTAGGTGTTACGAAGCGGTGAACGCTGGGGCAAGCGTCATGGAGGGGCAGGGGGCAGAAAGCCGCGGATAATTTGCAACCTTGCCCTGTTAGCGCCTGCAAAGTTTTGCAAAGCACCGGGAAATATGCGGCTTTGCGGGAAAAGCGCGCGAATTTGCAAAACTGCAAAGCCTCGGTTGCAAAAGCTCTCTCGCGGGATTCGGTTGTGGGCTCAGCCGTAATGTGCCACCGGCGTGCCGGCGACAGCCGACATGTTCAGAAGGCCCCGCGCGGTGATCGAGGGCGTCACGATATGGGCGCGGTTGCCCATGCCCATCAGGATTGGCCCGACCTCCAGCCCCAGCCCCTTGGCCTTGAGGATGTTGCGCACCGCCGACGCCGCATCGGCGTTCGGAAAGATCAGCACGTTGGCGGGGCCGTCGAAGCGCGCCTCGGGGAAAATGTGGCGGCGCACGGCATCGTCCAGAGCGGCATCTACATGCATCTCGCCCTCATAGGCGAAATCGCGCGGGGCGGCGTCCAGCAGCTCCATCGCGCCACGGGCGCGCATGCCGCTATCGCAGGCGTGGTTGCCGAATTGGGAATAGGAGCAGACCGCCACTTTCGGTTCGACCCCGAAGCGGCGCACATGGCGCGCGGCGGCACAGATGGACTCCGCGATCTGGGTCGGGCTGGGCTCCGGGTGCACATGGGTGTCGGCGATGAACAGTGGCCCGTCTTCCAGGATCATCAGGCTAAGCGCGCCGACCGGGTGCAGGTCAGGCGTACCCAGCACCTGATTTACATAGTTCAGGTGCCATTGGTATTGCCCGAAGGTGCCACAGATCAACGAATCCGCGTCGCCACGCTGAACCATGATCGCGCCAATTGCGGTGGTGTTGGTGCGCATGATCGCCTTGGCCAGGTTTGGCGTGATGCCACGCCGCGCCATGATCTTGTGATAGGTCTGCCAATAGTCGCGATAGCGATCGTCGCGCTCAGGGTTCACGATGTCGAAATCCACCCCGGGCCGCATCGACAGGCCGGCACGCTCACAGCGTTTCTCGATCACGTCGGGGCGACCGATCAGGATCGGTTTGTCAGTGGTCTCCTCCAGCATTGCATTGGAGGCGCGCAACACGCGCTCGTCCTCGCCTTCGGCAAAAACGATCCGTCGTTCGGCCTGGGCCGCGGCGGCAAACACCGGGCGCATGATCAGGGCGGATTTGAAGACAGATCCGTCCAACTTTTCTTTATACGCCTCCATGTCGTCCAGCGGTCGGGTCGCCACGCCGCTTTCCATCGCCGCCTTGGCCACCGCGCTTGCCACCACGCCCATCAGGCGCGGATCGAACGGCTTGGGGATCAGGTAATCCGCCCCGAAGGTCAGCTGCTCGCCCTTATAGGCGGCGGCGGCCTCGGCGCTGGTCGTGGCGCGGGCCAGGGCGGCGATGCCTTCAATGCAGCCCAGTTGCATCTGGTCGTTGATCTCGGTCGCGCCAACGTCCAGCGCGCCACGGAAGATGAACGGAAAACACAGCACGTTGTTGACTTGATTGGGAAAATCCGAGCGGCCAGTGGCGATGATCGCGTCCGGTGCGACCTTGCGAACCTCATCGGGCATGATCTCGGGCGTCGGGTTCGCCAAGGCAAAAACGATTGGGCGCGGGGCCATTTTCGCAACCATTTCGGGTTTCAGAACGCCCGGGCCGGACAGGCCCAGGAACAAGTCGGCGCCCTCGATCACCTCGTCCAGTGTGGCGGCGGTGCTGCCTTGCGCATAGGCAGCCTTTTGCGGCGTCATCTCGACTTCGCGTCCCTCATAGACCAATCCCTTGATATCGCAGAGCCAGACATTTTCGCGCTTCACACCCAGTTTCAGCAGCATGTTGAGGCAGGCAATGCCCGCAGCACCACCCCCGGTCGACACGACCTTGAGATCGGCGAAACTGCGCCCTGTGACCTCAAGCGCGTTGGTCGCAGCGGCGCCGACGACGATTGCCGTGCCGTGCTGATCGTCGTGAAAAACGGGAATGCCCATGCGCTCGCGGCAAATTTGTTCAACGATAAAACAATCCGGCGCCTTGATGTCTTCCAGGTTGATCGCGCCGAAGCTCGGCTCCATCGCGCAGATGATGTCCGCCAGCTTTTCGGGGTCCTTTTCGTCCAGCTCGATGTCAAAACAATCGATGTTGGCGAATTTTTTGAACAAGACAGCCTTGCCCTCCATCACCGGTTTTGACGCCAAGGCGCCAATGTTCCCAAGGCCCAATACAGCCGTGCCATTGGTGACGACAGCGACCAGATTGCCGCGTGCCGTGTAGCGACTGGCGTCCGACGGGTTAGCCTTGATTTCCATACAGGCCTCGGCCACGCCGGGGGAATAAGCCAGCGCCAGGTCGCGTCCGTTCGCCATCGGCTTGGTTGCGCGTATCTCCAGCTTTCCGGGTTTCGGAAACTCATGATATCGCAGGGCGGGTTTCTGCGTCGGTGTGTCGTCGCTCATGGCGGCCTCCGAATTAATAGTTCAAGGTTAAACTATATTGTTGCGTCGCGGCATACACGACAACACATACACGCTTCAAGCCCCGCTGTCGCGCCTGATTGCCCTTGCATCCAGCGCGCGGGATTGCGACGGTGGACCAAATGGTCAAACCGGAGGCTGTCATGTCCCTTCAGGAAGCGGCGCGTCGGGTGCGTGAAAACGCACATGCGCCCTATTCGAATTTCAAGGTGGGCGCGGCGTTGCGCACAGCCTCTGGCGCAGTGTTCTCTGGCTGCAATGTCGAAAACGTCGCCTATCCCGAGGGCACCTGCGCCGAGGCCGGTGCGATCGCCGCGATGGCAGCGGCGGGTGAGCGCGACATCACCGAGGTCGTGGTCATCGCGGACGCGCCCACGCCGGTCACCCCCTGTGGTGGCTGCCGCCAGAAGCTGGCCGAGTTTTGCGCGGGCGAAGTTGAGGTGACGATGATGACCACCGACGGCGCGAAACTTGTGATGACGATGTCCGACCTGTTGCCCGGCGCCTTCGGCGTCGAACACATGGAGCGCACATGACCCGAGCCATTCTGATCGTGATGGACAGCGTCGGCATCGGCGGCGCCCCGGACGCGGACCGTTTTTTCAACGGTGATGTGCCGGACACCGGCGCCAACACCTTGTTGCACATCGCCCAAGCCTGCGCTGCGGGTGAGGCCGAGGATGGGCGCAGTGGTGCGTTGGTCATGCCGCATCTGGACGCGCTGGGCCTTGGCAAGGCGCTTGAATTGGCGAGTGGCGAGACCGCGCCAGGCTTGTCTGCGTCCCCCATGGGCCTGTGGGGCGCAGCCCAGGAAATCAGCCCCGGAAAGGACACACCTTCGGGCCATTGGGAGATTGCGGGCGTGCCCGTGCCCTGGGATTGGCACTACTTTCCAAATACTTGTCCGTCCTTTCCGGCGCAGGTGACGCAGGCGATCTGTGACGCGGCCGGGGTCGAAGCGATCCTGGGCGACAAGCATTCCTCGGGCACTGTCATCTTGGAGGAGTTGGGCGCCGAGCACATGCGCACAGGCCTGCCGATCGTCTATACCTCGGCGGATTCCGTGCTTCAGATCGCGGCGCATGAAGAGACGTTCGGGCTTGAGCGGTTGTTGGACCTCTGCCGCGCTGTGGCGCCGATCGTGCACAAGATGCGCGTCGGGCGGGTCATTGCACGCCCGTTCGTGGGCGATGCAGAAACCGGGTTCACCCGCACCACCAACCGGCGCGATTTCGCGATGAAACCGCCCGCGCCGACCCTGTGCGACTGGGCCCAGGCGGCGGGGCGCAAGGTTCACGCGGTAGGAAAGATCGGCGACATTTTCGCCCACCAGGGCATCGACGAGGTGCGCAAGGGCACGGACGCCGACCTGATGGAGCATCTGCTGGACCTGATGGACGAAACCGCCAACGGGGACCTGGTGTTTGCCAATTTCGTCGAGTTCGACGCCAGGTATGGCCACCGGCGTGATGTGGCGGGCTATGCACGCGCTCTGGAATGGTTCGATACGCAGCTGCCGCGGATATTCGCCAAGGCGCGGCCGGGCGACCTGATCGGGTTCACCGCCGATCACGGCAACGACCCAAGCTGGGTCGGCACCGATCACACCCGCGAACGGGTGCCGGTGCTGTTCCACGGGCTGGGCGCGGGCGAAATTGGCCTGTGCGGCTTTTCCGACATCGGCGCCAGCGTCGCTGCACATCTGGGTTTGGACGCGCGTGGCGCGGGGAGGGCGTTACTGTGACCTTGCGTGACATGCCAAAAGTTGAGCTGCATCTGCACCTGGAAGGGGGCGCGCCGCCGGCGTTCATCCGCGATCTGGCGGATGAGAAGAACTTGGACATTTCGAACATTTTCACCCCGGACGGGGGCTATGCTTACCGAGATTTCTGGCACTTTCTCGAGGTTTACGAAACAGCCTGCACCACCCTGACCGGGCCGGAGGAGTTCAAACGCCTGACCAAGGCGGTGCTGGCCGAAAGCGCGGCCAATGGCGTAGTTTACAGCGAAACCTTCCTGTCGCCGGATTTCTGCGGCGGTCGTGACGGGGCAGCGTGGCAGGAGTATCTGCACGCGATCCGCGAGGGCGCCGATGAGGCCGAGGCCGAGCACGGCATCATCCTGCGCGGCGTGATCACCGCGATCCGCCATTTCGGCGCAGATGCTGCGCGCAAAACAGCCGCCTGTGCGCAGGAAACGGCGGGTGACTGGATTGTCGGCTTCGGTATCGCGGGCGATGAGAAATCCGGCCACCTGTCCGATTTCACCTATGCGTTCGACATGGCGCGCGAGGCCGGGCTGCGTCTGACCGCCCATGCAGGCGAATGGTCCGGGCCGGACGAGGTGCGCGCGGCGATCGACCACCTGCATGTCGAACGTATCGGCCACGGTGTGCGGGCAATCGAGGATCCGGCCTTGGTCGCCCATCTGGCCGCCGCGGGGATCGTGTTGGAGGTTTGCCCTGGCTCGAATGTCTTTCTGGGCGCGATGCCCAGCTGGGAGGCGCATCCGATCGCGCGTTTGCGCGAAGCCGGGGTTTCGGTCACCGTTTCCACCGACGATCCGCCATTTTTCCGCACCGACATGGTGCAGGAATATGAGATGCTGGCGCAGACATTCGGGTGGCAAGAAGAGGATTTCGCCGATCTGAACAGGGCCGCAGCTGATGCGGCCTTCTGCGATGAGAAAACCCGCGCACGCTTGCGCGAAAAGTTGGAGAAACCCAATGTATGACCACCTGACAATTGTCGATCACCCCCTGGTGCAGCACAAGCTGAGCCTGATGCGCGAGAAGGGTACGCAAAGCGCAGTTTTTCGCCAATTGCTCCGTGAAATCAGCCAGTTGCTGGCCTATGAGGTGACCCGCGAGTTGCCGATGATAACGCAAGAAATCGAGACGCCGATTCAGAAAATGGACACGCCGGTTCTGGCAGGCAAAAAGCTGGCGCTGGTGTCGATCCTGCGCGCGGGCAACGGGCTTTTGGATGGGATACTGGAGCTGATTCCACTGGCGCGGGTCGGGTTCGTCGGTTTGTATCGCGACGAAGAAACGCTGAAGCCGGTGCAATATTACTTCAAGGTACCCGAGGACCTGGGCGATCGGCTGGTAATTGCTGTCGATCCAATGCTGGCGACGGGCAACAGCTCGGCCGCCGCGATTGATCTTTTGAAGCAAGCAGGGGCGACGAATATCCGTTTCCTGTGCCTTCTGGCCGCCCCCGAAGGGGTCGCGCGGATGAAAGAGGCGCACCCGGATGTGCCGATTATCACCGCGGCGCTGGATGAGAAGTTAAACGAGAACGGCTATATCGTGCCGGGCTTGGGTGACGCGGGCGACCGGATGTTCGGTACGAAATAGCCGGGTCAAACGGCGCTTCATTGGGCGTTGAGCATTGTTGAGAAAGCGTGGACAAAGCTGCGCTTCGTGCGGGTTTTGATCTTTACTTGCTAGGCATCCTCCTGCATTCTTACACAATATTTTGTGTGGGGGCACATTATGCAGGTAATCAGAGCATGAGGCATGTACTCAGAGCAATGGCGCTGTCCGTCACCGCAGCCACTGTCGTCATTTCACTTTCGTTGAGCACGACTGGTGCGCAGGCGCTGACCTTGGCGCAGGCCGCCCAGCCCAAGGAACTGCCGCCCGCTGGGTATACCGGAAACACCTATGTCGACAGTCGGGGCTGCGCCTATGTGCGCGCAGGTCTTGGTGGGACGGTGAACTGGGTGCCGCGAGTAGGGTCGAACCGCAAGGTGATTTGCGGGTTGGCTCCGACGTTTAGCCACCAGGCAACCACCCCTGTCGTGGTGCCTCCGGCGCCGACGCCTGTTGCGCCGACCGTCCCCACGACCACGACCACGGCAGCCGCGACAACACCTGGGGCACTGACGGCCACGCCCAGCCCGGCGCCCGCCCCGACCGTATTCAGGTCCACCCAAACCATAGCACCGGCACCCAAACCTGCGGTGACCAAGCCGCGCGTGGCGGTCACGACGTCCTCACCCAGCCCAACCCCTGCACCGACCGTGTTCAGCGCGACTCGATCTGACGTCGACGCCCCAGTCGCGGTCAGCCCGGCACGCGCGACGCCCCGTGTCGCGACCGGGTCGACCGCGCAGGTCCAGACCCAGACGATCCATGCTGCCTGCAATCCCAACGGCGGCCCCACTCTGGTCAATCTAGGTGGCGGTAAGCGGGCGCGTATCACATGTGGGTCGCAAGAACAGATCGTGCGGATCATCGAGCAGAGCAATGGCATGCGCACCCGCCTCGTCCTGACTCAGTCGCCCGCAACGTGGGTGGCGCAGCAAGGCACACGCGGTGCGGCGCAAGCGGCCCCGACGGCTGCGCGGGTGACATCCTCGGCCACGGTGCCGGAGGGGTATCGCGCCGCCTGGGACGATGACCGTCTGAACCCGAACCGCGGCCCGCGCACGGCGCAGGGCACCGCGCAAATGGACCTGATCTGGACCCGCACCGTGCCGCGCCAGCTGGTGGATAAAAACACTGGGCGCGTGGTAAACCGGCTGTTCCCCGATCTGCAGTATCCGCATACGTCGATGGCAGCGCAACAAGCGGCGGTGCTGTCGACCAAAAGCGCGGCACGCAAGCCTGCGACCAAACCTGCGGCGACGCGAGCGTCGGTCTCGGTCGGGGCCAGCCATCGTTTCGTGCAGGCGGCCAGCTTCGGTAACCCGGCCAACGCACAGCGCACTGCGCAGCGCCTTGCGAGCTTGGGTCTTCCGGTGCGGATGGGGTCGATCACACGGGGTGGCAAAGCGCTCAAGGTCGTGTTGGCAGGGCCATTCAGTCGCCAGGCGGAATTGCAGGCGGCACTGACAAAAGTTCGCCGCGCTGGCTTTTCCGACGCGTTCTTCGTGAAATAAGCTCAGACGTTTCTGACAGGAAAAGCCCCGCCATCGTGCGGGGCTTTTTCATGCCTTCCTACTCGCCACAGATGCCCTGAAGACTGATCCAGTCGCCGTCGTCCAGCAGCGGCGTGGCGTCTTCGACCGGCACTGGGTCGGCCTCGATCAATCCCAGGGTGGTTTCGCCGGTCTGATCCAGCGCATAGGCGTAAGGTGTCGCGCGCAGACGAGTGGCCTCGAACCCGGCCAGAAGCGCGGGTTGGGGGAGGGCGGTGGGCGGTGTGGTCAGAAGCGTTTCGGCATAGGTATCCAGCGCCTCGTCCGGCACCTTGCCAGAGGTCAGAAGCCGCAAGGTCGACAGCAGCCCGGCCTGGGTCAGCAGGTCCTCCATCGGATCATGCAGTGCGGCGCGCAGGGCTTCGGCAAGGATGAAGCCGCCTGCCACGTCCGGTTCTTCGTAATCTTCGACCAGCGCGCGGTTCAGAAGGATGATGCCACCGGGCAGATGGCCTGCCTGCGCAACACCGCTGGGCAGCACAACGATCTGCGCAGCGCCAGGACCAAGAACGCGCATGCCGAGTCGGGCAAGGGACGCCGTGCCGCGCGGTTCGGCGCAGCGTTTCCCGGCCACGCGGGCGAAACGGTCCAACAGCAGTTGCCCGACGGCGGCGCGGGTCGGGGCGGGCACCACGGTAGCGGTATAGCGTGTCAGCGCGCCGGGCAGCCAGAACACGCCCGCGGCCAGAACGGCTGCGACCAGCCCGCCTGTCAGCACATGGCGCAAGCGGCCCGGACGCGGTTGGCGTTTGGCGATGACGTTGCGCACCTTCTCGATCGCGTCGATCATGGTGGCGTCGTCCAGCTCCAGCTCTTCTTCGCTGTCTTTTCCGGGGGCAAACAGGGCCGGGCGGGTGCCCGGGTTCAGGCGCCGGATTGCGGGCAGGGACCAGTGGATCAGCGGGTGTTCGTGGGTGTCGGTGATGGTCAGTGTCGCTTCGCCCACCGACACGATGACATTGCGGCGTTGATCCTCGGCCGAGGCACGGTAGAGGCCGGGACTTTCCAGCCGGTCATAATTTGTGAGGGCCGTCATCTGCTGCTCGGGTTCGTTCTTTTACGGACACGATAGCGCAGGGGGCGGGGACGGGCAACTCACCGCCGCAGGTTTCAGCGTCGGGAACGGATTGCGATCAGGATGCCTGAGGCGATAATCAGAACCATGCCAAGTGCTGCGCGCGCCTCAAGCGTGGTGCCGAACAGGGAAAAGCTCCAGCCCGCCGCGAAAATCAGCATCGAGTATTCGAAGATTGCGACCTGGCTTGCCTCGCCCAGTTGATAGCCGCGAAAGATCAGCCCCATGGCGATCATCGAGCCGCCCGCCTGCAAAAGCGTCAAGCCCATCGCGAGTGGCGTGGGCCAGACTAGGGCGCGCAGGATGAAGCCCTCGGGACCCAAGGGTGCATCTTGCGGGAAGAGCGTCAGGGCAGTCGTTCCAATCAGGCCAAACAATCCCAGCGACAAGAAGAAGTAAAGCAGCATCGAAAAAGTGCTTTCCCCATGGCACCATTCGCGCGTCGCGATGCCGCCGATGGCATAGAAAAAGCCCGCAGTGACTGGAATGACGGCGACGGGATCCAGCCCGTCCGCAAATGGGTTCAGCACCAAAAGCACACCGGCAAAGCCCACCAGGGCCGCAATCAGACGGGTGAGGCCGATGGGTTGGCCCAGGAACAGGGCGCCGATCAGCATGACCCAGATCGGGGCGGTGAACAGCCCCGCTGCGACCTGTCCAATTGGCATGAAGGCCAGGCAGCCGAAATAGATCAGCATCGAAAAGCCCGCGAGCCCGCCGCGCAGCGCCACCGCCCAGCGGCGATTTGGCCGCAGGTGGATCAGACCCAGGGCCGACATGCCGCCCATAAGCCCCACCACGATGACCGCGCGCATGAAGTGGAATTGCCACAACCCCAGGTCGCGGGCGATGACCACGACCGTATTGTCGATGAGCCCCAGAAGGAACATCGCGGCAAAGACCGCGCCAGCGGCGGCAATGGGTCGGTCGTGAGGCATCGGGGCTCCGGTGTTTTTTGACATTGACCATGGGGCTGCGAATGCGGTCTGTTCTCAAAACGACATGCCGCAACCAAGGGGGACGACGATGGGCTGGATGGCAGACGAAACCGGATTGGACAAGCGAGCCGCGAATTTCGTGCCGCTCACACCCCTGTCACACCTGCGCCGCGCGGCGGCGGTTTTTCCCGGACGCACGGCGGTGGTGCAGGGCGACCGGCGTCTGAGCTATGCCCAGTATCACGCGCGGGTGTCGCAGCTGGCCTCGGCGTTGGCGGCGGCAGGTGTTGCGCCCGGCGACGTGGTGGCGACGCTTTTGCCCAACAGCCTGGCTCATGTCGAGACAAGCTTCGGCATCCCCGCCTGTGGTGGCGTTCTGAATACGATCAACATCCGGCTGGATGCCGATACGGTGGCGTATATTTTTGACCATGGCGGGGCCAAGGCGGTTCTGGTCGATACCCAATTCCTGGGCCTGGCGGAAGCTGCGATCAAACGAATGGACGGCCCTGCGCCCATGGTGATCGAGGTTGCGGCCCCCGAGGCGGGCTTTCCCGCCACTGGGCGTCACACGGAATATGAAGATTTCATCGCCGGTGGCGACGCCCGGTTCGACTGGGTGATGCCGCGGGACGAATGGGAAAGCCTCGCGCTGAATTATACCTCCGGCACGACCGGGCGGCCCAAGGGCGTGGTCTATCATCACCGCGGCGCATACCTGATGACGATGGGCACGCCGGTCAGCTGGAACATGGGACTTTACCCGATCTACCTGACCATCGTGCCGCTGTTTCACTGCAACAACTGGAACCATACGTGGATGATGCCGCTTTTGGGCGGCACGATTATTTGCTGCCGCGATGTGACCGCCAAGGCGATCTATGACGCGATCGCGGATGAGGGCGTGACCCATTTCGGCGGCGCGCCGATCGTGTTGAACACGATCATCAATGCGGCGGATGACGTACGGCGCGACTTCGACCATGTGGTCGAGGTCTTCACCGCCGGTGCCCCGCCCGCCGCGGCCACCCTGGCGGCGATCGAGCCTCTGGGCTTCAACGTGACGCAGGTTTATGGCCTGACCGAGACCTATGGTCACGTGACCGAAACCTTGTGGAACGCCCCCGAATGGGACGGGCTGAGCCAGGATGAAAAGGCCGTGATCAAGGCGCGCACCGGGATTGCCATGCCGATGATGGAACATATCACGGTGATGGACGAACATATGGCGCAGGTGCCGATGGACGGGGAGGCCGTGGGCGAGATCATGATCCGTGGCAATTCGGTGATGAAGGGCTATCTGAAGAACCCCGAGGCGACCGACGAGGCCTTTTCGGGCGGCTATTTCCATTCCGGCGACATCGCGGTGCAACTGCCTGATGGCTACATCAAGATCACCGACCGGGCGAAGGACATTATTATTTCGGGCGGCGAAAACGTGTCCTCGGTCGAGGTCGAAGGCGTGCTGATGCACCACCCGGCCGTGTCTTTGTGCGCGGTCGTGGCCAAGCCGGATGACAAATGGGGCGAAGTGCCCTGTGCCTTTGTCGAGCTGAAGGACGACGCCAAAGTCGACGAGGCTGAACTGATCGCCTTCGTGCGGGAGCGTCTGGCGGGGTTCAAGACGCCAAAACAGGTGGTGTTCACCGAGCTGCCCAAGACCTCGACCGGCAAGATCCAGAAGTTCGAACTTCGCAAGCTGGTGAAAGGTGGCTGACGGGATCAGAAACCTTTGAAAGATTTCTGCGTCAGCGGCTAGGGTGCGGTCATGATCATTTCGCGCGGTCGCCGCTATATCTTTGTCCATGCGCCCAAGACCGGGGGCACGTCGCTGGCGCTGGCGTTGGAAAACCGCGCCATGAAGGACGACATCCTGATCGGTGACACGCCCAAGGCCGTGCGCCGGCGGGGTCGGGTGAAGGATGTGCAAAGCGCAGGACGGTTGTGGAAGCATTCAATGCTGACCGACATCTATGGCCTGGTGGATCAGGACGAGATTGACGCGTTCTTCGTCTTCACCCTGGTGCGTAATCCCTGGGACCGGCTGGTCAGCTACTACCACTGGCTACGAGGGCAGAATTTCGACCACCCTGCCGTGGGCCTGGCAAAACAGCTCACCTTCAGCGCCTTTCTGAGCCATCCGCAGACAATGGTGGCACAGCAGGCTGCACCTTTCACCCGTTATGTCACTGACGCGGGCGGGGTGGAACGCTGTGATTTGTTTGTGCGGTTGGAGCATGTGGACAGGGACCTTGCGCCGCTTGAAGCGCATCTTGGCTTTCGCGTAACCCCGTTGCAGCGGATCAATGCCTCGGACCGCGGTGCGGATTACCGGGCGTATTATAGTGAAGCGGATGCAACGCTTGTCGGCCAACTATGCGCCCCGGACATAACGCGTTTCGGCTATTCCTTCTGAAAAACGCTGCGCCCAGCGAACAATCCTTGCCCCGTCCCTGAATTTGAGAAGCATTGGCGACAATGCCCCATTAACGCCATTTTCGCGTCCCACTCCTGTCGTGGGAATCACTCAAATTTGAATCAATTCAGAGCAATGGGCTGCCACCCAGCTGTGAATATCCGGGCTGCCACCCGGAATTTGAATGTGGGGGATGAAGACATGTTTGGTCTGCGCAAAAAGAATCCAGAGACACCGAAATTGATGGCCGAGCCGGGCGGAGCCTGGCGTGGGGGCATGGCATATCAGGCGCCGGTCAATCTGCACGGCTTTGCCGCCGGCACCCATGTCGGCACCCAGATGGGTTGGCGCCCGGTCGAAGCGATCACCGTGGGCGACCATGTGATGACCTTCGACAATGGCTTGCAGCCGGTCACCGCCGTGACGCGCGGTGCTTATTGGACCGAATGCGCGGACTGCCCCGACCACATGCTGCCGATCGACGTGCCGGCAGGCGCGCTGGGCAATGCTCGCCGCATGTTCGTTCTACCAGAACAGAACGTGATGATCGAAAGCGACGCGGGTGAGGACCTGTTCGACGATCCCTTCACCCTGGTTCCAGCCGAGGCGTTGATCGGGTTTCGCGGCATCGAGAGGCAGCGTCCGTGGCAGGCCTTTGACGTGGTGACGCTTCATTTCGAAGCAGACCAAGTGGTGTTCGCCGAGGGTGGTGCGTTGATCCTGTGCCCCGCAGCGATCGCAGGAGTTGCGAGTGTCGACTTCATGACACAGGGCTATGCGCCGGTTCCGTATCGGGTGTTGGAGCGGGATCAAGCCTGCACTTTGGTCGAGTGGATGGCGCTCGATGATGCCGCGGCTGCGCCGTTTCAGCCCTCGCACAGCCCCGCAATGACACGATTCCACGTGGCGTGACGCGCGAATCAGACGCCCCAGACCAGGGACAATCACGGTCTGGGGCGGGGTATGGTTGACAGGGGGTTAACGACTGTTTCCGCCTGACCATCAAATTGCCGCATTCCTGTCAGGATTGGGGCGGTTGTCGAAATGATGCCACAAAGTGGCCCAAATTCGGGCGAAATCGTGGCAGAATTCGGGGGCTTCCTTAGGTCATCGCCCAGATCGGGCCGGTTCAAACGACCTTCAGGAGATACACCATGTTCATGCAAACCGACAAAGCTTTCGCCGCCGCCAGCCCCGTTGACCTGGACATTCTGCTGTCCTCCACTGCCCGTGGCCGGGCCGGTCTGGTGGCCGGCACCCGCGTCGAAGCCGCCAGCGGCTGGCGCCCGGTGGAAAGCCTGATGCGCGGTGACGCGGTCTATACGCTGGACGGCGGATTGCGCCAAATCATTGATGTGCAACGTGAAGACATGACGCCGACCCAGTCGCTGCTGGTGCCCGGCGGTGCGCTGGACAATTGCGCCGAGATGGTTCTGATGCCCGGCCAGCACGTGATGCTGGAGGCTGACATTGCCGAAGAGGCGTTCGGCTCGCCGCTGGTCCTGCTGCCGGCGCTGGCGCTGGAAGGCTATCGTGGCATCACCCGGCAACAGGGGCAGGAACGCGTCGAGATTGTGACGCTGGGCTTTGACGACGAAGAAATCGTTTACGGCAACACCGGGGCACTTTTGCACTGCCCGGCCACCGGCCAAATGCAGGCGCAAAGCACCACGTCGAAATTCTTCACTGTTCTGGGGATGGAGCAGGCGCGGGCGCTGATGGGGATCATGTCCCACGGCAACCCGTTCGCACAGGCGGCCTGATCGACACATCAGTCTGTCAGGAGGACAAACGCCCGGGCCTTTCGGTCCGGGCGTTTGCTTTTGCGATCGCGGTCAGGCTTACGCGGCCTGTTCGGCGTCGAAGCGGGTGTAGAACCCGTCGCCCTTGGCCGCCATGTCGCGCAGCGTGTCGGGCGTGGTGAAGCGCGCGCCGTGGGTCTTGGTCAAGCCGTCGCAGATCTCGACCGCCTTTTCGGCACCGATCATGTCCAGCCAGCTGAACGGACCACCGGACCACGGGGCAAAGCCCCAGCCCAGGATCGCGCCCACGTCGCCTTCGCGGATGTCCATCAGCACGCCTTCTTCCTTGGCACGAACCGCTTCCAGCACCTGTGCCATCATCAGGCGATGCTGCACCTCGGCCAGGTCGGGTTGGTCGTCGGCCAACGGATACTTGGCCTCAAGTCCCGGCCACAGCTGGCTGCGCTTGCCTTTGTCGTCGTAGTCATAGAACCCGGCGTTCGATTTTCGGCCCAACCGGCCTTCGTCGAACATCCAGAACACAACATCATCGACGGCCCCATCGGGATAGGCATCGCCCATCGCCGCGCGGGTCGCCTTGGCGATCTTCACGCCCAGGTCGATCGAGGTCTCATCGACCAGTTGCAGCGGCCCGACCGGGAAGCCCAGAAGCCGTGCGGCGCCTTCGATCAGGGCAGGGGAGACCCCTTCGCCGACCATGCGGATGCCTTCGTTGATGTAAGGAATGATGCAACGGTTCGCATAGAAGAAGCGCGCATCGTTCACAACGATCGGGGTCTTGCGGATCTGGCGAGTGAAATCCAGCGCCTTGGCCACGGCCCGGTCGCCGGTTTCCTTGCCCTTGATGATCTCGACCAGCATCATCTTTTCAACCGGGCTGAAGAAGTGGATGCCGATGAACTGATCGGATCGCACCGACGCCTTGGCCAGCTCGGTGATCGGCAGGGTCGAGGTGTTGGTGGCAAAGATGCAATCGTCGCCAACGATGGCTTCGACCTTCTTGGTCATCTCGGCCTTTACGCCCGGATCTTCGAACACCGCTTCCACGATCAGGTCGCAGCCCTTCAGCGCTTCCAGATCGGTGGTGGCGGTGATCATTGACAACAGCGCCTCTTTCTTCTCAGGTGTGGCTTTGCGGCGGGCGATGCCCTTGTCCATATAGGTCGCGGCATAGTCCTTGCCACGGTCCGCAGCCTCTTGCGCCTGGTCGATCAGCACGACCTCGATTCCGGCCTTGGCCGAGACCAGCGCGATACCCGCGCCCATCATGCCCGCGCCCAGAACGCCGACCTTCTTCACGGTCTGATCGGGCACGTCGGCGGGGCGCACGGCGCCTTTTTCCAGTGCCTGTTTGTTCAAAAACAGCGATCGGATCATCGCCGAGGACGACGGGTTCATGATCACCGAGGTGAACCAGCGCGCTTCGATCTTCAGCGCGGTGTCGAAGGGCACCTGTGCGCCTTCGTAGACCGCCGACAACAGCGCCTTGGCGGCCGGATAAACCCCGTTCGTCTTGGCGTGGATCATCGCGGCTGCACCGACGAAGGTCTGGAAGCCCGCCGGGTGATAGGGCGCGCCGCCGGGCATCTTGTAACCCTTCACGTCCCAGGGTTTTACGATGTCGGCGTCGGTGGCGTTCAGGACCCAGTCCTTGGCGGCTGACAGCAGCTCGTCCGCCGGGACGACCTCATCGACCATACCGGCGGCTTTCGCCTTGGCCGGGGCCACGGATTTGCCTTCCAGCAGGAACGGCGCTGCCGCCATCGCGCCCATCTTGCGCACCATGCGAGTGGTGCCACCAGCGCCGGGGAAGATGCCGACCATGATTTCCGGCAGGCCGATCTTGGCCTTCGGGTTGTCGGCGGCGAAGATGCGGTGGCAGGCCAGCGGGATTTCATACCCGATGCCCATGCCGGTGCCGGGCATGGCACAGGCCACGGGCTTGCCGCCCTTGTTGGTCTTCGGGTCCATGCCCGCGCGTTCGATCTTGCGCAGGATGGCGTGCATCTGCATGACGCCTTCGAACACGCCACGGGCCGGGTCGTCGCCCGCCGATGCCTTCAGCTGCGCCAGTACGTTCAGGTCCATGCCACCGGCAAAGTCCTTTTTGCCCGAGGTGATGATCACGCCCTTCACGGCGTCATCGGCCAGGGCCGTGTCCATATGCGCATCCAGGTCCTTCAGCGCCTCAAACGACAGCACGTTCATGCTTTTGTCCGGGCAGTCCCAGGTGATGATTGCGACGCCATCGGCGTCTACGGTGTAGGTGAAATCTTTCATCGTGGTCTCTCCTTACACACGTTCGATGATGGTTGCGGCGCCCATGCCAGAGCCGATGCAGAGCGTGGCCAGGCCGGTCTCCTTGTCCGAGCGCTCCAGCTCGTCCAGCAGGGCCGAGATGATGACCGCACCGGTGGCGCCCAGCGGGTGACCCATCGCGATCGCACCGCCGTTGACGTTGGTCTTGTCGTGGTCCGCGTCGAAATACTGCAGGAACCGCAACACGACCGAGGCGAAGGCTTCGTTCACCTCGAACAGGTCCAGATCGCCAATCTGCATGCCAGCGGCCTGCAACACGCGCTCGGTGGCAGGCACGGGGCCGGTCAGCATGATGGTGGGATCGGTGCCGATCTTGGCGGTCGCCTTGATCCGGGCGCGGGGCTTGAGGCCCATACGCTCCCCATATTCCTTGTTGCCGATCAGGATCGCGGCGGCACCGTCGGCGATACCGGACGAGTTTCCGGCGTGGTGCACGTGGTTGATCCGCTCCAGATGCGGGTATTTCAGCAGCGCCACGGCGTCAAAGCCGGGCATCACTTCGCCCATCGCCTTGAACGACGGGTTCAGCCCGCCCAGGGTCTGCATGGTGGTTTCGCGGATCATTTCGTCCTGGTCCATGATGGTCAACCCGTTCTGGTCGCGCACGGTCATGACGGATTTGAACCGGCCATCGGCGCGCGCGGCGGCGGCGCGTTTCTGGCTTTCGACCGCATAGGCGTCGCAATCATCGCGGCTGAACCCGTATTCGGTGGCGATGATGTCCGACGAAATGCCCTGCGGCACGAAATAGGCCTTCATCGCAAGGAAGGGGTCGGCGGCAATCGCGCCGCCGTCCATGCCCATCGGCACGCGGCTCATGCTTTCCACACCACCGGCGATATAGGCGTCACCCGCGCCGCCTTTGACCTGGTTGGCGGCCATGTTTACGGCCTCCAGACCGCTGGCGCAGAAACGGTTGACGGACACGCCCGGAATGCGCTCATCCAGCTCGGAATAGAGCACCGCCGAGCGCGCCAGGCAGGCGCCTTGCGACGCGACCTGGGTCACGTTGCCCCAGATCACGTCTTCGACCGCGTGGCCTTCCAGATTGTTGCGCGTCTTCAGCTCGTTCAGCGCCAGGGCCGACAGGCGCACAGCGGGCACCTCGTGCAGGGTGCCGTCCGGCTTGCCCTTGCCGCGCGGGGTGCGCACGGTGTCATAGATGTAAGCTTCGGTCATTCTTCGCTTTCCTTCTTTCAAAGTCAGGCGCGGTCAGCTGGGCTGCCGGGCATCAGGTCATAGGGGTGTTTCCAGCCGGGGGTTGCCTCGATCCGGGTCAACCAGGCGTCGATGTGGGGCCAGTCGGCGCGGGTGAAGCCGAAGGGTTCGGGATAGAACAGGTAACCGCAGCACGAGATGTCGGCGATGGTCAGCGCGTCACCCACCAGCCAATCCTTGTTGGCCAGTTCATGTTCCAGGGTCTTGTAAGCGGATTTCAGGCGGCCTTGCATGAAGGCAATGACTTCAGCGGGGCGTTTGTCTTCGGGCAGGAAGTTCATCAAAAACCGGGTCATGCCTGCCTGCGACGACATCTTGTGATTGTCCCAGAACTGCCAGCGCAGAATCTCGCGCCGCTCCGCGGCGGATTTTCCGCCCAGCTTGCCGGATTTCGAACTGACATAATCCTGGATCACGCCCGATTGCGACAAGGTCACGTCACCGTCGATCATTACCGGCACCTCGCCCATGGGGTTCAGCTCAAGATAGTCCGGCGCGCGGGTTTCGCCGTTGAAGAAGTCGACAAAGACGGGCTCCCACTCAAGTCCAGAAAGTTCAAGCGCCAGCGCGGCCTTGTAGGCATTTCCGCTTTCGCCGAAGCAGTACAGTTTAATCATGGTCGGTCCCCCCAGTTTTTTCGGTCAGAGCTGGGGGTTTCACACCCCCAGACCCCCGTGGGATATTTCGGGCAAGAAAAAGCAGGGCGGCCCTTCTTTTTCTTGCCAAAAATATCCCCGCCGGAGGCTCCCGCAGGACCCCCCAAGCGCAGGTGTCAGCGTTTTCGCGCGTCCAGTTCGGAATTGAACAGGCGCAGGCGCGCGGTCAGGTTGTCTTCGTTCGTGACGCTGTCGAAATGCTCAAACAGAAAGGACAGCGCTTCGCCCTCATCCAGCCCCGCATCGCGGGAGAAGCGTTTCAACCGACGATATCCGTCTTCGGTCATGGCGACCGGAAAGCGGCGGGTCAGGCGGAAACGTTTGGGCATGGGCTGTCCTTCCTACGTGGTCTCAGAACGCCTCGGCGTCCAGCGCCATCACCGTGTCGGCGCCGCTTTCGATGCGGGCCAGGTGCATGCCGGTGGCAGGCAGGCGACGTGCCATATAGAAACGCGCTGTGGTCAGCTTTGTCTCGTGGAACGTGGCGTCAGAGCTGCCAGCCGCCAGCGCATCCAGCGAGGCACGCGCCATGCGGGCCCACATGAAGCCCAGGCAGACGTGGCCGAACAGGTGCATGAAGTCATACGATCCCGCCAGCGCGTGGTTCGGATTTTTCATGCCGTTCTGCATGAAGAACATCGACGCGGCCTGCAGGTCTTTCGATGCGGCTTTCAGCGGGGTGATGAATTCCTCCATACCCTCAACGTCGCCCTGTTCCTTGCAGTAATCCTTGATCATCGCGAAAAAGGCCATCACGTGCTTGCCGCCGTCCTGCGCCAGCTTGCGCCCGACCAGGTCCAGCGCCTGGACGCCGTTGGCGCCTTCGTAGATCTGGGCGATGCGCGCGTCGCGGGTGAATTGCGACATGCCATGTTCTTCGATATAGCCGTGGCCGCCATAGATCTGCTGGGCGCGCACGGTCATGTCGTAACCTTCGTCGGTCAGGAAACCTTTGAGCACTGGCGTCATCAGCGAAATCAGGCCGTCGGCGTCCGCATCTTCGGCGCGGTGCGCCTGGTCGATCAGCGAGGCCCCCCACAGAAGGAACGCGCGCGCGCCTTCGATGAAGCTTTTCTGATCCATCAGCGCACGGCGGATGTCCGGGTGCACAATCAAAGGATCGGCCGGGCCGTCCGGGTTTTTCACACCGGTCACGTCGCGGCCCTGCAGCCGGTCCTTGGCATAAATCACCGCGTTCTGATAGGCAGCTTCGGCCTGTGCCAAGCCCTGCATCGCGACGCCCAGGCGGGCTTCGTTCATCATGGTGAACATGGCGCGCATGCCCTTGTTCAGGTCGCCCAGCAGATACCCCGTCGCCTCGTCATAGTTCATGACGCAGGTGGCGTTGCCGTGGATGCCCATCTTTTTCTCGATGTTGCCGACGCTCACGCCGTTGGCGGAGCCGACCGAATTGTCATCGTTCACGTTGAACTTGGGCACGATGAACAGCGACACGCCTTTGATGCCTTCGGGCCCGCCCGGGACCTTGGCCAGCACCAGGTGGATCACGTTTTCCGACATGTCATGGTCGCCAGCCGAGATGAAGATCTTTTGCCCCGACACCTTGTAGCTGCCGTCACCCTGCGGCTCGGCCTTGGTGCGCATCAGGCCCAGGTCGGTGCCGCAATGCGGTTCGGTCAGGTTCATCGTACCGGTCCATTCACACGACACCATCTTGGGCAGATAGGTGTCTTTCTGCGCCTGCGTGCCGTGGGCCAGGATCGCCGAGGCGGCGCCGTGGGTCAGGCCCTGGTACATCGTGAACGCCTGGTTCGCGGCCGAGAACATCTCGCCCACTGCCGTGCCCAGGACCACCGGCATGTTCTGGCCGCCAAATTCCTCGGGCATGTCCAGACCGGTCCAGCCGCCCTCTTTCATTTGCTCAAACGCCGCCTTGAACCCGGTTGGGGTATAGACGATGCCGTTTTCCAGCCGGCATTTTTCCTGATCACCCACCACGTTCAGCGGGGTCAGAACCTCGGACGCCAGCTTGCCGGCCTCTTCCAGAACGGCCGCGGTGAAATCGGGTTCCAGTTCGTCATAACCGGGGGTGGCGCTTTCATGGGTCTTCAGCACATCGTGCAGCACGAAAGCCATATCTTTGGTGGGGGCGGTGTAGGTAGGCATACGACGTTCCTCGTTGGGCTTAATGCAAAGCGGGCCGTTATTCGGCGGCTTCGTTGTTGTCGATCGTGGCGATCATCTGTTCACCCCAATTCAGCTGTTCGGTCAGGTCGGAAATGGCCTCGGACAGCTCCTCGCGCTGCTTTTTCAGATTGTCGAGATGCGCGCGGGCGATCTCGACGCTCTTGCGCAGCTGGGTCTGTTGCTGGTCGCCCATGTCATAGAGGTCCAGCAGCTGACGGATCTCCTCCAGGGCGAAGCCGAAGCGCTTGCCGCGCAGGATCAGTTTCAGCCGCGCACGGTCGCGTTTCGTGAACAGGCGTTTTTGGCCTTCACGAATGGGCGAGATCAGTTCTTTCGCCTCATAGAAACGCAGCGTGCGTGCGGTCACGCCGAAGGCGTCGCACATCTGGCGGATGGTCATCAGGTCATCAGTCATGTCTGTCTCCGACTTCGAGTTACAGGTGATACTCATATGGGGTACGTCCCCGTTGCCTACACTACTGCTTTACGTTGACGTAAATGTAACGTCACGTCACGTTCTTTCTGAACGGAGCGTCACTTTCGGCAATTGTCGGCTTGACCGGGCCAATGCGCCCTAGGAAAGGGTGCCGGCCACGTCGTCGCGCAGTTTTTGCAGGTCGGCGATGGATTCTTCCAGCTCAGCGCGCTGTTCGTCCAATGCGCCAAGCTGACGATCGGCCAGAGCGACCCAGGCTTTGGCCTGTGCCTCGGTGCCTTGCTCATCATAGATCAAAAGCCACTGGCGCAGCTCTTCCAGCGAAAAGCCGAAGCGTCGACCGCGCAGGATCAGCGTCATGCGCGCCACCTCGCGCGGGGTGTAAAACCTTGTGCGGCCTTCTTTTTCCGGCTCCAGCAGCTCGATGTATTCGTAATACCGCAAGGTGCGCGGCGTCACGTCGAACTTGGCGCACATTTCCTTGAAGGTCAGGCGGTCATCGGCCATTTTCACATCCCTGCAGGTTGTCGTCCCGTCAGGGTAGTGCCTGCGCGCGCAGGATTCAATTCATGAAACCGGGCGCGAACAGATTGAAGCCATAGGCGACAATCAACGCCGGCACGGCGGAATAGACCGTGGCCACCAACGCAGCCTTGGGGTTCAGTGCGATGGCAGGAAACAGCGCGTCGCCGTCATTGGAAATCGCGTTGCCGACCAGGGCGGCGAATGGAATCACCCCATTCAGGAACAATGTGGCCACCAAAACCTGCGGGCCACAGCCGGGAATGAAGCCAATCAGGATCGCCACCAGCGGCAGCAGGGGGCCGATGGTTTCGAACAGCGCGGCCAGGTCCAGCCCGGCAAACTCGGCGATGTAATCATAGGCCAGATAGGCGCCGATCACCCAGATCGAGATAAAGCTGGTTTCCTCGGCCATCCGGGTCATCGGGCTGTCCTGGGTGTTTGTCATCGCGGCCACGATCGAGGTGGACCAGATGAACAGGCCCAGGAACACACCGGCCAGGGCGAAGGGGGCAATCGGAAGGCCCATCAGGGTTGTCAGCTCGATCTGCGCCAATTGTGCGCCGCCAACGATCAGGCCGGGAATGGCCACCAGAAGATAGGCATAATCGGTCATGCGGGTGCGCCCGATCAGCGGGGCGAACTCGCAGGTGCCTTGGGTGATGGTGCGAAACTCGACCGTATTCACCCGGTCGACGATCCAGCCCGACAGGATGCCGACGACCATCGACAGGGGCAGGACGACCAACGCCGCATCGGGCCGTGTCGCGATCAACAGAAAGGCCGCATCACCCATGGTTGCGGTTAGCGCGGCGACCACAGCGCCGAACCCCACGTTGCCCGAGGAATAGGCCGCCACCACGACGACCGCCCCACCGCAGCCCGGTGTAGCGCCCAACAGCGCTGCCAACGGGACTTGTGCGCCCCTTGCGCCCTTGAGCGCCGATCCGATGTCGAAATTGAAAATCCGCTCGGCGCCGTAAAACAGCAACAGCGTGGTCGCGACAAAGACCGACACCTGAGTATAGGCGTCGACCATCAAGCCGCGCGTCAGCTCTCCCAAATGACCCGGCCAGGCCGCGAGGGCGACCAGCACAAGGACGATGCCCAGCCGCTTCAGCCGGAAAGGGCCGAACCGTTCGGGGGCCGCAGGTGCGGGACGTGCGGCAGGGCGGGTATCTGTCGCCATCATGGGTATGATCCGGTCTGCTATTGCGAATAATTCTCAATTGCAGAATTAAACACTTGCCCGCGCCGATGCAAGGGCGAATAAACCGGGGAAGCCATGGCATCGGAGATTTGACGGGATGAAAAGCCTTTCGCCTGAAAAGAAAGCGGAAATCGCGCGCAGGTTCACTGAGGCGATCCCGCATTGTTCGGCTCTGGGGATGAGCCTGGATGAGATTGGCGAGGGCGAGGCGCTGATTTCCATGCCGTATGACACCCGTTTCATCGGCGATCCGCGTACCGGCGTGATTCATGGCGGCGCGGTCTCGGCCTTGATGGACACCTGTTGCGGCGCGGCGGTGATGAGCCACCCTGACGCCCCCGCGATCACCGCGACGATCGACCTGCGCATCGACTATATGCGTCCCGCGACGCCGGGGCAGGCGATCCGCGCGCGCGCGACCTGTTATCGCGTGACGAAATCCGTCGCCTTCGTGCGTGCGGTTGCGATGGACGACGACGACGACCGCCCGGTTGCCACCGCCACCGGCACTTTTACTGCCGACCATTCCCCGTCGCGCCGCTCCAGCGAGGCGCTGTCATGAGCTTCAAGCGCCCCGAGCCCGTCCAGGTGGTGAAACAGCGACGCGATGCAGCGCTGCATTCGTTGGTGCATGGCGTGCCTTATGTCGAATTTCTCGGCATCGAATTCGAACGACATGGGGATGAGTTGACCGCGGTGCTGCCGTTCGCCGACAAGTTGATCGGCAACCCGATGCTGCCCGCGATTCACGGCGGCGTCACGGCGGCGTTTCTGGAAACCTCGGCGATCATCGAACTGGGCTGGTCGATCCTGTGGGACGAAATCGAAGACGGGCGCATCGACCCTGAAAGCCTGATCCCCGGACAAAATGCGCTGTTTCCGAAAACCATCGGTTTCACGGTCGATTACCTGCGCTCGGGCCTGCCGCGCGACGCCTATGCGCGCGCGCGGGTCACACGGTCGGGCCGGCGCTATGCCTCGGTGCATGTCGAGGCCTGGCAGGACAATCGTGACCGCCTTTTCGCACAGGCCACGGGCCATTTCCTGATGCCAATGCGTGATGAGTGAAAGTCTCACCGCTGATCTGAGCCACAAACGGGTTCTCAAGATCGCCATTCCGATCGTTCTGGCAAATGTCACCGTGCCCATTCTGGGCGCGGTCGACACCGGCGTAGTCGGCCAGATGGGAAGCGCGGCCCCTATTGGCGCGGTCGGAATCGGCGCAATTATTCTGACCGCCGTCTACTGGGTGTTCGGCTTTTTACGCATGGGCACCACCGGGATGACGGCCCAGGCCCTTGGCGCGGGGAACACCGGCGAAGTGGCCGCGTTGCTGACCCGCGCCCTGTTGATCGGACTTGGGGGCGGATTTGCCCTGATTTTTCTGCAAGCGTTCTTGTTCTGGGGGGCGTTCCTGATCGCCCCGGCCTCGCCCGAGGTTGAAGGCTTGGCGCGGGAATATCTGGTCATTCGCATCTGGTCCGCGCCCGCCGCCATTGGCCTTTACGGGATCACCGGGTGGTTGATTGCGCAAGAGCGCACGCGGGCGGTTCTGATCCTGCAATTGTGGATGAACGGGCTGAACATCGGGTTGGATTTGTGGTTCGTGATGGGGCTGGGTTGGGGCGTCAGCGGCGTTGCCTTTGCGACCTTTCTTGCGGAATGGAGCGGCTTTGCGCTGGGCTTGTACCTGTGTCGCGCGGCCTTTCGACAACCGGATTGGCGCGACTGGGCGCGGGTGTTTGACCGGGTGATCCTGCGGCGTATGGCAGCGGTAAACAGTGATATTCTGTTGCGCAGCTTGATGTTGCAAACCCTGTTTGTCAGTTTTCTGTTCTACGGGGCGAATTACGGCGACACGACCCTGGCGGCAAACCAGATTTTGCTGCAATTTCTGCATATTACAGCTTACGCGATGGATGGCTTTGCCTTTGGAGCGGAAACACTCGTGGGCCAGGCCATCGGCGCACGTGATCGTCGCGCCCTGCGCCGATCCGCCTTTCTGTCCAGCATCTGGGGTGGGGCAATCGTGATTGTTCTGGCCCTGATCTTCGCGCTGTTTGGCGGGGCCATCATCGACGTAATGACCAACGCCCCGGACGTGCGGATTGAAGCGCGTGGCTATCTGATCTGGATGATCCTGGCCCCCTTGGTGGGCTGGGCACCCTGGATGCTGGACGGCATCTTCATCGGGGCGACACAGACCCGCGACTTGCGCAACATGATGGCGGTGTCTTTCGCGATCTATGGCCTGGCGCTGGTGGCCTTCCTGCCCTTGTTCGAAAACCACGGGCTATGGGCGGCACTTCTGGTCAGCTTCGTGGCGCGCGGGGCGACCTTGGCCTTGCGCTACCCGGCGCTGGAGGCGCGGGTTTAAAGGATCTCCAACACGCTTTCCGGCGGGCGACCGATTCGGGCGCGGCCCTTGTGGATCACGATCGGGCGTTCGATCAGAATCGGATGCGTCCCCATCGCGGCGATCAGGGTGGCGTCATCACTGTCCTTGCTCAAGCCCAGCGTCTTGAATGCCTGTTCGCCCCGGCGCATGAGCTCGATTGGGGCTGCGTTCAGAGCGTCCAGAACGGCGCGGATCTCGGCCTCGGAGGGGGCATCGTCAAGATACCGGCGCACCTCAGGCGTGACGCCGTTTTCCTCCAACAGTGCCAGGGTCGCACGCGATTTTGAGCAGCGCGGGTTGTGCCAGATCGTGGTCATAGCCACTCCTCTCGTCCGCTGCCGACGGCGTCGGCGACATGGTCAAAGCCGTCGCGCTCCAACAATTTGTCGAGCCCCAGCGCGATCTCTTCGACCAGGCTCAACCCCTTGTAGGCGAGCGCGGAGTAGAGCTGCACCACATGGGCGCCTGCGCGGATTTTCTGATAGGCATCCTCGGCCGACCCGATGCCGCCGACGCCCACCAGGGGCATTTGGCCATCGGTTAACTGGCTGAGCCGTGCCAACACGCGCGTGGACTTTTCGAACAAAGGAGCGCCGGAAAGCCCGCCAGTTTCGCCCTTATCAGCACTTTTCAAACCTTCGCGGTCCAACGTGGTGTTCGTGGCGATGATCGCGTCCAGCTTGGCCGCGCGGGCGACCTGGGCGATTTCGGCCAGCTCATCATCGCTGAGATCGGGCGCGATTTTCAGGAAGATCGGCGTGTATTTGTCCATCCCGTCACGCACCGCGATGACGCCGTTCAAAAGCGCCGACAGCGCTTCGGCCCCTTGCAGGTCACGCAGCTTTTCGGTGTTCGGTGACGACACGTTCACGGTGGCGAAATCCACAAAGGGACCGCAGCACTCCAGCACGCGGGCGAAATCCTGTGCGCGGTCGTCGCTGTCCTTGTTTGCCCCGAGGTTCAGACCCACCGGCACCGGTCGCTGGCGTGAACGGCGGGTCAGACGGGCCGCGGCGGCCTCCATGCCTTCGTTGTTGAACCCATAGCGGTTGATCACCGCCTGATCTTCGGTTAGGCGAAACAGGCGCGGTTTCGGGTTGCCGGGCTGCGGACGGGGTGTGACCGCGCCGACCTCGACAAAACCGAAGCCCGCCTGGGTCAGTGCATCGACCACCTGCGCGTTTTTGTCATACCCGGCCGCCAGCCCAATCGGATTGGTCATTTTCAGACCACAGAAGGTGGTTTCGATCCGCGGCGTGGAAACCATGCCCGACAGCGGCACGACCCCCATCTTCATCGCGGTCATTGCCAGCGTGTGCGACCGTTCCGGGTCGACCTGGTGCAGCGCCTTCAGGGCGATCTTCTCGATCAGGTTCATGACATGTCCTTGGGGAATTCATGGCCGTCGTTGCCCAGCGGCAGCGGGCGGTGCCACAGCACGTCGTCCATCCGCAACGCCCTGTAAAGGTGGGGGAATTTTGCACCTCCGCGGGAAACTTCCCACTTCAGATCCTGTTCCAGAGCAATGGAATCCAGCGCCAGGAGTACCAGATCGGCCTCATCCGCGAAGTGTTTCGCGGCGGTTTCGGCCACCTGCGTGGCGGTCGAAATGTGCACGTATCCGTCGGCCCGGTCGACAGGCGCCCCCAGGGTTTCCCCGGCGGTTTGAAGCTCGGCCCATTCGGGCGCGCGGAATATCTTGTAAATCAGCATGGCAGGGGAATGCCGCGCCCGCGCGCCCACGTCAAGCGCGGCCTGCGCCTTGGCCAAGAGCCGCTGACCTAACGGCAGCGCGAACGGGGGTCTTTGACTCAGCAGCCGACTCGCGCCAGTCTGGCCAGATAATCAATTCCAGGGGGATCCCATGATCAATCGTATTCTCACGTCCGTTGCAGCCCTTGCCGTGACGTCCGGGATGGCCGCAGCGGACTATTCGCTGACCATCCTTCACACCAACGATTTCCACGCCCGGTTCGAGCCGATCAGCAAGTATGACAGCGGCTGTTCGGCCGAGGACAACGCCGAAGGCAAATGCTTTGGTGGTTCGGCACGTATGGTGACGGCGATTGCCGAGGCGCGCACGCGCACCAACAACTCGATCCTGGTGGATGGCGGCGACCAGTTCCAGGGCACGCTGTTCTATACATATTACAAGGGCGCGCTGGCGGCCGAGATGATGAACAAGATGGGCTATGACGCGATGACCGTGGGCAACCACGAGTTCGATGACGGCCCCGAAGTGCTGCGTGGCTTCATGGATGCGGTCAACTTCCCGGTTCTGATGTCGAACGCGGATGTGTCCGGTGAGCCGCTGCTGGCGGGCAAGCTGGCCAAATCGGCAATCATCGAACGTGGTGGCGAAAAGCTGGGCCTGATCGGCCTGACGCCCCAGGACACCGATGAACTGGCCAGCCCCGGCGACAACGTCATCTTCACCGACCCGGTGGGCGCGGTGCAGGCCGAGGTCGACAAGCTGACCGCCGATGGTGTGAACAAGATCATCGTTTTGTCGCACTCGGGCTACAACACCGACATTCGCGTGGCCGAAGGCACCACCGGTGTTGACGTGATCGTCGGTGGCCACACCAACACGCTTCTGTCCAACACCAACGAGCGTGCCGAAGGGCCGTATCCGACCATGGTCGGGGGCACGGCGATCGTGTCCGCCTATGCCTATGGCAAGTTCCTGGGTGAGCTGAACGTGACGTTCGATGACGCGGGCGCAATCACCGAAGCGGTGGGTGAGCCGATCATCATGGACGCGGCCGTGGCCCAAGACGAAGCCACCGTGGCCCGCGTTGCCGAAGCCGCTATGCCGCTGGAAGAAATCCGCAGCCGCGTGGTTGCCGAAACCGCCGAAGCCATTGATGGCGAGCGTGGGTCGTGCCGGGCGCAGGAATGCGCCATGGGCAACATCATTGCCGACGCGATGCTGGCCCGGGTCAAGGATCAAGGCATCGAGATCGCCATTCAAAACGGTGGCGGCATTCGTGCCTCGATCGACGCAGGTGAGGTCACGATGGGCGAGGTCCTGACGGTGCTGCCGTTCCAGAACACGCTGTCGACCTTCTTTGTTACCGGCGCGGTGGTTGTCGAGGCGCTGGAGAACGGTGTCAGCCAGCATGAAGAAGGCGCAGGCCGCTTCCCGCAGGTGGCTGGCATGACCTATACCTTCGACGTGAGCCAGGAGCCGGGCAGCCGGATCAGCGACGTGATGGTTGGCGGTGCGCCGATCGACCCGGCCAAGACCTACGGTGTTGTCTCCAACAACTACGTGCGCAACGGCGGCGACGGCTACAAGATGTTCAAGTCGGCCGAGAACGTCTATGACTTCGGCCCCGACCTGGCTGATGTAACCGCCGAATACATGGCGGCGATGGGTCCGGTGACACCGATGCTGGACGGGCGCATCACTGCCAAGTGATCGGCTTGCATTGACGAACAGGCCCCCCGGCGCGAAAGTGTCGGGGGGCTTTTTGTTGGGAAAACCGCCATGCCAGACCACCCTTTGATCGACCTGATCAACTCCAAGATCCGTGCCGCCGAGGCAGCAGGGGAGTTCGACGATCTGCCAGGGGCGGGCAAACCGCTACCAAAGGTGGATGACCCGGAAAACGCGCTGATCAACCGGTTGATGAAGGAAAACGGTGCGGTGCCGGAATTTGTCACCCTGTCGCGCGAACTGACCCGGCTGCGCGAGGAATTGCGTGAGACGGGGGACCGCACAAGGCGGCAGGAGATCATGAAAGAAATGTCGATGATGGATGCGAAGATCGACCTGGCGCGCAAAGCGTATCGCTGATGTGCGGGCGGTTTGCCCTGACCTTGCCCACGGACGCGATGGCGGCGCTGTTCGGGGCGATCCCGGCCAATGACCTGCCGATTGTGCCGAACTTCAACATATGTCCGACCAACAATGTGCATGTGGTCTGGACCGGCGAAAACCGGCGGCTCAGCGCGATGCGTTGGGGGTTCTTGCCGTTCTGGTACAAGACGCCAACGGACGGCCCGCTTCTGATCAATGCGCGCGCGGAAACCATCGCCGAAAAGCCCGCGTTTCGCGCCGCCTGTCGTGAACGGCGTTGCCTGATCCCGACCACGGGGTTTTACGAATGGTCGAAGGGGAGCGGGGGCGAACGCCTGCCGTGGTATATCCAGCGCGCCGATAAGGCGCCGCTGGTCATGGCTGGGATCTGGCAGGACTGGGGAGAGGACAAGCTGCCCACCTGTGCCATCGTCACCTGCGCCGCGAACCAGGCCATAGCGGAAATTCACCACCGCATGCCTGTCGTTCTTGAGCAGGCGGACTGGGCCAAGTGGCTGGGCGAAGGGGGGCACGGTGCCGCGCCGCTCATGCGTCCGGCGGGCGAAGATGTGCTGCGATTTCACAGGGTGGACCCTAAAGTGAATTCGAACCGGGCGTCGGGCCCTGAATTGGTCGAACCGGTCTGAGGAGGTGGTCGGTCACCCGTTGCCTGTCGTCGCGGTCTTGATAAACTGCGCGTAGAACAGGGGGACATATGCCGGAATTCACAGGACCAGAGCTTTGTGCGAAATCTGCGGTCGAGGTCGTGGACCTGCTTCGCAAAGGCGACGTCAGCACGACCGAATTGATCGACGCGAGCCTGACACGGATGACGCAGGTTGAGCCGGTGGTCAACGCCACCCCGGTAATCTGCGAGGACCGCGCGCGGGCTTCGGTATTGGATCCGTCCGAGGTGGATCACCCTGGCTGGTTGGCCGGATTGCCAATCGGTATCAAGGATTTGACGGCCGTGGCAGGTGTGCGATCGACGTCGGGCACCAAGGGGTTGGCCGACAATGTGCCGAAGGCGTCCAACATGTTGGTTGAACGGTTGGAGGCGCGCGGGGCCGTTGTCCTGGGCAAGACCAACACGCCGGAATTTGGCGCGGGCGGCAACACGTTCAACGAAGTGTTCGGCCCGACCTTCAACGCCTGGAATAGCCGATTGAATGCTGGCGGCTCGTCCGGCGGGGCGGCGGTTTCTTTGGCCACGGGGGAGTTTTGGCTGAGCCATGGCTCGGACCACGGCGGGTCGCTGAGAACCCCCGCGGCCTATAACGGCATTGTCGGGCTGCGCCCGTCGCCGGGGCGCGTGGCCTATGGCTCGGCGGCCGGGTATTTCATCGAAGGTGCACAGGGGCCGATGGCGCGGTCGGTGGCTGACTGCGCGCTGTTTCTGGATGCGATGGCGGGATATGAGCCGCGCTCACCGATTTCCTTTCCAGCGCCGGATCAGCCGTTCCAGCAGGCGGTGGCGCGGGCCGATGGGCGGCTGCGCATCGGCTTTGCCCCCGATCTGGGCGGCTTTGCCCCGGTGGATGCGGACATGGACCGATATCTGCGCCGCGCGATGGCGGCGGTGCAGGCCGGCGGCGCAACGGTCGAGGAGGCCTGCCCTGATCTGCCGGATCTTGAGCGGACTTATCATACCCTGCGCGGCATGATGTGGGCGACCGAGTTCCGGGATGCGCCCGCCGCGCTGACCGGCCACTTCAAGCAGACCTTGCGCGAGAACCTTGCGTTCGGGCGGGCGTTGACGATGGATGACATCGCCTTGGCGAACCTGAACCGGACGATGATTTACAACAATCTCAAGGCATTCCTGGACGTTCATGATGTGCTGGCCCTGCCGGTGGTCGGCAACATGCCCCATGCGCAGAGCGAAGAATGGGTGCGTCAGGTTGGTGGCCAGACCTTGACCGGCTACATGGATTGGTTGCGCTTTGCCTTCCTGGCGACGGTAACGGGAATGCCGGCGATGTCGGTTCCCGTGGGCCTGTCAGATGACGGCATACCGGTGGGGCTGCAACTGATCGGCCCGCCGCGCGGCGAGGCGAAACTGCTTGCTGCCGCGCGGGCGTTTGAGGTGGCAATGGGCGGTCCGTTGGGGCCGATTGATCCGGTCGTGGCCGGGTAACTGAGCAGGAAAAGACAGCAAATGTATCGACAGAACTACCTTGCCCACGCCATTTCACGCGCCTCAGATGGGCGCGGCGAAGCCACGTTTCTGATCCGCCACCCGGATGGCGTGCGGATGTCCTATGCCGACTTCTGGGTCGGGGCCGAGCGCATGGCGGCGGTGTTGGTTGCGGCGGGCCTTGCCCCTGGGGATCGTGTGGCGGTGCAGGCGCCAAAGACGGTGGCGATGTTGCAGCTTTACGTCGGCTGCGTGATGGCGGGAGGCGTCTTCCTACCGCTCAACACGGCCTATACGCCGACCGAGGTCGCCTATTTCCTGGGGGATGCGTCGCCGCATGTGTTCGTCTGCGACCCCGAGGGGCTGGAGGCGCTGACCCCGGTTGCGAGCGACGCGGGGGTGGCGAAAATCTTTACCCTGGGTGCGGGCGAGGTCGGGACTTTGGTCGCGGCGCAGGCGGATCAGGAGGCCGGGTTCACCCCGGTGGCACGCGGCGTCGATGACCTGGCGGCGATCCTTTACACTTCGGGCACGACGGGGCGGTCGAAGGGCGCGATGCTGACCCACGGGGCGCTGGCGTCAAACAGCGAGGTGCTGCGTGACACCTGGCGGTTCACGTCCGAGGATGTGTTGATCCACGCGCTGCCGATCTTTCACACCCACGGTCTGTTCGTGGCAACGAACGTGACGTTGATGGCGGGGGGCAGTTGCATTTTCATGGCTGGGTTCGATGCGGGCGCGATCATGGGTTACATGCCGCAAGCGACCGCGCTGATGGGGGTGCCGACGTTCTATACCCGCCTGTTGGAGCAGGACGGCTTGGGCGCGGCTGCGGGGGGGATGCGGTTGTTCGTGTCCGGCTCGGCACCGCTGTTGGCAGAAACCCATGACCGATGGCGCGCGGTTACGGGTCACGCGATCCTGGAACGCTATGGCATGACGGAAACGAACATGAACACCTCGAACCCTTATGACGGGGATCGGCGCGCGGGCACGGTGGGCTTTCCATTGCCGGGGGTTGCGCTGAAGGTCTGCGACCCGGAAAGCGGAGCGGAACTGGCGCAGGGCGAGATCGGGGTGATCGAGGTGCGCGGCCCGAATGTCTTTGCCGGATATTGGCAGATGCCCGAAAAGACGGCCGAGGAACTGCGTGAGGATGGTTGGTTCATCACCGGCGACCTGGGCCGGATCGACGCGGACGGATATGTGCAGATTGTCGGGCGCGGCAAGGATCTGATCATTACCGGCGGTTTCAATGTTTACCCGAAAGAGGTCGAAGGGCTGATCGACGATCTGCCAGGTGTGTTGGAAAGCGCGGTGATCGGCGTGCCACATGCGGATTTCGGCGAAGGCGTGGTGGCGGTGGTTGTGCCCGAAAAGGGAGCCACGGTGACCGAGACCAGCGTGCGTGCCGGGGTGGCTGACAGCCTGGCAAAGTTCAAGCAGCCCAAGCGGGTTCTGGTGCTGGACGCCCTCCCGCGCAACACGATGGGCAAGGTGCAGAAGAATGTGCTGCGCGAGGAATATGCGGACCTTTTGAGCTGAGGGTTTGCGCCCGGGCCTTGTCGCCTTCGGCGCCGGCGACCCGGTCGCGGGGCCTCGCCTTCGGCTCGGCAAATTTTGTGCCTCCGGCGGGGATACTTGCGGCAAAAAAAAGGGATTACGCGCCGTCTTGCCAGCGGTAGAGGTGGTAGGCGCCGCGCAGGAGCAGGCGGCGGGCGCGCCCCAGCGGGAAACGGGCAAGCGGGGCTTGGTGGACCTTTGGCGGGGATTTGCGTCCCAGAACCATGTCGGCCAGGCGGGCCCCGGTCCAGCTGCCCATGGCGACGCCGTTTCCGTGGTACGCCAGGCCGGCCCAGGCGTTGTCCCAGCTGCCGACCGGGCCAGCATAGGGGGTGAGGTTGCGCGCCAGGCAGACCAGTCCGGACCAGAAATGCGGCGTTTCGACGTCGCGCCAGGCCGGGAACATGCGCGCGAGGTCCGCGCGGGTTGTGTCGCGCATCCGGGCCTGACCTTGGGCGGTGGCGGTGACGTTGCCGCGTGTGCCAATCAGGAAACGGCCATCGGGCAACAACCTGAAATAGTGCAGTAAATGACGGCTGTCATAGGCCATGAGGTCACTGGTCCAGCCTTGTTCGGCGCATTCATCTTCCGTCAGGGGACGGGTCACAAGGATGTTGGACTGCACCGGCAGGAACCGGGCGTGCAGCCAGTCGGGCAGGTCATCAGAGGAATAGCCGTTGGTGGCGAGGATCAGTTTCTTTGCCGTCACCCGCCCTTGCGGTGTGGTCACGATGAAGCCGCCGTTTTGCGGCGCGATCTTTGTTGCCGGGCTGTGGGCGCGGATGTCGGCGCCGGCCATTTGTGCGGCCAGGGCCAGGCCGTGGGCGTATTTCGCCGGGTTCAAGGCAAAGCCCAGTTTCAGGTGGAGCCCTGCGTGAAACTCTGGCCCCGCCATGCCGCGTTCGTCCAGTTGCGGCTTGCTCAACATCTGGGCGCTTTCCCCGAGGGCGGTGTAAATGTCTGCGTCCGCCCGCAGCGCGTCCACAGCGCGGGGGCGGTGGGCCAGAAGGACCTCTCCGTCCGAATGGGTGTCAGCGTCGATATTGTGGGTATCAAGCAGCTCGGCCACCAGGTCGATGGCGGCTTTCTCGGCATTGTAAAACTCGCGCGCGGCGGCTTCGCCAAAGCGTTTTGCCAGCTTTTCCGGGCTGGCTTTGGCGCCGCCCATGCAGCAGAACCCGCCATTGCGCCCCGATGCGCCCCAGCCGGGGATCTGTTCCTCAAGCACCGTGACCTGCACGCCCTCTTGCGCCAGGTGAAGGGCTGCGGACAGGCCAGTGAAGCCCGCGCCGATCACAACGACTTCCGTGGTCAGGTCGCCCTGGGCGCGGGGCCAGTCATGGGCGGGCAAAGTCCAGAAACACTCGGCCCGCGCTGCATCGGAATAGGCGTAGTCTTCGTAAGGCCGCCTCAAAGCCGACCCAGGTAGGTCCGGTATTCGACCTGGCTGATTTCCGTCGTCAGCTGCGAGATCTCATCGCGCCGCACATCGGCATAGATGCGTTGATACCGGTCCCCGAAGGTGTCGCGGATGAAGTCCGAGGCGGCAAAACGTTCGACGGCGGCGCTCCAATTGTCGGTGAGCGGCGCTGCGGGAGAGGCCGCGGGATCGTCCAGCGGCGTGGGCAGGGTGGGCGCATTGTCCAGCCCGTGCAGCATGCCGCCAAGGATCGCGGTGATCGCCAGATAGGGGTTCACATCGGCGCCGGAAATGCGGTGTTCCAGCCGCGCACCCGGGCCTTTGATTTCCGGCAGGCGTACGGCGGCGGCGCGATTGTCAAAGCCCCAGTCTGGGGCCGAAGGCGCGAAGGAATTGGGCTGGAACCGGCGGTAGGAATTCATGTGTGGGGCGAACACCGCCTGCGCGTCGCGCATCGTGTCCAGCACCCCGCCAACGGCGGCCTTGAGCGTGTCGGACACCTCTCCGCCCGCATCAAAGATGTTCTTGCCAGCATCATCGACGACCGAGGCGTGCACATGCATGCCGTTGCCGGGGAAGCCCGCGTAAGGCTTGGCCATGAAGGTCGCCTCCATGCCATGCACCCGGGCCACGCCGCGCACCAGGCGGCGGAACCACACGCCAGTGTCGGCGGCGGCCAGCACGTCGTCGGTGTGGTGGAAGTTGATCTCGAACTGTCCCGGGCCGAACTCGGCAATCAATGTGTCGGTGGCCAGGCCTTGCGCCTTGGAGGCCGACAGCACGTCGTCCAGAAACGCCTGGGTGCGTTCCAGCACCTCAAGGTCATAGTTCTGCGCGGTGGGGGAACGTTCGGGCGGAACCGGGGCTGCGTCCATGTCGGTGCGCGGCTGGAACAGGTAGAATTCCAGCTCGGTCGCCAGCACCGGGTTCAGCCCGCGGGCGTGGAACCGGTCAACCATGTTGGCCAGCTGCTGGCGCGGCGACAGCTGGCTGAGCGCGTGGGTGTCCGGGTCCAGCATCTCGATCTGAACCTGCGCCACGTGGCTGTTTGCCCAGGGCACCGGTTTCATCGTGCCGGGAATGGGCACGATGCGCCCGTCAGGGTCGCCCACGGTGATGCCCAACCCGGTTGCCTCGACCTCTTCGCCCAGAATGTTGGGCGCATAGGTGGAAATCGGCAGCCGCACGGCGCCATCAGCCAGCTTTGCCTCGTCATCGCCGGGCAGCCATTTGCCGCGCAGGACCGAATTGAGGTCGCAGAGCATCAGTTCAACCCGGTCAGGGCGCCCGTGTTCGGCCACATAGGCGGCATATTCTTCGCGGAAAGTCATGGTCATTGCACGGCCTTGTTTTCTTCTGCCTGCCGGCGCGTGATGGCGCGTTTGGACATGAGGGATGTTGTGATGACGCCGAAAGCGACGATGCCGATCATGATGCTCGACAGGGCGTTGATTTCAGGCGACACGCCCAGACGCACCGCCGAGAAGATCTTGATCGGCAGGGTGGTCGAACTGGGGCCAGAGGTGAACGAGGCAATCACAAGGTCGTCCAGCGACAGGGTGAAGGCCAACAGCCAACCCGAGATCACCGCAGGCGCGATGATCGGCAGGGTCACGGATTTGAAGGCGTCAAACGGCGTGCAGCCCAAGTCCAGCGCGGCCTCTTCCAACGAGCGGTCGAAGGTGACCAGGCGCGACGACACGACGACCGAGACATAGCACATCGAAAACGTCGTATGCGCCAGCACGATGGTCAGCGTGCCGCGATCCAGGCCGATGGCGATGAACAGCAGCAGCAGCGACAGGCCGGTGATCACTTCGGGCATCACCAGCGGCGCATAGATCATGCCGCTAAACAGCGTGCGGCCGTAAAACCGCCCGCCGCGCACCATGACATAGGCGGCCATCGTGCCCAGCACCGTGGCGAAGGTCGAGGAAATGACCGCGACTTTCAACGTGACCCAGGCTGCGTTCAGGAAGGCTTCGTTTTGGAACAGCTCGCCGTACCATTTGGTCGAGAATCCCGTCCAGACGGTGACCAGCTTGCCCGCGTTGAAGGAATAGATGACCAGGATGATCATCGGGATGTACAGGAACGCAAACCCAAGGGTGAGCGATACCGTGTTGAACCAGCTCAGACGTCTCATCCTTCGGCCTCCCGCTGTTTTTCCTCGTTGCGCTGGAACAGCACAATCGGAATGATCAAGAGAAGCAGCAGGATCACGGCCACGGCCGAGGCCACGGGCCAGTCGCGGTTCGAGAAGAACTCCTCCCACAACACCTTGCCGATCATCAGGGTTTTCGATCCACCCAGCAGGGCCGGGATGACGAATTCGCCCATCGCGGGGATGAAGACCAGGAAACTGCCTGCAATGATGCCCTGTTTCGACAGCGGCATGGTCACCAGCCAGAAGGCCGTCAGGCGCGAACAGCCCAGGTCCTCGGCCGCTTCCAGAAGCGATCCGTCAAGCCGGTCAAGGGCGGCAAAGATCGGCAGCACCATGAAGGGCAGGTAGGTGTAGACGATGCCGATATAGACGGCGAGGTTGGTGTTCAGGATGATCAGCGGCTCGCTGATCAGGCCGATGTTCATCAAAAGCTGGTTGAGCAGACCTTCTTGGCTCAGGATCGCCTTCCACGCGTAAACGCGGATCAGGAACGAGGTCCAGAACGGCAAGATCACCAGCATCATCAGTGTCGGGCGCCATTCGTCCGGCGCGCGCGTCATGCCATAGGCGATGGGATAGCCCACCAACAGGGTCAGGAGGGTCGAGGTGACGGCGATTTTCAGGCTGGAGAGGTAGGCCTTCCAATACAGGTTGTCCTCGGCGAGGAACCAGAAGTTCTCCATGTCCAGACCGGCCCACCATTGCGCGAGCCCCGCCCAGCCCTGCGACAGGTCCAGCGTGGGGGTATAGGGCGGGATCGCCAGCGCGGTGTCCGACAGCGAGATTTTCAACACGATCAGGAACGGCACCAGGAACAGGGCCAGAAGCCACAGATAAGGAACCGAAATCAGGGAAAGGCGCCGCATCACTCCACCAGCACGGCACCAGCCGTGTCCGTCCAGGACAGCCAGACGCTGTCGTCCCAGGTGAAGCTGCGGCGATGCACGCGGCGGGTGTTGGCGGTCTGCGCCTTCACGACCGCGCCGCCGGGCAATTCGACGTGATAGGTCGAGATGTTGCCAAGATAGGCGATGTCCAGCACCTTGCCCTGGATCGCGTTGTTGCGATCTTCGGGTTTTTCGGTCGAGATTGCGATCTTTTCCGGGCGGATCGCCAAGGCGACCTCGCTGCCTTCGGCAATGTCGCGTTTCGTGGCGGCGATCAGGGGCGCGTGATCGGCGGCGAAGGTGATATGCACGTGGTCGCCGTCAGCACGCTTGGCGGTGCCGCGAATGATGTTCACGTCGCCGATGAAGTCGGCGACATAGACCGAGTTCGGCTCTTCATAGATCTGTTGTGGCGTGGCGACCTGGATGATCTTGCCGTGGTCCATCACCGCCACGCGGGAGGACACGGTCATCGCCTCTTCCTGGTCGTGGGTCACGATCACGAAGGTGGTGCCGGTCTTTTCCTGAATGTCCATCAGCTCAAACTGGGTTTCCTGGCGCAGCTTCTTGTCCAGCGCGCCCAGAGGTTCGTCCAGAAGCAATAGCTTCGGCGCCTTGGCAAGCGACCGGGCCAGGGCCACACGCTGGCGTTGCCCGCCGGAGATTTGGTGCGGCTTGCGGCTGGCAAACTGGCTCAGCTGCACAAGCTTCAGCATCTCCTCGACGCGGTCGGCGATCTTGTCCTTGGATAGACCGTCGCGCTTCAGGCCGAAGGCGATGTTGTCTGACACCGACAGGTGCGGAAACAGCGCGTAGCTTTGGAACATCATGTTCACGGCGCGCTTGTTCGGTGGCACCGGCGCAATGTCCTGACCGTCCAGCAGGATTGTGCCTTCGGTCGGGCTTTCGAACCCTGCCAGCATCCGCATCATCGTGGTCTTGCCACAGCCCGACGGGCCCAGCAGGGAAAAGAATTCCTGCGGAAAGATGTCGATCGTCAGGTCGTCGATGGCGGTGAAATCACCAAATCGTTTGGTGACGTTCTTGAATTGGATGATCGGCTTGGCGTCGGGGGCTTCCCACGGCGCAAAATCAGCAGAGATCGGGGCAGTTTCAGCCATGGCACACCTGAATTGGATAAGAGGTCAAAAAAGCCCCCCGCGTGGGTCACGCGGGGGGCTGGATTGCGGGGCTTAGGTGCCCGACTTGATCTTGGTCCACAGGCGCGTCACGACCCGCTGCACCTTCGGCGCATAGGGCGACGTGGTGTAGAGGTTCTTCAACGTCTCTTCGTCCGGGTAGATGGCCGGATCGCCGATCACGTCTTCCACCAGCATCGGCTGCGAGGCCATGTTGCCGTTGGCATAGTAGACATAGTTCGACGCGGTCGCGGCAACCTGGGCGTCCATGATCCAGTTCAGGAACACATGCGCGGCCGTCGGGTTCGGCGCGTCGGCGGGGATCGCCATTTGGTCGAACCACATCAGGGCCCCCTCGGACGGGGCGTTATAGGCGATTTCGACGCCGTTCTCGGCCTCCCAGGCGCGGTCACGGGCCTGCAGGATGTCGCCGGACCAGCCGAACGCCACGCAGATGTCACCGTTGGCCAGCGCGTTGATGTATTCCGAGCTGTGGAACTTCTGCACGTAAGGCGCGATCGCGGTCAAAACCGGCTCGACCTTGGCAATCACGTCCGGGTCCTGGCTGTCGGGGTCTTCGCCGATATAGGCCAGGGCGGCGGGGATGATTTCCGCCGGGGCGTCAAGGATATGCACGCCGCACGCCGCCAGCTTTTCCATGTTGGCCGGGTCAAAAAGCAGGGCCAGCGACCCGATCGGGGCGTCGTCGCCCAGCACTTCGGCCACTTTGCCGGTGTTTACGCCGATGCCGGTGGTGCCCCACATGTAGTTGATGGAATACTTGTTGCCGGGGTCATACTTGTCGGTGCGTGCTTCGATCGCATCCCACATGTTGCCGTGATTGGGCAGTTGGGCCATGTCCAGCGGCTGGAACACGCCTGCCACGATCTGACGCTGCAGGAAGGTGCCCGATGGCACGACGACGTCATAGCCCGAGCCACCGGCCAGCAGCTTGGTTTCCAGCACTTCGTTCGAATCGAACACGTCGTAGATCAGCTCGATCCCGGTGTCGGCTTCGAACTGTTCCAGCAGTTCTTCGTCGATATAGTCCGACCAGTTGTAAACGCGCACTTCTTCGGCGGTGGCGGCAGACGCGCCCATCGCCAGGGCGACGCCCAAAGTCATCCAAGTCTTGTTCATGTATTCTTGCTCCCTGTGTTCAGGCGTTCGTCGCCCAATCGGTGACATTTGATCAAAAAAACACGCCGCGCGCAATATGGTAATATTTCGCAGGGCAGGTTAGGCTGCTTTTCAAGACTATCCTTGGGGCCGGGAATGGCAAAGAAATTGTGACGGAGGGCAGGGGCTTGCAGGTCAAGACCGCAAAATTACCGGACCACGAAAAGGTCTATCGTCGGCTGCGCGAAATGATTTTGTTCGGAGAGCTGACGCCGGGCCAGGCGGTGACGATTCAGGGCCTGGTTGATACGCTGGGCGTCGGTATGACGCCGGTGCGCGAAGCGATTCGGCGTCTGACCTCGGAAGGAGCGCTGGTGTTTCAGGGCAACCGACGCGTGACGGTGCCGGTTCTGGACGTGTCCGAATGGGATGAAATCGCTTTTGCCCGGTTGGCGGTCGAACCTGAGGTTTCGCGCAGGGCCGTTGAAAACATGGCGCCGGACGACATTACACGCCTTGTAGCGATGGATGATCAGCTGAACGCCGCAATCGACCGGGGCGATGTACGCGGCTATCTCGAACACAATTACCGGTTCCACGCGGCGCTTTATGAACTGTCTGGCGCGCAAGTGCTTTTGTCGATCGCCAACATGCTGTGGCTGCGGGGGGGGCCGTCTTTGCGCGTCGTGCTGGGGCGCTATGGCACCGCCAACCTGCCTGATAAGCACGCCGAGGCGCTGGCGGGCATGCGCGCGGGCGACGGCGACGCGGTGGCCGAGGCGATCCGGGGCGACATCCTGCAGGGAATCGACCAGGTGCGCGCCTCGCTTCTGGGCGAAAAGGTTTGATCATAAATCAGGCTTCTCGTTGACACGGTGAATTTTGATCATATTCTGGCGAGGATTTCAGATTTCACCCCCGATGGGAGCGCCAGATATGAACAAGATCACGAATCACATGCCGACCGAAGAGCTTCAGGCGATCGACGCGGCGCATCACATGCACCCGTTCACCACCAATGATGAGCTATCGCAAAAGGGCGCGCGGATCATCACCCGCGCCGACGGCGTGACCCTGACCGACAGCGAGGGCAACAAGATCCTTGATGCAATGGCGGGCCTGTGGTGCGTGAACATCGGCTATGGCCGCGATGAGCTTGCGGACGTCGCCGCGCGCCAGATGCGCGAACTGCCGTATTACAACACCTTCTTCATGACCACCCACGTGCCCGGCATCGCGCTGGCACAAAAGCTGGCCGAGCTGGCACCGGGTGATCTGAACCACGTGTTCTTCGCCAACGGTGGTTCGGACGCGAATGACACCAACATCCGCATGGTGCGCACTTATTGGGCCGAGAAGGGCCAGCCAGAGCGTGACGTGATCATCTCGCGCTGGAATGCCTATCACGGGTCGACGATTGGCGGCACGTCGCTGGGCGGCATGAAGGGCATGCACGGCCAAGGCAGCCTGCCGATCCCTGGTATCGAGTTCATCGACCAGCCGCACTGGTGGGCCGAAGGCGGCGACACCGACCCCGAGGAATTCGGTCTGGAGCGCGCGCGCCAGTTGGAAGCGAAGATCCTTGAAGTGGGCCAGGACAAGGTCGCGGCCTTCATCGCGGAACCGGTGCAGGGGGCCGGTGGCGTGATCGTCGCGCCCGACAGCTACTGGCCGGAAATTCAGCGCATTTGCGACAAGTATGACATCCTGCTGATCGCGGATGAGGTCATCTGTGGCTTTGGCCGCACCGGCGAATGGTTCGGCAGCGAGTACTACGACATCAAGCCCGACATCATGACCGTCGCCAAGGGGCTCAGCTCGGGCTACGCCCCGATCGGGGCGTCGATTGTGAACGATAAGGTCGCCAAGGTGCTGGACGCCTGCGAATTCAACCACGGCTATACCTATTCCGGTCACCCGGTAGCCTGTGCCGTGGCGCTGGAAAACCTGCGCATCATGGAAGAAGAGGGTGTCGTCAATCACGTCAAGAACGTGGCCGGTCCGTATCTGGCCGAAAAATGGCATTCGCTGGCCGATCACCCGATGGTGGGCGAGACGAAGATTGTTGGCCTGATGGCGTCGCTGGCGTTGGTGCCGGAAAAAGGCAGCCGCGCGCCGTTCGCGTCGGATGCCGGCACGATCGGCTTCATGACCCGCGAACGCTGCTTTGCCAACAACCTGATCATGCGCCATGTCGGCGACCGGATGATCATCGCGCCGCCGCTGGTGATCACGACCGAAGAGATCGACGTGCTGATCGAACGCGCGCGCAAGTCGCTGGACGAAGCCTATGAGAACGTGAAGGCCGCGGGGCTTTTGGTCGCCGCAAGCTGATGGACATTCTGACCGCCAACGACCGGGTCGGGATATTTCCCGACAGCTGGTATGCCGCAAGCGCTGACCATCCCGGCCCCTATGGACCCGCCGAGGGCGAAATGTCCTGCGACGTCTGCATCATCGGCGCGGGGTTTACCGGCCTGTCGGCGGCGCTGCACATGGCCGAAAAGGGCCTGAACGTGGTGCTTCTTGAGGCGCACCGCGTGGGCTTTGGCGCCTCAGGGCGCAACGGCGGGCAGGTCGGCACCGGTCAGCGGGTGGAGCAGGATGAACTGGAGGAGATGGTCGGTAAGGACCGCGCCCGTGCTCTATGGGACCTGTCGCTGGAAAGTGTGCAATTGGTGCGCGATCTGGTGGCCGCTCACGCGCCCGAGGCGGAATTCGTCGACGGCATCCTGCACGCTGATCATCGCGCTCGCTTCGTGCCCGAAAGCCACGACTATGCCCGCAAATTGCAGGACGAGTATGGCTACGACCTGATCCGTCCGGTGGACCGAGACGAAATGCACCACCTGTGCGGCTCGCCTGCGTATCATGGCGGCACGCTGGACATGGGTGGCGGGCATGTGCACCCGCTGCGCTATGCCTTCGGTCTGGCCCGCGCCGCGGACTCTGCCGGCGCGCGCATCTGTGAAACCAGCCGTGTGACGGGGGTGGATCAAGGCGACCCGGCGACTGTGCGCACCGACAAGGCGGTGATCAAGGCGGGGCACGTGCTCTGGGCCTGCAATGGCTATCTGGGCCACGCCGAAGGCCACGTTGCCACGCGGGTGATGCCGATCAACAATTACATCCTGGCGACCGAGCCGCTGGATGAAAGCTTTGCCCGTGACCTGATCCGCGAAAACCATGCGGTGGCCGACAGCAAGTTCGTGATCAACTATTTCCGCCTGTCCGAAGACAACCGCATGCTGTTTGGCGGCGCGGAAAGCTATGGCTACCGCTTTCCCAAGGACATCCGCAAACTGGTCTCGAAACCGATGCTGGAGATTTATCCCCAGCTGAAAGGCACACGCATCGATTTTGCCTGGGGCGGCACCCTGGGGATCACGATGAACCGCATGCCGCATTTCGCACGGCTCAGCGGCAATATTCTCAGCGCGTCGGGTTATTCCGGCCATGGCGTTGCGATGGCCACGCTGGGCGGAAAACTGGCCGCCGAGGCGCTGGTAGGGCAGGCGGGGCGGTTCGACCTTTTGGCCGACGTACCTACACCCCGCTTCCCGGGCGGTGCAGCTCTGCGCTGGCCGCTTTTGGTCGCCGGGATGCTCTGGTTCTCCCTGCGCGACAGGCTCTGAGGTTTAACCTTTCTCCCAATACCCCCGTCGGAGGCGAAAAATCCTTTCTGAAGCACCAGAAGAGTTTTCTTGCCTCTGGTGGCACTACTTCGGGACAGCTGAAAGAGAGTGCCGAGCCGAAGGCGAGGCCACCAGATTCCATGCCGAGCGCAGCGAGGCCCCGCCCCGACCTCGAAGGAGGGTCCGCAAGGCGGGCCTGACGCGGGGGCGGAATACCTTTGGCAGGGGCAGGGGCGCGGCAAGTCTTGTGACCCGCCGCCTGTGCCGTTATCTGTCCCCGGAACATGAAGGAGCCGCGATATGGCAGGACGCGACACGGGACGCGAAGGGCAAGACGCTCAGGACCGCGAAAAGTCAAAGCGCATCGGCGCGTTGGGGGGGCTGTGGCCCTTCTTGCGCCCGCATCGCCTGATGATGCTGGCCGCTGGGGTCGCGTTGGTTCTGACCGCAGGCATCTCGCTGATCCTGCCGCTGGCGGTGCGACGCGTCATCGATGGGTTCGGGGAATCGACTGATCACTTGCTGGATCAGTATTTCCTGGCCGCGCTCGGGGTGGCTGGGGCGCTCGCGCTGGGCACAGGGATGCGGTATTACCTTGTCACTCGACTGGGCGAACGGGTTGTGGCCGACATCCGCAAAGCGGTGTTTGACCGCGTGATCGGCATGTCGCCCGCGTTTTTCGAACGCGTCATGACCGGCGAGGTTCTGAGCCGCATCACCACGGACACGACCCTGATCCTGTCCGTCATTGGGTCGTCCGTGTCGGTGGCGCTGCGCAACCTGTTGATTTTCCTGGGCGGTCTTGTGCTGATGCTTTTGACCTCGCCCAAGTTGACCATGCTGGTGCTCTTGATCGTGCCCGCAGTGATCGTGCCGATTGTGGTGCTAGGTCGGCGCATGCGGGTGCTGAGCCGGGAAAACCAGGACTGGATCGCGAAAAGCTCTGGCAATGCCTCCGAAGCGCTTTTGTCGGTGCAGACCGTGCAGGCCTTTACCCACGAAGACGCTAGCCGGGAAGAGTTTGGCGAGGTCACCGAAAAAAGCTTCGACGCGGCGAAAAAGCGGGTTGGCACGCGCGCGGTGATGACGGTTATCGTGATTGCGCTGATCTTCTCGGGCGTGGTCGGGGTGCTATGGATCGGCATGCGTGACGTGCGCGCGGACACGGTGTCAATCGGGGCGCTGGTGCAATTTGTGATCTATGCGGTGATGGTCGCAGGTGCGGTCGGTGCGCTGTCGGAAATCTGGTCCGAACTGCAACGCGCGGCGGGGGCGACTGAGCGTCTGGTGGAGCTTTTGAACGCGGAAGACACGGTAGAGGATCCGCGCGATCCCAAGGCGTTGCCATCCCGTCCTACCGGCGGCGTGGTGTTTCGCGATGTCACCTTCCACTATCCGGCGCGACCCGAGACTGCGGCGTTGCACGAGGTAACGTTGCACATTGCGCCTGGTGAAACCGTGGCGCTGGTCGGTCCGTCCGGGGCGGGAAAATCGACCATCATTCAGCTGATGCAACGCTTCTATGACCCTGATGACGGCGCGGTGGAGTTGGACGGGATCGACCTGCGCGACGTGCGTCGGGACGAATTCCGTCGCCACCTTGCGCTGGTGCCGCAGGACGCAGTGATTTTCGCTGCATCGGCGCGTGATAACATCCGCTTTGGTCGACCCGAGGCGACAAATGCCGAGGTCGAGGCCGCCGCCCGTGCCGCTGCCGCGCATGAATTTCTGGCCAAGCTACCGCAGGGTTACGACACGTTCGTCGGTGAACGTGGCGTGATGCTGTCGGGCGGGCAGAAACAGCGTATCGCGATCGCTCGCGCCATCCTGCGCGACGCGCCGGTGCTGCTGCTGGACGAAGCCACCAGCGCGCTGGATGCCGAAAGCGAGCGGTTGGTGCAGCAGGCCGTAGACGCCCTGGCGCAGGATCGCACGACGGTTATCGTTGCCCACCGTCTTGCCACGGTGAAGAAGGCCGACCGTATCGTCGTGTTCGACGAGGGCCGGATCGTGGCGCAGGGCACCCATGATGAACTGGTGGCCGAAGGTGGGCTGTACGCGCGCCTAGCCAAACTGCAATTCACCGAAGGCCTTGCCGCAGAGTAAGCCCGGCTTTCCACGTTACGTCAGACTTGCGCAGGGCGGCTGAAAAGCCCATGCTCTTTCCCAAATGACGCTCCGATGAACGGGGGCAGGGGAGGAGAATACATGTACGATTTCACGTCGATGGAGGACGTCCGCAAGGTCGAGGCAGAAATGTCCTGGGAAGAGCGCGACAAACCGGTCACGCTGTATCAACGCCTGAAACAGACAGCGGATACTTTCGGGCCGCGCCCGGCGGTGTCGTATCAGATCACCTCGGGCCCAACCGACAAGAAGGAAACACTGACCTGGAACCAGCTGCATGACAGCAGCGTGCAGGCGGCAAACCTGTTTCGGTCGCTGGGTGTCGGCGAAGACGATGTTGTGGCCTATCTTTTACCGAACGCGAACGAAACGCTTTATACCCTGATGGGGGGGGCGATTGCGGGCATCGTGAACCCGATCAACCCGCTTTTGGACGCCGAACAGGTTGGCGCGATCTTGCGTGAGACCGGGGCCAAGGTTCTGGTTACGCTGAAAAGCTTCCCCAAGACCGAAGTGGCACAGCTGGCCGCCGAGGCGGTGAAGCTGGCGCCGAACGTGAAGACGGTTCTTGAGATCGACCTGAACCGGTATCTTGGCTTTCCCAAGAACCTGATCGTGCCGCTGATCCGCCCGAAGAACCCGGTCAGCCACCATGCGCCGGTTCTGAATTTCAACGCGGAACTCGCCAAGCAGAACAAGACGCTGGACTTTGCCGACAGCAAGGAAGACCGCGTGGCGGCCTATTTCCACACCGGTGGCACCACCGGCATGCCCAAAGTGGCGCAGCACAAGTATTCCGGCATCATGTACAACGGTTGGCTGGGCGCGAACCTGCTGTTCACAGAAGAGGACGTGATCATCTGCCCGCTGCCGTTGTTCCACGTCTTTGCCGTTCATGTGATCTTCATGGCGGTGCTGACGTCTGGCTCTCACGTTGTATTCCCGACACCTGCGGGCTATCGCGGTGACGGGGTGTTTGACAATTTCTGGAAGCTGGTCGAGCGCTACAAGGTCAGCTTTGTCATCACCGTACCCACCGCCATTGCCGCGCTGATGCAGCGCCCGATGGATGCGGATGTGTCGTCGCTGAAGATCGCGTTCTCGGGTTCGGCGCCGCTGCCGGTCGAGCTTTACAACCGGTTCGAAAAGGCCACCGGCGTCACCATCGTCGAGGGCTATGGCCTGACCGAAGCGACCTGCCTGGTCTCCTGCAACCCTCCGGGCGGCAACAAGAAGGTCGGGTCTGTCGGAGTGCCGTTCCCCTATTCGGATGTGAAAATCCTGAACAGCGACGCCGATGGCGTCATTCTGGAAGAATGCGAAACCGATGTTGTGGGCGAGATTTGCGTCTCCAACCCGGGCGTGTTCACCGGCAACACTTATACCGAAGAGGCCAAGAACAAGGGGCTGTTCGCGGGGGAGAAATACCTGCGCACGGGTGATCTGGGCCGGATCGACGAAGATGGCTATCTGTGGATCACCGGCCGCGCCAAGGATCTGATCATTCGCGGCGGGCACAACATCGACCCAGCCGAGATCGAAGAGGCTCTGGCAGGTCACGAGGCGGTTGCTTTCGTCGGTGCGATCGGCCAGCCCGATGCCTTTGCGGGCGAACTGCCCTGCGCCTATGTCGAACTGATCGGCGGCGCCGAGGTGACGGTTGAGGAGTTGATGGCGTTCGCCAAGAAGCACGTGCACGAACGTGCAGCGCATCCCAAGCATATCGAGATCCTGGATGAACTGCCAAAAACCGCCGTTGGCAAAGTGTTCAAACCCGACCTGCGCCGCAGCGCCATTACACGCGTCTATAACGCGGCCCTGGCCGAGGCCGGGCACGCCGCCGAAGTGGTCGAGGTGCTAGAAGACAAGAAACGCGGTCTGGTGGCGCGTCTGCGCGCGATGGGCGACGTGGACTTCGAGGCGGTCAACCACACGCTGGGCAACTTCACGCGCCCGTTTGAATGGATGGATTGAGCCAGACTCATGCGCACCCGACCTGACATGATCGAAACGCTGTCCCTGGAAAAGGGGCAGCGTTTTTTGCTTGATGAACACGGGTACCTGACCGACCCGGACAGCTGGACGCCGGAGTTCGCCGAACACGCGGCAGCGGGTGAGGGGATTACTCTGACCGACCGTCACTGGCAGGTGATTGATTTCGTGCGGGACGAGGCCGAGGCCAACGGCATCATCCCCGACGTGCGCTTTGTGATGGCCTTCCTTGGCGACGGCAACAAACGCGCCGGACGCGCCGAGTTGTTCGACCTGTTCCCTTACGGCTATGTCAAACAGACGATCAAGATTGCCGGGATGAAGCAGCCAAGGGCCTGGTCGACGGGGTAGGGTGCTTGGCTGGCAGGCGTGCCGGGCGAAGGGGCCCCAACTTGGGTGAAGGGAAAATGAAGGCATTCGCCGAGCGGTGGACATGGGTTTGATTGATGAAGGTCCCTAGAATGCTAAGCCCATTCGCCCATTCGCCCATTCGCCCGTTCGCCCACGTCCTTCGATGTGCTGCCTCATACCGGTATTTTGCCGATTAGGCTGGGTGCATAACGAGAAGATGTGATCGGAGTGATGCACGATATGGGCCATGAAAAATCATCGCCCCACGACCGAATTGATTGATACAGGAACGGAGCGGTCGGGGTCGAATTTGACAAGAACGACCACGTTCAATTTGTAGAGCTACACCCCCACCCAGGCATTGGTGTGATCTTTGTCGGCGTCAGCGTGTTCGAGCGGCCTTCGGGTTAGGTCATTTCCCACATCGCCAAGCGTGAGGGTGAAGGCAATGGTGGTTTCGATTCACATGAGCATCTGTTCCGGAAGCACATCGTGCCGTTGTGGCATGCCGCCCCCCAATACAATTTGGGTGGCGAGCGGTTTCCCGTTTGGGGAGCGATAGGCGTTGGCAACCTGGACCATCTGCGGAGTGTGGAAGTACTGGAAGGGTGAAGTCGAATTGGAGTGGCAAGGCGCGTCCCAAGCAAAATGCTGGCTTGAAATTGGCGTACGAGAGGGTTTGCCCAAAGGGAAGTAGCGCGCGAACCTATGCGTACTCTCACAATTTCAACGGCAATTTACGATAAACCGTAATAGGCGCTGTATGCGCTCTGATATTCGCTTGCTGACACTTCCGGCGAAACTCCACCCAAGGAGTTTGGCGCACCGATCAGAGACGCCAATTTCTCCAACCGGGAAAACACATCACCGTCGCCCGCATTTACAATCTCGTACAACTTGGTGCCTGCGCCGGTTGTGCAAAAGCCATCTGCCATGCGCTCTATTAACCCGGCCGCGTGCAGTTTGCTCAGTCCAGCATTGAGTTCATCAAGGGTCGGAGCGCTTCTGTTAATGGCGTCCTCTGCTGCAATAATCCCGGCCAGGCTGGCTACGCCTTCGTGCTGGCATTTGTAGGAGATTGAATAAAAGAGCAGCGCGTCGCTGAAACCAGACGTGTTCATCATATTGCTTTCGGTCAAAATCCGCCACGGCTCTCAGAGGCCTGCAAGTATGCCCTAAGAACGGTGTAATTGACACCCGCGGGTTGATCACAATGTGATCAGAGCCGACTTTCGGAGTTCCCCCGACCCAAAGGTCAGGGGAAGACAGGCGCACCCGTTTAATGCAATTTAGTCGACAGGTTGATCGACACAACCTGGTTGTCCACCCCGTCGATATGCATCACCCGACCCGCGCCGACCGCGTCGAGGCCGCAGCGTTTGGCCCAACGTGGCCAGTTTGCCGGAATCAGTCCCAGCACCTGTGTCGCGCCCAGTTCGCGGGCGGATTTGGTCATCTCGGTGATCAGGTGGGCATGCACCCGGCGGCGGATGCGCTGCGGTGTGTCATGGGCCACGAAGACGCGGCTGCTTTCCCAGATGTTTTCCGCCACGGGCGCCTCGTCATACAACAGGTCCGAGGGGATCGAATCGAGCAGCCCACGCTGCGCGTCGCGGATCATGTAGGAATAGATGCCGCACCGTGCGGTGGTCGGTGTCAGTCGGATGCCGGCCAGAATCTGACCGAACTGGTGCACGGCGACCCAACGGCTGGCAGGGGTGTCATATTGGTCGTATTCCATCCCCATAGCCTCGGGTAGGTCCCAGTTGTTTTGCACGATGAATGACTGACGTCTAGCGCGAAGAAGATTCGCAAAAAGCTCGCCATGGTTGTGCATGTTTTCGAACGAAAGTGTCGTGGTTTGCATGAAAAAAGCCTCCAGCTTGGTTGAAAATCCCAGCCCGGCATCTGAAAAAGCATTGAATTCCAAGGGCCTAGATCAGGCGATAATCCTTGGCACGTTGGATTGCTTCGGCAGACGTACGGGCAAACAGTTTGCGACGTGCCGTTGTCAGGCGCGCCTTGAGAGCACTCTCCGAAATCCCCAATCGGGCTGCGCCCGATGCGTAGCGCTCGCCGGATCCCACGACCCGGAGCGCTTCGATTTCGGCCGCCGTCAGGTTGTCGGGCGGTTCGGTCTCATGGTGGAGGCGCAGGATGATGCCGCTCAGCTCGGCAATCTCCGCGTCCGTGAACTCCCGGTCCGATCGCGCCACCCCTGCAATGGTGCGCGATGTCACCTTGCCGCAAGAGATCGAAACACCATGGGTCAGGCCGAAGGTCCTGGCCTCGTCCATGATGCCGAACGGATCCGGGATGTCGATATCGCACCATCGTGTGGCCCCGGTGCGCGATATCCCCCAGGCAATCAATGGATCACGCAGGGCATAGGCGTTCTGCGTGTAGTGGTCGGCCCAGACCTGCGGATAGGTCTGGAAGGTCATCAAGGGGGCGGCGAACCGAATGTGCAGACCAAGGAAATACCCCGTCGGCGCCCGGTCCGTCAGCTCTTGCAACAGCTCTTCTATGATCTGGTTGTTCGCCATCTTGAATCAAATTTAGGGAGTGGCGCCAAGCGAGCACAACCGGAAATTGCGAGTTGACGTAGGGGAACCGCGGATTACTGCACACTTGGAAGAATGTGTGTTTTTTCGAACCTAACCTTTTGAATAGGTGAGTGTGGATAACGCAGGACTTATCCACAGAGCGATATCGCGTTAACCAATCATTAAGACAGGTTAACGGGTTGAGCTCACCCGAAAAGCGAATCTCTTTAAGGTAGAGTCGAGATCAATTTAGGGTTGAGACTTCGGTATCCTTCACCGGCAAATACCCTTCTAGAAGACCATTGGCGTGGATCGTCTGCGAGGGTGGCGCGGATTGGGTCAGGGGCTTTGCGGAAATGGTGCTGCTGGAGAGAATTGAACTCTCGACCTCTCCCTTACCAAGGGAGTGCTCTACCTCTGAGCTACAGCAGCGCCGTGGGCGGCTGATTAGACCTAATCGGCGCACGACGCAAGCGCAATCTGGACCCTTTTTGTCTGCTGCGTTAGAGAAGGCGATATGGACAGGAAAGCCGACACCAAAACGCCCCAAAAACAAGGCCAGACCCGCGATGAGCGGTTGAAGGCGGCGTTGAAGGCGAACATGGGGCGGCGCAAGGCGCAGGCGAAGGCCCGTGCGGCAGATACAAGTGACAACGAGAACAAGTAGGGCGAGGCAGGCAGATGGATTCGATTGTGGTGACGGGCGGCGGTGAGCTGCAGGGTGAAATTCCGATTGCGGGGGCCAAGAACGCGTGTCTGACGCTGATGCCGGCCACGCTGTTGTCGGAAGAGCCGCTGACGCTGACCAACGCGCCGCGTCTGAGCGACATCAAGACGATGACCGAGCTTTTGGCCTCGCTGGGTGCCGAGGCGAAGTCCCTACAGAATGGTCAGGTGCTGGCGATGTCTAGTCACGACCTAACGTCTGCCCATGCCGATTATGACATCGTGCGCAAGATGCGCGCCTCGAACCTGGTGTTGGGGCCGCTGCTGGCGCGCTTTGGTCACGCCGAGGTGTCGCTGCCCGGCGGCTGCGCCATTGGCGCACGTCCGATGGACCTGCACATTCACGGGCTTGAGGCGATGGGCGCCGAAATTGAACTGCGCGACGGTTATCTGCACGCGAAGGCCCCCAAGGGGCTGAAGGGTGCGGTCTATGAGATGAACTTTGCGTCCGTGGGCGCGACCGAGAACATCATGATGGCTGCAACGCTGGCCAAGGGCACCACGGTTCTGAAGAACGCGGCGCGTGAGCCTGAGATTGTCGATCTGGCCACCTGCTTGCGCGCGATGGGTGCTCAGATTGATGGCGACGGCACGTCCGAGATCACCATTCAGGGCGTTGACCGCCTGCACGGCGCCACCCACCCGGTGGTGACCGATCGGATCGAGCTTGGCACCTATATGCTGGCCCCGGCGATTGCGGGCGGGGAAGTGGAATGCATCGGTGGACGCATCGAGCTGGTCGGCGCGTTTTGCGAAAAGCTGGATGCGGCGGGCATCCATGTCGAGGAAACCAAGCGCGGGCTGAAAGTGGCGCGTCGCAACGGGCGGGTGAGTGCGGTTGACGTGACGACCGAGCCGTTTCCGGGGTTCCCCACCGATCTGCAGGCGCAGATGATGGCGATGCTGTGCACCGCTGACGGCACCAGCGTGCTGGAAGAAAAGATTTTTGAGAACCGCTTCATGCACGCGCCGGAACTGGTGCGGATGGGCGCCGATATCGAAGTGCACGGCGGCCACGCCACGGTGCGCGGGGTCGACAAGCTGAAGGGCGCGCCGGTGATGGCGACCGACCTGCGCGCGTCCGTGTCGCTGATCCTGGCGGGTCTGGCGGCCGAAGGCGAAACCGTGGTCAACCGGGTCTATCACCTGGATCGCGGCTATGAAAAAGTTGTGCGCAAACTGTCCTCAGTCGGCGCCCGCATCGAACGGATCAAAGAATGAGCGACGACGCCAAATTCGAAGACGGTGGCGATCAGCCGCTGCGCCTGATGGCATTGGATGCGGACGATTTGTCGGTGCTCAGCGCGCTGGCGCAGGATGCGGTGTTTCCGATCACGGAAATGACCTGGCAACCGTCGCAGCGCCGCTTTGCCCTGTTGCTGAATCGCTTTCGCTGGGAAGACAAGCCCGCCGCCGACCGGCGTGGACGCCCGGTGGAGCGGGTGCAGGCGGTGCTGGCGGTGAACGACGTGATGAAGGTGCAAAGCCAGGGGCTGGACCGGGGCGACGCCGACATGGTGCTGTCGCTTCTGTCCGTGTCCTTTGCGCCGGGCGAGGACGGCATGGGCCGGATCGAACTGACCCTGGCCGGCGACGGCGCGATTGCGCTTGAGGTCGAGGCGCTGGACGTCACCCTGCGTGACGTGACGCGACCCTATCTGGCCCCCTCCAAGCACACGCCTGAACACCCGGAGTAGACATGCCGTTGACGCTGACCACCACCCAGCCAGATTTTGAGGACCGCTTTACCGCGCTTCTGTCCATGAAGCGCGAGGACAGCCCGGATGTGGATGCCGTTGTCGCCGGCATCATCGCCGATGTGCGGGCCCGCGGCGATGCGGCAGTGATCGAGCTGACCGCGAAATTCGACCGGTTGCAGCTGACCCCGGACACGCTGCGGTATTCGCAAGACGAGATCGACGCGGAATGCGCCAAGGTCTCAGACAGTGATCGTGCCGCGCTAGAGCTGGCCGCCGAGCGCATCCGCGCCTACCACCTGCGCCAAATGCCGACCGATGATCGCTGGACGGATGAGACAGGTGCCGAATTGGGCTGGCGCTGGACGCCGGTGTCGGCGGCGGGGCTGTATGTGCCCGGCGGGCTGGCCAGCTATCCGTCCTCGGTCCTGATGAACGCGATCCCCGCCAAGGTGGCCGGGGTTGAGCGTCTGGCCGTAGTCGTGCCCACGCCGGACGGCATCGCGAACCCGCTGGTGCTTCTGGCCGCGCGTATCGCGGGGGTGGACGAGGTCTACCGCATCGGCGGCGCGCAGGCCATCGCCGCACTGGCCTATGGCACCGATACGATCGCCCCGGTCGACAAGATCACCGGGCCGGGCAACGCTTTCGTGGCGGCAGCGAAACGCCGTGTGTTTGGCAAGGTCGGCATCGACATGATCGCAGGCCCGTCCGAGATCCTGGTCATTGCGGACGCGGACAATGACCCCGACTGGCTGGCGCTGGACCTGCTCTCCCAGGCCGAACACGACGAAAGCGCACAGTCGATTCTGATCACGGATGATGCGGCATTTGCGGACCGGGTCGTGGCCGCGGTTGAGACACGTCTGGAAACGTTGGAGCGGCGCGCCATCGCCGGCGCCTCCTGGCGCGATTTCGGTGCCACGATCATCGTGCGCGACATGGACGAGGCCGCAGAACTGTCCAACCGCATCGCACCTGAACACCTTGAGCTGTGCGTCGCCGACCCTGACGCGCTGGCGGCAAAATGCACCCATGCGGGCGCGATCTTCCTGGGCCAATGGACGCCGGAAGCCATCGGGGATTATGTCGGCGGCCCGAACCACGTGCTGCCCACCGCACGCTCGGCGCGGTTCAGCTCGGGCCTTAGCGTGATGGATTTCCTGAAACGCACCACGCTGGCGCGCATGACCCCCGCCGCGCTGGCGGCCATCGGTCCCGCCGCCGAAACCCTTGCCATTTCCGAAAGCCTGGAGGCCCACGGCCTGTCCGTCCGCGCCCGGCTGAACCGTCTGAACGAGCAGTGACATGACCAACCGCATCACCCATATCGAGATCGACGACACCGGTCTGGCCGCCCCCACCCCCGCGATCGAGCAGGAGCGCAAGGTCGCGGTGTTTGACCTGCTTGAGGACAATTCCTTCAAGCTGGAACCGCGCGGCGATCAGGTGGCGCCGGACGGGCCCTATCACATGGGGCTGGCGATCCGTGAAAAGCGGCTGGTGGTCGATGTGAAGACCGAAGCTGGCGATCCTGCGGCGGAATTCCACATGTCGCTGGGTCCGTTCCGGCAGGTGGTGAAGGACTACTTCGCGATCTGCGAAAGCTATTTCGATGCGGTGAAGAAATTGCCCCCCAGCCAGATCGAAGCGATCGACATGGCGCGGCGCGGCATTCACAACGAAGGCGCGCGGGTGTTGCAGGAACGGTTGGAAGGCAAGGCCGAGATCGACATCGACACCGCGCGACGCCTGTTCACCCTGATCTGCGTTCTGCACTGGGGTTGACGCATGGTGGATCGCCCTCAATCCGTGCTGTTCTGCTGCGACCACAATTCGGTCCGCAGCCCTATGGCCGAGGGCATGATGAAGGCCTTTTATGGCCACGAGATTTATGTGCAATCTGCCGGCGTTCACAGTGAGCTGGAGGTCGATGGTTTTTCCGTCGCGGTTTGTGAGGAGCTGGGGATTTCCCTGTCCGGCCACACGGTGCGCAGTTTCGACCAGATGCAGGAATGGGGCGACGACCTGTCGTCCTTCGACCTGATCGTGGCGTTGTCACCCGCCAGCCAGCGTCGCGCGCTGGATCTGACGCGGGTCTACCACCTTGATGTGGAATACTGGCCGATCATGGACCCGACCGGTTTGGGCGCGAAGCGGGACGAAAAGCTTGAGGCTTACCGCCAGACCCGCGACCAGATCCGCGGCCGGATACTGGAACGTTTCGGCCCGCCGACGGCCTAGGCCGCGTGCTTTAGGTGCCCCAGCGGCCCACGTTGCACCTTGAACAGATCGCGCAGCGGGGTGAAGACGATCAACGCCGCGATGCCGACCGCCGCCAAGCACCAGATCGCGGGCTGTTCGTTCACGTTCGGCGTGATGAGCCGGCTCAGGATCGGCCCGATCAGGAACTGGAATACTGTGATGCGCCAAGCCCCGTAAAGCAGCGGCAGCACGAAGACCGCCAAGCCATAGCCGACCATGCCGTCACGGAACTGCCGCAACAGCCACCAGTCTGACGTGGCCAGCCCGTTGCCCCAGGAATTCAACGGCATCTCCCACGCCAGGTGCCAATTGCCCGGCACGGTGCAAAAATCGGTGCCACACATCATGCGGTGCGGCGCGCAGGTGCCATTTCCGGTCAGCGGGGCCAGTTGCGCGATTGTATAGATCATCGCGATGCCACACAGCGCAAAGACCCAGCCCTGCACTCGTCGGCGCGCGGCATCCGGCAGCATCGCCAGCGCCAAGGCGTTGAAAAAGAACGGATGTAGCGTGATATGGCCGAAACTGAATATGGTCAGGGACCGGTTCAAGGGCTGTCCGCATTGTCCGATGACAGGGTAGGACACCGCTTGCACGACTTCCATGATTGTGAAGAACCCCAGTGTCATCCAGAAGGCGGGCGGATCGCCGCGTCGGGCCGACACGACGGTCAACACAACCCCGCCCACCGCCATCGCGGCCGATACACCGGTGTTCCAACACATGAGATCGCCTCCGCTTAAACCCCGTCCTTTCAGAGTTATCGCGGGTGTTCGAACAAATCAAATCGCCTTTAACATGTGCTGGGGCGTGACATTGCGGCCCGATTGCCGGTTCGCGCGCCGATTTCCCTTGAAAACCCCGCCTTTTAGTCCCATCTATGCGGCGCCCGCGATTGGCGGGTCATCAAACAGGAGTGAACATGGCCAAGGAAGAACTGCTCGAATTTCCCGGTGTCGTTAAGGAACTCCTGCCGAACGCGACATTTCTGGTCGAGCTGGAAAACGGCCATACGATCATCGCGCACACGGCAGGCAAGATGCGCAAGAATCGCATCCGTGTTCTGGCTGGCGACAAGGTGCAGGTCGAAATGACCCCCTATGATCTGACCAAGGGTCGGATCAACTACCGCTTCAAGTAAGCGCAGCGTATGGCGCGCCTGATTCTCGGTTCGGGAAGCCCGCGCCGGGCAGAATTGCTGTTGCAATTGGGCCTGGTGGCGGACGAGGTGCGCCCACCGGACATCAATGAAGACCCTTTGAAAGGCGAACTGCCGCTGGCCTATTGCCGTCGCATCGCCGCCGAAAAGGCCGCTGCGATGAAAGTTGCGCCAGATGAGATTGTGCTGTGCGCCGATACCACCGTTGCGCTGGGCCGCCGCATTCTCGGCAAACCCGCCGACGCCAGCGAGGCGGCGCAGTTTCTGCGCGCTCTGGCCGGGCGGCGCCACAAGGTCATCACCTCGGTTGCCGTGCGTAATGCGACCCAGACCTTCACCCGTGACGTCGTCACCAGCGTGAAGATGAAGCGGTTGTCCAAAAATGAGCTGGCGTCCTACATCGGCAGCGACGATTGGCGCGGCAAGGCCGGTGGCTATGCCATCCAGGGCCCGGCTGGCGCGTTCATTCCGTGGATCCAGGGCAGCTACTCGGCCGTGATGGGGCTGCCGGTTGCCGAAACCGCCGGGCTGCTTCTGGCGGCAGGCTTGCCGCTTTACAAAGGTGATGCATGAAGGGTCGCGTGATTGCACTGGACCAGATCAACGGGCGCAAGGCCGCCGCGTTGATAGAAGATGGCGTGCTGGAGGATCTGCTGATCGACAGCGGCACCGGTCTTGCCCCCGGCGCGATCTGTCGCGGCATCTGTGATCGGCCGCTGAAGGGGCAGGGGGGCATGATGCTGCGCCTGCCAGATGGTGAAACCGGCTATCTGCGCGGCGCCAAGGGGCTGAAACCGGGCGAGGCGCTGCTGGTGCAGGTCGCTACCCGCGCCGAGCCGGGCAAGGCCACGCCGGTCACCACCCGCGTGTTGTTCAAAAGCCGCTTTGCTATCATCACCCCAGACGCCCCCGGCATCAACGTGTCACGCGCGATCCGCGATGAGGACGCGCGCGAACGCCTGCTGGAAATCGCCCACGACGTAATGGACGGCGCCGGCCCCGGACTGATCCTGCGCTCGGTCGCGGCCGAGGCGTCGGACGACGAAGTTGCCGAGGACATTGCCGCCATGTTGCAGCTGTCCGGCGCGGTTTTGGCGGACGCCGAGGGCCGTGCGCCTGAGCTTTTGGTCGATGGCCCTGACGCGCACCTGCTGGCTTGGCGAGACTGGGCCACACCAGAGCAGCTGGAGGACCGCGAGGGCGCCTTTGAAGCGCATGGGGTTGATGAGAAAATTCGAAGATTGTTGACCGCGAAAGTGCCACTATCAGGTGGAAGCTTTGCATTTATCGAACCTACGCGGGCGTTCGTGGCCGTGGATGTGAACACCGGGTCCGACAGCTCCCCCGCGGCCGGGCTAAAGGCCAATATCGCCACCGCCCGCGCCCTGCCGCGCGAATTGCGCACCCGCGGCCTGGGGGGGCAGATCATCGTCGACTTCGCGCCGATGCCGAAAAAGGACCGCCGCCAGCTGGAACAGATACTCAAGGCCGCCTTTCGGGCCGACGGGATCGAGACGTCCCTGGTCGGATGGACCACGTTGGGTAATTTCGAACTGCAGCGCAAACGTGAACGTCAGCCTCTGAGCGATGTGTTGGCATGAGTTGCCCGATTTGCAGCAAAGAGAGCGAGCCGAAATACCGCCCATTTTGTTCGCGCCGCTGTGCCGACGTCGATCTTGGGCGCTGGCTGAACGGCTCCTACGCCGTCACCGCCGACGCGCCCGAGGACCTGGAGGAGGCGGCAGAAGCGCTTGCACAAGAAACCCAGCGCCCGCACTGAAAAAACCGCCTTTTCCCTCTGGACACCGCCCTGACCGACGTCTAGAACGCCACGACCCGAACGAGACATCGTTCACCCGTGCCCGGGTAGCTCAGGGGTAGAGCAGTGGATTGAAAATCCTCGTGTCGGTGGTTCGATTCCGCCCCCGGGCACCACTTCAAAATCCGATAGTGGCTAACTACATCCATGACAGCCTTTGATATAAGGCACTGTTGCCTCTGTTTGTCCGAACAAGTTTTTTCATGTTCGACAAGATGCCCCCAAATTGGGGGCGCTATTGGGGGCACCAGTGATGTGGTCGCTTCAAGGATGCCCCCAATGCCGCTTACCGACGTCAAGATCAAGAACCTGAAAGCCAGGGATAAACCCTACAAGATCGCCGACTTTGCTGGGCTCTATATAGAAGTACGCCCCACTGGATCACGGTTGTGGCGGTTGAAGTACCGTTTTGAGGGTCGTGAGAAGCGATTGTCGTTTGGGGCGTATCCGGCTGTGTCACTTGCCGAAGCACGCACCGCCCGGGATGCGGCCAAATCCTTGTTGTCGAAGGGCGTTGATCCCGGGAAGATGAAGCAGCAGGAGAAACGGGCAAAACGGGCTGTCGTCGAGCACAGCTTTGAGCACCTTGCGAACGCATTCCTGGCAAAGGGCGCGGCGGAGGGGCGTGCGAAGGCAACCCAAACAAAAAACGAGTGGTTGTTGTCCAAAGCCAAATCCGATTTTGGACACCACGCAATTAATGAGATTACGGCCCCTATGATCCTCGACTGTCTGCGCAAAGTTGAAGCAAAGGGGAACTATGAAACTGCCCAAAGGCTGCGTGCCAAGATAAGTGCGGTTTTTCGTTTCGCCGTGGCGAGTGGCATTGCGGACGCCGATCCGGCACACGCATTGCGTGATGCTTTGATTAGGCCTACACCAAAACCGCGCGCTGCAATCCTTGACGCAAAGTCGCTTGGGGGCTTGCTACGGGCTATCGACGGTTTTGAAGGGCAACGCACAACCCGGATCGCTTTGCATCTACAGTCACTTCTTGCGCAAAGGCCGGGGGAGTTGCGTCACGCAGAATGGACCGAATTCAACTTCGTCGAAGCGATCTGGTCCATTCCTGCCGAACGAATGAAAATGCGCCGCCCGCACTTAGTGCCTCTCTCGAAACAGGCTCTTGCTCATTTGGATGAACTACGCAGGATCACTGGGAATGGTCGCTTTCTCTTCCCGAGTTTGCGTTCGTTTCATCGTCCGATGTCTGAAAACACCTTGAACGCAGCTTTGCGCCGCCTGGGATACTCCAGTGACGAAATGACCGCGCATGGGTTTCGCGCGAGCTTCTCAACGCTGGCCAACGAAAGCGGTCTTTGGAATCCGGATGCAATCGAACGCGCCCTTGCGCATGTCGAAAAGAACGAGGTGCGCCGCGCCTATGCACGGGGGGAGCATTGGGAGGAACGGGTGAGGTTGGCTGACTGGTGGGCTGGATTTTTGGATGAGGTGCGGTCAAGTTAGGCCCGTCTCAACTTGGTGTCAGTTTCAGATGTCCTATAACGAAAAAGAAAAGATGGTCCGGCGCGCCGTGAAGCAACACTTTGTTGAATGGGCCTATGTGGAAGTGGATGAGTGGCAACTTGTTCTTGGTGACAAGTTTAGCGCAGAGGTTGAACGCGTTGTTCATGCGCGCGATGCGCAGGTTAAGGTTTTTGAAGGATACTTCGGGAGCTTCGATGCCGCCAATCTTCGTGCAGCTCTCGGTGAGCAAGAAGTCGAAGGTTTTGGCCTACGTGAGACCGAAATAGAAGATCTCCGTAAGAAAGCACGTAACGCACTTGCGCCGTACAACAGATTTACTCTCACAGCGCTAGGAGCGCGGCCAGATGACGTCGCCGACTACAAAACGTGGAGCCTGAGAGACAGCTACAATGCCCCAGAACTTACCTGGCTTTCCATTGGTCTCGAACCGTCTGACGACCTTGAGGGTGGGTCAGGGCGACTGGGTTCGAAGTCGAACAGGATTGACCCTTTCGTTGCTAAGGAAAGGCAAAAGCGCCTTGAGATCATCTATTGCTCTAAGAAATTGGGAATTCACTACAATTCCAGCAGGAGGGCATCAGCCCAGGATGCTTGGGAGTGGATAAAGTCTATAGATTTAAGAACTCCAAGCGGCTTTCGAACGATGCTGGAAACATCGGGAAGGCGTGTTGCGGAGTTTAACTCAAATGGGTCTCTCTCGACTCCGCCGTTGAAAAAAGAAGACGCCAAGATAGATCCCCGCGCCGTCCGCTCAATTTCCAAACTGATCGCTGCTATGGCGAAAGACGGGTACGGTTGGAACCACAAAGACCTGAGAAGCCCAATTCCGGGTGAACTTGAAAGCCTGTGCGATCAGCTCGGTGTGCCTGTCAGTCGGGAAACCATCCTGAAGTACATGAGAATGGGAGCGACGTTCTTCCCAGGGGAGACTGACTAATCGTACTGCGATTAGTGGCCGTTTTTCTTAGTGTTTTTAATGGCGTTCTTTCCTTGGATTGGCTTAGGGCCTGATCGCACCAAATCAATTTAGATCATGTCACCCTTGTGAGCATCGCAGCACACGAGGCAACATGATGACACACAAATCCAGCTTCCCAGAAACCGGCCTGGTTCGTCTCTCGCAAATACTTGCCCCGACGGGTCCGATCCCGGTTTCCAAATCAACATGGTGGCAGGGCGTCAAGGATAAACGGTTCCCCCAACCCCAAAAACTTGGTCCGCGCACGACTGTTTGGAAAGTCGAAGACATCCGCGCCCTGTTTGAAGGGCAAGCCGATGAGTAAGCGCGTGAATCCTATGGCGATCAAAATGGCGCTCACATACGAAGTGTCCGAAGCCGCCGCCGCGCTAGGCGTCAGCGTGGCAACGATCCGCAATTGGGTAAGGGATGGTTTGCCGATCATGGCGACAAAGAAGCCCTTCCTGATTTCGGGTGCGGAACTGCGCGACTATCTGCGCGCCAAGAACGAAGCCTCAAAGAGACCGCTCAACGAAAATGAGCTGACCTGTTTCGGTTGCAGGGCAGGGCGCAAGCCTTTGGCGATGGCCGTGGCCTGTTTGCCCAACACCTCAAAGACATCGCGCCTTGTCGGGGAGTGTGAGCAATGCGGCGGTGCTGCAAGCCGCCTGATTTCGAACAAACGCCGGGATGAGTTCGCTGCGACATTCCATTTCAAGACAGGCGCGCACAACGAGGCCTAATAGATACCCCCGTTCACCGCCTGATTTACCACTTACAAAGGAGCGCCCGGACATGCGCAAAATCAACGAAGAAAACGAGCGGATCAAACGCCGCTACTTGCAATATCTGAAGGCTGCCAAACGCAAGGACGCCAGCACGGTGCAGAAGGCCGCTGAAGGCATTCTGAGGTTCGAGGCCAGCGTGAACTACAGCAGCTTCAAGAAGTTCCAAATTGAGCAGGCAGTGAAGTTTCACGACAGGTTGAATGCCGAAATCAGCAAGGCTACAGGCAAACCGTTGTCGAAATCCACGATCCGCACAGTGTTGGCCGCCAACAGGGGCTTCATTTTCTGGCTGGCTGATCAAAGCGGATACAAGAGCCGTATCCGCCATTCTGATGCCGACTACTTCAACATGGATGCGAAAGGTGCTCGGGTTGCCAGTGCGTCACGGGAAACGCCGTATCCTTCCATGGAAATGGCCCGTCACGCATTTAATATCATGCCTGAGGCTTCCGAATTGGACATGCGCAACAAAGCCGTGTTTGCCTTCCTGATGCTGACTGGTGCGCGTGACGGCGCTGTCGCGTCGCTCCGCCTCAAGCATATCAATATGATCGACGGGTGCGTGTATCAGGACGCACGCGACGTGCGAACCAAGAATGCCAAGACGTTCACAACCTATTTCCTACCTGTCGATCCGGGATACCTGACCTGTTTCACCGCATGGGTCGCCTTTTTGAAGACTGAAAAGCTCTTCGGACCGGATGATCCGCTGTTTCCACCGGCGCTGATTAAACCCGTTGACGGGGAATTCAAAGTCGTGGGTCTCCAGCGGGATACCTACAAAAATGCCAATGCAATCCGAGCCTTGGTGAAAGAGGCCTTCAGTCGCGCTGATCTTCCCCAGTTCACCCCCCATGCATTCCGGAAAACCCTCGTCAAATGGGCAGACACCCAGTATCCGACCCGCGAGGCGTTCAAAGCATTTTCGCAGAACATCGGGCACACGAGTGTTATCACAACGGTCAGTGCATATTGCCCGGTTTCCGTCGAGCGTCAGGCGGAACTGATAAAGTACGCAGGGCAGCCTTGATTCCCACGGAAACGGCCTTGTAGGCGGCGACTGCGCCCCAAATGACGTGCGGGACGAAATTCCCGTTCGGATCGTTTAGGTTCGCCGGATCATTCAAGCTGTAGGCATAGCCGCCGTTAGTGCGTTTCGCAACGAATGACTGCTCCGAGCCCATTGTGTGAATTCTGTTTCTGTGCGGCATAGGCCTGCAGCGTGGAGAATGCTGCGTCAGCGAAAATCCCGATGCCGCCGCGCTGCGGGCGATGCGGTCATTCGTACAGGTCGCAGCATAGAACAGATGCCAAAATTCCACATCACAGTAAAAGTGCCTTTAGCTGCAACGGTGCCGATGCCTGCCTTTAAAGCCTTCGATGCACAAATGGAGATCAGTCCTAGCTTTGATCCATACAAATACACCAAAAGGAACCGAGGTTGCCTTCGTTCGGATATCCCCTGACTGGTGTCCCTTGGGAACGCGGGTAGCTTTATGCGGTTCGGGCCCTTGCTCCGAACCGACGGTTGTAGAGGGTTCGGTAGGCCTCGGCAGATGCAGGCAAATGGGCGCGAACCGCCGCGACAAGCGCGTCTTGTGACGTGCCACGCAGCGCCGCGATGATGTCAAAGTGCTGGCTGACAATTTGCTTCATATGGGTTTCATCCTCGTATTTGACGACGCGAATAGGCTGCGCCGCGCGGGCATGTTTGCTGATCAGTTCAGCAAGGCGTGGGTTGCCGCAACAGGAATACTGCACTTCGTGAAACTCTTGATTGAGCCAAAAGACCGCCCGAAAGTCGTGCTCGTTGACCGCCTTTTCATGACGACGCGCAACGTCATCTAACCTCTCTGCAATCTCGGGATCGCAGGGGAGGTTAGTGCGTTCCGCGGCGGCTGTTTCGAGGATGATGCGCACGTCGTAAAGGGCGTCGACCTCATCAGGGGTGAAATCCACCACTTCGACACCACGATTGGGACGCCGCACAAGAAGACCACGGGCTTCAAGCTCGGCGAAAGCATTTCGGACGGCGTGCCGTTTCGCCCCGTAATCTTCCATGACGCGGTCTTCGATGATTCTCGCACCTGGCGGATACACCCCGAAAATAACGTCGTTCTCGAGTTCTTGTGTCAGCGGATCAGCCATTCTGATCACTCCGTTTCTTTCAATAAAGTCATTCTAACAGGTCAGAAAAATCTGTCCATTCTGTATTATCAATAATTTTATTGACGAAACTGACGGTCTGCGTCTAAGCTAATCGGAGTTTAGGGAGGAAACCATGAAAACACTTGCCAGTGCGATTGCGATCGCAGCATCACTTTACGGCGCACAGGCCTTCGCGTGGGAGGCCACTGAAGGTCGACCCTTCGAAGGGCAGACCGTGAATGTCCTTGCAGTTAAGTCCAGCCAGTTCGAAGCCCACGAGGCGCGGCTGGCCGAATTTGAAGAAGCGACCGGCATCGACGTTGTCTACGATTATGTGCCTTTCCCAAACATGAAAGAAGCCCTCACAACTGAGATGGTTGCAGGCGGCGACTATGATGTCGTGTCGGTGATGGATCAGTGGGTTCATTCGCTTCAGATGCTCATGCAGCCGATTGGGCCGGGCATTGAGGCTCAGGGCACCGACCTGAGCGATTTTCCAGCCGCACACATGCGCCATGGCATGCTGAACGGCGAATTGATCGGACTGCCCGTGCGTGGCCATGTTCAGTTGATGTTCTATCGCACGGACATCCTTGAAGCGGCCGGCGTCACGCCACCACAAACGTGGGAAGACATGGTCACAGCAGCGAAAGCCATTCAGGAGAATACCGACGCCGCTGGCGTGGCTCTGCCCTATGGCAAGCTCAATGGTCAGAACCTGATGGTTTGGATGAACCTGCTTTGGGGCAATGGTGGCGATCTGTTTGATGCAGACGGCAATGCGATCTTCAATTCCGAAGCTGGCGTTGCCGCAACTGAGACCTACATCAGCTACCTGACCGAGGAAGAAATCGTGCCTGCGGGTTCTGCCGTGTTTGTGGAGCAAGACGCCGTGACCAGCTTTAAGCAGGGCAACTCGGCGATGCTTCCTGTCTGGTGGTGGGTGCGCTCACAGCTGAGTGATCCTGAGCAATCCACGCTGACGGCTGACCAGATCGGATTCACAGCCCTGCCATCGGTCACCGGTGCAGATCGCACAACTTTCACCAACACGTGGATCTTTGGTGTGACGGCCGAGTCCGACAACAAGGACGCAGCCACCGAATTCCTTGGTTGGTTGACAGACCCGGCGCTTGAGCGTGACGTGCTCATGGACCCTGATCTGTCCGAGGTTGTTGCCGTTCACATGTCCAACCTGACCGACGCGGAAGTCAATGAGCGCTGGGGCGGCATGCACCAAGCGGCGGCTGATGCTCTGGCGACGGCAGACGGTGTGGAGTTCGGCGACAACTGGCCGCGCATTGTTCTGATCCTTGAGACGGCAATCTCAAGCCTCGCCTCTGGCGAAGCGACAGATGTGCAGGCCGTCCTGGACACCGCCGCCGAGGATATCGCGGCGATCCGTTAACCTCCCGAGGGCTGGGCGGCATCTGTCGCCCGGCCCATTTCATTTCCAAAGACGTGATGAGGTGTCCCCGTGAAAGATCGGCTACTTCCATATTGGTTATTGATCCCGGCCTTCATCATTGTGTTGGCAACGACGATCTACCCGCTCGCCTATTCCTTCATCACATCGTTTCGCGCGTGGGACCTAACCAAAAGCCGTCGGCCCGAGGGGTTTGTCGGCCTCGACAACTACATTTACGCCGCAAGCGAAAGTCAATTTCTGAACTCGCTCTGGGTGACATTCATATTCGTCATCACCAGCGTGATCCTGACCGTGATCTTGGCCATGGCGCTGGCGCTTCTGCTGCGCCGCAAAGGGCCAATGCATACGTTCACGCGCATTATTCTGATCCTGCCCTTTGCCATGAGCCCAGCCCTAATCGGCGTCAGCTACCGCTTTATGTTCAACCCGGAATTCGGCGTGATCGCCAATGGCCTGGGCGCTGTGTTCCCCGCATTGCAAGGGGTGCCTTGGCTCGCTGATCCGCAACTGGCAATGGGCATTCTGGTGTTGACAGATGTTTGGCACTGGACCCCCTACATGACCTTTATGTGCCTTGGTGGACTTGCATCCATCCCGCGCGAAACCGAAGAAGCGGCGCGCATTGATGGTGCATCCAACCTGCGTATCATCTTTGGCATCATTCTACCGCAGATGCGCGGTGTGATCCTTGTGATGGCGGTTCTAAAAACCATTTTCGCGCTGAAAATGTTTGACCAAGTCGTAACCCTGACGGGCGGTGGCCCCGGCACATCAACAGAAACGCTCGCCTATTTCATCTTCAACGTTGGCTTCCGCTGGTTCGACATGGGCTATGCCTCTGCACTGGCGTGGATCCTGACAGCGATCATGATGTTTATCTCAATCTGGTATGTCCGCATGCTGCTGAGCGAAAGAAAGATGGCAACCGCATGAGAAAGACACTTTCATATCTGGCCGAACGAGCGCTCCTTGTCCTCATTTCCATCGTAGTTCTGTTCCCGATTGCATGGATGTTCTTGACGGCCTTCAAACAACCGCGCGACGCCTATTCCTTGTCGCTGAACTTCGAGCCCACTTTGCAGAACTTCGTTACCGTGTTCTCTGATCCTTGGAACCTCGGTTCGATGGTTATGAATTCGGTGATCGTTGCGACTGTCACGGTGGCAATAGCGGTGCCCTGTGCCGCATTGGCGGCCTATTCATTCTCTCGTTTTCGGGTGAAGGGACGCAAGTTCCTGTTCTTCCTGATTCTGTCCACCCAGTTCATCCCCGCCGTGGTCATCGTGCTGCCGTTCTTCTTGATGTTCCGCCAACTTGATATGTTGGATACACGCTTTGCGCTGATCATCGTGAACCTCGCCATCGTGACGCCCTTCGTGATCTGGATGATCAAAGGCTTCATCGACGCGATCCCTACCGACAGCGAAGAAGCCGCAATGATTGATGGCGCGTCGCGCCTGCGGGTCATCAAGGACATTGTCATGCCTATGGCCGCACCGGGCATCATGACCTCTTCGATCTTTTGTTTCATCCTGACGTGGAACGAATTTCTTTTCGCCCTGATCCTGTCGCGCCGCGATGCGGTCACTTTACCAGTGGGCCTTGTCAGCTTCCGCACCGAACGCGGCGATCTTTGGGAATTGATGAGCGCTGCAGGCGTTATGATTACCGTGCCGATCTTTATCATGGCCCTGTTCATCCAGAAACACTTTACGCGCGGCATGACGGCCGGCGCCGTCAAATAAAGGAACGCGATCATGGCCGAAGTCCGTCTTGTCGATATCGAAAAGAAATATGGCAATTTCCTTGCCGTCCCCAAGCAAAGCCTGACCATCCATGACGGTGAATTCCTCGTGCTGCTCGGCCCCTCTGGCTGTGGCAAGACCACGACCATGCGCATGATCGCAGGGCTTGAGGACATCACCTCGGGCGACATCATGATCAAAGGCGAGCGGATCAACGACAAACCGCCCAAAGACCGCGACATCGCGATGGTTTTCCAGAACTACGGCCTTTATCCCCATATGACTGTGCGTCAGAACATCGAATATCCGCTCAAATTGCGCGGTATGCCGAAGGCCGATCGCAAGGACCGCGTCCGCGAAACCGCTGAAAAGGTCGAACTGGACGCGCTTCTTGAACGCCGCCCCTCCGAGTTGTCCGGCGGCCAACGCCAGCGCGTCGCCCTTGCCCGCGCTATCGTGCGCACGCCCAGCATCTTCCTGATGGACGAACCGCTTTCCAATCTGGACGCCAAACTGCGCGTCACCATGCGGGCCGAACTCAAACACCTGCACCATGAATTGGGTGTCACCACCGTTTACGTGACCCACGACCAGATGGAGGCGATGACCCTTGCCAATCGTGTTGCGGTGATGCGTGAAGGCAAGATCGTCCAACTGGATACACCCAAGAAAATCTATGCAGAACCCGCTGATCTCTTTGTTGCAGGCTTTATCGGATCGCCTTCGATGAACCTGATTGACGGGGCCGTCAAAGATGGGGTGTTCCGCGCCGACGGTGTTGAGGTGCCCGTCGATCTGGCGGATCATGATGGTGTGGTTCTGGGCATTCGCCCAGAGGAACTCGACATTACACAAGACCCAGGCGCTGCGATCAGCGGCAAGCTTTATGCGCTCGAGTTGACGGGCGAATCCACCTTGGTGACTTTGCGCAACGGGCCATCCTCGGTCTGCGCACGCGGCCATGCGGATTTTGAGGCTGACATCGACTCCCCCTGCCATCTTGCGCCCAAAGAGGGCGCCCGCATCCACCTGTTTGACCGCGCAACGGGCGAACGGCTCCTCTAAGAAAAGGAAACCAAATGACGACCCCCATCACTCAAAACATCGCCGACGCCCGCCACATCAAGCGCGATGATTATGTATCCTGCACCGTGGCCTTTATCGACTGCAAAAAGCCTGGTTCGGACACCAAGGAAAACTATTCTATCATCGGCCCCGGTGTGACGTCGTCGGACGATCAGGTAATCAACCTGCCAGAAGCGCATGGCTTCAACATCGGCGCGGCTGCCATGCCACACGGCATCACCAACAACTTGCATATCCACTTCACAGCAGAGGTTTTCATCGTTCAGGCGGGCGAATGGACGTTCCGCTGGGGCTCGAACGGAGAAAACGAAGTCACAGGCCGCAAGGGGGATATCGTCTCGGTGCCGACGTGGATTTTTCGCGGGTTCACGAACACTGGTCCCGATGATGGCTGGTTGTTCACCATACTGGGAGGCGACAACACCGGCGGCGTGATTTTCCACCCCGAAATTATCCGCGAAGCCGCCGACTACGGCCTCTATATCTCCTCGGAAAACCGCCTCATCGACACCTCGCGTGGGGATGAAGTGCCCCCCGAAAGCGGCCGCATCCCGCCCTTGCCCGACGAAGACGTCGCCGCACTTCGTAATGTGTCGCGTAATGAAATGATGTCGCGCATCGTCGCCGCTGACGCGCGCGATTTCCGGCCCGCTTTTATTGACCAATCCCTCCCCACAGGCGGTGCCCAGATCGCTCCTGTGATCGGGCACGGCATGACGCAGAACCGCGATCACGCGGCCCCAATCACTAACCCCCATGGCTTTTCCGCCGAATGGCTGCGCATCGAGCCGGGCCAGTCCGTCGGCCCGTTCCTGTTGGACGAGAAGATGGTGCTGATGATGCACGAGGGCCAAGCCCGGCTTGACTATACCGATGGTGACGCGTCCGTCACCTTGAACGCTTGGGACACATACTCGGTCCCCGGCGGTGCGAATCGCACCCTGACGGCCACGGGCGACACGCCCGTCGAGGCACTTGTCGTCCTGAGTGGCGATCACCGCAAACGCCCTGTGTTCGCCGCTGAAGTGCTCGATGCCGCGCAAGATGCTGGGCTTGGCCTTGATGCAGGGGGCTTTGTTGCAAAGGCCAGCCTTTTGCCAATCTACGGGCGGGCGGGTTAATGCGCGCCAACTCCGTCCGGACCCGTCTCGCAGCCTCTGAAATCGTAGTAAATGGCTGGTTGTCGATAGCGTCTTCCTACTCGGCCGAAGGCGTAGGCCACAGCGGTGTGCATGCGGTGACCGTCGATTTGCAACATGGCATGCTGGGCTTTTCGGACGCACTGGCGATGATGCAGGCCATCTCGGCCACGCCCGCCACGCCTATGGTCCGCGTGCCCGAGCTTAATCCGGCGAAGATCATGCACCTCTTGGATGCAGGGGCCTACGGTATCATCTGCCCGATGATCTCGACGCCGGAACAAACCAAAACGCTGATTGATGCCTGCCGCTACCCGCCCCTTGGCAACCGCAGCTTCGGCCCCTCACGCGGGCTGCTTTATGGCGGGCCAGACTATGTGGCGCAGGCGAATGAGACTGTGATGGCCATCCCGATGATCGAAACCGCTGAAGCGGTCGAGCGCATCGAAGATATCCTCGATGTCGACGGCGTCGATATGGTCTATATCGGCCCCAACGATCTGGCGTTTGAACTGGATGGTCATTCTGGCCATCCCCGCCCGAAATCCGAGGCTGCCTTGCTTCATGTGCTGGCCGCAGCCACCAAACGCGGCATTCCCGCCGGCATTTTCTGCGGATCGGGTGAAGAGGCGCGCACCCGTATCGAACAGGGCTTCCGCCTTGTGACACCCGGTAATGATTTTGCCCATCTGACCCGCAGCATGCGCGAGGCTGTGCGCGTCACCCTTGAAGACACGAGCAGAGAAATCGTCGCCCAAGATGGTTACTGACGGATTATCAGACAAGCCGTGGCTGCTGGTGCCCGGCACGCTGTGCACAGGGGCCGTGTTTGACGGATTTCTGAATGCCCTCGGTGTTGCCGACGGCGAGCGCACCTACGTGACGCTGGACCGCCCTTCGGTGGACGACTACCGCGCCGATTTCGAAGGCCTTGCCGACGACACGATCATTTGCGGCTTTTCCCTTGGGGCGATCGTGGCGGCCCATTTTGCAGACAGCATAACCGCAGACCGACTGATCTTCTTCGGCCTCAATCCTTACGCTGATGACCCCGCCAAGGCCCCGTCGCGTCACGCTTTGGCGCAGGATGTCGCCGCCCAAGGCGGCGCTGCGGCCCTGCGGACCCGACTGCCGGATGTTTTCGGCCCCGATCCCGATGCTACACGGACCGCGATCTGCCAGATGGCTGACGAAAGCGCGCCCCTCATCAGCGCGCAAACCCAACTGGCCCTCAGCCGATCCGGCGCGCTGCCCGCCTTGAAACGGGCCGCGATACCGGTCCTGACCGCGACTGGCACACAGGATCAAGCCGCACTGCCCGACCAAGGACGCGCCGCAGCGCAAAGCGCTCCAAACGGGCAGTTTTGCGAGTTGGTGGGCTTGGGGCACTTTGCCCTGATGGAAAATCCTGACGTCTGCGCCACAGTGGTGCGAAACTGGCACGAGGCACGACATGAACACATCTGACATCTCCGCGCTTATCGACCGACTGCACGGTTGCGACACGCCCACAGTCTGCAACGCGATCGAAGTCGCGCAAGCCAGGCGTGGATTTGCGGAATTTACCCATCGCACTGTCGTCTGGGCAGGGAACGACGACGCTCGGATTGTGGGCTTCGCACGCACCGCGCGCATCACGGGCACCATGCCCCCTTCAGAACCACCCGACGAAATTCGCGCGCGACGCATGGCCTATTTCGAGGCGATGAACGCAGGCCCGCGCCCCGGCGTGGCCGTGATCGAGGACGCTGACGGGGACGCCGCCATTGGTGCATGGTGGGGCGAGGTCCACGCGCAGGTCCACAAAGGTGTGTTCGGCCTAAGCGGGGCCGTCACCAACGGGGTGGTGCGCGATCTGGGTGATATGCCCGACAGTTTCCCGGTGCTGGCCGGATCAGTCGGCCCCAGCCACGCGTTTGTACACGTGCAAGACATCGGCATCCCCGTCTCCATCTTTGGCATGACCGTCGCTGAAGGCGACTTGATCCATGCGGACCGCCACGGCGCTGTCTGCATCCCCGCCGATGTGATCCCGAAGCTGAACGCCGCCCTCGATCGGCTTTTTGCGGCCGAAGCCGTCGTTCTAGACCCGTTGAAAGACGGGCCTATTGATTTTGAAACCTTTAAGACCCTCTGGGCCGGTTTTGAGAAGGCACGCACATGAGCGGAACCATTCTGGGCTGCATCGCCGATGATTTCACCGGCGCGACAGACATCGCGGGCCTTCTGGCGCGCAGCGGTGTGCGGGTATCCCTACGTATTGGTGTGCCCAACACCCAGCCCAACGACACCAGCGCGTTTGAGGTCATTGCGTTGAAATCCCGCACCGCCCCCGTGCAGGAGGCGATTGACGAAACTCGCGCGGCGCTTGCATGGTTGCAAGATGCGGGCGCGCGTCGTTTCTTCTGGAAATATTGCTCTACTTTTGACAGCACCGAAGAGGGCAATATCGGCCCCGTGGCCGAAGCACTTATGGAGGACCTCGGCACAGATCAAACCATCTATTGTCCGGCCTTTCCCGAAAACGGACGCTCCATCTTCATGGGCAACCTTTTTGTCGGCCAACAGCCGCTTGCTGAAAGCCCGATGAAGGACCACCCGCTGACCCCTATGCGCGATAGCAATTTGATGCGCCTTTTGGCCCCGCAAGTGCAGGGTCAGGTCGGCCTGATTGACCGCCTGACAGTGGCCCAAGGGGCGCAGGCCTTGCAGGACGCCCTTGTGCAGCACCGCGCCGAGGGGATCGCCCATGTTGTCGTTGATGCTGTCGCCAACAGTGACCTTGTGACCATTGCGACCGCCTGCCGTGACATGTCGCTGATGACCGGTGGCTCTGCTGTGGCGATGCCGCTGCCCGCCCTCTATCTGGCCGACGGGCTGCTTTCGGAAGATGCGCCCAAACAACCGCGCCATCGCATCCCTAAAGCTACAATCGTTTTGTCCGGTAGCTGCTCGGCCATGACAAACGCCCAAGTGGCATCCTACATCGCCACGGGCGCGCCGTCCTATCAACTCGATCCGCTGACACTGGCAAACCACGGCACCCAAGACGTGCTTGATTGGCTTGCGAAACAGGATCTGGCGCAGGCCCCGCTCATCTATGCCACCGCGGACCCGGCCAGCGTGAAGGCCGCGCAGGCCAGGATCGGAGTAGCGGAAGTCGGCGCACTGATCGAAAACACCCTCGCCGATTGCGCCACTGCTGCCCGTGACGCAGGCGCGCGCCGCATCATCGTGGCGGGTGGCGAAACCTCGGGCGCCGTCACCAAGGCACTGGGGGTGGCCCAGCTCGACATAGGCACCGAAATCGCGCCCGGCATACCATGGACCTATTGCATCTCGGATGGCGCGCAGATCGCTCTGGCCCTCAAATCCGGCAACTTTGGCCGCGAAGACTTCTTCACCGATGCACAGGCGAAACTGGACAGCCGATGACCGCCGAAACCAATTTGCGCGAAAATATCTGCCTCTTGGCGAAATCCATGTTTGACCGTGGCTTGACGGGCGGCAGCACCGGAAACATATCCGCGCGCACGCCTGACGGCGGGCTGCTTGTCTCGCCCACTGGCACCAGCTTTGGCCGCCTTGACCCCGCAAAGCTCAGCCGCTTTAACGCGCAAGGGGCGTTGATCGACGGTGATCCACCGACCAAGGAAATGCCTCTACATACTGCTTTTTATGACACCCGTTCCACAGCGGGGGCCGTGGTGCATTTGCACTCATGTCACTCCGTAGCGCTGTCGATGATGCCCGACGCGAATGAGGATGATTTCCTGCCCCACCTTACCCCCTATGCGATCATGAAACTGGGGCGCGTTAAACTCTTGCCGTTCTTTCTGCCCGGCGATCCGGCAATGGGCGACGCGGTGCGCGGACTGGCCGGAAAACGCTCTGCGGTGATGTTGGCCAATCATGGCCCTGTGGTGGCCGGCAAGGATATCGAAGCCGCCTGCAACGCCATCGAAGAACTCGAAGACACCGCACGCTTGGCGATGATGACACGCGGCATGTCTCCACGCGGGCTTTCTGAGACGGATGTGGAGCGGCTTGTGACAACGTTCAACGTGGAGTGGGAGGCATGAGGTTTTCTGCCAACTTGGGCTTCCTGTGGGCAGAATTACCACTCCCCGATGCCATCCGAGCGGCAAAAACCGCAGGCTTTGATGCTGTCGAATGTCATTGGCCCTTTGCCACACCCGCGGCGGACGTGCGCGCCGCGCTAGATGAAACCGGCCTGCAAATGCTCGGCCTGAACACGGCGCGCGGCGACGTAACGGCAGGTGAAAACGGCCTTGCCGCACTGCCTGAACGTGTCGACGACGCTCACGCCGTAATTGACGAAGCGATTTCATACGCCAGCGCCATAGGGTGCAAAGCAGTGCACGTCATGGCCGGGTTTTCAAGTGGTCCGGAGGCCCGCAAGGCTTTTGTCGCCAATCTAGGGTACGCCTGCGCCCATGCCGCGCCGCACGGGATCACAATCCTGATTGAACCGCTGAATCGCTATGACGCACCGGGATATTTCCTGACGACGACGGCGCAGGCCGTCGATCTGATCGACGCCGTGCATGCGCCCAATCTCAAACTCATGTTCGACTGCTACCATGTGCAACTGATGGAGGGTGATCTGACCCACAAACTGGAAGTCCTGATGCCCTACATCGGGCATATCCAGTTTGCATCGGTCCCAGATCGCGGGCCGCCCTATACCGGAGAGGTGAACTATGACCACATCTTCAATGTGATCGGCTCGCTTGGTTACAACAAGCCTTTGGGGGCAGAATATAAGCCAAAGTTGCCAACTGATGAGACTTTGTTTTGGTTGCCCAGACGTTGACCTCGTCCAAACTGGCGAGTGGGTGCCTTTTGCCGGTTCAACAGCCAAAGCGATAGACATCGACCCTGCAACCATTTTTGACCTGAGACGCCACTCGGTGCAGCATACGGTTACTCGGCGCCTGCCAGCCCCGACCACAGATCGGCGTAAGCCCTCAGTCTGTCCAAAGGCAATTTTGTTTCGACTTGGTCAAGCTCAGGTGGAAACTCATCATCGCTGAACAACATGGCCGCGCCGATGCTCGTTCCCGTGACGGCTGCGTTCGTGAGAACCGGGCGTGCCGTGACGGCATGCAGCATGGCGAGGTATTCGGGGTTTCTTGCGAAAGGGCCTTCCACGATCGTGGGGCCGGCCCCCCCGACGAGTTTCAGGCAGGTGCCTGTCATCAGAGCGAGGTAGAACGAGAGTGCGGCCGAGCGTTGGCCAGATCCCGCCTTCGGTTCACCGCTGTGCCATTGCATTTGACGCCCCTGAAACGGCCCTGCACCGATTTCAACCGATGGCAAGAGCATGCAGTCCCCGTCCAGCACTGCCATCAAGTCTTGTTCCGTTGGGTCGACCTGTTGGCCTTGCTGAATCACTTCATACTCACGTCCGCCCATGAAGCGCGCGCTGGCCACCGCTTGTTCGCGCGCGTTGACGTTGACGAGGGTATCACGGGCTGGATCGAGTGTAGCCGCCCCGCCCGCTTTCATTGACATCACGATCACCCAAGTCCCCGTCGACACAACAGAGGCTGGCCCGTTCTGCGAAACAACGTGCGGATAGAGCGAGGCGTTAGAGTCGTGGATGCCGACGCAAACAGGCGTGTCGGGCACAAGGCCGGTGGCCTTTGCAATCTCTGGCAAAATCGGACCCAAGATGTCGCTGGGGCGACGAACGGGTGCGATTTTGTCGCGAACACCGAGCTTTGCCGGCAGGTCCGAGAACGTCCCTTTATGAGGGTTCCACAGATCTGTATGGCAGCCGATGGATGTGACATCCGTCGCGGTCACGCCCGTCAGGCGATGCCCCCAGTATTGCGGGTAGGTCACGATTTGGGCGGTGCGTTCTTTGAGCGTTGGATCGGTGGTAAAAAGCCAATGCAGTTGCGCGCCAATGTTCAGGCCACCCGCAAGCTTGGGCGATCCGGTCTGGGCAAAGTCGGGTTTGATCGCATCGTAAGCATCAACGACCTCAGCGGGGTAGGTGTGCTCGTAGTCCAGAATGGGCGCAGCCAGTGCGCCTGTGGAATCGAGCAGCGCGGTACAGGCGCCGTGGGTCGTCACGGAAATCGCGTCGACACGGTGATCGCGGTGGAACTGCGCCAAAGCATCCAGAAGGAATGCCCAGTGCCCATCGACGTCATAATGCGGATATGGGGGGGTGGGTTGTACGATGTTCGGGCGCGTGACAACGGCCATTTCTGTCAGGCTCGACAAATCGACCAGCGCGAGCTTCGCGTTGGTCTTACCGATATCGATGACAGCAATGTGGCGCGGCGCGGTCATGGCAAGTGAAACAGCGGTGTGAGGGGCACGGAGACGGGCGAGTTATCCTCGTTCGTTTCCATGATGTCCCCCATATAGGCCCACCATTTCTGCATGACAGGATGGTCGGGCAACGCTTCCATAATATGATCGTCCGTGCGGGTCAGGAAGCCAATGAGGTGGCGCGTTTCCTCGTCCAGATGGATCGAATAGTCGCTGACACCGGCATCGTGAAGCAAGTCAACAAGCTCGGGCCAAATCGCATCATGCCGACGCTTGTATTCCGCAGCCATCCCATCGTTCAGCCGCATGCGAAAGACGTATCGCTCGCTCATGACGTGCGCCGTGCGGCAGCCATCGCCCAAAGGCGCGGCAGGGCAATGACCCCGATCAAAAGCAGGCCAATAAAGATCGACATCACGATACCGGGAACGTTCAAGAGGCCGAGCCCGAACGTGACCAACCCCATCACGAATGCAGCGATGACCACACCTGGGATCGTGCCAGACCCACCAAGGATATTGACGCCGCCAAGGACAACCATTGTTACAACCTCAAGCTCCATCCCCGTCGCGATGCTGGGCCGCGTCGACCCAAGGCGCGACGTCAGGCAGACCGCTGCGATGCCGGACATCAGGCCCGTCAGCAGGAACAGGATGAACTTGACGCGTTGCACACGAATGCCGCTGAACAATGCACCGGTGGGGTTGTTGCCGATGGCATATACGGCACGGCCAAAGTTGGTCTTGTGCAAAAGCACGCCGTAGATAATCGCGATGATAACGAAGAGCAGCATTTCGACCGTGAAGACCCAATAGATGTAGCCTTGTCCGAACCATGAAAAGCTGGATGGATATCCACGGAATGCATCATCGCCAAGGATGATGAAACTGATGCCGCGGAACAGGCTCATGGTGCCAATTGTCACTACGATTGACGGCAAGCCGAGCACCGTGACGAAGAACCCGTTAAATGCACCGCAGAGCACACCTACCGTCAAACCGATGATAACAAGCTCCGGCGTGCCTGCCCCGTATTGAAGAGCAAGGCCCATCGCCGTGCTTGCCAGCGCGATGATGGATGCGACAGACAGGTCAATTTCGCCTGAGATGATCAGCAGCGCCATTGCGAAGGCGATCATTGCCTTTTCAGTGAAGTTGAATGTCGCATCAGACAGGTTCCACGCGCTCAGGAAATAGGGAGAGGCAAAGCTGTTGATCACGAATATCGCAATGGCCACGGCCAGCAACAAGGCCTCCCAACTCTTGAAGATCCGCGTCGCGCGGCTGTTCAGGCGGTCGGGGACATGGCGGGTTTGGGTTGCATCCGTCATTGGGTGGCCTCCGCAGTCTTAAGGATGATGCGGCCCTTAGTGCGGCCCGCTCGCGCATTGAAGGCGACGGCGATCAGGATCGCGCTGCCAGAGATGGCGAGCTGCCAGAAAGGCGAGATATTCACGACCGGAAGTGCATTCTTGACGACGCCAAGGAAGATCGCGCCCAGCACCGCGCCGCCGACTGACCCGACCCCACCAGCGATGGAGATGCCACCGATGACGCAGGCGGCCACGACCTCAAGCTCGAACCCGCCCGCGATATCGACATAGGCCACCGCAAATCGCGACACCCAGAGGTATCCGGTCAGGCCGGCCAAAGCGCCGGATACGACGAAGGCCCAGAACTGTGTCTTGCCAACGTCAATACCCGTGTATACGGCAGCATGTGGGTTGCCACCAACTGCGAAAATGGAGCGCCCGAACTGTGTGCGCGCCATCATGATCCCAAACAGGATGATCGTGATGATCGCGGCCCATGACAACACGGGCAGGCCCAGCAGAACCATGCGCGGGAAGTCGGTGAAGGCGGGTGACATTTCGTGGGAATTCACCCACTTGCCGTCAGAGATCAAAAAGATAATGCCGCGGAAGATGGTCATCGTGCCGAGCGTCACAACGATAGGAGGGATGGCGAGTTTCCAGACCAGCACGCCGTTGATCGCACCCATGATCGCACCCAGTAGAACAGCAATCGCGATAATCACAGGGATCGGCAGGCCAGGCATCGCGACATTGATCATCGCCACGGCCATACCCGTAAGTGCGAGGTTCGCGGCGACCGACAAGTCAATACAGCGGGTCAGGATCACGACCATTTGTCCAAGCGCGAGGATGATCAACGGGGCTGTATCGTTGAACACATTGGCCAGATTTGAGGGGGCGACAAAGCCTGCGAAGCGAGATGAAACCAGAAGGAGGAGCACCAAAATGGCGGCCCCCAAGATCGTTTCGCGCACTGGGATAAGACGGGTCATGCTGCGGCCCCTTCGGTTGGTGATGTAATCCCCGCGGCGTGGCGCACGAGGGTTTCAGGGGACAGTTCGTCTTTCGTCAGTTCGGCGGCGATACGTCCGTCACGCATGACGATAACACGATCTGACATGCCGATGATTTCGGGGATTTCAGAGCTGACCATGATGACAGACAGGCCCTGCGCGGCCAGTTCGGACATGAATTCATGCACGGCCGCCTTGGATCCGATGTCGATACCCTTGGTGGGTTCGTCCAAGATGATCACCTGAGGCTGGGTCGCCAGCCATTTGGCAATGACGACCTTTTGCTGATTTCCGCCTGACAGATTGCCGACGTCTTGATCAAGAGATGCCGCCCGGAGGTCCAGCCGCTGCGAATACTCGCGTGCAAGTTTGAATTCTTCGGCGAGCTTCAAGAAGCCACTTCGGGATGTCTTGCTCAAGGACGGCAAGGTAATATTTTGGAAGATGGGCAAACCAATGACCGCACCCTGTTTGCCGCGATCCTCTGGGACATAGACGATCCCGTTGGATACCGCGTCCGCCGGAGACCGGATCACCTTGATGTCGCCATTGACCCGGCACACTCCTTTGGAGGGTTTGGTGATCCCGAACAGGGCTTGCATGAACTCGGATCGGCCAGCGCCAACGAGGCCATAGAAGCCGAGGATTTCGCCCTTGTTGAGGCTGAAATTGATGTCGGCGAATTCGGTCGGATGTTCATATCCCACGACTTTCAGGACTTCGTCGCCAATGTCGTGGTCGCTTTGCGGGAAAATCTGATCGACGGATCGTCCGACCATCATCGTCACAAGATCGCCTTCGGAGATGTCGTCGATCCTGCCATCGCCAACAAAGGCGCCATCGCGAAACACGGTGTAACGGTCGGCGATGCGGAAGATCTCATCGAACTTGTGGCTGATGAACAGGATCGCTTTGCCTTGTGACTTCAAAGTTTCGACCAGCTCATACAGCTCTTCGATTTCTTTGTGGGAGAGGGCCGCAGTTGGCTCGTCCATGATGACCACGCGCGCGTCCACAGATAAAGCGCGGGCAATCGCCACGAGGTGTTTGTTGGCAATACCTAAGTCGCGCAAATGGGTGTGGGAACTGAAGGGCGCGCCAATGTGGGCCAGCAGCTTGGCGGCCGAGCGGTGCATTTGCGCGGTATCAATAAGACCGAACCGCATGCGAGGGGCGTGGCCGATGTAAATGTTCTCTGCCACGGAAAGCTCATCGAACAGAACGGTCTCTTGATGGATGGCCGTGATGCCCGCTTTTGCGGCGTCATTCGGGGAGGCAAAGGAAATAGAGTCGCCGTCGATGCGGATTGTGCCGCCGTTCGGCTGGTAGATGCCTGTCAGGATTTTAACGGTCGTGGATTTTCCGGCGCCGTTCTCACCGACTAGCGCGGTCACTTGTCCCGGATAAAGGTTCAGTTTGACCTCATCCAGGGCCTTAACCCCGGGAAATGTCTTGGTGATCATGTCCATCGAGACCATAGGGGACACGTCAGGCGATATGGGGGGCGCGGGGCGAGTCGACATCCGAACACTCTCTCAGGATTGGGGATTGGGGTAATACGGCCCGACGCAAGTGGAGCGCCGGACCAAGCTAGGGAGAAGCTTTAGAAGATCGACTTGAACTGGTCGATGTTGCTTGCGTCGTAGACGAACGGGTCCGCCATCGCGCCTTCGCTGTTTTCATCCAGCGTCAGGCTGCCCATGCGGCCCATTGGCACTTCGGCACCTGCGGTGGCTTCGACACCGTTCTGGCTCAGCTCATAAGCGAGCATCGTCGCGGAATAGCCCAGATCAATCGGGTTCCAGATGGCAAAGGACTGCGAGGCGCCGGATTCAATGGCACCCGCCATTTCAGACGGCAGACCAAGGCCGGTGACATTCACTTCCCCGACCTTACCAGCGTCCACGACAGCCTGTGCCGCAGCCACGATACCAACAGAAGTCGGCGCAATGATCGCGTCCAGATCAGGATAGGACTGCATCAGACCTGTCGCTTCGCGGTAGGATTTGTCGGCGAGGTCATCACCGTAGACCGTAGCGACAACGTCGATGCCTGGGTAGTCGCCCATGACGGCCATCATCTCGTCGATCCAGATGTTCTGGTTTGTCGATGTGGTTGTTGCAGAAAGCAGAGCCACTTCACCGCCATCTGGCAGATGATCGGCCGCCAGCTTGATGATCATATTGCCGATCAGCGGATTGGAAGATGGGTTCAGGTGCAACTGACGGCCTTCGGGGGCCACGCCGGAATCCCAGCTGATCACCGTGATACCGCGCTGCATGGCGCGCTGCAGGGCGGGGACCAATGCGTCTGTATCGTTTGCTGAAATCGCAATCGCGTCGACCTGCTGTGCGATAAGGGCGTTGATCACCTCGATCTGGCCTTCGGCGGTTGTATCGGTTGGGCCGGTATAAATAATCTCGACATTGCCAAGCTCTGCTGCGGCTTCTTTTGCGCCTTCTGCGGCGGCTTCAAAGAACCCAATTCCGAGCGCCTTGACGACCAGCGCGATGCGCACATCATCTTGAGCAAATGCTGGCGTGGCGATCATCGCGGCGGCCATTGCAGCAGATGCTGCCAGTTTCTTCAGTACACTCATGGTTTCCTCCCTGGAGTGGTTGTGGTCAGGCTGGCAGAGTCGCCACCCCCTCTTTCTGCGCAGCGCTAGAGGGCACCACGATCAGTGTCACATCCGCCGATTCCAACATGGCCGCAGTGCGGTCGTCGATCTTGTCGTCGGTGATGATTGTGTCGATCCGCTCAAGTGGGCACAGCACAAGGCTGGAGCGTTGTTCAAACTTGGTGCTGTCCACCAGAACGATCAATTCTTCGGCTTGGCCAATCAGCTTTTGTTCGGCCTGGATCAGCAATGGATCGCCTTCCATAAGGCCCAGCGGGCCGATGCCCTGCGCGCCCATGAACATCCGCTTGGCGTAGAAGTTGCGTGTCACGTCATTATCAAACGGCGACAGGATGATGTTTTGTTCGCGGTAAATGATCCCGCCTGACAACATCACCGTGTTTTGGGTGTTCTTCAGCAGATGTTCGGCGATCGGGAATGAATTGGTAAAGACCTGCATCCGTCGCGATGCCAGCGGGTGGACCATCTGAAAAGTTGTTGTACCGCCATTGATGATGATCGGCTCACCGTCTTCACATAGTTCGACAGCAGCGGCAGCAATCGCCTGCTTTTCAGCACTGTTCAGCGTCTCGTTAACGGAAAATGGTCGCCCGGCAAGGCCAACAAAAGGCGTCGTCGTCAGGGCTTCGGCACCACCGCGCACCCGGCGCAGCTGCTTTTTCTCGTCCAACGTATTGATGTCACGACGCACCGTCGCTTCGGATGCGCCAGTCAACGTGCACAGGTCAATGACAGTCACAAGTGAACGGTCTTGAACGGCAGATAGGATGACTCTGTGGCGATCGTTTTCGTGCATGGGGTGTCCCTTTGATTGCTCTGAACGTGGGGCGAATCGCGACAGTTTGTCAATCATTTTTTGTCATCTTCAATCATTCTGCGCTGCAGCATGATTGTTTATGACTGAAAATGATTGACTTGCTGACGCCCTGCCGTCACGTTGATTTCCAATAGTTAGTCCTAACCCGCCGTCCACGGAGACACACATGACCTCTTCCAAAAACAGACAACGTCTTGAAAATAAATGGGATGCCGCCCACGCCAGCAAGATGAGCGAGCCGGAGAAACTGTTGTACCGGTCAAATCTGCTGGGGTCGGACAAGAGAATCACCAACTACGGCGGCGGCAATACCTCTGCGAAGGTGATGCAAGATGATCCGTTGACGGGTGATGCGACGGAGGTGCTGTGGGTCAAAGGATCTGGTGGGGACGTTGGTTCGATCAAGATGGACGGTTTTTCAACGCTTTATATGGACAAGCTGAACGCCCTGCGGGGTTTGTATCGCGGAGTTGGGTTCGAAGACGAGATGGTCGCGTATCTCCCCCACTGCACGTTCAACCTGAACCCGCGTGCGGCGTCGATCGATACGCCGCTTCATGCTTATGTGCCAGCCAAACACGTGGATCACATGCACCCCGATGCGATCATCGCGATCGCAGCGGCCAAGGACAGCAAAGCGTTGACGCAGCAAATCTTCGGTGACAGCATCGGCTGGTTGCCGTGGAAGAAACCCGGTTACGAATTGGGCCTTTGGCTGTCGGATTTCTGCGAAAAGAACCCAGATGCTAAGGGCGTCGTTCTGGAAAGCCACGGGTTGTTCACCTGGGCCGATGACGCAAAGGACTGCTATGAGCTGACGCTGGACGTCATTCAGACGGCAATGGATTGGTTTGCCAAGGAAACCGCTGGCAAGGATGCGTTCGGCGGGGTGGTTCACGCCAGTCTTGATGCGGATACACGCCGCGCAACCGCCGCGCGCCTGATGCCTGCGATCCGTGGGTATGTGTCCGGCCAGCAGCATATGGTGGGCCACTTCACCGACAGCGACGCTGTTCTGGAGTTCGTCAACGCCAAAGACATGGAGCGGCTTGCCGCCCTGGGCACATCCTGCCCCGATCACTTCCTGCGCACGAAAATCTGCCCATTGGTGGTCGATTTTGATCCTGCGAAGCCGGACGTCGATGCAACTATCGCTGGCCTCGATGAGGCTATCGCCGAATACCGCGTCGGCTATCAAGCCTATTATGATCGCTGCAAACACGACGACAGCCCCGCCATCCGCGACCCCAACGCGGTGGTCTATCTGATCCCGGGCGTCGGCATGATTACCTTCGCTAAAGACAAAGCCACTGCACGTATTTCGGGTGAGTTCTATGTCAACGCCATCAACGTGATGCGCGGATCGGATGCTGTGTCGGAATATCAAGGCCTGCCCGAACAGGAAGCCTTCGACATCGAATACTGGCTTCTGGAAGAAGCCAAACTCCAGCGGATGCCTGCGCCGAAATCCATGGCTGGTCGTGTCGCATTGGTAACTGGAGGAGCCGGTGGGATCGGGGCTGCCACCGCAGAGAGATACTTGCGCGAAGGGGCCTGCGTAATGTTGGCCGATATTGATGATGCGGCCCTCGCCGAGGCTTTCGAAGGCCTCAGCGCGGAATACTCCGCAGACGTGGTGCGCACAGTCAACATGAACGTCACGAGCGAGGACGCCGTTGTATCGGCTTACAATGACGTCGCCGCTGAATTTGGTGGCGTCGATATCCTCGTTTCCAATGCGGGCATCGCCAGTTCCGCCCCCATTGAGGACACCAGCCTTGATCTTTGGAATAAGAACATGTCGATCCTTTCGACTGGCTATTTCCTTGTCAGCCGTGAGGCATTCAAGCTGTTCAAGGTTCAGGATATGGGCGGCGCGGTTGTGTTCGTGGCCTCTAAGAACGGTCTCGCTGCATCTCCCAATGCATCGGCCTATTGCACTGCAAAAGCGTCCGAGATTCACCTCGCACGGTGTCTTGCGCTGGAAGGCGCACCGATGGGAGTGCGGGTAAATGTCGTGAACCCTGATGCGGTTTTGAAGGGATCCAAAATCTGGCAGGGTGAATGGCTCGACCAGCGTGCAGGCACCTACGGAACCGACAAAGACGGGCTGGAAGAGATGTATCGCGATCGCTCCATGCTGAAGCGCTCTGTGCTGCCAGAAGACATCGCCGAAGCCGCCTATTTCCTTGCGTCCGATCTGTCGGCCAAATCCACGGGCAACATCATCAACGTCGATGCCGGCAACAAAGAAGCGTTCACGCGCTAAGGCGTCCAAGGGAGGACACGACATGAGCTATGACAGCGCGAAAGCCGCCTTTGCAGACTGGGGCGTAGATACTGAAACAGCACTAAACCGGCTGGCTGACATCCCGATCTCCATGCATTGCTGGCAAGGGGACGACGTCGTCGGGTTCGAGCAAAAAACCGGTAGTTCCGGCGGCGGCATTCAGGCCACAGGCAACCACCCCGGCCGTGCCCGCACGCCTGACGAATTACGCGCCGATCTTGAGTTTTCCTACTCCATGATCCCCGGTAAGCACCGGCTGAACCTGCATGCGTGCTACCTTGATACCGACCAGAACCCTGACCGGGACGAAATCGAGTACAGCCACTTCGCACCTTGGGTCGATTGGGCGAAGGACCAAGGCCTCGGCCTTGATTTCAACCCGACGTTTTTTGCCCACGAAAAGGCAGACGACAACCTGACGCTTAGCCATCCAGATCAGGGCATTCGCGATTTCTGGATCGAGCACGGCAAACGGTCACGCGATATTGCAGCCCAGATGGGTGCGGCCCTTGGCACGCCCTGCGTGAACAACATCTGGGTGCCCGATGGCTACAAAGACACGCCCGTTGACCGGATGGCACCGCGCCAGCGTTTGGAAGATTCGCTCGACGCGATGATGGCCACGCAACACGACAATGCGCAGATGCTGGATGCCGTCGAAAGCAAGTTATTCGGGATCGGCGTGGAAGCCTGCACTGTCGGCAGCCACGAATTCTACATGGGTTACGCGATCCGCAAAGAAACCTTGTTGTGCCTAGACATGGGGCATTTCCACCCGACAGAGAACGTTGCCGACAAACTGAGCTCGGTTGCATTGTCCGTCGATGAAATCCTACTCCACGTCAGCCGCCCCATGCGCTGGGACAGCGACCACGTGATCCTTTTGGACGACGCGATCTTGCAGATGGCCCAGGAACTGGTGAGCGCCGATCTATTAGGACGCACCCATATCGGGCTTGATTTCTTTGACGCAACGATCAGCCGGACAGCAGCTTGGGTCATCGGAACGCGCAACATGCAAAAGGCACTTTTGCGTGCGCTACTGGCCCCTTGGGATAGGCTGAAGTCAGCGGAAAACACCCTCGACTACACGTCCCGACTGGTTGTCACCGAAGAGGTCAAGGACTTGCCTTATGCAACCGTCTGGGCAGAGTTCTGCGAACGGTTGGGCGTCCCTTCCGGCCAATCTCTTGCCTCGGACCTTAACCGATACCAAGCAAGTGTCGCCGGTCGCGGCTGAGTATGCTGCAATGCAACGTGTTTGGCGATTTCGAGCGGCAGCTTTGGGTCGGGGAGCCGACAATCGAGACAAATCGTACTTCGGCAGCTTAGTCCCGCATAGCAGTCATGGGAATTTGGTGCGGCGAAGGTCTGCTGTGTGAGCCAAAGTGCCGATTTCTGCGCGATGCGCGGATGTCGGCTATCGGATGATGTTGCAACATTGGAAACTGGGCACACCTAGAGATACAGACGACCAAGCAGGCGTTCACGAGTAATTGGACGCAATGATACTCTCAACAAGGTTCGTTTTCTGGCAAATAGACTTTTCATTGGGGGCATTATTGGGGGCATTGCGGATTTCAGGAGATTTATTTGCAATGAACTACAGGCGTTTAGCTTTAGAATGTGGCTCCGCCCCCGGCACCATTTAAATCAAAAATTCAAAACAAGACTGGCTGTGAACACGCATTTGAATGTGCGTTTTCCCGCGCTCAAGATGACCCCCGGGACCAAATTCTAGCAGATGTCAGGTAACTACGTGCTCAAGTCGCAGTTACCCAGCGTTTCTACTTTAGCTTTTGTCGCTATCCAGCTTTCCACGCGCAGTTTGCACCATGTTTCCCAGCATTTCATCTTCACCTGGTGTGTCTACACTCTGTGCAAGGTTTATCTCGTGAAATTGGCTGTTTATTGCATCATTCTCTGAGGCCCAGGGGTTGGCATGCCCTGCGAACAACGGAGACGCGATAAGGCTGACTACTGCGCTGGAGAGGAAAAGGTTTTTCATTGGTTTCTCTTTTGTGAGAGGTTCGGAAATCAGCACTGTCTGACGTCAGCGCCTATGGTCCTTCATACGGTGAACTGATTACGATAAAAGGTCGGTCAAAAGGGCCAGCAAAGCTCTGCTTGTTCGGGGAGGTAATGATAGCGATTTCCTGCCGACTGCTGGCTGAATGACCATTTGCCGCGCTTTCTGGATCGCAAATTTCCGCTTGGGAAGACAAAAACCCTCCCAGTGACCGGCACATAGCATATGTCATTGAAAGGAAATGGAGGCGAGTACCGGAATCGAACCGGTGTACACGGATTTGCAATCCAGAAAGAGAGACAGCAAAAACAACGTCTTACAGGTACAAAATACCCCCTGACAAAAAGTGAACAAAAAGCGAAAGTTTCAAAGCCAAATTCGCCGGTTCAAAACGAAAAAGGCCCCGTCACAGCAGCAACTGTGAACCGGGGCCAAATAGAAAAAGCCTGTCAGCTTTCGCAGCACATTAGCACGAGCCGGAGTCGCATCGCAAATGCTCAGTCGGCTTTTTCGTGGCCTCTGACTGGTGAGGTGATCCAATGAGCTGGCGCATCGCAAATGAATGCGCCGAGCGCCGCTTTGGCAGCGCCGCGCGCAAGCAGATCATCATGTTCCTGGCCGATAAGGCGAGCGATGATGGCTCAGGCATCTGGTGCTCCAAGGGGACCATCCAGCGCCACACTGAGCTCAGCGAGAGCACGGTGAAGCGCACCATCATCGACTTCCTCCGCGAAGGCATTTTGATCGAGACGGGGCGGCGGCAGTGCAAGAACGGCTACACCGTCATTTACCGCATCGTTCTGGAACGCGTGGCCGCGCTCGAGCCCACGGCTGAGCCCGAAATCGAGACGGGGGTCACTGTGAACCCCGTCCAGCCTGAACCCGGCACGGGGTCCACGGTGAACGGGGTACGGGGTTCACGGTGGACCCCAAACCATCCTAAAACCATCCATAAACCACCTACGCGCAGGCGCGAGGCGGCGGAGGAGGTTGAAGATCTTGAAGCTGAGAAGATCTTGGCGACTTATCCCGAAGACAGGATCCGAGACCAGAGAACGACTCTGCAGCTGATCGCAGCGGCCGTGAAAGCCGGTGTGGGGCCCGATGACCTGCTTCAGGCTGTCAAAGCCTATGCGAAGGAAAGCGAGGGCTACACGCGCAGCAAGGTCTGTTTCTCGGACAACTGGTTCAAGATGCGCCGGTGGGAGAAGGGGCTTGCCCAGGTGCGGGCCGACCGCGAGAAGGCGCGAGAGGCCGAAGCCAAAGGCCGAGCGAGCCTCGCCGAATGGATTCACGAGCGTCATCCTCTGTGCCGCCACATCACTAACCGACAGATCGAGGATTTGATTGCGTCAAAACTGGTGACGCCCGATCAGGTCCGCGCTGCGGGGCTGCAGGCGTGAGTGTAGCTCGCATGTTACGCTGTGGCATAAAATTGAAATATTTACGTTGCAGCGTAATTTATTTTGATTTACGCTACGCCGTAAAAGGAGCTGCATCATGGACCTCACAGCACGAACGGCCGAGCAGATCGGCGAGGCACTTCGCCGGACGCGCAAAGCGCGCGGCTGGACCCAAAGCGACATTAGCGCGCGTACGAATTTGCGCGTCGCGACAATCTCGTCGCTGGAGAATGGCGATGCGGGAACCAAGCTCGCCACAGTGCTCGCTGTCATGGCGGCACTTGGGCTTGAGTTCCGATTGGTGGAGCGCGGTGGCTCGCTTGAAATCGAGGATATCTTCTGATGGCCAAACGCGGGCGTAGCGGCACTATGCAGGTGCTTCTGAATGGAAAGTTGGTGGGGGCTTTGCGTCTCGCAAGCTCGGGCGCAATCAACTTCACCTATGATCCGGACTGGCTGTCGTGGGAACACGCCATGCCCATCTCTCTATCCCTGCCTTTGCGCGAAGAGGCGCACCAAGGTGGCCCTGTCATTGCCTACCTGGAAAACCTGTTGCCCGACAATCAGGCGATACGCGAACGCGTAGCCGCTCGGGTGCGTGCAGGCGGTACGGACGCCTGGCACATGCTGGAGAAAATCGGGCGCGATTGCGTAGGGGCCTTGCAGTTCGTTTCGGGCGAGATCCCCGAGTTTGGCGCACTCGAGGGAGAGCCCGTTTCAGAGGCACAGGTTGCGGATATGTTACGCAACCTCGCAAACGCTCCGCTAGGCTTAGATGAGGAAGACGACTTCCGCATTTCTATCGCAGGGGCGCAGGAAAAAACGGCGCTGCTACGCCACGAGGGCGCGTGGATCCGTCCATCGGGGCTCACCCCAACAACCCATATCCTCAAGACGCAGCTTGGCGTTCTGCCCGCAGGGATCGATTTGTCTGACAGTGTTGAGAACGAGTTTTTCTGCATGAACCTCTGTCGGGCCATGGGCATGGATGTGGCTGAAGTCGAGATTGCCGACTTCGAGGACGTGCGGAGCCTTGTTGTGACCCGGTTCGATCGGCGCTGGACCAAAGATGGCCGGTTGATCCGCCTCCCGCAGGAAGACTTTTGCCAAGCGCTCTCAGTCCCACCCAGTCAAAAATACCAAATGGATGGCGGGCCAGGGATCACCGAAGGGATCGGGCTGCTGCAGGGCAGTGATGACCCTGACGAAGATCAACGCGCCTTTTTCCGCGCGCAGGTGCTGTTTTGGTTGTTGGGCGCGACGGACGGGCACGCCAAGAATTTCAGTATTGCATTGCGCCCTGGCGGTTTCCTTTTGACCCCGCTTTATGACGTGCTGAGCGCACAAAAAGCCGTGGATGACGGTCAAATTCGCCAAAACCGGATGCGTCTCGCGATGGCGGTCGACGGGCACTATCGGATCAATGAGGTGGTGCCGCGCCATTTCCCGCAGGCTGCAAAGGCGGCTGGTTTTGGTGTGGTGCTGGCTGAAGAAGTCTTGTCGGACATCGCGGCAGAACTTGAACCCGCCTTGGACAAGACACTCGCAGACTTGCCGTATGGGTTCCCACAGCCATTGGCGGAAGCCATTGCCGCTGGCATACGACGTCGGGCGATTGCCTTTCATGCCGTATGATCCGCAGATCATATTTCCGATTTATGATCGGTAGATCATATTGGCTTCGAGCAATCTGCTGTCCCGATGCAGCTCTTGGATTTTCCATGCTCGTCTTGATCGGCTAGCTCAGAGACGGGTAGCCAAGCTCAGATCCTCAATGCCGTGTTTCTGATTGCTGAACATAAGCGGGCATCCGTGTCAGACGCGGGGCAAGCCCCGCTTCAATAAGAAAATTCCCCTGCGCCAGCGCATTCCTCGCGAGGCAAGTTTCTCGCTGACAGCCCCTTGGTGCCAGCTTTGGTCATGTTCATCGAAACACTCAAAGCGAGGATCAAAAAATGGCTACTCAAACTCTGAAACTGAACGTCAAATCCGGCGAAAAAGACGGCAAGAACTTCTGGGACCGCTGCGGCGTCCTCTTCGTCAACACCGACGACAGCGGCAACATCACGTCGATCAACGTCAAGCACAGCATGTTCCCTGACGTCGAAATGGTCGCATTTCCGCGCCGTGATGAAGATCCGGTCACCGAGTGACCTCAGCGCCAGGGCGGGTTTCCTGCCCTGGCTTTCTTCGGGGGCGATAGAGCTAAGCTGTAGTTCGGCTTTCAGGTGAAATTTCGTAGGCATGGCCGATTGATTTCTGCCTTATTCACTTCGCTATCGGCCGGACTGTAAGGATGTATTCGCACCCCGTCGCCAGTGCCCTTGGGTTTCCGATCATGGTCGGCTAGGTTTTCGAGATGTGTAGGAACGCTGCTGATTTCAGATTTGTCGATGTACATCCAAGAGTACTGCTGGTCGGGGCCTGTCCTGGACGTGAAGAAGAACGGGACGGACGGCCTTTCGCAGGGCAGTCCGGACAAAATCTTGAAATCATGCTGCGACGCTTGCAGGTCCTGCATCCGCTGGTTTTTCCATCGCCGCAACTGGATGCCTACAGCTTAGTCAATGCACACTCACTGCCACGATATCCCGAGCGCGAGGGATACGATGGGAGCACGCAGCCACGCAAACAGGATGTTCTTGCACCCGAGAACCGAGCTAGGCTCATTGCCCGTTTGCAACGCGTTCAGCCCGAAATCATCGTTTATCTGGGAAAGGCGGCACAGTTCGCCCACGAAGTGTTTGAAGCGCATATGCCTGACATAAGAGCCTACCGAACAGGGCACCCATCAGCCCAAGCCTGGAATATTCCGCGCCAATATCGAGGCATGCCGCGAGAAGAAAAAATCCGTCGCTGGGCTGAAGACCAATTCGCTGCAGTTGAGTGAAGTCGGCGGACGGCCCAAAGCGTGCGAAATTGGGCTGCCTCTGTTCTGAGGTCGAACTCCCGATAGGATCCCCGACGTCGAAATGATTTCCTTTCCGCGCCGGGACGAAGATCCGGTCACCGAGTGAGTGACCTGAGCGCCAGGGCGGGATTCCCGTCCTGGCCTTCATCGCTGAAAACTGGGTTGTCAGTTAGATTGTTTCATCTTGCGATCGAACTTGCCGGTTCAGGCGCGAAAGCGGTTCGCTGAAGGCAGCTTCCAATTTTTGGATATGAGCCGCGAGCCAACCAATCATCTCGGGCCATGCTTCCCGGTTGAAGCCGTCAAAGGGTTGAGCGTAGACGATGCGGCTGGCCTTTTTGTCGTCCATGCGCCGCCAATCAAGCTTTGCACCGAACGCCGCCTCGATCGTGTCTTTCTGTCCATATAACTGATCAAAAAGCCATTTGTTCTCTGCGGTTTCAGAACGCTGCAAGCTTATCTCGACCCGTGCTTCATCTCTCGAGAAGATCATCTGATAGGGGCAAGACCGGGTCCCAGATCCTGCGCTGAGCCAATGATCCTTGGTCGGGCTGATATTCTGGTAAAGTGTTACGCCGTCGACACGCAGCTGTTCAAGGGCCGCTTCCCAGAAGTCCAAGCGCAGCTTGTGCCGCTTTTTCTGCGTGTCTTGGATGGCTTTCTCTTCATTTTCTTTGCTCGACATTCCGATCATGAAGTCGGCAGCCTCAGGCGTGGGTATGATCTGCTGAATGTCGACCATCAGCTCGTCGCCAAACGAATACGGGGTCACCTTGAAGCACTGTGCGCGAATTCCGCGGCTGAGGAGCCACAGGACCGTTGCCGTGACCTCGCGCCGAAAGTTGGCTGCGATAAAAATCATGCGCTGGTCATTGCCGGGGTTCAGGACGGTCTCTTCTAACTCCTCGACTTCCATGAACTCGCAGATCCGCACGGCCGCATTGCCACCGCCCGCATAGCGGTCGAGGTATTGTTGGTAGATATCGACGATCTGCGTCTTGGTTAGGCCCGAGACGTAGGCGGTGTACTTCAGCGCCTGCCAGGTGACATCCCTGCCGCTGTCATCAAGCTTGTTCTCGATCACAACGAGGTTTCCGTCCTTGTCGAGCGCCAACAGATCCAAGCGTTCACGGGTTTCATCAAACCCGTCGAACTCTTTCTGAATGATCAGCAATTCCTCACCAAGGGCGTCAGGTTGGTTGGCCAGCCACTCCTGCAAGTGGTCACGCTCACGTAGGTTCAAGTCAGAAAAGCGCTTCTGGGTCAGGCGGGACAAACGGTTTTGATTCAAATCAACACGGAACATCACTCACCTCGAAAATCGGAGAAATCTATTATCGCAACACCAGCCAGATCATGCTGGATAATGTACTGGGACATAAAATTACGGTCGCGGATGCGTTCAAAAATCTGACGCCTATCTCCTGGCATCGAGCGATCTGCCTCGCCAGGATCAATGCCCAGTGCGCCCATCGCGTTACAGTTGCCGGACGGTGTGAATAGGCGGTGCCAGGGCTTAGAATGCTTCTTCAGCTTGCTTAGAGCGTTGCTCTTCTCGGCCTCGACTTTCTTGGCACACGCGATCGAGCACCCCCAATAGCTTCGCCCCCGATAAGGGTGTTCTCCGCCCCCGTTGAGGAGGCTGGAGTTAGTGCCGTGGTCGTGGTTGAAGAAAACATAGAGCGGGATGCTCGTTCCCGCGTTGGCAATCAATTTTGCTGATTGTCCCGATTTGGGGTCTAAGCCGCCATAGTCCGATCCTTTGCTGGCGTGATACAATCTCTTGGCTTGGACGCGGAGGCCAAGATCGCACCACGGCGTGCGCACGATCCATTCCCAATCGGCACCGTTGATGCCTTCCTCAGTTTTATTGAACATCGCTACGCTCAAGCCGTGCTTGGCATGATCACGGGCCATCCGAAGCAACAGCATTTCGGTGAGAGTCTCTTCCTGGAGTGACAAGCCGCGCGTGAAAGCATGCCCCTGTTCGTTCCAAACCCATGCTGCACGCCTACGTAGATAGTCGCGAAGAGTGATAGGTGTCGCCATTAACAAACCTCGAAACGAACCAATGACCGACAACGCGCCTTAACTGCCGCGATGTCCCGAGCCGCTAGGCCACCCTCATGATCACAACACCCGCGCATTCGATCTCGTTTTTTACAAGTGGGGGTTAAGGCTGTCTTAATCCGCAATGTGGTTCATTAACAGACGTGGCAAACGGTGTTGGTACAGATCAACGCAGAAAATGGGCTCTTCAAGCATCGCTATATGCCCCTAACTGCAGACATGAGCTCGGAAAAGTCCGACACGACATCGTATTTTATCCGATCATTTGGGACGCTGTTCGCGATCTCCGCGAAGAACTTTCTGGCGCACTTAGTTTTCTCGCGCTCCAACTCGCGGAACTTGAGAGACGGCTGAGAACCTTTTGTTTCCGCGACAAAATAGATGTGCTGAACCGATTTCTCTTTAAAGGCTATCGCCCAGTCGGGGTTGTAGTCACCGACGGGCGTGGGGATCAGAAACCCCTGCGGTAGCTTCGAATAGACGACGATTTCATCGCTTGTATCCAGGTCTTCGACAAATTTTCGTTCGACCCCGGAGTCGACAACAGCATAGTCGTAAATGTGGTTTCGCAACTTCCCGACGGCCTGCGTCAGATCAGTGCCACTCTGGGTCGCGGGGAAAATATCGGTGTCGTATCTGTCGGCAGTTGCATCATAGGTAAGATGCTCGATGACAGTCGTGGCTTTCTGCTCTTTGATTATGCGTGAGGCCTCAGAGATGAACTGTTCCGGATTGGCCTGGAACGTCGAGAACTTTGCAGCGCTCATGCCGGTCAGGATTCTCCCAATCGTTCCCCGCGTGAGATCCGCGCCTTCCGCAAGTTTGCCGATGACGTCATATGAAACGAGCGAGTGTGCGGAACTGCTTTCCTCACTGCGTATACCTGATTGCTTAAATGCAGCTCCTGTTCGAAGCTGGGCCTCGGTTAGCTCATCTGAAAGCTGGCCTTCAGTAACGACGTATTGCAGTGGTGAGACAACGAGATCCCGGTCCAAAGCATCGACGCAGCGTTTAACCAGATCATCGGAGTCAAACTCGACCTGATAAACGGCCTTCCGGTTGATGCGCTGCCAAAGTTCCTGAAATTCCTTCTTTTCGAAGTTCTTGTTTCGCGGGATCGCTTTAGGCTTGCGGCCATCGCCCATCATGTTCTCGAGCTGGCTTCCGTTGAAGACGGTATCGATCAGCTGCAGGATCTGTTCCTGTTGGTCGAGGAGTTCATCGGGCAGTGAAGCCAGCGTGCCCGCCTCACGCGCGTCATGATACGCTTGCGTGATGCCATCGTTGTCATCGATGTAGTCGTTCTTGACGAGATACCGCTCGATGCGTTTGGCCATGTCCCTGGAAACGGTGGCTTCGCTGCCGTTCACCATGATCGACTTGCCTTCGAAGTATTCTGCGTTCGCCTGGCGGGGGCGCTCCGACAGGTTCTCGGCGATTTCTTTCTGAAGCCCACCAACAAAGTCTTTGTAGCTTTCGCTGGCCACCACGGTCAGGATGTTGATGTTATGCACGGTTGATGCGTGGTCCATACGATCGCCGTTCTTGTTGACCGAAATGCGCAGACCCCGGCCGACTTCTTGACGACGCGATATGGTGTTGTCGCTGTGCTTGAGCATGCACATCACAAAGACGTTGGGGTTGTCCCAGCCCTCGCGCAGCGCGGAGTGGGAGAAGATGAACCGCGTCGGTTCCCCGAACGAAAGTAGCCGCTCCTTGTCTTTTAGGATCAGATCATAGGCTGAAACATCATTCGTTTGTCCCGCTAGTTCCCCTCGAGCTACAACTTGTGGGTCGACTTGCCGTCCCTTCTTGTCGATCGAGAAATAACCGTTGTGGGTCGCACCGACGTCGATGCCGTCTAGGTGCTTCCGGTAGGCCTCATCTTCCAGGGGCAACTCGCCAAGATACTCGGCTTTCAGCGCTTCGTATTCCTCTTCGAACACCCGAGCGTATTCGCCTTTTTCATCCTCAGCGTCGTAGTCTCGATATTTGGCGACCTCGTCGATGAAGAACAGCGACAGCACCTTGATGCCTTTGGCGAAGAGCTGCTTTTCGCGTTCAAAATGGGCAGAGATCGTCTCGCGGATCTGAATGCGGCGGATGTCGCGTTCGGTGATGTCCCCGCTTGCTTCACCAGCCTTCAGGACTGCGCCGTTGGTGAAATGCACTTCGTCCACGCGAGCGTCGATGTCAGAGACGACGAAATCCCGGTATTGATCAAGCCCCTTGGACAGATCGAACAGGTTGCGACCTTTCTCGACCTTGCGCAGCACCCGCTTGATGCCGGAGTTGGTTTTCACCTCCATCTCAACCCGCGCTACCGGGTCGCTTTTGGAAATCTGGATGCCTTCCAGATAGAGATACGCATTTGTGCCGGTCAGACCCTTGGCCTGAATGCCGCGCACTTCGATCTTCTTGACCAGTTTCTGGCTGAATGCGTCGACTGCATCCAGACGATGCACCTTGTTGTGGACCGTCTTGTGGGTCGCGGAATAGCGCAGGATAAACAGCGGGTTGAACTTGGGCAACGCGTTCTGTGTCGCCGTGCCTTCCATCTTCTGCGGCTCATCGAGGATCAGGATGGGGCGGTTCTTGGCAATCACGTCGATGGGGCGGCGCGACTGGAAATCATCCAGCTCTTCATAGATCCGCCGGTTGTCAGCGCCGCTCGCATTGAACGCCTGCACGTTGATCACCATCACGTTGATGCCCGCGTCCGAGGAAAAGCTCTCCAACTCATGCAGCCGCTTGGAGTTGTAAATGAAGAACCGCGCCTTCTTGCCGTAGCCTTCGACAAAATGCTCTGCCGTCATCTCCAACGACTTGGCCGCGCCTTCGCGGATCGCAATCGAGGGAACCATGATGATGAACTTGGACCAGCCGTAGCGCTTGTTCATCTCGAAGATGGACTTGATGTAGCAATAGGTTTTGCCCGTGCCGGTCTCCATCTCGATATCAAGATTGATCGCAGACCCCGGTTTGTAGCTGGCCGGTTTCGGTCTGCCCTTGTGATCGAAAAACACGCTGAGGCTTTCCGACAAGGGCAGGTTCTGGCGCTGCTGCACCTTGCGGATGTTCTCCAGCACCGTGGACATAGGCATGGCCAGATCGGCGTTGCGAAAACCGTCTTCGTCGGAGCGCATCTGCGCGCGGACACCGGGATCGATGCGGTAGACCTGGGCCGCCGTGTTGGGCTGACCCTCAAAACAATCGACCACGGCCTCTACCGCAGCGGTTTGATAGTCTTGCGACTTGAACTTGATCTTCATGGGGTCAAATCGCCTTTACTTCGGTGTCGGGCGACATGGCTTTGAAGATCTGGCGCACGTTGATCTTGGTCTGGTCGTCGGCAAAGCCTGTGTCCTTGAACACGATCCGCATTGGGGCGTGGCCTGCCAGCTCTTTGACCAAGTCTTCGGAGATGCCATCGTCGAAACAGGCCATCAGGGCGGTGTCGTCGACGAAGAAGACGGTCTTGCCCTGAACCGTCTCGCGGCGGATGGGCAGGGTCAAGTCAACGCCCCAGTCGAGCAGGACTTGGAACAACAGGTCCTCGGCCGTGCGGTCGGGTTTGATATTGTCCACGCGCGAAAGCAGGTCTGCCTGAGAGGTCTGATCCGGCGTGTAGAACACATCGGCCATGTTTGAGCTGTCGATCTTGATCGAGCGAAAGCCTACGTCCTTGTTCCATTCGCTGTGACACTCGCCTTCGAGCAGCTTTGAGCCTGCACGACGAAGGCGCTCCCGAGATATTTCCGCGATTGTCTTGAACCCAGCTTTTGCAGCCTCAGACTTTGGGTCTGGTTCCTCGTCAAGTTGAACCAGCACAAATTTTCGGGCTTGTCCGTCCTCTGCATTTGCTTGCATGACGGCATGTCCTGTGGTGCCCGAACCTGCAAAAAAATCCATGACAATGCCACCATCGGAGTTGTTAGCCCATCTGACTAGTTGCTTAATCAATCGAACCGGTTTCTTCCCATTGGCAAAGGCCATTGAGCCTTCTTTCGCAACGTTCCCCATGTCCTGATGAAACCCTTTCCAAAGGTCACCACGGATAACCGTCCTGCCGAAGCGAGGTTTGTAGTCATCGGACATTCTAAAGTTCAGCGATAGCGGCATAAGCGCTTGAAGCGTTCCATTTTGGAGTGTCGTCAAATAGTAAGTACGATGTTCGGCCTCAAACTTTTCCCAACGACCCATGGGCGGGGTCTGCCCTCCCGCAGAAACTGGCGGGCGGTCGATACGAGCGATGCTTTCTAGATTTGAGTCGATAAACTCTTTCGCAGCTTCGGAAAGTGCCAAGAGTTGGTTTATATCGTTGATGCTGAAGGCATTCCGGCGCAACAGATCAAAACGCTTAATGTCGGCGCCTACTTTTTCGTCGGCAAGAAGCTTTTCGGATAGCGTTCCCAGAGTTCCATCATTGTTCAGCCACACTGAATAGTGCGTGTCGTAGGTGTCGATGCCATCAAAAAGAGGTGTGTGTGGTTTTTTGTCAAACTCAGCTGTTCTTCTGTAAACATGCACAAACTCGACGTTTTTTACGATTGTACCTTGTTGGGCGTTAACCGTTTTTGGGCCGGAAGTGGTCGACATCTCAACCGCAATTGTATCGATGAAGTTGTCTTCCCCAAAAACTTCATCCAGCAGTCGTTTGAGGTTGGCGGTTTCTGCATCGTCGATCGATGCAAGAATTACACCATCATCGGCAAGCAGGTTCCTGGCCAATTTCAGACGTGAGTACATCATGGACAACCAATCGGAGTGAAACCGTCCGTTTGAGAGCGTGTTTGCGACCAATCGGTTTCCGGTTTCATCGACTTGGTTGGACCTTGTAAGAAACGCGTCTGAGCCCTCTGAAAAGTTATCCGAGTAGATGAAGTCCTTCCCCGTGTTATACGGCGGGTCGATGTAGATCATCTTGACCTTACCCAGATAGGTCTCTTGCAGCAGCTTCAGCGCCTCAAGGTTGTCGCCTTCGATGAACAGGTTCTGGGTGGTGTCGAAATCCACGGACTCATTGCGCGCGGGGCGCAGGGTTTTGGCGATAGGGGCGTTGGCGGTGATCAGCGCCTCGCGCTTGCCCGGCCAGTTCAGGTGATAGCGTTCCTGCGGCCCCTCGACGATGCTGTCCGACAATTCCTGACGCAGCTGGTCAAAATCCACCGCCAGGCGCAACTTGCCATCCTCACCCGCCGCCTCGGTCACGCAGCCGGGGAAGAGCGCGCGGATCTTGGCGATATTGTCCTGCGTCAGGTCAGGGCTGTGCATTTTCAGCTTTTCGATCTCGTCACTCATTCTCGTCCCTCTGCCTTTTCCGGCTTTTTCAGATGCTCGAAGTCTGCCTGCGCCTCACGCAGCTGACCGTGCAGTGTCATTTTGATGTTGAATTGCGTCTCGCGTTTCAACTTGGATTTCAGCTGGCTGATCTCACGCTCTTTGGTTTTTAGCGCGTGCGTCCGGTCCATCCGCGTGCTCAAGGATTCCGCCGTTTGCGGCACAATCGGCATAAGCGCCGTCAGGATCTGTTCATAAAGCACGCCAAGGTTCAGCGCCACTGGCAATGGGCTGCGGGGCGTATCGATCGGCAACCAGTCCGAGCGCAGATAGTCCGAGAGCACCCATTTTGCCGCGTCCGCCTCAGACGGGCGTTTGTGGGCGGCGGCGATTTGGATCTGGCCGTCCTGTTCCAGCTCGAACAGGATCGGAAAAGGGATGGCGCGGTCGATGCCTTTGAGCACGTCATCGTGCACTGAGTCGGATTTGAGCGTGACGCGGAACACCTGAATTTCCGGCACAGATTTGGTGGCAGGTAGGTTGATCGTCTCAGGGGCCAGCTTGGCGCGCCATGAGATCTGATCCACCTGAGTGACGAATTTGTCCCTAAGTGCAGTGCTGGCGCGCACGCGGTCATATATCCGCGTCTTGGGCACAACCCGTTTTAGAAGCGTGGCTTTGGGGTAGTCAAACAGTGCCGTCATGCCTCCTCCCTCACGACGATGAAGGCAAGAAGCTCAAAATCATCGAGCCCCGCGATTGTGTGTGTCAGCGCCGTGGTGTGCCCGCCCGAGAAGAGGCTGTCGAGGTCACGTTCTTCTTTCACCTCGATCATGGATTTGATCGCGTCGCTTAGCAGTTCAGAGTATTTGCCCATCTCGCGCCCGTCGCGGGTTTCAGCGTTGAAGGCGTCACAGAGGGTTTTGAGCGGTTTATCCAGCCCCTTGCAGCTTGCACGGATCAAATCGAGCAGGCGTTTTACCTCGGTATGGTCGGCGATGACGTGTGCGTCGTTGTCGAGATAGACCAGATAGTATGGGTGAAGACGGTTCTGTTGGTTGACGTTCACATCCGGGTGGATGTTGCGCAGGGCAAAGATCACACCGGGCTGCAGCCCCTTGGCAGGGTTGGTTGGGACGATGGCGTGCAGGCCTTTGGGCTGGCCAGACAGGTCGCCATGTTCCTTGGTGTAGTTGAGCAGATCCATGCGGAAGTCGTTGAGGCCAAGGTCCGTGATTGAGACACCCGTCTTGACGTCCTCCAGCTCGATCACCTCGTCCTGAAGGCGCTGTAGCTGGTCCTTGCGATAGGCGGTATCGCTGCTTTTGGCCGTCAATACGTTGTCTTCGCCGGTGCCTGCGAGGTCGACGATGTGCATTCGGTTTTCGACGCGTTCTTTGAGGTTGATGTATTCGTCCAGCGAGATGTCCGGCCAATAGTTTACCAGCTGGATAGCAGAGTTGGGCGATCCAATGCGATCTACGCGGCCGAACCGCTGAACGATCCTGACCGGGTTCCAGTGGATGTCGTAATTGATCAGATAATCGCAATCCTGCAGGTTTTGCCCTTCGGAAATGCAGTCGGTGCCGATGAGGATGTCCAGCTCTTCTGGCACCTCTGGCATGATCAGCGCCTTCTCTTTCGCCTTGGGGGCGAAGAGCGTCAGAACAGACTGGAAGTCGTAGTGAGGCTTCAAGGTCGTTTTAGGGTTGCCCGAGCCCGTGACGATGCCGGTTTCGGAATCCATCGCAGCCTTCAGGGCTGGTGCGACATGTCGATAAAGGTATTCCGCCGTATCTGCGTAGGCTGTGAAGATCAGAACCTTGCGATTGCCAGGGTTCAAGGGGGCGGCCATCTTCTGCTTGATGACGTCAATCAGGTGCTGAAGTTTGGCGTCCTCTGCGACGCCAACCTTATCCATTTCGGTCAACAGGCCTTGAATGATCTCACGGTCACCGCCCAAGTCGACTTTCCACGTTGGGATATCCATGTCAGCGAGGTCGATCTGGATCTTCTTGCCGATGGTAAATTCGCCGAGCCCCGACAGGTCGTCATCGTCGGTGTCCAAGTTGTCCACGTCATTGAAAACGTCTTCAATCCTACCGTTGCCGCCACTCGCCTCAAAGCGATCGATTGCATCCAGCATAGCGCCGATGTTTCGGTCCAGCGCACCCAATGTAAGTCGGAAAGCCTCGACTGAGCTTTCAAGGCGTTTCAGAAGGTTCGTCGTCATCAGCGCTTGTAGGCTTCGCTCTCGGTCGGCCTGGCGCAACGTGCCTTTGGAGCCCTCCGTCTTGGTGTCGTAGAGCTCTTCATATTTTCGAAGCTGGCTCGGCTGAATGTAGTTTACCGGAGCGTAGACAGCCATTTTTAGCAGGGATAAGTCGCCATATATCTCGTCGAACCCCACGACATCCTCGCGGAACGTGATAGGGAGGTGATGGGAAATTGGCTTTTTACGCTCGGGGAATTGCCCGATGTCGGCCGTGTCGTAGAATTGCTCGATATGCTTGCGAGAACGCGCAATCGTCACCGAGTCTAAGAGCTCAAAAAAATCAAGATCCAGTGCTCTAAGAATGGATTGTGCAGTGCGTTCCGCTGGGGGAAGCTCAGACCACGAGTTGAAGGCGGTTTGGGCCTTTCGGAAGATATCTTCAACACTAGACTTGGTCTTCAGGTTTCGGCTCAACGTGTCCGAATGCCCTTCGTAGGCCAATGCGAGCTGGTTGCGAAGATCGGTGAACCTGTTGTTAACGGGGGTCGCGGAAAGCATCAGAACCTTCGTCTTCACGCCGGATCTGATGACCTTGTTCATCAGCTTCTGGTAGCGAGTTTCCCGATCTTTGTAGACATCGTTATTTCGGAAGTTGTGAGACTCATCGATGACGACCAGATCATAGTTGCCCCAATTGACCCGGTCTAGTGGGATGCCCAGTGACTCGCCCGATGTTCTGGAGAGGTCGGTGTGACAGAGGACGTCGTAGTTGAAGCGGTCGGCTGCAAATAGGTTTGTCTTAAGGTTCGTATTATAGTTGCGCCAATTGTCGGCGAGTTTTTTGGGGCAGAGAACCAGAACAGATTTGTTCCGTAGTTCATAATATTTGACTACCGCAAGCGCGGTGAAAGTCTTTCCTAGGCCAACACTGTCCGCAAGGATGCAGCCATTGTACGTTTCTAGTTTGTTGATGACCCCAGTGGCAGCGTCTCGTTGATAGTTAAATAGCTTATTCCAGACGAGACTATCCAGATATCCAGTTTGGTCGTTGGGAAGCACATCGTCATCAACCTCCTCAAGGAATTCCCTGAAGATGTTGTACAGGATCAGGAAGTAAATTCTTTGCGGCGAATTCTCTTGGTAAACGGCCTCAATGTGTTGAAGAACCTGTTCTGTCACATCTTGGACGTTAGCAGGATTGGCCCAAACCTGGTCAAACAGGGAAAGATATGTCTTTGCAGACAGATCGTCTTCGAAAGCATGGGTGAAGTTCGACACAGCGTTGCCTGGCTGGTAGCCCAAGTCGACCGCTGAAAACCCGCTGATTGGCGAGAAAACTCGGTTACCTTTTCGTGCTTCGATATGCGCAAACTGCTGCATCGGTGCATCTGTTGCGTTAGATTTGAAGGTGGCTTTTTCCCGGATCCAATCCGCACATTGTCGTGCAATGGCCTTTTGGGTCAACTTATTGCGAAGATGAATCTCGAACTCTGTGCCGTAGAGTGCGGTTTCCCTAAGCTGTTTCGGGATGAAAAACTCCCGCTTCTCTTTCTTTGATCGACCTAGAGCCTCGTTTGGAATGAAAGTTGGATCCGTCAAGATGAATTCGAGTTCCTGAACGCTTTCTAACTCATCCCTCAGCGCTTCGTATGCAAAGATCGAAAAGCAACTGGCCGCCACTCGGATTTTTGCACCAGCTTCGGCCCCTGCTTTCAGTTCATCTCCCAAAAGGACAGAAATGTTGTCGATGATTTTCAAAAGATTGCCCTGAGTCCGAATGATTTTTTGTAAACGTAGCGCTTAACGGCTTGTGTTCACAGCCCAAATTCAACCTATGTACACGGATTGTCCGTGTCCAAAACTCCGTGCCACTGCCTCTATTTGATGCGTCTCAAAAACAGCCTTCTTCGGCCAGCATCAGCATAGCACAGAATATGGAGCCCGCAGGTTCGCGCGCGATCGATGAATGCTGATCATCTGATTAGGGTTTCAACGAGCACCCGGCACCCTCAATCGGGGCTTGGCATCTATCATTGGGGGTTGAAATACTGGGTGTAGAAGTCCTGTGATGTTGGGGAGGGCGTCACTTATGCGGGGGTGTTCGCTTCTGCTTGTTGCCAGTCATGGTATGTCTGCTTCGATCCCTTAACCTTCCACTCGAGGCGACCGTTGCTGTTTCGATCCAAGACGACAGCAGCGGCGGCTGAAGGACTATTGAAGGACCAAGGTTTCGTGAATCGGAGTTTTTGGTTGCCGTCCGCGACCAAAATGCCGTCTGAGATGAGCTTTTCCTTCAAGCTGCCATAGCTTTGTTGGACATAGCCGGTCTCGGTGAGCGCCTCGGACCCTTCCAATACAACAAATTCACCGTCTTCTTCGACAGCCGTCGCTTTGACGCCGCTCTTGTGGCGGATCTCGAACTGGACTTCACCTTCTGTCCGCTCGTCGACCGGCTTCGCTGTTTGTGTCAACGCGCGCGGTTGTGGTTTGAGCAAATCCAGGCCAATCACGGGCAGGATGATGCGCAGGTTTGATAGAAACTGCTCCATATTGGCGATGTCGGCCTCTGGCAGTCGTCGTCTGCTTGTGTCCGGCTGAGTGCCATTGTCCAACGTGACGCGGCCTGCTTGAGCTGCTTGTTCTATGAGCCGCGCCTCAAGGTATTCCGCGTGCCCTTTGGATAGGTCGTCGTCACTTGTGGTGATGGTGATGGCTGTTTCCCAGAAATCTCTTTTGATCGCGCTTTGCTTGATCCTCTCAGCCACAGAGTTCCCAGAGCCAATATAGGCGCGGGATGCACCGGCCTTTTCTGGATCAGGACCTGACAGTATGTAGATGCCGGTCCGATCGACCTCTTCACGAGCGGTCAGATCGCCGAAAGCTGAAGCCCCGCTTACAAAAAGTAAACCTGTCCAACCATGGATCGTCGCTTTTCGCAGCCCGGTTGGCTTCCCGTCTACGAGGAAAAGCTGGATTGTTCGACCGAATGAGCCCTCTGCTTGCACGATTTTTCCTTGAAAACATGATTCTAACAATTGGTCTTGCAGCACACTTAAAACACGAAATTGCGTGATTGTCGTCCCGTTAGGACGGCTTGATTGCAATAGACTGCACCGGGGTTCAACGGGCCGCAGGCCCGCTCACCCCGATCCAGGCATCCTTCTTTTTGTTTGGTCCGCCCAACATCCCTGACCGTGGCGGTCAACCTTGGGCCATCCCCAAAATCAGCCACCAATTTCCCCTGTCTCGCGGGCGAGCCATTCCTCGCGAGGCAAATTGGCGTCTGATTTTGGCGCAGACATTTTCTTCGCAAATGTGGCCGATTGACAGCCCCGTTCAGGGCCATGGGTCGGGCTTTGCCCTCTCCCACTCTGTTCCGCCGAATACATGCGTATTCGGTCAGATCAGGTGGCCGAGGCGCAGCCCATCGGCGGATGGGGGCACGAAGCCTCACCCGCGTCACTTTGATTGAGGAGGCCACAAATGGCACCGAAGTTTGATGTTTATGCCCATGTCACCGACACCATTATTGCAGAGATCGAGGCGGGCACGCCGCCTTGGCGCAAGCCGTGGACCGGAAGCGCGTCCGGCGTTGCCTTGCCGACCCGACACAATGGCGAGGAGTATCGCGGGATTAATATCCTGATGCTCTGGGTCATGGCGGCCAAGAATGGCTATGTTTCGAGCCGCTGGATGACCTACAAACAGGCGCAGGAGCTGGGCGGCCAAGTCCGCAAAGGCGAAACGTCGTCGACCGTGGTCAAATACGGGACGTTCACCCGAGAGAACGAATTGGGCATTGAGGAAGAACTGCCCTATGCGCGCGCCTATCGCGTGTTCAATGCCGATCAAATCGAGGGTTTGCCGAAGGATTACTACATCCGGCCCGAGGCCCCGCGCGACCTTGGGACGGCGGAAGATCCGGAGCTCGAGGCGTTTTTTGGCCGGACAGGGGCGGAGATCCTCACCAGCGACGACCCGCGCGCCTATTACAGCCCCGCGAAAGATCATATCCACATGCCGCCGATTGCCACGTTTCATAATGCGGAAGGCTACTATGGGACTTTGGCCCATGAGGTGATCCATTGGACCGGCAGCGAAAAGCGGCTGGAGCGCATCAAGAAGTTTGCGAACCGTGAGGCCTATGCCTTTGAAGAGCTGGTTGCTGAAATTGGAGCCTGTTTCCTCGGCGCTCAGATCGGGGTTGCGCCGGAGTTTGGCCAAAGCGCGGCATATGTCGAAGGATGGTTGAAGGCATTGAAAGACGACAAGAGGGCTATTTTTCGCGCGGCGTCTGAGGCGCAAAAGGCTGCCGATTTTGTCCTAGCAGCTGCAGGTCAGAGCAAGGAGGTGGCAGCATGATCCCTGATTATCACAGCAATGATTTTGAGACCGCGCGTCCGGAAGACACAGTGAGCTTGCGAAGCGCCGCCCGCGAAGCACGCGCCACGCTCTACGCCGTTTTGAACCGGTTGGAGCTCAATGATCTGGACGGCGAAGAGCAGCCCTATATCGACGATTGTCTTGGGGCTCTCGCAATCCTCGAAGAGGCGTTGCGATGACTTTGGAAGAGATCAAAGCAGCAGTGGACGCGGGCAACCGCGTTCACTGGGTCAACAGCGGGTATGTGGTGACGTGTGATTGCCTCGGGCAATACCTCATCACCTTCACACGGAACGGCTCAGCCATTGGTTTGACCAGTCATGATGGCACCTGCCTGAACGGCAAGCCTGGCAAATTTTTCATCAGTGAAAGCACCGAGGTTTGCCATGAAGTATTCTAAAGTTGAGCAGGCGGCCCGAGAGGGGCGCGCCAGCGTGCATCTGCATGGGTTTTGCATTCTGCCCGATGGCGGGGAGGAGTATTGTGACGATCCGGCACTGATCGATGGCTGGGCGATCTATGTCCGAGTTGAGACCCCGGACGACCCGCAACAGCCCTTTGATCTGCACGAGCTGCCCGATCATCAAACCTATGCCAGCGCCGAAGGCGCGGCCCGCGCAATAGCGCTGCAATTGCTTGGCGATGCTGAGGCGTGGAACCACGATTAGTGGTGCTATGCCTTGCGCATGCGGCCGGGCTTTGCCCGGCGGTTGCAGCCGATGGCTGCTCCAAACGGAATACAGGCAGTTGATGCAATATTATAATATTGAATCAATTATGGCGAAATGCCATAACAGGGCTGCCTGTATGATGCTGGCAAGAAATAGGGGTGATTACTTCACATGGGCCGACCGCGCGCACCACGGCACAAGCGACTGACGCAAAACCAGCGTTTTGCCATCGTGCGCAAGCGTGCCGAAGGGGTGCCAATCGAGGATCTGGCCCGTGAATTCGGCGTGACGACCCGCAGCATCTTCTACACCTTGAAGGCCGATCAAAGCCGCAAGCTTGATGCGCGCGTGCGCTCCGAACTGGTGAATGTCCGGCTCACGCCAAAGGAGCTGGCAGGCTTTGATGCGGTGCTGACGCGGCATGATATCACCAGCCGCGCCGAGGGGCTTCGGCGTTTGATCCATACCTCAAACGATCTCTTCGTTCCCGACGATGAACTGGCCAATCAGATGCAAGGGCTGTCGGCCTCGCTCAATCGCACTGGCAACAACATCAACCAGATTGCACAGCGCTTGAACGAGGCAAAGCGCCAGGGCAAGACGCCGCCCTATGGCAATTCTGCCCATGGTCAGGTCCGCGCATTGGCAGGGCTGATCTTCGACATAGCGGACCAGGTTCAGGACATGGCGCAGCGGCGACGCAGCGCTTTGTCCGGCGAAGTTGCCCGCGTTCTGGGGGGCTTTGCCGATGGCCCGGAATAGCGCTGTAGTCGCCGCGCAGGAGGCCTTCTTCGATCGGGACTGGAGCCGCATTCGCGGCAGCGTCCCGCGCGCCCGCGCAAAGCAGATGGCGCGCGCGGCCATGGGGCATTCACCCGCGATCTTCAAAGCCATTCGCGATGGCGGCACACACAACAAAGCGCAGCTGCGCAACCAGTTGGAATACCTGACCACTAAGTCGAGCTTCATCATTGACAGCCGTGGCACCTATGACGGCCAAAGCGTTCTGTCAGCCAAAGAGATCGAGCAGGTCACGCGCCGGTTTTCAGCGCAGTGGAATGAGGGGTTCCACCCGAAGCTGGGACATACCTCACATCTCTTGATGGCTTTCCCAATTGGCACGCACGGCGAGGATGTCGCCGATATCACGCGCGAGATCTGCGAGCGGTTCTTTCAAGGCGAAGGCAGCCACTTCGACTACATCGCGGCCGTGCACGAGGATCGGGATCACCCGCACGCGCATATCGTTTTGAACCGGCGCAGCAAGGATGGGGAGTTCTTCTTTCTGAAGGAAGGCCACCACTTCAACTACGACGGTTTTCGCGAGGCTATGGTCGAGGTGTCGGACCGCTATGGGCTGCGCCTTGAAGCGACCCGAAAGCTTGAGCGCGGGGTCACGACGCAGAGGCCAAGCGATTTAGAGCAGCGTCGCGCGGAATCCACCGGCCAGAAGCTGACCGAGCGTGAGCGCGTGGGGCCAGAGCTTGACCGTGCCCTGGCAGAAGTAGCGCAGAACGCGCAGCTCTATCTGGGTCTAGCGGCCGAAGCCACGCGCGAGAACCAGCACGACATTGCAGCAGCCTTGGACAAGGCCGCGACGCTTTTGGCACAGGGAAAACCGATTGAAGCAGATGGAAAGGTATATGGCATGGCCGAAGAACAGCATTCGTTTGATGAGGTCGTGGATGCCTTCCACGACAAGATCAACCAAGCTGAACGCATCGTAGCGGACGCCCCAGTGGAGCGGCGCGCGGCGCTGGAGCATGAGCTGAACGACATTTATCGTTCACTGTCGCATCTGAGCCCAATGGGGACGCAGTCCCACACCTTGCTCGAAGACGCGTCCAAAAGTGGGATCTATTCCGCCGCGAACATTCAGGCCGACGCCCAAAGCGCTTTGCAGGATCCAGCCCTTGCCGAACGTCTTCAGCAGGCTTTGAGAGGCACCGGCATTGACGAGCAGGAGGTGACACGTCGTGTCGAAATCGGCGCTGGCAATGCCGCGCTGGAGCGGCAATGGCTCGGACAGGACTTGAATGCGATTGCCGACAAGGAAGGCTTTGACCTGTCTCGCGCCGATGAGCTCGAGAAAGCAATCGATCGCCTCGACCAGGTCCATAGTGATCTGGGCCGTGCCTTGGCCGATGCTGAGGTTCTTAAGGACAGTGGGGCGGTGGAAGCCGACCGGCAGGAAGCCATAGTCGACAGGTTGCCGCCGACCATCGCTGATATCCTGAGCCGTTTGAGGGACGACCCGACCGCAGATCCTTTCCGCAGCGATCTGGAGCGCGAAACCTTGCGTGCTGAGCTGGAGGAACTGGTCGGTGAAGTTAGCACCCCGGACTTAGCAATCGGCGACGAGACCACGCTGGAGGAACATATCGAAGACCGCCTGGACCGGCTCTATGCGGCCAAGGCCTATCTGCAGAGCGATGCCGCTTTGGCGAACAGTATGGCGATGGAGCATGTCCTTGATGAGATCGCCAATGAAGAAATTGATGTTCAACGCGAGCGGCATGTCGATGCCGACGGCGAAAAGGGCGTGACGCATGGGTAAGGCGCGGATCGCACTCGGCGTCATGAGCTTTGCCCTTCTGGGAGCGGTGTTGGGCTATGTTCTAGCGTCGGCCTTTCTGACATTCCGATGGTTCGGGGTCGGGGCCGATATCGATTTCCTGATGCTGGCGCGCAGCTATGGGGTTCTCCGAACGACCCATCCAGGCGATATGCAGATCGTTCACTTGCTTGTCGGGATCTGCACCGGGGGAGGTGTTTTGCTTAGCGCAGTTTTGATGAACGATGCGCTGACCAAATTCGGTGAAACCAACTGGCAGCAGATGTCTGAGATGAAACGGAACGGCTTTTTCGGCAAGCCTGGTCATGGCTTTGTCCTCGGCAAAATGGGCAAGCCGAAGAGTCGCAGACCCTTCGTGATGTCCAAGGTCTTCCCCCATGCTCTGATCGTGGCCCCGACCGGACGCGGCAAGACAACTGGGTTCGTCATCCCGAACCTCTTGACCTATCAGGGCAGTGCCGTGGTGCTGGACGTGAAGGGCGAAAACTTCGAGGCAACGGCGCGCCACAGGGCAGCGCAAGGCGACAAGGTGTTCCGGTTTGCGCCCACTGATTGGAAGGACGGCCGCTCGCACCGCTACAATCCTTTGTTGCGCATATCGGCGCTGGACAACGTCGACCGCCAGCAGATGGAGCTGCAACTCCTGGCCTCGCTGTTCCTGCAAGCTGATAATGACCGAGTTCAGGGGCTTCTTGATGGCGGTATCGATCTGTTTGTGGCGGCGGGACTTTTGGCGTTCGAGCGCAAACGGCCGACCCTGGGCGAGATCTACCGCATCACCGCATCAGGCGGTGACAAGCAAAAGGAATATCGCAGACGCGCAGATGAAGTGGCTAATCCGGCTGCCAAGCTAATCTTCATGCGCATGGCATCGACCAACAACGACACGTTAACGTCCTATTTGTCGCTCTTGATGACATCTGGCCTGAAGCAGTGGTCGAACCCGGCAATCGACCGCGCAACTGCGACCTCAGACTTAGATTTCCGCGACATCCGAAAGACGCCGTTTTCGGTCTATCTCGTAGTTGAACCACTCATGGTGAAACCCCTCGCGCCGTTGATCCGCTTGTTCTTCTCGGATTTGTTGGCATCGCTGCAGGACCATGAACCCGGCAAGGACGAACCTTGGCCGGTTATGATCATGCTCGATGAGTTCAATCGCCTGGGCAAAATGCCGATCGTTCTCGACAGCATCGAAACCCTGCGATCATATCGCGCCAATCTCGCGATCGTCACACAGACGATCCCGGCGCTGGACGAGATCTACGGCGAAAATGCCCGCCGTGCCCTGCAGGGCAACGCGGGTATCAAGCTCTATCTGACCCCCTCAGATGAAAAGACCATCGAAGAGCTCAGCAAAGCCGTCGGCAAAACCACCAAGCGCGTCGTGACCCGTTCGCGCTCGGTCGGCCGCAACCCTTTTGCCGGTCGCAGCATGTCTGAACGGACGGAAGAAACCGCTTTGCTACCCGAGGATGAGGCTCGGCGCATGGATCTTGATGACATCGTTTTGGTGGTTGACGCGCAAATGCCAGTGCGCGCCAAGCGGATCAAATACTATGAGGATTGGTTCTTTAAGCAGATCTTCGACAAGCAGACTGGCGATTTGCCATATCCCTCAGCCGGGGATCAAATGCGGGGGCTGCAAGGGCAGATCAAAGCTCTTGAGGCGAAGATAGGCGCGCTTGAGGTGCCGAAGGAGGTTCCTGTTGGTGGCCCCGAAGGTGGTGGAAAACGGCGCGAAGAGATCGAAGAAATGACTTCTGGAGTTCGAGGTGCGCAGCTCGTAGAACAACCCGAATTAGGCGATTATCAAGCGGGAACAACGAGGGTGGAGCGGTTTTTGGAGCAAGCTTCCGACAGGTAGCGGCAAGTCACGAAACATTCCGGAGTATCCAAGCAATACCGGTTCAACTCAATTCTGAGCCTGCTGTGCGTCGGTCAGGGTGGCCAAAGTTTGCCTTCTACCAACACGCTATGATTGCATGATATGTGATCGAATGCGACGGTGAGGGATAACCTCTAGCCGTCGCAGGATTCGACGGTTTCATTTTATTGCTGAGAAGTCTGAATGATTGAAAGTATATTTTTGGCGAATGAAGGTGCGTATGATGCCACAGGCACCAAGCTCGAAGGGTTAAAGAAGCTCAATTACATCTTTGGCTCTAACGGATCAGGCAAGACAACAATCTCTCGCGTGGTCGAAGGCTCGGGAAGTTTTCCCGATTGCGAAATATCCTGGACAGGTGGGACAGCGTTAGAAGCCCGCGTATACAACAAAGATTTTGTCGAAAAGCATTTCGATGCAGAAAGCAGCATCAAGGGTATCTACACCTTCGGCGAGAACGTCAAGGTCGCAACAAGGATCAAGACTCTTAAGGGCGAGGCCGATACGATCGATGCTAAGCTTAGAAACCTCCGAAAAGTCCTAATTGGGGAGGATGGAGAAAGCGGAAAAAAGAAAGAACGCGAAACGCTAGATACACAGCTCTTGCTGGATGTCTGGGACGCAAAGGGAAATTTCAGTGAACTGAAAGATGCCTTCAGTGGCCTTAACAGCGACAAGAAAAAATTCCGCGATCGCTATCTGATAGAGGCCTCAAGCAACATCGCGACTTTGAAGGAGATAGTTGAACTCCGCAAAGACGCGGAGATCGTCTTCTCAGGAACTCTGAGAACGGCAACCGCTTTGCCCGATCAGGACAGTTCAAAGATACAGGCGCTGGAAGGTGATGCGATCCTCAAGAAAAAGATCATTGGCAAAAAAGATGTGGATATCGCTGCCCTGATCGAAACGCTCGGCAACAGTGACTGGGTACAGCAAGGGCGGCAGTATTTCGATCAATTGAAAGGCCAGTGCCCGTTCTGCCAGCAGAAGACCGATGCAGCCTTCAAACAGAGCCTGGAGGCGTATTTCGACGAGACTTACATCAATGACCTAGCGGACATCGACAAACTGCTTTCCGATTACACGGATGCTTCAAGTGGTTTGCTGATTGGCTACAACGCCGCCGACGTTGTTGATTCACCGTACCTCGACCGCGAGGCTTTCAAGAAGGACATCGCCGCCCTTCGCCTTGCTCTTGATAGCAATGTAGAGCACATCTCTGCCAAGCGAAAAGAACCAAGCGCCCCTGCGGCACTCACCGACACAGCCCCGCTATTTGCTGTGGTGAATGCGCACATCGGTACGGCCAACGCGAAAGTCAAAGCAAACAACGATACCATCGACAATCTTGCCGCTCGCAAGAAGGAACTGACGTCCCAGATTTGGAAGCGCTTGCTCGAAGATACGAAGGCCACCTACGATAGATACATGGCGGAGACTGGTGTTCTCGACAAAGCGATCACATCGCTAAGCGGCAAGATTGAGGCCGAAACAACAAACTTGGAGGCCAAGCAGAAGGAGATAGAAGAAAATGAGCGTCAGATTACAAGCATCAAGCCAACGATTGACGCTATCAACAAGCTTCTGAAGTCATTTGGGTTCACTAATTTTCATCTCGCAGAAGGCGAGGATAGCGGTTTCTATGAAGTCAAACGCGCGGACGGTAGCGACGCGAAACGGACGCTGAGTGAAGGCGAGAAGTCCTTCATTACTTTCCTATATTTCTTTTATCTGGTCGGGGGGTCGTTCAGCTCAAGCGGCGGCACGAATGACAAAGTTGTTGTGTTCGATGATCCCGTTTCGAGCCTTGACGCAGACATACTTTTCATCGTCTGCAATCTGATTAAAAACATCGTCGCCGAAATGCGTACGGGCACAAGCCCAATCAAGCAGGTGTTTGTACTCACACACAATATCTATTTCCACAAGGAAGTGACTTTCGATAAAAAGCGCAGCGCTGCCACGGCGAGAAGTGATGAGACATTTTGGGTTGTGCGTAAGACATCGGAGTGCTCACAGCTCGTGTCGTTTAACGAGAACCCGATCAAATCGAGCTATGAGCTACTTTGGCGCGAGGTTCGGCAAAAACCGCCGTCGGATACCGCGATCCAGAACGTCACTAGAAGAATTCTCGAACACTACTTCAAGTTCTACGGCGGCATAACGCCTGAGACGATTATCGACAGCTTCGAGGGCAAAGACAAAATGGTCTGCAGTTCCTTGCTGTCGTGGATCAACGATGGATCGCACTTTGCTCCCGATGACCTCTACCTGGCTTGTGACCCAGGCCAAATTGATCGTTACCTCGCTGTTTTCCAGAGGATTTTTGAAGAGTCAGGTCATGGCGGGCACTACAAGATGATGATGGGTGATGACTACATTCCGCTACCTTTAGAAATCGCAGCCGATGTCGAAGATCAAGATATCATTGTACAGGAGGCGGATGGAGCATGATGCGCCTGCTAGTTTCAGCTGACCTTCACCTCGGATCACCCATAAGATCTGTAGCACTACGCAATCCCAACCTCGGAGATCGTTTGAAGCAGGCCAGCCGTGATACCCTTGTCGAGATCGTTGATCTGTCAATATCGGAGCAGGTCGATGCGTTTGTGCTGGCGGGTGACATTTTTGACAATGGTTACCCGGATCTTAAATCCCGCGCCTTCCTGATTACTCAGTTGGTGCGTGCCTCAGAAGCTGGCGTTCCCACGGTGCTGATCAGGGGCAACCATGATGCGCTGTTGGATCACAATGCACATGGAGACTTGGGGCCAAACATCCATCTTTTGCACAAAGGCGCTCCCACGGTTGAAATCGGTGATGCAGCATTCCATGGTCTGTCCTTCGATACGGCGCATGTGTCGAAGAGCTTCCTACCTGACTACCCAGGTCCAGTTCCGGGAAAACGCAATATTGGGTTGATGCACACCTCCTTGAATGGTGCCCCAGGTCATGATCCCTATGCGCCCTGCGCCGAAGCGGACCTCATGGCGCATGGTTTCGATCTTTGGTGTCTGGGACACATTCACGCACCATTTGAGCGAGTTGATGGACCGGTTCTGGCGGTTATGCCAGGCATCCCGCAACCGCGTCACTTTGGCGAGCGCAATGGTGGCACGGTGACCTTTGTGTCGCTGGACAAGAGGGCGCCGGAGTTCGAACGCCGCGCTGTTGGCCGCCTTGGCTTTTCCGAATGCTCTTTGGACCTCAGTGCCTGTTCTGACCAGCAGGAGGTTCTGAGAAATTTGCGCGACGGGTTGTTGACCGCGCAAGTGCCTGGGCACGATGTGGCGGTGCGCCTCCACGTCACCTCGGATCGATACAGCACCGAACTTGTGACAGAACTGGCATCAGAAGTGCTGGAGACTATTGACGGCGTATTCCTCGACAAGGTCAGATCTGCCCCGCCGGTCAGCCAAGCCGGTACCGAGACCGATGATCTGGTTCGCCTTATGCACGAGGAATTGGCCGAAGAAGGTTTTCGACAGGCCGCTCTGCTACAGCTCGAAGAGCTGCGTCTCGCTATGCCGTCAGAAATCACAGACGAGGTTGCTGAGGACAGTCTGGATGCGCTTCTCGAGGAAGCGATTGCCGAAGTCTCTCTGACACTGCACGCGGGTAAGTCGCAATGAGGCTGAACCGGTTAGATCTGATCCGTTATGGGCGCTTCAAAGACGCGGACATTTCTTTTCCGAAACCTGCCGAAGGCATGCCCGACGTCACGGTAATTTTTGGCCAGAACGAGGCAGGCAAGTCCACCGCCTTCAATGGTTTTCTGGAACTGCTTTTTGGTTTCAAGGGCGGGGCGCATCCCTATGCCTTCCGGTTCGATCGAAGTGATCTTGTTGTGGGCGCAGAACTTGATCTGCCTGAACGAGGAACCATGGTCTTTCGTCGCAACAGTAAGAGAACCCAATCGCTCCTGGACGCGAATGACCGTCCAATCAACGAGGCGATCCTATCGGGTGCTCTGTACGGCCTCACGCAAGACACCTATGAGGAACGGTTTTCACTCAATGAGAAAGGTTTGCGCGAAGGCGGTGAGCGGATTGCCGGAGCGCAGGGGGACCTTGGCCAACTCCTGCATGCAGGTCTCTCCGGCCTGACAGGGATGGCTCAAGCGCTGGATTCGTTGGCGGAGCAGGCCGACAGATTCTACAAGAAACGTGGCCGGGGTACGGTTTTGAAGACCGGTAGTGATCGCCTCAAGGAGATTGGCCGCGAATTGCGGGCTGATCGCTTGACGACCGAGCGAGAGCGCAACCTGCGTCACGATCGTGACCGAACATTAGCCGATTTCGAAACTGCCGATGCTGATCTTCGACAAGCTTATCAAAGACAAGCGGCGTCGAAGGCTGCGGAGGTCTGGTATGATCGGACCGAGGAGATGGGGCAACTGACCGAAGCTCTGGTCGATTCACCCGTCGGTCCCGACCTCCCTCCCGATGCGGCAGAGCGTGTGGCAGGCCTTGTCGAGAAAATCGCGGCTCAGACAGTCCGGATCAGAGAAGCAGAAGAAGAGATCGCCAAACAAGATCAGATCATCGCAGACCACCCGGTCGACAAGCTGGCCCAGCCGTTGACGGCTGAGTTGGAGCGGCTCGATCAACTAACCGTTGATGGCGCACCGCTAATTGGGCGCGCCAGCACGGCGCGGGCTGATCTGGAGCGCCGCTGCGAAGATCAGGATAAACTCAGAAGACAAATAGATAAAGCTCTAGGACTTCTCGGGGTGCCAGACGCGCCGGTATCCACAGTTGCCCTAGAGCCGAGCGATCTTGAGGAACTTGCGGCCGCAGTGCAGGAGTGCTTGACGGCCAGTCTTTCGGCCGATGCTGCAAGGGAGGCCGTTGAAGCAGCCCGTATCCAACAAGGCAAAGCGCCCTCTGAACCGCAAGATTTGACGGCTCTGAGAGCCACCTTTGATAATTGGAAGGCCGTGGCGGATATGTCCGCATTCGAGGTAGCCCATAGCCAAGCTTTGGCGCGTCTGACCAAGGTCACAGCTGGTCTGCCGCAGTCTTGGACGGACCTTGTTGCAGCAGGCCTACCTGCGCGAGAAACGCTCGACGAAGTCAGTCGGGATTGGGCAACCCTGACTGCCGATCTTGCGTCGGCCCGAAAAGACCGCGAGGCCCGCGTAGCTGAGTTGGTGGAGGCGCGGGCAGATCTAACTACGCAGGAGGCCGCACCTGACGCCGTTGACATCGTCAAGACAGAAGAGACGCGGCGTCAGCGTGACATCGAATGGCAGCAGCATCGGGGCGATCTGACGGCTGAGACGGCTGAACAGTTCGAGGCGGCGATGTACGCTGATGACAGCGCCCGAGCACATTATCTTACGGGGGCTGAGGCTCGGCAGCGGCTGCTAGCGGCACAAGGAAAGGTGCGGAGCGCCGAAGTCCGGCATGAAACCGCAAAGACCCGTCACGACGACTTGATTGCACAACATGACCGCTTGTCAGAACGCTGTTCCAGATTGGCGCCGGCACTGGGGTTTGAAGCAGGCACGCCCCCTTCGGCCTTCAACGCACGCCAACAGGCTTTGACGACGGCGGCCGAAGCTGCGGCCGATCTTTCCAGTGCTGAAAAAGCGTTGAAAGACCGTCTTGTCCAACAGGAGGGGGCTCGCGATGCGTTGATCGCAGCGGCGCGTCCCCTCGGAGATGACGCCGCGCAAGGTGATCTGCCCACGCAGGTTCAGCGCGCGCTCACGTTGGAAGAGAGCGATCGCGAGGCCTGGGCCAAATGGCAGTATAGCGAGAAGATCATTGCCGAGCTGGACAACAAGGCAGAGCAAGCGCGCGACGATTTCGACACAGCTTTGAATAAGCTTGAACAGTTGACTGCTGCATTGCCGTTGCCGGATCGTTCGCTTGAGGGTATTCGAGCCGCTTTGCCGCACCTGCGCAGCCTGCAGCAGCTCTATGGAGAGTACAAAAAGCTTTCAGTACGGATTGGGGCCTTGGAGCAAGCGATCGTCGCGCTTGCAGATAGCGCAGAGCGCTTGACCCGAGTTTTGGGGGAACCTGAGAACGAGGCAGGTGCAGATCCTATCCAGATCATCGACCGCGCGCGTTCGCGCCAAACTTTAGCCACGCGGGCGGTCGAAAAACGGGCAGAGGCCGCATCGCGACGGGATGAACTTGACCATTCCAAACGTCGCGCAGAGACCGAGCGGCAGGATGCGAACACCGATCTAGCCTCTTGTTTCGAAGGGCAAGGTGGTCAGGACTTGGTGCCGCGCGATCGTGTTGCAAAGCTGGTTGAACGTGATCGTCTGCGCACGGAAAAGGCAATGGCAGAACGCGATCGCCAAAAAGCCCATGAAGGCATAGACGCCGATCTTTTCGCAGAGGAACTGGGCCGGATGCCTGACGTCACGCGCGCGACAGAGCTTGAACAGGCGCTGCAAGACGTACAGCTCACCCGCGACAGTGCCCGCGACGCTCAACGGGAAGCTGACCGGTTGTATCGGGAAGCCTTTCAGGCCGCCGACCGCAGCGATCTCGCGACTGAACAAGCGACACTGCTGGAAGAGCTACGGAGCGGCGCACGTCAGGCGGCCGTGGCTCGTCTCGGAGTACTGGCGGCACGAGGGGCCTTGCGTCGCCTTGCGGCAGAGCGGCGCGGCAGCATGCTGCGCGACGTCGAAGAGGCTTTTGTCACCATGACCACCCCGGCGTGGACCGGCGTTGATGTCTGGACACAGACCGAAGGTGAAAAGCTCGTTGGCATTCAGCCGGATGGAAACGCGGTTCCTGTGGAACAGATGTCGACGGGCACAATGGGTCAGTTGTACTTTGCGTTGCGTCTTGCCGGATATCGCAGCTTTGTGCGCGAGCCGGGGCCACTGCCGATGGTCCTCGACGACATCATGGAAACTTTTGACGATGCGCGGGCACGAGCGGCCTTGCAACTCTGCGCCGAAATCGGCGCGAACGGGCAAGCAATCCTCTTCACGCATCACGCGCATCTGGTCGAGCTGGCAAGAGACTGTATCGAAGGGGTAGAGATCGTCAACATGCCAGACTGAAATAGCTCTGGTCTACAAAATGGCGGGAGTATTGAGTCGCACCATGGAAGCTCGCTGTTGCGTTGAAAGGCGGGATTGGCCCATCATCTTTATTTCAGTCGCTTCGCCCTTTCCGCCACGCGCTGAGCCATCGAAACAGTGGCACCGCCAGCCTGCCGTATCCCAGCCCCAGCGATCTCTGCATTTGATCTGGTCCCAAACCGTGCCCGCGCCCGTGAGCCTTTGGTGCCGATCAAGCCCTTTGCGAATCCACCTGGCCCGGGAATGCTCGGCGGGCCAGCCATCATGAGGTTACCAGAGATAGAACGCACGATCAGCGGGGTGGCGATGATCATGCCGCCCGCGAGGAACATCATCATGAAGAAGGGCACCAGCGCACCGATGTTGCTGGCTCCGGAGGGATCTCCGAGCTCGGTCATGAGCGAGCGCGACATGCCGACGACCGTCGAGAATACCCCCGCGATCACGAGGGGGTAGAGCGCGTAAGATACCGTGCTGGACAGCCAGCGGTGGAAATAGTCCTTGCTGACGTCGAACAGCGAAAGGGCGATCATGATTGGGGCGATGCCGATCATGAAGGCCAGCATGATCTTGGCGAAGATCAGGACAAGGCCACAGAGCGCGCCGATGACGCCGAGGAGGAATGCGCCGATCGCGCCGATGAGGGCCCCGGCCATCCAATGCATGTTGTCACCGGCCGCGTTCAAATAGTCGCCGAATTCTTCGATGAGGTCGTCGAAGGCTTCGGCAAAGTAGGAAGCACCTGCACCGCCGCCGCCAAGTCCTGCCACCATGCCGCCCGCGAGCTGGTCGAGCCCATCGATCAGCGCGCTGGCCACCGCGTTGAATTGGACCCAGTTCATCGCAAAGAGGGAGATGAGCATGAGCTTGAGGGCGAACCAGAAGGTGGTCCGGCCGTCCATGGATTTGTATTGAAACATCATGTTGAGGAAGACGCCGATCACGGCGAGCGTCGAGGCCACGGCGATGACGCCGCCGAGCTGCCCCGCGACGTTGCCAAAAGTGGTTTGGGCTGCGTCTGCCAGAAAGTTGTCGGTTGTCTCAACCATCCAGGTGACGACGCCCATCGGAGTCTCCTCGGTAAGGTTTAGGCGCTTGCGCCAGTGCGCCGCTTCAGGAAGGCCTTTAGGATGTGTTCGCCATCGAAATCTGGCACGACCGAGACGAGCTCCCAGCCATCCTGACCAAGGGCGGTCAGCTGTGCCTCGACCTTCGGTGGCTTTGTTTTCGCGGTGTTGATCTGTTCAATCTTGTATTCAAACATTGGCTGTTTCCTTTGCTAGGGCCGGATCAATCGGCAGGTAGAATTCGGTGATACCGCGCGCGCCGTGATGACGACCGGCTTGAATGATCACATCGATCGAGCGGGTGATGTAGTCGTTCATGTCCTGGTAGGTCATGGGCACATTGGTTTTTAGGGCGGCGATCGCCAAGCGTTGAACAGCCAGTTGCGGTGTTTCGGCGTGGAGCGTGGTGAGAGAGCCGCCATGCCCGGTGTTGATGGCCTCGAGGAAGGTCATGGCCTCCTTGCCGCGCACTTCGCCCAGGACGATGCGGTCAGGCCGCATGCGCAGGGAAGAGGTCAGCAGGACATCAGCGCTGCGGATGGCTTCGTCGCGGTCAGACATCAGCGTGACGACATTTGGCTGCGTCGGGCGCAGCTCGGCCGCCTCTTCAATGGTGATGATACGCTCGTCAGCGGGGACGAATGAGAGGATCTTTCGCGCCGTGACGGTCTTGCCCGTCGAGGTTCCGCCGGACACGATCATGTTGAGCTTGTAGGTAACGCAAAACTTGATCGCCGCATCGATGTCGCCCGTGGCCACAACATCACGCAGCTCGGCATTGCGCTTGCGCCTTGCGCCCTCGTTGCTGCGTTCTTTCCCGAATAGGTAGGACAGCTTGATCTGCTCCAGCGGCAGGTCCGCAAAGAACCGTAGGGAGATCGCATAACCGCCATCAACGGCGGGAGGCTGGATGACTTGCGCGCGGATGGGGCGGTCACGGTAGGTGATGCTGACCGACACAATCGGCTTGGTACGGCTGAGCGTGGTGTTCGCGGCGGAAGCAATCTGATTGCCAAGGTCTTTGATCTCGTTCTGCGAGAGCCGCTGGTTGACGGGCCGCATGAAGTGATCGCCCTGAAACTCGGCCCACAGCGTGCCGTCGGGGTTGATGCAAAGCTCGATCAGCTTTGAATCACGCGCCTCGGGGATCTTGTCCATCGAGCTTTGCAGATAGCTTGCGGCCATGATTAGAAAATCTCCAGATCACGGTCGACCATTACGGTGACGCGGGCACCTTGATCGACGTAGATTACGGGCGAGATGGAGAGGTATTCGCTCATCACGCTTTGCGCGCTGGCTTGGAAGTCTTCGCCAATGCCCTCGAGCACATCCGAGGTGATCTCGTCTTCGGTGTTCTGCGCCGCGACGGCAGGCAAGGCTCCGATCAGTGATATCAGGGCGGCTGACCCGAACCGCGTGCCAAAGCGGCTGTCGACAAAGCCGGTTGTGCCGGACCGCCCCAGTTCATCCCCACCGAAGGCACTGATTTCGACGGTCTGGTTGCTGGGCAGAATGATCCGGTCCCAGGCGATCGTCACGCGTTGCTGTGCGATGTCGAGGCCGGATTGATACCGCCCGATGAGGCGTGCGCCGCGCGGGATAAGGATCTGCGAGCCGTCATAGGCGTGGGCATCTTCGGACACCATCGCGCGGACCTGTCCGGCGAGCGAGCTGTCGATTGCGGTCTCCAGCACGGCCTGGATCATCGTGCCCTGAACAACAGTGTTTGACGGGTTCACGATCAACTGGGCTTGCGTCATCTCAGCAGGTTCAGCGCCGTTGCGGACAAAGTCTGTGTCGCCATCAAGCCGCCGCTGCTGCGCGGCGGGTTCATTGTTGCTGCCTCCGGTGCCGCCAAAGGCGATGATTGGGCTGGCGATACGGGCTTGCAGCTCCTCAAGCTCCGCTTGCCGTCGCCGCTCGAGTTCCTGAAGGCGCAGCTCTTCGGCCGTTGGGCCGGTTGGTGCAGGTGTGCGAGGGGTTTCCAGGCGTGCAAGCTCAAGATCGTTCTGCAGCCGCTGGATTTGCCGCGCGCGTTCTTCCAACTCTTCGCGCAAGGCGGCTTGCGTTGCTGCCGCCTCGCTGCGCAAGGCATCGATCTCTGCGCTCAAGGTATCCAGCGCTTCTGTGTCGACGGTCGGAGCCTCAGGTGCTGGTGCATTGCGCAGGGCTTCGAGCTCGGACCGCATGGCGTCCATTTGCGCGCGCAGCTCTTCTGTTTCGCTGGCCGGTTCCGGCTCAGGTGGTGGCGATGTTTCAATCGGTGCAGGCGTGGGTTCGAGCGCACCAAAGCCCGGTCCCGCTGCTTGGAACTCATCCGGGGACGCGGTCTCCATGCTTTCGGGTTCAGAACCGCCAGAGAACAACAGCAAGAGACCGCCAAGGGCGGCGATTGCCCCGATGCCCAGGGCGATAGTGACAACAGACGGCCGCGCCTTCGGGTTTTGTGGTTTTCCTTCAAGCGCTTCGAGGCGCTTCTTAAGCTCAGCTGTTTCACTCATCCTGATTTGCCTCGCTCATCTCTTGGACGCAAATCTCCTCTTCGCCGAGCCTGAGAACCCATCGATCGCTGACACCAGACACGCGGATCACGCCGTCTGGTCGCGCGAGCGCATTCACGCTGCGCTCATTGCCGTTTGACCAGCGAAAGATCGCAGGTAGCGGCGCGTTTGAGGCGAAGCGGAAATAGGTGAAGGTGCCGTCGTCCCAGATTTCGCGCGGGGTGATCTCGGATCGCGCGCTGACGCCATAGGCGTGGTTTGCTGGCGCAGTGGCCGCGACACGCGATTGCCCTGGTTCCGCCTCGGGATAGGTGAAGCGAATAACGTAAAAGGTCGGCGAGCTCGCCTCGGTCACGTTGAAATAATAGCTGCGCCGATTTGTGTAGACGGTGATGTTTGTATGTGCGTCGCGCGTAACAGGCTTGATCGCAAAAGCCTGGCCACCGGGTACGCCGTCGAGAAGGAACCCTTCAGTGTCGCCCGCAATGATCGAGCGGATGGTCTCGCCTTGGCCAAACTCGATGCTGGTCACATGGGTCAGGCTGGTGCGGATGCGGTAGACCTGCCCATCCTGATAGGTGGCCAACCGGACGCGGGCATCATAGGGGCCTTGGCGCGGCTGGGTTTCTGCATAGGCGATGCCAGAAAGCGGTACGAGGAAAGCGAGGATCAGGAACAGGCGGCGCATTGGTTACTCCAGACGATCCGAGCGGATCGCGTATTCGGTGACTGTGAAGCCAAAGGGGTTCTGCCAGACATCGTCGATCGACCGACTATTCTCGGGACGAAACTCAAACATCAGCGTTGCGGTGAAGCGACCGTTTTGAGAGCCGCGCGGTGAGTTGAGCCGCTTGCGAAGACGCACCTGGGCGCGATTGGCGCTGATGTGGGTGATCGAGAGCACTTCGACTTCAAGCCGGGCATCCGTTCCATAGCTATCCGGCGGATAGGCCTCATGGCCGCTGGTCCAAAGCGCGCGCAGCCCTGCGGCGGCCGCGCCGTCCGACTGGTCCAGGACCCGCCGCACGCGCACATCATTGTCGAGCTGATTGTATGTCTCTCGATCAATGACATAGCGGTAGACCTGTGCCTCAATGATAGCGGGGCGTTCCGTGAGTGAGACCGCTTCAACCACGGCATTGGGGAGGGCCATGCCGGTTTCGCTATCAAAGGGCACGATCATGGGCGGCGGGTCCACGTCGAGCAGGGCAACGAGGGTGGCGGCGAGGCAACCTGCCATGCCAAACGCCATACCTGTCAGCCCCAGCTTCTGCCACATAAGCTCGCGTCGTCGTGCTCCGTAGACGAGCTCTTCTTCGATGATTTCTGCCTCGCTGCTCATGGGGTCAGTCCGCACGCAGGTCTGGCAAGGTGAAGTCCATGTAGCGGCGCTCTTCAGCCAGTGTCGCGGCATCCACCACGCCAGATTGGCCAGCGCCGACCGTCTGGATGGCTTCGAGTTCCCACATGCGCGTCATGGCAATGGCCAGCTCGGCTGTGACGCGGGTGTTGTGATCGACGGCTTCCTTGAGCGTTTCCATGTCCGGGATCAGGGAGACCAGCTGCTCGACCCGTTCAAGGGATTGCGCGGCCTCGTCATAACTGTTCTCAGCGGCTGCTGACATTACGGCCCCAGTGCCCGCCTGACTGGCAATACGCTCGGCCCCCGGATTGCCGCTGCTGGCCATGTCCGACAGGCTGTCTTGGTCAAAGCCCGCATCTTCCAGGGCTTGCGTCATGCGGCCTTCCATTTGAGGGGCGGCATTTCCAATGAGGCCGCTGAAATCGCCGCTTTGGATTTGCCGGATGGTGCCGAGGAGATCTCCGAATTCCTGATCGAGGAGCCCGTCGAGATCACCGCCCATGGCCATCTCGATGATGTCCGTCGCGCCGGTCAGCGCGGCGTAGGTCTCGTTGAGCGTGTCGAGTTGCTGCTGCACCAGATCGAGCTGTTCGAGAAGCGTGTCGAGCTGGTCGGTCTGGATCCCGAAATCCTCCAGCATCTGCTGCAGCTGACGAATTTCCTGCGCGATGTTGCGCGTGTCGACCGTCGGAACGCCTTGGGCAGACACAGGTGAAGCAACCAGCAACGTGCAAGTGGCAACGGTGGATAGAAAGCGGATCATCGCAGTGCCTCCAGATCGAATTGCATGAAGTCTTGTTCTCGCGCCTGAGCGGCCGCCATGGCCAGTTCTGCGGCGCTAAGCGGACGGGTATGGGCGGCCTTGAGGCGCGTGCGAATTGAGATCAGTCGAGCGAGCTCGGCCCGCGCGTAGGTGTTGAGCGACATGGCCGCATGAATGTCATCTGTCTCGCCAATGCGGGTTATGATGTCCTGCACGCGAAGCGCGGCCGCTTGCACCGAGACCATGGAATAGTCGCCGTAGATCCCCGCACCGAAAGAGGTCAGGCTCATGGTGGAATTGGCGAGCAAAACCGGATCGATGGTGCCAAGCGCATCAACGCCACCGACACGAGCAAGGTAGAGATTGTAGCGCTCAGGGATTACTTGAACGTAGTGCTGGGTCTCAGCAAAAGGCGGCACGCCGCTGTAGCGCTGCACATTGCCGGGACCGGCATTGTAGGCCGCCAGACCGTGAATGATGTTGCCGTCAAACATGGTGAGCATCTGCGCCAGATACCGTGCACCGCCCGTGAGCTGGATGTAGGGGTTCTCGTAGTAGGCTGGGTAGATACCCAGATCCTGCGCCGTACCTGGCATGATCTGGGTTAGGCCGAATGCACCAACAGGCGAGCGCGCGCCGATGGTGAAGCGGCTTTCTTGCCAGATCAGCGCCTGCAACAGGCAGCGCCATTGCTTGGGCGACAGACCGGCCGCGCGCACGCCGGACATATGATGCGTTTCTTGGGCGGCGCGAATGATCAGCTGTTCGATCGAGCCCGAGGCATCGCCGAACATCTGGGCTGCGCCGGGATTCGGGTCTACCGGGCCATAAAGAGTTTCAGCGGCGCTCTCTGGCGATGAACCAGCTTCCAGGCTTGCGACCAGTGCACCTGAGTTCCCGCTGGCAAGCGTTGCGGCATCGAGGATGTCATCCAGCGCTTGGAGTTGCTCCTGCTCCAACTCTTCAAGCTCTTCTTCTCTGGTCAACCGATCCCGCTGCAGCGCGAGATCTTGTTCGCCCTGCTGCAACACGCGCTCACGCTGCAAGAACATGCCCGCATCAAATGTGGGCACGCCTTGGGCATGTGCCAAAGGCGCGGCGAGGCAAACCAAGCCCGCAAAGATATGCAGGCGGTGCTTACTCACCGAGACTACCAATCGGCCCGAGCAGCTCGAAATTGCAGTTGCTACGGCTGACCTCGGCAAAGGCGTTGAAACATTCAGCCTCTGACGGCCGGTATTCGGCGCAGGCTGTCATGGTCAAAAGGGTGAGGGTCAAGGCGAGCAATCTACGCATCAATCTGTCTCCAAAAGTTGGGGTTCTGGCGATAATCTTCGCCAACAAGCGCTTCGCCTTTTTCCATGCCGCCAAGGATCGTGAGGTACGGGCCAAGGGCGCTTAGATCGGCGTCGATCACCACCGAGCCTTGATCATCGCGCACCAGCGCCAAGCGGGAATTGCTGCCTGTGCCGAGCAGAACGCCGAGTTCTTTTTCGGTGAGACCGAGCATGGTGTAATCACTGGCCGAGGCGCGGATGTTGGGGAGTAAGAGCTGCGTCGGCACAGCCTCGACAATCGTTTTGCCTGTGCGGGTCTTTTCAAGCTGGCTTGCGTATTGGGTCATCATCACGACGACGGCGTTCTGTTTGCGCGCCGTGACCAGCCAGTTGCTCAGCCGGTCGGCAAAATACGGGTTGTCGAGCGCCTTCCAGGCCTCATCGATGATGATCAGCGTCGGTTTGCGATCCTCGATCACGCGCTCCACCCGCCGAAACAGGTAGGACAGGACCGCCATGCGTTCTTTCTCGCTTTCACTGTCGAGAATGCCGGTCAAGTCGAAGCCCACGACATCACCATCGAGCGAGAAGGTATCCTCAGAGCTTTGCCCAAAGATCCAGCCATAGCGGCCGTCTGCGGTCCATTCCTGAATCCGTTCGAACAGATCCCCTTCGTCAGCCCCCGCCACAAACAGTGAAGCCAGATCCTGCCAATTACGAAGAGCGGCATCACTGGCCCCAGCGTTCTGGCGCGTCACCTCTTGAATGCGGTTGATCTGAACCGGGCTCAAGGGCTTATCTGTGCGATGTAGAAGCGTGGCGAGCCAATCAGACAGCCAAGCTTGGCCGCGCCCGTCGATTTCTGTGCGCAGCGGGTTCAGACCGGTTGCTTCGCCCGCCTTGATGGCGCTGTAGCGCCCGCCATTGGCCCGCACGGCCATTTCCATACCCGCGCGATAGTCGAAGACAAAGACGCGCGCGTCGCAGCGACGTGCTTGGGTCATGAGGAAGGCTGATAACACCGACTTGCCGGAGCCAGGGCGGCCAAGGATCAAAGTATGACCACCGGTCGGTTCTTTGTCCGGCTTACCCGTCTCATGGTAGTTGAACAGGAAGCCAGAGCGTTCAGGCGTCGGGAACAAAGTAATCGGCTTGCCCCAAGGCACTTTATGTCCGGGTTTGCCCAGTTGACCACGATGAAGCGCTGCGAGATCGGCAAAGTTCGTGTTTGTTATGGCCGCCTTGCGGCTGCGCATCTGCCCATTGCCCGGATGTTGCGCGAAATAATGCGTCCGGGCCGCAAAGCTCTCGTTCACCAGATTGACGCCCTCACTGGCGGCGATGTTGCGTACCTCAGCGGCGATGCTCTCCAGCTTTTCCTCAGTCTCGGCGAAAACCGTGACCGTCATGTGATGATCGCCAAAGCTGAGCCGCTTGGATTCCAGATCGTCGAGCGCGTCGACCAGTTCTTCGGCGAGTGAAATCGCGCCATCATCGCTGGCCTTCATCAGGCGCTGTTGACGCTTAATCCGGCTGGCCATGATATTGTTGTTGATCGGCGTGAAGGAATGCGTGACCACCATGTCGACGGGCAGGTTCAGCTCATCGAACATGGTGCAGTTGGTTTTGGCCGGGTAGGTCTTGATCGCAAAGCTCGTACCAAATCGCTTGCCTGGCGTCCCATCGTCCAGCGTGAAGTCTCGCCCCTGAAACGTGACGCGGGTGTTGGCCACATCCTCGGCAATGACGCCAAATCGTGATTTTGCGAAAAGCGGTCGCTCTTGGCCGATATTGAGCGCGCCAAGGAACCCGAGTAGCTCGCCGCATGCAGCGCCGAGCAGGCGCGGGTTCATCTCAGCAAATGACGACAGTAAAAACCCGACGACCTCCTCGAGCTTGCGCAGCTGTTTGGCTGTCTGGGCTTTCAGCTGCACGATGGAGTCAGAACGTTTCAGGCGCAGCCGCGTGCCGAGGGGCGGGCGTTTCAGCACTGTGAGCGTGAGCGTCTTGTCCCGCAGACCTGCGCGCGCCATCGCCGTTTGCCAGCGGGTATCCAGCGCTTGTGCAAACCCTTTATTTTGCACCGGTGGTAAGGCGGTCTCGATCGCTTTTGAAACCTTGTGTACGTAGAAACTGTAGTCTGGCCCAATCTGCGCAATGATTGCAGCAAAGAGCGCTCGGATCTTCTCCAGATGCGCGTCATCACTAGTCATGCTGTTGACCCCATCAAGGCGGATACACTGGAGCAGTGCATTGCCGCGCGTGCGGATCGTCACGTCATTCACGAGGCTGACATAGGGCAGCATGCTGGCCATAGGCCGCTCTTTGCGCGCCCAGTCTGGCAGCATGGCAAGGTCATCCGAAGGGTCAAGGAGCATAGCTGTCCCCCGAATGGATCTTGCGGTTGGGGGTGGGCGGCGTCTCCTGCAGTGCTGTGACCATCACCTCAAGAAAGGCCGGATCCCAGTCAGCGGCTTTCCACAGCGCGGGATAGGCCAGAGCGGCGATGATGATCCCCGGCCAGCTTTGAACCCAGAGAAACAGCAACACAAACCCGAAGAGCCAGACCATGGCATACATGATCGGTAAGCCGATGAGCTTTGGCGGCCGGATCAAACCGAGGAAGAGGCGAGTTTGCGTTGCCATGCCGGATTTACGCGCCCCAGATCGCGGTCACAATGGTCGGCGCAGCTGCAATGCCTGCAATCGCAACCAGCACCCAAAGAGCTTGGCGGAAGTCGAGAATGCCGAATAGCCAGGAGAGGAACACACCGATCAAGGCCAAGGTGCCGATGACAATGCCCAGGGGGCCGGTGATCGTGTCGACGATGCCTTGCAAAAGGTTCTGCACGGGCGAGAGGTCGATGCTCTGCGCAAAGGCGGGATTGGCAATCATTAGACTGGCCAGAGCCAGCGACAGGATCGTGCGGAATTGTGTGTGCATCAGGAGGCTCCAGTCAGTCGGTCACGCACAGCCATGACCCGGCGCACATGATTTTGGGTTTCTTGGTAGGGAGGGATGCCGCCATAGCGCGCGACCGCGTCAGGCCCCGCGTTGTAGGCGGCAAGCGCGAGTTCGGGCGTGCCGAACTGTGCCAGCATCATGAGAAGGTAACGAGCAGAGCCATCCAGGTTGGCCTGCCAGTCATGCGGATCCACGCCAAGCTGCGCGGCCGTCGCAGGCATCAACTGTCCAAGCCCAATCGCGCCTGCGGAGCTGCGCGCATTCGGGCGATAGGCGCTTTCGATCTCGATATTGGCTTGGAAGAGTGCCTGCCATTCGGAAACAGACAGACCCGCGCGGCGCAATGCGGGGTGCCCGCCATAGCGATGCGCGGTGCTTTCAAGGGCTGCAAGGATTTCGGGGCGGGGGATCGCGCGGGTTGGTGCAGGAGGCGATGCCTCAGGTTCAGGTTCTGCGAAAACGATCAGCTCAGGTGGGTTTGCGCCAATCCCGTCGACATAACTTTGCGCAAAACCTGATTGGGGTGCTTTGGTCTCCAGCTGGCCATCGGCCCGCATGGAAAGCACGAAGCCTTCAGAATAGGCGGGGGCAGCAAAGAATGTTGCAAGTACGGCAAGTCGTTTAGCCTTCGTCGTACAGGTTGTGCGAGGCGATCTTGCCTTCGACCATTGGGATTGAGACGATCGAAACACCAAGCCCGGCAAGGAAGCTGGATAAGCCGTTGATTGTCTTGAACTCTCGCGCAGCCATGTTGTTGCGTGCCGTGACAAGCAGGCGACGCGTCTCGCCATCTGGCGAGACGCAATGCACGGTCCAAACTCCGGACCACTGAGCACCTGTACGTTTGGGCGTAACTCGGCACACGACATCCGCCGAATGACCCTCGGCAAGCAGCGTGCGCAGCCCATCTTCACTGACAACATTAGGGGCGTCTTGCATCAAATTCATAGGATCGAGCCTTGCAGAATTGTGCATTGGCCCGGCAGTCCCTCATGGACTACCCAACCGATACAATATTATAATCTTGCAATCAATAGGTGCAATTTGAGTTATTGCGCCTTTCATGCGTTGAAACGAATTTACTGCAACGGAGTGGCTGAGCCAAGATAATATGGCGCTTTTGAAACAAACATGGGCAGCACTGGCTATTTTGAGTTGGGGGTCAGCCTCGTTCGCGGGCAGTTGCCTGCCGCCTGCGCCGCCTTGGATGCCGACCAATCCTGACGATGTCAGGGCATATGCTGACCTGTTGAGGCGTGACGCAGAGGCATACTTTGACGATGCCGAACAGTACTTCCGGTGCCAGGACCAAGAGCGACGTGAGGTTTTTGAGCAAGTGCGGGCAGTCAGCGAAGACTATGCGCGCGTTTTGGAAGTTTTGAGGAGTGGTAGATAGCAGTGGCTGCGTCGTCGCGAAAGCAGCCACTCACAATCATGGTGGCGAAGGTCGCCAGTGCTCAGACAAAACCGCCGGTCGCCCTCCACGATTGAGTGGCTGGTATTTGAAGTTTGCTGCCTTGGCGCAAACCGGCTGTAGCGGAGACCGGAGGGTGCTGTGGGCGAGAATGGGACCGCGGAAAAGGATGAGAAGCGGCCGTTCAAACACGAGATTACCGACCGAAAGCCTCGGATGACAGTGATGAGCCCTTTCGACGGATGCTGCGAGTTGAATGAATGCCTGCATTAACGGTCCTGAGAAGGCGCGAAGAAAGGAAATGGCAGTCGGATCAAGGTACTGCGCTTGATTTGTTTGGCCAATAGTCCCAACGCCTTGGTTGGAAAATGCCCTCTAAGGGCTACTGGAGCAAATTGCCAATGCAACAGAAACAAGAGTTGGCAAAACGCGTTCGACAAGTGTTTCTCGGGACGCCGCTGCTATGGGAGCGTGTACTGATACTCCTGCAACGACTTCCATTCCCCTCGTGACCGGGCAAGCAATCGTCGCCAGCCCGAGTGACGTTTCTTGCTCAACGAGACAGTAACCGTTCGCCCTGGATTCCTCGATGGCCGCAAAGATATCCTCTGGTTCAATAAGCGATCTTGCGGTCAAAGGGGTTAGATCAGAGGAAGCAAGAAAGCTCTGGACGTCTTGATCGCTTTTTGCGGCGAGGTGGCAGCGACCACTGGCGGAGAGTTGCATAGGGAGGCGCTTCCCGGGCAATGTGTTCTCAAAATTTCCGCGGTAACCCGGCAGCCTGTGCACATAGATCATTGAGCTCCCAAGAGGAACCGAGAGTGATACATCTAATTTCAGCTCTTCCCGGAGGCGGACAAGATGTGGCCAAGCAGTCTTGGCGAATTCATTGCGAGACAAATAGCTATAGAGGAGATCGACTGTTTTGACCGTTGACCGATACCGCTTGGTATCGGGCTCTTTCTCAAGATAGCCCGCGTCGGTGAGAGTTGCGGTCAGTCTTTGAACCGTTGGCACTGTCAGACCTGTACTTCGCGCCAGTTCGGATAAGGTCAAAGGACCCGGTGCAACTGACAGTTCCTCCAATACGCGGAACCCTCGTGCGACTGAGGTCAGGTAGCGCGGCTCGTCTTCAATTGCTTTGGGTGCTTTGACGTCGTCTGGCATGGCTATTTAAATACCGTGAGCACTTATAGCGCTTGCCGCTTTGACAACGGCGTCGCCCAAAAACTGTCTTTGAGATTCCTCGGAAAAGCGCTCGGCCGCTCCGCCGACGATAATCGCTCCGAGTGGTTTGCCCCCTTTCCCCAGGACCGCCGATCCGATTGAAGCGGCACCGATCAGGACTTCCTCACTTTGAAATGCGAAGCCACGCGACTCGGCCTCTTTGATTGCTTCTCGAACCTCCTCGAATTTGGTCAAAGTCGCATGCGTGATAGGAGTTAGCCTGGAGGCTGCGACGATGCTCTCACACTGATCGTGGGGAAGGGCGGAGAGAATGGCCCGACCGGAAGCAGTGCTGATGGCTGGCCATCGTCGCCCGAGTGGCGACAAGTTCAGCAATTCGTCACGATTGGGAATACGCGCGAGGTAGACAATGTCGGTTCCATCGAGAACCGTGAGATCCGCACGAATGTCGAGCCGTTCAGATAGATCAATCAAATAGGGTGTGGCGGTTTCGAGGAATCTGTTGTTGCGAAGGTAAGCGTAGGCCGGACGCAAACAAGAGCGGCCAGGCACGAGTCGGTTCCCGCTAACTTCTCGCTCCAGATAGCCAAGGGCCTCCATGGTGAACGTGCTCCTTTGGACGGAACTGAGCGAATCACCGGTGATCTTGGCGATGTCCTTGGCGGTTAGGGCACCATCAGAACTATGGAAAGCCTCTAGACAGTGCAGTGTTTTCAAGAGGGCGTTTGATTTCATGGCGTTGTTTTTCGGTTTGTTTGTCGAATTACAGCACAAGAAAGTCATTCAGTGCAATGACAACCTTCCCAGCGTGGTTGACTGAGTGAAAAAATGCATTTAGAGTCGCAATACGATGAGTAAAATCGCTATGTGATAAACAGGAGGTGAACATGAAGCGTTTTTTGAAGGTAGCCGTTGCGGGCCTGTGCCTGCTTGCTGGTGCAGCAACAGCGGGCGACTGGCCTGAAAAGGGTATCAACTTGACTGTCGGTTATGGCGCAGGCGGTACCACCGACTCCACCGCACGGGTTCTTGCCACTATTCTGGAAGAAGAGCTGGGCACCAAAGTGACTGTAATCAACAAGCCTGGTGGTGGTGGTTCAGTTGCCGCGGCTCTGGCCAAAGGCCAAAAGCCTGATGGCTACAATGTCTTCACTTTGACAACTGGTGCGGCAGTTCTGTCTCCACATACGCAGGAAATGCCCTACGACACATTGAACGATTTCACGTTCATTTCCCAGTATGGTCAGTGGAACCTCGGCATCGTTGCGCAGAAAGATGCACCCTACGATTCCTTTGAAGAACTGGTGGCCTATGCCAAAGCAAACCCGGGTGAAATCAGCTATGCAATTGCTGGGACTGGAACGCCGCAACACCTGACCATGGAGCGTCTGGCGTCCGAAGAAGGTTTGGATTGGAAACCGGTTCCGTTCAAAGGTGGCGCTGCGTCGGTCACTGCTTTGTTGGGTGGCCACGTGGACGTGATGGCGGGTGCGACTGAATGGTTGCCGCAGGTTCAGTCTGGTGATTTTAAGCTGCTCGCGATTATGACTGGCAAGCGCATGGAGCAGTTCCCGGAAGTGCCGACTCTCATGGATTTGGGCTATGATATTGCAGCACCGTCGATCCTGGGCATCGCTGGCGCAAAGGGAATACCGGCGGACGTAGTGGCAAAGCTGGACGCTGCCATCAAAGTTGCATCTGAAAGCCAAGAGCTGAAAGACATCATCAGCAAATTGGCCATGCAGATGAACTACCTGGACAGTGCAGAGTTTGAAGCGTCGGTTCGTGAAAACTACGAAACCCAGGGCGAGATTATCCGTGCCGCCGGGTTGGGCAAATAAGCCGATACCAATGTCCTTGCCCGCTGCTGGTTCGCAATGGGCAAGGCCTGCTCTGGGAGGGAGCCTAATGAACAATCACCATACAAGAGATGCATTGATCGGCGCAGTTCTGATCGTCGCTGCCTTGACGCTCTATTTTGTGCTTATTCCTGGCTATGTGGCCGAAAATCAAATCGGGGCTATGTCTCCAAGGTTCTTTCCACGGTTTGGAGCGGTTCTGATTGGCATTGGCGGATTGGTGCTCGTCATCCTGTCTCTTGGCAATTTGAAACGTGCTGTGGGCCAAGCCGTTGCCGATGGTGAACAAGCGACGCAACCGGCGGACTCTGGTTTGGCTGGACTGGCTAAGCCCGGGTTGATTACGGCCGCGTTGGCTGGGTTTGTCGTCCTGTTTCAGATGCTTGGCTATATGTACGCCGCGCCGCTATTGATCGCCGTTTTGATGGTGCTCTTTGGTGCAAAAAATCCCCTTCAGATCGTTCTGGTATCAATTGCCACCACTGGCGTTCTGTATGTCGTGTTCAGCTATGGCCTGAACCTAACCTTGGTGTGAGGACTTAACATGCTGGCAGATATCTCTTCAGCCTTGGTAATGCTTCTGGAATTCCAGAATATCTTGGCTATTTTCCTCGGTGTCGCTTTCGGCGTCTTCATGGGTGCGGTGCCTGGATTGACCGGTACAATGGGGATCGCTCTCATCATACCTTTGACCTACAGCTTTTCACCAATCACCGCATTTTGCGTGTTACTTGGTACCTACAAGGGGTGTTTGTTTAGCGGCTGTATTCCAGCCATTTTGATTAATACGCCTGGTACGCCTGCCGCTGCTGCGACCGTCTTGGATGGTTATCCTTGCACACAAAAAGGACGCGGTGGCGAGGCGATGGGCACGGCACTCTGGGCGTCGGTCATTGGGGATGTAATTTCAACCGTTGCTTTGATTTTCGGCGCGGTTTTGCTGGCGCAGATGGCCACCAAATTCGGACCGCCGGAATTCGCAATGCTGGTGCTGTTCTCGCTGACAATTGTGGCCGGTGTGTCTGGAGATTCTCTCATCAAAGGTCTGATTGCTGCCGCAGTCGGATTCATCTTTGGTACTGTTGGGCTGGATCCAATGATGGCTACGCCGCGCTTTACCTTTGGCGCAGTCACCATGATGAACGGTATCTCGATGATGGCGATGCTGATCGGGCTGTTTGCGGTTTCCGAATTGCTAATCCAATCCGAAGCCGCTGTGAAATCCACCGCCAATATCATAGTCCCAAAAGCTACCGTCCGCTGGAGTCAAATCCGCGCAATGCTGCGCACTATTGTCCGGGGGTCAGGTATTGGTATTGTGTTGGGTGCAATCCCTGGACTTGGCGCGACTCCCGCAGCTTTTCTCTCTTATTCAGAAGCCAAGCGGAACTCCAAAACCCCAGAGGAATTTGGGAAGGGTTCCCTGGAAGGTGTTGCTGCTGCTGAATCCGCAAATAACGCCACGGCTGGGGGAGCCTTGATTCCATTGATGGCTCTTGGGGTTCCGGGTGATGTGACAACCGCTGTTCTTTTGGGGGCCTTTCTCATCCATGGTCTGGCACCGGGGCCGCAGCTGTTTGCCGAGAACATCGACCTGGTTTATGCGATCTTCATCGCACTGCTGATTGCGGCCTTGATGTTGCCGGTAATTGGCTTGGCGGCGATCCGGCTGTTTTCACTGATCTCGCACATACCGCGCGCGGTTCTATATCCGATCATTGCGATGCTGTGCCTAATGGGTGTCTATGGTTTCAACTCCAGCCCAACAGATCTGTGGGTCATGCTGGTCTTTGGTGTGCTGGGCTATGGCATGCGCAAGCTTGCTTTTCCCTTGGCACCTATGATGATCGGCTTCGTGCTGGAACCAATTGGCGAGCAATCTGTCAGACAAGCCCTAACGATTTCCTCTGGCGACTGGTTGGTTTTTGTGTCGACGCCGATCTCGGCGAGCTTCCTGATCCTAACAATAGTTTCGGTGGCCTTTCTGATCCGCAGAAACGTGAAACAGAATAAGGCAGAGACTGCCTGATCGAGCAGGGGATGGGTGGCGAAAGCGGCCCATCCCAAGAAATCTAAGTTTCGACACCCGGCAAAACACCCGCAATCCCGCTTGAATGCGGAGACAGTGATCCAGTTCGTTTGGATCTTTCCGGGACGTCTGTGTCGTACATCATGTTAAAGGAGTGGGCGCCATGAGCCGCGCATTTAGCCAAACACAGAAGATTACAAAGCCGGCGGTGAGCAGCAATCATGGGATTGTGGCTTCCCAAAACAGGATAGCGTCCGAGATTGGTGCCGATGTTTTGCGGCGTGGAGGCAACGCCATTGATGCAGCAGTGGCTACGTCTTTTGCCTTGGGGGTCGTAGAGCCCTGGATGAGTGGCATCGGTGGCGGCGGCTATATGGTGATCCGCCGAGCTGGTGAAGACAAGGCGCAGGTGATTGATTTCGGCATGCGCGCCCCTCAGGGGTTGCAGGTCGCGGATTACCCAATTGTCGGTGGTAAGGCCTCGGATTTGTTTCCCTGGTCAGCGGTTAAGGACAATGCCAATGTCTTTGGTGCTCGATCGGTTGCAATCCCCGGTCAAGTTGCTGGCATGGCCGAGGTACATAAGAGCTTTGGCATCCATCCATGGGCCGACTTGATTGGCCCGGCAATCGAAGAAGCGCGCGCCGGTTTGGTGGTCGATTGGTATTGTCAGCTGGTTTTAGCCAGCGCGGCCAAAGATCTGGCAATTTATCCAGCGTCGAAACAGATGTTCTTGGATCAGGAGGGCTATCCACTAGCTTCGGCTTGGACCGCATTGGGCCAGAACCGTTGCGATCAATCCGCGCTGGCAATAAGCTTGGAAAGGATCGCAAAAGATGGGGCCGGTGCGTTCTATGCTGGATCAATGGCCGAGGCGATCGTTGCTGATTTGCGCGCTGCAGGCGGCCGCCATACAGTCGATGATTTTTCGAACTATTCTGCCAAGGCAGTCCCGGCATCGGAAATACGGTACCGCGATCATCGGATTTTCAGCACACCTGAAATGACGGCCGGACCGACATTGGAACGGGTATTTGATTTGTTGTCGGATTGGCAACCCCAAGGACTGATGCCCAAACCGGATGATTTTGCTGTCTATGATCGCACCATTCGCCAAGCCAATGCAGAACGATTTGAGCGCATGGGCGATGTAGAACATGAGCCTGCACCAAGTTGTACAACCCATTTCAACGTTGTGGATGCCGATGGCACCATGGTTGCCGTCACCCAAACCTTGCTGTCGATCTTTGGCTCCCGGATGGTTCTACCGGAGACCGGTATTCTGATGAACAACGGTATCATGTGGTTCGACCCGGAACCCGGAAAGCCAAATTCGTTGGGCGCTGGAAAACGCTGTCTGGCCAACATGTGCCCAACGCTATTGCAAAGGGAAGACGGCGCGCAATTCGCCTTGGGTGCTGCTGGTGGCAGGAAGATCATGCCGTCTGTCGCGCAACTGGCCTCATTCCTATTGGACTATGAAATGGATTTGGACACAGCCATTCATCAGCCTCGGATAGACGTCAGTTTGGCGGACATGACCATTGCCGATGATAGTTTTCCCACCGAACTTCGGGACGGATTGGAGGAAGCGATTTCACCGATTACCTTTGCACCTCGCACAACTTACCCGTTCAACTTTGCTTGTCCGTCTGTCGTTTCCCGGGAGGCTGACATCAACTCTGGCGCGACAGAGGTCATGTCGCCTTGGGCTGAAGCCGTAGCAGAGGAGTAGTGCAAGCAAATGAACGCGTTTGTTTCGGAGCTCACTTGGGTTGATCTGTTGTCGATCATCTTTCTTTTTTCAAGCTATGCGCTCTATCCGGTGGTTACTGACAGGATGCTGGGCGCCGATATCAGTCGCCGGATGATGGTCTGGCGAGAGGCCTGGGCTCGGCAGATGCTTTGGCGTGAAGAACGCATCACTGATGTTGGTATCGTTCGTGGCCTTATTGGTAATGTCGCATTTTTTGCGACCACGACAGTTTTCGTGATTAGCGGGCTAGTGGCCCTCCTTGGCTCGAGCTCAACGGTTGCTGATCAGCTAAACGGGCTACCGCACATTCAGCCTGCAACGGAGGAAGCTGTTGCTGTAAAAATTGCGGCTTTCCTAACACTGTCCGTCATCGCGTTTTTCAAGTTCGGTTGGTCGATGCGGCTCCATGCAAACACTCTAACCTTGGTTGGCGCTGCTCCTCACCCAGAGGAGTCTGAGAGTGCATATGCAAATGCGGTTGTCGAGAAGCTTGCTGAAATGAGCGCTCTCGCGTCGCTGCATTTCCGGGGGGGCGTGAGAGCTTATTACTTCGGATTTGCCGCGATTCCCTGGCTGCTCACGCCCTGGTTGCTGTTTCCGTCTCTGGCCTTAGTGACGATCGTATCCGTGAGGCGAGACTTCAAATCTAAAGCGTTCTCGATTGCCGGTTACCCGGAAGAACTTCGGTTGAGCCAACTTGGTGATGCTTTGAATGTATCCGAAAGGGTGTCCGTCGCGATGGAATAGAAGAGTGAGAAATCATCGTGTTTCCTCCCCAACTACGGAGCGATTACCTTGACTAAGTTCAAGGGATCGCTCCATTTTTTTGACAGAGTATCTGATGCTGTGCTTGCCCTTTGTGCCTATCGCTGGCGGCCGTCACGCAAAACATGTCAGCTTTTTCACATTAGTCAGAGTTGAATGTCGAGCCTGCAAAAGTGGTGGCACTCAGCAATCTGCACGACGTGCCAACAGGATTCGAATTTCAAGCACAATTTTCAGTGCCGGCTTTTGGTCATGGGGACAAGAACCGGGTTGCCCGCGACCCAGTCACTCGCCTATGCACTCGCGCAAAGCAGCAAGCCAACGACCGGTTTGGTGAAGTAGCGTTGCTTCGACGTGGCGGCCAAGGTTGGACCGCAGTCGACTGTCAAATTTTGCAAGCGACGTCCGTAAACCGTGCATTCGCGTTGTTCGTTCAGCCTGCAGAATTGTGCAGTACGGGCGCTAAGCCGTCATTTGTTGCAATCTGCATCAAGGCCCGCTCTGGGCCGACTTCCATTGAGCTTCAAATCCTTGTTTCCCTAAAGCGGACTTTAGCGGCGGCGCAGAAATTCGGTAAAGAGGGCTCATTCCGGCCCTTAGCCGCGATTTGCACCAAGGTCCGGTTCTGCATTTTGCTCTGGGCAGATTGTCGATCGAGGCAGGCCGTCTTCGTGCAGCGCGGCCTGCGTGTCGCCGTTATCCCACAGATAAAGTAGGCCGATTTCGACACCTGTTTTAATGCACGTAATGCGGCCGATGGCTTCGGCGGTTGTGCGACCACTCTCAAATTCGGGCAAAACTAGCCCCTCTCGTTAAACAATTCCTTGGGAGCGACCTCGAGAGCAAGCGCGATCCGCTCTAGAACATCGATCGATGCTGAGAATTTCGCGAGCTCGATCTCGCTGATATAGCTGCGATCCAGGTCAGCAGCTAAAGCTAATTGTTCTTGGCTCAATCCTCTGGAATTTCTTAGATTCCGGATATTTAACCCTACTTGTTCCCTCAATTTCATGGCCTGTATTCGGCCAGATCACAAGAATTGCTCTACGGAATATATTCCACAAAGCGCGCGCGAGTGGATCTAAGCTCTTGCTCGCATATGGTGAGCGGGGCGAAGTTGGACAACAACTATCAATATTATAGTAATGAAATCGAAAGGCGCTTATTGATATGTGGCTCAAATCCATCCGAAATTTGCTTGGCGGGGTCGCCATAAGTGTCGTTTCCAGCTTGGCTCCGCAGGCAGCAAGAGCCTACCAAGTTGATTGCGCCATTCTGCTTTGCCTGGCTGGCGGGTGGCCAGCTTCAGCAGAATGTGCCCATGCTCGTGCGGTTTTCATAAGGCGGATTACGCCTTGGCCGATCGAGCCGCCGTTGCAGATCTGGCGGTGTCCGATGGGGGTTGCAGAGCGAGGTCCGTTGCAAAGCACGGCACCACGAGTTTGGGACGCAAGCACTCTAACGGGAGAGAACCTTGGTCAATTCATTTTAGCGCAGGTGGTCGAAGGCGGTGCCGATATCGACATCAGCGGCCTCGAGTTTGATTTCGTGCGCTCGATCCGCGTCTGGGATGTTCGGTACTACAGCCATCGCGAACGCGGTCGCGACGATGACTGTTCTGAGAGCTACAATATTCTCCTCGGGACCTATGGCACGCAGGGCGAATTCGGTTGGCAACGCACAACACCAGCGGCGGCCCCGCAGTGGGTGCTGCCGTCGCGACGCTGTTCGTCGTCGAATTGGCGACGCGGGGTTGGCGTAGAATGGGAAGATCACGAAGGCAACCATGGATACGAGTGGGTGGCCTACTAAGGCTATTCCCCGATATCCTTCATGCGTTCCGAAATATCGCCCGCAATACGCTCGTATAGGGCGGCTTGCTTGTCTCTGGGTGAGCCCGGTTGCGGGCTTCTCCGTCGGATTCGTTTGGCGAGCCAGAATAGCATTCGGGCTGCGGGGTCGCTGATGTTTTCCGGGACTGGCGCGGGGTAGTTTTCTTCAAGGAGGGCAACGACCTCAGCGTTCATGCTACGGTGGTTGCTCTCGGCCGCGAGCCTTATCCGGTCACGAAGGCCATCCGGCAATCGCACGATGAACTTGTCCTGATTTTGAGCATTTTGTTCTGACATGGTGGCATTGTGCCATAAAAAGCGATTGACGCAATAGTGGCTAAGTGCCACTAATGAGGTGTGTTTTCAACCTGGAGGCGTTTCATGAATAGTCGTAAACCAATGCAGCTTCGGCTTCCGCAAGAGCTCAAAGAGTGGATCAAGGCGGAGTCCGATCGCAATGGCAACTCCCAAAACTCTGAAGTTATCCGCGCCATTCGCGCGGCGAAGGACAGGCGTTCCGCACTCGGTTCAATTGGAAATATCAATATGAATCAGTGTGATAATGCGCGTTGTTAACGAGACGAGAGAGGTGTCGAGACGATGACCAAAGCAAGTGCACAGACAAAGGCGAAACAAGCGGCCTCAGCCTTTATCCGCGAGGCGCGGGAGGCAGGTTGGCAGCGCGCAAAGTTCGAGATCAAGCCTGATGGCAGCGTCATCGTCGATGCGAACATGGTCGCGCCAGAGGCAGCGGACGACTTCCTCAACAGTGACTTGAGAATGGGCGAATGACCCGCAAGAGCCTGCCAAAATACGTCTACAATGACAGGGGATATCTCCGGTTCATCCGGCGTTCGCGTGGCATCTCAGTCATGATGCATGAGGAAGCGGGCACTCCGGAATTTTGGGATCACTACAATCGGTTGCTAAAGGGCAAGCCAGCGCCAGCACTGGTGAAGCGCAATTTCGAGGCGCTGATCCTCAGCTACTATGAGAGCGACGCGTATGAGAAGCTGAAGCCCCGGACGAAATCAGACTACCGGCGTTACATCAGCCACATTCGTGAGATCTGGGCCGAGAAAGACCCGGCCAGGATCGAAACCCATCACATTTACGAATTGCACCGCGCCAATGCGGATCACTGGCGGCAAGCCAACTATCTCGTCCAGGTCATGGTCGTCTTGATGAACCACGCCCGTCTGATTGGTTTTATCAAGAAAGAGCATGGCAATCCGGCGAAGGGCATTCCGCTATTCAAGCAGCAAAGCGACGGGTGGGAGCCTTGGCCAGATGATGTTCGAGCAGAGTTCGAAGCCCTGGCTTCAAAACGCGCGCGGCTGGTCTACGAGCTTTGCGTTGGCACGGGCCAGCGCATTGGCGATGTCGTGAAGATGAAGTGGGCGCACTTTTCGGATGAGGGATTCGATTTCACTCAAGGCAAAACCGACAAGCCGCTGTGGATCCCGCTCACCGATCGCCTCAAAGCCCATCTCGACGGACTCGCGCGAACGGATGGTACTGTCGTGACCGACCCCAAAGGTCGACCGGTGAGCTACCGCATCGTTGCAGAGGAAATGCGCACCATCAAAAAGAAGATGAAGCATGAGAAGGCGAGCAACTACAAAACGCACGGGCTCAGGAAAAACGCGACGATCGAGCTTTATTTGGCTGGATGTGATGACGAGATGGTCAAGGCTGTCACCGGGCACTCAGGCGTTGAGATGCTGAAAAAATACGGCGGGCCGATCCGGCAAAGGGAGCTCGCGAAGCGTGCTCAAGAGGCGAGAAATCAAATGGAACGAAGCAAGAGCGAAACGTGAAAGTTTCAACGGTTGTTTCAAAATTGGCAGTGAAGGAGAGGTAGGATGACGCAAGTCATTGATTTTATTGGAGGCGAGTACCGGAATCGAACCGGTGTACACGGATTTGCAATCCGCTGCGTCACCACTCCGCCAACTCGCCTTTTCAAGGACTTAAGTGTGGCTCATGGTGAGCTGCCACACATCCTGCCGCACTTTCTATTTACGTTCCGTTCTGTCCACAAGGTAAAATCAGGGTTCTTCATGCCTTTTCTGAGCTTCGACTGCGCGGGTTTTTTTCACGCACGGTGCGGGTGGCCTTTACTCCCACGTGGAACTAATCGAGGGTCCGGCCGGCCTGGGCAAGATGACTCGGTGCCTGTCATTCTCGCCTCGTGTTGGTGGTGTCCGGGAACGGGCGATCCTGCTGGACCCTGCGCATTGGGGCCTGGTGGAGTTGGCCTTCGAGAACGTTGCCCCTGCGCCGTTCACCTGGGATCGGATCGGCCGCTCCTATGACTCGGTGGGCGTGCAATTCTCACATGTGCTGGCCTTCGGCGGTCACGACAAGAGCCGCTGGTTCCGGGAGTATTCCGGGGTGCGCATTGAGTGCATAAGGGAAAACACAGGTGGTGGATTAATCGGCGCGATGATTGCCGGAGTCGCAAGCGCGACGCGCAATGCAGCCAGCCAGACTTCGAGCAGTGCGCCGCGCTCGTACACAGTTTGCACCAGTGGCGACACATGCTTCAAGTTTCTCTACCAAAGTGGGAACGCCGCATACGTGCAGTGCACAAATGCGATATATGCTGGGCAAGAGCGGTGCGTGGTGGTGAACTCACGTGGCAGATGGTCATCTGGTTGTGGAATTTCTGACACCACAGCTCATCACCACAATTCCATGGAACGCGCGGACAACATAGCCTGCGGGCAATGGTGCCCTAAGAATAAGCGTTTCACTTGGAAATGCTTTCTGCATCGAGATATATGAAAAAAGCCCCACTTCGGATGACCCCGAGGCGGGGCTTTTTGCGTATTCAGGGGCTCTGTTTGGCGGCAAGAAGACTGGGCAAGTCCCGCTCCGCGGGGGCGGTTCCGACCTGCTGTCGGTGTTGACATCGCTCGCTGAACATCCGTTTTTTTGTTCTACAAGCGTCCAAGAGGAGTGCCACGCAAAAACCGTGAGAAATCAGAGGTATGCTTCGGGATTTGCAACTCGCGGCGTCACCACTCCGCCAACTTGCCGAAGTGCGCGCGGGGGGTCGCGTAGCTCGCAGGTGGGCGCAAAGTGCTATGTTTCGTCGCGGAGCAGACGAGCGCCGGTTGCCGATCCAGCCGCTTTGTGGCAAGAGAGAGGGCAACAGATTACAAGCAGATGGACCCGGACCCCATGAGCGATTTTGCAACCCGTCGTACGATGATGGTCGACACTCAGGTGCGCCCTTCGGATGTGACCAAATTCCCGATCATCGACGCGATGCTGTCCGTCCCGCGCGAGGCTTTCGTGCCGTTGGAAAAACGCGAAGTGGCCTATGCGGATGACAATGTCGATCTTGGTCAGAACCGGGTCGCGCTTGAGCCGCGCACGCTGGCGAAGATGCTGGACGGGCTGGACATTCAAGCCGATGAGCTGGTGATGGATCTGGGCTGTGGCCTGGGCTACTCGGCCGCTGTTCTGGCGCGGATGGCCGATTTCGTGGTGGCGGTCGAAGAAGACGGAGACATGGCCCGCGACGCTGAAACGGCGCTGAGTGAAAACGGTGTGGACAATGTCGCCGTGATCACCGGCACGCTGGCGGACGGGGATGCCAAGCACGGCCCCTATGACGTGATTCTGATCGAAGGCGCGGTCGAGCATTTGCCCGAGAGCCTGCTGAACCAGCTTAAAGATGGGGGCCGGATCGCCTGTATTTTTACCGAGGGCCTGCTGGGCACCGTGAAGATTGGCTACAAGATTGACGGAAATGTCGCTTGGCGTTTCTCGTTTAATGCTGGTGCGCCAGTGCTGCCGGGCTTTGAGGCCCGCCGGGCCTTTGTATTGTAATACCGCCCCCTATTTGAACAGGGACGAGAAGCGGAGTTGAAGGAATGGCCATGCTGGCAGGATTGAAACGTAAACTGGTGGCCGGTGCCGCCGTTGTGACATTGGGCTTGGCGCCTGTAGCGGCGGGGGCGGAAAGCCTGACCGACGCGATGATCTCGGCCTACAAGCACTCAGGGCTTCTGAACCAACAACGCGCATTGCTGCGCGCGACGGACGAAGACGTTGCTGTGGCCGTGTCGGCCCTGCGCCCGGTGGTGAACTACGCGATCAGCGCGGGCTATTCCGACCCGACGACCGTTGTCGCGAACGATGACAATTTCAGCGCCAGCGCGACCCTGTCCGCGAACATGATGTTGTATGATTTCGGCCGCACGCAGTTGGGCATCGATATCGCCAAGGAAACGGTTCTGGCCACGCGCGACGCGTTGATCTCGGTTGAGCAGGGGGTTTTGCTCCGCGCCGTGCAGGCGTTTCTGAACGTGCGCTCGGCGTTGGAGAACGCAGCACTGCAATCGAATTCTGTTCGGGTGATCACCCAAGAGCTTCGCGCCGCCAATGACCGGTTTGAAGTGGGCGAAGTGACACAGACCGACGTGTCGCTGGCGCAGGCGCGCCTGGCGGCCGTTCGCGCCGCCGAGGGGGCCGCGCAAGGCCAGGTGGCTATTGCGCGTGAGGAATACCGCGCCGCGACCGGGCACTACCCGGGGCGGCTGTCCTCTCCTCCCGCGCCGCCGGTGACTGTGCGCACACTGGACCAGGCCAAGGCCCTGGCACGTCGTACCCATCCCGACATGCTGCGCGCGCAACGTGAGGTGACGATTGCCGATCTGGCTGTGCAGATGTCCCTGGCTGGCATGAAGCCCTCGCTGAACGCAAATTCCAGCGTGACCTTTTCGACGGGTGGCCAGTTGGGCACCGAAAGCCGCAATACTCAGCTGGGCGTGACGCTGGGCGGCCCGATTTATCAGGGCGGAAAGCTTTCGGCGCTGTATCGTCAGGCGAAAGCCCGCGCCGAAGCATCGCGCGCCAACCTGCACATCGTGCGCCATTCCGTCGACCAGAACGTCGGCAATGCCTGGGCGCAGTTGGCAATCGCGGCGGCGCAGATCGAAGCCACCGACCGTCAGATCCGCGCCACGCGCGTCGCCCTGCGCGGCGCACGGGAAGAGGCAAGTCTTGGCGCCCGCACGACTCTGGATGTGCTGAACGCCGAGCAGGAGTTGCTGGACGCCGAAGCCAGCCGCATTACCGCGCAATCCGACCAGTATCAAGCGGTCTACGCGCTTCTGGGCTCGATGGGTCTGCTCACCGCCGAGCACCTGCGGCTGGGCATCGCAACCTATGACCCGGCGGCCTACTACAACACCGTTTCCACCGCGCCGGTGCGCGAGGTCAGCCCGCAGGGCGAGAAACTGGATGCGGTGCTGGAGGCGCTCGGGCGCAAGTGAGCTCGGGCGGCCTTGGCCCCGAACGACGAAAATTGCCACGATCTGTTGTGTGGTGACCGGCACACGGGTAAACTGTGGCCGAGGCAGTAATGTGTGAAAAACAGGGGCAGGCATGTCGGAACCCGTAACAAATGCTGAGATCGAGGACGTTCTTTCATCGATTCGCAAGCTCGTGTCCGAGAGCGCGACACTGGACGACGAAGGGTCCGAACCGACTGCCAGCAGTGAAAAACTGGTGCTGACCCCGGCCTTTCGAGTGAATGAAACACCTGAGGTGGAGGAGGTCGCGTCCGAGGAAGACGCCGAGACGGACCACGAAGATCAGGGTGAGGTTCATGAGGGCGTGCCGTCCGAAACTTCGGAAGAGCACCGGGGCGACGATTGGAGCGACGGTCACCATGTGCCGCAAGATGAAGGTGAGAACGAGGATCACGATCACGAAGCTCACCACGATCAGAACGAACACCAGACCGACCAGCATGAGGCGGAAGAGGACAGCGCTGACGTCCCCTCGCATGAAGACAGCCTAGAAGACCGGATCGCCGAGCTGGAGGCCGCGGTAAACGACGTCGAAGGCGACTGGGAGCCGGACGGCAGCGAAGACGAGGTTGATACGCCGCAAACGGTGGTCTTCGAGCACGCCGCCTGGGCGGGTGCACCAGAAGAGGTCGAGGATGCGATCGACCTGGACACTCAGACAGAAGCCGACCCGCAAGACTATGCGGACGATCTCGAAACCGACACGTCCCAACCCGAGGCTTCTGCCTGGCCTTACATCGCCGCGGAAAATGATTTCGAGGACGAAGCCGACGAAGCGGTGATCGATGAAGACGCTTTGCGAGAACTGGTGGCGCGACTGGTGCGCGAAGAGCTTCAGGGTTCGATCGGTGAACGCATAACCCGCAACGTGCGTCGTCTTGTGCGCCGGGAAATTCAGCGTGCGTTGACGCTGAAGGACTTCGAATAGGATTTTCGACCGCTCTCGCGGCCGACCTGTGCCCGGGCTGATGCCCGGGCGTTTTTTGTTTCTCTACCTGGCAAAGGTCAGCAGGGCGTCAACGTTCAGATGCGTCTCAAGGTGGTTGGCAAGCGCGTCCAGCGTGGCCTCGACCTGCGTCGCATGGCCAGGGCCATCAGCATGCACGCACAATTGCGCAAGGAAGGCGCGGCGGAAAGCGTCCTGGGAAAACAGGCCATGCAGATAGCAGCCCGACACCCTGCCGTCAGGGCTGGCCGCGCCTTCGGACCGTTTTTCGACCTGTAACCAGGCGCGGGCCGTGTCCGGTCCGTCGGTGCGCCCCAGGTGGATCTCATAGCCTTCAACCGTGTCGCCGGTTTGGGTCCAGGTTGCGCGGGTGCGGGCCAGGATCTTCTCAGGCTCCAGCCGCGTGGTCACGTCAAGGTGACCCAACCCGTCAACCGCGCCGGGGGAACCCTCCAACCCGTCAGGGTCATTGATGCGGCGGCCGAGCATTTGGTAGCCACCACAGATGCCCAGCACGTGGCCCCCACGCCGCAGATGCGCCTTAAGGTCGATGTCCCAACCCTGTGCACGGAAGAACGCGAGGTCGGCCAAGGTGCTTTTCGAGCCCGGGATCAGAACCAAATCGGCGTCGCCGGGAAGGGGGCGGCCGGGGGGGACGACCTCGACCGTGACGCCGGGTTCGGTCATTAGCGGATCCAGATCGTCAAAATTGGCAATGCGTGAGAGATGCGGCACCGCGACCTTGAAGGCTCCGTCGCGGGCAGGGCCGGTGGTCAGGTCCATAACGTCTTCGGCGGGCAAGCGCCAACTGTCGGAGAACCACGGCACCACGCCCAACGGGGACCAGCCGGTGCGGCGGCCAATCTCGGAATTACCTTCGTCGAACAGGCGCGGGTCGCCCCGGAACTTGTTCACCAGATAGGCTACGATCTGTTCACGGTCGGGCGTGTCCAGCACCGCATGGGTTCCGACGATCTGCGCAATCACGCCACCGCGGTCGATGTCGCCGGCCAGAACGACCGGCACATCGGCGGCCAAGGCAAAGCCCATATTGGCAATGTCACCCGCCCGCAAGTTGGTCTCTGCCGGACTTCCAGCGCCTTCGATGATTACCAGGTCCGCGGTTGCACGAAGCCGATGATAGCTTTCCAGCACTTTGGGCAGCAGCGTCTTCTTCGCTTCGCCAAAGCCGAATGCCTCGATCGTGGCGAAGCGTTTGCCTTGCACGATCACTTGCGCCCCGGTTTCGCTTTCTGGTTTCAAAAGCACCGGGTTCATGTCCGTATGCGCCGCACGCCCTGCCGCGCGTGCCTGCAACGCCTGGGCCCGGCCAATTTCACCGCCATCCACGGTTACGGCGGCGTTGTTTGACATGTTCTGTGGCTTGAAAGGCGCAACCGACAGGCCGCGCCGCCGGGCGGCGCGACACAAGCCTGCCACCAGCATGGATTTGCCAACATTCGAACCGGTGCCCTGGATCATGATTGCGCGTGTCATGGGGCCTTCCTAGTGGGAAATCGCGCCCGGGCAAAGGGCGTGCCTACAGCGCGTGTCTGCGCGCATTATCGGGCCGCGCATATGGCTCATCGCGGGGGGCGGCACGAAAAAGGCGCGCCCCAGCAGGACGCGCCTTTTCTCAAACTGGCAGAATGCTCAGGCGGCTTCGGCCTGGGCTGCGTTGCGACGCTCGCTTTCTTCACGGCTTAGCGCGACCGAGGTGCGCACGCCTTTGGACACGAAATCCATCAGGCCGGACACGACGCGTTCGTTCGGGTCGATGCCGGCGCAGCTCAGCACCTCGCGACCATCGCGTGACCGCGCCCAGCGGGCGATCTGATCAGGGCCGTTGCCGTATTTCTTGTCATCGGCAATAGCGTCATCCAACGCGGCCAGGACCACAGCGGCGAACAATTTTCGCGCGCGATTGCCCTGTTCGTGGTTGAATGCAGTACCGTCTACGAAATCCAACATGCGGCTTCCTTGTTTTCTTATTGCTCTTGCGCTTTCTGGCGTGCAGGCCAATATGGCTTTTTTCACGCGATTCGGTATCCCCCTATACGCATGGCTGCCATGCGATTGATGCATGGCTCTAACCTAGGGCATACCAGACCTAGTCGTCTTGCGCGGGGCGGTCTGCCAAGATATAGGGTTGCGCCAACGGACTTCAACCTTCCACGGTGGATATGACATGGCCAAAATCAACGGTAACGAAATTCGCCCCGGCAATGTGCTGGAGCACAATGGCGGTCTGTGGGCTGCCGTGAAGGTGGATCACGTGAAGCCCGGCAAGGGCGGTGCCTTCGCGCAAGTCGAGATGCGCAACCTGCGCAACGGGTCGAAACTGAACGAACGGTTTCGCTCTGCCGACAAGGTTGAGCGCGTGCGTCTGGAGCAAAAAGACCAGCAATTCCTGTATGAAAACGATGGGATGCTGGTGTTCATGGACACCGAAACCTATGATCAGATCGAGCTTCCGGCGGAGCTTTTGGGCGACCGTCGTCCGTTCTTGCAAGATGGCATGACCATCGTGGTTGAATTCTATGACAGCGAGGCGCTGAACGCGACGTTGCCGCAGAAGGTGACCTGCGTTGTCGAAGAGACCGAGCCGGTGGTGAAGGGCCAGACTGCGGCCAACAGTTTCAAACCCGCGATCCTGGACAATGGTGTGAAGGTCATGGTTCCGCCGTTCGTCGGGCAGGGCGAGGCGATCGTGGTGAACACCGATACGATGGATTACTCGGAACGCGCCTGATCCGGGCCGCTTATTCCGCCGCGACAGTTAACAAATCGTGAATTTGGGCCACGCCCCGTTTGGGCAGGCCGTGGATCAGCCGGTCCATCTGACCGTGGCATCCCCCGCCTGCATCTCGCCTTTGGCGCGGTCGAAGCGCAGGTGGGCAATCGCGTGGCCACCCGATTGAGTGAACAATGTGCCCACTGGTTTGCCGGCTGCGGTGATCGCGGTGCCAACCGGGGCGGTGCCGTCGATCTCGACCTGCGCCAGTCCCTTTTTCAACTCGGTCTTGTGCTTCATGCGTGCGGTGACCTCCTGCCCGACGTAGCAGCCCTTGCGAAAATCGACTCCGTTCAACCGTTCGAACCCGGCCTCGAGAATATAGCTCTCACCCGTCAACTCTACCCCGGTTTCGGGGATCACATGGGCCACCCGGATCGCGTCCCAATCGGTTGCGTCGTCCTGTCCGACGCCATAGCCGCGCCATCCCAACGCCGGGTGACGCGGATCGGCAAAGGCGCCGTCAGGGGCAGGGCCGGTGCCCCGGGTCACGGTGATGTCGCTGGGTGTGATCTGCACATCCGCGCGCAGTTTGTACATGCCCAAGCGTTGCGCCAAGCCGGGGGCCAGCGCCGCGTCTACGTCGATCAGGATCGCGTCGTCCTGCGGCACAAGGAAGAAATCCGCCAGATACTTGCCCTGCGGCGTTAGCAGCGCGGCATAGCTCAGCCCGTCGCGCGTGACATCATTCGTCACCAGCCCTTGCAGGAAGTGTTCCCGATCCGCGCCGATAAGGGTCAAAATCTTCCGTGTCATCTGGTTCTCCTGCCGCAATGTCCCCTAGTATATGGCGATTGCCACCGGAGAGACCAGATGCGTGCGCCCCTGTCGATCATCATTCCCACCCTGAACGCCAGTGCGGTGCTTCCGGATACGCTGGCAGCGCTGATGGAGGGCGTTGAGGCGGGGGTGGTGCGCGAGTTGATCCTGTCTGACGGCGGGTCCGAGGATGGCACCTGCGCGCTGGCGGATCAGGCAGGTGCAAGGATTGTGACCGGACCGCCGGGACGCGGCGGACAGATCGCGCGCGGGGTCGCGGCCGCGTCCGGGGGGTGGCTTTTGATCCTGCATGCCGACACCCACCTGGCACCCGGCTGGTCCGGGGCGGTGCTTGCGCATATGGCGGGGGACCGGGCCGGGTATTTCCGGCTGCGGTTCCGCGCGCGTGGCCTGGCGCCCCGGCTTGTGGCCGGTTGGGCCAACCTGCGCGCGCGGTTGTTTTCCTTGCCTTTTGGGGATCAGGGGCTGGTGCTGCCGCGCGTGCTTTATGACGCGGTGGGCGGCATGCCAGAGCTTCCATTGATGGAGGACGTGGCGATGGCGCGCGCCTTGCGTGGTCAGCTTGTCGCGATCCCCTGCGAGGCGCGGACCTCGGCAGCGCGGTTCCAGCATCTGGGCTGGCTGAGAGGCGGCGCCCGAAACCTGTGGACTCTTCTGCGCTACGCTCTGGGCGCGGACCCAGAGGTGCTTGCGCGCGCCTATTCGCGGCGCTGACGGGTAAACTCAGGCGTTCTGAAACTGCAAACGGTGCAGATCGGCATAGATACCGCCACGGGCCAGAAGCTCATCATGTGTGCCTTCGTCGACGACCTGACCGTGATCCATCACCACGATCTTGTCGGCATCTCGGATCGTCGCCAGACGGTGGGCGATGACCAGCGTCGTGCGGTTCTGGCTGAGTTCCTCCAGCGCCTCCTGCACCAGCTTTTCGCTTTGCGCATCCAGGGCCGAGGTTGCTTCGTCCAGAAGCAAAATCGGCGCGTCCCGCAACACCGCGCGGGCAATGGCGACGCGCTGACGCTGACCGCCAGACAGGGTCGATCCGCGCGGGCCGGCAGGCGTGTCCAGCCCGGCCTCCATCCGCGGCAGGAAGTCTGCGACATGGGCGACCCGAAGCGCATGGTCCAGCGTCGCCGGGTCCGCTTGTTGCCCCATCAGGATATTGTCGCGCAGGGTCTCGTCAAACAAAAGCGCGTCCTGTGACACCACCGAAAACAGCGCCCGCAGATCGTCCAGCGCCAGATCCGCGACTGGCACACCGCCGATGCTCAGTGTGCCGTCTGCCACGTCGCCCAGCCGGGTCAGCAGGTTGAAAACGGTGCTTTTCCCCGCGCCCGAGGCACCGACCAACGCGGTCGTCTGACCGGCCTTGGCGGTGAAGCTCGCGCCGCGCAGAACCGGGGTATCACCATAGGAAAAGCTGACCGCATCGAACACGACATCGGCCTCGGCCGCTGGAACCGCAAAGGTCGCAGGCGTTGCGGGGGTCAGGATGGTCGGGCGTTCGTCGAAGATCGCGCGCAGACGTTCCAGGCTGGCCAGTGCCGCCTGCCACGCGCCCGAAACATTGCCGATCCGCCGCAAGGGTTCGAAGATCAACGCCATCGCGGTGAAGAAGGACATAAACTCCCCCACGGATTTTGTGCCGTCGATGATCTGCATCCCGCCATAGGTTAGTACGCCGAAAAAGCCGATCGCCGCGATCAGGTCGATCATCGCAACGATACCGGCCTGGTTGGCCTGGCTGTGCAGGTGCGCCTTGGCAAAGCTGCGCACCTCGGTGCTGATGCGGGTGTTTTCGTGGCTTTCCGTGCCCGACAGCTTGATCGTGTTGATGCCGTGAAACGCTTCGTCCAGCCGGGTGGCGATGCGCGCGGCTATGGCGCGGGCGTTGCGGGTGGTGCGGCGCACCCATTTCTGCAGGATACCAATGGGCAGCATCAGAAGCGGCGCCCCCGCCACCGCGATCACGGTCCAGAGCCAGTCGACGGACAAAGCCACACCCAGCAGCGCCAGCAGGGACACTACGTCACGGGCAAGGGCAGACAGGACGACCTCCCAGATCGTGGTGACGGCCTGGGTGTCGCCGCGCACTCGTTCCATCAGCGTGCCTGGTGAGTTTTCCTGAAAAAACCCGCTGTCCAGTGTGAGCATGTGGTCGACCATGTCCGTCTGCAACCGGGCCGAGACCTTCTGCCCGATCCAAACCATGATCACCTTGTGCAGGAAGGCTGCCAGCGCCCGCGCGCCGAACACGGCCGCGACACCCAGCCCCACCATGGTCAGCGCGCTTTTATTGCCAGCCAGGAACACTTTGTCGAACAGCGGTTGCACCAGGTAAGACAGCGCGCCCAGCATGGCGCCTTCGACCACCATCAGCAGCACGCCAATGACCAGTGGCAGACGGTAAGGCCGCATATAGCCCTTCCAGAGCCAACGGATCATGCCCGGTCGGGCGGCGTGGGGTGTGTCAGGCATCGCTCAGCCCTTCCGTCCACGTTTCGCGTTCCAACTGTCGGTCAGCGCGTCGCGGTCATACCGGGTCGCCAGATAGTCGCGCAGGCTGATCCCGTCCTTGCCATGCTCGGCGGTGAAATCGGCAAGCAGGTGATCCAGAATGCCGGTCTGAATGCTCTTCAGGTGGATGTATCTTAGTGACAGCTGGCCCGCGGCCTGTTCCGGCGTCGCCCCCATCTGATCGATCAGATAAAAGGCCGAGGCAAGCCCGGTTCGATCCGCCCCTGATTTGCAGTGCATCAGAAACGGCTTCTCGATTGTGTCGAACAAGTCCAGCAGCGTCAGGTATTCTTGCGCCGACGCCAATGCACGGGCATCCATGCTGTGATCGACCAAGGTCATGCCCAGCTCGGCGCACGCCTCGGCCTCGAACAGGTAGACCCCGTGCGTGCCTTTTCCGCGCAGGTTCAGGATCGTGTGGATTCCGTCCGCCTTGTGGCGGGCCAGCCGTTTTCCACTTGGTTGATTTGATCGCCAGACACCAGGGGCGACCTGATCCAGGTTGGTCCAGATTCCGCGCAGAAAGGCGTGATCGACAACATGCGTGTGCACGCGCGCTTGGCGCCGGCCCTTGGGCGTTGAAATGTTGTCACCAAAGCTGTCATTGAAATCACGCTCCCACCTTTTGAATGCGTTGAAGATGCGGTTGAACATGAAATCTGGTCCTTGCCCCGAAAGGTGCCTTCTCCCGGCACGGTGCGGGAACATGGTTGCAGGGGCATGTAGCCGCAAACGCGACTTGTCGCAAGGGAAGCGGTGATTGACCTTGGCCCTGACGCAGCCTAACCCTGTGTCGCAAAACAGACGGAGAAACGCCATGTCGCTTGCCCACGGACGGTCCTATCTGGCCATTCCCGGCCCCTCGGTCATGCCGGACCGGGTGCTCAATGCGATGCATGTCGCCGCGCCGAATATCTATGAGGGTGACCTGGTAGAGATGGTAGCGGGGCTTGTGCCCGACCTCAAAGCAGCGGCCCGTACTGACGGACATGTGGCGATATACATCGCCAATGGGCATGGGGCTTGGGAGGCTGCTCTGTCCAACGTTCTGTCCCGTGGCGACAAAGTGCTGGTGCTGGCGACCGGGAGTTTCGGCCACGGATGGGGCGAAATGGCCCGCGCCTTGGGGGCCGAGGTCGAGGTGATGGATTTTGGAAACCGCGCGCCCATCGACATGGGTCAGGTCGAGGCCCGGCTGCGCCAGGACACTGCACGCGATATCCGCGCGGTGATGGCGGTGCATGTGGATACGGCGACCTCGATCCGAAATGACATCGGCGCCCTGCGCAATGCGATGGATGCGGCGGGCCACCCGGCGCTTTTGATGGCCGATTGCATTGCCTCGCTGGGCTGCGACCGGTTTGAAATGGACGATTGGGGCGTCGACGTGATGGTCACGGCGTCGCAAAAGGGGTTGATGACCCCGCCGGGCATGGCCTTCGTCTTTTTCAGCGATATTGCCGCCGAGGCGCGTGAACATGCCGATTGCGTCAGCGCCTATTGGGACTGGAAACCGCGCGCGGCGCCGCAGCATTTTTACCAGTATTTTGGCGGCACTGCGCCCACCCATCACCTGCTGGGCCTGCGTGCCGCCCTGGACCTGATCGCCGAAGAGGGCGGGATGGACGCCGTCTGGGCGCGTCATGACCGGCTGGCCCATGCGATTTGGGCCGCGTTCGACGCCTGGGGCGCGGACGGGCCGCTGGAGCTGAACGTCGCCGACCCGGTGCACCGGTCGCGGGCTGTGACGGCGGTGCGGGTGGGCGCCCCCCATGGCACCGCGCTGCGCGAATGGGTCGAGGCCCGCGCGGGCGTCACCCTGGGCATCGGGCTGGGCATGGCCGATCCCGACGACCCGGCCTGGCATGGCTTTTTCCGAGTCGGTCACATGGGCCACGTGAACGCGCATATGGTGCTGGGCGTCCTGGGGGTGATCGAAGCCGGGCTTCAGGCCATCGACCTGCCGCACGGGACGGGCGGGCTGGCCGCCGCCGCGCGGGTGATCAGCGCGGCTTAACCCTTTCGCGCGACTTCCAGCGCGGCGGGCAGAGCGGCGGCAACCAGGTCCAGTTCCTCGGGCCGTCCCGCCGACAGGCGAATGCAGCGGTCCTGCGGCGCCACGAAGGGCATGCGCACGAAGACATCGCGCGCGATCAGCTGCTCCAACACCGATTTTGCAAAGGCCCCGTCCGCGCCGCAATCGATCGCGACGAAATTGGTGGCGGAGGGCAGGGCGGTCAGGCCGTTCTCTGCCGCGATGGCGCCGATCCGGTCGCGCGCGGCGCCGACTTGGGCGACATTCTGCGCCAGATATGCCTGATCTTCCAAAGCGGCCAAGGCCCCCGCCTGGCTGATCCGGCACATGCCGAAATGATTGCGGATCTTGTTGAAGGCGGTGATCAGCCCCTCGGTCCCGATGCCATAGCCCACCCGCGCGCCGGCCATGCCGTAAGCCTTTGAAAAGGTGCGCATCCGGATGACACGCGGATCATCCGGGACCAATGCAGGCGCGGTGCCGTCGGGGGCAAATTCGACATAGGCCTCGTCCAGTACCAACAGGCAGCCTTCGGGCACCGCATCGATCAAGCGCTGCACCCGCGCCGCGTCGTGCCAGCTGCCCATCGGGTTGTCGGGGTTGGCAAGATACACCAGTTTCGCACCGACCTCGGCGGCCTTCGCCACCAGCGCCTCGGGGTTTTCGTGGTCGCCCGAATAGGGCACGGTCACCAACGCGCCGCCAAAACCCGCAACGTGGTAGTTGAAGGTCGGATAGGCGCCCGCCGAGGTGACGACCTTGTCGCCCGGCCCAACACACAGCCGCACGAGGTAGCCAAGCAGCCCGTCGATGCCTTCGCCCACCATGATGTTTTGTGTTCCCACCCCATGATGGCGCGCCAAAGCCGTGCGCAGATCGTGGTTCTCAGGGTCGCCATACATCCAGACCTCACCCGCTGCCGCCTGCATCGCGGCAATGGCGCTGGGCGCAGGGCCGAAGGTGTTCTCATTCGCCCCAAGGCGCGCGGCAAAGTCACGCCCGCGGGCGCGTTCCTGGGTTTCGGGGCCCACGAAGGGCACAGCGGCGGGAAGGGCATCGGCAAGCGGGGTCAGGCGGGGTCCATGGGTCATGGGGGGAGTTAACCGCCCCGTGCCAGCAGGGGCAAGAGTTGAAATCGCCCGTCGGCGTGCTTACTTGAGAATGGCTCGCAACAACACGAGGAGTCTTTCATGGCCGACCTGAACCGACGCATGTTCCTGGCAAGTGCTGCCGCCGCAACCGCCGCGCGTGGCCTGCCGCAGATCGCGAATGCCCCGCAAGCGCGGCGTATCCTGACGCTGGTCTATGACAAATCGATGGGCATGATGCGCGCGGTGGAACGGGTGGTGTACTGACCCGATCACATCGGTTTTCGGTCCAACCCCATCGCCCGGCGTCGGGCCTCAGCCGTGATGTTATAGCGCATTTCAAGCTTGGCAATCTCGGCCATCTTCGCCTTGCGTGCCTCAGGGGCGTTTTCATGCGCCAAGTCCGCGCGCGCCGCATCCAGAGCTTTTTTCAACTCGATCTCCTGCGGCAGCGCCCCGGCTTCGGCCATGATGCGGTGCCCGACAGCGTCAGCGGGATCAATCAACGCATCACCGGGCCGATGGGGTAAGGGCTTTCCTTCCCCGGCCAATCCGGTCAACTGGCCTTCACGTTCGGCCTTTCGCATGCGTCGTTCGGCCAGGTCACGCCATTTCATCGCAGTTGCTCCACGCGGCAACCATAGCAGCCAACGCGCCGATGTGGCTTGATGTCAGCCCAGGTCCTGAAGCCGCGCGAGCGCCTCGTTCAGCTTCGCTTCTTCTTCCTCGCGGGCGGCAAGGTTGGCGCGGGTCTCCTCGACCACCGCAGCAGGCGCACTTTCGGCGAACTTGGGGTTGTTCAGACGGCCACGCAGGCCCCCCAGCTCTTTCGCCAGCTTGCCCAGGGTCTTTTCAAGTCGGGCCATTTCGGCGTCCACGTCGATGATCTCGGCCAGCGGCAGGGCGAAAGTGCCGCCCCCGACCGGCACGGTGATGCAGCCCTTGGGCAGCTCGGCCATTTCGGTCAGGCTGTCGATCCGCGCCATGCGCTTGATCAGCGTCTCGTTCGCAGTCCAGGCCGCGCGCCCGGCATCGTCCATGTCCTGCATGATCACCGGGATTTTCAGACCGGCGGGCACATGGACCTGTGCGCGGGCGGACCGGATCGCGTCGATCGCGGAGATCACCCAGTTCATTTCACGCACGCTGGCCTCATCGACCAGTTCGGCGCCATAGGTCGGCCAATCGGCGTGCACCAGCATCTTGGCCCGATCCGCGATGTCGCCCCATAGCTGTTCGGTGATGAACGGCATGATCGGGTGCAATAGCACCAGGCATTGATCCAGAACCCAGGCCATGGTGGCGCGGGTTTCCGCAATGATTGCAGGGTCTTCGCTGTTCAAAAGCGGCTTGGAAAACTCAACATACCAGTCGCAAACCTTGCCCCATACGTAGGCGTATAGCCCGTTGGCCGCGTCGTTGAAACGATAGGCGTCCAGCGCCTCGTCCACCATGATCCGCGCCTGCGCCGTTTCGCCGACAATCCATTTGTTCACGGTCTGGGTGACAGCGGCGGGGTCGAAATCGGCGGACGGCTTGCATTCGTTCATCTCAGCAAACCGCGCGGCGTTCCACAGCTTGGTGCCGAAGTTGCGGTAGCCCTTGATGCGCTCTTCGGACAGCTTCAGCACACCGCCGATGGCCGCCATCGAGGCATTGGTGAAGCGCAGTGCGTCTGCGCCGTATTCGTCGATGATCTCCAACGGGTCAATCACGTTGCCCGTGGTTTTCGACATCTTCTTGCCCTTCTCGTCGCGGACAAGCTGGTGCAGATACACGGTGTGGAAGGGGATTTCATCGACCACGGCCAGCTGCATCATCATCATGCGCGCAACCCAGAAGAACAGGATGTCAAAGCCGGTGATCAGCACATCGGTCGAGAAGTATTTCTGCATCTCGTCCGTGTCTTCGGGCCAGCCCAGCGTGCCGATCGGCCACAGACCCGACGAGAACCAGGTGTCGAGCACGTCCTCGTCGCGGGTCAGCGCCTTGCCGCCGGCCATCTCGATCGCCTCGGCCTCGGTCGCCGCGCAATAAGTTTCGCCGTCCGCGTCATACCAAACCGGCACCTGGTGCCCCCACCAGAGCTGACGCGAAATGCACCAGGGCTCGATGTTCTCGAGCCAGTGGTAATAGGTCTTCTCGCCCGATTCCGGGATGATCTTGGTGCGGCCTTCGCGCACCGCGTCCAACGCCGGGCCGACGATCTGGGCCGTGTCGACATACCATTGGTCGGTCAGGTAGGGCTCGATCGCGACCTTCGAGCGGTCGCCGTGCGGGACCATGTGGCGGTCTTCGTCGATCCCGTCGAGCCAGCCGTTGTCCAACGCCTCGGTGACGATGGCGTCGCGGGCTTCATAGCGGTCCTTGTTGTCAAAGCGCACGATGGTGTCGGCCAACATGTCCGCGTCGCAGCCTTCGGCAAAGTCCGCATTGTCGCGCAGGACCATCTGCGCGCGGGTGCCCATCACGTTGATGATGCGCAGGCCGGTGCGTTTGCCCACGTCCCGGTCGTTGAAATCATGCGCCGGGGTGATTTTCACAGCACCCGTGCCTTTTTCCGGGTCAGCATAATCGTCGGCCACAATCGGGATCGAGCGGCCCACCAGCGGCAGCTTCACCGTTTTGCCGATCAGGTGTTGATAGCGTTCGTCATCGGGGTGCACCGCGACGCCGGTATCGCCCAGCATGGTTTCGGGCCGCGTGGTGGCGACAACCAGATAGTCGCGTGTCTCGCGCGCAATCTCAACGCCGTCTTCGTCCTTGGTGATGTGGGTATAGGTCTCGCCGTTCTCCAGCGGATAGCGCAGGCGCCACATCTTGCCGTTCACCTCAATCTGTTCGACTTCGAGGTCGGAGATTGCGGTTTCAAAATGCGGGTCCCAGTTCACAAGGCGTTTGCCCTTGTAGATCAAGCCCTTGTTGTACATCTCAACGAACACCTTGATCACGGCGTCGTGGAAATTAGGGCTGTTTTCATGGCCCGTGCGCGGGTCCCCCGCGGCGCCGGCCATGGTAAAGGCGTTGCGGTCCCAGTCGCAGGAACTGCCAAGACGCTTCAGCTGGTTGACGATCGTGCCGCCGTATTCGCCCTTCCATTCCCAGACCTTCGCCAGGAAGGCCTCGCGCCCCAGTTCACGGCGGGACGGTTGCTGCGTCGCCGCCAGCATCTTTTCGACCTGCAGCTGGGTTGCGATGCCCGCGTGGTCCTGGCCGGGCTGCCACAGCGTGTCGAAGCCGCGCATCCGGTGCCAGCGCACCAAGATGTCTTGCAGCGTGTTGTTGAAGGCATGGCCCACATGCAACGCGCCGGTCACGTTGGGCGGCGGGATCATCACGCAAAAACTTTCGTCACGCGAGGCATTGGCCCCGGCGCGGAAGGCGCCAGCGGCCTCCCATGCGGCATAAATCTCGCCTTCACGGGCGGTGGCGTCGAAGGTTTTTTCCATGGCCATGGCGGATGGCTCCCAGCGTCTCAAAAATACGGTCCGGGGACATGTAGCGAAAGGGCGCGCAAAGGGGAAGGGGCGTGATCCAGTGGTCTGCGCTTGCGCGCAGGCAGGTTTCTGATGGGCGCCCGGCTCAGCCCTTGGCGCGCTGGGCCGCGACCTGGGCGTCTTGCAGCGGCTTGCGGATGCCTGCCCGGATCACGTCAGGGTCATAAGGTGTGCGATTGAACACCTCGCGCACCATCGGCGCGAAAAACTCCAACGGCAGCGTGTCATAGGTCGGGTCAAATGACGCTTGGTCCCAGCGTTCGCAAAACTCGGCGTTGTCGTCGAAATAGGCGTGCCCGCGGTGGCGGTCACGCTTGTGCTGGTCGAAATCGGGCAGGTGGTGGCCGTAGTACAGCATCTGGAAATCGCCATGCGTCTGCACCACCCAGGCGCATTGTTCGCGCACAAAGGGGCGAAGGATTGTGGCCGCGTATTCGTCGTGATTGTAGGGCGCATAGATATCGCCGATATCATGCAGCAGGGCCGCGACGATCCAGTCCACATCCGCCCCGTCGCGCCAGGCCCGCGTGGCCGATTGCACCGAATGCCCCAGCCGGGTGATCTGGTATCCCGACAGGCTCTCGTCCAGCTCCACCAGCGCCTTGAGCAACCTGTCGGCGGTGTGTTTCGTGTGGTCGATCTCATGCGCCGTGAGGAATTCGTATTCCTCTTTGGTGCCATCTTTCATTTGGGTGAACTTGACCTTGTCCATTGTCGATCTCCTGTGTCGCGTCCAGTCTTGGACGTGCCCCCGCGGCTGTCTGGTCGAAAGACGACGCGCGGGGGGTTATCCTAGCCTGTCGATCCGGGTAGACAGATGGATCAAACTTTCCGACGATCTCACCCCATCGATTGCGCCGATCGCATCCAGCGTTTGGTCCAACTCGGCGGTCGATCTGGCGGCCAGTTGCAGTACCATGTCGAACCGGCCCGACGCTGTATGTGCGCTTTCCACCGTTGTCAGGGTTTTAAGCCGGGCCAGAACGGCGGGGGTTGAACGTGGTTCGATCGCGATCAAGACGGTTGCGCGGATCTGATCCCCACGCGCGCCGTCGCCCAGTTTCAGGGCATATCCTGCGATAATGCCACGCTCCTCCAGCCGTTCGATTCGGGCCTGCACGGTCGAGCGTGCCAAGCCCAGCCGGCGGGCAAGGGTGGCAACCGGCATGCGGGCGTTCCCCTCCAGCTGCGCCAACAATTCGCGGTCTGTATCGTCCATTTGGCACCTCTTGTCGTCGTATTGCCCATCTATATGCGACATTTTGTCCAGTTCGCCACTGGAAATCGACGGTGCGGGGCGGAATTCTGGAAAAAACCCCGCGCGAGGAGCAAGACATGAGCAGACATCCTTCGATCTGGCCCACGGCCCTGTCCCACCTGAAATCCGACCGTCCGGACCATCCAGTGCTGTATTTTGCGCCCCAGGCGCTGCAGGACACCGCGTGCCGGTTCCAATCCGGGTTCGACGGGCTGGTGACCTATGCGGTCAAGGCCAACGACGCGCGGGTGGTGCTGGAAAACCTGATTGCGGCCGGGATCACGACCTTCGATGTGGCCAGCCCCGCCGAGATGCGCAAGCTCAGGGCGATCAGCGCGACGGTGGACATGCATTACAACAATCCCGTGCGGTCGCGCGCCGAGATCGCCGAGGCGGCGAAGCTGGGCGTGGTGTCTTATTCTGTCGATGGGATGAGCGAACTGGCCAAGCTGGTCGAGATCGTGCCGCCCGAGGGGGTCGAGGTGACTGTGCGCCTGCGCTTGCCAGTCAAGGGCGCGGCCTATGATTTCGGCGAAAAATTCGGCGAGGACCCTGATGGCGCGGTGAAGCTGCTGCAGGCAGTGGTGGAAGCCGGCTTTACCCCCGCGATGACCTTCCACCCCGGCACGCAATGTGCCGATCCGGCGGCCTGGTCGGTCTATATCGACACCTGCGCGGACGTGGCGAGGCGCGCGGGCGTGTCGCTGACGCGGTTGAATGTGGGCGGTGGGTTTGCCGCCAACCGTGGCGTGGCGCCTGACCTTGAGGCGATCTTCGCCGCGATCCACAGCGCGGTGCGCGACGCGTTCGGCGACACTCGGCCCGGCCTGGTCTGCGAACCCGGCCGCGCAATGGTGGCCGAGGCCTATGCGCTGGCCACGCAGGTCAAATCCCTGCGCGACTGCGGTTCGATCTTCCTGAACGATGGCATCTATGGCGGCTTTGCCGAGGCGCCGCTGATCGGCGTCGTCGACCGGATCACGACGATGAAACCGGACGGCACCGCGCATCAGGCGCCGTTGGTTCCGCGTGTGGTCTATGGACCGACTTGCGACAGCGTCGACCGCTTGCCGGACCCGCTGATGTTGCCCGAAACCCTTGAGGAAGGGGATTACCTGATCTTCGAGGGCATGGGGGCCTATTCCACGGCCACGGTGACGCGGTTCAATGGCTATGGGGCAATCCGGGTGATCACGGTGCAGTCCAACCACGACTGAGGTCAAGGGTCTTCACAGCTTTGAAACCGGGGCGCAGCGCTCTGGACATTGGCGCCCCTGTGCGGGCAGGCTGGTTTGGGACGCGGGGTTTACCCGGAGTTTACCGTGATCGGTCGATGATGGGCCATGATCAAGGAGCGGCAGCAGGTGTTCAGACGTCTCAGGACATGGTTGGCAGGCAAGGTTCGCACCCGGACCGAGCCGCGTCCGGTGCGCGGGCAGGTTGATCATGTGGTGATCCTGGATGGCACCCTGTCGACGCTGGAGCCGGGGGATGAAACCAACGCGGGGCTAACTTACAAACTGTTGTGCGAATGCGCCCCGTCGGCGCGGCTGTCGATCCTGTATGAGGCCGGGATCCAGTGGGAAACCTGGAAACATTCCTGGCACGTGGCGACAGGTGTCGGCATCAACCGCCAAATCCGCCGCGCTTATGGATTTCTCGCCTCCCGCTATCGACCCGGTGACCGGATTTTCCTGCTGGGCTATTCGCGTGGCGCCTTCGCGGTGCGATCGCTGGCAGGGGTGATCGACCAGGTCGGGCTGCTGACCGCCGTACACGCGACTGAACGCAACATCCGTGACGTGTATCGCCATTATCAATGCAGCCCCAACAGCGATGCGGCGGCGGTGTTCGCCAAAAGCTATTGCCACGCCGAAGCGCCGATCGAGATGGTCGGCGTGTGGGACACGGTGAAAGCGCTGGGCTTGCGATGGCCGCTGGTCTGGCGCCTGTTTGAACCGCAACACCGGTTCCATTCGACCCATCTGGGCGGATCGATCCACCATGGCTATCACGCCCTGGCGCTGGACGAGACGCGTGAGGCGTTTGAACCTGTACTGTGGGCCTGTGATCCGGGGTTCACCGGGCGGGTCGAACAGGTCTGGTTTCGCGGCGCCCATGGCGACATCGGCGGGCAGCTGGGCGGCTTTGACGCGGCGCGCCCGCTGTCGAACATTCCGCTGGTCTGGATGCTGGGCAAGATGGAGGGCTGCGGCGTGGCCCTGCCGCCAGGTTGGCGCGCAGGTTTTCCTTGCAACCCTGGCGCGCCATCGGTCGGCACGCTGCGCGGCTGGGGCAAGATGTTCGTCCATCGTCGCAAGCGGCGGGTTGGTGGCGACCCCTCGGAGCGGTTGTTCAGCGCACGCCCGGTCAGCCCAGTCTCATGACGATGCAGGTGGTCGATCCTGTGGCGTAAAGCTTGCCGTCTTCAACCCCGCGAATTTCCCCGTTGGCCACGCCGGTCGACCGCCCGGTGTGCTGCGACTGGCCCACCGCTTCGATCTGGGTGCCAAGCTTGATCGGGCGAATGATATTCACCTTGAATTCCAACGTGGTATAGACCGCGCCCTTTGGCACCAACGTCATCACCGCGCAGGCCATGCAGCTGTCCAGAAGCGTGCCATACCAGCCCCCATGTACCGTGCCCATCGGGTTGGTGTGGTCGAACTCCGGCGTACCGCGAAACGCCACGCGCCCGTCCTCCACCGCGTGCAGGCGGTAGTTCAGAACCTGGCTGATCGGCGGGGCGGGCAGGTGGCCGTCCAGAATGCCTTGCATGAAGTCCAAACCGGACATTGACAGGATTTGTTCTTGGTTCAAAAGCTCGGTTGGGGATTTGGCTACAAACATCGGTGCGCTCCTGTGGGTGCGCTCAAATTAGAGCGCAACCGGATCAGGGCAAGTGTTACGTCGGGTATCGAACAGGTGTGGTATTCAAAGCCTTCAGGTCATTACGCCACGTCGCGCAGGGTTGTCCCGGCGGTGATCCCCAGCGCATGCGCCACTTCGCGCGTCAGCGCCGGTTTGTTCAGCGTATAAAAGTGCAGGTCGTCCACCCCGCCCTCGATCAGGTCGGAACACAGTTCGGTGCACAGCGCGGTGGACAGCAGGTCCTCGCGCCCGTCCCGCGCAGCCTTGGCGAACGCATCGTCCAGCCAAGCGGGTACTTGCGTGCCGCAGCGGATGGCAAATTTTCGCACCCCGGTCCAGTTCTCGATTGGCAGAATGCCGGGAATGATCGGCACGTCGATCCCCGCCGCCACGCAGGCGTCGCGGAAGCGAAAGAAGGTGTCAGCTTCGAAAAAGAACTGCGTGATCGCCGATCTCGCGCCGGCCTCGACTTTTCGCTTCAGCCAAGCCACGTCGGCGGCCATATCGCACGCTTCGGGGTGCCGGTCGGGATAGGCGCCAACGCGGATGTGAAAATCGCCGGTTTCAGACAATGCCTCGATCAGCTCGACTGAGTTTGCAAAACCCTGGGGGTGCGGCTGGAAGGCGCTGGCCCCCTTGGGCGGGTCGCCCCGTAGCGCCACGATCTCGCGCACCCCGGCCTTGTGGTAGCTTTGCGCGATCTCCAACGTCTCGGCGCGGGTGGCATCGACGCAGGTCAGGTGCGCGGCGACATTCAGCCCATAATGCCGGTGGATTGTGCCCACTGCCTCATGCGTCAGGTCGCGCGTTGTACCCCCAGCGCCGTAGGTCACGGATGCAAACGAGGGCGCCAGCGGGGCAAGTTCGCGCACCGTGTCCCAAAGCCGGAACGAGGCCTCAAGCGATTGCGGCGGGAAGAATTCGAAAGAGATATTGGGCGTTTTCATCGGACAGACCTTGGTTGCTTGACGCGCTTATGCCCGGCGCTATGTTGTGAGGCAAATTCATAATACTCACAAAGATCATGAGGATTACGCATGTATCTGGAATTTCGCCACCTGCGCACGATCCGCGCGATCCACGAAGCCGGCGGGCTCGCACGGGCCGCCGACATGCTGCACATCACGCAATCGGCGCTGTCACACCAGGTGAAGGGGCTTGAGGCGCAGGTGGGCCTGGAGCTGTTCCACAGGCGCACAAAACCGATGAAATTGTCCCCCGCAGGGCTGAGGCTCCTGCGCCTTGCTGAACGCATTCTGCCGGAGATCGCCGCTGTCGAGGAAGAGTTCCGCGCGCTCAAATCGGGTCGGTCAGGGCGCATGCATATCGCCATCGAATGCCATGCCTGCTTCGACTGGCTTTTGCCGGTGCTGGATGGCTTTCGCCATGCCTGGCCCGAGGTCGACGTGGACATCCGCCTGCGCCTGGCCTTCGACGCGATCGAGGCGCTTCGGCGCGAAGAGGTCGATTTTGTCGTTTCGTCGGACCCGGTCGACCTGCCGGGTGTGCAGTTCACGCCGCTGTTCGACTACGAACCCCGCTTTGTCGCGGCGCGGGGGCATCGCCTGGCAGGCCGGTCCTTTGTCGAAGCCAAGGATTTTGCCGACGAGCTTTTGATCACCTACCCGGTGGAACGCGCCAAGCTGGATATTTTCAGCGGGCTTCTGACCCCTGAACGGGTCGAGCCGCGCGGTCTGCGTCAGGTGGAACTGACCGAGGTCATCTTGATGCTGGTCGCCTCTAACCGGGGTGTCACGGTGTTGCCCGACTGGGTGCTGCGCGACGTGAAGGATCACCCGGATTACGTCACCTTGCCGATCACCAAGGGGGGGCTGTCCAAACGCATGTATGCCGCGACGCGGGACGAAGACAGCCTGAAGCCCTATGTTGCCCACATGATGCGGCTGGCGCGCACCGAACCGGTTAAGCTCCAACGCGCGTGAAGGCTTGGCAAGCGGGCACAGGGGGCGTATACGCGCGGCCTGAACAACTGGAGCCGTCCGATGCAAGGCAGTGCAAACCTGAACGTGATGATCAAGGCCGCCCGCGCCGCGGGGCGCAGCCTGGTCAAGGATTTCCGCGAAGTCGAGAACCTTCAGGTCTCGGTCAAAGGCGCGGGGGACTTCGTGTCGCGCGCCGACCTGGCGGCGGAAGAGATCATCCGCGAAGCGTTGACCGAAGCGCGGCCGAACTATGGTTTTCTGGGCGAAGAGGGCGGCGAAGTCGCCGGCAAAGACCCAACGCGTCGTTGGATCGTTGACCCGCTGGATGGCACCACCAATTATCTGCACGGCCTGCCGCATTGGGCGGTTTCCATCGCGCTGGAGCACAAGGGCGAGATCATCGCCGGTGTCGTGTTCGACGCGGCCAAGGACGAAATGTTTTATGCAGAAAAGGGCGCGGGTGCCTGGTTGAACGAAAGCCGCCTTCGAGTTTCAGGTCGGTCGCGGATGATTGAAGCGATCTTTGCCACCGGGTTGCCGTTCGGCGGCCGCTCGGACCTGCCTGCGACGCTGCAGGATCTGGCGCGTCTAATGCCGACCTGCGCCGGGGTGCGTCGTTGGGGCGCTGCCTCCCTCGACCTCGCCTATGTGGCCGCGGGTCGTTACGACGGGTTCTGGGAACGCCGCCTTCACGCCTGGGATATGGCGGCAGGCATGGTGATCCTGAAAGAAGCGGGCGGATTGGTTGAGCCACTGAACCCGGATGGGAATATTCTGGCAGACGGTGAGATTGTTGCGGCGAACGAACCAATTTTCGGAAAATTCGCGAATATCATCCGAGACGTTTGAAAACTCCGTGAAAGCGGCACGTGCCTGCCCCTGTTTCGCCGCAATCTCGGTTTAAAACAGGGGTATGAAACGCTTTGCCAACCTCCTAAGAACCGCGCCTTTGTTCTTCCATGACGAAGAAGGCGCCGTAACCGTGGACTGGATCGTCCTGGCCGCCGCAGTTGTCTTTCTGGGTATGGGATCGGCGTTCGTCGTTGCCAGCAGTGTGCCTCAGGTGGCAAATGATGTTGGCGCCGATATGGAAGAAATGGGCATCCGCACCTACTGATCTTTTGAGTGGTTGCGACCATCGCCCCAAGGGATATTCCCCAGTTTCGTGACGTCCACACCTTTGATGCAAGCAGCATTAACCCCACATTCTGACGGGTCAGATCGCCGTTGGTGATGGGTTGAAATACCACAAATCGAACAAAACCAGTGTTTCGCGGTGTTTGTGTTGAATTGGTAGAGCGACAGCTTGTCAGCACCTTGCACAATTCGAACATCGGCTGTCGGTGCGGTCACCGCGATGGTGCCGCGCCGGGCGCAATAGGAACAATTGCAGCGCCGGGCGGTGCTTAGCCCATCGGTCAGTGTGAACTGCAGTTTGACCGCACCGCAATGGCAGGTGGAGCGATGGGATCGCGTCATTTTGGTCGTCTCACTTTCGGGATCGGGCTTTGCGCCAATTTCCAGCGCATTTCGGGGTGGTCCGGGTGGCCGCGTGTGCGTCGCCAAAAGTCAGGCCCGCCTTCGCGCAACCATTTTGGCAGCACCCACAGGAACCCGACGATGAAACCACCGGCATGGGCCCAATAGGCCACGCCGCCTTCGGCACCCAGGCTGGCAGCGCCATTGAACACCTGTAGCCCGAACCACAGCGCCAGCATCACCCAGGCCGGCACCGGGAAGATCTTGAAAAAGACGATGAAGATGAACAGAACATCGACCCGCGCGCGTGGAAACAACAGCAGATAGCCCCCCATCACCCCGGCAATCGCCCCCGAGGCGCCGATCATCGGCACCATCGTTTCCGGGTCGGGCAGGATCTGCAGGATGGCCGCGCCAATGCCCGAGACAAGGTAGAAGATGGCAAAGCCGACATGGCCCAGCTCATCCTCCATATTGTCGCCAAAGATCCACAAAAACAGCATGTTCCCTGCCAGATGCAGCCACCCGCCGTGCAGGAACATCGAGGTGACGAAGCCCGACAACCCATCGCCATGCAGCACCTTGTAGCCGACCAGGCCCCAGTCGAAATAGAACTGCCCCAAGACGCGTTCGTCGCCCATCATCGGCCACATCGCGAGGAAGATGCCGATATTGGCAACCAACAGCGCGTAGGTCACGTAAGGCGTGCGTTCAGACGGGTTGTGGTCGCGCAAAGGGAACATGACGTGACCTCACCCGAATGCAGGGTTCAGGTCAAGCCGAGCTGGCCGCCAGAAGCTCGGCGTTGCCCCCCGACGCGGTGGTGTCGACGCAGAGATGACGCTCCTGACGCACATGTTCCGGCGTGGCCGGGCCAGTCAGAAGCGGCAGGATGGCCCCCGGTCGGGCGGCCAAGGCCTGTGCAATCGCGCGGGCCGTGCCATCGTCGCCCCACCAGATCACCCCGCCGATGCCTTGCAGGGTTTCGAGGTGATGTGGGGGCAGGCGATCAGCGATCACGGCCTGTCCGCCCGCAGCCTCGACCTGCGATTTCTGTCGCTGCGCCGCAGTCCCCGGACCCAGGCACAGGAACGGTGCGCGGGCGTGGGTGGTCAGGCGGTTCAGCTCTCCGGTTGGTCCGGGCAAAACCTCGGCTGACAGGCGCACGGGCACAGGCGGTAGAGCAACCAGCGCCTGCATCACGTCGGTCAGATCACTGCGCGGGGTGTTCGTTTCGGGTGCACGCTCGCGCGGTTCGGCACAGAAACGCGACAGATACATCGGTCCGCCTGCCTTGGGTCCGGTGCCGGAAAGTCCCTCTCCTCCAAAGGGTTGAGAGCCGACCACCGCACCGATCTGGTTACGGTTCACATAGAGGTTGCCGACCCTAAGTCGGTCCGCAACATGTTGCACCCGGTCGTCGATCCGCGTGTGCAGGCCGAAGGTCAGGCCATATCCACGCGCGTTGATATCGTCGATCACACGGTCCAGATCCTGTGACCGGAAACGGGCGACATGCAGGACAGGGCCAAAGACCTCGCGCCCCAGATCGTTGATGCCGGACACTGCGACGGCCGTTGGTGGGATGAAAAACCCTGCCGCGGGCACCGGGGTCTGGGCGATCACCTCTGCCTGGGCGATATAGGCGGTAATCTCGTCGCGCGCCTGTGCGTCGATCACCGGGCCAAGGTCCGTGCTCAGGTCCCAGGGCGTGCCTGGACGCAGCTCGGCCATCGCGCCCTTGAGCATGTCGAGGAAGCCGTTGGCGATGTCATCCTGCAGGTAAAGACAGCGCAGCGCCGAACAGCGCTGTCCGGCAGATTGAAAGGCGGAGGCGATGATATCGGCCACGGCCTGTTCCGGCAGGGCGGTCGAATCGACGATCATCGCGTTCAAGCCGCCGGTTTCGGCGATCAAAGGCGCCTCGGGCGACAGGTGATCGGCCATGGCGCGGCGGATGATCTGGGCGGTGTCGGTGGAGCCGGTGAAGGCCACGCCGCCAATCCGCGCGTCCGAGGTCAGCGCAGCCCCCACCGTCGTACCATCGCCGGGCAGAAGCTGCAAAACCCCACGCGGCACGCCAGCCTCATGCAGCAGCGTCACGGCCTCATGGGCGATCAGGCCCGTCTGTTCGGCAGGCTTTGCCAGCACACCGTTGCCCGCCGCCAAGGCCCCCGCGATCTGGCCAGTGAAGATGGCCAGCGGGAAGTTCCAAGGTGAAATGCAGCAGAAGAGGCCACGGGCAGGGGCGGTCAACCCTTCGGCCTGAGAGGCGTAATAGCGCAGGAAATCAACGGCTTCACGCAGCTCTCCCACGGCGTCCAACTGGGTTTTCCCGGCCTCTCGCGCCAAAAGCGCGAAGAGTGGCCCCAGATGCGCTTCATAGAGGTCCGCCGCCCGGTTCAGCGCTGCGGCGCGGTCGGCGGGTGGGGCGTCCCAAGCCTGAGCGCCAGCCAACGCCGTTTCCACATCCGCCGCGCTGGCCGGGATCAATTTTCCGACGATGTCGCCGGGATCGGCGGGGTTTGTGACCGTCCAGGCCGGCCCGCCCTCAACCGAACCTGCAATCAGTGGTGCGGCGCTGAAAGTCGCCGTCTTCCACGGGTCGCGCGCGGTGTCGATCAGGTGCAGATGTGGCGGATGGGTCAGGTCATGCCCGGTGGAGTTGCGGCGTTCAGGCGCGAACAGCGCGGGGCCGGTGGGGATCGGATGTGCGGCCTGATCAAGGGCAGCGAACGGGTCGGCGGCGACGATCTCGGGCGCCACGTCTTCGTCCACGATCTGGTTGACGAAGCTGGAGTTCGCGCCGTTTTCAAGAAGCCGGCGCACGAGATAGGCCAGCAAATCCTGATGCGCCCCCACCGGGGCATAGATGCGGCACCGGGTGGAGTGGTCGGCCTTCACGATGTCATGCAGCCGTTCGCCCATGCCATGCAGGCGCTGAAACTCGAAGGCGCCCAGATCAGGCGCCATGTCCAGGATCGCGGCGACCGTGTGGGCGTTGTGGGTGGCAAATTGCGGATAGATCCGGTCGGTCATTCCCAACAGTTTGCGTGCATTGGCGATATAGCTGACGTCGGTCGCGGCTTTCGTGGTGAAAACCGGGAAGGCCTCCAAGCCCTCGACCTGCGCGCGCTTGATTTCGCTGTCCCAATAGGCGCCTTTGACCAGCCGCACCATGATGCGCCGGTCCAGCCGTGCGGCCAGCGCATGAAGGAAATCGATCACCGCGCCGGCGCGTTGCCCAAAGGCCTGCACCACAACGCCGAACCCCTCCCATCCCGCCAGAGCGGGCGCTGAAAGCACCGCCTCGATCACGTCCAGCGAGAGGTGCAGGCGGTCGGCCTCTTCCGCGTCGATGTTCAGCCCCATGCCGGCGGATTTCGCCAGCTGGGCCAGGGCCGCGACACGGGGCACAAGCTCGGCCATCACCCGGTCGCGTTGCCCGAATTCATATCGCGGATGCAGCGCTGACAGCTTCACCGAAATGCCGGGATTGTCTCGGATATCGTCCGAGGTGCAATTCGCGGCAATCTCGGAAATCGCGTTGGCATAGGCCATCTGATAGCGCCGCGCATCCGCGTCGGTGCGGGCCGCTTCGCCCAGCATGTCGAAGGAATAAGTATAGCCCTTTTCTTCCATCCCGGCGCCGCGTTTCATCGCTTTTTCAATGTCTTCGCCCAGAACGAACTGCGCGCCCATCTCTTTCATCGCACGCGCGGTGGCGGTGCGGATGACCGGTTCACCCAGCCGCTTTACCGCGCCGCGAAGGGTGCCCAGGATACCGGGTTCCGCCTCTTCCAGAACCTTGCCCGTCAGCATCAAGGCCCAGGTCGACGCATTCACCAGCGCCGAGGTTGATTGGCCTTGATGGCGGCTCCAGTCCGACGGCGCGATCTTGTCTTCGATCAACGCGTCGATCGTGTCACCGTCGGGCACACGCAACAGCGCTTCGGCCAGGCACATCAGCGCGATGCCTTCGTCGGTGGACAGGCCATATTCGGCCAGAAAGACCTCCATCAGACCGGGGTCGGCGCTGGCGCGAATGGCGCGAACCAACTCGGCGCCACGGGCAGCGATGCGGGCGCGGTCTGCGTCGCTCAGATCAGCCTGCGCAATCAGGGCGGCCACGCGCTCGTGTTCGGGCGCATACATCAGCGCGTCGATAATCAGGCGATGGGTCTCGGACATGAAGGCCTCCGGGTCAAGTGATCTGGAATTGCCCCATGATACCGCTTGATCACTGGGCGTATTTCCTGTTTTTCTACACTCAGCGGGCGAAGTGCCCGTGTTTTATGGAATAGGCGGGTCAATGGGTGAGTTTCGGTTGGATCGACACGACGAAGTGATTCTAGAGGTTCTGACCGCCGAAGGCAGATTGTCCCTGACGGACCTGGCCCGCCGCATTGGTCTGTCGAAAAGCCCGACGCAGGCACGGGTTAAGCGGCTTGAACAGGCGGGCGTCATCACCGGGTATCGCGCCTTGGTCGATCCGATCCGCATCGGGCGCGAACACGTCGCCTTTGTCGAGGTCAAGCTGTCGGATACGCGTGAAGCGGCGCTTAGGGCCTTCAACGAAGGCGTGGTGAAGATCCCCGAGGTCGAGGAATGCCACATGTTGGCCGCCGAGTTCGACTACCTTCTGAAAATCCGCTGCCGCGACATGCGGGATTATCGCCGGGTACTAGGCGAATCGATCTCGGCGTTACCCCACGTCGCGCATTCGACGACCCATGTGGCAATGCAGGCGGTGAAAGACGACCTCGCAGGCATGTGAATTGACCTGTGGGGCAGGGGTGGCAGAATGGCCCCATGCGATACCTTCTTTTCCTCTTGGCGGGCCCGGCTTTTGCAGAATGCCCCATGCCCCGCGATGTCACCGCGTCGTTGGAGGCGTTGATTTCTGAAGTGCAAACCGCGCAATCCGACCACGACGCGCGGGTTGTGACGGGGCAGATGTGGGATCTGTGGACCGCCGCACCAGATGAAAAGGCGCAGGCCTTGTTGGAGACGGGGCGCGAGGAGTTGCGCCATTCGGATTTTGCGGTCGCCGAGGCAACGTTTTCCGAGTTGATCGCCTATTGCCCGAATTATGCCGAGGGCTACAACCAACGGGCCTTTTCGCATTTTCTGCGCGGCAATTTCGCAGCCGCCCTGCCGGATCTTGAAGCTGCATTGGAACGCTCGCCGCTGCATTTGGCAGCAATGGCAGGCAGATTTCTGACCCTGCGCGGCCTGGGGCGCGAGGCAGAGGCGCAGGCGACCCTGCGACAGGCGCTGGCGCTAAATCCCTGGCTGCCAGAGCGTGCTTTTCTGACCCCAATTCCCGGTCAGGAGCTCTAGACACTCGTCCCCCACACGCTATTGTCGCGCGGCCTACAGGTGCACCATCGCAGCGCCAGTGGCCCGCGTGGTGGAATGGTAGACACAGGAGACTTAAAATCTCCAGGCCGAAAGGCCGTGCCGGTTCGAGTCCGGCCGCGGGTACCAAATTCTTGTTCCGTTTGAGACAGACCCGGCGCTGGAAGGGCGAGGGCGGCGCCTTGGCCCCGAGTTTCCCGGTTGAAGCGGGCTTGAATCAGGCCCGATCTTGCGCCACATCAAGGTAAGGCACACAGGAACCGTTAAGGACGTTTCATGGCCAAAGACAGCAACACCCGGATTTTCCACACCGATGGAATCACCAAGGTCTACAAGACCGATGCGGTCGAAGTGCATGCCCTGCGCGGTGTGAATGTCGAGCTGTTCGCGGGTGAGCTGACTGTTCTGCTGGGCGCGTCGGGGTCGGGCAAGTCGACGCTTTTGAACATCCTGGGCGGGCTGGACAGCGCGACCGACGGGCAGGCCTGGTTCAAGGATCGTGACCTGACGGCGATGAACGAAAGCGGGTTGACGCGCTATCGCCGCGACCATGTCGGATTTGTGTTCCAGTTCTACAACCTGGTGCCCAGCCTGACCGCGCGTGAAAACGTGGCGCTGGTGACCGAGATCGCCAAGAACCCGATGACGCCCGAAGAGGCGCTGGAACGCGTCGGGCTCGACCACCGGATGGACCATTTCCCGGCGGAAATGTCGGGTGGCGAACAGCAGCGCGTGGCGATTGCCCGCGCGATTGCCAAGCGGCCCGAGGTGCTGCTGTGCGACGAACCCACCGGCGCGCTGGACAGCAACACCGGCGTGCAGGTGCTTGAGGCGTTGGACAAGATCAACACCGAATTGGGCACCACCACGGTCGTGATCACCCACAACGCGGGTATTCGCGAAATGGCGCATCGGGTGATCTATTTCGCCGATGGCAACATCAGCGAGGTCAAGCAGAACAAGACCCGCGTGCACCCCTCGGAAATCGAGTGGTGAACATGCGCGCGCTCGACAAGAAACTGGTGCGTGATATCGGGCGGCTCTGGGCGCAAAGTCTGGCGATTGCCGCCGTGCTGGCGACCGGCGTGATGATCATGGTCATGTCGTTCGGCACCCAGCGGTCGCTGATCGAAACCCGCGACACGTATTATGAGCGCAACCGCTTTGCCGATGTCTGGTCGTCCGCGTCCCGCGCGCCGATGTCGTTGGTGCCTGAAATTGCCGCCATCGAAGGCGTCAGCCGGGTCGAGGCGCGCATAAGCCAATTCGCCATTCTGGACATCGAAGGATTGGTGGAACCGGCTATGGGGCAGGTCCTGTCGCTGCCCACTACGTCTGATCCTTTGATGAACACGCCCAACCTGCGCGCGGGCCGCCTTCCGGCTGCCGGGCGGGCGAATGAGGTGATGGTGAACGAGACCTTCGCCCTGGCGAACGGCTTTACCCTTGGCGACCGGTTCGAAGTGACGCTGAACGGCCAAAAGCGCGAAGTGTCCATTGTCGGCACCGCGCTCAGCCCCGAATTCATCTATACGATCGGCCCGGGTGCCCTGATGCCCGACGATGAACGCTTTGGCATCCTGTGGATGGCCGAGGACGTGCTGGCGGCCGCCTTCAACCTGTCGGGCGCGTTCAATTCGGTCAGCCTGAACGTGACACGTGGCACCGAGTTGGCCCCGGTCAAGGACGCGCTGGAAACGCTTTTGAAACCCTATGGCGGCACCGGGCCGTATGGGCGCAAGGAACAGGTGTCGAACGCCTTTCTGGACGGTGAGCTGGAGCAGCTGGACGTGATGGCACGCATCGTGCCGCCGATCTTCCTGGTGATCTCGGCCTTCCTGGTGAACATGGTTCTGGGCCGCCTGATCGCGTTGGAGCGCGAGCAGATCGGGCTGTTCAAGGCGCTGGGCTATAGCGATTGGGAAATCTCGTGGCACTATGTGAAGCTTGCGATGGGGATCGGCGCGATCGGCATTCTGATGGGCTGGGGCTTTGGCATGTGGGCCGGACGTGGCATGGCGGTGCTGTATCAGGAGTTCTTCCACTTCCCGTACTTGGTGTTCGTGCAATACCCGGCGACCTATGCGATTTCGGCGCTGGCGGGGATGGCGGCAGCGGTGATCGGCGCGCTGGGCGCGGTGCGCCGGGTCGTGGCGCTGAAACCCGCAGTGGCGATGAGCCCTCCGGCACCGACACGGTTCCGCAAGGGGTTGCTGGACCGGGTGATCCGCCTGTTCCGCCCGCGCCAGACCACGATGATGATCATGCGTGCAATCGGGCGTTGGCCCCTGCGCGCGGCGCTGACCAGCCTGGGCATCGCGACCTCGGCGGCGGTGATGGTGGCGGCGATGTTCATGTTCGACGCGATGGATGAATTGCTGGACGTCAGTTTCGTGCAGATCAACCGTCAAGATGCGATTCTGGCTTTCGCGCTGGACCGGCCCGAAAGCGCGCTGGAGGATGTCGAGAACCTGCCAGGCGTCCTGGCCGCCGAAGGCAGTTGGAGCCTGGCCGCGCGGCTGTATCACGGCCATTTGACCCGTACCATTGGCGTCGAAGGACGGCGCGATGGCGATGACCTGAGCCGGGTGTTCGACGCCGAAACCAAGGTGCCGGTGCGCCCGGAACACGGCATCGTCCTGGCCCGGCGGCTGGCCAAGCACCTGGATGTGCAGGTGGGCGACGTGATCCAGGTTGAATTCCTGCAACTGGGCGACACGCGCCACGACGTTGTGGTCAGCGGCCTGGCGGGCCAGTATTTCGGCCTGTCGGCCTTCATGGAGATCGAAACGATGGGCCGTCTGGTCGGCATGGCGCCCCGGATCACCATGGCGAATGTCGAGATCGACGATGCCCACGCGCCCGCGCTGTTCGAGGCGGTAAAAAACGCCCCGGCGATCAGCGGCATCACCCTTTTGGCGCAGGTGCGCAAAAGCTTTGACGACACGATCGCGGAAAACGCGGGCATGACGACGACGATCAATAGCCTGCTGGCGGCGCTGATCGCGATCGGCGTGGTGTATAACTCGGCGCGCATCCAGCTGTCGGAACGCGCGCGCGAATTGGCGTCCTTGCGTATTCTGGGATTCACGCGGGGCGAAGTCAGCTACATTCTGTTGGGGGAGCTTTTGGCCCTGACCCTGGTAGCAATCCCGCTGGGCATGCTGATCGGGCGTGGACTGGCCGGCGCCATGGTGGCCAGTTTTGACAGTGATCTTTATTCCATCCCGCTGGTGATCACGCGGGATACCTATTTGCGGGCGGCGGCCGTGGTGGCCGTGGCCTCGATCATATCGGCGCTGATCGTGCGCCGCCGCATCGACCGGATGGACCTGGTCGCGGTGATGAAGACGAGGGAGTAACAAGATGGCTTCGTTTCGAAAGATCCTGACGGGGGCGGTCGCGGTGGCGGCGGTGGGCGGCATTGCCTGGGTTGCGCTGCAGCCCGAAGTGGTGCCGGTGGACTTGGCGAAAGTCGAGCGCGGCGCGCTGGAAGTCACCGTGAACGCCGATGGCGAAACGCGCATTCGCGACGTGTTTGATGTGACCGCGCCAGTGACGGGCCGGGTCCTGCGCAGCCCGGTGCAGATTGGCGATGTGGTGGTTGCGGACGACACGGTGGTGGCCCGCATCGAGCCGGGCGCGCCGGCATTCCTGGACGAAAGATCGCGCAGCCAGGCCGAGGCGGCCGTGGCACAGGCCGTGGCCGCGGTGTCGCTGGCCACGACGCAGATTTCGATCGCCGAAGCGGACCTGTCCTTTGCGCAGTCGCAACTGAGCCGGGTGCATGACCTGCACGAACGCGGCACGATCCCGCAAGCGCAGCTTGACCAGGCCGAGCTGGCCGTGGACGTGGCCGCCGCGCAGCTGGACAGCGCGCATGCCAGTTTCGACATGCGCGAGGCGGAACTGGCCGCTCAACGCGCGGTGCTGATCCAGCCCGGCGCGGGCGGGGGGGCGGTCAGCACCTCTTGCTGCATCGACATTCTTGCCCCGGCATCAGGGTCTGTCCTGAGCCTGGAGAACGAAAGCGCCCGCATGGTGATGGCAGGCTCGCAGATTCTGTCAATCGGGCGGCCCGGCGATCTTGAGATCACGGCCGATCTTCTGTCCACCGACGCGGTGCGGATCACGGCGGGCAACATGGCCTATGTCGAACGCTGGGGCGGGCCAGAGGCGCTGGAGGCCAAGGTGCGGGTGATTGAGCCAGCGGGCTTCACCAAGATCAGCGCGCTGGGCATCGAAGAGCAGCGGGTGAAGGTTCTTTTGGACTTCGTCACCCCCGAAGCCGAGCGCCCGGCGCTGGGCCACGGGTTCCGCGTATTCCTGCGCGTCGTGGAATGGCGCGGCGACGAGGTGCTGCGCCTGCCGATCAGCGCCTTGTTCCGCGAGAACGGCGATTGGGCCGTGTTCGTGGTCGAGGCGGGGCAAGCGGTGCTGCGCCCGGTCACGATAGGCCAGCGCAACACGGAATTTGCCGAGGTTTTGAGCGGGCTTGAGCCGGACGAAGTGGTCATCACCCATCCGGGTGACAAGATCAGCGACGGCGTTCTGGTTCTGGACCGTGAGGCGCTTTGAGCGGGCGCGATCCAGCGGTGTGGCTGCGCCACGCTTTATTCTGATTGGCGTTTCGCCTCGCGCGTCACGAAGGAATTGACAGGCGTGCGCAGCTACGCCAGTCTTTCGCCATCCGCAGCGATGGCGTCGCTGCCCGGGGTGCCTCATGCGCCCGTGGTCCGGAAATCACTGCCCTGCACGCCGGGGTTTTGGTTGGCCGGAGCGTATCCGGCCCTTTTCGAAAGGAGAGGCGGATGGAACGTCCCCAGTTTTTTGTATGCGAAAATGGTGAGAAGGCGGTGTTGCCGTTCTCGGACGCGGAATATGAGCGCCGTTTGGCAGAGCTGCGCGCGCTCATGGCTGTGCGCGGTGTCGAAGCGGCCGTGTTCACCTCGATGCACAATGTGGCCTATTATTCGGGCTTTCTGTATTGTTCGTTCGGGCGCCCCTATGCCTGTGTGGTGACCGCCGATCGGTGCACAACCATCAGCGCCAATATCGACGCGGGCCAGCCCTGGCGCCGGTCCTTTGGTGACAACGTGATCTATACCGATTGGGAGCGGAACAATTACTGGCGCGCGGTGAAGGACGTAATCGGTAAGGCCGAAACGGTCGGAATCGAGGCGGACCACATGACGCTGCTGCAGCGCGGGTTCATGGAGGACTTCCTGGGCGCCCGCGTCTTCAAGGACATCGCGCCCGACACGATGACCGCGCGTATGGTGAAAAGCGATGAAGAGATCGCGCTGATCCGCGAAGGCGCGCGCATTGCCGATGTCGGGGGCGCCGCCATTTACGCAGCCATTCGCGAAGGCGTGCGCGAGATCGACGTGGCGATGGCCGGTCGCGATGCCATGGAGCTGGAGATTGCCCGCGCCCATCCTGACAGCGAGCTGCGCGACAGCTGGGTCTGGTTCCAGTCCGGCATCAACACCGATGGTGCCCACAACCCGGTGACGACCCGCAAGCTGCAGATGGGCGATATCCTGAGCCTGAACACCTTTCCGATGATCTCGGGTTATTACACCGCGCTTGAACGCACGCTGTTTCTGGGCCAGCCCGACGCTGACAGCCTGCGGATCTGGCAGGCGAACGTGGACGCCCATGAGCTGGGCCTGAGCCTGATCAAGCCCGGTGCGACCTGCTCTGGCATCACCGCCGAGATCAACCGCTTCTTCGCCGACCAGGACCTGCTGCAATACCGCAGCTTTGGATACGGCCACAGCTTCGGTGTGCTCAGCCATTATTATGGCCGCGAGGCGGGGCTGGAACTGCGCGAAGATATCCATACCGAGCTGCAACCGGGCCATGTGGTCAGTATGGAACCGATGCTGTTCCTGCCCGAGGGCCTGCCGGGTGCCGGGGGCTACCGCGAACATGATATTCTGGTGGTGGGCGACGCTGGCGCCGAGAACATCACCGGCTTTCCCTATGGGCCGGAGCACAACATCATTGAAGCCTGACAAGGTGAAGCGCTGCGGGCCAAATGCATGGTCCCGCGGCGCGTTTCCGCACAAAACGACCGGCATTTCCGCATAAAAAAGAAAATGCTTATTGAAATCAGGCACGTCATCGTGTTGGCTGTAGTCTGATAAAAAAAGAAAAACATGACCAGGGGGGTCACTTGGCAGAAACTGCATCCAACGACGGGTTCGTCGTCTTCGATCGTGTCCAGAAAAGCTATGACGGGGTGAACCTGGTCGTGAAGGACCTGAACCTCTCAGTCGGGCGGGGCGAGTTTTTGACCATGCTGGGGCCGTCGGGCTCGGGAAAGACCACATGTCTGATGATGCTGGCCGGGTTTGAAACTGCAACCCACGGCGATATCCTTCTGGGTGGTAATCCAATCAACAACATTCCGCCGCACAAGCGCGGCATTGGCATGGTGTTCCAGAACTACGCTTTGTTCCCGCACATGACCGTGGCCGAAAACCTGGCGTTCCCGCTGGAAGTCCGCAAGATGGGCAAATCCGTGCGTGAAGAGAAGGTCAAACGCGCCCTTGACATGGTGCAGATGGGCGAGTTCGGCGGCCGCCGTCCGGCGCAACTGTCTGGTGGGCAGCAGCAGCGGATCGCCTTGGCGCGTGCGCTGGTGTTTGAACCCGAGCTGGTCTTGATGGACGAACCCCTGGGCGCGCTGGACAAGCAGTTGCGTGAGCACATGCAGTTCGAAATCACCCGCCTGGCGCATGAACTGGGCATCACCACTGTCTATGTCACCCATGACCAGACCGAGGCGCTGACCATGTCCGACAACGTCGCCGTGTTCGACGATGGCCGCATTCAGCAGCTGGCCCCGCCGGCGGATCTGTATGAGAAGCCGGAAAACAGCTTCGTTGCCCAATTCATTGGTGAAAACAACACCTTGGAAGGTGTCGTGACCGAGATGAAGGGCGATATTTGCACCGTGCAGCTGGACGACGGAGAGATTTTGGACGCCACGCCGGTCAACGTCTCGAAAGTGGGCGAGCGCACCAAGGTCTCGATCCGCCCCGAGCGGGTGGAATTCAGCAAGGACCGCCTGCAGGAAGGCGCGCATCTGCTCAAGGCCGAGGTTAAGGAATTCATCTATATGGGCGACGTGTTCCGCACCCGCCTGAAGGTCGCCGGCAACGATGAGTTTGTCATCAAGTCGCGCAACGCACCCGACCAGGTGCGCCTGGAGCCCGGTAACCAGATCGAAATCGGTTGGCTGCCCGAGGATTGTCGCGCCCTGGACGCGTGAGAATAGCCCGCATCCTGACAGGTGCGGGGTTCAAGGCCCCCGTGTTTCCGCCCGTGGCGCGGGGCCCATCACTCAAAAACGGGATGACTATTAGGGAGTTAAGAATGAAACCCACCAAGATCCTTTTGGCCACCACGGCCCTGGTTGCTGCCACCGGCGCGGCCAATGCTGATGGTCACATGGCCAACGAAATGACCCTTGTTTCCTGGGGTGGCGCCTATCAGGCCAGCCAGGTGAAAGCCTATGTCGAGCCCTACCTGGCGATGCACCCCGAAGTGAAAGTCATCTGGGACGAAAGCTCGGCCGAAGCGACCGCGAAGATGCGTGCGATGACCGAAGCGGGTAACGTGACCTGGGACCTGGTTGACGCCACTGCGTCGGACGCTATGCGCATGTGCGACGAAGGCCTTATCGAAGAACTGGACCATGACGCCGTTCTGGCTGCGGCCCCCGATGGCACTTCGGCCAGCGAAGACTTTGGCGATCTGATCGTGTCGGACTGCTTCGTGCCGCAGATCGTGTATTCGACCACGTTCGGCTACCGCACCGACATGGTGGGTGACACCGCGCCGACTTCGGTCTGCGCGATCTTCGACACCGACGCGTATCCGGGCAAGCGTGCGCTGCAGAAGCGCCCGATCGACAACATGGAATGGGCTCTGTTCTGTGACGGCGTGGCCAAGGATGACATTTATGACACGCTGAGCACCGACGAAGGTGTGGCGCAGGCGCTGGCCAAGCTCGACACGATCAAGTCGGACGTGGTCTGGTGGACCGCCGGTGCGGAAACGCCGCAGCTGCTGGCCGATGGCGAAGTCGTGTTCGGCTCGACCTTCAACGGTCGTCTGTTCTCGGCCATCGCCGAGCAGGACCAGCCGATTGGTATGCTGTGGGACATGCAGTCTTATGACCTGGACGGTTGGGTTGTACCCGCCGGTCTGTCCGAGGACCGCAAAGCGCGCGTGATGGACTTCCTCAAGTTCGCCACCGACACCCAGCGTCTGGCAGACCAGGCCAAGTTCATCTCCTACGGTCCCGCTCGTGCCTCCTCGGCGCCGCTGGTTGGCATGCATGCCACCCTGGGTATCGACATGGCGCCGCACATGCCGACCGATCCGGCCAATGCGACCAACGTCCACGTCTATGACTACGAATGGTGGGCCGACAACCGCGATGATCTGGACGCCAAGTTCCAGGCATGGCTGGCCAAGTAAGCCTTTGCTTTCGGGAGGGGCCTTCGGGCCCTTCCCACCCCATTTTTCAAGATCTTATTCGTTTGTCACTTTGACGATCTGCAACGAAAAACGACAGGGATGACATGAGCGACGCAACCACAGATGCAGCAACGGGCGGCCCGGTTTTGGCCGCAGACGGCACCCCGCTGAAACGCAGCCTGGCCCGTGCGCTGCGCCGCCAGAAATGGCGCGCCCTGATGCTGATCGCACCACTACTGACCTTCATCCTTCTGACTTTCATCCTGCCCGTGGCGGACATGCTGTTCCGCTCGGTGGAAAACAGCATCGTCGAGGAAACTTTGCCACGCACGGTCGTTGCATTGGCCGACTGGGATGCCGACAGCGGCGAGCTGCCCTCCGAGGCGGTATTCGCAGCCATGGCCGCCGATCTGAAGGAAGCCGCCACCGCCAAGACACACACCAAGGTTGGCGGGCGACTGAACTATGAATCCCCTGGCATTTCGTCGCTGTTTCGCAAGACCGGCCGCAAAGCCAAGAAATTCGATCTGGAGGCCGGAGGCCCTTGGAAGGAAGCCCTTATCGACATCAATGATGGCTGGGGTGAGCATGAGAACTGGCGCACGATCCTGACCTATTCCTCGACCTATACTGCCGGGTATTACCTGAACGCCATTGACATGCAGGTCGGCACCAACGGGGCCGAAATGCGCCCGGAAGATGAACGCATCTACATGAAGCTTCTCAAACGCACGCTGTGGATGTCATGCCTGATCACCTTTGCATGTATTGCGTTGGGATATCCGGTGGCGTGGTTGCTTGCCAACCTGCCGATGCGCACCGCCAACGTTTTGATGATCCTGGTGTTGCTGCCGTTCTGGACCTCGCTTCTGGTACGGACCTCGGCGTGGAAGATCCTGCTGCAACAACAGGGGGTGATCAACGACGTGCTCGTCTGGATTGGTCTGGTTGCCGACGAAAACCGCCTGGTGATGATCAACAACCAGTTTGGCACCATCGTGGCGATGACCCACATCCTGCTGCCGTTCATGATCCTGCCGATGTACTCGGTGATGCAGACCATCCCGCCCACCTATCTACGCGCGGCCAAAAGCCTGGGCGCGACCAACTGGACGGCGTTTTGGCGGGTATATTTTCCGCAGACGATCCCGGGCATCGGGGCGGGCAGTATTCTCGTCTTCATTTTGGCGATCGGGTATTACATCACCCCGGCGCTGGTTGGTGGCACAAAGGGCACGTTCATCTCGAACGAGATCGCTCGACACATTTCGTCCTCGCTCAACTGGGGCCTTGGCGCCGCATTGGGTGCCATTCTGCTGGTCGTCGTGCTGGGGCTCTACTGGGCCTATGACAAGATCGTCGGCATCGATAATGTGAAGTTGGGATAACGAACATGAGCAAGCTTCCCCCATATGCCACCACCGGCCAACGCGTCTGGTACTATGCGTTTCGCGTGATTTGCGGGCTGATCTTCTTCTTCCTGATCGCGCCGATCGTGGTGGTGATCCCGCTCAGCTTCAACGCGCAGGACTTCTTCACTTTCACACCCGAAATGCTGCGGCTGGACCCGGACGGGTATTCGCTCAAACATTACCGGGATTTTCTGACCAGTCCGGACTGGCAACAGGCGTTGTGGAATTCGGTGACGATTGCGCCAGTTGCGACGCTCTTGTCGGTGGGCTTCGGCACGCTGGCGGCGATTGGCTTGAGCCAACCGCACGTGCCTTTTCGCCGGGCAATCATGGCGATCCTGATATCGCCGATGATCGTTCCGCTGATCATCTCGGCGACTGGGATGTTCTTCTTCTATGCCCGTTTCGGACTGCAAGGCACCTACATCGGCGTGGTCCTGGCCCATGCCGCACTGGGTATTCCTTTCGTGATCATTACGGTGACAGCCACGCTTGTGGGCTTTGATCGTTCGCTGACGCGGGCGGCGGCGAACATGGGTGCCGACCCTGTGACCACGTTCTTTCGGGTGCAGATGCCGCTGATCCTCCCCGGTGTGATCTCGGGCGGGCTGTTTGCCTTCATCACTTCGTTTGACGAGGTGGTCGTGGTGCTGTTCGTCGGCTCAGCGGGGCAGAAAACACTGCCCTGGCAGATGTTCCTGGGACTGCGAGAACAGATCAGCCCGACCATCCTGGCGGTCGCGACGATCCTTGTGGCGATCTCGATTGTGTTGTTGACCACGGTCGAATTGCTGCGACGACGGTCCGAACGGTTGAGGGGCCTGTCCCCCGGTTGACGAAACGCGGCGCCTTCGGGCGCCGCTTTTTCTTTGCGAACCTGTTTTTTTGGAAGGGTTTGTTAACCAATATCCGCCATGTCGTACGGAAAGGTCTGGGACCGCCCTTGCAGCCCCCCGAACCGGGGACTAAGACTCTGTAAGGACCAATACGGTTACCCTTTGACGCGAACAGAGCAGGCAGGCGCATACATGTTTGACCCGATTGATAATCTTGAAAACAACCTCGTTCCCATGGTGGTCGAACAGACCTCGCGCGGTGAACGGGCCTATGACATCTTCTCGCGGCTCCTCAAGGAACGCATCATTTTCGTGAACGGGCCGATCCACGACGGCATGTCGACGCTGATCGTTGCCCAGCTTTTGCACCTTGAGGCGGAAAACCCCTCCAAGGAAATCTCTATGTACATCAATTCGCCCGGTGGCGTGGTGACGTCGGGCCTGTCGATCTATGACACGATGCAATACATCAAACCGCCGGTGTCCACGCTGGTGATCGGCCAGGCCGCGTCGATGGGGTCGGTCCTGTCGGTGGCGGGCGAACCGGGCATGCGTTTCTCGCTGCCGCATTCGCGTATCATGGTGCACCAGCCCTCGGGCGGCTACCAGGGCCAGGCGACGGACATCATGATCCATGCCGCCGAAACACAGAAGGTCAAGGACACGCTGCACCAGATCTATGTGAAGCATACTGGTCAGAAGCTGAAGGCGGTCGAAGCCGCGCTGGAGCGCGACAACTTCATGTCACCTCAGGAGGCGAAGGACTGGGGCCACATCGACGAGATCGTCGATCACCGCGCCAAAGACGGCGAATAACGCTGGTTGGCGGCGGCACACAGGGTGATTTATTTCGCATTGTGCCGCCTCTAGCCCTGTCTTAAGCTGTCCGCGCGGGGCACAAACGGGCCAATTTGGTCGAGAATTTGAACCGGGCACGGCCCGAGGGAACAGAACATGGCGAACAATTCCTCCGGTGACAGCAAGAACACCCTCTACTGCTCGTTCTGCGGAAAGAGCCAACATGAGGTGCGCAAGCTGATCGCGGGGCCGACTGTTTTCATCTGTGATGAATGCGTCGAGCTGTGCATGGACATCATCCGCGAGGAGACCAAGACCTCGGGGCTGAAAGCCGCGGATGGCGTGCCGACACCGCAGGAAATCTGCGATGTGCTGGACGATTACGTGATCGGTCAGGCCCATGCCAAACGGGTTCTGTCGGTCGCTGTGCACAACCACTACAAACGTCTGAACCACGCTGCCAAGGCGGGGGATGAGATCGAGCTGGCCAAGTCAAACATCATGCTGATCGGCCCCACAGGCTGCGGCAAGACGTTGCTGGCGCAAACGCTCGCGCGTATTCTGGATGTGCCGTTCACCATGGCCGACGCCACCACGCTGACCGAAGCCGGTTACGTGGGTGAGGACGTTGAAAACATCATCCTGAAACTGCTGCAGGCGTCCGAGTACAACGTCGAACGCGCGCAACGCGGCATCGTCTATATCGACGAGGTCGACAAGATTACCCGAAAGTCCGACAATCCCTCGATCACCCGCGACGTGTCGGGCGAAGGGGTTCAGCAGGCGCTGCTGAAGATCATGGAAGGCACCGTTGCCTCCGTGCCGCCGCAGGGCGGTCGCAAGCATCCGCAGCAGGAATTTCTGCAGGTGGACACGACGAACATCCTGTTCATCTGCGGCGGCGCTTTTGCCGGTCTGGACAAGATCATTGCGCAACGTGGCAAAGGCTCTGCAATGGGCTTTGGCGCTGATGTGCGTGATGAATCCGACAAAACTGTCGGGGAATACTTCAAGGATCTCGAGCCCGAGGATCTGCTGAAATTCGGCCTGATCCCGGAATTCGTTGGCCGTCTGCCGGTCATCGCAACGCTTGAGGATCTGGACGAAGACGCGCTTGTCACCATCCTGACCTCTCCGAAGAACGCCCTGGTGAAGCAATACCAGCGTCTGTTCGACATCGAGGACACACAGCTGACCTTCACCGAAGACGCCCTGTCCGCCATCGCCAAACGCGCCATCGAACGAAAGACCGGCGCGCGGGGCCTACGCTCGATCATGGAAGACATCCTGCTGGACACGATGTTCGACCTGCCGGGGTTGGAGAATGTCGACGAGGTCGTGGTGAACGAAGAAGCGGTCGGCGCTGATGCCAATCCGCTGATCATTTACGCTGACGCCGCTGCGGAAGGTGCTTCGGCCTGAATAGACCACCAGATGCAAACGAGGTCTCCGTTGGCGATAATCCCGCCGACCGGGCCGCTTGGCTCTGGACCTTCGCGCGCGCTTGCGCCATATGAGGTATGACTGAGACAGGAGGCATCCATGCGCTTACTTTCGCTTCTGACCTGGTGGCACGGGGAAACCCTGGGCACTTGGCTGTTCACCCGCCGCAAAGGCGTGAAGGTGGGCGAGGACGATCAGGGCAATGTCTTCTATCGCGACCGCGACGACAAACGTCGCTGGGTCATCTTCAACGGTGAACCCGAGGGCAGCCGCGTCAGCCCGGATTGGCATGGTTGGCTGCACCACACATTCGACGAATGCCCCGGCACCACTGCGTTGACCCACAAGACCTGGGAAAAGCCGCATGAGGTGAACCCGACCGGTTCTGCGCTGGCCTATGCGCCTGCTGGCTCGATGCGTCAGGCGCAGCCGACCGAGCGTCGGGACTATGAGGCTTGGCAGCCGGAATAAGACCGGAGGGGGCCATGGCATCGCACGCGACAGAGGTGATCACAGGGGGCATCGTGCTGGCAGGCGCGGTGGGCTTCTTCATGTATGCCAGCCAGATCGCGGGCTTTTCCGGGGCGGGGAGCAGCGATGTCTACTCCGCAAGTTTTCGCTCGGCCGAAGGCATTTCGATCGGCACAGACGTGCGTCTGGCAGGCGTTAAAGTGGGCACCGTCACCGATATGGTGCTGAACCCCACAACCTTCCGCGCCGATGCATCCTTCAGCGTTCAATCCGACATCCCACTGCCCGAAGACACAGCGGTGATCGTCGCCTCCGAGGGCCTGCTGGGCGGCTCGTTTGTTGAGCTGTTGCCGGGCGGATCGCCGTTCAACCTGGAACCGGGGGCCGAGATCGAGGACACGCAAAGCTCGATCAGTGTGGTGAACCTTTTGATGAAATTCGTGTCCGGCGGGGACGAGGAATGATCCGCGTCGCGGTCCTTGCTTTGGCCCTTGTTGCAAGCCCGGCTGTCGCTCAGGAACCTGCCACTGTAGGCACCGGCGCCAACCTGCGCGGGTTGGACAAGCATGCGGGCACAACCCATGATATGACGTTGGCAATTGGTGAAACTGCCGCCTTGGGCTGGTTGCAGGTGACCCTGGGCGACTGCCGATACCCGAACGACAACCCGTCGGGCGACGCCTATGCTTGGCTGGTAATCCGCGAAGGCAATGCCGAGACGCCCCTTTTCGAAGGCTGGATGATCGCGTCCTCTCCAGCACTGAGCGCGCTGGACCATTCGCGCTATGACGTCTGGGTTTTGCGCTGCACGACAGAGTGAACGCCGGGCAGGGCGCAAGCAGTGATATCTGCCATCCGCTCCAGCGCCTGTGACAGCATGTCGTGATATTGGGCACGCGGGATTTCAACGCCCCCCAAGCTGGCAAGGTGTTCGGTCAGAAACTGCGTGTCGAACAAGGTAAATCCAGTCTGTGTAAGATGGGCCACCAGGTAGGCCAGTGCAATCTTGGATGCATCGCGTCGACGCGAGAACATGCTTTCGCCGAAAAACGCCCGCCCCAGAGAAACGCCATAGACGCCGCCAACCAATGCCGCACCGTCCCAAAGCTCCAACGAATGGGCGTGGCCCATGTCGTGCAACTGCGCATAGAGATCGAAAATTGTGTCGTTGATCCAGGTCTCGTCCCGATCGGCGCAGCCTTCGACCACGCCCGCGAAATCGCGGTTCAGTGTGACCTTGAACGGCTCTTGCAGGATGCGCTTGCGCAAGGATCGAGACAGGCGAAAGCCGTCCAACGGCAGCACACCGCGCTGTTCCGGGTCCACCCAGAACACACGCGGGTCGTCGCGACTTTCGGCCATCGGAAACACGCCCATCGCATAGGCGCGCAAAAGCAGGTCGGCGGTCAGGTCGGGCTGGGCCAAAGCGGCCCTTAGCCCATGTTGTCATCCAGCCAGCGTTCCAGCCAGTGGATGTCATAGTCGCCGGTGTGAATGGCGGTTTCTTCCAGCAGCGCGCTGAACAGCGGCACCGTGGTGTCGATCCCGTCCACGATCAGCTCTCCCAACGCCCGGTTCAGGCGCGCCAGCGCCTCGGGCCGGTCGCGGCCATGCACGATCAGTTTGCCGATCAGGCTGTCGTAATAAGGCGGGATCGAATAACCGTCGTAAAGCGCCGAATCCACCCGCACACCCAGCCCGCCGGGGGCGTGATACTGGGTGATCTTGCCCGGGCAGGGAGAGAAATTGGGAAGTTTTTCAGCGTTGATACGGATTTCAATCGCGTGGCCATGCAGCTCCAGTTCGTCCTGGGTGAAGGACATCGGCAGGCCTTCGGCCACCCGGATCTGTTCACGCACCAAGTCGACGCCGAAGATCGCCTCGGTCACCGGGTGTTCAACCTGAAGCCGTGTGTTCATTTCGATGAAAAAGAACTCGCCGTCCTCATAGAGAAATTCGATCGTACCCGCGCCGATATAGTCGATGCCGGCCACGGCGTCGGCGCAGACTTTGCCGATCTGATCGCGCAGTTCGGGGGTGATGACGGGGCCGGGGGCCTCCTCGAACACCTTCTGGTGGCGGCGCTGCAGCGAACAATCCCGTTCGCCCAAATGCACCGCTGTGCCCTTGCCATCGCCGAACACCTGCACCTCGATATGGCGCGGCTTGCCCAGGTATTTCTCAATGTAAACCTCGTCATTGCCGAAGTTCACCTTGCCTTCGGAGCGCGCGGTCTTGAAGGCCATTTCCAGATCATCGGCGGTTTGGGCAAGCTTCATGCCCTTGCCGCCACCACCGGCGGTTGCCTTGATGATGACGGGATAGCCGATGCCTTCGCACACCTTGCGGGCGGTCTCCAGATCCGGCACGCCACCGTCCGAACCGGGCACGCAGGGCACGCCCAACTTCTTCATCGTGTCCTTGGCGGTGATCTTGTCGCCCATGATGCGGATATGCGCGGCACTGGGGCCGATGAAGGTGATTTCGTGGTCTTCCAGCGCCTGCACGAAGGTCGCGTTTTCGGACAGGAAGCCATAGCCGGGGTGAACCGCCTGGGCGCCAGTGATTTCACAGGCGGCGATGATCGCAGGGATCGAAAGGTAGCTTTCGGTGCCCGGCGGCGGGCCGATGCAGACGCTTTCGTCGGCCATACGCACATGCATGGCATCGACATCAGCGGTGGAGTGCACCGCGACCGTCTTGATCCCCATTTCACGCGCCGCGCGGATGACGCGCAGGGCGATCTCTCCGCGGTTGGCAATCAGGATTTTTTCGAACATGGGACCGCCCTTATTCGATGATCATCAAGGGCGCGCCAAACTCGACCGGGGCGCCGTCTTCGATCAGAATGCGCTTCACCGTTCCGCCTTTGGGGGCCGGGATCTGGTTCATCGTTTTCATCGCTTCGACGATCAGAAGGGTCTGGCCTTCCTCGACCTTGTCGCCGACCTTCACGAAGGCGGGCGTGTCGGGTTCTGCTTGAAGGTATACGGTGCCCACCATCGGCGAGGGCACGGCGCCGGGATGTGCTGCGGGATCGTCACTTGAGGCGGCTGCGGTGGCCGGGGCAGCAGCGGCCGGGGCGGCAGGGGCTGCGGCAACAGCGACCGGCGCGGCGGCGACCTGGGCCACGACTTCTTTCGCACGGCTGACGCGGACGTTCAGCGTATCGTTCTCGCCATAGTCCCGCATGACCTCCAATTCGGTCAGGTCGTTCTCCTCAAGCAACTTTGCCAGTGCCTTGATGAAGGCCACATCGTTGTCGTGCGATTTTTTCGTCATGCCATCCTCGACCTATAACTGCCCGGTCTTTGTGCGGGCCTTTGAAGCTTTACCGCTTATAGGCCGGGCAGGAAGGGGAGAAAAGCTCCAGTTGCGGCAATTTTGCCTTTGACAGGGTCAAGGCGTCGAATAATCAGGCTGCGTCCGGTGTTGGTTTGGCATCATAAGGCTGCTCAAGCTGCGCCACGGCCACCCGTTCGGCAGGTTTTTTCTCCGTAACCTCTGACGGTGGCGGCGCCTCATCGGGGCGGGCCTTGGCCTCTGGCGCAGGGTCACGGGCTTTTACGCCATCCGCGTTGGCCGCCTGGTTGCGTTTGGCTTCCATGCGCGCAATCGCAGCCTGCAGGTCCGCTTCCACCTCAAGTGCTGTCATCTCGAAGGTGGGCGGTGGCCCGGTGGGCACCTCTTTGCCCTGACGCGCGTCTTGCAAGTCGCGCGCGGCGCCGGCGGTATCGTTCTGCTGCTTTGATCGCGTGTCCGCCTGTGCCTGGTCCGAGTGCCGGCTTTCGTCGATCTTCGGAACGTCAGGAGGTGTGCGTGTCGGCATCTGGGCCGCCACAGAGGCGTGCCCCCCGAAGGGCGATGTTCCCGAGATTTCCATTTTCCCGTGCTCCTATTACTGACAGGAGCCCCCACGGACACTCACACTAGATGGCGAAGGTGAACCGGGCGTTAACGCCCGGGAAAATCGCAAGAATTGGTTAATGCGGGGTGAGCGTGGCGCGGAACATGTGGTCCAGGAAGCGGGCCGCATCGGCAAAGTGGCTGTCGCCCTCAGGGGCCAGTATACCGCGCACCTGCACGTCAAAATCGGCGTAATGCTGCGTCGTGGCCCAGATCGAAAAGATCAGGTGATAGGGATCGACCGACGCCAGGTGACCCTGGTCGGACCAACTGCGGATCACCTGGGCCTTTTCATCGACTAATGTCTTCAACGGGCCTTCGATCTGGTCCAGGATGCGTGGTGCGCCCTGCACGATTTCATTGGCGAACAGCCGGCTTTCGCGCGGCAGATCGCGCGCCATGTCCAGTTTGCGCAGCACATAGGCGATGATTTCCTCGATCGGATCGCCCTCGGCATTCAGGGCCTCAAGCGGCTCCAGCCAATTGGTCATCAAACCGGACAGAAGCTCGACGTGAATTGCCTCTTTCGACGGAAAATAATACAACAGGTTTGGCTTGGACAGGCCCGCCGCTTTGGCGATCTGATCCAGCGTGGCCCCGCGAAAGCCGTGGCGGGAAAACACCTCAAGCGCCGCTTCGAGGATCGTTCCCCGGTTCCGTTCCTGAATCCGCGTACGCGGCCGCGCGTTGGCCATAGTTATCCCCTTGCCCACTGCCGCGAATGTGCCTGTTTTTCAGGGAAATTTCAACATCTCGCTACAGCGGCATGCCGGAAAACTTCGCCACCAGTTCGGGCAGTTTTCGCGCGCCGAACTTCTCAAGAAGTCGCGCGCGATGGGCTTCGACCGTGCGATAGGACAGATCCAGAGCCAGGCCAATTTCCTTTGAGGTCAGCCCCTGACAGGTCAGGATCGCAACCTCACGTTCGCGTGGCGTCAGTTCGACAACCGGACGTTCCGACGACAGGTCAACAAAGCTCCAGACACCGCGTTTGAACGGGTCGTCCGGGGTCAGGCTTTGCCCGCGCACCCGGCACCAGAACAGCGCGCCATCCAGCCGCCGCATCACCCGTTCGTCCTCATAGCGCCCGGTTTCACGCAGGATCTGCGCCCCGCGCGCGCCGATCTGTTCATAGTCCTGGCTGGACGGATACAGTCGGGCCAGCGGCGTGTTGGCAAAATGCTCGGGCGTGTCGCCGAATACCTCGCCAAAGCGCAGGTTGGCGCGTTTCACGATCCGATCTTCGGTCAACGCCAGCCCGATCGGGGCGTGGGTAAAGGCAAGGTCCGAGCTTTCCATGACGCCACTGTGCCCCGTGCGGCTGCGTATTTCTACCCGATTGCGCCCAAGCAGTGCGCCTGTGATGCTGAAACGAGGCAAAAAGGGAGCTTTCGCATGGTGCATATCGTCGGCTGGGGTCACACACAATTTGGCAAACTGGCCGAAATGGGGCTGGAAGATCTGATCGTCGCTGCGGGGGGCGAGGCATTGGAACACGCGCGCGTCGCACCGGGCGAGGTCGACGGCATCTGGCTGGGTCATTTCAACGGCGGCATGGTGGGTGACGGCTTTGCCTCCTCTCTGGCGCTGGGGATTGACGACGCGCTTCGTTTCACCCCGGCCACGCGGGTTGAGAACGCCTGTGCGTCGGGGGCGGCGGCGATCTTTGCGGCGCGTGACGCGATTGACAGCGGGCGCGCGCGCATCGCCCTGGTGATCGGGGCCGAGAAGATGACCCATCTGCCCACCGCCGAGGTCGCCAAGGGGTTGGGCCACGCGTCCTATCAGGCCGAAGAGGCCGGGCTGAGCTTCCCCCAGGTCTTTGCCGGGTTCGCGCGGGCGTATTATGACAAATGGGGCGACCAGACCGGGACGCTGGCGCGCATCGCCTCGAAAAACCACGCCAACGCGATGAACAACCCCTTGGCGCAATTGCACAAACCACTTCCCGTTGCGTTTTGCGAGGAGGTCAGTGAGCGCAACCCGATGGTCGCCGATCCGCTGAAGGTCACCGATTGTTCGCTGGTCTCGGACGGGGCGGCGGCGCTGGTTCTGGTTGCTGACGATCTGGCCGCCGCGATGCCGCAGGCGGTGCACTTGCGCGCCAGCGCACAAGTGAACGATTTCCTGCCCATGTCGCGGCGCGACCTGACGGCTTTTGAGGGGCCGAAGCGCGCGATGGCGCAGGCGCTGGCCTCTGCCGGGATGACGCTGGATGATCTGGACGTGGCCGAGGTGCACGATTGTTTCACCATTGCCGAGTTGATGATTTATGAGGCGATGGGCCTGACCGCCCCGGGGCAGGGCATGCGCGCATTGGACGAAGGGCTTGTGATGCCCGGCGGCAAGTTGCCGGTGAACATGTCGGGCGGGTTGAAGGCCAAGGGCCACCCGGTCGGCGCCACCGGCGTGTCGATGCATGTGCTGATCGCGCGCCAGGTCAGCGGCACGGCGGATGCGATGCAGGTGCCGGGGGCCGCGACCGGGCTTGTGTTCAACATGGGCGGTTCGGGCGTTGCCTCCTATGCCAGCGTGCTGGAGGCGGTGCGATGAACATCGCCCATTGGCTGGCCCGCGTCGCGCAGACACAAGGCGAGCGCCCGGCGCTGTTTCTGGGCGACCGGATGGTGGCGGATTACGCCGTGTTTCACCAACGCGCCGCCGGTCTGGCGGGGGCATTGAGAGCCGCTGGAGTGAAGCCCGGCGACCGGGTGGCGATGTTCATGAAAAACTGCCCGGACTACCTGATCGCCTTTTTCGGCATCTGGACGGCGGGCGCCGCCGTGGTGCCCATCAACGCGAAACTGCACCCGAAAGAGGCTGCTTTCATCCTGGACAATTCCGGCGCCAGCCTGGCCCTTGTCACGCCAGAGCTGGGCGCGGGGCTGGCCGAGGTCAGTGATGTGGCACTTCTAGACGTGACCAGCGACGATTTCGCCCGCATGTGCGCGGATGACCCGCTTGAGGTGGTCGCGCGCGATCCCGACGATCTGGCCTGGCTGTTCTATACCTCTGGCACCACCGGGCGGCCCAAGGGCGTGTTTATCAGCCACGGCATGATGACCGCGACGTCGCTGACCTACCTTGTCGACGTTGATGAGGTCAGCCCGGACGATGCCGCCTTCTATATGGCGCCGATGAGCCACGGGGCGGGGATGTATGCGCCGGTTCATGTGCTCAAGGCTGCGCGTCATATCTGCCCGATCTCGGGCGGGTTTGACGAAACTGAACTGTTGGATGCTGCCGAAGCACAGGGGCCGCTGTCGATGTTCATGGCGCCCACGATGGTGCGCCGCTTTACCGATGTCGCCAAGGCCGCCGGGCGGCGCGGTGCGGGGATCAAGACCATCGTTTACGGCGGCGGGCCGATGTATCTGGCCGATATCGTCGACGCAGTCGACTGGTTCGGCCCGCGTTTCGTACAGATCTATGGCCAGGGTGAATGCCCGATGGCGATCACCGCCTTGTCGCGCGGCGATGTGGCGGACCGTAGCCACCCGCGCTGGCAGGACCGTCTGGCCTCGGTCGGGCGGGCGCAAAGTGTGGTCGAGGTCGCGATCGAAGGTGCGAAGAAACCGGGCGACGTAGGTGAGATTATGGTGCGCGGGCATCCTGTCATGCCGTCCTATTGGCAGAACGACACCGCCAGCGCCAAGACGCTGGTGAATGGCTGGCTGATGACCGGCGATATGGGGTTTCTGGACGACGACGGATACCTGACCTTGCGCGATCGCTCAAAAGACGTGATCATTTCGGGTGGCACGAACATCTATCCGCGCGAGGTGGAAGAGGCCCTGCTGACCCATCCCGGTGTGCGCGAGGTGTCGGTGATCGGGCGACCAGAACCGGAATGGGGCGAAGACGTGGTGGCCTTCGTCCTGCGCGACGAAAATGGGCCGAGCGAGGCAGATCTGGACGCGCACTGCCTTACACAAATCGCACGTTTCAAGCGGCCCAAAGCCTATTTTTGGGTCTCGGAATTACCAAAAAACAACTATGGCAAGGTTTTGAAGACAGAATTGCGCCAGAGGCTGGAGGAAATGGAGAAATGACCGATCTGACCGGAAAAACTGCCCTTGTCACAGGGTCTGTGCAAGGTATTGGCTTGGCGATTGCCGAAGCGCTTGCGGGTGCGGGTGCGCGGATCGCTGTACATGGGTTGGCGGGCGACATGCAGGTGCGCGAGGTGTGTGAAAAGCTTGAGAAGGCTGGCGCGCCCGAGGCCGAGTTTTTCGGCGGCGACCTGCGTCACCCGGACCGAATTGCCGACATGATGGACGCGGTCGCGGCCTGGGGTGGGGCGGACATTCTGGTCAACAACGCAGGTATCCAGCACACGGCAGCCTTGGCCGACATGCCGCGCGACACCTGGGACGCGATCCTGAATGTGAACCTGTCCGCCGCGTTCCACACGATGCAGGCCGCGATGCCGGGCATGGCCAAGCGCGGCTATGGCCGGGTGGTGAACATCGCGTCGGTGCATGGATTGGTCGCCTCAAAGCACAAGGCGCCGTATGTGGCGGCCAAGTTCGGCCTGGTCGGGCTGAGCCGTGTCGCGGCGCTGGAGTATGCCAACGCGGGCACCAAAGCGCAGGGCGGTGTGACGGTGAACTGCATCGCGCCGGGCTGGACCGAAACCGCGATCATCGAACCGCAGGTGCAGGCGCGCGCCGAGGCCTTCGGCGGTGACCGCGACAAGGGCATCGCTGACCTTTTGTCGGAAAAACAGCCCAGCCAGCGCACCTCGGACCCTGCCGAGATCGGCGCGCTGGCCTTGTGGCTCTGCGACCCGATTGCTCATAACGTGACCGGCACCACCATCCCAATCGATGGTGGCTGGACGGCGCAATAAGCTCGGATCGGACGTCAGATCAGTAGCACGGGGCGGTGTAGTAGGTGCCGTCGCCCTTGGCATAGGCGCATTCGCCTGTCGCGTTGTTCTTCGCAACCAAAGAGCCTGCCGCTGCCCCAGCCAGAACCGCCAGAATTGTCCAATTCGTGTTAGCATTCAATGCGTTAGCGGTCAGAAGCCCGGCGGCCCCACCGACAACGCCGCCCACGACCATCTGTTCCTGGGTGGTCATGTTGCAGCCCGCAATCGCCAAGCTGCTGGCACAGGCCAAAAGGATCAATTGTTTACGCATAGTATTCCTCCCCATCTTTCTGTGATGTGGGGGAAGGGTCGCGCTTGGGTTGAGGTCGCGCAATGATCCGCGTCAAACCGGGGTGGGACCGGCGGAAAGACGCGCATGAAAAAGGGCCGGCGCGCTGGCACCGGCCCCTTGGCTTGAACGCGCGGGGCGCGTTACTTCATGCGGTTGTCGATCAGGTCGTTCACCACGCCCGGATCGGCCAGGGTCGAGGTATCGCCCAGGGCGCCGTAGTCATCCTCGGCGATCTTGCGCAGAATGCGACGCATGATCTTGCCCGAGCGGGTCTTGGGAAGGCCCGGCGCCCACTGGATGTGGTCCGGGCTGGCGATCGGGCCGATTTCCGAACGCACCCAATTGCGCAGCACGGTCTTCAGCTCGTCGGTGTATTCCTCACCGTCCATCAGGGTGACGTAACAATAGATGCCCTGACCTTTGATGTCGTGCGGGAAGCCGACGACGGCGGCCTCGGATACGGCCTCATGGGCGACCAGGGCGCTTTCGACCTCGGCGGTGCCCATGCGGTGGCCCGAGACGTTGATCACGTCGTCGACCCGGCCGGTGATCCAGTAATAGCCGTCCGCATCGCGGCGGCAGCCATCACCGGTGAAGTAGTAGCCCTTGTAGTCCGCGAAATAGGTCGCAACGAAGCGGTCGTGATCGCCCCAGACGGTGCGCATCTGACCGGGCCAGCTGTCGCGCATGCACAGCACGCCCTCGGCCTCGGTCGTGGTGATTTCTTCGCCCGTGGTGGGGTCCAGGATCACCGGTTGCACGCCGAAATACGGCACGGTGGCCGATCCGGGTTTGGTCGGTGTGGCGCCGGGCAGGGGGGTCAACAGGTGACCGCCGGTTTCGGTCTGCCACCAAGTGTCGACGATCGGGCAGGTGCCCCCGCCGACGATGTCATTGTACCAGTTCCAGGCCTCGGGGTTGATCGGTTCGCCGACCGTGCCCAGCACCTTCAGCGACGACAGATCGCATTTCGTCACCCAGTCGTCCCCATGCGCCATCAGCGCGCGGATCGCGGTGGGGGCGGTGTAGAACTGGTTGACCTTGTGCTTTTCGCAGACCCGCCAGAACCGCGAGAAATCGGGATAGGTCGGGGTGCCTTCGAACATCAATGTGATCGCACCATTCGCGAGCGGGCCATAGACGATATAGCTGTGGCCGGTGACCCAGCCCACGTCGGCCGTACACCAGTAGACGTCGCCGTCATGGTAATCGAACACGTGCTCATGCGTCATCGCGGCGTAGAGCAGGTAGCCGCCGGTCGTGTGCACCACGCCCTTCGGTTGTCCGGTCGAACCCGACGTATAGAGGATGAACAGCGGGTCTTCGGCGTTCATCGGTTCGGGCGGGCAATCTGCCGACGCCGCAGCCATCTTCGCCGCATAGGCATGGTCGCGCCCGTCGGTCATCGGCACGTCCTCACCGGTGCGTTCAACCACCAGGGTCTGCACGTCGCCGCAGATTGACAGCGCCTTGTCCACATTGGTTTTCAGCGGTGTGTTGCGGCCGCCGCGCGGGGCCTGGTCAGCCGTCACGACCAGCGACGCGCCACAGGCACCGATCCGCGAGGCAAGCGCCTCGGGCGAGAAGCCGGCGAAGACGATGGAATGCACAGCACCGATGCGCGCGCAGGCCAGCATGGCATAGGAGGCCTCGGGGATCATCGGGAGGTAGAGAACCACGCGGTCGCCCTTGCCGACGCCCATGCCCTTCATGACATTGGCCAGCTTCGACACTTTCTCGTGCAGCTCGTTATAGGTGATCTTGGCGTCAACGTCCGGGTTGTCGCTTTCCCAGATGATCGCGGTCTGGTCGCCGCGGGTCGCCAGGTGACGGTCGACGCAATTGGCGGACACGTTCAGCACGCCGTCTTCGAACCATTTGATCGAGACGTCGGGGTATTTGAACGTGGTGTTCTTCATCTTCGTGGGGGCGGTGATCCAGTCCAGGCGCTTTGCAGCCTCGCCCCAGAACGCTTCCGGATCCTTGACCGAGGCATTGTACAACTCGGTGTATTTCGCCGCGTCGATATGCGCATGCGCGGTGAAATCTGCACTGGGCGGGTAGGTTTTGATCTCGGACATGGGGGCACCTTTCTTGTCTCGTAGAAGAGAGAGGGAAGGGGGCGCGGCAGGGCGGCGCCCCCAACCTAATCAGATGGCCAAGTATTCCATCCGCAGCGCTTCGTTTTCAAGCACTTCCGAAGCCAGTCCGTCGAAAACAACGGTGCCGGTGTCCAGGATCACGGCGCGGTCGGCCAATTCCAGCGCACGCACGGCGTTTTGTTCCACGATCACCGTGGTGATGCCCTGTTCCTTGATGATGTTGAGCGTCTTTTCGATCTCGTCAACGATCACCGGGGCAAGGCCTTCGTAAGGTTCGTCCAGCAGCAGCACCTTGATGTCACGGGCCAGCGCGCGGGCAATGGCCAGCATCTGCTGTTCACCGCCAGACAAGGTGGTGCCTTCCTGCTTGCGCCGTTCCTTGAGTCGCGGGAACAGCTCATAAATCCGGTCCAGCGACCAGCCGACCGGCTCGGCGATCTGGGCCAGTTGCAGGTTCTCTTCCACGGTCAGGCCCTGGATGATGCAGCGATCTTCTGGCACCAGGCCCATGCCCAGCTGGGCGGCCTCATAGGACTTCTTGTCATGCAGGCTTTTGTGGTCCAGCCACACTTCGCCGTGGGTGATGACAGGGTCGTCCATCCGGGCAATCGCGCGCAGGGTCGAGGTCTTGCCCGCCCCGTTGCGGCCCAAAAGCGCCAGGATCTCGCCTTCGTGCACGGTGAAGCTCACCCCTTGCACGATGTAGCTTTCACCATAATAGGCGTGCATATCCCAGACCGAGAAATAAGCCGGAGCGGTTGCCGCGACGTTCTGGAACTTGGAAAAGTCCCGTTTCTCGCGCGTGTGGTCCGCCGGGTCGATGAGTTTTTCGTCAGCCATTGATGTCTCCCTCAATGTGCCTCACCCAGATAGGCCTCTTGGACCTTCGGGTGACCTTTGATGTTTTCCGGCGTGTCCTCGACCAGGGGGGTGCCCTGTGCAAGAACGGTGATGCGCTCGGCCAGACTGAACACAACGTGCATGTCGTGTTCGATGATCGCCATGGTGATATCGCGCTTTTCCTTGATCTCCTTCAACAAGTCGATCGTGTTGTTGGTGTCGGCCCGCGCCATGCCGGCGGTGGGTTCGTCCAACAACAGAAGCTTCGGATCCTGGACCAGGCACATGGCCATTTCCAGGCGCCGCTTGTCACCACGTGACATCGAGGCGGCATTCATGTGCCGCTTGTCGATCATGTTCACGTCGATCAGCATCTGCTCGGCTTTCTCGACCAGATCCTTCTCGTTCTCGACCGTTTCGAAGGCGTGCAGGCGGAAGGCGCCGTCACGCTTAGCGAAACAGGGGATCATCATGTTTTCCATCACGTTCAGATCGCCGAAAATTTCCGGCGTCTGAAACACGCGGCTGATGCCCATCTGGTTGATCTCGAACGGCGTGCGGCCAAGGACCGACTGGCCGTTGAACATCACGCTGCCGGTGTCCGGGATCAGCTTGCCAACAAAGCAGTTCAACAGTGTCGACTTGCCGGCCCCGTTCGGCCCGATGATCGCGTGCACGGTGTTTTCCTGCACGCTGAGGTTCACGTCGCCAAGCGCCTGAAGGCCCCCGAAACGCTTGCCCACGCCTTTGACTTCAAGAAGTCCCATCTTTCAGTCTCCTCTTATTCAGCCACGTGGGGCGATTGTTTCGGGTGATGCTCGGCATCGTCGCCGTCACCGTCCGACTTTTTCCGCTTCAGCTTCTTGCCGATGCGTTGACCGCCTTCGACCAGCCCGCCGGGCAGGAAGATCACGACCATCATGAACAGAACGCCCGAGGTCAGGTGCCAGCCAGAGCCAACGAAGTGTTCGGCAACCCAGATCACGAAGCCCTCAAGCCCGTCGGGCAGGAACGAGAACCACTGGTGCAGAACGTTTTCGTTGATCTTCGAGAAGATGTTCTCGAAGTACTTGATGAAGCCAGCGCCCAGGATCGGGCCCATCATGGTGCCCACACCGCCGAGGATGGTCATCAGAACGACCTCACCGGATGCGGTCCACTGCATGCGCTCGGCGCCTGCCAGCGGGTCCATCGAGGCCAGAAGGCCGCCAGCCAGACCGGCATACATGCCCGAGATGACGAAGGCCGCCAGGGTGTAGGGGCGCGAGTTCAGGCCGGTATAGTTCAGGCGCGTCTGGTTCGTCTTAATCGCGCGCAGCATCAGCCCGAAGGGCGAGCGGAAGATGCGCAGGCTGAGGTAGAAAGCCAGGATCGCGATGACGGCACAGAAGTAATATCCGGCGTTGAAGGTGAATTCCCACCCACCGACCGGAATTTTCAGCGACGAGCCCATCTCCAGACCGAAGAAGTTGGTCGGCGGCACGTTGCCGTTTGCAGCCACCTGCTGACCCAGGATGCGCGGGTCGTTCAGGGTCACCTGCAGACCGGTCTCACCGTTGGTGATCGGGGTCAGAACCGAATAGGCCAGGTTGAACGACATCTGCGCAAAGGCCAGCGTCAGGATCGAGAAGTAGATCCCCGATCGCCGCAGCGAGACATAGCCGATCACCAGGGCAAACAGGCCCGAGACGATGATCGCCAGAATGATGCCCGGCAGCACGTTCATGCTGAGCAGTTTGAACATCCACACCGCCGAGTAGGAGCCGACACCCAGGAAGGCCGCGTGACCGAACGAGAGGTAGCCGGTCAGGCCGAACAGGATGTTGAAGCCGATCGCGAAGATGCCGAAGATGGCAAAGCGCTGCATCAGGTCAGGATAGCCCGCGTTGAACTGCGACATCGCGCTGCCTTCCGGGAAGGGTTGCAGCAGGATTGGGGTCGCCGCGGTCAATGCAATGACGATGAACAGGAATTTGGTGTCTTTTTTGCTGAGTCCAAGCATTGCCTTAGTCCTCCATCACGCCTTTGCGACCCATCAGGCCACGCGGACGTGTAAGTAGAATGATGATCGCGACCAGGTAGATGATGATCTGGTCGATGCCGGGAACGATGTCCTTGATCCAGTTCATGGAGGCGAAGCTCTCAAGGATACCCAGCATGAAGCCGGCCAGCACGGCGCCCGGAAGGCTGCCCATGCCGCCGACAACCACCACGACGAAGCTGAGGACCAGGAAGTCCATGCCCATGTGGTAGTTTGGCGAGTTGATCGGTGCATACATGACACCCGCAAGCCCCGCCACGGCGGCCGCCAGGCCGAACATGATGGTGAAGCGTTTGTCGATGTTGATGCCCAAAAGGCCGACGGTTTCCCGGTCTGCCATGCCCGCGCGCACAACCATCCCGAAGGTGGTGAACTGCAGGAAGGCGAAGACGGCGCCGATGATCACCGCTGCAAAAGCGAAGTAAACCATACGCCAGTAGGGATAGATCACCGTATTCGGGTCAAAGCCAAGCAGCGTGCCGAAATCGAACGAGCCCTTGAAGGCATCGGGCGCCCCGGTGGGGATCGGGTTGGCGCCATAATAGTGCTTGATCAGCTCCTGCAACACGATGGCCAGACCGAAGGTCACAAGGATCTGGTCGGCATGGGGGCGCTTGTAGAAGTGCTTGATCAGCCCGCGCTCCATCACATAGCCGACGAGCAGCATGATCGGGATCGAAAACAGGATCGCCAGCGGCACGGCCCAGTCGATGATCGAGGCGCCCATTTCCGGGCCGAACCAACTTTCCACATAAGGTGTTTTCACCTTCAGGGCGTTGCCCAGGAAGTCGGTTTTTGTGGCGTCGATCGTTTCATACGACAGGGTCAGAATGCGCTGCATCGTTACCGCGCAGAACGCACCGATCATGAACAGCGCGCCGTGCGCGAAGTTCACGACACCCAGCGTGCCGAAGATGAGAGTAAGCCCAAGCGCGATCAGCGCATAGGCCGAGCCTTTGTCGAGCCCGTTTAGAATTTGAAGAATTATGGCGTCCATTGTCCCCACCATTGGATAAATTGGGTCCAGCCGGTCGCGCACGGCCGGTCAGGGTCGGCCGCGCGGGGATCCCGCGCGACCATTGATTTTAGAACGTATCGGCTTAGCCGGCGTTGCACTCACCCAGAGCGCCGCCCGTGAACATCGGGTGGTCGGGATCATAGGTGACCTGAGCGGCCGGGGTAACTTCGACGACTTCAAGAAGGTCGAACTCCGACGTCGGGTTCTCTTTCCCGCGCACAACCAGAACGTCCTTGAAGCACTGGTGGTCTTCGGCACGGTAGGTGGTCTTGCCGTTGCCCAGACCGTCGAACTCGAAGCCTTCGAGAGCTTCGCCAACGCCACAGGGGTTGAAGGTGCCGGCGCGCTCGCACGCGTCTGCATATAGCAGCGTCTGGCAATAAGTCGTGTGAGCAGCCTGCGACGGCGGGAAGCCGTACTTGGTGCCGAACGACTTCACGAAAGCTTGCGTGCCTTCGTCGGTCAGCGACCAGTGCCAGTTGGTGGACCCAAGGATACCCTTGATGTTCTCACCCGCACCACGTGCCATCAGGCGCGAGAACAGCGGAACGACGATCTCGAAGTCGCGACCGTTGACCTGCTTTTCACGCAGACCGAACTGCACGGCGTTGGTCAGCGAGTTGACCATGTTACCGCCGTAGTGGTTCAGAACCAGAACGTCAGCATCCGTCTGCAGCACCGGGGTGATGTAGGACGAGAAGTCGGTCGCGGCCAGCGGGGTTTTCACCGTGTTCACGGTTTCCCAGCCCAGAGCTTCGGTCGAAGCAACGATCGATTCTTCCTGGGTCCAGCCCCAAGTGTAGTCGGCGGTCAGGTGATACGCTTTACGGTCGGTGCCGTAGCGCGCAGCCAGAACCGGTGCCAGAGCGGCACCCGACATGTAGGCGTTGAAGAAGTGACGGAAACCGTTCGCCTTCTTGTCTTTGCCGGTGGTGTCGTTCGAGTGGGTCAGACCGGCCATGAAGATGACGCCAGCTTCCTGACACAGACCCTGAACAGCAATCGCAACACCCGAGGACGAACCGCCGGTGATCATCACGGCGCCGTCTTTTTCGATCATCGACTTGGCCGATGCGCGGGCAGCGTCCGATTTCGTCTGGGTATCACCCGTAACGAATTCGACTTTCTTGCCGAGGATGCCGTTGCCTTTCAGCGCTTTCGAGCTGAACGTGTTCATCATGCCGCCGTCGCCTTCACCGTTCAGGTGCTCGACAGCCAGCTGGTAAGCGCGCAGTTCGTCCGCACCTTCGTCCGCATAGGGGCCGGTCTGCGGCACGTTGAAGCCCAGGGTGACAGAGCCACCCATCGGTTCGTTCGTGTAAGCAGCCGCCGACGAGGCGGTGAAGATGGTCGGCAGGGCGACGCCGGCACCGGCGACAGCGCCGGATTTCAGCACGCCACGGCGCGTAAGATTCGAATTGGACATATAGATCCTCCCGTTTCGTGAAATGTGGTGCAGGCCTCCTCTGCGCGCACCACGACCCTTTTACAGGGTTCCTCCAGTTTACGGTCGAGCAAGAAAACTTCGCAACAAATGCTTTTGACGAAACAATTTATTTGTAAACAAATGAACTGCTGCATGATATAGTTTGTAAAGAAATTTTCGCGCAGGTGCAGAAAGTGCCGGTAAACACAAGGAAAACCCGATGCCGCAATCCCGCCTGACCGGCAGTCGCATCCGAGAACGCCGCCTTGTCAGCGGAATACGGCAGGCCGATCTGGCTCGTTCGGTGGGAATTTCGCCCGCCTACCTCAACTTAATCGAGCATAACAGGCGCAGAATCGGCGGAAAACTGTTGGTGGACCTGGCGCGTGAGCTGGGGGCCGAGCCGGTCACCTTGGCCGAAGGGGCTGAGGCGGCCCTGCTGGGCGCGATGCGCGACGCCGCCGGGCGATTTCCCGATCAAGAGGCCGAAGTCGACCGCACCGAAGATTTCGCGGGTCGATTTTCCGGCTGGGCCCGGCTGGTCGCAGCGCAACATACCCGTATCGAGGAATTGGAGCGGCTGGTCGAAGCCTTGTCCGACCGTTTGACGCACGATCCGCACCTTGCCGCGTCGTTGCATGATGTGCTCTCTACCGTGACTGCGATCCGCTCGGCCGCGTCAATCCTGACCGACACCACGGACATCGACCCCGACTGGCAGGCCCGGTTCCTGCGCAACGTGGGCGAAGACAGCGCCCGGCTGACAGACAGTGCGCAGGGGTTGGTGGACTACCTTGAGGCTGGAACCAACGTTGAAGCGACGCCGATTTCACCGCAGGAGGAAGTCGCGGTGTTCCATGAGGCGTTGGGGTTTCACATCCCGTCGCTGGAGGATGGCAGCGGAGAGCCGCAAGATCTGGTGGCGGCATCGGACGGGCTGCAATCGACTGCTGCGCGCGACCTGGCGGCGCGGGTGCTGGAACGATACCGCGCGGACGCGCGCGCCATGCCTGCCGACGACTTCGCCGCGGCCTGGAACGAGCTGGGCGATCCCGGCCTGGTCGCGGCCCGCTTCCAGGTCGATCCGGCCGCGGTGCTGCGCCGGGTCGCGGCGCTGCCGGATGGACCAGCCACGGGCCTGGTGACCTGCGACGGCTCTGGCGCGCTAAGTGTTCGCAAGCCGGTTGACGGCTTCGCCGTGCCGCGCTTTGGCGCCGGGTGTCCGCTCTGGCCGGTGTATCAGGCGCTGGCGCGTCCGGCGCAGCCCATCCGCACCCTGGTCGAGATGCCGGGCCGCACTCCACGCCGGTTCACCTGCCTGGCGATTTCCCAAGCGCATCTCTCCGGCGGGTTCGGTGCCCCACCGGTGTTTGAGGCAACGATGCTGATCCTGCCCGAAGACGCCAGCACAGGGGGCGAGGCGCTGCCGGTCGGCGGATCGTGTCGCGTCTGCCCGCGGGCGGATTGCGCGGCGCGGCGGGAACCGTCCATTCTGTCAGGCAGCGGTTGAGCGCAGGAAACCTGCGTTCCGGGCACCATGCCTTTTGACATGTGGCCCATCATTGGAGATAGTCACCGAACGGGGCAAACGACCCCTGTTCCAAGGGGAGGGGCAGATGGGCAAACAGGTTCTTGTCATCGAGGACGAACCGAACATCGTCGAGGCGATCAGTTTCATTCTGGCGCGCGATGGGTGGAGCGTGGGAACGCATGCCAACGGGGAAACTGCGACAGAAGCTGTTTTGGCCAACGTTCCCGACGTGCTGATCCTGGACGTGATGCTGCCCGGTCGGTCGGGTTTCGACATCTTGCAAGAGCTGCGCGGCGACCCCGCGACCCGGACCTTGCCGGTGCTGATGCTGACCGCGCGCGGGCAGAAGAAAGACCGAGAGCTGGCCGACCGACTGGGCGTCAGCCGCTTCATGACCAAACCGTTTTCAAATGCCGAAGTGCTGGAGGCCGTGCGCGACCTTGCGGGGCCGACCGCGTCGTGAGCGCCCCGCGCGAACCCCTGTTTCTGGCGCGACAGAATTATCGCCGCCGTCGACTGGCAGATGCCGCGCGGCTGTTGCCGGTGTTGGGCGGGCTTTTGTTTCTGCTGCCGATCCTGGGCACCTCGACCGGTGCGATCACGACCGCGGGCGGGGGGCTGTTCGTGTTCAGCGTCTGGGTCGCCCTGATCGTGGTCGCGGCTTTTCTGGCCCGCCGCCTGACCGCGGGTGACAATGCCGGTCCTGACGGGGATTCCGGCTGATGGTCGGATTCAACGTGCTGGTCGTCGTCTGCGTGCTCTACGTGGCGATTCTGTTCGGCGTGGCCTTTGCCGCCGACAAACGCGCGCGGGACGGGCGTAGCCAATGGCTGCGCGGACCTTGGGTCTATACCTTGTCCCTGTCGATCTATTGCACCGCGTGGACCTTCTATGGCGCGGTCGGATACGCAGCGCGTTCGGGGTTGGAGTTCGTGACGATCTATCTGGGACCAACGCTTGTGATGGTCGGTTGGTGGTGGATCCTGCGTAAGCTGGTGCATATCGGGCGCGCGCAGCGCATCACCTCGGTCGCTGACCTCGTGTCGTCCCGCTATGGCAAATCGAACCTGCTGGGGGTGATTGTAACCCTTTTGGCAGTGGTGGGCACAACGCCCTATATCGCACTTCAACTGCAATCGGTTACGCTGTCCTTTGCTGTGTTCGCCTCGGAAGGGCAGGCGGGGTTCGAACTTCCCGACCTGAATGCCACCGCTTTATGGGTTGCGGGCGGGCTTGCTCTGTTCACGATCCTGTTCGGCACCCGCAACCTGGACGCCAACGAACGCCACAACGGCGTTGTCACCGCCATCGCTGTCGAGGCCGTGGTAAAGCTTGTGGCGCTTCTGGCGGTGGGCATTTTCGTGGTTTGGGGCGTGGCCGGTGGTCCAAGCGAGATTGCGGCTACCATCGATGCCTCGCCGATTGCCGACTGGCAGATGAACGGCAGCCGTTGGGCCTCGCTCACCTTCCTGTCCGCCGCCGCGTTCCTGACCCTGCCGCGCATGTTCCAGGTGCTGGTGGTCGAGAACGTGGATGAACGCCAGGTCGCCACCGCCTCCTGGGCCTTCCCGCTGTATCTGTTTCTGATGAGCCTCTTTGTCCTACCCATCGCCGTGGTTGGGCTGGACATCCTGCCCGAGGGATCGAACCCGGATCTGTTCGTGCTGACCGTGCCGTTGCATTTCGAACAGGAGGGCCTGGCGATGCTGTCGTTCCTGGGGGGCTTCAGCTCGGCCACTTCGATGGTGATCGTGGCGGCGATTGCGCTGTCGACGATGGTGTCGAACCATATCGTAATGCCGATTTGGCTGTCGGTGCGCCACCAGGGCGCGTCGATGTCGGGCGACGTGCGCCACCTTGTGTTGATCTCGCGCCGCCTGTCGATCGGGGGCGTTCTGCTGCTGGGTTATCTCTATTTCCGCTTCTCCGGTGGCGGGGCGGCTCTGGCGGCGATCGGTCTGATTTCCTTTGCCGGGGTGGCGCAGGTTCTGCCGGCGCTGCTGAGTGGCATCTTCTGGCGCGGGGCGTCGCGCAATGGGGCCGCGGTCGGCCTGGTCGCGGGTTTCGCGGTTTGGGCCTATACGCTGTTTCTGCCCAGCTTCGGCCCGGCGGGCGTGATCTCACCACAGGTTCTGGCCGATGGCCCGTGGGGCATGGGCTGGCTGCGCCCGCAGGCTCTGTTCGGTGTCGAAGGCATGGACCCGGTGGTGCATGCGATCTTCTGGTCGATGGTTATCAACACTGGGCTGTTCTTCCTGTTTTCACTGGTCAGTTTTCCCAGTCCGCTGGAACGCCTTCAGGGCGCGCAATTCGTCAACGTGTTCGAACATTCCGGCGCCGCGCGCGGTTGGGCGCAAGGCGGGGTGCAGGCCGAAGACCTTCTGGTCATGGCGCAGCGGATTATGGGCGGGTCCGAAGCCCAGGCTCTGTTCGAGGCCGAGGCCGCAGCCCAAGGCAAGGACGGATACCTGCCCGACACCAGTCCCGATTTCATTGAGCGGTTGGAGCGCGAGCTGGCGGGCTCGGTCGGCGGGGCGACGGCCCATGCGATGCTAGGCCAGATCGTTGGCGGGACCTCGGTCTCGGTCGAAGATTTGATGGCGGTGGCGGACGAAACCCAGCAGATGCTTGAGTATTCCTCAAAGCTTGAGCTGCAATCGGAAGAACTGACCCGCACCGCCCGCCAGCTTGGCGAGGCGAACGAGAAACTGACCCAACTGTCGATCCAGAAAGACGCGTTTCTGAGCCAGATCAGCCACGAATTGCGCACGCCGATGACCTCGATCCGGGCGTTTTCCGAGATCCTGATGGAAGGCGGCATGGCGCCCGCAGACAGCCGCAAGTATTCCAACATCATCCATGACGAAGCGATCCGGCTGACCCGGCTTCTGGATGATCTGCTGGACCTCAGCGTGTTGGAAAACGGTCAGGTCAACCTGAACCCACAGGCCGACAATCTGGCCGATGTGCTGGACCGCGCGGTGGCGGCGACAACGTCGGTGGGGGCGGGCACTGCGATCAGGATCAAGCGTGACCCGGTGCGCGAAGACGTGGCGCTGTTCACAGATACCGACCGGCTGGCGCAAGTGTTCATCAACCTGATCGCCAACGCCGCCAAATACTGCGACGCAGACAGGCCCAAGCTGTTGATTGCGGTCAGCAAACGCGCCGATCGCCTGCGCATCGATTTCATCGACAACGGCAGCGGGATTCCCACCGAAAGCCAGGTGATGATCTTCGAAAAATTCTCGCGCCTCAGCGATCAGGCCAAGGCGGGCGGCGCGGGGCTTGGCCTGGCGATCTGCCGTGAAATCATGGACAAGCTGGGCGGCAAGGTCACCTATCTGCCCGGACAGGGCGGGGCCGCGTTCCGCGTGACGCTTCCACTGGCACCGCTGGTCGCGGGAAGCTGACCGGTCTCAATCATTTGTAAACCTTGTCTTGCGACATCTGGGGGGATGAAAACCGCCCGACAAGCATGGATGGCAGAACGATGAGCGACCAGAATGGGCCAAGCGCGATGCGGCGCAAGGCCGGGGCCGGACGGCCCCCGCCAGAAATCGGCCGCGTGACGGCCGCCACCGCGCTGCGCGTGGCCGTGGCCCAAGCGGCCGAGGATGTGGCGGCGCTGGTGGCGCTGGCGGCGGGGGTTGATGAGACCCGCATCGTGCGCGGGGCTGCGTTGGAGGCCGCGCCCGAACACGCGCTTTTGGGGCTGATCGAAGGGCCGGCATCTAGCTATGGTTTGGCGGTGATGGACCCGCAGGCTCTGGCGGCGCTGATCGAGATACAGACCACAGGGCGCGTCGTGCCAAATCCGGCTGAACCGCGCGCCCCCACCCGCACCGACGCGATCCTGGCCGCTGATTTCATCGACCGGGTGCTGGAGCTGTTCGAGGATATGGTGGGCGAAGCTGACTTGCCTTTGCGCCCGGCGATCTCGGGTTTTCGCTATGCCCTGCCGATGGCCGATGCGCGGGCGGTAGAAATGACGCTTGAGGACATCCCCTATCGGCAATTCAACATGACCCTGGACCTGGGTAGCGGGGCGAAGAACGGGGTTATGCAACTGATATTCCCTTGGGACCCACCGCGCAGCTGTATTGCCGCGGTAGAAGATCGCACGCACGCCGCGCTGGGCGATCAGGTAATGGAAACCGAGGCCGAAATGATTGCTATTCTGCACCGGCTGGACCTGTCTCTGGCAGAGGTGACAGAGTTGACCGTCGGCTGTGTCGTCCCGGTGCCCCGCGATGCGTTGAACGCCGTGCTACTGACGGACGTCATGGGCGAAGCGGTGTCACATGGGCGCCTTGGCCAGGTCAGCGGCCACCGCGCCGTGCGCCTGTGTGAAACTTGCGAGGAGGTCTTGCCGCGCACTGGCGCGAGACCGGACACGCAGGGTGTCGAACTGGGGACCGACCAGCCAATCACACCGCCAAAGGTGGCGCAGACGCCGCCGAACATACCGGCATCTAAGGACCTTCCACCGCTGGGCGACCTGACCGCGCCGTTGGCGGATGCGGGTGGCGTGTCAGATCTGCCTGATATGGACGCCTTGTCGGACCGGGCGGATCTGCCGGAACCGGTTGGCTAGGGCGATGCGAAGCTTGACCTGCATCAAGGCAGCCCGGCGCATTTTTGGGCATCCTGTGACCAGAACAGGAGAAATGCGATGACAGACGTTGCGAAATTCCGCGCGGTGCTTGAGAATCGGCAGAAGGAGCTTGAAGCTCTGTTGCAAGAGATTGACGAAGAACTGGACAGCCACCAGTCGAAAGACTGGGAAGAGCTGGCCGTGGAGCGTGAAGGCGACGAGGTGTTGGAGCGTCGGGGGACTGACGCTCAAGCCGAGATCGCCAAGATCAAGGCTGCCATGGCCCGTATGGATGAAGATGAATTCGGCTATTGTGTCGATTGTGGGGACGAGGTCGCGGCCGAGCGATTAGAAATCGTCCCACATACACCGTTTTGCAGCAAATGCGCCGCTAAGCACGGGTAAACCCTGAGCAACGCGGTATGAGGAGGAGATGACATGGCCTTTGAAGAAATGAAAGCGGCAGTGGCTGCCATTCTGGACGAAATCGCGAAACGGCCACAAGATCGGCATGTGCTGCAAGAGCAGCTGCGCGCGAAGATTGCCGAGTTCGAGGCGATGGGCCTGCCCATTCCCGGCGATCTGAAAGTGTTCGAGGAAGACCTGGAAGACGACGACGCGGACGACCTGTTCGACAACATGCCCGTCTGAGGGGCGGTTCCAAGCGGTCTGCGCTGACGCGCAGGCAGGTTTCTGATTGGCGCCTGTGGCCTGCGTTACGCGCGGGCCACCGTTGTTTTGCCCAGATTCTGCCCGAACACCCTGTTGGAAGGCCGAGCAAACCTGCCCGACGGGGGCGCGTTGCCTTGCAGCCACCGGGTTGAGGGTCTACGTGATGTTTCAAGAGGTCCGGCAAGCCAAATGGGAGATGTCGTGCGATGTTCAACTCATTGATCGAGAATGCCTTCAAACGTGCCCTGGACAACGGGGATCTCAGCGATCTGCCCGGTGCCGGGAAACCGATTTCTTCAAGCAGTCTGACTAGCGATCCCTTCGCGCACGTTTATTGCGAAAGCGGAACGATGACTCCATTCCGGGCAATGAAAAGTCGCATCGACGAGGCCCGCAACCGTCTGTCCAAGGCGACCGACCCCGAGGAGCGGCGGGGCATTCAGGCAGAAATCTCATCACTTGAGACCCGAAAGGCGATCGAGATGGAGACGTTCACACGATACGGATAACCCTTTGCACCCTCGGGGCGTTTGGGGGGTGGTGCAGCACCGCACGCGCCCACCGGCTTGTTGGCATGCCCTCAGGCTTAGACTTTTTCTTGCGTAAAGCGCCGCAATTCGCCGCGCGCGACCTGACGGCGGTGGACCGCGTCCGGCCCGTCCGCCAGGCGTAGTGTGCGCAGGTTCGCCCATTGGCGGGCCAGTTCGGTGTCTTGCGAAATACCTTGAGCACCAAACATCTGCACCGCCGCATCAGTCACTTTCAGCGCCATGTTCGGCGCCACGACCTTGATCTGGTGGATCCAGGGCGCGGCAGCGCGCGCATCGCCCTGATCCATCATCCAGGCGGCTTTGAGGCACAGAAGCCGGGCCATTTCGATCTCCATCCGCGCATCGGCAATGATGTCGTAGTTCCCACCCAGATGCGCCAGGGGTTTGCCGAATGCCTCCCGCGACAGCGCGCGGCGGCACATCTCCTCCAGCGCCTTTTCCGCCTGGCCGATCGCGCGCATGCAGTGATGGATGCGTCCCGGCCCAAGCCGCCCCTGCGCGATTTCGAAGCCGCGCCCTTCGCCCAGAAGGATGTTTTCGGCCGGCACGCGCACGTCCGAGAACCGGATATGCATATGCCCGTGCGGCGCGTCATCCTGGCCATAGACCTCCATCGCGCGCAGTTTCTCGATGCCGGGGCTGGCCGCATCGACCACGATCATCGAATGGCGCTGGTGCTTTGCGGTGGCCTCCCCGCCGGTGCGCACCATGACGATATAGACCGCGCAGCGCGGGTCGCCCGCCCCCGTGGCCCACCATTTTTCACCGTTCAGAACATAGCTGTCGCCGTCGCGCACGCAGGACATCGAGATGTTGGTGGCATCGGACGAGGCCACGTCAGGTTCCGTCATCAGGTAAGCCGAGCGGATGTCGCCCGCGAGCAGCGGCGCCAGCCATTGGTCCTTCATCGCCTGCGTGCCGTAGCGCTCAAACACCTCCATGTTGCCGGTATCGGGCGCGTTACAGTTGAATACCTCGGCGGCCAGGTGGCTTTTTCCCATCTCCTCGGCCAGATAGGCGTATTCGACCGTGGTCAGCCCGTGCCCTTTGTCGCTGTCAGTCAGCCAGAAATTCCACAGCCCGGCGGCCTTGGCGCGGGTTTTCAACCCTTCCAGGATTTCGGTCTGGCGCGCGGTGAATTGCCAGCGATCGCCGACGGGCACTTGCGCCAGATATTCTGCGTCCAGCGGTGCAATCTCATCGCGCACCATGCGGGCAACGGCGGCGTGCAGCGGCGCCACGCGGGCGCTCATACCCAGGTTCATGTCGGTCATGTCGGGATCCTCCTGGGGCCGAGCGAACCAGTGACGTGGGGTCTTGTCAATCGGGCGTTGCGTTTGACGCAGGGGTATTTACCCTTTGCGCATGATTGAAGGACTAGAGATCGAGCCTCGCGCGCTGGGCGCCTATCTTGAGGACCACGTTGAGGGGTTTCATGGGCTTCGGACCTGCGAGAAATTCGCGGCGGGTCAATCGAACCCAACTTACCGGGTCGAGGCCGCCTCGGGGTGCTATGTCTTGCGGGCCAAGCCGCCTGGAAAGCTGCTGAAATCCGCCCATGCGGTCGAGCGGGAGTTTCGGGTGATGGCGGCCCTAGAAGGGACCGAGGTGGCAGTGCCGCGGGTGTTTCATCTGGCCGAAGACGACGCCTCGCCGATCGGGCGCGCATTTTTCGTGATGGAGCATCTGGACGGGCGGATCTTTTGGGATCCGGCGCTGCCCGAGGTGGGCCGCGATGCACGTGGGGCGATCTATGACGCGATGAACGCGACCTTGGCGGCGCTGCATTCGGTGGATGTGACAGCGGTCGGGCTCTCGGATTACGGCAGGCCTGGCAATTATTTCGCCAGGCAGTTGGAGCGTTGGAGCGGGCAATACCGCGCCTCGGCGCTGACGCCGCGCCCGCAGATGGACGCGCTGATCACCTGGCTTGAAGAGGCGTTGCCGCCCGATGACGGGCAGGTGGCGCTGGTGCACGGGGATTACCGCATGGACAATATGATGTTCGCGCCCCAAGCCCCGCGCGTCATCGGCCTGCTGGATTGGGAGCTGTCGACGCTGGGGCATCCGCTGGCCGATCTGGCGTATCAGTGCATGCAATGGCGCCTGCCACATGATGCGGGGATGCGTGGGCTGGGCGGGTTGGACCGGGCCGCACTGGGTCTTCCGGGCGAGGCCGAATATGTCGCAACCTATGCGGCGCGGCGCGGGATCGGCGCGGTTGATGACTGGGCCTTCCATCTTGCGTTTGCCTTCTTCCGCCTTGCCGCGATATTGGAGGGCGTGGTGCGCCGGGCCCATGACGGAAATGCGTCGAACCCGGACAGTGCCCGCGCATATGCAAGTGCGATTCCGGTGCTGGCCGCGCTGGCACTTGAGGTGATCGAGGAGGGGACATGAACAATCAGGTGAAATTCGAGGTCGAGGGCAATGTTGCGATCCTGACCATCCAGAACCCGCCGGTGAACGCCTTGGGGGCCGCTGTGCGCCAGGGGTTGTTTGACGGGATAGAGAAGGCGGATGGCATGTCATCGGTCAACGCGGTTCTGATCCGCGCGGCGGGACGCACCTTTCCCGCCGGGGCAGATGTGCGCGAATTTGGCAAGCCGCGCGCGGAACCGATCCTGTCCCAGGTCGTGGGCCGGATCGAGGCCTGTTCGAAACCGGTGGTCGCCGCGGTGCATGGCAACGCGCTGGGTGGCGGGTTCGAGATCGCGCTGGGTGCGCATTACCGCATGGCCAGCCGGGACGCGAAATTCGGCCTGCCCGAGGTGTTGCTGGGCGTGTTGCCGGGCGCTGGCGGCACGCAACGTGTGCCACGCCTGACCGGGGCGGCGGCCGCGCTGGACCTGATGCTGGTCGGCAAACCGATCGGCGCGCTGCAAGCCAGCGACCTGGGCCTTGTCGATGCGCTTGTGGACGGTGACGTCGCAAAGGCCGGATTTGCCTTCGCGCAGGACCTGGCCGAAAAGGGTGCCGGGCCCCGCCGCACCTGTGATCGGCGCGACGGATTTTCCGATGCGGAAAGCTACATGGCCGCCATTGCCGCGCGCAGGCTCGCGGTGGCAAAGTCACCGCTTGAGGCGCCTGCGCGCATCGTGGATTGCGTCGAGGCCGCCATGCTGTTGCCGTTCGAGGCCGGGATCGCGAAGGAACGCGCGGCTTTTGACGATTGCGAAGGCTCAGAAGGCGCGCAGGCTCTGCGCCACGCCTTTTTCGCCGAACGTCGCGCCGCCAAGGTGCCAGAGCTTGAGGGTGCCAATTTGCGCGAGGTGAATACGATCGGCGTGGTTGGCGCGGGCACGATGGGCACCGGTATCGCCGTGGCCTGCCTGGACGCGGGCTTTCCCGTCACCCTGGTTGAACGCGACGAAGAGGGGCTGTTGCGCGGGGTCGAAAAGATCGACGCGATCTATCAGCGGTCGCTGGACAAGGGTCGGATCGATGTAGACACACGTGCCGCGCGCATGGAGGCGCTGACTGGCACGACCGATATGGACGAACTGGCCCAAGTGGACCTGGTGATTGAAGCCGTGTTCGAAGAGATCAGCGTGAAAGAGGGGGTCTTTGCCCAGCTTGACGCGGTGATGAAGCCGGGCGCGATCCTGGCGACGAATACCTCGTATCTGGACATCAACGCACTGGCGGCAACGATATCGCGCCCGCAGGACGTGGTTGGGTATCACTTCTTTTCACCTGCCAACATTATGAAATTGTTGGAAATTGTCGTGGCAGATCGGACCGATCCGGACGTGGTGGCAACCGGGTTTGCCCTGGCCAAGCGCCTGCGCAAGGTGCCGGTGCGGGCAGGGGTGGCGGATGGCTTCATCGGCAATCGCATCCTGGCGGCGTACCGCCAGGCGGCGGATTTCATGCTGGAGGATGGCGCAACCCCGGCCAAGATCGACGCGGCGATGCGAGATTTCGGCTTTCCGATCGGGCCCTATCAGGTGCTGGACATGGCCGGGCTTGATATCTCCTGGGCGCGGCGCAAGCGCCTGGCGGACAGTCGCGACCCTGCCGCGCGCTATGTCGCGATCGGCGACAAGTTGTGCGAACGCGGTTGGTTCGGGCAGAAGGCCGGGCGCGGGTATTACATTTACGAGGACGGGTCGCGCACCGGTGTGGAAGACCCCGAGGTGCTGGCGATCATCGAGGAAGAGCGCGCCGCAAAGGGCATCAGCCCGCGCCGGTTCAGCGCGCGGGAAATCCAGCATCGTTGCCTGAACGCGATGGCGAACGAAGGCGCGCGGCTGCTGGAGGAAGCGGTGGCGCTGCGCCCATCTGACATCGACGTGGTGATGTTCTATGGCTATGGGTTTCCGCGCTGGCGCGGCGGACCGATGATGGCGGCCGATCTACGTGGGCTGTTGGAGGTCGAGAACGAGCTGCGGTCCTACCAGATTGAAGAACCTGCCTTCTGGGCGCCATCACCGCTGTTTGATGAGCTGGTGAAGAACGGGCAGCATTTCGAGGATCTGAACGAAGGGTAATCCAGCGGTGTGGCTGCGCCACGCTTTATTCTGATTGGCGCCCGGCCACGGGCGTCAGCCCAGAAATATACCAACCACCACGACCATCAGCCCCAGCGTGGACAGGGCCAGCGCACCCATGTTCAGCACAAGCGCCTTTTGCATGCGGGCTTTCAGCGCCTCGTCTTCCAGGCCGGCGCGTTTTGCCGACAGGACTTTCAGCGCACTCAGGACGAGGCCGACAAGGCCGATGAGCGACATGATCGCGCCGATGATGATGAGCCAGTCCATGAGGATCTCCGCGAATGATTGCGGCCAAGCGCCTAGCGCGGCGATCGCGCCGACGCAACCCCTTGAAGGGCGGCACGCACTTGGGTAGGGAAGGGCATTGCCCATCCGGAGGACATCATGGACGACGATCACAAGCCCTCGAGCTATCGCGTGACCGCAGACGAGCTGCGCCAATTCATCGAGCGTTTTGAACGGCTTGAGGCCGAGAAAAAAGATATCGCCGAGCAGCAGAAAGAGGTGATGGCCGAAGCGAAATCGCGCGGCTATGACACCAAGGTGATGCGCAAGGTCATCGCGCTGCGCAAACGCGACCGTGACGACATTGCCGAAGAAGAGGCAGTTCTGGAAATGTACAAGGAAGCGCTGGGCATGACCTGAGCCCATCGCCTTCGGGCGGTTGGATCACGCGGTCAGCAGCGTCACGCCTGGAAGGCGCGCCAGTTCCAGCATGTCGTCGTCATAGGCGGCGGTCAGCGTGTCTATCAATTTGGGAGTCCAACCGGGCAGGTCCAGTTCTTCCTCGATCTCGTCATCCAGGGCGAATTTGTCCAGGAACGCCGAAAGGATGCGCCGCCGCTGGATTTCGTTCTGAGGTGGATGTTCCTTCATGTAGGCGCGCAGGCGCCGCATCCCTTCCTTGGCGGTGATCTGCGCCATGATATCCAGCCCGCCCTTCAGCCGAACCAACGGGTCCAACCCGGCGACTTCGTGCAGGACTTCGGGCCAGATCAGCGGCGTATCCTCGTTACACCAGACCGTGACCGGACAGTCGGGGTTCTCCTCGCGGATCGCATGCACCATGTCGGACCAATAGAGCGCGCGCAGGTCGACACCAGCGACGAATTCGGGAAACGTCAGATCCGGCACCTGTTCAAACAGCGCCGGCACGAAAGTGGCCGGGTTGCGGACGGACAGGAAAAACTCGACCGGGTTGTCGGGAAAAAGGTTGCGTAGCCAGGACGAGTTGCGCCGCGCCAGATGATAGAGCTGCTGATCCTCCAGCGCACGACGGGGCGCGCCCAGAAAGTTGTCATGCGACAGAACCAGACGATCCGCCTGGTCCACGTCCATCACCGAATCCAGCACCACATCCTGAGTGTCTTGACTGGCGCGTGCACCCTTCAGCTTCGGCAGCACATCCGCCAACAACCCGCGGTATCGGCTTGGGCCAGGCACGATGATCCCCTCAGCGGCCAGCCGCCCCTTGTTTTTCAGCAGCGATTTCACCAACTGGTCGTCATCGGTGCAATGCGCGCCGATGTGGAAGGATACATGCATGTGGGTGGTTCGTCCTTTGCGTGCGGTGCCCCCAATATATGGCGCTTTGCTGGACAGGCAATCCGGTTTCGCGATAAGGCAAGGGATGACCGAGCAAAACACTCAAGTAATGGCGTCCCGATCACGTTTTACCCGACCCAATCCGTGGGCATTGGGGGCAGTGTTGATCGGCGCGGCGGTCATCCTCCCGCTGGTCGCAATCTTGTGGATGGCACTGAACCCGGTCGAGAACATATGGCCGCACCTGATGGCGACCACCCTGCCACGTTACTTGCTCAACACGTTGATCCTGTGCCTTGGAGTCGGTGGGCTGGCGGCGGCGGTCGGTACGGGGTCCGCCTGGCTTGTCACCATGTACCGGTTTCCCGGGGCACGCTGGCTGGAGTGGCTTTTGCTGTTCCCCCTGGCGATCCCGGCCTATGTCGGCGCCTATGCGTTGGTCGATTTTCTGGAATACGCGGGACCTGTGCAGACCGCCCTGCGTGACGCCTTCGGCTGGACCAACGCGCAGGACTACTGGTTTCCTGAAATCCGCTCGCGTTGGGCCGCGATCGTGGTGCTTGCCGCGGCGCTGAACCCTTACGTGTTTCTTCTTGCGCGCGCAGCGTTCCGCGAACAATCCGGCTGCACCTATGAAGTCGCGCGCGCGCTTGGGGCAGGGCCCTTTGCCCGGTTCTGGCGCGTAGGCCTGCCGCTGGCCCGCCCCGCCATCGCCGCCGGGGCCGCCATCGTGATGATGGAAACGGTCAGCGATTTCGGTGTGGTGGACTTTTTCGCGGTGCAGACCCTGACCACCGGCATCTTCTCCACCTGGTTGGAGATGAGCAACGCAGGCGGCGCGGCGCAGATCGCGCTGGTCGTGCTGGGGCTGGTGCTGGCCCTTGTCGCGCTTGAGAAGGTCTCGCGCCGCCGGTCGAGGTTCTATCGTTTGTCGCGGCAACAACGCCCAGTCGACCCGATCCTCCTGACCGGGATGCAGGCTTGGGGCGCGACCTTCATGTGCACACTACCGTTCCTTGTCGGGTTTGTGCTGCCCGTCGGTGTCATGCTGCACCACGCGCTGTCGCGACCCGACCGTTGGTGGGAACCCGGGCTGCTGAGCGCACTGGGCAATACGCTTACTGTCGGAGGGCTGGCCGCGATCGTCACGGTCCTGGCGGCGCTTTTCCTGGTCTATGGCGTGCGCATGAGCGGCAGTCGCTTGCCGCGTCTGATCCTGCCGATCTCGACCCTTGGCTATGCCGCGCCAGGCGCGGTTTTGGGCGTCGGCATCTTGGTCCCGATGGCCGTGCTGGACAACACCCTGGCCGATGGCATCCTGGCGTTGACCGGCTGGGACCCAGGGCTGTTTCTGACCGGCACCGCCTTCGCGCTGGTCTTTGCCTATTGCGTGCGATTTTTCGCAATCGCACAGGGGGCCGCAGACGCCGCGATGGACCGGGTGTCGCCCAGTCTGCCGATGGCCGCGCGCAGCCTGGGCCGCACCGCTGGCGGCGCCTTGCGCGAAGTCTACGTGCCGCTGATCCGCGGCTCTGTCGGCACCGCGCTGCTGCTGGTCTTTGTCGACAGCGTGAAGGAATTACCGGCCACGCTTCTGCTACGCCCCTTCAACTACAACACGCTTTCCACGCGGGTCTATGAACACGCGTCGCTGGAGCGGATCGGCGACGCCTCCCCCGCCGCGCTGCTGGTCTGCGTCGTCGGTCTGGCCGCCGTGATCGTGATGGCCAGAACCAGTCGCTGAGGCGCTTGTCAAAGCCCGATACCTTTGCTAGGTGACGCCCCAGTGCCCCTATAGCTCAGCTGGTAGAGCAACTGATTTGTAATCAGTAGGTCCGCGGTTCGAGTCCGTGTGGGGGCACCATTTTACCAAATTTTACACTTTGATAACAGCGACTTGATCGATAATAGTTGTTTCTGGCCCCATTAAGCGCCCCACCTCACTGCGTTGTTGCAGCGGGGATCAGTCATCGCTGCTCGGTCCGTCCTTCTAGGGGGAAAGGTCGAACGGCTCGCCCTTGGCCTTGGAGTTGTCGATTCCCATGCTGGATATCCGCGTTTTTTTTGAGGATGTAGCCGATGGGTAAGCGCGTCATTCCGATGTCAGTAAAGGCGGCGCTGACCCATGAGATTGGTGAAGCTGCCGCCGTTCTAGGTGTTACACCAGCCACAATCCGCAATTGGGTTAAAAACGGACTGCCACTGATGGCCTCCCCAAAGCCCTACCAGATTTCGGGAGCGGCGCTGCGTGAGTATCTGCGCCAAAAATACAAGGACACAAAATCGCCACTTGCTTGGAACGAACTGTTTTGCACTTCATGCCGGGTATCCAAATCCACACCAAGTTTGAATCCGTCAACATTGCGCACGATTTCAAAGCCCGGTGCCAAAAGCCGTAAAAGACCACGCGCACGCGTCGCAATTTCACCACGATCATTGCCGCGCAACCATAACCAGAGATCGCTCTGTGTCGCGGGCACTTCGACGCCGACACCGCTGACCGCACGAAATCCATGCAGGTCCACGATCCCTCCGAGTGCCAAAACCAACCCGGCCCCAAGCCCAACGGCCAATCCTTAATCCGGCTCTAGTCGCTTCAACAGAATCGCAATATCAGCGTCCGGCAAAGCCCGTAATTCGATATAGCCCCGTGGTTGGGAGTTCCCGGTAATATGCCGGACTGATTGTTCATTGAATGATGCCCGCCTTTGCAAAGATGCCCATAGTGGCCGCCCGGGCGATAGCCCATAAATGGTGACCACCGCCTTGATGCAAGCGACACCTTGACGCCTTTAAGGCCGCGGTATCTACCTCTACTAAGGACGATCAACGATCTCTTGGAGGAACGCGCGATGAGGATGCTGACCCGTACCAGCTTTGGTCTGGCCGTCGGTGGTGCGGCTCTTGCCGTTCTTTTTTCTGCCGGGGGGATGCTGTATCGCGCCTGGGAGGACGGATCCAGTGCCGCGACGAATGTGCGCACACCGCGCGAGCGAATCTATTCGGTCACCGTCGGTGTGCTTGAGGCCGAAGTCGTCACCCCCGTCGTTACCGGCTATGGCCACCTGACCAGCGGGCGCACGCTTGATTTGCGGTCGGCGGTGGCTGGCACGCTGGTGGAATTGTCCGAAAATTTCCGGGATGGCGGCGTCGTTGCTGCGGGGGATGTGCTGTTTCGGATCAACCCGTCGCGGCTGGAAACAGGGCTGGCGTTGGCCAAGGCGGATGTGGCCGAAGCACAGGCTGAGCTTGCGCAAGCCAAGGCGGCTTTGGAGCTTGGCAGGCTTGAGGTTGGGACTGCCCAGGTGCAACTTGACTTACGCCTTCAGGCCGTTGCCCGGCAGGAAGATTTGCGCGCACGCGGCGTGGCGACCGAAGCGGATGTTGAAACAGCGGTGCTGGCGCGGGCCGCCGCCGAACAAACGCTGGTCAGTCGACGCCAAATCGTTGCCGGGGACGAGGCCCGCGTGGGCCAGGCGGCGATCACCGTGACCCGGCGGGAAATCATGTTGGACGACGCCCAAAGGTCACTTGCGGAAACGACTGTCACCGCCCCCTTTGCCGGGGTCATCAGCGATGCGAGTGCCGCGCAGGGCCGCCTTGTATCGGCAAACGAACAGCTTGGTGAGTTGATCGATACGGGCGACATCGAAGTCGTCTTTCGGGTCACCAACAATCAGTATTCGCGATTGCTGAATGCCCAAGGCGCACTGCGCAAAACTGACATGAGCGTGTTGGTCCAACGTGGCCGCGCGGTTACCGAATTCCCGGCCACCCTGGACCGCGCCGGTTCTGGTCTGGAAGAAGGGCAGGTGGGGCGCCTTGTGTATGCCAAGTTGATCGAACCGGATCTCAACCTGATTCAAACTGGGGATTTCGTGACGGTCCGCATCCCCGAAAAACCGCTTGAAGGCGTCGCCAGCATTCCCGCCACCGCAGCCACTGCCGACGGGCGCATCCTGTTGATCGCAGATGGGAACCGGCTTGAGGAAGTGCAGGTCACACTGCTGCGTCATCAGGGCGATATGCTGATCGTGGGCGATTTTCCCGCCGGGAGTCAGTATGTCAAGGTTCGGGCGCTCCAGCTTGGATCTGGGATCATGGTCACACCCGTTGCGGAATGGTCCGAGGGCGACGAACAGGCGGCCCCGGCACCCACCGATGCGGTGCCCGACACCATCGCTCTGGACGATGCCCGGCGCGCGAGAATTATCGCGTTTATCGAGGCCAGCGAGCAGATGAAGCCGGAGATGCGTGACAAGTTCCTGAAAGAGCTTGGCCGCGCAGACGTCCCCATCGCCACGGTTGAGAAATTCGAAGCCAAGATGGCGGAGAGCGAGTGATGGAGAACCGCGCGCAGGGTCTGCTGGGATATTTCACCGGTCACCGCACTGCCGCGACCTTTGTCATGGTGGTGATGTTGGCCCTTGGTCTGGTTGCAAGCTCTAAAATTCGCTCGCAGTTCTTTCCTGATGTCGTGGTCGACACCGTGTCTGTAAACGTCACCTGGGACGGGGCCGGGCCGGAAGAGCTTGATAATGCCGTGGTCGCCTTGCTGGAACCCGCTTTGCAGGGCGTCGAGGGGGTCATGAGCTCAAGCGCCTCGTCCAAGGATGGCTCGGCGTCCGTGACCCTGGTTCTTGAACCCGGTTGGGATATGGCGCGCGCAACCGAGGATGTGAAAGCGGCAGTTGAGACGGTCAAGACACTGCCCGACACAGCGGAAGAACCCGTCGTGCGGCGCGGGACGTGGCGCGACAAGGTGACCGAGGTGGTTATCTCGGGTCCAATCGACCCCGATCAGCTGTCCCAGATCGGCGATGACTTCGTTTCGCGCCTATACCGCGCGGGGATCACCCGCAGTTCCATCACCGGCGTCGCCGCGCCACAGATTGAAGTTGCCGTGCCTGAAGTGGCGCGTGTCCGTCACGACATTTCCCTTCGAGAGATCGCAACTGCAATTGCAGGTGACGTCGAAACCCGCCCGGCCGGTGATGTGGCCGATGGGGGCGCAAGGCTGCGTGCTGGCACTGAAACCCGCGACGCCGACGAGATCCGCAATCTGGTCGTGCGGGTAAACCCGGACGGCTCCAAGCTCTATCTTCGCAATGTCGCACAGGTCAGCGTGACAGGGTCGGATGCAAGTCGCGCCTATTATATCGACGGGCAGCCAGCGGTTCTTGTTCGGGTCGACAGAACCGCCGAAGGGGACGCCATCGGCATCGAAGCGACCGTGCGCCAGCTTGCCGAAGAGCTGCGCCTTGAGCTGCCGGCGGGTGTCGACATTCGACTTATCAACTCTCGTGCGCAGGACATTACCGACCGGCTTGATATCCTTTTGGAGAATGGTCTGACCGGGCTTGCGCTGGTGCTTGTCACGCTGTTCCTGTTTCTGTCGGCGCGTACCGCCTTCTGGGTCGCTGTGGGCATCCCCGTTTCGATGATCGCTGCCGTCGGGGTGATGTATGCTGCGGGGCTGACCATCAACATGATGTCCCTTTTCGCCCTTATCATCACGCTGGGGATCGTGGTGGATGATGCCATTGTCGTGGCCGAACACACCGATTACAGGGCCCGTCGCATGGGCGAAAGTCCGGACCTGGCCCCGGTCAATGCCGTGCGCCGGATGCTGGGTCCGGTGTTCAGCTCTACCGCGACGACGATCCTGGCCTTCATTGCCCTTCTTTTCATCGGAGGCGAGTTCGGGCGGCTTATTGGCGATATTCCGGCGGTGGTCACAGCGGTGCTGCTTGCCTCGTTGATCGAAAGCTTTTTGATCCTGCCACATCACATGCGCCATGCGCTGATCTCCGGAGCCAGGGAGCGCTGGTACGACCTGCCGTCGACCTGGTTCAACCGGGGCTTCGCATGGATGACAGAACGCGCGTTCATGCCGTTGATGCAATGGGTTATCCGGCTGCGCTACCTTGTCGTTGCGCTGATGATCCTGGTGCTGTCGACCAGTGTGGCAACCCTGATACGCGGCGAGGTCGCGTGGTCCTTCTTTACCGCCCCCGAGCGCGGATCGGTGACCGGGAACTTCGCCTTCCTGCCTGGCGCCACCCGCGCGGACGCATTTGCTCTTACTCAGGAGCTGGACCGTGCCGTTACAGCGGTCGGACAACGCTACGAGGCAGACAGCGGAATTTATCCGGTCGTTCATGCCCTTGCCCAGGTGGGCGGAACGTCAGCCAAGGGCATTCCTGGTCAGGAGACGATGGACCCGGATACGCTTGGGTCGATCGATATCGGCCTTGTCGGAGCCGATCAGCGGAATTTCTCAGCACAGGAATTCGTGCGCGAGCTTCAGGGGGAGGTGAAACGCCCCGCCGGTCTCTCTGTACTCAGCTTCCGCAGCCAGGGGGCCGGACCGGGGGGGGATTCCCTTGCCGTGAATTTCTACGGCGATGACAGCTTTGCCCTGAAGGCCGCGGCAGATGACCTTGTCACCGAGCTGAGCCAGTTCCCCGAAGTCACGGGGCTGCAGGACAGCCTGCCTTACGGCAAGGTCGACATGGTGCTTGACCTCACACCGACCGGAGAGGCGCTTGGCTTTACCACCGACGCGATCGGTGCGGAACTTTTTGGCCGTCTGAATGGCATTACCGCTGTGGAATTCCCGGCGGGAATCCGGTCCACCGCTATTACGGTCGGCCTTCCCGATGCGGAGCTTTCTGCCGACTTCCTTGAGACTACCCTGATGCGCAGCCCGACCGGTGTCTATGTGCCGCTGGGCGAAATCATCACCGTCGAGAGCGCCATCGCCTTTTCAACCGTCGCGCGCGAGAATGGCCGCCGGCTGGTCACGATTACGGGCAGCCTGTCAGAAGACAACCCCGCTCGTGCAAGCGAAATCGGCGGGCTGTTGAACGATGAAATCCTTCCGGACATTGCCACACGTCACAACCTCGACTGGGACCTGGGTGGCCTGTCTTTGCAACAAAGTGCGTTCCTGGATGAGGCCATGGTGGGTTTTCTTCTGTGTATTCTGGGAATCTACCTTGTGCTTGGCTGGGTGTTCGGAAACTGGGCCCTTCCGCTGATCGTCCTCGCAGTCGTTCCCTTCGGTCTGATCGGCACGGTCTGGGGGCACGCGCAGTTCAGCCTTGCCATGTCGCTGTTCACGATCATCGGGCTTATTGGCATGTCAGGGATTATTATCAATGACGCCATCGTGCTTGTGACGACTGTGCAGGAGTACAGCCGCAAATTGCCGGTGACTGCAGCAGCCGTTGCTGGCGCAAAGGACCGCTTGCGTCCCATTCTGCTCACCACCCTCACGACGGTGCTGGGCCTTATGCCGTTGATGTATGAGGAAAGCCGCCAGTCCCTGTTCCTCAAGCCCACGGTTGTCACGCTGGTCTATGGTCTTTCCGTTGGCTTTTTCATTGTGCTTTTGCTGGTGCCGACGCTTCTGGTCATCCAGGCCGATGTCGCGCGTGCTTTGCGCAGCCTGCGTCGAATGCTCATCGGGCACAGCGTCGCCGCGAAATCACGCTTGGCCACAGCAATCGCGGTGGCGGCTATTCTTGCCACGAACCTCGCCCTTCTGGGCCCTTGGCTTGTATCCGGAGAAGAAACGACACTCCGATTGTTGGCAACCAATCCCCAACACCCGCTTTTTGCGACGCTCCTCATGGCGATTTTCGCAAGCCTCGTGATTGCGGTGGTGTATGGCGTCATGATGACGCTGACCAGCCGCCGCCGTTCTTAGATTGGTCGCTCTACGCCGCTCACGCGAAGTTTTGGGACAGCCGGGCAGAGTTCCTTTTGATGCGTGACGCCCATCGGCGGGTGCTTGATGGGGGGAAACGCCACCAGAAAACTTGAATTGTTACTCAACTCCAGCGCCCCTGAATCGGGCCACTGGCGCAAGCGCAGCGAATGATCATTCTTCCCGAATAGTGTGAGACCGCCGTGCAGCTGAAATCGTGGATAAAGCGAATGTCTCCTTCGACGGGCCGCACTGCAGCGTAGCAACTCCCTATCGAACGGCGGGAATGGGCCGTTCTTTCCGGTCTCAACGGCAGCCATCCGTGGTTTGCGTCTGTTTGTGGTTCGCGCGGCATTTGTCGGATTTGGGCTCAGCGCCGCCGTTCGCGGCAGCTTGCCCCAATGGCCGTTAAGCGGGACTCTCCGGCCATTCCACTTTGGAACGGCAAAGTCTGCTATCGGAAGTTCAGTGTTCTCTTTCGCAAAGCTCATGATCAGGCAGTGAGACCAGGACGTAGCAATCTTCCGATACCCCTGCCCATCACATCCCTTGGATATGCGGGTCAGTTCCTTTTCCAGCAACTTCAACCGTTGGATCTTTTCACGCACGTCTGCCAGTTGCGAAACGACTATGTCCGACGTGGTCTCGCACGATCTGTCTGTGTGGTCTTGTACCTCGATCAGGAGTTGCTCATCAAAACCGGACGCGGGCGCTACGCGCTCACGCCAGGTAGCGAAGACCGCCTACCTTAGTCGTGCGGTGGGTTGCGACCGACTTGGATTTCCTGAACACGGTCTGGCCATGTTGATCTGATATAGGCCAGAATGTCCCAGATATCTTCCTCGGCGAGCGTGTCTCCAAACCCCGGCATACCGCTGGCAAAGCCCGTAACGCCACGTGCTGCCAACGCTTCTTCGCCGCCGAGCCGGGTGTATTCGAACAGAAGCTGATTATCGTGGTGCCATGTGTGCCCGGTCTTATCATGGGGTGGTGCAGGCAGAACGCCGTCTTCATCAGGCGTGCGCCAGTCGGGCTGCCCTTCGAGATTTGCGCCATGGCAGGACGCGCATTGTTCGACGTAGAGGGCCTGCCCATTGGTCAGGTCCCGGTCATCCAATTCGTGACCGGCGATAGCGCCAGTCGCGACACTCCAGGCAGCGATGATCAGAATGTGTTTCATGTGACCTTTACCCATGTTTTCATACCCGCCGCCTGATGCCCCAGCATGTGACAATGCAACAGCCATTTTCCGGGGTTGTCGAACACGCAGACGATGTCGCGGGTCTCGCCTGAATCCACAAGTGTGGTGTCGCGGAACGCGCCCAGATTGTTTTCGGCTCCGACCTCAAAGAAATGATGCCCGTGCAGATGGATGCCATGCGGGAAACGGGTGCCATTCACCAGACGAATACGCGCTGTCTGCCCACGTTCGAACAGATGAAACGGGGTATCCGTCAGACCTGACTGGCCGTTGAGCGCCCAGATGTCGCCGCCCATCATCCCTTGCATCATACGGCGGCTCATGGCACCGCCTTCCATGGTAAGGGTCAGGGAAACCGCATTGTCCATGTCGGGCGGTGCCGTCTCGTTTGCTGGCAACGCTGAAATCTCTGACGGTTCCCGTTCCGTGTTCTCGCCAACCACCGCGATTTCGCCCAAACGGTAAGGGCCATCCTGCGTGGGGAATATGAAGGAAATCTGGTCTGAAGAAGTGACATCCGCGATGATGTCGGCACGCTGGGCCGGGGCCAAAATGAGGCCGGATGGCTCCTGTAGAGCAGAAAGCGGCATGCCGTCCAAGGCAACCACGTTGCCCTCAATGCCTTCAATCTCAACCGGGAAAATTCGATCTGTGGCGACGTTGATCAGCCGCAAGCGCACACGATCACCGCGACGGACCGGCGTGTTCGGTTCGACAAGCGCACGGGCATAGTTGCCAAGCCGCCCTTGATGCGCCTGGTCGTGCATATTCTCGAAACCATCGGCGAGTGTGGCGTTTTCGGTCATGCGCCAGTCATCGACCATGACGATTAGATCGTGGTCCACATCGGGAGGTGTCGCTTCCTCAACAATCAGCGGACCGTAAAGGCCCTTGGCAACCTGTTCCCAAGACCGATTATGCGAGTGATACCAGTAGGTGCCAGCATCGGGTGCAGGGAAACGATAGGCGAACTCGGCATCCGCTTTGACGACATCTTGCGTCAGGCCCGGAACGCCATCCATTGCATTGTCGATACGCAGGCCGTGCCAATGCACCGCCGATCCCTCGTCGATCTGGTTCCGGAACCGGATATCAAAGACGTCGCCTTGACGGGTCCGCAGCACTGGTCCGGGGGTGCTGCCGTTGAACCCAAGCATAGGTGTTGCCGGTTCCCCGTCGGGCAGGATTTGTGCGCTGACCGGCTGCGCAACCAGTTCCGTCGGGGTTGAAGCAAATGTGACACGCGGAGCCAATGCCGCAACGCTCGTCGTGATCAGGAATTCTCGTCTGTTCATGGAAGGCCTCAGTTCGGAAGGGTCAGAACGCTGGTGAGTGTTGCGGTTGCTGCAAGCACCAGCAGTATGACCGCTGTTTCAATTTCGATGGAGCGCGCCAGATGCTGCGCGGCTTTGCTGTCCCCGGCCTGCATGGCGGGAACGAAGCGGAATTTGTTTGCGGCTGCCAGCGTCAGAACCACGCCGACAAGCACCAGCTTGATCAGAAGGGCTTGCCCGTAACCCGTTGACACCAGTGCCCCCAGATCGCCCAGCAACTGCCAAGCCATCAATAGGCCTGCCAAGATCAGCACGGGGACAATCACTGCCGCCGCTCGCCCAAAGCGATGCCCCAGCAGGGCCGCTTTGTCCAAGTGTTCTGACTGCCGTGACAGGTTCCGTAAGGGGCCAAGGATGCCAATCCAAAAAGCGATGCCCAGAAGGTGCAATAGAAGGAGCAGGCGAACACCAGCTTGCTGCAAGTCAGGTACGTGCCCGATCTTTGCGAAGGACCATAAGGCAATGGTCCCGCCAGCAAGTGAAACCCACGTCCCAAAACGGGGAATGAACATTCCCGCGATTAGGAGTGCTGCACCAGCAACACGATAAACCAGAACGTCGCCAACCGGTGTTTGCCACAACAGCCCGAGCATTTCGGGATCCGTCATGCCATCGGCTCCACCCGTCAGGGCGGCACCACGCAGCATGAAGCCGAAAACCGCTGCGGCGATCGCAAATCCGGCCAACACCACGGCCTGAATCCTAATCCGGTCGCTTAATGGCGACACCAGATAGGGAAACGAGAGTCGAATGATCACAAGCCCGGTTGAACCCGCAATGCCGATATAGAGCATCAGCTTGGCGAAGATCGCGGCTATTCCCCAGATGTCCGGCATGATCATTCCACCGTGAACGAAAACTCGCCCTGCATGGCGTGACCGTCCGACCCCAAGCCCCGCCATTCGATGCGATAGGTGCCGACCCCCATGCCCTCAAGGGGCAGCGTGAAAACACGGCCAAAGCTCGTCTGATCTCCCAAATCAAGCTGAACTGACGGGTCGTCCTGATGAAGCATATCCACCCGCGTAAGACGGATATCAGCAGCGAAGTTGAAACTGATTTCGGTGGGAGCCTCGGTAATCACCGCGCCGTTTTCAGGCATAGTGGTGTCCACTCGCGAATGGGCAAATGCACTGGTGGCAAGAAAGGTCATCAAAGCAAATGTGGCAAGTTTTTTCATTTTGGGTTCCTCAGTTAATTCCATTGGCGCGTTGAATTTCGCGGATATAGGCGATGACCATGGCAACATCGCCACGGATCAGACCTTCAACCGGAGGCATGTCGCCGAAACGCCAGTGATGGCTTCTGACGCCTAACGCGACTGCGCGCTGAAAAGATTCGTCGGCATGGTGGCTGGGTTCATAGATAACATGGATCAGCGGCGGCCCCGCACCCTCAACCCCAACAGCGTTGGTGCCGTGACATGCTGCACACGTATTCCCGAATATTCGTTGGCCGATCGCTGCATTGCCGTCGATTGGCGGCATCTGGATCGCGACAATCGCGTTACCTTCAACAGGTGCCGCTTGCGCGGCTTCCTCTGCGGGGCCGGGTCGAAGAACGAGGTATGCAGCGACGGCTGCCACGGCGCACGCGCCGATCACGATATATTTTCGGTTCATGGATTGGTCCTAACCTTGTGAAACAAAGGCTGGCCGCAGTATTCCTGCGACCTTTCAATAACGCTGATCACTTACGCAAACAGCGGTGAAATCCTGATTCAAAGGTTGGGTGGTCTGTCCGGGTTGTCCGGCTCTTCTAGTGTCGAGAGGTGGCCAACTTGCCAACCCAATACGGTCTCGGATTGATCAAAAACTGCGTCGGACGTTAGCAGTAGTAGCGCGAGAGAATTGCACAGGAATGGATTGCATTCGTCATGCGCTATCCCATCTGATCCAAGCGGTGTGCTGCCCGTCAATTCCCCCAAAGCGTGGCCAGTGTGGTTTTCGAGCCCGGGCATAACCATGTGCTCGTCACAATGCCCACCAAGGCAATCCATTGATAAAGCATGCGCAGCGCTGCTTAGCCCCGTCAAAAAGACCAGAAGAACAACAAGCAATGTTGAGGTTATGTTTCGAAGGCACTTCACACAGTGAAACTATCTCAGGTTCCGATCCATTACAACGCGGGCCCATTGTCAGGTGGTGTGAACTGCAACCGCCCTAAGAAAAGAGCCACTCATCCGATAGCAGACGTGCAACCATCACGCAGCATTCGAGAAAATGGGCTCAATGCAGACCTCGGATGCAGCGCAGCATCTTGTGATACAGTGCTTTGTCAACGTCGGGTTGTCGTTGTGGGAGGGCGTGGCGGATCGGAGGATCAGTCATGGAAACACTAAACTTACCTGCCATTCGAACACTTCGCCCTGCCTGGAACAAGGGACGCATCGTCGGCCAGAAACGTCCACTGAAACCCAAACATGTCTGGGCGACTAGGGTACGACTGGAACTCGCCGAAAATCATCGAGACCTCGCCCTGTTCAACATGGCTATCGACAGCAAGCTTCGTGGCTGTGATCTAGTTCGCATGCAAGTCGTCGACGTGGTGGCACCAGGTCAGATAAAAGAACGGGCCTCGGTACTGCAGAGTAAAACCCAAAAGACAGTTCGGTTCGAGATTTCGGAAGGTGCGCGCGCTTCTGTCGCGAATTAGAAGATGCACTGGCAATTGCAGAAGCTATCGAAATCTAAACATATGGGCCGTTCGACAGGGACGGCCCGAACCGGTCATTCAGTCATCTTGTAGCCAATGCCAGCTTGGAGTCCTCTTTGACCGATGCTGTGGGATGCATCGATGTCTGCTCTGAACGAGAGCGATGTAGGCAAAGCTTTAATTGCCATCGGTTCAAGTTCTCGCGGATTGAAATGAAAATCGAAAAGCAGCAACGGAATGGTGGAGGGGGACACGAAAGAATGAGACCAGATCTGCCCAAAGTCTTTGCGTGGGCCGCGAAAACTGACCGTAAATGCGCCAAATCGATTTCAATTTCGTGACTGCGGGTGATCTTTCTTGAGCATTTTCTGCGGCGCGGCATTCTGAAGCCACAACGGAGATTGTGCGTGATACCTCCTCCCTTTGCGTGCCGTCGACGACAAAAGTCCAACAGGGCGTGGCTGGGTAGATTATTGCCCAGCCACATTTTTCACGGAAAACTTTGGTAGAATTGCTCGAGCGCGTGTCAGATTAACTGCCGTTTGCGGTGCTGGCATCAACCCCTGAATTGGAAGGGGCACTCATTGAGTGCGGCTGAGTTGTCCTCGGAAAGGGAGTATTGAACCCATTCCAGTTCACCCTTTTGATAGCGACCCAATAAGGGCGAATGCGCCACCTCATCATAGTCACTAGACCGCGCCCTGATTTTGGATCGCACCCTCTCACCCTCGGGCGTGTCCCCCGCCACCAAGTCAAAGCGTTCACGTGGATTGATCACCAAAGTGAAATGACGACCGAGGTTTCGACTGCGACGTTTGGTATGCAGTGGAGCAGACATGTTCACGAATAATTGCAATCCTCCGAAGCAAAATGACCAAAATGGTTCAAGTGGCGTTTTTGAGACATCACTGGGCCAGGGGGTAGGATCGTTTTCGTGCCAACTCTGTAGCACCTGCCACCCAAATTCATGATATTGTTCAATAGTATCAAAACTGGCTGCATGCTCAGAGAAAACCATCAGTAGGGGTTTGGCACTGTCCAGCCGCCCGTCCCAATGATTGCAGTCTGCAATGTATTGAAGAAGATCGCGCATCCCGGTTCGAAACCCTTTCTCACCGGGGGCGTCAATGAAAGAGAATTGAAGCAACTCTCGATGGAAAGCGTTTTGTGAGAATGTGCAGGGAAAATCCGAAGGAGATGCGAGACGCTCGGCTAAGTCATTGTAAGTCGCCCTCTGCCATTCAGGAATCCCGGCTTGGGAAAGGTTTTTCTGCGCTACGAGTGCCAATTCAACCTCACTACATTCGTTGAAGGGAATATGTAGGCAGCATTGAGATTGTGCAAGGAAGTTGACGGCGACCAGCCTGCGTTCATCGAAGAGTTCTACTTCCGCATCATTTTGCAGGGCAAGTTGGAACGCGTTGTTGGCTTGACCCGCGGCCGACTGGGCTCAGTCGTGCTGCACCTATTGCCGGTTTGATACCCGGTTTTTCGGGGCGTTCATCGCAGCTACATTCGATTACCGGGCGGCGGATTGACCCGCCGGTAACGCCGGATATCAGTACGCGAAGAAGCAGAACCAACGGAGCGACCGCATCACCGCGAATGGGGCGCAGGCGCGATGAAACACGAGGTGCATGGTCGGCGTCGAACTAGGCAAGCATGGCCTCGTAAGGCGCCTTCATACGCTCGGCGAAGTAGTCCATCACCAGCCGGATGCGCTTGTTGTGTTGCACGTCTGCGTGACAAGCGAGCCAGAGGTTCAGCGGGGGAACGGGCAGGTCCGGCAAGACCTGGACAACCTCGGGCCAGCGCGACGCCATGCCGATATGCAAAGGTCCGATCCCGATGCCGGTGCGGACTGCGTTTATGCCAGCGATGTTGTTGTCGCAGCGGAACTGGAAGCTGTTTGGGGTCAGGGGTAGGCCGACGGCGCCATAGGCCGCGATCAACGACGGATTGCGGTCCAGCCCGATAAGCACATGGGACTTCAGGTCGTCGATACTCCGCGGATTGCCATGGCGTTCGAGATAGCGCGCGTGTGCGAAGAGCCCCAGCGGCAGGTCGCGGATTTTGCGCGCGACAAGATCGTTCTGGGTCGGTCGGAACATGCGCACCGCGATGTCGGCATCGCGTTTCAGCAGGTTTGTCGCCTCATTGCTGACCTCGATCTCGATCTCGATCATCGGGTGTTCGGCCATGAACGCCGCGATCAAGCCGGGAAGCAACAGGGCGCCGAGGATCTCATTGGCAGAGATCCGGATCGTCCCCTCGATCCTCTCCTCCAAACCAGACGCTGCGCGTTCGAAGTCGGTCGCAATCCCCAGCATCTCGCCCGCGGTGGCCACGAGGTCCGCGCCCTTGTCGGTCAACCGCATACCCTCGCGGCCCCGTGTGAAAAGCGTGAACCCCAGACGTTCCTCCATAAGATCAATGTGGCGGCCGACCGTGGGCTGTGTCAGCCCAAGATGGCGGGACGCAGCCAGGAGCGAGCCGTGCTGTGCAACCGCTTGAAAGGTTCGGATGTGGTCCCAGGAAAGCTGCATCGGCATCTCTATAATTTTTTATAGTTATTATCGAAATTCAGTCAATTTATCAAGTCAATCGCATACCGCATCTTGAGTTCAGTTCAAACACGCCGGTCAAAACGGCTCACACCAAAAGGACCCAAACCATGTCGATACTCACAACCACCGCCGCCATCGCCGCAACCGCACTTGTCGCAGGCTTCGCCATCGGGCAGATCACTGGCCCCTCCATCACAACCGAAATTGAAATCGACGCTCCGGCCGACGCCGTCTGGGCGCAACTGGCCCACACCGAAGCGTACGCCGACTGGAATCCATTTGTGCGGAATATTTCGGGTGATCTGGAAACCGGAACCTACCTGCAGGTCACTGTTGGCGCTGATGGCAGCTCAAAGATGGACTTCACACCGGAAGTGCTCGTCGCCGCAGAGAATAAGGAACTCCGGTGGGTCGGTCGCCTCGGATTCAGGGGCATCTTCGATGGTGAGCACTATTTTATCCTCGAGGAAACCGACCGCGGAACCACGATCTTTCATCATGGCGAAAACTTCACTGGCCTGCTCGGCTTTCCTCTCATCGCTCTCATTCGTGAAGACACCCACCAGGGTTTTATGGCGATGAACGAAGCGCTGAAGGCACGGGTCGAAGGAAAGAGCTGAAGTCCGGACCGAACGCCAAAGCAAAGACTGCGGCCCGGTTGTCGCGGTCTTGCCCGATCAAGCAGGCCCTCACCAAAGGAAACCCATCATGCATCCCGCAAACCTCGCACTGCGCTTCTTTCTTGAAATCGCCGCCCTCGGTGGTTTCAGTGTGCTCGGCTGGACGCTCACCGAAGGCTGGTGGCGCTACCTTGCCGTGATCGTCGTCCTCGCGGTGCTCATGTCCCTTTGGGGTGTGTTCGCCGTTCCGGACGACCCGAGTCGCTCAGGCAACGCTCCGGTCCCGGTATCGGGCGGGCTCCGCCTGATGCTGGAATTCGCCATCCTGTTTGGCGGCGCCGGGGCCCTTCACGCGGCCGAGTACAACTGGGCGGGGCCTTCGCTAGCCGCTCTCGTCATCTTGCATTATCTCCTGTGGGCCGATCGCATCGCCTGGCTGCTTCAAAACTAGCTTCTGGTCTGCGCGGCGGAGGTCTGCTGTGCCGAACGATCTGGCCACACCGAACGGCTCTAGCATCCATGTCGCATAATATCCCCTACGCGCCCTTCCAACGTCGGCATTTGGAATATCAGCCCATCGGCGTCAATCTTTGTGCTATTGTCGCAGGAAGGAGGGTCCAATTGCCCAGAATCTTGCTCATTTTTGCGCTTGTCATGTGGTCGGTACCCGCCAAGTCCCAAGACTCTTTTTATCTTCTGATCGACAAAGGTTTGGTTACTCACCTCCTGACGATTGAGCCAGGCAAGCTCTTTTTATACCCTGGCGCCGCCGAGGAGATCGTGCCTGATCATCTGATTGACCAATATGCGCCGGGTTCACCAATGCGCCGCGCGTATGAAGAGCAAGCTTCTCGGATGCTAAATGAAGGTGTCGCAACAGATTTCCTGACCATTTGCACCGGCATTGTCTGCGAGCTCCAGACAAAAATTGCCAGGGTCACCCTGCCGGACGGGGAGGGGTACTTCGACCACCATTTTCAAGGTTTGCAACGCCTGCGGCAACTCTTGGACGAAACACCGCCTGAGCCAACAAATACCTTTGAACAGGACATTGCTGATCTCTTGGCGTTTTTCGAAACTCACGAGGAAATCGGGCGCATCCTGTTCACTCTCAATATCCCAGCTATGGAAGAAAATGGACTTGAATTGGATCATGTGCCGTTGCTTCATTCCCTGTTTGAGAACCGCCACTTCACCAACCTGGCAAACCTGCGCCCGCAGCTTGAATTGGGTCGCACGGCAGCCTGGTCAATCGATCTTGGGCTGTTTTCAGTCCCGTTCGATCAGCCGGACAGGCCCGAGCATCGCGCCGCCCGCCGCGTGAACTATGAGGTCACGTCCACGGGAAACGCTGATCCATCTGCCGTGCGCCTGACATTCAGTTCGGAATTGGATCTGACCGTTGTCGGGGGATCCTTTTCTTGCGTGGGGCTAATTTGCGACATGCCGTGGCAGGGACCGTCGCAGCTGACGCTTGAGTTCGCAGAACCCAGGCTCGATGACGGGCAACTGGAAGCGACGGCGGACATTGTCGCGAAGCTGTCCATGCAAACTGAAACTGGTTCTTGGGAGGAAATTACCCAGGACTCGTTCGGGGTCGATTTCTCGAACTGCGATTCAAAATATGTGAAAGCCATTCGCGCGCTTTCCGGCACGAAAGGTGATCCGGCAATTGCAGCCCAGCAATCACGTACAGACCTCACGCCGGTGTCAGCTTTACCGGGGCGCTTGTTGTATGGCACGTTCCCGATGGAAAACGCCGCCCGCGACGCACCTGCGCCCCCCCCGGTAATATCACAATTCACCCATCAGGAAATACGCGCTGCCCTCACATCCATCTCTGGGCGAAAGCTGCTGGACCAGTTTCTGTCAAAGGAGGTCTGGGGCGCTGACGGACAACCAAGTTTTGTGGATGCCTTGGAGGCATTGCCCCTTGTCCTCGAATGCGATTCCGAGCGGCTGGAAGCCCTGTACAAGCCGCTTGAGGGTGTCCTGCCTCACTTTGCAGATGGACGCAAAATCAATACAGAGATGGCGCTACAAGCCAGGCAGACGGCCGTATGGTGGGCAGAATTGGTAAACAAAGAGCTGGCCGAAGTCGCCAGTGAACAAGTCTTTGAGGATAGCCAAAAACCAATTGATGATCAGCTATTGGATTTCGGGGCAGCCACTGAATTGGGGTTGTTGGTAGATATGCTGGTGGAGTTGAAGTTTGGCGCCGAAGCAATGGCGACGACTTCAGCCCGGGTGAATGCTGTTGGCGCGGTGTTGGTGACCCTTCAGGCGCTGTCATCCGCGCATGATCTCTACCGGCTGTACCAGATCCTCGACCACTCGAATGAATCCACAAGCTGGCTGGAGGCTGCTGCCTATTTTGAGCCAATGGCCAAACGCTACTCGGATTTGGAAAGCCGGATTGAAACTCTTCTCCATCAGGTTCGGGTGGCGGAGGCGGAGGCATGCGGCTGCTTCAAGCCCTGAGGCACCTAGGGATCACGCTGAAGTCTCCCGCTCTCAATCTTGGGTGTTTCCGTGCTGCTGAGGTGCAGAAAACAGGTAATGGTGTCACGCCTACTGAGTGACCCGAAGGTGACCCTAGGGAAGACTCGGTTGGCGGACGATAGGCCGCCACTTGCAATCACATTCCATCGTGTTCGGCCAAGTCCGTTTCGGGTGGTGACCTGCCTGTCGCTGCACATCATCCCAACGGCCGTTAAGCGGGACTTTCCGGTCGCTCGCTGCGTTGGCCCGAATGTGGGCTTTCCAGGGGCATCAAAAACATCTTCAATGGTGAGAACCCGATGTTTTCCATGATTGGGGCGATGTCTTTAGAATCGACAAGCGGCTGAAAGACGAAATCAAGCCAGCAGACCGTGCCTGCACCGCGGCGACCGGCTTCGTCTGTGAACACCCCGCTGTTTGAACACATTACTGGCTCAAAGGGTGTTTTGGGGGTGTAACTATCGGCTTCACCTGATGTCCACGCTCCCGTTTTGCCACTCCAAAACAAAAGTTGTCTGCGTGGCGCTGGCAAGCCAATTCGAACACGCCCGGCAAGGACACAGCTTCTTTCCCCCAAGCTGGCGTGATGTCCCTTTTTATAAAGGATGCCTGTTTTTGTTATGGAGTTGCGACTGAAAACGCTTTTAGGAAACGATCAACTGAACGTTCGATCGCTTCATTTGGATCGTCTGGGCACGGCATTCGGTAGATGTGTTGCCGGATACCAATGTAGACGATGCCGCCGTGGAGATTCCAAAGATCTTCCATGGTTGGGGTCACCGTATTGGGCGAGGCGACGAGGATTTCCTCCAAAAGAGGGCGCAATATCATCTGGTGCATGTGATCCAAGTAGCGCCGATTGAGTTCAGCGCCCGCCAAACCTGAGAACATGAAAATCCGCATCCAGTTGTATTCGAAGATGAGCGTGCTGTAATCGCTGTAGAATGCCAAAATGCGGTCGCGAAGAGGGACGCTTCGATCCACTATGCGGTGGGTCCATTCTGATGAAAGCCTGTTCAGGTAGACCTGTTCATACACCGCTTCGATCAGGGCATCTTTGGTCGCGAAGTATTTGAAAAGAAGCGATTGTGTGATGCCGATCTTCTTGGCGAGGTCACGGGTTTTTCCATCCAGCCCAACTTCGGCGAAAAAGGCGACAGCCTCATCGATGATCTGCTGACGGCGTTCTTCAGGATGCAAACGGCGAGGTTTCATCTTGGGCCCCGAGTCCGCGTCGGCAACGTTTTGTTTGTTCATATCCATGGTCCGGTTTGTGGGCAGAAAAGAATCTTCTTGCAATATTATTCGGTTTATTGATCATGTGATCAACAGTATTGATCAAGTGATCATTAGTCGGCATGGGGTGTGCGGGCTTACCGGGGGGCACTACGAATGAAAGCATCTGTAGGCGGCTATGCGCGGGCAACGGACCTGCAGCACGCGATCAAGCTTTTGGATTCTGCTGACGGTATGGCGCGTGTGCTGGCGGGGGGGCAAAGCCTTGTGGCTGCGATGAATATGCGTCTGACAGCTGGCGATCTGCTCGTGGATATCTCGCGTCTGTCAGAGCTGCGGGGCGTCACCGATGAAGGCGATACCATTCGCATCGGGGCGCTTACACGACATGTTGAAGTGGGCGACAATGCCCTGATCAAGGAACACGCGCCGTTGTTGGCCGATGCCGTCAAGTTTATCGCGCATGCCACGATCCGCAATCGCGGCACGATCGGTGGTGCGCTTGCACATGCCGACCCGGCTGCTGAGTTTCCAGCCTGTGTGCTTGCGTTGGGGGCCACGCTGCAAATCATGGGGCCCGACGGAGGCCGCACTATTGCCGTCGAGGACTTTTTTCTTGGCCTTTTCGAAACTGATCTGGAACCCGAGGAAGTACTGATGGCAATCACTATTCCGAAGGCCGAGGCAGGTGAACGCCAGGTTCTGCAAGAAGTGACGCGCCGGTCCGGCGACTATGCCCTGGCCGGGCTGTGCCTTGTGAAACGACAGGCCGGCCATCGTTTGACGATGTTGTCAGTCGGAGAACAACCCGAGCTGGCCACCGGCGCGATGGCAATGCTGGATGCGGGCAATATCGATGGGGCCGTGGCGGCCCTGCGCGCCGAGATTGACCCATCAAGCGACACCAACGCCAGCGCGAGTTACCGACGCCATATCGCAGGGGTCCTTTTGCGACGCGCGGTTGACCAAATGACAGGAGACGTCCGATGAGCGAGATGTTCCGCGACAAGGTTGAGATTGATCTGACGGTGAACGGTGAAGCTGTGCAAGCACGCGTGCCTGCGGGGCAACATGCCGTCGATTTCCTGCGTCAGGAATTAGGCCTGACCGGAGCACATGCCAGTTGCGAACATGGCGTCTGTGGCGCCTGCACCATCCGCGTTGACGGCGAAACGGTGCGCGGATGTCTGACGCTGGCGGCCCAGCTTGACGGGGCGGATATCTGGACGGTCGAAGGCCTGTCAGACACTGATGCAATCCGTGATCTTCAAGACGCCTTTGTTGCGCGAAACGCGTTGCAATGCGGGTTCTGTACGCCAGGCATGCTCGTTGCCGTGGAGGAGCTTCTGGCCAAGGGTGGCGTGCCTGATCGGGCCGTTATCCGCGAACATCTTTCAGGCAATTATTGCCGCTGCACAGGGTATGAGGCCATTGTGGACGCTGTCGAAAGCGTTGCGCAAAAGCGGACGGGTAAGGTGACGTCATGAGCGTTCAATTCGGCAATCCCGATCGCCCGAATTCCTACATCGGCAAGACTGTTCCGCGCCCCAACGCGGCACGGTTGGTCGAGGGACGAGGTAAATACGTCGACGACATCGTGCTGCCGCGCATGGTTCATGTGGCGTTTGTCCGCTCGCCTTTTGCACACGCGAAAATCCAGGGGATCGAAACCGTGGATGCGGCGTCGGTCAAAGGTGTGTTGCGCGTGTTCACGGGCGCGGATCTGGCTGAGGTCTGCACGCCTTGGGTGGCCGTGCTTGCGCACCTCAAGGGTCTGAAATCCCCGCCAGAACACCCGATGGCCGTTGATCGCGCCTGTTGGGTCGGGGAACCTGTTGTCGCCGTGGTCGCCACATCCCGCGCCGCTGCCGAGGACGCCGCGGAATTGGTTGACGTAGACTATGAACAACTGCCTGTCGTGACTGATATGATGACCGCGCTTGATAAGGACACACCGGTGTTGCACCCTGAAATGGGCGACAACCTGGCGTTCCAGCGGGTGAATGAGGAAGGCGATCTCGACGCGGCTTTTGCTGGCGCACACAAGATCGTTTCAGCGCAGTTCAGTACTGCGCGGCATACCGGCGTCACGCTAGAACCCCGATCCATTTTGGTTGACTGGAACCCCGCCGAAACCCAGATGACGGCGTATCATGCGACGCAGGCGCCGCATATGATGCAGACCGTGCTTGCCAAACATCTGGATCTGCCGGAATCCCGCGTGCGAGTGATCTGCGGCGATGTGGGCGGGTCTTATGGCATCAAGGTTCACGTCTACCCTGACGAAGTGGCGACCGCCGCGATCGCCAAAATCATGGGGCGTCCGGTCAAGTTCATTGCCGATCGACTTGAGAGCTTTACGACCGACATTCATGCGCGCGATCACAAGATTGACGCGAAGATCGCGGTAGACAAGGATGGGAAGATCCTTGGGTTCGATGTGGATGACTGGACAGCGATTGGCGCGTATTCCGTTTATCCACGCACCTCGGCGATCGAGGGCAATCAGGTGATCAACCTGTGCGGCGGACCATATGATTTTGCCGATTACCGCGCCAAGACGACAGTGGTGTTCCAGAACAAGACACCCACCTGCCAGTATCGCGCGGTTGGTCACCCGATTGCCGTGGCGATCACCGAAGGGCTGGTTGACATGGCTGCGGCCGAACTTGGCATGGACCCGATCGAAATCCGGCGGCGCAATATGTATGCCGATGACGCCTATCCGGTCACCTCGCCTGCGAAAATGCGGTTTGAAGGGCTGTCGCATCACCAAAGCATGGACAAGCTGGTCGGGTTGATGGACTACGACGCGCTGAGAGCGGATCAGGCGGCAGCTCGTGAAAAGGGGATCCATCGTGGCATCGGGATCGCGACGTTTATCGAACTCACCAACCCGTCGCCGTTCATGTATGGCATTGGCGGCGCGCGGATTTCGGCGCAGGACGGCTGTACGGTCCGGATGGATCCGGATGGATCAATCGTAGCACTCTCTGGCGTGACCGAACAAGGACAGGGCACCGAAGCGATGCTGAGCCAGATCGTTGCCGAAAGCGTCGGCGTCCTGCCCTCCAAAGTGCGCGTCATTACCGGAGATACACAGGTCACGCCCTACGGCGGCGGCACATGGGCATCCCGCGGTGCGGGTATCGGGGGCGAAGCGGCCCTGCGCGCGGGGCGTGCGTTGCGCGATTCTATACTTGAGGTCGCCGCGGCCATGCTGCAGGCCGACCAGAGCAACCTCGATATTCGCGACGGCGAAGTTGTTGACAGTGAGTCAGGTACGGCGCGTATGCCGCTCGAGGAATTGGGGCGGATCGTCTATTTTCGAGGCGACACATTGCCCGAGGATTTGCCCCGAGAACTGGTTCAGACCCGGCACTACATCACCTCCGAATATCCCTTCGCCTTCACAAACGGTGTGCAAGCCAGCTACGTCGAAGTCGATACCGACACCGGTGAAGTGAAGCTGTTGAAGCACTGGTGCGTCGAAGACTGCGGGCGCATCATCAACCCGCAATTGGTGGATGAGCAAATTCGGGGCGGGATTGTTCAGGGTCTCGGTGGGGCGCTGTTTGAAGAAGTCCACTACGACGAAGATGGGCAGCTTCTGAACGGCTCCATGGCTGACTACCTTGTGCCCATGGCCGCTGAGATGCCGGACATGATCATCGGGCATGTCGAAACACCCACCAAGGAAAGCGCGCTTGGGGCCAAGGGTGCGGGGGAGGCGGGAACCGCAGGGGCACCAGCCGCCGTTATGAACGCCATCAATGACGCGCTGCGCCCCATGGGTGCGCAGGTCAGCGCCATGCCATTTACACCCGAACGCATTTTGCGCGCGTTGGGAACGATCGAAGAATAAATCAAACCGAAAATGCGAGGAGGCATTTTCACCAAGGGAGGAAAGACCATGAAGTTTACCACTTTCACTGCCGCTGCAGCGCTGAGCGTGTCCGTAGCGGGATGGGCATCTGCGCAAGAGCAGGTCACCGTCAATATCGGATCATCGCACCCGGAGGCCAATATCTGGGTCTATGCGATGAAGAACACATTTCAGCCAGAGGTGAACCGCATCCTGGCCGAAGCGGGAAATGAGTATCAGGTGAATTGGGCCGAGGCCTATGCCGGCACCCTTTACAAATTCACGGATACCCGCGAAGCCGTGATGGATGGCATCGTCGACGTCGGCATGGTCGGCACGGTTTGGGAAGGTGCGAACATGCCTTTGCAAAACGTGACCTACTTCACGCCGTTCGCGACGTCTGATCACAAGATGATCATCGAGATTTTCGACGACCTGAGCCAGAACCTGCCCGAGCTTGCCAACAGCTGGTCCGAGAATGGCATGGTGCACCTGTCGTCGCTGATCACCGACAGCTACGACATCTATGCAACCTTCCCTGTCAAGACGATGGCAGACCTGCAAAATCGCAAGCTGAATGCGCCCGGCACCTCGGCCAATTGGCTGCAGGAAACCGGCGCGACGCCGGTCGACGGTGCGTTGACCACCTATTACACCAACATCCAGACCGGTGTCACCGAAGGCACGTTGTCCTTTGCGTCCGGCATCTTGCCGACACGCGTTTATGAGGTCGCACCAGAGCTGACCCGTGTTGGTATCGGCTCGATGTATTTCGGCGGGATTGCAGCGAACGAGGATTTCTTCAACGGCCTGCCAGAGCCGGTTCAAGCCGCGTTCCGCGAGGCGGCCAAAGCGACGTCTGTGGCGCACGGCGACTATGTCGCGGGTCTTGCAGAACGCGCCATGGTCGAAATGCAGGCTGCTGGGCTGACCGTGCATGAATTGCCGGACGCCGAGAAAACCGCGTGGGTTGAAGGCCTGCCAGATATCGTGGCGCCCTGGCTTGAGCAGACGGGCGAAGCAGGCAAGGTTGTCCTTTCCGCCTATTTCGACGCCCTGCGTGAACGCGGTGCGACGCCACTTCGCAATTGGGACGAAGGTCGTTAATTTCATTAACACCTTCTAATGAGGCACCCGTCCGGCGCGTTTGGACGGGTGCATGTCCGAATGCGCCCAAGCATGAGTGATCGAAAATGAACAAAGTCAATCCGGCTGCAAGAGACCACCCCACAGTCCCAAAATTCGCCGACGCGCCCTTCGGTGCCGTGTTGGGGACCGTGGCTGCCGTCATGTCGTCTATCGGGACGCTATGCGTCGGGGCGCTCATGGTGCTTGTCGTTGCTGATGTTCTGGGACGAAATTTCTTTAATGCGCCAATCACCGGCGTATCCGAGATCGCGGCGCGCACAATCGTTGCGATCGTGTTCCTGCAAGTCGCCGCAGCGATCCAGCAAAAGCGCCTGACACGGGCCGATTTCCTCGTGAGGCGCTTAGAGGGCTCGTCGCCGAGTTTAATAGCTCTGCTCGAAAGCTTTTTCGCACTGACCGGTGCGGTCATATTTGCACTGATATTTTGGGCTTCGTGGCCAAAACTGATGGACGCCTGGCAAGGGGCGGAATTCTTTGGCGTGCAGGGGGTGTTCACCATTCCAACGGCGCCGTTCCGCGCCATCACAGTCTTTGGGAGCATGGTGGCATCGCTGTCAGCGCTCTACCGCGTGTCCGAAGAAATCCGCAGTTTCCAGAGCAGCACCCCATGACCACATTGACCATTGGTTTCATCCTGATCGCTGTCCTGATCGGACTTGTCTTGTTGGGGATGCAGATTGCCTATGCGCTGTTTGCCGTCGCCTTCGTGGGGATATGGATCATCCGAGACAATTTGGATTTGGCATTCAAAATGCTGGAACTGACGGCATATAGCGGCATCGCCGACTATCTGTTCGCCACCATTCCACTGTTCGTCCTGATGGGTCTCTTGGTCAGCGTGTCCAACGTCGGGCGTGATACCTTTGAAGTCGCCGAAGATCTGCTGCGCCGTATGATCTGCGGCCTGGGCATCGCGACCGTTGCGGCCAACACGATTTTTGCCGCAGTAACAGGCGTGTCCATCGCGTCTGCTGCCGTGTTTACACGGGTCGCTGTGCCCGAGATGACGCGTCACGGGTATCGTCCGGCGTTTTCTGCGGGAACGGTCGCGGGATCGTCGGTGCTTGGCATGCTTATTCCACCCAGCCTTTTGCTGATCATTTACGGCGTTCTGGCCGAGGTTTCGATTGGCGGGATGTTCATCGCGGGCATCTTGCCGGGGATCATGTTGGCGGGCGGCTTTGTCATCATGCTGATCGGCCTGACGGTGGCGTTTCCCAGCTTTGTCCTGACCGATCCAGATGCGTCCAGAACCCGGCGGCTGGATGTCAGCGCGCAGAAAATGCCGTTCCGAACGATGGCGGCGAAGATATTCCCGATCCTCGCGCTGGTGCTTTTGGTGCTAGGCGGGCTCTACTCCGGCTATTTCACCCCGACCGAGGCGGGCGGCATTGGTGCCTTCGGTGCCTTGATCGTCGCGATCTCACGCCGGTCTTTGGACCGCCACAAATTGTGGGACGTGATGAAGCAAACCGGGGTCATTTCCGTGTCGATCCTGTTGTTGTTGATCGCGGCGAGCTTCTATTCGCGGATGTTGTCCATCGCGGGCCTGCCCAGTGCCATTGAGGGTCTTGTTCAAGGATCCGGCTTTGGCCCCTATGGCTTTCTGTTCTTTTACGCGGCCATCATCTTGCTGATGGGGATGATCCTCGACAGCTCCTCGATTCTTCTGATCATGGTCCCGATTGCGGCACCGATCGCGCAGGGGATGGGCATCGATCTGAGCCACTTCGGGATCATCACTGTGCTGGCTGTAGAGATCGGGTTGCTGACCCCGCCGTTCGGTATATCGGTGTTCACGGTGCACAATACGATGAACGATCCGAATGTGTCGGTTGAACAGATATTCGCGGCGACGATGCCGTTCGTCGGTGTGATGTTGATCGTGTTGATCATTGTCGCGATTTTTCCGATCACATCGACGCTGTTCTTGTGACCTTGGGCCCCTGAAACATTTAGGATTCAGATATGGAACTTAGTGACGAAGTTGTCATCAACGCGCCTCAAGACGTTGTTTTTGCTGCGCTGAACGATCCCGAAATCCTCCGGGATTGCATTCCGGGGTGCGAGGAATTGGTCAAACATTCTGATACGGAACTTGAAGCCAAGGTCGTCCTCAAGATCGGGCCGGTGAAGGCCAAGTTCAAGGGCGATGTCACGCTCAAACCTGACTCGCCGCCAGATCGATTTTCGCTGGTGGGACAGGGGAGTGGAGGCGCCGCTGGCTTTGCCAAAGGCGGTGCCGACGTCGCGCTTGAACCCCACCCAGACGGCACGTTGCTGCGCTATGACGCGAAGGTGGAAATTGGTGGAAAACTCGCACAATTGGGTAGCCGGTTGATCCAAGGCACTGCCAAGAAGTTGTCAGCGAAGTTCTTCAATAGTTTTGCCGATCGCGTTGGCGAGGATGGCTCAGTCTGACTGGGGTGGCGTTTAAACTGTAGTCCAGGTTTTTGGGCCCGGCATCTGCTGGGTTGGATTGACATGGATCTGATTGCCCCAGGAGACCAAATTAGTGCAGACCTGTTCGTAGGGAGTGGGGCGGTCGCCAGGCATTATCTGACAGACCTCGCTTAGCGACCAATTTCGATCGGCAAAACCGTTTTCGCTTCCATCAAAATCTCTTCACGGTGGTCTAAGTCGAACGTTCCCTCCCCCTAGCATACATCGGAGCAAGCTATGGAGTATACTATGACCCAGAGCACAGCTCGGTTGCCGTACCTGGCCGCGGCGCAAGACTTCGAAACAGCGCATTTGAGAACTAGATCGGGCATTGGCAGAAACGCAGCATACTGCCCTTCTAGGCTCAAGGCTGCTCTTCGCTGCGGCTCGCGCCACGGTCTGCTGAGCGGACAATGCTAGCCTTGCCGGTAGTCCTCAGAATGTCCGCACTCTGGCGGTCTCTCTGAGAGCTTAACGGTCCAGCAATGCAAGCTTGATCTCCAGTGAGAGCGGGGTGTTCCGTAGCCCTAGTTGGTTGCACGTCGGAAAATTGAGTTCACCGCCGCATTCATCCGACCCGTCCAAAGATAGGGCAGATACTTGCCGCCTGGCTGGTCATGGCCAGCGTCGCAGAAGATGATGAAGTCGCAATTGAGGACATTGGTCGCATACTTATGGAACCCGCCGCATCAACGATTGTCGCCCAGTTTGCGACTGGTTTATCTGTATCAAACAAAGAATGTGTTTCTACCGGCTACGAAATCCTTTGTGTGTGTGAGTTAATGAAAAACAGGTGATAGATTGGTTGCCAGAACGCCAAATACCCGATGAAGTAGAAGGCGTTTGCAAATTCAAGAAGGTAAACTGTGTCCTTTGTAAATAACCCGACCTGGTAGGCCGAACAGTTCACCTCCCCGAAGCAGAAAGGGGTGGGAAAAGACAGAAATGCGAATACCACAAAAAGAAACAGGAACAGAAGCTTCCAGAGAACGCCCGGTGAAAACGCCAAATCCGATGCTAACATGGCCCGTCCGTCCAGGATTCCGGTCCTTTTCTGCGCGCGCCCTCCAAGCCGCAAAAAGGCGTACCGGATTGCCAGCGCCAAGTTCAATGCGATTGGGAAAATCGTAAATGCGTTTTCGAGGAGGAGCGTATGGTCGCGAACATAGGCCTCATATCCGGCATCCAGCAGGTGCTCTCGGTCAGCCAGTATCTTTCTTGCGCCCAGAGACGCAAACCACGAAAACGACGCGAGTACCCGTGTTCCAGTCACCTGCAGGCAAATCAGAAGGGATGACCCGATTACGACCATGCCTCATACCAACAAAATGTCGGCTAGGCTTCGATCCTGGCGGAGAAAAGGGGATGTGTTTTTCATTTTCACTCGAAAAATTTTCCGTTTTTCTCAAATCCAAGTTTTGGGAAGATACGGCATCCTGACCGTCGCTCCAACTTCTGTTTCGGGTTGTTCTCATGAGTTGGGGCGGGGCTGGCAGCCCTGCCATTCTCGTTTTCTTGGTCTGCGAGATTTGGGCAGACCAAACGCCCTTGGGTCAACCAATGACTGCTTTGTCTCTTACATCGTAAAATGGTGAAAGTGAGCGCGATTTACCGGAAATTGCCCAAAGAAAAGAAACACGTTTGAACTTGCGGTCCGCACTGGGCTCAAGCCAGCGGTTCGCCTCATTTGGCCCAGAGGTCTGCTCCTCAGGGGGGCTACAACACCAAACGACCTCATGGTGCCCTAGGCCTCTGCCCTCCGGCCCCGGATACCATCGCCCTGGTGGATCCAGGCCACCCATGCACGAACGTTCACATTGGACCATCAAGGTGAGGCGATCACTTTTCGCCAGCCTCGTTGTTATAGGAGCTGATAGAGCAAGGAGAGTTCGCTCGCGATTTGCGCAGAAAGGGAGCGGCAAATGCTAGGCTGCTTTCGCTGCACCCCCCCCAAAAAAAATCTGGCCCGCCCAGAATGATTTTCGAGCGAAGGCCAGTTTCCTGTGAAATGACACGATTGATCAGAATGACCTGTTTGAGTGACACAATGGTGCTGCTCGCCTCAGGGCATAACTCAGTGGCAACGGAAGTGGCAGCTTGGATCCAAAAGGGCACAACTGATGCATGATAGGGGCTGCCCGCCATTCCCGTTTTGAACATGACAAAACGCTGACAATCCGGTTCAGACACTTGAAAGGGCGCATTCGCTAGAAATGATTCGAGGCGCAAAACCAAAGGCGTCAGAACCGAGAATGAAGGATAGAGCAAATGACCGAACAGAATAACAAAGTGCTTTCCCGCCGGAAGGCTTTCACAGCCATCGGTGGTCTTGCAGTGGCTGCGTATGTGGCCCCCACATTGACCACGCTTTCTGCGGCACATGCCTCCAGTGCAAGCTCAGTCGCCAGCGCTGCGTCTGCAGCCAGCGCGGCCTCGGCGGCAAGCGCTGCCTCGACCGCAAGTGCTGCCTCGACCGCAAGTGCTGCGTCGGCATCTTCCACGCCCAGCGCAACGTCGGTTCCTTCCACGGCCAGCGGCCCAAGCGGTGCAGCTGAGACTGTGTCGTCAAGCGAGTGCGAAGCCTCCGGCGGTATCGTCGTAATGCGCGAAGACGGGGTTAAAGTGTGTAGCCAAGTCTAAGCGAAATTAGCGCGTTCTCAAAAACCGGTCTGCCTGCATTTCCTTTGCTGGCAGACCGAACTGCTTTTGGGCACGATGGAAATTGTGTAGCATGAGAGACACCAGCCCAGGATCGAAACGTGGCAAATACGCGGTATCTGAAATTTGAAGGATTGGATAAACCCGTCGCGCTTGAAAACGCGGCGCCCTTTGAGTTGATGGCATCAGAGGTTTTATCCGCGTGGCCTCATCAGATTTCCTCGACACGCCCCGACAGTCCACCTTTTGTGACGATTGGCCCAGCTGACAACGGTTGGTGGTCGCTGGTGGCTGAAGACGCCCCTTCCGACGTTCGGAAATGGGACACGGTCAACACGGTCTGTGATCTCGTGGCCGAAATGGCCTGGGAGCGTCTGCGGTCCGAGCCCGAACTGCTTTGCCTACATGCCGCGGCTGTGAACTTCGATGGACGGTTGATTGTCTTCCCCAATGCGCGACGTGCAGGCAAAAGCACGCTTGCCATTGCGCTGGCGCGGCTTGGGCGGCAACTCTACACGGACGATTTTTTGCCCGTCCGTGTTGATGCGACCAGTCAGAGCTGTCTTGGCGTTGCGAACGGGGCAGCGCCGCGTATTCGTCTTCCTCTTCCGAAAGGCTTCAGCGACGCTTTTCACGCTTGGGTGGAACAGGATCGTGGCCCGTCGAACCCGCAATACAAATACATTTTTGACGCGGAAATCGCGCCACACGACGAAACACTCCCGCTTGGTGCTTTGGTGGTGCTCGACCGACAGGATGATCCGGTCGAACCGACCCTTGCCCCCATGGCGCGTGAAGATGCGCTGGAAAGCCTGATCACTCAAAACTTTGCCCGCACGCGACACGCGGGCGCGATTTTGAAGTCCATCGAGGTGATCACCCGGCACCTTCCGATCTACCGGTTGAGCTATCACAATGCCGAGGTAGCAGCGGAATACCTATCGAACCATTCCGACTTGAAATCGCTCCCGGCAGCCAGGTTTGCAGAGCTCCCACAGGATGATCGCCAGGCACCGTTGAGCCAGGCCGATCAACCCGCACCCGAATTCGCAGCGGAACTGCAGTATATTCAGGCCGCGAACGTGACCGAGACGCCGGCGGGTGACGATAGTTTCCTTGCAGATGGCACGGGTCTGGCCATTTTCCGACTAAACCCCGTTTCCGCTGCGATTTGGCGGCTTTTGGAAGAGCCGACCGATCTGACCGAAGTCGCGTCCATTCTCGCCGCGGCCTTTCCCGATGTCGCTGCTGATCAGATCGCCATGGACAGCGAGCAGTTGATGCGCGGTCTGGCCGAGGCGTGTCTTATCATGCCGGTGGCCGCAAAGGTTGCTGCGCAATGAAGCCCGGCAATCGCATATCACGCCGGGAGGCTTTGAAGCGTCTGGGTTTAGGCGCGGTCGGGGCCTATGTCGCCCCTGGTTTGGCTGGATTGAGCATGGCCAGAGCATCATCAAGTTCATCTTCGTCGTCGCCCGCAAGCCGGGCAACACCACCCAGCCCGGCAAGCACGCCGAGTGACGCATCCGACGGCGTTGTTTCACAGCCCAGTGGGCCGGGGAGTTGCAAACGAGCCGCGATCTCGGGAGACGCCCAGATATCGCGCCGGGATTACCAGCGTGCCCAACGCGCGATCGCGCGTGGTGACGCCCGTCCCTTGCACGAGGTGCTGGGCAATGTTCGTGCCGAACACCCTGGCAAGTTTTTACATGTCGGGTTTTCTGAAACTGGGGCCAGACCGACCTTCACGGTTTTGATTGTAGGCGCATCCGGTGCCGTTATTTCAGTGTCCGTTGACGCAAAATCGGGCCAGATTACCAGTCTGCGGAAGTGTTAGATGCGTATTCTCATCGTTGAAGACGAACAAAAGATCGCGGAATTGATTGCAGACGTTCTCAAAGGCGAAGGGCTTGTCCCTGAAATTGCCGGAGATGGCGAAGAAGGCTGGTTTCTTGGCAGCACTGAAAAATATGCCGCTGCAATCCTTGATATTGGTCTGCCCAAACGTGATGGGCTGTCGGTTCTGCGCAGCTGGCGTGCCGAAGATCTGGACATGCCCGTCATCTTGCTGACGGCAAGGGCAAACTGGAACGAACGGGTCGAAGGCATTGATGCGGGTGCGGATGACTATTTGGGAAAGCCCTTCCAGATGGAAGAACTCATCGCGCGCCTCCGCGCGCTGTTACGACGGTCAAGTGGGCAGAAATCAACGACGCTGGAAGCAGGACCGCTACGCATAGATCTAAGGCAGATGCGCGTATCTATTGATGGGCGCCCATTGAAGGTCACCCCCTTGGAGTACCGGCTTCTGAATTATCTAATGCACAATCGCGGGCAAGTCATTGCGCAAGAAGAGCTTGCCGAAAACATCTATTTTCGAGACCAGGAACCAGACAGCAATGCTGTTGAGGTTCTGGTGGGACGCCTGCGCCGCAAGATCGGTGGCGATGTGATAGAAACACGTCGTGGGTTTGGCTATATGATTGCTGAAGATCCGCAATGAAAATGTCTTTGAGTCTTCGTCTGCTGCTGGCAGCCGCCATCACGACCACATTGGCGCTGGTGGCAACGGTTTTCGTCTTCAACTTCTTGTTCCGGGTGTATTTTGAAGAACAGGCGCGCGATGAACTGGAGACCTACCTTCTCCTCTTAACCGGAAACATTGGCGTGAGTGCTGTCGGTGAGGTTGAAGTAACTCCCATATCAGACTCCAGATTCAATCAGGCTCTTTCTGGTTATTACTGGCAAATTCAGGTTGATGACGAAGACCCTGTTTTATCGCCATCGTTCTGGGCTGCGCCGCTTGAGCTGGATCGCCCGGTTGCACCCGGCATAGTCTCGTTCACCAACGTCATCATGGGGACAGGCGCCGCAGTCGCCGTCGCGAATTGGGTGATCACGATCGGAGAGGGGGATATGCAACGCGAGGTCTTCCTGGCGATCGCCATTGACCGCGAAGATCTGGATGTTTCGGTTTCGGGATTTTTCAAAAACTCTGTGATCTGGCTGGCCATACTGGGCCTGTTTCTGTTCGTGGCGAGTTGGGTGCAGGTCAAGTTGGGACTAAACCCGCTGAACAAAATTCGATCCGAAATTGCCCGCGTCGGCAAGTCGCCCGAAGTGCGGTTGTCCTCGGATTATCCATCCGAAGTTTTACCGCTCATTGAAGAGGTGAACCAACTCCTGGATGCAAATGCAGAGGCGCTCAAACGCGCTCGGTCCCGCGCTGGGGATCTGGCTCATGGTTTGAAAACGCCGCTAACAATTCTGCTCGGCGTGGAACGTAAACTCCGACGCGGCGGGAACGCTGCGCTTGCCGACGATTTGATGTCGGAAATTACCAGTATTCAACACACAGTCGAGCGCGAGCTCGCACATAGTCGCGACAGTCACCAAATATTGCGGCGCTGTGCGGTTCATCCGATCGCCACACGTCTGCATCGCGCCCTGAGCCGACAGCCCGGGACCGAGCACCTTCAATGGGATATTGAGGTGCCAGAGACCTTGCACATTCCGTTTGACGAGTTTGATTTGACCGAACTTCTGGGCAACCTGCTTGATAATGCGATGAAGTGGTCAGAAAGCCGGATTTCGATAAACGCCGGGCTGGACGGTTCGCATGGCTTTCTTTCCGTCGACGACGACGGTCCTGGCATACCGGATACCGCGATATCTACCGTTCTGAAACGTGGCGGTCGGTTGGATGCACAAGTGCCGGGGGCGGGTCTGGGGCTGGCCATTGTAAGCGATATGGCCCACGCTCACGGCTGCACTCTTTCACTCCAACGCTCTTCGCTGGGCGGCCTGAGCGCACGCATTACGTGGGTGGTGAGTGGCGCCTAACAACGCCCGACAGTTTTGGTTTAGTGATTTGTTTCGAACCACGGCTTGCCCCGCGTCGGGGAGTTGGTGGACGACTTTAACGGTGCACTTTCGCAGTGATGATACGGCCGTGGGAGTTGGGGAGCCGCGGATTACTCTCTACAATGATTTGAGCGCAGGAAACCCGAGGGGTGCAGCAGATGGTTGAGGTTGTCGGTATCGATCCCGAGGGGCGCCCGGTTCATGGTGTTCAGATTCAGAATGGGCACTTGCGTGCGAACTTGCTGAGCTTCGGCGCAGCTTTGCAAAGCCTGTACCTTGATGGCGTCGTTCATTCGATGGTTCTGGGATACGAAAGCTGTCAGGCCTATTTTGAAAACCCCAATTACTTTGGCTCAATTGTAGGCCGCTATGCCAACAGGATTGCCGGTGCAACCGCGCTCATAGAACGTGAAGTATGGAAGTTGGATGCCAATTCTTTGGGCAAACACCATTTGCACGGAGGCAGTAAGGGATCAGCTTTTCGAAACTGGGCAATCGATGATCATAGCCGTTCGCATGTGGTTTTTTCCGATGTTCTGCCACATGGTCACATGGGTTATCCCGGCAACCTTCGTGTCAGTGCGCGTTATGAAATTACGGGCGATGGTGATCTGGATATCAGGATCCAAGCCTCCACAGACCGTCCCACCATATGCAATTTCACATCGCATAGCTATTTCAACCTGGACGGTAGGCCGAGGATTGATCGCCATCACCTGCAGGTCCCTTCTCATAAATACGTTGCAACGGACATTGAAGGTATTCCCCTGGTTGACGCTGTGCGCCAAGTGCCAAAGGACTTGGACTTTCGGAATTTGCGGCCCCTGGCAGATCAGGGAAAGATCATTGATTTAGACAGCAACTATTGTCTTTCCGAGGCCCGCACCGGGTTGCAACCGGCAGCCAAGCTGTGGTCTCCCGAGGCTGGGGTTTCACTTTTCTTGTCAACTTCCGAACCGGGGTTGCAGGTCTACACCGGCGCAGGTCTGGTCGATGTCGACCGGGGAGAGCGACCGATTTCACCGCATGCTGGCGTGGCTTTGGAACCTCAGATTTGGCCGGATGCCCCAAATCGAAAGAACTTTCCAGTTGCCGTATTGCTGCCTGAGGAAACCTACCAGCATCACTCAAACTACCGGTTTGCCGTGGATTGAGTGAGCATTTCCAAGTTCTTGAAATACCCTGAGTGAAAGTGACTGTCTTTTCTCAGAGTGTTTTTAGGCGTTTGGGTGAACAGGTGTCTCGGTCTCACGACGATTGGACGCTGGGTGAATTTTCTGCGCCGTTCAGGTCATGTCTGCCCGGTAAGCCAGTTCCTGATGACCGAAACAATGACGGGGTTCCTTGGGGCGCGCGGGGCGACGACGTAATTTCCTTCCGTCACCTGAACGGAATGCGGAACGGGTTGGCAGAGGCGTTCGGCTTCAAGTCCTGACTCCACGAACGCTCTGTTTGTCAGGGCCACGTTCTCGGCGCGCGATGGCTGCATCGATTGTAAGCGATGTCTGACGAAAGTTCTTGGTCTTCATTCCGGTGACTTTCCCGCCGCTTGGAGCCTGTTCTGGGAACACGGGACATTCGCCAGTTTTGTGCTGCCGGGTCAATCAAAACGCCCACTTTGATGAACCCAGATATTCCCCTCGCTTCACATCTCACTCTTTTTCAAACACGATGATCGCTTCACCGACGCGGACGCCATACTTGGACACATAGGCCCGATTCAGCAATCGGTCCTTCGTCAACAGCCACATCCAATCGTCGAAATCGACGCGCATCGTTCCCTTTCGAACTGGAAGATCGATGCGATAGGTCCAGTTGAAGGTATCGCCGTTTTCGCGCCCTGTGGCCGTGCCCAAAACACCGGGGGCTGTCCCTTTCCAGCTGTCCTCGCCGGTTTTTTCAAGCATCCAGATGCGTTGTTCGGTGTCGCCGTCGTCATAGGTGAAATCCTCGACCAGTTTCAGAAACCGGCCATCCCAGGTGCCGGTGATCTGGACTTCGAACCGGCGTTGCACGTTGCCGAACACATCCTGGAATTGACCATAAGCGACGGTTTCGCCTTCAAAGAACTCTTCAAGGTTCAGAGGCTGGTCGGACAGGGGGGTGTCGGTTAAATCCGGGGTTCCGCTGCAGGCAACGAGCGCGGAAAAGGCAAGCAGGGGGAGTGTCATTTTCATTTGGCTTCCTTTCACGGTGCTTCGGGATTTGGGCGCATCGTCGCGATCAGTTCGGCCACCTTGATGCCGAATTTGCGCATTTCGGATTTGTTCATGATGACGCCGTTTTCTGTGAGATAGAGCCAGTCTGTCGCGGTCAGGGTATGGCCCCCGGCGTCCTCGGGCAGAACGATCTTGTATTCCATCTTGATGGTCGAACCTGACACTGTGCCGCGCGCCTCTCCGACGATATCTGCGGCGGTGGCGGTGAAGGTGTTCCCCTCCCCCAGTTTCAGAAACCACTTGCGGCTTTGCTGTTTGCCGTTGGAATAGGTGAAGTCTTCGCTGAGCGTGCCGGTGTCCCCATCCCATTCGCCGACCATTCGGGCGACAAAGCTGGTGGTCATCTTGCCGGTCGGTCCATAGATCAGGCCTTCGGACAGGATCTCGCCCGACAAATGGGTTTTCAGCGAAAAGGCGGGGCCGGTGTCGGCATAATCCTGCGGGCTCTGGGCGCGAAAGCTGAGGAACAGGGATTTGGCAAGCGTGGCCAGGACGGCCAACAGCAGCAGGGCGGTGACGATTTTCATGTGATTTGGTCCTTGGAAGGGAGCGCAAGGACAAGTGCCAAAGCGCCGAGTTTCAGGATGCAGGGGATGACCGCGTAGGAGATGTTCAGCGTTGTCAGGGCCTTGGCGCTGTTCACCGCACCGGGGGTGAACCCGCTCTGTTCAAGCACGGGCAGAACAAGGAAGGCGGCCAGGGCCAGGCCAAGCTTGCCCGCGAAGGACCAGATGCCGAAGGCGAGCGACGCCTTGAGCCCCGCCCTGGTCAACGCCACGGAAAACATCGCAGGCAGAATGACCATGTCCGCGCCCAACGCAGCGCCCGAGGCCAGGCAGATCACGGCAAATCCCGCCATGTTCCCCGGCGCCAGGAACCCCGCGCCGACAAAGCCGAGAATGGCCAGCGGCATGGCGATCAGCAACGTGGCCTTCGGCCCGATCCGTCGGCTCATCCGGGTCCAGAGCGGCACGCTGAGCCCGGCGCTGAGAAAGAACAGGATCAGCAGCGGGCCGGCCTTGCCCGGAAGCTGCAAGCGGTCTTCGACGAAGAACAGAAACAGGGTTGAGGTGATGGCGACCGGCAGGCTGTTGACCAGCGCGAGCATCAGAAGGCGCAGCGCCCCGGCCTGGGAGAGACCGGCAAGCGACAGCCGGTCGGCCGGAAGCGGCGATCGTCGCCAGATCGGCAGGGTGACCACGGCCGTGATCAAGGCAAGGGCGCCGAGGAAAAGACCGAAGGCGGGATAGCCCTGCGTCCCTGCGCCAAGGGTCACGAAAAGCGTTGGCGCAATGGCGGCAATGACCACACCCGCCAGCATGCCGCCCTCGCGAAATGCTGCCAGCGTCATCAGGTCGCGCGGCGTGGGCGCCTTGGCCAGGGTGGCACTGCGCCCATACAGCAGGATCATGCCAAGGCTGTAGGCCGAGAACAGCAACACCAGGATGGCCACGAGCTGGGGTAGAACATAGGGCCCGGATCGCGGCGCAAACAGCATCGGAAACCCGATGGCCAACCCCAGCGCCGCAGCAGCAGCGAACAGGCTTTGCGCCCGTGGCCAGCGATCAACCGCCCAGCCGATCAGCGGATCCTGCACCAAGTCAACCAGCCGGATCACCAACAGGATGGTCCCGATGGTGCCCAGTCCGATGCCAAGGTTCACCGAGGCAAACCGCGGCAGGTGGATGTAGAGCGGAATGCCAGCCGCGGCCAGCATCAGCGCATAGAGGCTGACACGCGGGTAAAGCATCATTCGCCCTTCAGTTTCCGGGTGAAGGATTGCGAGCGGGTGTTGTCGCCCAGGAAAATCTCCATGAACCGGGCTTTGATTTGCGGATGGCCAAGGGTGCAGACCCGTTTGCCATTCAGCCAGAATCCGATCTGGTTTTGCCCCTTGGACACGGCGAGATAGCGATCGCCCTTGTTCACGTCTTTGAAGCAGCGTTGCAGCTGGTCGCGCACCGGCAAGGGCGCGCCCGTGCGGGCAAGTTCGCGCAGGGTGCCTTCGACAAGGTCGTTTTCGGTCAGGTTGCGCAGATATTTAAGTTCCAGAGCGAAATCCTCGCTCCAATCCAGCGGCGCGGCGGATCTGGTGAAAAGCTGGGCTTCGTAAAGCGGGAAGCCGACAAATCGAAAGGTCGCCGCGCCGCGCAATTCTGCTCCGGGCAGCGCCGAGGGAACCGGAGAGGCCTGCGCGCTCAGCGGCACAAGGGCTGTGGCGATCACCAGAAAAAGCTTACGCATGGGCCAACTCCACTTGGACGACATTGGTGTGGCCCACGGCGAAAGAGGCCGCGCAGATCTCAAGGTAGTATTGCCAGTTGCGAAAGAAGCTCTCGCCATATCCCATTTCGGATATGCGGCGCTTTTGCGCATCCAGACGTTCGGCCCAGATCCGGCAGGTCCTGGCATAATCCTGCCCGAAGGCGAAATTGTCGCGAACTGCGAAGCCTGCGGCGTTGGCCTGACGTTCGATCACGCTGTCCGACAGCAACATGCCGCCCGGAAAGACATATTGGCGGATGTAGTCGGACGAGGTCTTGTAGGTCTCGAAGAAGCTGTCCTTGACGGTGATCGCCTGCAGCAGAACGCGCCCACCCTCGGCCAGGTTGCGCTTGAGGGTTGCGAAATAGCTGGGCCAGTACCGTGCGCCCACGGCCTCGATCATCTCGATCGACACGATGTTGTCGTATTGCCCGATGATGTCGCGATAATCGCGCAGTTGAATGTCGGCGCGCCCATCAAGGCGGCATTCGGCATAGCTGTGTTGATTGCGCGAAATGGTCACGCCGGTCACGTCGTGACCTTCGCCGCTGGCGTGTTCGGCGAACCCGCCCCAACCGCAACCGACTTCAAGCGTTCGCGCGCCGTCGCCCAGCCGTGACAGAACCCGCGCGTTCTTGCGGGTTTGCGCGCGCGACAGGTCGTCATCGGCGCGCTCAAACAGGCCGGAGGAATAGGTCATCCCTTCGTCCAGCCACAGCGCATAGAATTCGTTGCCCACGTCATAGTGTGACCGGATGTTGCGACGCGCGCCACGGCGCGAATTGGCCCGCATCACGGTGTCGACCAGGCGGAACTTGGCCTTGTTGAACGGGCTGGCCTGGTCATAGGCGCTCAAGTGATCGCGGTTGTTCATCGCAAGCGACATCAGCCCTTCGACCGACGGCGTGTCCCACAGGCCCTGGACGTAGGTCTCACCCAGCCCCACCTGCCCATGTGCCGCCAAGGCCGATACGGCGGCCCAGTCGCGAATGACCATTTCCGCCTCGGGGCCGGAATGGCCGAAGTGATACCGTTCCCCCTCGGGCGTGCGTAGGGTCAGCTGCCCGTCACGCAGGCGCTCGCAGGTCGACAGGAAGTTCGATTTCAGGGCCTTGTTGGTCAAGCGCATATTCCATTCCTTTGAATTGGTGGCGGTCATTGAGCGTACGCACGATGCGCATGGCGCTGGCGATACCGTCTTCGTGAAATCCATGCCGGTTCCAGGCGCCAGCAAACCAGGTCCGGTTCTGGCCCTGCATCTGGCGAATGTCCTGCTGTGCCTTGAGCGCGGATTTGTCGAAAGCCGGGTGGCTGAACGCCACCTCATCATAGATCGCGTCTTTCCGGATCTCGGTTGACGGGTTCAGGGTGACGAACAGCGGATCACTGTCCGGGATGCCCTGAAGTTTGTTCATCCAATAGGTGACGCCAATGTTTCCGTCCTGAGAGCGATAGGCCCAGCTGGACCAACAATCGCGGCGTTTGGGCATCTGACCAGGGTCGCAATGCAACACGGCCGTGTTGGGTTGGTAACGAATGCTGCCAAGAGCATCGGCTTCGGCCCGGGTCGCGTCGTTCCCCAGAATGCGCAGCGCCTGGTCCGAATGGCAGGCCAGGACGATCTCGTCAAAGGTCTGGGTCGACCCCTGTTCCGGCTGCACGGTGACACCAAAGTCACTACGCTGAACCTGCCGGATCGGGGTGCCGGTGTGGATCGCGCACCCACGCGCGACCAGGGCTGCCTCCAACCGGCGGACATATTCGATGCTGCCGCCTTTCACCGTCCACCATTGGTGTTCCCCCGCGCCGGCCAGAAGCGCGTGATTGCGGAAAAACTGCACCAGCGATTTCGCCGGAAACTGGTCCACCTCGCCGACAGGCGTCGACCAGATCGCGCCGCACATCGGCATCAGGTAATTGTCGCGAAACCAGGTCCCCAGACCCAGTTCGTCAACCAATTCGCCAATCGTCTTGTCGTCATTCTTGGCGGCGGCTTCGGCACGTTTGCCGAAGCGGATGATATCGGCGATCATCTTGTAGAACTTCGGCCGCAACAGGTTGCTTTTCTGCGCAGCAATGGCGCTGAGAGTGTTCAGGCCGTACTCAAGCTGGCCATCATTGATGCTGGCGCCAAAGCTCATCTCGCTTTTGATCACCGGCACATCAAGGTCGCGAAACAGCCGGGTCAGGTAGGGATAGGTGACATAATTGAATACGATGAAACCGGTATCGACCGGTTGATCACCATTCTTGCCCGCCATCACCGTGCGTGCGTGCCCGCCCAATCGCGGCGCCGCCTCATACAGAGTGACGTCGTGGTGAGGCGCCAGATAATAGGCGGCAGAAAGCCCAGAAATGCCGCCTCCGACAATGGCGATCCTTTTGCGTGAGCCTTGGGTTTGATCCAACATGCCGTCCTCGTCCTGAGTGCTGATATGAGGGGGATACGGGAGGGCTGCCTGTTCGGATCAAATTCAGAGGAAATGAATTTGCAGCGCGAAGTGATCCATGGGAGAGGCGTGGGCGTATACCCCCCATGATACTGGAACACATTCAGGCCCGAACCCATCACGCCCGACGCGGCACGCTGAAAAACGCGTTCAGCTATGGCGTTGACTATGTGTTGACTGATCTGGGGGGCACAACGCCGCCGTGGATCTCGCACAATCGGTTCAATCTCTGGTCGCTGTGGGACCACCGACATGGTGGGCCACAGGGTAAAGGTCGGGGCGTCGCCTGGTTCAAGGATGTGTTGGAAAGCCGTGGGTTTCAAACTGACGGCGCGCAGCTTCTGCTGCTCACCCAGCCGAGTTTCCTGTGGTTTCATTTCAATCCGGTCAGCTTCTGGATCGCGCTTGCGGACGGCACCCCACGTGTCTTTGTCGCAGAGGTCAACAGCACCTTCGGCCAGCGTCACTGCTATGTCTGCGCGCATGAAGATTTCCGCCCCATTCAGCGGGGCGACACCCTGACCGCCGAGAAACTGATGCACGTGTCACCGTTTCAACAAGTGGCGGGTCAGTATCGGTTCAACTTTGCCATGAACGAGTCAGAAATCGACATCCGCATTTCCTTTGAAAATGGCGATCACGGCGTTCTGGCCACCTTGTCCGGCAAACGCCTCCCCGCGACCGGTGCGTCTTTGATAGGGGCTGCGTTGCGGCGCCCGTTGGGGGCTGTGAGGGTGCTGGCCCTGATCCACTGGCAGGCCGCGATCCTTTATCTCAAACGCGCGCCATTTCTGAAAAAGCAACCAGCGCCCGCGCGATTGATGTCCGACAGTCAGAACCTGCGGGGCGCCGACAAATGACCGATGTCTCCGGCAAAACCTATTGGCTTATCGGCGCGAGTGAGGGTCTGGGGCGTGCGTTGGCCAGGCGCCTGAGCGACGAAGGTGCGCATCTCATCTTGTCGGCGCGCAATGCGGAACGGCTTCACTCTCTGAGCGCCGAGTTGGCCGATGCACGCGTGGTTGCGCTGGATGTCACGGACACCGCCGCTGTGCGCCGGGCCGCGGCAGACATCGACGAGCTGCACGGCGTGATCTACAACGTTGGCGCCTATGAGCCGATGCGCGCGACCGAGTGGGACAGCGACACCGCCCTGACGATGGCTGACATCAATTTCACCGGCGCGCTGCGCGTGTTGGGCGAGGTCGTGCCGCGGTTCGTCCGGCAAGGCCGCGGTGACATCACCCTGGTCGGATCGCTGGCTGGATATCGTGGGTTGCCCGCCGCGATCGGCTATGGTGCCAGTAAGGCGGCGCTGGTCAGTCTGGCGGAAACCATGCGGTTCGACCTCAAGGACACGGGCGTCGTGGTGCGGCTGGTAAATCCCGGCTTCATCAAAACCCGCCTGACCCAAAAGAACAGCTTTCGAATGCCCATGTTGATGACGCCCGAGGATGCGGCGCAAAGAGTGCTGAGGGCAATGAAACGTCGCCGTTTCCGCACCGATTTCCCCGCGCCGTTCTCATGGTTGATCCGCTGCGTCGATCTTCTGCCCGACCTGTTGGTGTATCGCGGGAAGTGATCCCACCGCGTTAGATGAAAGGGTCGTGCGACCATTGCAGCAGGGCCTGACGTTGCCGTGGCCTGCAGAAGATATCGCCCGGATAGCAGTTTGCGCGCACCTGTCCGGCGTGCCGGGCAAAGCCTTTCCAGCGACCGATTTGAATACGGTCGGTCCTCTCCAGGCGGCGGCCCAGATAATATCGGCAATACCACTGGAACCACCCACGGGGGTCGGGGCCATAGATCCAGCCTTTGTCGCGCCAGACGCCCAGTGGTTGCCGGCTTTTCACTCCGAAATAGTTCAGGTTTGGATCCGGCGTCGGGCTGAGCTTGGCTTCGTCAAACCATTCGGTCGGGAATTCCTGCGTGCAATCGGTCAGATATTTGCCCTCGAAAACGCCCAGTTTCAGCATCTCCTGCGGTGAGAAATGAGGCTTGAAATCGGGCGCAAAGTCGTCCCCGGCTTTTGCCTCCAAGGCATAGGTGTAATCCGACTGCATCTTGTCGGACACGGATATCTGACGAGCATTTTCCATACGGTTGGGACCTGTTGTCGATCGAGGATCTTAAAATGGACAAGGCCGACGCATTCCACAAGGAATGCATCGACCAGAGATGTATTGCGCCTGTTGTCAGTGGCAGGCCGGGCGCGTGCCGGGCAAAAGCACCTTGTCGATCACGTGGATCACGCCATTGTCGGCCTGAATGTCCGCGATGATCACATTGGCCATTTCACCCGTGCCATCGGCGATGGTCACCCCGCTGGCGTCCGCCGTGATGCACAGGCGTTCGCTGGCCAGAATCGGTTTGAAGTAGGTCGACCCGGCCGGGATCATGCCTGCGGTCAGTTCGCGGTCATCGACGTGATACAGCAGGACATTGGTGAGCTGCCCTTTGTTCTCGGGCTTGAGCAAAGTTTCAACCGTGCCGTCGGGAAGCGCCGCGAAGGCATCGTTGACGGGGGCATATACGGTGAAGGGGCCGGGACCCGACAGCGTGTCGGCCAGACCCGCGGCGGTGACGGCCGCGACGAGGGTCGAGAATCGGTCGTCGCCTGCGGCGATCTCGACGATGGTGCTGGCCTGCGCGGTGGCTGCGGACAGGCTGAGCACGGCGGCGGCGATGGCGGTTTTGATGGTCGTTTTCATGGGAAGTCTCCTTGTCGATGGGCGTGGTGCCCGGTCTGATTTGCTGTTCGTATAATGGATACGCGTGCGTGCCCTTGAGGGATCACTTGTTCACGGCTTCGTGATGCAAATGCTTGTAAACAAAAAGAAACCACCGGAAATCCGGTGGTTTCTGGGCAGGCTTTCAGGGTAGGTTCTGTTCAGATGCGGAACACGGGCTGCAGAAGCCTTGGCATCAGCCCACGGAAGCGTAACCTTGCGTCCGTAGCGGCCAGACAAATGCATGCGTCGCCTTCATCGGCAACCGGCGTGTGTTCAAGATCCTCATCGGCAATTTCGATGTCACCAACACCGAACCGGCCGGTTGCATCGCTGAAGCTGCCCTGCAGAACCAGGGTGAGTTCCAGCCCGCTATGGCTGTGATCGGGCACGGCCTGCCCCGGTGGGATGTAAAGCAGGCGCACCGAACCATTGGCATCTTCTGACAGAATGTCCTGACGCACGCCCAGCCCCAGTTTTTTCCAACGCGGTGCGCGGCCCTTCATCGCCTCCATTACAGGCCCGGGGTAAATCCCTTTGCGATCATACACCGGTTCGGGCGTGAAGGGCGCGTCAAGCTGGGCCAGGATATCGTCCTTCAGGTTTGATGAGACGGCAACAGCTCCGGTTTCTTCCAAAATGGCGCCGCCGACGGATTGGTGCGCTTCCAAGGCCACACGGCACTGCGTACAAAGCGAAACATGGCTGGCCACGGCAACGGCGAAAGCGTGGGGCAGATTGCCCGCTGCATAGGCCGCCAACATGGCGTCAGGGGTATGATGGGTTATGGCACTCATTGTTTGAGGTCCTTCAACTCGTGTCTCAGGCGGTCCAGGCCAAGCCGGATCCGCGACTTTATGGTTCCAAGGGGAAGCCCGGTCCGGGTGCTGATCTCCTGATGGGTCAGTTCGCCCAGATAGGCCTGTTCGATGATCTCGCGCTGCTCGGGTTTGAGCTTTGCAAGGGCTTGTCTCAATTGTCCGGCTTCCTGTTCAAGGCCCAGGATCTGACTCGCATCAGGTTCCGCGCCCGGTTCTTCGCGCAACTCTTCCGGCACGGGGCGGTTTTCCTTGCGGGCGATGTCGATCTGCCGGTTGCGCGCGATCTGGTAGATCCAGGCGGACACCTGCGCGCGGTGCGGATCAAACATCGCCGCCTTGCGCCAGATCGTCAGCATCACGTCCTGAACGATTTCTTCGGCCTGTGGGGCCGACGCGCCCGAACGGATGATGAACCCCTTGAGCCGCGGTGCGAAATGATCAAACAGCGCGGCAAATGCGGTGCGGTCCCGATTGTCGCGCACAGCAATCATCCACTGGGTTTGTTGTGATATTTCGATTTTTCTGTTCGGCACAGCAATTCTTTCGTGATGGCCCGCTCTGTGAGCAAGGCCCGCGCTAGGCAGCATATCTAAAGTCTGTGTCAACATACCCTCATTACGGAGGTCTGTGAAACGCGGATCACTTTTTTCGGTGGTTCAAGCAAAGGTCAAGCGATTTGGAAAAGCACCCAACCGGTCTTCAAAGCGGAGGAACGGGAATTCCACCCGCCGAATTGTCGGGGTTAGCCGCCCCCAACGCACCAAGAAGCTTGTTTGTGAGAAGCTTGTCCTTGAGCAGCCATCCGGCTGAAGACAGGTCACCCGCAAACAGGCTGCTGGTCAGGTCTTCGACTGCCCTACGTCCGCGGAAGGTCAGCTTTTCCGACCAGTCAAGGGACGGATTGGACAGCCCCAATGTCATGTACTCGGTCGGGTGAATGCGGCCTGGCCTAAGGGCCAGACGCGCCATATCCCACAGCTGACGCGAGCGCTTGATGCCATAGACGCTGCGCACGCGATTCATGCTGGCAGCGACGTTGACCCTGTTGGGTGGGAGGTCCGTAACAAGAACGGAGTTGGAGGTTGGTTTCGGCAAGTCTGTTCACTCTTTTTCGCAGATTTTACCTGCAAAAGGTCGATGACGTGAAATATTTTTTAGAAGGATGCTGCGGTTGGACCTGCTTTCAAGCGCAAACGGAACATCGAGGGAGTGTCTGGGCTTGATCAGGTCCGCCACCCGGTTCTTTTCCGATCCGATCCAGATTTCGTCCATTCTGTCTGCACACCGTGAAAAGAACGGGTCACACATCTCTCAGTTCTGCGAGAAGGACATGTCAACAATCAGCCGCCAGCCGTCATCGCCGGGTTCGCGCAGAATTTGTTTCAGGGTGAAGGCGTCGTTGCCGGTAAAGTCCACATCCACCCGCGCCTCATAGGTCACGCCGTCGACCTCGATCGGCTCGAGCGAGGTCATCGCCAGTCCGGTCGCATCGCTGCGCCCTGCGAATTGCACGGTTTTGTCGGTGGCCGCTGACCAGACGCCCGCACGCACCGAGGTGCCAGCACCCTTTACGAACCGCATCGAGACATTCGACGCGCCACCCGCGACGACGCATTTGCCGATGACATCCGCCTGTGTCGCGTCCGCGCTTTGGCTGACATCGACCCGGCAGCGGCCGCGCTCCAGCGGGGCGGTGGCGCTTGGGGCGATGCGGCCTTCGCCTTGCCAGGCTCCTGTGGCAGTGAACAGCGTCGCGTCTTCCGCTCTTGCAGCAGGGGCGAGCAGGGCCAGTGTCAGCGCCAGAATACGTATGCGTATGGTCACGGGAGCCCCCTTCGCGGTTTTGATCTGCCTCCAAGCACCGAGAGCAGCGCGGGCAGGACCATGAGGTCCGCCACCAGCGCCAGCACGAAAACCGAGATCGACAAGGCGCCGAAATCGATCACCGTGGGCGTTTCGGCAAGGAAAGTGCCCAGCATACCGAATGTCAACACGATCGAGGTCACAACCAGCGCCGGTGCGACCTCATGCAGCGCCCGGGCGACTGCGGATGGGGTGGGGTCGTGCAAGGCACCGTTCAGGCGCAGGCGGTTGAGCACATGCACCGTGTCATCGACCGCCAGTCCGAAGGTTACGGTCAGTGCCAGACCCGAGGAAAACTCCAACCCCTTGCCGGTTAACACCAGCCCCGCGCCGATGATCGTGACAGGCAACACGTTGGGCACCAACGCCAGAAAGGCAAGGCGCGGCACCCGCAGCCACAGGCCGATGAGAAGCCCGGAGGCCAGGATCGCAACCGCGAAGCTGAGGTTCAGCTCGCGCAGCACCGCTTCGCTGACATAAGAGGACATGACCGACAGTCCGGTGGTGGGTGCGACGGTCAGGTCCGCAAGTGCCGGATCATCCGCCAGGGCGGCGTTCAGCGCGTCGGTGTCCCGCCGCGTCGCGGCCGCATCGACATAGTCGAACAAAACCGACACCACGGCGCGGTCGCCATCCGCGCTGATCATCCGCCGGGTCAGCGCAGGGGGCAGGCTGTCCAGACTATCTGCGCCCGCGTCCAGCGAATGCAGAGACAGCACCCGCGACGGGTCGACATGGCGCGAAACCGCATCGTGCACAATGGCAATCGTTGTCTCGTCCACCACCTCGAACGGCACTTGTAGGGCGCTGACCGGGGCCAGTTTTGCCTCGGCCCGGCGCAGGCTGGACAGGACGGGATCGTCCGCGTCCAGATTGTTGTAAAGCGAATAGCGCGGCTCTGCAGTCAGAAACAGGCCGGTGGTGGCGACAAGCGTCGTCAGCGCCAGCGCGATCGTGACGCGCGGCGCCCGGGCCGACAGGCGGGGCAGGGCACGCAGGCTGAGAAGATGTGCAGGCGTGCCGCGTTTGCCTGCGAACAGCCGGTCAAAGCTGAACCGGCGCCCGGCACTGGTGAACACCAGCGTCTGGGTGACCAGCACGGCCAGCACCGACAGGGTCGTGGACAGAGCCCCTGCCAGACCAAGGTCCGAGATCATCGCCGAGCGCGACAGCGTCAGCGCCCCGAAGGCGCAGGCGGTGGTGATCGCGGCCAGGATGCAGCCCGGCGCGATCCGTCGCACCGCACGCAGGGTGCTGCGGGCCGGGTCATCGCGCCCCTGCTTGGCGATGTCGATCGAGATGTGCAGCGCGTCCGACGTGGCCAGAACCAACACCAAAACCGGCAGGGTGATGGTGATCACGTTGATGCTGATCCCCAGATGCCCCAGCATGCCCAGCACCCAAAAAAGCGACGTGGCCGGTGCTGCCACGGTCAACGCGCCCAGGGTAAAACTGCGCAGGGTCAGGGTTGCGACGACAAAGCCGACAATGGTGCCGACAAGGTTCAGAAACACGATATCACGAAGCAGCCCCGCCACCATGCGTTCGCGCAGGACCGGGTATCCCGACAGGGTGATCGTCACGCCGTCTTTTGCGTGGGCTCGGGTCAGGTTCTCCAGCGCCTCGAGCGTACGCGCCCGCGTGATCATGTCCTCGGCCACTTCGGGAATGGGCAGGATCGCCAGCATCATCCGTCGGTCGGCCGACATCAGTCGCGCCAGGTTCATTGACTGCGCCCGCTCGACGTCCAGCCTTTGCGCCAGATCGGGTGGTGGTGGGATCTGGATCAGAAGCGTCGTGGAATCCATGCTTGCTCGCAGCGATAGCGGTGAAATACCCGCACCCACACCTTCGATGAATTGTGCGTCCAGTAGAAAATCGGACACCACGCGCAGCGGTGCCTCCTGCGCGAAATCGGCGCCTTCGAACAAAACGACCACGTCGCCCGCGTCGCTTTCAAAATCATCTCGGAATTCGGAGTATTGCGCGTACCACGGCAGGTTGCTTTCGAACACACGGATCAGTCCGTCATCGAAGGTCAGCTTCAGCAGCCCCAGCAGTGCAACCGCCGTTGCGGCCGCAAATCCCAGCCACAACATGGCAAGACGAGTTTTGAGCAGCGTCAGAAGGCGCGCTTGCCAATTGCTCCGGGTCACGCGTGGCTCCGGCCAAAGGCAGGGCGGGGCAGGGCGGGGCGTGCGGGCATTCAGGGGTCTCCGGGGCAGTTGTCCACACTGAACACATCCGCCAAGGCAATGACAAGAGGGCACCAAGCTGGCACAGGTGGTTCAGCCAGCGGCGCGAGTGCAGGTTGGAAGGCTCATCGCATTCATGTCGAACAGGGTGTAAAGCCCGTTGTTGCCCACCACCAAGTCGGCCACGGTCAGCTCATCCAATTCGCGATAGAACGCATCTAGCGCGCGCACCAAGGCGTTTTTCAGTCGGCAAGTGACGGCAATCGGGCATGTGTTTTCCGCCGCGCTGAAGCATTCCGCGAAGGGCAGGCCGCTTTCAAACAGACGAAACACCGCGCCGACGTTGATATCGGCGGCAGGAAGCTTCAGTTGAATGCCACCGCCGCGCCCGCGCGTGGTTTCCAGAAACCCTCCATGCCCCAACTGGTTTATGATCACACCCAGATGGTTGGCCGAGGCATTGCAGGCCTCGGCGACCTCGCTTTTACGGACGGTGCGCGCCTCGTTGACTGCGCAGAACATCAGCACGCGCATGGCCAGATTGGTTTTGACGGTCAGTCGCACGTCGCCTCCTTTTCCTGCAACCAGGATAAAGCTTTGTGTGGAACCTCTCTTTGATCCAGATCACCCCGGAGTTCAGGCTTGGGGCGTCACGTTTCGGTGGCGGTCTTTGCCCAGTCCAGAACGGCGGGCAGGGACGGCTCCAGCGCAGTCAGCGTGTCACCGCAGAACGCCTCCAAAGCCGGACGGTTGGCGTCGTTCACACCCAGCAGCACCGGGATGTCGCGCGCCATTGCCTCGGCTATCGCATCACGAAAACCGCGCCCGTCGGCTTCTTGTTTGCCGAACTTGTTGATGATCATCAGGTCCGCGCCCTTTTGCACATTTGCCAGTGTCAGCGCGACGCTGTCTTCCAGCGACGAGGGGTCCAGCCGACAGCCCGAGGCCGCGGGGCCAAGGCTTTGGCTGATACGCACCACCGGGCCATCGGGCAGCACGATCACGTCCATGTCGCACAGGTGCGAACGCGGGGTTTCCGTGTCGGTCTGAACCGTGCCGCACAACGCGACGCCATCACGGCCAAGCGCCGTGGCGACCTGCGCCAGCAATCGGTTGGTTTCCCCGCGACCCGGGGCGGTGACATGTGCGATCTTCATGGTCGGATCCTGTGGTTGCGCCCCGGTGATGCCACGGGCCGCGACCCTTGCGCAAGCCCGCGCCGCGTGGTCAAGTCGCGGCCATGCAACGGCTGACGAAATCCACCCTGATCCTGCGCTATGGTGCCTTTGCAGTGGTGGCCACCCTGGCCAACCTGGCCGCGCAGCGCGTGGTGCTGGCGCTTTTGGACCATGCCTGGGCGCTGGCCGCCGCGATCTTCGTCGGTACCGGTGTGGGGCTGGTGATCAAATACCTGCTCGACAAGCGCTGGATCTTCTTCGACCAAAGCACCGGTGCGGCCACGCATGGCCGCAAATTCGGGCTTTATACTCTGATGGGTGTTGTCACCACGATGATCTTCTGGGGCGCAGAAACGCTGGGTTGGTGGCTCTGGCAGACCGATTTCGCGCGCGAAGTCGGCGCGGTGCTGGGGCTCGCCGTGGGCTATGTGGTGAAATACAACCTCGACAAGCGGTTCGTGTTCAAGATCTAGAGCGCCAGCAGGTAGGTGGCGATCCCCAGACCCGCGATCCCCAGCCCCACCAGGTCACGGGCGACGAAAACCAGAGGGTCAAAATCTTCACGCCCCGACACGGCCAGCCGCACCATGCGCACCAGCCAGAACCCCGCCGGCAGGGCCGCCAGCCGCAACGCCCAGGGTCTTGTATACAGTGCGGCGATCTCATCGGCGTGGCTGTAGATGCCGAAACAGGCCACCGCCAGCACCACGGCCGACAGGCCGATCAGGTAAAGCGCGCGGGTGTGATGCGTGTCATAGCCCCGGCCCAGAAGCCGCCCGCCGTGGTTCGCCCGCGCCAGCCCGGTCAACCGTTTGGTCACCGCCAGCGCCAGAAAAACGGCGGCGGCAAAGCCCGCAAGCCAGGGCGAAACGGCAACGCCACCGGCAACCGCGCCAGTCGCCACGCGCAGACAGTAGAGCGCGACCAGCGCGGCCAGATCGACCCAGCGCAGGCTTTTCAACACAAGCGAATAGACCAGAGATGTGACCATATAGAGCACCACCAGCGCGGCGATCACCGGGGCCACCGCCCAGGCGGTTCCAAGCGCGGCCAGTCCCAGCCCGGCGCTGGCCCATGTCGCCACTCCGATAGGCAGGTCGCCCGAAGCCAGCGGGCGGTGCCGTTTGGATGGGTGCTGCCGGTCGGCGTCCAGGTCTAAAAGGTCATTGACGATATAGATCGCCGAGGCGCCCAGGGCGAAAGCAACCATCGCGCCCAGAACCGGAAGAACGGCGGGGGTGAACAGCATCTGCGCCGCAATCAGTGGCAACAGCAAAAGCAGGTTCTTCACCCATTGGTGCGGTCGCAATTCGCGTAGCAGGCTGACGCGTGACCAGGTGCAGGCGGTGTCCAGCCGCGTCTGTGCGCTTTGGCGCAACTCTGCGCCGGTCTCTGGCCCGGTGATCAATTGGAAGGGCGCGTCGGCGCAAAGGTCCAGCGCCGCGGCTTCGACCGCGTGGCGGTCTGCGCGAGTGATCGGCAGGACCCCCAGATGCACACCCGGAAGCGCCAAATGCCGCGCCATGGCATGAACCACAGCGTGATCGGCTGAGGAAAACAGCAACACGTCCCCCGGCCAAGCTTGGACTTGGGTCAAAACCTCGGGACAGATCGGCAATAGGTCGACACGTGGCTGCGCGATGGCGGCCAGCGCGGCTTGGCGCATCCCCAAAGCGCCGCGCATTGCGGTAAGGGTTGCACGCATGTCGCGGCCCAAGGCGGCCCAAAGCACCTCGCGCGACAGGTCCGTCCGCAGCAGCCCACGATCGATGTCGACAACCAAGGTCGCGGGTGTTCCCTGTATCATTCGGCCTCCTGCCTGGCGATGTTGCACCGCCCGTCGCAGGTATTTTCCCAAGCCATGCGACACTTGGCCTTGATTTGTATCATCCAGTTTTGTCGCGCCGTGTCATAACCTTGGTATGCATATTCCGGCGTTCCGGCAGGACAAGGAGGGGCCATGCGGTATCTGGTGACAGGCGGTTCGGGTTTTCTGGGGATCAACCTGATCCGGCACCTGTTGGATCACGGCCATTCGGTGCGCAGCTACGACATCGCCCCGTTCGATTATCCCGAGGCTGACAGAATCGACGCGATCCTGGGCGATATTCGTGACGAAAGCCTGCACGCGCGGGCCTTCAAGGACGTAGACATCGTGGTGCATTGCGCCGCCGCGCTGCCGCTATGTTCAGACGAGGAGATATTCTCGACCGACGTGGGTGGCACAAAGCTGTTGCTGAAAACCGCCCAGCAATGCGGTGTCTCACGCTTCATCCACATTTCTTCGACGGCTGTCTACGGCGTGCCGGATCACCATCCGTTGTTTGAACATGACCCGATGGTGGGCGTCGGCCCCTATGGCACCGCGAAAATCGAGGCCGAGCGCGCCTGCAACGCGGCACGCGCGCAGGGGCTGTGCCTTCCGGTTCTGCGACCGAAAAGCTTTGTTGGACCCGAGCGGCTGGGCGCCTTCGAGCTGCTCTATGATTTCGCCCATGATGGCCACGGCTTCCCGGTGCTGGGCAATGGCAACAACCTGTATCAGCTCTTGGATGTCGCGGACCTGTGTCAAGCCATCGACCTGTGCGCCAGCGGGGATGCACAGTTGGTGAACGATACGTTCAACGTGGGCGCCGACCGCTTCGGCACCCTGCGCCAGAGCTTCCAGGCGGTGCTGGATCAGGCCGGGTACGGCAAGCGCGTCGTCGGCATCCCCGCCGCCCCCGCAATCTGGACCCTGCGCGCGCTTGAGGCGCTGGGCCTCTCGCCGCTATATAAGTGGATCTATGAAACCGCGGGCAAGGACAGTTTCGTGTCGATCGACAAGATCCGTGACCGGCTGGGCTTTGCCCCGGTCTATTCCAACGAAGAGGCGCTTTTGCGAAACTATGATTGGTACGTGATGAACCGCAACGCGATCTCGGCGCAGTCCGGGGTCAGCCACCGGGTGCCTTGGAAAAGGGGGGCTTTGAGACTTGTTCGGCTTTTTGTATAAAACCGCCACGCTGGTCTGCCTGGCCGGTGCCGCGCAGGGCCAGACGGCGACGGAATTGGCCGCCCAAGCCGAGGCCTATGACGCAGTTCAGCCCAAAGGCATCGCCGCGCTTCAACCTCTGCGCCACGAGGTCACCGCGCCATTGAAAAACGGTACCGTGCTGCGGTTCATCGCGCTGAACCCGCAGGTGAATGCCTGGGTTCTGGTCCAGCTGGAAACCGAAGACGGCAAGGTTCTGGACGCCTATCACCTTGAGAACCCGGACCCTTCAGGGCAGGGGCTCACCCTGTCCACGCAGGGCCGTCCGGCGCTGGCCTTGGGTGGGCACACGCCGTTTCGGTGCGCGCCCTGGCTGGGAGAGTCCTCGGCGTTGGATGCTGCCCGCGCCAGTGGCTTGCCGTTCGCGCCGGTTTGCCAAAACCGCCTGTTCCTGCGCAATTCCGTCAGCGGCTCGCGCTCGAACCTTGAGGCCACGACCGAGTTTCTGCGCGACCATGTCTGGGGCGGTGAACAGATCGTGCGCTTCGTGAAGGGCACGTTCTTTCGCGACAGTGAAATGACGACCTCGGAGGCGCTGTCCGCCACCGGTCAGGGGCGGTTGGACCTCGGGCCGGGTGCGGCCACGATGGATTATGAGGTCACCAAACGCCCGGTCATCTCGACCTACAACTGGTTGGGGATCGAGGGCACGGATCGCGGCCACATGACCACCGGGTTGTGGTATCCGATCACCGGGTTGCCGGGCGTCTTCACCAGCGCGATGCAGCCCCGGTATCTGGCGCAAAGCGTGCTGAAGGGCGAAGGCACCACCAGCGCTTTGGATGCGATCGAGCGCAAGGCGAATGCCAGCCTTGTGGGGTTCGATCTGGGGCGGTTCGACCTGAGCTATGCGGTGGGCACCGACCATCCCGGCCTGGGCTGGTCGCCGCGCCCGCCCTATTCGGTGCGCCCGCAGGGCATGCCTGGCCCGGACGGTGTGAAGAACGCCGACCCGCTGGTGCGGCTGGGCATGGTCCCGCCGCATCTGGCCGACCGCACGGTGGCGGTCTTTGCCGGCGGTTTCAAACGCCACCACGGTGCGTTCAAATGGGGCGACTACATCACCCTGAATTTCGGCACCCACTACGGCTTTATCGAAAACGGTGTGATCCTGTCGAAGCTGCAACCGCACCTGTCCACGCTTTACGTGCTGGCCGATGGCACGATCGGCATGAAAACCTGGGAGGAGGCCGACAACGCGCTGCTGCCGCGCATCCGCCACGCCCGCCAGAACGGCGTGTCGCTGATCGAGGACGGCATTCCCGGCCCGCTGGTCACGCAATGGGGCGCGGGCAATTGGTCGGGCTCAGCCGAGGCCGAATTGCGCACCCTGCGCGGTGGGGCCTGCATCAAAGAAGCCGGCGGCACGCGGTGGCTGATCTATGGCTATTTCTCGACCGCGACGCCCTCGGCAATGGCGCGTACCTTCCAAGGTTATGGGTGTGACTATGCCATGCTCTTGGACATGAACGCGCTGGAGCACACGCATCTTGCGCTGTTCGTGCGCAACGAAGGCCAGATGCATGTCGAACATCTTATGCCGGGCATGGCGCTGATCGAGAAGAAGGCGCGCGACGGGTCCGTGATCCCGCGCTTCCTTGGCTTCGTCGACAATCGCGATTTCTTCTATCTGACGGTGAAGGAGGGGGTGAAATGATCCGATCTTTCCTGATAGCTCTGATGCTGGCCACGCCTGTAATGGCTGAAACTCTGGACCAGCAGAATGCCCGCATGTTCGACCAGATCGAACAGGAACACGCGCCCAGCCCAGCGCAAATGCAGCGGCTGCGAGAGATATTCGCCGCCTCGGGTTTCGTTGGTCAAGGCAACCCGGCCATTGCCCGCCACCCGATGACGCCTGAGGAGTGCGCCGCGCGGGTGCCGGGTGGGCCAGACAGCTATGACGACCCCAGGAATGCCCGCATCTGTGGCGACCGGTTCATGGCGCCGCTGTATGACCCCGCCACGCAAAGCCCCGAGGACGCGACCGCCTGTATCGACATGTTCGAATATCCCAATATCCCGTGCAGCTATCCGGTGGTCTGGGTGAAGGCGCGCGAGGCGGCGCTGATTTGCGACGCGATGGGCAAACGCCTGTGCGACGCGCATGAATGGGAGGGCGCCTGCGCGGGGGCGCTCACGCCACCGGATTACCGATACGACCTTGGGTCGGTCGCGGCGATGCGCAACTGGCACAACGCGACATACGCACCGACGAAAAACTGGGCCTACGGCGATGCCTACCAACGTGGCGTCTGCGCGGCGGCCAGTGCGAAAAGCGACGGATGCGGCGGCGGTGGCTTCAATTCCTGCGGCTCGAACACTTACCCGACCGGCGCGTTTCCCGGATGTGTCTCGGCGCTGGGCGTTTATGACCAACACGGCAATGCGGCCGAGCACATGAACTTGCCGATGCGGCCCGATCAGATGGCCTCAACCGGATCAAGCAAGCTGGGTGTGACCGAGATGAAGGGCAGCTGGTTCATCTTCGATCGCTATTATGCGCACCAGGATTGGTGCCGCTGGCGCGCACCCTATTGGCACGGTGGCCCGGTGATGAGCACGTCGAGCCACGCGAATTACCACCTAGGTTTTCGCTGCTGCAAAACCGTGGAATGACAGCTTTTAGTGAAGCGAGGCCTGAAGCCGCGCGGCATTCACCGGCCCCTCCGAACTGACCAGTTGGGCCAGCTCAGGATCGCGCAGCACTTCGTCCAGCGCCACCGCTTCGCCATCGACGAACGCGGTCTGGCTGACCAGCCGGATCCCGTGGCTGTAATCGGCGTAGTACGCGCCGTGCACGGTTGACAGGGGCTGGATCGGCCGCCCGTTCGGACGGTGCCAGCCATAGATCGCGACCTTGCCGCGTTTCGAGAGCAGTCGGTTGCTCAGGACCACATCCTTTTTCTGCCCCGCCGTCAGGGCAGCCAACGGCGGCATGACCCGTTCCACCATGCCCTCTACCGTATCATTGTGGCGCAGCAGGTAGGCAGTCGTGGTCATCTGGTTGGTGGGCTTCATCGGCGCGGGGGCCAGCTGAAGCTCGGCCTGGGAATAGATGGCGTCGACCATACGCGTGGTGGGCAGAAAGAACCCCAGCGTATCGGCAATGCGCGCCGCGGCGGGCAGGCCAAGCGGAACGCGCACATGGTCCGCATCGCTGCCCACGGCCAGGTAATCGGGCGTTACGCACAGGACAAGATCGACCGTGCGCCCGCCCGCAAGCGTGCCGCCCATCGTCACAGGCGTGAGGTCGCGCAGGGCAGCGGGCACATTGCCCGACAGAACCTCGTCCGTCACCGCCGCATCGCGGGCAGCACCCCCCAGCGACATTAACCGCGCCATCACGTCACTGCCTGGATCGGCAGCCGCCGAGCGGCTTGGGATTGCACCAGACAGCGTGTCTCCGCAATTCACGGCGCCGTGGGCCTGATGGGCCACGAAAGACGAAAGCATCAACTGCACGGCCAAAGCCGTGCGGCGGAATGTGGCAATTCGGATCATGTTGGTTCTGTCCCTGTGCAAGGCTCGTGGGTCATGACACTCGTGCCAAATTGAAGTCAACAAATGGTAAATCCCCCAGGCAGACCGGGCAGAAACCCGCGCATGGAGCAGCGGATCGGCAAAGCTTTGCCACCTGCGTCAAAATCACCATTTCCGGGAATGAAGAAGTGGTGGGCGACCCTGGAATCGAACCAGGCGTGCGTCTCCGCGAGGGAGTTACAGTCCCCTGCCACACCTTGCGGCCTGTCGCCCACTGTCCTGCACAACGTGCCGAACGTGAGGGGCTGATTACGCGTGCGAAATCCTGTCGTCAACAGGAAAATGCCTTGCAGCGCCCGGTTCCCTGACGCATCTTGCGCCCCTGACATCGAACAGGGGACCAGACCCATGAAAAAACCCAAATGGGTCATTGAAAAAGAGCAGTCCAAGCGCGCGGCAGCGGCGCAAACCGTGTGGCTGTTCGGCCTGCATGCGGTGCGTGATGCGCTGATGAACCCGGCCCGCGAAAAACTGCGCCTGATCCTGACCAAGAACGCCGCCGACAAGCTGGGCGAGGCCATCGCGACCTCGGGCATGGAGCCGGAAATGGCCGACCCGCGCAAGTTTCCCGCGCCGATCGATCCCGGCTCGGTGCACCAGGGGGCCGCCCTTGAGGTCAAGCCGCTGGACTGGGGCCCGCTGGAGGAGGTCTGCATGGGTGAAGAGGGGCAGGTGCCGATCGTCGTCCTGATGGACCGGGTGACCGACCCGCACAACGTGGGCGCGGTGCTACGCTCGGCCGAGGTGTTCGGCGCGCGCGCGGTCATCGCCCCGCATCGCAATTCCGCGCCTGAAACCGGGGCGTTGGCCAAGACCGCCTCGGGCGCGTTGGAGCGTCAGCCGTACCTTCGGGTCAAGAACCTGGCCGACGCGATGGTGACGCTGCAGAACATGGGCTACACGCTGTTCGGGCTGGACGGAGAGGCCGAAGGCACGCTGGACGAAGCGCTGGCGCCCCTGAAGGGCCGCGCCGTCGGACTGGTTCTGGGCGCCGAGGGGCCGGGCCTGCGCGACAAGACCAAGGCGACCTGCGACCAGTTGGTGAAGATCCCCGCGGCCCGCGGTTTCGGCTCGCTCAACGTCTCGAACGCGGCGGCGGTCGGGCTTTATGCGGCGCGCCAAAACGGGTGAGTATCGGCGGGGAACTGCCGATCACAAGTTGTTGACGAGCCCTTTCAAAGCCGGGTTGGGTGCCTATCTCTTATCGTGAGCGCAGGGCGTGGAACCCCTGCAGCCTCAACCACTGTCCCTCGTTCCACACACTCAGCGCCCGGGCCTATGGCTTCGGGCGCTTTTTTCTGCGCTGGGGGCGTGATAACGTCGCGGAATGCTTGATTATCCTGATAGCCACATCGCCGACATCCTGAAACGCACCCACACGATTGCCGTGGTGGGTCTGTCCGCCAAATCGGACCGGGCCAGCCATCAGGTGGCGCAATATCTGTCCGACAGGGGCTATCGCGTCATTGGTGTGAACCCCGGCCTGGCCGGACAGGAAATGTTCGGCGAAACCGTGGTGGCCGATCTGGCGTCGCTGCCCGACGGCGTCGACATGATCGACATCTTCCGCCGCCCCGAGGCTGTGGAACCGGTGGTGGACGCCGCACTGGCCCATGTTGCCGGGCTGCGCACGATCTGGATGCAGCTGGGCGTGACCAACGCCGCCGCACAGTCCAAAGCCGAGGCGGCCGGGCTGGACGTGATCCAGAACCGGTGCCCGAAGATAGAATACCCGCGCCTGTTCGGAGGCGCCGCCCTGACAGAGCTGGTCTGACCTAGCTTTATCGTCACGCCTTCGGGCAAAGAAACGGTGACTTATGGTCACGTAATTTCCCGGCGTTTTTGCCGTGTTTCGGGCACGTGAAAGTGATGACGCGGTTGATCCGGGGGACATGCTCTGCCTGTTCGGCGGGACCGCGTTCAAAGACGCCGACGCGACGGCCGAGGTGACGGCGAGCGGTGCTGCGCAACATGAATTCGACTTTGGTTTCACCCATGCCGATCCGGTGAGCCCAGGCGATCCGGCGGGTTGCCTGTTCGCCAACCCTGCGCAATCCCAGATCCCGCCGATATGGGGGACGAAGACGCGATCAAGCTGTGGGACGGCGGCGACTTCCTGCTCTAAAGCGTCAGGGGCGCGCGGCTTTCTCGGCAATGCCCGAGGTGCCCTCGCGGCGAGCGAGCTCCTCCAGGACATCGTCCAGGGGCACGTCGCGCGCGGCCAACATGACCAGCAGGTGATACAGAACGTCGGCGGCTTCGGCGGTCAGGTTCGCACGGTCGTTCTTGACCGCGGCGATGATGGCCTCAATCGCTTCCTCACCGAACTTTTCGGCACATTTTTCTGGGCCCTTGGACAGCAGGTTCGCGGTCCAGGACGTGTCGGGGTCGGCACCCTTGCGCGTGGCGATGGTTGCGGCCAGGTCGTTGAGAACGCTCATGAAAGCCTCATCGGGACGCCCGCGTTGGCCATGTGTTCCTTGGCCTCGCGGATGGTGTATTCACCGAAATGGAAAATGCTTGCGGCCAAAACCGCGCTGGCGTGGCCTTCGGTCACGCCTTCGACAAGGTGGTCCAGCGTGCCTACGCCGCCCGAGGCGATCACCGGGATATGCAGGGCATCCGCGATGGTGCGGGTCAGGGGCAGGTTGAACCCGGCCTTGGTGCCGTCGCGGTCCATGCTGGTCAACAGGATCTCGCCCGCGCCCTTCGCCTCGACCGTTTTGGCAAACTCGACGGCGTCAATGCCGGTGGACTTGCGCCCGCCGTGGGTGAAGATCTCCCACTTTCCGGGGCTGACGGTCTTGGCGTCGATCGCTACGACGATGCATTGCGACCCGAACCGGTCTGCCGCGCGGGCCACCACGTCGGGGTCGGCCACGGCGGCCGAGTTGAAGCTGACCTTGTCCGCGCCCGCCAGCAGCAGGTCGCGCACGTCATCGGGCGTGCGCACGCCGCCGCCAATGGTCAGGGGCATGAAGCATTGCTCGGCGGTGCGGGTGGCCAGGTCGAACATGGTGCCGCGGTTTTCGTGGGTGGCCTTGATGTCCAGGAAACACAGCTCATCCGCCCCCGCGGCGTCATAGGCGCGCGCCTGTTCTACCGGATCCCCGGCATCGATCAGGTCAACAAAGTTGACCCCTTTGACCGTGCGGCCCTCGGCGACGTCCAGGCAGGGAATGATGCGGGTTTTCAGCATGTCAGGCCTTTAGCACGTCCAGCGCGGCTTTCAAATCAATTGCCCCGTCATACAGCGCCCGGCCCGAGATCGCCCCGTTCAAGGGCGCGCCACAGGCTTTCAACGCCCGCAAGTCGTCCAGTGAGCTGACGCCACCCGACGCGATGACCGGGATCGACACGGCGCGGGCCAGGTCCGCGGTCGCCTCGACATTCGGACCCTGCATCGCGCCGTCGCGGTTGATGTCGGTGTAGATGATGGCGCAGACGCCCGCGTCTTCAAAGCTCTTCGCCAGGTCGGTGACCATCACGTTGGTTTCCTCGGCCCAGCCTTTGGTGGCGACGCGCCCGTTGCGCGCGTCGATGCCGACCGCGACCTTGCCGGGGTATTCGCGTGCCGCTTCGCGCACCAGGTCGGGGTTTTCCACCGCGACCGTGCCCAGGATGACGCGCGACAATCCCTTGTCGATCCAGCGCGCGATCGTGGCCATGTCGCGGATGCCGCCGCCCAGCTGTGCGGGCACCGTGATGGCGTCCAGAATGCTCTCCACTGCCGCGCCGTTCACCGGTTCCCCCGCGAAAGCGCCGTTCAGGTCGACCAGATGGATCCAGTCGCAGCCCGCGTCCTGGAAGCTGCGCGCTTGGGTGGCGGGGCTGTCGGAAAACACTGTGGCCTGGTCCATTTCGCCGCGCACCAGGCGCACGCAATTTCCGTCTTTCAGGTCGATGGCAGGGTACAGGATCATGGGGGCCTCCGGTCAGGTTTCGCCCGGCTTTTGACATGTGGGCGAAGGATTGCCAAGCGGCCGGTTGCCTTTACGTTACGGTTGCCAGGCGGGCGGGCCTTGGGTCAGGGTGGCCGGAAACATCAGGGAGGAAATGATGAAAAAGTTTGCAATTGCCCTTGTGGCGTTGATCGGAATGGCCGCGCCGGCCCTGGCCGACCCGGTGCTGGGCATGTGGAAAACCGAAGTGGATGACGGCAAATATGCCCATGTCGACGTGCACATGTGCGGTGCCAAGATCTGTGGCAAAATCGTCAAGAGCTTTGAGAATGGTGCTGAATACCAAAGCCCCAACCAGGGCAAGAACATCATCCGCGGCATGGTTGCCGTCGGTGGCGGCAAGTACGAGGGTGAGGTTTGGCGCCCGTCAAACGACAAGATCTACATCGGCAAGTTGCAGCTGAACGGCAGCAAACTGAAGATGAAAGGCTGTGTCGCGGGCGGGCTGTTGTGCAAATCGCAAAGCTGGTCGCGTCTGTAACGTGATACCCTGACAGAACTCAAAGGGCGCCCGATTTCGGGCGCCCTTTTGCTATGGCGCCCAGGTCAGGAAGTTCGCAATCATGCGCAACCCGGCAGATTGGCTTTTTTCCGGGTGGAACTGCGTGCCCACCATGTTGTCGCGCCCGACGATCGCGGTGATGTCGCCGCCATAGTCGCAGAAGGCCAGGCGATGGGCCGGGTCCGCCACCTTGAAGTGATAGGAATGCACGAAATAGGCGTGATCGCCGGTGGACACGCCCTCCAGCACCGGGTGCGCATGGTCGATCACCAGGTCATTCCACCCCATGTGCGGCACTTTCAGGGCCGGGTCCGCGGGCGCGATCTTCACGACCTCGCCGCCGATCCAGTCAAAGCCCTTCGTGTCCACGTATTCTCGACTGACCGAGGCCAGCATTTGCATGCCAACACAGATGCCCATGAACGGCTTGCCCTGACGGTTTACCGCATCGTCAACCGCTTCGAAAATGCCACGATGGTCGAACAGCTCTTTCCAGCAAGCCGGAAAAGCACCGTCGCCCGGCAGGACGATGCGGTCCGCTTTCGCGACAACCTCGGGGTCAGAAGTGACGACGACCTCGCCCGCGCCGGTTTCGCGCGCCATGCGCTGAAACGCTTTTTCGGCCGAGTGCAGATTGCCGCTTTCATAGTCGATCAGGGCTGTGCGCATCTTGTCAGGCTTTCAGTATTCGAACATCTCTGGGTAAAATCCGGCGCGAAAACCCGCGCAAGCTTTCATTCTTCCAACACCAGGGCCTAGAGCGCCCCTTTGGTGGAGGGGATCGCATCCGCCTTGCGCGGATCGGTCTCGACCGCCAGCCGCAGCGCCCGCGCAACCGCTTTGAACGCGGCCTCGGCGATGTGGTGCGAATTGAACCCGTGGACCTGATCCACGTGCAGGGTGATCCCGCCGTGGGTCGCAAAGGCCTGGAAGAACTCACGCACCAGCTCGGTGTCGAAACTGCCGATCTTGGGGGTGGGCAAGTCCACGTTCCAGACCAGAAAGGGGCGCGCCGACAGGTCCAGCGCGCAACGCACCTGGGCGTCGTCCATCGGCAAGTGGCATTCGCCATAGCGCCGGATACCGGTCTTGTCGCCCAGAGCCTGCGTCAGCGCCTGGCCCAGGGCAATACCCACGTCCTCGACACTGTGGTGGTCGTCGATGTGCAGATCCCCGTCACAGCGCGTGGTGATATCGATCAGCGAATGACGTGCCAGTTGGTCCAGCATGTGGTCGAAGAACCCCACGCCGGTCTGGTTGTCATACGCCCCGGTGCCATCCAGGTTGATCTGGACGGAAATCGCCGTTTCGGCGGTGTTGCGGGAAACACTGGCTGTGCGCATCGGGTAATCCTCTTTGTTCTCCCGCGCCTTATAAGCGGGGCAGGGGGCCGGGAAAAGGCGGCAAATGGAACTTGTTGGCACCTGTGGCTTTGTGCCAGTGTCGCCATCAACAAGGAGAAAGCCATGACCACCTGCGTTTTCGTGCAACTGCGCTGCCGCCCCGGCAGAACCTATGATGTGGCCGAGGCCATCATTCAGCGTGAATTCCACTCGGAATTGTATTCGACCAGCGGCGAATTCGACCTTCTGCTCAAGCTTTACATCCCGGCCGATCAGGACATCGGCAAGTTCATCAACGACCAGCTTCTGGTGATCGAGGGGATCGATCGATCCCTGACCACCTTGACCTTCAAGGCGTTCTGAGGCTTCAGGCCGCCAAGTCCACTGCTGGCAAGGTCATGATATGGCTGAGGTCATCGCGCCCCATCCAGACCATGTAGCCGCGCAGCACCTTTTCGCTGTCCGCCAGGTGCCAGTCCAGCGCGCCCGGGTCAGAATGCATATAGCCTTCGCGCTCGACCAGCCCGCGGAAGGCGTGGCGTTCGGGCATGAAGCCGAAAATGTAGTCGGGTGACCAGCGCAACACCGCGGTGGCCAGGGCAAACCGCGCCAGCGCGCCGGCCAGTCCGGTGCCGCGAAAACCGGTGTCGCCGCCCTTCAGCCAAGCTTCGCCGTGATAGCAGGTGACCCCGCTGATCCGCTTGGCGCCGGGGCCTGGCCGATACTCACTTGCATCCAGGTCCAGCGCCAGCCCGGCAGGCGGAAAATCACGGAACTTCTGCCCAAGGTAGTCAGAAAGACTAACGCCCCCTATGTCAAAGCGGCGCATGGCCTGAGTGTGGACCAGTTGTCCGTCCCGGCCCCAGCCGGTGATCCAGAACCCGGTTTCGGCATTGATTCCCTGCAAGGTCGGATCAAACGGTGCGCCAAGGGGTTGTTCCGGGCGGTGTTCGGTAATCAACTGAGAATACTCGTGAAAATCCGATCCAACCTGAAGGTTTATCCCGGAGTCGAAGGCCAGGTCGACGATTTTGGTCACGTATTGTGCCCCGGCAAAAGTGTCGTGAATGGTCATGATAGGCTCCCGTGGTTCATCCATCCTCACGGGGCAGTGTAACCTATGCTTGCGTTAACCCTCTAGCGTTCAACGTCAGGGCGCGTCAACTTTCATGATCAGGTCCTTGGACATCGATTTTGCCATCGCCTGTGGCAGGCCTTCGATGTCGATGTTCCAGGTGCGGTCGATCAAGGCCGCCAAGGCAAATGACCCGTCTGGGAACTTGCATCCGGTCAGCAGGCGTTGATAGGAAATCGGCGCGAGCATCTCGTCATCCCCACTGCGTCGGATCATCGTGTGAATGTGGTCCAGACGAACCCCGCCGGTGGCGTGAATGTCATCAAATGGCACTTTCAGCAAATTGGCGAATCCGACCCCGCCGGGCAGCTTTTCAACCGAGCGTCCGATCGCAGACTTTTCCCAGCGCCAGCCATACCAGGTGGCATAAGAGCTGTTCGCGCCAACGTCGACGCAGATCCATTCCCCGGCATGTTCGCGAAACACCATCAGGTAAGGGCGCATCGCTGCATAGGCGTCGCTTTCGATCTCGCCCTTGGCCTCGGCCCAGATTTGAAGCCCGCGTTGCAAAAGCGGGCTGGAGCTGGTCCAGAGCCGGTCAAGGTGGTGCTGTTGCAGGTAATAGGGCGCGCCATCGCCCAGATCGCGGGCAAGATGCAGAAGACCCCCGACATGGCCAGATTGGTTGGCGAGCCACGCATCGGCGCGTGAAATCAGCTGCTCGGCCTCGCGCAGGCTGCGCTCTCCAAGATCGGTCAGGCGGTACTGCTGATCCTCGATCTGGAACAGCGCACCGCCCTTGTGGTCCTCCAACGTGGCGATGTGGCGGCGCAGGGTCTGGCGTGTGGTGTTCAACGCGCGAACAGATTTCGATAGGTTGAGCGTGTCCGCCAGACTCACGAAAGAGCGCATCATTTCATACAGCAATGCGGGGCTTGGTTGTTGCGCCATACCTGTCCTGTTTCAGTACCACGTCCGGTGTTACCCTAACCATCAAGGCCGCAGCCAAGCAAGCCAATCAGCCCGGGATGGGTGATTTATCATCCATATTGGTCATCAATTTACACCTTTAACGTGCAAAGGTCATCAATTGAAAACATTCTTACTTCCGTCACTCTCGTTAAGCGAGAGACCCTGAGGGGGAGGAGGAGCAAAATGAACCATCCGGTGGACGCCCATGTCGGGCGCAAGATCAGAGAAGCCCGCCTGCTGCGAGGCATGACCCAGGCAGATGTGGCGGCCCGCCTTGGCCTGTCGTTTCAGCAATTGCAGAAATACGAAACCGGTCACAACCGGGTATCGGCCAGCAAGCTTTACGAGATCGCCCTGTTGCTGGGCGTCACGCCACAGCACTTCTTTGAAGGGTTGAATGCAGATGAGGCGTCGTTGGCGGACCTGATGGACGAGCGCACCGCGCGTGCCGCGCAGGCCCTGTCTTCAATCACCGACGAAAAGGTCAAGGCAAGGCTGCATTCGATGATTCACGAGATTGCGGGGCGCGAAGCGGCGCGGGCCTGATTGCGCCCATCGCATCGCTACGATGTCCCTTGGTACCTGCAACGCAAAACGGCCCCCGGAGCGATCCGGAGGCCGTTTTGTTATTGGAGCGGGCGATGAGATTCGAACTCACGACCCTAACCTTGGCAAGGTTATGCTCTACCCCTGAGCTACGCCCGCGTCCTTGGGTGAGGCGTGAGATATAAACTCTGACGCGGACCCGCAAGAGGAAAAACGCGCTTTCCGTAAAAAAGTTTTGCACGCTATCCAAGCAGCGCGTGACCCGCCACCGAAAGGCCGCCAACCAGTAAGAGCAGATAGGTGATCGTCATGCCAATCTGGCGGAGAGCTGGGCGTTGCGGGTCGCTGCCATAGCCCACGATATAGACCAGACGTGACCCGATCAGGGCGACGCCGAACAGGTGCAGAACCCAGCCCGGGGCGTCCAAAGCCTCGCCCGCGCCCATCAGGATCAGAAGCATCGGCACATATTCGACGAAATTGCCCTGAAGCCGGATCGCCCGCCCCAGCGCTTTGTCGCCCGCATCGCCATAAGAGACCTTCAGCGCCATGCGTTTCAGGCTGACGCGGAACGAAAGCCAAAGCAGCATGAGCGCGGCCAGTCCGGCGTAAAGTGCTGTGATCATGTCGGTCCCCTGTCGCAGTTTGCAGCAGGGTGGGGGGTGGACAGCCCCCCGTCAAGCGGTCACTCCAATTCGACCAACAGATCCTTGGCGTCGATCTGGGCGCCGGGGGCGACATGCACTGCAAGAATGGTCGCGTCCCGCTCGGCATGAATGCCGGTTTCCATCTTCATCGCTTCGATCGTCAACAGCAGGTCGCCTTCGTGCACATGGCTGCCCACGGTCGCCGCGACGCTGGCCACGACCCCCGGCATCGGCGCGCCGATATGGTCGGAATTGCCCTGTTCCGCCTTGGGCCGGGACGCCGTGGTGGCCTTCACCTTGCGGTCCGGCACCCGCACCGCGCGCGGCTGGCCGTTGAGTTCAAAGAACACCTTGGCCTCGCCTTCGTCATTGGTGTCGCCGATGGCCTGACAGCGGATCTCAAGTGTCTTGCCCGGATCGATCTCCACGCTGATTTCTTCACCCGGCTCCATACCATAGAAGAAATTGCGTGTGGGCAGGGTACGCACCGGGCCATAGCTGCGGTGCCGTCCCATGTAGTCCAGGAAGACCTTGGGATACATCAGGTAGCCGTTCAGATCCTCGTCATCGACGGTGAAGCCGTCCAGTTCCGCCGACAGCTCGGCCCGCGCGGCCTCAAGATCGACGGGTTTCAAATGCTTGCCGGGGCGCGAGGTATCGGGTTTGGCGCCTTTCAGCACCTTGTCGACGATTCCGTCGGGAAAACCGCCCGGCGGCTGGCCCAGATTGCCGCGCATCATGTCGACGACCGAGTCCGGGAAGGCGACATCGGTGTCCGGGTGCTCCACGTCGTCGCGGGAAAGGTTCTGACTGACCATCATCAGTGCCATGTCACCGACCACTTTCGAGGACGGCGTGACCTTCACGATGTCGCCGAACATCTGGTTTACATCGGCATAGGTCTGCGCGACCTCATGCCAGCGGTCTTCAAGCCCAAGCGACCGCGCCTGGGCTTTGAGGTTGGTGAACTGCCCGCCGGGCATTTCGTGCAGATAAACCTCGGAAGCCGGGGCCTCCAGCCCGCTTTCGAACGCCGCATATTGCGCGCGCACGCCCTCCCAATAGTTCGACATTTCGCGGATCGCGCCGATGTCCAACCCGGTGTCGCGGTCGGTGTGGCGCAGGGCTTCGACGATGGAGCCTAGGCAAGGCTGCGACGTTCCGCCGGAAAACGCGTCCATCGCCGCATCGACCGCGTCCACGCCAGCCTCGGCAGCGGCCAGGATCGTGGCACCGGCAATGCCCGACGTGTCGTGGGTGTGAAAATGGATCGGCAGCCCGACCTCTTCCTTCAACGCCTTGACCAACGCGCCCGCCGCGGTGGGTTTAAGCAGTCCGGCCATGTCCTTCAATCCCAGCACATGGGCACCCGCGTCGCGCAGATCTTTGCCCATGTTTACATAGTATTGCAGGTCATACTTCGCGCGACTGGGGTCCAGGATGTCGCCGGTGTAGCAGATCGTGCCTTCGCAGACCTTGCCCGCCTCCACCACAGCATCCATCGCCACGCGCATGTTTTCGACCCAGTTCAGGCTGTCGAACACGCGAAACACGTCAACGCCAGTCTCGGCCGCCTGACGCACGAATTCCTGCACCACGTTGTCGGGATAATTGGTGTATCCGACGCCGTTCGAGGCCCGCAGCAGCATCTGCGTCATCACGTTTGGCATCGCCGCCCGCAGGTCGCGCAAGCGCTGCCAGGGGCATTCCTGCAAGAAGCGATAGGCCACGTCGAAAGTGGCCCCCCCCCAACATTCCACGCTGAACAGCCCCGGCAGGTTCGCGCCGTAGGCGGGTGCGGCGCCGATCATGTCGATCGAGCGCATCCGGGTGGCCAGAAGGCTCTGGTGCCCATCGCGCATCGTCGTGTCCGTCAACAAAAGCTGCGGCTGTTCGGCCATCCAGTCGGCAACCGCCTGCGGGCCTTTCGCCTCCAAGAGGTTGCGCGTGCCCGGCGCGGGGGCTGTCCGCGGCGCGGGGGGTTTGGGCGCCTTCACATCGGCGCGGGGCAGGGGACGCCCCTCGGTCTCGGGGTGCCCGTTCACCGTGATGTCGGCGATATAGGTCAGGATCTTGGTCGCCCGATCGCGGCGCTTGCGGAACTTGAACAGCTCCGGCGTCTTGTCGATGAACGTGGTCGAATAGTTATTCGACAGAAAGGTCGGGTGCCGCAGCAGGTTTTCGACAAACGCAATGTTGGTCGATACGCCACGGATGCGGAACTCCCGCAAGGCGCGGTCCATCCTTGCAATCGCGGCCTCGGGCGTCGGGGCCCAGGCGGTGATCTTGGTCAAAAGACTGTCATAGTACCGCGTGATCACCCCTCCCGCATAGGCCGTGCCGCCATCCAGGCGGATGCCCATGCCGGTCGCGCTGCGATAGGCAGTGATGCGGCCGTAATCGGGGATGAAATTGTTCTGCGGATCCTCGGTGGTGATCCGGGTCTGAAGCGCGTGGCCGTTCAGCTTCACGTCATATTGGCTCGCCACCCCTGTCGCCTCGGTCAGCGATTTACCCTCGGCGATGCGGATCTGCGCCTGCACGATGTCGATGCCCGTCACTTCCTCGGTCACCGTGTGTTCGACCTGCACGCGCGGGTTTACTTCGATGAAGTAGAATTTGCCGGTCTCCATATCCATCAGGAATTCGACCGTGCCGGCGCATTCATAATTCACATGCTGGCAGATCTTCTTGCCGAGGTTGCAGATCTCCTCGCGTTGCGCCTCGCTCAGATAAGGCGCGGGTGCGCGTTCCACGACCTTCTGGTTGCGCCGCTGCACGGAACAGTCACGTTCCCACAGGTGATAGATGTTGCCGTGGGTATCGCCCAGGATTTGCACCTCGACGTGGCGCGCGCGGGTGATCATCTTTTCCAGATAGCCCTCGCCATTGCCGAACGCCGCTTCGGCCTCGCGCCGGCCTTCCAGCACTTTTTCTTCCAACTCGTCGGGGCCATGGATCGGGCGCATGCCACGCCCGCCGCCGCCCCAGCTGGCCTTCAGCATCAAGGGGTAGCCGATTTCCTCGGCCTCGGTGCGGATCGCGGCCATGTCGTCGCCCAGCACCTCGGTGGCCGGGACCACCGGCACGCCTGCAGCCATTGCCACCTTGCGCGCCGAGGCTTTGTCACCAAGCGCGCGCATGGTGTCAGCCTTGGGGCCAATGAAGGTGATGCCGTTGGCCGCGCAGGCATCCACGAAATCGGGGTTTTCCGACAGCAGGCCATAGCCGGGATGGATCGCATCCGCGCCCGCGTCTTTCGCCACGCGAATGATCTCGTCGATGGACAGGTAGGCCGCGACCGGCCCCATGCCTTCACCGATCTTATAGGCCTCGTCGGCCTTGAAACGGTGCAGGCCCAACTTGTCTTCTTCGGCATAGACCGCGACAGTCTTCTTGCCCATCTCGTTGGCCGCGCGCATGACGCGGATGGCAATTTCACCACGATTGGCGATCAGGATCTTGTGGAATTCGGGCATGGCAGGGGCTCCTGTCTGCGCTGGTAAGGAATGCTGACCAATTTATAGCCGCGCTGCGGCGCAGCGCAAGTCCGCTGTTACAATTGCGCAAGGTTTGCGGCGGGCATAGCCCGGGATGCGACGTGACAGGAGGGATTTGCGGCAGCGGGGCCGCGGCCTGATTTGAGGATCAGTTGGCCAAGGACAAAAGTCCGCCAGGCTGGCGTTGAATACGGCCGTCAAGTTCCAGATCAACAAGTTCCTGTGACACCTGCGACGGATCTGCGGACAGGTCGCGGATCAACTGATCCTCGGCCATCGGGCTGGGCCCGAGGCGCGACAGGATCTGCGCGTGCAACGCCAAGTGGTCGGCGTGGCTTCGCGGTGTGCGTGCCGGTTCCGGGATTTCGGCGATGGGTGCCTGAACCGCGGGTTTTGCCGTGCCAATTGCTTCGATCACGTCATTTGCGCCGCGCACCAAAACCGCGCCGTCACGGATCAGCATGTTGCAGCCAGAGGCGCGCGCGTCGAACGGATGGCCAGGCACGGCCAACACGTCGCGCCCCTGATCCAGCGCATTGCGCGCGGTGATGAGGGAGCCAGACTTCGCCGCCGCCTCGACCACCACAACCGCTTGGGCCAGGCCGGAAATGATGCGGTTGCGGCGGGGGAAATGGCGCGCCTGCGGCGACAGTCCCATCGCCTGTTCTGACAGGCGCAGGCCCTTTTCAGCGATCTCTTCGCCCAAAACGGTGTTTTCGGTCGGGTAGATCACGTCCACCCCGCCGGCCATCACCGAAATTGTGCCTTTATCGAGCGCCGCCATGTGCGCGGCGGTATCGACCCCACGTGCCAGGCCCGAAACGACGACAAAGCCGGCCTCGGCCAAATCACCCGCCAGTTTGCGCGCCATGCGGGTGCCCAGAGACGAGGCGTTGCGCGCGCCGACCAGGGCCACCATCGGGCGCGCCAGGATCGAGGTGTCCCCCATCGCCCACAAAAGCGGCGGGGCGTCGGGAATGTCGGTGAGTGGTTTGGGATATTCAGGACTGCCATAGGCGATCAACCGGGCACCTGCAAAGCGCGCGCGCTTCATCTCATCCTCGACCACAGCCATCGTGCAGGGCTGGTATTTGCTGACACCGGCGGCACTTGCCACCTCGGGCAGCGCCTCAAGGGCGGCCTGCGCGGTGCCATGTTCGTCCATCAGCCGGAAAAAGGTCGACACGCCGACACGGCGTGATCGCAAGAGCCGGAGCCAGGCAAGCTCATCTTCCACACATTGGGGTGGGGTGAGGGGGTGGGGGGAAGGGAAAAGATCCACTGGGCTACCTGATTCCGTCTCTTGCGGATTAACCATAGCGTCCGATTGGTTAACAGGACGTGAATCGGCGCCAGGGCAGTGGAAACGCCCCCGCGCCGATCACCGCAGGCTCACGCCGCCGAGCCACCCACGGTCAGACCGCCGATCAGAAGCGTCGGTTGTCCGACCCCGACGGGCACCGATTGCCCGGCCTTGCCGCATGTGCCGATGCCCGGATCCATCGCCATGTCGTTTGCAATGGCGCGGATTTGTTTCATCGCCGCCGGGCCGTCACCGATCAGGGTCGCGCCCTTCACCGGAGCACCGATTTTGCCGCCTTCGACGCGGTAGGCCTCGGTGCAGGAAAACACGAATTTGCCGTTGGTGATATCGACCTGTCCGCCGCCGAATCCAACCGCATAGATGCCGTCCTTGAGTTCACCCAGAACCTCCTCCCGCGTGGCGTCGCCGCCTTCCATGATCGTGTTGGTCATCCGTGGCATCGGCGTGTGGGCATAGCTTTGCCGCCGTCCGTTGCCGGTGGGGGTCACGCCCATCAGGCGGGCGTTTTGCCGGTCCTGCATGTACCCCGTCAGCACCCCGTCCTCGATCAGCACGTTGCGTGCGCTGGGGGTGCCTTCGTCATCCACGGTCAGGGATCCGCGCCGGTCGGGGATGGTGCCGTCATCAACCACGGTGACCCCTTTTGCAGCCACCTGAGTGCCGACCAACCCCGAAAACGCCGAGCTGCCTTTGCGGTTGAAGTCCCCCTCAAGCCCGTGGCCCACGGCCTCGTGCAGCAGGATGCCGGGCCAGCCAGAGCCAAGCACCACGTCCATCTGCCCCGCAGGCGCGGGCTCGGCGTCGAGGTTCACCAAAGCGATGCGCAGCGCTTCGCGGGTCGCGTCCTGCCAATGGGCCGGGTCGATCAACCCGTCCAGGCCCAGCCGCCCGCCACCGCCATGCCCGCCGCTTTCGCGTCGCCCGTCCTGTTCGACGATCACCGACACGTTCAGGCGCGACATCGGGCGGGTGTCCGACACGAGCGTGCCGTCAGGGCGCAGGATGTGGACCTCCTGCAGGCTGGCCGCCAATGTGGCCGAGACCTGCACGATCCGGTCGTCCAGCCCGCGGGCAAAGGCATCAATGTCGCGCAACGTGTCGATTTTCACCGGAAAACTGGCGTCTGCCATCGGGTCTGCGTCACTGTAAAGCCGCCGGTTGGTCGGCTGCGGCCCATCGGCCAGCGCCCCACCGCCGTCGCCCACGGCAAGCCGCGCGGTCGTCACTGCGCGTTTCAGCGCGGCCTCGCTGATCTCGGTGGCGTGGGCATAGCCCGACAGCTCGCCCTTCACCGCGCGCAGGCCGAATCCCTCGCTGGCGTCATAGCTTGCGGTCTTTACCCGGCCATCATCAAACACCAAGACTTCGGAGCGGTGGCGCTCCAGGAACAATTCCCCGTCGTCAGCCCCCTGTGTGGCCTCTTGCAACTGTGACAGCGCCGTGTCCCTGTCCAGATGGGTCTCAAATGGCCGAAATTGAATGTGTTCGCTCATGCGACCCCCGATTTTCGTGCTGCGACACCGCGTTCAAGCGTCAAAACAGCGCAGTTTTTCCTTGTTCCGACCTCCTTAATATGGTTTCAAACCGCAGGGACACAATGGGATTCCCACGCCAGTCGTGGTGGGCCCTTCGCCGGGTGCGGCACAAGCACCACGTGAACAGGAAAGATACATGCGACTTACGAAGACCTTCACGGCCGGTCTGGCCGCTGCCACCGCTACACTCACCGCGACGGCCGCCTTGGCCCAGCAAAGCCTTGAAATCAAGGGCGCTCCGATTCAGGGTGGCATCAATTTTCAGCCACCGGCGACTTCGGTTGCCACAGCAACGCAAGGGCTGGATTCGATCATCCTTTGGATCATCACCGCGATCTGCATTTTTGTCTTCGCACTCGTCGGCATCATTGTTGTGCGCTACAACCGTCGTGCCAACCCGACGCCCAGCACCTTCACCCACAACACCACAATCGAGATCGCCTGGACGCTGATCCCGATCGTCATCCTGGTTTTCATCGGCGCGCTGTCGCTGCCGGTCCTGTTCCAGCAGCAGGAAATTCCCGAAGGCGATGTGTACATCAAAGCCACCGGGTACCAGTGGTACTGGGGTTATGAATATCAGGACCACGACTTTGCCTTCGACAGCTTCATGCTGGCGCGCGAAGAGCTGGAAGAGGCCGGATACACTCAGAACGAATACCTTCTGGCCACCGACACCGCTGTTGTCGTGCCGACCGGCAAGATCGTCGTGATGAACGTGACGGGTGCCGACGTGATCCACTCCTGGACCATTCCCGCCTTTGGCGTGAAGCAGGACGCCGTGCCGGGCCGCATCGCCCAGCTGTGGTTCGAGGTCGACGAAGGCAAGGAAGGCATCTATTTCGGCCAGTGTTCGGAACTGTGCGGCAAGGACCATGCCTATATGCCGATCACTGTGAAAGCTGTGACCCAGGCGGAATACGACGCTTGGCTGGATGCGGCAATCGAAGAATATGCGGGCACACCGCGTTCCGTCACGGTTGCTTCGGCTGACTGAAACCTGACAGGGCCGGGCCGCGTGACAAGCGCGGCCTTGCTGTATCCGGTGGGAAAAGATGAGCGACACAAGTCTTCATAGCAACGGCCAGACGGGCGAAGCCGGTTTCGGCGACTATTACGCGCTGCTGAAACCGCGCGTCATGTCGCTTGTCGTGTTCACCGCGGTGGTTGGCTTGGTCGTGGCCCCGGTGTCTGTGCACCCGGTCGTGGCATTGGCCTCGATCCTGTTCATCGCTTTGGGCGGCGGGGCCTCCGGCGCGCTGAACATGTGGTGGGACGCCGATATCGACCGCAAGATGAAGCGCACCCTGTCGCGCCCGATCCCGTCGGGCAAAGTGACCGAGGGCGAGGCGCTGGGCCTGGGCGTGGCCCTGTCCGGGATTGCAGTCGTGATGCTGGCGCTGGCCGCCAACATGATGGCCGGCGCGCTCTTGGCCTTCACCATCTTCTTTTACGTGGTCATCTACACGATGTGGCTGAAGCGCTGGACGCCGCAGAACATCGTCATCGGCGGCGCCGCCGGTGCCTTCCCGCCAATGATCGGTTGGGCCGTGGCCACGGGCGGGATCAGCATCGAAAGCGTGCTGATGTTCGCCCTGACCTTCGCTTGGACCCCGCCGCATTTCTGGGCACTGGCGCTGTTCACCAAGGGCGATTATGCCAATGCCGGTGTGCCGATGCTGACCGTGACACACGGACGCCGCGCCACCCGCGCGCATATCCTGGGCTATACCTTTGCCCTCGCCGCCGTGGCGATTGCGCTGGGCCTGACCTCGATCGGTGGGCCGGTCTATATGGTCGTGGCCGTGGTGCTGAACGCGATGTTCATCAAGGGTGCCGTCAACGTCTGGCGCCGCACCGACGACGACAGCGATGCCGACAAACACAAGGCCGAGCGCGGGTTGTTCAAACTGTCGCTGGCCTACTTGTTCCTGCACTACGGCGCGCTTTTGGTCGAAGCGACCCTGAAACCTTATGGCCTGGGGGGCTGGTAACATGGATATTCGCGCCGAACACGAAATCCACCAACGTCGCCTCAGCCGCAACGTGGGCCTTGGCCTGGTGCTGGTCGGCTTTGTTGCGCTTGTCTATTTTCTGACCATTGCCAAGGTGAACAGTCCCGCGCCGAACACCCTGCCTGCCGCGGAGCAGAGCCAATGAGCCTGAGCGCGCCGCAAAAGACGGCCACCAAGATGGTGGGCGTTGTCGTCCTGATGGGCGCACTGGCCTGGGCCTCGGTGCCGTTTTATGACTGGTTCTGCCGGGTCACGGGTTTTGGCGGTGTGACGCAAACCGCGCAGCAGGGATCGGACACGATCCTGAACAGGACCATCACCGTGCGCTTCGATTCGAACGTCGAGGCCGGCATGGATTGGGAATTCAAACCGCTGCAGCGCGAGATGGAGCTGCGCATCGGTGAGACCGGGCTGGCCTTTTATGAAGCCTACAACCCGACCGACAAGCCGATTGCCGGCACCGCGAGCTATAACGTCGCGCCCTATTCGGCGGGCTATTACTTCTCCAAGATCGACTGTTTCTGCTTTACCGAACAGGTTTTGCAGCCGGGTGAACGGGTGACAATGCCGGTGACCTTCTATGTCGACCCCGAAATCGTCGATGATCGCGAGGCAAAGTTTGCCAAGGTCATCACGCTCTCTTACACTTTCCACGAAACCGACCTGCCCGAGGAATTGGCCCAGCTGGCCATTCCTGCGACGACGGGCAGCACGAACTAAACCAGGGACACGAACGCATGGCGCACGCTAAGAACCACGATTACCACATCCTGCCCCCGTCGATTCAGCCCCTTCTGGGCTCGGTCTTCGCATTCATTATGCTCTTCGGAGCCGTTAAATGGATGGCGCAGGGCAACCCCTGGATTTTCGCGATCGGCTTTGTCGGTGTGCTTTATGTCATGTTCGCCTGGTGGTCCGAGATCGTGACCGAAGGCGAAACCGGCGATCACACCCCGGTGGTGAAAATCGGCCTGCGCTATGGCGTGATCCTGTTCATCATGTCCGAAGTCATGTTCTTCTCGGCCTGGTTCTGGAGCTTCTTCAAGCACGCCATGTACCCGATGGGCCCGGAAAGCCCGGCGGTTGACGGCATCTGGCCGCCGGCTGGCATCGAAACCTTCGACCCTTGGCACCTGCCGCTGATGAACACGATCATCCTGCTGCTGTCCGGTGCTGCCGTGACCTGGGCGCACCACGCGATCGCCCATGAAAACAACCGCAAGGACCTGGTGACCGGTTTGACGCTGGCGGTCATGCTGGGTGCGATCTTCACCGTGTTCCAGGCCTATGAATACAGCCACGCGGCCTTCGGCCTGTCGGGCAACATCTACGGTGCCAACTTCTTCATGGCCACGGGCTTCCACGGCTTCCACGTGATCATCGGTACGATCTTCCTTGCGGTCTGCCTGTTCCGGGCCACCAAGGGGCATTTCACGCCGGAAAGCCACGTCGGCTTTGAGGCGGCCGCCTGGTACTGGCACTTTGTGGACGTGGTGTGGCTGTTCCTGTTCGCCGCCGTCTACATCTGGGGCGGTTGAACCTTCCACCAGAACACGCTTAATGAGCGCGGGGCTTCGGCCTCGCGCTTTTGCTTTTCGAGGCCCGCCATGCGCATCGCCATCACCTTTATCCTGTCCGTTGCCGTGCTGGCCGTGTTCCTCAGCCTGGGCACCTGGCAGATGCAGCGTCTGCACTGGAAAGAGGGTGTTCTGGAAGAGATCGACGCGGCGATCCTGGCCGGTCCCGTGGCGCTGCCCGCGCAACCCGACCCCGAATCGCACCGGTTTCTGCCGGTGGTCGCGACGGGCGACATGGGCAGTGAAGAGCTGCACGTTCTGGTCAGCACGCGCGACCACGGCGCGGGATTTCGCATCATCGCGCCGTTTGACACCGGGGACCGCCGGATCATGGTTGATCGCGGATTTGTGCGCGTCACCGCAAAGGACGCGGAGCGTCTGACGGGTGCGATGCAGGTTACGGGGAACCTGCACTGGCCGGACGAACGCTACGAATCGACCCCCCCGAACGACCCCGCCAGCAATTACTGGTATGCGCGCGAGGTCGCGGTGATGGCCGCAGCGCTGAACACCGCCCCGGTTCTGATCATTGCCCGATCATCGACCGACCCCGCGATTTTGCCCCTGCCGGTGACCTCGCAGGGCATCCCGAACGACCATTTCGAATACGCCATGACGTGGTTTCTTTTGGCCGCGACATGGATCGTGATGACAGGCTTTGCGCTTTGGCGTATGAAGCGCCCGACCAACTAAGGACGAACGACATGCGTTACATCTCGACCCGCGGAAAAGCCCCTGTTCTGAGCTTTGAAGAGGCGATGCTGACCGGGCTTGCACGCGATGGTGGGCTTTACGTGCCCGAGCGTATTCCGACAATGTCGTTCTCGGATATGGCGGACCTGGCCGGGCTGCCCTACGAGGACGTCGCCTTTCGCGTGATGCGCCCTTTCGTGGGGGACAGCTTCACCGACAAGGAATTCCGCAAGATAATCAAAAAGGCCTATAAAAAGTTCGACCACGCCGCCCGCGCCCCGCTGGTGCAGTTGGGTCCGAACCATTTCCTGTTGGAGCTGTTCCACGGCCCGACGCTGGCCTTCAAGGACTTCGCGATGCAGCTGATCGGTCAGCTGTTCGAGGCCGCTTTGACCAAGCGTGGGGAAAAGGTGACCATTGTGGGTGCGACCTCGGGCGATACCGGCTCGGCGGCGATCGAGGCGTTCCGGGGGCTGGACGCGGTGGATGTGTTCATCCTGTTCCCGCATGGCCGCGTCAGCGACGTGCAGCGCCGCCAGATGACCACACCCGGCGAGGCCAACGTGCATGCGCTGGCGATGGATGGTGATTTCGACGATTGCCAGGCGCGCCTGAAGGACATGTTCAACGATTTCGACTTTCGCGACGGTGTGAAACTTGCGGGCGTGAATTCGATCAACTGGGCGCGGGTGCTGGCGCAGGTGGTATACTACTTCACCTCGGCGGTGGCGCTTGGTGCGCCGCACCGCAAGGTCAGCTTCACCGTGCCCACCGGCAATTTTGGCGACATCTTCGCGGGCTTCATCGCCAAGCAGATGGGCCTGCCGATCGACCGGCTGGTGATTGCCACCAACCAAAACGACATTCTGCATCGCACGATGGAAACCGGCGCCTATACCAAGGGCGATGTGGCGCCGTCCATTTCGCCGTCGATGGACATTCAGGTCAGCTCGAATTTCGAACGCGCGCTGTTTTATGCCTATGGCCAGGACGGCGCGGCAGTGGCCGGGCAGATGGAGGATCTGGCGCAGGGTGGTTTCACAATCAGCCAGGGGGCCATCGACTGGCTGCGCGAACAATTCGACAGCGGGCGCGCATCGGAGGAGGAAACGATGGCCTCGATCAAAGCGACCTTCCTGCGCACCGGCGAAGTTCTGTGCCCGCATTCCGCCGTGGGCGTGAAGGTGGCCGAGGAACATCTGGACGAAAGCCCGATGATCACGCTTGCCACCGCGCATCCGGCGAAATTCCCCAACGCGGTAAAACGCGCAAGCGGGCAGGACGCCCCGTTGCCGCCGCATATGGCCGATCTGTTTGAGCGCGACGAACGTGTGACCCGCGTCGCCAACGATCTGACCGCGCTTGAGGCGTTGATCCGGGAGCGGACCGGACAGTGAGCGTTCAATTTGACACCCTGCCCAACGGATTTCGCGTGGTCACGGAACCGATGGAGGGGCTGGAAAGCGCCTCGATCGGGATCTGGGTAACGGCCGGGGGCCGCCACGAAACCGAAGCTCAAAACGGCATCGCGCATTTCCTTGAGCACATGGCCTTCAAGGGCACCACGCGGCGCTCGGCGCTGGAGATTGCCGAGGCGATCGAGGACGTGGGCGGCTATATCAACGCGTATACGTCACGCGAAGTTACCGCCTATTACGCCCGTGTGTTGCGTGCCGATGTGGCGCTGGCCCTGGACGTGATTTCCGACATCGTGCTGAACCCGGTGTTCGACCCCGCCGAGATCGAGATCGAGCGCGGCGTGATCTTGCAGGAAATCGGTCAGGCGCTGGATACGCCCGACGACGTGGTGTTCGACTGGCTGCAAGAGGCCGCGTTCCCCGACCAGCCGATGGGCCGCACCATTTTGGGGCCGGAGGCGCGTGTGAAAGGCTTTTCCCGCGACGATCTGGCGGGTTTTGTGCAAAGCCACTATGGCCCCGAACGAATGATCCTGGCTGCCGCCGGCGCGGTGGACCACGATGAGATCATGCGCCTGGCCGAAGTCGCCTTTGGCGGGCTGACGCGCGGCACGGATGCGAAAGTCCTGCCCGCGGGCTTTGCCAGTGGCGAACGGCGCGAAATTCGCAACGGGCTGGAGCAGGTGCATTTCACCCTGGGTCTGGAAAGCCCCAGCTACCGCGATGACGACATCTATGTTGCGCAGGTTTATGGCAATGCGCTTGGCGGTGGCATGTCCTCGCGGCTGTTTCAGGAAGTGCGGGAAAAGCGCGGGCTGTGCTATTCCATTTTTGCCCAGACCGGCGCCTATTCCGATACCGGAATGACGACGATCTATGCCGGCACCTCGGCCGAACAGATCGGCGATTTGGCCGACATCACCGTGGCCGAACTGCGCCGGGCGACCGAGGACATGAGCGAGCCCGAAGTGGCGCGTGCGCGGGTGCAAATGAAAGCGGGACTTCTGATGGGGCTGGAAAGCCCCTCGTCGCGCGCCGAACGGCTGGCACGGCTGGTGGCGATTTGGAACCGGGTGCCACCGCTGGCTGAAACCGTGGCCAAGATCGACGCGGTCACGGTCGATGCCGTGTGTGATTTCGCCGCCAACCTGATCATGCCGGGCAAAGCGGCGATGGCGGTCTATGGTCCGGCAGACCGCGCGCCGCATCTTGACGCAATCCGCGACCGGCTTGCCGGCTGATGCTGGGGCGCACGAAGAAGGTTCGGATCGAGACCGAACGGCTGACCCTGCGCCCGCCGATCCACGGCGATTACCGCGCCTGGGCCGCGCTGCGCAACGCCAGTCGCGATTTCCTGTCGCCCTGGGAACCGGCCTGGTCGGCAGACCACCTGACGCGCAAGAGTTTTACCAACCGGGTCTATTGGGCCAATCGCTCGGTGGCTTCGGGATCGGCCTTGCCGCTGTTCCTGATCCGCCGTGCCGATCAAGTGCTTCTGGGCGCGCTCACGCTGGATAACATCCGCCGCGGCCCGGCCCAGGCGGGCACGACGGGCTATTGGGTCGGCGAAGCCTATGCGCGCGGGGGCTACATGCGTGAGGCGCTGGAGGCGCTGGTGCACTACGCTTTCACCGAGCTGGACCTCAGCCGGCTTGAAGCGGGCTGCCTGCCGGAAAACGCGCCGTCGCGCGGGCTTTTGGAAAAGGTCGGCTATAAATACGAAGGCGTCGCGCAATCCTATCTTCAGATCAACGGGCGCTGGCGCAACCACGTGCTTTACGCCAACCTGCGCGCCGACCGGCGCGGGCGCACGCAGGCGGGATGATCCCCGGCCTTGCCTTGGGCCAAACGACATGCGATTTCAGGCCATGCCCGACCTGAACCCCGCAAACAGAGCCTTTGAAACAAGCCTACGCAGTCAGCTGCCCGAAGCGGCTTTTCGCGCGCTGACCCCAGCCTATCTAGAAGAACCGCGCGGGCTGTTTCACGGCCAGGATGGGCTTTTGATTGCGCCTGGATCGACCGAGGAGGTCGCGCAGGTGGTGCGTGCCTGTGCTGCGGCCCGGGTTGGCATCGTGCCCTATGGCGGCGGAACCGGGCTGGTCGGCGGGCAGGTCATGCCCGACGGCCCCGCGCCGGTAATCCTGTCGCTTGAACGGATGAAGAAAATCCGCGCGGTGTATCCGCAGGAAAACGCGTTTGTCGCCGAGGCCGGCGCGGTTCTGTCCGAGGTTCAGACCGCCGCCGAAGACGCCAAACGGCTGTTTCCCCTGTCGCTTGCCTCGGAAGGGTCCTGCCGGGTGGGCGGCGTGTTGTCGACCAATGCCGGCGGGGTGAACGTGCTGCGCTATGGCAATGCGCGGGATCTGTGCCTGGGGCTTGAGGCGGTCCTGCCCGACGGGTCGATCTGGCACGGGCTGAAACGACTGCGCAAGGACAATACCGGCTATGATCTGCGCCATCTTCTGTGCGGCGCCGAGGGCACGCTGGGCGTGATCACCGCCGCATCGCTGAAACTGTTCCCCCGGCCCATGTCGGTTGGCACGGCGCTTTTGGTCGTGCCGAACCCCGAGGCCGCGCTGGCTCTTTTGGCGCTGGCACACGCGCGTCTGGGCCAGGCGGTGTCGGCATTCGAGCTGATCTCGGGCGCGGGGATGGGATTTCTGGCGGAAACCGGCTGCCCGGCCCGCGCGCCGTTCCCGGACCTGCCCGACTGGGCGGTGCTGGTCGAATTGGGGCTGGGGCAGGGGCATGACGCGGACGCCGAGCTTGAGGGGCTTTTCACCGCCGCCTTGGGTGCAGGTCTGGCCCATGACGGGGTGATCGCCCAAAGTGACGCGCAACGCGCAGGCCTGTGGCGGATGCGCGAGGAAATCCCCGAGGCGAACCGGCGCCTTGGCGCGATCTCGTCGCATGACATCTCTCTGCCGCTGAGTGTCATTCCGGAGTTCCTGATCCGGGCCGGAGATCTGGTCGCCGGGTTGGGTCCCTATCGGGTGAATGCCTTCGGGCATCTGGGCGATGGCAATCTGCACTACAACATCTTCCCACCGAAGGGGGCTAAGCCCACCGATTTCCCGGACGCGCGCGCGCAGGTCGCGTCGGCGGTCTATGACCTTGTGCAGGATTATGACGGATCGTTCAGCGCCGAGCATGGCGTGGGGCGGTTGAAAGCGGGCGATCTGGAGCGGTTTGCGGACCCTGCGAAGCTTGCAGCGATGCGGGCGATCAAGGCGGCGCTGGACCCGCAGGGCATCATGAACCCGGGGGCCGTGCTGCGGACCTGACCTGATCCAAAGGTGTGGCTGCGCCACGCTTGTTTGATTGATTTGGCGTCCGGCGGTGGGGTTTGCGTGCTCCGCTGCCCGTGTTCTTTCAATGCTGTGGTTAAAGAAAACGCCCTGCCTCGGGTGAAGGCAGGGCGTCACACAGTGGTTTACACGGTGCACAAGCAGCGCCTGCTCCCAGCAGGCAAGGAAAGACTAGCCGTGGAGAGTTAACAGCCGGTTCACAACCCGTCGAATTCGCACAGAACATGCACGTCCATGCCCATCTCTTCCAGCTTTTCCCGCCCGCCCAGCTCCGGCAGGTCGACAACGAAGGCGCAGCCGACGATTTCGCCGCCCAGACGCTCGATCAGCTTGATGCCTGCCTCGGCGGTGCCGCCGGTGGCCAGAAGGTCATCGACCACCAGGATCTTTTCCCCCGGCTGGATCGCGTCGTCGTGGATTTCCATCACCGCCTCGCCGTATTCCAGCGTATAGGCCTGGCTGAGCGTTGCACCGGGCAGTTTGCCCTTTTTACGGATCGGCACGAAGCCCAGCGTCAGCTGGTGTGCAATCGCGCCGCCCAGAATGAAACCGCGCGCCTCAAGCCCCACGACCTTGTCGATCTGCATGCCCGCATAGGGGTGCAGCAGCTGGTCAATCGCCATGCGCAACCCGCGCGGGTCGGCGAACAACGTGGTCACGTCACGAAACAGGATGCCTTCGTGCGGGAAATCCACGATGGTGCGGATGTAATCCCTGACTTCTTTGCGATTGTTCATCGGGCGCTCCTTTTTGTGTTCCATATCGGTTTGGCCGATCCCATGCGGCCGCGCAAGGGGGGCGTTAGAGATAGAGGGCAGGGGTCGCGACCTCGCCGGTGTCAGCCGCGCGGAGGCGGTCGGCCACGGCCTCGACCCCGGCACGCTGCATCGGCGGCCAATCCAAGGCGTGGCCGCGCACGCCGTGGTGTTGAAAGGCGTTCAGCCGGATGCGGGTCTGCCCACCCAGACTGCGGGTAAAATCGATCAGCGTGGTGATCTGATCGGGTTTGTCGGTGACACCGGGGACCAGAAGATAGCGCAGTTCAAAAAGCTTGCCCGCGTCTTTCAGCAGCCGGGCCGCGCGCAGGGTCTTGTCCAGTTCTTGCCCGGTCAGGTCGCGGTGCAGCGCCGGGTCCAGTGCCTTGATGTCCAGCATCGCGCCGTCCATCACCGGCATCAACCGCGCCCATCCCTTCGCACCCAAATGGCCGTTGGTGTCCACAAATCGCGTCAGGTTTGACAACGCCGGATCCTCGCCCATTGCAGCAAACAGCGCGGTCAGGAATTTAAGCTGCATCGTCGCTTCGCCGCCCGATACGGTGATCCCAGTCAGGAAATGGGCGTGGTCTCGGATCGTGGCGATGACCTGATCCACGCTCATCCGCCGCACCATCGGGCTGGCGCTGATCGGGCAGATGTCGGTGCATTTGTCGCATTGGGTGCATAGGTCCGCGTCGAATTTCACCCGCCCGCCCTGCATCGTCAGTGCGCGCGGCTCACACACCGGCAGGCAATCGCCGCAATCGTTGCAGACCCCGATCGTATAGGGATTGTGGCAGGCTGCGCAGGCGAAATTGCAGCCCTGCAGGAACAGGACCAACCGATTGCCCGGCCCATCAACGCTAGACCAGGTGAGAAGCTTATTGACCGTAGCCTGCGGATTGCTCATGGGCCACCACACGGGGTTTGCGATCAAGGATGCCGGTCACCTCGGCGGCCTCGGCCCCCAAGGCGGTCGTGTTTATGCGCGACCCTTCGCAGGCGCGGAATTTCTCAATATCCGACAGGCGTACCATGTACCCCGTGACCCGCACGAGGTCGTTTGAGGCGACGTTTGCGGTAAACTCGCGGAACCCTTCGGCAAAGGCGCCTTTGCACAGCTGGAACAGCGCCTCGGGGTTCTGTTTCACGGTTTCATCAATGGTCAGGATTTCGCTGATCCCGGACCCGTAAAAGGCGTGATGCGGGGCCAGTGCGCGCACATGGCTGACCGGGTCGGGTTCGGTCCCATAAGGGATGCGCACGCCCGGTGTGGCGTCCACGTCGTTGGACAGGCCAGCCTGGGAATGCAGCATGGCCCGACCCTGCCAGACATGGCGCATGGGACGGGCGGCGACAGCATCAGCCAAATGTTTCGAGATCCGGTGTCCCAGCGCATTGGCCGCGTCGTCAAAGCCATATCGCCCGGCGCGGCCCGCCTGGTCCTGCAACAGGTTCACCGCCTCGGCCATCGCAAAGATGCCATACATGGCGGTGAAGCGGTCGGGGTTGATCCAACCCTCCTGCGCCAGGAACGACTGGAAGAAGCCCGATTTCTCATACAGATGATCAATCCGCGCCTGGGTCAGGCGGAAGTTGAGGTCAATCGCACATGGCAGGGCGCGATCAAAGAAGTCTTGTTCGTTTTCAGCGCTTTCCGCCACCTTCTTCAAGTTGATCCGGGTCAGGGTCGAAGACCCGCCACACAGCGGCAGCGCGTTGTAACAGCTGACGATGCCATAGCCGCGATCGTCGAAAGTCGCCGCGTGAACGGGGTGGTTCGCGATTTGCGGTTTCGAGCATTTGGCGATATTCGCCGTGGCCAGCCGCAAGATGTCAGGCGTGCTGACCTCCGGGTCATATTTGAACGTAAGATTGGGCGCGATCTGACCCAGTTCGGCGTCCACCCGCAGGATGGCGCGCGCCACGCGATTGTCGCTGGGGCCGATGTTGGCATGCATGAAGGCATCCGGCAAAACCCGATCAAGGTAGCGCCAGAACAGTTTGATTTTCTTGTACAAATCATCGTCAGTCACGCCCTCACAAAAAGGCAGGAGAAGTGCGTCGAGATCGCCCAGGAACACCGGCATCCCGGTGATCGACGGCACGTGATGGTAAGCGATCTGCAAGGTCGAAATCGCCTCGTCCAGATCACGCGGCGCCTCCAGCTCCAACCAGCTGCTGCCGTCGCGCAGCACCACTGCGTAATCGGGCAGGACATAGCGCGGGCGATAGGGGGCGTGGCCTTCGTACATGTCGCAGATCAGCCGCGCCTCAAGCGCCTCGACCACATCGGCGTCCAGCGCCGGATAAGGCAGCATGTTCTCGGCCTCGACGGCCAGGTATCCGCGTTTCTGCGCCGGGCTCAGGGTCGGATCTGAAACGATCTGACGCAATCTGTCTTGGGTGTCGGACATGGCTCACTCCTTGCCTGCCAACGGGCAGGGTCGGATGCAGTCTAGCACGATTTCACGCACCGTCCTTGACTTGAGTCAGCTCAGCACGCGCCCGGCCACCGCATCCAGCTTGGCCACAAGCGCGGGATCGCGCGCGTCGGGGGCGGTCAGGATCGCGTAGTCAAGCGCCCGATCGCAATGATGCGGGCAGGGCGCGCGGTCGGCACCGAGCAACGCAGGCAGGCGGCTGACCAGCGCGCGGCCCTTGTCGGCATTGCCGGTCAGCGTCGCGATGATATCCGAGATATCCACCGTGCCGTGCTCGGGGTGCCAGCTGTCATAATCGGTGATCATCGCCACGCTGGCGTAATCCAGCTCGGCCTCGCGGGCCAATTTTGCCTCGGGCATGTTGGTCATGCCGATCACGTCCGCCTTCCAGCTTTCGCGGTACATCCGGCTTTCGGCGACCGAGCTGAACTGCGGGCCCTCCATCGCCAGATAGGTGCCGCCCATGTGCACAGTGATGCCCGCGTCTTTCGCGGCCTCGTGACAGGCGTCGCCCAAGCGCGGGCAGGTCGGATGGGCCACCGAGACATGCGCCACGCAACCGGTGCCGAAAAAGCTTTTCTCACGCGCGAAGGTGCGGTCAATGAATTGATCCACAATGACAAAATCGCCCGGCGCCATATCTTCTCGGAACGACCCGCAGGCTGAGACGCTGATCACATCGGTCACGCCCAGCCGCTTGAGCGCATCGATATTGGCGCGGTAGGGCACGGTGGAGGGCGAATGCACATGGCCGCGACCGTGACGCGGCAGGAACGCCATTTTCACACCGCCCAGCACCCCGGTCAGGATCGCATCCGACGGCGCCCCCCAGGGCGTGTTCACCGTGACCCATTGCGCTTGTTCCAGCCCGTCGATTTCATAAAGGCCTGAGCCGCCGATCACACCGATCATCGTATCCATGTCTGTCTCCGATTTGCCAAGTTTACTGGTCGCAAAGCTGTGCCGGGATTTCAACTGAATTCCCCGTGAGGGCGCACGCCGTGCCTACCTGCTGGACGCATCGGGATTTTAGCGCTAAACGCGGTTCAAATCCACGCGACCACTCCCACAAGATAGGTGATCCCTTGCCCCGAGCCCTTCTGGCCTCCTATGCCTCCCGTATTCAGAAACCCGACCTGCGTCTGAGCCAGGGTGAGCCGCTGAATGCAGGCCGGATCCGGATCGAAATTCTGTCCGGTCTGACCGTCGCTCTGGCGCTGGTGCCCGAAGCGGTGGCCTTTGCTTTCGTTGCAGGTGTGCACCCGCTGGTCGGGCTTTATGCTGCCTTCATGGTGGGGTTGATCACGGCGCTGATCGGCGGGCGTCCGGGTATGATTTCCGGCGCGACGGGCGCGCTGGCGGTGGTCATGGTGGCTCTTGTGGCCGACCATGGCGTGGAATACCTGTTCGCCACCGTCATCCTGATGGGCATCTTGCAGATTTTCGCGGGCATCATGCATTGGGGCAAGTTCATCCGGCTGGTGCCACATCCGGTGATGCTGGGCTTCGTGAACGGTCTGGCGATCGTGATTTTCCTGGCGCAGATGACGCAGTTCAAGGTTCCCGGTTCGGTCGAGGCCTCGGGGCACGGCGCTTCGGGCGGGGAATGGCTGACCGGTATGCCGCTGGTGGCCATGCTGGGCCTTGTCGGCCTGACCATGCTGATCATCTGGGGCACGCCAAAAGTGACCAAGCTGATCCCGGCGCCGCTGGCGGGCATTGGCATTGTTGCCGCCATCGTGATTGCCTTTGGCATCAATGTCCCGACCGTGGGCGACATGGCGTCGATCAGCGGTGGGTTTCCCGCCTTCCACGTGCCTTTCGGCAATGGGGAGGGCATTTACGCGCCGGCGCTGCTGGCCCCGTTCACGCTGGAAACGCTGTGGATCATCCTGCCTTATGCGGTGATCCTGGCGGCGATCGGGTTGATCGAAAGCCTTCTGACCCTGAACCTGGTCGGCGAAATGACCGGCCAGCGTGGCGGCGCCTCGCAGGAATGCATCGCCCAGGGCACGTCAAATGTAGTCACAGGATTTTTCGGCGGCATGGGCGGTTGCGCCATGATTGGTCAGTCGATGATCAACGTGAAATCAGGCGGCCGCACCCGGATCGCGGGCATCGCTGCCGCGCTGTTCCTTCTCGCCTTCATCGTTGTCGCCTCGCCCTTGATTGAACGCATCCCGCTGGCTGCTCTGGTGGGCGTGATGTTCATGGTCGTGATCGGCACCTTCGCCTGGAACTCGCTGAAAATCCTGCGCCGGGTGCCGCGCACCGACGCCTTTGTCATCGTGCTGGTCACCGCCGTCACGGTTTACGAAGACCTTGCAGTTGCCGTGGTCGTCGGCGTGATCGTCTCGGCCCTGGCCTATGCCTGGAACAACGCCTCGCGCATCCATGCCGAAAGCTACCTGGCGGGTGAGGACACCAAGATCTATCGCATCGAAGGGCCGCTGTTCTTCGGGTCCGCCGAAGGCTTCGTGGAGCTGTTCACCGTGTCCGATGACCCTGGCACCGTGGTGATCGAATTTGCTGACAGCCGCGTGGTAGACCAATCCGCCCTGCAAGCCATCGAAGCGGTGGCGCTGAAGTATGAAGCGGCGGGCAAGAAGATTCAGCTGCGCCACCTCAGCCGCGACTGCCATGACCTGCTGACCAAAGCGGGCCACCTGATGGTCGACAGCGACGACGACCCCGATTACGAGGTCGCCGTGGATTATTCCGTGCGCACGGGCATTCTGGGCGGGCACTAGGCGCGGACTAGGACGCCAGCGCCTCCAGTGCATCAAGGTCGCCTGCCTCAAGTGCGGGGCGGGCGGCAGCGATGCGGTCGACTGGCCAGTGCCACCAGGCCAGGTGGTTCAGACGCGCGATCTGGTCCGGGGCAAACCGCATCCGCGCCACCTGCGCCGGGTTTCCGGTGACGACGGCATAGTCCGGCACAATGCCCCGAACCACAGCGCCTGCACCGACGATCACGCCGTTACCGATACGCGCACCCGGGCAAATCATCGCGCCATAGCCGATCCAGACATCGTGGCCCACGATCGTGTGGCGCTGGTCCGGCTGTTCGGGCGTCTCGCTCTGCAAGGCAAAGGTCGAGAACGGGAAGCTGGTCAGCCCGTCAAAGGCGTGGTTCGCCGAGGCGGTGATGAACCGCACGCCAAGCGCAATCTGGCAGAACCGGCCAATCACCAACCGCTCTTTCGACATTGGAAACAGATACGGCGCCAGCATCGCGGCCCAACCGTCCGGCGCAGGCGGATCGAAGACCGAGGCATAGGTGAACTCCCCCACCTCGATCTGGGGATGGTCGATCACGTTCTTCAGAAACACGGTGCCCGCATGGGGCGTGCCATCGGGCAGGATGACAGGGGTGACGCAGCCTGCGTCGGGCAGGGCAAAGGGCATGATCCCTCCTTTTCGGGGTAAAGCGTTGAATGGAACCTCAAGCCGCTTTGATCATGTCACCCTCCCTGTTTGTGGGATGAGCCTATCTATTCGCCCGGCCGTTTCAAAGTGAAAGCATCGCGCACCACCGCATAGTCGCGGTAGCCAAGTCGCGCGAGCGGGCGGAAGGTGGTCACGTCGAACTTGCCCTCGACCAGGCAATCGTCGCGCAGGTGAATGCCCACCACTTCGCCGAAACAAACGTGGTTGGCGGCGCCGGGCAATTGCGTGATTTGGGTCAGGCGGCATTCCAGCGCAGCCGGGGCGTTCATGATGCGCGAACAGGCGATCATGTCACAGTCGACCCGGTCAAGCCCAGCGCGGGAAAATTCATCGACATCGCGGGCATAGCTACCCGCGCTTGTGTTCATCGCCTCGGTCGCGGCCTCTTCGACCACATGCACGCAGAACACGCCGGTGTCGCGGATGTTGTCCAGCGTGTCCTTGCCAAGGGCGCGGTCCGCCTTGCCACCGGTGGTGGCGAACATCACCTGCGGCGGTTCATAGGCCACGCCGTTGAAAAAGGAATAGGGCGCCAGATTGTCGTGGCCCTCCGAGTCCCGGGTTGAAATCCATGCGATCGGGCGCGGGGCAATGAGGGCGTTGAACGGGTTGTGTGGCAGGCCGTGCCCGTTTTTCGGCTCATAAAACATGGCTTTTCCTTTGCCCCTTTCGCGCCCCGTGCTAGGGCGGGTGAAAGTCAGAAAAACACGCGAGGGCAGGGGTGTATAGCCTCGAAACGGAACAACCGGACGATTGGTGGGAGGTCGAAGCACTCTATGACCTGTGCTTTGCACCGGGACGCGAGGCGCTGTCGTCCTATCGCCTGCGCGACGGCATCGACCCGGTTGCGGGCCTGTCGCTGGTCGCCCGCGATCCAGCTGGCATCCTTGGTGGTGCAATCCGGTTCTGGCCGGTGATGGTCGGCGGGGCCCGGACCCTGTTGCTTGGCCCGGTCGCGGTGCACCCGACCCGCCAGGGCGAAGGGTTGGGTGGGCTGCTGATCCGCGATGCTTTGGAGCGCGCGGCCCCGCAGGGCTGGTCCCGCGTGCTTCTGGTCGGAGATGCGCCTTACTATGGCCGGTTCGGGTTTTCCCGCCGCGATGGGGTTCTCATGCCGCCACCCACGAACCCCGACCGGGTTCTGGGGCTCGATCTGATGCCGGGCGCCTGGTCTGGTGTGTCAGGGAAGGTGACGCGGTCCACCCCGGGGTGACGGCCTGTGCTGTTTGGCGCGCACCGCGCGGGCCATCGGGGCCATCGCCCAGATCGCGCCAGCAAAGACCAGCGCGCCCATCGACATAACCACATAACTGAGAACAGCCAGCCACATCGTCTGGGTCGATCCGAAGGCCGCAAGCGCGCCAAATGAGCCGGCCAAAAGGCCCAGTAGGATGACACAAAGTTGCATGTTTCGCCTCCGTCGCTGTTTCACCCAGCGTCGGCGCGAAGTGCAAAAATACCCTTAATGAAACCGGATCAAGTTGAACTTTTACCCTTGCGGGTCATCCATTCCAACACTGCGGGGCGCACGGATTGCGCGCCGGATAGGCGGGCCTCGTCGATCACCTCTTTCAGGGCGTCGACATCGGTGCGCCGGATCAGGTGCTTCACCGGCCCGACCGAGGCAGGGCGCATCGACAGGTGGCGCATGCCAAGGGCCGCGAAACAGACCGCCTCGATTGGTCGCCCGGCATCCTCGCCACAGAAACTGAGCGGCGTTCGGGCTGCAGCGCAACGGGTTACGATTTCCTCGATCAGGTTCAGAAAGCTCACGTTCAGCGTGTCATAGCGCCGGCGCACGCGTTCGTTTTCCCGGTCAGCGGCATAGAAGAACTGTTTGAGGTCATTGCCGCCGATCGAAATGAAATCCGCCATCTCGAAAAACTGTTGGGGTGCGAACACCATCGACGGGGTCTCCAGCATAGCACCGATCTCAAGATCCTCGGGCAGGACATGGCCCAGCCGCCGTTCACGCTCGACCTCGGCCAACAGGATTTCGCGCGCGTCGGTAAACTCTTGCAATTGCGCGATAAAAGGGAACATGACCGACAGCTTGCGCCCGGCGGCCGCGCGGATCAGCGCCTGCAATTGCATGCGCATGACGCCGGGCTTGTCCAGCCCGACCCGGATCGCCCGCCACCCCAATGCGGGGTTGGGTTCGTCCAGCGGGTTCATGTAAGGCAGCACCTTGTCCGAGCCGATATCGAGCGTGCGAAACACCACGCGCTTGCCCTTGGCCGCGTCCAGCACGCGCGAATACAGCGCCGCCAATTCACCCCGCCGCGGCACGCGACTGACGGTCAGGAACTGAAGCTCGGTGCGAAACAGCCCGACGCCGGCGGCCCCCGAGCCCTCAAGCGACGGCAGGTCCGCCATCAGGCCCGCGTTCATGTGCAGCGACACCTCGGTGCCACACAACCCCATTGCGGGTTTGTCGCGCAGCGAGACGTAGCGCTCCTGCTGCGCGGCCTCCATCGCCATCTTGTCGCGAAACGCGCCGATGATGGTTTCCTCGGGGCGCAGGTGCACGATGCCGTGTTCGCCGTCGACAAGGATGTGGTCGCCGTTCAAGGCCTCAGTCGCGACACGTCCGGCATGCACGATCAGCGGGATCGCTAGCGCCCGCGCGACAATGGCCGCATGGCTCGCGATCGAGCCTTCCTCAAGCACGATGCCGCGCAGCGAACGGCCGTATTCCAGAAGCTCGCCGGGGCCGATGTTGGTGGCAACCAGGATCGGGTGATCGGGCATTTCAGCGCCGGTTTCCCCGCCCTGTCCTGTCAGAATGCGCAACAGGCGGTTGGACAGGTCGTCCAGGTCATGCAGCCGTTCACGCAGGTAAGCATCCGGCACCTGTGCCATCCGGGTTCGGGCGGCGGATTGTTCTTTTTCTACAGCAGCTTCGGCGGAGAGACCGCGCGATATGTCTTCTTCCATCCGCCGCATCCAACCCTTGGAATTGGCGAACATACGGTAGGCTTCGAGCACCTGCATCTGGTCCTTGTCGGCGCTTTGCGCGGTGGCCAGAAGTTCATCAACCGACACGCGCAGGGTTTCCACCGCCTCTTGCAGGCGCAGGGTTTCTTCCTGCGGGTCGTCCGCGACCGGGTTGGTGACAACCACGCGGGGTTCATGCAGCCAAACCTGGCCTTCCGCTGCGCCTTCCTGACCCACGCCCCCCTTGAAGGTGACCGGGCGCTGGTGCAGGGCGGCCAGGGCCGCGCCTTCGCCGACGAACGCGCCCAGCTCGGTCATCTCGGCGATGACCATAGCCACGACCTCAAGGCCGTAGACCTCGTCCGACGTATAGTCGCGCGCGTCTTTCGACTGCACCACCAAAACGCCCAGGGTTTCCCCCAGCCGCTGGATCGGCACACCCAGGAAGGAAGTGTAAATCTCCTCGCCCGTTTCTGGCATGTAGCGGAAACCGCGTTCAGAGGGCGCATCATGAGTGTTGATCGGCTTGGCCCGTTTTGCGACCCGGCCCACCAGACCTTCGCCCACGCGCAGGCGGGTTTCATGCACGGCCTCGGCCTTCAGGCCTTCGGTCGCGCACAGCTCCAACGTCTGTTCATCGCGAAACAGGTAAATCGAGCAGACCTCGGCCCCCATGCTTTCGGCGATCAGCGTGGTGATGCGGTCCAACCGCTCTTGCCCGGCCGAGGCCGCAGCAAGCGTTTCACGCAGGCTGACCAGCAGCTTGCGGCTGTCGCTTTGTTGGCTGTCCGCCATTCGGTCCCGTCCTTCGTGATCCAATCCCCGCCATTCTAGGCGCTGTGCGCCCGCGTGCCAATTCTTTCGCAGGGAAACACCCGGTTTTTTAGCTTGGCGGCTAAAACCATGTATAGGCAGGTCGTGACGGTGAGCGTCACATCTGCATCAGATGTCCGCAGCGTCATTGATCAGGCCGATGACTTCGTCGGTTGCCTTGGTAATGTCTAAGGTGTGGTGATCATGGAAAAGCGGCAGAGTCAGATCTGCAAGCTGCTGCCGCGCATTCAAACCCGCCACAATGCCTTTTCGTCAGCAGCGTCGGATGCGACGGGACATCTTACAATTCCTTCGGTTGATCATTGGTCGCGCTGGAGACGCGGGTTCCCTACGTCATGGTCTGACCAGCCGCTTTGAAAAAAGCCGGGAAACGGGGCATACTTTCCTTTACGATGGCACATTCGCACGGCCTGTCACGAAGGAAGATGTCGCAGTGTTTCCGCTTTTGGCATCTCAAGCAATCAGTGGGATGGCCAGCGTTGAATTCAATTGGCAGGGATGAAATAGTCTGCGTCAAGCGGGCATTCAAATGCGCAGCGCGAATGTCCGCTTGGTCCCACAAACCAGACGCCGAGTTTCACGCGGCGCAGGAAAACAGCGAAATGAAGCGCCAGTTTTTTCGTTCATCGCTGCGCCTGCGTTTAGCCCGCCGTATCCAATTCAAACGCATCATGGAGCGCCTGGACGGCCAACTCCATGTATTTTCGGTCGATCAGCACCGAGATCTTGATCTCGGAGGTGGTGATCACCTTGATGTTGATGCCTTCGCGCGACAGCACGTCGAACATCTTTGCGGCGATGCCTGTGTGGCTGCGCATGCCGATTCCAACCACCGAAACCTTTGCCACATCCGTGTCGGCCAGCAGATCATGGAAGTTGATGTCACCCGCAGTTTTCGCGTCTTCCATCGCCTTCTGCGCGCGTGCCACCTGATCGACGGGGCAGGAGAAGGTCATGTCGGTGCGACCGTCTTCGGAAATGTTCTGCACGATCATGTCGACGTTCACGCCAGCCTCGGACAGCGGTCCGAAAATGGCCGAGGCGATGCCGGGGCGGTCCGCCACGCTGATCAAAGTCATCTTTGCTTCGTCGCGCTGATAGGCGACGCCGGAAACCACGTTCTGTTCCACGATATCCTCCTCGTCACAGACAAGCGTGCCTGCATTGGGGTCATATTCTTCGAAGCTGGAGAGCACCCGCAGCTTCACCTTGTAGCGCATCGCCAGCTCGACCGAGCGTGTCTGTAGCACTTTCGCACCCAGGCTGGCCAACTCCAGCATTTCCTCGAACGCGATGCGGTCCAGCTTGCGGGCCTTGTCGGTCAGGCGCGGGTCGGTGGTATAGACCCCGTCCACATCCGTGTAGATGTCGCAGCGCTCGGCCCCGAATGATGCGGCAAAGGCCACGGCTGTCGTGTCAGACCCACCCCGGCCCAGCGTTGTGATCCGACCTTCGGGGCTGACGCCCTGAAACCCTGCGACCACGGCCACTTTCATGCCTTCACCGAACTTCGCCATGATATTGGCGGGCGGGATGTCTTCGATCCGCGCGGCGGAATGCACCGATGTGGTCTGCACCGGCACCTGCCAGCCTTGCCAGCTGCGGGCGGGGATGTCCATTTCCTGCAGGCGCAGAGACATCAGCCCCGCAGTCACGTTTTCCCCCGACGACACCACGGCGTCATATTCGCGTGCGTCATACATCGGCGAGGTTTCATCGACCCAGCCCACCAGCTCGTTCGTCTTGCCCGACATGGCCGAGACGATGACGATCACGTCAAAGCCGTTGGCCACCTCACGGGCCACGCGTTTCGAGGCGCGGTGGATCCGGTCCAGCGTGGCGACCGATGTGCCGCCGAATTTCATCACAAGAATAGGCATTGGTGCCTGTCATCCCCGTTTTTCATTGCTCGCGCGTGTCTTACGCAGAGGCAGGGAAAAGGGCAAGAGCCTATGGGCGCACGGGTGTCGCGGGCTGTTCGGGTCAGAACGGATGGACCTTGCCGTCCCAGGTTTCGAAACACCCGGTGGATCCCATCGACAGGGCGGCAAAGCGGGCCATCAGCCCGTCGCGCGCCTCATCCACGTCGATCTGGGCCGCGTCCCCGCCCATGTCGGTGCGCACCCAGCCGGGGTGATAGATTCCGACCGCGATACCGTCGCCCTTCAGGTCCTGCGCCAAGTTGCGGCCCAGGTTCAGCACCGCAGCCTTCGACGCGCGATAGATATAGCTGCCGCCCGGCGCCAATTCCTGGCTGGCCATCATTGACGAGATGATCGCGATTTTGCCTTTGGCCGCGCGCAGGTTTGGCAAAAGGCTTTGAATGGTCAGAAAGACGCCCGTAACATTGGTGGCGAAGGCCTCGGCCCACATGTCGGCCGGGTATCCAGCCGCAAGATCATGCCCCTTGTCGGGGTAGATCCCCGCGTTGCACACCAGCAGATCCAAGGGTTGCCCGCCCAATCGTCCGGCCAGCGCCGCTTGGCTGCCCGGCGCGGCCACATCCAGCGTTTCCCACAGCCCGTCCTCGGGCGCCGCGGCGCGCGTGGTGCCGATCACCGCGTCGCCTGTGGTTGAATATCCGTCGAACAAGGCGCGTCCGATGCCCCGGTTCGCCCCGGTGATGAGAATGGTCATGGCAGGGCTCCGATTTTCAATTGGTCTTGCGACTGGGGGTGAAGGGTAGGGGCAGCACCGGCACCCCGTCCTCGATCAGCTGTTTCGCCTCTTCCGGCTTTGCCTCGCCATAGATTGCGCGCTCGGGGCTGTCTCCCAGGTGCATCGCGCGCGCTTCCCTGGCAAATTGCATGCCGACATAGTCGCTCTCGGCCTCGACCTTGGCCTTCATCTCGGCAATCGCGCGTTCGTTGTCGGTTGTGGCTGGGAGCGCTGGGGCGCCGGGCGCCGGCGCATCGGGGACCTTGGCCGCGGTCCGCGCCGGGCGCACGCGCGGGGCCATCAGGGATTTTTCGACGGATGCCGAACCGCAAGACGGACAGGTTACGTGACCTGCGGCCTTCAGGTCATCAAAGGCCTGGGCATCCTGGAACCAGCTTTCAAAACTGTGGTCCTGATCACATTTCAGCGCATAGCGGATCATTGTGGGTCCGTCCGTTGTGGAGTGGTGTCAGTATGCAGCCGACCACGCGGGCTGTGCAAGCGGTCAGCGGATCGTGCGCGGGTCGAAGCCTTTGATCAGCTTTCTCAGCTCAGGCTCGCGGACCATGTTGACCGCCTTTTTCAGACTGACCCATTTGCGACGGCGCTGTCCGGCCTCGGGATAGTTCTTGGCCAGTTTCTTGACCCTGAGCGGGAACACCGCGACCATGCAGGGCATCCGGTCCCGACCGCGCCCTTTCTGATATGCGTAAAAACCCAGAAGATCGTGGCTCAGCTTGCCGGTGACGCCAGCCTCTTCCCAGGCTTCGGTCGCCGCCGCACCCGCCGGGGTTTCCCCATCCATCGGCCAGCCCTTGGGAATGATCCAACGCCCGCGCCCGCGCGTGGTGATCAGCAAGACTTCAACCTTGCCATCCCGAATGCGGTAGCACAGGACGCCAAACTGAGTGCGCACCGCGCGTTTGTCGGTTACTGCCAGCCTGAGTGGCCTGTGTTTGCTTCTCGCGACGGTCACTTTTTTGTTTCGACCTTTGATGCCCATGACACCCCGTCAAATTAGCGGGATTTTGTTATCCTGCGGTTAAGATACGCCGTTTTTGCGGCTTTTCAATTGGAATTGGCACATCTGGTAGGGGAAACCGGGCTTTTTGGCAGGTCTGGTGGCCTCAAAGTGCGGGAATTGCGCCATTCAGCACGGTTGCGAACCAGTCAGAATCGATATTTCCCCCCGACAGGATCAGTCCGACCTTGCGACCCTTCTGGCGGTCTCGCTCTTGCATCAATGCGGCCAGAGGGGCTGCCCCGGCCCCCTCAGCGGCGTTGTGAGTCGCGCTGAAATACAGCCGGATCGCGTCGGCGATTTCACCGTCATCGACCGCGACGATCCGCGCCGCGCCGCGCGAATAGATGTCAAATGCGGTCTGAACCGGCACCCGCACAGCCATGCCATCAGCAAAGGTGGTGGCAGTGTTAGTCTCGACCAGATGCCCGGCCTCAAGCGAAAGCTTCGCGCCCGCGGCCCCTGTGGCGACCACGCCCACGACCTCACACTCCAACCCCAGCGCGTCGCGCGCTGAAATCACGCCGCAGATACCTGAACCGCAGCCGATCGGCACATAGACCGTGTCCAGATCAGGATGGGCCGAGAACAGCTCAAAGCCATAGGTCGCGACGCCGCGCACAAGCTCGGTGTGAAACGGCGGCACGGGCAGATAATCACCCGCTTCGGCGATCCGCATGGCTTCCAGCCGCGCTTCGTCGAAATCCGCGCCAAACTCGACCACGTCGGCGCCATAGGCGCGCATCGCCGCGTTCTTCTCCACCGAATTGCCACGCGGCACATAGACTTTGGCCTCTAGCCCGGCGGCGGTGGCGGCTCGGGCCTGGCTTTGGCCGTGGTTGCCGCGCGTTGCGGTGATGATACCGCGCGCCTCGGGGTGGGTTCGGCTCATCCAATCGATGAAGGTCACGCCGCCACGCACCTTGAAGGCGCCAGTCGGGGCATGGTTTTCATGCTTCACGATCACATCGGCCCCGGTGGCGGCGGACAATTGCGGCCAAGAGATTTGGGGCGTGGGGGCCATGTGGCGATGCACAAGCCCCGCCGCCTGGCTCAGCTCTTCACTGGAAAACAGACCCATTATATCCCTCCCGCCCGGTTGCCTTTGCCGTTCTACGACGCCAGGGCCGGGCGGGAAAGACCCCTTAGCGTTTGATGCCAGAGCGGCAGCAGCCGTCGGGGATCGGAATGCCCGCGCGGGACTTGAGCAGACAAATTGGGCCTGACCGGTCGTTGGGCTTGCGATATGTCCAGGCACCGCAGCGCGTGTCCTCGGTGCAGGCCTGACGGCACAGCATCCAGTTCGGCGCGTCCAGCTCAAGCAGGTAAAGGTCGTTGCCGGGCAGGCGCACGCTGGGCAGCGGGACATAGGTCGCGGTGGCGGGCGACGTGTCCTCTTCGGGCTCGGGGTCTTCCTCGGTGGTGCCGTCGCAACCTTCGCCGACGCACTCCCAATCGCCGGCGTCGCCGATCGTGGGCTCGTCCTCGACCGCCTCGTCCATCCCTCCGTCGCCGATGGGCGTGGTGCAATCGATTGGGTAATTTTGCGTGATTTCAACGTGTTCACGACTTCCGCTTGCCACGCAACCCTCGTTACCGGTCAGGTAGAGGTCAGCCCGCACCAGCAGGCTGTCTTCGTCGGGGTTGGCGGCGCACAGGGCGTCGGTCAGATCGGCGTGCAGGGTGGTGAACGGGTAGTTCACCACCTCAACGCTTTCCAGGTTCATGCAAGCCCGAGGCCGACCTTCGACCTCGGCCTCGTCAAAATGGTCGGTCAGGCACTGGATTATCCGGCTCCGCGCCTCCCGCCGGGCCTGATTGACCTGGGCGTAAAGATCAACGGTTTTGCGCACCGTGAAATCATAGGTCACATAGGTCTGGCTGGCATTCTGGGGCGCCACCAACAGTTCTGCGTTGCATTGGCGGGTGTAGTCCGCCAGCGCGGGCCCGAAAGCGGGCAGCGACAGCATCCCCGCCAACAGGCCGGTGATGAGCGCAGAGGCTCTTTTCGAAATGGGAGTATGTGTCATGGTGTCCTCCTTTCAACGGGCCGTTCCCCCAAGGCCAAATGGCCCAAATTCCTGAGCCGGGCCGGGGATCACGTTCACGTCGGGCCGCAGGGCTCAGTGCAGCACCTCGCCCTTGATCCCCGAAATGAAGCGTTCATCGCGGTGCCAATCCGGAACGCCGTCTTTGAAGAAGCACAGCGCCGGGTCGTTGCCATTGGCGTATTTATAGGTCCAAGCCTGACAACGATCTTCGTTCGCGCAGTCGCGTTCGCAGATCTGCCAAGGTTGTCCGGGCACCTCATACCAGCGCAGGTCTTGGCGTGGCAGGTTGTAGCCGTTGCGCACCTCGGGATCGTCAGGCGTGGCGCAATAGATGCGGTAATTGTCGACCAGGCGCACCGGCGCCCATTCGTTCGGCAACTCACAGCCCTTTTCGCCGGTGATCTGCACGGCAATGTCGATCTCAAAACTGTCGCGCCCCGGATTGGCCGCGCAGATATCGCGGCTCAGGTCCAGGCTGAGCGCACGGAACGGGTAGCCCTGCATGCCGCCTTCGGGTCGGCACATGGCGGGCGACATGTCGGTCATGCGCATGTCCCAATGGGTCTGGAAGCAGGTGATGATGTTGCGCCGCGCGGTTTCGCGGGCACGGTTCGCATACAGGCGGTTCTGGGCGTGAACCTGAGCATTGTAGTCATAGCTCAGGTCGTTTCCGGGGCCGTTCACGGTCACTTGTAAATCGGCATGACAGGACCGGGTGATGTCGGACAAGGCAGGACTTGCCGCAGTGCTGGCCAGAAGCCCGACCAACGCGGCGACAACAACCTGTTTCGGTCCGAAAATCGCGTGGATTTTTTTGTGTTCCATGGGGTGTCCTCCCGATGTCTGCGCTCTGTCCTCTTTCTTGTTTCTGTCCGGTCCTGACCGATTCTACCGCTGGGTGAGGGTCGTGTCGTTGACCTGTGCCCTGGTGGGCCAGAACAGGTTGGTTTCGGCCAAAACTGGCCGATCAGGGGGGAAGGGCAGGGCGCAGCCGACCGCACCCCGCGCAAGGGCACCGTTCGGGTCAGATCGGTCGAGGATTGGCCAGAATGAGTGAGGTTAGTCGCGCACGCCCGAGAACCGCGCCTGCCAGCCTTCACGCTCTTCATCCGCGATCTTGGAGAACAGGTTGTCCGGCACGGTGAAGGCGTGGCCCGGTTTCAAAACATCCATCGCCGCCGAAACGTCATCTGGCCAGGCGTCGTCCGTGTTCATCGCCGTGATCAGTGTGGCTGCCGCATCGGGGATGAAGGGGGCCGACAACACGGCGTAAAGCCGGATCAGGTTCAGGCTCAGCCGGATCATGCCCGCTGCACGCTCCGGGTTTTCCTTGAACACCGACCAGGGGGCTGCACTTTGCAAGTATTCGTTGCCCGCCACCCAGATCGCGCGCAGCTCATTTGCCGCTTTGCGCACGTCCATCGCCTCCATGTGGCCTTCATATGCCCGGATGCGGGGGGTCAGCTCGTCGATCAGCGCGACCTCGCTGTCGCCATAGGCGCCATCCGGCACGGCCTCACCAAATTTCGAGCGGCAGAATTTGGTGACGCGGCTGACGAAGTTGCCCAGCACGTCGGCCAGGTCCTTGTTCACGCTTTGCTGGAAGTTCTCCCAGGTGAATTCACTGTCCGAGTTTTCCGGCGCGTGGGACAGAAGCCACCAGCGCCAGTAATCCGCCGGCAGGATCTCAAGCGCCTGGTCCATGAACACGCCGCGTCCTTGGCTGGTCGAAAACTGGCCACCGTCATAGTTCAGGTAGTTGAAGCTTTTGATGTAGTCGACCAGCTTCCAGGGCTCATTCGATCCCATGATCGTGGCGGGGAAGCTGAGCGTGTGGAACGGCACGTTGTCCTTGCCCATGAACTGCACGTATTTGACATCGTCCGCGCCCATGTCAGTGCGCCACCAGCGCTGCCAATCGGCGTCGGCCTTGCCATTGGCATCGGCCCATTCGGCGGTGGCGGCGATGTATTCGATCGGCGCGTCGAACCAGACATAGAAAACCTTGCCCTCCATGCCGGGCCAATCCTGATCGCCCTTCTTCACCGGCACGCCCCAGTCCAGGTCGCGGGTGATGCCCCGGTCCTGCAGCCCGTCGCCATCATGGAGCCATTTCTTGGCGATCGAGGTGGTCAGCACCGGCCAATCCGCCTTCGCGCTGATCCAGGCGTCCAGCTTGTCTTTCATCGCGGACTGGCGCAGGTACAGGTGCTTGGTCTCGCGCACCTCAAGGTCGGTCGATCCCGACACGGCGCTGCGTGCATCAATCAGGTCGGTTGGGTCCAGCTGCTTGGTGCAGTTTTCACACTGGTCGCCGCGCGCCTTGTCATAGCCGCAGTTGGGGCAGGTGCCCTCGATGTAGCGGTCGGGCAGGAACCGGCCATCGGCGTGGGAATAGACCTGCTGTTCCACCACTTCCTCGATCAGACCGTTTTCGGCCAGCTTGCCTGCGAAATGCTGTGTCAGCGCTTGGTTGCGCGCCGACGACGAGCGCCCGAAATGGTCAAAGGACAGCCGGAAACCGCGCGCGATCTCGGCCTGCACACCGTGCATTTCGGCACAGAATTCATCGACCGGCTGGCCCGCTTTGGCGGCGGCCAGTTCGGCGGGCGTGCCGTGTTCGTCGGTGGCGCAGATGAACATGACCTCGCGCCCACGACCACGGTTGTAGCGGGCGTAAAGGTCGGCGGGCAATTGCGAGCCCACCAGGTTGCCCAGGTGCTTGATCCCGTTGATATACGGAATGGCCGAAGTGATGAGGATGCGGTTCATGTCAGGTCCCAACGCTGTTTGGGGCCGTATACGTCATGGATTTGCGCAAGGCCAGAGGTCACTCCTTGCGGTCGCGCGCGCGCCCGAACAGCCGCCCCACCACGAAGGATGTGCGCGGGGCATAGACGTAAGGTGTGCGCGCCTCGACCGTTGGCCGCGCACGGGTTCGGGTGACGCTGAAGACGATCAGCCCGGCATGTCCCAGCGCGATGAAGGCAAACAGCGCGGGCGGTCCATATGCGCCGATCAGCGACGACGTCAGAAGAGGTGACGCAATCGCCCCACAGGCATAAAAGAACATCAGCGCCGCCGACAGCTCGACCCGTTCGCGGGTGTCGGCAAAGTCGTGGGCGTGGGCAGTGGCGACGGAAAAGACCGGGAAGGTGGTGAAGCCGAACAGACCGGCGGTGAGCAGGATGCCGGTGACGCCCAACCCCGCGCCCAACACGGTGATCGCGCAGCTGCCCATCGCCGCCACCGACAGCCAGATCAGCACCCAGCGCCGGTCGTATTTGTCCGCGAGCCAGCCGATCGGATATTGCGCCAGCGCCCCGCCCAACACGAAACTGGCCAGAAACCAGGCCAGCTGCCCGGGCTCCAGCCCGACCTCCTGGCCATAAATCGGCCCGACCATGCGGAACGCGGCCGAGGTCAGACCGGCAACGATCACCCCCGCCACCGCCAGCGGTGAGCGTGTCCAGGCCAAACCGGGGCGCAGGCGCGGCGCGTCCGGGGTTTCGGGCTGGCTGGCGCGGGTCATTGCCAGTGGCAGGATCGCAGCGCAGCACAGGATCGCCAGGATGTTGTAGGACACGTAATGCGCGGGCTCCAACACGCCGATCATCAGCTGAGCCACCAGCGATCCGCCCAGATCCACGATCCGGTAGCTGCCCATCACCCGGCCCCGCGTCTCATTGGTGGCGCGGGCGTTCATCCAGGCTTCGATCACCGTGTAGCACCCGGCCACGCATAGCCCCGACGCGATCCGCATCACCGCCCAGGCGGTCGGGTTGATCCACAGCATATGCGCCAAAAGCCCAATCGCGCCCATTGCCGTGAACACCGCGAAGGCGCGCGAATGGCCGACATTGCCCATCAGGCGCGGTGCCCACCAGCAGCCAATGAAAAAGCCGATGAAATGGGATGAGCCCAACAGGCCCACCTGCGCTTTGGTGAAATCAAGCGCCAGACCGGACAGGGCGTCCAGCGGTCCAACCCCGCCCGAGCTGAGCTGAAGCAGCGCAACCGACAGAAACAGCGAGGCAAACGAGATGATCAGGCGCATGGGTTGGGTCCGGTGTTTGTGCCATCGTCGCAGGCCAGTTCGCGCGGGCTTGGCCTTTCGCGACGGGCGCGTGTCGTTTTGGACCCATCGTGCTGTCGCAGGGTTGCGGCAGGGGCGGGGGGCTGCTATCTGCCCGTAAAGCCTGATGGAAATCATCGGGTTTGACGAGGGGACGCGCGTGACCGGCGAAACACCACGGTTGGAGATCCGCAACATCCGGCGCCAGTTTGGCGGACGGAACGTGGTGAATGACGTCAGCCTGTCGGTCATGCCCGGTCAGGTCACCTGCCTTCTGGGCCCGTCGGGCTGCGGCAAGTCGACGACCCTGCGCATCATTGCCGGGGTGGATGACCAGGACGGCGGCGAGATCTTCATCGATGGCAATCTGATCAGCGACGGCGCCACACGGGTGCCACCCGAGGGACGCTCGGTCGGGCTGATGTTTCAAGATTTCGCACTGTTTCCGCACCTGTCCGTGTCCGACAACGTCGCTTTCGGCCTGAAAGGCACCCGCACGGAAAAACGCCTCAGGGTGCGCGAATTGCTGGAGAAAGTCGGTCTGACCCGGTTCCTGGACGCCTATCCGCATGAATTGTCAGGCGGCGAGCAGCAGCGGGTGGCACTGGCCCGTGCGCTTGCACCGCGCCCCAAGATCATGCTGATGGACGAACCGTTTTCCGGGCTTGATAACAGGCTGCGCGATGGCATTCGCGATGAAACCCTGTCGATCCTGAAAGAGGAAAACACCGCGGTGCTTCTGGTCACCCATGAACCGGAAGAAGCGATGCGCATGGCCGACGAAATCGCCCTGATGCGCCACGGTCGCATCGTGCAGCGCGGCGCGCCCTACAACATCTACAACGCCCCGGTGGACGAACGCGCGGCGGCCTTCTTTTCCGACGTGAACGTGATCCGGGGACGGGTTCAGGGCGCGCTGACCGATACCGCGTTCGGCCAGTTCCTTGCGCCCGGTGTGCCCGATGGCACCGACGTGGATATCGTCATCCGCCCCCAACACCTGAAGATCGATTTCGACCGAGGCGGGCAGGGGCCGTCACCGACGCCCGACCACGGCGTCTGGGCGCGTGGCATCGTCGATCGTGCCCGTTTCATCGGCCACGAAAGTCTGGTGGAATTTCGCATGGAGGCGGACGGCTCACGGCTCAAGGCGGCGGTGCCGTCGGTGTTCCTGCCAAAAGAAGGCACCAAGCTTTGGATCGCGATCCGACGTGACCGCTGTTTCGTGTTTCCTGCCGAGGTGAAACGCGCCTGACCGGCGGTTTTCCCCGCTCTGCGAACTTTTCTTGCGCGAAAACACGCTTTGGGGCTTTGATCTTGCCCATTGAAGCAATAGATAACTTGGCGATGAATGATGGGGCGGGCCGCAGAGCCGCCTGACAAGGGAGACATCACATGCTCAACAATATTGGCCTTCCCGGCCTTCTTCTGATCGCTGTCGTCGTGCTGGTCCTGTTCGGCCGCGGCAAAATCTCGTCGCTGATGGGCGAAGTCGGCAAAGGCATCACCTCGTTCAAGAAAGGCGTGGCCGAAGGCACCGCCGAGATCGAAGAACAGGCTGATGATGTTGCGGACGCCGCCAAGGACGTGACGCCGGAAAGCGAAAAAGACAAGGCGTAAGCCGGACCTCAGGAAAGGGCCCGGCCCATGTTCGACATCGGAATGACCGAACTGCTGGTCATCGGCATCGTGGCGCTGATCGTGGTGGGTCCAAAGGACCTGCCCGGCATGTTCCGCACACTTGGCCGTTTCACCGCCAAGGCCCGCGCGATGGGCCGCGAATTCAGCCGCGCGATGAACGACGCTGCGGATGAAGCGGGCGTGAAGGACGTGGCTGCGGACCTGAAAAAGGCCACCAACCCAAAGGCGATGGGGCTGGACGCGCTGAACAAGGCGGCAGATTCGTTCGAAAAGTGGGACCCCACCAAGACCGACGGCGCCGACAAGGCTGACATGGGCCCCGAGACCAAGAAGCTGTCGGAAGACCGCGCTGAGGCCGCCCGCAAGATCCGCGAAGCGACCGCGAAGAAGGCCACCGAACGCAAAGAGCGCGAAGCAGCCGAAGCGGCTGCCGAGGCCACGCCGGGAGAGGCGCCAAAGGCACCGGGCAAGAAAGCACCGGCAAAGAAGCCAGCCACCAAGAAGGCTGCTGCAAAGAAGGCCCCTGCCCAAAAAGCGCCCGCCAAGAAACCGGCCGCAAAAACCGCGCCTGCGAAGAAGCCTGCGGCAAAGAAGAAGCCCGCGGCGAAAAAAACGCCCGCGACATCAACGGACACGCCTGACGCATGAGCCAGACTGACGAGATCGAAGACAGCTCCGCCCCGCTGATCGAACACCTGACCGAGCTGCGCACGCGCCTGATCCGGGCGGTGCTGGCGTTTATCGTCGGCATGGTGATCTGCTTCACCGTCTGGAACCCGATCTTCAACTTCCTGACCCATCCGCTGTGCGATGCGATGGCCCTGCGCGGGCATGAGGATTGCGGGTTGATTCTGATCAAGCTGCAGGAAGGTTTCTTCGTCGCAATCTCGATCTCTCTGCTGGGCGGGCTGATTCTGTCCTTCCCGTTCATCAGCTATCAATTGTGGCGCTTCGTTGCGCCGGGGCTTTATAAGACCGAAAAGAACGCGTTCCTGCCGTTCCTGTTCGCGTCGCCGGTCATGTTCTTTTTGGGCGCGTCCTTCGCCTTTTATGTCGTGACGCCTCTGGCGTTCGATTTCTTCCTGGGCTTCCAACAGACCGGTTCGGTGCTGGGCGAAGATGCGGTTGAAAACGCGACCGCGGGCATTGCTTTCCAGGGGTCGGCACAGGAATACCTGTCGCTGACGATCAAGTTCATCGTGGCCTTCGGCCTGTGCTTCCAGCTTCCCGTGCTTCTGACCCTGATGGGCAAGGCCGGTCTGGTGGGGCAGGAGGGCCTGCGCGCCGTGCGCAAATACGCGGTTGTTGCCATTCTGGTGCTGGCTGCGCTGGTGACCCCGCCCGACGTGATCACCCAAGTGATCCTGTTTGTCGTGGTCTATGGCCTCTATGAGATCTCGATCTTCCTGGTGGGCCGGGTTGAGCGCAAACGCGAAGCCGACCTGAAGGCGAAAGGCCTGTGGTTCGAGGACGAAGACGAGGACGCCGAGGAAGCGGCCGCCACCACGGGGCAACATCCCGAGGAGATGGACCCTGAAGACGACCCGCTTCTGGCCGAGTTCGACGATGAGGACGACGACGAAGATCCGGGCATGGTCGACGATACAAAATGAGTGACGCCGCGCTGACCCGGATCGCCGACGCCCTGGAACGGATGTCGCCCGCCCCGCTGGCGGCACCCGATTTCACCACCGCCGACGCCTTTGTCTGGCACACATCCCCGGACCGTCTGGAGCCCGTGGCAAACGTGAACCGGGTGGCGTTGGAGCTTCTGGTCGGCGTTGACCGCTCGCGCGACACACTTCTGGACAACACGCTGCAATTCGCCCGTGGCCTGCCCGCGAACAACGCCCTGTTGTGGGGCGCGCGCGGAATGGGAAAATCGTCGCTGGTGAAGGCGGTGCATGCCGAGGCGCTGGCCCGGGGGGCTGCGCTGAAAATCGTCGAGCTGCAGCGCGAAGACCTGCCTTCGGTCGGGCGGCTTCTGAACCTGCTGCGCGACCGTGATGACCGTTTCCTGCTGTTCTGCGATGACCTGTCGTTCAGCCATGACGACCAGCATTACAAAAGCCTCAAGGCGGTGCTGGATGGCGGCATCGAAGGCCGGCCCGACAACGTGGTGTTCTATGCCACGTCTAACCGCCGCCACCTGATGCCGCGCGACATGATCGAAAACGAACGCGGCAGCGCAATCAACCCCTCCGAGGCGGTCGAGGAAAAGGTGTCGCTGTCGGACCGGTTCGGCCTGTGGCTGGGCTTCCACCCCTGTAGCCAGGACGAATACCTGACCATGATCCGCGGCTATTGCGCCGCCTATGGTGTCGAGATTGACGACGAGACCCTGTGGGCCGAGGCGATCGAATGGCAGGCGACGCGTGGTGCGCGGTCGGGCCGGGTGGCCTGGCAGTATTTCACTGACCTGGCCGGGCGTCGGGGCGTGGCAATCGGCCGCTGAGACCCTGTGTCGGGCTTGCACGTCCCCATTTTCGGTTCATAATGCGCACAACCTGACCGGGTGACCGGGGCATGTGCAGGAGGGGATCATGGAACTACGGCAAGCTTTGCGCAGCTACACCAAGAAAGACAACCGTCTGGCCTACCTCAGCCTGCTGTCCAATCTTGTGATCTATTTCGGCGCGGTCGTGGCGTCGGTTCTGGCGGTTCAGCAGGGCAATTGGCTGATCGCGCCGCTGCCGATCATCGTGTTGGCTTTCGCCGGTGTGCGGCTTTACGTGTTGCAGCACGATCTGGGCCACCTGTCGCTGTTCGAAACCCGTGCCCAGAACCAGTTCTGGGGCTATCTTGTGTCGCCGTTCACCTTCGCGGCCTATCCGCAGATGACTTATAATCACAACCTGCACCACGCCTATGTCGGCGATCTGGACGCGCGTGAAACAACCGAAGTTTACACCATGACTGTCCGCGAATGGGCGCAGGCCGGGGTGTGGAAAAGGCTGTATTACCGGCTTTATCGTCACCCGCTGGTGCTGATCCCGGTCGGCTCGGCCTTCACCTATTTCATTGCCTACCGCTGGCCCAAGAATGCGGCCAAGGTCGGGACCAAGGCGATCCTGGCCCACAATGCGGCGATCGTCGCCTTTGGCCTGTCACTGTATCTCTGGGCTGGCTGGACCGGCGTGCTGACCGTGGCTTTCGCGATCTGGCTGGGGGGCTGCATTGGCGTGGCGCTGGTTTATCTGCAGCACAATTTCGAAGGCACCTGGTGGGACCGGCGCCCCGATCTGGACATGGAACGTGCCGCGATCCAGGGCGGAAGCTGCCTGGATTTTGGCTGGGTGTTCGACGAAATGGTTGCGAATATCACCAAGCATGACATCCACCATCTGGTCGCCGCGATCCCGTGCTATCGCCTGCGCGCCGCCCACCGGGAGCTGGAAAAGACGCACGAATTGCGACGCATTTCCTTTGGCGAGGCGCTGCACGCTTTCACCTTGCGCCTGTGGGATGAAGACAGCGAACAGCTGGTGCCATTCCCGAAGGCCCGCCAGTTGACCGCGCATGAGGTCGGGGCTGAGTAGACCCTGGCTTTGACAGCGCAGGGTCGATCGGATGACTCAACGGGTTTTGACGGTGAGCAGTAGAGGGTGGACGCTGGAACCCCATCCAGAGGGCCTGCTTGGACGGATCTTACCTGCCCATCGGACTTGCAAAAACGCCACCCAAGATCTGTATCGACATGCTACAGTCATTCAGCTGACTGGCAAGTGGGGTGCTTGACCGGCCGCCTGAACTCAGGAGAGATCCATGCCCGATATCGTCATCCTCAATGGGTGCGTCATCACATTTGATGGCCCGGACGCCGAAGCATTGGCCATCACCGGCGGCACGATCACCGCCGTTGGATCCACCGCCGAAATCCGCGACATGGCCGGATCTGCCCGCGTTATCGACGCCCAGGGCAACACGGTTCTGCCCGGCTTTATCGACAGCCATGTCCATTTGTTTGGCGGGGCCGCTGAACTCGACTTCCTGAACCTGCATGAGGTATTTGGCGTCAAGCAGCTTGCCGCAGCTGTGCGGCCCTATGCGGCGTCGCGCCCTGACGATCAGCTGTTGTTTGCCTGCTCGATTGACTATGCGCTGATGGGCGACCGCGCGATCACGCGGCACGATCTGGACGCGGCGATGCCGGATCGTCCCTTTGCCGCGATCGCCGCCGACCACCACACGGTCTATGCCAATACCAAGGCGCTGGACCTGGCCGGGGTGCTTCACGGCAAAGAGGTTGCCGAAGGATCCGAGGTTGTCATGGGCAAGGATGGTCTGGCGACAGGCGAGCTGTTAGAGGTGGGCGCGTTTGAGCCGGTCCTGGCCCTGACGCCCCTAGGGGGGCGCGAATTGCTGGGCATGACCACAGGCGCTGATCCTGTGCCCGCCCCTGACGCCCAAACCCGCGCCATCGACACGTCGGTCATTGCCAACGGATATAAGCATTGTGCCGCGCAGGGGATCACGGGTCTTCACAACATGGATGGCAATTTCTATCAGCTGGAGCTTTTGTCCGAGATGGAACAGGACGGCACATTGCTGTGCCGAACTGAAATCCCCATGCATCTCAAGCACACGGATCCGGTTGAAAGGGTCGATGAAGCGGCCGAGATGCGCGCCAGATACAACAGCGACATGGTCTGGTCGCGCCGGGTCAAGATGTTCATGGACGGTGTGCTCGACAGTCGCACCGCTTTCATGCTTGAGCCCTACCCCGGCACCGACAGCTGCGGTGACCCTCTGTTCTCGGATGCGCAGTTCAAACAAGCCTGTATTCGCGCTGACGCAATGGGGCTGCAAATTGCGGTTCATGCGATCGGGGATGCAGCGGTGCGTCAAACCTTGGATGGCTACGAGGCCGCGCAAAAAGCCAATGGCGTGCGCGATAGCCGCCACCGGATCGAACATATCGAGACCATCCATCCTGATGACATTCCCAGGATTGCAGGCCTTGGGGCTGTGGCATCAATGCAGCCCTTGCACGCGCCGCGCGGTGGGTTTTTCCTGCCGGCCTATGAGCCGGGGGATATCCTGCACGCGCATCAGATCGCCACGGCCTTCCCATGGAAAACAATCCGTGACACCGGTGCCGCGTTGATCTTTTCGACCGACTGGCCGGTGGTGCCGGTCGATGTGATGCCAACGATCCAGGGGGCCGTTGCTGGGGCGGACTTGCCGGATATATGGCCGGATCAGCGGATAGGATTGCGCGAGTCTCTGGCCGCGTACACCCGCGACAATGCCTGGGTGGAATTCAACGAACACCGCAAGGGGCGGTTGCGGGCCGGGATGATGGCCGATGTTGTGGTTTTGGACGCTGACATCGAAAGCCTGCCCGCCGAACAGCTCGGCACCGCAAAGGCGGCGGTCACGATCTGCGCCGGGCGGATCACCTTCGAGGCCTGATCGACCCAGAAGGCAGGGGGCATTTGCACGCCAGGTTTTAAAACCCGGACGCGGTGCTTCTGGTTGAATAGGGGATGGCGCCGCGCACACAGGCGGTGCCCGAAAGGCTGTGGCGTCAGGCCATCTGGCCGCCCGTCGTGATCCGGGTCTTGCCACGCAGATAGGGGTGCAGCACCTCAGGCAGCGTGACCGAACCGTCCGCTTCCTGCCCGTTCTCCAACACTGCGATCAGGCAGCGCCCAACGGCGACGCCAGATCCGTTCAACGTGTGCACAAAATCGGGTTTTCCGCCACCCGTGGGTTTGAACCGCGCGTTCATGCGGCGGGCCTGGAAATCACCCGCGACCGAGACAGACGAAATCTCGCGATACGTGTCCTGACCGGGCAGCCAGACCTCGATGTCATGGGTGCGCTTCATGCCAAATCCCAGGTCGCCAGTGCACAGCACCACGGTGCGATAGGGCAGGCCCAGACGTTCCAGAATACCCTCGGCGCAAGCGGTCATGCGCATGTGTTCTTCGTTGCTGTTCTCGGGCCGGGTGACCGACACCATTTCGACCTTTTCGAACTGGTGCTGGCGCAGCATGCCGGCAGTGTCACGCCCGGCGCTGCCTGCTTCTGATCGGAAGCACAGCGAATGCGCCGTCATCCGGATCGGCAGGGCCGCCTCGTCGACGACGTCGCCGTTGACGGTATTGGTCAGTGTGACCTCGGAGGTCGGGATCAGCCACCACCCTTCACGGGTCTGGTAGCTGTCTTCGCCGAACTTCGGCAGCTGGCCGGTGCCATACATCATCTCTTCGCGCACCAGAACCGGGGCGTTGACCTCGGTCAGCCCGTTTTCCTCGGTGTGCACATCCAGCATGAACTGGGCCAGCGCGCGGTGCACGCGGGCAATGGCGCCCTTCAGCACGACAAAGCGGCTGCCCGACAGCTTGGCGGCGGTCTCAAAGTCCAGCCCGTCCTGCGCGGCGGGCAGTTCGTAATGCTCGACCGGCTTGAAATCGAAGGCGCGCGGGCTGCCCCAACGCTTAATCTCAACGTTGTCTTCTTCGTCGTCGCCATCGGGGATGTCGTCGCCGGGAATGTTGGGCAGGCCCATCAAAAGTTCGGACAGGGCCGCATCTTTCGCCTTCGCTTCGTCGTTCAGCGCGGCGATCTCGGCCTTCTTGTCAGCCACCAGCGCGCGCAGGCGGTTGAATTCATCCTCATCGCCCGACGCCTTCGCGGCCCCCACGGATTTCGCCGCCTTGTTGGCCTCGGCCTGGGCGGTTTCAGCGGCCAGAATGGCGGCGCGCCGGGCTTCGTCCAGCGCCAGGACGTCGCCAGACAACCCTGACAGGCCGCGCCGGGCCATACCCGCATCGAAGGCTTCGGGATTGTCGCGGATCAGGCGGATGTCGTGCATCTTGGGCGTCCTTGGCTGAAAAATCTGGCGCAGATATGCCGCAAAGCGGGGCCGGGGGGAAGGGGGAAAGGCGGTGGCGCCCGACCGCGACGGTCAAACCCGGATCACATAATCCTTCACCGTGGTTTCCACGACCTCCCAACGGCCCTTGAAACCGGGGCGGATGATCATGCGGTCGCCGGCGCGCAGGTGCACGGGCGGTTTGTCGTCCTCGGTCAGGATCGAATGTCCTGACAGGATGTTGAAATACTCCCATTCGTCATACGCGACACGCCATTTGCCCGGTGTGGATTGCCAGATGCCAGCAAACAACCCGTCGCGTTCTTCCAAATCCCAGGTGGTAAAGACCGGATCACCGGCGATCAGGCGGTTGGCGGCGGGGCGGTCAACTTCGCCAGGGCCATCGGGGGCAAAGGGAAGGGCAAGATCAGACATGGAACCTCATCACGTTGGTGTGTTTGGCGCAGCCTAGGACAAGGCGCAAAGTGCGGGCAAGGGGGGCTATGAAATCCGCCTGCGCTTGCTTGCCAACCTTCCGGCCCCCCTATAGGGTGCCCGCCAGTTTGAATGGGTCCGATGCGGCCCAGAAATGAGGGGAATAACCACATGTTTGTCACGCCAGCTTTTGCGCAGGCCGCGGGTGCGCCCGCCGGGGGTCTTCTGAACTCCATGCTCGTCCCGATGCTGCTAGTTTTTGCGATCATGTATTTCTTCATGATCCGTCCGCAGCAAAAGAAAATGAAAGAGCACCAGGGCATGCTTGGAGCGCTGCGTCGTGGCGACCAGGTGATCACGGCCGGCGGGTTGATCGGCAAGGTCACCAAGGTCAAGGACGACACCGAGGTTGAGCTTGAGGTCGCCAGCGGCGTGAAGGTGCGCGTTGTGCGTTCGACCATCGCAAGTGTGGTCAGCAAGACGGAACCGGCCGAGGGGTAATCCCCGGCGCGATTTGAATTCGGTCAACAGGGCAGGCGGGGCGAATGCTTCAGATTTCTCTTTGGAAACGGGTCGTGATCTGGGCCCTGGTGGCGCTGGGTCTGGCCTATGCGGTGCCCAACGCGTTCTATTCGCGGGTCGAGCAGCACAATGATGCCGTGGCCGAGATCGAGCTTTACGGCGCAACCGCCGAGCGCGAGGCAGATGCCTCGGCCTGGCCTGAATGGGCGCCCTCCAACCTGGTGAACCTGGGTCTGGACCTGCGCGGTGGTGCGCATCTGCTGGCCGAAGTGCAGGTGGCGGATGTCTATTCGGCCCGTATGGATGCGCTTTGGCCCGAGGTGCGAAACGCGCTTCGCGGGGAACGCGCCACGATCGGCACGATCCGCCGTCAGGACGGGCCTGAGGACGAACTGCGCGTGCGCATCAGTGAGGCCGACGGCATGCCGCGCGCACTGGAACTGGTCCGTGCCCTGGCGCAGCCTGTGGTCAGCCTGACCGGTGTCGGATCGACCGACATCGAGGTGGCCGGGCAGGACGACATCATCATCGTTACGCTGTCGGACGCCGAAAAGCTGGCGACTGATGATCGCACGATCCAGCAAAGCCTTGAAATCATTCGCCGCCGCGTGGATGAAGTTGGCACCCGCGAACCCACGATCCAGCGCCAGGGCGACACAAGGATCCTGATCCAGGTGCCTGGCATCGGGTCGGCCTCCGAGTTGAAAGAGCTGATCGGCAAGACCGCGAAACTGACCTTCCACCCGGTGGTCAGCCGCACCGGCGACGGCGCGACCGACCCCGGTCCGCGCAATGTGATTTATCCATCGTTGGACGAAGACGGCGTGTTTTACGTGCTGGAGCAGACCCCGACCGTCACCGGCGAGGAGCTGAACGACGCGCAGCCCAGTTTCGATCAGAACGGCCAGCCCGCTGTGACTTTCCGCTTCAACGTCTCAGGTGCGCGCAAGTTCTGTGAATACACCGGCGAGAACGTCGGCCAGCCCTTCGCCATCGTGTTGGATAGCGAGGTCATCTCGGCCCCGCGCATCAATGAAGCGATCTGTGGCGGATCGGGCATCATCACCGGTAATTTCGACATCACGGAATCAACCAACCTTGCCGTGCTTCTGCGCGCCGGCGCCCTGCCGGCCGAGCTGGAGTATGTCGAAGAACGTACCATCGGCCCTGAATTGGGGCAGGACAGTATCGACGCGGGCAAGGTCGCCTCGGTCATCGCCTTCGCGGGCGTGCTGATCTTCATGGCGCTCAGCTATGGCCTGTTCGGCATCATCGCAAACGTTGCCCTGATCCTGAACGTGGGTCTGATCTTCGGCCTGCTCAGCATGATCGGCGCGACGCTGACCCTGCCGGGGATTGCGGGTATCGTGTTGACCATCGGCATGGCGGTGGACGCCAACGTGCTGGTGTTCGAACGCATTCGCGAGGAGATCAAGGCGGGTCGTGGCCCGGCCCGCGCGATCGAGTTGGGCTATGAAAAGGCGCTGTCGGCCATTCTGGACGCGAACATCACAACCTTCATCACCGCGCTGATCCTGTTCATCATGGGCTCGGGCCCGGTGCGCGGGTTCTCGGTGACGCTGGGGCTGGGCATCCTGACCTCGGTTTTCACTGCCATCTTCGTCACCCGCCTGATGATTGTCATCTGGTTCGAACGCCGCCGCCCCAAAGCTTTGGAGGTCTGATATGCGCCTGAGACTTGTTCCTGCTGAAACGAACTGGGATTTTTTCTCGAAAACGTCGATCACCTTCGGGTTCTCGGCGCTTTTGATGGTGGCCTCGGTCGTGGCTTTCTTTGTCATCGGCCTGAATTTCGGCATCGATTTCCGGGGCGGCACGACGATCCGGACGGAAAGCACGCAGGCCGTGGACGTGGGGGGGTATCGCGACGCTCTGGCGCCGCTGAACCTGGGCGATGTGTCGATCACTGAAGTGTTCGACGTGAACTTCCGTGACGACCAGCATGTCAGCCAGATCCGTATCGAAGCCCAGGAGGGCGAAGAGGCGATCACGCCGGAAACCATGGCGGTCATCCAGGACGCGCTGCGCGGCGCCGATCCGGCGATCACATTTCCCAGCGTGGAAAGCGTGGGGCCGAAGGTCTCGGGCGAGCTTGTCTTGACCGCGATCTATGCGGTTTTGGCCGCCATCGCGGCGGTTCTGGTCTATATCTGGCTGCGGTTCGAATGGCAGTTCAGCCTGGGCGCGGTTGCGGCGCTGGTGCATGACGTGGTTCTGACCATTGGCGTGTTCGCCGTGGTGCAGATCAAGTTCGACCTGGCCATCATTGCCGCCCTTCTGACCATCGTCGGCTATTCGTTGAACGACACCGTGGTCGTGTTCGACCGGGTGCGCGAAAACCTGCGGCGCTACAAGAAGATGGACCTGAAAGAGGTGCTGAACCTGTCGATCAACGAAACCCTGTCGCGCACGGTGATGACCTCGGTCACCACGCTGATCGCGCTGATCTCGCTGTATATCCTGGGCGGGGACGTGATCCGCGGCTTCGTCTTCGCGATGATCTGGGGCGTGATCGTGGGCACCTATTCGTCGGTCTTCGTCGCCTCGGCGATCCTGCTGCGCCTTGGCGTCAAGCGGGACTGGTCCAAGCCCGACGCAAATGCCGGCACCCAGTTCGCGAACGTGGATGCCTGATCTGATCGCCGCCGCGCTGGGGCAGGAGTATCTGCTTTGGCTGGTGGCGGCGACAACAGTCGCGGGCGTTGTTCGGGGGTTTACCGGGTTCGGAACCGCGATGATCTATATGCCTGTTGCAGGGCAGATCCTGGACCCGTTCGCAGCCCTTGTCACCCTAACTGCGATGGACGTGATTGGCCCGTTGCCCAATGTGCCGCGCGCGGTGCGCGACGGGCACCGGCGGGATATCCTGCGGCTGTGCGGCGGGCTTCTCATCGCCATGCCGATCGGCATCTGGACGCTGGCCAGCATCGCGCCCGAGGTCTTTCGCTATTCGGTCTCGCTTTTGTCCCTGACGCTGCTGGTGTTGTTGATCACCGGCTACCGCTACCGGGGCACGCTGAAGCACTGGATGATTTATGCGACTGGCATGCTGGGCGGGTTTCTTGCCGGGGCCACCGGCCTGGCGGGCCCGCCGGTCATCATGCTCTACATGGCGTCTCGTCACCAGGTCCGGGTGATCCGCGCGAACTTGCTACTTTACCTGCTGGGCGTCGACCTTCTGATGATGCTTTTGCTCTGGGTCATGGGGCGGTTGGAGCCCACTGCGCTTGTGCTGGGCTTTCTGCTAGCGCTGCCGTATCTTGCCGGAAACGTGCTGGGCGGGTGGCTGTTCCGACCAGAGCTTGAAAAAACCTACCGTGCGGCGGCCTATCTGCTTATCGCGGCGTCGGCCTTGTCGGGCCTGCCGCTTTTCGACTGAGGATCACATGCAACTGACGGAAATCACCTATGACAGCGCGGTGCCGGTCGATGGCTATGGCCCCGGCTTTTTCCGCGTGGCGGGCGAAGTGATCCAGGGGCCGATGCTGATCACCGATCAGGCCGCCCGCAGCTGGGCCGGCCCTGATGACCTCGGCCCGCTTGTGGCGCTGTCGGGCCAGGTCGACGTGCTGTTTCTGGGCACCGGCGCTGACACCGCGCACCCGCCCGCCGCACTGCGCGAGGCTTTGGAGGCGGTCGGGATCGGAGTCGAGGCAATGGCGTCGCCCTCGGCTTGCCGTACCTTCAACGTTCTGGTCAGCGAAGGCCGGCGCATCGCCCTGGCCGCCCTGCCGGTGTGAAACGCCTGCGGGCTTGAGCGAAATCAAGGAAGCGACCGACAATACCGGTCACGTAGTCAGGAAGCAAAACAGGAAAACGCGCGCTCATGGATCTTGTCGTTGAAAACCTGACGGTCACGCGCGGCGGCGTGCCGGTGTTGGAGGGGGTCGGGTTCACCGTGACCCCCGGTCAGGTTGTAATGCTGCGTGGACCAAACGGTTCAGGCAAAACGACGCTTCTGCGCACGCTTGCCGGGCTGCAGCCGGCGCTGGAAGGGCGGGTTAGTGTGGAGCCTGAGGCGATCGCCTATGGCGCCCATGCGGACGGGCTGAAGGCAACGCTTTCGGTCGCCGAGAACCTGAAATTCTGGGCCAGCGTCTATGGCACCAACGACATCGCCCCGGCGACAAAGGCGTTCAATCTGGACGGGCTGCTGGAGCGCGCGGCGCAGAATCTGTCGGCTGGTCAAAAACGCAGGCTGGGCCTTGCGCGGCTGCTGGTCACCGGGCGCCCGATCTGGTTGTTGGATGAACCCACCGTGTCGCTGGACGTGGCCAGTGTGGGACTGTTTGCGGACGCTGTGCGTGCTCATGTGGCGGATGGCGGCTCGGCCCTGATCGCGACCCATATCGACATGGGGATCGATGCGGATGAGGTCGACATCGGTCCGTTTCGCGCCGACCCGCGCGCGGCAAGGGTCCAGACCGCGTTCGACGAGGCCTTCGTATGATCGCGCTGTTGATCCGCGACCTGAAGCTGGCGATGCGGGCCGGTGGTGGCTTTGGCCTGGGTCTTGCCTTTTTCCTGATCGTGACCGTGCTGGTGCCGTTCGGCGTGGGACCGGAAAGCCAGATCCTGGCGCGGATCGCGCCCGGCATCTTGTGGGTCGGTGCGCTGCTGGCCTGCCTGCTGTCGCTTGATCGCGTCTTCCAGTTGGACCATGAGGACGGCACGCTGGACCTTCTGGCCACCGCGCCGCTTCCGATGGAGGGCGCCGTGGCAATCAAAGCACTGGCCCATTGGCTGGTTACAGGTTTGCCACTGACCCTGTCGGCACCGATCTTTGCCACACTTTTGAACTTGCAATCACCGGGCCACCTGTGGGTATTCGTCACGCTTTTGATTGGCACCCCGGCGTTAAGCATGATCGGCGCTTTCGGGGCTGCGCTTACTGTGGGGCTGAAACGCGGTGGGCTGCTGTTGTCGCTGCTGGTCCTCCCGCTCTATATTCCCACCCTGATTTTCGGCGCCGAGGCCGCGACACGGGGCGCAGCCGGGTTGGAAAATGCCACACCCTTGGCCCTGATGGCCGGGATCACGGCCGGTGCGATCGCACTTTTACCCTTCGCCGCCTCTGCGGCCATTCGTGTCAATCTGAGATAATGTGATCATGGGACACTTGCCCAATTCGAGAACCCCGATTAGGACATCTGCATGACTGAAACACATCGCACTAAACAGGCCGAGGACCGTTGGAACTGGCTGTGGGAATGGGCCAACCCGGTCAAATTCATGTCGCTGTCCGGTAAGATCCTTCCCTGGGTCATGGGCTTGTGCGCACTGACGTTGCTGCCGGGTCTGATCTGGGGATTCTTCTTCACCCCTGAAGCTGTGAATTTCGGATCCTCCGTCAAGATCATCTATGTTCACGTGCCAACCGCGATGCTGGCCATCAACATCTGGGTGATGATGCTGGTCGCTTCCCTGATCTGGCTGGTGCGGCGCCACCATGTCTCGGCGCTGGCCGCCAAGGCCGCCGCTTTGATCGGGCTGACAATGACTGTGGCGGCGCTGTTTACCGGTGCAATCTGGGGCGAACCGATGTGGGGCACCTACTGGGCCTGGGACCCGCGCCTGACCTCGTTCCTGATCCTGTTTTTGTTCTACCTGGGCTACATGGCGCTTTGGGGAGCGATTGATGATCCGGATACGGCGGCGGACCTGACTTCAGTCCTGTGCCTGGTTGGTTCGGTCTTCGCGCTGCTCAGCCGTTATGCGGTGAACTTCTGGAACCAGGGTCTGCACCAGGGTGCGTCACTGTCGTTGGACAAACAAGAGAACGTTTCGGACGTGTATTGGCAGCCGCTGGTACTGGCGATCGTCGGCTTCAGCCTTCTGTTCGTGACCTTGCTGCTTTTGCGCACCCGCACCGAGGTGCGCCGCCGCCGGACCCATGCGCTGGAAACCCGCGAAAGGATGGCCGATGCTTGATCTTGGAAAGTACGCAGTCGCGGTTTACGCGTCCTGGGCGATCGCGTTGGGGTTGGTGGTGTTACTGGTGTTGATCACCTTGCGCCAATCGGCAAAGGCCAAGCTTGATCTGGATGCGGCAGAAGCCCGAAAGGCGGCACGACATGGCTGAAAAGAAAAAAAGGGTTTCCTTCCTGATGCTGCTACCGCCCCTGCTGTTTGCCGGGCTGGCAGTGCTGTTCATGTGGGGCATGGGGCGCGACAACCCGCGTGAACTTGAATCGACTCGCGAGGGCGGTTTGACGCCCCCGGTTTACCTGACGACGCTGGGCAACGGTGCGCCGTTTGGCGAGGCCGAATTGCGCGCGCCCGGCGTGAAGCTGGTAAACTTCTGGGCCAGTTGGTGCGCGCCGTGCCGGGCCGAGCATGACCAACTGAAAACCTTGTCGCAGGAAGGTGTCACGCTCTATGGCATCAACTACAAGGACGACGCGGCCAAAGGGCTGAGGTTTCTTGAGGAGTTGGGAAATCCCTATACCGCATTGGCCGCCGACCCGAACGGGCGCACAGCCCTGGACTGGGGTCTTTATGGCGTGCCCGAAACCTATGTGATCGACGGCAACGGGGTGATCGTCAAACGTTTTGCCGGTCCGGTCACCGAAAGCATCCTGGAGAGCGTGATCCGCCCGGCGATGGCCGAAGCTGCCGCGCGGTGAACCGTTCCTGATTGAGTGCCTTCGGCACGCTTGATGTCTCACGGCCTTTCGGCTGCTCGGATTGGCGTCCGCCGCCACGTTGGCAGAGCCCCAATCCCCGGTCGTGTAGGCTGGGCTTTGTTGTGTCAGGCGGCCGGTGTCACGACCTGGAGAGGTTGCGCAACACATAGTGCAGCACACCGCCGTTTTCGACATATTCAATCTCAACCTCGGTATCGATCCGGCATTTCAGTTGGATCGTTTTCTCACGCCCGTCCGAAAAGGTGATGGTGCAGGGCAGGGTTGAAAGCGGCTTCAGATCGCCCGACAGCCCCGTGATCGAAACGGTTTCGTCCCCGGTCAGGCCAAGCGTTTTACGCGTGTCGCCATCGGTAAACTCGAATGGCACAACGCCCATGCCAACCAGGTTGGAGCGGTGAATGCGCTCGAAACTTTCCGCGATCACCGCCTTGACGCCCAGCAAGTTGGTGCCCTTCGCGGCCCAGTCGCGCGAGGACCCTGCGCCGTATTGTTCCCCGCCGAAGACAACCAGCGGAATGCCCGCTTCCTGATAAGCCATCGCGGCGTCGTAGATCGAGGTCTGCTGACCGTCTGGTCCCTTGGTGAAGCCACCTTCGACGCCCGGCAGCATCTCGTTCTTGATGCGGATGTTGGCGAATGTGCCACGCATCATGACTTCGTGGTTGCCGCGTCGCGAGCCGTAGGAGTTGAACTCGCGCGGTTGCACCTGGCGCTCGCTCAGGTATTGCCCTGCGGGCGATTGAACCGGGAAACTGCCTGCGGGCGAGATGTGGTCGGTGGTGATCATGTCCCCCAGCACGGCCAGCACTTTGGCGCCTTCGATGTTCTGGATCATACCCGCCTCGGGCGACATGCCCTGAAAATAGGGTGGGTTCTGGATATAGGTCGACGCCGCTGGCCAGTCATAGGTCTTGGCTTCGGTGACCTCGACCGCGCGCCATTTCTCATCGCCTTTGAAGACGTCGGCGTATTTCGACTGAAACGCCTCGCGGGTGACGGTCTGGTCCACCAGATCCGCAATCTCCTGTGTGGTCGGCCAGATGTCTTTCAGATAGACATCATTGCCATCCTTGTCTTTCGCGATAGGGTCGCTGGTCAGGTTGATATCCATCGTACCTGCCAGGGCATAGGCGACCACAAGCGGCGGAGAAGCCAGGTAGTTGGCGCGCACATCGGGGCTGATCCTTCCCTCGAAGTTGCGGTTGCCTGACAGGACCGAAGTCGCGACCAGGTCGCCTTCGGCAATCGCCTGGGACAATTCGGGCTGAATGGGGCCTGAGTTGCCGATGCAGGTGGTGCAGCCATAGCCCACCAGGTTGAAGCCGATGGCGTCCAGATCCTCCTGCAGCCCTGCGGCCTCAAGATAGGCGGACACGACCTGCGATCCGGGGGCCAGCGAAGTTTTCACCCAGGGCTTGCGGGTCAGGCCAAGGGCCGCGGCCTTGCGCGCGACAAGGCCCGCACCGATCATCACGTAAGGGTTCGACGTGTTGGTGCACGAGGTGATCGAGGCGATAACGACCTTACCGCTTTCCAGCGTGTAGTCTTCGCCTTGCACGGCGATTTCCTTGCCCATCGGTCGCTTGAAGGTCTCGGCCATCTCACGCGTGAACGCGTCCTTGGCATTGGTCAGCGCGACGAAATCCTGCGGCCGCTTCGGACCTGAAATGGCTGGCACAATGGTGCCCATGTCCAGGCTGAGCGTGTTGGTGTAGACGGGGGCATAATCCGCGCCGCGCCAGAACCCATTTTCCTTGGCATAGGCTTCGACCAGCGCGATGCGCGCGTCGTCCCGACCCGTGATGCGCAGGTAGCGCAGGGTTTCGCCGTCCACCGGGAAGAAACCACAGGTCGCGCCGTATTCCGGCGCCATGTTGGCGATCGTAGCCCGATCGGCTAGCGGCAAGCGGTCCAGACCTTCGCCGTAGAACTCGACAAACTTGCCCACCACGCCGTGCGCGCGCAGAAGTTCAACGACCTTCAGCACCAGATCGGTGCCGGTGGTGCCTTCGACCATCGCGCCGGTCAGCTCAAACCCGACAACCTCGGGGATCAGCATCGAGATCGGTTGCCCCAGCATCGCGGCCTCGGCCTCGATCCCCCCAACACCCCAGCCCAGTACGGCCAGTCCGTTGACCATCGTGGTGTGGCTGTCGGTGCCAACCAGCGTATCCGGGTAAGCAACCTGCGCCCCGGTCTGGTCTTCATCGGTCCAGACGGTTTGCGCCAGATATTCCAGGTTCACCTGGTGGCAGATACCGGTGCCGGGGGGAACGACGCGGAAGTTGTTAAACGCGCCCTGACCCCATTTCAGGAACTGGTAACGTTCCATGTTGCGCTCATATTCACGGTCCACATTCATCTGGAACGCACGCGGATTGCCGAACTCATCGATCATGACCGAATGGTCAATGACGAGGTCCACCGGGCTCAGCGGGTTGATCTTCTGAACGTCGCCCCCAAGCGCCTTTATGCCGTCGCGCATTGCGGCCAGATCGACCACTGCGGGCACACCGGTAAAGTCCTGCATCAACACGCGGGCAGGGCGATAGGCGATCTCACGCGGGTTCTTGCCCCCGTTGTCGGCCCAGCTGCTGAAGGCCTTGATGTCGTCCACGGAGACGGTGCGCCCGCCATCCTCGAACCGCAGCATGTTTTCCAAGACCACCTTAAGGGCTGCAGGCAGGCGCGAGAAATCGCCCAGCCCGGCCGCCTCGGCAGCCGGGATCGAGTAATAAGCAATCTCAACGCCACCGGCGCTGAGGGTTCTGCGGGTCTTGGCTGTGTCTTGGCCGACAACGATGGTCATTTCGGGTCTCCCTTTGGGAACATGTCTGGCTTTAATCTCCCATAGGCTTGCTTGAATGCAGGGCCTTAATCAAGGGCGGGCTGTTTTCCATGGTCGGGTCGCCGGGGTTCACCGCTTTCTCACGTGCCCGTCAGGCAACGCGTTACAAACCTCGCAAAACCTTGATTGGCGGGGCAGGGGGCGATGGTCTAACGAGGATGGGACACGAGACGAAGGGATCCTTCATGCGACGCATTTTTGCGATTGTGATGGCGCTGTTTGCGGCGCTGGGTACGGCTTGGGCCGAACCGAAACCGCTTGTGGTTGTGGAACTGTTCACCTCTCAGGGCTGTTCGTCCTGCCCACCGGCGGACGCGCTTTTGGCCCAGTTGGCCGAGGAACGCGCCGACGTGCTACCGCTGGCGCTGCATGTCGATTACTGGGATTACATCGGCTGGGCCGACAAATTCGCCCGCCCCGAACATACCGCGCGGCAGAAAGCCTATGCCCATGCGGCAGGGATGCGGTCGATCTATACGCCGCAGATGGTGGTGGGCGGCGTCGATCACGTGATTGGGCACAAGCCGATGAAAGTGGCAGATTTCCTTGCCGCGCACCGGGCGGCGATGGGCCGTGTCGGTCTGACTGGGCGCGTAGAGGACGGGGTGGCGTTTGTGCGCGCTGAGCCGAGGGAGGACTTACCCAGGAAGATGGTCGCACAGCTTGTCCAGTTCACCGCCCGAGAAACCGTCAATATCTCTCGCGGGGAAAATGCCGGAAAATCAATATCCTATGCGAACATCGTCACCGACTTACATATCGTGGGGGAGTGGGATGGCATAGACGCGTTCGAGACCAGCATTCCCGTCCCGAAAGAAGGGTCATTGGCCATTTTGATACAGGCGTCTGGGGCCGGGCCGATACTGGCTGCCATTCAACTGCGCTGAGGTTCGCTTGCATCGGCGCTGGCCCATCTGCGGTGAGACCAGAGCCATTGGTCTGGGTGTTTGCGCACCATTTCGCCCAGCAGGTCATTGAAATCCTGCATCATTTTCATTTTGTCGGTCAGCTCGATCGGCGTTTCCACGCGCAGTTCAAAATCAAGACCGTTTGCTTGGCGTATGCCAAAACAGGGCACGAATAGCGCATCATTCTTAAGTGCGAGGTTTGCGGCGGTCAGGGGGGTGAGTGCCGGTTGCCCCATGAAATCAAGCCACGCGCCGCCGCTATCGCGTTGGTCGACAAGGATTGCCAGGAACCCCCCTTTTCTCAGGTGCGCGGAAACTTGTGCCAACCCACGTCGCGTGGTCGGAAAGACTTGCCCGGCCAGGCCTTCCATTCGCATTGCATATGCGTCGTTGAAATAGGGGTTTTTTGCGGGTTTGTAGAGACCCGCACAGTCAAATCCATCCCGCACAAGCGCCACACGCATGGCGTCATAGCTGCCAAAATGCCCCGTCACCCCCACGATCGGTCGACCGGCATTTTGGGCGGCTTTCAAAGCTTCAAGACCCGGACCGACAAGGGGTGTGTCACCGACACGGTCTATGAACTCCTGCTGGCTCCAGAGCTCTGCCAGCACACGCCCTGCATTGTTGACGACCGCGTGTTCAAGACGAGATACTTCTTTGCGATCCATTCCCGGGTGGATGAGCGCCAGGTTCGCCCGAACACGTTTGTGCCAACCTGCGATTGGACCAGCCAGCCGATCCACCAGCCAGCCAACCGTAGGGATACGCTTTGCAAACGGCAGGGCAAGGGGCAAGCGCAGGAGGGTTTGCGCCGCAAGGTTGCCCAGAAAGGCACCGAAAGTCCTGCCGTCCTCTTTCATCAGTTCGTCCTTGTTATCGGGAAGAGACATAGAACGCTCGGCACACCTTCACAAGGCAGGATAGCGGCTGGCGCAGCGTAGGGGGATGGCGGGCTCGTCTGTTCGCCTATGGGGAGTTGGGCTGGGAAGGCTACTGCTCGTCTTCGGCGATCAGCAGCACCTCGCCGGCCGCTTCCAACGCACGGATGGTGGCGATGACTGCGTTCATCGCGGCCTCGCCATCCTTGTCTTTTACCTTTCCCAGGTTTTCCATCTCTTCGCGGATCTGGTCGGCCATGCGTTTGGACATGGAGTCCAGGATGAAATCCACAACCTCGGTCAGGTCGACCGCAGCAGCGGCCAGGGCAGTGATCAGAACCGCCTGGTCGATATCCTTGGTGAGCTTGGGAATATCGCGTGGGTCGATCCGGGCGGGAATGTTGGCGAAGGTGAAGATGGCTTTGCGCACTTCGCTGGCAAAGGCGGCGTCGTCCTTGTCCAGCCCTTCCAGAACTTCATCGCGGGTGGCGGCGGGGCTGAAATTCAGGATCGCGCCAACCCGCTCCACCGGGCCGTCGGCAAAGGCCCGCAAGGGTTGTGCGTCCAGTTGTTCGGCCAGTGAGCGGCCGATCTTGTCCACGACCTCCGGTTCTATCGAGCCGGTCAGCGACACCGCATAGGCCACGCGCCGGGCGCGCGGGCCGGGCAGCTTGCCCAGCAGCTCGGCGGCGGTAGAGACCTTCAGTTTCGACAACAGCACCGCCGCGATCTCGACGCTTTCCTCCTCCAACACCGGCATCAGACGGGCGGGGTCCAAGCCAGAAATCGTTTCCCATGGGTCGCCGGTGTGGCGCACGCCGCCCTGTTTGCGAATGCGCGCCGCGGTGGCCGGGCTGATCGTGCCCTCAAGCACGGTCAACGCGCCTTCCAGGCCGGCCGGAAAGGACAGGCCAATTTCCTCCATTTCACTGACAAATTCCTCGATCACCGATTTCAACGTTGCGCGGTCGACGAAGCGCATGGCGGACATCTGCAATGTCAGGTCTTCTTGAATGCCCTCATCCATTCCGGTCAGGGGTAAATCCACCCCTTCGGCCAGCAACAGGCGCACGATGATCGCCGCTTTTTGCTTTTTGGTCAGTTGTTTCGGCGCGCCAAGACCAAGCACGCCCGGCACCGCAAATGGTTCGGGCAGGCCCATGTCATCGCCGAGTGTCGCGAGCGCGGTCGTCACATATTCCTCCGAACCCAGTGTCTTTCACACAAGGTCGCAGAGCCGGGTTAACACCACCCTTACAAGCGCCCGGAAATTTCCGGAAGAATAGGCTTATCCGGTCACTTGTTCGACACAACCGCCGGTGTCGTTGTCCCAGACGAACCCGGTCGCGCAGCTTTGCGCGTGCTGATCACGTGCGCAGCCCTCGGCAAGGCTCAGCGCCGGCATCAACGCAAGCAAGACAGCAGTCAGAAGCGTTTTGATTTGCATGAAGTCCTCCTTTCGTGGAGGACAAGAGTAGCACGAAACAGGCAGTTTCCCAAAATCAGGGTTCAGAGCGCCCAGTATTCCTTCTTGAAATACTCGTTCAATTCGACAAGCCAAGCGGTCGGCGGCAGGTCCAGAATGGCGGTCACAAGCAGGAACACGACAATCACGAACATCGCCAGACCTTCGCGGCGGTGTCCGGCCGGGTGCATCGCAGTGCCGGTCAGGAAATTCGTCACCACGGACCAGTGGATGACCACGTGCCAAACGGCAAACAGCGTGAACAGGAAAGAGGTGCCAAGGTGCACCGCTTCCCACCCGTCGCGCGACAGCCCTGCCAGGGTCCAGTCGATCTCTTTCGCCAGCGACCCCTTCGGCGCGACGACCAGAAACAGCCCGCTGAAAAACATGACGACGAAGGAAAAACCGGCGCCGAAAACGGCGGCGGCACGGGATGAGGCGGCTTTGGACATGGTGATCTCCTTTTTAACGTTCCGACCCTATCGGGACGGAACGAAAATGGCTTTGATCAGGATCAGTCCTTGAACACGCGGGCGAAGATCGTGTCGACGTGTTTGGTGTGATAGCCAAGGTCGAACTTCTCTTCGATCTCTTCGACGCCAAGCGCCTTGACGACGGCCTCATCGGCCAGAAGCTCGCCTTTGAAGTCACACCCGGTTTCCCAGACTTTGAGCGCGTTGCGCTGCACCATCTTGTAGGCGTCTTCGCGCGACACCCCCGCCTGGGTCAGCGCCAGCAGCACGCGCTGCGACATCACCAGCCCGGGGAATTTGTTCATGTTGGCCAGCATGTTGTCGGGGTAAACCAACAGCTTGTCGATCACGCCGGTCAGACGCGACAGAGCGAAATCAAGCGTGATGGTGGCATCGGGGCCGATGTTGCGTTCCACGGACGAGTGCGAGATGTCGCGTTCGTGCCAAAGCGCCACGTTTTCCATCGCCGGGACAACGGTCATGCGCACCAGGCGGGCAAGACCGGTCAGGTTCTCGGTCAGCACCGGGTTTTTCTTGTGCGGCATGGCAGACGAGCCTTTCTGACCCATCGAGAAGAACTCGGCGGCTTCCAGAACTTCCGTGCGCTGCATGTGGCGGATTTCGGTGGCGACGTTCTCGATCGAGCTGGCAACCACACCTAGGGCTGCGAAGAAGGCAGCGTGACGATCGCGCGGGATAACTTGCGTCGAGATCGGCTCGGGCTCCAACCCCAGTTTCTCGCAGACATGCTCCTCAACGGCGGGGTCGATGTTGGCGAAGGTGCCGACCGCGCCGGAAATCGCGCCGGTGGCGACCTCATGGCGGGCGCGTTTCAGGCGTTTCAGGTTGCGGTCCATTTCCGCATAGAACCGGGCGAAGGTCAGGCCCATCGTGGTGGGTTCGGCGTGAATGCCGTGGCTGCGGCCGATGCGGATCGTATCCTTGTGCTCATAGGCGCGTTTTTTCAGCGCGACCAGCAGCCCCTTGGTGTCTTCGATCAGAATGTCAGCAGCGCGCACCAGCTGCACGTTGAAACAGGTGTCCAGAACGTCCGACGAAGTCATGCCCTGGTGCACGAAGCGGGCTTCTTCCGACCCGACATGTTCGGCCAGGTGGGTGAGGAAAGCGATCACGTCATGCTTGGTCTCGGCCTCGATCTCATCAATCCGGGCGACGTCGAATTCCACGTCCTTGGCTTTCCAAACGGCGTCCGCGTTTTCGCGCGGGATCACGCCCAGATCGGCCATCGCATCGCAGGCGTGCGCCTCGATCTCATACCAGATTTTGAACTTGGTCTCGGGCGACCAGATGGCAACCATGTCGGGGCGGGAATAGCGAGGGATCATGGGAGAGGCCTTTTCGGTTTGAGCAGCGGTTGCGCGCGTCTTAGACTGACCACGCGCGCGCGGCAAGGCGTGCGCATGTCGCAAGGGGGCGGATGTGCCGCAATTGATGGATTTCGAAGGCCGCTGGCGGCTGTCGCGCCGGATCGAGGACGCAAAGACCGGCGGCACCGGGCTGTTTGAAGGCGTGGCGGTGTTCACGCGGGAGGGCGCGGGCCTCGCCTATGAGGAGGCCGGTGAATTGCGGCTGCCCGACGGGCCGGGCATGGCCGCGACCCGTCGATACACTTGGCGGCCCGGGGATGGGGCGATTGACGTCATGTTCGACGACGGACGGGACTTTCACCGCATCGCGCTGGACCAGCCGGTAGTGACCGCGTTTCACGATTGCCCGCCGGATTTCTACGAGGTGAGTTACAACTTCACCCACTGGCCCGATTGGCGCGCGATCTGGCGTGTGACCGGGCCGCGCAAGGATTACACGATGATCTCGGATTACCGGCGCTAACAACGCGGTGCTTGCGTGCAGCATTCTGCTGGTGCAAAAAGGCCCGTAACACTGACGCCACTCATGAAGGAAGAGAGACGTATGGCTATCACGATGAATGACAAGGTTCTGAGCGAAATGTTCGGCCCCACCGAAGGCACCGCCCTTCGCGTGAAACAGGTGGCTCTGGTGCTGGTCGGCATCGCCGTTCTGGCCATTGCCGCCAAGATCAAGGTGCCGATGTGGCCCGTGCCGATCACCATGGGCACCTTTGCCGTTCTGACGCTGGGTGCGGCTTACGGCCCGCGCCTGGGTCTGGCGACGATCTTTGGCTACATGATCGTAGGTATGCTGGGCTTTGACGTCTTCGCCAATTCCTCGGCCGAGGCCAACGGGCTGACCTACATGATGGGCGGCACCGGTGGTTATCTGGTCGGCTATGTGCTGGCCACCCTGGCGCTGGGCGCTCTGGCGCGCAAAGGCTGGGACCGGTCGATGGGCAAGATGGCCGGCGCGATGGTGCTGGGCAACGCGCTGATTTACGTTCCCGGACTGATCTGGCTGGGTATGCTGTATGGCTGGGACAAGCCGATCCTGGAGTGGGGCTTTACCCCGTTCATCGTCGGTGATGTGGTCAAGCTGGCCCTGGCTGCGCTGATCGTGCCCGGCGTGTGGAAACTGGTCGGCAACGCCCGCGCCTGATTTTCACCGCAGCGTTTACTGAATGAGAAGGGCGGCCCCAAGTGGCCGCCCTTCGCTTGTTTCTGGGAAGTGTTTCGGGCGTGAGCCCTTTGATCGCGAGGTTGGGGATCAGAACCCCTGGTCGTCGCCCTGCTGCCAGGGCTGCACCAGATTGCCGAACCGGGTGAAGCGGCCTTCGAAGCTGAGTTCCACGTTGCCAATAGGCCCGTGACGCTGCTTGCCAATCACCACCTCGGCCTTGCCATACAGGCGCTCCATGCGTTCCTGCCAGGCGGCCATGGCTTCCAAATTGTCCTCACCGGGCTTTTCGCGCTCGGCGTAATATTCCTCGCGGTACACGAACATGACCACGTCGGCGTCCTGCTCGATCGAGCCGGATTCGCGCAAGTCCGACAGCTGCGGGCGCTTGTCGTCACGGCTTTCGACCTGGCGCGACAGCTGGGACAGGGCAATCACCGGGATCTGCAATTCCTTGGCGATCGCCTTCAGGCCCATCGAAATCTCACCGATTTCCTGCACCCGGTTTTCGGCCGTGCCGCGTACCAGCTGAAGGTAGTCGACGATCAGCACATCCAGCCCCTTTTCGCGCTTCAGGCGGCGCGCCCGGGCGGCCAGCTGCGCGATCGGGATTGCGGCGGTGTCGTCGATATACAGCGGGCAGCTTTCCAGCGCCTTGGCGGCGTCGACGAAGCGGCGAAACTCGCCTTCGGTCATGTCGCCGCGGCGGATCTGTTCTGACGGCACTTCGGACGCCTCGGACAAGATCCGGGCGGCGAGCTGTTCGGACGACATTTCAAGCGAGTAGAAACCAACCACACCGCCTTCGATGGCCCCTTCAGAGCCGTCGGGCAGGGTGCCCTTTTTGTAGGCCTTGGCGATGTTGAACGCGATGTTGGTGGCCAGTGATGTCTTGCCCATCGAGGGGCGCCCGGCAAGGATCAGAAGGTCGGATCTGTGCAAACCGCCAAGCTTTTTGTCCAGATCAATCAACCCGGTGGACACACCTGCAAGCCCGCCGTCGCGCATGTAAGCCGCATTGGCGACCTGCACCGCGTCGGTGACCGCAGACAGGAAACTGACAAACCCGGTCGTGGCCTGACCCTGTTCGGCAAGCTTGTAAAGCGATTGCTCGGCCTCGACGATCTGGTCCATCGGCTCGGACGTGGCCTCGACCTTCGCCGCCTTGGCGGAAATGTCGCCGCCCAGCCGGATCAGCTCGCGCCGGACAGCCAGGTCATAGATCATCTGCGCATAATCCCGCGCGGCAAAGGACGAGATTGCCGCCCCGGCGATGCGGGCAAGATACGCCGGGCCGCCCAATTCTTTCAGACCGTCATCATCCTCCATGAACGCCTTCAGCGTGACCGGGCTGGCCAGGGCGTTCTTGGAGATCCGGTTTGCGGAAATCTCGAAGATGCGCGCGTGCACAGGTTCATAGAAATGCTCGGGCTTGATGATCTGCGCGACGCGGTCATAGACGTCGTTGTTGGTCAGGATCGCGCCCAGAAGCTGCTGTTCAGCTTCGATGTGGTGGGGCAGGGTGCCCGCTTCATCGTCCGATTTTGCGCCGTCCTGTTCACCCTGTGGGATCGCACTGATCTCGTTCATCTTACCCTCATTCCCCCCGAAATGGTCTGGATGCAGGGTTTACCCCAGCGCCCGCGGAGGGGGCAAATTGTATGTTTCTGTGGATAACCCGAACATACCAGATTTGGGGGGCTTCCGCAAAAGGATCCCCAGATACAGCTTAATTCGGGCGAGAATTATCCCTTGGTGCGCTCTTCCTGCCAGGCGCGCGGGGCCTTCAAGAAGCGTTCGACCTCGGCCAAAGTGGCGTCGGAAAACGCCCCTTGCGCCTTGGCTTCGGCCAGCACGTCCCACCAGGTGCACAGGTGGATCAGCTGAACCCCATGATCGCCAAGGGTTTTCTCGGTCTCGGGGAAAATGTCGTAGTAAAAGATCACCGCAGTGGCGCCGCAGCTGGCCCCGGTGTCGCGAATCGCGTCGACGAAAGACAGTTTTGATCCCCCATCGGTGGTCAGATCCTCGACCAGCAGAACACGCTGGCTATCATCCATCGCGCCTTCGATCCGGGCGTTCTTGCCATAGCCCTTGGGCTTCTTGCGCACATAAGTCATCGGCAGGGCCAGACGTTCGGCCACCAGCGCAGCAAAAGGAATGCCCGCTGTTTCGCCGCCAGCGATATTGTCGAAGGCCTCAAACCCGGCTTCGCGCATGATCGTGACCGACAGGAAATCCATCAGGGTGGATCGGATGCGCGGAAAGCTGATCAGCTTGCGGCAATCGATGTAGGACGGGCTGGGCAGACCCGAGGCCAGGGTGAAGGGCTCATCCGTATTGAAGTTCACCGCGCCGATTTCCAGAAGCATCCGGGCGGTCAGGCGGGCCATTTCCTCTTTCGGCGGGAAGCTGGTGGGGATCATGCAGAGACACTCCAGTGCAGGGGGAAACCGGGGTCAAAGACGGTGATGTCCCCGGCGTCACATTCGATTTTCGGTGGATAATCAACGGCATCGCCCTTGGTCAGGGTGATGGTCGCGTCGTTGACGGGCAGGCGGTAAAAGGCGGGACCGTTGAGCGAGGCGAAGGCTTCGAGCTGGTCCAGCGCGCCGTCCTGCTCGAACACTTCGGCCAGGCAGGACATGGTATTCGTTGCGGTGAAACAGCCCGCACAGCCACAGGCGTTTTCCTTCAGTGGGTCGATATGCGGGGCCGAATCCGTGCCCAGGAAGAACCGCGCATCGCCGCTGGTCGCTGCCTCCCGCAAGGCGATGCGATGCTCTTCGCGTTTTGCCACGGGCAGGCAGTAGTAATGCGGCTTGATCCCGCCCACCAGGATGTGGTTGCGGTTGATGATCAGGTGGTGCGTGGTGATTGTTGCACCCAGGTCTGTGTCGTTCGCGCGCACGTAATCCACACCGTTTTTCGTGGTGATATGTTCCATCACGACGCGCAGCCCGGGGGTGGCGCGGCGGATCGGGTCCAGCACGCGGTCGATGAACACGGCCTCGCGGTCGAAAATGTCGATCTCGCTATCCGTGACTTCGCCGTGCACACAAAGCGGCAGGCCGATCTCGGCCATTTTCTCCAGCACGTTCTGCACCTTGCGGAAATCGCTGACGCCGCTGGCCGAGTTCGTGGTGGCCCCGGCCGGGTACAGCTTTACCGCCGTGATCAGCCCGCTGGCATGGGCGGCGGCGACGTCTTCGGGGTCGGTGTCCTCGGTCAAGTAAAGCGTCATCAGCGGCTCGAACCCCATACCGTCGGGCAGGGCGGCCAGAATGCGGTCGCGATACGCGGCGGCATCGACCCCGGTGACCACAGGGGGTACCAGGTTGGGCATGATGATGGCGCGGGCAAAGTGGCGCGCGGTTTCGGGCAGGACGGCGTTCAGCACCGCGCCATCGCGCAGGTGCAGGTGCCAGTCATCGGGGCGGCGGATGGTAAGGCTGTGTGTCATGATGCGGCAGGGATAGCGCGCCCATCATTTCCAGACCAGAGAAGAATCGTCGCGCCGCCGACGAAAAGGCGTCTTGCGCGCTAGTGACAGGGTTCGATCAGGTCTATGTCGTCCCCCCAGCCGTCCGAAAGACCAGGCAACGGGGTGTGAGCCATGACGGGCTGCACCTTCACCACGTCGGACACCCGATCCTTGTAGAATCGCGGATCCGACAGGATGACCTGCGGCAGGCGGGTCTTGTCGAAAACACGGGCGCGTTGCCGGCGGATGTCGACCCGGTGAAAAGGCCCCTCGCAGGCGGGCGCAGCTTCGGACAGGAAATAGCGCCTGAGTTCGGCCTCACGCGCCTTCAGCTGGCGCATCTCGGCGCGGATTTCCGCCAGTTCTTCGACCGGGTGTATGTTTCGCATCGAGGTCCCCCAGGCTGTCAGTGGTCAAGGTTCAGTCTATCCCTGACCACGCTAGGAGCATTTGGTTACCCGGCAGTAAACGTCACAGCGCCTCTGGGTCTATGCACACGAAAAGGGCCGATGATTGCGCACCGGCCCCTTTTGTTGATGCCTCTCCTAAAGAGGTCTATTTCTTCTTGGCCTCGGCCGCGGCGACATGTTCCTTCACCGCGATGAAGCTGTCGGGCGTGACCGAAATCGTGTCGATCTCGGCATCCACCAGAAGCTGTGCGAATTCAGGGTTGTTCGACGGCGCCTGCCCACACAGACCCACGTGGGAGCCATGCGCATGGGCCTTTTCGATCACCGTGCGGATCATCCAGGTCACCGCATCGTTCGATTCGTCGAACAAATCGGCCAGTTCACCCGAATCCCGGTCAACACCCAGCGTCAGCTGGGTCAGGTCATTCGACCCGATCGAGAAGCCGTCGAACCGGTCGGCGAAACGCTCGGCCAGAATCACGTTGGCGGGGATTTCGCACATGACATAGACCTCTAGGCCTTTCTCACCGCGCGACAGCCCGTTCTGGCCCATCACCTCCAACACCTTGTCCGCCTCGTCCAGCGAGCGACAGAAGGGGATCATGACGACGACGTTGTCAAAGCCCATTTCTTCGCGCAGCTTCTCGATCGCTTTGCATTCCAGCGCGAAGCCGGGGCTGTAGCTTTCGGAGTAATAGCGCGACGCACCACGGAAGCCGATCATCGGGTTTTCTTCGTGCGGTTCGAACTGACGCCCGCCCAGAAGGTCGGCGTATTCGTTCGTCTTGAAGTCCGACATGCGCACGATCACCGGTTTCGGATAGACAAGTGCGGCGATGCGGCTGAGGCCCATGGCAAGGTGTTCGACGAAGTAATCGGTCTTGTCGTCATAGCCCTTGGTCAGTTCCTCGATCTCGTCGCGGGCCGCCTGATCGCGCAGCTGATCGAAGTTGATCAGCGCCAGCGGGTGCACCTTGATCGCGTTGTTGATCACGAACTCCATACGCGCCAGACCGACGCCATCGACCGGCAGTTTCCACCACCGTGCGGCGGTGGAGGGGTTGGCCAAGTTCAGCATGATCTTGGTCTTGGTTTCCGGCACGTTGTCCAGACGCAGGTCCTCGACCTCATACTCGGCGATGCCGGCATAGATGATGCCTTCGTCACCTTCGGCGCAGGAGACCGTCACTTCCTGTTCGTCGTGCAGCAAGTGGGTCGCAGTGCCGGTGCCGACGATGGCTGGCACGCCCAGTTCACGGCTGACAATCGCCGCGTGCGAGGTGCGCCCGCCCGCGTCCGTGATGATGGCGCTGGCGCGTTTCATGATCGGCACCCAGTCCGGGTCGGTGGTGGAGGTTACGAGGATCGCGCCATCAACGAATTTGTCGATGTTCTTCACGTCCTCGATCAGGCAGATCTGTCCGGTCGCCACGGCAGCACCCACCGACAGACCTTTGAGCAGAACCTCACCGGCAGATTTCACCGTATAGGACTTCATCGCCCCCACATCCGCACGGCTTTGCACCGTTTCGGGGCGCGCCTGCACGATATAGAGCTTGCCGGTATCGCCGTCGCGGGCCCATTCCATGTCCATCGGGCAGCCGTAATGCTCCTCGATCGTCTTGGCCATGCGGGCCAGATCCAGGATTTCCGGGTCGGACAGGACAAACGACGCGCGCTCGGCCTTCGAGGTCGGCACGTTGCGAATGTCGCCCCCCTCCAGCCCGGCATAGATCATCTTCTTCTCTTTCGCGCCCAGCTTTTTCTCAAGGATCGGGTTGAGGTCGTGATTGTCCAGGAACGGTTTGTAGACCTGGTATTCGTCCGGCGTCACCGCGCCTTGCACGACGTTTTCACCCAGGCCCCAGGCGGCGTTGATCAGGACGGATTTGTCAAACCCGGTTTCGGTGTCGATCGAGAACATGACGCCCGAGCCACCGATGTCCGAGCGCACCATCAGCTGCACGCCAATCGACAGCGCCACGTCAAGGTGGTCGAAGCCCTGGATCGTGCGATAGGTGATGGCCCGGTCGGTGAACAGCGACGCATAGCAGCGCCGACAGGTATCCAACAGCGCCTTTTCCCCACGCACGTTCAGGAAGGTTTCCTGCTGACCGGCGAACGACGCGTCGGGCAGGTCCTCGGCGGTGGCAGACGACCGCACGGCGACCGAGGCCTCTGCATGGCCGGTGCGTTTGCCCAGCTCATGATAGGCCGCGATGATCGCGTCCCGGGTGTCGGCGGGAAATTCGCCTGCGGCAATCGCCTTGCGCACCTTTTTGCCGGCCTTGGCCAGCGTGATCTTTTCGGCCGCCAGATCCTCCATCGTCTTCTTGATCAGCTTGGTCAGCCCGTTGGCCTTGATGAAGGCACGGAAGGCGTCGGCGGTGGTGGCGTAGCCCGGTGGGACCTTGATGCCCAGCGGGTCCAGCTTAGCGACCATTTCGCCAAGGGACGAGTTTTTACCCCCGACAAGAGCGCCGTCTTCGCGGCGAAGGTCTTCGAACCAAATCAGGTGTTGAATGCCATTGGTCATGGTGCGCGTCCTTTCAGAAAACAAAAGAAGTTACGCCATGCTTTATCCGTTTGGTAAGATGTCCTCGTTGATCCACGTCAAGGATTTGCACAAGTCTCGCGAGGTGCGGTCAAAGGATCGGGGTGGTTTCAGAGGGAGTGCCCTCCAACTGCTGTTCGGCCAGTTCGCGGGCGCGGCGGAAGCGCGGCGCGTTCATGCGCGCGACGACCGAGTTCGACAGCATCTGCACCATGCGCGGGCGGTTCGCGTTCTGCATCCGCTCAAGCAGCGTGCGCAGGTACGGCATATGCGTGCGCCGCTGGCGATACAGCCGGTGGAACATGGGTGCATCCAGATTGCCTTGGGCCGCAGCACCAATCATGTCGGGCAGGGCACCCATCTGCCACAAGTCCGCTTCCAGCGTGTGGCCCAGGTTGGGGCAGCGCAGCCGGGTTACGTTCGACCGCTTAAACAGCGCCGCATGCATCGCATCCACCGGCACGGTGGGGTCGTAGATGATGAAGGCGCCCTCGGCTGCCTCGATCATATCGGGGGCATAGCCATACCGGTCCGTGAACGAGGTGCGGCGCATGGCGGGAAACCGTGTGTCCCATTCGGTCAGGGCCGGATCCAGCGTGGCTTGCGGTTGCAGCGCGATCACCGTCGCGCCGGGCGCCACGACCGAATAGGCCGCCGCTGCATAACCGCACATGCCGGTGCCATAGAAAACCACGCGGTCGAAATCTTCGAAGAATCCGTCATCTACCAGACGGTCGAAATACCCATATACGGATTTGTCACGAAACCAGCTGTCGTCATGGGCCAGCAGGCATAGGTTGGACCAGCCGTCCTCGGCCACCAGTTCCCAACCCATCGGTTCATGGCTTTCCGACCCCGTCCGGATCGCGTCGATGGTTTCGAACGTGACGATCAGGGTCGGCCCCTCGTCGGTCAGGATGGCCGCGTGGCGCTTGCCCAGCGGTTCGAAATACCCCCGCTCTTCACCCATGTCTTCGATTTGGGCCAACCAATCCGCGCGACTGGCTTCGGCCAGGTCAACAGGTACTGTCAGGACATCTTCCTGCATCTCATACTCCACATGCCTTTGCCCATCCCGGGGCAGGTCAGCGGATACCAATGTAATGCGGGCTCAATTGCGGGGGCAATGGGGCGAAACGGTGATAATTGGAAAACAGGTCGTTAACAGTTGACGGTTTGGCATCAATCACGCTGTTTGCCTCTGGATTGCTGCGCAAATGAAAACAGAAATCGCGCCCGGTCGATGGGAATCGGCTGGGCCGGGGGCGACATCAACAGCCGACCATAGAGCGCTCGGAAGGGTTCCTCCTGCATCAGTTGATGGAACCTGTCCTGACGCCATGTCACAGCCTGCGCGTGCAGCCGGGCCAGCGTCGGATCCGCCTTCAACCGCGCAAGCCGGTCATCGCGCAAACGGTCACATTGCCGGATCGAGCTGTCCTCGACGTTACACCAGTTGCGCTCGCTCCAATAATCCAGCCCCAGCTTGTCAGCACCATGCACCGCGCGGCCCCGATCGCGTTTCACGATATAGCTTTCCATCGCGCCAAGGGCATAGTGGTTCAGCTGCGCCAATGCGATGTTCGAACGCCCGAACGGGGAAAAGATCTGCTGGCGGCGAAACCGCGTCTCAAGCGCGCGTCCTTCGCCGTCGAACCAGCGGGTGGCGTCGGCCTTGCCATCCACCGGGCTGCGCGGGCGGTGCACGCCCAGTTTGCGATAGGCGCCGGTGTTGCGATACAGCGTCTTGAACATATGCGCGCGCCAGGGCCAGTACATCACGGCGGGTGCTGCGTGGGTGAAAACCTCGGTCACCGGGCGGTCTTCAAAGCGTTCGATACCGCAATTGCCAAACAGCCGCCAGGTCAGCGTGATCGCGTCCGCGTCGGGCAGGGTGGCAATCAAAGACGCCAGCGTATGGTCGCCGACGTGGATGTTCACGAATTCATCAATGTCCAGCGTCATCAGCCAGTCGGCGTTTTTCACCAGCGGATGCTTGTCCGCGATCTTCATCGCGGCCCATTGCACGCCGCCTTCATGGGGGCCGTCGTTGCGAAGGTGGGTCAGCTCGCCCAATGCCTCCAGGCGGTCCAGTATTGCGTCGGTCCCGTCATCGCAATCATTGGAAAACACAAGGAAATCCGTGAACCCGACGCCCCGGTGATGGGCCAGCCATTCCAGCAAAAACGCGCCTTCGTTGCGCACGCACAAGATGGCCGTCGCGCGCATCAGCTTTCCATGTCCAGCGCCAGCGAATAGGCCACGCGCTCCATCTCGGTCAGGTCGGTTTCCAGCGCCTGGGCATAGAGCTCCTGGAACTCCGGCATCGCATGCAGCTCGGCGGCTTTGGCCTTGTGCCAAGCCACCCCGGCCTCATGGATCGTACGCAGTTGTTGATCCTCCAACAGTCGCGCCAATTCCAGCTTGGTGCGCGGGATGTTGCGTTTGATCGTGACGTCCTTGTTGCCACCCCAATCCATCCGCACCCAGTAGTTGATGCCGATCGAGCGGTCCACATGCAGCGCGCGCCCGCGCTGACGCTTGATCAGGAAGCTTTCCGCCGAGCGCAGCGCATAGTGGTTCAGTTGAAGCAGGTCATAGCCGATCGTGCCCAGCGACGAGCGCCAGCCGCCTTCTTTCACCTCATCGCCCATCGGCTGACCGGAGCCGTTCACCCAATGCACCTTCTGCCGGTGCGTGTCGCGCAACTTGTTGGGCCGGTGGCAGGAAATCTTCTCATAGGCGCCGATGTTCTTCATCATCGTCTTGAAGCCCCAGACCGTGTGCGGTTTCGGGCAGTATTTCGGCGCGGCCTGGTCGAATTGTTCGATCACCAGCTCGTCTTCGAACTTCGTCACATCGTTGTGGCCGAACAGACGCCAGGTCATCGCGACATTGGTGGCATCGGGGATACGCTCCAGGAAATCCTCCAGCGTGCCGTTGCCACAGCGCACGTTCATGAATTCATCCACGTCAATATGGATCACCCATTCGGCGTTCAGGATCACGTCTTCCTTCAGCGATTGGTTCAGCGCGTATTGCTGGGGCGAATTACCCTTCCAATTGTCGTTGTTGCGGTGCTGCAGCACGCCCAGCTCTTGCAACCGGTCCAGAAGTTCGCTGGTCCCGTCGGTGCAATCGTTGGTGTAGATGATGAAATTGTCGACACCGATCGCGCGGTGAAAGGCGACCCATTCCAGAATATATGGCGCTTCGTTCTTCATGCAGCCGACGATGACGTTGCCCGAATTTCCCTTGGGCAGGTCGCGCATCGGCACCTCGGAGAAGGCAGCGGCCAGCTCTTCCTCGTTCACCCGGCCAATCCGGTTGTGCGGCGCGAAACGCCCGCCTTTCAGCTCGTGAAAGTTTTCCTTGGCGCGGTCGGACATCAGTCGTTCCGCCGTGGCGGTCAGGCCGGAGTTTGTCGTGCTTTCTTCGTCATGTTGCTGGGCCTTGATACCTTGGCGGGCGGCGCGGATGGCCTGACGGGTGATGATGTCGATCCGGGGTAGGAAGGCGGCCACATATTGGCTGGCGCGAAATCCTTTTTCCGGGTCTGCTTCACTCCAGGGCTTCTGCGCCCTGTCCCGTTTCAGACATTCAGCCGGCAGATCATGGGATTTAACCAGCGCTTTGTTGTCCTTTTCGAACATTTTCGAGAATTCGACCAAGGATCCGGGCTGCATCGCCTCGCCCGGTGTCGCAATCTCGCCGATGAAGCGGCGCCACAGCTGGCGTGGGATGATCCGGCCCTTGTGCAGAAGCTGCACCATAACCTTGTTCAACATCCGCGCACGGGTCAACCAGGCCGCTGCAGGCATCGCGGGCAGCCCCCCTTTGGCCGCCTTGCCGATGTTGGCCTTGATCGAAAAAGCGTCGCGAATTTCGTCGGTCAACCGTTCGGAGGCAAACAGATCGGCATCATAGGCCCGCAGCGCCACGCGGCCGTCGCCAAACGCCTCTTCCCAGGCGGTGACCAGGGCGGGATAGTCCAGCCAGAAGGGTGGGGCCTGAATTTCAGGGTGCCCCAGATGACGCGGATCGACCTCGTCCCAGTCTGCCAGTGCCGCGTCCCGCCAAGAGGCCGCGCCGAGCATAGAAAGCTCCTGATCCAAAGGTGACACCCGGCCCGAGAACACCGCCTCGGCATAATGGCGCGCCAGCACGCGGCCTTGTTCATCCACATGGGCGACGACGCGGATGTCATCGGACAGCGGCAACAGCAGTGCTTTCAGCCGCGCCAGTTCCGACGGGCGCGACAGGGTGCACAGCTGTGAGGCTGACAGGATCATCACATCCGGGTTGTGTTTCGCCACCTCGGCGGCCAAATCCCGCGCCACGTCTGCGCGCAGTTTTTCCTGTGCCGCCGGATCAGTGAAGCCGCGATTGGCGCGCAGCACGTCGACGCGGTCAGGGTCCGACACCGCCATATACAGCCGTGTGTGGTTTTTCCGCCCCGGCGTGCGGGGGTACAATACGCCCTTGTCGGACAGCTGGTCCCGCTTGTTGTCCAGCACCTCCTGAATGCGTGTTGCACCGCATTGCTCCAGGCCAATATGCAAATAGATGCGCATCAGGCGGCGCCCTCCTTCAACTCGTCAACAGGTGGGTTGGCATTGGCCACCCCCCACCAGGGCAGATCGCGCCCTAGGAATGCGCCGATTTTGCCCGGCGCCTCCGGGTCGTTGATGTCATAGGCCAGGAAATCCTCGGCCCCCTCGAATACTTTTTGGCAAAAGGCCACGTGCCCGGTGATCCAGCGCGTAAGGTCCGCGCGGGTTTTGCCAAACCCTTTCGGCAGCCCGGGGATATTGGTCATTGGCAGGCGCCGTGTGCCCATGTCGGACCAACGCATCATGCTGTCGGCCTGCGCCTCCGCGTCCCGGCTGGACAGCAGAAACAGCGCACCGGGATGGGTGTCGCGAATGGCCTGGATCAGGGCGAAATCGCATTGCGGCCAGAAATTACGTTTGTCGCGAACCACGTCGATTTCGGAAAAGGCGTCATAGTCGCCAAGGTATGTCAGCGGGTCGCCGGTTTCGAAATAGCCGCGATACATCAGCCCGCCAACAAAGCCCTTTTGCCCCGCGCCGCGCAACTTCCAGTCCGCCACGCGAAACCCTGCTTGGGTCAGCGCCTGCGCCAGCGTCGTGGTGCCCGATTTTGGGAACCCCAGGTTTATGACCTTCGGCGGCGCCATCTCAGGCGATCAACTCCAGCAAGGCCAGCTCGGCCGGGCTGAGTTTCGGGACGGATTTCAACTGCTTGCGCAGTGTGACATAATCCTCATCTGCCAAAAGCCGGTCCAGCGTGGCCTTGTGGGCCGCGACAGCTTCGGCGTGAAGATCGGCGATTTCCTTGTCCGCCATCAGCGCCTTCATCTCGGCCCTGAGACGCGGCAGATAGCGCTTGATCGAGGTGTCTTCCCACGCGTCATCATTGCGTTCACGCCAATAGGTGTCGTCGAAATCGCGGTTTTCGCGGTTCACGTCGCCGCGGTCGTTCTTGACCAGATAGCTGTCGAGCGAGCGCAGCGCATAATGGTTCAGTGTCGCGAAATTGCGCGCGCCCCCGGCGGGAAACTTGCGGATGCGCCGTTTGTTGGCCGCAGTTCGGTATTTCCACGGCACGTCGCGCCCGGATCCGTCGGTCCATTTCGGCCGCCTGTCCTTGGACAGCTTGTCTTTCATGAAGGGACGATGCGCGCCGTAGTATTTCACCGGAAAATCGTGCCGGATCAGTGTCTTGACCTCTTGCGCCGTTTGATCGCACCAGATGTCGGGATTGTGCGAGCGGGTGAACTGCTCGATCACCGGCTTGTCGACATAGTCGTCGATGTCGCAATTGGCGAAGAACTGGAACGTGATCGAGATTGCGTGCGGGTCGCCGCAGGCTTCGATCAGTTCGGGGATGGTGCCATTGCCGACGTGGATATTCAGAAACTCGTCCACATCCGCGATCCAGGTCCAGTCCGAGGCCAGCACCAGATCGTGCTTTTTCGCCGCCTTCAGTGCCTCCATCTGGTAATTGCGTCCCTGCGCCGGGTTGGGCAGGTGGGTGACGATGCCACGGTCCTGCAACGCGTCCAGAATCTTGTCGGTCGCATCTGTGCAATCGTTTGAATAGAAAAGGAAATCCGTGACGCCAAGAACGCGGTTGAAGGCGATCCACTCCAACAGGAAGGGACCTTCGTTCTTGACGCAGGTGACAGCGGTGATGCGCATCTTACGCCCCGCCCATTTGGTTCAAGGAACTCGCCATACGTCCGCCTGCTTTGGTAAGGGCCGGGTTTGTCCCGTGCTACCTCGTTTTTGTTGCGATAATATGTGTCAGTTTCCGCGACTTAGGTCAACTTTTGCGAAAATGGAAACCATCGGCTGTTGCAGCGGGGTCGCGGGGTTAGTTACGCGCCATCGTGGCGGTCAGCACGCCCATGGACACCAGCGCGCCGCCGCCGATCCGGGTCATCCAACGCAGCACGCCGGGGCGGCGAATGCGGCTGCGCAGGCGGTCAGCCAGCAGCGCATAGGCCAGCGCATTCACCCCGGCCAAACCGACGAAGGTCGCGATCAGGATGGCAAACTGCGGTGCCAGGGCTGCCTCGGGCCGGATGAACTGGGGCACGAAAGCGATGAAAAAGGCGATGCTTTTGGGGTTCAGGGCGGTCACCGCCGCGGCATGGGTGAAGATGGCGCCAACCGGCTTGTCCTCAGGCCTATTCAGATCGAACCGAACTGGCCCGGCGCGCAAAAGCGTCACGCCCAGATAGACAAGATAGACCGCCCCGACCCATTTCAGCACCGTGAACAGGGTGGCCGAGGCCAGCACGAGTGCGCCCAACCCGGCAAGCGAGGCGCTCATGGCGATGAAATCGCCCAGGGCCACGCCAAGCGCCATGCCCACGGCCACCCGACGCCCCTGGGTCAGGGCATAGGACAGGACCAACAACACCGTGGGTCCGGGGATCAGCAGGATCGCAAAACAGGCGGCGACGAAGGCAAGCCAGAGGTCGAAGGGCATGGTGTTTCCTTTTCAAGCCGTATGAGCATCGCCGTCCCAGGCACACGGTGCAAGCCCTAGCGTTTTGGCGCCACCCGGCGGGCCACGATCGGGGCGGCGATGATCACCGTGAAGATACGCAGCAGGTGGTGGGTAACGACAAAGCCCAGATCGGCCCCCGTAACGATGGCGATCACCACCATTTCCCCCTGACCGCCGGGCAGGAAGGACAAAAGCACGTCCAGGTCATCCGCCGGGCTGATCCAGGCCACGCCCAGGAAAAACAGGATAGAAATCACAGCAAGAAGTACTGAATAGGCAAGCCCTGCGCCGATATCGACTCGGATTTCCTTGGCGGTGATGCCCGCGTATTTCGCCCCCACGGCCAACCCGATGAAGAATTGTGCGGCCCAGATCATCTCGGCCGGGGGGCGGGTCTGGATTACGCCGCTTAGTGACAGGATCGTGGTCAGGATCATCGGCCCCAGGATCGACGCGCCAAAAAGCCCGGCGCGTTCGGCAAACTTCCAACCCGCGATACCCGAAACGGTCATCAGGGTGATCTGGACCCAGCCGACCTCGCTGGCCGGTTGCCCCGGCGCGGCGGTCAGGTCAACACCCCAGGCCAGGGTGATCAGGATCGGGGCGATCGTCACCAGCACCAGGATGCGAGTGGCGTGGATCAGGCTCATCGCACGCACGTCGCCACCGGCCTCTTCGCCGAAGATCAGCATGTCTTGCAGCCCGCCGGGCATGGCGGAATAGAACGAGGTCGCCGGATCGAAACCACAGACCCGGCGAAAGAACGGATAGCCTATCGCGCCGATAACCGCGATGAAGACGGGAATCAGGAGAAGCGTCGGGGCAAAACCTGGCAGCGCGGCAAGGGTGTCGGGGGTCAGGGACGCGCCGATGGCCACGCCCAGGATCGTGCGCATGACGATGCCCAGCGTGCCCATACCCTCCATAGGGGCACCGGCCAAGGCGACAAGCAGACAGCCCATCATTGGCCCCAGCAAGAAGGGGAGTGGCACGCCCAGCCAGGAAAATACCGCCGCGCCGATCCCGGCGGCGATCAGGGCGGTCAGACGGGGGCGGGTCACGGCGTGCATCCCCCCTCTTGGCCCGTGGGGTGACATTCTGCAAGTCGGGCTTGACCCGCCCGCCCGCGCCATGCCCCATTGCAACGGCAAAAGGAGGCCTCATGACCCAGATCCCAAATTCTATCGACGCCGTGCAGAAAATGCTTTCGGATCAAGACTATGTCTGTGGTCGCGCGCTGGGCACGGTGGTGTTTCTGGCGCTGACCCTGGGCCGGCCGCTGTTTTTGGAGGGCGAGGCGGGCGTGGGCAAGACCGAGATCGCCAAGGCACTGGCCGCCGGGCTGGGGCGCCGACTGATCCGGCTGCAATGCTACGAAGGGCTGGACGCGTCCTCGGCGGTGTATGAATGGAATTTCCCGGCGCAGATGGTGTCGATCCGCTCGGCCGAGGTGACCGAGGGCACGGACCGCGACACGCTGACGGACGAATTGTTTTCCGACCGGTTTCTGATCCGCCGCCCGCTGCTTGAGGCAATGAGCCCACAAGCCGGTGGTGCGCCGGTCCTGTTGATCGACGAACTTGACCGTACCGATGAGCCGTTCGAGGCGTTCCTGCTGGAAGCCTTGTCCGATTTCCAGGTCACGATCCCCGAATTGGGCACGGTGAAGGCGCCCGAGCCGCCGATCGTGATCCTGACCTCGAACCGCACGCGCGAGGTGCACGACGCGCTGAAACGGCGCTGCCTGTATCACTGGGTCGATTACCCGGATTTTGCCCGCGAGATGGAAATCCTGTCCGCCCGCGCGCCAGAGGCCAGCGAAAAGTTGAGCCGCGAAGTCATTGCCTTCGTTCAGAAATTGCGCACCGAGGATCTGTTCAAACGCCCCGGTGTGGCGGAAACGATCGATTGGGCGAAATGCCTATTGGCGCTGGATGTGATCGACCTGTCGCCGGATGTGATCGCCGACACGCTGGGCGCGATCCTGAAGTATCAGGACGACATTCAAAAGCTTCAGGGGTCCGAGGCGAAGCGCATTCTGGATGAGGTGCAGGGCGAGATCGGCGGATGACCGAGCTCCCGCCGTTTGAGCTGCCAGACAACCCGCGGCTGGCCGCGAACATCGCCCATTTTGCCCGTGCGCTCAGGGCGGCAGGGTTGCCGGTGGGGCCGGGCAAGGTGATCGAGGCGGTGCGGGCGATTGCCGCCACGGGCTTCAGCGAAAAAACTGATTTCTACTGGGCGCTGCATTCCGTATTCGTGTCGAAACCGGAACAACGCCGCGTGTTTGCCCAGGTCTTTCGCCTCTATTGGCGCGATCCACGATACCTGGAGCACATGATGGCCATGATGTTGCCCGCCGTGCGCGGGGTGCAGGAAGAACGCGCGGCGAAACCCGGTGAAAAGCGCGCTGCCGAGGCGCTTTTGGACGGGGTTGAGCGTGACGCGCCGGACCTGCCCGAGGGCGAGGGCACCGAGATCGAGATCGACGCGACCCTGACCATGTCCTCCGAGGAACGGCTGCGCTCATTGGACTTCGAACAGATGTCCAATGCGGAAATGGCCGAAGCCAAGCGCATGTTGGCGCGGTTGACCCTGCCGGTGAAACCGCTGCTGTCCCGTCGCAGCATGGCCCATCCGCAGGGCAGCGCGGTGGATTGGCGCCGCACCCTGCGGCAGGCGATGCGCACCGGCGGGGAGTTGCAGAATTTCGCGGTGAAGAAACAGCGCATCCGCTGGCCGAACCTGGTGGTCATCTGCGACATTTCCGGCTCGATGTCCGCCTATTCGCGGGCGGTTTTGCATTTCCTGCATGCGGTGGCGAACACTCAGGGCGCGGGCTGGGCCAAGGTGCATGGCTTCACGTTCGGCACCCGGCTGACAAACATCACCCGCCATCTGGCCACAAGGGATGTCGACGTGGCCCTGGCCGCCGCCGGGGCCGAGGCGCAGGACTGGGAGGGCGGCACACGGATCGGTGCCTGCCTGCACGAATTCAACCGCGACTGGTCGCGCCGGGTGCTGGGGCAGGGGGCGGTGGTTCTTTTGATCACCGACGGGCTGGACCGCGACGATCCCGACGAACTTGCGCGCGAGGTTGAGCGGCTGCAACTGTCGGCCCGCCGCCTGATCTGGCTGAACCCGCTGTTGCGCTGGGACGGGTTTGCCCCCAAAGCTGCCGGCATCCGCGCCATGTTGCCCCATGTCGACAGCTTTCGGGCCGGTCACAATATCGCGTCGCTGATGGATCTGGCCCAGGCGATTTCCCGACCTGACGATGCGGGCGAAAAAGCGCGGTTGATGTCATTGATCGAGTAGAACGGGATGAGCCTTTGCCCTTGCGCCGCCATCGCTTGGCAGGCAACCTTCCCCCATGACAAACAGGTTTGATGACATTCCCGAAACCGCCCTGTCCTGGCATCGGGCCGGGAGTGGGGCTGTGCTAGCCACGGTTGTGCAGACCTGGGGCAGCGCGCCACGCCCGGTTGGCAGCCAACTGGCCATTTCTGGTGACGGAGAGATCGCCGGCTCGGTCTCGGGCGGCTGCGTCGAAGGCGCGGTGGTGCTTGAGGCGCAGGAGGCTCTGGCAGACGGAAAATCCCGCATTCTGGAGTTCGGCGTGTCGGATGACAGCGCGTTTGCGGTCGGGCTGGCCTGTGGCGGCACGATCCGCATCCTGGTCGAACCGGTGGGCGCAGGGCTGAGCGAGCTGTTGCTGGCCGAATTGGTGTTGGCGCGCGCCGAACGGGTGCCGGTCGCCTATGTGGTGAACACCGAAAGCTGGGTGCGCGCGGTGGCCCGCGACGGCCATGACGACCGCTTCCGTGGTGATCGGTCGGGCTTCGAGGAAGATGGTGTGACCTTCGTGGCGATCCACAATCCGCCCCTGCGCATGGTCGTGGTCGGCGCCGTTCACATCGCCCAGGCGCTGATCCCGATGGCGCGCATGACCGGGTTCGATCCGCTTCTGATCGACCCGCGCGGCGCCTTTGCCACCGAAGAGCGGTTTCCTGGCGAAGATATTCGTGAGGATTACCCGGATGACATTCTGCCCGGTTTCGGGCTGGACGCGCGCACCGCTGTCGTGACCCTGTCGCATGACCCGAAGATTGATGATCCGGGGATTGAGGCCGCGTTGGTCTCGAATGTGTTTTACGTCGGTTGCCTGGGGTCCACACGCACCCATGCGAAACGGGTCGAACGGTTGGTCGACCGGGGTTTCAGCCCGGACCAGATCGCCCGCATCCATGCGCCGATCGGGCTGGATATCGGGTCGAAATCCCCCGCCGAGATTGCCGTGTCGGTGATGGCGCAGATCATCGAACGGCTGCGACGCGGATGAAGTTCGGGCCTGTTCCCATATCTGACGCGCTTGGCGCGGTGCTGGCGCATTCCGTCGCGGTGCCGGGTGGGCGGTTGAAAAAAGGGCTGGTGTTGGAGCGCAAGCACTTATCGGCCTTGTCCGACGCAGGTTTGTCCGAGCTCACCGTGGCGCGGTTGGACCCAGAGGACGTGGCCGAGGACGCGGCCGCAACCCGTGTGGCGGCGGCGATCTGCGGGCAAGGGCTACGGGCCAGTGTGGCCACGACGGGCCGGGTGAACCTGATCGCGGAGGGGCCGGGCATTGTTGACGTGGATGCGGACCGGGTCGCGGCGCTGAACCGGGTGGACCCGATGATCACTCTGGCGACGCTCCGCCCCTGGAAGCAGGTTGCCGCGGGCGGCATGGTTGCGACGGTAAAAGTTATTTCCTACGGCGTGGCGGATGACGCGGTGCAGGCGGCCTGTGAGGCTGGGCAGGGCGCTCTGTCCCTGCGCACGCCAGTCGTGTCGCAGGCGGGGCTGATCCAGACCACCTTCGGCGCGGATGATGGCGTCAAGGGACACCGGGTTCTGAGCGAACGGCTGGTCCGATTGGACGTGACGCTGGGGGCCAACACCATCGTGCCGCATTCGGTTGATGCCCTGGCCAATGCGTTGAAAATGGCCGCCGGTGAGGTGCTGTTCATCCTGACCGGATCGGCCACCTCGGACCTGCACGACGTGGCGCCGGAGGCTCTGCGCGCTGCAGGGGGTATTGTGCATCACTTCGGTATGCCGGTTGATCCGGGCAACCTGTTGTTTCTGGGCGCACTGGACGGGCGTCCGGTGATTGGCCTGCCGGGGTGCGCCCGGTCTCCGGCGCTGAACGGTGCGGACTGGGTGATGGAGCGGATCCTGTGTGGCGTGCCGGTGACCCCGGGGGACATTGCCGCGATGGGGGTGGGCGGGCTGCTCAAGGACATTCCGCAGCGCGGCCGGATGCGCGATCGGCAGGCGTGATCCAGAGGAGTGCCTTCGGCACGCTTGTTTGTTTGATGGGCGCCTGAATTCAACCGAATGGTCAGAAAACTGCAACTCTCGCGATATTGGGGGGTTCTCAGAACCCGCCTGTCGTGCTTTGCTGGCGCTAACAACAATACAAAATCCAGGGAGGATACCATGGCACAGGTCAAAATGACCGTGAATGGCAAGGCTGTTTCGGCACCTGCCGAAGGGCGCATGCTCTTGTCCACATATCTGCGCGAGGCGCTGGGGATGACCGGCACCCATGTCGGCTGCGACACCGGGCAATGCGGCGTCTGCGCGGTGCATGTCGATGGAAAGCTTGTAAAAAGCTGCAACATGTTCGCCGCCGAGGCCGAGGGGGCCGAGGTCACCACTGTCGAGGGCATGGCGAACGAAGATGGATCGCTGGGCGCGATCCAACAGGCGTTTCAGGACCATCACGGTCTGCAATGCGGGTTTTGCACACCGGGCATGGTGATGGCGGCGTCAGCGCTTCTCAAGGTCAACTCGAAGCCCACCGAGGCTGAGGTACGTGCGCATCTGTCGGGCAACCTGTGCCGCTGCACGGGCTATCACAACATTGTCAAAGCGATCATGGCGGCATCCGGTCAGGATGTTGCCGTGGCCGCTGAATAAAGGGGAGAATCAGACATGGCTGATGGAGGCATTGGCGCCCCGAACAAGCGGCGCGAAGATATCCGGTTCCTGACCGGTAAGGGAAACTACACCGACGACATGAACAAGCGCGGCCAGGCCTATGTGGCCTTCGCCCGCTCGCAGGTCGCGCATGGCACATTGAAAGGCGTGGACACATCCGCTGCCCAGGAAATGCCGGGCGTCGTGCGGGTGTTTACTGGCGCGGATTTCGCCGAGGTGGGGGGCATCCCCTGCGGTTGGCAGATCACCGACAAGCACGGCGAAGTGATGCAGGAACCGGCCCATCCGGTTCTGGCCCAGGGCAAGGTGCGCCATGTGGGTGATGCGTTCGCCGCTGTGGTTGCCGAAACCGCCGAACAGGCCCGCGACGCCGCCGAGGCGATCGAGGCTGACATTGATGAGCTGCCCGCCGTGGTTGACATGAAAGCCGCGCTGGCCGACGGCGCGCCCAAGGTGCATGACGATCTGACGTCGAACCTGTGTTACGACTGGGGGTTCGTTGAGGAAAACAAGGGGGCGGTGGAAGAAGCCTTCAAGAACGCGGCCCACGTCACCACGCTGGATCTGGTCAACAACCGTCTGGTGGCCAACCCGATGGAACCGCGCGTCGCAATTGGCGACTACGACAGTTCCTCGGGCGATTCGACGCTGTTTACCACCAGCCAGAACCCGCATGTGATCCGCCTTTTGATGGGCGCGTTCGTGTTGGGTATTCCCGAACACAAACTGCGGGTTGTGGCCCCGGATGTGGGCGGTGGCTTTGGATCGAAGATTTTCCATTATGCCGAAGAGGCATTCTGCACCTTCGCGGCCAAGGCGATTGACCGGCCGGTCAAGTGGACCTCATCCCGCTCCGAGGCGTTCATCACGGATGCCCACGGGCGTGACCACGTGACGACAATCCAGCTGGCGCTGGACAAGGACAATAACTTCACCGCGCTGCGCACGGACACCCACGCGAACATGGGCGCCTATCTGTCCACCTTCGCGCCGTCGGTGCCGACCTGGCTGCATGGCACGCTGATGGCGGGCAATTACAAAACGCCGCTGATCTATGTGAACGTGAAGGCGGTGTTCACCAACACGGTGCCGGTCGATGCCTATCGCGGGGCCGGGCGTCCCGAGGCGACCTATCAGCTGGAGCGCGTGATTTCGAAGGCTGCGCTGGAACTGGGCGTCGACCCGATTGCGCTTCGCCGTCAGAACTTCATCACCGAGTTCCCCTATGCCACGCCTGTGGCGGTCGAGTATGACACCGGGGACTACGTCGCGACGATGGACAAGCTGGAAGAGATCGCGGATCTTGCGGGCTTTGAAAAGCGGGCCGCGGCGTCCAAGGCCAAGGGCAAGCTGCGCGGTCTGGGCGTGAACTGCTATATCGAGGCGTGCGGCATTGCGCCGTCGAACCTTGTGGGCCAATTGGGCGCGCGCGCAGGTCTGTATGAAAGCGCCACGGTGCGGGTGAACGCCACCGGCGGGCTGGTCGTGATGACCGGCAGCCACAGCCACGGGCAGGGGCATGAAACCGCCTTCCCGCAGGTGATCGCGGAGATGATCGGCATTGATCCTTCCATGGTCGAGATCGTGCATGGCGACACCGCCAACACGCCGATGGGCATGGGCACCTATGGCTCGCGCTCGCTGGCGGTCGGCGGCTCGGCCATGTTCAAAGCGACGGAAAAGATCATCGCCAAGGCGAAAAAGATCGCGGCGCACCTGATGGAAGCCGCCGAGGGTGACGTGGAACTGGCAAACGGTGAGTTCAGCGTGGCAGGCACCGACAAATCGGTGGCTTGGGGTGATGTGACCCTGGCCGCTTACGTGCCGCACAACTACCCGCTCGAAGACATCGAGCCGGGGTTGGAAGAAACCGCGTTTTACGACCCGGCGAACTTCACATACCCGTCCGGCGCCTATGCCTGTGAGGTCGAAGTGGACCCTGACACTGGCAAGGTGACGATCGAAGCCTTCGCGGCGGCCGATGATTTCGGCAATATCGTCAACCCGATGATCGTCGACGGTCAGGTGCATGGCGGTATCGGCCAGGGCATCGGCCAGGCGCTTCTGGAAGGCGCGGTTTATGACGAGGACGGTCAGCTTCTGAACGGCTCGTTCATGGATTACGCCATGCCGCGCGCCGATGATCTGCCGTTCTATACGGTCGATCATTCTTGTCAGACGCCGTGCACCCACAACCCGTTGGGTGTGAAAGGCTGCGGTGAAGCCGGCGCGATCGGATCCCCGCCCGCGGTGGTGAATGCCGTCGTCGATGCGCTTAGACGTGGCGGCAGCGACATCACCCATATCGACATGCCCCTGACGCCCTCGCGCGTCTGGGCGGCAATGCAGAAGTAAGGAGGACAGGACATGTATGAATTTGACATCAAATCGCCCTCCAAACTGGGCAAAGCCGTGCGCATGCTGCGCAAGCATGAGGACGCGCAGGTGTTGGGGGGCGGGCAGACCCTGATCCCCACGCTGAAACAGCGCCTTGCGGCCCCGTCCGTGCTGGTCTCGCTGGCGAAAATCGACAAGCTGAAGGGGATATCGTCCGACAGCGGCACGGTCACCGTCGGCGCGGGCACCTGTCACGCGGATGTGGCGGCGGACGACACGATTTCGGCCTTGTCGGCGCTGGCGGGGGGCATCGGTGATCCGGCAGTGCGCAATCGCGGCACGATCGGTGGTTCGCTTGCCAACAATGACCCGTCGGCCTGCTATCCGGCTGCGGCCTTGGGTCTGGGGGCGACCATCGTCACCTCGGCGCGTGACATCGCCGCGGATGACTATTTCCAGGGCCTGTTCGAAACGGCCTTGGATGAAACCGAGATCATCACGTCGGTGACATTCCCGATCCCGGACGCGGCGGCTTACGTGAAGTTCGACCAGCCTGCGTCCCGTTTTGCGCTGGTGGGCGTCTTCGTCTCGCGTAAAGGCTCGGACGTGCGCGTGGCTGTCACTGGCGCGTCCGAAGATGGCGTGTTCCGCTGGGCCGGCGCCGAAGAGGCATTGTCGGCCAACTTCGCACCAGAGGCACTGGACGGCCTGACCCCGTCCGGTGACATGATCGGCGACATCCACGGATCGCCCGAATATCGCGCGCATCTGGTCGGCGTGATGGCAAAACGGGCTGTTGCCGCCTGCTGAGTTGTCCCAAGTAAGTTGACAGAAAGGCCCTGCAATCGCGGGGCCTTTTTCGCTTTGCGTGACTTGCATCAACGTCGAAACCGGCGATTTGGTGCTATCATTCTCCAGTTGGTTTTTTAAGGAATGGAGGCACGTCATGTCCCATGAAAACACCACATATATCAACATCCCCGAAGCCGTAGGCGTTTTCGACAGCGTCAAGTCGATGCAAGGGGCCATGTACGATCTGATGATGGCCGGGTTCAGCCGTTATGATATTTCGGTTCTTGGCAGCGAAGAGGCGATGATCGAGAAGCTGGGATCCGCCTTCCTTCGGCCTGAAGAATTGGAGGACAATCCCGACGCCCCCCGCGCCGCATTCGTATCCGAAGAGGCGATGGGGGAGCTTGAAGGTGGGATCATCGGCGGGCTTTTCTTCTTGGGATCCTATGCTGCGCTGTTGTCGCTTTTGACCCCGGCCAGCACGGTGGCCGCGTCGGTTGCGGCCGTCGCGATTGGCGGCAGCCCGTCTGCGGCATTGGGCATCATTCTGGCCCGTCGTGTCGACAAGCATCACAAGGATTACTATGAAAATCAGCTCAAGAATGGTGGTATTCTGATCTGGGTGCGCACGATCGACAAAGACAAAGAGGCCTTGGCGGTCGACATCATGAAGCAGCATTCTGGCCGTGATGTTCATGTGCATGGCTGGAGCGAATGAGCCAGCCGTAAGGCATTAATCTAGAAAAGAAAAAGCCCCGGTTGTTCGCCGGGGCTTTGAATTCTTGTCTGGATGCTCTCGGCCGTGTTTTCATGGAAAACCTGCCGGTCGAAGGAGCGTTTCACATCATTGAAGGTCTACTTCGGCAGCGGTCCGATCATCATGATCATCTGACGGCCTTCCATCTTGGGCATGTTTTCAACCTTGCCCAGATCCTTGATGTCCTCGGCCACGCGCTCCAGCAGCTCACGCCCCAGGTTCTGGTGCGCCATTTCGCGGCCGCGGAAGCGCAGGGTGACCTTCACCTTGTCGCCGTTTTCCAGGAATTTGAACACGTTGCGCATTTTCACGTCATAGTCATGCGTGTCAGTGTTCGGACGGAACTTGACCTCTTTGACCTCGATGATCTTCTGCTTTTTGCGCGCCTCGGCTTCCCGTTTCTGGGTTTCGTATTTGAACTTGCCGAAATCCATGATCTTGCACACGGGCGGGTTTGCATTGGGCGAGATTTCGACCAGGTCCAGCCCGGCGTCGTCAGCCAGCTGCATGCCACGCGCGGGGGTGACCACACCGACGTTTTCACCGTCGGCGCCAATAAGGCGAATTTCGTCGGACCGGATGCGATCGTTCACACGGGGGCCGGTGTCACGCTGCGGAGGGGCGTTATGAGGTCTGCGAGCTATGGTGTCGTTCCTTCTGATATTGCCATCAAGCTTGGGCGCAGAAGGTAAAGGCCCGCCCCGGCGCTTTCAAGCCGATAGTTGGCCTTTTGACGCAAGATCGCTGTTTCTCCCCTTGCGAATGCCTACCCTATGGCGCAAGTCCTGCCCTGAGACGTGCAAAATGCGTCTGGTGACAAGTTGAGGAACACACCATGAAGAAAACCTGGATCATTCTGCTGCTTCTGGTCGTTGTCGGGTTCGGAGGATACACTTGGTATTCCGGGCAACAGGCAAAGATGGCCGAGCAGGAAGCCGCCACAGCCGCTGCCGAAGCTGCCGCTGCCGCCGAAGAAGCCGCCGCTGCTGAAGCCGCCGCCGCCGAAGCTGCTGCTGCCGAAGCCGCCGCCGCCGCTGAGGCCGAAGCAACTGCTGCTGCCGAAGCTGCTGCTGCCGAGGCCGCTGCCGCTGCCGAAGCCGCAGTTGCCGAAGCTGCTGCTGCCGCCGAAGCTGCGGCTGCTGAAGCCGCTGCCGCCGCTGAAGCCGCTGCTGCTGAGGCTGCCGCGGCAGTCGAAGAAGCCGTTGAATCAGCCACCGACGCCGCCACGGATGCCGTGACCGGTGCGACCGACGCTGTGACTGATGCTGTTACCGACGGCGCTGCGGATACGGCTGGCGACGCGATGGGGATTGCCGATCTCCTGACACCTGACGCTTTCGACGCTGGAAAGCTGGGCGAGATGATTGAAGGCAGCGAGATGGGCACGCTGCAAAAAGCCGCGCTGCAACAGGCGATCGCTCAAGCTGCCGAGAACCCCGAGCTGGTTCAAGGCGTGATCGACCAAATCAAGGCCGCTATGGGCCTCTAAGCCCGATCAAATCGAAAAATGGGGCCCGATCTGTCTGGATCGGGCCCTTTTTTGATCTGCGACAAGCCCAGCGCATTCCGGGCGCGGTAGACTCCGAACTGGAGGGGTAGACCATGCGCATCAGAGATTTTGTTTTTCCCATTTTTTTTGCAGTGCTCACCACCGTTGCGGTTACGTCGGCCCTGGCCCAGGCGTCGGGTCAGAAGGGCGGCTCTGAGGTGACCAAGGGCGGAGGGGAGATCGCTCCCGCGCCCGCACCGCAACCTGTCGCGCCACTCGAAACGCCGGCCGAGGAAATGTCGGGGATGGAGCTGGTGCTTTGGATGCAGGTGCGCGAAAGCGACGAACCGGCGGATTTTCAGCGGTATCTGGACACATACCCGACAGGCACCTTTGCCAACCTGGCCCGCATCCGCCGTGATGCGTTGGCGGCGGCAGGGGAGCCTGAACCTGCGCCGAAACCCGCTTCGGAAACCGTGGTTGAACAGGCGCCCAAATCGGTGCCGGTGGTTCCCGCCGCCCCCGCGCCTAGTGATGCGGCGGCGGATGAGATGGACCTGCATCCGCTGATCCGGGCCTGTGACCTGGCCGCCGGACATCCCGGAGACCCGACCAAACCCGCGGGGCTGTCCGGTAAAGAGTTTGACGAAATCGACACCGGTGCAGCGGTCAAAGCTTGCATGGCCGCACACGAGGCGCAGCCTGATCACGCCCGCACGACCTACAACCTTGGCCGCACCTATGCTGCTGCCAACGCGGATCGTCTGGCAGAGCGGTTCTATCTGGACGCCGCTGCAGCGGGCCACGCGCAGGCGAATGTGGGCTTGGGCTATCTCTATGAAGACACGTCACCTGCCGAGGCGATGGCGTATTACCGTCTGGCGTCCGACGCTGGCCACCCATCTGGCATGGTCGAATTGGGGTGGGGATACTACATCGGGGAAGGCGTCAGCCAGGACGCCGAGCACGCCGTGCGGCTGTTTCAGAAGGCTTATGACCTGAACAGCGCACGCGGCGCGCATGGCCTGGCGATCGCGCTGCGAGATGGCAAGGGGATTGCCAAGGACGAAGCACGGGCCGCAGTCCTTCTGGAACAGGCAATCGCACAGGGATACGCCTATTCCAACATTGCCTTGGGGTATAGCTATGAGGTGGGACTCGGGATTCCAAAAGACCTTGAGAAGGCGGTGGCCCATTATCAGGCTGCAACTGACGCCGGCTATAACGGGGGGCGGACGAACTTATGCGTGATGTACTACAACGGTCTGGGCGTCGCCCAGGACTTTGAAACGGCGCGGGAGCTTTGCCGTGTGTCGGCGGATGCCGGACAAGTCCGTGCGATGCGGCTTCTCGGCAAGATGTATGAGCATGGCGATGGTGTCGCGCAAAGCTACGAGACCGCCGTCGCTTGGTATCGAAAAGCTGCCGACTTGGGCTACGCCGACGCGCAAAACTCGCTGGGCTACATGATCGACAGGGGCTATGGCACCACGGAGGATCCGATCGAAGCGAACCGATATTTCAACCTGGCGGCCGTGCAGGGCAACGACTATGCCATGTTCAATCTGGCGCGCGCCTATGCCAATGGTCGTGGGGTGCCACAGGATGACGGGCGCGCGGTCGGGTATTATAATCAGGCGGCAGAGCTTGGTCACAGCACGTCTATGTTTCATCTTGGCTGGGCTTACCTGAACGGCAAAGGCATCGCGCGCGACCCGGTGACCGCGGTTGGCTGGTTCGAAAAGAGCCTTGATGCTGGCAACAAAGATGCCCTGTCCAGCCTGGGGTTCGCCTATGAGACAGCGCAGGAGATTTATGACCCGCGCAAGGCCGCGCAGTATTATCTTCGGGCTATGCAGGCCGGCGACGACTGGCCGCTGGGGCGTGCGCAGCGCGACTGGGACCGGGCCACGGCCAAGGTGGTGCAGACGCTGTTGAGGCAGGCCGGGCTGTATACCGGCGCCATCGACGGCGCGATTGGGCGCGGGTCGGTCGATGCGATGCGTCAGCTGTTGCCGCAGAACTGAGCCCAGAAACGAAAAAGCGCCGCGCGGGGTCCCCTGCGCGGCGCTTTTGTGTTTCGACTGGGCGGATCAGTCCAAGAAGGCTTTTTCCACCACATAGGTCTGCGGGTCGGAATTCGCGCCTTCGACCAGGCCGAAGTTTTCCAGCATTTCCTTGAGTTCCAGATTGAACGCCAGGTTTCCACAGATCATGGCGCGGTCATTCTTGGGGCAAATCGGCTCTACCTCAAGATCCTTGAAGGCGTCGCCCGAGTTGATCAGATCCGTGATCCGGCCCATCTTGGGGCTGTCTTCGCGGGTCGTGGTCGGGTAATACTTGATCTTCTTCCAGAACCCGTCACCGATCACCTCGTTCAGCAATTCGTCGTCCTTCAGGCCTTCGATGATGTCGCGCCCATAGGTCAGCTCTCCGGCCGTGCGGCAGGTGTGGGTAATGATCACCTCGTCGTAATCTTCATAGGTCTGCGGTTCGCGCAAGAGGCTGGCGAAGGGGGCAAACCCGGTGCCGGTGGCAAAGAACCAGATGCGTTTGCCGGGCAGAAGCGCGTCATGCACCAGCGTGCCCACAGGTTTCGGGCGCAGGATGACCTCATCCCCTGGCTTGATGTGCTGCAGCTTCGAGGTCAGCGGCCCGTCCGGCACCTTGATCGAGTAGAACTCAAGCTCTTCGTCCCAGCTGGGCGAGGCGATCGAATAGGCACGCAAAAGCGGCTTGCCGTTGTCACCCATCAACCCGATCATCACGAATTCACCCGACCGGAACCTGAGCGACGCAGGCCGCGTGCAACGGAAGGAAAAAAGTCTGTCGGTATAATGCTTTACCTCGGTTACTTTTTGCGCGTCGGGCAGGGTGGGGACGGGTTTTACAACAGCTGCATCAGTCACGGTCGTCACTTCATTCATGGTTTCGGCAGGGCGGAATACCCTGTCCTCTCGGACCCCGTATATAGGGGCAAGGGTTAAGGGGGTCTAGCCGCGCAGCCGCGACTGATGGTCATAGGCGCGCCAGTCCGCGCGAAAACGCCAATGTGCCTCAGGTTGGCGCAGAGACTGGACCTTGGAAATCTCAACCTCGTCAAACCCCGCACGGCGCGCCATCGCGTATTGGTCGCTGATCACATGTCCTGCGGCCCGCAGTCGCCCGGTGAAACCCATCAGCCGCAATTGGCGGGCAATGGTGAAGCCGCGTCCGTCCGCGAAAGAGGGGAAGTCGACCCGGATCATCCCGATTCCGCCCAAGCGGCCCAGCAAGGATGCCGGGTCGGTGTCTGGGGACAGGTCCAGCCCGCGCCGGTCCTGCGCTTGGTGCGCCGAAAGCGGGGAAAATCCATGCGCCCAGTCCTCGCGGGCAAAGCCCGTATCGGTCACGATCACGCTCATGCGCTGTCCTTTCGTGTGATTTTTCCATCGACGATGTGAATGCCGCATTCCACCTTGTCCTCTCCACGCCAGCGCCCGGCGCGGGGGTCTTCGCCCGGTTGCACCGCACTTGTGCAGGGCGCACAGCCGATCGACGGAAATCCCCGGCGCACCAGCGGATGCAGCGGCAGGCGGTTGTTGACGATATAATCCTGCACGTCGCCCGGCGCCCAATGGGCCAGCGGGTTCACCTTGAGCCGCCCGGCGTCGACCTCGAAGAACTCAAGACCGGCGCGTTTGCCGCCCTGGAAGCGTTTGCGCCCGGTGATCCAGGCGTCAAACCCGTCAAGCGCGCGGGCCAGCGGTTCGACCTTGCGCAGGGCGCAACAGGCGTGGGTGTCGGCCAGATGCAGGATCGCATCGGGGTCACGGCGGAACGCAGCTTGCGGATCAGGTCGGATCACCCGCACGTCAGACAGGCGCAGGTCCGCACAGACCTTTTCCTGATAGGCCAGCGTTTCGGCAAACAGCATCTGCGTGTCGAGAAAGACGACCGGCAGGGAGCGATCAACACGCGCCACCATGTGCAACAGCGCGATGCTTTCGGCTCCGAAGCTCGAAACCAAGGCAGCGGTGCCAACCTGAGGATCGGTCAGGGCGTGTTCCAATACAGAAATGGCCGAGTGATGGCGATAGCGCGCGTTCAGTGCGGCGGCGCGCTCGGTGAGGGCGGGCAGGGGGGCTTCAAGCGGCATCATGTGCCTCCTTGGGGTAAAGTGCGGCCTTGAACGGGGCGTCGCCCAATCGGCGATAGGTGGCCAGGAAGGTCTCCTCCGCCGTCCGGCGCAGCGCCAGATAGGAGCGGATCACCCGTTCGATCGCGGGCACGATCTGATCATGGGCAAAGCCGGGTCCGGCCCGCTGCCCGATCACCATCTGTGCACCTTCGTCACCGCCCAGTGTGATCTGGTAGTTTTCTACGCCAGCGCGATCCAGCCCCAGGATGCCGATATGGCCCAGGTGGTGGTGACCGCAGGCGTTGATGCAGCCGGAAATTTTCAACTTCAGTGCGCCAATATCCTGTTCCAGCTGAAGCGCCGCGAACCGCGTCGCGATCTCTTGCGCCACAGGGATCGAGCGTGCGGTGGCCAGGGCGCAATAATCCATACCGGGGCAGGCAATGATGTCGCTGATCAGCCCGGCATTGGCCGTGGCCAGCCCGGCCTGGCGCAGCGCGTCGTGCAGCGCGGGCAGGTCCGCGCGATGCACATGTGGCAAGATCACGTTCTGGTCGTGACTGATGCGAATATCGCCATGGCCATAGCGCTCGGCCAGGTCGGCGATCAGGCGCATTTGCGCGCTGCTCGCATCACCCGGCGTGGCGCCGTGAGCTTTCAGTGAAATCGTGGCAATGGCATAGCCCGGCGCCCGGTGGGCGGTCAGGTTCGTGTCGGACCAGGACCTGAACACCGGGTCCGCATCGCGCGCGGTATGAAAGTCCGCGTCATCCGCGGTCATGAACGGGGGCGGGGCAAAGGTGGCGGTGATCTCACGCAACAGCACCTGATCCACCCCAGTGAACAACGGTTTCAGTTGGGCAAAGCGGGCCTCTACACGGTCGCGTATGGTCTCGATCCCATGCTCATGCACGGTGATCTTGATCCGCGCCTTGTATTTGTTGTCGCGTCGTCCCAGCAAGTTGTAGACACTGACGATGGCTTCGACATAGGGCAGCAGGTCAGCGCGCGGCAGGAAGTCGCGTAGCACCTGACCTACTATCGGTGTGCGTCCCAGTCCGCCGCCGACAAGGATCTGATAGCCCGTTTTGCCGTCACGCTGCACGATGCGAATGCCGATGTCATGTGCTTTGGTCACAGCGCGATCGGCGGGGCTGCCGGTGACCGCCAGCTTGAACTTGCGCGGCAGAAACTGGAATTCCGGGTGGTCAGTGGACCATTGCCGCAGCAGTTCGGCGGTGGGACGGGGGTCTTCGACCTCATCCGCCGCGGCGCCCGCGAAGGGGTCGGCGGTCACATTGCGGATCGTGTTGCCAGAGGTCTGAACCGCGTGCATGCCGACTTCGGCCAGCGCCTCCAGCATGTCCGGCACGTCACGCAGCTGTGGCCAATTGAACTGGATGTTCTGCCGCGTGGTGAAATGGCCATAGCCCTTGTCCCAGCGATCCGCGACCGCCGCCAGCTGGCGCATCTGATCCGGTGACAGCGCGCCATACGGAATGGCCACCCGCAGCATGTAGGCATGGAGTTGCAGGTAAAGCCCGTTCATCAGGCGCAGGGGTTTGAATTCCTCCTCGCTCAGATGACCCGCGATGCGGCGCGCGACCTGGTGGCGAAACTGGTCGACACGGGTGGACAGGAAGCCGTTGGGAAACGATGCGTGATCAAGCATGGGGCTGCTCCTGCAACTTTAATGCCTGACGCGACGGTCCGGTGGCCCGGACGACTTCGCGGAAATGACGCGGCGTTGGGCCACTTGCCCCTTGTTGGACATCGGCCAAATAGGCGCCCACGGCGATATGCGGCTGGGTTTCGGCCTCGAACAACCGGGCGTTTGCCTGGTCCGGGTCCTGCAAGACCGCGGCCATTGCCAGGTCGCGAACCCAGGCGCCATTCTGGGTCAGGTAGATCACATCACCGGTCATGAGGTCGTTTGCGGTGACGACTTTCGGTGTGAAAGGGCGGGACATGGCGGGCTCCTGTTTTGGCTTGTGTTGCGCGTCAATTTAGAACAATGTTCCAAGAAAGGGACCCCATGTCGGGTTGATAAGAACGTTTGTTCCGATTGAGCCAAAGTTCAGAACATGGGGACTGACACGGAAGGGATACGTGGAATGACGATGCGACTGGATGATGTGGACCGGAAAATCCTGCGCGAGCTTCAGGCGGATGCGAGCCAGTCTCTGGACCTGATTGCGCGCAAAGTGGGGTCATCGAAGACCCCGGTCTGGAACCGGATTCGCAAGATGCGCGAAGGCGGGGTGATTGGACCGCAAACGGTGATCGTGGACGCCGAAACGCTGGGCTTTGAGGCGTGCTTTTTTGTATTGATCCGCACCTCGGAGCATGAGGCGGAGTGGCAGGCGAAATTCCTGACTGCGCTGCGGGAACGCCCCGAGGTGATGGAAGCCCACCGCCTGGCGGGTGAGATCGACTATATCCTGAAGGTGCGGGTCGCGAATGCGCGCGCCTATGACGAGTTTTACCAGGCGCTGATCTCCGAAGTGAAAATCTTTAACGTCACCGCGCTTTTGTCGATGGAAGAGATCAAGTTCACCACACAATTGCCAGTCTGATTTGGCGTGATCTGGCGGGGTAGCTGCGCCACGCAGGACAGGTGAATGAGGGGCGCGGCCCCTCAAACTCCCCGGGATAGGTCTGGAAAGCTGAAATTCAGGTGCGAACCATCAGCCGGCTCAGGCCGTGGAAATGATACACGTCAGCATATTCCGGTCGCGCGGCCAGGGTCAGGTTTGGACAGCGGTCAAACAGGATTGGCAGGGCGTGGATAAGCTCAAGCCGGGCCAAGGGCGCGCCGACGCAGAAATGCACGCCAGCCCCGAAGCTGGCATTTGGCCGGATCCGGCGGGTCGGGTCGAAACGATCAGGGGCGTCCCACATGTTCGGGTCGCGATTGGCCGAAGCGAGCAGCAGCCCGACCTCATCCCCGCGTTTGAAATCGTGGCCGAAGAGTGTGATGTCCTCATAGGCAAAGCGGGTGAACATGTGCAGCGGCGGGTCGTAGCGCAGGGTTTCTTCGACCAGCGTTTCGGTGGTGGCGGGACTGGGGCGGTGCCCGGTTTCCAACAGCAGTTTCACCGCGTTGGCCAGGGAATGCACCGTGGCCTCGTGACCTGCGTTCAAAAGCAGGATGCAGGTGGTGATCAGCTCGTCTGTCGACAGTTTTTCACCGTCTTCCTCGGCGGCAATCAGTTGGGTGATCAGGTCGTCGCGCGGATCGCGGCGGCGGTCTTCCACATAGGCGCGCATGAAACCCACAAAGGCCTCGGTGGCGACGACCGCCTGATCCTCGATCGTGCGAGTGCGGCGGGCCTGATACATCGACACCATCGCGTTCGACCAGGCCAGAAGGTCGTCGCACATGGTTTCGGGCACACCCAGCAAACGGGCGATGATGATGACCGGGATGCGGGTGGCGAAGGCGGTCAGCAGGTCGAAGTCATCTGCCGGGAAGGCATCGATCAGCTGATGTGACAGCGCTTCGATCTCGGGCGCGAGACCTGCGATACGGCGTGAGGTAAAGGCACGCAGGACCAGGCTGCGCAGGCGGGTGTGGCGCGGGGCTTCCAGCTCCAGCATCGAATGCGCTTCGACCGCGTAGAACGGTGCCAGATGCGCCGGCACCTCACGCGGGGTGACCGGTTCGCGGCCGAAGCGCCGGTCGCGCAGAAGCCCGTTCACCGCGGCGAAAGAGGTGGCCATCGGCATCGCGTAGTCGTCCCACCAGATCAGGTCGCCGCCCGCGCGGGCTTTGGCATAGAACAGGGCGGGGTCCTGCACGAAGGCAGGGTCGGTCGGGGATTGGGACAGGCGTTTCATCTCGCGACCTTCCCCCAAAGCGACTGGCCTTTGCAAGCTTGCATTCCTATGCTGGCTGCTATGGTCAAATCGCTGCGTTCGATCTGGGTTCTGGCCTTTCTGGCCGCCGTCGCTGTGTTCAGCGCGGGGGTCTATGGCGTGGCGTGGCGCGCGGCCCTGAATGCGTTGTCCGAACGCGGGCGTACCGATCTTACGCTGGCTTCGGACCGGTTAACGCGGCACCTGTTTCGCTATCGTGAATTGGCGGTGATGCTGGGGGAGCATCCGACGCTGGAGGCGCTTTTGGACGGCCAAGGTGACCCGGCGGCGGCGTTGGCGGTGTTGCGCTCGATGGCGGACAAATCCGGCGCGCAGGGTCTTATGTTGGTGGATCGAGAGGGCCGGGTCATGGCCGCGACGCAGCCCGATCTGGTGGAGCGCGATGTCACCGGCGGACCGTTGCGCCGGGCGCTGAACGGTGCGCTGGGGGCGGGCAACCTGACGCAAAGGGCCCGCTCCGGGCAGACCCAGCGTCTGTTCACCTTCGCGGCCCCCGTGTTTACCGATCCGGGCCCCGCGCGCGGCGCCGTGATCAGCGAGGTTGATATCTGGCTGTTCGAACAGAACTGGCCCACCACCGCCACCGCCGTGTTCTTCGTCAATCAGGCCGGGCGGGTCATGGTGTCGAACCGGTCCGAGTTGGTGCTGACGGACCGGTTCGGCGACGAGGGCTTTCCGGCCCATACGATCCGGCGCTGGTTCGGGCATGAGGTATGGACGCTGGACGGTGGGCCATATCTGCCGCGCCAGGCGCTGCGCCTGTCCGCTGGCCTGCCGGTGATTGATCTGACGGGTGAGATCCTTCTGGACACTGCGCCCGCCAGTCACACCGCAAGTTTGCAAGCCGCGATGGCAGCGGCGTTCTGCCTGGCCTTTGGCGCGGTGCTGATGGTGCTGACCGAACGCAGGCGCGCGCTGTCGGACCGGCTTAGGCTTGAGGCTGCCGCGAATGCCCGGTTGGAGGCGCGGGTGGCCAAGCGAACAGCCGCACTAAGCCAGGCCAACGACGATTTGCGCCGGGCGCAGACGGATCTGGTGCAGGCGGGCAAGCTGTCAGCATTAGGCCAGATGTCAGCAGGCATTAGTCACGAGTTGAACCAGCCGCTGATGGCGATCCGGTCCTTCGCGGAAAACGGCGCGGCGTTTCTGGAGCGCGGCGACCGCGACAAGGCGGGGCAGAACCTGACGCGGATATCCGAGCTTGCCCGGCGCATGGGACGGATCATCAAGAACCTGCGCGCTTTTGCGCGTCAGGAAAGCGAACCGATCGGCGATGTGGACCTGGGCCAGGTGGTGGATGCGGCGCTGGAAGTGGTGGCGGGCAAGTTGGCGGGCGTGACTGTCAGCTGGAACCGCCCGACCGTGCCGGTGCTTGTGCGCGGCGGCGACGTGCGGCTGCAACAGGTGGTGTTGAATCTGATCTCGAACGCGGTGGACGCGATGGAGGGCCGCCCGGTGCGCCAAGTCGAAATCGCGCTGGACACTGACGGCGCACGCGCCCGTCTTTCGGTGCGCGACACGGGCCCCGGCATCACCGAACCTGCACGCATATTCGACCCGTTCTATTCCACCAAACAGGTCGGTGCCGCCGAGGGTATGGGGCTGGGCCTGTCCATTTCCTATGGCCTGGTGCAAAGCTTCGGTGGCGCGATCCGGGGGCACAACCACCCTGACGGCGGGGCGGTGTTCACGGTCGAGCTGGATCGGGCCGGCATGGAGAAAGCAGCATGAGCAATCGGGTTTTGATGGTCGATGACGACGCGATGGTGCGCGAAGCCCTGGGACAGACGCTGGAACTGGCGGGGCTGACCCCGACGCTGGCGGCCTCCTATATCGAAGCGAAAGACCACATTGCACCCGAATTCGACGGCGTTGTGATCAGCGACATCCGCATGCCCGGCAAGGACGGTTTCGCTCTTCTGGCCCGCGCTCAAGAGGTCGACGCCGAGCTTCCGGTGATCCTGCTGACCGGTGAGGGCGACATTCCGATGGCAGTGCGGGGGATGTCCGCTGGAGCCTTTGATTTCCTGGAAAAACCCTGTGATCCCAATGATTTGTTGGCCGTTGTGCAGCGCGCCCTGCGCAATCGCAGCCTGGTTCTGGAAAACCGCCGGTTGAAGCGACAGGCGGAAACCGGTGACGCGGCCGCGCGGCTTTTGTTTGGCGAAAGCCGGTTGGCTGATGAGCTGCGCGCGCGGGTGCGTGCCGCGTCCCGCACCCAGGCCGAGGTGCTGATCTGCGGCGAGGCAGGCACGGGCACCGGCAAGGTGGCCGAGGTGGTGCATCTACTGTCGGGCGCCGCGATGCGCCCCTTCGTGAAACTGCCCGCCGCAGGCCTGAGCGCCGAAGCGCTTCTTGACGGGTTCAGCCGCGCCGAGGGTGGCACGCTGTTCCTGGACGAAATCGCAGCACTGGACCCGGCGGTGCAATTCGTGCTGCTGGACCTTTTGGACCGACCGGGTGGCGCGCGGGTTGTGGCGGGCTGCTCCTGTGATCTTGAGACCGAGGCGGGCGCGGGGCGGTTCAATCCCGACTTGTTCTACAAGCTCGACATCATGCGCATTCGCATCCCCGCGCTGCGGGAGCGCAAAGAGGATATTCCGCTTCTGTTTCGCCACTACGTCGCCATTGCCTGCGAACAGGCCGCGCTGCCCGAACCCGAGATCGGGCAGGAGATGCTGGCCCGCCTGATGGCGCAGGACTGGCCGGGCAACGCGCGCGCGCTGATGAATGTCGCCATGCGGTTTGCGATGGGGCTGGGCGAGGCGGACGAAGGCACCGGGCTGGGTCTGTCCGAGCAGTTGGCGCAAGTGGAACGTTCGCTTCTGATCGAGGCTTTGCGGCGCCACAACGGCGGTGCCAGTGCCGCCGCGCGCGACCTGAAACTGCCGCGCAAAACCTTCTATGACAAGCTCAGCCGCCACGACATCCGGCCCGAAAGCTTCCGCGGGCAAGCCGCCGAGTGACTCGATGGACTGTGCGGATTTTCGCACAAGTCTGTTCCGCGTCTGTGTGATATACCGCTCAATCGTCGCTTGGACCGGTCGTTTGATAAACGCCTTTCCCAGAACAACTCTTTGCAAAACCACAAGAAACTGACCTTCCCTGTCCGTGAACTCCGTTTTCCTTGAGCCAACCCGCCGCCCGTGCCCAAATACGCCCACGCGCCCGTTCGGGTGCCTGATACTTTCTGTCTGGGAGGACACAGCATATGAAATTTCTGACCATGGCCGCCACGGCCCTTGCCCTGGCCGTGACCGCAAACACGGCAACTGCCGCCTGCGACGCAGGTGAAATCGTCATCAAGTTCAGCCACGTCACCAATTCCGACAAACACCCCAAGGGCATCGCCGCCTCGCTGCTGGAGCAGCGCGTGAACGACGAGATGAACGGCAAGGCCTGCATGGAGGTGTTCCCGAACTCGACCCTGTACAACGACAACCAGGTGCTTGAGGCGATGCTTCAGGGCGACGTTCAGCTGGCGGCTCCGTCGCTGTCGAAATTCGAAGCCTTCACCAAGCAATTCCGTATTTTCGACCTGCCGTTCATGTTCAAGAACATGGATGCGGTGGACGCGTTCCAGCAATCCGACACCGGACAGGCGATGAAGGAAAGCATGACCCGCCGCGGACTTCTGGGCTTGGCCTTCTGGCACAATGGTCTGAAGCAATTCTCGGCCAACAAGCCGCTTGAAATGCCGACGGATGCTGCCGGGCTGAAGTTCCGGGTCCAGACGTCGGACGTTCTGGTGGCGCAGATGGAAGCGATCGGCGCAAGCCCGCAGCCGATGGCATTCTCCGAAGTCTACGGCGCGCTGCAGACCGGCGTTGTCGACGGGCAGGAAAACACCTGGTCCAACATCTATGGCAAGAAGTTCTTCGAAGTGCAGGACGGCGTGACCGAAACCAACCACGGCATCATCGACTATCTGGTCGTGACCAACGTGGACTGGTGGGAAGGCCTGGACGCCGATGTGCGTGACCAGCTGGCCACGATCATGAAAGAGGTCACCATGACCCGCAACGGCGAAGCCTTCGCGGTGAACGAAGCCGCCAAGCAGTCGGTGGTCGACGCCGGTGGCATGGTGCGCCAGCTGAACGATGAGCAGCGCATGGCCTGGGTCGCGGCGATGAAGCCCGTCTGGTCGCAGTTCGAGGCTGACGTAGGCGCCGACAACATCGCTGCTGCACAGGCGATCAACGCGCAGCACTAAGGCACAGGAAAAAACCGCATGGTCCGGCACGTCGCCGGGCCATGCCGCCATCGGGAGGGGACCGGGATGAGCGCAGGAACACCACACAAAGCGGGCTTTGAGGAGACGGCAATCGCGCTGATTCTTGGCCTGATGACGATGATCACGTTCGTGAACGTGGTCATGCGGTATGTTTTCAATTCGGGTCTGATCTGGGGACTTGAAGTCACCTTGATCCTGTTCGCCTGGCTGGTCATTTTCGGCATTTCTTATGGCGTGAAGATCACCGCCCATTTGGGTGTGGACGCGATCACCAACTTGTTGTCGCCCCGTGCACGCCGGAGCGTGGCGCTGATTGTCGGGGTGATCTGCATCGTCTATTCGTTCCTTCTTCTGAAAGGCGCCTGGGACTATTGGGCGCCCTATGCCGCGCTTGACCGCACCTCGGGTCGCTGGTTTCCGACCGGTTTCGAAAAGACTCGCGACCAGGCCTGGTACATCACCGACCAGGTGCCGATGCTGGACTTCCTCAGATTTCTGGAGCCTCTGATCAACCAGGGTGAAACCTATGACAAGCTGCCGCGGGTGATCCCCTATGCGATCCTGCCCGTCGGTGCTGCCCTGCTGCTTTGGCGGTTCATTCAGGCAACGATCCGTGTCTGGCGCGGCCAGGCCGATGGGCTGATCGTCAGCCACGAGGTCGAGGACGAGATCGAACACATCAAAGACCACCAGTGGGAGGAATAAGCCATGGATGTCGTCTTTCTCTTTGCCATGGTCGTGGGCCTTCTGCTGATCGGCGTGCCAATCGCGATTTCGCTTGGCCTGAGCTCGATCATCTTCCTTCTGGTCTTCTCTGAAACCTCGCTGGCCTCGGTCGCACAGAGCTTTTATCAGGCTGAAGCCGGGCACTACACGCTGCTGGCGATCCCGTTCTTCATCCTGGCGTCCAGCTTCATGTCGACCGGCGGTGTGGCCCAGCGGATCATCCGCTTTTCCATCGCCTGCGTGGGGCATTTGCGCGGCGGGCTGGCGATTGCTGGCGTCTTTGCCTGCATGCTGTTCGCGGCCCTGTCGGGGTCCTCCCCGGCCACCGTGGTCGCCATCGGCACCATCGTCATCGCGGCGATGCGCCAGGTCGGATACACCAAGGATTTCGCTGCCGGCGTCATCTGTAACGCGGGCACACTGGGTATCCTGATCCCGCCGTCGATCGTCATGGTGGTCTATGCATCCGCCGTCGAGGTCAGTGTCGGGCGCATGTTCCTGGCAGGCGTCATTCCCGGCCTTATGGCAGGCCTGATGCTGATGATCGCGATCTATGTGATCGCGACGATCAAGAACATGCCCAAGGGCGACTTCCAGGGCTGGGGCGAGGTCTGGACCTCGTTCGCAGACGCGGTCTGGGGCCTGCTGCTCATCGTGATCATCATGGTCGGCATTTATGGCATCCCCGGCATCACCGGCGCATTGTTCACCCCCACCGAAGCGGCTGCTGTCGCATCCGTCTATGCCTTCTTTGTGGCCAGCTTCATCTATCGTGACATGGGGCCGTTGGCGGACAGGGGCGAGGGCAAAAAAAGCGTGCTCCAAAAACCGGTGGCGATCGTTACCGCGTTTTTCCACCGCGATACCCGCGACACGCTGTTTGAAGCCGGGCGCCTGACCATCACCCTCATGTTCATCATCGCCAATGCCTTGATCCTGAAGCATGTCCTGACCGATGAACAAATCCCGCAGCAGATCGCGGGGGCGATGCTGTCAGCGGGCTTTGGCAAGATCATGTTCCTGATCATCGTCAACATCATCCTGCTGATTGGTGGTCAGTTCATGGAACCTTCGGGCCTTATCGTGATTGTCGCGCCGCTGGTCTTCCCGATCGCGATCGAGCTGGGCGTGGACCCGATCCACCTTGGCATCATCATGGTGGTTAACATGGAAATCGGAATGATCACCCCACCGGTTGGGCTCAACCTGTTCGTCACCTCTGGCGTGGCCGGGATGCCGATGATGCGGGTCGTGAGGGCCGCGCTGCCGTTCCTGGCCGTGCTCTTTGTCTTCCTGATCATGGTGACCTACATCCCGTTCCTGTCGACCTGGCTGCCGACGATGTTGATGGGACCAGAGATCATCACGCATTGATCCGAAAACCTGCACACAAAAAACGCCGGGCCGTCACAGCCCGGCGTTTTAACGTTTCGCAAGAAGGGTTACTTCTTCATCGGGCACGTGTTGATCCCGACCAGCGAATACAGCGGGCAAGACCCGAGTGCACCGGTTGCCAGCGGGATGATCCCGATCCAAGCCCAGACCGGACCGCCGAACAGGGCCCATGCGACCAGCGCCAAGCCGACCACAACGCGCAGGATACGATCCAGGTTGCCTTCGTTTTTCTTCAACATGAGAGACTCCTTTCCTCTGTCTGAGGTGAGTCTACGCCCCGCAATCCGCAAAGGCACGTGACGAGGTCACATAGCGGACTTGTCCCTGAGGTCGATCAGCGCGGCGGGGTTCAAAAGGCGCACCAGCCCGCGATCCTGCGCCACGATGCCGGCTTTGGCCCATTTGTCCAACCGCCGCGACACGACCTCGCGCGCCGAGCCGATTGCGGTGGCCATGTCGGCCTGGGTCATCCGCAGGGTGCTGCCCTCGGCCCGGTCCAGGATCAACCCGGCCAGCCGCGCCTCGACCGGAAGAAATGATACGTTTTCAACAAGTTGCATCATCGATTGCATGCGTTCGGCAAAGGCGGAAAAGACCAGGCGGCGAAACCCTGGCGAACTGTCCAGCAGCGCAAAGAACACATCGCGCGGGATCAGCACAAGGCGTGCGGCGCCATCCGCCGTTGCCTCGGCCGAGTAGGCATCACCCCCCAGAAGACCCAGCGTCGACTGGATGCAGGATTGCCCGGGGGCCACACGATAGAGCAGAATGTCGCGCCCGTTGGGGCCGATCAACTGCACGTCAACCTGACCCGACAGCATGACGACATAGCCTTTGACCGTTTCTCCCGGGCAAAACAGAACCGCACCCGACGGCACATCAACCGGCGCGAGCGTATCAAGCAGCGCGCGGGCAGGGGCGTCCAGCCCGGTAATGTCCGGTGCGTCCTGGGTCCAGCTCATGAGGCGAGCCTAGCCGCCCTGCGCCTTAGCCGCGAGAGCGTTTTTCAAAGCGCGGCAACATGGCCGAGAAATCCTTGCCCAGCCCATCTTCGTTATCGACGAAATCGGTGTAAAGCTGGGTCGCGCGTTCGCCCATCGGGGTGTCGGCGTCCACCGCTTCGGCGGCCTGCTGCGACAGGCGCAGGTCCTTCAACATCAGCTCGGCGGCAAAGCCGGGCTGGTAGTCGTTGTCGGCAGGCGATTGCGGGCCCACACCAGGGGCGGGGCAATAGGCATTCATCGTCCAGCTGTAGCCCGACGACGTCGACACGACGTCGAACATCTTTTGCCGGTCCAGCCCCAATTTGTCAGCCAAGGCAAAGGCTTCGCAGGTGGCTGCCATGGTCACGCCCAGGATCATGTTGTTACAGATCTTGGCGGACTGACCTGCGCCTGCGTCACCGCAATGCACGGCTTTCTGCCCCATGATGTCAAACAGCGGTTCGGCCTTGGCGAAGGCGTCCGGGCTACCGCCCGCCATGAAGGTCAGCGTGCCACCGGCCGCGCCGCCCACACCGCCCGACACGGGGGCATCAACGAACAGCAGGCCGGAGGCTGCGGCATCATTGGATACAGCACGCGCGCTTTCCACGTCCACGGTCGAGCAATCGACCAGCGCCGCACCCTTGGACATGGCCGGGATGATCTCGGCGGCAACGGCGCGTAGGATCTGACCGTTGGGCAGCATGGTGATGACCACGTCCGCGCCTGTGGCTGCCTCGGGCCCGCTGGACGCCTTCATCACGCCGTCAATCGCGACATCCGCCATGTCAAACCCGGTCACCTCGTGACCCGCCTTGGCTAGGTTCGCGGCCATCGGGCCACCCATGTTGCCCAGTCCGATAAATCCGATTTTCATGGCGTGTTCTCCTCAGAATGTCAGTGCGTTGTCGCCCAGCGGCGCCAGCATGGTGTCAATCGCCTGTTGCGGCAAGCTGTCGGCGTCATGTTTCCAGTTCGGGCTGCGATCCTTGTCGATGATCGCGGCGCGAATGCCTTCGATGAAATCGCCGTGCTCCATCGCGCGAAAGGTGAACCTGTATTCCAGGTCCAGCGCGGTGCGAATGTCCGTGACCCCCTTCAGGCGGGCCAGCATCTCCAAGGTGAAGCCGACAGACAAGGGGGAGTTGCGCAGGATGGTTTTCAGCGTCTTTTGCGAAAACTCACTGTCCGATCTGCGTAGGTTCGACAGCAGATCAGGCAGGGTGGTCACATCGAAGAGTTGATCTATTTCAGCTTTATCCGCGTGAATGACCCCGTTCGGCGCCGGTTCGGCTCGCAGAATTTTAATATTTCCGGTTTCGACGAGCTTTGCGATCATCTCTGGCCAATTCGCCTGGGAAATGAACATGTCGGCAAAGCCAATTTCGATCGCGTCGCCCGCGTTCATCCGCGCCCCGGTGGTGCCCGCATAGGCACCCAGATGCCCCGGCGCATTCGCCAGGATCATCGAGCCGCCCACGTCCGGCACAAGGCCGATCCCGACTTCGGGCATCGCGATCTGGCTGCTTTCGCCGACGATCCGGTGCGAGCCGTGGCACCCCACGCCCATGCCGCCGCCCATGGTGAATCCTTGCAGAAAGGACACGATGGGCTTGGCATATTCGTGGATCTTGGCGTTCATCCGGTATTCATCGCGCCAAAAGGTCTGACCGAAGCCGAAATCACCGGCCTTGCCGGTGGCATAGAGGTCCGCGATGTCGCCACCTGCGGAAAAGGCTTTGTCGCCCTCGGCATCCAGGATTACCAGCGTCACGTCGTCATCGTCGCGCCAGGCGTCCAGCGCCACCTCGATCGCCAGACACATGTCATAGGTGACCGCGTTCAGCGCCTTGGGGCGTGTCAGCGTGATCCGGCCAGCGCGGCCTTCCTTGCGGACATGGATATCCGACATCAGCCGCGATCCGCCAGCATCTGGCGCGACACGATCAGACGCATGATTTCGTTGGTGCCTTCCAGGATCTGGTGCACGCGCAGATCACGAACGATCTTTTCTATGCCGTAGTCGGCCAGGTAGCCATAGCCGCCGTGCAGCTGCAGACAGCCATTGGCAACGTCGAAACTGGCGTCGGTAACGTAAAGCTTTGCCATCGCACAGAATTTCGACGCGTCGTGGGCCTTGTTGTCCAGCTTCCAGGCAGCCTGGCGCAGGAAGGTGCGGGCCGATTGCAGCTTCGTTTCCATCTCGGCCAGTCGAAACTGCAGCGCCTGGAACTGGTCGATCGAACGACCGAACGCCTTGCGTTCGCCCATATAGGTCAGGGTCAGGTCCAGCGCGTTCTGCGCGCCCCCAAGTGCCGAGGCGGCGATGTTCAGACGTCCACCGTCCAGCCCGGCCATGGCATAGGTGAAGCCCTTGCCCTCTTCGCCGATCAGGTTGTCGGCGGGAACTTTGCAGTCGTCAAATTGAACCTGCGCGGTGGGCTGGGCTTTCCACCCCATCTTTTCTTCGAGCCCGCCAAAGGACAGGCCAGGCGCGCCATCTTCGACCACCACGGTCGAGATACCCTTCGGGCCGTCCTCCCCGGTGCGCACCATCGTGACATAGGCGTCGGAGTAACCACCGCCCGAGATGAACGCCTTGGTGCCGGTCAGCGAAAAACCTTCGTTGGTCTTTTCCGCCCGGGTGCGCAAAGCCGCGGCGTCCGAGCCAGAGCCGGGTTCGGTCAGGCAGTAGGAAAACACCTTTTCCATCGTGCATAGATCGGGCAGCCATTTCTGCTTGGTCTCTTCCGAGCCGAACTTATCGATCATGCCGCCGCACATGTTGTGGATCGACAGGAACGATCCGACGGCGGGGCAGGACATGGCGAGGGCTTCGAACACCAGGGTTGCGTCAAGACGAGTCAGCCCGGTGCCGCCAAAATCTTCGGACACATAGAGGCCACCAAAGCCCAGCTGGGCGATTTCCGTCCACAGCTCTTTCGGGATCGTGCCGTCCCGTTCCCAGGCCATCGCGTTGGGGGCGATGTGTTCCTGGCCAAAGGCATGGGCCATATCGAAAATGGCTTGTTGTTCTTCTGAAAGGGCGAAATCCATGGGCATATCTCCGCGCGCGTGTCGAGTTGGTGGCCTGTTTACGTGCCAATCCTTACAGGAATTTTGCAAGGTGAAAACCGGCGCAGTGCCCCGCGTTTCTTACAAAAAAACGGGCTGGGCTTTTGGGTTAAGTCCGCATGCCCCTAAAGGTCAGCGTGGAACTCTTCGATCAGATGCCGCACGACATCGCGCAACGCTTCCTCGACTGGCTTGTCGGCTTGAACGCTATCCCGGAAAACGCTGCGTTGGCGGTCCGCTGAGGTGCCGCTGACAATGATTGCGCGCGCGCCTTCCACCTCTTCGACGCATCCCAACGCCTCGGCGTCTTCACGCACAAGATCGATCATTTCCTCCAGAAGGTATGGAAAATCAATGACTTCACGCTTGCCAAAGTCAATCAAACCGGCCGAAGTGCCATAGCGCTGCGCGCGCCAGCGGTTTTCCGAGGTCAGAAAGTTATCATAGATACGCCAGCGCTGGTTCTTCGCGCGCAGCCGCCACAGCATCCGGGTTAGCGATTGGATCAGTGCGGCCAGGGACAGTGTCGTTTCCAGCCGCGGGGCAACATCGCAGATCCGCGCCTCGATCGTGGGAAAGCGTGAGGACGGACGCAAGTCCCACCAGATTTTCGAACTGTCTTCGATCAGGCCGATATCGACCAGCGCATTCACGGAACGTTCGTATTCCGACCAGCTGTTCAACCGCGGCGGCAGGCCGGTGCGCGGCAGGTTGTCGAAAATGGTCAGGCGATACGAGGCAAGTCCGGTGTCTTCCCCCTGCCAGAACGGCGAGGAAGCTGACAGCGCCAGCAGATGCGGCAGAAAGTAAGTCAACTGGTTGATGATATCGACCCGCGTGTCGGGGTCGTCGATGCCCACATGCACATGCATGCCGCAGATCACCAGCCGGCGGGACACGCCGGCCAGGTCGCGGCGCAGGTCGTTATAGCGGTCCTTGTCGGTGTGATGCTGCTTTTTCCATTCGGAAAACGGGTGGCAGCTGGCGGCGATCGGGGCCAGCCCGTATTTGGCCGCGTGTTTTGCCACCGTCGATCGCAACCGCCTCAGATCCTCGCGTGCCTCACCGACATTGGCGCAGACCCTTGTGCCGATCTCGATCTGGCATTGCAGGAATTCCGGACTGACCTGGCCTTCAAGCTCGGTCTTGCAATCTTCCATCAACCCTTCGGGCGCCTCGGTCAGGGCCAGGCTTTCGCGGTCGACCAGAAGGTATTCCTCTTCCACGCCGATGGTGAAGGGGGGCTCTTTGCGGGCCATGATGCGTCCTCCCACTTTGTTGGTTTGATTTCAGCAGGTTTGCGCCTGTCTGACAAGTCGCACGTGGTGCGGGCGCCTGTGGTGCGCTTTGTCGCATGGTTCCCGGCAAGGGGCGGTTTAAGGTGCATCTGGGACGCATCATTGTTGACAGAAGCCCGGAGGTTTCCGGGCAAGGAGATACCATGTCGAAATTCGTTGCGTGGGCCACGGCCCTTGTTCTTGCCATCATCGTATCGCTGCCCATGACCGCCCCAGCCCAGGCCGAGGAAGGGACCAAGGACGGGTTGTTCATCAGCCTGACCACCGATGACACCTGGGCCGCGACCAAGGCGATCATGTTTGCCCATCAGAAGGTGCTGAAAAACGGCCATTCGCCGGTGGTGATCTGGATGAACGTGCGCGCCGTCTATCTGGCCGATGCCAAACGGCCCAGCCATGTGCACGGGCTGATGGCGGAAAAGGGCACCTCGGTTCAGGACATGCTGAAGGCCTTCATGGCAGATGGCGGCGTCGTGCTGATGTGCCAGGCCTGTTCGGCCGCGGCCGGTCTGACCGAAGCTGACTATATCGAAGGTGTGCAGATGGGCAGCTGGCCGATGGTCGAAGGTTACCTGTTTGGTGAGAACATGCGCACGCTTCACTGGTAAGCTCTGCGCTGAAACCAAAAAAGGCCCCGGAGCGATCCGGGGCCTTTTTGCATTCTGAGGCGGAGGTTAGTCCATCGCTTTGAAGTGGAACTCGCCGCCTTCTTTCAGGCCCGAGGGCCAGCGCGACGTCACCGTCTTGGTGCGCGTGTAGAACTTGAACGCGTCCGGGCCGTGCTGGTTCAGGTCACCAAAGCCCGATTTCTTCCAGCCACCGAAGGTGTGATAGGCCAGCGGCACCGGGATCGGCACGTTGATGCCCACCATGCCGATGTTGATCCGGCTGGCAAAATCACGCGCGGTGTCACCATCACGGGTGAAGATCGCGGTGCCGTTGCCGTACTCGTGGTCCATAGCGTGGCCCAGGGCCTCTTCGTAGGTCTCGGCGCGAACCATCGACAGGACCGGTCCGAAGATCTCCTGCTTGTAGATGTCCATGTCGGTGGTAACCCGATCGAACAGGTGCGGGCCGACGAAGAACCCGTCCTCATAGCCCTGCAGCTTGAAGTCACGGCTGTCGACGACCAGATCAGCGCCTTGCGCCACACCGGTTTCGATCAGGCGCAGGATGTTTTGCTTGGCCGCAGCGGTCACAACGGGGCCGTAATCCACGTCGTCGCCAGCGGTATAAGGTGCGACCTTCAACTTCTCGATGCGCGGGATCAGCTTGTCGCGCAGCTTGTCAGCGGTCTCTTCGCCCACCGGCACGGCCACCGAGATTGCCATGCAGCGTTCGCCAGCCGCGCCAAACCCGGCGCCAATCAGGGCGTCGGCGGCCTGGTCCATGTCCGCGTCGGGCATGATGATCATGTGGTTCTTGGCACCACCGAAGCACTGCACGCGCTTGCCGTTGTCGCAGCCACGGCTGTAGATATATTGCGCAATCGGGGTCGAGCCGACAAAGCCCACCGCCTGCACAGTGTCGTTGTCCAGGATCGCATCAACGCTTTCCTTGTCGCCGTTCACGACCTGCAGAACTCCGTCAGGCAGACCGGCCTCTTTCAACAGAGCGGCCAGCATCAGCGGCACCGAGGGGTCACGCTCGGACGGCTTCAGGATGAAGGCGTTACCGCAGGACAGGGCCGGGCCCATTTTCCACAGCGGGATCATGGCCGGGAAGTTGAACGGCGTGATGCCAGCGGCCACACCCAGAGGCTGGCGCATGGAATACATGTCGATGCCAGGGCCGGCGCTGTCGGTGAATTCACCTTTCAGAAGCTGCGGCGCGCCGATGCAGTATTCGATGACCTCAAGGCCACGCTGAACGTCGCCCTTGGCGTCGGGGATGGTCTTGCCGTGCTCGCGGCTCAGCGCCTCGGCCAGCTTTTCCATGTCGCGGTTGATCAGGCCGACAAAAGCCATCATCACGCGGGCGCGTTTCTGCGGGTTTGTGAGCCCCCAGGCGACCTGGGCCTTGGCGGCGTCGGCGACAGCAGCGTCCAGCTCGGCCTTCGAGGCCAGTGCGACTTTCGCCTGCACTTCGCCGGTGGCGGGGTTCATCACGTCAGCGGTGCGGCCCGAGGTGCCAGCAACCATCTTGCCGTTGATCCAGTGTCCGAGTTCTTGCATGTCTCTCTCCCAAATAAAGCTGGGTGCAGGATAGGCTTGCATTTCTGCCGGGAAAAGAGGCAGTTTGCCAAAAGGGTTTTGCAAAATTGCAGGTATGAGATGGACCTCGACTGGAACGATCTGCGCATTTTCCTGGCCGTGGCGCGGGCGGAAAGCCTGTCGGGCGCGGGCAAGGTGCTGAAACGGGACGCGGCCACGGTCGGACGGCGCGTGGCGCGGCTTGAGGCCGGGCTGGGCGCGCCGTTGTTCACCAAATCGCCGCAGGGATACGCCCTGACCGATGCAGGTGCGCGACTGATGGCCCATGCGGAACAGGCCGAACAGGCGGTTCTGTCGGGAACGGAGGCGCTGGCGGGGCAGGCGGGCCAGTTGTCGGGCCAGGTGCGGATCGGCGCGCCCGATGGCTGCGCGAACTTTCTGCTGCCGCAGGTCTGCGCGGCGATCGCAGCCCGGCATCCCGACCTGGAGTTGCAGATCGTCGCCCTGCCGCGCGTCATCAACCTGTCAAAGCGTGAGGCGGACCTTGCCATCGCCGTGTCGCCGCCCGAAGCGGGGCGATTGACGGTGCAGAAGATCACCGATTATCGCCTGCACCTGGCCGCCAGCGCGGACTACCTTGCCCAGCACCCGCTGACGCGGCTTGAGGATCTGAACACGCATCCGGTGGTGGGCTATATCCCCGACATGATCTTCGACAAGGAACTGGATTACCTGTCCGAAACCGGGGCTGAGCGGGTGACGCTGGCCTCGAACTCGGTGTCGGTGCAGCTGTGGCTGCTGCGTCATGGTGGCGGTGTCGGCATTGCCCATGATTTCGCGATTCCCTTCGCACCGGGACTGCGTAAGGTGCTGGAGGAGGCGGTGTCGCTGACCCGCTCATTCTACCTGATCCGCCACGCTGGCGACGCACGGGTGGAGCGGCTGGCGCGGGTGGCCGAGGAATTGGCCGTTGGAATCCGTCAGGAAGTGGCGCGATTGGAAAGCATGGCTTGACACTTTGACGCGGTGCAGCAACGCTGACCCCAAGAAACGCGCCAGCAAGGAGGCACATATGCTCGTTCACCAGATCCTCAAAGACAAAGACATCAGCGGCCCGCAGACGGTTCAGCCCGGAACCAAGGTGGCCGACGCCGCGGCGTTCTTGTCGGAAAAGAAGATCGGCGCGGTGATCGTGTCAAAGGATGGTGTGCATCCGGCCGGCATCCTGTCTGAGCGCGACATCGTGCGCGAACTGGGGCGGCGTGGCACGCCCTGTCTGGATGACATGGTGGATGATCTGATGACTTCGGAACTGGTTACCTGCAAACCGGGCGATCGTGCGATCCAGGTGCTTCAGGTGATGACCGAAGGCCGGTTTCGCCACATGCCGGTGATGGACGGTGATAAGATGATCGGCGTCGTATCGATTGGCGACGTGGTCAAGGCGCGGCTGGATGAACTGTCAAGCCAGGCGGACGCGCTCAAGAACATGATCATGGGTTACTGAGCCACGCTGCACTGCGGAAAAAGGACTTGCAATCGCGCGCGCAATAATGTTGCGTGCGCGAAGTTGCAGGAGGGATAATCATGCGTGTCGGTCTTTACCCCGGAACTTTCGACCCAATCACCCTGGGTCACACGGACATCATCAAACGGGCGTGCGCGCTGGTGGATCGCCTTGTCATCGGCATCGCCATCAACCGCGACAAAGGGCCGTTGTTCCCGCTTGAGGAACGCGTCTCGATGGTTGAGGCCGAGTGCGCGATCTTGTCTGCCGAAACCGGCTGTGAAATCGTTGTTCACCCGTTCGAGAACCTGCTGATCGACTGCGCCCATGATGTCGGCGCCCAGGTCATCGTGCGTGGCCTGCGGGCCGTGGCCGATTTTGAATATGAATATCAGATGGTTGGCATGAACCGGGCGATGGATGACACGGTCGAAACCGTGTTCCTGATGGCCGAGGCGCGGTATCAGGCGATCGCTTCGAAGCTGGTCAAGGAAATCGCACGGCTGGATGGCGACGTGTCGAAATTCGTTGCCCCAAGCGTCAACGAAGCGTTGAAGGAAAAGCTGGGGAAGTAACGGCTTACCGGTTTTGAAAAGAAAAGGCCCGCCAACACTTGGCGGGCCTTTCTGTCTTTAGGAACGGCGTGGTTACAGGAACTTGGCCATTTCCACAGCCGTATCCAACATCCGGACCGAGAAGCCCCATTCGTTGTCATACCAGGTCAGGATGCGGGCCATGTTGCCCTCCATCACCCGGGTCTGATCGGTTGCAAAGATCGACGAATGCGGGTCGTGGTTGAAATCGACCGAGACCAGCGGACGGTCGGTCACGCCCAGCACACCCTTGAGCGGGCCAGAGGCCGCGGCGGCGTGGATCGCAGCGTTGATCTCCTCGGCGGAGGTGTTGCGCGCGGTCTCCACGGTCAGATCGACGCATGATACGTTCGGGGTCGGCACCCGCACCGCGACGCCGTCCAGCTTGCCCATCAACTCTGGCAGGACCAGACCCACAGCGGCAGCAGCGCCGGTCGAGGTCGGGATCATGCTCATCGCCGCCGCGCGGGCGCGATAGAAGTCCTTGGAATGCATCGTGTCCAGCGTCGGCTGGTCACCGGTATAGGCGTGGATCGTGGTCATAAAGCCCTTGTTGATGCCAACCGTGTCCTGCAGGACTTTGGCCACCGGGGCCAGGCAGTTCGTGGTGCATGACGCGTTCGACACATGCAGGTCACCCGCCGTCAGCGTGTCATGGTTCACGCCATAGACGATGGTCTTGTCCGCGCCTTTTGAGGGGGCCGAAACCAGCACGCGGCTGGCGCCGTTTTCCAGATGCACCTTGGCCTTTTTTCCTTTGAAAATGCCGGTGCATTCCAGCACGATATCGACATCGCCCCAGGGCAGGTCGGCGGGGTTCTTGATCGCGGTCACCTCGATCGGGCCACGGCCCGCGTCGATCGTGTTGCCGGACCATTTCACCTCGTTCATGAAACGCCCGTGCACACTGTCGAATTGCAGCAGGTGGGCGTTCATCTCGACCGATCCGAGGTCGTTGATCGCGACAACCTCGATGTCCTTGCGATCCATTTCATGCACTGCGCGCAGCACAAGACGCCCGATGCGTCCGAAACCGTTGATGGCAACCTTGACCGTCATGATCTTGATCCTTGTCTGGAGTGGTGGGCGAGAGACTCGCCGAAAACTGTTAACGCTAACAACACCATTTGAAGCGAAAGGTCAAGATATCCCCAAGACCCTAGCGCCAGAAGGCAATGTATTCGGACAGATCGACGATCTTGCGGCCTAGGAACACCGGTAGCCCGCCGCCGAACAGCACGCGGTCGGCCAAAAAGACGGCGATGATGATCAGGGCCAGCACGATGGCAATCTTATTCGTCATGGCCCAATTCTCGCAGAGCGGGCAGGGCAGGGCAACGAAAAAGCCCCGCCGGATCGGACGGGGCTTTCGCAGATTCTGCGGAGCGGTTCAGCCCAGCTGGCCCATCATCGCGGCCACGTCGGCCATGCGAACGGAAAAGCCCCATTCGTTGTCATACCAGCTCATCACCCGCACGGTGCGCCCGCCAACGACCTTGGTCTGATCGGGCGCGAAGATCGAGCTTTGCTCGGTGTGGTTGAAGTCGATCGACACCTTGGGTTCCGGGTCATAGCCCAGAACGCGGCCCATCGATCCTGCGGCGGCTTCCTGCATGATCGCGTTGACCTCTTCCACGCTCGTATCACGGCTGGCCTGGAAGGTCAGGTCCACGGCGGACACGTTCGGGGTCGGCACACGCAGGGCGGTGCCATCCAGCTTGCCGGCCAATTCCGGCAGCACTTCGCCAAGCGCCTTGGCGGCCCCGGTCGAGGTCGGGATCAGCGCCATCGCGGCGGCGCGCGCGCGGTAGAGGTCGTCGTGGCGACGGTCCAGCGTCGGCTGGTCGCCGGTATAGGAATGGATTGTGGTCATGATGCCGCTTTCGATACCCAGCGCATCGTTCAGCACCTTGGCCAGCGGAGCCAGGCCGTTGGTGGTACACGACCCGTTCGACACCATCTTGTGCTGGGCTTCCAGTTCGCGGTGGTTCACGCCGAAGACGATGGTCTTTTCCACGTTCTTGGCCGGGGCCGAGATCAGCACCTTCTTTGCGCCCTGCTTCAGGTGCACCTGGGCTTTGTTGCCGTCGTTGTATTTGCCTGTGCATTCCAGCACCACGTCGACGCCCGACCAGTCCAGCTCGCTCGGGTCATAGGTCGAGAACATCTCCATCGGGCCGCGGCCCAGATCCATCGTATTGTCGGTGATCTTGACGTCGTTCGGGAACCGGCCATGCACGCTGTCATATTTCAGCAGGTGTGCTGCGGTTTCGATCGGGCCGGTCGCATTGACCTTGACGACCTGAACGTCATTGCGGCCGCTTGCGGCGATATGCGCCAGCGTGCAGCGTCCGATCCGGCCAAAGCCGTTGATACCGATGGTAACGGTCATGTGAATTCCCCTCAGGCTGTGGCGCCGTTCGCGTCGCGCGCTATGAAAGCTTGGGGCGGGTATAGCGGCGAGGTATTTTAGGGCCAATTAAAAAATAGTTTAGATGCCAACATGTTAGCGAAAACATCCGGCGTTAGCGCACAACATCTTGCCCCTGTGGCTGCGAAAGACCCTTTGGAAGGGTTAATCCCCGCACCCCCTTGTCCACGCCGATGGGTGCGATAGAGTCGCGCGAAACGACGACAAGGGATGTTGAGATGAGTGGTTTGATTGCGCTTCTGGATGACGTGGCCGGAATCGCCAAGGTGGCGGCGGCATCGATCGATGATGTGGCCGGGCAGGCGGCCAAGGCCGGGGCCAAGGCGGCGGGCGCGTTGATCGACGACGCGGCGGTGACCCCGAAATACGTTCAGGGCTTTGACGCCAAGCGCGAATTGCCCATCGTTGGCCGTATCGCCTGGGGCTCGATCAAGAACAAGATCCTGATCCTGTTGCCGGTCGCGCTGTTGCTATCCAATTTCGCACCCTGGCTGATCTCGCCCTTACTGATGCTGGGTGGGGCGTATCTGTGTTTCGAGGGGGCCGAGAAAGTCTGGCACTGGCTGTTTCCCTCGGACCACCTATGGGACCACGCCGAGCATGAAGAGGGCGATCCCGCCCACCTAGAGGAAACGAAGGTGGCCGGTGCGATCAAGACGGATTTCATCTTGTCTGCCGAGATCATGACCATTTCCCTTGCGGCGATTCCCACCAGCAATTTCTGGATGGAGACGGCGACCCTGGCCACGGTGGCCGTGGGCATCACCGTCGCGGTCTATGGCAGCGTCGCCTTGATCGTGAAGGCCGATGACCTGGGGCTGTTCATGTCCACGCGCGGGCGGCTGGGACTAACACGCTCCATCGGGCATGGGATCGTCAAGGCGATGCCGGGGTTCCTGAAGCTTCTGATGATCGTCGGCACCATGGCGATGCTCTGGGTTGGCGGCTCCATCATCATTCATGGGATGGAGGAACTGGGCTTTGGCTGGCTGGGTCATCACATCCATGACTGGGCCTATGCGGCCGGTCACGCGGTTCCCAGCCTGGAGGGTCTGGTGGAATGGATGACCAAGGCGGCGATGGACGGCATCTTTGGCCTGGCGCTGGGGGTCCTGCTGATCCCACTGGCCACTTGGGTGATCGGCCCCCTTTGGGCGGCGGTGTTCAAGGGCAAGGCCTGACATGTTCCTTCCGGCCCTGATCGTATTTGGTCTGTGGGCCATCGGCGGGCCGTTTGTCCTACTGGGGCTGGCGGCTGTCCAGTCCCGTCGTCATCGCCCCACGGCTCTTGCTTTGTTGGCCAGCGCAATCCTGATCATGCTGGTGATCTGGGTGATCGGTGTGCAGCAATGGGGGCGTGAATGGATGGGTGGCCGGTTTGGAATTCAGCTTGCCCTCGTCGCGTATGTCGCCAACTGGGTCAGCCTGATCTGGCGTGGTCTGGCCAACAAGCGTCTGGGGCGCACCGCGACCTTCCCGGTTGTGGACACGCGGGCCGAACGGGTGTTCGTCCGCATTCTCTTTACCCTTCTGGCGCTTGTCCCGCTGGCGCTGTTACTTTTGACGAACTGGGCGGCGCTGCTGTCGGCGATCTGACCACGCGGCAGGTGCCCACGCATGAAAAACCCCGCCAGACAGCTGCCTGGCGGGGTTTGATTTTGCTTAAGGTGGGGCGCGTCAGCCCAGAAGTTCGCGCACCTTGGCGGTGACGTTTTCGGCGGTGATGCCGAATTTTTCGAACAAAGTGCCAGCCGGGGCCGAGGCGCCGAAGCTGTCCATGCCGACAAACGCCTGTTTCGCTTCGCGCCCACGTTCGCCCAACAGCAGCTTGTCCCAACCGCCATTGCGCACCGCGGCTTCGATGCCGACACGGACTGGACCGGCGGGCAGAACCCGGCGGCGATAGGTCTCGTCCTGCTCGGCAAACAGCTCCATGCAGGGCATCGACACGACGCGGGTGCCGATCCCGGCGTCCTGCAGGATGTCACGCGCCTTCAGCGCCAGCTCGACCTCGGAGCCGGTGGCGATCAGGATCGCCTGACGCTTGCCCTCGGCCTCGGCCAGCACGTAACCGCCCTGGGCGACAAGGTTCTTGTTCTTGTGCTCGGTCCGCACCGTGGGCAGGCCCTGGCGGGTCAGCGCCAGAACCGACGGCTTGTCCTTCGAGGTCAGCGCGATTTCCCAGGCTTCCGCCGTTTCCACCGTGTCGGCGGGGCGGAAGGTATAGGAATTCGGCGTCGCGCGGCAGATTGCCAGATGCTCGACCGGCTGGTGCGTCGGGCCGTCTTCGCCCACGCCAATGCTGTCATGGGTCATGACGAACACCGTCGGGATGCCCATCAGAGCCGCCAGACGCATCGAAGGGCGGGCATAGTCGGTGAAGACAAAGAACGTGCCGCCATAGGGGCGAATGCCGCCATGCAGCGCCATGCCGTTCATCGCCGCAGCCATGCCGTGTTCACGAATGCCCCAATAGATATAGCGGCCCTTGCGGTTGTCGGTGTCAAACACACCCATGTCGCCGGTCTTGGTGTTGTTCGATCCGGTCAGGTCGGCCGAGCCGCCGACGGTTTCCCCCATGATCGGGTTGATGACCTCAAGCGCCATTTCGGACGACTTACGCGTTGCCACCTTGGGCTGCTCCTCGCTGATCTGCTTTTTCAGCGCGCGCACGACGGCAGACAGGCGCTTGGGCGCGTCACCGGCATAGGCACGGTTGAACTCGGCCTGTTTGCGCTCGGAAATCGAAGCAAAGCGCGTGTTCCATTCGCCGCGCGCCTTGGCGCCGCGACCGCCCATGGCCTCCCACTGGGCTTTCACGTCCGCAGGCACCGTGAACGGGCCGGTGGTCCAGCCATAGCCTTCTTTCGCCGCTTTCATCTGATCCGCATCGGTCAGCGCGCCGTGGCCTTTCGAAGTGTCCTGCGCCGCGTGGCCCAGGGCGATATGCGTCTTGCAGGCGATCATCGACGGTTTGCCGGTCGATTTCGCCTTGGTGATGGCGGCATCGATGGCAACGGGATCGTGGCCGTCGATTTCCTGCACATGCCAGCCCGAAGCCTGGAAGCGCTTCACCTGGTTTGTGCGATCCGACAGCGATACCTTGCCGTCGATGGTGATATCGTTGTTGTCCCAGAAGACGATCAGCTTCGACAGCTCATGGCGCCCGGCAAGGCCGATCGCTTCCTGGCTGATGCCTTCCATCAGGCAGCCGTCACCGGCGATCACATAGGTGTGGTGGTCGACGATCTTCTTGCCATAGCGCGCGCGCTGGATTTCCTCGGCCATGGCGAAGCCCACGGCGTTGGCGATGCCCTGTCCCAGCGGCCCGGTGGTGGTCTCTACGCCCGAGACATGGCCGTATTCCGGGTGCCCGGCGGTGATCGCGCCCCACTGGCGGAAGTTCTTGATCTGGTCCAGCGTCACGTCTTCGTAGCCGGTGAGATACAGCAGCGAATAGATCAGCATCGAGCCGTGGCCCGCCGACAGGATGAACCGGTCACGGTCCGCCCAACGCGGCGCCTTGGGGTCGAACTTCAGGTGCTTTTCGAACAAAACGGTCGCGACATCGGCCATGCCCATTGGCATGCCGGAGTGACCGGAATTGGCGGCGGCGACGGCATCCAGCGTCAGCGCGCGGATGGCAGCGGCGCGCATCCAGTGGTCGGGGTGGTCTTTGCGAAGGGTTGCGATGTCCACGGTGCTGATCCTTTGGCTGGAAACGGGGGTTCAAAGCGTCTTAGCAGTCGCGCCGCGAAGATCAAGCACAAGCGCCAAGTGCTTGGAAGCAAAGGGGGCGCATTTCCCGCAACAAGGGGTTAAACTTGTCTCATGACCCCGAATGGGTGCGATTCGTGCGCGCGGGGCAAGTGACTTAGGCGAGAAAACAGGGCAGGACATGAGCGAGATTGCCGAACTTGAAGGCCGGATCACGGCCGCATTGGACCGGATTGGAACCGGTCTGGAGGCGCTGGGCAAACCGGCCGCCGCAACGGAAAGCGACGGCTCGGAGGTGGCGCGTCTGACCGCAGAGCTGGAAGAAGAGCGCACTGCGAACGCCCAACTGGAAGAGCGCGTGAAAGCGATCAAAGATCGTCAGGACAACACGGTCGACACGCTGGCCGAAGAGGTCGAGCGCCTGCGCGAGATGTTGGAAGAAGAAGAAGCCGGCACCGCGAAGCTGCGCAAGGTCAACGCCGATCTGCGGTCCAACAACGACGCGCTGCGCAACGCGATCAGCGCGGGTGTGGCTGAACCGCACCTGGTGAACAAGTCGATGATGGCCGAGTTGGAAGCCCTGCGCGCGGCCCAGGCCGCTGATCGGGCGGAACTGGATGCGGTGCTGGGCGAGCTTGGGCCGCTGGTCGACGCGATGGAGAAGGAGGCCGCCGATGCCTGACGTGAAAATCACCATCGGGGGCCGCGATTTCGAGGTCGCCTGCCAGGAAGGCGAAGAGCATTTCCTGAAATCCGCCGCCGCGATGTTGGACGCGGAAGCCTCGGTGCTGACCAGTCAGATCGCCCATTTGACCGAGCCGCGCATGTTGTTGATGTCCGGGCTGATGCTGGCTGACAAGACCGCCGGGCTGGACGACAAGCTGAAGGTGGCCGAAAAGCAGCTGGCCGATCTGACGGCCGAGATCGAGGCATTGAAGGCCGCCCCTGCGCCTGAGCCTGAAAAGGTCGAAGTGCCGGTGATCCCCGACGTGGTGACCGACACACTTGCCGAGCTTGCCGCCCGCGCCGAGGCCGTGGCCGCCCAGGTCGAGGAAAAGGCCGCCAGGTGAGGGCTGTCAAATTGGGTCGCTGACGCGACGCTTGTTTTCTCACGGGGCGTGGCCCCGCTCGGGATTGGTGCCTGTGACAAGACGTGAAAAACCCCGCCAGGATCGCGCCTGGCGGGGTTTTTTATTCTATACGAAGGAGTTAGGCGTTCGCTTCGCGGATCTTTTCGGCGGCATCCTTGGAATAGGTCACGTTGTTTTCCTCAAACAGCGTGTCCAGTTCGCCCGACAGGGTCATCTCGGTGATGATGTCGCAGCCGCCGACGAATTCACCCTTCACGTATAGCTGCGGGATGGTCGGCCAGTCGGAATATTCCTTGATGCCATTGCGGATGGCTTCATCGGCCAGCACGTTCACATCGGCGAACTCAACGCCCATGAAGTTCAGCACACCGGCCACGCGGGACGAGAACCCGCATTGCGGCGCGTCCTTGGTGCCTTTCATGTAAAGCACGACATCGTTGGCTTTGACGGTTTCGTCGATCTGGGTTTTTGCGTCGGTCATTTGGGTTTCCTCATTTCTTCGGGGTCATTACCCGGGTGTATTCCTGTGGGTCACGTGGGATGACGACATAGTGGTTATGGCCACCTCGACCTCCATCTATTCCGCCCCCAGCGATCACGCCATTTTGGGACGGGGTTGTGCCGCGTGTCTGTTTCGGGCCGTTCTTCTGCGGCCTGTTCCACAAAGCATAGATGATCATCGCGACGATGATCGGCAGAGATGCCAGCGTGAAAACCAAGCCCCAGCCCATCGCTTACTCAGGCGCCTTGGTGGTCAAGGCCAGCGCGTGCAATTCGCCGCTGTCGATCTGGGGTTTAACGGTGGCATTCACGGCGCGTTGTTGTTGCACACGGTTCATGCCGCGGAAGCTTTCGTCGATCACCTCGGCGGCCCAATGGTTGCCGTCACCAGCAAGGTCGGTGATGGTGATCTTTGCGTCGGGAAAGCCCGCGCGGATCAGGTCTTCGATGCTTTGGGCTTGCATGGCCATGCGGTGTCGTCCTTGTCCTGTTCGGTGTTCAATCTAGGTCCGGGGTTTGTTGCCCGCAAGGGGCTAGCGGCTGACCGCGCTGCGAAAGCCTGCCAGCGTTTCGCGCACGTTGGCAAAGATACCGTCGGTTTCGGCCTGGGCCAGGGTGTTTGCGGTCCAGCCGGATGTCGGCGTAAGGGCGGCGATAGTGGCCTGTCGCGCGGCTTCTTGCGTGGGGGACAGGGGCAGGGCTTGTGCCATGAACATCTGTTGCAGGGCTTCGTGAATGCGCCGCAGGGTGCGAAAGGCCTCGGCCATTTCGGGCAAAAGTTCGGGCGTTGTGCGCCAGGTGTCGCGGCCATAGAGGTTTTGCGTCACGTATTGCCCGGCCCCCAGGCAATCGAAGCTTTCGCAGGCCGGAAATCCGAGGTCGACCAGGTTTTCATGGATTTTGCACAGGTTGCCATCCGACAGGTGGCGGCACGGCGTCAGCGCGGGTTTGTTCAGGGCGAAATCCTCGCCTTTGTCAAACGCAGGCGCGACACAGCACAGCGCCGCACAGGCGCCGCAATCGGGCTTGAGATCCTCAAGCCCAGCGGGGGCGGGCAGGCGCGCCATCAGCGGTGGGCGGCGTCAAAACCGGTGCGGAAGGCATGTGCCAACTCGCTCAGCGGCGCCTCGGAGCTGCCCATGCGCACCATATCACCGGTGAAGCGACCCACGGTGGTGATGGGCACGCCGGCCTGACCAGCGGCGACCATCAGCGCCTCGGCTTCGTCAAAGTTGCAGGCGACCAGATAACGCGCCTGATCTTCGCCAAACAGCGTCGGCGTGTCGTCTGCGTCCAGCGTGACGCCGACGTCTGAGGCTTCGGCCATCTCGAAGGCCGCCAGCGCCAGACCGCCATCGGACAGGTCCGAACAGGCCTTGATCAGCGTGCGGTTGTCTCGCACGAAATCGCCGTGCTTCTTCTCGGCGTCCAGATCCACGTGCGGCGCGTCGCCTTCTTCGCGGTTGAACACTTCGGCCAGCAGGGCGGATTGGCCCAGGTGGCCTTCGGTCTCGCCAATCACCATCGCGACGTGGCCGTCGCGGGCGATGCCGCCGATCAGATCGTCGAGGCTGTCCAGAAGCCCCACCGCGCCGATTGTCGGGGTGGGCAGGATGCCGGTGCCGTCGGTTTCGTTGTACAGCGAAACGTTGCCCGACACGATCGGCACGTCCAGCGCCGCGACCGCTTCGCCGATGCCTTTGATGGCGCCGACGAACTGGCCCATGATCTCGGGCTTTTCGGGGTTGCCGAAATTCAGGTTGTCGGTGGTGGCCAGCGGTTTCGCCCCGACCGAGGTCAGGTTGCGGTAGGCTTCGGCCACCGCCTGTTTGCCGCCTTCAACCGGGTTGGCTTTGACATAGCGCGGCGTCACGTCCGAGGTGAAGGCCAGCGCCTTGTCGGTGCCATGCACCCGCACGACGCCGGCGCCCAGACCGGGCGCGCGCACGGTGTCGGCCATGACCATGTGGTCGTATTGTTCATAGACCCACTGCTTGGCGGCATAGTTGGGTGAGGTGACCAGCGCCCGCAGCCCGTCGATCGGGTCGATCTGCGGCACGTCGGCCAGCGGCTCGGCGGCGGGCGTTTCCACCCAGGGGCGGTCATATTCCGGGGCCGAGCCCGACAGGGTGGCCAGCGGCAGGTCGGCTTTCACCTCGTTGCCATGCAGGATCAGGAACCGGTCCTCGGCGATGGTTTCGCCGACGATGGCGAAATCCAGGTCCCATTTCTCGAACACCGCGCGGGCCTCGGCCTCAAGTTCGGGGTTCAGCACCATGAGCATGCGCTCCTGGCTTTCCGACAGCATCATCTCATAGGCCGTCATGTGCTCTTCGCGCTGCGGCACGGCATCAAGATTGAGCTTCACGCCCAGCCCGCCCTTGTCGCCCATTTCGACGGCCGAACAGGTCAGGCCCGCGGCCCCCATGTCCTGGATCGAGATCACCGCGCCGGTCTTCATCAGCTCCAGCGTCGCTTCCATCAGGCGCTTTTCGGTGAACGGGTCACCGACCTGCACCGTGGGGCGTTTTTCTTCGATCGTGTCGTCGAACTCAGCTGACGCCATCGTGGCCCCGCCAACCCCGTCGCGGCCTGTCTTGGCACCGAGATAGACGACCGGCATGCCGATGCCCGAGGCGGCGGAGTAGAAGATCTTGTCGGTATCCGCGAGGCCTGCCGCGAAGGCGTTGACCAGGCAGTTGCCGTTGTAGGCCGGGTGGAAGCGCACTTCGCCTCCCACGTTCGGCACGCCGAAACAATTGCCATAGCCGCCGATGCCTTCCACCACACCGTTGACCAGCGTGCGCGTCTTGGGGTGGTCGATTTCACCAAACGATAGTGAGTTCATCGCCGCAATCGGCCGCGCGCCCATTGTAAATACGTCACGCAAGATGCCACCAACGCCGGTCGCCGCACCCTGATAGGGCTCGATATAAGACGGGTGGTTGTGGCTTTCCATCTTGAACACCACGCATTGCCCGTCGCCAATGTCGACGATGCCCGCGTTTTCGCCGGGGCCACAGATGACCTGGGGGCCTTCGGTGGGCAGGGTGCGCAGCCATTTCTTCGAAGACTTATAGGAACAATGCTCGTTCCACATTGCCGAGAAGATGCCGAGTTCTGTGAACGTCGGCTCGCGTCCGATGATCTCAAGGATCAGCGCGTATTCATCCGGGCTCAGACCGTGTGCAGCAATCAGGTCCTCAGTGATCTTCGGCTCGTCCATGATCTTGCATCCCCCTCTGGCAACCATTGCGGGCCTTTTAGGGGAACGGGGCCTTGGGGGAAAGGTGACAAGCCGCGCGCAGTGGATATTTTTTAGCGATTTTGCCGGGGGGATGTCGATTTTCGTGTTCGCCAATCGTCCTTGGGGCACTGAGACCCAATCAAACCCATCGGCGCGGCCCTTGTCTGAGCTTGAAGACGCGCCTTAGACTGATCTGAAAAGGAGACTGACATGAAATACATGGCTTTGATCTACGATGCGCCGGTATCCCGGCCTGACCCCACCCCCGGCACCCCGGAATTTGCGGCGATGATGGAGCCGTGGGAGAAGCTGACCCAAATCTATATCGACGCCGGGATCATGGGCGGCGGTGAAGCGCTGATGCCGGTCGAGACCGCAACCTCGGTGCGCGTGCGTGGCGGCAAGACTGAGACCATGGACGGCCCCTTTGCCGAAACCAAGGAGCAGTTGGGGGGCTTCTATATCCTTGATTGCAAGGACTTGGACGAGGCACTGCACTATGCGGCGATGATCCCGGTGGCCGAGACAGGGACGATCGAAGTGCGCCCGGTCATGGATTTGGGCTGAGACATGGGCGCCCCCGACAACAATCTGGTCGCAGCAACCCTGCGGATGGATCGGGGGCGTCTGATGGCCGCGCTGATTGCGCGGTTGGGGGACTTTCAACTGGCCGAGGATTGTTTGCAGGACGCGGTCGAAGCCGCCCTGATCCACTGGGGCCGTTCCGGTGTGCCGGACAATCCGCAGGCCTGGCTGTTGCGGGTTGCACAACGCAAGGCGATCGACAGATTTCGCCGGGACGCCCGGTCCCGGGCTTATGCCGCCGAACTTGCCGCGCTGGAACGCGAGGATGACGCGATGGCGGTGCCGCACGACATTCCTGACCACCGGTTGCGGCTTATCTTCACTTGCTGCCACCCGGCGCTGGAGCGCAAAACACGTGTGGCTCTGACCCTGCGCACATTGGGTGGTTTGACGACCGACGAAATCGCGCGGGCCTTCTTGGACAAACCTGCCACCATGGCGCAACGTCTGAGCCGCGCCCGGAAGAAAATCCAAACGGCCGCGATCCCGTTCACCATCCCGGATGATGCCAATCTGCCTGAGCGCGTCTCGTCCGTCCTGACCGTAATCTACTTGATTTTCAACGAGGGCTATGCCGCAACCGAAGGTGACGCGCAGCTTAGGGTGGACCTGTGTGAAGAGGCGCTGTTTCTGGCCCGGCTGATGTGGCAATTGTGCCCCGATGACGCCGAAGTGGCGGGTCTGCTGGCGCTGATCCTGCTGACTCATGCGCGCCGGGCGGCGCGGATGGACGATACGGGCGGGTATGTTCCGCTGAAGGCACAGGACCGTGGCATATGGGATCGGGCTGCGATCGAGGAAGGGCGGGGTCTGGTGGAATGGGCTTTGGCGCAGGGGCGCGTCGGGCGGTTTCAATTGCAGGCGGCGATTGCGGCGTTGCACGGCGAGGCAGCCAGCGCTGCGGCAACCGATTGGCGCCAGATCGTCGCATTGTATCGCCTGTTGGCACGGATGAGCCCGGAACCTGTGGTGCGCCTGAACCTTGCGCTGGCCCGCGCCGAGGTTGACGGGGCAGGGCAAGCTCTGGCCGATGTTGACCATTTGGAGGATGCGCTGTCAGCCTATCAGCCGTTTCACGCGGCGCGTGCCGAGCTGTTGGCGCGGTTGGATCATTTGGGTGAGGCCGAGTTGGCCTATGCACGGGCCATATCCCTGACGCAGGTCCGGTCGGAACAAGCCTTTCTGCGGGGGCAGCTGGCGTTGGTGCAAAAAAAAAGGCCGAGCTCAAGGCTCGGCCGAAGTCCAACAGGGAGGTAAAAACTGATCAATTGATCAGCTTTGATCCTGAAATATGGGCAGTGCGGCATTGGATCAAGCAAAAATGCTGCAATGCGGCTATGCGCATCGTGCATAGCGGCATTCAAGCAACAGCTTCGGCGCGGTCGCGTTTGCGTTGTTCGAAGATTTCTTCGGTCACGAAGTCACGGAAGGCGCCGATGCGTTTCGAGGCGCGCAATTCTTCCGGGTAGGCCAGGAACACCGGAATGACGCGGCTTTCCACCTCAGGCAGGACGCGCACGAGGTCGGGGAAGTCCTGGGTCACATAATCGGGCAGCACACCGACGCCCAGACCGGACAGAACCGCCTGCAGCACGCCGAAGTAGTTGTTCACGGTCAATAGCGACTGCACATTGTGGGTCAGCAGCTCCTGCACAAAGCTTGATCCCGCACTGACCTGGGCTGAACTGGTATTCTGGCAGATCAACCGGTGATCGGACAGATCCTCCATGTTCCCTGGTACGCCCGCACTTTCCAGATAGCCGGGGGCAGCATAGAGGCGCATGTGCACTTCCATCAGGCGCTTGCGGATCAGGTCGGCCTGACTGGGTTCCTTCATGCGGATGGCCACGTCGGCCTCGCGCATCGGCAGGTCCAGCACGCGTTCTTCCAACATCAGGTCGATCTTCAGATCCGGGTATTTCTCATAGAGCTTGGGCAGGCGCGGGGCCAGCCACAGCGACCCGAACCCGGTCGTGGTGGTCACGCGCAATTCGCCGAACACCTCTTCCTTGCTGTCGCGAATACGGGCGACGGCGGCATCCAGCCGCTGGGTCATCGCGCTGGTGGCGTCAAACAAAAGCTCACCCTGTTCGGTCAGAATCAGTCCGCGCGCATGGCGGTGGAACAGGGTGGCATTCAGGCTTTCCTCAAGGGCGCGGATCTGCCGCGACACCGCCGATTGCGACAAGTGCAGCGCATCGCCTGCATGGGTCAGGGACCCCGCATCGGCCACAGCATGAAATATTCTGAGCTTGTCCCAATCCATAGCGAAACAACTGAACCCTTTTTGCGCGTAATCTGTCACGATCTGTTATCGTCAGTCTTACCCGAATTGCCAACGGACTGACACAAAGAAATGATTTGTTAGGTCAGGCATTTTGACCTAACATCCCTACATGCCCATATGCGAGTGGAGGAGCGTCATGAGCAAAGCCGAGATCACCCTGAACGATCGGTTCGACCTTGAGAAAGGTCAGGTTCTGCTGAACGGCACCCAGGCGCTGGTGCGACTGATGCTGATGCAGAAGGCGCGCGACACCGCGGCGGGGCTGAACACCGCGGGCTATGTCACCGGTTATCGCGGCTCGCCTTTGGGCGCGGTGGACCTGTGGATGTCGCGCGCGCAAAAGACGCTTGCGGCCTCGGATGTGCTGTTTCAGCCAGGCCTGAACGAAGACCTGGCCGCCACCGCGATGTGGGGCACGCAGCAGGCGGAACTGCGCGGCGAAGGCACCCATGATGGTGTGTTCGGCCTGTGGTATGGCAAGGGGCCGGGCGTGGACCGGACCGGCGACGTGATGCGCCACGCCAACATGGCGGGGTCATCCGCCTATGGTGGCGTGCTGATGGCGATGGGCGATGATCACACCGGCGAAAGTTCCACCACTTTGCACCAATCCGACTGGGCGATGGTCGATGCCTACATGCCGATCGTCAGCCCGGCGGGGGTGCAGGAGATCATGGACTATGGCCTTTATGGCTGGGCGCTGTCGCGCTTTGCCGGGGTCTGGGTCGGGCTGAAGGTGATGAAAGATACGGTCGAAGCCACCTCGGTTGTCGATGGCAGTCCCGACCGGATGCAGTTTGTCACACCTGCGTTCGACATGCCCGAGGGCGGGCTGAACATCCGCCTGGTTGATGACCGGATCCCGCAAGAAGCGCGGATGATCGACTACAAGAGGGTCGCGGCGGAAGCCTTTGCAAACGTGAACAAAATCGACAAGAGGGTTTGGGGAAAACCCGGTGCCAAGATCGGCTTTGCCGCTGCCGGCAAGAACTGGTTGGATCTTGTGCACGCGCTGTCGCTTCTGGGCATTGATGAGGGCGAGGCCGAGCGGCTGGGCATCACCACCTACAAGATCGGCCAGACCTGGCCCCTGGACATGAAGGGCGTTCAGGACTGGGCCGAGGGGCTGGACTTGATCGTTGTGGTTGAGGAAAAGCGCAAGCTGATTGAGGTGCAGATCAAGGAAGCCATTTTCGACGACCGCCGCGGGCGCCGCGTCTATGGCTGGCGCAACGACCGGGGCGAGGAATTGTTCCCAACCCGCTTTGCGCTGGACCCGATCATGATCGCGGACAAGATCGGCAATATCCTGATCGAGGAAGGGCGCGGGACCGAGGCGGTGAAGGCCGGTTTGACCGAGCTGGCCGAGGCCCGCAAGGCCGACAATGCCGAGGAAATCGCGGCGCGTTTGCCGTATTTCTGTTCTGGATGTCCACACAACACGTCCACGAAATTGCCCGAAGGCTCAAGGGCTTATGCCGGGATCGGTTGTCATTATATGGTGCAGTGGATGGACCGCGACACGCTGGGGTCAACCCAGATGGGGGGCGAGGGCGCGAACTGGATCGGCGAGGCGCCGTTCTCCACAACCAAGCACGTGTTCCAGAACCTGGGCGATGGCACCTACAACCACTCGGGCCTGATGGCGATCCGCGCGGCGATCGCGGCGGGCACCACGATCACCTATAAGATCCTGTACAATGACGCGGTCGCGATGACCGGTGGGCAGACCAACGAAGGCGGGCTGGACGCAATGCGTATCGCGCGCGAAGTGCAGGCGGCCGGGGTCGACCACATCGCGCTGGTCTATGACGACAAGGAAGACGTGGACCTGTCCGCCTTTCCCAAGGGTATCGAGGCCCACCCGCGAGAAGAGCTTCTGGCCGTAGAGGAAAAACTTCGCGATATCAGAGGCGTATCGGTCATACTTTATGTGCAGACCTGTGCGGCCGAAAAACGACGCCGGCGCAAACGCGGCACCTTTCCGGATCCGGACAAGCGGGTGTTCATCAACACCGACATCTGCGAAGGCTGCGGCGATTGCGGCGTGCAGTCGAACTGCGTGTCGATCGTGCCTGTTGAAACCGAACTGGGCCGCAAACGCGCCATTGACCAGTCGTCCTGCAACAAGGATTTCAGCTGTGTGAACGGCTTCTGTCCGTCTTTCGTCACGGTCGCGGGGGCCGAGCTGAAGAAAGCCGCCACCGCCGAGATCGACCTGCCGGACCTACCGGACCCCGTGCTGCCGCAGATCGACGGCACCCATAACGTGGTCATCACTGGGGTCGGCGGCACCGGGGTGGTCACCATCGGCGCCATCATGGCCCAAGCCGCACATATCGACGGCAAGGGCGCGGGCATGATGGAGATGGCCGGGCTGGCGCAGAAGGGCGGCGCGGTGCTGGTGCATCTGCGCCTGGCGAACCGGCCTGCGGACATCTCGGCGATCCGAGTCGCGACGGGCGAATGTGACGCGCTGATCGGCGGCGAACTGGTCGTGTCGGCTGGGGCCAAGACGCTGGGCCTGACCCGCACCGGGCGCACTGGCGCGGTGGTGGACAGCCATGAAACGGTGACGGGTGATTTCACCCGCGACACGGAGTTCCGCATTCCAGGCGATCGCCTGACCCTTGCGCTTGAGGCGCGGTTGCGCGAACGGGTGAGCCTGCTCGACGCCACCGAATTGTCGCGCGTTCTTCTGGGCGACAGTATTTATTCCAACATGATGGTGTTGGGCGCGGCCTGGCAAAACGGGCTGGTGCCGCTGACCCATGGGGCGCTGATGCAGGCGATTTCGCTGAACGGTCAGGCCCCGATGCGCAACGCGCGGGCGTTTGAGCTGGGGCGCTGGGCGGTGCTGCATCCTGAGGACGCCGCGAAATACGTCGCGGCCGAGGTCGTGGAAAAGCCCAAGTCTTTGGACGAAAAGATCGATTTCCGCGCGGCGCATCTGACCGCCTATCAATCGCGCCGACTGGCGAAACGCTATCGCAAGCTGGTGCAGCGGGCCAAGGACCCGGCGCTGAAGGAAGCCATCGCCAAGGGTTACCATAAGGTGTTGGCCTATAAGGATGAATACGAGGTCGCGCGGCTGCTGCGCGACACCCGCGCCAAGGCTGAAGCCGAGTTTGACGGCGATCTGGAACTGACCTTTCACATGGCGCCGCCGATCTTTGCCAAGGACGGTGCGAACGGGCGGCCGATGAAACGCGCATACGGTGAAAAGTTCATGCGTCTGATGCCCTGGCTTGCGCGAATGAAACGCCTGCGTGGCACGGCACTTGACCCGTTCGGACGCAGCGCTGAACGGCGCATGGAGCGCGGGTTGATCACCCAGTATGAACGCGACATGGATGAGATTCTGCGTGGCGACGGGCCTGCGGAAATCGCCCTTGAGCTGGCCGTGCTTCCGTTGCAGATCAAGGGCTTCGGTCCGGTGAAGGCTGCGAATGCGACCGAGACCGGGAAACGGCGCGAGGCCTTGCTTACGGCATACAGGGCCGGGGGCGAACAGACGCCCCAGGCGGCCGAGTAGCGCGGCGCCCTGTCCACTGGCCTTGCTCGGGCAAAGCGGGTAGGAAGGGCGAAACGGGATCAAGAGGTGCGACATGGCAGTTGGGATTTTCGATTCTGGTCTGGGTGGCCTGACCGTTCTGGACGCCGTGTCCAAGCGCCTGCCTGATGTGGATTTCGTCTATTTCGGTGACAACGAACACGCGCCGTATGGCGTGCGGAACGCGGACGACGTTTATGACCTGACGACCCGTGCAGTGGAACGGCTGTGGGCGGAAGGCTGCGATCTTGTCATCCTGGCGTGCAACACCGCCTCGGCGGCGGCGCTGCGCCGGATGCAGGAAAGCTGGATCCCCCACGACAAACGAGTGCTGGGCGTTTTCGTGCCGTTGATCGAGGCGCTGACCGAACGGCAATGGGGCGACAACACGCCGCCGCGCGAAGTGGCGGTGAAACATGTGGCGCTGTTCGCCACCCCCGCCACCGTCGCCAGTCGCGCCTTTCAACGCGAACTGGCCTTCCGTGCCATTGGCGTCGACGTCGAGGCACAAGCCTGTGGCGGCGTTGTCGATGCGATCGAAGACGGCGATCTGATCCTGGCCGAGGCGCTGGTGCGCAGCCATGTCGACGCGCTGAAGCGCAAGATGCCGGAGCCGCAGGCGGCCATTCTGGGGTGCACCCATTACCCGCTGATGGAGCAGGTGTTCCAGGATGCGCTGGGCGAAGAGGTCACAGTCTACAGCCAGGCCAATCTGGTGGCCGAAAGCCTGGCCGATTACCTTGCGCGGCACCCGCATATGAAGGGCCCCGGCGAGCTTTCGAAGTTCCTGACCACCGGTGACCCGGCCCGCGTGTCAGATCGCGCAACGCAATTCCTGCGACGAAAGATCACTTTCGACGCCGCGTGATTGCGGTTTTCGCCACGACCCATTACATCACTGAGAGTTCATGAAAGAGGTCTGCCATGACCCACAAAATCGCCATTCTGGGCGCGTCCGGCTATACCGGGGCCGAGCTTGTCCGCATCATCGCCACCCATCCGACGATGGAAATCGTCGCGCTGTCTGCCGAACGCAAGGCCGGGCAGGCGATGGCGGATGTGTTCCCGCATCTGGCGCATCTGGATCTGCCCAAGCTGGTCAAGATCGATCAGATCGATTTTTCGGACGTCGACCTGTGCTTTGCAGCACTTCCCCACGGGTTGAGCCAGGCGCTTGTGCGCGACCTGCCCGAGACCGTGAAGGTCGTCGATCTGGGTGCTGATTTCCGGCTGCGCGACCCGGCGGAATATGAAAAGTGGTACGGCGCGCCGCATGTGGCGGTCGAATTGCAGAAATCCGCCGTCTATGGCCTGACCGAGTTCTACCGTGACGACATCCGCGACGCGCGGCTGGTTGCGGGCACCGGCTGCAATGCCGCCACGGTGCAATACGCGCTGCGACCGCTGATCACGGCGGGGCTGATCGATCTGGATGACATCATCTGCGATCTGAAAAACGGCGTGTCCGGGGCAGGTCGGTCGCTCAAAGAAAACATGTTGTTCGCGGAACGCTCCACCGATGTCTTGGGCTATGCGCTGGGCGGGACCCACCGCCACCAGGGCGAATTCGAACAGGAATTCAGTGCCTTGGCCGGTCGTGACGTGCGGATAATGTTCACGCCGCATCTGGTGCCGGTGAACCGGGGCATTTTGGCCAGCTGTTATCTGAAGGGCGACGCGCATGCGATCCATCAGGCGCTGGCCGCGCGTTACGCGAGCGAACCCTTTGTCGAGGTGCTGCCTTTTGGACAGGCCCCTGGCATGGGGCAGGTGACCGGGTCGAACCTGTGTCGCATCGGTGTTGTCGGGGACCGGGTTCCGGGCCGCGCGCTGGTCGTGTCGACGCTCGACAATCTGGCCAAAGGCTCCAGCGGGCAGGCGGTTCAGAACGCGAACCTGATGCTGGGCGAAGATGAAACCACGGGGCTGATGCTGGCCCCGGTGTTCCCGTAAGGAGGGCGCTGCAATGGCAGGCATGAAGGGTCTGAAGAAACAACGACGCGTGCAGGTGATCCTGTTGGCGGTCGTCGCAATGGTTCTGTCGGTCGGCTTGATCGGCTATGCCTTTCGCGACGGTATCAATTATTTCCGTTCGCCTTCCCAGGTGATGGCGGAACCGCCCGCGGCGAACGAAACCTTCCGCATCGGCGGGTTGGTCGAGGAAGGCACTCTGGTGCGCGGTGTCGGCGAAACCGTGACTTTCAGCGTGACCGATGGTGGCGCCTCGGTTCCCGTCAGCTTTACCGGTGTACTGCCGGATCTGTTTGAGGAAAACCAAGGCATGATCGGCACTGGGAAATACGTCGATGGCGTGTTCAACGCCTCGGAAATCCTGGCCAAGCACGACGAAAGCTATATGCCGAAAGAGGTCGTGGATGCGTTGAAGGAACAGGGCGTCTATCAGGAACCGGGCTCTTGATTTCCAAATAATTAACGCCCTTTAACGAGTCTTTTCCCGTGTTTGACCACGCGGGGAAGGGCTCGAATGAAATCCGTACAAGACATCGCAGATGAGATCATCGACCGCGAAGGCGGTTATGTGAACGACCCCGACGATCCGGGCGGGGCGACCAATTTTGGCGTCACGATCCACACGATGCGCCGGTTGGGGCTGGACCTGACCGGCGACGGGCGGGTTACACTGCGTGACGTGCAGCGGCTCAGCCGCGACCAGGCGCGCGACATTTTCATCGAGCATTACTTCATCCGTCCGCGCATCGCAGACTTGCCCGGCCCGCTGCAACCGTCGGTGTTCGACATGTATGTGAACGCGGGCGGCAACGCGGTGCGCATATTGCAACGGCTTTTGGGCAAGATGGGGCAGCCGGTCACGGTGGATGGGGCGCTGGGGCCGCAGACGATTCAGGCGGCGCAGGCGGCGTTCCGGGTTGGACCCGATCACCTGGCCGATGCCTATGGGATCGAGCGGCGCAACTACTATTACCATCTGGCCGACCGGCGTCCCGCCAGCCGGAAATACGCCCGCCGCCGCGACGGTGGCAAGGGGGGGTGGATCCGTCGAGCCGAGGCGTTCATATCGCCGCAATACCACCTAAGCGACGCAGAGCACCGCGCACGGGTGGCGGAATGGGGGTGATCGATGGGCTGGTCAGCCTGCTGTTTGGCAGTGGGCGCAATGTGATCCGCGACACCGCAGAAGTGTTTCGCGAAAACGCCGAAAACGCGGGGGAGCGCGAGGCGAGCTATCGCGCCGCCGCCCTGGCGCAATTCGCGGCCGAATTCGGCCAGCCGCGCATGGGGTCGTTCGATCGCTTTATGAACGCGCTCAACCGCGTGCCGCGCCCGATGCTGGCGCTGGGCACGCTGGGCCTGTTTACCTCGGCGATGATCGACCCGATCTGGTTCGCGGCCCGCATGCAGGGCATCGCACTGGTGCCCGACCCGCTGTGGTGGCTTCTGGGCGCGATCGTCAGCTTCTACTTCGGCGCGCGTCACCAGACCAAGGGGCAGGAGTTCCAGCGCGGGCTGGCCGAAACCCTGGCCCGCGCGGGGCAGGTGACGTCGAACCTGCGCGCGCTTGAGGTGTTGCAGGCGGGGGCCGAGCCCGACGATAACCCGGCGTTGGCGGCCTGGAGGAAATCGGATGGCGAGTGATCTTGTCCTGCGTCTTGTCGCCGAGCACGGACCTTGGGTTTTGTTGGTGTTCTACCTGCTCTACCGCGACCTGCAAAAGGATCAGGCGACGCGGGCGGTTCTGGACAAGAATTCGACCGTTCTGGTCGAAATCACCACGATCATCCGTGAACGCCTGCCCCGTGGTGGCCTGCAATGAAACGCATTTTTACCAGGTTTGCCAAATGGTTCCGGCACAAGGCGCGCGGGCAGAAACTGCAACGCGCGATGGAACGCAACAAAGAAGCGGTCGCCGACCTGGACGCCGCCGTACGCGAGGTTTTGCACAAATGAAACAGGCATTCATCCTGACCGTGATGATGGTCGTGGCGTTGCAGGCGGGGTATCAGCTGGCGGGCTACAGCGTGGTCTATCAGATCGGCTATGGCGCGATCACGCTGATGTCGCTGATGATTTCGCTCACCTTTCTGTGGCTTTATCTGCAGCGTGCCACCCCGCTGGCGCTGGGCATGGCCTATAGCTGGTCGGGCGCGGGCATGGTAATGGGCTGGTGGTGGATCTATGCGGTGTTGGGGCATCCCGACTGGCTGAGCGACAGCCCACTTTTGTTCAACTTCCTTGCGCTCTATATCGTCGGCGCGGTGCTGCATTTCAGCGTGATTCATCGGTCCCTTGGCCTGCACGGCAGCGCCTTTCTGCTGCCGATCGTCGGCGCAGTTCTGATCTCGACACTCGTCCTTTTGATCCGGTAACTGACCGGTGTCAGAAGCTCCAGATGCCGCCGACCTTGACGAAGTAGGGGCCGGTAAACACATTTGATCCGGTCGTGTTGTGCCATTCGACGTCGGCACGCAGTGACACGGGACCATTCAGCTTGTATTCGCCGCCAAACCCAACCTCATAGAGGCTTGTGTTGCCGTTATAGGTGCCGTAACCGCCGGTCACGTGGACCAAGGCCCGTTCGGCCAGAGCAAAACCCAGACGGGCCTTTGCGAATACCTCGGTGTCCCCGCTGCTGGTATACATCGCGTCAAGCTCACCGCCATAGACGAAGTTCCCAGTGTGGAAAACGTAACCCAACTGCACCCCGACAGCGGCTTCGCTCGCGTCGTAAGCGCCGCCCAGATAGGCGCCGCCATAAGCGCCGGACCAATCAGCGGCCTGAGCAGAGGTTGCACTGGCAGCCAGTAGTGCGGCGACCGCGACGGATTTCCCGATCTCTTTCATCGACATGGTTGAGCTCCTTTTCCGGTTGGCTATGACTTAGCACAGGCAGCGCCAAAACGCTAGGTTCGGACCAGTCATGCCTGCGCCGGTGATGCAGAAAAACCGCGACATCGGCGCGCGCCCCATTGGCGCGGCTGCAGGTGTGCCGTATGGTTTGCAAACCTGAAAAATGAGGCGCGAACATGGTAACCGAACTTGGACACTTTGCCCTGATACTTGCATTGTTGGTGGCGATCTTTCAAACGATCGTGCCGCTGGTGGGCGCACAGAAGGGTTGGGTCAACTGGATGGCGGTGGCGGTGCCTGCAGCCACGTTGCAATTCCTGCTGGTCGCGGCGGCCTTCGGTGCGCTGACTTATGCCTTTGTGACCTCGGATTTCTCACTGCGACTGGTGACGTTGAACTCCCACAGTCTGAAACCGATGCTGTACAAAGTGTCCGGCGTCTGGGGCAACCACGAAGGGTCGATCCTTTTGTGGGTTTTGATCGTGACGCTGTTTGGCGCGATGGCGGCCTGGTTTGGTGGCGGTCTTCCGCCCCGGCTGAAGGCCCGCGTGCTGGCGGTGCAAAGCGCGATTGGTGTGGCGTTCCTGGCTTTCATCCTGTTCACCTCGAACCCGTTCCTGCGCCTGGCGCGGCCGCCGTTTGACGGGCAGGACCTGAACCCCCTGCTGCAAGACCCCGGTCTCGCGTTTCACCCACCGTTCCTCTACCTCGGCTACGTAGGCCTTTCGATGGCGTTCAGCTTCGCGGTTGCCGCGTTGATCGAGGGGCGCGTAGACGCCGCCTGGGGCCGTTGGGTGCGACCCTGGACCCTGGCCGCTTGGGTTTTCCTGACCATCGGCATCGGCCTGGGCTCGTGGTGGGCCTATTACGAGCTTGGCTGGGGCGGTTTCTGGTTCTGGGACCCTGTCGAGAACGCCTCGTTCATGCCGTGGCTGTTCGCCGCCGCCCTGCTGCATTCGGCAATCGTGGTCGAGAAGCGGGAATCGTTGAAAAGCTGGACCATCCTGCTGGCAATCATGGCCTTCGGGTTTTCCCTGATCGGCACGTTTATTGTGCGTTCGGGCGTCATCACGTCGGTCCACGCCTTCGCTTCGGACCCCGAGCGCGGGGTGTTCATCCTTCTGATCCTCGCGGTGTTCACTGGCGGTGCGCTGACCCTTTTTGCCGCCCGCGCCAATTCGTTGGAGGCCAAGGGCGTCTTTGGCATGGTCAGCCGCGAAAGCGCGCTGGTCCTGAACAACATCCTGCTGGCGGTGTCTTCGATCGTGGTCTTCGTCGGCACGATCTGGCCGCTGGTGGCCGAGGCCTTCTTTGACCGAAAGCTCTCGGTCGGGGCGCCGTTCTTCGAGGCGGCCTTCACCCCCTTCATGGTGGTGTTGGCGCTGGTCATGCCGCTGGGGGCAATGCTGCCCTGGAAACGGGCGAAATTGGCGCGGCCGATGAAACAGCTGGCCCCGGCCCTTGCCCTGGCCATAGCCGTGGGTGCGCTGGTCTGGGCGATGCAGACCGGTAAAAGCGCGCTGGGCCCGATCGGCATGTTCCTGGGCACCTGGATGGTGGCGGGCGCGCTGGTCGATCTGTTCAACCGCACCGGGCGCGGCGCAATTGGTGCCCGTCTGGCACGCCTGACCCGTCTGCCGCGCGCAGATTGGGGCAAGCTGCTGGCGCATGGCGGGCTGGGCATCACCTTCATGGGCATTTCCGGCCTGATGGCCTGGAGCGTCGAGGACATCCGCGTGGCCCAGGTGGGCGACACCTATGAAGTTGCCGGCTACCAGATCACGCTGGAGGATGTGCGGCAGGATCGTGGGCCGAACTATGTGACCACGATGGCCGACATGTTGGTCATGCGCGACGGGAAACAGGTCACGCGCCTGCACCCTGAAAAGCGGGTCTATCCTGTGCAAGCGATGCCGACCACCGAAGCGGCGATTGCCAACGGCTTCTGGCGCGACATCTACCTGGTGATCGGTGATCCGCAGGCCGACGGCGGATGGGCGGTGCGCACTTTCATCAAACCCTTTGCCAACTGGATCTGGGCCGGTTGCCTGATCATGGCTCTGGGTGGGTTGGTCAGCCTGTCGGATCGTCGCTACCGCGTTGCCGCGGGTGCGGCCAAATCCACGGCGCAAGGAGTGCCCGCAGAATGAAACGCCTGTTCCTGATCTTCGCCCTGATCGCCACGCCGGTCTTTGCCGTCCAGCCCGACGAGGTGCTGGACGACCCCGCACTGGAGGCGCGCGCGCGTGATTTGTCGCAGGAACTGCGCTGCGTCGTGTGCCGGGGTGAAAACATCGATGAAAGCAACGCCGACATTGCCCGCGACCTGCGCCTTTTGGTGCGTGAACGTCTTGTCGAAGGCGACAGCAACGAAGAGGTGCTGGATTTCGTGGTCGAGCGCTATGGCGAATACGTGCTGATGACACCGACCACCGGCGGGGCCAACAAGATCCTGTGGGCCACCGGCCCGGCGCTGTTGCTGTTCGCGTTGATCATGGGCGGGCTGTACCTGCGCAGACGGTCACAGGCCGGCGAAGGGGCGGGCGGGCTTTCCGACGACGAACAGGCGCGGCTCGATGAGCTTCTGAACAAGTAAGCCGGTGCAGACCGGCAAATGACGGGGCGTTCCCCTTTTCCCGTCCATGCGGTCGGGTTAGACGGGATGCAAACGCGGGAGGACCCAGATGGAATACGAAACGATTCGCCTTGAGATCACCGACGGACTTGCGGTGCTGACCTTCAATCGGCCCGACAAGATGAACGCGCTGAACACGCAGATGCGCGCCGAAATCGCCCATGCGGTGAAAGCGTCGGGGCAGGCGGCACGCGCGCTGGTCATCACCGGTGACGGGCGGGCCTTCTGTTCAGGCCAGGACCTGGGCGACCGGGCCAATGCCGCCGAAGTGGATCTGGAGCGTACCCTGCGTGACGAATACCAGCCGATCCTGCGCGCAATGTATGAAAGCCCGATCCCGATCATCTCGGCCGTGAACGGGGCCGCTGCTGGCGCCGGGGCGAATATCGCGCTGGCGGCCGACGTGGTGATCGCCAAGGAAAGCGCCTATTTCATGCAAGCCTTCGCCAAAATCGGCCTGATCCCGGATGCGGGCGGCACCTATTGGATGCCGCGCACGATGGGCTTTGCCAAGGCGATGGGCGCGGCGCTGTTTGCCGAGAAAATCACGGCTCGTCAGGCCGACGATTGGGGTCTGATCTGGGAATGCGTGGCGGACGACGACTTTGACGCCGCCTGGCGCAAGCGGGCCACCTATCTGGCCAACGGTCCTACGCTCGCTTTCCGCAAGATCCGCGAAGCGATCCGCGCCTCGCTGGACAGCTCGCTTGAGGACCAACTGGCGCTTGAGGCGCGTAGCCAAGGCGAATGCGGCAAGTCGCGCGACTTCTCGGAAGGGGTCATGTCGTTCCTGGAAAAACGCGCCCCGAATTTCGAAGGCCGCTAGGGCGACCAGGGCAGGAATACGAACGGGTGGGTCATCCAGGCCCACCAATCATGGTTCAGGAACTGGCCCAGATAGATCACGAAAGCAAAGGCGACCCAGAGCGCAAGCGTGATGACATTGCGCAAAAGACGGGTCACTTGAAACGGACGTTTCGCGTCACTGGCGCCAATCACGGCGCCGTGCCACAGCGCTGCGTCTGACCCCGCCGCGGCCCGTCCGGCCGCGCGCGCGTAGATGCCCGCCGACCAGCGTTTCAGGATGATCAGCGCGATCAGGGAATAGGCTGCGGTGGCGATGTCGATCCCAAATCGCACCAGCGCGATCTGATCGGGGCCCATGTCGGCAAGGCCGGGATGAATGCCCTCGGCAAAGACCGGCACCCCTCGGCTGGCGAAGATTGGCAAAGCGGCGATGCCACTGGCCAGAACCCAGATCACATAACCGTAACCGGTATGGCGCACCACGCTGCGCACCCGACGCAATTCGAACAGGGACCAAGCGCGCGCCTCGGTGGCCTGATGGGCCAGCGCCATCGGCAGATGCAGCATCACAAGGGCGAAAACCGCGACCCCGGTCAGGCCAACAATCGGACCGACGAAGGCTTGCTCATAGCCCTTGTTGAACGAGTTTTCCCAGCCGGCCCACCAGGAGGTGAGCCAGAGAATGGTGAACGGGAAGGTTGCAACAAACAGCGCGGCGGCAGCGGCGATCCCTTCACGGACATTTGCCCTGAGCCCGCCCAGAACGCCGTCTCCGCGCAGCCAGCTGGGGTGATCAAACGCCTGCCCGGCCACCGCAAGCGCGCGCGCGCGCATCAGACGCATGAGCCAGCCCAGAACGATCACGGAGGTCACGGCGGTAAGGTTCAGAAGCGTGCCCAGCACCAGCGTGACAAGCGCCCTCATGCGCCCAGCTCTGACAGAATATCGCCTTCGGTGCGGGGGGACTGAACCCCCATCAACGCGGCCAGGGTCGGCGCAACAGCAGTCTGATCTACCTGCTTGTCCAAAACGCGCCCCTTGGTGATCCCAGGTCCGAAGAACAGCCCGAAAATCTCATGTGCCGCGCGGGTGTTGAAATGGTGCTGGAAGGGCAGGGACACCAAGTCGTTCGCATCCCGGCCACAGTCAGGAACAATCGCGAAGATCGTGTTGCCAGCATAGAAGTCGTCCGCGTCCGCCAGCCGCACGATGCGTTGCAGGCCTTCGTCGATCACCTGGATCGCGCGGGTGTAGTGGCTGGCATTGCCCCAGTGCACATAGTCGGGGTCCTGGTAATTTACCATGATCAGGCGCGGGCGCAGCTGCTCCATCGCGCGGATCGTGAGTTCGGTCAGCAAGCGGTCGCCGCGCGGGTTGCGCAACCCGTCGTCGCCATAGTGGAGCCGCCAACGCCGCCAAAACGCGGTGACGTCGGGGGATTGCTTTGGTGCAATGTCGCGCGGGTCGGCGGCCAGAAGGTTTTGATATTGCTTCTCGATGTCCACATGGGCCGGATCGTCGGTCCCAAGTTCCTCCAACTGGCGGGCGACCTTGTAAAGTTTGAACCGGTGCAAGGACAACATCTCGGACCGGAAATCGATGCCATAATGGTTGTGGACGCCGTAGGTGAAAAACTCCTCCTGCGGCCGATCCTCGCCATTGATCAAAAGGGCCTGATGCGACGGGATGTCATAGGCGTCGCGTAGGTATTCGAACAGGGTGGGCTCGACCGGCTCCAACCGATCGGTCAGGAACCTGGACCCGGCATCGCGATAGGCCTTGTAGCGGCCGGTCAGAATGTTCAGCGTGCCCTCGGCATGGCTGGTGTTGCCACCTTCCAGCTGGTCGATGACCATGTCGGGGATCAACACGCCGCGCGGGGCAAGGTCATGCAGCATGTAGGGCGAATAGGAATGCGCGGGGTCGATGGTTTCGCGCCGCCGAACGCCGCCGCCGTATCGGATCACGATGACATTCGGGCCGCGATAGGGGGCGGCTGTCGCGCGGGTTCCGGTGCTGGCAAGGGCGGCGCCCAGGCCCAGGTTGAACTCACGTCGTGAAATCATCTCTGTCCTCCCGATACCTTCGACTATGGGGAAACCAGGGGGGGCGCGCAAATTCCTGCGCGGAGTTCTGCCGAAACGAAAAAGGCCGCTCAAACGAGCGGCCCTTCGTGTCTTTGTTGACGCTTGCGTGGATCAGCGGTTTTCGACGTCCACGTAATCGCGCATCTCGGCACCCATATAGAGCTGGCGCGGGCGACCGATCTTGTGGGCCGGGTCGGACAGCTGTTCTTTCCACTGCGAAATCCAGCCGACGGTGCGGCTGAGCGCGAAGATCGGGGTGAACATCGAGGTCGGGAACCCCATCGCTTCAAGAATGATTCCCGAGTAGAAATCCACGTTCGGGAACAGCTTTTTCTCGGCGAAATAGGGATCGGACAGCGCGGTTTGCTCCAGTTCCTTGGCAACCTGCAGCAGCGGGTTGTTTTCAACGCCCAACAGCTCCAGCACCTCGTCCGCCGATTGTTTCAAAACCGTCGCGCGCGGGTCGGTGTTCTTGTAAACCCGGTGACCGAAGCCCATCAGGCGGAACGGATCATCCTTGTCCTTGGCGCGGGCGATGAATTCCGGGATGCGATCGGGCGTGCCGATTTCTTTCAGCATTTCCAGACACGCCTGGTTGGCGCCGCCGTGGGCGGGGCCCCAGAGACAGGCGATGCCAGCGGCGATACAGGCAAACGGGTTGGCACCCGAGGATGAGGCCAGGCGCACGGTCGAGGTCGATGCGTTCTGTTCGTGGTCGGCGTGCAGGGTGAAAATCCGGTCCATGGCGCGGGCCAGGATCGGGTCCACTTCGTAGTTCTCGGCCGGCACGGCAAAGCACATGTGCAGGAAGTTCGCCGCAAAATCGAGCGAGTTCTTCGGGTAAATGAAGGGCTGGCCGATCGAGTACTTATAGGCCATCGCGGCGATCGTCGGCATCTTGGCGATCAGACGGTGCGAGGCGATTTCACGTTGGCGCGGATCGGAAATATCGGTCGAGTCATGATAGAAGGCGGACATCGCACCGACCACACCCACCATCGTGGCCATCGGGTGCGCATCCCGGCGGAACCCCCGGAAGAACATGTGCATCTGTTCGTGGATCATCGTGTGATTGGTGATCGTGCCTTCGAACTCTTCCAGCTCGGTCGCCGAGGGCAGTTCACCGTAAAGCAGCAGATAGCAGACTTCGAGATAGTGCGATTTCTCGGCCAGCTGGTCGATCGGGTAGCCGCGGTGCAAAAGCTCACCCTTGCCACCGTCGATGAAGGTGATCGTCGAATCGCAGGACGCGGTCGAGGTGAAGCCCGGGTCATAGGTGAACACACCGCCCTGGGCATAGAGCGCGCGGATGTCGATCACGTCCGGTCCGACGGACGGGGAATACATGGGCAGGTCCAGCTCCTTGTCGCCGATTGTCAGCTTTGCGGTTCCGGTCTGTTTCGCCATGTTTTGTTCCTTCGTATGTGACCCCGTCCCGGATGGGCGGGGAATGTCTTATGCGCTTGCTTCGTCCAGTCGCGCGATGGTTTCATCACGGCCCAGAACCAGCATCATGTCAAAAACGCTGGGCGAGACGGCCCGCCCTGCAAGGGCTGCGCGCAACGGCGCGGCCAGCTTGCCGAACTTGGTGTCATGCGCCGCGGCGAGGGCGTTCAGAACCCCCTCAAGCGTGTCGCGGTCCCAGCTAGCATTTTGCAAATGCGGCGTCAATTCTTTCAGTATACCACGGGATACATCATCCAGGGCATTTGATGCTTTCTCGTCCGGCTCAATCGGTCTGTCATGCAGGGCAAACCGTGCTTTTTCAATGAGTTGCGGCAATGTCTTTGCGCCCCCTTTCAGGCAGGGAAGCGCTGCCAGCAGCACGTCTTTTTTCTGCACCTGCAAAGGCGCGGCGCCGGTTGCGGCCAAAAATCCCTCGACCTCAGCCAGAAGCGCGGGAGAATCCATCATGCCGATATGCTGACCCGAGATGTTGTCGAGCTTCTTGAAGTCGAACCGCGCCGGGCTTTTGCCGATGCCAGGCAGGTCGAACCACTCCAGCGCCTGGGCGTCGGTGAACACCTCATCGTCACCATGGCTCCAGCCCAAACGCGCAAGATAGTTGCGCATCGCGGCCGCGGGGTATCCCATCGCCTGATACTCCTCGACCCCCAGCGCGCCGTGGCGTTTCGACAATTTCTTACCATCAGGCCCGTGGATCAGCGGGATATGCGCCCAGACCGGTTCATCCCAGCCCATCGCGGAGTAGACCATGATCTGGCGCGCGGCATTGTTCAGGTGGTCATCCCCCCGGATCACATGGGTCACCCCCATGTCGTGATCATCGACAACAACCGCAAGCATATAGGTCGGCGACCCGTCCGAACGTAAACAAATCATGTCGTCCAGCTGGTCGTTGCGGATCGTGACATCGCCCTGAACCTGATCGCGGATCACGGTATTGCCCTCTCGCGGGGCTTTCAGGCGGATCACGAAAGGCGCGTCGGGGTGGCTGGCCGGGTCGGCGTCGCGCCAGGGGCTTCGATACAGGGTCGAGCGGCCCGCGGCGCGGGCCTCCTCGCGAAACGCCTGGATCTCGTCCTGCGTGGCGAAACACTTATAGGCATGGCCCGCCGCCAGCATCTCATGCGCAACCTCGGCATGGCGCCCGGCGCGTTCGAATTGTGAAATCACCTCGCCGTCATGGTCCAACCCAAGCCAGTCCATGCCTTTCAGGATCGCCGCCGTCGCCTCTGGGGTCGATCGCGCGCGGTCGGTATCCTCGATACGCAGCAGGAACTTACCGCCGCGCGCACGGGCGAAAAGCCAGTTGAACAGCGCCGTGCGCGCGCCGCCGATATGCAGATATCCGGTGGGCGAGGGGGCGAAACGGGTAACGATCTGATCGGGCGTTGTCATGGGCGTGTTAACCTTTTGGAAACCATGTGGCGGCTAGCGTTTCGCAGGGTCTATTTTATGGCAGAGGAGAGAACAAGGGTGCGCCCGCAGGAGTGGGTCTTGAACCGGGTCGCGGCAAGCCGTGGCCGGCTGTTTCCCTGGACCCCCGTTTTCCTGGCGACAGGGATCGGGGTGTATTTTCTGTTGCCGGTCGAGCCGGGCTTCAACGCTTATGTCACACTTGGCCTGATCACTGTGCTGGCCCTGCTGCTGGCCTGGCGGTTCTGGCGCACGCTGGGCCCGGTGTTCGTGGCGCTGGCGCTGGTCACTGGCGGCGTGCTTTTGGCGGGCGCCAAGGCTGGAACGCTAAGCGCCCCGGTGCTCTCGTTTCGCTATCATGGCCCGGTTGAGGGGCGCATCGTGATCATTGATCGCTCGCAATCGGACGCGGTGCGCCTGACGCTTGACCAGGTGCGGTTGGACAACGTGGCCCCGCATGAAACGCCGGCGCGGGTGCGGGTGTCGCTGCATGGGCAACAGGGCTATTTCACGCCCGAACCGGGGCTGCGGGTGGCAATGACGGCGCATCTGTCCGCGCCGCAAGGGCCGGTTGAGCCAGGCGGCTTTGATTTCCAGCGCATGGCCTGGTTTCGCCAGATCGGCGCGGTGGGGTATACGCGCGTGCCTGCGCTTGCACTGGCGCCCGCGCATCAGGGCCGCGCCGGGCTGGTGGTACACCGGCTGCGCATGCGAATTTCCAATTGGGTTCAATCACATATGGAGGGCGAGCCGGGCGCCTTCGCCGCCGCGATCATGACCGGCGACCGGTCGGGGATGAGCCAGCAGACCCTGACCGCGCTGCGCGGCTCAAACCTGGCGCACCTGCTGGCAATTTCCGGGCTGCACATGGGGCTTTTGACAGGCTTCGTGTTCGCCGCGATCCGCGCCCTTCTGGCGTTGATCCCTAGTGTGGCGTTGCGCTTTCCGGTCAAGAAGGTTGCAGCTGTTGTGGCGCTGGCGGCCGGTGCGTTCTACCTGGCGCTGTCGGGCGGCAACGTCGCGACGGAACGCGCCTTCATCATGGTGGCGACGATGTTCGTGGCCCTCCTGTTCGACCGGCGCGCCCTGACGTTGCGCTCGGTTGCGCTGGCGGCGTTGATCGTGCTGGTGTTGCACCCGCAAGCCTTTCCCGAACCGGGGTTTCAGATGTCGTTTTCTGCCACCACCGCCCTGGTCGCGGTGTTCGGCGTGATGCGCGACTGGACCGGCTGGCAGGCGCCCCGGTGGACCCGGCCGATCCTGGCGGTGGTGGTGTCCTCGGCGGTGGCGGGCGCGGCGACGGCGCCCTTCGCGGCGGCTCATTTCAATCAGGTCAGTTACTACGGTCTGGTGGCGAACTTGTTGTCGGTCCCGTTGATGGGCGCGCTGGTGATGCCGCTGGCGGTTCTGGCCGCCGTGCTGGCCCCCTTGGGCCTTGCCGGTCTGGCGCTGTGGGCGATGGGTCCGGCGATTTCCTGGATCCTGGGCGTCGCAGCCCATGTGTCCTCGATGGACGGCGCCTTGGGCCATGTCGCGACGCCCCCGGTCACGGTTCTGCCAATGATCGCCCTTGGGGGGTTGGTCGTGATCCTATGGCGGGGCTGGGGCAGGGCGCTGGGGTTGGCTCCTGTCGCGCTGGCGTTGGTCCTGTGGTCACAGGTGACGCGGCCGGACCTACTGGTGTCCTCCTCAGGCGGCTTGATCGGGGTCATGACCGACGCGGGGCGCGCGGTGAACAAGCCACGCGGGGAAGGCTTTGCAGTGCGCAGCTGGCTGGAAAATGACGGCGATCCAGTGCCACAGGCGGATGCTTTCGCGCGTGGCGCGTTCCGCGGCGACAAGGGCGACCTGCGCTTTGATCTTGGGCCCACGACAGTGGCCCATCTGACCGGGCGCGGGGCCAGCGAGCGGGTGCAGGCAGCCTGTGCCACCGGCGCCTGGGTCATCTTGTCAGCCGAGGTCGAGGATCTGCCAGAGGGCTGCAACATCTGGGACCGTAAAGCCCTGTCGCAAACCGGGCCGCTGGCGGTCTATGCCGAGCCGCACGGTTGGCGCGTGGTCGAAACCCGCACCCAGTCCGGGGACAGGTTGTGGAACCGGGGGGCCGAGGCTCAGTAGGTGCGGATCAGCCCGACCAGCTTGCCCTGCACCTTCACCTGTCCTTCGCGCAGAAGGCGGGTTTCATAGGCGGGGTTGGCGGCCTCAAGCGCGATCATGTCGCCGTTCTTGCGAAACCGCTTCAACGTCGCCTCATAACCGTCGACCTGTGCCACCACGATGTCACCATTGTCGGCATGCGAAGTTTCGCGGATCACCACGACGTCGCCCGAGTTGATCCCGGCTTCGATCATGGAATCCCCTTTGACTTCAAGGGCATAATGCTTGCCGGCCCCGCTGACCATGCCACCCGGCACGGACACGTGGCTGGCGCCGTCGGTGATCGCCTCGATCGGAGATCCGGCGGCGATGCGGCCCAGAAGCGGCAGGTCGTTCACACCAAGCGCGTCCAGCGGCAGGGCGCCCGACGGGGCCGGGGCCGAAGGGCGGTCTCCGTCGATCACGCGCGGTTCAAACCCGCTGCGCCCGCCGGTGGACATGGTTTCGGGCAACTTCACGATCTCGATCGCGCGCGCCCGATGCGCCAGACGGCGGATAAAGCCACGTTCTTCCAGAGCAGTGATCAGGCGGTGAATGCCGGACTTGGACCGCAGGTCCAAAGCCTCTTTCATTTCGTCGAACGAGGGCGGCACCCCGTCGCGTTGAATGCGTTTATGGATGAATTCCAGCAAATCCAACTGCTTGCGGGTCAACATGCGCTCGGTCCTCCAACCTGACAGGGGCCCATTTTGCACGGGCGTTCAGGGGATGTTCTACGCGTGTTCCTGTTTTGTGTCAACAGCCCGACACTACAGCATCAAGTAGTCTACAACTTCGCCAACGCTGCGCGGCCCGTCCGAAACCGGGCGCACGATCAGCGCGTTCGCGGTCGACAGAACCGACAACAACGCACTGTCCTGACGCTCAAGCGCGGCAATGCCGTCCCCGTCGCGCACCGCGCGCATGTAATGTTCGCGCGGGCCGTTCGGGGCCAGCGGCGCGGTCAGGGTGGCGCGGCGGCGCGGGGCGGGTTCGGCCGGGTGGCCCAGCATGACGCGCAGCGCTGGGACCAGGAACACCTCGCCGCAAACCATTGAGGAAACAGGGTTTCCCGGCAGGCCAATCATCGGTACACCGGACAATTTCCCCGCCATCAGCGGCTTACCAGGGCGCATCGCGACCTTATAGAAACTTTGCTCCATGCCCATTTCGGCCGCCACCGGGCCGACCAGATCATGGTCGCCCACCGAGGCGCCGCCGATGGTGACGATCAGGTCGGCGTCCAGCGCAAGTTCAAACGCTGCGCGCAGGCTGTCGCTTGTGTCGCGCGCGATTGGCAGAATGCGGGCTTGGCCGCCAGCCGCGTCGATCATTGCCTTCAGGCCAAAGGAGTTCGACGCGATGATCTGGTCCGGGCCAGGAACTTCGCCGGGCATGACCAACTCATCGCCGGTGGCGATCAGCGCGACCACCGGTTTGCGCGTCACGGTGACCTCGGGCACGTTCATCGCGGCCAACAGGGCCAAGTCGGTCGCGGTTAGCACCTTGGGCGCAGGAAACAGCGCGCCGTCGGCGAAATCGTCGCCCGCGGGCCGCACGTGGGGGCCGGGGGACAGGTCGCGGCCCAGGGTGATCAGGTCGCCCTGACGGTCCACGTCTTCTTGAATGATCACGCGCGTGGCGCCTTCGGGCACCGGGGCGCCGGTGAAGATACGCACGCATTGGCCGGGGCCGACACGGCCATCAAAGCCGTGACCCGCAGCACTTTCGCCGACTACCTTGAATTGCGCTTCCGGGTCGGCCTCAACCCCATTCAGGGCATAGCCGTCCATGGCCGAGGCGGGGAAGGGCGGTTGGTTGCGGCTGGCGGTGGCGGGGCGGGCGAGTGTGCGGCCCGCCGCCTGCGCCAGCGGGACGACTTCGGTCCCCAATGGGGCGACCAGGTCGAAAACATGGGCGAGCGCTTGCGCGACGGGGATCACGTCGTGGCCTTCCAAGTGCCGGATTTGCCGCCTTCCTTGGACAGAAGGCGAATGTCGATGATTTCCATACCCTTTTCGGCGGCTTTCAGCATGTCATAGACCGTCAGCGCGGCGGTGGACACGGCGGTCAGCGCTTCCATCTCAACCCCGGTCTGGCCGGTGGTCTTCACCGTGGCGGTGATCGTCACGCCGGGCAGGTCCGCGTCCGGGACCAGCTCCAACGCGACCTTGGTGATCGGCAGCGGGTGGCACAGCGGGATCAGATCCGAGGTTTTCTTGGCCCCCATGATGCCGGCCAGTCGCGCAACCCCCAGCACGTCGCCCTTTTTCGCGGTGCCGTCCATGACCAGCGCCAGCGTCTCGGCGCTCATGCGCACGCGGCCCTGGGCCACGGCGATACGTGAGGTGAAATCCTTGGCCGAGACATCGACCATATGGGCCTGTCCGTCGGCGTCGAAATGGGTGAGGGGGTTCGTCATGCGGGCACCGGATTGGCAAGAAGGTTGCGGGTTGCGGCGGCCACGTCGTCCTGACGCATCAGGCTTTCCCCGATCAGAAAGCAGCGCGCGTTGTGGGCGGCCATATCGGCCAGTTCGGCGGGGCCCGACAGGCCGCTTTCGCAGACCAGAACCCGGTCGGCCGGGGCCAGTTTCGACAGGCGGCGGGTGGTGTCGAGAGAGGTCTCAAACGTCTTCAGGTTGCGGTTATTCACCCCCAGAAGCGGGGATTTCAACTTCACGCCGCGCTCCAGCTCGGCTTCGTCATGGACCTCGATCAGCACATCCATGCCCCATGAAAAGGCAGCGTCTTCAAGCTCTTGCGCCTGGACGTCCGTCACGCTGGCCATGATGATCAGGATGCAATCGGCCCCCAGGGCGCGCGCTTCGGCGACCTGGTAGGTGTCATACATGAAATCCTTGCGCAGGGCGGGCAGGGACGTCGCGGCGCGGGCGGCGACCAGAAAGTCATCTGCGCCCTGGAAACTGGGCGTGTCGGTCAGCACCGACAGGCAGGTCGCCCCGCCTTCCTCATAGGCCTTGGCAAGCAGAGGCGGGTTGAAATCGGCGCGGATCAGACCCTTGGAGGGGCTGGCCTTCTTCACCTCCGCGATCAGGCCGTAACCTGTGCGCGAGGCGCGTTGCAGGGCATCGGCGAACCCCCGGGTGGGGGATGCGGCGCGGGCGGCGGCCTCAACTTCGCTGAGGGGGCGGGCGACCTTGCGGGCCGCGACATCCTCAAGCTTGTAGGCCTTGATCTTGTCCAGAACGTTGCTCATGCGCCCGGTTTACCCGCAGGCGGGGGGCTGGGCAACGGGGTGTGACCAAATTGAGTGCCTGCGGCACGCTTTATTCTGGAGCCCGCGGCGAGCGGTGCGGCTCAGCCCGCCGAGGTGATCCGCGCCAGGGCTTCGATCTTGGTCTTGGCAGCACCACTGTCGATACTGTCGCGCGCCATTTCCGCGCCTTCGGGCAGGGTGGCGGCTTTGTCGGCCACGACCAGGGCGGCTGCGGTGTTGAGCACCACCGCGTCACGATAGGCGCCGGGCTCCCCGTTCAAAAGCGCGCGGAAGGCCTGGGCGTTCTCGGACGGGGTGCCGCCCATGATCGCCTCGAACGGATGGACCGGCAGACCCGCGTCTTCGGGGTGCAGTTCGCGGTCGATCACCTGGCCATTTTCCAGCGCCGAGACCCAGGAAATGCCTGCGATCGAAAGCTCATCCGTGCCATCGCCGCCGTGGACCAGCCAGGCCTTGTCGGATCCGAGCACCTGAAGTGTTTCGGCCATCGGGCGGATCAGATCGCGTGAAAAGGCGCCGGTCAGCTGGCGTTTTACGCCGGCGGGGTTGGTGAGCGGGCCAAGGATGTTGAAGATCGTGCGGGTGCCCAGTTCGGCGCGCGTGGGCATCACGTGGGCAATCGCCGGGTGGTGCATCGGGGCCATCATGAAGGCGATCCCGGCCTCGGCCAGCGCCCGTTCGACCACATCCGGGCCGACCATCACGTTCACGCCCATTTCCCCCAACGCGTCCGCCGCGCCGGATTTCGAGCTTAGGTTGCGATTGCCGTGTTTCGCCACGGTCACGCCCGCGCCTGCGGTCACAAACGCGGTGGCGGTCGAGATGTTCAGCGTGCCTTTGCCGTCACCCCCGGTGCCGACGATGTCCATTGCGCCCTCGGGCGCGGTCACGGGTTTGCATTTCGCGCGCATCACGGCGGCGGCGGCGGCGTACTCCTCGACCGTTTCGCCGCGGGTGCGCAGGGCCATCAAAAGCCCGCCGATCTGGCTGGGCGTGGCTTCGCCTTCGAACAGGATGTCGAAGGCTTCTTCGGCCTCGGCACGGGTAAGCGGGCGGTCGGCGGCGGCGCCGATCATGGGTTTCAGGCGGTCACTCATGCGGGCACCTTCACGGTCTCAAGGAAATTGCGGATCATCGCGTGGCCATGTTCCGAGCGGATGCTTTCGGGGTGAAACTGGACGCCGTGGATCGGAAGGCTCTTGTGGCTGAGGCCCATGATCGTGCCATCTTCCAGCCAGGCGGTGACCTCAAGGTCGTCGGGCAGGCTGTCACGCTCGACGATCAGGGAATGATAGCGGGTGCCTTGCAGCGGGCTGGGCAGGCCTTTGAACACGCCACCGCCTTCGTGGTGGATCGTGCCCATCTTGCCGTGCACGATGTCGGGCGCGCGCACGACCTTGCCGCCAAAGGCCTGACCGATGGTCTGGTGCCCCAGGCAGACGCCAAACAACGGCGTGCCAGCCTTGGCTGCCGCGCGGGTCAGATCAAGACAAATCCCGGCCTGGTCCGGGTCGCAGGGACCGGGCGACAGCAGGATGCCATCGGGCTTCAGCGCCATCGCCTCGGCCACGTCCAGCGCATCGTTGCGGTGAACCTGAACCTTTGCTCCCAACTCGCCCAGGTAATGCACGAGGTTGTAGGTAAAGCTGTCATAATTGTCGATCAGCAGGATCATGGTGCGGCCTTTCGCCTATAGGGGGTTCCCTGAGGATGCAGTCGGGCTATACATGTTCAGAGCCACCGCCGAGGGTCAAGAGCGGTGGGCCGGATTGTGGTGACGCAACGAACGGAGAGGCATCGTGGCACGTGGTTTTATCTCGGGTGTGCTTGGCGGCGGCGTGGTGGCCGTTCTCGGGTTGAGCGTGCTGTCTTTAACGACTGGTCCGGGGGGCAGCCCTGATAAGGTAACGCAACCTGCGGGTTCGGATGTTACGGCCGAAATGGCCGACAATGCCGCGCCGCCGGTGGCACCGGAGTCCGAGGCGACGCCGGACAAGCCCGCAACCGGTGGTGAAGCTACGACAGAGACACCCCCCGCGCCGCAACCGGCCGTGGTGGACGAAGAAACCCCGGTGCAGGGCGGCACTGACACCAGCCCCCCCGCCGCACCGGAAACCGAAATTGTCGGCGCCGATGACGTGATCGTGCCATCGGGCGAGGGCATGGCCCCCATTGCCAGCGCGTCACAGCCCCCGGTTCCCGCAAGCACAGGCGACGCGCCAGCGGTGCCAGCCAGCGAGGATGCGCCGCGTGCTCTGGCGGACCTGGTGCTGCCAGATGTCGCGGCAGACCTGAACCCGCAACAGGCCGAGCCGACGGATGGTGACCAGCACGCGTTGGTGCAGACCGACGATACCGTGCCACCGACCACGGTGCCCGCGCCCACGCAGCCTCCGGCGTCGGAAGATGACGCGCCTGCGGTCGGTGCGGCCCCGGCCCCAACGCCAGCAGAGGAAGCTCCCAACGACGAACCGCCTGCGCCAATCAAAAGCGCGCCGGTCACGCAGATCGGCGACCTGGCCCCCAATGTAACAACGAACCGGTTGCCCCGAATTGGTGTAGAAACCGATGTGGAGGTCGCGGACGTCAGCGTCGAGACGCCCCAAGTCGACAGCGATGCCCCCGCGATCGCGCGCAACGCGGCGCCCTTCGAGAACCCCGAAGCGCGGCCGATGATGGCGGTGATCCTGCGCGACGCGCCCGCCGCCCGAGCCGCCCTTGGGGATCTGAAAAACCTGCCGTTCCCGATCAGCTTTGTGGTCGACGCCGGGGCTGCCGATGCCGCGCAGGCAATCGCGTTCTACCGCGCCGCCGGGGCCGAAGTGGTCGTCGCGCTGAGCCTGCCCGATGGCGCCACCCCGACTGATGCCGAGGTGGTCCTGCAAGCGCAGGAGGCACTGTTTGCCGACGCGGTTGCAACGCTGTTTTCCGCAAGCTTCCAGACCGCAGGCGCCACCGCGCGTCAGGTGGCCGCGGTGATGCAGGATGGCGGGCACGGGTTGATCTCGATCCCGCAGGGGCTGAACACCGGTCACAAGAGCGCGGTGAAAGAAGGTGTGGAAGCCGGTCTGGTGTTTCGCGAACTGGACAATGACGGCCAAAGTGCTGCGGTGATCCGCCGGTTTATGGACAATGCCGCCTTCAAGGCGCGCCAGGAGCCGGGCGTGATCATGTTGGGCCATGCGCGGGTCGAGACGGTGCAGGCGCTGATCGAATGGAGCCTGGGCAACCGCGCGAAATCGGTCGCATTGGCCCCTGTGTCCGCGGTTCTGCAGGACAAGTAGGCGTTTCCAGGCGGAGTGCGCTGCGCGCACGCTTGATGCTGATTGGCGCCCGGCCGCCCCTGGTGCGCTCAGGCCCGCGTGCGTCGCTCGCGCCAGGCGATCCAGACCACGGCCAGGATGGCGCCGGTTGCGTTGAAGCACAGGTCAAGCAGGGTGTTGGTATAGCCGCCCACGCCGGTATCCTGCACCATCACCACCGCCGAAAACTCGATGATTTCGTTGGTCGCGCCCAGACCCATCGAGGCCAGGGCCGGGAACAGGTAGGCGGTCCAGCTGTGACGGGTTTGGGGATAATGGTGCGTCATGAGGTGCCAGAGCACCCAGGCGGTGACGGCAAAGCCCAGTCCATGCACCAGTTGGTCGTATTTCAGCAAGGTCATTTCGCCGTTCGAGGTGATCGGGATCAGCTGCGCGCCATAGAGCACACCGTCCCCCACCGGCACCCCGCCACCGGCGCAATGCAAGAGCCCCCAGATCGCCAGCGCCCAGAGCATGCGCAGTGGATACTCCGCCGCGCGCAGGCTGAGACCCACCAGGGTGATCAGCACCAGCATGGTAACGATGTAGACGATGAATTCGGTATTGCCGATCGAGAAGAACCAGATCGTGAACCCGAGAACATAGGCGATCACGAACAGCGCGACGCGGCGTTCACCTCGTGTGATGCGGGGAGTCTGGGACGGGGTCATGGGCGCCTCCTTGGTTCTGTGAACAAGGTAGGGATCCGAACCGGGAGAGAAAAGGGGGCGTGTGCCCGGTCAGCGCTGGGCCGACCGGGCGGACAGGTTACTTCAGGATCGAGCGCCCGGCGTATTCGGCGGTCTCGCCCAGCGTTTCCTCGATGCGGATCAGCTGGTTGTATTTCGCCAACCGGTCCGACCGCGCGAGCGAGCCGGTTTTGATCTGGCCGCAATTGGTGGCCACGGCCAGGTCGGCGATGGTGGCGTCCTCGGTTTCGCCCGAACGGTGCGACATCACGTTGGTGAAGCCCGCGCGGTGGGCCATGTCGACGGCTTTCAGCGTTTCCGAGAGCGAGCCGATCTGGTTCACTTTCACAAGCATCGAGTTCGCAGACTTCTTCGCGATCCCGTCGGCCAGGCGTTCAGGGTTGGTGACGAACAGGTCGTCGCCCACCAGCTGGATCTTGTCGCCCAGGGCGGCGGTCAGGGCGGCCCAGCCGTCCCAGTCGTCTTCGGCCATGCCGTCTTCGATCGAGATGATCGGGTAGTCGGCGACCAGCGCGGTGAGGTAGTCGACATTTTCTGCCGAAGTGAGCGATTTGCCTTCGCCCGACAGCTCATATTTGCCGTTCTTGTAATACTCGGTCGCGGCGCAATCGAGCGCCAGGTAGATGTCTTCGCCCGGTTTGTAACCGGCTTTTTCGATCGATTTCAGCACGAAATCCAGTGCTTCGCGGGTCGAGGCGATGTTCGGGGCAAAGCCGCCTTCGTCGCCGATGCCGGTGGACAGGCCGGCCGCGGTCAGCTCTTTCTTCAACGTATGGAACACCTCGGCGCCCATGCGCACCGCTTCGCGGATGTTCGCGGCGGCCACGGGCATGATCATGAATTCCTGGATGTCGATCGGGTTGTCGGCATGTTCGCCGCCGTTGATGATGTTCATCATCGGCACCGGCAGGACGCGCGCGGCAGCACCGCCGACGTAACGATAAAGCGGCAGCGACGAGAAATCGGCGGCGGCCTTGGCCACGGCCAGCGACACGCCCAGGATGGCGTTGGCGCCCAGGCGACCCTTGTTGTGGGTGCCGTCCAGCTCGATCATCGCCGCATCAATGGCTTCCTGTTCGGTGGCGTCGAAGCCCACCAGTGCCTCGGCGATTTCGCCGTTCACCGCAGCGACGGCCTCAAGCACGCCCTTACCGCCATAGCGGCTTTTGTCGCCATCGCGTTTCTCGACGGCTTCGTGTGCCCCTGTCGAAGCGCCGGACGGCACCGCTGCGCGGCCCATCGTGCCGTCTTCCAACAACACGTCGACCTCGACGGTGGGATTGCCCCGGCTGTCCAGGATTTCACGGGCGAAGATGTCGATGATGATGCTCATGGCAAAGGCCTTTCTGATCGCGGTTAACGCTGACCCTGCGCCGATGCGCCTGCACGAGCAGGGGAAACTCTTGCCGTGAGCCTATAGCCAAGGGGGAGGAAAGAGGGAAGGGGGCGCGGGGATGTTAGCGCACGCGCTGCAGCCGCGCCTCGCGCACAAAGGTGTAAAGCCCGGTGGCAATCACGATGGACGCGCCCAGAAGCGTCCAGCCATCCGGGCGTTCGTTGAAGACCACGACGCCCAGGAGCAGGGAAAACACCAGGCGGGTATAGCGAAAGGGCATCACCGCGCCGGCCTCGCCCAGGCGCATGGCCAGCACGATGGCATAATACCCACCCACCCCGAACAGGACCGCGCCCGCGACATAGGCCCAGCCGGCTGTGTTGGGCCAGATCGGCGGCGGCGAGAAAGGCAGCAGCAGTAACCCGGCCAGGAACACGGACGCAAAGCCATAAAAGGCCACCGAGGTCGTCGGGATCGACGGGTCCAGCCGCCGGGTGATCAGGTCTCGTGCGGCGATGCCGATGACCGCGACCAGCGGCAGGAGCGCATTGGCGTCGAAGTCGGCGGCGCCCGGGCGGATGATCATCAGAACGCCGATGAACCCGACGCCGATGGCGCTCCAACGGCGCCAGCCGACGGCCTCGCCCAGGATAAGGGCGGCCCCCGCGGTGATGGCCAGCGGCGTGGCCTGGAACACCGCCGCGACGGTGCCCAGCGGGACCAGCGACAGGGCGGTGACAAAGAAGATGGTCGAGGCGCCCTCGGCCAGGTTGCGCGCCAGCATTGCCCGGCTGGCCATGTCGCGGTGCACCAGAGGGGCCAGCGTGCCACGTTGCGCCAGGGTCAGGGCTGCAAAGACCAGGCTGCCGCCCAGCCCGATGAAGACCAGCACCTGCGCCACGGGCAACCCCTTGGTCATCGCCTTGATGAAGACGTCCTCAAGCGAAAAGCCGACCATGGCGGCGATCATGAGGAGGATGGCGCGGGTGTTGTTCATCGGCTTTGGTCCGGGGCCGGGCGTCAGGACGCACGCCGGGGGCGGCGTTCCCGCAGGAAGGTATACAGCCCGGCGGCAATCGTCAGCGCGGTGCCGACAAGCGTCCACAGATCGGGCCGTTCGCCAAACACCAGCACGCCGATGGCCAGGGCAAACACCATGCGCGAATAGCGGAACGGTGATACCGCCGAAACCTCGCCCACCCGCATCGCCGAGGTGATCGCGTGATAGCCCAGCACGCCCACCGTCACCATCAGCGCCATCAGGCCCCAGCTGGCGGCATTCATCGCCACCGGCGGCTGTGCGGCCAGCATCAGGACCAGGCCCGCGGGCGCCAGCATCGACATGCCATAGGTGGCAATGCGCAGCGTCGGCACGCTGTGCGGCACCATGCGCGTGGACAGATCGCGCAGCGCCAACGCGACCATCGCCACCAGCGCCCACAGGCTGTCGGGTTGAAACCCGGTCATGCCCGGCCGCATGATGATCAGCACGCCGACAAATCCCACAAGCGTGGCCGCCCAGCGGCGCCAACCGACATGTTCACCCAGCAGCACCGCCGCCCCGAAGGTCACCGCAACCGGTGTCGCCTGCAAGATCGCGGCCACCAACGACAGGTCGACGCGTGCGAGCGCCAGGAACATGCACATGGTGCCGACGACCTCGGATGAGTTTCGCAGGATGATCGGTCCGCGCAGGAAATCGCGGGTCAGAACCTTGTGGCCCTTGGCCTTACACAGGCTGGCGAAGACCAGACCTCCGCCCAAGCCCAGCAGCGCCAGCACCTGTGCCACCGGCATTATCTGGGTGGCCCATTTGATCGTCATGTCGCCAAGCGCAAAGAACGCCATGGCAGTGACCATCAGGCCGATGCCGCGCAGATTGTCCATTACCGGGCTCCTTGGGGTCGGGAGGTCCTTCATGCCTGTGAATGGCCCCCGGCGCCAGAGCCGATTGGGCGCGCATTTGACCCCGATCATGGCGCGGCCCCTGTGCGCAGGCCATCATGTCGGGGCGTTCTGTCTGACGATATGAGGATTGCCATGAGTTGGATTCGCAGCCTTTTGACCGCCTTCTTGCTGCTCTTGCCAATGGTGGCCGGGGCCGGGGATGTGACGGTGCACCTGTTCTGGCAACAGGGCTGCCCACATTGCTCCAACGCGAAAGGGGCGCTGGCCGAACGGGTCGCGCAGGGCGGCGTGGTCGCGGATTTTATCGAACTGGGCGTGGAGGAGGCGGATGATGCGCTGTTTGGCGCCGTCATCGATCATTTCGCAATGGATCGTGCGGCGGTGCCACTTGTTGTGATCGGCGGCGACTACGCCCTGGGGTTCGCAGGCGGCGGGCGTAGCACCGGCGACTGGGAGCGGATGATTGCCCGCTGTCAGGAGGTGCCTTGCCCCGACCCGGTCAGCGACTTGCGGGCCGGTTTAGCAGTGGCTCCCGCGACGCAAGTTCCGCCCACCGGCCCCGAAGGGCAGGTGACCCTGCCCCTGCTCGGGCCGGTTGATCTGGGCACGCTGTCCCTGCCGGTTCTAACCGTGGTGCTGGCGGCGGTGGACGGCTTCAACCCCTGCGCCATGTGGGTGCTGGCGCTGTTGATCGGCCTGCTTTTGGGCGTGCAGGACACGCGGCGGATGTGGACGCTGGGCGCGGTGTTCCTGCTGGCGACCGGGGTGATGTATTTCGCCGTCATGGCCGCTTGGCTGAACGTCGTCTTGTGGATCGGCGCGGTGGGTTGGATCCGCCTGGCGATCGGCGCACTGGCGATTGGCGCCGGGGTCTATTACTTGCGCGAATATTGGACCAACCCCGAAGGCGTGTGCAAGGTCACGCCGGGTGGGCGCAAGAAACGCATCTCGGACGCGTTCCGGACGATGGTGGAGACCCCGAACCTGGCGGTCGCGGCGCTGGGCGTTGGCGCGCTGGCCATCGCCGTGAACCTGGTGGAACTCGCCTGCTCGGCTGGGCTGCCTGCGATCTATACGCAAACGCTTGCGATGCACGACCTGCCGGCCGGGGGCTATTATGGCTACCTTGCGCTGTACCTGGCGGTGTTCCTGCTGGACGATGCGGCGCTGTTCATCATCGCCATGGTGACGCTGCGCGCGGCTGTCACGACCGGGCGCTATTCGCGCCTGTCGCACTTGGTGGGCGGCGTGGTCCTTCTGGTGCTGGGCGCAATCATGGTGCTGCGGCCTGATCTGTTAGGCTGAGCGTTCGTCCGGGTGCAATCCGAGCGAAGCGAGGCCACCGACAGCCAGATTATTTCAAATAATCTGCCCCGTGGGGCGGTGGCAGGCCTTCGGCCTGACCCACGGACGGCTCAGCTTTTCTTGACGCCGTAGAGTTCCAGCCGGTGGTCGCGCAGGTCATAGCCCAGCTTCTCGGCGATCCGAACCTGAAGTGCTTCGATTTCAGGGTCGACAAACTCGATCACTTCTCCGGTGGTCAGGTCAATCAGGTGGTCGTGGTGGTCGCGATCCGCCGGCTCATAGCGCGCGCGGCCGTCGCCAAACTCGTTCTTGACCAGAATGCCGGCCTCTTCGAACAGCTTCACGGTGCGATAGACCGTGGCGATGGAAATCCCCGCGTCCACCGCGCTCACGCGGGCATAGAGCTCTTCCACGTCCGGATGGTCATGCGCGCCTTCCAGCACGCCTGCGATGATTTTGCGCTGTTCGGTCATGCGAAGACCTTTTGCCTCGCATTTGTGAAGGATCGTGTCGGTCATTCTCTTCCCCGTCTGTGGTTTGGTTTTAGCGCAGCTGTACGCGGGGGGAAACCGGGGGGCGGGATTATTTCAGACCCTCAAGAAGGTCACACAGCTTGCCAAGCGTGTTCAGGTTGCGTGCGGTGGCCGGCACGCCCAAAAGCGCTTCGACCCGGGCCGCCAGTTTTGAGCGGCCAATGCCGTCAGGGGCGTGCAGGCAGAAAGCCCCGTCGATCAGGGCAAACTGCTCATCCGCCGTGGCCAGAGCTTCTAGCGCTGCGAGGTCGGACTTTACCGCGCCGGTCAGAAACCAGACATGGCCGGTCTTGGGCGCGGCGAAGGCCTCAGGAAACGGGAAAGCATCCCGGATCGCACGGACCCTGTCGCCGGGCAGCAGAAAAGCGGCCGGGCGAAAACCTTGCGCGGCCTCGATCCCGTCGCGGACCGCCGCCGTGAACGCCACCGGATCGACCGCGCCCCGAAACACCGCGTTGCCAGACTGGATATAGGTCGCCACGTCCTTGGCGCCCAACCCTGCCAGAAGCGTCCGCAAGTCGGCCATCGGCAGCCTGCCGTGCCCGCCCACGTTCACTCCGCGCAGCAGAAGGCACCAGGTTTGCATCACACCAGATCCGGTTCGCGCCCGACTTTGTTGGCCAATGGGGCCACCGTCAGCCCCTGCACGATGATCGAGAAGATCACGATGATATAGGTCGCGGTCAGAATCAGCGGTTTCCATTCGCCCTCAGGCAGCGACAGCGCCAGCGCGACGGAAATGCCGCCCTTTAGCCCGCCCCAGGTCATGATCGGGATCACACCCTTGGAGAAGGTTCGGAAGGGCTTGAGCACCAGAACCGGCACGGCGACAGCAGCCAGCCGCGCCACCAGCGCCAGGGCGATCGCCATGATCCCGGCCATAACCGCGTCGCCGGTGAAGGCGACCGCGAAGACCTCAAAGCCGATCATCAGGAACAGCACTGCGTTCAGGATCTCGTCAATCAGTTTCCAGAAGGCGTCGACATATTCGCGGGTGATCACGGTCATGCCGTGTTTCGTGCCGACGTCGCCGATCAAAAGCCCGGCGCAGACCGCCATGATCGGGGCCGAGACATGCAGCGCCACGGCAAGTTCGTAGCCGCCGAAGGCGAGGCCAAGGGTCAACAGAACCTCAAGTGAATAATCGTCAATGCGACGCATCACCCGGAAGGTCAGCCAGCCCAGCACCACGCCCAGAAGCGCGCCGCCGACGGCCTCTTGCACGAACAATTTCGCCGCATCCGCCAGCCCGCCGCCACCGTGCGCGTCGTGTCCATGCGGAAAGGCGATTCCCACAAGCACCAGGAACACCACGTATCCGACGCCGTCGTTGAACAGGCTTTCCCCGGCGATCTTGGTCTCAAGCGATTTCTGCAGGTTCGCCTCGCGCAGCACACCCAGCACCGCGACCGGGTCCGTCGGCGTTACCACCGCCCCGAACACCAGCGCGATCAGAAGTGGCATGCCGGTGATCCAGCTGAAGCCCACACCCACGATCACCGTGGACAGGGCCACGCCCATTGTCGCCATCAGGAAGACAAGCCGCCATTGCGCCCTCAGATCCGAGATCTTCACATGAAGCGCACCGGCAAACAGCAACAGCCCCAGCATGCCCTCAAGCAGCGCGTCGGAAAAGTCGATCGCGGTGACCACGCTGCGCACATTGTCGGCAATGCCAAGCCCCGGCGCGATTAGATCCACGCCCATCACACCCAAAGACGCCAGAAGCGAGACCACCAGGATGCCGATGGCGCTGGGCAGTTTCAGAAACAAGTAGTTGATGGCGCCGAAAACGCCGGCCAGAACGATAAGAAGCGATGCGATCTGCAGAAAGGTCATGTTTGCCCCGTCAAATTTGATTTTCGCCTGAATAGCACGGAGATTTCGCCGGTGGAATGGCTTGACTTGCCCTGCGACGCCGGGTCCTGTCGCCGGATGGATGCAAAACTGAATATGGAAGCCCGCGGAGCCGGTGCCCTGATCGCGATCTTTCTGATCCTGGCGGTGAACCAGGTGGTGATCAAAGTCACGAATGACGGGCTGCAACCGGTGTTCGGTGCCGCGTTGCGGTCGCTAGGGGCTGTGATGGTGATCGGACTGTGGATGCGCTTTCGCGGCGTGCGGTTGGATTTCACCCCCGGCACGATCGGTGCGGGCGTTCTGGCCGGGCTGATCTTCGCGGCGGAGTTCATCTGCCTGTTCGTCGCGCTGGACCTGACCACGGTGACCCGGGTCAGCGTGATCTTCTATTCCATGCCGGTCTGGATGGCGCTGACGGCGCATTTCGTGCTGCCGGGTGAACGCCTGACCCCGGTGAAATCCGTGGGGCTGGCGCTGGCCTTCGCCGGTGTCACCTGGGCCATCGTTGACCGTTCGGGCCTTGGGGGTGAGGCATCGCTGGCCGGCGATCTGGCCGCGCTGGCCGCCGCGCTCGGCTGGATGGGCGTGTCCCTGTCTGCCCGTGTCACCCGGTTGCGCGAGCTGGGGCCTGAGATGCAGATGTGGTGGCAGGTCGCCGTGTCTGCCCCGGTGATGCTGATCGCCGCGCTGTTCTTCGGCCCCTTCGTGCGGGACTTTCAGCCGGCCCACATCGCGGGCCTTGCTTTCCAGATCGTTTTTGTCGCCACCGGCGCCTTCATGGCGTGGTTTTGGCTCCTGAAACGCTACAAGGCGTCTTCGGTCGCCTCATTCGCCTTCCTGTCGCCGATTTTCGGCGTGGCGATGGGCTGGGCCTGGCTGGGGGAAACCGTGACGCCATCCCTGATCGGCGCGCTGGTGCTGGTCGCGGTCGGGATCGTGTTGATCAACCGCCGGTAAGGGCCACGTCGGCCCAGACAGGCAGGTGGTCGGATGCAATCTTGGCACGTTTCGTCTCAACCACCCCGGCATCGCGCAGGGTAAGCCCGTGTGACAGCGCCACCCGGTCCAGTGCAGCCATTGGGCGTGCGGCGTGATAGGAATGGCCGGGACTGTGGAGGGTGTAGTCGTCATGCAGCGCCTCAAACCCCTGGCTGGCGGACCATTCGTTGAAATCGCCCAGAATGGCGGTGGGCATCGGGTGGCCGTCCAAGGTCTCGGACAAGGTCGCAAGTTGGCGCATCCGGTGGCGGCGCATCAGGCCCAGATGCACGCCCACGACGCGCAGGCGCCCGGCCACCTCGACCGAGACCGCGCCACGTGGCTCAAAACCGGGCAGCTCGATCCGGGTCGGGGCTGCGATGGACAGGCCTTTGCGCACCAGAATGGCGTTGCCGTGGCTGCCCAGCGACACGCCATTGGCCGCCAGATCCACCGGCACAAAATCGCTCTCATCCTCGATCAACCGGCGCGCCAGCGCGGCGGGGCGGGGACCCAGCCGACGGTCGGCCTCTTGCAGCACGACCACGTCCGCCCCGGTCTGATTGATCACGTCCATCACCCGGTGCGGGTCACGGCGGCGATCCAGACCAATGGCCTTGCGCATGTTGTAAGTCACAAGTTTCATCGCCACAGATATAGGCACGATCCGCAACAATTGAAGCCGGGCGTCGGGTGCACTACACCAGTGGCATGGTGGTCTATGGTCAAAGCTATGTCGTCTATGCGGTCTGGCTGTTCCTTCTGGGGACGGCCAGCTTCGCGCTTTATGAACAGAACTGGGAGATGGTGTTCATCGCCACCGGCACCCTGTTCGCCTCGATCGTGCCTGCGTTTCTGGCCGACCGGCTGCACATCCGCGTGCCGGTCAGCTTTTACGCCGGGATCGTGCTGTTTCTGTTTGGCACACTGTTTCTGGGCGAGGCTTTCGACTTTTATGAACGCTTCGCCTGGTGGGATATCGTGATGCATGGCGCCTCGGCGATGGGGTTCGGCCTGATGGGCGTCATCTTTGCCCTGACCTTGTTCGAGGGCGACAAATACGCGGCCCCCGCCTGGGCGATTTCCGTGATTGCTTTTACCTTCGCCCTGGCCATCGGCACGCTGTGGGAGGTGTTCGAGTTTGCGATGGATCAGGCGTTTGGCCTGAACATGCAGAAAAGCGGTCTGAACGACACGATGAGCGACCTGATCATCGATGCCATCGGCGCGTTTTTTGGCGCAATGGCGGGCTTTGGCTATCTCAAGGGACGCGAACGCTGGGGGCTGCCGGGCATGATCGCCGAGTTCGTGCGCCGTAACCGGGCGATGTTTCGCAAATCCGGCCCGTCCGACTAGGTCCTAGGTGCCGCAGAACGTTTGTAACACCCGTTCGTGATTTTCCGGCGGCAGGGCCAGATCGCCCTGGTCGGGCTGGTTCTCAAAGGGATGCGCCAGCACCGTATTCAGGCGATGGAACAGCGCGAAATCACCCGTGAGCCCGGCCTGAATCGCCTGCTCGATCCGGTGGTTGCGCGGGATGAAGGCGGGGTTGGTATTGCGCATTGTCGCCTGCGGGTCCCCGGGTTCGCGTGCCAGCCGCGCCTGCCAATCCGGTGCCCAGCTGTCCCAAGCGCCCTCATCCGTGATATGCGCGGCGGCTGCGCCATCCGCCAGCGCCCGGAACGTATTGGTAAAATCCGCCTGGCTTGTCGCCATGCGCTGCAAAAGCCCGGTGATCAGCGCCAGATCGCCCTCTTCCTGCGTCTTCAGCCCCAGCTTGGCGCGAAACAGCCGCATCCAGTCGGCCTGATAGAGCTGGGAAAAGCCGTTGACCGCCTCGGTGGCGGCCTCGACCGCCGCCTCGCGCTCCCCCATCAGGGGCAACAGGCTGGTCGCCAGCTGGGCCAGGTTCCAGACCGCGATATCGGGCTGCTGCTGATAGGCATAGCGCCCGAACTGGTCGATCGAGCTGAACAGCGTGGCGGGGTGATAGGCATCCATGAAGGCACAGGGGCCATAGTCGATCGTTTCGCCCGAGACCGCCATGTTGTCGGTGTTCATCACGCCGTGGATGAAGCCGATGCTCATCCACTTGGCAATCAGCCCGGCCTGCGCGGAAACGATGGCACGGAGCAGCTCCAGCGGTGTATCCACGTCGGGATAATGGCGTGCGATCACATGAGCCGTCAGCGCCTCAAGCGCCTCGGTATCCCCGCGCGCCGCCAGCGCCTGGAAGGTGCCCACGCGGATATGGCTGGCAGCCACCCGCGTCAGGATCGCGCCCGGAAAGGCTTGTTCGCGCTGGACTTTCTCGCCCGTCGTCACGGCGGCCAAAGCGCGGGTGGTCGGTACGCCAAGCGCATGCATCGCCTCGCTGACCACATATTCGCGCAAGATCGGCCCCAGCCAGGCGCGCCCGTCGCCGTTGCGCGAATAGGGCGTGCGTCCGGCGCCCTTGAGCTGAATGTCACGTCGGCCATTTTGCCCGATGACCTCGCCCAGCAGCACCGCGCGTCCGTCGCCCAGCTGCGGCACCCAATTGCCGAACTGATGCCCGGCATAAAGCTGCGCCAGCGGGGCGGCCCCATCGGGAAGTGTGTTTCCGGCCAGAATGTCCGGGCTCAGCGCAGCGGGGTCCAATCCCAGCTCCCGCGCCAAACCGGCATTCACCGCGATGATCTGCGGATTGCGCACCGGGGTTGGCGCCTGCGGGGTAAACAGCCTGTCAGGCAGGCGGGCATAGGAATTATCGAAGGGCCATGACATTGCTTATACCGCGCGCGTCATCAGAACCGTCTGGTCACGATGCGCGAAACCAAGACGCTGACCCAGACGCCGCGCCGCATCGTTGTCCGCGGCAACCTCAAGGTGCAGCGCGGTTATCCCCTGTTCGGACAGGGCGCGCGCCAGGCTTGCCAGCGCCTCGGACCCCATGCCGCGCCCGCGGACTTTTTCGCGGATGAAAAAGGCGTCGATCCTCGCTTCCAGCCCACCGCGTGCGATCGACCAGCCGAAGCTTGCCGCGATGAACCCCACTGGGGCCGAACGCGGGCCGATCAGCCAGATCGCACCATACGGCGTGCCCTCCAGCAGCGGGTAAAGCGCGTCGCGACGGGCCGCGTCATCCTGGGTGATCCCCTCAAGCGCATGAGCGCGTTCGACAAGCGTGACCAGCCGGTCCAGATCGTCGGTTGAGGCCAGCCTGAGCGCGCTCACAACCGGCCCAGCCGCGCGGTCAGCAGGGCAAAGAGCCCGTCCGAATCCACGTCACCGATGAACAGCGCATTCGGCGCGCGATCGGTCACGCCCCACCAATCTGCAACCGTCATGCCCAGTGTCAGGTCCGACCGGGTTTCGACAGCGACGTTAACCCGCCGCCCGGTGAACAGATCGGGCGCGATCAGAAAGGCGGTGACGCAAGGGTCATGCAGCGGCGCACCATCCGAGCCGTATTTCTCGCGGTCGAACCGTTCGAAGAAATCGGTCATCTGGGCCACGGCGATGCCGACTTTGGTCTCCAGTGCGCGAAAGGCATCGTTGCGCGCTTTGGTGACCAGCGCCTTGTGAGTGACGTCCAGCGGCATCACCACGATATCGACACCGGATTTAAACACAATATCAGCAGCTTGTGGGTCAACATAGATGTTGAATTCAGCCGCCGGGGTGACGTTGCCCACCTCGAAATAGGCCCCGCCCATCAGAACGATCTGCTGCACCCGGTCGACAATATCCGGCGCGCGGGAAAACGCGGTGGCGATGTTGGTGAGCGGCCCCAGCGGGCACAGGGTGACGCTGCCCGAAGGCTCATCCCGCAGGGTATCGATGATGAAATCCACCGCGTGGGCGTCCTGGAGCGGCATCGTCGGATCAGGCAGCTCGGGTCCGTCCAGCCCGGTCTTGCCATGCACGTATTCGGCAGTGACAAGCGGGCGTTCCAGTGGTGCGTCGCAACCGGCGAAGACCTTCACATCCGTGCGCCCCGCCAGTTCACACACGATGCGCGCGTTCTTCTGGGTCAGCGGCAGCGGCACGTTGCCCGCCACGGCGGTGATGCCCAGAACGTCAAGCTCAGGGCTGGCGAGCGCCAGAAGGATGGCCACGGCGTCGTCTTGCCCCGGATCCGTGTCGATGATGATTTTACGTGTCATGTCATGTCCTTATGCAGCAAGCTCAACCCAGATCGGCACGTGATCTGACGGTTTTTCGCGCCCGCGCACTTCTTTGTCGATTTGGCAGTCGACCAGAAGGTCGGCGCATTGCGGCGACAACAGGAAATGGTCGATCCGAATGCCATCATTGCGCTGCCAGGACCCGCGCTGGAAATCCCAAAACGTGTATTGCTCGGGTGCTGGGTTGCGGGCGCGGAAAGCGTCGGTCAGCCCCAGGTTCACGATCCGGCGATAGGCGTCGCGGCTGTCCAAGCGATACAGCGCGTCCTCGGTCCAGTCTTCGGGGCGGGCCGCGTCTTCGGCTTGCGGAATGATGTTGAAATCCCCGGCCATGAAGAACGGTTCTTCTTGCAATAACAATTCTTTGGCACGGGATCTTAAACGCTCCATCCAGGCCAGTTTATAGTCATATTTCGGTCCTGGCACCGGGTTTCCGTTGGGCAGATACAGCCCACAGATGCGCACAGCCGTGTCGCCCACCACGGTCGCTTCGATATAGCGCGCCTGTTCGTCGGTCTCATCCCCCGGCAGGCCGCGCACCACGTCTTCCAACGGGTATTTCGACAAAAGCGCGACGCCGTTGAAGGATTTTTGTCCATGTGTTTCAACGCTGTAGCCGAGGTTCTCAAAGTGCTCGCGGGGAAAGCCCTCATCGACCGACTTGATCTCTTGCAAGATCGCCACGTCCGGCTTGGCCTCCTCCAGCCAATCGGTCAGGGCGGGCAGCCGGGCCTTGATGCCGTTGATGTTGAAACTGGCGATTTTCATGGGGACCTCCGCGCGACACTGGCCCCATGTAACGGGCATTGCGCCATGGGCACAAGTCAGGACGCGGCGATATGGTTCCCGGCGGCGTGGGCCGAGGCCCAGGCCCATTGGAAATTGTAGCCGCCCAGCCAGCCCGTGACATCCACGCATTCACCGATGAAATACAGACCCGGCGTGGTTTTTGACATCATCGTGCGGCTGTCCAGCCCGTCGGTGTCGATCCCGCCCAAGGTGACCTCGGCGGTGCGGTAGCCCTCCGAGCCGTTCGGGATGAGCTGCCAGTGCGACAACGCATGTTCAAGGCTCCGCAGGCGGGTGTCGCTCTGATCGGCCAGGTTGCCGGTCAGCCCCAGCGGGTTGGACAGGTGATCAACCAGCCGGGCGGGCAGGTGGCGGGCAAGCTCGGTTGTCAGGTTGCGCCGCCCTTCCAGTTGCCGCTGTGCTGCGAGAAGATCGAACAGCGGCAGGTCGGGGATCAGGTTCACCTCGATCGGTTCACCTTCGCGCCAGTAAGAGCTGATTTGCAGGATCGCGGGGCCGGACAGGCCGCGATGGGTGAACAGCATCGCCTCGTCAAACGTCGCGCGGGCGTTCGAGATGCGCACGGGCAGCGACAGGCCGGACAGGGCGGCAAAGCGTCCCTCGGGAAAGGTCAGCGGCACAAGGCCGGGGCGCGTTTCGGTCAACGCATGGCCAAACTGACGTGCGATGTCATAGGCAAGCCCGGTCGCGCCCATTTTGGGGATCGATTTTCCACCAGTGGCGATGACAAGGTTTGCGCAACGCACCCGACCTGTGGGCAGGGTCAGGGTGAACCCGTCGTCATCCTGCGCGATGGACTGCACCGACGTGTCCAGCCGCAGTTCCCCCCCCGTGGACTTCAAATCATCCAGCAGCATGTCGATGATCTGGGTCGCCTTGTCGTCGCAAAACAGCTGCCCCAGCGTCTTTTCATGCCAGGCGATGCCCGCGCGATCGACCCGGTCGATGAAATCCCACTGGGTAAAACGTTTCAACGCGGATTTGGCGAAGTGCTTGTTTTGCGACAGGAAATTTTCAGGCCCGGCAAACATGTTGGTGAAGTTACAGCGCCCGCCACCGGAAATTCGGATCTTCTCGCCCGGCTTTTTCGCGTGGTCCAGCACAAGGGTGGACTTGCCGCTGCGCGCCGCTTCGGCGCCGCAAAACAGCCCCGCCGCACCGGCGCCAATGATGATCGTGTCATACCGCATGGGGGCGGGGTAGCGGCTTGCGCGGCAATTGGGAAGTCACTTTTGCCGCAGAAGGCTCATGGAGGCCATGACCCCATCGCGAAGGACGAAGCGGTGCATCAGCGCCGCGCCGATATGCAAGGCAAGCAGCAGCATCAGCGCCTTGGTGCCATAGTCATGCAGCGGGCGGATCATGTCATAGAACGCCGGGTCAGATGTCGAAATCGACGCCATGCCGAAGGGCTGCACCGGAAGCTCATGCGCGCGGGCGGTCAGGATGCCGGTCACCGGCACGAAGATCAGGCACAGGTAAATCCCCGCCTGCACGGTTTTCGAGGCCAGGCTTTGCCAGGGGGCGATGGCGTGGTTCGGGCGGCCGGAACGTCCTGTCAGGCGCAAGACAATCCGGGTCAGAAGAAACATGACCACCAGGACGCCGAGCGAGGCATGCGCCCCCAACGAAAAGGTGCGGTCGGCCACGGTCATCTCGCCTGCGAACTTCTGTCCGAACGCCAGCATCGTGAGGATGACAAGCGCCATGATCCAATGGACCCAACGAAACCCAAGTGTGTAGCGGCTGGTCATGAGTGGCTCCTGCATAACGTGTGTGTCGGATGGCGAAACGCGGCGCAACGCCACGCTGTTACATCGAGAACGAGGTGCCGCAGCCACAGGAGGCCGTGGCGTTCGGGTTGTCGATCACGAAGCGCGCGCCGATCAGTTCTTCGGTGAAATCGATCACCGCGTTGGCCAGGAAGGGCAGGGACACGTCGTCCACCACGACTTTTTCGCCCGCGCCTTCCAGCACAAGGTCGCCGTCCGCCGGGGCGTCCAGGGTGATTTCGTACTGAAAGCCCGAACATCCGCCGCCTTCGACGGCCACGCGCAGGGCTTTGCCGTCGGCATTGGCACCGATTTCCGCCAGCCGCGCAAAGGCGCGGTCCGAGACTTTGGGGGGCAGGGTTAATTCCATCGTTTCGCGTTTCCTCTGTTCGCCGAATGGAATATAGGGGGGAGGACCGAGACCGGCAAGACGAGGCAGACATGCTGGCGACATTTGCAAGCGACCCCGCACGCAGCCGCGGGCGGCTTTATCCCGAAGAAGAAAGCGCCTTTCGTGAACCTTTTCAACGGGATCGCGACCGGATCATCCATTCCAGCGCGTTTCGGCGCCTGAAACACAAGACCCAGGTTTTCGTAGAGCACGAAGGCGATTATTTTCGCACCCGGCTGACCCACTCGATCGAGGTGGCGCAGGTGGCGCGTACGATCGCGGTCGCCCTGGGGCTGAACAGTCACCTGACCGAGGCCGTGGCGCTGGCCCACGATCTGGGCCACACTCCGTTCGGGCACACCGGAGAGGACGCGCTGGACGCGCTGATGGCGCCCTATGGCGGGTTTGACCACAACGCCCAAGCGCTGCGCATCGTCACCTCGCTTGAGCGCCATTATGCGGGCTGGGACGGGCTGAACCTGACCTGGGAGACACTGGAAGGCATTGCCAAGCACAACGGTCCGGTGACAGGTGATCTGCCTTACGCGCTGGCGGAATACGACGCGCGCCATCCGCTGGAGCTGGACACCCACGCGGGCGGTGAAGCACAGGTCGCCGCGCTGTCCGATGACATCGCCTATAACAACCACGATCTGGATGACGGGTTGCGGGCAGGGCTGTTCACTGTGGATGAAATTTGCACTCTGCCGATCATCGGTGAGGCCTTCGCCGAGGTCGACCGCGTCCACCCCGGTCTGGACCTGAAACGCCGCCAGCACGAGGCGTTGCGCCGGGTCTTTGGGGTGATGGTCTCCGACGTTCTGGTGACCTCAAAGCGGCTATTGCAAGAGGCCAACCCGGGCTCGGTCGAAGACATCCGCGCCCTGGGGCGTCCGGTGATCCGGTTCTCTGACGCGCTGTGGCAAGACCTGAAGGCGATCCGCTCGTTTCTGTTCAAACGCATGTATCGCGCGCCCAGCGTTGTGGTGATGCGGGCCGAGGTGACGCAGGTGGTCGAAGAGCTGTTTCCGTTGTTTCTGGCTGACCCGGCGCTTTTGCCGGAGGAATGGCAGGCAGACGTGGCGCAGGCGGGGGACAAGACCGCTTTGGCCCGAGTCGTTGCAGACTACATCGCCGGGATGACCGACCGTTTTGCGCTTCAGGAGCACAAACGCCTTACAACCTGAACGGCGGCGGGAAGGATGTCGGACATGAAAAAGGGCGCGCGCAACCTGCGCACGCCCCTAAAGGAACGGTAGGCTGAACTTAGCTACCGCCATCATTCCGCAGCAAAGCTGCGCCGATGATGATCAGCAGCAGAACCGGGATCAGAATGCCGGCCGAGGAGCTGGACGATGCTTCTTCGACGATGACGTCCGCTTCGACGATCGGATCGACCAGGGCGCCAGCGTTGGCAGCGGTGGACGCGGTGGCAGCGATAAGTGTCGCGGCGGCGATGGTTTTGATGTTCATGTGTACCCTCGTTGTATGTAGTTGCGGTCGCTCTCGGACCGTCGCCGCGACGGTAGAACCACGCGGTGCAGACTGTCAAATTTCAAGCGACTTTTTCCGGTCACAAACGCACAATGGCATCGCGGTGTGGCTTTTCACCCCAAAACTGAACGAATTTTCGCGAAACGCGACGAAAACCGAACGGGGAGACCCGTTCGATTCGTCATCATTTCAATGTCCTGGTGGTCAGGTAGTCGCCGCTTCGCCACCACGGGTCAGCGCCACGCCGATGATGATGAGCAACAGCAGCGGGATCAGAATGCCGGCCGAGGAGCTGGAAGATGCTTCTTCGACGATGACATCCGCTTCGACGATCGGATCGACCAAGGCGCCAGCGTTTGCGGCAGTGGAGGCAGTGGCAGCGATGAGTGTCGCGGCGGCGATGGATTTGATGTTCATGTGTACCCTCGTTGTATGTAGTTGCGGTCGCTCGCGGACCGTCGCCGCGACGGTAGAACCACGCGGTGCGGACTGTCAAATTTCAAGCGACTTTTTCCGGTCACAAACACTCAATGGTATCGCGGTGTGGCTTTTCAGCCCAAAATTGAACGAATCTTCTCGAAACGAGTCGAAAACCGAACGGGGAGACCCGTTCGATTCGTCATCATTTCAATGTCCTGGTGGTCAGCCAGGTGTCGCTTCGCCACCACGCGTCAGCGCCACGCCGATGATGATGAGCAACAGCAGCGGGATCAGGATGCCGGCCGAGGAGCTGGACGATGCTTCTTCGACAATAACGTCTGCTTCGACGATCGGGTCGACCAAAGCTCCAGCGTTGGCGGCAGTGGCTGCCATTGTGGCAGATATGGCCAAGGCGGCCGTCGGCTTTGCAAATTTCATGTGTACCCTCGTTTTTTTGTGGTCGCGACCCGTTGAGAGCCGTCTCAGCAACGGTAGAGGCGCAGGGTGGACCTGTCAAAGGTTGTGTGACCATTGCTGCCACAAGCGTGCTGGCACAAAAAGCAAGTGGCGCCGCAGGGTGGCTGCCAAATCCGAAAAAAAAGATAGATTTCCACAAGAATTACGCGTCGAACGGGGCAATCCGTTCGACCCGTAGTATTTCAGGGATGCGGTGGTCAGAATCCCGGTGTGAGCGGCCCGATCGGCCCGATCGGGCTTTCACTACCACCACCACCGCGCGTCAGTGCAACGCCGATGATGAGGAGGAGGAGCAGCGGGATCAAGAGGCCTGCCGAAGAGCTGGTCGACGCTTCTTCAACGATGACGTCTGCTTCGACGATCGGATCGACCAAAGCGCCAGCGTTGGCAGCAGTTGCAGCCATCGTTGCGGACATTGCCAGTGCGGCGGTTGGTTTGACAAATTTCATAGTCTACTCCGAGTGAGTTGAAATGACGTAGTTTACCCTACACAGGGGGGACTTGATCTGTCAATTCGGCTCAGACCTCGCGCATGGGGCCTTCTTGCGGCGGATAGCTGCGCGGCACGTGGTAGGCCGCCTCGCGCCACCACAGGGTCAAGGCCCATTTCTCGCCCTCTTTGACTGGTTCACCTGCATGTTGCGCGTGGGGATGTATTGCGTCCGAGGCGGGCAGAGTATTGGCAAAGATCAAGACGCGGCCCAATTTGGGTCGCACCGTCAGTTGCAGTTGCGGGAAGGTCGTGTGCCCTCCGGACGGCGGGTCGTTCAGGTAACACAGGCAGGTGAACACCCGTTGCCCACCATTGAGCAAATGCGGGGAGGAGAAGCCGCCGGGATCGAACCCATCCTGATGCGGTTTGAACTCCTCCTCGCCCTGGTAATGCAGCAGGGTGGCCGGCTCACAATTCTCCGGTGGAAGGCGCACCAGATCCGAGATTTGTTCGACGAAAGCGGTAAAAACCGGGTCGCTCCATGGGTCGATGCCCGCGTGGCTGTTGGTGCGTGCCCGGCTTTCGATACCGCTGTCACCAGCGGCGATCTTGGCCCGGCCAAGACCGGCCTTTTGCCCGGTTTCGATGGCGTGTTTGGCAAAGTCAGCATCAAAAACATCGTCGGCGGTGGCGACCAGCGGATTCAGGCAGTGAATTTGGATGTTTGTCATGCCTTTCACGGTAACGCACGGGGCAGGGGCGTCAAGCCGGGCGTTGACCTTCTGGCCCCTCATGCTAAAGCGTGCAGCGACGAAAGAGGAACCCGAAATGAACCTGTTCAGCGATATCCGCGCCCTTGTGGTGGAAAACCTTGAGGCGATGGCGGCCGAGGGCAGCTTGCCTGCCGGCCTGGCCATGGACAATGTGGCGGTTGAACCACCGCGCGATGCCGCCCACGGCGACATGGCCACCAATGCGGCGATGGTCCTGGCCAAACCCGCCGGGATGAAGCCGCGCGATATCGCCGAGGCGCTGGCCGCCAAGCTGTCCGCCGATGCGCGCATCACAAGCGCCGAGGTCGCCGGGCCGGGGTTTTTGAACTTGCGGCTGGACGATACGGTTTGGGCCGGGCTGGTCACCAAGGTTCTGACAGATGCCGCCTATGGCCGGTCGACGATGGGCGCGGGCCAGAAGGTCAACGTGGAGTTTGTCTCGGCCAACCCAACCGGCCCGCTGCATGTCGGTCACACCCGTGGCGCGGTGTTTGGCGACGCGTTGGCGCGGCTTCTGGATTATGCGGGCCACGATGTGACGCGGGAATATTACATCAACGATGGCGGCGCACAGGTGGATGTGCTGGCGCGCTCGACCTACGAACGTTACCGCGAGGCACTGGGCCACGCGCCCGAGATCGTCGAAGGCCTGTATCCCGGTGACTACTTGGTTCCGGTGGGCGAGGCGCTGGCGGCCGAGGTCGGTGACACGTGGCTGGACCAGCCCGAAGCCGTCTGGCTGGAACCGATCCGCGGCTATGCCACCGAAAAAATGCTCCAGCTGATCCGCGACGACCTGGCGGCGCTGGGCGTTCAGATGGACATCTTTTTTAGCGAAAAAAGCCTCTATGGTACCGGCCGGATCGAAGCCGCGCTGAAAGCGCTGGAAGACAAGGGTCTGATTTATGAAGGCGTGCTGGAGCCGCCCAAGGGCAAGATGCCCGAGGATTGGGAACCGCGCGAACAGACCCTGTTCAAATCGACCGAACACGGCGACGACGTGGATCGCCCGGTGAAGAAATCCGACGGCTCTTGGACCTATTTCGCGCCCGACATCGCCTATCACTTCGACAAGGTCGAACGCGGGTATGACGCGTTGATCGACATTTTCGGCGCCGACCATGGCGGATACGTCAAGCGGATGAAGGCCGCGGTGTCGGCCCTGTCCGACGGGCAGGTGCCGCTGGACATCAAGCTGACGCAGATGGTCAAGCTCTATAAGAACGGAGAGCCGTTCAAGATGTCGAAACGCGCGGGTAATTTTGTGACCCTGCGCGATGTGGTCGATCAGGTCGGCCCTGATGTGACCCGCTTCGTGATGCTGACCCGCAAGAACGACGCGACACTGGATTTCGATTTCGACAAGGTGCTTGAGCAAAGTCGCGAGAACCCGGTGTTCTATGTGCAATACGCCCATGCCCGCGTGCGGTCCGTGATGCGCAAGGCTGCGGATCTTGGCGTGACCCACGTCGACACGCCGGCCCTGAGCGACGTGGCCGAGATCACTTTGGCCAAGAAACTGGCAGAATGGCCGCGCCTGGTCGAGATCGCCGCGCGCACCCATGAGCCGCACCGCGTTGCCTTCTATCTCTATGAACTTGCATCAGATTTCCACGCATTGTGGAACAAGGGCAACGACAATCCCGGGCTTCGCTTCCTGAATGAGGGTGACTTGGGGGCAACAGCGGCGAAAATCGCTCTGCCGCGCGCCGTCGCCGTTGTTATTTCCGCCGGTCTTGGTATTCTTGGGGTAACCCCGGCCGAGGAAATGCGCTGATCACAAGTGCTGTTCGGTCTCTGGGTGTTGAGGCAAGGCAGTTTACCCGCAGGGCGCACGGCGTCCGCGCGGGATGTGTGAGGCAGGCATGGCACAAGCAGATTGGGGCGCTGTTCAGGCGCCGAACAATATAAACACGCAAGGCACGTCACCGGCGACATCCGGTTCGATCGTGTCCTGGGCAGGTGCGATCATGTCGCTGGGCCTGATCGTCGGGCTTGGTGTCTGGGGTTACCAGTTGGCCGTGCGTGACGTTTCCGGGGTTCCGGTCGTGCGTGCGCTGGAGGGCCCGATGCGGGTGCAACCGGAAAATCCGGGTGGCACATCTGCCGAGCATCAGGGGCTGTCGGTAAATGCGGTTCAGGCCGAAGGCACTGCCGCCGCGCCCGCCGATACGCTGACACTGGCGCCGCGCCCAGTCGAGCTTACCGCCGAAGACACCCCGGTTGATCCCAGCGCCAATTCCCGTGTCGAAGCCGCGCCGCTGGTTGTTGCCGAGGACGTTGCGGCCGCGACCGAAGAGGTCGTGGCCCGAGCGTTGTCTGACACCTCTGACCCGGTCGCGGCAGCCCTTGCGCTGGCCGATGCGATCAGCGACGGCGTTGCCCCGCTGAGCAATGACGTGAACGAAGCCGTGGCCGCAGCGGTCCAGGCGATTGAACAGGTCGCGCCGGTGAGGGTTGCAACTGCCGTCATTCCCGCCTCGGTGCCCGGTGTGAAAACGTCGCCCATTCCCCAGCGTCGCCCGGCCAACCTGAACACCCAGGTCGTGGCACGCGCCGCTTCCACCCCCGCCTCTGCACCCGTCGCCGCAGCATCTGCGGTGCAGGATGTAGACCCCGCCAGCCTGCCGGTTGGCACGCGTCTGGTGCAGTTGGGGGCCTTTGACAGCCAGGATGTTGCCCGCGCCGAATGGACCAAGCTGTCTGGTCGGTTCGAGGACTATATGGGCGGCAAAAGCCGTGTGATCGAAATGGCGCAATCGGGCGGCAAGACCTTCTATCGTCTGCGCGCGCTAGGCTTTGAAGACCTCAGCGACGCACGCCGTTTCTGCTCGGTCCTGATGGCGGGCAAGTCCGCCTGTATTCCGGTTGTGACCCGATAACATGGCACGGCAGGGCGCGTTCATATTCGGGTGCGAGGGGCTGAACCTCCTGCCCGAGGAACGCTCGTTTTTCGAACGGGTGCAGCCTTGGGGCTTTATCCTGTTTGCCCGCAATGTGGACACGCCCGAACAGCTGAAATCCCTGACCGCCGAATTGCGCGGCGCCGTCGGGCGCGACGCGCCAATCTTCATCGATCAGGAAGGTGGCCGCGTGGCCCGCATGACCGGGCCGCATTGGCGCGACTGGCTGCCGCCGCTGGAGCAGGTCGCCCAGAACAAACGCCAGGCGGTGCGCGCGATGTATCTGCGCTATCGCATCATCGCGGATGAGCTGCGCGCGGTCGGGATCGACGGAAATTGCGCGCCGCTGGCCGACATTGCCACCCCGGACACCCACCCGATCTTGCGTAACCGCTGTTATGGCGACGACGTGGTCAAGGTGGCCGAGATCGCCGGCGCCGTGGCGCAGGGGCTGATCGATGGCGGCGTGTTGCCGGTGATGAAACACATTCCCGGCCACGGCCGCGCCACATCGGACAGTCACAAGGAATTGCCGCGCGTGAAAGCCAAAGAACGCGCCCTGCGTTGGGCCGATTTCATGGCGTTTCAACCGCTTGCGGGCCTGCCGCTCGCGATGACGGCGCATGTGGTCTATGAGGCGCTGGATGCCGAGCGCCCGGCAACGCAATCGCCCATCGTGATCGACATGATCCGCGACAAGATCGAATTTGACGGGCTTTTGATGACGGATGATCTGTCGATGCAGGCGCTGGATGGTCCGCTGTCTTTGCGTGCCCGCGCGTCGCTGAGGGCGGGCTGTGACATCGTTCTGCATTGCAACGGTGTGCTGGAGGAAATGCAGGAGGTCGCCGATGCCTGCGGCCCGCTGTCCGAGGCTGCCCAAGCGCGCGCAGATGCCGCCCTGACCTGGCGCCGTGATCCCACGCCCATTGACATTGCCGCCGCAGAAGCCGAATTTCAGACCCTGATGACGGGTCGGGCGGCGGATGGCTGAAGAACAGGATTTTCAAGCGGATGTGGTAAGCGTTTCCGAGCGGATGGCCGCCGAGGCGCTGATCGTCGATGTCGACGGCTTCGAAGGCCCGTTGGACCTGCTGCTGACGCTCAGCCGCACGCAGAAGGTCGACCTGCGTACGATTTCCGTTCTGGAGCTGGCCGAGCAATACTTGGGCTTCATCGAAAAGGCGCGCCATCTGCGCATCGAACTGGCCGCCGATTACCTGGTGATGGCCGCCTGGCTTGCCTTCCTGAAATCCCGCCTGTTGCTGCCACCCGAGCCCGGCGAAGAGGGGCCCTCTGGCGAAGAGCTGGCCGCACATCTTGCGTTCCAGCTGGAGCGGTTGCAGGCGATGCGCGACGGGGCCGCCAAGCTGATGGCGCGCGACCAGTTAGGGCGCGATTTCTTTGCCCGCGGCATCCCCGAGGACGTGACCCGCGTGCGCCGCGTGACCTATACCGCGACGCTGCTGGACCTGATGCAGGGCTATGCCCGCATCCGCACCAAGGACGAATTCCGCCCCTTCGTGATGGATCGCGAAAGCCTTTACACGATGGAACAGGCGCTGGACCGCATGCGCGGGCTGATCGGCTTTGCCGGTGACTGGACCGAGCTGACAAGCTATGTGCCCGAAGGCTGGGAAACCGACCCCGCCAAGCGACGCAGCGCCACCGCGGCCCATTTCGCGGCCTCGCTGGAACTGGCCAAGGCGGGCGCGATCGAGATACGACAGGGCGACACCTTCGCGCCCATTCAGATACGCAGGAAACCGGATGAATGACGTAGAGCAAGACCAAGAGGAAAGCCTGTTCGAAGCGCCCCCGATGGGCGAACAGGAACGCATGGTCGAAGCGGTGCTGTTTGCCAGCGCCGAACCTGTAACCGTCTCGGAATTGCAGTCGCGCATGCCGCATGGTTCGGACGCCGCCGAGGCGCTGGTGTATTTGCGCAAGCGCTATGAAGGGCGCGGCGTGTCGGTGGTGAAGGTGGGCGACGCCTGGGCGATCCGCACCGCACCCGATCTGGGCTACCTGATGCAGAAAGAGACCGTCGAGACGCGCAAACTGTCGCGTGCGGCGATCGAAACGCTGGCGATCATCTCTTATCACCAACCGGTGACCCGCGCCGAGATCGAAGAGATCCGCGGCGTGTCCGTGTCGCGCGGCACGGTCGATCAGCTGATCGAAATGGAGTGGATCCGCTTTGGCCGCCGCCGCATGACGCCGGGCCGCCCCGTGACCTTCGTGGTGACACAGGGTTTCCTGGATCATTTCGGCCTGGAAAGCGCGCGTGACCTGCCGGGGCTGAAAGAGTTGCGCTCGGCCGGCCTGTTGGAAAGCCGCCCGCCGCCGGGTTTGATGCCGGGGCCCGACAGCGACGAGGAAGAGGAAAGCACCGAGGGCCAGTCCGAGTTGTTCGAGGATTGAGGCGCTGGCAGAAGGTGTGCCGTCGGCCCGCAAAATGTCCCGCCGACCCGTGGCACGGCTTGAGCCAGTCGCGCGAAAATCTGCATTTTTTGCGGTTTGCCGTGAAATTGCCTATGTCATGCTATAGTGAACTCGCGAGCAGCGACAGGAGGACGCAATGAACGTCAACCAGATCATCAACATGATACTCCGGCAAATCACCCGGCGTGTGATCAACAAGGGCGTGGATGCCGGCATCGGCATGGCGTCGCGTCGGGGCGGCGGCGGACAACCAGCCGACGAGATGACGCAAGAGGAACGCAAGCGCGCCCAGGCAGGCAAGAAAACTGCGCGCAAGGCCCGGCAGGCTGCAAAGCTGGCCCGCCGCCTGCGCTGAACGCTTGACCCACATCATGGGGCGGCGGCCTTTGCCATGATAGGCTAGTCGTGTCATGTGGAGGGGCAAGATGCTACGTAAATCATTGATTGCGCTGGGGCTTATTGCCTTGGCAGGCGGCGCGGTGGCCGATCCGTCAGTGGTGGACGCCTATCGCGACATTCGCAGGGTCACACCGGATTTGACCTATGATCTGCGCCAGCAGGGGAATGGTTGGGTCACCACCTCGCCCGATTGGGGCACGGCACTGCCGATCACGGTGAATGGCCCTGCGGGCTTTGTTGAAATCATGGATGAAGGCACCGGTGGTGGGTCTTACCGGACCCAGATCGTGTTGTGGCGCGCGGGCGACGGCACCCCCTTGGTCGGCATCGGTGAAACCGCCTATACCCCGCCTTGGCCCGACACCACGCGGGTGCGGTTCTTTGGTAAAGACGGGGAAAACTGGAGCGACTGGACCGATTATGTCTGGCCCGATGTGACCTTGGCCGATTTCATGCCCGATGACATGCGGATTTCGGATCTGCGCGCGCTGGAAGCCATCCGGGCGCAGGTTTTCGTAACCTTGCCGCAAAAGGGCACCCGCCCGGTGGCGCAGTTGATCACCCATGACAGCGAAATCGCGGCGGTCTGCAAGGGGGAAACCTGGTTCGTGCCGTCTGATCCGGCCCCGTACCTGACCTATTGTGACCGGCTTCAGGACCACCTGTTTCACACGCTTGATCTGGATTGGATCAAGTCCGAAGCACGGTTCGAAAAAGGCGGGCTCAGCCGCTAGTTCTGTCTCATACAGCCTTGAAATGTTTCGACAGTTTCAGGCCTTGGCCTTGGTAATTCGACGCGATGTCAGTGCCGTAAAGCTGCTGCGGCGTTTCGGACATGCGTTCATAGACCAGCCGCCCGACCACCTGCCCGTGCTCCAAAACGAAGGGCGCTTCGTGGCAGCGCACTTCAAGCACCCCGCGTGACCCCGCGCCGCCCGCAGCGTCATACCCGAACCCGGGATCGAAGAAGCCCGCATAGTGCACCCGAAACTCGCCCACCATCGCCAGATACGGCGCCATTTCCGCCGCGCAATCGGGCGGGATCGCGATCGCTTCGCGCGACACCAGGATATAGAATGCGCCGGGGTCCAGGATGATGCGGCCTTCCGAGGTGCGCACCTCTTCCCAGTAGTCCGCCGGGTCGTAGTGATCGAGCTTGGACAGATCGACCACCCCCGAATGACGCTTGGCGCGAAAGCCGACCAGATCGCCCTTGCTGGGCTTCAGATCGACGGAAAAGCCCAAGCCATCCGAGATCACCGGGTCGCCCGACACGATCGGGCTGCGGGCGTGGATATCGCGTAGTTCGGCGTCGTCGATCAGGGTCTTGCCCTGGCGAAAGATGATCTGGTTCAAAAGCTGGCCGGGCTGGGCCACGACGGAAAAGCTCTGCGGGCAGATTTCCGCGTAAAGCGGGCCGTCATAGCCTTCGGGCACGCGGTCGAACTCGGTGCCCTGGTCGGTGATGACACGGGTCATCAGATCCAGCCGCCCGATTGAGGATTTCGCGCTGGCCGCCGCTGTCATGCCTTGGGGCAGGGCCACCCGCTCCATCAGCGGTACGACATAGACGCAGCCCTTTTCCAGCACCGCACCGCCGGTCAGAGTGATTTCGTGCATCGTCAGTTCCGCCAACCGCTGTTGCACCGTGCGGCCCTTGCCGGGCAGGAACGAGGCCCGCACGCGGTAGGCGCGGTCGCCAAGGCGCAGGTCAAGCGATGCAGGCTGGATTTGTTCGTTCAGGATCGGCGACGAGGCAGAAATGCCGCCCGCTGCGATCATGTCAGAAATCTGTCGGTCTGCCAGAACGCCGGTTTTCATGCGCCTCTTCCCCCTGAAACCAAAAACACCCGCCCGTATACCGGGCGGGCGGTTTTGATGTTGGTCGGGCTAGCAGGACTCGAACCTGCGACCTTCCGTCCCCCAGACGGACGCGCTACCAGGCTGCGCCATAGCCCGACTTGGATGTCTACATAGCGTTTTTCCGGGCGGGGGCAAGCGGCAAAACGCATCATTTTCGCCTTAGCGCGGGGCGCGGCCGGGATTGTCGCGCGCCATCCGATCGGACAGAGCCTGAAGCCGGTCGGACAGCGCCTGAAGCGCTGCAGGGCTGGTGCTCGGCGCTTGATCAGCCAGGTTGCGCGCCTTGCGCAGACGGGCGGGCAGCGAAGGTCCGGTGGATGGCAGGCCGTCTTCGTCCGGATCCGCGGGAATGTGTGAAATGTCGACCTTTGCTGGCCGCGGGCTCGGCTCTGGAATGGCTTCTTGCGCGGGTTCAGGCTCTGGTATGGGCTCAACTTCAGACCCTGCCGCTGCATCGGCTGCCGAAAGTGGCGGCAATTCAGCGGGTTCCTCGTCGCTGGGCGCCATCGGTGCGGTGTTGTCTTCGTCCGCAAAGTCGGTGCCATGGGCGTGAAAGGCGATGTCCTGAGGGCTTTCCAGCGTGTCGTCCAACGACGTGGCCGGTGTCTCTGTGTCCAGTGTTGGTGCGGGCGGCGTGTCAGCCAGCACGGGATCGGCCGCGAAAGGGGAGGCATGGGCGTGGAACGTGACTTCGTCGGGGGTTTCCGTGTCGTCGTCGTTGGTCAGGTCAACCGGGTCGGCTGGAGCCTCTGAGGCTTCGGCGGCGATGGGCGTTTCGACTGGAGCAACCGGTTCAGGTCTGTCCTCGGGATCGGCATGCGCCGCTGGCGTCTCAACCACCGGCGCGGTGGTGGGTTCGGGCTCGGGGGCAGAGGACGGTGCGATGTCCGGTTCTGGAGTCGGCTCTGGCGTAGGCGTCGCCTCGGTTTCACTGCTGCGCAGTTCAACCACGTTCGTGGGCGTCACATCCGTCGTCGTCCCAGGTGCATCAAGCCCCGGAGACAGGGCCGCGACATGTTTCACGCCCTCTTCGCGCAGCAGTTTTTGCACACCCCGAATGGTCATGCCGTCGTCATGCAGCAATTTGCGGATGCCGCCCAAAAGCTCCATGTCGGCGGGGCGATAATACCGCCGCCCACCGGCGCGTTTCACCGGCTTTACCTGGCTGAAGCGACTTTCCCAGAACCGCAGCACATGGGTCGGCACACCAAGCCATTCGGCCACCTCGCTGATGGTGCGGAAGGCGTCGGGTGACTTGTTGTCCATGTCTGTGCCTGCTTGCTGCTTGTGCTGCTTTATCGTTTGTTGCCGTCCGCGACGCGGTCTTTCATCAGGTGCGACGGGCGGAAGGTCAGAACCCGACGCGGCAGGATCGGAACTTCCTGCCCGGTCTTCGGGTTGCGGCCCACGCGGGCGGCCTTGTCGCGCACCGAAAAGGTGCCGAAAGACGAGATTTTGACGCTTTCGCCCGAGGCCAACGCGTCGGACATATGGCCCAGAACGCTTTCGACCAATTGCGCGCTTTCGTTGCGCGACAGGCCAACCTCGCGAAACACAGCTTCGCTCAGGTCCATGCGTGTCAGTGTCTTATCGCTCATACCATCCCCCTGAATGCTTTCAGGAAGAATAGGGAGGTTTGATTTTACGAGTCAATATCAATGGCTTGGGAAACGGGCCTAAAGCCGCATTTACCAGCGGATTACCACCGCTCCCCAGGCCAGACCGCCGCCGATCGCCTCGGTAACCAGCAAATCACCCTGTTTGATCTTGCCTTCGGCACGACCGACGGACAGGGCAAGGGGAATCGATGCAGCCGAGGTGTTGCCATGATCCTGCACGGTGACGATGACCCGATCCATCGGTACGCCCATCTTCTTGGCGGTGCCCTGGATGATGCGGATATTGGCCTGGTGCGGCACGATCCAATCCACGTCATCATCGGTCAACCCGGCCTTCGCCAGCGCCGTTTCGGCGGTTTCGGTCAGTTTGCCAACCGCCTGACGGAACAGGGGATTTCCCTGCATCCGCAAATGCCCCGAGGTCTGGGTCGAGGACACCCCGCCGTCGACATAAAGCATGTCGCGGTGGCGCCCGTCCGAGTTCAGGTCCGCCGACAGGATGCCGCGGTCGCTGTTGTCGCCACTGCCATCCTGCGCTTCGATCACGATGGCGCCGGCGCCGTCCCCGAACAGAACGCAGGTGGCGCGGTCGGTCATGTCCAGGATGCGCGAAAAGGTTTCGGCCCCGATCACCAGGGCGCGTTTGGCCTGGCCCGAGGTGACCAGCGCGTTGGCGGTGCTGAGCGCGAAGACGAAGCCCGCACAAACCGCCTGAACGTCAAAGCCGAAGCCGCGCGTCATGCCCAATTCGTTCTGCACCATTGTGGCGACGGACGGGAAGGTCAGATCCGGGGTCGAGGTGGCAACGATGATCGCGTCGATGTCATCAGGCGCTAATCCGGCATTGTCCAGCGCTGCGCGCGCGGCCAAAGCGGCCATCTGCGAGGTCGTCTGACCCTCGGCCGCGAAATGGCGCCGTTCGATGCCGGACCGGGAGCGAATCCATTCGTCCGAGGTCTCGACCAGTTTTTCGAAAAAGGAATTGGGAACCACTCTGTCGGGCAGGTAGTGCCCGACGCCCGTCACGACTGCGCGTGTTGTCATTCCGCCTGCTTACCCTCTTGGACCTCAGGGTCCAGTTGCCCCATCGTCAGGCCATCCTGACGCGAGATCGGGGCGGATGCAACCCGCGCGGCGAGCTTCTGGGTAAATCCTGTTTGCGCCAGCGTATAGGCCAGTTTCACGGCGGAAGAGACGCCGGTGGCATCCGCTGAGCCGTGGCTTTTTACCACGGTGCCGTTCAGGCCCAGAAACACGCCGCCGTTCACCCGACGAGGGTCGATCCGACTGGCCAGCCGCTTCAGCGCGGGCAGGGCCAGAATCGCCGCCAGACGTGACAGGATCGTGGCCTTGAACGCCTCACGAAGCGAAGTGTTCACGAAATTCGCGGTACCTTCGCCGGTTTTCAACGCGATGTTGCCAGTGAAGCCGTCGGTGACGATCACATCCACCCGCGTGCCGGGGATATCACCGCCTTCAACGAAGCCCGCAAATTCGAAATCGGCCACTTCGGCGGCGTCCGAGATCAGCTCATGCGCGGCCTTCATTTCCGCCCGGCCCTTGTGTTCTTCGGTACCCACATTCAGCAGGCCAATGCGCGGGCGGCGCAGGCCAAGGCCGTTGCGGGCGTAAGAGGCGCCCATCAGCGCATATTGCAGCAGGTCCATTTCGTCGGCGCGAATATCCGCGCCCACGTCCAGCATCACGTTGAACCCGCCGGGGTTATTGGAAGGCCACATGCAGGCGATGGCGGGGCGGTTCACGCCCGACAGCTTGCGCAGCCGCACCATCGACAAAAGCATCAGCGCGCCGGTGTTGCCGCAGGACACGACCACGTCGGCCTCGCCGTTCTTCACAGCATCAATCGCGGACCACATCGAGGTTCGCTGGCCATTGCGCATCACATGGCTGGGCTTGGCGTCCATTGTCACGACTTCGTCGGCGTGACGGATCTCACAGACCTCGGCCAGGCCCTTGTGCTTGGCAACCAGGCGCTCCAGCGTCGGCTTGTCGCCGTGCAGGATGAACCCGATATCGTGGTTCCTGTCCGCAGAATCCTGAAGACCGGCGACAACTGCCACCGGTCCGCGATCGCCGCCCATGGCGTCGACCGAAATGATTGTGCGGTTGTGTGCGGTCTCTGTCATTTACATCCCTGTCTGGGTGTTTTTCTGACATGTCACCGCAGCGACGACAAGTGGCTTACGCCGCGTCTTCGTCGTCGAATTCCGCTTCGTCCACCATCGCGACGACTTCTTTTTCGTCATAGTGGCCGCAGGACGGGCACACGTGGTGGGGGCGCTTGAGTTCACCACAGTTCGAACATTCGTTCGGGTTCGCAGCAACCAGAGCGTCATGGGCGCGGCGATTGTTGCGGCGCGATTTGGATACTTTGTTCTGTTGGACGGCCATGTCTCAACCTATCTATTCGGGGGCACATGGCCCGGTCTATTCAGGGGCGATTCCGCCCGGTGTTTCTTGAGTCTCGGCGCCTCATACGCTGCTTCGCGCGCGCTGTCCAACCCATCTTGTGAGGAAGGCCGGGAAAATACCGCGATTTTGCTGCGATGCAAGGGGGGAATTCCCCTGATCGTGCCTTATTCGTCGCTTTCCGGTTCTTCTTCCGCGCCAAGCTTGTCGCGCAACGCCGCCAGGCTGGCAAAGGGGCGCGCCTCTTCGTCGGTCATCGCCTGCTTGCCGGGCTCGGTGAACATGGCCTGGGCCATCACCGCACCTTCAGCGTGCGGATACAGCGGCAGCGCCAGTGCCAGTGCTTCGACCGCGACCACGCCCAGGTCGATCTCGACCGTCAGCGGCTCTTCGGTGACTGCGTCGGGCATTTCCATCTCATGGGGTGTCTCTTCGTCGTCGCGGCCCAGACCCGCGCGCCAGATCCGTTCCACGTCTTCCTCGACCCGGGTCGTGACTGGGGCCAGGGTGACGACGCAGGGCTGGACCACGGTGGCGCCGATCCGACCGGTCAGACGCCAATCGCGTTTGCCCAGCGTTTGCATCTGGCACTGGAACCGCATCTTGCGCAGTCCGTCCAGACCAAGGTCAGCGGCAATCGCCGACAGCGCGGCCGCGTCGGGCACCAGGGTGATGTCATGCGGGCCTTCGCCCGGCAGGTCCGCCGGACGGATAACGTGGGAATAGGGGTTTTGGCTGTCAGATGGGCTCATGTGATGTTTCGTTTCTTGAACGTGACGCAATCCTTCTGTAAGCGGATAAGGACAGGGAATTGGCTTAGCAAGGGGTTGGCATGTCCATTTCGACACGGATCGTTCGGGTTTTCGCGGTTCTGGCCACCTTTGTGGCTTTAACGGCCTGCACCGCCACGTTCCGCAACCATGGCTATGCCCCGACTGATCTTCAATTGGCCGAGGTTCTTGTGGGCGTCGACACCCGTGAAACCGTGGCTACCAGCGTGGGCACGCCGGGTACGGCGGGGCTTTTGAACTCGTCGGGCTGGTATTATGTTCAAAGCCGGTTTCGCCACTTCGCCTACAACAAGCCCGAAGAAATCGAACGCCAGGTGGTCGCGATTTCCTTCGCCGAGGATGGCGTTGTTAGCAACGTTGAGCGTTTCGGACTTGAGGACGGCCAGATTGTCACCCTGTCGCGCCGGGTCACGGACAGCAACATCAAAGGCATTTCGTTCGTGCGACAGCTGTTCGGAAACCTGGGTCGGGTGAACCTGGCCGACGCGCTTTAACCGGCCTCGTCAGGCGTGAAGACAAGCGCCACGCCGTTGATGCAATATCTCAGCCCGGTGGGCGCAGGACCGTCTTCGAATACATGCCCCAGATGGGCGTCGCAGCTGTCGCAGGTCACTTCAGTGCGGCGCATGCCGTGGGACAGATCCAGATGCTCGGCGATCCCGGCGCCGTTTGCCGGGGCAGAGAAGGACGGCCAGCCGCACCCTGATTCGAATTTCTCGCCCTTGGTGAACAGGGCCGCACCGCAACAGGCGCAGGTAAAGCTGCCCGGACCCTCGGGGAAGCCGGGGTGGGAGTGGGCACGCTCGGTCGCCGACTTGCGGGTGACCTGGAACGCCAAGTCGCCCAGTTGCTCCAGCCATTCGGCATCGGTCTTGGTCACTTTCAGTGTGGACATGTCGCGCGCTCCCGGTGTTTCGTCAGGTGGTGCCGTGGCTTGTCTGTTGCACGGCTTGAACGCATATTTAGGCACGTAAGCGTCGTGCGCCAAGGGTTGGAGGTCTGATGCCCGCATTCACGAAAGGGCGATACAGCGCTCGTCTGGCGGTTGGGCAGGCGGATGTGGAGGCTGCACAGGCGTTGCGGCATCGCTGTTTCGTCGCGCCGAACGGGGCCGGGGACGCCCCAGGGCTGGACGTGGATGACTTCGACCCCCTGTGTCTTCACATGTTGGTTGAGGATAGGGCAAGTGGCCGACTGGTGTGCTGTTTCCGGCTGTTGCCCCTTTCCAGCGGGCGCGATATCGCCGAGAGCTACTCAGCCCAGCATTACGATTTGAGCGCGTTGGCGGGTTTTTCCGGACCGATGGCCGAAATGGGCCGGTTTTGTATCGCGCCAGAGACCCGCGACCCGGACATACCGCGTGTCGCGTGGGGCGCCCTGACACGCTTTGTCGATGGCGAAGGGATCGAAATGTTGTTTGGCTGTTCGTCCTTTGCAGGCACGCAGGCGCAGACGCATCGGGATGCCTTTGCCCTGCTCGGCGCGCGCCACCTTGCGCCAACGCGCTGGCGTCCGACCACAAAGGCGCCCAAAGTGGTTCGTTTCGCGGACAAGCCTTCTGGCCCTGACAATCCAAAACGGGCAATACAATGCCTGCCGCCCCTTTTGCGCACCTATCTGCTGATGGGGGGGTGGGTGTCAGATCATGCTGTCATCGATGACGAACTGAACACGATGCACGTCTTTACCGGTTTAGAAATCGCGGCCGTGCCGCCGACCCGGGCCAGGCTGCTGCGCGCGGTGGCGGGGCGCCTTTGAAGGTCAGCCGCGCGACACGCGGGCCAGGTATCGTTCCTTGACCGTGTTGCGGGCTGGGTCGGGCTGGAATGCGGGCGGCACGCCGCCGTCATAGCTGTATCCCAGCCGCGTGACCTCCCAATCTGCGACCCGGGACACGAGGGCGCGGGTCTCTTCATCGTAAAAGGCGTCGAGATCGCGGGAAGACGTGGCGCGGTGGTCGCGTTTCGCGTGAATATCTGCAATCGAAAGCTTCTGTGGCAGCCCCAAATAGTCAGATAGCTGCTCCAGATCCTGCTCCAGATTCTCGTATCGCAGCATCACATCCACCATCGGCGTGTCGTCGATGCAATACAGCCATCGTTGAGAGATATCCCGATGGGCGTTGATACTGAACCAGCGGCGCAAAATTCCCGGCGCGGCGGCCTGCCGCAGGTAGTCACGAAATGCCTGCTGTTGCGCTTCGATCGGGCGGGTCCGAATGTCTGTGCCCCGCGCTGACCAATAGAAGGTCGAAATCGCGCGGTCCCAAGGATTTCGGTCGATCGAGAACACGGTGTAATCTGCGACCTGATGCCCAAATAAGCGATAGGCCATCGAAACGGGGGCGTGACCGAACGGCAGGATCGGGCGCAGACGCTTGTCGAACCCTGCGAACACGCGACTGTCGAAGTCAGGGAACATCTCGCCCGTCTGTTTCTCCCGGTCCGATTGGCGGGTGGCAAAATCCGATTTGTCCAGGATGTCGGCAAGCATGATTTCCATCGACGAACTGGCAACCTTCCGGGTGCGCACGAAGATGAATTTGTGTTTGTGGCTGATGATCATGACGCTTGGCCTCTGGTCTGCGTGGCCCCGTGCCGCGGCCCTCGGGGGCGAATCGGTGGCTTGCGCGTTGACGCGCCACGCCGGGGGCGGTAGGCGGCTCTTATGGCACGAACACCTCTATTGCAACTGACCGGCATTTCCCTGACCTTCGGCGGGGACCCGGTTTTCGACGGGCTGGACCTTGTGGTTCAACCCGGTGACCGCGTCGCGCTGGTCGGGCGCAACGGCTCGGGCAAATCGACCTTGATGAAGGTCATGGCCGGGCTTGTCGAACCGGACCAGGGCAGCCGCGTTTTGTCGCCGGGCGTGTCCGTGGGATACATGGAGCAGCACCCGGACCTGACGGGTTTTTCCACGTTGGGGGAGTTTGCCGCCAGCGGGCTGGAGCCGGGCGAGGATTACAGGGTCGCGCGGGTGGCCGAGGGGCTGAAATTCAACCCCGAAACGCCGGTCGGCACCGCGTCTGGCGGGGAACGGCGGCGCGCGGCGCTGGCCAAATTGTTGGCCGAGGCCCCTGAGCTGATGCTGCTGGACGAACCCACCAACCACCTGGACATCGAGGCGATCACCTGGCTTGAGCGGGAATTGTCCACCACCCGTGCGGGCTTTGTCCTGATCAGTCACGACCGTGCCTTCCTGCGTGCGCTGACCCGCGCGACGCTGTGGGTGGATCGCGGCGCGGTGCGGCGCCAGGAAAAGGGGTTCGAGGCTTTTGAGGCCTGGCGCGACAAGGTCTGGGATGAGGAAGACCAGCAGCGCCACAAGCTCAATCGCAAGATCAAGGCCGAGGCGCGCTGGGCGGTCGAAGGCATCAGCGCCCGGCGAAAGCGCAACCAGGGCCGCCTGCGCGCGCTACACGCGATGAAAGCGGATCGCGCCGCGCAGATCACCCGCCAGGGCAGCGCCGAAATGGCGCTGGAGGCAGGTCCGAAATCCGGCCGCAAGGTGATTGAAGCGAAAGGAATTTCAAAGCGTTACGGCGACAAGCTGATCTTGCGCGACTTTGATCTTCGCGTGATGCGTGGCGACCGCGTGGCACTGGTTGGTCCCAACGGGGCGGGCAAGACCACGCTGTTGAACATGTTGGTGGGCAAGGAAGCGCCGGATACCGGCAGCGTGTCCCACGGCACCGGGTTGGAAATGGCCATGTTCGACCAGAACCGCGCCGGGTTGATGGAGGACGCCAGCCTGTGGGAAAACCTGACCGGCGACCCCGAGATGCGGGTGAGCGGCAAAGCCGATCAGGTCATGGTGCGCGGCAATCCGAAACATGTGGTCGGATACCTCAAGGAATTCCTGTTCTCGGACGCTCAGGCGCGCGCGCCGGTTCACAGCCTGTCGGGCGGGGAAAAGGCGCGGTTGATCCTGGCCAAGATCATGGCGCGGTCGTCGAACCTCCTGGTGCTGGACGAACCGACCAACGACCTGGACGTGGAAACGCTGGATCTTTTGCAGGAGCTTTTGGGCGACTATGACGGCACGGTGATTCTGGTCAGCCACGACCGTGATTTCCTGGACCGCGTTGCGGCGACAACGGTCGCAATGGAAGGTGACGGGCGGGCGGTGATTTTTGCGGGCGGCTGGAGTGACTACCGCGCGCAACGGGGTGAGGATGCCTCGGAAAAGCCGGAAAAGCAGACCAAGGTGAAAGTGACCCCGCGCGACAAGCCGAAACCGGCGCAGGCCGGGCTGTCCTATACCGAACAGCACCGGTTAGACGCGCTGCCCGCCGAGATCGCACGCCTGGAGGCCGAGATTGCCAAGCTGGAAGAGTTTCTGATGGATCCCACCTTGTTCACCGATGCACCGGTGAAGTTCCAGAAGGCCACAGAGGGGCTGGTGGAGCGCCAGGCCGCCCTTGCCGCCGCCGAGGAAGAGTGGCTGATGCTGGCTGAAAAAGCCGAAGAGTAACGGTTTCGCCTGCATGTCAGGCCCGCAGCGCGGCGGTTTTTTGCCTCCGATGGGGACATTTCCGGAAAGAGGAAAGGGCACGCACCGTGCAAGGCGCGCGCCAATTCAGGATCGAGCGTGCCGCAGGCACCCCTTTGGATCAGGCCTTGCCCCCCTTACCCGGGCAGGTGGATGTTGAACCGTGCGCGGATTGCCGCGTCCGTGATCGGGTCGAAGGTGGCCTGCGAGCGCTCCGCCAGGATCGCCTCTTTGCGCGCGGTGGCGTTTTCGATCAGGTCGGGCTTGTCTCGCTCGTCCCATTCCTTGGGGGATGTCCGGTCGCCAAGCGCCGGGTAGACGTATTCGGTCTGCATCAGGCTCAGCGTTTCATCCGCGCCCAGGTAGTGGCCGGGACCGTCCAGGCAAACCGATTTCATCAGCTCGACATTCACGCTGTCCTCGGTCACCTCGATCCCACGCACGCAGCGCAGGGCCTGGCCGATGATGTCGTTGCCCAGGATCAGGCTTTCGTGACAGAAGCCCAGCAGGGATGCATGCATGCCAGCCGCTTCATAGACCATGTTCAGCCCCGACAAGCCCGCCAACACGTTTGAACACATCTGTTCGTATCCCGCCTGCATGTCGGGCAGTTTCGAATCGGCGATCCCTCCGACCGCGCCGCCGGGTAGGCCGTAGAACTTGTGCATCTGCGAACAACCCGCCGAGAGCAGTGCTTGTTCCCCGGATCCGCCGGACATCGCGCCTGTGCGCAGGTCGACGACGAAAGGCCAGGTGCCGAAAATCGCCGGGTGGCCCGGGGCGATGGCGTTCACATAGACGACCCCGGCCAGGCATTCCGCCACCGCCTGTACGATGGCGCCTGCGATGGTGGGCGGCGCGGTGGCCCCGGCCATGCCTGCTGACAACAGCAGCACCGGCATGCCTGCGGCGATGCATTTCTCCATCACCTCGCAGCTTTCGGTGGCAAATTTCATCGGCGGCACGACGAAGCAGTTCGAGTTTGACACGAAAGGCCGGGCGCGCCAGGCGTCTTCCCCGCCCGCGATCATGTGCAACAATTCGATCGCGTCGGGCACGAAGTCGGGTTCGGTAAACGAGGTGCCCACGTGTTTCCGGGTGCCCGAGGTACAGGCATAGATTGTGTTCAAATCCATTTCGTGATTGTCGGAAATGTCACGCGCGACCATCGGGCGTTGCAGGAAATGGAGATTGTCCAGCTGATCGACGATCCGGGCGGCGTCATGCAGGTCCTGGATTGTGCTGTCGCGGTATTCTTTGCCATGCACGTCCACCATGTGCACCGCCGCGCCTGCGGTGCCGTAATGCACCCGGTGGTCTGAAAGTGACAGGTCGTGCATCGGGTCGCGTCCGCACAGGGTGATGTCCTTGGCGGCCTTGGCCAGCATGTCCTCGACCAGAGCGCGCGGAAAATAGAGCCGCCCATCGCGGTATTCGGCACCGGCGGCGGTCATGATCTCGACACCGGAGGGCGGCGCGTCGGCCAGGCCGATTTGTTCCAGCGCGTCCAGGGCGGCGGCGTGAATGCGGGCGACGCCAGCGTCCGAGAGCGGGCGATATTGCCCGCCGGACATGCCCGAGCGCACCGGGCGCTGGTCGTGGGCAAGAGGGGCGGCGCGCAGGGCGGCGCGGGCGGCGCGGCCACCGGAGCGGCGGGAAGGTTTGGCTGTCATCTGGTCGTAATCCGGTAATGGGGGAAGGAAGGGGGGAACGCGATCACCCGCTGCACGGTCCCCCGCGTGCTGCACGACCACGCTCTGCGCCGATCGTGCGTACAACAAGTGTGACAAGCCAATCCAGCCGATCCATGCGCGCTCCTCCTTGCCTCAGTTAAGCGGCGGAAAAACGACAGGTCTGGCCTGTTTGCGTCACAGCTGATTTTTTGTCAGGCGGCAGCGACCTGGAACACGGCGACATAGTGGATCGCGGCGGCGGTCAGAACCATCGCGTGCCAGATCGCACGATTGAACGGCCAATTGTCGCGGTGGTGAAACAGCGTGCCCGCCGTATAGGTCAGCCCGCCGATCACGATCAGCACCAAAGCCGCCGTCGGTAGCGCCTGGATCATCGGCCCGATCGCCAGCACCGCCAGCCATCCCTGGATCAGGTAAAGCGCGAAAGTTGTCCGGTAGAACCGGTGGAAGAAGAACAGCTTCAACCCGACGCCCGCTGCGGCAATCACCCAGACCGACGACGCCAGCAGAATGCCCTTTGTGCCGCCGATGCCGATCAGCGCCATCGGCGTATAAGTTCCGGCAATCATGATGAAAATTGCTGCATGGTCGAACCGGCGCAGCACCGCGCGGGTCTTTTCATGCAGCGTCATGTTATAGGCGGCCGAGAAGGAAAAGGTGGCGATTAGCCCGATCGCATAGATGATCAGCGGTGGCACATGGTCCAGAGGCACCGACATCACGGCCCAGACAACCAGCGCGGTCGCCCCGATCAGTGCTGCCGCAACGCCAAGGGCGTGCACGATGCCGTCCGCCAGGTGTTCGCGGAAACTGTGATCAAGCCCGTATTTCTGCATCCCTTTCCCTCCGACCCCAATTGTAAGCACAAGGGTGCTTAAGAACAGGTTGACGTTACGGACACCTGTCCGGCTGGCAGGGCTTTGCCGATGCGCTTACCACCGCCCCGAGGCGCCTCCGCCCGACGAGGATCCGCCGCCGAAACTGCTGGAAGACGACCGCGACCGGGTGGGAATCACATAGCTGGTCGAGTTGTGATAGCCGCAGCTTGTGCAGCGCGTGGTGCGGGTGCCGCGGCCCTTGGCGCTGGTGGTGGCGGCCTCAAGCACTTCCTCATCCGTGTGAATGCCACGATGGCCGCAATGCGGGCAGCGGGTGAACCGGTCGCGGATGCTGCGTCCGAATACTTTCCAGCCGATGAAGGCGGCAAAGAGTGCGCCGAACAAGGCAAACAGCGATCCGCCGCTGGGGCCGTTGGCGCGGTTTGGCGGTTCCTCTCCGGCATGAAACACCCGCGCGATGCGGGTCAGGGTTGCATCCGTTCCAGCCTCGACGCCGTACTGCATGTCGTCCGCTTGGAACGCGGGCAGAAAGACCCGGTCGATCACGTCCTGTGCCTCGCGATCGAAGCCGGCGCCATAGCCCGACCCCAGCTCGATCCGCATCTCGCGGTCCTCGGACAGGACCATGATCAGGATGCCATCATTGCGGGTCGCATCGCCGATGCCCCAGTGATTGAACAACCCGGTGGCGAAGGTCTCCATGCTGCCGGCTTCCTCAAACCCCTTGCGGGTGAACAGCGTCAGAACCGTCGCTTCGATCCCGGTCTCTTCGCGCAGCACTTCCAGCTGACGCCGAACGCGGGTTTCCGCGTCTTCCTCCAACAGATTGGCATAATCGTTCACATAGGTGTTTTCATAGATCGGCCAGGATTGCGCCTGGGCCAGTCCGGGCAGAAGCAGCGCCAAAAGGGCGAGGATACGGATCATGGAAACCTCCTAACCTTGAAAAGAATGTCAGGGGCATCATGGCACGTTCGGGGGGCGGGTCCAAAGGTTTCGGCGGGGCAGAATGTCGCCCCACCGGGTCAAAGGTCGCGGCTGAGCTCGGCCAAAACCTCGGCGATCATCATCACGTCGTCGCGGGTGCAATCGAACTGACCGACCTGCACGCGAATGACAAATTGACCGTCATGGCTGGTCTGGGTCAGATAGATGCGCCCATCGTTATTCACCCGTTCCAAAAGCGTCGCGGTGCGCGCATCATCCTGGAAGCGGAAGGAAAACAGCGACAGGATCGGCGGTGTGGTGATCTCAAAACCGGGCAGGGCGGCGATAGCTTGCGCCACGTCGCGCGACCAGGCGACGTGGTTGCGGATGCGGGTGCGCAGCCCCTCCAGCCCCTCGGCCCGGATCAGGAACCACAGTTTCAGCGCCCGGAACCGCCGGCCCAGCGGCAGGGTCCATTCGTTGTAATTCACCACCTCATCCGCGCCTTGTGTCTTGAGGTAGTCGGGGCGCAGGCCCATCGTCGCGATCTGGGGTGCCGGGTCGCGCAGGAATTGCACCGCGCAGTCGAACTGCGCCCCCAGCCACTTGTGCGGGTTGAAGACGATGCTGTCGGCTTTCTCGACCCCGGCCCAGAGGCTGCGGAACTCCTCACAGATCATCGCAGAGCCTGCCCAGGCGGCGTCCACATGCACCGGCAGGCCGTGGCCATGCGCCACGTCGATACAGGCCGCCAGGTCGTCACAGGCCCCAATCGAGGTGCCACCGGTGCACAGCACCACGCCCGCAGGCGTCATCCCGGCGGCAATATCGGCACGGATCAACGCGTCCAGCGCGGCGGGGTCCATCGACCAGGTCGCATGACCCGGCACCGTGGGCACCTTGACCAGGTTGTCCTGGCCGATGCCTGACAGGCGCACGCCCTTGTCGACCGAAGAATGCGTTTGCGCGCTGGCATAGATCCGCAGGCGGGGCTGGCCCGAAAGGCCTTCGCTCAGGCCTCTGTGGCCCAACGCGACCTCGCGCATGGTCAGGATCGCCGAAAAGGTGGCGGTGGTGGCTGAATCATGGATCGTGCCGGTCAGGTCACCGGGCAGGCCAAGCGCATCGCGCAGCCAGGTGATGGTCAGCGCCTCCATTTCGTTCGCCGCTGGCGCCGTTTGCCACAGCATCGCCTGCGCCGCCATCGCGTTGGCAAGCTGTTCGGCCAGCATCGAGGCAGGGGCTGCATTGGCGGGGAAATAGGCAAAGAAGCGTGGGTGCTGCCAATGGGTCATGGCCTCGGGCACCAGGGTGGTGAAATCATCAAAGATCGCCTCGATCTCATCGGGCGTTTCCGGTGCAGACCCCTGAATTTTCGCCAAAAAATCCCCCGGTTTCAGGTTCGGGCGTACAGGTTTGTCGCGCAGACCCGCGTGATAATCGCGCGCCCAATCGGCGGCGCGTTTGGACCAGAGGTTCAGGTCGTCATGGTTCATGGCGGGCTCCCTGCACAGCGCTTCGTTAACGTGTTAAATTAACAGAGGCCTGTCAAGCACGCTCAGGCCTGCTCCAGCGCCGTGATGATGGGCGAGAAATCGGCCGCTTTCAGGCTGGCACCGCCCACAAGCGCCCCGTCCACGTTCGATACCGCAAAGATCTCGGTGGCATTGGACGGCTTCACCGACCCGCCATAGAGGATGCGGGTCGAGCGGCCGACGCCGGGGCCAAAGCGACGTTCCAGCGTGTCGCGGATGAAGTCGTGCACTTCGCCGATCTGGTCCAGGGTGGGGATCTTGCCGGTGCCAATGGCCCAAATGGGCTCATAGGCCACGACCAGGTTGGCGGCGGTGGCCGCATCAGGGATCGAGCCCGCAAGCTGCCCGCCAATGATCTGCAGCGTGTTGGCATGTTCGCGTTCATCCAGGCTTTCGCCCACGCAGATCACCGCGATCAGGCCCGCAGCCATCACCGCCTTGGCCTTCTGACGCACGTCATTGTCGGTCTCGTCATGGTCCTGGCGCCGTTCGGAATGTCCCAGGATGACGTGGCTTGCGCCCGCGTCAGCCAGCATCGCGGCCGAGATGTCGCCGGTATGGGCGCCGTTTTTGGCGTCATGGCAATCCTGCCCGCCGGTGGCAATTGTGTCGCCGGCAACTTCCGACATCCGCGCAAGCAAGGTCGCGGGCGGGCATAGCAGGACATCGACGCCGGGGGCCGGGTGGGCGGCCTTCAGCGCCGCGACCTCGCTCAGACCCGCGCCCAGGCCGTTCATCTTCCAATTTCCCGCTGCCAGTTTGCGCCGCATGATTTGCCCTCCGATTGATCTGCCTTCGTTGTCCGCCGCGCGCGGCCCGTCGTCAACCCCGCCTTGCGTCGCGCACCGTCCCTTGGCACAAGCGCTTCGGAAAAGAGGAGCCCGCCATGATCCCCAGACTTGATACCGCCCTAATTGCCGCGCGCGACCCCGACACGATGGCGCGCCTGGCCGAAGGTGTGACCGAGACCGGGTTTCTGACCGTTTACAACACCGGACTGACGCAAGAACGCATGACCCGTGTGTTTGCGGCTTATCAAGCGTTTTTCCACCTGCCCGAGGCGGAAAAACAGGCGGTGAACATGGCGCGGACCGGGTCGAACCGGGGCTGGGGCGGGCCGGGGTCGGAACAGGTCGATCCGGATGCGAACCCGGATTACAAACAGGTGTTCGACTGCGGTTTTCAACTGAGACAGGGCGATCCGGTGCGGGACCAGAACTTGTCGGTCTATGGCGAAAACCTGTGGCCGGACCTGCCGGGATTTCGGGGTGAGGTCGAGGCCTATTTCAGCGACGCAATGAAGGTCGCCATGACGCTTCTGAGCGCGATTGCCGCGGTGCTGGGGCGCGACGAAAGCTATTTTGACAAGGCGTTCAGCCGCCCGATGGCGCTTTTGCGCGGAAATTATTACCCGCCGCGCCCGGATTGGGCCAGCGAGAAGGATTTCGGCATCGCAGCACATACCGATTATGGCTGCCTGACCCTGCTGGCCAGCGACGGGGTGGCCGGGCTTGAGGTGCAGGCGACCGACGGCAGCTGGTTGCCGGTCAACGCGCCGGTGGGTGAGTTCGTGATCAATTTCGGTGAAATGCTGGAAATGTGGTCCGGGGGCCGGGTAAAGGCAACGCTGCACCGTGTGGTCGGCACCAAGGCCGAGCGGATTTCTGTGCCGCTGTTCTTCAACCCAACCCACGACACCAACGTGGCGCCCGAGGGGGCGAAAGCCCCGATCCTGGCCGGGGATCACCTGAAGAAGCGGTTCGATGAAACCTATCTGCACCTGATGGGGCAGGGGAAGGCTTAGCGCAGGACCGCAAGCGCGCGCCGCGCCCAATCGCAAGCCAGATCGGCGTCGTCCAGAACGTCATCAGGCACGAACCAATAGGGCATTGAGGACGCCGCGCCATCCTTGCGCGTATAGGTCCAGGGTTGCCAACCGGCGTCGCCCAGCACCGTTTTGAAATCACCCTGACCCTTGAGCAGGATCGCGCCATCGGAATGCAGCATGGCGAAGATCGTGCCCTCGCTATACAAGCACAGCCCGCCCATCATTTTGCGTGTGGTCAGGGGGCCGATGCCCTCGAACAGCTCCAGCGCAAAGGCAATATCGGCGTCCGAGACGCTCATTCCGGCGCCAGGCTTTCGTCGAACTTGATCGATTCGCCGCAGCCACAGGCCTCGGTCACGTTGGGGTTCTTGAACTTGAACCCGGCTTCCAGAAGCGACACTTCGTAATCGATCTGGGTGCCGAACAGGAACATCTGCGCCATCGGTGCAATCATCACCCGCGCGCCGTCCTGTTCCACCACCTCGTCCAGCGGGTCGACGGCGTCCACGTATTCCATCGTGTATTCCATGCCCGCACAGCCGCCTTTCTTGACGCCGATACGCAGGCCCTGGTGGCCGTCCTTGGCCATCAGCTTGGCAATCTGGCTTGCGGCCTTGTCGGTCATGGAAATGGCTTGCTTGCCGGGGATGGAGAACATGGGGTGATCCTTTTCGCTTGGCCTCAATCTAGGGGCTGAGCGCGGCAATCTCAAGCGGGGGCAGCAGGGTAAGCAGCGCTTGGGTGGCGAAAGCGGTCACAATGGCCCAGCCGATACTGGCCAGCGTGCCGATGATCACATATTCCGCCGTGCGCTGATCGCGGCTGGCGGTGCCGAAGCGCAGGATCGATTTCGCCGCGACCAGAAAGCCGACGCCAAGCGGCAGGCCGCCAAGGATCAGCAGAAAAACCAACCCGCGCTCCAGCACGCCAATGGTCCAGCCGCCGCCCCTGAGCCCGTTGTTGCGGATGCGCATCGAATGCGGGCGCATGAGCAGACCAATGGCGAAGCCCCCGGCGCGTGTGGCGATGATCAGCCCGGTGGCCAGCGCCATCAGGGGCAGAGCGGGGGCGGGCCAGGTGCCCCAGAGGCCCGGCGCATGAACCGCCAGCGCCCCGAGTGTGAACAGATGCGCGGCCTGATCCAGCCCGAAGGCGGTGAGCGAGCCAAACCCGCCCCGGGCTTTCACCGCGTCGATCACCAGATGCGCCGCGGCCAGCACCAGAAGCTCGGGCGCGTCATAGCGGCCCAGCGCGGCCTGTGCGGTGACCAGCACGATGAGCGCATGCAGCAGAAGCACCGAGGGCTTGCGCTTGTTGGCGTTGATCCAGTTGGTCTGGAACACGAAGTCCGCCAGCACATGGGCGAAGAGCAGGGCGGTGAAGGTTTCAATCATCCTGTGTCTCCTCGGCTTCGATGTTCTTGAGTGCCAGCCAGATCGCGTCGAACCCGGCGCCGTCCAGTGCTTTGGTAACCGCTTGGCGGGACTTGCCAAGTGCAAGGGCAACGTCTGTGTGGCTGCGCAACTTGCCCGGGGACAGCATGGGAAGAATTGCGGCGGCTTGTGCAGGGGTCCAAGTCTGCGAGATGTAATCGGCAAGAATAAACGCAGCGGTGGTTGCGTCTGCGCTTTGATGTCCCATTTGAACCGGCACCGGGCTTTCCTTCAACCGGTCAAGCGTCCGACCGCTGTTGATGAACGTTGCCCCGGTTGCTTTGTTCAGGTCAGTGTTAGGTGCAATCGGGTTTCCTGCGCCTTCTGCTACCGCAATGAACGTCGAAAACTCTTTCCCCTCACATCTGAGCGCTGCGCGAAACGCCAGGGCAGACCGCAGCGCCAGTTCCGGACGGGCCAGCCGAACCTGCCAGCCGTCGCCGCGTTGTCGGGTGAAGTGCAGGTCTTCTCCATGCCAGTCGGCCTGAACCTCGGCCGCGGCGGACAGGGCGTCGAAGGCACGGGTCAGGTCGCCCGGTTCCATCTTCGTGGAGCCGATGATGTCCCCAGTCAGGACGGCGATATGGGTTTGTTCTGTGGTCATGACGCAACCAATATAGGATGCGTTTACCATTATGCAACCTTTTTGGGTTGCGTTCCGCGTTTTGCACCCCAAAAGGGTTGCGGTTTTCTACATGAAGCCCAGTTCCAGCCGTGCCTCGTCTGACATCATTTCCATGCCCCAGGGCGGCTCCCACGTCAGGGCGACGTTGACCTGTTTGACACCTGCCATCGGTTCGATCGCTTCGGCCAGCCAGCCGGGCATGTCGCCGGCCACAGGGCAACCGGGGGCGGTCAGGGTCATCATCACGTCGACTTCGTTCTGGTCATTGATTTCAATGGTATAAATCAGACCCAGATCATAGATGTTGACCGGAATTTCGGGGTCATAGACGGACCGACAGGCCTCAACCACCGCGTCATAGAGCGGGTGGTCGGTGGTGGAGGGTTTGATCAGTGGCTCGCCTTCCAGGCGGTCGGGCGTTTCGGTGTTCATCGCGCGTGTCCCATGTAATCCTGAGCGAACATATAAGGATTGGCTCAGCCGAGGTCCAGAGGCAGAGCGGTCACATGTTTCTTTTGCCGAAGCACGAAATGCGTGGTCGAGCTGCGCACGATGCCAAGGGCCAGGATCCGGCGCATCAGAAAGGTCTCCAGCGCTTCGGGGTCGGGGGCCACGACCTTGAGCAGGTAATCGTCGGCCCCGGTGATCGAACAGCATTCCACGATCTGATCTTCGCGCGCCACGAAGCTGTCGAAGGCGCGGATCGACGCCTCGCTGTGGTCCATCAGCGACACATGCACATAGGCCAGCGTGTTCAGGCCCAGCTTGCGCGGGTTCAGAAGCGCCACGGTGCGGTCGATCACGCCGTCGCTTTCCAGCTTGCGCACCCGGCGCCAGGCGGGCGAGGCGGACATGCCAGCGGCGTCGGCCAGATCCTGGGTGGATCGTTTCGCGTCCTGCTGCAAAAGCGAAAGCAGGCGGGCATCCTGTGCGGTCAAGTCGGGCATAATATTCCGTCTTTTTGCTGAAAGAGGGTGAATATAGCCCGATAACTGCGAGATATGTCAAGTATGGGGCAAAAAATGCCGCCGTGCGCGCGGTATTCTTCCACAAGGGGGAAGATCATGAGCAAGCAAACCAGATACCAGGCCAAGACACCGAATGCAGACGGGGTCATTTCCTATACCAGCGCGGAAAACGCGGTTTGGCGCGATCTGATGGCCGGGCAGGCGCAGGCGGTGCAAACGCATATGGCGCGGCCATACCTGGACGGGCTGGAGCGGCTGGCCCTGCCCACCGACCGGGTGCCGCAGACCGATGAGCTGTCCGATGTGCTGAGCCCGCTGACCGGGTGGCGCGTGGCGCCGGTGCCGGCGCTGATCGGGTTTGAGCGGTTCTTTGACATGCTGGCGCGACGGGTGTTTCCCGCCGCCAGTTTCATCCGCAGCCGGGCGGATTTCGACTACATCAAGGAACCGGACATCTTTCACGAGATCTTTGGCCACACGCCGCTTTTGACCGACCCGCGCTTTGCCGGGTTCAGCCAGGCGATTGGGCAGGCGGGGCTGCGCGCCGGGCGGCAAGACTATGCCTGGTTGATCCGGCTGTATTGGTTCACCATCGAATTCGGGCTGACCCTTGAGGCCGGTCAGATCAAGGCGCTGGGCTCGGGACTGGCGTCCTCACCCACCGAACTGCCGTGGAGTGTGTCGGACGCGCCGCTCCACCGTCCGTTCGACGTGATCGACATCCTGCGCACGCCGTATCGCATCGACATCCACCAGCCGCTTTATTTCGTGTTGGAGGAGTTGGATGAATTGTTTGCCGCCGCGGATCGTGATCTGCTGGCGGACGTGAAGGTGGCGCAAGCCAAGGGGCTGTTTGCACCCAGCTATGAACAGAAAGCGGGATAGGGCATGGAACGGTTGAGCGACAAAAATGTGCAGGTGCGTCTGGCCACGCTGGACGGCTGGCATCTGGACGATGGGAAGCTGGTGAAACGGTTACAGTTCAAGGGGTTCGCCAAGGCAACTTATCATGCTAACCTGGCCGCCTATCTGGGCGATCAGGTCGGGCATCACCCCGATATCGCCTTCGGCTGGGGTTATTGTCAGGTTACATTCACCACCCATGACGCAGGCGGGCTGACGGTGCAGGATTTCGATTGTGCCAATAAGTTTGACGCGATGTGTGGCATCGCCTGACCCCTTTGCAATCGGGGTGGGCTGTTCTATCAGGCGCCCATGACAAAGATAAGCTTCGACCTGAACGCCACCGATGGCAAGGCCCGCACCGGTGTGATCCACACCCCGCGCGGCGACATTCGCACGCCCGCCTTCATGCCCGTTGGCACGGCGGCCACCGTCAAGGCGATGATGCCCGAAAGCGTCGCCGCCACCGGGGCCGATATCCTGCTGGGCAACACCTATCACCTGATGCTGCGCCCAACCGCCGAGCGGATCGACCAGCTGGGCGGGTTGCACAAGTTCATGAACTGGGACAAGCCCATTCTGACCGACAGTGGCGGGTTCCAGGTGATGTCGCTCGCCGGTCTGCGCAAGCTGACCGAGCAGGGCGTGACCTTCAAAAGCCACATTGATGGCTCGAAGCACGAGTTGACGCCGGAGCGCTCGATGGAGATCCAGAAGCTTCTGGGCAGCGACATCGTCATGTGTTTCGACGAATGCCCTGCATTGCCCGCCGACAAGGCGCGGATTGCTGAAAGCATGCGGCTTTCCATGCGCTGGGCGGCACGGTCGAAGGACGCGTTCGGGGATCGGCCGGGCCATGCGTTGTTCGGCATCATGCAAGGCGGGTTGGAACCTGACCTGCGCGAGGAAAGCGCGGAGGCGCTGAAACAGATCGGTTTCGATGGCTATGCCGTTGGTGGTCTGGCCGTGGGCGAGGGGCAGGCGGCGATGTTCGACTGCCTTGATTTCGCACCGGACTTCCTGCCTCAGGACCGCCCGCGGTACCTGATGGGGGTGGGCAAGCCCGACGACATCGTCGGCGCGGTGAAACGCGGCATCGATATGATGGATTGCGTGTTGCCGTCGCGGTCGGGCCGCACCGGCCAGGTGTTCACCCGCCACGGGGTCGTGAACATCAAGAACGCCCGCCACGCGGACGATCCGCGCCCTCTGGACGAAACCTGCAGCTGCCCGGCCTGCCAGAACTATTCGCGCGCTTACCTGCATCACGTGTTCCGCTCGAACGAGATGATCAGTGGCATGCTCCTGACCTGGCACAATCTGCAGTACTTTCAGGATATCATGGCGGGCATGCGCGACGCGATCGCGGCGGGCAGTTTTGCCACTTGGGAGGCCGCTTTCCACGCTGGCCGGGCGCAAGGCGATATCGACCCGCTGTAACGCAAAAGCTGAAATTTGTTGCAATATGTGCCATGCTCCTGGCAGCGACAGGGGCAGAAGGAGCATGCGGCATGAAAGGATTGCGGGCGCTGGGGCTGCAGGGCGACTGGCAGATGACGACGCGGCAGGGCACCATCACTGCAGCGGGCTTTGACGAGGAAATGCCCGCACAACCGGTTGAGGGTATCACCGCCGAGGTTGTCGTTGTCGGCGAAGGGCGGGCCCTAAAACTGAGTGGGTCGATGTTCGGGGCAGGTGAGTTGGTGCGCATGGTGGGCGATGAGGCGCTTCAGAGCCACCCACTGGGCCTGTATCTGGAGGGATCCGACCAGATGTGCCCGCCGGGGGTGGTTGCCACCCTGATGGGGGCCACGCACCTCAGCGATCCGGCGCGAACGTTAACATTTGCCGCGATCCTGCAAGTGACCGAGGCTGAAAACACGATCAACGGCGTGGCCCGGACTCACCAGATGGGCACAGGGCGGACGGAAACACGGGTTTTCACGCTGTCACGTTAAAGGATTGCAAAAAATTATCGGCGAATATCGCCGAATTCTGCTCAGATTTTGAAGCCGCCGCCCTTGTGCGTCCTGCGGGCGACGGGCACAATACCTGCCAATATGCACAGGCTTTGCGGTTGAAACCCGGAAACATGGTCCCCATGTTAACAAACCGTGAACAGGAGATGGTGCGCGCTGCCGATAATCGGGGCCGTATCGTCAGCCAAAAAAGGAAAACGCATGACCGAGCAACTCAGTTCCTCATATCCCGTCCTGCCCCTGCGCGACATTGTGGTGTTCCCCCACATGATCGTGCCGCTTTTCGTCGGTCGCGAGAAAAGCGTGAAGGCGTTGGAAGAGGTGATGGCGGATGACAAGCAGATCCTCTTGTCCAGCCAGATCGACCCCGCGGTGGACGAACCTGATACCGACGGTATCTACCAGACCGGCGTGCTGGCCAATGTGCTGCAGCTTCTGAAACTGCCCGACGGCACCGTGAAGGTGCTTGTCGAAGGTCAGGCCCGGGTGCTGATCACCGAATACCTTGAAAACGATGTGTTTTTCGAAGCGCGTGCCGAGTTTCTGGAGGAAACCCAAGGCGATCCGCAGGCGGTCGAAGCCCTGCTGCGTTCGGTCGGTGAGGAGTTCGAGCGCTATGCCAAGGTCAAGAAGAACATCCCCGAGGAAGCCCTGGCCGCGGTGAGCGAAACCCATGAGCCCGACAAGCTGGCCGACCTTGTGGCCGGTCACCTGGGCGTGGAAGTCGACCAGAAACAGGAGCTTTTGGAAACACTGTCGGTCGCCGAGCGGCTGGAGAAGGTTTACGGCCTGATGCAGGGCGAAATGTCGGTGCTGCAGGTCGAGAAAAAGATCAAGACCCGCGTCAAAAGCCAGATGGAGCGCACCCAGCGCGAGTATTACCTGAATGAGCAGATGAAGGCCATTCAGAAGGAGCTGGGCGACGCGGACGAAGGCCAGAACGAAGTGGCCGAGCTGGAGGCGAAGATCGCCGAGACCAAGCTGTCAAAGGAAGCGCGCGAGAAGGCCGAGGGCGAGCTGAAGAAGCTCAAGAACATGTCGCCGATGTCCGCCGAGGCCACTGTCGTGCGCAACTACCTCGACTGGATGCTGTCGATTCCGTGGGGCAAGAAATCCCGCGTGAAAAAGGATCTGAGCCGGGCCGAGAAGGTGCTGGATGACGATCACTATGGTCTAGAGAAGGTCAAGGAACGCATTGTCGAATACCTGGCGGTGCAGCAGCGCTCGAAAAAGCTGAAAGGCCCGATCCTGTGCCTTGTCGGCCCGCCGGGCGTGGGCAAAACCTCGCTGGGCAAATCCGTGGCCAAGGCGACAGGGCGCGAGTTCATTCGCATTTCCCTGGGCGGCGTGCGGGACGAAAGCGAAATTCGCGGTCACCGCCGGACCTATATCGGCTCGATGCCCGGTAAGATCATCCAGGCGCTGAAAAAGGCGAAAACGACCAACCCGCTGATCTTGCTCGATGAAATCGACAAGATGGGGCAGGATTTCCGCGGCGACCCGTCCTCGGCGATGCTGGAGGTGTTGGACCCGGAGCAGAACGCGACCTTCGTCGATCACTACATGGAGGTCGAATATGACCTGTCGAATGTGATGTTCCTGACCACCGCGAACTCCTACAACATGCCCGGGCCGCTTCTGGACCGGATGGAGATCATTTCGCTGGCGGGTTACACCGAGGATGAAAAGGCCGAGATCGCCAAGCAGCACCTGATCGACAAGCAGGTGAAGAACCACGGGCTGAAGAAGGGTGAATTCGAGCTGACGGATGAGGCGTTGACCGACATGATCCGCTATTACACCCGCGAAGCCGGTGTGCGGAACCTGGAACGCGAAATCGCAAAGCTGGCGCGGAAATCCGTGACCAGGATCGTGCGCAAACGCGACGACAAGGTCGAGGTGACGCCGGACAGTCTTGAGGATTTCCTGGGTGTTCGGAAATTCCGTTACGGACTGGCCGAGCAGGAAGACCAGGTTGGTGTTGTCACCGGGCTCGCCTGGACCAGCGTGGGCGGCGACCTGCTGTCGATCGAAGCGCTGCGCCTGCCGGGCAAGGGTCGGATGAAGACGACCGGCAAGCTGGGCGATGTGATGAAGGAATCCATCGACGCGGCAAGCTCCTATGTCCGCTCGATCGCGCCTGAAATCGGGGTGAAGCCGCCGCAGTTTGAAAAGTGGGACATCCACGTGCACGTGCCCGATGGCGCCACGCCCAAGGACGGCCCGTCGGCCGGTCTGGCGATGGTGACCTCGATCGTGTCGGTCCTGACGGGCATTCCGGTGCGCAAGGATATCGCCATGACCGGCGAGGTGTCCCTGCGGGGTAACGCGATGCCGATCGGCGGTTTGAAGGAAAAACTTCTGGCCGCTCTGCGTGGTGGCATCAAGACGGTGCTGATCCCTGAAGAGAACGAAAAGGATCTGGTCGAGATCCCGGACAATGTGAAGGAGGGGCTGACCATCATCCCCGTCACCCACGTGTCCGACGTTCTGAAACACGCCCTTGTGGGCACGCCCGAGCCCGTCGAATGGGACGAGGCGGCGGAAGAGGCTGCGGCGCAGGCCGCGCTGAAATCCACCGGGGGCGAAGCGGGGCAGGTGGCCCACTAAGCCCTTGCGATACAACAGAAAAGGCGCGCCGGTATTGGCGCGCCTTTTTGCGTTTTCAGGGGTGTGTTAGTCGATCACGCGCGGGGTGATGCCCAGCATGTCATAGTTCACCATCATCACGCCCAGCGGCAGGTGGGTCACCGCCGCGGGTGTATGGGCCAGAACGTCCTGCGCCATCACGCCCTCATAGGTCGTGGGCAGCCCGACATAGCGGAACTGATACAGCGGCAGACCGTTCGCGGCCGTGCCGGCCGGAGTGATGTCAGTTTTCAACCGCGCATCGCTGGCGGGGGCAGGGGTGCTGCCATCCTTGATGACAATTGCGGCCACCACGATACCCAGCAACAGCAGCGGGATCAGCGCACCGGTTGAGCTGGAGGCGGCTTCTTCGACGATGACGTCGGGCGCAACGATCGGCGCATCCAGGGTTCCGGCAAGCGCGGTTGAGCTGGCCAGGGTCAGGGCAAGGCCGGTTGCGATCAAAGTGTGTTTCATGAGGTTTCTCCCAGTTGCAGCCCCATGAGACACCTCAACATGACCTCGGTCAAGCCCGGTGCGGCTGCGTCAGTTTCGTGTGTTAACCGGGTTTTTACCGCAACATGTTGTGGTGTGGCTGTGGTTTTGGCTGGATTTGTTAACCCTTTCTGGCTAACAATTTCGCAAACGGAAACAATAAGTCCCGAGGCAGAGCAATGGCTAGCAAACCGAAAACAACGACCAAACGCACCACCACCAAGGCGACGACTGCCCGTAAGACGACGGCCAAAACGGCCCGCACGAGCACCGCTAAGACGCCTGCGAAGACGGTCGCAAAGACGACAGCCAAACCGGCAACCAGAACGACGACCAAGGCCACGGTGAAATCAGCCCCGAGGACCGCCGCGAAAACGGCCGTTGCGAAGGTCGCCGCGCCCAAGCCGCTTGAGGGCGTCACCGCTCCCGCTCAGACCGCTGCCCGTCAGCCCAATGCCTTGATCAAAAAGGACCTTCTGGAACGCGTCGCGGCCCGGGCCGGGGTGCGCAAGAACGCCGCGCGTCCGATCATGGAGGCGATGTTGGAAGAACTCGGCGCTGCCCTCGTGCGCGGTGAAACCCTGAAATTGCAGCCCCTAGGCGTGATGAAGGTCACCCGCCAGAAGGACATGCCTATGGCCAATGTGGTCGTCGCCAAACTGCGCCGCAAAAAGGCGCAGAAAGGCGACAATGACCCCCTTGCAGAAGCTGCCGAGTAACGCTAAATACCCCTCCACGGCGGGTGATTAGCTCAGTGGTAGAGCGCTTCGTTCACATCGAAGATGTCAGGAGTTCAAATCTCTTATCACCCACCATTCCCCCAAGGCGCATCCGGGACGGTGCGCCTTTTTCATTGGAGTTGAGCCGTTGCCCCAGTCGGACTTGCCTGAGATTTTCGTGATCCGACACGGCCAGACTGCCTGGAACAAGGCGGGACGCTGGCAAGGGGATCTGGACTCTCCTTTGACCCCCGAAGGCTTTGCCCAAGCAAAGTCCATCGGGACGCGATTGCGGCGGATGGGGATCACGGCCGCAAGCCATCAGTTCTATACCAGCCCCATTGGGCGGGCTCGAAAAACGGCACGGTTGATTTTGGATGGACAGGGTCAGCCGATAGAAGACGCCCGTTTGAGAGAGATATCGGTAGGCGATTGGACGGGAATGACGCTGGAGGATGTCCGCGCCGCAAGCGGGCTGGACGCAGGCGCACCTTTTCTGGACTTTTACGCAGGTGCACCGGGTGGTGAAACCTTTCAACAACTGGGCGCGCGATGTGAGGCTTTTCTGACAGGGCTGCAAGGGCCAGCGGTTGTCGTAACGCACGGAATAACTTCACGTTTCCTGCGCACGCTTGCGATGGGGTGGGGTCTGGACCGGCTGACCGACCTACCCGGCGGGCAGGGCGTGATCCACCATGTTCACAACCGTCAGCACGCTGAGATCGTCCCGGAACCAAGCTGACAGATTTCCTTGCCAAAGGGCTTGCGAAACGCTGTCAGGGCGTCTAAACGCAGCGTTGCCGGGTCGTTAGCTCAGTTGGTAGAGCGCTTCGTTTACACCGAAGATGTCGGGAGTTCGAGCCTCTCACGACCCACCATTCCCCCACCGAACCTTCTGTCTGTCAGTCCTGGTCAACACGCGGCTGTTCTGGCATCTGCGTGCGCGGGCGTTTTCGACGAAATGCGGTCACGAAGGGCTCCCACAGGGCCGCGCGCAAGGTGGGGTGGGGTTGCTTCACAGGGCGACCACGGCCATCGGCCAGGCCGAATTTTAGCTCTTCGTAACCTTGGGGCACATAGAGTGAGCCAAACATCCAATCCCAGATCGCCAGAACCTCGCCATAGTTCTTGTTGAAATGGCGCGGATCCAGCGAATGGTGCACTTGGTGCTGGGCAGGCGAGATCACCAGATGCTCGGCCATGCGTCCAAACGACAGCCAGATATGGGTGTGGCGCAGGTTGGCGCCTGCCAGGTGGAATGCATAGTAAAACAGGTTTGCACCCATGATCGTGGCGATTTCGATCTCGCCGATCAGAAGGCCCAGAAGCAGCCCCTGGGTGGTCCCGATGACGACGCCGCCGCACAGGGAGGAAAACAAGGAATAGACGGGATGCTTTCGGTTCACAGTGATCGGGTTCAGGACTTCGGCAGAATGATGCACCGCGTGAAACGGCCAAAGGCGCGGCCATTCGTGTGAGATTCGATGCACCCAGTAGGAAGAGAAATCCGCTGCGGCCATCAGGATGAAGCCGACGACAAAGGGTGGCCAGGTCGATTGCGGCGCATTGGCACCCATCAGGGAGGTTTGGATCGCCTGGGCAATCGCGGGTCCGAACCCGACGATGGAAAAGACGCCAACACCGGCCAGCACCGTACCCAGAAGCCACAGCTTCGCATCGACCCAAAAAGACGTCGTGCGATAGACATCGCGCGGGAACACCCAGGCCCAAAACCCCTGACCGGGCTTGCGGGAGTAGTATAGCGCCACGCAGATCAGAAGCATCGACGCGATGAACATGGGTGACAGTCGGCCACTCCCGCCCAAAAGCACCTGCAGCCATACGTCGTGCACCGCAGTCGATAGCTCAGGCTCAGGCACTTGGCTGAGCGTCCAAACCGATTTTTCCATATTTCCCCCAAGAAGTGCGCTCAGTATAGGAACGGTTCGGCGCGGGAACAATCGGTTCTTGGGTGATGCTATGAACAGCTTTTCAGACTAGCGGACAAATATTTTTCTCCGGCGGGCGCAAACCGCTTGACGCCCCCGCGCAGCACTTCTAGAACCCGCGAACGGTTCCCGCATGGGAACGGCAGTGGGCGGTTGTAGCTCAGTTGGTTAGAGTACCGGCCTGTCACGCCGGGGGTCGCGGGTTCGAGTCCCGTCAACCGCGCCATCGCTGCCATCCGGCCCGGAAGAGGGCACCTGGGACAAGGTCCCAACACATATGCGCGGTTGTAGCTCAGTTGGTTAGAGTACCGGCCTGTCACGCCGGGGGTCGCGGGTTCGAGTCCCGTCAACCGCGCCACTTCACCACAGCCCCATCCCCCACCAGGTCCGCTAGACAGCGACAAGATTTCCTAATGAGGCGCGCATGAAATTCCTCGACAACATCCCGCTGGCGACGCTGGTGATCATCAGCCTGACGCTGGGCCTGGCCCCGTTCACCCCGCCGCATGTCTGGACCAAGCTGCAAATGCTGTTTTCCGGTGCGTTGGTGGAGCCGATCGACATTTTCGACCTGTTGATGCACGGGCTGCCATGGCTGGCCTTGTTTGCCAAGCTGGGGCGCATGGCGGTGGTCAAGCCCGACGCCTGACGATTTCACCCTGTGGCTGTGAGGCTCAATAGCCGAGCGTGGCTTCCAGATCCGGATCCAGCTGCGACTGGATGAAGGCAAGGTCTTCATTCGACAGGGTATTTGGCGTCTCGGGATGCGCGTCGACGGCGTATTTGAACTTGGCTCCCAGGCGTTTCACCACTGGTTTCACAGGATCCACCGCGGGCAGGTCGAAGCTGCGCGTCAGCTGCGCCAGGAAGGCCGCGGGATCGGGCTGCACTGCGTCCAGTCGGGCCAACACCAGATTACAGCCGCGGTTGCGAAAAGTCAGGAGCGAAGCGGCCTTGGCGCGGCGCAGCTGTAAGATGTTGTCAAACGGCAGCCCCGTCGCCGGGTCGCGGTCCTGTTGAAGTGGTTGGCCGACCATGTTCAGGCGATCGGCCCCGGGGAAATAGCGCGGGCGGTCAATCACCGTGGCCCATTCGGCGCGGATGAAATCGGAAAACGCCAGCGCCTGCATCTCGGGCGGGCAATGCCAGGGTTTGGCGTGCATGGAACGCAGCCAGTCGTGCACGTTGCGAAAACAGGCGACGATCAGCGTGTCGGCCCCGATCCCGGTCATCTGGGGAAAACCGTGCTTCCAGCCATAGTCTTCACACGGGCGCAGCACCGTATTCTTGCCGATCAGCCGTTTCACGAAATTGGTGCCCGAAGAGCGTTCGCCGAACACCTGCACCCGGGTCGGACGTGTGCCGTTGCTGTGCAGTTCGAGGCCGGTGGTGGAAAGCGTCTGGTCCATGCGCGCAGGATGCACGGAATGGGGATTTTCGCAAGGGCGGCAATGGTGTAGGCTGCGCCAAAACAACGAATGAGCAGTGCCATGCAGTCAACAGTTGCCGTGATCACGATGGTTCGGGATGATGCGTTTTTCCTGAAAAAGTGGGTCGAGTATTACGGCGGAATGTTCGGGCGCGAAAACTGCTATGTGGTGAACCACGGGCGCGGGGCAGAGGTCGCGCGCATCGCCGATGGCTGCAACATCATCGGCATTCCCGGTGAGGCGCACAAAAATTTCGACATGAAGCGTTGGCGGCTTTTGAACAACCTCGTGCATGGGCTGCGCTCTTACTACAAACACGTGATCGTGGGCGATGTGGATGAGCTGGTCGTGCTGGACCCGATCGCCAACAAGAGCCTGCTCAGGTTCCTGGAGCAAACTCCGAAGAACCGCGTGCTGACGCCGCTGGGGCTGGAGGTTGTGCACCGGATCGACGTGGAGGGCGACGACATCACCGGCCCGATCCTGGGCCCGCGCCGCTTCGTGCGTCTGGCGCCGCATTACTCCAAGCCGGGCGTGGTGTCCGAGGGGGTGAAGATCGCGCGCGGCGGGCATTTCACCCAGGCCAGTGACCTCTACACACCGGAAAATCTGTACCTTTTTCACCTGAAGTTCTGCGACTTCGGCAATTACGTTGGGGTGATGGACCGCCGCAACGAGGTCACCGCCGCCACCGGGGTAGGGGCGAAGGAGGCCAGCATCGGGCGCCATTGGTTCGCCGAAGCGCGCGGTGAAGACCGCGCCGTGTTCGATGCGTTCGCCGACATGACGCAGGTCGAAGGGTTCGACATGGCACCTTATCGCAAAGCGATGCACGACACTTGGGAACCGCGCGGGGACACCGGGTTCTGGCAGTTCGACCGTCCGGACATTGACGCGCTCTATGAGCTGCCCGAACGCTTTTTCGGGGCGTTCTGATGGTCCAGTTCATTGCAGATGTGCCCTGGGCGCTGGTGATCCTGGCCTGTGCCACCCTGGGCCTGGCCCCGTTCACGCCTGAACCGCATATCTGGGAAAAGCTGAAGATGATGCGCGCGGGAACCCTGCGCAAACCGATTGATATCTTCGACTTTTGCCTGCACGCAGCGCCGTTTGCGGTGCTGGTAGCAAAACTGGTTTGGGTTCTGACGGCCTAGCGCTTCAGGAAATTTAGCAGTGCGCGGGCGGTGCCAGCCGGGTCCGTATCCACAAAGAAATGCCCGCCCGGCATGGCCTGCGGTGTGATGTCAGTGCAGCGGTCGGCCCAGGTGCCGGGCACGTCAAACGCCGCGTCCATTGCGCCGTCTGCGCCCCACATGATCATCGTGGGGCAGGTGACGCGGCGCCCGAGATCGGCGGCGTCCAGTGCGAAATCAACGTCGATCGCGGCGCGGTAATCGTTGCACATGCCGCGTGTGACCTCGGGGTCTGCCCAGGCGGCGCGATAGGCGATCAGTTGTTTGGGATCGAAATCCTCGATCCGGGCCGCGCCCCAGCCCAGCAGGCAGCTTTCGTAATAGTAATCCGGATCGGCGCCAATCAGCCGTTCGGGGAAGGGCGCAGGTTGCGACAGGAAGAACCAGTGGTAATAGCCGCGCGCGACCGGGGTCGAGAGCTGGTCCAGCAGCAGGTGCGTCGGCACGATGTCCATAAGCGTGAGCGACCGGACCCGATCAGGTGCGTCCAGCGCCATGCGGTGCGCGGTGCGCCCGCCGCGGTCGTGGCCCGCCAGATCGAAGCGATCAAAGCCCAGCTGGGCCATCAGGTCCAACTGGTCACGCCCCATCTCACGAAAGGCATAGTCCTTGACCTCTTGCGGCTTGGAGGACGCGCCATAGCCACGCAGGTCGGGGCAGATCACGGTGTAATCGCGCGCCAGAACCGGGGCCACATGGGCCCAAAGCGCGCGCGTTTGCGGATAGCCATGTAGGAGCATCACCGGCGGGCCGTCGCCGCCGATTGTGTAAGCGATGTCGACGCCGTTCACCTGTGCAACGGCGTCGCGAAAGCCCGCGATCACGCCGACAATTCCGCCAGGATGCGCGCCCAGCTGCGGATGCCCTTGTGAAAGCTTTCCAGATCGTATTTCTCGTTCGGGGAATGGATCTGGTCGTCATCCTTGCCAAAGCCCACCAGCATCGCGTCCATCCCCAGGATGTCCTTGAAATGCCCGGCGATTGGGATCGAGCCACCGCAGCCGACATAGGCCGCGGGGATGCCCCACTCCTCGCTCAACGCCTTGCGCGCCTGCTCAAACGCCGGGTGGGTGGTGGCCATCTGCGACGCGGCGGACACGTCCTTGGACCGATACTCGATCGAGAACCCATCGGGCAGGCGGCTTTCGACATACGTCCGAAATGCCTTCTGGATCGCGAAGGGGTCCTGTTTGCCGACCAGGCGGAAACTGACCTTGGCCGAGGCCTGGCTGGGTAACACCGTCTTGAAGCCGTCCCCGGTATAGCCACCCCAGATGCCGTTCACGTCACAGGTCGGGCGCGACCAGATCTGCTCCAGCGGCGTGCGGTCCGTTTCGCCGGCGGGGGCCTTCAGCCCGACATCGCCCAGAAATTCGGTGTGATCGAAGTTCAATCCCTGCCATTGGCTGCGGATATCGTCCGACAACTCTTCGACCCCGTCATAAAATCCCGGTAGAGTGATGCGCCCGGTGTCGTCGTGCAGGTCGGCCAGAATACGGGTCAGCACGCGGATCGGGTTCATCGCGATGCCACCATACATGCCCGAATGGAGGTCACGATCGGGGCCGGTGATGGTGAAATCCTCGCCGACCATGCCACGCAATTGAGTGACGATCGCGGGCACCTTGGAACTGAACAGCCCGGTGTCACAGATCAGCGCCAGATCCGCCGTGAGCTCCGGCGCGTTGTCGTTCATGAAGGGCACCAGCGACGGCGACCCCGATTCCTCTTCCCCCTCGAAAAAGATCGAGATCTTCGCGGGCAGGCTGCCATGCACCGCTTTCCAGGCGCGGCAGGCTTCGACGAAGGTCATCAGCTGCCCCTTGTCGTCGGACGATCCACGCCCGCGAATGACCGGCCCGGCGTCGGTGTCCTCCAGCGCGGGTTCGAACGGCGGGCTGTCCCACAGCTCGATCGGGTCGACCGGTTGCACATCATAATGGCCATAGAACAGCACATGCGGACCGGAGCCCTCAGCATGGCCCACAACCATGGGGTGGCCAGTCGTGGGGTGTTTTTCCGCTGCGATGCCAATGCTTTGCAGGTCATCGACCAGCCAATCGGCGGCGCGATCACACTCAGGGGCATAGGCCGGGTCGGTCGACACCGACTGGATGCGCAGAAGCTCCAGCAGACGGTCGATGGCCTGCGGCAGGTCTGCATCGATCTTGGCAAGGACGGGGTCAAGGGTCATGGGGCGCTCCGATGTTGTCAGGTTGCGGCGAGCGTATCAGGCCGGGCCGGGCTGTCCAGCGGTTCCGGCGCGGGTCTGGAAGCCCGGCGGCGACCGGGGTAGACTGCAGCCGAACGAGTGTAGGAGCGCGGCATGCGGTATGTGATCTTGAGTGTAGTGGTGGCAGTAAGTGGCCTGGTCGGGGCGGCGATGGCCGAACCGATGGACGGCGCGGCGGCGAAGAAAGTGCTGTTCAGCCCCAAGGGTTTGTCAGTTCAAGCCTTAGATGTGTCCGGCCTGTCAGGTCAGATGCAGGCCCAGATCGCGGCGATTGTCGCCCAGGCATCCAAGCGCAAGGTTTTGAAGCAGTATGAGTTGGCCGGATACAGCTATTATGGTGCGCTGGCGGTGCCGACGGATCAGGCGTTGACGATCGAAAGCTTGGTTTTTGCCGCCCAGTTGCACAGCCCCGAGGCAGCGCAGACCGCCGCCGTAGACAGCTGCGCCACGCAGACCGGTAGCCAAGCGTGTAAGGCTATTCTTCTGCTGCTGCCCAAGAAGTTCAAGCCCCGTGCGCTGACACTGAACGCAGCCACGACGCAATTGTTCCGTGACAGCTGGACCAAAGGAGATGGCCCGCGCGTGTTGGCAATTTCGACCGGCACGCTGGCCTCGGCGTTGGCGAAAGGCGAAGGCAGCGCGGCGGCAGCGCTGGAGCGATGCAACGCACGGGCCTCCGAAAAAGGCCAGCCCGATTGCGTGGTGGCCATCGCCGAAGACTGACACGCCCGTGGGGCTTAACGTAGCGATTTTCTTGCCGATCGGAAACAAACCGTGCCTTGACCTAAGTCAAGGGCGTTGATTGCGGCATTCTGTATCAGTTTTTTGAATGTGTTCACGTTCTGAAATATGTATTGTGGCATGACGAACAGGATCGACTCGGCCCTCGGAGGGGATGGTTTGGACTACAACGCGAAGCTGGATGCAGCGCTGCAGCGCTTGCATGATGAGGGACGTTACCGGACGTTCATTGATATCGAGCGGGAGAAGGGCAACTTTCCCCACGCCATGTGGCGCAAGCCTGATGGCTCGCAGCAGCCTGTCACGGTCTGGTGCGGCAACGACTATCTGGGCATGGGTCAGCAGGAAGAGGTGCTGACCGCGATGCACGAAGCACTTGAGGCGACCGGCGCGGGCTCGGGTGGCACGCGCAACATTTCGGGCACCACCGTGTATCACAAGCGGTTGGAAGCCGAGATCGCCGACCTGCACCAGAAAGAAGCCGCCCTTCTGTTCACCTCTGCCTATATCGCCAATGATGCGACGCTTTCGACGCTGCCCAAGCTGTTTCCCGGCCTCATCATCTATTCCGATGAGCTGAACCATGCCTCCATGATCGAAGGCGTGCGCCGCAATGGTGGGGCAAAGCGGATTTTCAAGCATAACGACGTCGCCGATCTGCGCGCCAAGCTGGAGGCCGACGACCCTCATGCGCCCAAGGTGATCGCTTTCGAATCGATCTATTCGATGGACGGTGATTTCGGACCGATCAAGGAGATCTGCGACCTCGCCGACGAGTTTGGCGCGCTGACCTATATCGACGAAGTGCATGCGGTGGGCATGTATGGTCCGCGCGGGGCGGGCGTGTGTGAGCGCGACGGGTTGATGGGCCGGATCGACATCATCAACGGCACCCTGGCCAAGGCCTATGGCGTGATGGGCGGCTATATCGCGGCCAGCGCGAAAATGTGTGACGCCATCCGCTCTTACGCGCCGGGCTTCATCTTCACCACCTCGCTGCCGCCGGCGGTGGCGGCGGGCGCTGCGGCTTCGGTGAAACATTTGAAGACCGACCAGGCGCGGCGCGACAGCCAGCAGACCCAGGCGAAGATTCTCAAGACCCGCCTGAAGGCGCTGGGCCTGCCGATCATCGACCATGGCAGTCACATCGTCCCGGTGATCGTGGGCGACCCGGTGCACACCAAGGCGCTGTCTGACATGCTGCTGGATCAGTTCGGAATTTACGTGCAGCCGATCAATTTCCCGACCGTGCCGCGCGGCACGGAACGGTTGCGGTTTACCCCGTCGCCGGTGCATGGGCCGGACGAGATGGACAAGCTGGTGAATGCGCTGGACAACCTGTGGTCTCATTGTGCGCTGAATCGTGCCGAGCTGTCTGCCTGACCCGGTTCGACGGGTGCAATAATCGTTGTGATGTGCTAGCTTTTTCGCAATGGGGCACGGTTTTTACGAATCGTTGCCGAATGGGGACAGTTGAGCAGTTCAGGGGCAGCGCATGATCAAGCGGTGGATTTCACCGAAGGTCGAAGAGCAGGCAGAGCCAACAGGCTTTGACAGCTATGACCTGCGCCTTGGCGACGTGATGCGCGGCGAGCGTGCGACGCTTGGCAAATCCCTTCTGGATGTTCAACGTGAACTGAAGATCAAGGCAACCTATATCGCCGCGATCGAAAACGCCGATCCCACGGCGTTCGAAACACCCGGTTTCATCGCAGGCTATGTCCGCTCCTACGCGCGCTACCTCGGGCTGGACCCGGAATGGGCTTATGACGTGTTCTGCACCGAGGCGGGCTTTGTCACCGCCCACGGCCTGTCGGACAAAGCGTCGCCAGCCAAACAGGCGCGCAAAGAGCATGTCGGCGATCCGTTGGCCAATCCGAATGCCAGTTTCGTGCCGCAGGGCGAAAGCGTCTTTGCTGGGATCGAGCCCGGCGCGATCGGGTCAGTGGCGGTCCTTCTGGCGCTGATCGGGGTGATCGGATTTGGTGGCTATTCCGTGTTGCAAGAAGTGCAGCGCGTCGATTTTGCCCCTGTTGAACAGACCCCCGGCGTGCTGGACACGCTGCCCGAATTCGAAGACAATGCAACCGCGGTGGCGGATGCCGGTGGCGCCGGTCTTAACACGCCGCCCTCGGCAGATGCGCTGGACCGTCTGTATCGCCCACAGGCGCTGGACGTGCCGGTAATGGTGGCGCGCGACGGTCCGATCTCAACACTCGACCCGCGCGAGGTTGGTGTGTTGGCGGCGGCCCCCGTGGCCACGACCGCACCCCGGTTGGGCGCGCCCAGCAACCTTCAAGCCAGCATTGACGCCGTTGTGGCCGACAGCACGACCAGCGCGGTTCAGGTTCTGGGTGCCGATGCGCCCGATGTCGTGGTCTTTGCCGTGCGCCCATCCTGGGTGCGGGTGCAGGCCGCCGATGGCACAGTGATCTTCGAAAAGATCCTGGAATCGGGCGAACAATATGTTCTGCCCAAGACCGAAAACCCGCCGCTGCTGCGCTCGGGTAATGCCGGATCGGTCTATTTCGCTGTGAACGGCACCGCTTACGGTCCGGCAGGCGATGGTCCGTCGGTTGTCAAGAACGTGGCACTGTCACAGGAGGCATTGACCGAGGCCTATTCGGTCGCAGACCTGGCCAAAGATCGTGATCTGGCCACTTATGTGGCCGAGCTTCAGCTGGCGCAATAATCTCATTCGATCCTGCAAGTCACAAAGCGGTGCTTGTTGCCCCGTCGCGGGCGCGGTAATCAGGCGGAAGCGAAACCGGCTGAAAGGCACGCGGCATGACCCATAATCCGATCCGTCCCTGGCGCGACATCGAGCGGCGCAAATCACGTCAGATCATGGTAGGCAACGTGCCGGTGGGCGGTGATGCGCCCATTGCAGTGCAGACGATGACGAACACCGACAGCGGCGACGTGAAGGCGACGCTGGACCAGGTTCTGGCCGCCGCCGAGGCCGGCGCGGATATCGTGCGCATTTCGGCACCGGATCAGGCGGCCACGCAGGCGCTCAAGGACATCTGTCGCGAAAGCCCGGTGCCGATCGTCGCGGATATCCATTTCCATTACAAACGCGCCATCGAGGCCGCTGAGGCGGGCGCGGCCTGTCTGCGGATCAATCCGGGCAACATCGGCGACGCAGGTCGCGTGCGCGAGGTGATCGCTGCGGCGAAGGATCACGGCTGTTCGATCCGGATCGGCGTGAATGCGGGCAGCTTAGAGAAGCATCTGCTTGAAAAATATGGCGAACCTTGCCCCGACGCGATGGTGGAATCCGGTCTGGAACACATCCGCATTCTGCAAGACAACGACTTCCACGACTACAAGATCAGCGTGAAAGCGTCCGACGTTTTCATGTCCGCCGCCGCCTATCACGGCATTGCTGAAGCGACCGATGCGCCCATCCACCTGGGCATCACAGAGGCCGGCGGCTTCGTTTCCGGCACGATCAAATCGGCGATCGGCCTGGGCAGTCTTCTGTGGGCGGGGATCGGCGACACGATCCGTGTCAGCCTGTCGGCGGACCCGGTCGAAGAGGTGAAGGTCGGCTTTGAAATCCTGAAAAGTCTGGGGCTTCGCCACCGCGGGGTGAACATCATTTCCTGTCCCAGCTGCGCGCGTCAGGGGTTTGACGTGATTTCCACTGTGGCAACATTGGAAGACCGGCTGGCCCATATCCACACGCCAATGTCACTATCGATCATTGGCTGTGTGGTGAACGGGCCGGGTGAGGCGCTGATGACCGATGTCGGCTTTACCGGCGGCGGCGCCGGGTCGGGAATGGTTTACGTTTCGGGCAAGCAGGATCACAAGCTGAACAACGAGAAGATGGTGGATCACATCGTTGGTCTGGTCGAACAGCGCGCGGCGGAAATCGAGGCGGAAGCGGCCGAAAGCTAACCCGGCTTTCCTCGAAAATCGCCCTCCGCTCAGAAGGTGAAAAAATCCTTTTACAGTTCAACGTAGAGCGGGTCGCGCTGCGCGCGAAGGTGGTTTCTGAGAGGAAAAACTGGGGTCAGGGTCGTATGGGAAAGCACTGTCCGTCCGCAGTGATCAGCCCCATCCGTTCGTCATTCCCCACATCGGCCCGCGTGGCCCAGGTCTTGGACTGCGCCGGGCTGGCAATCTGCGCAGGAAGGGCCAGAAAGCGCATGGCCTTAGATCAGGGGGGCTTTCTCGCCCAACCGTGTCACGTTTGCGAGACGCGCGCTTTGCGGCCCCCGCGCCGTTTGGCGATCAAAGGCGCGCGGGTTGGCAGATCGTCCATCACGACACGCCGGGCTTCGGGTGTCATCGTGCGCCAATTGGTGATTTCGTCGATCGAGCGCAGACAACCGGTGCACAGCCGCGCGTCGGGATGCACCACGCAGACGTTGACGCAAGGGCTTTCGGGTTCATCCCGTTTCCAGATATCGTCGCTCATCCCAGATGCCTCAGTCGGTCCAACACACCTTGCAGGATATACCCCGCGGCCACGTGGTCGATCACCTCGGAGCGACGTTTTCGCGACGTATCCGCCTCAAGCAGCGCACGTTCAGCGGCGACGGTGGACAGACGTTCATCCCAAAACCCGATGGGAAGATCGGTAAGCCGCGACAGATTACGGGCAAAGGCGCGGGTGGATTGGCAGCGCGGCCCTTCGCTGCCGTCCATGTTGCGAGGCAATCCCAGCACCAGCCCCCCCAAGCGGCGGTCGTCCACGATTTCAAGCAGTCGTGCGGCGTCCAGACCGAACTTCTTTCGGCGGATGGTTTCCAACGGAGTCGAGATTTGGCGCAGCCCATCCGACACCGCGACGCCGATCGTCTTGTCGCCTAGGTCCAGCCCAGCGATCGCCGTCATTGGCGGTAGGGCGGCGGCGAAATCTTCGATCGCGTCGAAGATCAATTTGCCACCCCTGCGGCTTGGCCAGCCTCGCGGATCAGGGCCAGATCCTGCGGGTGGCCTTCGAACACGCCCAAGGCTTCCTCGTACACTGCGCCAGCACGATCAGTGTCGCCGAGCACGCCAAGGGCGCGCACCAAGCGGGCCCAGTCGCTGGCTGGTCCACCTTCAACCGCCATGCGTTCCATGAGACGGCTGACCATGCCGCGGATCATCTCCTGGCGTTCCTCAGGCGTCATGTCGCCTGCGTTTTCGATGTCTTCAGCGGTTGGGCCAGAGAGGCCGGGCATGGCCGGTGCCGTATCGGCGGGCGGGGTGTAGTCCTCCCCGGCCGCAGCGGCGAGAAACTCGATTTGCGCGCGAATCGGGCCGATCCAGGGGGCAGTCCCCGGGCCTTCCTCAAGTAATTGTTTCCAAAGGTGGAAAGCTAGATCAGGGCGTCCGGTCTGAGAAAACAGCAGGCCGGAATAATACCGTGCGATCGCATCCTTCGGATTGATCGAGAGGGCTGCTTCCAACGCGGTTTCGGCTTCGGGCGAGACAAGGCCGCCGGCGGCCAGCACCAGAAGGTCCGCGTGCTTTGTATGATCGTCCGCCGTGGCCGTGTCACCCTTCAGCGCAGCCAGGTGTCCTGCCGACACGGCCGCGGCGCGGTAGTTGCCAAGAGCTGCCTCGTGACTGGTCAGTAGCGTCAGCCCCTGCATGTCTTCTGGGTTTTCCTTTACCGCCACGCGCAAGCGCTCAACGAGGGAAACGTAGTCAGCTGGTGCTTCAGGGGGCGGGCCGGCCCATGGGGGCTGCTTGGCCTCAAGTGCGGCCTGCGACGGACGGGTTTCGCGGGTTTCACGCGCGGCTGCTTTGCGCGCCTTTAATCCCATGTCTGGATAGCCCGGTGCACCCAGGTCGTCATACAGCCAATAGCCCCCGCCCAGCACCAGTGCCACGCTGACCGCAGCCACCGCTTTGGTCAGGCCCGAAGGGGCTTCGCCGCTGCCGCTGCCCGCTTGCGCTTTACGATCTGCCTCAAGCAACCGGCGTGAGATCTCGACGCGCGTGCGCTCGGCTTCGCCTTCCGTCACCGTGCCGCGCGCCACGTCGCGATCCAGCTCTTTCAATTGGTCGCGATAGACCTGCATGTCATAGGCCGCCGCCGCATCGCCCCCGTCTGCGCCCTTGCGCATGAGAACGGCGATCAGAACGCCCACGATAACCAGCGCTATCAGCCCTGCAATAAGCCAGAACCCCATGATCCCTCCGCGTGTAAACTTCCCCCCCATGTATAGTGCCGGGGCGGTCTGCAAAACCCCCAAGACACGCCTGCGACATTGCCGCGCCACACGATGTCGCGATTTTCCTCTCAAGCGGCGCTGGGTCGCCTTGGATTTTTCGCCTGCGGGCGTAAAACATGTGCACATCAGGAACCCGAACAGGGGAATCGCCATGCGGCGCTATTCAGCATTTGCCATTGCGCGTGAAGGCGCGCGCTATCATCAGGGATGGGAGCGGGCGTGGAACAGCCCCGTGCCCAAGAAGAAATACGACGTGATCATCGTTGGCGCAGGCGGACACGGCCTGGCCACCGCTTTCTACCTGGGCAAAAATTTCGGTATCACCAATGTGGCGATCATCGAAAAGGGCTGGCTGGGCGGCGGCAACACCGGCCGCAACACCACGATCATCCGCTCAAACTACCTTCAGGATCCCTCGGCGGCGATCTATGAAAAGGCCCGCTCGCTCTATGAGACGATGAGCCAGGACCTGAATTACAACGTGATGTTCAGCCCGCGCGGCGTGATCATGCTGGCGCAGACGCAGTCCGAGATCCGCGGCTATCAACGCACCGCCCATGCCAACGCGCTTCAGGGTGTGACGACCGAGTGGATCGAACCCGCGCGGGTGAAAGAACTGGTGCCGATCATTAACCTGGATGGGCCGCGGTATCCGGTTCTGGGCGGGCTGTGGCAGGCTCGCGGTGGCACCGCGCGTCACGATGCCGTGGCCTGGGGTTATGCCCGCGCGTGCAGCGACATGGGCATGGACATTATCCAGAAATGCGAAGTGACCGGCGTGATGCAGGAAGGTGGCAAAGTCACCGGCGTGCAGACCACCAAAGGGGACATCGCCTGTGACAAGCTGGCGATGGTCGTCGCTGGCAACGCCGGCGATCTGGCCGGTCAGGCCGGCTTCCGCCTGCCGCTCGACAGCGTGGCGCTTCAGGCGCTTGTATCCGAGCCGATCAAGCCTTGCATGGACGTGGTCGTGATGGCCAACACCGTGCATGGCTACATGTCCCAGTCGGACAAGGGTGAAATGGTGATCGGCGGCGGCACCGACGGGTTCAACAACTACACGCAGAGGGGATCGTTCCACCACGTGGAAGAAACCGTGCGCGCGCTGATCGAGACCTTTCCGATCATCGGCCGGTTGAAGATGCTGCGCCAATGGGGCGGGATCGTGGACGTGACCGGCGACCGCTCGCCCATCATTTCGAAAACGCCGCTGGGCAACACCTTCATCAACTGCGGCTGGGGCACCGGCGGGTTCAAATCGATCCCCGGATCGGGCTGGGCCATGGCCGAACTGGTCGCCAAGGGCGAGCCGGGGCCATTGGCCGCCGACTTCGGCCTGAACCGCTTCCGCGAAGGCCGGTTCATAGACGAAAGCGTCGCCGCTGGCGTCGCGCACTAGGAGGACCGGACATGCTGACACTACACTGCCCCAATTGCGGCGTGATGGCCGATGAGACGGAACTCCATGCGGAGGGCGAAGCGCATATCAAGCGGTTCGGTCCCGGATCCTCGGACGAAGAGTTCGAGAATTACCTGTTCGAGCGTAAGAACCCGAAAGGCGTGCATTTCGAGCGCTGGCGCCACGTGGCGGGCTGCGGCAAGTATTTCCACGCCGCGCGCAACACGATGACGCTGGAGGTCTACGGCACTTATTCGGCGCAAACCCTGGCGCCGCCCAAGACGCTGGTCAACGCGATTAAGAAGAAACACCCCGAATGGGAGGGCTGGGCATGAGCACCCGTCTGGCAGATCACGGTCGCCTGATCGACCGTTCGAAACCGATGAATTTCGAGTTCAACGGCAAGCGCATGAAGGGCTATGAGGGCGATACGCTGGCCTCGGCGCTGCTGGGCGCGGGGCAGACCCTTGTGGGCCGCTCGTTCAAATATCACCGCCCGCGCGGCATCATCGCGTCGGGGGGCGAAGAGCCGAACGCGCTGGTGAACATGGGGCAGGGCGGCCGGTTCGAGCCGAACCAGCGTACCACCACGACGGAACTGTTCGACGGGCTTTATGCCACCTCGCAGAACCACTGGCCCAGCCTGGAATTCGACGTGGGCGTGGTGAACAATTATGTCGCGCGCTTCCTGCCGGCGGGCTTTTATTACAAGACCTTCATGGCGCCCAGGGCGGCGTGGAAACACGTGTTCGAACCGATCGTGCGCCAGTCGGCGGGGCTGGGCAAGGTGCCCAAGGATCGCGATGTCGACACCTATGAGTATTTCTATCACCACACCGATGTTCTGATCGTCGGCGGCGGGGTTGCCGGGCTGGCAGCCGCGAAAGCCGCCGCGGCCTCGGGCGCCAAGGTGATGGTGGTTGAACAGACCGCCCATTGGGGTGGCCGCACGCCGGTGGATGGTGGCGAGATCGACGGAATCCCTGCTGCGGACTGGATCGAAGCCACGGTCGAAGCACTTGAAAACATGGACAATGTCACGCTGCGTCTGCGCATGCAGGGATCGGGCATCTATGACCACGGATATGCCTTGGGATACGAACGTGTGGCCGATCACACGCCCGGTGACGGGCGTCCGCGTCACCGTCTGTGGCGCATTCGCGCGCAGCAAATTGTCAACGCGACCGGGGCAATCGAACGCCCGTTGTCCTTTGCTGGCAACGACATTCCCGGGGTCATGCTTGCGGGCGCTGTGCGCGACTATGTCGTGAATTGGGGCGTGAGCGCGGGCGATCGGACTGTGGTCGTGACCAACAACGACGATGCCTATCGCACTGCTTTGGTGTTGAAAGAGGCGGGGTTGGAGGTGCCGGTCATCATCGATGCGCGTGCTGCGGTGACGTCGCCATTGGCCCAAGCGGCGCGGGCTGCGGGTATCCGCGTGGCCGAGGGCAAGGGGATCGCCAAGGTCCACGGCGGCAAGTTCGTCACCGGCGTGTCGATCTGTGCCCAGGCGGGCGAAGGATCGTCGCTGGAGGAAATCAAATGCGACGCGGTTGCCATGTCCGGCGGCTGGTCCCCGGTGGTGCACCTGTGGTCGCATTGCGGCGGCAAACTGATCTGGGACGAGGTGCAGGCCTTCTTCCGGCCCGATCCTGCCCGTCCGCCGTTGAGCCATGACGGCAAGGGCTTTGTCCTGACCGCAGGCAGCGCCTCGGGCGCGCTGGGGCTGTCGGATGTGCTGACCGATGCCGATGCCGCGGGCAAGGCGGCGGGCAAGGCCGCTGGCGGTAAGGCGGGGCGCAAAGCTGCGCCGAAGGCCGCGGCCGAGGTCCATCAGGCGATGGAGCCGGTCTGGATCATGCCGCAGGGTGCCAGCATCCAGAAACGCATGAAGATGTGGCTGGATTACCAGAACGACGTGAAGGTTTCGGACGTTCAGCTGGCCGCGCGCGAGGGGTACGAAAGTGTTGAGCACACCAAGCGCTATACCACGCTGGGCATGGCGACGGATCAGGGCAAGTTGAGCAATATCAACGGCCTGGCGGTTCTTTCCGATGCGCTGGATCAACCGATCCCGCAGACCGGCACGACCACGTTCCGCCCGCCGTATACGCCGATCAGCTTTGGCGCCATCGCGGGTGAGGCTAAGGACGAACTGTTCCAGCCGATCCGCAAAACGCCAATGCACGACTGGCACGAAGAGGCCGGCGCCTATTTCGAACCGGTCGGCCACTGGCGCCGCCCCTATACCTATCCGAAACCCGATGAGACTCACGCGCAGGCGGTGAACCGCGAGGTTCTGAACACGCGTGAGCGTCTGGGGCTGCTGGATGCCTCCACCCTGGGCAAGCTGATCGTGTCCGGCCCCGATGCGGGGCGCTTCATGGACATGATGTATACCAACCTGATGTCGACCTTGCCGGTAGGCAAATGCCGCTATGGGTTGATGTGCACGGAAAACGGGTTTCTGTCTGACGACGGCGTGGTGGCGCGGATCGACGAGACGACCTGGCTGTGCCACACGACCTCGGGCGGGGCCGATCGCATCCATGCGTGGATGGAGGATTGGCTGCAATGCGAATGGTGGGACTGGAAGGTCCACGTTGCCAACGTGACCGAGCAGCTGGCGCAGGTCGCCGTGGTTGGCCCGAATGCGCGCAAGGTGCTGGAAAAGCTGGGCGGCATGGATGTGTCCAAGGAAACGCTGCCGTTCATGCAATGGGCCGATGGCACCATAGGCGGGTTCGACGCGCGGGTGTATCGGATCAGTTTTTCGGGCGAGCTCAGCTATGAAATCGCGGTGCCCGCCAGCCAGGGCCGCGCCTTTTGGGATGCGCTATTGGAGGCCGGGGAAGAGTTCGGCGTGATGCCTTACGGCACCGAGGCGCTGCACATCATGCGCGCCGAGAAGGGCTTTATCATGATCGGGGATGAGACCGACGGCACGATCATTCCTCAGGATCTGGGGCTGAATTGGGCGATTTCGAAGAAAAAGGACGATTTCCTGGGCAAGCGCGCACAATTGCGCAGCCACATGGTCGACCCGGATCGCTGGAAACTGGTCGGGCTGGAGACGCTGGACGGCACGGTCATTCCTGACGGGGCCTATGCGGTGGGCGAGGGCGTGAACGCGAACGGGCAGAAAAATGTGATCGGGCGCGTGACCTCGACCTATTTCTCGCCAACCCTGAACAAGGGTATCGCGATGGGGCTGATCAAGCACGGGCCGGACCGGATGGGCGAGGTGGTGGATTTCCCCACGCTCGACGGCACTGGCACGGTGATCAAGGCACGGATCGTGGATCAGGTCTTCTATGACAAGGAAGGGGCCAAGGGAAATGTCTAACGCAGTTTCGGCGCTGGATGGCGCGACGTATCAAGGGTTTTGCAAGGTGCAGGAAATGGGGCTGGTCGGCATGATCACCCTGCGCGGCGACCTGGGCGCGGCGGCGATGGCGAAAGCGGTGAAAGCCGTGACCGGCGTCGCGATGCCGGGGCAGGGCGCGGTGACCACCGGCAAGGGCGGCACAGTTGCCTGGATGTCGCCGGATGAGCTTCTTGTGATGGTTGATCACGCGGGGGCAGATGCCGCTGTGGCCAAGCTTTCAAAGGCGCTGGCGAAGGAACATGCGCTGGCGGTGAACGTGTCGGACGCCCGCGCGGTGTTCCACGTGACCGGCCAGGCCGCGCGCGAGGTGATGGCGAAACTGTCGCCGGCAGACGTCAGTGCGCTGGCCCCGGGCATCATGCGGCGCACCCGCCTGGCGCAGGTTGCGGGTGCGTTCCACATGCTGGACGAGGGAACGTTCGAAGTGGTCTGTTTTCGCTCGGTCGCGGGCTATGTCTTTGACGTTCTGGCAAATGCCGCCAAGCCGGGCAGCGAAGTCGGCGTGCTGTGACCTGAGGCTCTTTTGTCGGGTTTGAAAGCACATGCGGGCAGGCGAAAATGCCCCGAAATCGGAACTGACCCTTGACGCGCGGGGCCTGTCCGGCCCATCTACGACCCAGATGAAACACGCATGAACAGGGGGCTTACCCATGGCTTTTGAACTTCCCGATCTTCCCTATGCCCACGACGCGCTGGCCGATGCCGGCATGTCGGCGGAAACGATGGAATTCCACCACGACCTGCACCACAACGCGTATGTGACCAATGGCAACGCTGCCATTGCGGGTACCGAATGGGAAAACAAGTCGCTGGAAGAGATCATCACCGGCACCTATGACGCGTCTTCTGTCGCGCAGAACGGCATCTTCAACAACATCAGCCAGTTGTGGAACCACAACCAGTTCTGGGAAATGATGGGCCCCGGCAAATCCGCCATGCCCGGCGAACTGGAAAAGGCCATCGTCGAAAGCTTCGGCTCGGTCGATGAGTTCAAGTCGCAGTTTGCCGCCGCGGGTGCGGGGCAGTTCGGCTCAGGCTGGTGCTGGCTGGTCAAGAACGCCGACGGGTCGCTGGCCGTGACCAAGACCGAAAACGGCGTGAACCCGCTGTGCTTTGGCCAGACCGCGCTGCTGGGCTGCGATGTGTGGGAGCATTCCTACTACATCGATTTCCGCAACAAGCGCCCGGTTTATCTGTCGAACTTCCTCGACAACCTGGTGAACTGGGAAAACGTGGCCGGTCGCCTGTAAGCACTGAAGAACGTTGTTAAAATGTGGCCGCCCTTTCTTGTGAAAGGGCGGCCGCTTGTTTTTTTAAATGGCGCCCGGGGCCGCCGGACGCGCGATCAGGTCAGGGCGGCGCGCAAGGCTGAGGTCAGCGCCGGCACGTCATCGACAAGGGTGAGGTAGCTTTTCAGGCTTTCTTCGGCGAAGCCCTGTTCGATCACGTGGTCGATCAGCGTCACCAGCGGGTTCCAATATCCCCCGGTGTTAAGCAGGAACACGGGTTTCGCGTGCAGCCCCAGCTGGCGCCAGGTCACGGCTTCGAAAAACTCATCCAGCGAGCCTGCGCCGCCCGGCATCACAACGATGGCGTCCGAGTTCATGAACATGACCTTTTTGCGCTCGTGCATGTTCTCGGTCACGATGAATTGGGTGAGGTCGCGTTTGCCAACCTCCCATTTCAGAAGGTGTTCGGGGATCACGCCGAACGTGGTGCCGCCCGCGTCCTGGGCGGCTTGCGCCACCGCGCCCATCAGCCCCACATCCCCCGCGCCATAGACAAGGCGCCAGCCTTCCTGGGCCAGGTTTGCGCCCAGGGCGCGGGCATCGGCCTCATAGGCCGGGTTGGCGCCGAAGCGCGATCCGCAATAGACGCAGACAGAGGCATGGGGCGAAATCATGGTGATCCTTTCCGAGGAAACTCTTTTGACCCGTGATAGACCTGTTGTTAAACTCGCTCAAGCGCGGGCCACGAAGAGCGTGTGCAAGGGGGGACTACATGGCTGCCGAGACGCCTGGAACGGGCAAGACGAGCGGGTTGGCGATGGCCGGCGGTGGGATTGGGGCGTTGGTTTTGGTCGCTGCGACCTATGTGTTTTTCTCTGGAGAGTGGCGGGGGAAGCCGGGCGAGGAGCCTGCGGTTCAGGTGGCTGAGCCTGTAACGCCCACCGAGACGCCAGAAATCCCAACACCGCCTGAGACATCCGAAGGGGGCGAAGGCGTTGCGGCGCCGGAGCAGATGACCGAAAGCTCGGATGCGGCGCCTGTCACCACGGCTGAAACAACAACTGAAGCACCGCCCGTGGCCGCACCTTTCTTCGACGTGGTGCGTGTGGACGGCGACGGTAACGCGGTGATCGCGGGTCAGGGCACGCCTGGCGTGCCGGTGCATGTGTTGGTAGACGGGATTTCGGTCGCGGTGGCCGAACCGGATGCCAGCGGCAATTTCGTCGCCCTGTTCGCCTTGGACGGGGATGAGGTCCCACGGGTCATGACCTTGTCATCTGGGGGAGAAGCCGTTGAAATCTCTTCGCAAAGCGTGATTGTTGCGCCAACAACACCGACCCCGACCCCGACCCCGACACAGACCGCGGAGCCGACACAGAGCGCCGAAGCCGCCCCCGGCGATGCCACTCAGGCCGATCCCACGACAACACCGGAGGCCAATGTACCCGACCCTGCACCAGCCGGATCCCCTGCACCGGACACTGCTGTGCCTCAGGTTCTGCTGGCTGACAACGAAGGGATCACCGTGCTGCAGGATGGCAGCGCTGGCCCGGCGGCGATCGAAAATGTTACCATCGACTCGATCGCCTATGACGAAGAGGGCGGCGTGGCGCTTACGGGACGTGGGCAGGGGGCCGCCAACGTGCGGATCTATCTGGATAATGTACCGATCAAGACCACGCGCATCGCCGAGGATGGCGGTTGGCGCGTGCCGTTGCCTGACGTCGAAACCGGTGTTTACACCTTGCGGGTAGACGAGATTTCCGCTGACGGCACCGTCACTTCGCGCACGGAAACACCGTTCAAGCGTGAAGAACCCGCAACGCTTGTCGCGCGGGACGACGCGGGGCTGGAGTCGGGTAGTGTAGAGGCGCCTCCCGTGCAGCAGGTCACAGTGCAGCCCGGGTCGACGCTTTGGGCCATTGCGCGCGAGAAATACGGCGAAGGCGTTTTGTATGTGCGTGTTTTTGAGGCCAACAAGGACCGCATTCGCAACCCCGACCTGATCTACCCCGGTCAGGTCTTCGAAATGCCCAACGAATAGCGTTCAGGGCAGCACAAAATCCGTCATCTCGCTTTTCGCGCAAACCTCGGGGTCGCGGCCACAGCAATCGTTCAGAAGATAGCCGATCACACCGCCCAGCGTGTCGGTGCGGGTGCTATAGATCACCTGCCGCCCTTTGCGCTGGGACGACACGAGCCCCGCCTGTTCCAGCGCGTTCAGGTGAAACGTCAACCCGGAGGGCGACACGCCCAATCGGTCGGCAAGCACGCCGGCAGGCAGGCCATCGCCCTTACACGGCACCAAAAGGCGCACGATTTCCAGCCGGGTTTCATGGGCCATCGCGGACAGGGCCGTCAGCACTTTACCTTGCTCCACATTTCACCTATTCATGAAATATTGAATTGACACCTGTTTAGCGGATGTTATTCCCTCCGGCAACCATCAAGGAAAGCCTGCATATGTCCCCGTCCCAGATCACATCGACCGATGCACCCGAAGGCGGCGTGCGCACCATTCGCAAGGTGGCGCCCTATCTCTGGCCCGAAGGTCAGTCCTGGGTAAAGCAGCGGGTCGTGCTGGCGATGCTGCTGCTGGTCGGGTCGAAGATCATCTCGGCCTTTACGCCGTTCATCTACAAAGCCGCCGTCGATACCTTGTCGGGGGACGCAACGGACGCGGCGTGGATGCTGGGACTGGGCGCGGTCGGGCTGACCGTGGCTTACGGCATGGCGCGGTTGATGACGAACGGGTTCCAGCAGTTGCGCGACGCGGTCTTTGCCCGCGTGGGGCAGCGCGCGCTGCGGCAACTGGCGCTTGAGACCTTCACCCACATTCACCGCCTGTCCATGCGCTATCACATCACGCGCAAGACCGGCGGGCTGAGCCGGATCATTGAACGCGGCGTGAAGGGCGTTGAATTCCTGCTGCGCTTCATGCTGTTTTCGGTTGGGCCGCTTGTGCTGGAGCTGATGCTGACCGCCGGCGTGCTGTTTTTCTATTTTGACGCCAATTATCTGACCATCGTGGTCGGAACCATCGCGATCTATGTCTGGTTCACCTTCAAGGTGACCGAATGGCGGGTGCGCATTCGCAAGCAGATGAATGACCAGGACACGGACGCAAACCAGAAGGCGATCGACAGCCTGCTGAACTTTGAAACCGTGAAGTATTTCGGTGCTGAAAAGCGCGAGGCGGACCGCTATGACGTGGCGATGGCGGGCTATGAAGAGGCCGCGCTGAAGACCTCGTATTCCTTGGCATTTCTGAACTTCGGCCAAGCCTTCCTGATCACCTGCGGGTTGGTCGGCGTGATGGTTCTGGCGGCGATCGGGGTCAGTGATGGCAGCCTGACTGTGGGCGATTTCGTCATGGTCAACGCCTATATGATCCAGATCACCATGCCGCTGAATTTTCTCGGCACGGTTTATCGCGAGATCCGCCAGGCGCTGGTGGACATGGGCGAAATGTTCGACCTGTTGGACCAGCCTGCCGAAGTGCAGAACAAGCCCGACGCGCCCGCTCTGAAGGTGCCGGGCGGCGCGCTCGAGTTCGACGATATCCTGTTCGGCTATGACGCCGCGCGGCCGATCCTGAAGGGCGTGTCGCTGAAGGTGCCGGCGGGCAAGACCGTGGCGATTGTCGGGCCGTCCGGGTCGGGCAAGTCCACCATCGGGCGGTTGATGTTCCGGTTTTATGACGTGAACGACGGCGCACTGCGCATCGACGGGCAGGACGTGCGCGACGTGACGCAAGACAGCTTGCATGACGCCATCGGCGTGGTGCCGCAGGATACGGTGCTGTTCAACGACTCGATCTACTACAATGTCGCCTACGGCCGCCCGGAAGCGACCCGCGCCGAGGTTGAAGCCGCCGCCAAGGCCGCGCGTATCCACGATTTCGTCGTGGGTCTGCCGGAAGGCTATGACACCCAGGTCGGCGAACGCGGGCTGAAGCTGTCGGGCGGTGAGAAACAGCGCGTGGGCATTGCCCGCACGCTGCTCAAGAACCCGCCGATCCTGTTGCTTGATGAAGCGACTTCGGCGTTGGACACCGAGACCGAGCGCGACATTCAGGAAAGCCTGAAGGCGATGGGCAAGGGCCGCACCGTGGTCACCATCGCGCACCGCCTGTCCACCATCGCCGACGCGGATGAGATCGTGGTGCTGGAGCAGGGCGTGATCACTGAACGCGGGACACATGACGACCTGCTGGCCAAGGGTGCGCGCTATGCCTCGATGTGGGCGCGTCAGGCCGCCGAGGAGGGCGAGGCCGCCGCTTGAGCGTGTGACATGCCGGGCAGGCGCCCGTATTCTTCCAAAGAAAACCGACCCGAAATCTTTTAAAGATTTCGGGTCGCGCTTTACTCGGCAGCTTTCATCGGTGTGCCATCGGGGGCAGGGGGTGTGACCTCGTCGGACGTCTCTTTATCCGCGTCGGGCGGCTCCAACCCGCTTTGCTCCACTACCGTCTGGATGTCCTCCGCTGCGGGGGGGTGATCCCCTTCTGCGGCGTCCACCTCATCCTCGTCGTCGTCCATATCCCAGACCAGATCGCCCAGCTTTTGACGCTTGGCGGCGCGGGCCAGGGCCCAGTCCTGGGCGGCCCGCGACGAGCGGCCCATCGACAGTTTTGCCAGCAGTTGCGACAGCCAGCCCGCATAGGTGACCAGCCAGATCCGCAGGGCCAGCATCGAGGGCGTGAAGACCAGCGTCAGCACTGTGGCAATGCCCAGGCCGAACACCACCGCCGTCGCCAGCTGTTTCCACCACAGCGCGGTCGGCGCGTCGATGGAATAACCGCCGTTGAAGAAATCCAGCGACAGGCCGAACATCATCGGCGCAAGGCCCGCCATCGTGGTGATGGTGGTCAGCAGCACCGGGCGAATGCGTGCCTCGGCGGTGCGGGTGATCGCCTCGATCTTCGGCATATAGCGCGAATAATCCTGGTAGGTGTCGATCAGAACGATGTTGTTGTTCACCACGATCCCCGCCAGCGCCACGATCCCGGTCCCGGTCATGATGATCGAGAACGGCTGCTGCATCACCAGCATGCCGACCAGCACGCCTGCCGTGGACAGAACCACGGCCAGCAGCACCAGCACCGAGTTGTAGAGCGAGTTGAACTGCGCCAGCAGGATGATGAACATCAAAAACAGCGCACCGACAAAGGCCTGGCTGAGGAAGGCCATTGATTCCGCCTGTTCCTCGGCATCCCCGGTCCATTCATAGCTGACACCGTCAGGCAGAACGTCGGTCTCCAACCACGTGGTCAGGTCCTCGATCCGTTCGTTCGCGGTGACCGGCACGCGGGTCAGGCCCGTGCCGTCGTCGCTGGCCATGATCGCGTCGGCCTCGGCTGCGGGCAGGACACGGGCAACGCCGTCTTCGTCCACCAGCTTGATCAGTCCCGCGTCCACCGCCGCTTTCACGTCGTAATATCGGCTTTGGTCCACCCGGTCGATCTGCGCCAGGCTGGGCACCGGTGAACGGGTGACGAAGTTCGACAGCGGCACCAGCCCCGCTTGCGTGCGCAGTTTCAGCGCATCCAGCGTCGACAGCACCCGGTCCTCGACCGGCAGGCGCACGCGGATCTCGATCTCTTCGTCCGAGCTGTCGACCCGCATCGTGTCGAGCAGCAGGCCCGTGGTCACAAGCTGCACCATGCCGCCCACGGTGGCCACGTCGGTGCCATAACGCCCGGCCTTTTGCACGTCCACGTCCAGCTGCCAGTCGATGCCGGGCAGGGGGCGGGTGTCTTCGATGGCGGACAGGCCCGGCGTGACCTGGAACTTTGCGTCGGCGATGGCGGCGGCCTGGGCCAGCACGGTCAGGTCGTCGCCCTTCAGGCGCAGGTGCACCGGTTTGGCCGAGGCAGGGCCGCCCTCCAGTGGCAGCACTTCGAAGCGCACGCCGGGCAGGTGGGCCAGCGACGCCTTCAGGTTTTCAATCACCACATCCCCGTCATATTCCGGGTTCAGCCGGGTGCGGGTGAAGGGGATGAAGCCCAACAGCTTCACGTCGTATTCCTCGCGCGGACGATCGCGCCAGGCGACCATTTCGATCTGCACCTGACCCACGGTGTCGCGCGGGCCCGAGGCACCGCCGGTGTTCTGGTTCAAGCCTCCGGCGCCAGCAAAGGAAAATACGCTTTCAATACCGGTTGTGCCACGGGCCGCGGATTCGACCATGCGCACAAGGTCGTCTTTTTCCTCGATCGACAGATTGCCACGGGCACGGACATAGATGATCGCCTGTTCCGGTTCGGTTTCGGCAAAGAATTCGACACCCAGGTTGCGCTGACCATAGATTGTGAAAGTCGTCATCACGAACATCATCACCGCGCCAATGGACACCAGCGGCATGATCGGATTGCCCGCGATCAGGTGGATCACCCAGCCGAACGGCGTGCGGCGGTATCCGGCCTTGATCGCGCGCGGTTTGCGTTCGATCCGCGCGGCGGCAAGGGTGATCGAGGTCAACGTGGCCCCGATCAGGAACAGCACGACCCCGGGCAGGATCGCCATCAAACCGGTCGCCCGCGCCGCGCCCTCGGTGGCGGGGATCAGGTAGTTCGGGTTCAGAATCTGCATCGCGGCCAGGAACACCAGATAGGCGGACGGGACCACCAGGGCGGCGCGCACAAGCCAGGGCAGCGGGCGCAGCATCTGGCTGACCCCGTCGAACATGCGGCTGATCCGCCCCGATACACCGCCCATCACCGGCAGGTACACCAGCGCCACCAGAAGGGACGCCGACAGCACATAGATCAGCGTCTTGGGCAACCAGCCCATGAATTCACCCGGAATGCCGGGCCAGAACAGCATCGGAAGGAAGGCGCACAGCGTGGTGGCGGTGGAGCTGACGATCGGCCAGAACATGCGTTTCGCAGCGGCGGTGAAGGCATGCATCGGCCCCACGCCTTCGCGCATCCGCTTGTCGGCATATTCCACCACGACGATGGCGCCATCGACCAGCATGCCTACGGCCAGGATCAGGCCGAACATCACGATGTTGGAAATGGTCACGTCCAGCGCACCAAAAAGGGCGAAGGTCAAGAGGAACGAGGTCGGAATGGCAAAACCCACCAAGAGCGCCGAGCGGATGCCGAGGGAGGCCAGCACCACGATCATGACCAGCGCAATCGCGGTGATCACCGAACCTTCCAGCTGGCGCACCATGCTGTCGACCACATAGCTTTGGTCATTCGAGGTGCCCACGGTCACAGCCTGACGCAGCTCGGGTGGCCAGGAGGCGGCCTCTTCGGCCACGGCGGCGCGCACGGTGGCGGCGGTGTCGATCAGGTTGAAGCCCTTGCGCTTGACCACCTGCAACGCCACGGTGGTTTCACCGTTGAACCGCGCGGTGCCCTGGCGGTCTTCGAACGTCAGGCGGATCGTCGCCAGATCACCCAGCGTCACGACGCTGTCACCGTTTACCTTCACCGGCAAGCCGTAGATGTCCGACACATCGTCGAAGGACGATGGGATTTTCACCGACGTTGCGCCCGACGCGGTCGTGACCTCACCTGCTGCGATCAGCTGGTTGTTGTTGCGCACGACCGAGATCAATTCGCCCGCGGTGACGTTGTAAGCCTCAAGTTTCAGAGGGTCGATCACGACCTCCAGCATCTCTTCGCGGTAGCCCGCAAGCGACGCCTCCAGCACTGCGTCAATGCCCTCAAGCCGGTCCTGCAAACCGTTCGCCAGATGCACAAGCGTGCGTTCGGGCACGTTGCCGGTCAGGTTCACAATGACGATGGGGAATTCCGAGAAATTGATCTCGTTCACCGAATAGGCGTCGGCGCCTTCGGGAAATTGCTCCTGCGCCGAGTTCATTGCGTCCCGCACATCGGCGATCACGGCGGATTTATCCCAGCCGAACTCGAACTCCATCGCCACGCCGGCATAGTTTTCCGCAGCCGTGCCCGACAGGGTCTTGAGCCCGTCGATATCGGCCAGTTCGGTCTCCATCGTGCGCACCAGAAGCCGTTCACTGTCCTGCGCCGAGATGCCAGGGAAAGGAACCGAGACGAACAGGGCGGGAATGTCGATGTCGGGCTCACCTTCCTTGGGAAGGCTGACATAGGCCACGATCCCCGACATGATCGACAGGAAAATGAAGGCCACAACCATACGGGCCCGTTCGGCGGCCCAGTCGATGATCTGGATCATGCGTCGGGCTCCCGGTAAGTGACGTCAACCGCGACCCCGTCGGCCACGTATTCCTGGCCCAGCACGATGATGTCGGCCTGGTCGGGCAGACCCGCAACCCAGACGCCGTCGACCGTGTCACGGATCATGTCGACCGCGACGAACATCGCCTTGCCGTCCTGCGCGATGCGCAGGCCCAGGGTGCCGTCGTCCGACAGGGTCAGCGACGATTGTGGCACCAGATGCGCCATGCGCCCATCCGCGGCGATGATGATTTCGGCGGTCTGACCATCGCGGATTGCAAGGTCAGCATTCGCCACTTCGACCTCGACCCGGAAGGTGCGGGTGGTCGCGTCGGCCGAGCGTGACAGGAAGCGCACGATGCCCTGCACCTCTTTGCCATTGGCCAGGCGGGCGCCGGCCGGAACGCCAGTTTTGACCTTATCGACCTCCAGTTCGGGCACGAAACCGATCAACTTGATCGGGTCAAGCTGCACGATGGTGGCGCACAGCGCGCCGGGTTGCAGCAGGCTGCCCAGCTCGGCGGTGTCGGTCTCCAGGTGGCCGGCAAAGGGCGCGGTGATCGACAGGCGCTCGATTTCGCGGCTGGCGGCGGCCACGCCGGCCTCGGCGGATTGAATCGCCGCCTCGGTGGAGGAGGTGCCGGCTTTCGCGCCGATCAACCCTGCGCGGGCGGCTTCGACCCCGGCCTTGGCGCTGGCCAGCCGGGTTTCGGTGGCAAACCCACCCTCAGAAAGCTTCTCGGCTGCGTTAAGGTTGATCAGGGCTTCGTCCAGCCGGGCCTGGGCTTCGATCACGCGGGCCTCGATCTGGGGCAGGTTGGCGTTTGCCTCGGCCAGCCGGGCCTTTGCCTCGGCCAGCGACGCCTCGCGGGTTCCCGGGTCGATCTGGCACATGACCTGACCCGCCTCGACAAAGGCCCCTTTGCGCAGCGGGGGGGACACGACCTGGCCCGAAGTTTCGGCCTGAAGCGCCACTTGGCGCGCGGCTTCGGTGCGACCGCGCACCAGAACCGCGCTGTCGATCCGCTGGACCTGAGATTTCAGCGCGATGACCGACACACCGGTGGCCTCAGGGGTGTCGTCAACGGGTGCGTCATCAACTTCGGCGATGGCGGAGGGCTCTTCGCCACGGGCGAAGTTCAACAAGCTGTCGCGCTGAAAAATAGCTAAAAACAGGACCGCGACCACCAAAAGGGCCGTAAGGATAGGTACTAGTCGCATGGGGCTCCCCAAAATGTCGCCGCGGGTGAAGTCGAATTGCTCTCTGAAATAGGGTTTTCCCCCCTGATCCACAAGCCACCTGCTGCCCTTAATACGGCTCTGTTTCGTTTTGGTTCACTCGCGGCCTTGCGTCGGACGCAAGCGCCCCTTGGCATTGCCGTTAGGTTCGGGGTAAGGAGGGGGAAATTCCTGGGCGAGGGCGATGCGGTGAGCAATCAAGACAGTTTCATTGACGAGGTGACCGAAGAGGTCCGCCGCGACCACCTTTTCAAACTGATGCGCCGCTATGGCTGGATTGGCATCGCCTTGGTGGTATTGCTGGTGGGCGGGGCAGCCTGGAACGAATGGCGCAAGGCCAGTGACCGCGCAAGCGCGCAGGCACTTGGCGATTCCATTCTGACCGCGATGAGCGAAAATGAGGCTGCCGATCGCGCCACCGGACTACAGGGCATTGCGGCCGAGGGCGACGCCCAGGCGGTTCTGGGGCTCTTGATCGCGGCTGAGGCACAGGGGGCCGACGCGGCCAGCGCGCTGCAAGCGGTGGCCGACAACGCCACGCTTCCCAGGCTTTACCGTGATCTGGCCACGCTGAAACTGGCGCTCCTGCCAGGTCGAACTGCCGATGAGCGCGTCTTGTTGCTTGAACCGCTGACCGCAGCGGGCGCGCCGTTCCGGGTTCTGGCCGAGGAACAGATCGCCATCGCTGAGGTGGAACAGGGCAATCCCGAAGCGGCCATGACCCGCTTGCAAGCGCTTTTGATTGACGACGAGGCATCGGAGCCCTTGCGCCGCCGCGCGTCTCAGTTGATTGTGGCGCTGGGGGGCACTCCCGCAGGGGCCTGAAGGCTCGGGTCGGGGTAATAGAGAAAGAGGGGGCAACGTCGTGAAACTGAGCCAGAGCGCCGGAATTCTGATCCTGCTGGGCCTGTTGGCCTCTTGCAGCTCCCGTGAGGTGATCCTTGAGGGCCTGCGGGAAGACCTGCGCAGTCCAAACCCTCAGACCCAAGAGGGCGACGCGACCGAGGTAGAGGCCACGCCGGACGAGCCGGAAAACCAAAACCAGTCGCTGCCAATCGTGCTTCCGGCCACAGTGAACCATGCCGCCTGGACCCATCTGGGTGGCAGCCCGTCGCACCGGGTTCAGCATCCCGCCTTGTCCGCAACCCCCCAGGTGATCTGGAGCGCCGGCATCGGTCAAGGCAACAGCCGCAAACACCGGATCACTGCAGACCCGATCCTGGCCGATGGCCGGATCTTCACCCTGGACAGCCGCGCGCGGGTCACCGCGACCTCGACCGCAGGTGCAACGCTGTGGAGCGCGGACCTGACCCCGCCGCGTGAAGGCGCAGACAGCGCCTCGGGCGGCGGCCTGGCCTTTGGCGACGGCACCCTGGTGGCGACCAGTGGCTTTGGCACTGTTACCGCCATGGACCCGACAACCGGTGCCGTGAAATGGAGCCAGAAGGTCGAGGCCCCTGTCACCAGCGCCCCTGCCGTGGTGGACGGAATGGTCTATGTCTCGGCCCGTGACAACCGCGGCTGGGGGATCGACCTGAAAGACGGCCGGGTGAAATGGCAATTGGCCAGCACCCCTGAAATCACCGGCGTTGTCGGCGCGGGCAGCCCGGCGGTCACGGACCGGCTGGCCCTGTTCCCCTTTGCCACCGGGGAAGTCATGGCGACGCTGCGCAAGGCCGGTGTGCGGGTCTGGTCCAGCTTGGTCAGCGGCGAACGTCGCGGCCGCGCCTATACCGCTGTGTCCGACTTCACCGGTGATCCAGTGGTCGCGGGCGACGTGATCTATGCTGGCACCACCGCCGGTCGCCTGGCTGCTATCTCGCAAAGCGGCACAAGACTGTGGACCGCGAAAGAGGGCGCGATCAGCGCGGTCTGGGCCACAGGCGGTTCGGTCTTCCTGGTCTCGGACGAAGCAAATCTGGTGCGGCTGGACGCTGAGACCGGCGCGCGTATCTGGGCTGTGGAACTGCCATATTACACCAAGGAACGTGTGCGCCGCCGCAAGGCAATTGCCGCCAATTTCGGCCCGGTGCTGGCCGGTGGAAAGCTGTGGGTCGCCTCGTCCGACGGGCAGATGCGCGGATTCAATCCCGAAGACGGCGCGTTGGTTGCCAACGTGGCCATCCCCGGCGGCGCGGCCACCCGGCCCATCGTCGTGTCGGGTGTGGCTTACATCGTCACCCAGAACGGTCAACTTCTGGCTTTACGCTAAGGCCAAAACCCGTGTATGCGGGGCGCTTGACGACACCCGGAGAGCGACATGAGCTTTACCCTTGCCATCGTGGGGCGCCCGAATGTGGGCAAATCCACCCTGTTCAACCGCCTGGTTGGCAAACGCCTGGCCCTGGTCGACGACCAGCCTGGCGTCACGCGTGACCTGCGCGAGGGCGAGGCACGCCTGGGCGACCTGCGGTTCACAGTGGTCGACACCGCCGGGCTTGAGGAAGCCACCGACGAAAGTCTTCAGGGCCGGATGCGCCGCCTGACCGAACGCGCGGTGGAAATGGCCGATGCCTGCCTGTTCATCATCGACGCGCGTGCAGGTGTTCTGCCCGCCGATGAGATCTTTGCCGACATCCTGCGCAAGAAGAACGCCCACGTGATCCTGGCCGCCAACAAGGCCGAGGGCAAAGCCGCTGACGCGGGCGTGCTGGAGGCCTATGCGCTTGGTTTGGGCGAACCGCTGCGTCTGTCGGCTGAGCATGGCGAAGGCATGGGCGAGCTGATGCACATGCTGGCCCCGATCGCGAAAGAGTTTGAGCAACGCGCTGCCGCCGACGCGCCGGACACCGATGTCACGGTCGAAGACGGCGACCCCGATGCACCCCGTGTGCCGACCAATGCGAAACCCTTGCAGGTGGCCGTCGTAGGCCGCCCGAACGCGGGAAAATCGACCCTGATCAACCAGTTGCTGGGCGAAGACCGCCTTTTGACCGGGCCTGAGGCCGGCATCACCCGCGATGCGATTTCGCTGCGGTTCGATTGGGGGGGCACGCCCACCCGGATTTTCGACACCGCCGGGATGCGCAAAAAAGCCAAGGTTCAGGAAAAGCTGGAAAAGCTCTCCGTCTCGGACGGTTTGCGCGCGGTGAAATTTGCCGAAGTGGTCGTGGTGCTTCTGGATGCCGCCATTCCGTTCGAGCAACAGGATCTGCGCATTGCCGACCTGGCTGAACGCGAAGGCCGCGCGGTGGTTGTCGCGGTGAACAAATGGGACGCGGAACCTGAAAAACAGGCGAAGCTGAAAGAGCTGAAAGAGGCATTCAACCGGTTGTTGCCGCAGTTGCGCGGTGCACCACTGGTGACAATCTCGGCCAAAACCGGCAAAGGGATGGACCGGTTGCATCAGGCGGTGATGAAGGCGCATGACGTCTGGAACCGCCGCGTGTCCACCGCGCGTCTGAACAACTGGCTGGCGGAAATGGTGTCGCAACACCCGCCGCCCGCACCGGGTGGGCGCCGCATCCGCTTGCGCTATATGACCCAGGTAAAGACCCGCCCGCCGGGCTTTGTCGTCATGTGCTCGTTGCCCGACAAACTGCCGGCCAGCTATACGCGGTATCTGGTGAACGGATTGCGCGAGGATTTCGACATGCCGGGCACGCCGATCCGCCTGACGATGCGCAGCCAGGCGGACCAGAACCCATACAAGAACAAGAAAAAGTCCACCCCCAGCCGATTGCGCAAGCACCTGGGCAAAGGTGGGGCCGACGACAAATGAAAAAACCCGCGCTGACTGCGCGGGTTTTTATTTCAGGTCAGGGGCTTACTGGGATCAGTTCAGGTAAGGCATCGGGTCGACCGAGGTCGTGCCTTCACGCACCTGGAAATGCAGGAAGGCGGGTTCCCCGGCGCGCACCGTTGCGATTTTCTGTCCACGTTTGACCGTGTCACCCTTTTTCACCGCGATGTTGTCGATGTTGGCATAGACGGTCAGCACGTTGTTCGGGTGGCGGATCACAAGGATTGGCACCTGGTCGGTGTCGCGGGTGATCGCGGCCACGGTGCCGTTTGCGGCGGCATTCACACGGGTTCCTGCACTGGCGGAAATATCGATCCCGTCCGTCTTGCCCTTGGCGAAGGCGCGAATGATCTTGCCCGCCACCGGCAGGGCCATGCGCGAAGCCGACGCGGCAGTGCGGGTGCCGGCCAGATCGGGGCTGTCGGGCTTGTCCGGGGATGTTGCGGCCGCGGCGGGGACTTCATCAGGAAGGGGTTTGGCCGCCGAGGGCGGGGTGGGCGTTGTCGAGCCCTGACCGGGTGTCGAGACCGCCGCTTGGCGCGGCTGCTCCTCGGCTTTGACCGGGATCAGCAGGTATTGCCCTTCGCGCACGGTCAGGGCGGCGCCCAGCCCGTTCCAATCGGCAAGCGCGCGCACCGACACGCCGTAAAGCCGTGCGATGGAATACGCGGTTTCGCCGCGGGCCACTTGGTGGCGCACCGGCTCTTCGCCGGTCTGCACAGCGGGCTGCGTGGCAGACGGGCTACCGGCGCGGTCAATGGCGTCGCCAGCCAGCGTGGTAATGTCGATCGTATCAGCGGGCTGGATCGGTCCGGTGGCGGTTTCCGAAACCCGGCGGGGCAGGGCGACCAACTCGTTCTTGCGCAGGGCCGCGTCGGTCGGGATGCCGTTGAACCGGGCGAGGTCCGCCGCGGGAACGCCTATCCGCGCAGCCAGGCTGGCCAGTGTGTCACCACGGCGCGCCACGGCAACCTGGTAGTTCGGATAGGAAATGATTCCACGCGCATCTGGGCGCGGACGTTCGGCGGTGACGGTTTGGGTCGCTTGGCTGGTGTTGAACCCGTCACCGAACCGGCGCATGTCCAGGTCGAACCCGGTCTCACAGGCGCTCAGCAGGATCAACGCCGAGCCCATGAGCGTCAGGCGCAGGGACAGGGGGCGGGAATTGGGGGTCGGGAAAGGCATGGCTCGGTCCTCACATTCGTGCGCCCCTGTTGCCGAGGCTGTCACATTCATCATTCACGCGTCGCGCTTATCACGCTTTTAACGCGGTTTACTCATCCTGCCCCAACCCTTCAAGAAGGGGCACAAAACGCACCGGCAGAAGCTCTTCATAGTCGTATCCCGTGTCGTGGCGCGTTACCTTGATCAGGCTCTGCACCGCGTCCGACTGGCCGACCGGCACAACCATGATACCGCCAATGGCCAGCTGCGCCAAGAGGGGGCCGGGCGGGTCCTCGGCGGCGGCGGTGACGATGATCTTGTCGAACGGGGCCTGTTCAGGCAATCCGCGCGATCCGTCCCCGGTCATCGTGGTGATATTGTGCATGTCGTTGTTTTCGAACAATAACCGCGCCTCGCGCACAAGGCGGCGGTGGCGGTCGATCGTATAGACCCGGCGCGCCAGTTTGGACAGGATCGCGGCCTGGTAGCCCGATCCGGTGCCGATCTCCAACACTTTGTCGCGCGGCTGCACATCCAACGCCTGAGTCATCAGCCCCACCACAGAGGGCTGCGAAATGGTCTGACCACAGGCGATTGGCAGCGGCATGTCCTCATAAGCGCGTTCGGAAAACAGCCCCTTCACAAAAGGCGCGCGGTCGACGGCCTCCATCGCGCCCAGCACTTTTGGATCTGTCACCCCGTGCGAGCGTAGGGCGAAGAGAAACTGCATCTTGCGTTCCGCGTCTGTCACCGCCTCGCTCATTCGAAGATCGCGTCCAGTTTGGGCAGGGCGTCATGGGCGGTCAGATCCGCGCGCATAGGGGTGATCGAGCTATAGCCTGCCAGGTTCGCCGCCGCGTCGCTCCCTTCAGCCGTCGGTTCGTGCTGCGGCCCGCCCTTGATCCACAGGAACTTGCGCCCCGAAGGCGCTGTGTGCGGCTCGACCCCGAAAAAGGTGTTGGGTCGCCAACCCTGCCGTGTCACTCGCGCGCCCTTGACGTCGGCGGCGGCGTGGGGCGGGAAATTCACGTTGTAAAACAGGCGGTAGTCAGCGCCGTGCTCCCAGGGAGCCTGATCCAAAAGCTTGCGCACGATCCCCGCGCCATGGGCCACGGCGGCCTCGAACGGGTCGTCCAGGCTGGCATTGCCCGGCCCGAAATACTGCGACATGGCGATCGCCGGGATGTTCTGCAGCGCGGCCTCCATCGCCGCCCCGATGGTGCCGGAGTAAAGCGTGTTCTCGGCCGCGTTGTTGCCGCGGTTCACCCCAGACAGCACCAGATCGGGCCGTTCGGGCATCACGTCATAGACCGCCGCCAACACGCAATCGGCGGGGCTGCCCTCGGCGGCAAAACGGCGTTCGCCCTGCTTGGCGACCATGAAGGGATGGGTATAGCTGATGCAATGGCCGACGCCTGATTGCTCAAACGCAGGCGCCACGGTCCAGATCTCGCCCTCGGGGCCGGCGATCTGTTCGGCAATGGCCTGGGCCACCACAAGCCCTGGGGCGTTTATACCATCGTCATTGGTAAGAAGAATGCGCATGGGGCCGCCTTTGACTGCTACGCCCCCTCAATAGGCGAGTGCTGCGCGTGCGGCAAGGCAGCTTGAGCGGTTTGCAGGGGGGAAGGGCGGAGCGCGTCAGATCGCGAGATCGGTAAGAATGCGTGCAGCTTCGTCTGCCGGTGCCGCCAGCGGCGCGCGGTTTTCGCCCGGGAAGAAGCGCGAGCGCATCGCGGTGGCCAGCGGTTTGGGCTCGGCAATGACCACGCGCGGGCCGATCCGGGCGTTCTCGGCCGCCCAGCTGCGCACCAGGGCCATTTGCGCGGCCTTGCTGGCGCCATAGCCGGCAAAGAACGGTTCACCAGCGTGGTCATCGTGGAAAAACAGCGCCGTGCTCTCGTCGGTCATCAGCGCGTTCACCATGTGGATCAACACGCGTGTGGCTTCGACATTTGTCGTCCAGGCGCGGGTCCAGCCCTTGTCGTCCAGATCCGAGGTCGGCATCAGGGCCGGGCCATAGATCGCGGTATGCGCCCAAAGGTCCAGATTGCCCCAGCGGTCAAAGATCGATCGGCACAGATGCGCCATCGCGCCCTTATCGGTCACGTCCAGCGGTGCCAGCGTGGCCGAGCCGCCTGCGGCCTGGATCCGGTCGTCCAGCTCCTCCAGCGCGCCGGTGGTGCGCCCAACGGCAATGATGTGGTGGGTCGGAGCCAAGGCTTCGGCCAATGCGGCGCCCAGACCGCGCGAGGCGCCGGTGATCAGGGCGGTTTTCTGTGTCTCGACTGTCATGGCGCGGGTTTGCGGCAACTTGCCCGGTGCGTCAAGCATGAAGGTGGCGGGGGTTAGGAGCTGGGCACAGTCAGGGTCTCGCTATGACCGCGCCTGAGCAGGGTCAATCGCCCGGTTTCAATATTTTGAACCTTACCCCCGTCCAGCCGGTCGCCGGTGGCGAGTTTGACGATTTTCCCGCCCGACAGACGCACAAGTGCGCTCATCGCGCCGTCCGGTCCGGCGGTGCCGATCAACAGCGTGCGACCCGACGACAGATCGGCCGGTTTGGTTGCCTCGTCGGCGACGTTTTTCGGTGTTTCCTGGGCTGCGTTGCTCATTTTGCGCCTGTCCTGACCGTTGCGTGAGGGCGGGCGGGTATCAGCCTCGTACCGAGAAGAAAAGCGTGCCCGGATGTGTGTGCACGCGGTGGGCGGGGTTTCGCCGCATTGCAGCGCAACCGGCGTCATGTTGCCAAGTGTCGCCTGTGAGGCAGGTCAAGGAAGCCGCCGACGACCTGCGGTAGAATGCAGGCAAACGAAGGCGTTGTGCGGGACCGCTGTGCCAACCACGCCAACAATGCAAAAGTTGGGCCGTGGTGCATTCGGTGGCGTGAGCGTAGAGGGAAAGACGTGACAAGAACACAGCGAAGAGCCTTTGCAATCGTGCTGGCCAGCGCGCTTGCGGTTTCCACGTCGGTCGAGGCTGACACCTGCGCCACGATGGGCGCGACCCAGTTCGTGGATGCGGTGACCTATTGTGCCACCTCGGTGTTGCCGGGGCAGGCTGGCAATGACTATGGCCCGGAAAACCTGTTTGATGGCAATCCCGACAGCGCTTGGTGCGAAGGCGTTGACGGCGTCGGTGTGGGCGAGGTGATCACGCTGAGCTTCGGCGGGTCGCCGCCGTTCAGCCGGCTGATTTTCATGAACGGCTATGGCAAATCTGAAACGGCGTATTTCAACAACGCCCGCCCACGCCGGATCGAGATCGTGACCGACACCGCGCTGCGCGAGGTTGTTCAGTTGCCTGATCATCCGCTGGAAAGCCACGTCGATCTGGCGCGACTTTTGAACCACCGGCACGTGCAGATCACCATTCTGGATGTCTATCCAGGCTCGAAATTCAGCGACACCTGCTTGGGCTATGTTGGGGCGGATTTCGAGTGGAGCGAAGAGTTGGACCAGACGATGCCGCCTGCAACGCCTGCGCCTGACGCGGTGCCCCGGGCACCGGAACACATTCTTGATCTGCCGGACAGTTGACGCCTTATTCGGCCGCCTGCATCTCAAATCCCTTTTCGATCATGTCGGCGGGGGCCACGGGGTATTCGCCCGAGAAGCAGGCGTCGCAGTATTGCGGGCAGGCGGCGTCACGCCCCTTTGCCTCGCCGACAGCGCGGTACAGCCCGTCGAGCGAGATGAACTTGAGGCTGTCCACCGCCAGATGCGCGCGCATCTCTTCTTCGCTCATCGTGGCTGCCAGCAGCTTTTCGCGCTGCGGCGTGTCGACGCCATAGAAACATGGCCAGGCCGTGGGGGGCGACGCAATGCGGAAATGCACTTCGGCCGCGCCCGCGTCCAGGATCATTTCCTTGATCTTGCGGCTGGTGGTGCCGCGCACCACGCTGTCATCAACCAGGATCACCCGCTTGCCCTTGATCAGCGCGCGGTTCACGTTCAGCTTCAGGCGCACGCCCATGTTTCGGATGTGCTCGGTTGGCTCGATGAAGGTGCGGCCCATGTATTGGTTGCGGATGATACCCATCGCATAGGGAATGCCGCTTTCCTGGCTGAAGCCGATCGCTGCGGGCGTGCCTGAGTCGGGCACCGGGCAGACCAGGTCGGCCTCGACCGGGTTTTCACGCGCAAGTTCAACGCCGATCTGGCGGCGGGTTTCATAGACGCTGCGCCCGCCGATGATGCTGTCGGGGCGCGAGAAATAGACATGTTCGAAGATGCAGAACCGCGACGGGGTCTTGCGGAAGGGATAGTGGCTTTCCACCCCCTTGTCGGTGATCACAACCATTTCGCCCGGTTCAACGTCGCGCACGAATTGTGCACCGATGATGTCAAGTGCACAGGTTTCTGAGCTGAGCACCCAGCCGTCGCCAAGCTGCCCCAGAACCAAGGGGCGCACGCCCAGTGGGTCGCGCACGCCGATCAGCTTGGTGCGCGTCATGGCGACGACGGAAAATGCGCCCTCGACCCGACGCAGCGCGTCTTCCATCCGCTCGGGGATGTTGCGTTGCAGGCTGCGCGCCATCAGGTGGATGATGCATTCGCTGTCCGAGGAGCTTTGGAAGATCGAACCGCGCTCGATCAGTTCTTTGCGCAAGGCATTGGCGTTGGTGATGTTGCCGTTGTGGGCGATCGCGGCCCCGCCCATGGAAAATTCGCCGAAAAACGGCTGCACGTCGCGGATCACGGCGCCCTTCGAGCCGGCGGTGGAATAGCGCACGTGGCCGATGCCCAGGGGCCCGGGCAGGGTTTCCATCAGTTTCTGAGACGTGAAATTGTCCCGCACATAGCCGAAACGCCGCGCCGAGTTGAAGCCATGTTCCGGGTCATGGGTGACGATGCCGCCGGCTTCCTGTCCCCGGTGCTGCAACGCGTGCAGGCCAAGCGCCACGAAATTCGCAGCATCCGCCAGGCCGATCACGCCGAAAACGCCGCATTCCTCCTTCAGCTTGTCATCGTCGAAGGGGTGGGCAGGGGGCATGGCAGGCAGCATGGGCAGCAGCTCCGAATCCGGGATCTTGGATGGCCCTGTCTTAGTCGCTCGGCGGCGCTGTGTCACCAGCCGATCAGGGGGGATGCGTGGTTTTGGCTCAGATGGCCGCGTAAAGCGGCTGTTACACCCAAGCTTTGGACAAAACGGACGCCAAGGGCCGCGTCACACAGGCGGGCGTGGCTGGTAAAATCAGGGATTGGCGAGGCGCCCATCGTTTCAGAGGCGCCACGCAAGGCTGCGGGGCAGGGGTCAGTTGGCGCCCGCGCTGCAGGCGCCAACCAGTGCCTCATAGCGTTCGACGATCCAGCCGGGTGCGTCGGCGGGGATCTGGTCGTTGATGCGGTCCTGAGTGCGGGCAAACACCTTCGCGGTGCGGGAATCATCCACCATCGGGATCGTGTCCGTGGTCACCACGCGGTCGTAGATCACCAAAGCGATGGCGACCAAAAGCACGCCGCGCGCGACGCCGAAGATAAAGCCAAGCGCCTGGTCAACCCCGCCAAGGGCCGAACGTTGCACTGCCGAGGCAAAAAGTGGTGTGAAGATCGACACAACCACAAGCGCCAGCGCGAACACGGCGGCAAAGGAGGCGATCATCGACAATTCGCAACTGTCGGCGATAAAATCACGCAGGACCGGGATCTGTTCGATCAAAGGCCGCGCCTTGGGGGCAAACATGTAGGCCAGGATCGCCGCGACGATCCAGCCGGCAATTGACATGCCTTCTCGCACGAAACCGCGCGAATAGGCCAGGATTGCCGATACCAGGATAACAACAGCCACGACGCCATCGATGATTGTGAACGCTTCCATTCTTGCCCTCTGAGCCTTCTCTAGCGGTTCATCCCGCGCCGAATATCTCGCCCGCAAAGCCCACAAGGTCGGGCATTTTCTGGACCTTCAGCCCCGATTTGGAGCCAAGTTTGCTCTGCGCCGGTGCGATTGCCGCTGAGAAACCAAGTTTTTGGGCTTCTTTCAAGCGGTTTTCCGTTTGCCCCACCGGGCGCAATGCCCCTGATAGGCTGATTTCGCCGAAAACCACAGTGTCTTTCGGGATCGCCGCATCCTCGCGCGCAGAAAGTAGCGCCGCCGCAACAGCCAGATCCGCGGCCGGTTCGGTGATCTTCATCCCACCCGCGACGTTAAGGTAGACATCCAAGCCCGTGAAAGGAATGCCACATCGTGCCTCAAGAACGGCCAGGATCATCGCCAGGCGCCCGCTGTCCCAGCCCAAGACCGAGCGGCGCGGCTGCGAATGCGGGCTGGGGGCGACCAGTGCCTGAAGCTCGACCAGAACCGGGCGGGTGCCCTCAATCCCGGCGAAGACGACGCTGCCGGGGGCCGGGTCTTCGCGGTCAGACAGGAACAGGGCCGAGGGGTTCAACACCTCGGCCAGCCCGGTGCCGGTCATCTCAAACACGCCGATTTCGTCGGCTGGTCCAAAGCGGTTCTTCACCGCGCGCAGGATGCGAAACTGGTGGCCGCGTTCGCCTTCGAAATAGAGCACGGTGTCGACCATGTGTTCGACCACACGCGGGCCGGCGATCTGACCATCCTTGGTGACGTGGCCGACCAGAACCACGGATATCCCGCGCCGTTTGGCGAAGGTCGTCAACTCATGCGCCGCGGCGCGCACCTGGCTGACGCTGCCGGGTGCGCTTTCCACGTTGTCGGCCCACATGGTCTGGATCGAATCGATGATGACAAGGTCGGGTTTTTCGGCGTCCAACGTGGTCAGAATGTCGCGCAGGTTGGTCTCGGCGGCCAGCTTTACGGGTGCCTTTTCCAGCCCCAGCCGTTGCGCGCGCATGCGCACTTGTGCCGTGGCTTCTTCGCCCGAGACATAGATGGTTTTCAACCCGCGATGGGCAAATTGCGCGGCGGCCTGCAACAGCAGGGTGGATTTGCCGATGCCCGGATCACCGCCTACCAGAATGGCTGAGGACGGCACCAGCCCACCGCCAAGCACCCGGTCGAGCTCAGCCACGCCAGAGATCGTGCGCTGCGGCGGCGCTTCTTCGGTCGCCAGATCTGTCAGGACCATATTGGCGCCGCGCTTGCCGCCCAGGCTTTTCGAGGCTGGCCCAGCGGACAGGGGTGCCTCTTCGACGATGGAATTCCAGGCGCCACAGGCCTCACAGCGCCCCGACCATTTGGTATGGGCCGCGCCGCAGGCGTTACAGGTGAAAGAATTGGTCTTTGCCATCCGGCTGTTGTGCCTCAATCCTGAGAGCGTCGCAAGAACGTGGGTGTTTGTGATGCGCTTTCTTGCATAGAAAACGAATTGAAAGCCTTGAGGATCTTCCGGCCCGTTAGCGCCGTTTCACAGTCAGGTGGCTGATGGCTAGCGAAGCCAGAATGCAGCCGGTGAACAGATATAGCCCCCAGGCGGTTTCGACCTTGGCCATGCCCACGCCTTTGAACACAACAATGTAGAGCGCGATCAGGAACACGTCGGCCATCGCCAGTTTGCCCAGAACGTTCAGCACCGGCAGCACCCGGCGGCGCAGCATGCCAAAATGGATCAAGCCCAGGCCGATCGTCTTGAGATAAGGCGAAAAGATAGCAAAAAACGTGACCAGCAGCGCCAACGCCACGTCGGTTTCCCACAGGCTTTGCAGACCCGAGATCACGCTGATCTCGCTCAGCCCGAACAGGGGCAGGGCGATCCCCGCGCGCATCAGGGGCGCGAACCAGGCGACGGGGAATAGGATCAGAAGAGTGAGGTTGGCATATTTCAACATGCCCGAGACCTACCGAGATTTCGGCACCTTGCCAATATGGGAACCGTCACGACGCCTGCCGACCACACTTATCTTGTATTCCGAAGGTTCCTTTGGTGCCGAAACGGGATTTACTTTCCCATTCTCAATTCTTCAAGCCGCGCCAATTCGGAACACATTAGACTATCTAACGGAACGCCCCGTTGCCAAAAGGACTCCAAGAAATGGCATGGTCAATCCAGCGTAAGTAGCCATGGCACCCGCGTATTTCGGGACATCGTCGTCAATATCTTTGGTTCGCGTCCGATAGTAGATGTCGCAGTTGACCGGGGGCAATTCCAGCCCTGACACCGAAAGAGCGGGCACCATCGACAAGGCCCCGAAAAAGTGTGCAAGCACCGGGGCGTCGCAGGTTTTGCAAAGGCCTCGGATCAGAGGCGACGGGCGCTTGGTGTGAACCCATTTGATCTTGTCGCTGTCGTCAATTCGAACCTGGCCTCTTCGGAAAACCAAAGCATCCGCATAAGATGATTTGTAAACACTCTGGCACTTTGTGCAGTGGCAGCGAAACCGGGCCCTCGGTTTAATCGAAAACCGTGCGGTGGTTTGTCCGCATTTACAGCGGGTTTCAAAATCCGTCATGATGCGAGGATCGTTTGACACGTGTTCCCAAGTCAAGGGCGGCTTTGTTTGCGACGCGGAAGGTGGGTCAACCCGTTCAGCGCACAGCCTCGATCGGCCCGTCGGCGCTGCCGTTGATGAATTGCGCCACATAGGGGTCGCCGCTGGCATCCAGGTCGGCCACCGGGCCGGTCCACTGGATCACGCCTTCGTGCAGCATCGCCACCTTGTCGGAAATGGCACGGACCGAGGACATGTCATGGGTGATCGTCATCGCGGTCGCGCCCATTTCCACAACGATTTCGCGGATCAATTCGTTGATCACGCCGGCCATGATCGGGTCGAGCCCGGTGGTGGGTTCGTCGAAGAAGATGATCTCGGGCTCCGCGGCGATGGCACGGGCCAGGCCCACGCGTTTCTGCATACCGCCTGACAGCTCGGCCGGGAAAAGGTCGGCCACGTCGGGTTTCAGCCCCACACGACGTAGTTTTTCGATCGCAATCTCACGGGCTTCGTCACGGGGGCGCGCCAGCGACCCGCGCAGCAAGCGAAAGGCGACGTTTTGCCAAACTGGAAGGCTGTCAAACAGCGCACCGCCCTGAAACAGCATGCCAAAACGGGCCAGGAAGGCGTCGCGCTCGGCGCGGGCCACGTCTTCGCCGTCCAGCAGGATCGTGCCCGCGTCCGGTGTCATCAAGCCCAGCACACATTTCAAAAGCACGGATTTTCCGGTGCCCGAGCCGCCGATCACCACCATGCTTTCGCCACGCGGGATGGTCAGGTTGACCCCTTGCAGAACCTTCTTGGCACCGAACCCTTTATGGACCTCGCGAAGCTCGATCATGACGAGAAGAACATGTTGGTGAGCAGGAAGTTGGCGGCCAGGATCAGGATCGCCGCCGCCTCGACCGAGGATTTGGTGGCGCGTCCCACGCCTTGTGCCCCGCGACCCGAATTCATGCCATGATAGCAGCCCATCACGGCGGCGATGAAGCCGAACACGGCGCCTTTCACAAGTGACGACACCACGTCGGGCGTTTCCAGGAAATCCCAAGTGTTCTGGATATAAGTGCCGGGGGCAAAGCCAAGCTGCCCGGTGCCGACCAGAAACCCGCCCCAGATGCCGATGATGTCACCGATGCCGACCAGCACCGGCACGGTGATCACGGCGGCCAGAACCCGCGGCGCGGTCAGGTATTTCATGGGGTGGGTGGACAGGGTGACCAGCGCATCGATCTGTTCGGTCACCTTCATTGTCGCGATCTCGGCGGCGATCGAGGAGGTGACGCGCGCGGCGATCATCAGGCCGACCAGAACCGGGCCCAATTCGCGCACCATGCCAATGGCGACGATCTGCGGCACCACGGCCTCAGCACTGAAACGTTGGCCGCCGGCATAGATTTGCAACGCCAGCGCGCCGCCGGTGAAAATGGCGGTGAGGCCCACGACGGGCAAGCTGAACCAGCCGATATTCAACAAAGCCGTGCCAAATTCGCGCGGATAGAACGGCGGGCGCAGGATGTGGCTGAGCGCCGACAAGGCAAACAGCGTCACGCGCCCGATGGTCGCCAGAAGCGCCAGCGTCGACCGGCCGATGGCCGCCAGAGGCGTGGTCAGGATCACGAGCGCCCCCGCGCGTAGTGACGGGTATAGCGCAGGCCAAGCTGGGTCAGGATCTCATACCCGATCGTGCCGGCAACCTGGGCCAGGTCGTCCACGCTTTGATGCGGTCCAAGGATGGTCAGCGCTTTGGGGGTTTCGCCCAGGTGGGTCACGTCGACACCGATCAGGTCCATCGACACGCGGCCCACAATGGGGCAGGGCGTGTCGTCGTGAAACAGCACCGCCTGGTTCGAGATATGGCGTTGCAGACCGTCCGCATAACCGCCCGACAGGGTGGCGATGCGCGCGGGTTTCTCGGCGACCCAGCTGTTGGCATAGCCGACGCTTTCACCGGCGGCGACGTCGCGGATCTGCACCACAGGCAGGTCAAGGAAGGTCACCATGCGCGCGTCTTCAAACGGCAGACCGCCATAGAGGCCAATACCGGGACGGGTCAGGTCAAAGTGGTACTCCGGCCCCAGAAGAATACCCCCGGTCGCCGCCAGAGAGCGTGGTGCCTCGATCCCATCGGTCATTGCGTGAAAGGCGGCCAGCTGCTGCGCATTCATTGCGTGCTCGGGTTCATCGGCGCAGGCTAGGTGGCTCATTACCACGGTCGGGCCCTGGGCCAATGCGATGGGGGCGATGGCCTCCCACTCCCCCGGTTCCATGCCCAATCGGTTCATTCCGGTGTCGAGCTGGATGCCGAACGGGTGGCCTGGCAGGGCTTCGAAATGACGGGTCAGCTGGTCCAGTGAGTTCAGCATGGGCACAAGGTTCAGGTCGTGGATCATGTCGGTGTCGCCCGACATGTGGCCCGAAAACACGCTGATTTCGGGGCCGGGACCCAGGGCGTCGCGCAAGGCGGCACCTTCCTCGGACATCGCCACGAAAAAGCGCCGCGCGCCAGCTGCGGCAAGCGCGCGGCCCACCTTGGCCACACCCAGCCCATAGCCGTCAGCTTTCACCACCGCCGCCGTCTGAACGGAAGCGTCACTCATGCCATCCAGTGCGCGCCAGTTCGCGGCCAGCGCGTCCAGATCAATCGTCAAACGTCCTGTACTCATGCGGGGGTTTTTGACGTGCCGGGGGCCAAGGTCAAGGGAAATTGCAGTTCAGGCGAACGGGTGCCGTTTTCTTTCAAAGAAAACGGTCCGAAGTTTTTGAACGATTTCGGCTCACGCCAGACGGGTTTCGATCCGGCTGGAATGCTCCAGGGTCTTGTGAACCGGGCATTTGTCAGCGATTTCCAGCAAGCGCTGGCGTTGAACGTCGCTCAGCTCCCCGCTCAGATGAATGCTGCGACTGAACGTGTCGATCTTTTCACTGCGTCCGGTTTCGGCGTCCTGCGCGTGCACCTTGTCGTGGCTCACGTCCACGCGCACCCCGCTCAGCGGCCAGCCTTTGCGCCGCGCATACATGCGGATCGTCATCGACGTGCAGGCGCCCAGCCCGGCGGCCACGAACCCATAGGGCGACATGCCTTTGTTGGTTCCGCCATACGCCAGCGGCTCATCCGCCAACGCGTGGTGCAGCGGCCCCGAGCTCACGTCTTGCAAGAACCCGTTCGGGTCTGCTTCGCTTACCCGCACGATGCCTTCGGGCACCCCTGGGGGCGGGGCGGGTGGGGACAGGTCAAGATACCGCCTGGCCCAGGCGGTGATCACCCCAGCGGCGTATTCGGCATCATCGGCCAGTGAAAGCAGGTGGTCGGCATCGTCGAGCGTGACAAAGCTTTTCGGGTGGCGCGCAGTGACGAAAATCTCCTGCGCGTTCTCGATCCCAACCACTTGGTCCAGTGGCGCGTGCATCACCAGCAGGGCCGCGTTCAGATGGGTGATGGCAGGCGTCAGCTCTGTCGCGGCGATATCGTCAAGGAAGTCTTTGCCGATGCGAAATGGGCGCCCGCCCAGGTCGACTTCGGCCACGCCATCCTTCATGATTTCTTCAAGATGGTCGGCGAAATTGTGGGTGACGTGGTTCGGTGCGAAGGGCGCCCCCAAGGTCACAACCGCCTTTACATCCACCATCACACCTGCGGCCTTCAACACCGCTGCCCCGCCCAGCGAATGGCCGATCAGAAGCGAAGGCGCCATGCCCCGGTCCGACAGTGCTGCGCAGGCGGCTCTAAGGTCCGCGACGTTCGAGGTGAAGGTCGTGTTCTCAAACTCCCCCTCGGAATGGCCCAGCCCGGTGAAATCGAACCGCAGCACTGCAATGCCCGCCCCGGCAAGCCGGGCGGCGATCCGGCGCGCGGGCAGGATGTCCTTGGAGCAAGTGAAGCAATGCGCAAACAGCGCGGTGGCCAGATGCGGCCCGTCGGGAAGGTCCAGCCGCGCGGCCAATTCGCTGCCATCATGTCCGGTGAAGGTGATCTTTTCGGTTTTCATTGTTTGGCTCCGCTTAGGGTCTGACGTCCAGATAGGAGCATGGCGGGGTTTCGCGCAAGGTCGGCAACGGGTCGCTCACGTCGAGGTGATGCGGCGTTCCCCCAGAGTGTTTTTCGCGATACCAAGAGGCGTGCTGATACGGTTCATGACATACGCGACCGTGATGGGTCTTGTGGCGCTTGTTGGCGGATATCTGGGCGCGCTGCATCCGATGGGCGATTCCTTGGCGGTTTTGCGGCCCCATCTGGCCGCGGTGCTTGTGCTTGCGGCACTCGGCCTTTTGGCGGGCCGCCGACCCTTACTGGCCCTTGTGAACCTCAGCGCAGGTGCGGTGGCGCTCGTGCCGATCCTGTGGGCATTGGGTGGAGCGGATGCCTCCCCCAATGGCGCCAGTCTGAGCCTTTATCAGAAGAACATGCTGTTTCGCATGCCCAGCCCGGCGCGCCTTGGGCAGGATATCCTGTTGCACAAACCGGATTTCGTGACCTTGCAAGAGGTCAGCGGCGTGAACCTGGCCCTGTTCGACACGCTGGGCGATACCTATCCGGCGCAGCAGTTTTGCCCGTTTGAAACTATCGGCGGTGTGGCGGTCGCGTCGCGCTGGCCGGTGATCCGTGACACCGCCTTTTGCGCCGAACATGACGGGATGGCGGGGATGCAGGTCTCGACTCCGGAAGGACCGGTCTGGGTTGTGTCGATCCACCTGCACTGGCCATGGCCCAACAGTCAGGCCAGCCAAGCCGCGCGCCTGCTGCCGGTGCTGGCCACATTGGACGGCCCGATCGCGATTGGCGGGGATTTCAACATGGTCCCGTGGTCACACATGATGCGAGACGTCGCAGAGGCGTCAAACACCCGCCGCATCGGGCGCCCGCATGTGAGCCTTATGAAAGCAGGCGGTTGGTTGCGTGTGCCAATTGACCATGTTCTGGTCAGCGGGCAGGGCGAAACACAACGCCTGCCGCTGTTGGGCTCGGATCATTTCGGTATCCTGGCCCGGTTTGATCTTGCCTGGTAACGCCAGCCTAGGGCCAAAACAGGGCCGGGCCCCCGCTGTGCGAAGGCCCGACCGGACGCTTTCGCGTCTATCCGGTCATTTCTGGATCGATTCCAGATACGAAACAAGCGACAGGACGCGGCCGCGCACCTCGTAGATCGCACTCAGATCACCGATCATCGGTTCGCCGGTTTCGGCGGTGAAGCGGTCGCCCCAGACGGGCATTTCAGTCCCGTGGGCCATCACACCAGAGCGGCCATCGACCATGTGCACAACGTCCAGAAACGGGAATGCCCCGTCGTTGCGTTCTGCGATTTTGGTCAGATCAGGGACCCGAACGGACATGAACTCAGCAATCGCACCGCCCCCCATGGCGTCAGCGCCATGACAGCTTGCACAATACGTCAGGTATTCGCCCTTGCCGAGGTCGTCGGCCACGGCGGTTCCGACACTCACCAGTCCGATCAATGCGACGGCGCTGCAGGAACGAAGGAACGTGTTCAACATAACTTACCCTCCTCTTCGTGTTCACGCGGTTGCCGATTATCGGCAGGTTGGGATTCCACGTAGCGGAATTATAGCGCAAACATTCCGCATCTACCTTGATAAATATCAATGACCGCGCCCGCCGCCTTGTCAGGCCTGTCCCATCAACACCGGGTCGAAGGGGTATTTCGTCAGGTTTTCAAAGCCGTCTTCGGTGATCAAAACCTGATCTTCAAGCTTGATCGAGAAGCTGCCGCCGTCTTCGCCCACCAGCGCCTCGACGCACAACACCATGCCGGGCTCGAGGGCATAGTCGAACGCGCCGTCCACATGCTTGTCATGATAGGCCACCAGGGGCCATTCATCGCACAGGCCGACGCCATGCATCAGGCAGCCGTATTTCTGGCCCCAGAACGCATCATCAAGCTGATGACAGCCCGCAACCAATTCATTGATCGTGACGCCGGGTTTCAGCATCTCCATGTTCTGCATAATGTGTTCATGCGCATGTTGCATTGCATAAACCATGGAATTCGTGGGCTTTTCATCCCCGATCCACCAGGTGCGGGAAATGTCGACACAGATGCCATAGGAGCCGACCAGATCGGTATCGAAGGCGACGATTTCATTGTTCTGAACCACGCGCGGGCCGCATTCCTGGAACCACGGATTGGTCCGTTGGCCAGACGCCAGAAGCCGCGTTTCGATCCATTCACCGCCGCGCTTGATGTTCTCGGCGTGAAGCACCGCCCAGATGTCGTCTTCACTGGTCTTGCCCAAAGGCACCTGCGCACGGGCAAAGCGCTCCATCTCGGCCACCGCGTTTTCGCAGGCGAGCGATGCACAGCGCATCGCCAGGATCTCGTCCGGGCCTTTGACCGCGCGGGACTTTTCCGTGACCTCTTCGCCTTCCATGATCTCGAAGCCCTGCGCCTCTAGTGCGCGCAGCCCATGCAGCATGATCTTGTCGACCGCCAGGCGTTTGTTTCCGCCCGCATGTTCAGCCAGCAGAACGCGCACTTCGTTGGCGAAGACGTCGGCGGCGACGTCGATCTTGTCGCCGCGATCGAAATAAAACAGGTCGGCGCCAGAGCGTTGTTCACGTACCAACGGGTTGAATTTACTCAGAAATGGCGCGTTCTTGTAGTCCCAGATCACCATGTAGCCATCGGCGCACAGCAGCACGGCGCGAAACGGGTTGTGGGTGTTCCACAGCTGCATGTTGGTGCTGTCGGTCGCATAGCGGATGTTCAGCGGGTCGAACATGAGCAGCCCAGCATAGCCGCGATCGACGATGTGCTGCGTCAACCGTTTCCAGCGATATTCGCGCATTCGTTCCAGGTTCGGCAGGGTCAGCCCGGCCGCTTCCCATTCGCGAAAGGCCATCAGGGTGGGGCCGATTTCGATCCTGTCCTTATCGTTCGGCGTGCCATCACCCAATCGGTCACCCCGGGTCGGGTCGATCTTGCGCGTATCGCGGTAATGATCATTCATGGCGGGTCCCCTGTTTGAAATCCGTTCCTTCAACGCTAGTGACCCCTTGCCCGCTTGCCTTCCCGTTTGCGCCGCGCCAGTGTCGCGTTTGAACAAGGGGGGCACGATGGTCGAGATTTGTCAGACGGTTCTGCCGGTCAAACCCTGGGCCGAGGAACGCACCCGCCGCCTGCCGGGGTTGAACCCGGTAGCACCGGGCGAGTGGTTGCAGATGGATGACGCCTATGGCGCGCAAATGGCGCACCGGGTCAGGCTGATGACCGACAAGGGCGCCGCAGTGGTGCGGCTTGATCCATCTGCGCGCCCGGCGGCCGAGGAGCTGCTGGACAGGGTGCTGGAAGAGATTGAGGGTAAGGACGGGTTTCAACGTCATGGGGACCGGATCACCTGCCCGGACGGGCGCGTGGTGAAGGCTGACCGTTCCCGACCGCTGGAGACCTGCGGCGCGCTGGTGCAGGAGGATCTTGTCCTGATGCAGAAACGGGGCGAGGAACACGTTCTGACCGGAGCAGTTCTGTGTTTTCCGGCCAGCTGGACGCTGTCACAGAAGTTCATGAAGCCGATGATCGCGATTCACGTCCCAGTGGCGGCTTATACAGCGGATATCGCCAGGCGGGTGCAACGGTTGTTTGACGGCATCCGTGTCGGCCGGCCGATGTGGCGGGCCAACCAACTGACCTACGGCGATCCCGAACTGCATCAACCGCGCCGCGAAGAAGACCGGCGCAGCCGTGAAATCACCGGGCCGAAATGGAAACGGGTCGAACGTCAGAGCATGCTGCGACTGGCAAAATCCGATGCGGTCGTGTTTTCGATCCACACCTACGTGGTGCCTTTCAGTGTGCTGAGTGACGAGGATCTGCACCTGCTTGGCGAAACCCGCTGAACCGGGTTCAGGCCGCGGGTCTGTGGATTGGTGCGCGTGGCGATGGTGCGATCGGCAGCGGGGATTGCGCCGCCGGGATCAAGTCGATCCGGCTGCCCCGAGGCGCGTGCGCGATACGAAACACCTGACCGGCATGATGAAAGCTCTGCCCGGTGATCAGGGTTTCACTGCCGCAAGCGGCTTTCACGAAGGCCAGAGCAGCACGGCGCACGACGTCGCGGGGCAGGGCGCCAAATTGGGCGTGCAACTCGGCACCAAGCCAGACGCGTGCTCCGTGAAGTCGTAGACCGGGCGTCTTGCGCGGTCCGGTGACTTCGTCCACGGGGAACAGAAACAGCTCCAGCGGGGTGTCGTCTTCGACCATCGCCTCAAAGGCAGCGCGTTGCATCAGGCGGTTGCTGGGTTGCCAGTGCACGGCCAGTGGAGAACGCAGCCGCGCCAGCTCCGCCGCGGTGATATGGGCCAGCTGAAGCCTGTCGCGGGCGGTGGTGATGTCGGCCACGTCTTCGTCCGCTAGGTGACAGATCGTGATTGTCAGATGGGCGCCATGCCGAGCCACGATACCGGTCAACGCGGCCCGGTTGGCCGGTGTCGTGTCCGGAGCGATGGCGCCGCCGAACGCCTCGGCCCCCAGAGGAGCGGCGTCCGTGGTGATCAGGAGTTGAAGCCCGGACCCGGTGAAGATCGCACAGCCCGGTTCGGGCACCACCGCCGGGTGGAGGACCAAGCCAAGTGACGCAAGCCGGGTGTTCAGCCGCGTGCGCAGGGCATCAAAGTCGACCTCGGGCAGCATTGTGAAAAGCAAGGTGGTTTCGATCTCGCTCAGGTCCATGGTGGCCCCCTTTTTTCATGACGGCCCGCGATGGGGCAGACCGGTACCATTGCTCAGGCTGGCAGTTTCATCGTGATGAAACCTCCATCTTGCCAATGGCGGATGCGTTTCACCCCATGCGTGGCGCGGCGTTCACCAAAATCGATCTTTCCGCGCAGGGTGCGCAGCCAGCCACGTTGCCGAAAGGCACGCACCAGCCGGTGCTCTGCCATCTGTGCCTGCAGGCGGAAGAGCGATGTTTTTTGTATGCTCGTATAGGTGCTCATAACTCTGCCTTGATGGTGTCCAATGGCCTGTCCATTGGCTCTCTCTTCTGAACAATACTCAGCCAATGAGGTCGTGATTTGGAAACAGTGAGGCGAAAAAGGTAAATTTCGGTGAAGTTATTGCCACAATTGCAGCCGTTTTCCCGGTGCGGCCCCGCAGAGTATCCTCAAAATGGAAACACCTGACAGGCTCTGGCCATTTGGCTCCGGACCCGGCAAACTGCGCGCAAAATTCGGACAGGGGCCCAAGGGATGAACGACGTCAAAGCGCAATACGAAGCCTTTCCCTATCCCGCGCGGGATCCGAACGAGGAGCGTCGTCGCCTTGTCAATGGATCCCCGTCGCACCCGCTGGAAATGGATCATTTCCTGTGGAACGGTGCGCGCAATTGGCGTGAGCCGTTGAAGGCACTGGTCGCGGGGGGCGGTACCGGGGATGCGCTGATCCAGCTGGCCCAGGTCATGACCATGGCCAAGCGGCCCTATGAGATCACCTATGTCGATCTGTCCAGCGCCTCGCGCGCCATTGCCGAAGAACGCGCGCGCGTGCGTGGGCTGAAGGGCATCACTTTTGTCACCGGCAGCCTTCTGGACGCGCCAGAGATGGGGCAGTTCGATTACATCGACTGCTGCGGGGTGCTGCATCACCTGCCAAGGCCGCAGGACGGGTTTGACGCGCTGGGCCGGGCGCTGGCGCCGGGGGGCGGGCTGGGCTTCATGGTCTATGCCCCGTTCGGGCGGTCCGGCGTGTATCCGCTTCAGGATGCCTTTGCCGCGCTGTTTGACGGGATGTCGCCCAAGGACAAGCTGCGGGAGGCGCGCAAAGTGTTCAAATCCCTGCCGAAAAACCATCCCTTTGCGCTGAACCGGAACGTGGTGGACCACAAGCAAGGGGACGCAGGTTTCTTTGACCTTCTGCTGCATTCGACCGACCGGACCTACCGCGTGCGAGAAGTGGCCGAGGCGCTGGATCAAGCCGGGCTGCAGCTGGCGGGGTTTTCACAGCCCAGCCTGTACGACCCGCGCGACATTGTCGGGGACATCGGCCTGCCGGATGACCCGATCGCCCGCATGGCCATCGCCGAAGAGCTGCGCGGCACGATCAAGATGCACACGGGCTATGCGGTGGCAAAAGGGCGGGACCAAACGGTGGCGGATGGAACTGACCCGACGCTGGTGCCACATCTCAAGGGCGGGTCAGCCCCGGCGCTGGCCGGTGAGATCGCCAAACGGGGTCGGGTCAACGTGAAGGTCGAGGGCGAGGCGATCTCCTTGAAGATTGACAAGGCGGCCGCCCCGTTGATCGCCGGGATTACCGGGCGCGCGCCGCTGTCGGCCATCGCAGGGCAGGCCGGGTTGGACCCGATCGCCTTTCGCAGCCTCTGGGCGCCGGTGACCGCGCAGCTTACCCGTTTGGGGCTGTTGTGGTATTCGCGCCTGCTGACGTAGTCGCGGGCGTGGGAAATATCCGCGCCATTTCCCGGTCGAACCGCGCCCAGGTCATCGTTGCCTTGTTGCCGGCATAGCCATCGTAGTGCGATTTACCGGAGGAATTCGGCAACCCGGCCCAGATCTTGGCCATGTTGTTCATGAAGACATGTCGCGTCATGCGGCCCTGACGAAAGGCGGCCAAGCCCGCCTCCAGCAAAAGGGTATCGCCCAACCGATCCTGCAATCGGGGGGAAAACACCTCATCCACCCCAACGCCCAGCTTGGTGACCAGACGTTTCAGCGTGGCCGGGATGAACTGATAGCGCCCGATCGCGTGGGGCTGGCCAGGCGTTGCCGAGATCCAGTCATAGATGTCCTGGACTTTCATCTGCGTGGGGGGGGGTGTCAGGCTTGATCTTCGCCCCGTGTTGCACGGCGTCATAGCCCTTCGCCCCGGCCTCGGCCTGGGCAATCAGATGACGCAGCCGCTGAATCTGGGTCAGCGCAGGCAGCGATTGCGGCGCGGACAGCGTAACCTGTGCCGCGGCGGCCACGGTGCGGGCCTGGGCATCGGCCGCACGGGCGGCGGCACGCGCGGCGGCGCGGGACGGGCGTGCGGGCAAGGGGGCAAACAGGCTGGCCCCGCTTTGCCCGGTGAACAAGCTGGCAGCACTGTGCGGCACGGCAGCATTGGTGGCAGCGGGATGCATCGCCAGAAGCGGTTTCGCCCCGCCCACAACGGCGCCGCCGGGTTGAAACAACACAGTCTCGGACCCCGCCCGAAGGGGGCTGGCCGAGGCTACAGCAAGGCAAATCAAAAGGCCGGTGCGCCAACTGGGGGTCATTCTAACCTCATCCCGGAACCGTTACGGCTCCGGTATGGATCAGATTTGTTGAGAATCCCTTTCACCGGACATCAAAAAAGGGCGCCCCGATTGGGACGCCCTGATTTTCGACCGACAGTGGCGATCAGCAGCTGTAGTAGAGCTGATATTCCACCGGGTGCGGCGTGTGCTCATAGGCGTAAACCTCTTCCCACTTCAGGTCCATGTAGCCCTGGATCTGGTCTTTGGTGAACACGTCACCGGCCAGCAGGAAGTCATGGTCCGCAGCCAGGCTGTCCAGCGCTTCGCGCAAGGAGGCGCAAACCGTCGGGATACCTTCCAGCTCTTCTGCCGGCAGGTCATAGAGGTTTTTGTCCTGTGCTGGGCCCGGATCGATCTTGTTCTTGATGCCGTCAAGGCCGGCCATCAGAAGCGCTGCGAAGCACAGATAGGGGTTCGCGGCCGGATCGGGGAAACGGGCCTCGACGCGCTTGGCTTTCGGGCTTTCGGTCCACGGGATACGCACGCAGCCCGAGCGGTTGCGGGCCGAGTAGGCGCGCAGAACGGGGGCTTCGAAACCGGGGATCAGGCGCTTGTAGCTGTTGGTCGCCGGGTTGGTGAAGGCATTCAGCGTCTTCGCATGCTTCAGGATGCCTCCGATAAAGTAGATCGCTTCCTGGCTCAGGTCAGCATACTTGTCACCCGCGAACAGCGGCTTGCCATCCTTCCAGATCGACATGTTCACGTGCATGCCGGTGCCGTTGTCACCCGCGATGGGCTTCGGCATGAAGGTCGCCGATTTGCCGTAGGCATGCGCCACGTTGTGGATGACGTACTTGTATTTCTGCAGCTCGTCGGCCTGTTTGGTCAGGCTGTCGAAGATCAGGCCCAGCTCGTGCTGGCAAGACGCCACTTCGTGGTGGTGCTTGTCAGTTTTCATGCCCAGCTGCTTCATCGTGGTCAGCATTTCACCACGGATGTCCTGCGCATCGTCGATCGGGTTGACCGGGAAATAGCCACCCTTGATGCCCGGACGGTGGCCCGAGTTGCCCATTTCGTATTCGGTGTCCGAGTTCCAGGACGCGTCGATGGCGTCCACTTCGAACGACACCTTGTTCATGGTGTTGGAGAAACGCACGTCGTCGAACAGGAAAAACTCAGCTTCCGGACCCATATAGGCCACGTCGCCGATGCCAGAGGACTTCAGGTAAGCCTCGGCTTTCTGGGCGGTGCCGCGCGGGTCACGCTCGTAATGCTCGCCAGTGTCCGGCTCGGCGATCGAGCAATGCACGCACAGGGTCTTTTCCGCATAGAACGGATCGACATAGGCGCTGTCGCAGTCGGGCATCAGTTTCATGTCCGAAGCTTCGATCGACTTCCAGCCGGCAATCGACGACCCGTCGAACATGAAGCCTTCTTCCAGGAAGTCTTCGTCGACCAGGTCGCAATCCACGGTCACGTGCTGCAGCTTGCCGCGCACGTCGGTAAAGCGGATGTCGACATAGGCGATGTCTTCGTCCTTGATCCGCTTGAGAAGGTCTTTGTTGCTCATTTCAGTATCCCTCTTTCGGTAACTTGGTGTTCTTACAGCGCGTCCTGACCGGATTCCCCGGTGCGGATGCGAATGGCTTGTTCAACGGTCGAGACGAAGATCTTTCCGTCGCCGATCTTGTCGGTCTTGGCGGCGTCCACGATGGCCTCGATCGCACCGTCAACCTGGTCGGCGGGCAGCACGACCTCGATTTTGACCTTGGGTAGGAAATCCACAACATATTCGGCGCCGCGATAGAGCTCGGTGTGGCCCTTCTGGCGGCCAAACCCCTTGACCTCGATCACCGACAGGCCCTGCACGCCGATGTCCTGCAGCGCTTCTTTCACTTCGTCCAGTTTGAACGGTTTGATGATGGCTTCGATCTTTTTCATGTGGTGGTCCCCCATGGATTCTATGCGTCGAAGGTGAAAGATCACTTTCACGCGGGGGGCTCAATTGGATAGGCTGAGTGCAAGTTGACACAGGGCGGGATTCCGGTGCCTGTGCCCAAAATTTAGGCAGATTGCGTGCAATGTGGGCGATTTGCGAATTTTAGAGGCGAAGATCATGACCGAATTGCTGACCGCCGCCCAAATGCGCGCCATCGAACAGGCGGCGATCGAGTCGGGTGACGTGACCGGGCTGGAGCTGATGGAGCGCGCGGGCAGGGGCGTGGTTGAGGCGATTTTTGAGGAATGGCCCGAGCTGGCAAAGACCTCGCATCGTGCCGTGGTGTTGTGCGGACCGGGGAACAATGGCGGCGACGGGTTCGTGGTGGCGCGGCTGTTGAAGGAATGGGGCTGGGAGGTTGAGGTGTTTCTGTATGGGGACGCCGAAAAACTGCCGTCAGATGCGCGGGTGAATTATGAACGGTGGGAGGTGTTGGGTGAGACTCAATCCCTGAAAGCATCAACTTGGGAGCGCGCACCGTTCCCCGGCACTTGCGATCTCGTGATCGACGCGCTGTTTGGGACGGGCCTTGCGCGGGAGGTGGCGTTGCCACTGTCCGCCCTGTCCTGCATGCCCGAAGTGGGGCAAACACATCGCACATTGTCGGTCGATCTGCCTTCCGGGTATTGCAGTGACAGCGGAACCCCTTTGGGTGACCGCCCAAATGTCGTTGAAGCGGATCTGACCGTATCCTTTCATACCTTGAAGCTGGGACATGTCCTTGCGGCGGGATCAAAGGCCTGCGGAAAATCGGTTGTGAAATCCATTGGCTTGAAGAGCCGCCCAGCAATGTCGCAGGGCCATTGGGTTAAGATGGTCGAGAAGCCCCAAGAACTGGGAAAAGGTAATCAGGGGCACAAGTTCTCCCACGGGCACGCCCTGATCGTGTCTGGTGGGTCCGGCAAGGGCGGTGCGGCGCGGTTGGCGGCACGCGGCGCGCTCAGAGTTGGGGCTGGGCTGGTAACAGTCGCGCCGACGCCCGGGGCCCTTCAGGAGAATGCAGCGCAGCTGGATGCAATCATGTTGTCACCCGTTGGCGACGCGCCGACACTCAAGGCCGTATTGGCGGACAAAAGGCTCAACGTGTTGTGCCTGGGGCCGGGGCTGGGCGTGGATCGCGCGCGGGACCTGGTTCCTGTGGCCTTGGCTGCTGGGCGGGCGACGGTGCTTGATGCAGATGCGTTGACAGCGTTTCAGGATGACCCGTCAACACTCTTCAAAATGCTGACGGCTGCCTGCGTGATCACGCCGCATGCAGGTGAATTCGAACGACTTTTCCCTGACATCGCCAAAAAGCTGAAAGCCGTTTCCAAAACAGGCCCCGCTTACTCCAAGGTCGACGCGACACGCGAGGCCGCCGCGCGGGCAGGCTGTGTTGTGCTGTTTAAGGGGGCGGATACAGTGATTGCGGGTCCGGAGGGGCGCTGTTCAATCAACTCAGCCGCCTATGACCGTGCGGCACCGTGGCTGGCAACCGCTGGGTCGGGGGATGTGCTGGCGGGGTTCATTACCGGGCTGTTGGCCCGTGGCTTTGCGCCGATGCAGGCGGCGGAAACCGCGGCCTGGCTGCATGTGGAATGTGCGCTGACTTTCGGTCCAGGGCTGATCGCCGAAGATCTGCCCGACCAATTGCCGAGCGTGTTCAGGACGTTGGGGTTTTAAGCCGCTCGGGCCGTGGTCACTTCCAGCCCATCTGCATAGATGATGTGCTCATGGTCAAAGCAGAGGCGGTAGAGCAGGGATTCCTCGACGGCACCACGCAGAACGGAAACGAAATCCATTGCCGCAGCGACGGAGGTGGTTTCACCCCGGTTCAGAATCGGTTGTGTGGAAGCCACGCGAACGTCGCGGGACGGGCGGTTCTGCCCCATGCTGTTCTTGGCGATAACCGAAACACTCGCGCTATATTGTGTCACGTGGCGAAGCGGTTGCGCACCCATGTCACGCGTGATGACCTTGTCACCTTCCCGGAGGTCCTCGACGGCGATTTCACCGCGCAGGGTCAGAATGACCGTTCCGGCAGCAATGCCTGTCATTGTGCTGGAGGGAACCGGTGCAAGGTTGGTTTCTGTGTCGAATTCGGCAGCTCGATAGGTCATTTGGTAGACTTTCTTTACATCCCGTAGACGATGTCGCGCCAAAATGGGGCGCAAATTGGGCAGGGATAAGGAAAGTTAACGGCGCCTGGGTAATATCAGCCCTTGGTGGTTTCACGTGTTTTGCGTTGGTTCGCACGCTTCAGGCCGGGCAGGCGGGTTGAGGTCATGTCGATTCCGGCCACGCGCAGCAGGTGCGTTTCATCGAAATGCAGCTGGAACAAGGTGGTCTGCACCTCATCCCGTTCACGCCGGATATGTTCACCGTCCAGCATCCGGTTGGCGGGCACCAGAGCCCGCGTGCGGCCGAACATCACCTTGGCGCGCCAATCACGGATCAAAAGTGGTTGATGCGCCGCGATCCAGATATCGGGGGCGTTTGTAGTCGGTGCCAAGGCACGCGGATTGATCCGCACAAGGTCGGACTTCCAAACCGGTCGCGCGGAGATCGCGCGCAACCTCACCTTGCCCTGATCGACGGTGACGATTCGATCCCCGGCGTGAAGAAATTCGACCGGTAACTCGCCATCAAGCGTCAAAACGCTGCATCCGGCCGCAAGACCGGAGGTATAAATATGTCGGGGCGCGCAGGTGTTTTCCCCACGTTTCTGCCCCTGGCTATGTTGTGCCATGGGTGCCTGCTTTGTTTGTCTGCTCTTGTTTTCCCTCACCATACCCAAAAATCAGGTTAAGAGCGAGCGATTTTGACGGTTTTTCCTCTCGCATCCCCCCGCAGGCTTTGTTAGAAGGGCGCGAATTTCGGGCGGCCTTTTCGGGCTGCCTTGTCTGTTATGCGGGTGTGGCGGAACTGGTAGACGCACCAGATTTAGGTTCTGGCGCCGCAAGGCGTGGGGGTTCGAGTCCCTTCACCCGCACCAAATGAGGAAAAGGACGACATCATGAAGGTCACCGAGACCCTGAACGAAGGCCTTAAGCGCGGCTATAACATCGTGATCGAAGCTTCTGAGCTGGACGCGAAAGTGAACGAAAAGCTGGCCGAGGCTCAGCCGGAAGTCGAATTGAAGGGCTTTCGCAAGGGCAAGGTTCCGATGGCTCTGCTGAAAAAGCAGTTCGGCCCGCGCCTGATGGGCGAGGCCATGCAGGAAGCTGTCGATGGCGCGATGAGCGATCATTTCGAAGCCTCCGGCGATCGCCCGGCGCTGCAGCCTGACGTGAAGATGACCAATGAAGATTGGAAAGAGGGCGACGACGTCGAAGTCGAGATGTCCTATGAGGCGCTGCCCGAGATCCCCGAGGTCGACCTGAAAGGCATCAAGCTGGAGAAGCTGATCGTCAAAGCCGCCGACGCCGATGTCGAGGAAGCGCTGGCTTCGCTGGCCGAAACCGCACAGGACTTTGCCGACCGCAAGAAGGGCTCCAAGGCCAAGGACGGCGACCAGGTCGTGATCGACTTCCTGGGCAAAGTTGACGGCGAAGCCTTCGACGGTGGTGCTGCGGAAGACTACCCGCTGACACTGGGCTCCAACAGCTTCATCCCCGGTTTCGAGGAACAGCTGGTTGGTGCGAAAGCTGGTGACGAAGTTGAGGTCAAAGTCGCCTTCCCCGCCGAATATGGCGCCGAAAACCTGGCTGGCAAAGACGCCGTCTTCACCTGCAACGTGAAAGCCGTGAAAGCGCCGAAAGCTGCCGAGATCGACGATGAGCTGGCCAAGAAGTTCGGCGCCGAGGATCTGGCCGGGCTGAAGTCCCAGGTCACCGAGCGTCTGGAAGCCGAATACACCGGTGCAGCCCGTGCCGTGATGAAGCGTGGCTTGCTGGACGCGCTGGACAAGCTGGTCGACTTCGATCTGCCGCCGTCGCTGCTGGACGCCGAAGCCGGTCAGATTGCGCACCAGCTGTGGCACGACGAAAACCCGGATGTGGAAGGCCACGACCACCCGGAAATCGAAGCCACGGACGAACACAAGTCCCTGGCCGCCCGTCGTGTGCGTCTGGGTCTGCTGCTGGCCGAGTTGGGCCAGAAGAACGAGATCGAAGTGTCCGACGCCGAGATGACGCAGGCGGTGATGAACCAGGCGCGTCAATATCCGGGTCAGGAACGCGAGTTCTTCGAATTCGTCCAGCAAAACCCGCAGATGCGCCAGCAGCTGCAGGCGCCGATCTTCGAAGACAAAGTCGTGGACTACGTGTTCGAATTGGCTGAGGTGTCCGAGAAAGAGATCTCGAAGGACGACCTGCAGAAGGCCGTTGAGGCGCTGGAAGAAGAATAAGTCTGACGTTTCACGTCACGCGAAAGGCCGCCCCTTCGGGCGGCCTTTTTCGTTGCGGGGTCAGCCGGGGCGTAGGCCGGTTTCCACCAAAAGCCCCAGCCGCTTGGCTTCATAGTAATAGCCGCGCGCATACCAGCCCATCGCGCCCTCGATATCGCCGCCGGACACCAGATAGGCCCCGCGCAGGTATTTGCCCGCGTATTTCAGGTTCACATCGGGGTTGAGAAGCTCGCTGGCCGGGCCGCGGTGCCCCATTGTGCGCGCGGTTTGCGGCAGGATCTGTAGCAATCCCCAGTAAGGTCCGTTGCGCGCCCAGGGACGGTGTGTGCTTTCGCGGACCGCTTGTCGGTGCACCAACGCGCGCGGGATTTGGTAGTGATCCGCCCATTTGTTGATCAGCGCCCGCAGCTCGGGCGTTTCGTTGGGATACAGCGGCGGGTTGAAGGCATCACGGACCGGTGTAACCGCAGGTGCGCCCTTTCGTCTGCGACCTGCACATGCGGTCAGGGAAAAGGCAGTAAGCGAAAGCAACAGGGCGCGTCGGGTAAAATGTGTCATGGGCCGCAGCATAGGCCCACCAATGGCGAACGGATAGGGGCACAGCAAGGATCGGCGTCAGTGCGCTGACGAAAAGGGGGCACACATCGTCGCGGTCGCGGCACCGCAGCTGGACGATCCGTTACCTCCCCATCGCGCAAGGCGGGCCACCCAACTAAAAAGGCCGCCCCGAATGGAGCGGCCTTAATTCTTGTGAGCGGAAGAAGATTACTCTTCGTCCGCAGCCTCTTCCCCGGCCTCTTCGGCGGGGGCTTCAACAAGGTCGTCGTCTTCCGAAGCGGCAGCGCCGATATCGTCGAACAGTTCGGCGATCTCAAACTCTGCTTCTGCTTCGGCTTCAGCGGCCAGTTCCTGAATGGACTTGCCCGAGGCCTGAAGCTCGGCTTCTTCCTGCGAGCGGGCCACGTTCATCTGGATCGTCACTTGCACTTCGGGGTGCAGGATGACGGCCACGTCGTGCAGACCCAGGTCCTTGATCGGTGCGATCAGGGCGACCTGTTTCTTGTCGACCGAGAAACCATCGGCGGTCGCGGCTTCGGCGGCGTCACGCGGGGTGACCGAACCGTAGAGCGAACCGGCGTCCGAGGCGGAACGAATCACGATGAACTGCTGTCCATCGAGTTTCTCGGCCATAGCCTCGGCCTCTTTCTTGGTTTCCAGGTTGTTGGCTTCCAGCTGAGCCTTGCGCGCTTCGAAGGACGCCACGTTGGCGGCCGAAGCGGTCAGGGCTTTGCCTTGCGGCAGCAGGAAGTTGCGGGCGTAGCCGGGTTTGACGTCAACGACGTCGCCCATCTGGCCCAGTTTAACAACGCGTTCGAGAAGGATAACTTGCATGATGCTCTCCTTACTTCACGGCGTAGGGAAGCAGGGCGAGAAAGCGGGCGCGTTTGATTGCGCGGGCCAGTTCCCGTTGCTTCTTGGCCGAAACGGCGGTGATGCGCGAGGGCACGATCTTGCCACGCTCAGAGATGTAGCGCTGCAGCAGACGGGTGTCCTTGTAGTCGATCTTGGGCGCGTTCTCACCTGAGAACGGGCAGACCTTGCGACGGCGGAAAAACGGTTTGGATGCCATGGTTTAGATCCCCTTCAGCTTAGCGGTCACGGCCACGGCGATCGCCGCGTTCGTCACGTTTCTGCATTTGCACCGAGGGAAGCTCGGCATGATCGTCGACCTTGATCGTCAGAACGCGCATGACGTCGTCATGCAGGCGCATCAGGCGTTCCATTTCCTGAACGGCCGGTGCCGGGGCATCCGAGCGCAGGAAGGCATAGTGGCCCTTGCGGTTCTTGTTGATCTTGTAGGCCATCGTTTTGACACCCCAATACTCGTGATCCACGAGTTTCCCGCCGTTGTCGGCCAGGACAGTGCCAAAGTGTTCGATGAGGTTTTCAGCTTGCGTGTTGGACAGGTCCTGACGCGAGATGAAGACATGCTCGTAAAGCGGCATGCTTACTCCAGTTCTAGTTGTTCGGCGCGCTTCAAAGGGCAGGGGCCAGACCTTCCACGACCCACCCACGAGAGGCTACGCATTCATAAGACATGCGGAAGGACGGCGCCTTATACACGCGTGGAGTGGGGATGCAAGCCCCGAAGGGGTGCGAGGGGTGTGTTTAACAGTCACCGAATGAACCCCAACTGGCCGCATTTGCGCCACGATCATTTCTGAAAAGCAAATGAACGGGGGCCATGGAACCAGATCAACGAGGGGATGCGCGATGAACGCGATCACTGGCGGAAATGACGGTACCGTACAAGTATCCGGGGCATTTGCTCCGCAGGTCTGTCCGACCTATTGGGGCTACACGATCTCTGAGCCGAGCACCGCGCAGAAACGCGGGCTTATGGTTGAGCTTGTCAGCAAGATCATTGGCATTGGGTTCCTTCTGGCCACCATTGGTATGTGGTTCCTGCCCTCAAGCCAGGCCGGGGCGGACGTCGCGGTGATGAAGTTGGGACTTATGGTCCTGTTTATGATGATGGGCGCAATCCTTGTCTGGAACGCACGCAAAGGGTTCATCCAGGAGCTCCAGGTTGATCTGGTGCGCCGCGAACTGCGCGTTGGACAACGCAACCTGCAGGGCGACTACCGCCTGTCGACGCAGTTGGAATTTCATGAAATCGGGTCTGTGTATCTTATGCGGTCAAAGGATAAAGGAGCCCCAGCGCGCCTGTATCTGCGTATAGGTAACACGGAAAATGCGCTTGAGGTTGCAACGGGCAAAGAAATCGAGTTGGAACCAGTACGCGAACGTCTGGCGCACGATTTGAACGGGGCGCGTGAGCGCGATGGGCGGACAATGTCGCAACAGGCGTTGAGGACACCCAAGATCGGTCTTGCCGCTGCCTGATCGACCGCCACAGCCTGTCTGAAGATCGCGCCTTCGGGGGCGGTCTTGGCGTTTTTCCAGCCGTTTTTACCCTGTTTATCTCTTGGACAATTGCACCGGCCCCCGTGGCGGGCTATCCCGGTTGAAACAGATCGGGGTGAGGAGGACTTCATGAGCCGCGCATTCGTATTTCCGGGCCAAGGTGCCCAGTCGATCGGCATGGGCAAGGCCTTGGCTGATGCTTATCCAGCCGCAAAGGCTGTGTTCGACGAGGTGGACGAGGCTTTGGGTGAAAGCCTGTCGTCTCTGATCTGGGAGGGGGAGCAGGATGCTCTGACCCTGACACAGAACGCGCAACCTGCGCTGATGGCCACCTCGCTGGCCGCCATGCGCGCGCTTGAGGCGGAGGGCGTTGATGTCACCGCGGCAAGCTATGTCGCTGGTCACTCGTTGGGCGAGTATTCTGCGCTGGCTGCTGCAGGGACGATTTCCGTCGCCGACACCGCGCGGCTGTTGCGCACCCGTGGTCTGGCGATGCAACAGGCCGTTCCGGTGGGCGAAGGCGCGATGGCCGCGCTGCTGGGCCTTGATTTTGAAACTGCGACCGAGGTCGCGTCGCAAGCGGCGCATGATCAGGTCTGTCAGGCCGCCAACGACAATGACCCCGCCCAGGTGGTCGTGTCGGGCCACAAAGAGGCCGTGGAACGCGCGATCGAGATCGCCAAGGGCAAAGGCGCACGCCGGGCGGTTCTGCTGCCGGTCAGCGCGCCGTTCCACTGCGCCCTGATGCAGCCCGCCGCCGAGGCGATGGCCGAAGCGCTGAGCCATGTCGAGATGCACACCCCCAAGGTGCCGCTGGTTGCCAACGTGCTGGCCCACGACGTGATCGACCCGGCCACGATCCGATCGCTTCTGGTCGATCAAGTCACCCACTCGGTCCGCTGGCGCGAAAGCGTGTCCTGGATGGCCGCGCAGGGCGTGACCGAAATCTGGGAGATCGGCGCGGGCAAGGCCCTGACAGGCATGATCCGCCGGATCGCAAAAGAGGTCGGCACCCGCACCGTGGGCACGCCCGAAGATGTGGCAGCTGCCGCTGAGAGCATGAAGTAAGGAATGCAAATGTTTGATCTGACAGGAAAGAATACGCTGATCACCGGGGCGTCCGGAGGTATCGGTGGCGAGATTGCCAAGACATTGCATGCCGCTGGCGCCAATGTGGGCCTGAGCGGTACGCGGGTCGAGCCGCTGGAGGCGCTGGCCGCCGAGCTGGGTGAACGCGCCCATGTTCTGCCCTGCAACCTATCGGACGCCGCCGCGGTGGATGCCCTGCCCAAACAAGCCGCCGAGGCGATGGGCAGCGTAGACATCCTGGTCAACAATGCAGGCATCACCCGAGACCAGATCTTCATGCGCATGTCGGACGACGACTGGGCCAGCGTGCTTGAGGTCAACCTGACCTCCACCATGCGCCTGTGCCGCGGTGTTATGCGGTCGATGATGAAGGCGCGCTGGGGCCGGATCGTGAACATCAGCTCCATCGTCGGTGCCACCGGTAATCCGGGGCAGGCGAATTATGCCGCCTCCAAGGCCGGCATGGTCGGCATGTCCAAATCGATTGCCTATGAGGTCGCGAGCCGCGGCATCACCGTGAACTGTGTCGCCCCCGGGTTTATCGCCACCGCGATGACCGACAAGCTGACCGATGATCAAAAGGACAAGATCAACGTGCAGATCCCCGCCGGTCGCATGGGCACGCCCGAGGAAATCGCCGCGGCAGTCCTGTATCTGGCCAGCGACGGGGCTGGCTACACCACCGGCACCACGCTGCATGTGAACGGTGGCATGGCGATGATCTGACCCCTTGTGGTCTGAAAGCGTTTGCCTATGTGTTGCGATATGCTATAGGCGGCGCAGATTTGGTCCTGACGTCACCTGACGCTAGGGCATCTCGGCGATACGCACGGGAACATGAGCGGCCTTTCGGGGCCAAATGAAAACAGGCTGTAACGCCTGAAAAACTGTGAGGATTTACCATGAGCGACGTCGCAGATCGCGTTAAGAAAATCGTTGTGGAGCACTTGGGTGTGGAAGAGGATAAGGTCACGGAATCGGCCTCGTTCATCGACGACCTGGGCGCGGACAGCCTGGACACGGTCGAGCTGGTCATGGCCTTCGAAGAAGAGTTCGGGATCGAAATTCCGGACGACGCTGCCGAGACCATTCAGACCTTCGGCGACGCGGTGAAGTTCATCACCGAAGCCGCTTAAGGGCAGGTCCCACAAGCACGCGATTCTTTCGCAAGCATTCTGAAACGGCGCCCCGACGGGCGCCGTTTTTCTGTTTACAGCGTCGAAACCGGACCGATGTTGCGGCGTGGACTTCCAGTCAGGGCGGACATTCCACACCGAAATGACTTATGGTTCACTGGCTTATATCACGCAGGAGGGGACCCGATGGGCCTGGCGCAGAGACAAGATGTATTCGTCGAAACCGTGAACGCGGCGCAGGTGCAGGACTGGCTGGATGGCGGCGAGGTTCTGCTGGTCGACGTGCGTGAAACCAAGGAATATGAGGTGGAACACATCGCAGGCGCGCTGTTGTTGCCGCTGTCGAGCTTTGACCCCGAATTCTTTCCCGCCATCGACGGCAAGCACGTGGTGATCCACTGCGCGGTCGGCAAGCGCTCGGAGGCTGCCGCCAAAATGCTGCTGAACGAAGGCCACGTGGGCATTTTGCACATGGAGGGCGGGTTGAAGGACTGGAAAGCGGCCGGTTTGCCCACTGAGGTGCAGATCCTGCCGCCCGAGGCCGTGGAAGCGCCCAAGCCGGTGTTTCTGTGTCCCACGCCTGGCGAGGTTCTGCGCAGTGAGTTTCTGGAACCTCTGGGCATCGACCAGGCCAAGCTGGCGCTGCGCTTGAACGTGTCGCCGCAGATCGTGCGCAAGCTGGTCGAGGGCGCGCTGGCGGTGGACGTCGAATTGTCGATGCGCCTGGCGCGGTATTTCTGCACCGCCGCCGATTTCTGGGTGCACGTGCAGACCGAACATGACCTGGAGCGCGCCCGCCACGCGATTGGTGAAAAAATCCGTGCGGAGGTTCGCCCGCGCACCTGCTAAGACCGCTTCTTTCACCCTTGCCCCATCCCCCCGCCGCGCGGTATCAAGCGCGAAGGATTTAGAAACCTGAAAAGGGGCAGCAGAATGCGTCGAGTGGTCATTACGGGTCTGGGCATGGTGTCACCGCTGGCATGCGGGGTCGAGGAAACCTGGGAACGCATTCTTGCGGGCAAGTCGGGCGCAGGCCCGATCACCAAGTTCGACGCCAGCCGTGTGACCACCAATTACGCTTGCGAAGTCCCTTACGGTGACGGCAACGCCGGCACGTTCAACCCCGACGACTGGATGGCCGCCAAGGAACGCCGCAAGGTGGATGAGTTCATCCTGTTTGGCATGGCTGCCGCCGACATGGCGGTGAAGGATTCAGGCTGGATGCCCGAGGACGACGAAGGTCGTGAGCGCACCGGTGTGATGATCGGGTCGGGCATCGGCGGGCTGAATTCCATCGCGGAGACCGCTGTGCTGATCCACGAACGTGGACCGCGCCGTGTGTCGCCCTTCTTCATCCCCGGATCGCTGATCAACCTGATCTCGGGTCAGGTGTCAATCCGTTTTGGTTTCAAAGGTCCGAACCACGCGGTCGTGACCGCCTGTTCCACCGGTGCCCATGCCATTGGCGACGCCAGCCGGCTGATCCAGCATGGTGATGCTGACGTGATGGTGGCCGGCGGCGCGGAAACCGCGATCAGCGAGATTGGCATTGCCGGGTTCAACGCCTGCAAGGCGCTGTCGACGAAACGCGCCGACAGCCCGGAAACCGCCAGCCGGCCCTATGACGCAGACCGCGACGGCTTCGTGATGGGCGAGGGCGCGGGCGTTGTCGTGTTAGAAGAATACGAACATGCCAAGGCGCGCGGCGCCAAGATTTATGCCGAGGTTCTGGGCTATGGCCTGTCCGGCGATGCCTATCACATCACCGCCCCGTCCGAGGACGGCGACGGTGGCTTCCGCGCGATGAAAGCGGCGTTGAAACACGCCGGGCTGGAGCCTGACGCGGTGGATTACATCAACGCGCACGGCACCTCGACGATGGCTGACACGATTGAGCTGGCAGCGGTTGAGCGTCTGCTGGGTGACGCGGCCTCCACGGCGACCATGTCGTCGACCAAATCGTCGATCGGCCACCTTCTGGGCGCTGCTGGAGCGGTCGAGGCGATCTTTTGCATCCTGGCGCTGCGCGACCAGGTGGCCCCGCCGACGATCAACCTGGACAATCCGGCGGTTGAGCCCAAGCTGAGCCTGGCGGCCAATGCCAAGGAAGAGCGCGAGATCAACGTGGCACTGTCCAACAGCTTTGGCTTTGGCGGCACCAATGCGTCCCTGGTTCTGGGCAAGGTCACCGATTGATGTGGCGGCACATCGCGTCAAACGCCCTGTCCCTGTTCGTCGTGATCCTGATCGCAGCGGGTGGCGTGATTGCATGGGGCAAGCGCCAGTATGAACAGCCCGGCCCGCTGGAGGTCGCGATCTGCCTGAAAGTGGAAAGCGGCACGACTTTCAACCGGGTTAGTGATCGCCTGGCGGATCAAGGCGCAGTCAGTTCTGCTGCGATCCTGCGCATGGGTGCGCAATACACCGACAAGACGCGGCTGTTGAAAGCTGGGTCGTTTCTGGTGCCCGAAGGCGCTTCGATGGTGGAGATCGTGGACATCGTCACCCGTGGCGGCGCCTCGACCTGCGGCACCGAGATTGTGTATCGCATCGGTGTTCTGGCCAGTGAAATCCAGGTCCGAGAACTAGACCCTGCCACCCAGCGCTTCGTGGTGAAGGCCGAATTTGCACCGGGCGATGACGTGCCTGAGGATTACACCCGGCTGCGCGGCGAGGGTGACACACGTTACCGAATTGCGCTGGCTGAGGGTGCCACGTCCTGGCAGATCGTCGACGCGCTGAAAGCGGCCGAGTTCCTGACCGGTGACGTGGACGGGGTGCCCGCCGAAGGCAGCCTGGCGCCTGACAGCTATGAGGTGCGCCCAGGGGCGGATCGAGGCGACCTGCTGGCCCAGATGGTGGCGGTGCAGGAAAAGCGGTTGGCCGAGGCGTGGCAAAACCGGGCCGAGGGTCTGCCCTATGACACGCCCGAACAGGCGCTGATCATGGCTTCGATCGTCGAAAAGGAAACCGGCGTGGCGGCCGAACGGCGTCAGGTCGCCAGCGTCTTTGTGAACCGCCTGAACCAGGGCATGCGCCTGCAGACGGACCCGACGGTGATCTATGGCATCACCAACGGGCAGGGCGCTTTGGGTCGTGGCCTGCGCCAGAGCGAACTGCGCCGTGAAACGCCTTACAACACCTATGTGATTTCGGGCCTGCCGCCGACGCCGATTGCCAACCCAGGTCCGGCGGCGATCGAGGCAGCGTTGAACCCCGATAGCACGGATTACCTGTTTTTCGTTGCAGATGGCACCGGCGGTCACGCTTTCGCCGCCACCCTGGCCGAGCACAACGACAACGTCGCAAAATGGCGTGCGATCGAAGCGGAGCGGGCAAACCAGTAGGCCGCGTTGGGAAAAAATCCTTAATAAATCATGATCTTGGCGTGCGTCGTGCGTGCGCCTCGATTTGACATAGCGTGCGCTTTCGCCTATAAGTTGTGACATGCTAGAAGAGATGGGCAAGCGGCCCCGGGACATCCCGGTGGCCGCTTTTCCGTTTCTCTCGTGCGGGAAGCAGCATGAGAGGCAAAGCCATACGCATGACAAACAAGACGCCCCCAGGGAAGGATATGGCTCCGGAATTGGTTCTGGAGCTTGTGGAGAAACATTTCATTTCAGCTTTGCAGGCGCTGCAACGGGTCCTGGATGACCTGGATGCTGGCGCCTTCGACACGGTGCCTGAGGTCTCGAAGAAGGCCGACGCGGCACGCAAGGCGATGCAAAGCCTATTTGACGAAAGGAAACGAGTTGACCAAGCCCGTGGAACAGCACCCGGCAACACGGCCGGACGAGAGCTTGACCTTGTCGCAGCACGCGATGAGATCGGGCGCAGACTGGCTCGCCTGCGCGACATCGGAGGTGCAGGAGGAGTTCCTGAACAGCCTGAGTGACGGCGCGTTGAGCGCGCTGCCTTATCTGTTCGAGTTTTGGGCGCTACCGCACCAGCTGCCGCCCGAAGGCAATTGGCGCACATGGGTCATCATGGGTGGGCGCGGCGCAGGTAAAACACGCGCGGGATCCGAATGGGTGCGGGCCGAGGTCGAGGGGGCGGGTCCGCTGGACCCGGGCCGGTCGGCGCGCGTGGCCTTGGTGGGCGAAACCTTTGATCAGGTCCGCGAGGTCATGGTGTTTGGTGACAGTGGCATCCTGGCCTGCTCACCACCCGATCGCCGCCCAGTCTGGGAGGCCGGGCGCAAAAGGCTGCTCTGGCCCAACGGCGCGATCGCGCAGGTTTTTTCCGCCCATGAACCCGAGGCGCTGCGCGGGCCGCAGTTCGATGCCGCCTGGGTCGATGAACTGGGCTGCGGCGCCGTGGACAAGGGCACCAACCAGCCCAACAAGTTCCTGGACCCGAAAAGCTCGGAAAGCAGCCTGCCGAATTACTCGAACGGGCGGCGTGATGACCTGATCCAGATGCAATATCTGCGCGCGATGTATCAATACTGGGGTAACCCGGCGCATAACGTGACGGACAGCGAAACCGGCGTGCAAATGATCGACATGGCGCGCGCCCATGTCTGGGCCTGGGACGCGCGTCCCTTCCCGTATTTCCCCGGCAATACGGCGCTGTGGAGCGATGGCGAAAACTACGCCCACGGGCATTGGCTGAACGGGCGCACCTCGGCGCGGTCGCTGGCCTCGGTCGTGTCCGAAATCTGCGACCGCTCTGGTGTGACCGCCTATGACGTGTCCGAACTGCACGGCCTTGTGCGTGGTTATTCGGTCGGGCAAGTCAGCTCGGGCCGGGCCGCGCTGCAACCGCTCATGCTGGCTTATGGGTTTGAGGCGGCCGAGCGGGAAGGCACGCTGGTCTTTACCTCGCGCAATGGGCGCACAGACCGCGTGCTTGACCCCGCGCGCCTGGCCATCACCGAAGAGCAGGACGGCACCCTGTCGCTGAGCCGCGCGCCTTCGGCCGAAATCGCCGGGCGCATCCGGTTGAACTTTGTCGAGGCGGAAGGCGACTACGAAGTGCGCTCCTCCGAAGCGGTCTTTCCCGACGAGGTCAGCCGCGCGGTGTCGCAATCGGAAATGCCGCTGGTGCTCTTGCAAAGCGAAGGCCGCGCGATTGTCGAACGCTGGCTGGCGGAAAGCCGGGTGGCGCGTGATCAAGCGCGGTTTTCTCTGCCGCCCTCGGCCATAGCCAACATGGCCGGCGACGTGGTCGAGATTGAAACCGACGCGGGCACCGAGCTTTACCGCCTGGACCACGTGGAACAGGCCGGGGTCAGCATGATCCAGGCGGTGCGCATCGAACCGGGGCTTTACACGCCCTCGGATGCGGTCGAGGTCACGGTGCGCCCGAAGCCCTTCACCCCCGCCGTGCCGGTTCTGCCACTGTTCATGGACCTACCGCTTTTGAAAGGCGACGAGGTCGAACATGCACCGCATCTGGCGGTGACCGCGACACCCTGGCCGGGGTCGGTCGCGGCCTGGTCTGCCCCGCAAGACAGCGCCTATGTGCTGAACCGGCTGCTGCCCGCCGCGTCCGTCATCGGGATGACGGAAAACACGCTGTTCCGGGCCGAACCTGGCCTGATTGACCGCGGACCCGCGCTGCGTGTGCGGGTGGCGTCGGGTGAGCTGACCTCGGTCAGCGCCGATGAGGTGCTGAACGGTGCCAATGTGGCGGTGATCGGTGACGGCTCGACGGCAAACTGGGAAGTGTTCCAGTTCACTAATGCGACCTTGGTCGAAGAGGGTGTTTATGACCTGACAACCCGCCTGCGCGGGCAACAGGGCAGTGACGCGATCATGCCCGACCAATGGCCGCCGGGAAGCTATGTCGTTCTGCTGAACGGCACGCCTGAGCAGATCGCGCTGACTGCATCAGAACGTGGCCTGCTGCGTCATTACCGGGTTGGACCGGCCTCGCGGACCTATAATGACCCGGTCTATGCCCATCAGGTGCATGCCTTCGACGGGATCGGTCTGCGCCCCTATGCGCCTGTGCATCTGCAAGCCGAGCTTGATGGGGCCGGGGATTTGGCGGTCGGCTGGATCCGCCGCACCCGCACCGACGGCGACAGTTGGGCTGGGGTCGAGGTGCCGCTGGGCGAAGCTGCTGAGACCTATGTCGTGCGCGTTCTGGATGGCGAGGTTCTGCTGCGCGAGGAAACCGTCAGCGCACCCGCCTGGACCTATTCGGCCACGGCGCAGGGTAACGACGGGGCGGTGGCACCGTTCAACATCGACGTGGCGCAGGTGTCCGACCAGTTCGGCGCCGGCCCGTTCCGCCGCCTGAGCGTGGGGGCCTGACATGCGTCCTGTTCTGCCAGGCGACGTGGCGGCGGCGGGGTGTGCACTTTTGCACGCCAAGACCGCCGCCCGCGCCGGGTTGATGCGCCGGATGTTGGCTGAGGCTGAAGCCGCCGACAGCTACCGCCGCAAGACAGGTTGCGCCCACCCGGTCTGGGGAAATGGCAGCCTGATGGCGGTGGCGATGGCGCGGCCGCGCGCGCGCGAACCCTTTTTGGACGATCCGGAGTATTGCGCCTGCATGGCGTTGGTGTTTGACGCGCTGCTGGCGCGGTCAAACACGGCGGCGCGCCGAATTTTCTAGAAAATTCGAGACTTGCTGGTTTTTCTAGAAAAACCAGCTAGCCCGATGCGCAGGAGATGCAGGTGGGTATTGTCGGGTCCAACTCCAGACGTTTGACTGGAATCGCGTCTCCGCATTCGACGCAATAGCCGAATTCCCCGTCGTTCATCCGGGCGAAACTTGCGGCGATTCGCATGCGCTGGGTGGCGCGGCGCGCCTGCGTGGCCTTGGCCATCGCCTGACTTTGCAGCGCGTCCATGCGCGACAGCCGCCCGACCGATTGTTGGTCCAGCGTCACGACCTTCTGCGCATCCTGTCCCAAGGCGTCTTCGGTCTCCAGTGCGGCCAGTTCATCCCTCAGCCGATCGCGAAACCGTCTCACATCCGCGTCATTCATCCGGGAAATCCCTGTCATCACGGCTTACCATTTTGATATGGAAGCCTATCTGGTGTATGACCGCCGGGCAATGAGAGGGAGGCCAGCATGGCCGAAGCACGCGCACATCTGACCGAACTGGACCCTGTTTGGGCCCGCATCACCGACGAGGCGAAGGCCGCCGTTGCCGAAGAGCCGCTTCTGGGGGGGCTGGTCGGCGCTTGTGTGCTGCACCACAAAACGCTGGAAAAGGCGCTGTCTTATCGCTTCGCCGCCAAGCTCAGCTCGAACGAAATGAGCATGGTGCTTTTGCGCGAGATTGCGGATGAAGCCTATGCCGCTGATCCCTGCCTGTCCGAGGCCGCGCGCGCCGATCTGGCCGCGATCGTGGACCGGGACCCGGCGTGTCACCGCATGTTGCAGCCGATCCTTTATTTCAAAGGGTTCCAGGCGATGCAGGCCTATCGTCTGGCGCATCACCTGTGGCGGGTAGGGCGAAAGGATCTGTCCTATTTCATCCAGATGCGGTGCTCGGAGGTTTACGGCATCGACATTCACCCCGGCGCGCGCATCGGCAAGGGCATCATGATCGACCACGCCCATTCCATCGTTATCGGTGAAACAGCGGTAGTCGGCGACAATGTCTCGATGCTGCATTCCGTCACTTTGGGCGGCACTGGCAAGGAAGATGAGGACCGTCATCCGAAGATCGAAGACGGCGTTTTGATTGGCGCGGGCGCCAAGGTGCTTGGCAACATCCGCGTCGGCTGCTGCACCCGGATCGCTGCAGGATCCGTGGTGTTGAAGGACATTCCGGCCCACGTGACCGTCGCCGGCGTGCCGGCCAAGGTTGTGGGCGAGGCGGGCTGCGAGCACCCTTCGGTTGAAATGGACCAGACCCTGGATGGCTGCACGAAGAGCCGCGTCTAACTTGATCTTAGTCAATGCTTTTTCCAGTTTGACGTGACAGGTTCCCGGTGCTGAAAACATCAGGAGTCTTCGCCATGAAACAGATTTGGATTGCTGCCGTTCTGGCCTTCTCGGCGTTGTTTCTGGCGGTCGTTGCGGCCTGATCCCCCCAGGGGTCTGGGCAGCCCCTCCCGCCGGTTGGGCGGGCGGTGTGTTGGCGGGTCAAATCCGCCAATATTTGAATGTCTGGATGTTTTTCCTTCCGAGATGGACGCTGTCGTGCCAGCATGGGGCTGCGCGAACAGACGGCAACGAACGGGAGGATACATGAAGAAGATGGCTCTGAGCGCGGCTCTGATCGCGCTGGCCCTGCCTGCGACGGCAGCGGACAAAGCAGCCTTGCTCGAAGAGGGCAAGGCGCTGATGATGACCTTTGGCGGCACGCTGAAGAATGAATTGATGCAGGCCGTGGCCGAAGGGGGTGCCCCCAAGGCGATCAGCGTCTGCAACACCCGTGCCCCGGAAATCGCCGCCGCGTTGTCGGCTGACAGCGGCTGGTCAGTGGGACGCTCCAGCCACAAGCTGCGAAATCCGGACAATGCGCCGGATGCCTATACGGCGGCGGCAATCGAAGGCTTCTTGGCCCGCGAGGCCGCTGGTGAAAAGGCGGATGACCTAGTCAAGGCCGAGATCGTCGAGGAAGACGGCAAACAGGTGTTCCACCTTGTAAAGGCGATCCCGACCGGGCAGCTTTGCGTGAACTGCCATGGCGGTGACGAAGTGGCCGCGCCTGTGGTGGCAAAACTGGCCGAGCTTTACCCTGAAGACATGGCACGTGGTTTCGCGATGGGTGAAATGCGTGGCGTGTTCACCCTGTCCAAAGTGTTGGACTGAAACGAAAAAGGCCCCGGACTTGTGCCGGGGCCTCTTGTTTGATCTGCGTACCGGTCAGGCCAGCATGGTCATCGGGTTTTCAAGGTTGTCCTTGATCGCGTTCAAAAGATCGGCGCCAAGCGCCCCATCGATCACCCGATGATCGACGGACATGGTGACCGACATCACGGTCGCCACGGCCAATTCGCCCTCGGCATTCACCACGGGCTTTTTGACCCCTGCACCCACGGCCAGAATACCGGCGTGGGGCGGGTTCACGATAGCGTCGAAATTGTCGATGCCATACATGCCCAGATTGGAAATCGCGAAGGCGCCACCCTGATATTCATGCGGCGCAAGCTTACGCTCGCGGGCGCGGGCGGCAAGGTCCTTCATCTCGGCAGACAAAGCCGACAGCGACTTCATCTCGGCGTCCTGTAGCACGGGCGTGAACAGCCCGCCTTCGATCGCGACGGCCACGGCCACGTCCGAAGCTTTCATCTGCAGCACCCGATCCCCGGCCCAGACCGCGTTGGCGGTGGGATGTTGTTGCAGCGCAATCGCGCAGGCCTTGATGATGAAATCATTGACCGACAGTTTCACCCCGCGTGCCTCCAGCTGCTTGTTCAACTGGCTGCGGAAAGCCAACAGCGCATCCAACTGGATGTCGCGGCGCAGATAGAAATGCGGGATGGTCTGCTTGGCCTCGGACAGGCGCGCGGCGATGGTCTTGCGCATGCCGTCCAGGCTGACCTCGTCATAATCGCGCCCGTCATACATGCGCGCCACCATGTCGGCCGAGGGACCGGTGGGGGCGGGCGCAGTCGCGGCCGCTGCGGGGGACGCTGCGGCGGCGGCAGCCGGGGCAGGGGCGGTGGCCGTGGCGCCTTCGACATCGGCCTTCACGATCCGCCCACGCGGGCCGGAGCCGGTGATCTGGGCCAGGTCCAGCCCCTTATCAGCAGCAATGCGCCGCGCCAGAGGTGAGGCGAAAATGCGTGTACCATCAGCGGATTGCGCGGCTGCGGGTGCAGGCGCAGCCACGGGTGCGGCGGCATCGGAGCCCCCTGCAGGGGCCGCCTCTTTCGCCGCTGCGGCAGAGGCCGCAGGTGCGCTGACCGCTATGTCATCGGCGCTTTCGCCGTCTTCCAGCAGCACCGCGATTGGAGTGTTCACCTTCACCGCTTCGGTGCCGTCGGCGACCAGGATCTTGCCGATCACACCATCATCGACCGCTTCGAACTCCATCGTCGCCTTGTCGGTCTCGATCTCGGCCAGCAGGTCGCCCGACGACACGGTGTCGCCTTCCTTGACCAGCCATTTTGCCAGCGTACCTTCCTCCATCGTCGGGGACAGGGCGGGCATCAGAATTTCGGTAGCCATTTGTCTGTCTCCTTACCGGTAGGTCACGGATTTCACGGCGTCGATGACCTCTTTCGTGGTCACCAGCGCCAGTTTTTCCAGGTTCGCCGCATAGGGCATTGGCACGTCCTTGCCGGTGCAGTTGATCACCGGCGCGTCGAGGTAATCAAACGCCTCCTGCATCAGCGTGGCCGAGATATGGCCGCCGATCGAGACCACCGGCCAGCCTTCTTCGACCGTCACGCAGCGGTTGGTTTTCATCACCGAGCGGATCACCGTGCCGGTGTCCATCGGGCGCAGGGTGCGCAGGTCGATGACTTCGGCGGAAATGCCGTCCTCGGCCAGCGCGTCGGCAGCCTCCAGCGCGTATTTCATGCCGATGCCGAAGCTGACGATGGTCACATCCGTGCCCTCGCGCCAGATCCGCGCCTTGCCGAAGGGGATGGTGAAATCATCCAGAACCGGCACATCAAAGGCGCTGCCATACAGCAGCTCGTTTTCCAAGAACACGACCGGGTTGTCGTCGCGGATCGCGGTTTTCAGCAGACCTTTCGCATCCGCCGCCGAATAAGGCATGGCGACATGCAGGCCGGGCACCTGCGCATACCAGGATGCGTAATCCTGGCTGTGCTGCGCGGCAACGCGGGCTGCGGCCCCGTTGGCGCCCCGGAACACGATCGGGCAGGACATCTGGCCGCCCGACATGTACCGCGTCTTGGCGGCGGTGTTGATGATGTGGTCGATTGCCTGCATCGCGAAGTTGAAGGTCATGAACTCGACCACCGGGCGCAGTCCCCCCATCGCAGCCCCCGAGGCAAGCCCGGTAAAGCCATGTTCGGTAATCGGCGTGTCGATCACGCGGCGCGCGCCGAATTCGTCCAGCAGACCCTGGCTGACCTTGTAGGCGCCCTGATACTCGGCAACCTCTTCGCCCATCAGGAACACCGCGTCATCGCTGCGCATTTCCTCGGCCATCGCGTCGCGAAGGGCTTCGCGCACCGTGGTCGATTTCATCTCGGTCCCGGCCGGGTAATCCGGCGCATCCGGCACAACCGGGGTGACGGGTGCAGCTGCGGCGGCCGGGGCCTCGGCGGTGGGGGCGGGGGCGGCAGGGGTGGCGGCTTCGGGCAGCGCATCGGCGCTTTCGCCTTCTTCCAGCAGCACTGCAATCGCGGTGTTCACCTTCACGCCTTCGGTGCCGTCGGCGATCAGGATCTTGCCTATCACGCCTTCGTCGACCGCTTCGAACTCCATCGTTGCCTTGTCGGTCTCGATTTCAGCCAGAATGTCACCGGACGACACCGTGTCGCCCTCATTGACCAGCCATTTCGCAAGCGTCCCTTCCTCCATCGTGGGGGACAGTGCGGGCATCAAAATTTCTGTCGCCATTTTGTTTTCTCCAATCTGTCCAGGGGCTTATGCGTAGATATCGGTCCAGAGCTCGTCCAACGCGGGCTCGGAACTCTCTTTCGAGAACTCGGCAGCTTCGTTCACGACCGCCTTGATCTCTTTGTCAATCGCCTTCAGCTCGTCCTCGCTCGCATGTTTGCCGTCCAGCAGCATCACGCGCACATGTTCGATCGCATCACGCTCTTCGCGCATCTTCTGCACCTCTTCGCGGGTCCGGTACTTGGCCGGGTCCGACATCGAATGGCCGCGGTAGCGATAGGTCTTCATCTCAAGGATATACGGCCCCTTGCCGGCGCGGCAGTGGGCCAGCGCGCGTTCGCTGGCGTCTTTCACCGCCAGCACATCCATGCCGTCGACCGCTTCTCCGGGAATGTTGAACGCGGCGCCGCGCGTGTACATGTCGGGGGTCGAGCTGGAGCGCGTCATCGCGGTGCCCATGGCGTAGTGGTTGTTTTCGATGACAAAAATGACTGGAAGGTCCCACAGCGACGCCATGTTGAAGGTCTCATAGACCTGACCCTGGTTCGCAGCCCCGTCGCCGAAATAGGCAAAGGTCACGTTGTCGTTGCCCTTGTATTTGTCGGAAAACGCAAGGCCCGCGCCGATCGGCACCTGTGCCCCGACGATGCCGTGGCCGCCATAGAAATGCTTGTCCGAGCTGAACATGTGCATCGAGCCGCCCTTGCCGCGCGAATAACCGCCCTCGCGCCCCGTCAGTTCGGCCATCACGCCCTTGGGGTCCATGCCACAGGCCAACATGTGGCCGTGGTCGCGATACGAGGTCAGACGCTTGTCGCCTTCCTTCGTGGCAGCCTCCAGGCCGACGACGACGGCCTCCTGACCGATATAGAGGTGGCAGAAGCCGCCGATCAGGCCCATGCCATACAGCTGGCCGGCCTTTTCTTCGAATCGACGGATCAACAGCATTTCACGATAGAACGTGAGTAGCTCTTCCTTGGAAGTGTTTGTTTTCTTGGCGCTTTTGCGGGCGGCCATGAAGCGTCCTCCTGTTCCGGTCCGGCCTTTGCCGGGGGATAGTTTAGTATTAAACTAGTATATACAGGAGATCGCCGCGAATTTCGACGGAAATTTACCAAACGTCATGACGGGCTGCTATGCAGCCTGCGCAATCGTGGTTAATTGATGGGGGAAAGCTTAGCGCAGCACGACTTCGTCGCTGCGTACCAGACCCAAAACTTCGCGGGCTTGCTGGTCCAGCAGGTCCAGGTCCAGGTAATCGTCTGACAGGCGCAGGGTCTTGTTCGACAGCGCGGCGATCTGGGCTGCCAGCTTGTCGCGCTCGACCTCAAGCAGATCGGCCTCAGCATTGATCTGCACCCGACGGAACAGGCCATAGTCGCCCTGCACCGACGCAAAGGTGAAATAGAGCCCAAGTCCGACGATCACCACGAAGAAGATCACGCCGCCAAAGCCGGTCTGTTTACGGGGTCCGCTCATCACTGCCTCACACATCCGCCACTAACGGGCGGTTTCAGGCAGTATGCCACAGGTGATTCGCCTTGTGAATCCCTAATTGAATCAAGCGATTGAAAAAGGCGACCCGGATGAGCCGCCTTTTGCCGATGCGCGACCGGGTCTCAGCCCGCGATCGAGGCTTGGTAGATTTCGTCGATGGTCGCCGCGATGGTCGCATTGAATGCCTCGTCCGACTGCTGTGCTGACAGGCCTTCGGTCAGGGCGCGCGAGAAGCTGGCGATCACGCCGGTGTTCTGCGCCAGACGCGCGTTCGCCTCGTTGCGCGAATAGCCGCCGGACAGGGCGACGACACGGGCCACGCGCGGGTGATCCACCAGCGTTTTGTAATGGTTAGCGGTTTCAGGCAGGGTCAGCTTCAGCATGACCTCCTGATCGTCCTCCAGAGCGTCCAGCGCGCGGGTCAGCTCTTCCAGCAGGATCGCTTCGGCCTCGGCCTTGTCGGAAATCGAGATCGTCACCTCGGGCTCGATGATCGGGATCAGCCCGTGGCCCAGGATCTGCGCGCCAACGGCAAATTGCTGATCGACCACGGCTTTGATGCCGTCGCGGTTGGCGGCGTTGATCACGGATCGCATCTTGGTGCCGAAGATTCCGGCGTCCACGGCGCGGGCGCACAGCGCGTCCAGATCGGGCATTGGTTTCATCACCTGCGCGCCGTTCTCTTCATCCGCCAGCCCCTTGTCGACCTTCAGGAACGGCACCACGCCGCGCTCTTCCCACAGGAAGGTCGCGGTCGGTTTACCGGCAATTTCGCGGTCCATCGTCATTTCGAACAGGATCGCGCCGATCACCTGATCCCCTGTAAAAGCAGGGGCTTGAGCGATGCGCGCGCGCATGGCGTGGATCAGGTCATACATTTCGGCGTCCGAGCCGTATGCGCTTTCCGAGACACCATAAAGTCCCAGCGCTTTGGGGGTTGATCCGCCGGACTGATCAAGGGCGGCGATGAAGCCTTTGCCGGCACGAATTTTGGTCAATTGGTCCTGGTTTGGCATCGGATGTCCCATCGGTGAATGACGTTTGCCCCGCTTCTATGCGAGCAGGGCACATGTTTCAATTCTGCTTACGCTAACGGGGCTCAGCCTTCCAACGCGGCGACACCGGGCAGGGTTTTACCTTCCATCCATTCCAGGAAGGCGCCGCCAGCGGTCGAGATATAGGTGAAATCGTCACCGTGTCCCGCCGCGTTGATCGCGGCCACCGTGTCGCCGCCGCCCGCGACCGAAGTCAAGGTGCCCGCCGCGGTCTGTGCCGCAATCACGTCCAGCATGGCGAAGGTGCCGGTCTGAAACGGCTCCATTTCGAACACACCCAGCGGGCCGTTCATGATCAGCGTGCGGGCGCCTTCGATGACAGTCTGGATATGGGCCAGCGTTTCGGGTCCTGCGTCCAGAATCATCGCCTCAACCGGGCAGGCATCGGCGGGAACCGTCATGTTGTCGGCATTGGCCTTGAATTCCCGCGCCACCACGATGTCGCGCGGCAGCACGATTTCACAGCCCACGTCCTTGGCCTTGGCCAGAATCTCACGCGCAGTGTCGGCCATGTCATGTTCGGCCAGGGACTTGCCCACATCCAGACCTTGCGCAGCCAGGAAAGTGTTGGCCATGCCGCCGCCGATCACCAGGTGATTGACGCGCGCCACCAGATTGCCCAGCAGGTCCAGCTTGGTCGACACCTTGGCGCCGCCGACCACAGCCACCACGGGGCGCTGGGGCTGACCAAGGGCGGCCTCCAGCGCGGACAATTCGGCCTGCATCAGCCGCCCGGCACAGGACGGCAGCAGCCGCGCGATGCCTTCGGTTGAGCCATGCGCACGGTGCGCGGCGGAAAAGGCGTCGTTGCAGTAAACATCGCCCAAAGCGGCCAGCGAGGCGGCAAAGGCCGGGTCGTTCTTGGGTTCCTCGGCGTGATAGCGGGTGTTTTCGAGCAGCAGAACCTGACCGGCCTCCATTCCCGCCACCGCAACCTTGGCCGGGGCGCCGATGCAATCCTTGGCAAAGCCCACAGGCAGGCCCAGGGCCGCCTCAAGCGCGGGGCGCACGATCGCCAGCGACATCTCGGGCACGCGGTCGCCCTTGGGCCGCCCGAAATGCGCCAGCAGGACGGGCTTGCCGCCTTTGGCCAGAATGTCGTGAATGGTCGGCAGGATGCGCCGGATGCGGGTGTCGTCCGTGACCTGGCCGTTTTCCACCGGCACGTTGATATCCACACGCGTCAAAACGACCTTGCCGTCCAGATCCATGTCATCAAGGGTTTTCCAGGCCATTTCACACTCTCCCAACTGTCTTTTGCAAGACAGACACACGAAAACCGGCCTCGGGTCAATGCGTCATGGCGCGTCGCCCCTTTCATCTTGGCGCAGGGGCGCATAAGTTCTGGCAAACGTCTGACAAAGGAGGCCCAGATGGCCGATTACAAAGATCCCGAAAACACCATCCTGATGGAAGTCAAAGGCGGCACCGTCGTCATCGAGCTGCTGCCCGACGTGGCGCCAGAGCATACCGCGCGGATGAAAGAGCTGGCGCGTTCGGGCCAGTATGACGGCGTGGTGTTTCACCGCGTGATCGACGGCTTCATGGCGCAGACTGGCGACGTGGAACATGGCAAGGACGCGGGCAACATGCGTCGCGCCGGCACCGGCGGCTCGGACATGCCCGACCTTCCGGCCGAGTTTTCGAAACTGCCGCATTGCCGCGGCTCGCTTGGCGCGGCCCGTTCGGCCAATCCGAATTCCGCCAACAGCCAGTTCTTCATCAACTTCAAGGACAACGATTTCCTGAACGGGCAATACACCGTTTATGGCCGGGTCACGTCTGGCATGGAGCACGTGGACGCGATCGCCAAGGGCGAGCCGCCTGCGAACCCCGACACGATGATCTCGGTGAAGGTGGCTGCCGATGTCTAAGGACAAGCTGATTGCGCTGACGGTCTTTGCGATCGGGGTGATCATCATCGTCGCCTATGCGTTCAAGACGCTGATGCCGGGTGAGCCCGAAGTGGTTGAGATGCCCGCGCAAGACGGTCAGCCGCAGCTGGAGATTACCGTGGCCGGAGAGGCGAACGGGGTGATCGTGATCAACCTGATGCCCGAGATCGCGCCCAAACACGTGGCACAGATCACCGCGCTGGCGCAGGCCGGGGCCTATGACAACGTGGTGTTTCACCGGGTGATCGACGGCTTCATGGCCCAAACTGGCGATGTGCAGTTCGGCAAGGTCGGCGGGGACGTGCGCATGGCGGGCACCGGCGGGTCTGACCGGCCCGACCTGCCAGCCGAGTTCTCGGATTATGCCTATGTTGCGGGCACCGTGGGCATGGCACGCTCGTCCGATCCGAATTCGGCCAACAGCCAGTTCTTCATCATGTTCGACAAGGGCGATTTCCTGAACGGGCAATACACCGTCATCGGGCAGGTGGCGTCGGGTTTCGACGTGGTGCAGGCGATAAAGCTTGGCACCGGGCCGAACGGCGCGGTCGTGGGTGACCCGGACGTGATGACAGCGGTGCGCGTGCTGCCGTAACGCACACGTTTGATCAAACACACGTGAGGGGGGGTGGCATTACCGCCCCCTTTCTTGTCAGGCTGGGGCAAATGTCGTTTGTGGGAGGCAAAGCCATGCGCATCATCCTGACCATTCTTCTGATCGCTCTGGGGTTCCTGGCCGAAACCCGGCCAGAACAGGGCGCCGCCGCCGCACCCGCACCTTATGAGGCGCGGATCATCCCGGCGTTCCTGTCGCTTGGTGCACCGTCCGACTGCCCGCGCGTCTGGGACATCTGAGATGCGTGCCCGGCTGATCGCTGCCGTCCTTCTGAGCCTGCTCACAACGCCAGTTTCGGCCGATCCCAGCTTCTGGCGCCACGAATGGCCCAACACGGATTTCGACACCACCAGCGTGACCAACTGGGTCGAGATCCTGTCCGGCGGTCCACCCAAGGACGGTATTCCTGCCCTTGATGCCCCAACCATGATTGCCGCCTCGGGCGAGGCCCGGATCGGCGCGCGGGAACCGGTCATCACGCTGGAGCTGCCCGGGCAAGTGGCGCGGGCCTATCCGATCCGCTACCTCACCTGGCATGAGATCGTGAATGACGCGGTGGGCGGCGTGCCGTTTGCCGTCACCTTCTGCCCGCTGTGCAATTCCGCGCTTGTGTTCGACCGGCGACTTGAGGGTCAGGTGTTGAGCTTCGGTGTCTCGGGCAAGCTCAGAAATTCTGACATGATCATGTATGACCGTGAAACCGAAAGCTGGTGGCAGCAGGCGCTTGGCACCGGTATTGTCGGCGTTTTGACCGGCAAGGAGCTGATCCAGTTGCCCGCCTGGATGGAAAGTTGGGAGAGTTTCACCACACGCAACCCGGAAGGGCTGGTGATGGGGGAGCCCAACTGGAACCGACGCTATGGTCAGAACCCTTATGTGTCCTATGACAGTTCGCGCCGCCCGTTTCTGTATTCCGGTGAAATGCCGCCGCACAAAATCCCGCCGTTGGAGCGTGTCGTGCGGGTGGGGGATCAGGCCTGGCGCATGACGCGGCTGGCCGAGGAAGGCGAGATTGCCGAGGCCGGGGTGGTGATCACCTGGCAGGCCGGTCAGGCCAGCGCCCTGGACGCACGCCGCATTGCCGACAGCCGTGACGTGGGCGCGATCCGGGTACGTGACGGGCAGGGGCGCGATCTGCCCCATGACGTGATGTTCGCCTTCGCCTTCCACGCGTTTTTCCCTGACGGGGAATGGATGCTGGGCGGGTCGTGATTGGCAAGACCGGGCTGGGGGCCAGCCCCCAGACCCCCGGGATATTTCCAGCAAGAAAAAGGGGTTAGCGATTTCCCTCACGGGTGAACATCGACGCGGTTTCGGCGGCCATGCGGATGGCTTTTGACTTGTTCACGGTTTCCTCGAACTCGGCCTCGGGATCTGAATCGTAGACCACGCCACCACCGGCTTGGATATAGAGTTTCTGATCCTTCACCACAGCGGTGCGCAGGGCGATGCACATGTCCATGTCGCCATTGGCCGCGAAATAGCCGACCCCACCGCCATAGATGCCACGTTTCTCAGGCTCCAGCTCGTCGATGATTTCCATCGCGCGCACTTTCGGCGCGCCGGACACGGTGCCCGCGGGCAGACCCGCCAGCAGCGCCGACAGCGCGTCGTGATCGTCGGAAAGCTCCCCCACCACGTTCGACACGATGTGCATCACGTGGGAGTAGCGTTCGATGATGAACTCTTCGGTCGGGCGCACGGTGCCGATTTTGGAGACGCGGCCGGTGTCGTTGCGGCCCAGGTCGAGCAACATCAGGTGTTCGGCCAGTTCCTTTTCATCGGCCAGCAGGTCGGCCTCATGGGCGCGATCTTCCTCGGGTGTGGCGCCCCGCGGGCGGGTGCCTGCGATCGGGCGGATTGTGACCTCGCGCCCGAAGACGCGGACCAGGATTTCTGGGCTGGCGCCGACGATCTGGAAGCCGCCGAAGTTGAAATAGAACATGAAGGGCGACGGGTTTGTGCGCCGGAGCGAACGATAAAGTGAGAAGGGCGGCAGGGGAAAATCCTGCGTCCAGCGTTGCGACGGCACCACCTGGAAGATGTCGCCTGCACGGATGTAATCCTTGGCGCGTTCGACGGCGGCAAGGTAGTCGTCTTTTGCGAAATTCGAGGTGAGTTCGCCCACCGGCGCGGCCTCGCCCAGGTCGCGGCTTTCGCCGGTGGCGGCGCGTTCGAGATCGCGCAGCGCGTCCATCACCCGTTCGGCGGCCTGGGCATAGGCGGCCTTCGCGCTCATCCCGGATCCCACAAAGGCGGGCGCAACCAGCGTTACTTCGCCTTTCACGCCGTCCAGAACCGCCACGACGGATGGGCGCAGCATCAGCGCGTCGGGCAGACCCAACGGGTCAGGGTTCACGTCAGGCAAGTGTTCGACCAGCCGGATCATGTCATAGCCCAGGTATCCAAAAAGCCCCGCAGCCGAGGCCGGAAGATCCTCGGGCAAGTCGATGCGGCTTTCCGCCAGCACCGCGCGCAAGGTGTCGAGCGGGTCGCCCGGCATGTCCTCAAACGCGTCGCTGTCGAAGCGCGCCTGGCGGTTGACGCGGCTTTCGGTGCCCCGGCACTGCCAGATCAGGTCGGGCTTCATGCCGACGATCGAGTATCGCCCGCGCACTTCGCCACCCGTCACGCTTTCCAGCATGAAACTGTCGCGCCGTGCCTCGGTCAGCTTCAGCATCAAGGACACAGGCGTGTCCAGATCGGCGGCCAGGCGGGTATAGACGACCTGGTTGCGGCCCGCGTTCCAGCCGGCCTCGAAGCTCTCAAACGATGGGGTCAGGGCCACAGGGCATTCTCCTTACGGGAACTGGCTGTTCACCGCCTCGATCACCGGGCGGTTCAGGGTGATGCCGGCCTGGGCCTGCACCGTGGCCGAGAAGGCCGCTTCGATATCCAGCCCGATTTCCTGTGACATGCGGTCACCGAAGGCGGTCTTGATCTGCTGTGCTTCGTCGCTGTCGTGATTGGCGGCGTTCACCGCGTCCAGTCCGACCAGAACCACGCCCGTCGCATCGGGCACCACGCGCCAGTCGCCCGGGGCCATGTCGAAGACTTCGCTCAGCAGGGCAGGCGGTGTGCCTTCGATGAAAGCGTCGCGAGTCTGACCCTGTTCGACCACTTCGGTCAACCCCAGGGTCGAAGGCGTTTCGCCATCGCCAAAGCGCGGCAGAAGGGCCTCGGCCTGAAGCGTCAAAAGGCGCAGGGCCTCTTGATCCTGCCAGGCTTTGATCGCGGCATCGCGCACTTCGTCCAGCGTTTGCAGGCGCGGTGCTTCGACCGCGTCGACGCGCAGGGCAAACAGCCCGCCGTCGGACAGAAGCGTGATTTCCGGAAAATCGTCCGCCGTCGTGGCCGCAGCGGCGCTGCGGAAGGCGTCATAGGCGGCGATGCCGTCCGAGGTGTCGGTGCTCCAGCCGATCTTGCCCAGGGTCAACCCGTGGTCAGCGGCGAGCTCTTCAAGCGTCGCGCCCCCAGCCATCAGGTCGTCAAGTTCCGGCACACGGTCGCCGATCTGGCGGCGGGCGCGGTCGGCAGCATATTCGCCCTGAAGTTCGGCTTTCACTGTCTCAAATGGGGTTTCCTGCGCTGTCAGAATGGCGTTCATGCGAAACAGCGCCGGGCCGAAGGGGCTGGGCGCGGGGCCGACAATGCCCGGTTCGGTCAGGTCAAAGACCATATCCCCGGCGTCGCCCAGGTCCGTGCGGGTCACGTCACCCATGTCGACATCGGTCAGGGCGAGATCACGTTCAGCCACCAGCGCCTCAAAAGTAACATCCCCGGCGGCGATCCGGTCCACCGCGTTCTGCGCCTCAGCATCCGTGCCGAAGACCAGCCGTTCCACAATGCGCCGCTCCGGCACCATGTATTCGTCGATCCGTTCGTCATACAGCGCGCGCAACTCGGCCTCGTCCACGGCGATTGTGGGGATCACGCTTTCCGGGTCCAGCCAAGCATAGGTGATCTGTTTCGTCTGCGGCAGGGTGAAGGCCTGTGCGTTGGCGTCGTAATAGGCGCTGAGGGCGGCGTCGTCGGGCTGCCCGGGCTGGGTTTCCAGCTGATCGGTATACAGCGCGGCCCAGGTGAAATCCCGGCTTTCACGGGCATAGCCAAACAAGGTGTCGGTATAGGCGGGCGCGTTCGCAACGCCCCCGGCCACGGCCGATTGCAGGATCGTGCGAGCGACTTCCGAGCGCAGGGAGGCTTCGAATTCGCGTGCGGTCAGGCCAGATTGTTGCAGGGCGAAATCATAGGCTTGGCGGTCAAACTTCCCGTTCACGCCCTGAAACGCTGCGATTTCAACCACCTGGTTGCGGATTTCCGCGTCACCCACGGAAATTCCTAGCCGGGCGGTTTCGTTTTCCAAGGCGACGGTGGCGATCAGGCGGCCCAGAACTTGTTGGTCCAGCCCGATTTGTTGTGCTTGCGCCAGGGTCAGGGATTGCCCGGTTGAGGCCTCGAAGGCACCCAATTCGGAATCCAAATCGCGCAGATAACGGCCTGCGTCGATCTCGGTGTCTCCGACTGTGCCGACCGAGCGCAAAGTGCCGCCGAAATTCGTGGCGCCGAAGCCCACCAGCCCCACCATGACAAGACCCATAAGGATCCATCCCAGCGTGCGCGAAACTTGTTTGGCGGCCATGCCCCGTTCCTTTCCCTGTCTGCCCAGTTGCGGGCTTATGCGGTTTTAGGCGACGTGCGGGGGAATGCCAAGCGCGATAGCGAGCCCTCAGGGCTGAAATGCGGCCAAGCGGTCGATCAGCGTGGCAATGCCCGCGCGGTCGATATTGGCAAAAGCGATGCGCAATTGGCGCGCGCCGTCCGCGCTGCCCTCGGGCATGAACATGGTGCCGGGCAGGGCCAGCACCGCGACGTCGCGCACCAATTGCTTGCACAATGCGTCCGAGGGCATGCCGAACGGGTGTTCGACATAGGCGAAATAGGCGCCGCAACCCAGAACGCGCCAGCCTGGCAGGCGGGCAAAGCCCTGTTCGATCGCCGCGCGGCGGTCGAGGATTTCGGCGCGTTCCCCTGACAGCCAATCGGACAGGTTGCGCATACCCCACAATGCCGCGCGCTGGCCCAGTTGGTTGGGACAGATTGCGACAGTGTCGAGGAATTTCTCGACCTCGGCCAGCCGGGCGGGGCTGGCGACCATCGCGCCCACCCGGTGTCCGGTCAGGCGATAGGCCTTGGAAAAGCTGTACAATTGGATCAGCGTGTCATCCCAGCCGGGGTGCTGGAACAGGTCATGCGGGGCGCCGGACCGGCTGTCGAAATCGCGGTAGGTCTCATCGACGATCAGCGCGATGCCGTGATCACGGGCGAGTGTGAAGAAGGCATGCACCAGATCGGCGGGATACTCCACGCCACCCGGATTGTTCGGTGTGACCAGCGCGATGGCGCGGGTGCGTGTGGTGATCAGCGCCTCGGCTTGGGCAGGGCTGGGCAGAAGTTCATCGCCCGTGGGCAGCGGCACGGTTTTGATCCCACCCATATCGAGCCACATTTTGTGATTGAAATACCACGGGGTTGGCACGATGACCTCATCCCCTTGCGCGGCCAGGGTGGCCAATGTGGCGGCAAAGGCCTGGTTGCAGCCCGAAGTGATGGCGACCTGGTCGGGTGTGATACTGCCGCCGTAGGCCGCGCTCCATTGTGTGGCCAGTTCTTCGCGGAGGTCTGGCAGGCCCAGCACCGGGCCATATAAATGTGCCGCGTCGTCGGACAGGGCGGCCTCGGCAATCGCCTGGCGCAAGGCGGGCGGCGGCGGGTCGACCGGCGCGGCCTGAGAAACGTTGATCAGCGGCATCGCCTCGCTGAAACGCACACCCTCAAGCCAGCGCCGCGCCTCCATCACCGGGGGTGGGGTGGTGGCGGTCATGTTCGGGTTGAATGGCGGGGTCATGGGGGGTCCCTGGCTGCTGTTTCAGCGACGTTAGCAGGCCGGGCAGCGGGGGGCCAGCCCCCCGCACCCCCCGGGATATTTCCAGCAAGAAAAAGGGGTTAGTCCGTCAAAGTGACCAGGGCGTGGCGCTTCTTGCCAGCCGACAGCTTCATCGGTTGCACGAGGTCCGCCGCGCTGACCATCAGGCCCGGATTGCTCAGGGCGTCGTCATTCACTTTGGCGCCGTTTTCGGCGATCAGGCGCTTGGCTTCCTTGCCTGATTTCACCAGGCCGGATTTCACGATCAGTTGCACGATCGAAATGCCGTCGCCGATGTCGTCGCGGGTCAGCGTGATGGTCGGCAGGTCGTCGCCCGTGCCGCCTTTTTCGAACACTTCGCGCGCGGTGGCTTCGGCGGTCTCAGCGGCGGCGCGACCATGCGCCAGCGCGGTGACTTCGTTGGCCAGCACGATCTTGGCGTCGTTGATCGCCTGACCTTCCAGCGCGCCCAGGCGATCGCAGTCTTCGATCGGGAGCTCGGTGTAAAGCTTCAGGAACCGGCCCACGTCCGCGTCGGTGGTGTTGCGCCAAAACTGCCAGAATTCATAGGATGACAGCATTTCTGCGTTCAGCCAGATCGCGCCGTCCAGGGATTTGCCCATCTTCTTGCCGTCCGACGTGGTCAGAAGCGGCGAGGTAAGGCCGTAGATCTCGGCCTCCAACACCCGGCGGGTCAGGTCGATGCCGTTGACGATATTGCCCCATTGGTCCGAGCCGCCCATCTGCAGCAGGCAGCCATAGCGGCGGTTCAGCTCAAGGAAATCGTAGGCTTGCAGGATCATGTAGTTGAATTCGAGGAAGCTCAGGCTCTGTTCGCGATCCAGTCGCGATTTCACGCTTTCGAACGACAGCATCCGGTTGACGGAGAAATGCCGCCCGATGTCACGCAGGAAATCGAGGTAGTTCAGCCCGTCCAGCCACTCGGCATTGTTCAGCATCAGGGCAGGGGCCTGGCCGTCGCCGTCATAGTCGATGTAATTGGCAAAGACCTTCTTGATCCCGGCGATATTATCGTCGATCTGGTCGGGCGTCAGCAGCGGGCGTTCATCGGCGCGGAAGCTGGGGTCGCCCACCTTGGTGGTGCCGCCGCCCATCAGGGTGATCGGCTGGTGCCCGGTTTTCTGCAGCCAGCGCAGCATCATGATCTGGATCAGCGACCCCACGTGCAGCGATTTCGCGGTGGCGTCAAAGCCGATATAGGCCGGGACCGGACCCTTGAGCAAAGCTTCGTCCAGCCCCTGATAATCGGTGCAATCGGCCAGAAAGCCGCGCTCGATCATCACGCGCATGAAGTCTGATTTCGGGTGGTAAGTCATCGCATCTCGGTCCATCTTTGACGTTGAAACCCCCGTATAGACGGGGGGCGGGCAAAGGGGAAGAGCATGTTGAAACCGAGGGCCGTCTGGGCACTGGGAACCATGTCGGGCACGTCGCTGGACGGGGTCGATGCGGCGATGCTGCGGACCGATGGTGAGGTGATTTTCACCTTCGGGGACAGCGCCTATCGTCCCTACGAGGCGGATGAACGCACGACGATCCGCGCCGTGCTGGGCGCCTGGCCGGGGGACGCTGGGCTGGAGGCAGCGGCCGAGGTGGTCGAGACCGCCCATGCCGCTGTGCTGGCGGGGTTTGAAGGCGCCGAGATCATCGGCTTCCACGGTCAAACCCTGGCGCATGATCCGCGCGGGCGAGGTACGCATCAGATCGGCGACGGGCAGGTGTTGGCTGAGGTCTTGGGCGTGCCAGTGGTGTCGGACTTTCGCAGTTCTGACGTGGCTTTGGGGGGCGAAGGCGCGCCGTTGGCGCCGTTCTTTCACTTTGCCTGTGCCAAATGGATTGGGGCCGAAGCGCCTGTTGCGTTTTTGAACCTGGGTGGGGTGGGAAACCTGACTTGGGTGGACCCGTCGAAAACCAACCCCGAGGATGACGGCGCGCTGCTGGCCTTCGACACCGGCCCCGCGAACGCGCCGGTGAACGACCTGATGACCAAGCGGTTGGGGCAGGGGTTTGATAAAGGGGGCGCGCTGGCCCTGTCCGGGCAGGCAGATGCGGCTGTGGTCGCGGGTTTCCTGGACGATGCCTATTTCTATCGTATGCCGCCCAAGTCCTTGGATCGTGACAGTTTTACCGGGCTGTCAGCGGCTGTGGACGCGCTGTCAGATGCGGACGCTGCCGCCACGCTCACCGCTTGCGCGGTGGCCGCTGTTGCGCGGGGGATGGAGCATTGCCCGATCCCGCCCGCGCGCCTGTTGGTTTGCGGTGGCGGGCGGCACAATGCGGCGCTGATGGCCGGGCTTGGCGCGGCATTGCCTTGCGTCGTTGAGCCGGTCGAGGCGGTCGGGCTGAACGGTGATATGCTGGAAGCGCAGGCGTTTGCCTTCCTGGCGGTGCGGGTGGCGCGGGGTCTGCCGACGTCCTGCCCGTCCACCACAGGGGGGGGCGCGGCGGTGGGCGGCGGCACGGTATCGACCCCGGCCGGGCGTGTTCCGAGGGCGTGATCCAGCGGTCTGCGCGTGCCGCGCAGGCATGTTCAATGGATTGGCGCCCGGGTCGGCCGTTCAGACCTGTTCGACCGTCACCTTGCCGGGGAAGAAGGCCAGAAGGCCCTTTATCCGCGCGACGTCCTCTTTCGGGTCGTCGTAGCTCCAGGCCGCATCTTCGATGACGGTCGATTTTGTCTGGATCGAGAAATAGCTGGCGTCGCCCTTGTGCGGGCAGTGGCTGGTCGTGTCGCTGGCATCCAGCAGCGCCATCGCGATGTCGCTGCGCGGGAAATAGATCACCGGGGCCAGATCGCCCTCGCTCAGCTCCAGCGCATTGGTGCTTTCGCCCAAAACCGCGCCGCCGGCGCGCACGACCCAGGTGCCCTGGGCTTTGCGGATCTTGATATGGTCAGCCATGCTTGTCCTCCGTCACGGTCCGCGGACCTTAAACTGTTTTGGTACACCGGAGAACCGGCAATATGTCGCGACTTCTGGCATCGCTTTGTAACCTGCGTGTTTCAGAGAGGGGCGCAGGCCTGTTCCAGCCAGGCACGCGCGGAAGGCGACACCTTCCCCTCAAGTGCTGCGAAGGTCTGGGCGTGATAGGCGTCAAGCCAGTCGCGTTCATCTGTGCTGAGCATGTCGGCCATGATCAGGCGGCGGTCGATCGGCGTGAAGGTGAGCGTTTCGAAGCACAGCATCTCGCGATCTGCATCGCCACCCGGCAGCGCCTCGGCGGCTTGCACCACGATCAGGTTTTCGATCCGAATGCCGAAGGCGCCATCGCGGTAATAGCCAGGCTCGTTCGACAGGATCATGCCCGGCTCCAACGGCACGTCCGAGACCCTGGATATCCGTTGCGGCCCTTCGTGTACGGACAGGAACGACCCGACGCCATGCCCGGTGCCATGGTTGAAATCCTGATGCGCGACCCACAGTGGAAAGCGCGCCAGCGCGTCCAGATCGCGCCCCGCCAGCCCCTTGGGCCAGCGCGCGCGGGAAATCGCGATCATGCCCTGCACCACGCGGGTGAAGCAGGCTTTTTCTTCGTCCCCCACGTTGCCAATGGGCAGCGTGCGGGTGATGTCGGTGGTGCCGTCGCGATACTGCCCGCCGCTGTCCACCACCATGATGTCGCCACTTTGCAGCGTCCGGTTCGTGTCCTCGGTCACGCGGTAGTGCATGATCGCGCCGTTGGGCCCCGATCCCGCGATGGTTTCAAAGCTGATGTCCAGAAGTGCATTGCCCGCCCGGCGCTGGTTTTCTAGCTGTGTCACCACGTCGATCTCGGTCAGCGTCGCGCGGGGGGCGGTGGCGTCGAACCAAGTCAGGAACTCAACCAGCGCTACACCGTCGCGCAGATGCGCCTTGCGCGCGCCTTCGACCTCGGTCGGGTTCTTGCGCGCCTTGGGCAGGATGCACGGATCATCACCCCAAGCGATCTCGACCCCATCACGCTCCAGAATGCGGCTGACGGCGACCGGGGCGGTGGCGCGGTCGACCCGCACCGGGCCGGTAAGCGCGGCCAGACCTTCCTCAAATGCGCTGTCGGGATAGATCCGCACCTCGGGCCCCAGATGGTCGCCGATCGAGCGGTTGCGCGCCGGGTGGGTGAAGAAATCAACCCGACCCGTGTCGTGAAGAATGGCAAAGCCCTGCACGATCGGAATGTGCGGGATGTCGTCGCCGCGGATGTTCAAAAGCCACGCGATGCTGTCGGACAGGGTCAGTACGGCGGCCGAGTGCCCGGCGTCGCGCAAGGTTTGGGCCAGCGCGTCCCGCTTGTCTCCGTGGCTTTTGCCTGCCATTTCGATCGGTTGAGGCGATATGTGGCCTTGCGGTGCGTCCGGGCGATCCTCCCAGATCTGGTCCACCAGGTTTTCGCTGGCCACCAGGGTAAAGCTGTCGCCAAGCGCGTGTTCCAGCTTTTCGATCTCACCCGCCGTGTGCAACCAGGGGTCAAAGCCGATTTTGCCGCCGTCGGGCAACTGGTCGACCAACCACGGGCCGGGCTGCACCTCGGGCCAGTGTACCGGGGTGAAATGGCCCAGATCGACTTGGCTGCGGACCTGATTGCGGTAGCGTCCGTCGATGAACACACCAGCAGTGTCCACCAGCGCAAGACAGAACCCGGCCGAGCCGGTGAACCCGGTCAACCACGCCAGCCGCGCGTCGCATTCGGCGACATATTCGCCCTGGTGCGCGTCGGCGCGGGGGACAAAGAACCCGTCCAGCCCGTCGCGCGCCATCACGTTCCGTAAAGCAGCAAGCCGGGCAGGGCCCTGGGCCGGGTTTGCGGTGGTCTCAAAGCTTTGAAACATCAGCTGGCCTTCTTGATGCCGATCATGCGCGCCCGCGCACGGGGGTCGGTGTCGAACAGCGATGCCAGCTGTTCGGTCATTGCGCCCGCCAGCTGCTCCACGTCGGTGATCGTCACAGCGCGGTCGTAATACCGGGTTACGTCATGGCCGATGCCGATGGCAAGCAGCTCAACCTGTTTGCGTTTCTCGACCATCGCGATCACGTCGCGCAGGTGCTTTTCCAGGTAATTCGCGGGGTTGACGGACAGGGTGCTGTCATCCACCGGTGCGCCGTCGCTGATCACCATCAGGATCTTGCGCGCCTCGGGGCGGGCCACGATGCGCTTGTGCGCCCATTCCAGCGCCTCGCCGTCGATGTTTTCCTTGAGCAGCCCTTCCTTCATCATCAGGCCCAGATTGGGCCGGGTCCGGCGCATCGGTGCGTCGGCCTGTTTATAGATGATGTGGCGCAGGTCGTTCAGGCGACCGGGCTGCTGCGGACGACCATCAGCCAGCCATTTTTCACGCGCTTGACCGCCCTTCCAGGCGCGGGTGGTGAAGCCCAGGATCTCGACCTTCACCTGGCAGCGTTCCAGCGTGCGCGCCAGAACGTCGGCGCAGATCGCTGCGATCGAAATCGGACGGCCGCGCATGGACCCGGAATTGTCCAAAAGCAACGTCACAACCGTGTCGCGAAACTCGGTGTCTTTTTCCTGTTTGAATGACAAGGGCGTGGTCGGGTTGGCAACCACACGGGCCAGACGGCCAGCGTCCAGAATGCCTTCCTCAAGGTCGAACAACCAGCTGCGGTTCTGCTGCGCCTGCAGGCGGCGCTGCAACTTGTTGGCCAACCGCGATACGGCGCCTTTCAAGGGCTCCAGCTGCTGATCGAGATAGGCGCGCAGGCGTTCCAGCTCGGCCGGTTCCGCCAGATCCTCGGCGCGAATTTCCTCATCGTGATCCGGCAGGAAAACCGTGTAGTTCGGGTCGGCCTCCGAGGCCGGTGCGGGCGGGGGCGGCTCCAACGGGGCGTCGCCGTCGGGCATTTCCGCCTCGTCGCCCATTTCCTCATCAGCCAGATCGTCCAGCGACACCTGTGCCTCGGTCTGGTCCTGCTGTTCCTCCTGCGACTGCTCGGGGCTGGCCTCGGCCTCCTCCTCGCTGTCGGATTGCTCCTCGGACTGGCTGTCCTGGTCCTCGTCCTCATCCGGTTCGGCTTCGTCGTCCGATTGGTCGTCCTGATCAGGGTCTTCCCCCAACTGGTCACCATAGCCCAGATCGTCGATCACCTGCCGTGCAAACTTGGCAAATTCCCTTTGATCGGAAAGGGTTGCGTTCAGGTCTTCAAGCGTTTCCCCGGCCTGACCTTCGATGAAGTCGCGCCACAGGTTCATCACGTTGTCGGCGCCCTTGGGCAGGTCGCGTCCGGTGGCCAGGTGGCGCACAAGGAAGCCCGCCGCATCGGCCAGCGGCGCGTCGGCAGCGGCGGTGATCTGGTCAAAGCCGCGCTTGCCTGCGTCCTCGGCAATCTTGTGGTCGATATTCGAGGCCGTGCCGGGCATTTCGCGTGCGCCCATCGCTTCGCAGCGGGCGGTTTCCATCGCCTCATAGAGGTCGCGCGCCATCTGGCCGGGCGGGGCGTATTTCACATGGGTCGCGTCGTCGTGGAACTTGTGCTTGAGCGCCAGCGCATCCGCCGTGCCGCGGGCCAGCAGAACCTCATCCCGCGTCATCCGCCGCGTCACCTGCGGCAGGCGTACGGCGTCGCCGGACAGACCCGGTGGGTCCACCGAATAGGTGACCGAAAGCTCGGCATCATCCGCCATGACCTTGGTCGCTTCGGCCAGGGCCTTCTTGAACGGATCGGCGGGGTTGTCGCTGGGTTTGTTCATGTCATCATCCTAAAGGAGGATCGCATCGCTTTTCCATGCCTCCTCGGCCAATTGCTGCGCCGAAGGGGAAAAGCTGTTCGGTTTTGTGTCCGCCGGGATCTCACCGGCTTCGATCAAGCGGGACACCCAAGCCTCGGGGGGATTAAAAAACAAATCCCCCGCACGCGAATTCCGGGCGTTAAGTCGAAACAGCTGGAACCAGAATTCAAACTGCCCCGAGCAAAGCGTTGCCTGCATCTTTTCGCAGATCCAGCGAAACTGCTGGAACGTCAGGTCCGCGATAACCTCGGGTTGCGGGCAGAACGCCAAGGTGGCCGCGTCTTCGTAAGACATGGCACCGGAGATTTCGTAGTAGTTTTCGGCAGCCAGTTCACTCTGTTCCGTCAAGCTGCGCAACTCTCTCAACGCCATGACGGCTGACTCCCCATTGTCGAGTCCCGCTTCGACTTCCGCGATCAACGTCGCCGCTCGCGCCAATGTCGCAGCGTCCGGTTCCCGAGGTTGCAGGACCGCCGGAATCATCACCCCATGCTCATCGAGGCCGCCGATTCCGGCAGTTCCTCGTCAAAGCAGCGCTGATAGAACTCGGCGACGATCTGGCGCTCCAACTCGTCGCATTTGTTCAGGAACGACAGGCGGAAGGCATAGCCGATGTTGCGGAAGATGGTGGCGTTTTCGGCCCAGTTGATCACCGTGCGCGGGCTCATCACGGTGGAGAGATCCCCATTCATGAAGGCCGTGCGCGTCAGGTCGGCAACGGTCACCATCTGGGCGATCTGGTTGCGTCCTTTTTCGGTGTTGTAGATCGGGTTCTTCGCCAGAACGATGTTGGTTTCCGCGTCGTGGCTGAGGTAGTTCAGCGTTGCGACCAGCGACCAGCGGTCCATCTGCGCCTGGTTGATCTGTTGCACGCCGTGATAAAGCCCGGTCGTGTCGCCCAGGCCAACGGTGTTGGCGGTGGCAAACAGGCGGAAGGACGGGTGAGGGGTGATCACTTCGTTCTGGTCCAGAAGCGTCAGCTTGCCGTCATGTTCCAACACGCGCTGGATCACGAACATCACGTCGGCGCGGCCGGCGTCGTATTCGTCGAAGACGATCGCGGTCGGGTTGCGCAGCGCCCAGGGAAGGATACCTTCCTGGAACTCGGTCACCTGCATGCCGTCTTTCAGCTTGATCGCGTCCTTGCCGATCAGGTCGATCCGGGAAATATGGCTGTCCAGGTTCACCCGCACGGTGGGCCAGTTCAGGCGCGCGGCGACCTGTTCGATATGGGTCGACTTGCCCGTGCCGTGATAGCCCTGGATCATCACGCGACGGTTGTGGCCAAAACCGGCCAGGATTGCCAGCGTGGTGTCGGGATCGAATTTATAGGTCGGGTCGATGGTGGGCACGCGGTCCATGCCCGGTTCAAACCCCTTTACGACCATATCCGTGTCGATGCCAAAAACCTCACGAACCGAGATATCTTCGGTGGGTTTTACTGCCTTGTCCATTCTGCCGTCCGCCATGTTTCTGATGCCCGCCGCCCGGGCGGGATTTCCGTCCGTTTGGTCACCTGATTGTGGTGCCCGAAATGGGCGCGTGGTGCAAGGGGAGGGGCGCAAAAACGTGGCGTTGTCGCGCCGACCGTGCGACAGGGCTAGCGGTCTTCCTCCAACCGCTGCATCACGCCATCGGCGATCAACACGTGGCCCAGAAGGTTCGGATGCACCGCGCCGGAAATGGCCGGGGCGCCGTCGGCCTGGGTCAGGGCGCTGTCATTGCCCGTGCGCACGGCGCGGCCGAAGGGTTCATACCGGTAAGGTTGCCACAGCGCGGGCGCCCAGGTGTTCGGCGGCGCGTTGGGCAGGCGCAGGTGTTTGCCCTGCCACCAGCCGTGGCCCAGGAAGGCGTCGCGCGTGGCGCAGGCGAAGATGATCCCTTCGGCCCGCGCGGTCAGTGATAATTGCTGGCGGAAGGCATCGAACTGCAACAGAACCTTGCGCGCCTCGTCCTCCAACAGGTTGAACGGCCAACGGTTTGTCGCAGGTTCGGGCAGGGAGGTGCGGAGCCCGTTCCACGGCCCGCCCGGATCGAACCCGGGGGGTGATCCATGCACCAGGACCGGTTGGGCGACCGGGCCGCAGCGGTCGTCTGAGCCTTCGGTCAGGCGCAAAGGGTCGGGGTATTGCGCCATCACGATCTGTTCGGGCGTGACCTTCAGCGAATGGCGCAGGATCGAGAACAGCAGACGATAGCGCGCGCCGATCCCCGCCGCACTTGCCTGACTGCCGATCAGATCACCGACGTGATGGCCCAACCGCCGATCCAGTGCCGCGCAGCGTTCCGCAGCCAGCGGAAACGAGACAGGGTCGGCGCGAAACTCCGGCGCCGGGCACAGGTCGGGCAGCGCCAGCGCGGTCATCGTGTGCGACGAATGGCTGACCGGCACGACGAAGTAATGCACGATCTGGGCAAAACCGATGTCATTGCCGCCCACCGACAGAAGCACTGTATCAGGCACCCGCAGCCGCCCGGACGCACATTGCACGATGCCCGAGCGTGGAAAATCACGCTGCCCGGTTTCGGTCCTTTGCGGGCGCATGTTGACGTCCAGCCGGTCGTTCGGGCGCAGCATCGTGCCATTGCGCCGGGCAAAGGCGCGCAGGTTCTGACCGGCCAGTGCCTCGGGTGCCACCGCGGCGGGGGCGGTGACCGGGTCCAGGCACAGCTCCCCCAGTGCTGCGTTCAACTGCGACAGGTTGTTGAAGCCGGCATTGCCGCCGGGCTGGTTCTGTGGCGTCAGCACACCGTCGAACACCTCGGCGCCGGAACAGGCGTAGTGCAGGAAGGACACGAACACATGCGGATCGCGTGACGCGATCCCCAGCGCCGTCAGGCTTTGGTGCGAAAAGAAGCTTCGGTCACAACGGTCGTCCAACCACCGGGCATAGCCTCGTTCACCGCCGCGCAAATGTTCGGTGGAGGTCATCCAACCGACCTTGTCCGCGCCCACCACGATCCGGTTGTTCCACCGCGCGGGCAGGTCCGGGTTGCCTTCGCCCGAGCCATAGCTGTCCCCCAGCGCCACCGCGACATGGTGGCGGGGCTTGAGGAACCGGCTTTGGCCCAATCCGCTGTCCAAGCGCACGGTCACATGGGTGCCCGCGAGCGGAATCGCGCGTTTCAGCCTCTCGCTGCAATGGGTCACGCGGACCACCTCGTCGCCGATCGTCCAGGTGCAGGGCGCGGCGTCTTCGACCCACAGGCGGATGCGGATCATGGTAGTTGGGGCGTGTTCGCGCTGGATGAAATCAAGCGTTTGGGCGCTGTGGCCCTGGCGCGCCTGGTCCCAATGTGTGGCGCGATCACGCTTCAGCGCATCGGCATAGGGCGAGGCAAACCTGTCCCCCAACGCGCGCCACAGCCTTTCATGCCAGCCCTGCCAGTTGCCATCATCCGCGCGCAATCCCCAGCGGGCAAACAGGAAATCGGGATCGTCCTGCGCCTCGAACGGGGCAAAACGATTGGTGATTTCCCAGGTGATGTCAGGGGGGGCAATCCGGTCCTGCGCCGCGGCCAGCACAGGCGCGAGACAAAACAACAAAAGGGCGATCAGAAAAGGCATGCTGGCTCCCGGAATGCGCGACGCTACCCCGGTTCAGGATGAAACGAAACCGGGTCAGTTGCGGAAATTGCGGCTGACCTTGATCTGCTCCCAGGCCCAGACGACCTCTTGCAGCTGCTCTTCCTGGCTGCGATCGCCGCCGTTCATATCCGGGTGCAGCACTTTGATCAGTTTCTTGTAGGCCTTGCGAATCTCGGGCTTTGTCCAGTGATCCTTGGCCTCAAGAATATCGACCGCGCGGCGTTCCTTGGACGGAAGCTTGCGGGTGCCGGTGATCGATTTACCGGGGTTCTGGGTCGCGTTGCCGCCCAGCACCTGATGCGGGTCATCCACCCCCAACCGGCCCCAGGCACGCTGTTCCTCGGTCGGTTTGGAGAACGGCTTGGTCTCGCGTTCCCACACCCGGTCCTTGTCCATCTGTTCGTTCATCTCTTCCTCGGTCGCGCCGTTGAAGAAATTCCACTTCAGATTGTATTCCCGCACGTGATCTTTGCAGAACCACTTGAACTCATCCAGGTGGTCCGGCGAGCGCGGCGCACGGTACTGGCCGCTTTCGGTGCAGCCGTCCATTTCGCATCTACGGGTCGACGTTTCGAACGCCCCGGACATGCCGCGCTTGCCGCGTGGATTGTTTTTCTTGGCCGTTTTCACGGACATATCGAATCCGAACGGATCACTTTTGGACATTGGAATACCCTTTTCGACTCGGACCCAAGATACTAGATGTTTTTCCACCAGATAGAAGAGGGATGGGGCGAAAAATGAACAAGACGGACGAAATTCGCGCAAAGCTTGCGGGCGCATTCAACCCGCGCGCGCTGGAAGTGCTCAACGAAAGCCATCAGCATCAGGGACATGCGGGCGATGACGGATCGGGCGAAAGCCATTTTCGTGTCCGCCTTGAGGATCCGGTATTTGCCGACATGTCACGCGTCGCCCGTCACCGGGCGGTGCACGCGGCATTGGGCGCGGACCTGATGGCTCAGATCCACGCGCTGGCGTTGGAAATCTCGGGCTGACTGGGCGGTCACGCCTGCAATGTCACTCGGCGGCGACGTCGCGCTTTTCGTCGTCGTTGACCGGGGCCACATAGTCGGGCAGTTCTTGCGCCGCGCCGGCCGAGGGCAGGGCCGGGGCGTGCACCGTCGCGATCTCTTCCACATCGACCTGCGGCGCCTCGGGGGCGGTGTCTTCGGCGACGTCAAGCGCGCGGCGAAATACAAGCATGTTCTGAAACACGGTGGTCTTGCCAGTCAGGCCCGAGCGGGTTTCACAGGGCAGGGTGTCGGTGCGCTGGTATTCCCAGCCTTCCGCGCCGTATTCGTTCATCACATCCGACAGCGTGTTGGCAAAACGGGCTTCCGCGCCCTTCACGCCTTTGACGCGCTTGCCCTTTTTCGGGGCCGGAACCACCTTGTACTCGAATTTCATCACACTTGTCCCTCTTCAAACAGTGACCGGCAATTTACCCGATTCGCAGGGAATGTGTCCAAGTTGCGTGAAGCGGATCACCGCCTGTGGCGAAAAAACAATGCGCCACAAGGGCTTGGGGGAAGAGGCTCACGCGCCCCGACATCTGGGGTCAGCCCGGAAGCGCGATCGCCCGTCCGGCCCGATCGGGCCGCGGCAGGTCGGCTTGAGTCGCCTTCAGCGCCAGCATCTTGGCCCGGACATCGTCGGGGAAGGGCACCACACGCGGGCCTGACATGTCGATATGCAGCCCCAGCGCCTCTCCGGTCGCGGCAAGCCAGCCGTCAACGTGCCAGACCTCGTGCCAGGTGATGAAGCGCTTGGCATCGAACTCCAACAGCTGCGACTGCACCTGCACCCGGTCGCCCAGATGCAGTTCGCGCACATAACAGATGTGAAACTCGGCCGTATAGCTCGTGTGGGCGCGGGTTTTGGCATAGGCTTCGCCCAGCCCCATCAGGGAATACATTTCATCCCCCGCGCGGTCGATCAGCACGTTGTAATAGGCCATGTTCATATGACCGTTGTAGTCGAGCCAGTCCGGCACGACCTGCATCGTGGATGACAGGTGCGGAGAACTCACTGCGCCAGCTTCTTGGCCACCAATTCGTTCACCGCCTTGGGGTTCGCCTTGCCGCCGGTCGCCTTCATCACCTGACCCACGAACCAACCCGCAAGCTTCGGATTTTCGCGGGCTTTTTCGACCTGGGCCGGGTTGTCGGCGATGATCTGATCCACCGCGGCCTCGATCGCGCCGGTGTCTGTCACTTGCTTCATGCCACGTGCTTCGACGATCTCGGCGGGGTCGCCGCCTTCGGTATAGACGATCTCGAACAGCTCTTTCGCGATCTTGCCGGAAATGGCGTCGGACGAAATCAGCGCGATGATCCCGCCCAGTTGCGCCGGGCTGACCGGGCTTTCGGTGATGTCGTGGTCTTCCTTCTTCAGCCGGCCAAACAGCTCGTTGATAACCCAGTTCGCGGCCAGTTTGCCGTCGCGCCCTTCGGCCACGGCTTCGAAATAGCTGGCCGAGGCGGTGTCTGCGGTCAGCACGCTGGCGTCATATTCCGACAGGTTGAAATCACCCATGAAGCGGGCTTTTTTCGCGTCCGGCAGCTCGGGCAGGCCTGCAGCGATGTCATCAACCCAGCCTTGTTCGATTTCCAGCGGCAGCAAGTCGGGACAGGGGAAGTAGCGGTAATCGTGCGCCTCTTCCTTTGACCGCATCGAGCGCGTTTCGTTCTTGTCGGGGTCATACAGGCGCGTTTCCTGGGTGACCGTGCCGCCGTCTTCGACGATGGCAATCTGGCGCCGGGCTTCGACATCAATCGCCTGCTGAATGAACCGCATGGAGTTCATGTTCTTGATCTCGCAACGCGTGCCGAGATGGGAAAAGTCCTGCGTTTCCATGTATTTCTCATACTGTCCTGGACGACAGATCGAGATGTTCACGTCCGCCCGCATCGAGCCTTCCTGCATGTTGCCATCACAGGTGCCAAGATAGCGCAGGATCTGGCGCAGCTTGGTCAGGTAGGCGGCGGCCTCCTCGGGCCCGCGGATGTCAGGGCGGCTGACGATCTCCATCAGCGCCACGCCGGTGCGGTTCAGGTCGACGAAGGACATGTTCGGGTCCATGTCGTGGATCGATTTGCCCGCGTCCTGTTCCAGGTGAATGCGTTCGACCCGCACCAGACGCGCGACGCCGGGCGACATGTCCACGATCACTTCGCCTTCGCCCACGATCGGATGATACAGCTGCGAAATCTGGTAGCCCTGCGGCAGGTCCGGGTAGAAGTAGTTCTTGCGATCAAAAGCGGACACCAGGTTGATTTCGGCCTTCAGGCCCAGACCGGTGCGCACCGCCTGCTCGACGCAATACTCGTTGATCACGGGCAACATGCCGGGCATGGCGGCGTCCACGAAGGCCACGTTGGAATTGGGCTCGGCGCCGAATTGCGTCGAGGCGCCCGAGAACAATTTGGCGTTGGAGCTGACCTGGGCATGGACCTCCATGCCGATGACCAGTTCCCAGTCTTCCTTGGCGCCCGCAATGACTTTGGGGGCGGGGGCTTCGTATGCGATGTGATCCAGCATGATGCATGTCCCGTCTTGGCGTTTCATGTGGGTATTAGGGCAGGGGCCGGGGCGGGGCAAGGGCCGGGGCGGGCAAAACCGGCGGCGGGGCCTTGCCGATCGGGGCCGGTCGCGCGGCGTGCAATTGCCAATTCGGTCGCGGCGGGGCAGGGTGCGGCCGTTCTGTTACGATTGGGGGATCGTCATGCGACTGAATGGGATCTTGGCTCTGGGCGCCACTCTGGTGCTTGCGGGCTGCGTGCAGATGCCGTGGGCTTCGGATCCTGGGGCGGGTGGCGCCGCTGTCATTGCCACAAAAAACGACCCAGCGGTGGCCCTGACCATGCGCTGGGATCACCTGGGAGGCTCAGGTGCCTGGACCCAGGCGACCATGGCGGCGTTGGCCAGCCACGGGGCGGCCCTTCCCGCAACAATGCCCGCGGACATCGACGCGTGGTGCCCGGGCTATCGCACGGCCAGCCTTGAGGGGCGGCAGGCGTTCTGGGCCGGGCTGCTGTCGACGCTGGCGAAACACGAAAGCACCTGGAACCCGCGCGCCGTGGGTGGCGGCGGCAAGTGGTTTGGCCTTGTGCAGATCGCACCGGCCACCGCGCGCGGCTATGGCTGTGCGGCGGGCTCGGGCGAGGCGTTGAAATCCGGTCCGGCGAACCTGTCCTGCGCCGTCCGCATCTTGGCGCGCACCGTGCCGCGCGACGGTGTGGTCAGCCAGGGCATGCGCGGGGTGGCCGCAGACTGGGGCCCGTTCCATTCCGCGCGCAAACGCGAAGACATGCGTGCCTGGACACGGGCGCAGGGCTATTGCCAGAGTTGATCAGGTCAGGGGCGAGGCACCACCCAGCCGTTCAAACAAGCTTTGTTCGTCGTTGTTGTTGAAAAACGGAACGGCTGCGGGCGCGCCCAGGTTGGGCAGGTTGCCGGTAATCTCGGCCAGCACCACCTCGGTGATGAACGGCAGGTCGAACCGCCGCACGTCGTCCAACGGAATCCATTGCAGGTGGCTCAGTTCATCCTCGGCGCCGGAAAAGTCATCCGGGTCGGTCTTCAGCCGGTCCGCATCCGCCGCGAAGAAGCGCGCATCAAACCGGCGCGGGCGGCCCGGCGGGGTGATGGCGCGAAACACGAAGGCCAGACCGTCGGCGGATGGAATGAAACCGGCATCGGCGAACCCTTGCCAATTTGCGGGCACCACGCCGGGCCAGTCGCCCGGTTCGCCCAGGATCTGCCCGGTCTCTTCCCAAAGTTCACGAATGGCGGCGGCCAGGTAGGCAGGGGCTTTCGACGCAGTCGCATCCTCGCCCAATCGGGTCAGGCAGGGTTCGGCCCCGGCCTGCGCCAGCGGCACCTTGCCATCCTCGGCATCCACCGCGCCACCGGGAAACACGAACTTGCCCGGCATGAACGCAGCCTTGGCCCCGCGTTGACCCATCAACACATGGGGCCGCGCGCCCGCGTCCCGGATCAGGATCACGGTTGCTGCGTCACGGATGATCTTTGATTTGTCGACCTGGTCCATTTGGCCCCTTTCAGTCGGTGGCCGCGTCCCCGTTTTTGTCGGGGGCAAAGCCATGCATGCGTTTGGCCCATTGAAAGGCCACCATGAAGCCTTTGAACCGAGGCAGAAGGTACAGCGCAAGCGCCACGGTTCCAACCGTGAATATCGACGCAAGCGTCATCGGGTCCGGCCGGAACTGCACAAAGGCGATGTGGATCAGCGGCGCCATCAGGTGGCCAACCACGATAATGGTCAGATAGGCCGGGCCGTCGTCGGCGCGGTGATGGTGCAGCTCTTCGCCACACACCGTGCAGGTGTCGCGCACCTTCAGGTAGCTTTTCAGCATCGGCCCGGTGCCGCATTGCGGGCAGCGTCGACGCCAGCCACGCCAGATCGCGGGCTTCAGCGGGCGTTCGCCACCGTCGCCGATCTGCTGGTCTACTGTCTCGACGTGCGTGCCGTTCATGTTTTCGGATCCTGTCTGTTCGCGCCAGTGTCTTACCCTAAGGCCTCCCCTTATGAAAACCATGTCGCCGAATGTCCTTGCGTCGGGATGTCGCAAGGTTTGCCTCTGCCCCGAAAAAAAATTCGACGGAAACCGCAGCGCGGCGCGTTTACCTGTCATGACGCCGGAAGGACATACCGGCGCTTGGGGCAGAAACGCCAAACAAACCTGAGGAGTTACAAGAATGAAACGCACGACAAAAACCGCACTGATCGCCCTTCTGGCAGGATCCGCCGTTCTGGCGACCTCGCTGTCCGCTTCCGCCTTTGGCGGCGGGGACCGCGGTATGCGTGGCCACGGTGGCCCAATGGGCGGGGCCGGCGTTATGCAGCTGGAATTCGCCGATGTAGACATCGACGGCAACGGCCAGATCACGGTGGAAGACCTGATCGCCCACGGTCAGGCCCGGTTCGACGCGGCCGATACCAACAGTGACGGCGCGCTGGACGCTGACGAAATGGCCGCCCAGGCCAAGGCTCGGATGGAAGACCGTCAGGGCCGCGCAGAGGCCCGAGGCGACGGCAAGGGGGATCGCAAAGGCGACCGCCAGGGTGCCAAGGCCGAAAAGCGCATGGGCTGGATGATCGAGAACATCATCGAACGCCGCGATGCCGACAAATCCGGCACCCTGAGCTTCGACGAGATTTCGCCCGACACCACCAAGCTTGACCGTATGATCGACCGGTTCGACACCGACGACGACAACGCCATCTCGGCCGATGAATTCGACGCGGCGCAGAAAGAGATGTTCGAGCGTCACGCGGGCAAAGATGGGCGCAAAGACGGCCGCAAAGGCGACCGGAACAACTGATCCGGCACGGGCAGGCCGGGGTCCCGGCCTGCCCACCGCTTGCGACACCGCCCTTGAACGGTTACCTCGGAACGCGATGGACATGGCATTCGACGCAAACTCAGATGTGACGGACGACGCGCTCTTGGTGGCCTATGGAAATGGCGACCGGGAGGCGGCCATGCTGTTGACCACACGTCTAACCCCGCGCGTTCTGGGCTTTTCCGCCCGGATGCTGGGCGGCGACCGGGCCGAGGCCGAGGACGTGACGCAAGAGGCGATGCTCCGGCTGTGGAAAATCGCACCGGAGTGGCGTCAGGGCGAAGCCAAGGTCACGACCTGGCTGTTCCACGTGGTGCGCAACCTGTGCACCGACCGGCTGCGCAAGCGGCGCGGCGTGGACATCGACAGTATCGCGGAACCGGCAGACGATGCGCCGGGGGCGGTGCAGGGCCTGATCGACACGGATCGGGCGCAGGCGCTTCAGGCCGCGCTGAACCAGCTGCCCGAACGGCAGCGCGTTGCGGTCACACTCCGGCATCTCGACGGGGCCACGAACCCCGAGATTGCCGCGGTTTTGGACATCAGCGTCGAGGCGGTTGAAAGTCTGACCGCCCGGGGCAAGAGAGCACTGGCGGCCCTTCTGGCTGGTCGGCGCGAGGAGTTGGGTTATGGCGAAGACTGAACATGACATTCTGGATGATGCGGCACTTGAGGCCTTCTTTACCGCAGGCCGCGCGGACACGCCCGTCCCATCCTCGGACCTGATGGCCCGCGTGCTGGCGGATGCCGAGGCGCATCAGTCCAAACCACGCCCGATCGCGCGCCCGGCGCAGCGCCGCTCGCTTCTGGCAGGGCTGATTGCCGCGATTGGCGGCTGGCCCGCGCTGGCCGGCATGGCCACCGCGACGGTCGCCGGTGTCTGGCTTGGCTTTGCCCAACCCGATACGCTGAACGCTTTGGCCGGCGGCACGTTGTTGCCCGGCGCAACCGAGACCGGGTATGAGTTGGAAGACCTTGTGCCAAGCTTCAGCAATTTCGGCGCCGTGGTCGAGGAGGGATGAGATGAGCGACAAGACAACAGCCAAGCCCAAGGGCACAGGGCGCCTGACCAAGGTGATCCTGGCCGTGTCGCTGACCGCGAACCTCTTGGTTCTGGGCCTGGTGGCGGGGGCGCATTTGCGCGACGGGGCGGACGACCGCCGCTTTGCCCCGCCCGAACGTTCGGCGATGCGCGACATGGGGTTTGGCCCCTTCGTCGGCGCGCTGTCACGCGAGGACCGGCGCGAGATTGGCAAAGCTTTGCGTGAACGCGGCGGATCGCTGGCCGTGAACCGTGAAGCGCTTGCGGATGAGATGAAGGCGGTGATTTCTGCGCTGCGCGCTGATCCGTTCGACCCTGAGGCCCTGAATGCAGTTCTTGAGGCGCAAAGCCACCGCATTCTGACCCGGGCCGCAGACGGGCGCGCGGTTCTGGTCGACCAGGTCGGCAAGATGGACACCCGCGCGCGTGCGCGCTTTGCCGATCATCTGGAACGGGGATTGCGCGACGCGCTCAACCGCGCCCAGCGCTAGGCGGCGTTTGCATTGCGCACGAAGGTGACCTGATTGCGCCCCTCGGATTTAGAGGCATAAAGCGCGTTGTCCGCGCTTTCCATCAGATCCTCGACCGAGGTTCCAGCGGCGCCCCCCACGGCCACGCCAATGGACATCGTCACCGAAATGTCGATGCCCTTCGAAGGGGAGCGCACGGGGGCGTCGCCGACAACGCGGCGCAGGCGTTCGGCCACGCGGGCCGCCTGAGCTGCGTTGGTCTCGGGCATGGCGATGACGAATTCCTCGCCGCCGATTCGCGCCAAAAGGTCAATCTCGCGCACATTGGCCCCCAGACGCCTTGCAACCTCGACCAACACCTCGTCCCCGACCATGTGGCCGTGGGTGTCGTTCACTGCCTTGAACCGATCCAGATCCAGCACCATCAGGGCGAAGGGCAGTTCGGCCGCGGCAGATTGCGCGGCAATCCGCGACAAGTAGGTCTGGGCATAGCGCCGATTGTAGACACCGGTCAGCGGATCCTGCAACGCCAGGCTCAGATGCTTGTCCAGGCTCTTGCGCAGCGCGTCGGCGTCCATCTTGCGCGCCACCTGACGACGCAGGCGGACGGCCATTTCGCAGGCGTCGAACTCACCGGTGACAACGGATTGTGCCCCAAGGTCCAGCGCCATCGACACCAGATCGGCATCCTCGGGCCGGGCCTGCACGATGATGACCGCATGGCGCGTCGCGGTGCGTGAGCGCAGCTCGCTGACCAGGCGAAGTCCGTCGCCGCGCGTCTCGATCGAGGCGGCGATGACGAAAGCGTCGGGCGCCTCATCCGGTTCCATGTGGCTCAGGACCTCGTCGACGCTCAGCAGGTGGACCCGTTCGCTCAACATGCGTCCCAGGCCCGCACGCCAGCTGATCGCCTCCTGCGGATCCGGGCCGACAAGGGCCAGGCGGGCCTGCCGCTGAAAGCTCTGGCGCGGCTCGGCAAAGCCAAGCTCGCGCGCGGTGCCGTCGCGGCGGTCCAATTCGTCATGCGTGGCGCGGGTGCGTATCAGGTTGCGCACGAGCGCCAGGAAGGCGGCCTCGTCCAATGGTTTGACCAGCACGTCTTCGGCCCCGGCCTCAAGCGCATTCAGGCGCGCGGCGCGGTTGTCACTGGACGCCACGACCACGATCGGAATCGCCGCAATTGCAGGATCGGCCTTCAGCGCGGCGCAAACCTTGGCGCCCCCCCCGTCGGGAATGTTTTGACCCAGCATGATCAAGTCAGGACGTTCGGCGCGCGCCATTGCCTGCGCTTCGGCTCCATCGCGGGCCTGAAGCACGTTGTAACGTGCCGCCGACAGCTTCACCTTCAGGATGATGCGGTTGGTGGCGACGTCATCAGCGATGAGAATGCGTCCGGCCATATGACCTGCGTGCCCTTTCGACAATTGTGCTGCAGCGAGCAACTGGGTTTGCGTTCCGTCTGGTAATTTCTCGCTCACATTAGTTAAGAAAAGGTTTCCAAGTGTTAAGGGAACGGACCATGAAGCAGGAAATTGCCGAGACCGTCGCGCTGCAGGCGTTGGGATGGCTGATCGGGAACGAGGAATTGATGCCCGTGTTCATGGGGGCCACTGGAGTGGCGCAGGAGGATCTGCGGACGCGGGCAGCAGACCCCGTGTTCCTGGCCTCGGTGCTGGACTTCCTGACCATGGATGACGCCTGGGTCATGGCGTTCTGCGACCAGGTCGAACTGGCCTATGGAGACCCCATGCGCGCGCGCCAGGCTTTGCCGGGTGGGGCGCAGGTAAACTGGACTTGAAGTTACGACTGCAATCTATTGATTTGGCACATAAATGAGGGCATGGGATGGACACAGCATCCAGCAATGTGAGGTGTGCAAGTCCAAGGCCACCCGGTCCGCGTTTCGACGGGATGCAATAGGGGCTCTGCGTGCGCACAAAGGAAACGTAACGATTCTTCCTCAGGACAACTGCGGCGGGCTTGTGATCACAAGCCCGAAACCCGTTACCAAAGTCGCTGTGAATAAAGTCAGGTTTCCTGTCGGTTTGCATGATGAACTGCCTGGAAAAACCCCTGCGCGAGAACATGCCAGTTGGGTGTAGAACCGGGTAAGGCGGGTTAACGGCGGGGTCTTACAGATCGATCTCCACCACCCCGTCCGGGTCAGCCGCGCGGCTTTGGCACAGGATCATGTGGTGTTCCCGGTCCTTTTTCGACAGCACGAAATCCCGGTGTTCGACCGCGCCGGACAGCACACCGCATTTGCACACGCCACACAGCCCATCCGAACATTTCACGTCCACATGCACGCCCGCTGCCAGCAGCGCGTCGGTGGGTGCTTCGCCCGCCTTCACCTTCACCTCGCGTCCGGATTTGGCCAGCCGCAGGGTGAAATCGTGGTTTTCATACTCGGGCTGTTCCGGCACGCTGAAATACTCCAGATGCCGCGCCTCTTCGGGGTATCCGCCCGCCTCGGCTGCGTCCATGACAGCCGCCATGTAGACCTCAGGCCCGCAGGTATAGACATGCCGCCCGGTCTCATAGGCCAACAGCCCAGCGAGGTCGGCGCGGCTGCCTTCGTCCGAGACATGCAGGTGCACCTTGTCCGCCCAGGGCACCGCTGCCAGGTCGTCCAGAAACCCCGCCGCCGCGCGGGACGAGCAGGAATAGTGGAGCGCGAAATCGCGCCCCAGTGCGTGGAGCCGGTGTGCCATCGCGATCATCGGCGTCACACCGATGCCGCCGCCCATCAGCATGGTGACTGCGGCCTCTTCCGCCAAGGGAAAGTGGTTGATCGGGTGGGAGACAAACACGCGCCGGCCCTCTTCAAATATCCGGTGCATCAGTTTTGAGCCACCACGCCCCGCGTCCTCGCGCAGCACCGCGATCTGATAGCTGGACCGGTCCGCTGGATCGCCGCACAGGGAATACTGCCGGAAAAACTCGGGCGCCACGACCACGTCGATATGCGCGCCTGCGGTCGCTTCGGGCAGGGGGGTGCCATCGGGGCGGGCGAAGGTGTATTTGGTCACATCTGGCGTCATCCGCTCGACCTTGGAAATCACCGTCTGGATCACCGGCGCGTCGCCCTGGTCGGCGGTGTAGACGTGTTCAGGCGGCTGCCCGGCGGCGCGGCGGCGCTTGTGCTCCTCCGCGTCGATCATCGCCTCATAGGCCGCGATCCCGGCCTCGCGATCCGCCGGAAACGGCCAGTTGTAGGGCGGCGGGGCCAAGGGGGCGGGATAGACGGCAAGCGTCTGGTCCTCGAACCGCAAATCCAGGTCTTTCGACAGCCCGCGCCGGTTCACCGGATGGTCCGGGGGCGCATAGGGCCCGTCGTCCACCATCTCCAGATCCCACCACCAGGTCTTCACCGGGTTGATGCCACCGTTGCCCAGCATATCATCCAGTTTTGCCAATGGCTTGGCCAGCGCCGGTGCCTTCATCGCGGCCCAGCGAAACGGCGCCTCGGCAAACAGGCCTTCCAGATTCCACGGGCAGGTTTTCATGCAGCGCCCGCACATCGCGCCGTTCTTTTGACTGACGCGGTAGGTGGTGCATTTCTGGCTGTCGGATTTCCAGGTCTCGTAGCCGTTGAACATGAGCTTCGGCCCGGCGGTGATGGCGCCCGAGGGGCATTCGCGCGCGCATTTGTTGCACGCCTCACAAAATGCCTGCAGGCCAAAGTCTATCGGCCTGTCGTGGGTCATTTCCATGTTGGTGGTGACAACACCGGATTTCAGGCGTGGGCCAAGGTAGGGGTTGAGGATCACCTCGCCGATCCGGCTGACCTCGCCCAACCCGGACAACAGCAGAAGCGGTGGATGAAGCACCTCGTCATCCATCACCGAATGCACCCGCGCGGTATAGCCCAGCCCGCGCAGATGTTGCGCCAGCACACCGCCCAGCAGCGAAAACCGCAGATAGGCGCGCATCGATTGGGCGCAGGCGATCCAGTCGTCGCCCGAGGCACCCTCCATCGTTTCATGGCCCTGATCGACGATCATCGAAATCGCGTTCTTGTGGTAAGGCGTGATCGGGTCGCCGATCGCGTCGTGGGAATAATAGGCCCAGTCCGGGCAGGCCGACAGGCCCACCGCATCGACGCCCAGGAAATACAGCGCAGCCTTGATGTTGGCGGCATTGCGCGCTGGATCATGCGTGGAGGGATGCACCTTTGCCGCATCCCCGTCCTGCAACAGGATGAAGGCGCCCAGCGAGGGTCGGAAGGCGAAGGCGGCGGCGGATTTGCGCACGTAATTGCCGTTCTTCGACCCCTCCTGCGCCTGTTTGCCAAGATCGCCGAACAAGGACCGCGCGAACATGTTGGCGCGTTTGGGCACGCGGGCGACGTTGGGCTTGTCGATATAGGTCGTGGTGTCCGCGACCCGTTTCAGGCGTTCAAACGGGTGCGGACCGTCGGTGAAGCGTCGTTTGTCGAACGGGTCCGCGTTGCGCATGGTCCGCGCATGACGTCCCAAGCTGTTGCGCCAGGACGCGGGCGGTTTTGCGTTTTGGGCCAGGGGCTTGTCCGGTGAAAGCTCCAGTGTGGTGGTGACGACGGACAGGCCAAAGCGGCGACCGTGGAACGGGTTCACGGCGGCGTCGCCGTCGATAATGGCCAGACCCGCGGCCACTGCCATCTGATCCAGGTGGATGTCCGAGGCGACGGCGGAATGTGCGCGCGCGTCCCAGCCCAGCGAGCGGATGTAATTGGCCAGGGTGACCGAGGTCTCCATGCCGCGCAGGCAGGCGCGGTGCTGCTGCGCGTCGCCAATCCACTCGGCGCCAACCTCATCTGCGCCCGGATCGCGGGGGAAGTCATAGAGGAACACCAGGGCGTGCGTGTGGTGGCGGCAATCTTCGGGCGGCTTGCGCAGGCTTTCGCGCAGCCCCGCCATGATCATGTCGACCCCGGCGGCATAGGTCTTGACCTGCATCGTTTCGATCTTTTGCGCCAACCGGTCCACGTCGGGGTTTTTCATGGGGGTTTCCAACCACGCCGAGGTCGGGATTTCGCAAATGCCAACCTGTGCCGCGTCACAATAATAACCGAATGATTTCAGATGATTGGCGCGCTCCATCGGGTCGGACGGGATCACGCCCCGTTCACGTTTCACCAAGCCTTCGCGGGTGGCGTCCAGCATCGCCTGATACTCCTGCATCGCGTTCACGATCGACAGGGGCTCATCCGCGCGGTGAAAATCGAGGCTGGGCATCGGCGCCAGCTGTTCCAACCCGGTCGGGTGATCCACACGCGGCAAAGCCTCAAGCGGGTAGGGGCCCAGATGCGGCGCGCGATTGCGGTAGGAGAAGAGCTTGGTCATCGTCAGAGCCTTTTCAAAGCTTGGTCAACGGGGCGTCGTCGCCCGCGCGCAGTTTGGTCAGCAGGCGGCGTAGGTCTGCCAATTCCTGTGGGGTCAGCTGAGTTTCAGTGGCATTGCGACTGGCCAGCGCCATTGGTACGGCCTGGTCCAGTCGGGCGCGGCCCAGATCGGTCAGGGTGACACGGGTGGTGCGCCGGTCGTTGTCACCAAGCCCCCGCGTGATCAGTCCGGCGCCCTCCATTTGGCGCAAAGCGCGCGACGTGGCGGTGCGGTCGATGCCGATGAAGGCGGCGATGTCGGACGGGTGGCACAGGCCTTCGTCCTGGGCCGCCAGAAGCACGCACCAGGTGATCCGTGTCAGGTCGAGCGTTTTCAGCTGCGCCTCGAACCGGCGTTCCTGCATCCGCGCAGTGACCGTCAGCTGGTAGCCGATGGCATCATGCAGGCGATAGGGTGGGCGGGGTGACATGGTTGACAATGTCAATCAAATTTCCGCCCCTGTCAACCAGCCCATTTTGCGCTATGGCTGGGCCGGACACAGACAGGAGGGGCCAGGATGCGCGCAGACGGGATACTTTTCGACAAGGACGGCACGCTGTTTCAGTTCGGTGCCACCTGGGAGGCCTGGGCGCGGGCGTTTTTGGACCGGCTGTGTGACCGGGACGTCGCGCGCGCCACGGCAATCGGGGCCGCAATCGGCTATGATTATGCGGCGAATGCGTTCGATCCGGGCTCAATCGTCATCGCGGGCACGCCGGGCGAAGTGGTCGAGGCGCTGACGCCGCATGTCGACCTCGACCCGGTCGCGCTTGAAACCCTCATCAATGACGAGGCCGCGAACGCGCCCCAGGCCGAGGCGGTGGCGCTGGCCCCGTTTCTGGACGGTCTGCGCGCGCTGGGGCTGAAGCTGGGCGTGGCCACCAACGACGCCGAGGCGCCCGCACGGGCACATCTGGCGGCGGCGGGGGTGACCGACAGGTTCGACTTCATCGCGGGCTATGACAGCGGCCACGGGGCCAAGCCGGGGCCTGGCATGTGCCTGGGCTTTGTGGATGCCCTGGCATTGGACCCTTCGCGCGTGGTTATGGTGGGCGACAGCCTGCACGACCTGCACGCAGGTCGTGCGGCGGGGATGCAGGTGGTCGGCGTGCTGACCGGCCTGGCCCCGGCCGAGGTTTTGACCCCATTCGCCGACGTGGTCCTGCCTGATATCGGCCATTTGCCCGGTTGGTTGGCGGGCTGAACGCCAAAAACGACGCATTCGGTCGCAAATACATTGGCGCGGGGCGCGGTCGGGGCTGATCCTGAGGGCAACCAGCAGGAGGCCCACCCATGTGCGCAGACAGACCGAAACGCCGCCGCGCCGGAGGCCGTGCAGGCCATGCCCGCCCGACTGGCGCGATCCAGCAGATGCCCTGGCGCTTGCCGGTCAACCACGACAAGCCGACCGAGCCCTTGAGCGAGGAGGGCGTGCTGGCGATCCACGACGGCGCGATGCGCATCCTGGAAGAGATCGGCATCGAGTTTCTGAACCCCGAGGCGCTGGCGATCCTGAAGGACGCAGGCTGTATCATCGACGGCGACAACGTGCGCATGGGCCGCGACTGGGTGATGGAAATGGTCGCCAAGGCCCCCAGCCAGTTCGACATCACCCCGCGCAACCCGGAGCGCAAGATCACCATCGGCGGCGGTCATATCCTGTTCGGCAACGTCAGTTCGCCGCCAAATTACTGGGATCTGGAGCTCGGATCAAAAGTGCCCGGCACCCGTGAACAATGCGCCAACCTCTTGAAACTCAGCCAGTATTTCAACTGCATCCATTTCGTCGGCGGCTATCCGGTCGAGCCTGTGGATATTCACGCAAGCGTGCGCCATCTGGACGTGCTTTTCGACAAGCTGACCCTGACCGACAAGGTCGCCCATGCCTATTCCTTGGGGCGAGAACGTGTCGAGGACGTGATGGAGATGGTGCGTATCGCCGGCGGGCACAGCCACGCGGAGTTCGACGCCAGCCCGAAGATGTATACCAACATCAACTCGACCAGCCCGCTCAAGCACGATTTCCCGATGATGGACGGCTGGCTGCGGCTGGCGCGGCGCGGACAGGCGCTGGTGGTGACGCCCTTCACGCTTGCGGGCGCGATGGCGCCGGTAACGATGGCAGGCGCGGTGGCGCAGTCGCTGGCCGAGGGCCTGTGCGCGATTGCGCTGGCGCAATACGTGAATCCCGGGGTGCCTTGTGCGATCGGCACCTTTACCTCGAACGTTGACATGAAAACCGGTGCCCCTGCGTTCGGCACGCCGGAATACATGCGCGCGACGCAGATGACGGGGCAGATGGCGCGGTTTTATGACCTTCCGCTGCGGTCTTCGGGCGTCTGTGCGGCCAATGTGCCGGACGGGCAGGCGATGTGGGAAACCTCGAACAGCCTGTGGGCCGCGGTGCAATCGGGCACCAACATGGTCTATCACGCGGCGGGTTGGCTGGAAGGCGGCCTGATCGCGAGCCCCGAGAAATTCATCATGGATTGCGAGGTGATCCAGCAGATCCAGCGCTACCTGGAGCCGGTCACCTGGGCCACCAGCCCCGACGACATCGCGCTGGAGGCAATCCGGGATGTAGGCAATGACGGGCACTTTTTCGGCATCCAGCACACCCAGGACCGCTATACCACCGCGTTTTACCAGCCGTTCCTGTCCGACTGGACCAATTACGAAGGCTGGGAGGCGAACGGCAGCGTCTGGACCCCGGAACGGGCGCATCAGAAATTCAAGGCCATCCTGGAGGAGTTCGAAGCCCCACCGATGGACCCGGCGATCCGCGAGGAATTGGCGGCATTTGTTGCAAAACGAAAAGAAGAAGGCGGCGCGCCCACGGATTTCTGACCCTTGCACCTATCCGAACGGAGAGGCCCACACCGTTTCTTAACACCTGTTCCCTAGGGTTCAGGCTGTGAGTGACTGAGGGTGAGAGATATGCACGGTCTGATCAACAGGTCGTTGGAGAACTTTGTTCGCGACACCTATGGCATCGAGCTTTGGGACAGTGTGATGCAGGAACTGGATCTCGGATACGAGAGTTTCGAGCCGATGTTTCGCTATGACAATGCCGTCACGCGGGCGGTGACGCTGGCCGTGGCGGCCCGGCTGGACCGAACCTGCGAGGATCTGCTGGAGGATTTCGGCACCTACCTGGTGGCGGATGCGCGGTCGGAACGTGTGCGGCGGCTGTTGCGCTTTGGCGGGGTGGATTATCTGGATTTCCTGCATTCGCTGGACGACCTGCCTGGCCGGGCGCATCTGGCGGTGCCCGATCTGGACCTGCCGGATCTGGAGCTTGTCGACCGGGGCGCTGGGGAATTTGCCCTGCGGGTTTCGCATTCCGAAGGCGGCTTTGGTCATGTGCTTCTGGGGGCGCTGCGGGCGTTGGCGGACGATTACGGCGCATTGGCCTTGCTGGAGTATGAAGGGCGCGATGGGATCAACGCGACCCTGTCTATCCGGCTTCTGGACGCCGCATTTCACGAAGGAAAGAATTTCGATCTGGCGGCGGGGGCGGGCGCATGAACGTGATGACAACCCTGCCAACAATCCAGCTGGGCCATGCCGCGCTGGACCACATGATGCCGATGCATGTGCTGGTCGACAGCACGGGTGTGATCTTGCACGCCGGTCCCACTCTGGCCAAGATACGACCGGGCAAGCCTTTGACCGGGCAGTCCTTTTTTCGAACCTTCGAACTGCGTCGGCCGCGCTATATCGACAGTATGGAGGCGGTTTTCGCCCACCAAGGCGCCAAAGTCTATGTTCGGCTGCGCGATGAACATAAGACCCAGCTGATCGGTGTTGCCGCCTGCCTTCCGGGGCAGGAAGGCGTGCTTTTGAACTTCAGCTTCGGCATCACGATCCTCGATGCGGTGAAACGCTATGACCTGGCCGGCTCCGATTTCGCGCCGACCGACTTGACGCTGGAAATGCTGTATCTGGTCGAAGCGAAATCCGCCGCGATGGAGGCCAGCAACAAGCTGGCGCACAAGCTGCACGGTCAGAAAAGCGAAGCTGAGGCCGAGGCGTCATCGGATACGCTGACCGGTCTGCACAACAGGCGCGCGCTGGATCAGGCGTTGGACCGTCTGATCAGTCGCGACATTCCGTTCACGCTGATGAATCTCGACCTCGATTTCTTCAAGGCGGTGAACGATACGCTTGGCCATGCGGCGGGCGATCTGGTTCTGAAGCAAGTGGCGCGCATCCTTGTTGAAGAAACCCGCGACGACGACTTGGTGGCACGGGTTGGGGGCGACGAGTTTGTGCTGCTGTTTCCCGGCATGACGGATGAGGTGCGGTTGATGGCCATCTCGCGTCGTATTATCCGCCGGCTTGAAGAACCGGTGCCGTACCGCGACGAGTTCTGCCGTATCTCGGCCTCTATCGGCATGGTGCGGTCGAACTGCTACCCGGTTCCGTCCGCCGAACGCATGCTGGAAGATGCCGATATCGCGCTTTATGCGTCAAAAGATCGGGGCCGGGCCCAGGCCACGATGTTCAGTGCAGCCTTGGTCGACGGCGACAAAGAAGCATCGGTTGCAGGCCTGCCCGGCCGGTGACCTGCCCAGGGTGCGACACAAGCGCGACGGGCCTGTCTAGGCGTTGATCTGCCTGCTCGGACGCAAGCGAAAGAAGAGCATAAAGTGATGATAACACGGTAGGGTTGTATTTATTTCAACCTGTGTTACCTTGCCCGCAGGGGTGTCCGGCACGCGTACGGGCGGGCCTGTCGGATATCTGGCGCTGTCGAGTGTCCGCCAGGCGCATCCGCGCAACCATGGGTCTAGTGCTCGCGCGGCCGAGGGCCGGATACGCCACGACACCAGGGGCCGGGGTCAGGGATGTTGTCTGGGCAAGAAGCATGAAAACGGGGGCGATCACGCCAATCGCCAATCCGGGCCACGCCCCCCGGGTACTGGGCCACGTCGCCCTGCGCGGCGGGCGCATGGCCAAGGTGGCGGGACGCGCAGTAAGCTATGCTCCCAGCCTTGGCTGCCAACTGACAGGGAGTTTTCAGAACACCGCACGCGCTTTGGCGTTGGGTTTTGCCATTGCAACCCCGTTCAGTGGTGTTGGGCCGGGGATCGCAGGAACCTGTGCACCGGCGGGTTCCGGTGATTGGCTGTGTGCGGGGCTGCCGGGAGCGGATTTAGGCGCAAATCTGTACGCCCACACCGGGGCGATGAGCGTCACGACCGCGCCGGGTTTTGGCCTGATGACCACAGACCCGGTCGCATTGCAAATCGACGGTGCGGACGGCGTCAGTGCGGTGACAATCAACGACGAACACGCCGCGCCGATCCGTGGCGCACGTGATGGCCTTGTGGTCACCTCTTATGGCTGGAACAGTGCCGTCACCCTGCGCACCAGCGGTGACATTTTTGGGGGCACGGCGGGCCTGTTCACCTCTGGTACGGGTGTCACGGTGCAATCGATTTATGACGGCCCGGTCGAGGTGGACACCTACGGCAATGTTGCCGGTACCGGGTCTGGCATCGTGGTTCAGAAAGGTTGGCCCGGTCCGCCCTTGGCGGGGTCAGTCGCCATCACCAGCCATGCATCGGCCTGGGGCTATGGGCGCGGTCAGGGGATTTATGCCTATGGCCACGGCGGCGATATCACCCTCACCGCGCTGGGGCGAACCGGATCGGACCTTGGGGACGGGATCTATGGCGCCCAGATGGGGTATGGCGGCCTTGCCATCGCCACCGGCGCGGGTCCTGTGGTTGGTGGTGGTCGCATCGGCATCAATGCACACACCGGGGCCTACGCGCAGGGTGACCTTACGGTCAGCACCGGCACAGGTGCCATCTCCGGACAGAGCTTTGGCATGAACTTGTCCAACCGGGGCGCGGGCGGTCTGAGCCTTACCACCGGCGGTGCGGTCACGGCGGCAAGTGGCACGGCCATCCATGCCGACAACAATGGTCCCGGCGGGGTGAGCATCACCACCACCACAGGCCAACCGGTTCCGGGGCAGATCCACGGTATTACAGCACTGAACGTGGGCGGCGCGGCGCAGATCATGGCAAACGGGAGCGTGACGGGCAGCACCGGGCAGGGCATCACCCTGACCAACGGGGCGGGCGCAACTACGGCCACGATACAGGCCTCTGATGTTTTGGCTGGGCAGGACGGCGTAGCCTTGATCCAAAGCGGCAGTGGCGCAGCGCACGTCACCACGACCGGCACGGTGTGGGGCACCGCTGGGACGGGCATCTCACTAACCCATCTGTCGGGCGGCGAGGTGAGCGTAACGGCCCTGAGCACGGTCACCGGAGGCATAGACGGCATTGCGTTAAGCCACCTTGGCAGCGGCACGGCCAGGGTAAGTTTTGGCGGTGACGTGATCGGGGGAGAGGACGGGGTGGTGGTCCGCGCACCGGCGGGCGCGGATATCGCACTTCAGGGTTCGGGCGACATACGCGCTGACACCGGCAGCGGCGTTCTGGCGTTGGCGCAGGGCGGCGCGGGCGACATCGCAATCACGCTTGGCCGCGGCACGATCAGCGCGCGCGACATCGGCCTGAAGGCGGTGAATACCGGCAGCGGCAGAACGGCGGTTACACTTGAGGGCGGGATCACGGGGCAGGTCGGGATCGATCTGCAAGCGCAGACAGGCGGCCTTTCCCAGCTGGATCTGCGCGATGGCGCGCATCTGCACGGCAGTACCACGGCTCTGTCTACGGGTGACGGTGCCAGTCAGGTCACCGTGGCTGCCGGGGCGTATGTCGACGGCGCGATCCGGCTGGGTGGTGGCAACGACAGCCTGCACTTCGCCGGGTCGGATATCAGCGGCGTGACCCTTTTTGACGGCGGCGATGGCAACGACTTTCTGCACTTTGACAACACGGCAGACACGGTTGCGGCGTTGGACCTGATTGGCTGGGACCGCATCGCGCTGGGGGGCGCCACCCGGCTGGGCATCGGCCCCGGCGCGCTTGAGGCTGGCAGGGTTGAGCTTAGCAGCGCCGCGATCCTGGACTTGGGTTTTGGCGACGTAACCTTGCGCGGTGACCTTCACAGCGATGGCGCGGTTACCGCGCAAAACGGCGTGACGGGCGATCAGATCGAGATAAATGGAGACCTGAGCGGCACAGGCACGTTATTCATCGATGCGGATTTTGCCAGCGATCAGGCCGACCAGATCCGTATTGGCGGCGATGTGCAGGGGCGGTTTTTGCTCGGCGTGGCCGATACCGCGCAGCTGCCCGCCACTGGGGGCGACATCGTGGTAATCGAGGTTGCGGGTGCCACCGATGAGGATGATTTTACCCTGTTGGGCGGGCCGATCCAGTCCGGTGTTTTCAGCTATGACCTTGAGCGCGAAGGGGCAAAATGGCTTTTGGCCAACAGGTTTTCAGTGACTGCGTCAAGCTATGAGGCCACCCCGGCTATGCTGCTGAGCTTTACCAACCTGCCTGACCGCGCGACACGGCAGGCCAGCCAGATATGGAGCTCGGTTGATGGGGCGCGGGGCGCGTGGCTGCAGATGAGCAGCGGGTGGCAAGCGACGACTTTGGCCACGCGATCAGGGGCGGAAATGATCAGGCGTCGCTCTTTCGGTCTGCACGCTGGATATGACCTGATCGCGCAAGGCGGATCAGCGGGGCATTGGGAGCTGGGGGCGATGGCGCATTGGGGAATGTCCACGGCCCGGATCGGCGGCGCGACCGGCCAGGGACAGATCGACACGACGGGGTATGGGCTTGGCACGCGCGCCAGCTGGCAGAGCTTTGGTGGCATCTTTCTGGACCTGCAGGGGCAGATCTCCTGGCTGTCCACCGACATCACCTCCAGCACCGGCGGTCAACTGGTCGAGGCGCACAAATCCACTGCAGTGGCCCTGAGCGCTGAACTGGGTCACCGCTTCATTCTTGCCGGGGGTGGCGCGCTGATCCCTCAAGCGGCGTTGAACTGGTCGCGCACGAATGCCGGGGCGATCGAGGCCGATGCGATGGGCAATTCGGTCACGCTGGGGCAAAGCCAAGCCTTGACCGGACGGTTGGGGGTGGACTGGCAACTTGCCGCCTCCCTGCCGGTTCTGAACGGGGTCGATCTACGCCTGACCGGCAATCTGCTGCATGACTTCGCGGGCGCGACCGAGGTCGAGGTCGCCGGAACTTCACTCAGCGCCTCGGGCCCTGACACCTGGGCGGAATTCGGCCTGTCCAGCCAGGCCACACTGCCCTCCGGCGCCGCGCTTTTCGCAACTGGCCGCTATCGCACCCCGCTGACCGACGGCGGTTCGGGGAAATTCGGGCTTGAGGCCAGTGTGGGGCTGAACCTGTCGTGGTAAAACCGCCCGATGGCCGGCGACATCACAACACAAAACCGCCGCCAGCGGCCGGATGTAATACTGATGTTTTTGGGAAGAAGTGGCAGCCCGTAGGGGAATCGAACCCCTCTTTCCAGGTTGAAAACCTGGCGTCCTAACCGATAGACGAACGGGCCACTTGGTCGGTGAAGCGGGTTCTAGTGATTGCGGCGTTGGGGCGCAAGAGGGTTTTTACGCCTTTGATCAACTTTTTTCGTCGCGTGTCAGGCGCCCTCCTGTGCGGCGTCTTCCAGGCGCAGTTGTGGGGTAACGCGGCCTTGCCAGGAGTTGAGCTCAAGCCGCCCGGCAAGGTGAAAGCGCGCGCCGTTGTGACCCTCCAGCGCCGGGCCAAGGTCGCTGTCGAACGCGCCAAAAGCGATGGCGTCCATGCGCGCCGACAACCCGTCGCCGAAGCTGACCTTCAGGTGTCCGGTGCCAACCCGTTTTGTGAAATGGATGACCATGTCGGGAAACGCGAAACGCGGCCCGGGGGCGCCGGCGCCGAAGGGGCCGGCGGCCTCGATCTGGTCGATCAGTTCGGGCGTCACCGCGCCGGGCATCAACAGCGCGTCAAGTTTCAGATCGACAGGCCCGCCAAGCCCCGCGCCCTGTTTCGCCAGCAGCTCACTCAGCCGCGCCATCGCAGGCTCCAGCTGGTCGCGTGACAGCGACAGGCCTGCGGCCATCTTGTGCCCGCCACCCTTTTCGATCAGCCCGTCAGCGGCCAGCCGCTGGATCGAGGCGCCCAGGTCCACGCCGGACACCGAGCGGCCCGAGCCCTTGCCGTCGTCGCCGTCAAAGCCGATCACCACGGCGGGACGGTTGGTGGCCTCTTTCAGGCGCGAGGCGACGATGCCGACCACGCCGGGGTGCCAACCTTCGCCTGCCGCCCAGACCAGCGGGGCGTCCAGCCCGCGGTTCTCAGCTTGTGCCAGCGCCGCGTCGCGCACCTGGCTTTCGATCTCGCGCCGTTCCGTGTTCAGCTCATCCAGCCGGTCGGCGATCGCGCGCGCCTCATGCGCGTCGGTGCTGGCCAGAAGTCGCGCGCCCAGGTCGGCCTTGCCGATCCGCCCACCGGCGTTCACGCGCGGGCCAAGCAGAAAGCCCAGGTGGTAGGGTTTCGGTGCTTCGTTCATACGGCTGACATCCCCCAGCGCCACAAGCCCGGGGCGGGTGCGCCGCGCCATGATCTTCAACCCCTGACGCACGAAGGCACGGTTGGCCTCGATCAGGGGGGCCACATCGGCGACGGTGCCAAGCGCCACGAGGTCCAGCATGGCAATGAGGTCGGGGCCGGGACGTCCAGCCTCGCGCAGACGCCGCCCAAGTTCGACCAGCAACAGGAACACAACCCCGGCGGCACACAGATAGCCCGGCGCGTCGGCCTCGTCCTGGCGGTTCGGGTTCACCACCGCCAGCGCGGGCGGCAGCGTCTCGCCGCCCAGGTGGTGGTCCAGCACGATCACCTCGGCGCCCTTGGCATTGGCGGTCGCGATCGGCTCATGGCTGAGCGTGCCGCAATCGACGCAGATGATCAGGTCGTGATCCGCGGCCAGCCCTTCCATCGCCGGGATGTTGGGGCCATAGCCTTCGTCGATCCGGTCCGGGATATAGAGCGTGACGTCGCGCTGGAAAAAGCGAAACCAGTCGATCAGCTGGGTCGCCGAGGTGGCACCGTCCACGTCGTAATCGGCAAAGATCGCCACGCGTTGGCCTTTGTCCAGTGCCGCCAGCACCCGCGCGGCGGCGCGTTCCATGTCCTTCAGCCCGCGCGGGTCGGGCAGTAGATCGCGCAAGGTGGGCTCCAGAAAGCTCTGCGCTTCACTTGGATCGACGCCGCGCCGCGCCAGCACGGTGCAGACCGGGGCGGGCAGGGCGGTTGTCTGCGCCATCGCTTCGGCGGCGCGCTCCAGCTCGATCCCCGGTCCAACCCAGCGTCGACCGGTCAGCGAGGTGGCGACATTCAGGAAATCGCTCATCCCAGTGCCTCGTGGGTCGCGATCACCCGGGCAAATTCGCCGTTCAGCTGGTCCAGCGCGGCCTGGTGAATGAATTTGGGGTCGGGGCGCGCGGCGCTGTTACGCCAGCTGGGGTCGACATTGGCGGTCACGGCGGCGCAGGCGTCATGGACCAGATCGACCTGAAACCCCATGTTGGCGGCCATGCGCGCGGTGGTCGACACACAATGGGGCGTGGTCAGGCCACAGATCGTCAGCGCGGTGATCCCCGCGGCCCGCAGGTCCTGCTCCAGCGTCGTGCCGATGAAGGCCGAGTTTACGGATTTCGTCAGCACCGGTTCCCCGGGCAGCGGCGCCACCAGCGGATGGATCGCGGTTTTGCCCTGGTCGGGGTGCAAGGGGCTGTCGGGATTGGTCGACAGGTGCTGAATGAAAAAGACGGGCCACGACCGGGCCCGCCATTCGTTCAGAAGCTTTGCTGCGTTCGTCTCGGCCCCCGGATTGTTGCGCGCACCCCAGTAAGGGTCATCGAACCCCTGTTGGATATCAACCAGGATCAGCGCGCGCGGTTCCGTCATCAGATCGCCGACACCGGGTTGCGGTAGATCATGCGCCGGACCGATCCGGTTTTTGACCGCATCAGGATGGTTTCGGTGGTGAGGTAACCGGGCTCACGCTTGATGCCCGCGACGACAGACCCGTCGGTGACGCCGGTGGCGGCAAAGATCACATCAGCAGTGACCATTTCGTCGCGCGAATAGATCCGATCCAGATCGGTGATGCCCGCCTTGGCCGCACGACCGCGTTCGTCGTCGTTGCGGAAGGTCAGCTGCCCCCACATCTGCCCGCCCATGCATTTCAGCGCGGACGCGGCCAGCACGCCCTCGGGTGCGCCACCCAGGCCCATGTACATGTCGATGCCGGTGATCTCATGCTCGGCACAATGGATCACACCGGCGACGTCGCCATCGGTGATCAGCCGGATCGCAGCACCGGTGGAGCGGATGTCGGCGATCATCTGTTCGTGACGCGGGCGTTCCAGGACGCAGACGGTGATGTCGGTGGTCTTGCAGCCCTTGGCGGCGGCCAGCGCCTTCACCCGCTCGGAGGGCGACATTTCAAGCGACACGACGTCCTTTTCATAGCCCGGCCCGATCGCCAGCTTTTCCATATAGACGTCGGGCGCATGCAGCAGTGTGCCGCGCGGCGCCATCGCGATCACGGTCAGCGCGTTGGGCATGTCTTTCGCGGTCAGGGTCGTGCCCTCCAGCGGGTCCAGCGCGATGTCGACAGCGGGGCCTTCGCCGGTGCCGACCTCTTCGCCGATATACAGCATCGGCGCCTCGTCGCGTTCCCCTTCGCCGATCACCACGACGCCCTGAATGTCCAGGATGTTGAGCTGTTCGCGCATTGCGGTCACGGCGGCCTGGTCGGCGGCCTTTTCGTCCCCGTGACCCACCAGCGTGGCCGAGGCCATCGCGGCGGCTTCGGAAACACGGGCAAGACCCAACGAGAGCATGCGGTCAGCGAAAACGACTTTGTCGGCCATGAGAGAGGGTCCTTTGAGGTAAAATCCTGTTGCATCAGGGTTTAGTCGCCGCACGGGGGCGGGGCAAGCCTGATTGGGCTACCAGGTGTCTGGCGGAGCGCGCCCGCCGGGGCTGGTTTAGACTTCTTCGATGCGGATCGCGACCGGGTGACCGGCCATGACGCCAGTGGCCTCCAGCCCGGCGATCGCCACGTCCAGGTTGTCGCGGGTTGTTTTGTGGCTGACGATGGTGACCGGCGCGGTCTTGTCGTCATGGCCATGTTGGCGCATCCGGTTGATCGACACGCCCGCCTCGCCCAGCACCGCGGCGACCTTGGCCAGTGCACCGGGTTTGTCTTGAAGCGATAGGCGCAAATAATAGGGCGCGGGTTTCGTGGCCTTCACGCCGCGCACCGGGCGCAGGGTGTTGGCGGGCTGGCCATAGGTCGGGATCGACAGGCCACGACCCAGGTCGATCACGTCGCCCATCACAGCACTTGCCGTCGGACCTTCACCCGCGCCGGGGCCGCGCAGAACCACCTGGCCGATGCTGTCGCCTTCGACCACCACCATGTTGGTGCCGCCTTCCAACTGCCCCAGAGGTGAGGTTGCAGGCACCAGGCAGGGCGACATGCGCTGTTCCAGCCCTCGGCCGGTCATCTGCGCCACGCCCAGAAGCTTGATGCGGTATCCCATTTCGGCGGCCTGTTCGATGTCTTCAATCTGGATGCGCTCGATGCCTTCCAGCTCCATCGCGTCGAAATTCACCTGTGTGCCGAAGGCGATCGAGGCCAGCAGCGCCAGCTTGTGGCCTGCGTCGATCCCGCCCACGTCCAGCGTCGGATCGGCTTCGAGGTATCCCAGCTGGTTGGCCTCTTCGAACACCACGTCATAGGGCAGGTCGGCGTCGTACATCCGGGTCAGGATGTAGTTGCAGGTGCCGTTCATCACGCCCATCACGCGGGTGATTTCATTGCCCGCCAGACCTTCGGTCAGCGATTTGATGATCGGGATGCCCCCGGCCACGGCGGCTTCGAACCGCAGCATGACCCCGGCGGCCTCGGCGGCTTCGCCCAGTTCCTGACCGTGGTGGGCCAGCAGCGCCTTGTTGGCGGTGACCACGTGCTTGCCCGCGGCAACCGCCGCCTCGACCGAGGCTTTCGCGGGGCCGTCAGATCCACCCATCAGCTCGACATAGACATCCACGTCATCGCGGGTGGCCAGGGCCACCGGGTCGTCCTCCCAGGCGAAACCGGACAGGTCCACGCCGCGGTCCTGGCTGCGCGAGCGTGCGCTGACCGCGCTGATTTCGATCGGGCGACCGGTGCGGGCCTCCAGAAGCTTGCCGTGTTGCGTCACGATCTTGACGACGCCAATGCCGACGGTGCCCAATCCGGCGATGCCAAGGCGAAGGGGGTGTGTCATGTCGGTCTCCGTCGTCGATGTGTTCGAAAGGTTTGTTACCCAATGCGGGCAGGCGGGGCAATGGGGCGTGGGAGTAAACCGCAGGGTTAACCGCCGTGGCGTGCCAATGCGGCTTGCATTCGGGCACGGGTGGTCGGGTCGACGATGGCGCCCCGCAGCCGAGCAGCGCGCGCGCGCAAGGCTGCTGCGCGGTCGGCCAGTGTGCCGATGCCATAATCTTCCTGCGTCGGGGGCACCGAGGCCAGCAGCGGGCCCAACGGCACAATCACCGGATACTCCGCCGCGCGCGCCCGGTCACTGATCCGTGCGTCCAGAACCGGCGCATCGGCGCAGGCGGTGACAGCCGCAAGGGTGACGAAAAGGGCGAGACGATGCACGATACCGGTCCTGTTTACCTGGCGCGACCATAACGCCCCCCACCCAGCCGGGGCAAGCGGTTCCCGCGCATTGATGCCCGCATTTCGCTTTGATCTGAACGCTTGTTCAGTTATTCAGGGCGCATGGCACGCAAAACCGGATCACACAGCGAAATCACAGGCCCGAAAGTGCGCGACGCAGCGCTCAGCCTGTTCGCGCGCCACGGCTTCGCCGCCGTGTCGATGCGCCAGATCGCGGGCGAGGTCGGGGTGCAGGCGGGTGCGCTGTATCTTTACACCAAGGACAAGCAAAGCCTGCTGTTTGACCTGATGAAAACCCATATGGATGAGCTTTTGGCCGCCTGGGATGCGGTGGCGCCCATGGGTGATCATCTGGCGCAATTGGAAGCTTTCACCCGGTTTCACATCCGGTTTCACCTGGACCGCCCCGACGCGGTGTTCATCGCATATATGGAGCTGCGCAACCTGACACCCGACAATTTCGCGGTGATCGAAGCCCTGCGCCGCCGCTATGAAGACAAGCTGGAGGGCATCTTGCGCGACGGGGCGCAGGCCGGGGCGTTCACGCTGCCCGACACAAAACTGGCCACTCTGGCGGTCATCGCGATGCTGACCGGGGTTAACACCTGGTATCGCGAAGGCGGGCGCCTGTCGGCGGACCGGGTCGAGGAGATCTACTGGAACATGGTGCGCGGCGCGGTCGGCGCTGGCCCTATCCCGTCGTAAAGCGACCGAAAACGTCGCGAAGGGTCTTGGCGGGGCGTCTGATCCGCCCGATAGTCGCAAAAGACGCCAAACGGAGAGCGGCATGCGATATTCAGGGTGGCAGGTGTTCAAACAGGGGCTGACCGGCAACAAGGGCTGGTCCAAGGCCTGGCGTAGCCCGGAGCCGAAGCCGGAATACGACATCATCATCATCGGTGGTGGTGGGCATGGTCTGGCAACCGCCTACTACCTGGCCGCCAAGCACGGGCTGACAAATGTCGCCGTGGTCGAAAAGGGATACCTGGGTGGCGGCAACATCGGTCGCAACACCACCATCGTGCGCGCCAACTACTTCCTGCCGGGCAATTCCGAGTTCTATTCCCATTCCCTGAAGCTGTGGGAAGGGCTTGAGGCCGAACTGAACTACAACGTGATGCATTCCCAGCGCGGGATCATCAACCTGTTCCACTCGGACGGGCAACGCGACGCAGCCGCACGGCGTGGCAATGCGATGATCAATCAGGGCGATGACGCGATCCTGCTGGGGCGCGACGAGGTCCGTAAAATGCTGCCCTATCTTGACCATGACAACGGGCGCTTTCCGATCTTTGGCGGGCTGTATCATCCGCGCGGTGGCACCGCGCGCCACGACGCGGTGGCCTGGGGATATGCCCGCGGCGCCGACAGCCGCGGCGTCGACCTGATCCAGCAATGCGAAGTCACCGGGATCGACAGCGAGAACGGCAAGGTCACCGGCGTGCAGACCACGCGCGGTCCGATCCGGGCCAAGAAGGTGGCGATGGTGGCGGCGGGACGCTCAAGCCAGGTGGCGGCGATGGCGGGCATGCGCCTGCCGATCGAAAGCCACGTGTTGCAGGCCTTTGTCACCGAGGGGCTGAAACCGGTGATCGACAATGTCGTGACCTTCGGCATGGGGCATTTCTATATCAGCCAATCGGACAAGGGCGGCTTGGTCTTTGGCGGCGATCTGGACATGTATGCGTCTTATGCGGCGCGCGGCAACCTGCCCACGGCCGAACATGTGATGGAGGCGGGCATGACCCTGATGCCGATGCTCGGCAAGGCCAAGCTGCTGCGCAGTTGGGGCGGGATCATGGACATGTCGGCGGACGGATCGCCCATCATCGACAAGACGCATATCGACGGGCTGTTCGTGAATTGCGGCTGGAACTACGGCGGGTTCAAGGCGGTGCCGGCTTCGGGCTATGCGCTGGCGCATCTGATGGCGAACGACGTGCCGCACGAGACCGCCGAAGCCTTCCGCCTGGACCGGTTCAACACCGGACACGGCATCATGGATGAGGAGGGGCGCGGTGCGCAACACAACCTTCACTAAAACACTTGCCCGGGGGCTTTTCGGCGCCGGACTGGTTGTCGCCCTTGCAGCGCCGACCCTTGCCGCACCCGAAGGCTGCTGGTCACGCCAATACAGCGACGCGCACCTGGCGCGCCAACCGGCCCAGGTTGTCGCGGCGGCCTGGCTCAGCTTTCACTTCGACCAGGACCATGATCAGCTGTTCGCGATGCTTTCGGTGGTGACCACCAATCAGGGCCATGTCCGGGGCACGGCCAACGCGAACATGTTTGTGGATCAGGGCCTTCTGTGCTGGCCCAACACCGCACGTGGCGCCGATGCCTGGTCCTGCGCCATCGACGGCGATGGCGGCGGCTTCGAAATCACCCGGATGGATGCCAAGGTTCTGGAATTTCGCACCCGCCATCTGCTGATGGGCAATTTCGAAGACAACACCGGCCCGGTTGTCAATCTGGCCGAACAGGCCTGGACCGACGTCACCTATCGCCTGTATCGCGCCGACGATGCGGCCTGCGAAACGAACTGAGGACCAGAGAATATGCGCATTCCTTGCCCCCTGTGTGGTGATCGGGATCACCGCGAATTCACCTATAAGGGCGCGGCCGTGGCCTTGGATCGGCCCGGCAACAGCGACTGGTCCGATGACTGGGACAGCTATATTCACCTTCGCGACAACCCGGCCGGCGACACCGATGAGATGTGGTGGCACGGCGCGGGCTGCGGCGGCTGGCTGGTCGTCACCCGCAACACCGTGACCCATGAGGTGAAAGCGGCCCGGATGGCGGCCGATGTGAAAGGGGCAGGGGCATGAGGATCGACGGCAAGGGCCTGATCAACCGCGCGGCCCCGCTCAGGTTCACCTTCGACGGCGCAGGCGTGACCGGGTTCGAAGGCGACACGGTGGCCTCGGCGCTCTTGGCCCAGGGCACAAAGCTGATGGGCCGCTCGTTCAAATACCACCGCCCGCGCGGCGTGATGACGATGGGCAGCGAAGAGCCCAACGCGCTGGTCACAACCGGGCGCGGCGCAGGCCAGACCCCCAACGTGCGTGCCACGATGCAAGAGGCCTTCGAGGGGCTTGAGGTGCGCGCGCAGAATGCCTGGCCATCGCTCGATTTCGACCTGCTGGCCGCCAATGACCTGCTGTCGCCGTTCTTTAGCGCAGGGTTTTATTACAAGACCTTCATGTGGCCTGCGAAATTCTGGGAAAAACTCTATGAACCGATGATCCGCCGCGCCGCCGGACTGGGCGCTTTGTCGGGAGAGCCGGACACGGGGCTTTACGAAAAAGCCTTTGCCTTTTGCGACATCCTGGTGATCGGCGCGGGGCCGGCCGGTCTGATGGCCGCGCTCACCGCTGGGCGGGCCGGGGCCGATGTGATCCTGGCCGACGAAGATGCGCGCATGGGCGGGCGGCTTTTGGCGGAAAGCCATGAGATCGACGGCAAACCTGGCCCGGTCTGGGTGGATGAGGTGCTGGACGAGCTTGAAGCGATGGGCAACGTGCGGCTGATGACACGCACCAGTGTGACCGGCGCCCACGATGATGGCACCTACGGCGCGTTGGAGCGTGTCGGCCTGCATATGGCCGATCCCGGCGCACGGCCGCTTGAGACCTTCTGGCGCATTCACACCAAGCGTGCGGTGTTGGCCGCCGGTGCGCTGGAGCGCCCGATCGCTTTCCCGGACAATGATCGCCCCGGCGTGATGATGGCGGGGGCGGTGCGCGGTTACCTGAACCGCTTCGGCGTTGCCGCCGGGCAGCGGGTCGCAGTGTTCGGCAACAACGACAGCGCCCATCGCACCGCACAGGATCTGGCGGCGGCGGGGGTTGAGATCGCCGCCCTGATCGACAGCCGCGCCGACGCGAAGGTCTGTGGCGACTACCCAGTCTATACCGGCGCTCAGGTGACCGGGACGAAAGGCCGTAAGGGTCTGACCGGGATCAGCGTGACCACCGCCACCGGCGTTCAGCAGGTAGAGTCTGATTGTCTCGCAATATCAGGTGGTTGGAATCCGACTTTGAACCTGACTTGCCACATGAATGGCCGCCCGGTCTGGAACGAGGCGCTACAGGCCTTCCTGCCCGTGCCCGACATGGTGCCGGGGCTTGAGGCCGTAGGGGCTGCGAACGGCGTCTTCTCCACCGCCGGGGCACTGGCGGCGGGCGTTGATGGCGCGAAAAATGCCCTGCAAGCCATTGGAAAGAAACCTGTAAGTGTTGACATCCCTAAGGCCGAGGACGGCACCTATGCGCTTAGCCCCCTTTGGGTGGTTGACGGCAAATCCCGCGCCTGGCTGGATTTTCAGAACGACGTCACGGTAAAGGACGTCAAGCTGGCAGCGGCGGAAAACTATGCCAGCGTCGAGCACATGAAACGCTATACAACGCAGGGCATGGCGCCGGACCAGGGCAAGAACTCCAACGTGAACGCGCTCGCTGTGCTTGCGGATGCGACCGGGCGGGGCATACCCGAAACCGGCACCACCACCTTCCGCCCGCCCTTCGTGCCGGTCTCACTGGCCGCAATCGGGGCCGGCGCGCGCGGCAAGGGGTTTGCGCCGGAACGGTTCACAACCTCGCACGCCGCCAGTGTCGCCGCCCATGCGCCGATGATCGAAGCCGGGCTGTGGTATCGCCCCAGCTTCTTCCCGCGAGAGGGCGAAAAGACCTGGCGCGCAAGCTGTGATCGCGAGGTTGCGATGGTGCGAAACGCGGTTGGTATTTGCGATGTCAGCACCCTGGGTAAGATCGACATCCAAGGCAAGGACGCCGCGCAGTTCCTTGATTTTGTTTATACAAACATGTTTTCAAGCCTGAAGGTCGGGCGCGTGCGCTATGGCCTGATGCTGCGCGAGGATGGCATTGTCATGGACGACGGAACCACCGCGCGGCTGGCGGATGATCACTTCGTCATGACCACCACCACGGTGGCCGCGGGTCAGGTGATGGCACATCTTGAATTCGTGGCGCAGGCGCTGGTGCCCGACCTGGACGTGCACCTGATCTCAACCACCGAACAATGGGCGCAGTTTGCTGTGGCCGGTCCGAAATCGCGGGAGCTGCTGAACGCGGTGCTGGATGATGGTCTGGACCCCGAGGCCTGGCCCTTCATGGCCTGTGGCACGGCGTCGGTTGCCGGGGTCGAAGGGCGGCTCTTCCGCATCTCGTTCTCGGGGGAACACGCCTATGAAGTCGCGGTGCCAGCGCGCTACGGCGAAGGGCTGTGGCGGCTTTTGATCAGCCAGGCCGAGGCCCTGGGCGGCGGCGCCTATGGTATGGAGGCGCTGAACGTGCTGCGCATTGAAAAGGGCTTCATTACGCATGCGGAAATTCATGGCCGGGTGACGGCGGATGATGTCGGCATGGGGCGGATGATTTCGGTTAAGAAGGATTGCATCGGCAAGGCCGCCGCATCGCGCGAAGGGCTGAGCGCCTCTGGGCGCGAACAGCTGGTGGGCCTGCGCCCCGTGGGCGCGGTGAAACAGCTGCTGTCGGGCGCGCATCTGTTCAATGAGACGGCCGAGGCGGTCCGGGTGAACGATCAGGGCTATGTGACGTCGGTCGGGTTCTCGCCCACGATGGACACCTTCCTGGGCCTTGGGTTCCTGAAAAACGGCCGCGCGCGGCACGGCGAACGGGTGCGCATGGTGGACCACCTGCGTGGGGTCGAGGCGATCTGCGAGGTCTGCGATCCGGTGTTCTTTGACCCAGAAGGAGGGCGTGTGCGTGGCTAGCCTGATAGCGAAAAGCCCCTGTGCGGGCATGGCGCCGATCTCCGTCGGCGATGCGGCTTTGCGTGAAGTCGACCCAGGCGTGATAACGTCCCTTTCCCCCCTGGCGGGGGGCGATGTGGGCGCGCTGAAAGCCGCGCATGGCATGGCGTTTCCAGCGCCGGGGCGTGCCAGCGGCAAGGCGGGCGCGCGCGCGGTTTGGAGCGGGCGCGGGCAGGCGTTCTTGATCGGCCCTGCACCCGATGCCGCCTTGAAAGCGCATTTCGCAATGACGGATCAATCCGATGGATGGGCCGTGCTGGGCCTTGAGGGCACGGCGGCGCGCGAAGTGCTGGCGCGGCTGTGTCCGCTGGACCTGCGCCCGGACCGGTTCAAACGCGGCCACACGGCCCGTACGTTGATCGGACATATGACGGGATCGGTGACGAGGGTGGGCGCGGACAGTTTTGACCTGATGGTGTTTCGCTCGATGGCGCAGACGGCAGTGCATGAGATCGAAGAGGCAATGAAAAGCGTGGCGGCGCGGGGCTAGGACTCGACTCCTTTCCCCGCTGCCCCATATATGGAGCATGTCCCTGCCACCCGGTTTCCTTGACGAATTGCGCACGCGCACCAGCCTGTCTCAGGTCGTGGGGCGCAAGGTCATGTGGGATCAGCGTAAATCGAACCAGGGCAAGGGTGACATGTGGTCTCCGTGCCCGTTCCATCAGGAAAAGACCGCCTCGTTCCACGTCGATGACCGCAAGGGCTATTATTACTGCTTTGGTTGCCACGCCAAGGGGGATGCGATTTCCTTTGTGCGTGAGACCGAGAATGTCGGCTTCATGGAGGCGATCGAGATTCTGGCGCAGGAAGCCGGGATGCAGATGCCCGCCCGCGACCCCAAGGCGCAGGAGAAGGCCGACCGGCGCACCCAGCTGGCCGAGGTGATGGAACAGGCGGTGCAGCATTTCCGCTTGCAACTCAAGACCGGTGCAGGTGCGGCGGCGCGGGACTATCTGGCCGGGCGCGGTCTGGGCGACCCGGCGCAGGAGCGGTGGGAAATCGGCTTTGCACCCGATGCCTGGCAAGGGCTGTGGGACGCGCTGAAGGCCAAGGGGGTTGAGGACGATCTGATCCTGGGTGCCGGGCTGGCCAAGCCCAGCCAGAAGGGCGGCAAGCCCTATGACACCTTCCGGGGCCGCATCATGTTCCCGATTCGCGATGCGCGCGGGCGCTGCATTGCCTTTGGCGGGCGGGCGATGGACCCGAATGACAACGCGAAATACCTGAACTCACCGGAAACCGAGCTGTTCGACAAGGGCCGCAGCCTGTTCAACCACGGCCCGGCGCGTGAGGCGGCGGGCAAGGGCAAGTCCCTGGTGGTGGCCGAGGGTTATATGGACGTGATCGCCCTGGCCGAGGCCGGGTTCACCGCCGCCGTGGCGCCCCTGGGCACCGCGATCACCGAGGATCAACTGCGCCTGATGTGGCGCATTGCGTCCGAGCCGATTATTGCGCTGGACGGCGACACCGCCGGGCTGCGCGCCGCGATGCGGGTGATTGATACCGCGCTGCCGCTGCTGGAGGCCGGGCAGTCCCTGCGCTTTGCCATCATGCCCGAGGGGCTGGACCCCGACGACCTGCTCAAAGCGCAAGGGCCGGACGCGATGCAGGCGCTGCTGGATCAGGCGATGCCGATGGTGCAGCTTCTGTGGCGCCGCGAAACTGAAGGAAAAGTGTTCGACAGCCCCGAGCGCAAGGCAGCATTGGACCGCGACCTGCGCCAGGTGATCGCCAGAATTGCCGACCCGTCGATCCGGGGCCACTACGGCCAGGCGATCAAGGATCTGCGCTGGGACCTGTTTCGCGCCAATCGCGGGCAGGGCGGCGGGGCGCGTCAGACCCGATTCCAACCCGGCAAATGGAACAAGAACGCGCCGCTTCCGCCGCAGCAGGCCACCAAGGCTTCGATGCTGGTGGCTGCCGGGGCGGATGTGCAGGACGTTTTGCGCGAGGCGGTGATCCTGGCCACGCTGATCACCCATCCCGACAAGCTGGATCTGTTCGAGGCCAGTTTTGAACGGCTGGACATGTCCACACCCGACCACCGCACGCTGCAAGGTTTCATCCTGCGCTATGCCCATGACGGGGCCGAGGTGCTGCGCGCGAAAATCGAGGCCGGGGCGGGGTCACAGACCCTTGAAAAGCTGTTCTCGCTGTCACATGTGCAGATCACCCCCGCGATCCGCATTCAGGATGACGCCGAGATTGCCGCGATGTGTCTGGCCGAGGAATTGGCCAAGCTGGAAGCGACCCGGGGTGCGCGTCGTGAAACACATGAGGCGGAACATGACATCGAGGCGATGGCCGACGAGGGGCTGACCTGGCGCCTGAGCCAGGCTGCCGAGGCCCGCAACCGGGCGGTGCGCAGCGAAGGGGAAGACAAGGCTGTGTTCGACATTGCCGACAATGGCGCGTTGGTTGACCGCGAAGAGCGCAGCGCGCTGGACGCTCTTTTGGAGCAGATCGAGACGACCCGGAAGGGGCAGAAAGGCCACTGATTCGCCTTTTGGTGAAGAAGTCATAAAGAAATCAGGTTAGACGGGTTGGCGAATCAACGATTCGCGTGAATGATTCGGACCTAACGAATCACCCGCCACGTGTGAAGGAGCGCCCATGGCCGCCAAGGACACCAACGACCGCAAGGACGACGACCAGGCAAACGAACCTATGGTCGATGTCAGCCAGGAAGCGGTCAAGAAGATGATCGCCGAGGCGCGTGAGAAGGGCTACATCACCTATGACCAGCTGAACCAGGTTCTGCCGCCGGATCAGGTCAGCTCGGAACAGATCGAAGACGTCATGTCGATGCTGTCCGAAATGGGCATCAACATCATCGAGGACGAAGAGGCCGAAGAAGACGACAAGGGCTCGACCGCCGTGGCCACCACCGCGGGCGCCCGCGACGTGACTGTCGCCGCCTCGGAAACCGAAAAGCTGGATCGTACCGACGACCCGGTGCGCATGTATCTGCGTGAAATGGGCTCGGTCGAGCTTCTGTCGCGCGAAGGCGAAATCGCGATTGCGAAACGGATCGAGGCCGGACGCAACACGATGATCGCCGGGCTGTGCGAAAGCCCGCTGACCTTTCAGGCCATCACCATCTGGCGCGACGAACTTCTGTCCGAAGACATTCTGTTGCGTGACGTGATCGATCTGGACGCCACCTTCGGCACCACGCTGGAGGAGGACGACGAGGAAGAAGAACCCGTCGTGGACGGCACCGCCGCCAAGGCCTCCGAGGGTGACAAGAAGGACGACAAACCCGAGCTGGACGCCGACGGCAACCCGATTGCCAAGGACGACGACGACGACGATGAGGATGAACAGGCCAACATGTCGCTTGCGGCGATGGAAGCGGCCTTGAAACCCGGTGTTCTGGACAAGCTGGAGCTGATCGCGCGTGACTATGTGTTGCTGTCCGAAATGCAGGACCTGCGCATGTCCGCCACCCTGAACGAGGACGATTCATTCTCGAAGAAGGAAGAGGCGTCTTACCAGAAGCTGCGCAGCGAAATCGTCGAATTGGTGAACGAGCTTCACCTGCACAACAACCGGATCGAGGCGCTGATCGACCAGCTTTACGGCATCAACCGCCGTATCATGTCGATCGACAGCGCGATGGTGAAGCTGGCCGACCAGGCCCGCATCAACCGCCGCGAATTCATCGAAGCCTATCGCGGCTATGAGCTTGACCCGACCTGGCTGGACCGGATGCGCGACAAGACCGGGCGCGGCTGGCAGGCGCTGATCGAACGCTCGACTGACAAGATCGAAGAACTGCGCGGCGATATGGCCCAGGTCGGCACCTATGTCGGCGTCGACATCCCCGAATTCCGCCGCATCGTGCAGCAGGTTCAGAAGGGCGAAAAAGAGGCCCGTCAGGCGAAAAAGGAAATGGTCGAAGCCAACCTGCGCCTGGTGATCTCCATCGCTAAGAAATACACCAACCGTGGCCTGCAATTCCTTGATCTTATTCAGGAAGGCAACATCGGCCTGATGAAGGCCGTGGACAAGTTCGAATACCGCCGCGGCTATAAATTCTCGACCTATGCGACCTGGTGGATCCGCCAGGCGATCACCCGATCGATTGCCGACCAGGCCCGCACGATCCGTATCCCGGTACACATGATCGAAACGATCAACAAGCTGGTGCGCACGGGCCGTCAGATGCTGCACGAAATCGGTCGCGAACCGACACCGGAAGAATTGGCCGAAAAGCTGCAGATGCCGCTTGAAAAGGTCCGCAAGGTGATGAAAATCGCCAAAGAGCCGATTTCGCTGGAAACACCCATCGGCGACGAGGAAGACAGCCAGCTGGGCGATTTCATCGAGGACAAGAACGCGGTGCTGCCGCTGGACTCGGCCATTCAGGAGAACCTGAAAGAAACCACCACTCGTGTGCTCGCCTCGCTCACACCGCGCGAAGAACGTGTGCTGCGCATGCGCTTCGGCATTGGCATGAACACCGACCACACGCTGGAAGAAGTCGGCCAACAGTTTAGCGTGACCCGCGAACGTATCCGTCAGATCGAAGCGAAAGCGCTGCGCAAGCTCAAGCATCCAAGCCGAAGCCGCAAGCTGCGCAGCTTCCTGGACCAGTAAGCCCATGTCGCTGTTGTCAAAATTGTTTGGTGGCGGGGGGCAAAAGGCCCCCGAGCCGGAAATCTACAACGATTTCCGAATCTTCCCCGAACCGGTGAAGGAAAACGGCAGCTATCGCATCGCTGCGCGGGTCGAGAAGGATTTCGACGGCGAGGTCAAATCCCACCTGATGATCCGCGCCGACACCTATTCTGCCCCCGATACGGCGGTGCAGGCCTCGCTGGACAAAGCCAAACAGGTGATTGACCAGATGGGTGATGCGCTGTTCCGGTGATGACCGGCCCCCTCCTGACTTTTTTGCTGGCCTAAGAAGGCTTCTGCTGTAAGGATTCCCTTTGGACGGCACGGTGCCGCCCCGCATCACAGGCGATGCGATCAACAGTCATTGAGGGAATACAACATGGCTGAGAAAAAAGACGCAGCAGCGGTGAAAACGCCCGCGACCCCGGAACAGAAGTTACGCCGCAAGGCCAGCCGCGTGATCGGCTATACGGTCTGGATGGACGGCTATCGCGCGGCCAACCCCAAGGCCACCAAGGACGAGCGCAAGGCCGCCTGGCAGGCTGCCCGCAAGGCGCAGACCCAGGTCGGGCGCAAGACGCTCAAAGCGCTTGGCAAACAGGGAATGACGCTGGTCAAATCACCCGATACCGCGAAAAGCTGAGACATCGGGCGCCGGTCGACCGGTGCCCCATTCATGCGCCATGCAGACGACGTTCACCCTCTCGACCCACGGCCCCGGCCTGTATGAATTCACCCGTGATGTGGGGGATTGGGTTGCGGGCGATGGGCTTCTAACCCTCTTCGTGCGCCACACCTCCTGCAGCCTGGTGATCCAGGAAAACGCCGACCCCGAGGTGCAGACGGACCTGCGAAACTTTTTTCACCGCTTGGTGCCACCGACAACCGACCCGTCGATGTCCTACCTCACGCACACTTATGAAGGCCCCGACGACATGCCGGCGCATATCAAGGCGGCGATGCTGCCGGTCAGCCTGTCGATTCCAGTTGCAAACGGTCGCCCGGTGTTGGGCACTTGGCAGGGCATCTATCTGTTCGAGCATCGAAATGCGCCGCATGTCCGGCAGGTCGCGGCGCATCTGTTGACCTAGGGGAAGCAATTGCCATTTTTCCCCCTAGACTGGGCGAAATCTTGATCTAGCGGGGCAGATTTCCCCCTACACAAGACCTAGGCGCTCGCCTATAGTGCCTGTGGATAACTTGGGCATCAGACCCATGAACCAGAGGCACAGAGATAGAGGGGGACGGCCATGCGCTGCCCGTTTTGCGGTAATATCGACACCCAGGTAAAGGACAGCCGTCCTGCCGAAGACCATGTGGCCATCCGGCGCCGGCGTTTCTGCCCGGCCTGCGGCGGCCGCTTCACCACCTATGAACGCGTGCAGCTGCGCGACCTGGTGGTCATCAAATCAAACGGCCGACGCGAGGATTTCGACCGCGAGAAGCTGGAACGCTCGATCCGCATTTCGATGCAGAAACGTCCCGTTGAGCCGGAGCGCATCGACCAGATGATCTCGGGCATCGTGCGCCGGTTGGAAAGCATGGGCGAAACCGACATTCCGTCGAAAACGATCGGTGAGATCGTGATGGAAAGCCTGGCCCGGATCGATACCGTGGCCTATGTGCGATTTGCCAGCGTTTACAAGAACTTCCAGGCCGCAGATGACTTTGACAAGTTCGTCAGCGAACTGCGCCCGGACGTGGCCCCGGAAGACGAGTGAGTGACACCGACACCCGGTTCATGAAACTGGCCCTGTCGCTTGGGCGGCGGGGTCAAGGCGCGTGCTGGCCCAACCCGGCGGTGGGCTGCGTCCTGGTGCGCGGCACCCGCGTGATCGGCCGCGGCTGGACCCAGCCCGGTGGGCGGCCGCATGGCGAGGTCATGGCGCTGGCCCAGGCCGGGAACGCGACCGGCGCGACTGCTTATGTCACACTTGAACCCTGCGCCCATCACGGCCAGACGCCGCCTTGCGCCCAGGCGTTGATCGACGCGGGCGTGGCGCGGGTCGTGGTGGCCCATGAGGACCCGGACCCGCGCGTGAACGGTGGCGGCATTGCCATGCTGCGCGCCGCTGGGATCGAGGTTGCCACTGGTGTGTTGAAGCAGACTGCCGCTCGTGACCATGCGGGTTTTCTATCGCGCGTGACGCGGGGCAGGCCGATGGTTACGCTAAAGCTGGCCAATTCCTTTGACGGCCGCATTGCCACCGCAACCGGCGAAAGCCAGTGGATCACTGGCCCCGCCGCACGCCGCTATGTGCATGCGCTGCGCGCGCGTCACGATGCGGTGATGGTTGGCGGAGGCACTGCGCGGGCGGATGATCCGTCGCTGACCGTGCGGGGGCTGGGCGTGACCCGGCAACCGGTGCGCGTGGTGCTGTCACGTCATCTTGATCTGCCGCTGGACTGCCAATTGGCGCGCAGCGCGCGTGAAGTGCCGGTGTGGCTGTGCCACGGCCCCAAGGCGGACCCGGCGCTGGTGTCTGCCTGGCAGGGGCTGGGGGCGGAAACCCTTGAAATACCTCTGTCACAGGGGCGTATCGACATGACAAAGCTGCTTCAGGCGCTTGGCGCACGGGGGCTGACACGGGTGTTCAGCGAAGGAGGCGGCGCGGTGGCCGCATCGCTTCTGACCGCGGGTCTGGTGGACGATCTGGTGGGAATCACCGCCGGTCTGGTGCTGGGCGCCGAAGGCCGGCCCTCCCTGGCGGCGATGGGCATTGAACGTTTGGCCACAGCACCGCGTTTCACCCTGGTTGAGCTTCGTGATCTGGGCGGCGATGTGTTGCACCATTGGCGCGCCTCAACGCCACAGGTGTGACAGGCCGGAAAACCACCCCTGCAGTTTCGCCAGCGACCGATTGGCTGCTCCGGGACTGGGCAGATCACCGCCTGCCAGCCGCTCGGCCACCACTTCGGGTGGGCAGGTCTGGCGCGTGACCGGGTCGTAGTACCGCGGATAGTCGATCAGAACCGCATGGGCCAGCTGCACCACCGTGGGACGCGCTTTGCGCCGCGCGGGCACCTCGCCCTGATCGCGGGTCAGGCCCCAGCCTGCATAGAAGGGCGCGCCCAGCGTGGTCACCTCTTTGCCGCGCACCAGCGCCTCGAACCCCATCAGAGAAGTCAGCGTCCAGACAGCATCGCACGCCTCGATCAGCGCAATCGGGTCGGCCTGATCGGCGACAACGTCCGCCAATTGCGCGGCGGCGTCGGCATCCACCGCGCCCTGCCGCAGTCCCGCCTCGACATCCGGGTGCGGTTTGAACACGATCACCGCGTCGGGGTTGGCGGCGCGGGCGGCCTCAAGCAGGCCCAGGTTGGTGCAGATCGCGCCACATCCCAGCCGAATCGAGGCGTCGTCTTCCACCTGGCCGGGCACCAGAATGCGCCGCCCCTCGGGCAGGTCCGGCACGGCGCGCTCAAGGTTGTATTTCGACAATCCGCCGCGGGTGATCCGTGCCACCAGCCGCTCGGCGCGCAGGCTGGCATGGGCGGGCAGGGCGGGGGCGTCGGCGATCAGCCGCTCCAACCGGCTTTCGCGTGACGGGTCGTAATAGATGCCCAGGTCATCAACCACCAGGCTCATCGGCGGGGTCAGCTCGGCACCCAGGCCGCGTGATCGCAAAAACCCGTCTTCGACATGCAGTCCGTCGCCATCTGCGCCCCAGACCATATGCGTGCGCCCAGGGGTAGGCGTGTCCTGAAACCGGATCGGTGTGACCTGTCCGAAGATGGCGTTCAGAGGTTTACGCTTCCAGGCACGCATGCCGGCTGCGGTGTATCCGTGCCGATCCGCACGCCAGGCGCGTGCACGCGCCTCCAACGTGTCGATCACGCGCTCGACCTCGCACAATTGGTCGGTGAACGGGTCGTACCAGGTCGGATACAGGATCATCGCGGCGGCAAACAGCTGCGCCCGCGTCAGCTTGCGCTCGCGCCGGGGCACCGGGTTTTCATCGCGGCTAAGCCCCCAGCCTGAATAGAATGGTTGGCCGAACACGCGCGGGCTGTGGCCGGCCAGGATCGCCTCGAACCCCAGGCCGGAGCTGACGGTATAGACGCCTTGCGCGCCCTCCATCAGGCGCCAGGGGCTGACCGGATCGGTCACCAGCGTCACGCGGTCGGTCTCATCCTCGGGGCTATAATGCCCGTCGCGATGGCCCTGGGCGGTTTCCGGGTGGGTCTTGATCAGGATTTGCGCGCCGGGGTGTTCCTCCTGTGCAAACACCAGCATTTCTCGAAAGGTGCTGGCGCGCGCGCCCGCATGTTCGATCGAAGCATCGCCCCGTGTCTGGTCGATTACCACGACATAACGTTCGTCGGCATGCGGGATTGGCAGGTCGGGATCGAAGGCGTTGTATTTCGACAGATGCGCGCGCTGCAATCGGTCGATCGCGTCCCGCGCGCGGTTCAAAAGTGCGCCGTCATCCAGCGGGTGTGTGGTCAGGATGTGTTCCAGCCGCGAGGGTGTGGAGCTGTCGAAATGCACCCCCATGTCGTCCAGCAAAAGGCCCAGCGGCTTGTCACCTGATCGACCAGGGTGCAGCGAGCGCAGAAAAGCGTCCTCGACCCGTACCAAGGGCGCATCGCGTCGCGCCGCCACCGCTTCACCGCGCCCGGAGGTGGGGCTTTTGCCCCAAGTGCCAACCCAGTCGTCAGGGCCGGGCTTGCCCAGCGAGACATTCCAGCCGGCCAGCGCCAGGATGCGTCGGATGCGCGGCTGGGTCAGAAATCCGCCGTTGTAAACGCAAAGCCGCCGAGGGGTTTCCCCCCCGGCGGCCGGGTTTTCAGGATACGATGACACCGCGTCAGTTGGCCAGATCGGCCAGTGTGTTCACTGTGCCCGCTGCGCTGATCGTCGAGGTGACTGCTGTCAGAACCTTGGTCCACTGCACATAGGGTGCTTCCGTCACATAAACGGTGTCGCCATCGCGGATCACGAAATCACGCGCCATGAACATGCCGTTAGGCTCGGTCAGGTTCAGCACATAGACCATGCGCTGCGCGCCAACCAAATCGGTGCGGCCCAGGACAGCGTTGGAGATCTCGGCGGCCTCGTTGCGGAAGATGAAGACGCCGGTCGGGTCGGCGGTCTGGCTTTGCAGCCCGCCCACTTGTGCGATTGCTTCGATGGCAGATAGCGTCTGGCTTTCGAACCCAACGCGGCTTTGCGCGCCGGTCGCCCCCAGCGCGGTGAAGGCGCGGGTGTCCTCCTCGACCAGGATGCGGTCACCGCCACGCAGGGCGATGTCGAAATCGGGGTTGCGGAACAGGTCCTCGAACCAAATCTCTCCGGTCTGGCTGCCGCGAATGATCTTAACCCGGGCAATCTCGGGTTCGATGGTCACACCGCCAGCCCGCGCCAGCATGGCGTTCAGCGTGCGCGTGGGGCGTTCAATCGGATATACACCCTGACCGCCGACCGAGCCGGTGATCGTGACGGTCGAGCCGTCGCCAGCCAGGCGGCGCACCATGACTTGCGGGTCGGGCGTCTGGCTTTCCAGCTTTTCGGTGATGATGCGGCGGATCGCTTCGGGGCTGTTGCCCGAGGCGCGAATGCGGCCTGCATAGGGAATGAAGATATTGCCCGATCCGTCGACCTGCACCTCTTCCAACGACGCGGGGGCGCCCGCGGTGGCCAGAATGCCGTCTTCGACGTTTTCCCAGATCGACACGCCCAGCGTATCACCCGGGCGGATCGTGTCGGATCCGATGACGCCGGCGCCGGTCAACTTGGCGTCGAAGCCAAGGGCGGGCACGATGGCGGTGGCGCGGGTGACGTGGTCGTTCACGGACACGATGAAAGCATCGCCGTCTTTCTGCACGCTGCCGCGGAAAATCTCGGCCTTGTTCGGGCCGACACGGGGCAAGCCGCACGCAGCAAGGCCTGCAACAAGTGCCACAAGGGTCGCGCGACGCGCCCAGGTTTTTCCCATGATGTTCACTGCTCGGGCTCCTTTTGTGGAGTTCTGCCTCGGAATTTTTATCTTTGTTTTTTGCCAACCTACGCGTAGGGCGAATAAAAATCCAGCCCCCGATTCGGGCCTTGTTATTTCACCACGTGCAACTGTTGCCGTGGGGCCGCGGTGCCCCGCGCCAGCGCCTCATAGGGATCATCGGGCGCCAGCATCATGTCGACCACTTGCCGCAGTAACTGCCTGCGTCCGCGCGCCGAATAAAACCCTCCGGCGATCTGCGAAGTTTCCAGCAGGTAGTGGCGATAATCACGATAGGCCCGGCTTTCGGGCCGAGTCGGCTGGGCGAAAAACGCCTCAAGCGGCTGGGTCGAAACGAACTCGGGCTTGTCAAAGACCGCGCGGCCAAACACCTTCAACGGCTGGCCGCGCCACAGCACCTGTTGCGCGGCGGTCGAGTTCACGGTGACCGAGCTGCGCGCGTGATCCAGCAGCTTGGCAAGCTTGCCGCCGCGTACGTAATGCACCCGGTCAGACACATCATGTTCATGCGCTAAGCGCTTGATTACCTTTCTCAACGGAACGCGACCGTCTTCCAGGGGGTGGGCCTTGAAAACCAGGTGGTGATGCGGCGGGGCGCCATCGCGAAACCCTGTGATCACAAGCTCCAGGAACTCGGTCATCGAGGAAAACGGGCTGTGCATCTGGAATGAGCTGTCGTGTTCAAGTTGCAATAGCGCCAGGTGATAGGGGAACCCACCGTATTTCACCCGCAAGGTCGCCGCGATCCGGTCCGCAGCCTGTGCGGGCATCAAAAGCAGCCGACGCAGATAGAGTTGGAACTCTTTCGTCACGCTCAATGACCGGTGCGGCCGGAAATTGCGATATTGTCGGTTCTGGAACATCACGAACCAATGATACAGCGCGCCATAGAAAATGTGGTGGCGCATGTCGCCCCAATGCGCCGGCGCTTCGGGAATGTCCATTTCAGCCTCGGCCAGGGCGGTCTGCATGTCGCTGACCGACAGGTCCATCAGCCGGGAGTTTCCGTTCGAGCCGCCACGCTCGTAGCTCACCCAGTAGGGGCGCAGGTATCCTTCCTCAAACACGTGCACTTGCACCCCATGATCACGAGCGATTTCAACAGCTTGCGCGTGGATGGGCCTTGTGTCGCCATAGAGCACGATATCGGTGATGTCATGGGTGGACAGGTGGCCTGCGAAGGTTTCGGGCCAGGCCTCTGGCAGGTCGGTGTAGGGCAGGTAGCTGGCGGCATCGTGCCAGAAGGCCCGGTCGCCCTGGTTGAAGCCAACACGCCAGACCTGGGCGCCGGCGGCGCGCAGCATCTTGCCCAAACGCCAGAAAAACGGCCCATGCGGTCCCTGTAGGAACAGAAAACGCCTGTTTTCGCCGGTTACGCCGTGCATCTTCAACCACTCTCCCCACGCAACCTGCGCGGTTTCGTCCTGTTTGGCCGCTAAACAGCGGATTGTCACGTGAAACCCGTATGTTGCCGACGCATCTGGCCAGAATATGACCGTTTCAGGCCGGTCTGGCGGCAGTTTGGGAAAGGAAAGGTTGCGCCGCCACCTGCGCGCGGGCATTTTCGGCGCGACCAAGAAGGAGACGAGAATGTTCACCGGGATCATCACCGACGTGGGGCGCATTGCCAGGCTGGAAAAGACCGGCGACCTGCATGCGCGGATCGAAACCGCCTATGACACTGGGGCGATCGACGTCGGTGCCTCGATTGCATCGGATGGCGTCTGCTTGACCGTCGTTGCCTTAGGTAAGGGCTGGTATGACGTTGATATTTCGGCGGAAACCGTCTCCAAGACCAATCTGGGGGACTGGGCGATTGGCGCGCGTGTGAACTTGGAGCGCGCCCTGAAGGTGGGCGACGAATTGGGCGGACACATCGTGTCGGGCCATGTCGACGGGGTGGCAGAAATCGTCGCGATGACGGACGAAGGCGAGTCCACGCGCGTGTCGTTTCGCGCCCCCGCTGCGCTGGCCCGGTTCCTCGCGCCCAAGGGCTCGGTCGCGCTGAACGGCACGTCGCTGACGGTGAACGAGGTTGAGGGCGACACGTTCGGCGTGAACCTGATTTCGCACACGAAAGAGGTGACGAACTGGGGCGATGCGCAGGTGGGCGACCGGGTGAACCTGGAGATCGACACTTTGGCGCGTTATGTGGCGCGGTTGGCGGAGTTCGACGGATAAGGGAGAAAACACCTTCCCCCACATTCCGGTTTCGGCATATGTTGGGCGAAACCTGAGGAGAATACCGATGAGCCTGATCAAACCCACACGCCGTGACCTGTTGCGCCTGGCCGCCGTTGCACCGGCCTTCGCCATGCCCTCCGCCGCCCGTGCCGCCGTTCTGACGCCCTCGGGCGCGGGAAACCCGGCGCATTTCCGGTTTGACCTGGGGGCCGCGAAAGTCACCATCGTGTCGGACGGGTATTTCACCATTCCCATGTCAGGCCAGGCGATGAATGCCTCGGAAGAGGAAAAGCTCGCCTTTCTGGCGGCGCATTATCAGGACAGCGAGGTCGGCTATTCCCACACCAACCACCTTTATGTGGAAATCGGTGAAGCGAAGGTGCTGGTCGATGTGGGGTCGGGCAGCCGCTTTGCCGAAACCGCCGGGCGGTTGATGGAGAACCTGGAGGCCGCCGGAATTGATCCTTATGCGATCACACACGTGGTGCTGACCCATGCGCACCCCGATCACATCTGGGGCATTCGCGACGATTTCGACGAACCGATCTTCCCGGATGCCGAATACATCATCGGCGCGGACGAATATGCCTGGTGGATGCAGGACGGACTGGTCGACCGGGTGGAACCGGCAATGCAGCAGATGGTCGTGGGGGCGGTGAACTCGCTGACCGCCGACGGGCTGGAATGGACCATGGCCGCGGACGGGCAGGAGGTCGTGCCGGGTGTGCGCCTGGTTGCCACGCCGGGTCACACGCCGGGGCATATGTCGGTGATGGTGGAAAGCGACGGGCAGAGCCTGATCGCGCTGGGGGACGCGATGAGCTCGACCTGGCTGAACTTTGCCCATCCCGAATGGTTCAACGGCTTTGACCATGATGGTGACATGACAGTGCAAACGCGCCTGCGCCTGATGGACATGGTGGCGACGGACCGGATCGCGGTGCTGGGATACCATTTCCCATTCCCGGGCGTGGGCCATGTGGCACGGCGCGGCGACGCGTTCGAATTCGTGCCCGCGTTGTGGCAGTTCTGAGCGTTTCCAAGCGGCGTGGCTGCGCCACACAGTTTTTTTGATTGGCGCCCGGCCGAAACGCTGCGTTTTCGACGGTAACCCTGTCGCTTTGCGCACTGGCGCTTGGCGCGTGGCTGCGCTATCTCGCAGGGGTGTCAACGGAGAGCCCGCATGCCTGACAGCACCACTTACGACAACCCCGGACCGGTCGAGGCTGGCCTGGCCGACGCGATTTCCTCGGCCGAGGAAATCATCGAGGACGCCCGCCAGGGGCGGATGTATATTCTTGTGGACCATGAGGACCGCGAGAATGAAGGCGATCTGGTGATCCCTGCCGAGGATGCGGACGCCGCCGCGATCAATTTCATGGCCACCTATGGCCGCGGGCTGATCTGCCTGCCGATGCCCGCCGCGCGGATTGATGAGCTGGGCTTGTCGATGATGGCGACGTTCAATTCGTCGCGCCACGAAACCGCCTTCACCACCTCGATCGAGGCGCGCGAAGGCGTGTCCACCGGGATTTCCGCTGCCGACCGCGCCTTGACCGTGTCCGTGGCGATCAACCCCGACAATGGCCCGGCCGAGATTGCCACCCCTGGCCACGTCTTCCCCCTGCGCGCCCGTGAGGGCGGCGTGTTGGTGCGCGCCGGTCACACCGAAGCCGCCGTGGACATCAGCCGCTTGGCGGGCAAGACACCCGCCGGTGTGATTTGTGAGATCATGAACGACGACGGCACCATGGCGCGACTGCCGGACCTGGTGGAATTCTCAAAGAAACACGGGCTGAAAATCGGCACGATCAGCGACCTGATCGCCTATCGCCGCCGCCACGACAATTTGGTGCGCGAAACGGCGCGTGAGGATGTGAGTTCGGAGTTTGGAGGCGACTGGGGCATGCGGCTGTTCACCGATCAGGTGAACGGGGTTGAACATGTGGTGATGGTCAAGGGCGATATCACCACGCCGGATCCGGTTCTGGTGCGCACCCATGCGCTGACCGCGGCCTCGGACCTGCTGGGTCTGGGCCCGAAACCGGCGGGCGAGCTGCACCGCGCGATGGAGATCATCGCGGATGAGGGCAGGGGCGTTGTTTGCCTGTTCCGCGAGCCGCGCAAGACCTTGCACACAAGCGAGGAAGAAGGCCCGCGCACGGTGCGTCAGATCGGGCTGGGCAGCCAGATTCTGTCGGCACTGGGCTTGCATGATATGATCCTGCTGACCGACAGTCCGGAAACGCAATATGTCGGTCTGGATGCCTATGGGCTGAACATCGTGGCGACGAAACCGATTTACGGAGAGTGACAGATGGCTGGACATGAACAGCACCACATCCTGGAGCGCCCCAGCTTTGACAAGCCGGTGAAGCTTTTGATCGTCGTAGCGCCTTATTACAAGGATATTGCCGACAATCTGGTGGCAGGGGCGAAAGCCGAGATCGAGGCGGCAGGCGGCAGCTGGGACATCGTCGAGGTGCCCGGGGCGCTGGAAGTGCCCACCGCGATCGCGATTGCAGATCGGACGTCGAATTTTGACGGCTACGTGGCGCTTGGCTGCGTCATTCGCGGTGAAACCACCCATTACGACACGGTCTGTAATGACAGTTCGCGAGCGATCCAGATGATGGGCCTGAATGGTCTGTGTATCGGCAATGGCATCCTGACGGTGGAAAACCGCCGCCAGGCCGAGGTGCGCGCCGATACCGCAGACCAGAACAAAGGTGGCGGCGCGGCCGCTGCGGCCTTGCATCTGGTGGCACTTTCGCGCAAATGGTCGCGCGCCAGCAAAGGTGTCGGGTTCAAGACGATCTCGGACCAGATCAAACTGGCAGGCGATACGAAGGATACCCCCACCGCATGACCCTTTCCGGCAACCAGAAACGTCAGATGAAATCCGCCGCTCGGCTGTTCGCGGTGCAGGCGCTGTTCCAGATGGAGCATTCCGGCCTGACCATTGATAAGATCCGGGTGGAGTTCGAGGATCACCGCTTCGGTGAGCATTTCGACGATTACGACATGGCCGAGGGCGACGTGACCCTGTTTCGTGCCCTGATCGAAGATGCGGTGACCCATCAGGCGAAGATCGACCAGATGACCGACCGGGCACTGGTGGCGAAATGGCCGATTGCCCGCATCGACCCGACCCTGCGCGCGCTGTTTCGTGCCGCCGGTGCCGAGCTGACCCAAAGCAAGACCCCGCCCAAGGTCGTGATCAGCGAATTCGTCGACATCGCCAAGGCGTTCTTCCCGCAAGGGGATGAGGCCAAGTTCGCCAACGCCGTGATGGACCACATGGCGCGTGAGGCCAAGCCGGACGCGTTCTGAGCGCTTGGCCCAGCAGGGTCTCGATCGCAAACCGGGCGGCGTGGCTGTCAATTTCCGACCGCGTGACCTGTGCAAGCCAGTCGTGTGACGGTTCCGCAAGCAGGGTAGCACCGTCAGGCGTGACCGTATCGGCCATCGCCAGGGTTGCGTTGTTCAGGACCAGCATCAAGGACCCATGATGCCCTTCGCGTCCTTGCCGACGCTGCGGATCGTGATGCGGTTGGTTTTTGCGGGCGTGGTCAGTTTGCACAGCAACAGGCCAACGGCCTCGGCGGCCTTCAGGGCGTCAACGGCCGATTGCGGCACGATGATAGGACGCGGGGCGGCCTGCGGCGCCCAGTTGCCTGGGGAGGGGTCTTGTGGTGTCACCTCTTTCAGGACGCTTTTGAGCCGGGAGTGAGATTTAAGCATTGGACACCTGATATCAAAACTGGTCCGGTCAAACCTGTTGAAAACATGTTCCGAAGTTTTGCCAAAAAAACGTCAATTTGAAGGGACGGCGCGCCCGTACCGGCTGAAACCCGCCCCTGCGACCGCCTGCCGCTTTCACTCGCGCGAAAGGGCTCTAAACTGGCCGGATATGATTCATCCCGGAGACAGACATGCCCAAACTCGTCCGCCTTTACATCAAACAGGTTCTGATCGGCTTCGGCCTGTCGGGGATTTTCGTCGCGGGGCTGCTTTATACCAACGTGGGCAACCTGTGGCACCTGGTCTCAACCTCGGACATGGGGCTGATCGCGGTGATCATGCTGTTCATGTTCCACGGCATCGTCTTTGCCGGAGTGCAGTTCGCTATCGTCATCATGCGCATGGGCGAAGAGGGTGGTAAACCTTCGGGCGGCAAACGCGCGCCTGTCGCCACCAACATCCCGGTGCCCGTCAAAGCGACGGCGCCGAAACGCGGCTGAGTTCATATCACGCGAAAAGGTGAAGTGGCGGAACCGCGCGCAACCGTCGGGGCAGCTAATTCCCGAGGACCTGTATGTACAGGTGGGCGCCAGGTAAGTGGACCACGGTCCAAACAGAGCCAGCTCCCTCGGATTTGCTTAAGGCCACCGGAATTTGACCCCATTGACGAGAAGGGCAGAACCGCCACTGTCCTAGATAGGTTGCAGCGGCGGTTTCGGCAAGGGGCAGACGGGGTTAGCCGTGGATCGCGCTGCGCATCCGGGCAAAATGTTCATCCCAGCCCTTGTCCAGCGCCATCGACAGACCGAAAGCCTCGACGCTGTCGGGCAGACCGGAGTGTTCCAACGACAAGCGTGTGCCGCCCGCAACCGCGTCCAGTTTCCATTTCACCTGGCTGGTCGCGCCGTTCATCGGCGTGATCGAAAATGTGTATTCCAACCGGTCATGCGGCTCAAACACCGACACGTCACCCCACATCAGTTTGTCGCCACTGTCCGCGCCATACATTGCGTATTCCCCGGCGCTCAGCGGCTGTTTGGGGGCGTGGAACCAGATCGCCAGCTTGTCGGGTTGGGTCAGGAAATCCCAAACCTCGGCTTTGTCGGCTTGCAGGAAGATGGTTTTGGAGATCGTATTATTCATGTGTCAGGTCCTTGTTTTCAATTGCATTTTTAAGAGCGTCCAGATGGGTATCCCAGAACTGGTCGAAGAAGCCTATCCAGTCGCGGATCGGGGACAGGGCCGCCGCATTCAAGGAGTTCAGAACCTCACGCCCCTGCGGGCGTACGCGGATCAGGTTGCCTTGTTCCAGTACCGTCAAGTGCTTCTTGACCGCCGCGCGGGTCATGTCGAAATGATCGGTCACCTGTGCGATGGTCATGTCGCCCCCGCCCAGAAGGTGCAGAATGTCACGCCGGGTTGGATCGGCGAGCGCGCGGAACGTGGGTTGCAGGTCTGGCATTGTGGCCTCATAGGATACCAAAAGGTATCACATTAATAGGCTACCAAAAGGTATCATGTCAACAATCTGTCCCCCTACAAGGTGTGATGCGACCCGATCTTGCCATTTGTTCACGAATTGTTCATGTTTGCGGACATGACCCAAATCTCTTCACCCTCTCCCATGCAACCCGGACAGCTTTTGGCCCGTGGCGTTTGCCGCCACATGCCCGCCTATGGCTTTGTGACGATTGAGGAATTCGTGCCCACGCGAGGGCTGCGGGTTGATGTGATGGCACTGGGTCCGAAGGGCGAGGTCTGGGTGATCGAATGCAAATCCAGTCGCGCGGATTTCGCGTCGGATCAGAAATGGCAGGGCTATCTTGACTGGTGCGACCGCTATTTCTGGGCGGTGGATGCGGATTTCCCCACCGATCTGCTGCCCGAGGGCACCGGGTTGATCATCGCCGACGCGTTTGATGCCGAGATCATCCGAATGGGGCCCGAGGACAAGCTGGCCCCGGCCCGGCGCAAGGTGATGGTGCAGAAATTCGCCCAACACGCCGCGCGCCGCCTGCACGCCCTGCGCGACCCCGGTGTCAGCCCGCTGTTTTGAGAAATCGCCAAAACTCGCTATGGTAGAGGCATTCCTTTACGGGCTTTGGAGGGCATTCCCATGCAGATCGGCGACACGGTGTTCATCGGCTATCCCCATTGCGTGCACTGGAAATCCCCCGGTGCGCAGGGCGCCAAAAAGGGAAAAACCGCGATCAACCAGTTGCTTTGGGGCGACTGGGCGCGGGTTTTGGATCTTGATGGCAGCTGGATCAAGATCCGCACGCGGGGCCGTGATGGCTGGGTGCGCGGGAACGATCTGCAAACCAACCGCATTCTTGAGGTCAACTTTGTCGATGTCGGGCAGGGCGATGGCGCCCATATCCAGACCCCGGATGATCGCGCCCTGGTCGTTGATGCGGGCGAGGCGGACAACATGTATCGCTTCCTGCGCTGGCGTTTCGGCCGCTTTCAGAACCGGTTTGATTTTGAGGCGATGGTGATCTCCCACCCGGACAAGGACCATTATCAGGGCTTCAGTGACTTGTTCGAGCATGAAAACGTTGGCATCGGCACGCTGTTTCACAATTGCATTGTCGAACAGGTGCAGAACGGAAGCTCGACCTTGGGGATGTATGAAAAACCCCCAGGGGCCACGAAAAAGCACGTGACCGGGCTGGTGCGTAGCCTGGCGGAGCTGCGCCTGATCACCGATGACGCGGCGCGCCGGGGCAGGCGGCTCTATCCCAATCTGATGCGCAGTGCGGTGGAGAGCGGCCGGGTCGGTGATATCCTGGGTCTACTGGCCAGCGATGACACCACCAGCCCGGCTTACTTGCCGGGATTCGCGCCGCAGGACGGGCGCGGAATGGTCGTGAAGGTGCTGGGGCCGCTGCCGACGCACTTTGCCGGTGGGCTGACCGGCTTGCCTGGCTTTGGCAGCACCGGCAAGACCAAGAACGGCCATTCCGTCGTGCTGCAGATCGAGATTGGTGACGTGCGCATCCAGCTGGGGGGCGATCTGAATGCGCCCGCGCAGGATTACCTGTTGGAACGCTACACCGGGCTAAGCCACCCGCCGCACAGCGCGGGCGAGGAGGATCGGATCGTCACCGCCGCGCGCGATGTGTTCGAAGCCGACATAACCAAAGCTTGTCACCACGGCAGCCCGGACGTCGCACCCGCCTTCATGCGTGCGGTGAACCCATTGGTGACTGTCGTGTCCAGCGGCGACAACGAACCGCACGCCCACCCGCGCCCTGATACGCTGGGCATGATCGGGCGTTATGGCCGGGGCGATCGACCGCTGATCTTTTCGACCGAGCTGGCGCGATCGGCCCGTGAGACGATCAAGCATCCCAATCTGGTGCGGCGCGAGCTGCGCGCCGAGTTGGCGAAGAATGAGACGGTGCTGGCCGATCCGACCGCCACCCAGGCGCAAAAGGACAAGGCCGAAGAGGCGATCCAGAAGAGCCTGCGCGTGATCGAACGTAGTGTGGCGAATTATGGCATGATCAACTTGCGCACGGATGGGCGCAACGTGGTGATGGCACAGCGACTGGAACGCGACCGTTCGAAATCCGTGCGCTGGGACGTGCATCAGTTTGAGCCGGACCAGACCGGCCGACTGCAATACCTGTCACGCGGGCACTAACGAAGGGTCAGCGCGTTTTGCCGGCCACCGCGCGGGCCTGTTCGGCTGCGGCGCGAATTTCCTCGGCGATGTCGTCGGCTTCGTCCGGGTCAAAATCTAGCGGAAGATCGATTCCGGCGCCTTCGATGTACAGGCGCACCATGCCGTGATCGGTCGGGCCGATTTGCAGGTTTGCGGCGATGTCGCTTTCGCTGTTGATGCCCATCTCGGCCTCCTTGATGCATGAAGCTTCCGGTTACGCCGCTTCGGTGCGTTTTTCAAGTCCGCGCCTCTTGCAATGCCCGGTAGGGGCGGGTAAATGCAACGCCAGTGCCGACATAGCTCAGTAGGTTAGAGCGCTTGATTGTGGATCAAGAGGTCCCCCGTTCGAGCCGGGGTGTCGGTACCACCTTTCCCATCTCACCATTCAACCGCGAAACTGCACCCTCCTGCGGTAGCGACGGCGTCGTAACGGTCGACCACCCCGCCGAAGCGGGAATCAACTGCCTCTTTCGCCATACCCAGCCCGACAGCCGCCAGACAGCCAGTGACCGGGCTTCCCGTGTGTTTGGTGACGTAATGCTGCGTCAGCGCGCCAGCGGCATAGTGCATATCCTTGTCGGAGCCGACATAGGAAAAGCAGCCAGTTAGAAGCAGAAGGCTGGTGAGAAACACGAAACGCATCGGGACCTCGCTTGGGTCAGGGCTGGTCACAGCGCTATTGGTCACGCAAATCGCGTGTGCGGTCGCACCACCGGCTTTCTGTTTTGATCAACGCGGTCCAGCCCCCAGGCCCGCAGGTTTACCTAACGAGGTCTAAACGAACCCCGTTGAGTTTTCGACGTCTTTCCTAACGAATGGTTAATCCGTTGGCTCAGTCGCGGGCCGGCGCGATCTGCACGCTTTGGCGCAAATCACCGCTGGCGCGGTCGAAGATCAGGATCTCTTCGGCATCCGTCACCACTGCATACCAATCGCCTGCCTGGGTAAAACTCAACGCGCTGGCACCCTCGGGCAGGGCGATCTGATCGGGCAAGGGCGTGGTCGGCATTTCCTGAACCCGCATGACAATCACCGAAATCAGGATTATGAGACCCAGGATGGTTGTTGCGGTCAACGTGGTGACCAGGATTTTCAGAAACCGGACGGTTCCATCCAGACCGCTGTCCTCAATCGGAGTATCGTCCATGTCCGCGTCCATTTCGGTGCCTTTCGCCGAGCTTCAGGTCATCATCGCGGAAAACCCGCCTGCGCGTCTTGATAAGGCCATCGCACGCGATGTTCCAGAGGGGGCCGGGCTGTCGCGCTCGCGCTTGTCGCGGTTGATCGCGGACGGGGCGGTGTCGCGCGGTGGCGAGGTGGTTACAGATCCGCGCGCCAAGGTGGCGCAGGGCGATGTGTTCCAGATCACCGTGCCTGTGGCGCAAGAAAGTCATATTGGTCCGGAGGACATCCCGCTGGACATCGTCTATGAGGACACGGACCTGATCGTGGTCAACAAGCCTGCGGGCATGGTGGTGCACCCGGCTCCTGGCACGCCAGGCGGAACGCTGGTAAATGCGCTGTTGCACCATTGTGGTGATGACTTGTCCGGCGTCGGCGGGGTGGCCCGCCCGGGCATCGTGCACAGGATAGACAAGGAAACCTCGGGGCTGCTGGTGGTGGCGAAAAACGACATCGCGCATCAGGGTTTGGCGGCACAGTTCGAAAAGCATACCGTCGAGCGGCATTACCGCGCCGTGGTGCACGGCGTGCCGGACCACGCCGACCCGCGTCTGAACGGGGTGAAGGGGGTGAGCTTCGAAAAGGGCAACATTCTCAAGATCACCACGCAACTGGCGCGGCACAAGACCGACCGGCAGAAACAGGCGGTGCTGTTTCACGGCGGCCGCCACGCGGTGACGCGGGCGCGGGTGATCGAACGCTTTGGTCAGCCGACCCAGGCCACCCTGGTCGATTGCTGGCTGGAAACCGGCCGCACCCACCAGATCCGCGTGCACATGGCCCATGCGGGCCACGGGCTGATCGGGGATCCGACCTATGGTGGCCGACGCAAGCTGAACGCGAAGGCGATCGGTGCGGCGGCAATCGAAGCCGCGCGCAGCTTTCCGCGTCAGGCGCTGCATGCTGCGACACTGGGTTTTGTTCACCCGGTGAGTGGCGAAGACATGCGGTTCGAGGCACCGATGCCTGCCGATATGGCCCAGTTGATTGAAACTTTGCGCACATCGTCGTGAGGCAGCGACACAAGGCTTCAAACCCGACGGAAACGGGTTCATACATCGTTTAACTTTAGACGCTAACGGTCTTGAAAAAGGCCCGTGCGTTCTTATCTGAATGTTAAGCCTTGATACATTCAAGGAGGAACAGGGAGAGCTTTATGAGCAATTACAAAAACTTGCCCGCCCCGACGCCCGAAGGTGGGCTGAACCGATATCTTCAGGACATCCGGAAATTCCCGATGTTGGAGCCGGAGCAGGAATACATGCTGGCCAAGCGCTGGGTCGACCATCAGGACCGCGATGCGGCACACCAGATGGTGAATTCGCACCTGCGCCTGGCGGCCAAGATCGCCATGGGCTATCGCGGTTATGGCCTGCCGCAGGCCGAGGTGATCTCCGAGGCCAACGTGGGTCTGATGCAGGCGGTGAAGAAATTCGACCCCGAAAAGGGTTTTCGTCTGGCGACCTATGCCATGTGGTGGATTCGTGCCTCGATCCAGGAATACGTGCTGCGGTCGTGGTCGATGGTGAAACTGGGCACGACGTCCGCGCAGAAGAAACTGTTTTTCAACCTGCGCAAGGCCAAGGCCCGTATCGGCGCGCTGGAAGACGGCGATTTGCGCCCGGAAAACGTGAAACGCATTGCCACCGACCTGAACGTGACCGAGCAGGAAGTGATCTCGATGAACCGCCGCATGTCGGGTGGGGACGCGTCGCTGAACGCGACGATCTCGGCCGATGGTGAAGGCGCGATGCAGTGGCAGGACTGGTTGGAGGACGAAGATGCCGACCAGGCGGGCGACTATGCCGAGAAGGACGAGCTGGACGTGCGCCGCGACATGCTGGTGCAGGCGATGGACGTGCTGAACGACCGTGAAAAGGACATCCTGACCCAGCGCCGGTTGCAGGACAAGGCGGTCACGCTTGAGGACCTGTCGGGCGTCTATGACGTCAGCCGCGAACGCATTCGCCAGATCGAGGTGCGCGCGTTTGAAAAGCTGCAAAAGCGGATGCAGGAGCTGGCCGCGGAAAAAGGTCTGCTGGAACCGGCCTGATTCCGGTTAAGGCGTTGATCGAAAACCTGTCCGGGCCTAGGCTTCGGGCAGGTTTTTCACATTCAGGGGGCGGTGATGACACAGGTGACACGTTGGGGCATTCTGGGCGCGGCCAAATTCGCCCTTGAACACATGGGCCCCGCCATCCACGAGGCTCAGGACGCGAAGCTCGTGGCCCTGGCCACATCCAGCGCGGAAAAAGCGCGCCCTTTCATGGCCTTCTGCCCGGATATTGAAGTTTGCGACAGCTATGAGGCACTTTTGGCACGCGACGATATCGACGCGGTCTATGTGCCATTGCCGAACCACATCCACATCGAATGGAGCCGAAAGGCGCTTGAGGCGGGCAAGCATGTTCTATGCGAAAAGCCCATCGCCATGCGGGCCGAAGATATCGACGATCTGATTGCCTTGCGCGACCAAACCGGGCTGTTGGCCGCCGAGGCCTATATGATCGTGCATCATCCGCAATGGCGTCGCGCGCGCGACCTTGTTCAGGGGGGGGCGATCGGGGACCTCGTCCATGTGCAGGGCCATTTCAGCTATGACAATTCCGACGACCCCGGCAACATTCGCAATCACCCGCAGTTCGGCGGCGGCGGCATCCGCGACATCGGCGTCTATCCCTATGGTGCCACCAGGTTCGTGACGGGGCAGGAGCCGGTGACGGTTCGCGCGGTGATCGAGCGGGAGAACGGGGTCGACACCTATGCCCAAGTGAGTGCGGATTTCGAGGGCTTTCGTGGCGCGTTCACCACGTCGATGCGCATGAGCCTGTGGCAGGAAATGACCTTTCATGGCACCAAGGCCATCGTGCGTGTCCACGCCCCGTTCAACGCGGGCACCTTCGGTGAAAGCGCGGTTGAACTGCGCAGCTCGGACGGTCGACGCCAGATCGACCGCTTTCCGGACGTGCGCCAATACAAGCTTCAGGTTGAAGCCTTCGGGCGCAGTGTGCAGACCGGCGTGCCATATCCGTGCCCTCTGGAATTTAGCCGCGGCACCCAGCGCATGATCGACATGGTGTTCGACGCCGGGCATGAACGCCGCAGCCCTTGAAAACAAGGCCCATCGACCCCATGTGACTTATGAAAGGGGGTTACGATGAAAGCAGTTAGAACGCTCGTTGTTATCGCCAATGAGGCCAATGCCCGCCTGTTTGAAAACGAAGGCGTCGGCAAGGGTCTGAGCTTGCTGGAAAGCCTCGACAAGACGCAATTCGCGGATGCTGAGACGCGGTATGCGGATGCGCCGGGGAAATCGTCGGCCGCGCCGGGAATGGCGGGGCATGCGATGGACCGGAACCAAAGCGAACGGGACCAGATGCGCGAAGCCTTTGCCCGCCACGTGCTGAACGCGGCCGAGGCGCAATGGAAACGCGGTGGGTTTGACCGGCTCGCGATGTCCGCATCGCCCAAGATGCTGGGCAGCCTGCGCGCTGGTTTGAGCGCGCCGTTGAAAGGGGCCTTGGCGGTCGATCTGGACAAGGATCTGAGCCACGCGACTCCGGCCGAATTGGTGGACCATTTCGGCAAACACATCGTCTTTTGAGAGGAGGACGCCATGACACATGAGACTGTTGCTCCCCAAGTGTTGGAAGAGCCCAAAACCGCTGAGAAAACCGGCAACAATGATAATATCTGGATGCGTGGCCTGTTCATGCTGATCCTGATCGTTCTGTTCGGCGTGGCTGAATTCCTTCTGGGTCTGGCCGCGGTCATTCAATTCTTCTGGATGCTGATCGGCAAAGAGAAGAACGAAATGATCTCGGATTTCGGCAAGGATCTTGCCGCTTGGCTGGCGAAGGTCGCCGAATTCCAGACTGGCGTCACCGAAGACAAGCCGTTTCCGTTCACGCGACGCGCGCAGTAGGCCGCGACGCGGTCCTGAGCGCCTGTGCGAAGAAACAACAGGCGGCCTGACATTCGTTGACAAGCGGACCAGGGTCGCTGCGGGCAGGGGGCTCCGCTTACGCAGATGTGCTGAGTTTGCTCGGCGGGGTGATTGCTCACCGCGCCGAGCATTTGTTTGATGAAGTCCCACTTGCTAAAAATCGCGCCGGAGTCGGCGCGTCACTTCGGTTGGTCCATCCAAGCCTTATGGCCCGGCTGGAGCTGGGGAGTTGGTACACAGGAGTTCCACAGACCCCGCTTTGTCGCGGCGGCTTTCAGGGGGATGGCGGATACATCAAGCAGCACTGGCGACAGATTTTCTTTGCCGGGCCGGCAGCCTGTCGTAGGGTGGCAGGGCACAATTCAGGGCGACAGATGGCAGGCACAAAAACGCCCCAGCCAAATCGAAGCGTAGTTTATTAAAGACTTCGCGCCCTGTGCGACGCATTTTTTTAGGAGGTGACAATGACGTGCTGCAATGAATGTAAAGACCGAAAGGAAATGGTCGAGGCCGCCAGTGAGTGGATGAACGGCGTTCGGACCGGGCAAACGCGATCCGTGACGTTATACTTCGACGATGGGCATGTCGCGACGGGACGGTTCAACGGCTTGCACGACGGATTTTTCACCTTCTCGAACGAACGCAACCCCGGGCCACGACCGGGCAACAGCAGCGACACCGCATGGCGCCGAGAGGACCACCCTTATTGCAACGTCAAGCGGATCCGACGTGATTATTACAAAGAATACGGATCAGACCGGCAGTACGGCGAATAAGGCGTGCCCCGCGTCGGGTTTATCCCGGCACGGGGCAATGGAAAGCCAAGTGAGAGGAGTGCAGGGGCGAATGACCGCTGCGAGGCCATTGCGGTCCCATGTCGCGATCGCAGCATTGTTCACATCGGATGGATTCGGCCTTTCGCCAGGGCCTGCACAGTTTCGCCTTTCACGCAAAACCCAGAAACGGGTGCCATCGCAAGGGCTAGCGTTTGAGCCTTTCTATTGTCTCGCGTAGCGCATCGCGCCTTTTCAGGTTTTCCGATGACCACGTCTCGTCGGTCTCGTAATACTCTTGGACCGCCAATGCGCCGGGTGGCAGTCGAACCCATTGCAGTTTGGTTGACGTGTATATGTGGACATCCGGGGGCAGGCTTTCCGGCGTGTCGAGTGTGCCCACCCGAATGAAGTAGATCAGGTCCGTGAGTCCGCTGGTCATCACGAGGTACTCACTCCAGACGGCGACCTTGCAATTCGGGCATCGCGCGATCCGTTGGCCGCTCCCCCCCGGAGTTTCAATGAGTGTGTTTTCGATCTGACCCTTCGTGATCGTAACGCGGTCCGCCTCAATTAACGCATTTGTGGCGAACGCCGTCCCGGTCTGCCTTTGGCACCATGTGCAGTGGCATCCATGGACGATAAGCGGTGTGTCTTCCATCCTGTAACGGACGTGACCACAAGTGCAGCCGCCTTCAAGATACCCCCCCGGTGTGTTTGAAGTATCGGTCATTTGGCAGGCCGCCGCTGTTGCCGCCACGGCTTTTCCATCCCGGCTGCCTGGTCCAGGGTCTCCAGACGTGACAGGCTTTCTTCGGACCAGGTGTTGTCGACATCGTAGAATTCCTCAACAGCCTGGTCATCTGGCGGCAGTATGACCCAAGGCTGTTTGCTGGACGTAAAGATATGGACGTCTGGCGGGAAACGGTCGGGGTTATCCAGTGATCCAACGCGAAGGAAGCGAACACGCTCCCTCAGCCCACCCATGTGGTAGTTGCTCCAAACCGCGACCCGGCATTTCGGGCAGCGTGCAATCGTTTGTCCCTGGCCGCTCGGCGATGGGATGGTTAGTTCTTCAATATCTCCCGAAAGAACCGTCACGCGGTTGGCTTCGATCAGTGCATTGAGCGCGAATGCCGTGCCCGTTTGACGCTGACACCACCGACAATGGCAACAATGAGTTATCATCGGGTCTGACTTGACCTGATAGCGAATGTGCCCACAGGTGCAGCCCCCCTCGCAAGGCTCAAAATCGCTAGGCATGTGGTCCATCCCCCTTAATTGCGTTGGCAAGGCTTGCCTGAATTTTTGTTGCTTAAAGGGTCTCACCGCTGCACGCTTTTGTGAACCCGGGATTTTTCGACACGGGAATTGCACGATTGCACAAGACTGGGGGCTCAAGAATGCAGTGGGACGACGCGCGGATATTTCTCGCATTCGCCCGCGAGGGGTCTTTCAGCAATGCCGCGAAACGCTTAGGGGTGCGGCATTCCACCGTGTCGCGGCGCATTCACGCCTTGGAAGAAAACCTCGCGACAGCACTCATAGAACGAAGCTCCACGGGTTACGTTTTGACCAAGGCCGGACAAGATCTTCACAAGACAGCCACCCGGATGGAAAATGAATTGTTGGCGTTCGAGGCCGAGAGCAGTGGAGAGAAGGAAGACGTCGCTGGAGAACTCCGCGTCGCAGCCATCGCGAACATGGCCTCAACCGTTTTGATGCCAATTTTTTCCCGCTTTTTGAATGCCTACCCGAACATCGACCTTCGAGTTGAAGTCACCAACGACTCCGTGCGGTTGGCTGAACGCGACGCGGACGTTGCGTTGCGGCAGACAAATTCTCCAGGCAAGACACTGGTTGGAACGCGGCTCACAACCGTTGCCTCAGCCGTCTATGGTTCAGCGGACTATTGCGCTGCAGTTAAGGCCGGCGAAGCCGAGGAAACGTGGGTCGGCGTGGATTGCTGTGACTACCATCGGGCCTGGACAAAACAGGCTCGCCCCCAGGGCGACCATTCTTTCGTTGTTGACGAAACATCGCTGACCGCGGCTGCTCTGAAAGTAGGGCTTGGCGTCGGATACCTCCCCTGCTTTCTAGGTGACAGTGATCCTGCACTGACGAGGTACCGTGAGCCGGAGATCCAACACAACCTTGGGCTCTGGCTTCTCTACCATCGCGACCTGCGCAACACTAAACGCGTCACCCTGTTTCGGGAACACATGCAGCGCGAGATCAAGAGCGTTGCTGTTCTCTTTGAGGGGTCAGCTTGAAGGGCCGCCGACAAACTTCCCCGTAGAGGACGACTTCAAGCAGGGAGCCGCCGCGGTTCGTTGAACGCCGTACGGCCGCTTCGTCTTACATAACGCACACCGGGCCGCGATGAACCCGGTGTGCGATCAATCCTTACCCTTCCATCGCTTCCAGCTCATCAATGAAGCCCGAGATCATGCTCAGGCCCTTGTCCCAGAACTTGGGGTCCGAGGCGTCCAGGCCGAAGGGGGCCAACAGTTCGGAATGGTGCTTGGATCCGCCCGCGCGCAGCATGTCGAAGTATTTCGGCACGAAATCCGCGTCGCCCTCCTGATAAACCGCGTAAAGCGCGTTCACCAGCCCGTCACCGAAGGCATAGGCATAGACGTAGAAGGGCGAATGCACGAAATGCGGGATATAGGCCCAGAAGGTTTCATACCCGGGCTGGAACTCGAACGCCGGGCCCAGGCTTTCGGCCTGCACCGACATCCACAGCGCGTTGATGCCCTCGGGCGTCAGCTCTCCTTCGGCGCGGGCGGCGTGCAGCTTGCATTCGAAGTCATAGAACGCGATCTGGCGCACGACGGTGTTGATCATGTCCTCGACCTTGCCGGCCAGAAGCACCTTTTTCTGCGCCGGGTCGTCGGTGGCATCCAGAAGCTTGCGGAAGGTCAGCATTTCCCCGAACACCGAGGCGGTTTCGGCCAGCGTCAGCGGGGTCGAGGACAAAAGCTCGCCCTGGTCGGCGGCCAGCACCTGGTGCACGCCGTGGCCCAATTCATGCGCCAGCGTCATCACGTCGCGCGGTTTGCCCAGGTAGTTCAGCATCACGTAAGGGTGCACGTTGGTCACCGTCGGATGGGCGAAGGCACCGGGCGCCTTGCCGGGCTTCACACCCGCGTCGATCCAGCCCTTGGTGAAGAACGGCTCGGCCAGCTTGGCCATTTCCGGGTCAAAGGCGCCATAGGCGTCCATCACCGTCTTGGTGGCCTGGTCCCAGTCCACCACGCTGGTGTCTTCCATCGGCAAGGGCGCGTTGCGGTCCCAGGTCTGCATCACGTCCAGCCCCAGCCATTTACGCTTGAGCTCATAATACCGGTGGCTGAGCTTGGGATAGGCCTTCACCACCGCGTCGCGCAGCGCCTCGACCACCTCGGCCTCGACGTGGTTGGCCAGGTGGCGGCCGGTCTGCGGCGCGGGCATCTTGCGCCAGCGGTCCTCGACCTCTTTTTCCTTGGCCAGCGTGTTGTGCACGCGGGCAAACAGCCGCACGTTATCGCCAAACACCCGCGCCAGTTCATGGCTGGCCGCCTCGCGCTTGGCGCGGTCAGGGTCGGTCAGGAAATTCAGGCAAGCCTCAAGGTTCATCTCTTCGCCGTCCACCGTGAACATCAGCCCGGCGATGGTTTCGTCGAACAGCTTGTTCCAGGCGGCGGCGCCGACGGTGGACTGGTCGTGCAGAAAACGCTCCAATTCATCCGACAGCTGATGCGGCCGCATCGCGCGCAGGCGGTCAAAGATCGGTTTGTAACGCGCAAGGTCGGCATTTGCGCCAAACAGCGCGTCCAGCTTGTCGTCTTCGATCCGGTTCACTTCCAGCGAATAGAACACCAAGGGCGCGGTGAAATCGGTGATTTGTTCCTGGCAGTTTTGCAGGAACTGCGCCCGGTCGGCGTCCGTGGTGTTCTGATAATAGCGCAGGCCCGCAAAGGACATGATGCGCCCGGCGATCAGGTCAATCTGCTCATATTCCTGTACGACGCGCAGCATTGCACCTGCGTCCAGCCCGGCCAGATTGCCCTCATACGCGCCCGCGAAATCGGCACAGGCGGTTTCCAGCCAGGCCAGATCACGCGCCAGTTCCGGCGCGTCGGGGGCGGCATAAAGGTCCGTCAGGTCCCATTCCGGCAGGTCACCGAAAGCATCACCTCCAAGGGTGGCATTGGCGTCGAAGAGGGGCTGATTGCGCATGGGAACTCCTTTAAAGATGTTGCCAAGACATAGGGCGGGCGCGAGGTGGTTGCAATCACCACTGCGAGGTCTAGTGTTGGGCCAACAAAGGAGGGTCACATGCGGTTCGTGCGGTATGGAGAGGCCGGGGCGGAAAAGCCCGGCGTTCTGGACGGGGCAGGGGGCGTGCGCGACCTGTCTGGTGTGATTGATGAACTTTCGGGCGACGTGCTGGGCGCGTTGCCGAAGGTGAAGCCCGAAAAGCTGCCGCTGGTCGACGGCAATCCGCGCCTAGGTCCGCCGATTGCCGGGGTGGGCAAGTTTCTGTGCATCGGCCTGAACTTTACCGACCATGCCGCCGAGGCTGGTATGGAGCCGCCACCCGAGCCGATCCTGTTTCACAAAGCCACATCGGCAATTGTCGGTCCCACGGACCCGATCAGCCTGCCGCGCGGGTCCGTAAAGACCGATTGGGAGGTCGAATTGGGTGTGGTCATCGGCAAGGCGGCGAAATACGTCGATGCGGATGAGGCGATGGATCACATCGCGGGCTATACCGTGGTCAATGACGTGTCCGAGCGGGAATATCAGATCGAACGCGCGGGCCAGTGGACAAAGGGCAAAAGCTGCGACACCTACGGCCCGATCGGCCCCTGGCTGGTGACACCGGACGAGGTCGGCGATCCGCAGGATCTGGACATGTCGCTGGACGTGAACGGCAAGCGCATGCAGACCGGGAACACCGCGCGGATGGTTTTTCCGGTGGGTCACGTGATCAGCTATCTCAGCCAGATGATGACGTTGCATCCTGGCGACATCATTGCCACCGGCACCCCTCCGGGTGTCGGCATGGCCAAGCGGCCGCAGACGTTTCTGAAAGAAGGCGATGTGGTCGAATTGACAATCGAACGGCTAGGGTCACAGCGCAGTCAGGTCATCTCTGACTGATCGAACACTGTTTTACCCCATGTATCGTGCCAGCCAGATCGAATGGCCCTGGCATTCCGGGTCTTCGGGCACAAAGGCGATCGGGGCAAAGCCTGCGTCGATCATCAGCTTGCGGTATTCGTCGGGCGACAGACTGGCGTGAAAGACGCTTTCGCCTTCGACCTCACCAATCGCTTCGCCTTCGCTGGGGCCTGAGGTGAACATCAGCACCGCGCGCGGCGCCGCATGGGCCGCGAAGGTGGCAAACATGCCCCGCTGATCGTCAGCAGACAGGTGGAAAAAGCTGTTCCAGGCTAAAATCACGTCGAAAACCGCCTTCAACTTCAACCCGCGCATGTCCGCATGGACAGCCGTGGCGCGTGGCAGGTTATGTCGAAACAGCGCCACCATCGCCGAGGCGCCATCCACGCCCGTCACCTCGCAGCGTCGGTCGCTCAGGTAAGCCGCGATCGGTCGGCCAGGGCCACAGCCCAGGTCCAGCACACGCCGCCCAGGCGCATGGGCCAACAGCCGGTCCAGCCATTTACGTTCGAACAGGGTGCGGTCGCGGCGCCGGTCGAAACCGTCGGCAACGTGGTCATAGGTGGTCAGGATACTGTCTGGGGTCATGGCTCCTGCCTAGCAGCCCGGTGAGCACCCACAAGCGGGAAGGTCACGCCGGCGCGAAAAACGGCGTGAAAACGCCGAAATTCACAATATGGGGTTTTGACCGCCCACCCTCATCCCGATATAGGGGGAACGGTTTGGTTTTCGGGGGCGCGCGTGGTCCGTTTCATCCTAGGCTTTTTTGGCTCGATCTTTACATGGATCACCCTGGCGGCAGTCATGGGTGTCTTGATGGTCGGCGCCGTGTTCTGGACCTATTCCCAGGACCTGCCGAGCCACGAACAGTTGTCCAGCTATACTCCGGCGACGATCAGCCGAATTTATTCAGGCGAAGGCCGCCTGATGGACGAATTCGCCCGCGAACGGCGCCTGTATACGCCGCCTGAACAGATCCCGGACTTGGTGAAACACGCCTTCATCTCGGCCGAGGACAAGAATTTCTATTCACACCAAGGGTTTGACCCGCGCGGCATGGTGGCGGCAGCGCTTGAGGCACTGCGCGGCGGGCGACTGCGCGGTGCGTCCACCATCCCGCAACAGGTGGTGAAGAATTTCCTGCTGTCGTCGGATCGTAAGGCCGAGCGCAAGATCAAGGAACTGATCCTGTCAGTGCGTCTGGAAGGCGCTTTGTCCAAGGATGAAATCCTGGCCTTGTATCTGAATGAGATCGACTTGGGCGTGCGCAGCTTCGGCGTGGCGGCGGCGGCGCAGAGTTACTTCAACAAATTGCTTGAGGACCTGACGCCGGAAGAGGCCGCGTTTCTCGCGATTCACCCGAAAGCGCCCTATAGCTACAACCCCGCGAACAATTACGACGAGGCGCTGAAACGGCGTAACTATGTGCTCGAAGAGATGTTCGAGAACGGCTATGTTGACCGCGCCGCCTATGACGCGGCGTTGGCGACGCCGATCCGCACGGTGCAGACCGGCGACATGGCCTCGTTCCGCTCCACCATGCCGTCGCGCGATTATTTCACCGATGAAATTCGCCGCCAGCTCAGCCGCAACTTCGGCGAAGAAGAGTTTTTCAACGGCGGCCTGTCGATCCGCGCCACGGTAGACCAGGACTTGCAGTTGAAGGCCGCCGCGTCGCTGCGCGCGGGACTTGAGAAATACGACCGCAGCCGCGGCGTCTGGCGCCCGACCGGCGAGGCGCTGAGCGAGGCGCAGATGGCGGACGAAGCCACTTGGCGCGCCGCACTGGCCGAGGTGAAGATGCCGCGCGATATCGCCGGCTGGCATGTTGCGGTGGTGCTTGAGATCGGCAGCCAGGACGCGCGCATCGGTATTGAGGGCGTCGAGAATGACGACGACGGTCACTGGATCCCTGCCAAGGACGTGACCTGGGCGCGCCGCTACGACACGGAAAGCGACAGCGTGGGCCGCAAGGCACGCGTCGCGGGTGACCTTTTGCGGGTCGGCGAGGTCGTGCATGTGCGCGCGATGACCAAGGACAGCGACGGCAGCTTCATTCGCTGGACCCTGCGGCAGGTGCCGTTGGTTCAGGGCGGGTTCATGGCGATGGACGTGAATACCGGCCGTGTGATTGCGATGCAGGGCGGCTTTAGCTATCAGCATTCGGTGTTCAACCGTGCCACGCAGGCAACGCGCCAGCCCGGGTCAAGCTTCAAGCCATTCGTCTATGCCGCCGCATTGGATAGCGGCTTCAGCCCGGCCACGATCGTGATCGATGCGCCGATCGAAGTGGAGAGCGGCGGAAAGATCTGGCGGCCGAAGAATGCCTCGAACCAATTCTATGGACCGACGCCTTTGCGCACCGGGATTGAACAATCGCGGAACCTGATGACCGTGCGCCTGGCGCAGGAGATCGGCATGGAAACCGTGGCCGAATATGCCGAACGCTTTGGGGTTTATGAACGGATGAACCCGTTCCTGGCCAACTCTCTGGGGTCCGAGGAGACCACTCTGTTCAAGATGGTCGCAGCCTATGCGATGTTTGCCAATGGCGGTGAACGGGTGGAGCCCACCCTTGTTGACCGGGTGCAGGACCGCTGGGGCAAGACGATTTATCGCCACGATCAGCGCGTTTGTGACGATTGCCAGACCGCGTCGCTCGCGGGCGGGCAGGGGCCGCGCATCGTGTCGGACCGTGAACGCGTGATGGATGCGATCACCGCTTATCAGCTGACCTCGATGATGCGCGGCGTTGTCCAACGCGGCACCGCATCAAGAACCGTGAACCTGGGCGTGCCCACCGCCGGCAAGACCGGCACCACGAATGATGGCAAGGACGTCTGGTTCGTCGGCTTCACCTCGAACATCGTGGCCGGTTGTTATATCGGCTATGACCGCCCCCGCACGATGCCTGGGGCGTCTGGTGGCGGCATGTGCGGCCCGGTGTTCAACACCTTCATGAAAGACGCGATCGAAGAATTTGGCTCGGGGGATTTCCGCATTCCGCCAGGGGGGCATTTCATCAAGATCGATCGCTTTTCTGGTGCACGCCTGCCTGACAGCGCCAGCGGCGACCATGTGGTGGCCGAGTATTTCCGCGACGGCGAAGAGCCGCTGTTCGGCGTCATGTTCGACGGTGGCTTTGCGATGGGGGCGAACCTCCCCCTGTTCCTGCCGGGTGAAGGCGGCGCGACCACCGAAGTGGTGACCTCGGACGGAGAGGTTGTGGCCATCCCCGACAAGGCCGATTTCGGCTCGCTGTCCTCAGGCGGCCTTTACTGATCCTTCATCTTTGCCGCCTTTGATGCACGGCGAATGTGCATTTGGGCATTTTCGCCATTGTCATTGGCGGGGGTCAGCCCTTATGTTCAACCCAGACGGTTGATCGCACGTGATTGTCGTGCCCGTCGAAAAGTTTCGCTGTTTTCGGACCCGGGTGAAGGCGCACCGCGCCGCATCGGATCCAGACAGAGAAGGCCGCAAGGCCAGAGAGATTGCCCGCGTCTGATACAGACCGGGTCGTGAACGCGCCCTCACAAGGGGCCGGAATGGGCATCGAAGACGATGCCGGAGAAGAAACGCGATGACGCGCGAGAGGTTCGAGCAGCACAAGGTCGGGGTCCAAGGGCCCGCGATACCCGTGCCGAACGCCGCGGCGTCTTTCGCCCTGACAAGTCACCCGAATTCAGCAACCTCCCCACCAAGGGAGGCGCCCGGTTCCGGTGCGATTGGACAACATGGCAAAGAAGATGCTTATCGATGCCACCCACGCGGAAGAAACCCGCGTCGTGGTGGTCGACGGAAACAAAGTTGAGGAATTCGACTTTGAATCGGAAAACAAACGCCAGCTAGCTGGTAACATTTATCTGGCAAAAGTCACGCGGGTCGAACCGTCGCTTCAAGCGGCGTTCGTTGACTATGGCGGCAACCGCCACGGTTTCCTGGCGTTCTCAGAAATCCACCCGGATTACTACCAAATCCCCGTGGCCGACCGCGAAGCGCTGATGGCAGAAGAACGCGCCTATGCCAAGGCGCAGGCCGAAGAGGATGAAAAGCCCAAGTCGCGCCGCCGCCGGTCACGCTCGCGCTCCAAGCCCAGAACGGATGGCGTCAACACTGACACGACCAAGGCTGAAGAGGCCAAATCGCAGGACGCCGTTGTGACGAAAGAGCTTGAGGGCGCGCCCGAAAGCATGGACGTGATCGAGCTGAACGACGCTGGCACCGACCCGGATGAAGGCCATTCGCCGATGGATCTCGTCGAAGAGACCCCGGTTGTTGAGCCCGAGAACGGCGCAGCGGAGCAGGCGAAAGCCGAGGACGCGCTTGTTCAAAAGGCAGAAGCGACAGCTGAAGACGCATCCGAGGATGACGACGCAGGTGACGACGAGGACGACGCGCCCCTGGATCCGACCGAAAAGGACGACCAGATCGAAAGCGTTGCCGAAGAGGACGTGGCTGAGGAAATCCGCACGCCCCGCAAGCCGCGCCCGAAGAAATACCGCATTCAGGAAGTGATCAAGGTCCGCCAGATCCTGCTGGTTCAGGTCGTGAAAGAAGAGCGTGGCAACAAGGGTGCCGCCCTGACCACCTACCTGTCGTTGGCCGGTCGCTACTGTGTCCTGATGCCCAACACCGCGCGTGGTGGTGGCATCAGCCGCAAGATCACCAATGCCGCCGACCGCAAGAAGCTCAAGGAAATCGCCAACGAGATCGACGTGCCCGATGGCGCCGGTCTGATCGTGCGGACCGCAGGGGCAAAGCGCACCAAGACCGAGATCAAGCGTGACTATGAGTACCTCAAACGACTGTGGGAACAGATCCGCGAACTGACGCTGAAATCGATCGCGCCGGCGAAGATCTATGAAGAAGGCAACCTGATCAAACGCTCGATCCGCGACCTGTACAACCGCGAGATCGATGAAGTGTTCGTGGAAGGCGACGTGGGCTACCGCACCGCCAAGGACTTCATGAAAATGATCATGCCGTCCCACGCCAAGAACGTGAAACACTACACCGACACGCAGCCGCTGTTCGCCCGCTACCAGGTCGAAAGCTATCTGTCGGGCATGTTCAATCCGACCGTGCAGCTGAAATCCGGTGGCTATATCGTGATCGGCGTGACCGAAGCCCTGGTGGCGATCGACGTGAACTCGGGCCGGGCCACGAAAGAAGGTTCGATCGAGGACACTGCGACCAAGACCAACCTGGAGGCCGCCGCTGAGGTTGCGCGCCAACTTCGTCTGCGCGACCTGGCAGGGTTGATCGTGATCGACTTCATCGACATGGAAGAACGGCGCAACAACGCCAAGGTTGAAAAGCTGTTCAAGGACAAGCTCAAGACCGACCGCGCCCGCATCCAGGTCGGCCGCATTTCCGGCTTTGGCCTGATGGAAATGTCGCGCCAGCGCCTGCGCCCCGGCATGATCGAGGCGACGACCCAGCCCTGCAACCATTGCCACGGCACCGGTCTGATCCGCTCGGACGACAACCTGTCGCTCAACATCCTGCGTCAGCTGGAGGAAGAGGGCGTGCGGCGTCGGTCGCGCGAGGTTCTGGTCAAGGCCCCGATCGGCATTGTCAACTTCCTGATGAATAACAAGCGTGAGCACATCGCGCAGATCGAGGCCCGTTATGGTCTGTCGGTGCGGATCGAAGCCGACCCGTTCCTGATCTCGCCCGATTACACGATCGAGAAGTTCAAGACCGCCACGCGTTCCGTGCCGGAAGCATCCGCGCCGGTCGTGTCGGTCGATGCCTCGCTGATGAGCGACATCGATGACGAGGTGGTAGAGGCCGAAGTGATCGAACCGTCGGAAGACGGGGACGAGACGCCGAAGCCGAAGAAACGTCGTCGTCGTCGTCGTCGCCGGCGGCCCTCGTCCTCGACCACCAATGGTGAGACCGAGGCGACAACCTCCGAAGACGGCACCAGCGGCGAAACCACAGCTGACGTTTCTGCCGACCCCGCGCCGGCCGCCGAGGCGGCCGCCGAGGAGGAGGCCGCTCCGGCCGCCGAGGCAAGTGATGCGGACGAAGCCCCGAAGAAGACCACGCGCACGCGCAAGACGACTTCGACCCGATCAACGCGGTCGACATCGTCCAAGGCGAAAGCGGCTGCGACCAAAGACGCGGCCGACCCGGCAGAGACCAAGGCAGAGACCGCCGAGGAAAAGCCGAAGAAAGCCACGCGCACACGCAGCACGGCGAAGAAGAAGGCTGAAGAGGCCGCGACAGCGACCGATGAGACCCCGGGTGAGGACGCGGAAAAGCCCAAGAAGACCACGCGCACGCGCAGCACGACGACGAAGAAGACGACCAAGTCGTCGACTGCCAAGTCGAGCAAGGCGACCACGTCAAAGGCCAAGGTAAAGACCGACGGGGCAGACGCCACTGCTGCACCGGTTGCCGCCGAACCGGCCCCCGTGGCGTCGCCGACGCCCACACCGGAACCGGTCGTGGCAAGCGCCCCGGCAGAACCCGAAGGGGAGCCCAAGCCCAAGAAAAAGGGCTGGTGGTCACTGGGGCGCTAGTCCGGGGAACTGATCTGGACGCCTTAAAGAAACAGCAAACGCCGGGTCATCGCACCCGGCGTTTTCATGTCCGGCGGATGAAATACTGCGTGACTTCTCCCTCGGCGCGATGGCCCAGAAAGTCATAGCCTTGTTCGACGCAGAAATGCGGCACGTCGATTACCGCCGCCGGATCCGTGGCCACCAGCCGCAACACTTGCCCCGGTGCCATACCTTTCAACCGCTTGCGCGCTTTCAGCACGGGCAGCGGACACAACAGGCCAATGGCATCAAGGTCGTCGTCAAACTCCATGTTGGCGACATAGGGCAGGGCGGGCGGCCTGTCCATGCCGGGGCGCAGTCAGATTTCGCGCAGATGTGACAGGGTGACAGGTGACGCGGCGGCCGTCAGCGGATACATGAAGAACATGTTCGGATTCGAAATCATCGACGCGAGCCTTCTGCCCGCGCTTTTCATCGCCCTTGCCGCGGGTTTGCTGTCTTTTCTCAGCCCCTGTGTCCTGCCGATCGTGCCGCCTTACCTGGCCTACATGTCCGGGGTCAGCATGGGCGACCTGTCCGAAGGCAAGGGCGCGTCGCGCAAGGCCGTGCTGACTGCGCTGTTTTTCGTGATGGGCCTGTCCACGGTATTCCTGTTCCTGGGCTTCACAGCCTCGGCTTTTGGCGCGTTCTTTTTGCAAAACCAAAACTATTTCAACATCTTCGCAGGTGTTCTTGTGATGATTTTCGGCGCGCACTTCGTTGGTGCGATCCGCATTCCTTTCCTTGAGCGTGAGGCAAGGATCGACGCGGGTGACCAGGGCGGCAGCGCGTTTGGCGCCTACCTTCTGGGCCTGGCTTTCGCCTTTGGCTGGACCCCGTGCATCGGCCCGCAACTGGGTGCGATCCTGTCCCTTGCCGCCAGCGAGGCCAGCGTGGCCCGTGGTACGCTGCTTCTGGCGGTCTATGCTGCCGGGTTGGGCATTCCCTTCATTCTGGTTGCCGCCTTCTTCCCGCGCATGACCGGTGTCATGGCCTGGATGAAACGGCATATGGAGCGGATTGAACGCATCATGGGCCTCTTGCTCTGGACCATTGGGCTTTTGATGCTGACCGGCGGCTTCTCGGCCTTTTCCTATTGGCTGCTGGAAACCTTCCCAGTGTTGTCCGCCCTTGGGTAAAGCCTTAATCCCCCGGTTTTTTCCTGTATAAGGTGTAAAACTAGGCGGCAGTTGAGCAGATGTCAGGCACACGCGATCATGAGGTGAAACGGCGCCGGGTGTTCTACATTCCCGGTTATGACCCGATTCACCCGCGCCGTTACCGAGAGCTTTATCGCAAGGAAGGCCGCGCCCAGGGTCAGATTTCGGGCTACCACGTCGACTTGATCGGCCGATTGGGGACGGACACCTATGGCTGGCAAGTCACCGGGCATATCGACGGGGCGGAGACTGAGGCTGAGTTTGACGTTCTGGTCTGGTCTGACATCGTGCGCAGTTCAATGGAGCTGAACATTCCTGCAACCTATCTTCTAATGGCCCGCACCGCCTGGACCTATATTCGGACTGGCGCGCTACGCCGCCTCATGCAATTGCGCAAAGGTCCGGTGATTGCGGCGCTCTATCCGGTTGGCATGTTGATCCTGCAACTCGTGCTGGTGCTCATGGTCGGCGCTTTGCTGGGTGGCTTGGCGCGCTGGGGCGGCGGGTTGCTGGCGCCACTATTGGGCGCGGTTTCGGGCCTCGTGGTCTTCCTGGTGACGCTCGTCGGTCTAATGCGCTGGTTTCGCAAAATCGACAACCGGCTCTACGTTTACTACCTGATGCACGATTACAGCTATTCGGCGGCGTCCCGAGGCGCGAACCCGCCCGAGTTGGAGACCCGCATGGCCAGTTTTGCTGACGCCATCGCCGACGCGCTCACCAGCGACGTGGACGAAGTTCTGATCGTCGGCCATTCCTCGGGCGCGCATCTGGGCGTGTCGATCCTGGCCGATCTGGTCCGCGCGGGTCGCGTGCCCCCAGATGGCCCCGCGCTTGGCTTTCTGTCGCTGGGGCAGGTGGTGCCGATGGTGTCGTTTCTGCCGGAAGCCCACCGCCTGCGCGCCGATCTGCATGACCTTTGCCAAACGGACGCGCTGACCTGGATCGACGTGACCGCCCCCGGCGACGGTTGTGCCTTTGCGCTGTGTGACCCGGTTTCGGTCTCGGGCGTCGCACCCGCGACAGGGAAACGCTGGCCTCTGGTGGTGTCAGCGGCCTTCACTCAGACGCTCAGCCCGGAACGCTGGGCCGAATTGCGCTGGCGCTTCTTTCGCCTGCATTTCCAGTATCTCTGCGCCTTCGACCGACCGGGGGACTATGATTACTTCCAGATCACCGCGGGGCCGCGAACGCTGGCCAGCCGTTATGCTGACCGCGCGCCGTCGAAAAGCCGGATCGAGGACCCGGTGTCGAAGTACACGGGGCTTGGCCGATGAAATTGCCCCCGAAACCCCCGGCGCGCGCTGGCAAAGTGTCGCTCTGGCGCTACATGAAGCTGTTTCGTCGCGATATCCTGTCGGCCCAGCCCGCGCGCCTGTACCGCGCCTGGATGGCCGAGTTTCGCACGCCTTTTTTCCGCAGCTATATGTGCAACGATCCCGATCTGGTGAACTTGGTTCTGAAAGAACGTCCGGACGATTTCCCAAAGTCCGATCGGGTGCGAGAAGGGTTGGCACCGCTTCTGGGCAACTCGGTCTTCGTCACCAATGGCGAGGTTTGGAAGCGCCAGCGCCGCATCATCGATCCCGCCTTTGAGGGCGGGCGCCTGCGCGATGTTTTCCCCGCGATGTGGGGCGCAGGCATGGCGGCGGTGGAGCGGCTTGCCCCCCTGGCAGATGGTCAACCGGTTGAAATCGAGGCACAAACCAGCCACGCAGCGGCGGACGTGATCTTTCGCACCCTGTTTTCGATCCCCATCGAACACGAGGTCGCGGGCGCGGTGTTCAGCCGCTTCAAGGACCACCAACGTGCGCAACCGGTGCTGAATCTGGGCGCGCTTCTGCCGCTTCCCAAATGGTTCCCGCGGTTTCATGCGCGTAAGACGAAACAGACCGCGCGCGACATCCGTTCCCTGATCACCCAACTGACCGAAACGCGGATGCAGGCGATCCGCGCAGGCCTCGCGCCTGATGATCTGGCCACCAAGATCATGACGACGCCGGACCCTGAGACGGGTGAGACCTTTGATGCCGACGAAATGGTCGACCAGGTCGCGATTTTCTTTCTGGCAGGGCATGAAACCAGCGCCTCGGCGCTGGCCTGGGCGCTGTATCTGCTGGCGATGCATCCCGAGTGGCAGGACAAGGTGGCCGAGGAGGCCTTGGCGATCGATCCTGAGAAAATCTATTTCTCGACCATGTCCAAGCTGCGTCAGTCACGCGATGTGTTTCGCGAAGCGATGCGGCTTTACCCACCAGTGCCGATGATGGTGCGCGAAGCGACCTGCCCTGAGACCTTTCGTGACCGCGTTGTGCGACCGGGCAGCCAGATCGTGCTCAGCCCATGGCATTTGCACCGTCATGAACGGATCTGGGACCGGCCCGATGCTTTCGACCCCGGTCGGTTCGCGACGCCTGAGGGCAAGCAATGCCTGCGCGACGCCTATATCCCATTTTCCGCCGGGCAGAGGGTCTGCCCCGGATCGGCGTTTGCGATGATTGAGGGGCCGCTTTTGTTGTCGCTGCTGATTCGAACCTATCGCTTCGAACAGGTCGAAAAGCGGCCGGCAATGCCGGTTGCGCACCTGACACTGCGCGGAAAAGACGGGATTTGGTTGCGACTTACTTTACGTTGACGTTAGGTCGTCTGTCGATCTGATGGATAAGAAAAGTTATTTTAAAACAGATACCTGTCAGATTTTGCACGATGAATTCGCATTGACGGAGCGGACCGCGCCCCTTTTTTCCCCCTGTGCGGGTCGCCTGAAATTTGACATATCAGTCATACACGATGCGCGGATGGGTGGGATCGCTGCGTGTCATTGTTAAGAGTTAGATGATGCAAGTTGCTGCCACAGATCGCCACTTTCACGCAATTTTTCGAATTCCGTTGCCGGCTTGGCGTGCGGCCCCCAAGGGCGGTCAGACCAGGGCGGTTCATGACGAAGACCACGTATCGCGCGAAGAAATCCGAAGTCTTTTTAAATGCGACCTGAATCCCGCTGATTGCTGCAAAATGGGCTATTCACCACAAGAGCAGCGCCAAGTTCAGCGCGCCCGCCGCCTGCGCAGCGCACTTTACGACAGGACCGCAGCCTAATCACCACCCGTCGCGGAGTTCTTGTAGTAGGCTAAAACATACAGGCGGATCGCCGACGCCAGACCCATCGAGACCCCGCGTCCTTCATCAATTTCCGCGGCCAGGGCATTGATAGGTATCGATTTTACCGTCGCAATATCGCGGAAGGCATTCCAGAATTCGGGCTCCAACGACACCGAGGTCCGATGACCGCGCAGGGTCAGGGAGTGTTTTTCAGGTCTCATTCCCGTTCAAGCCCGTCGTGGTCACGGGCCGATTTCTCGCCCCGTGCTTTATTCAGCGATTTCTGCGATTTTGTCAGCCCGAATTTCACCGCGTTTTCATCGGCTTTGGCCCGCTTCTTCACGCGATCTCGTGACTTGCGGGCCGTGGACAGGCTGACGATCTTCGCCATCAGCCCTTGGGGCCGATCATCTGTTCGGGGCGCACCACCGCGTCAAAGGTCGCCTCGTCGACAAAGCCCAGCGCGATCGCCTCTTCCTTCAGCGTCGTGCCGTTCTTGTGCGCGGTCTTGGCCACCTTGGTCGCGTTGTCATAGCCGATGGTGGGGGCCAGTGCGGTCACCAGCATCAGGCTTTCTTTCATCAGCTTGTCGATGCGCGGCTCGTTGGCCTGAATGCCGTTCAGCATCCGCTCGGTAAAGCTGTCGGCAGCGTCGCCCAGAAGCTGGATCGACTGCAGCAGATTGTAGCTCATCATCGGGTTGTAGACGTTGAGCTCAAAGTGGCCTTGCGAGCCTGCGAAGGTCATCGCGGCGTTGTTGCCCATCACGTGGGCGGCGACCTGGGTCAGCGCCTCGGCCTGGGTCGGGTTCACCTTGCCCGGCATGATCGAGCTGCCCGGTTCGTTCTCCGGCAGGATCAATTCGCCAAGGCCTGAGCGCGGGCCGGAGCCCAGGAAGCGGATGTCGTTGGCGATCTTGTAGCAGCTGCCCGCGATCGTCGCCAAAGCGCCCGACATGAAGACCATCGCGTCGTGTGCCGCCAGTGCTTCGAACTTGTTGGGGGCGGTGACGAAGGGCAGGCCAGTGATGCGCGCCATGTTGGCGGCCACGGTTTCGCCCCAGCCTTTCTTGGTGTTCAGACCGGTGCCGACGGCGGTGCCGCCTTGCGCCAGTTCGTAAATGCCGGGCAGGGCGGCGTTCACCCGCGCAATGCCCTGGCGGATCTGGTGGGCATAGCCGCCAAACTCCTGGCCCAGCGTCAGCGGGGTGGCGTCCTGCGTATGGGTGCGGCCGATCTTGATGATGTCCTTGAATTCCTCGGACTTGGCTTCCAGCCCTGCGGCCAGCTTTTCAAGGCCGGGCAGCAGCACATCACGCACGGTCATCGCGGTGGCGATGTGCATCGCAGTCGGGAAGGTGTCGTTCGACGACTGGCCCATGTTGCAATGGTCGTTCGGGTGCACGGGGTCTTTCGACCCGATCACGCCGCCCAGGAGTTCGATCGCGCGATTGGCGATCACCTCGTTCGAGTTCATGTTCGATTGGGTGCCGGACCCAGTCTGCCACACCACCAGCGGAAAGTGGTCGTCCAGCTTGCCAGCGACAACCTCGCCCGCCGCTTCGATCACCGCATCGGCGATCCTTGCATCCATGTCGCCCGACGCCTTGTTGGCTTCGGCGCAGGCCTGTTTGATCACGCCCAGCGCGCGTACGATCGCAACGGGCTGTTTTTCCCAGCCAATCGGGAAATTCATAAGCGAACGCTGCGTCTGCGCGCCCCAATACTTGTCGGTCGGAACTTCGAGCGGGCCAAAGCTGTCGGATTCGGTGCGGGTCTGGGTCATGTGTCAGCGCCTTTGAATGAAAACCGCTGCTTTCATAGCGCAATTGGCGCAAAGTTCAATACTGTATACCGTTGGATACCGATTTGACGCAGCGCAGAGGTTATTTTCGGAAACTGTCCAGGCTGACGACCTCGGCATCCTGAGGGGTTTCGTCTGGTTCCACGTCCTCGGCGATCGGGGCAATCTCTTCAAGGCCGACCTCGGTCAGATCGTGCGCCTCCTCGGTTTCTTCTTCGTCGTCTTCGTCTTGGGTTTCGAACCGCAGGCCGAACTCCACTGACGGGTCCACGAAGGTGCGGATCGCGTCATAAGGGATGTACATCGCTTCGGGCTGGTCACCGAAGTTCAGAGTGACGGAGAAGCCATCATCGGTCACGTCGAGATTGTCGAACCAATGCTGCATGACAATCGTCATGTCCTCGGGAAACCGATCCGCCAGCCAGTCGGCCAGCTCGACCTCCGGGTGGGTCGTGTCGAAGGTGATGAAAAAATGATGCTGGCCCGGAAGCCCGGCCTTGGCGACATCCAGAAGCACCTTCTGGATCAGCCCCCGCATCGCGGTATGCATCAGGTTGCCATAGTCAATCGTGTCGGACATGTGCGCGCCTTCGGTAAGTGTTCACCTCAACATACGAGATTCGGGCGTGAAGAAAAGGCGGCTGGTGGAAAATCAGCCAGCAATAAAGCCGAGACCAGCTCCTGCACCCGCCATCAGCGCCAGGGTGACCGGCAACGAGCGGTTCAGGCGCAAAAGCAGCACGGCTGCCAGTGCGGCCAACACCAGTGCCGGTGCATTGAAACTGGTCAGGTCTGGCCAGGCCAGGGTGAAGGGGCCAAGCTGCGCGCGGCCCACATTGTCAAAGAAGACATGCAGGGCGAACCACAGTGACAGGTTGGCGATGACCCCGACCACGGCCGCCGTGATCGCCGACAGCGCCCCGGTCAGGCGGGGGCGGCTGGCGATCCATTCGACATAGGGCGCGGCGGTGAAAATCCACAGGAAACACGGAACGAAGGTGACCCAGAGCGTCAGCGCGGCGGCGCCCAGCGCCAACAGCGGCCCGCCTGCGTTGTGTCCAGCCAGATAGCCGACGAACTCGGTCACCAGGATCAGTGGCCCCGGTGTGGTTTCCGCCAACCCCAGCCCGTCCATCATCTGCGCGGTGGACAGCCATCCGTTGGTCTCGACCACCTCCTGGGTCATATAGGCCAGCACCGCATAGGCGCCGCCGAAGGTGACAACGGCGAGCTTTGAAAAGAACAGCCCGATGGCGGCCAGCGTATCTGCGCCCAGCGCCCAGGCTGCCGCGATCGGTGCCCACCACAGGGCTAGCCAAAGTGCGATCGTGCGTGGGGTGCGCGCGGCCAGCGCAGGGGCAGGGGCGTCGGACCGCGGCGCGCGCGCGGTCAGCGCACCATAGGCGGCCGCCAGTGCGATGATCAGCGGAAAGGGCGCCCCCAGCGCGTAGATGCCCAGGAATGACAGCGCGGCCAGAACCCATCGGTCTGGCTGTTTCAGGGTCTTGCCCGACAGCCGTGCCAACGCCTGTAGAACGATGATGATGACGGTCGCTTTGATGCCCAGAAACAGCGATGCGACCAGTGGCACGCTGCCCCAGGTCGCATAGGCCCAGGCCAGCGCCAACATCACCAGCGCGCCGGGCACCACGAACAAAAGGCCCGCAATCACGCCGCCGGTCACGCCGCGCAGGCGCCAGCCGGCATAGGTGCACAGCTGCATTGCTTCGGGGCCGGGCAAAAGCATGCAAAAGCTCAGCGCATTCAGGAATTGCTGTTCACTCAACCAGGTCCGGTCTTCGACCAGTTCGCGGTGCATCACGGCGATCTGCGCCGCAGGCCCACCAAAGGACATAAGACCGATGCGCGCAAAAACGCGGGTCAACTCGGCAAGGTTCGGTGTGGTCATGGGGCCCCCGGATCGTTGACCTTCTGTGCCCGACAGCTTGGCAAAGGGTCAAGAGAGTGATGGGGGAAAGTGCAGGCTTCTGTTGCCAGGTGCCTGCGAACCCCGCCTTACGCGGCTAGGCGAAAGGGCTTAAGTTTCGGCAACTCGAACTGCTTACGCAGCCAGAGCCATAGCCGGAGCACGATTGTTATTGGCAATTGTACTTTATGGGCCGATACGGTGGCACCCCGCCGAAACAAAGCTAACCCCTTTAGACGTCCGTCGATCCTGTTTCGGCCCCATGATCCCCCAATAAGGATGTTTGGTGGAGCCGCCGGGTACCGCCCCCGGGTCCGATCCGCTTATTACGAGCGCGTTTATGTCCATAGTCTCCGAGGAGACACCAAATATATAGGCGCTCATCGGCGCTGGTTCAATCGCCATGTCACGCCAGGATGTGAAAACCTGGCCAAATCGTGTATGTTGTGTGGATGGTATGAGTGTTTTGGAAAGGACTTGTTATGAACTTTCTGCGCCTTGTGGCCCTTGTGGCCATGATTTCCACGGGCACTTCACAACTGGTATTGGCCAAGGAGGTCTCGGCCACTCAAAACCGCGCATCGGGGCGGGATATATACCGGATCGAAATCCGAAACCTTGGACAGTTCCAGATGTTCCCCACTGGAGATGTGAATTCGGATGGGGAATTGCACAGCATTCTGATCGAACTTAGCGAACCGCGTCGCACCCGTGATCGACAGCGCCACGCGATCACGGAACGCGCGCCGCTTCTGCACAACATGACCACAGGTTCAGCCGCCGGTTCTGGGTATCTGACCATTGAGGACCTGGATATCGTCGGGTTTCAGAGGCGTTCGGCCTCGGATTTCGATCTATGGATCCACAGTGCGTACCGGAACTATCGTGAAGGGGCCCAGCTCGGATTCACGATCACAACCGTCGCGACCGAGCTCGATTGCAGCGGGCAACGTGTTTGCGGGCGCCAAACGCAGGGCAGACTGATCTATTCTTTTGCGTTCCCTGAATTGCGCAATGTCCCCCCGCGCCATTGCGGGCCGGAAAACACGTTTCGGCTGAACGTCCCGGCTGGCTCCAGAGCCTATGTCGCGCCTTCGGATCATCTTCTTGGGCCGGTAAGCCTTGAGGTCACAAGGTCAGACGGGCGAGGAAGCCCCGTCCTTGGTCAGGCAATTGGCCCGTTCGCTTCCCTGACGGCGGCAGAAATCTGCATTGCGCGGACGTGGTAGGTGTCAGCCCCGTTGTGCTCGCGCGGCCCTAACCTGTTCTGCTAGGGTCAGAGTGTAGGCTGTGAGGTCGGCCAAGGCCTGATCTGCCGCAGCGCCGTCCTGTGCCTCGATCGCATTGGCGATGCGCGTGTGCAGCCCGACGATTTCCTCACGTGACCGCGCCGTGAAGGTGATCATGTTCATCAGGGGCTGGGTCGCCTCGACCGCACCGGCCAGCTGATAGGACAGGACCGGGTTCATCGCGCCGTCCACCAGCGCGCGGTGAAACGCCACGTCCGAGGCGCAAAAGGCCTCGTCCGTCAAACCGGGCTGCGCCTGGCGGTGGATTTCAGCGCGCATCGTGGCCAGGTGATCGGCGCTGCGTCGCTGGGCAGACAGCGCGATACAGGCCCGTTCCAGCGCATAACGCGCCTCGCAGGCGGTTTCGAAATCGACCTCGTTCATACTGAGAAGCAGCGTCGAGGTGGTGATCTGCTGGCCGTAGGCTTCCTCGAATGACATCCGGTTCACGAAGGCGCCCCCGGAGGCCCCACGCTGCGTGCGGATCAGGTTCTGTGCCGCCAGCCGCTTCAGTGCTTCGCGCACCGTGGGGCGGGACACGCCAAACTGTTCGCACAACTCGGCCTCGGAGGGCAGGCGCTGATCGACGATCAACCCGCCCTCAACGATTGCGTCGCGGATTGCGGCGGCGATCTGCATCGACAGGTCGCGGTCGGTCTCAAGTTCCGTGCGCATGGCGTTCCTTTTTAATTGTCAGACATTCAATTGTCAGACATTATAATCCCGACTCACACATGGGGGACAGATGCCGCTTGCGTCAAGGATAAGAAGTATGGCCGCGCCACATTGGTTGACGCTGTTCGGCCTGATCCTGGCAGGCTGGGCGGTGCTCTATGCGATGGCGTTGCCGGCGGATCTGCGCGGGGCGGCGCAGATCTATGGTGCCGAGTTCTGGCGGTCCCTGTGCATCGTCAGCCCGGACCAGGCGGGGTATTGGGGCCTTGCGGCGATGTGGGCGGTGATGGCAGCGGCGATGATGGCGCCAACCTTCCTGCCCGCGCTCGCGACCTATGACGACCTGATCCATTCGGGGGCGGCCACGCGCACCGGGTTCCAGCTTCTGCTGGCGGGATACCTGGTGATCTGGATGGGCTTTTCACTGGTCGCCGCCGCCTTGCAGATCGCGCTGTTTCGCGCGGGGCTGGTGTCGCCGATCGGGCAGAGCCTGACGCCCTGGCTGTCGGGCGCGCTTTTGTTCGGGGCGGGGGCCTATCAATTCTCGGCCCTCAAGGACGCCTGCCTGACCCAGTGCCGCGAGCCCCTGACTTTTTTCATGCAATACTGGCGCCCCGGCCTGCGCAACCCGCTTGAGCTGGGCCTGCGCCTGGGCGCGCTGTGCCTGGGCTGCTGCTGGGCCTTGATGCTGTTGGGCTTCGTGGGCGGGGTGATGAACCTGGCCTTCATGGGGCTGGCAACGCTGGTGATGATTTTCGAGAAACTTCCCGACCTTGGACGGCCGCTGACGAAGCCGCTGGGGTGGGGGTTAATGGCCGCAGGTCTTGCGGTCGTGGCAACTGCGCTGATCTGAGGAGGACGCAACATGCTGGACGACACCCAAGTCGGACAGGTCGAATGGACCATCAAGGGGGAATTGATCCTTAACTGCAACTGCACGGTGTTCTGCCCCTGCGTCGTTTCGCTGGGCAATCACCCGCCGACCGAAGGTTACTGCATGGGCTGGGCCGGCATTCGCATCGACGAAGGCCAGTATGGCGAACATGACCTGTCGGGGCTGAACGTGGGCCTGTTGCTGGAAATCCCCGGCAACATGGCGCGTGGCAACTGGAAGGCCGCGGCCTATATCGACGACCGCGCCTCGGATGCGGCGTTCGATGGGCTGTGCAACATCTTCACCGGCAAGGCCAAGGGCACCACGGGGCTGTTTTCCATGCTGGTCAGCGATTTCCTGGGCGCCGAACGCGCGCCGATCACGTTTGAGACCGAGGGCAAGACCCGCCGCCTGATGGTCGGTCGCGCCATCAAGGGCGAGATTGTCCCGGTGCCGGGCAAGGGGGGCGAGGACCAGGTGATCACCAACACTGAATACTGGATGGGCCCCGACATCACCGTGGCCACCGCCAACCAGGGCCGCGTGCGCGCCTTTGGCCGGGTGTGGGATTTCGACGGCAAATCCGCCGAGATCTGCCAGATCGACTGGAAAGGGCCGGGGCGCTAAGCCCCGCCTGACCGATTGGGAGCGCGACCCATGACAACCACGATCGCCCCGTCCCGCCGCGTGCGGCGCACCCCGTTCTCGGATGGCGTCACCGCCGCCGGGGTCAAGGGGTATACGGTTTACAACCACATGCTTCTGCCGACCGTGTTCCGGTCGTTCGAGGAAGACTACCACCACCTGAAAAGCGCGGTGCAGGTCTGGGATGTTGCCTGCGAACGGCAGGTCGAAATCCGCGGTCCGGATGCGGCGCGTCTGGTGCAGATGCTGACGCCACGCAACCTGTCGAAGATGCAGGACGGCCAGTGTTTCTATGTGCCGATGGTCGATGAGACCGGCGGCATGTTGAACGACCCCGTGGCGTTGAAACTGGACGAGGACCGCTACTGGATTTCCATTGCCGACAGTGATTTGCTGTTCTGGGTCAAGGGCCTGGCCTATGGCTTTCGGCTGGATGTGCTGGTGGATGAACCCGACGTGTCGCCGCTGGCCATTCAAGGCCCGCGGGCCGATGACCTGATGGCAGCGGTGTTCGGCGACGCGGTGCGCGACATCCGCTTTTTCCGTTACAAACGCCTGGCCTTTAAGGGCCGTGACCTGATCGTCGCGCGCTCAGGATACTCGAAACAGGGCGGGTTCGAGATCTATGTCGACGGGTCCGACATCGCCATGCCGCTGTGGCACGCGCTGTTCGAGGCGGGCAAATCGCTGGACGTGCATGCGGGCTGTCCCAACCTGATCGAACGGATCGAGGGCGGGATGCTGTCCTATGGCAACGACATGACCCGTCACAACACGCCCCACGAATGCGGGCTGGGGCGGTTTTGCCAGACCGAGGACGCGCTGGGATGCGTCGGGCGCGATGCGCTGTTGCGCGTGGCCAAGGAAGGCCCTGTGCAACAGATCCGCGCGATCGAGATATATGGCCATGTGCCGCCCTGCGACCGGGCCTGGCCGTTGATGGATGGCAACCTGCAAGTCGGGCAGGTGACCTCGGCAGCAAATTCGCCCGATTTTGCCACCGGCGTCGGCATCGGCATGGTGCGCATGACCCATTGGTCGTCGGGCACTGAACTTGACGTGATCACACCGGACGGGCCGCGCGCGGTCATGGTCCATGAAACATTCTGGATATGAGGAAATGACGATGTTCAAAGCATTGGTGATGGAACAGGGCGAAGACGGGCTGGCGGCTGCCAACCTGACCGAGCTGGACGAAACTGCGCTACCCGAGGGCGACGTGACGGTGGCGGTGGAGTATTCCACTGTGAACTACAAGGACGGGCTGTGCCTGTCGGCCAAGGGTGGCGGGCTTGTGCGCAATTACCCGCATGTGCCCGGCATCGACTTTGCCGGCACCGTCGAGGCGTCCGACGACGCGCGCTATAAACCCGGCGACAAGGTCGTTCTGACCGGCTGGCGCGTGGGTGAGGCGCACTGGGGCGGCTATGCGCAAAAGGCGCGGGTGAAGGCCGATTGGCTGGTGCCGCTGCCCGGCGGGCTGGACGCGCGGCAGGCCATGGCAGTGGGCACGGCGGGTTTCACCGCGATGCTGTCGGTGATGGCGCTGGAGGATCACGGGCTGAGCCCGGACAAGGGCGAGGTGCTGGTCACCGGGGCCGCCGGCGGTGTTGGTTCGGTTGCCACAGCAATCCTGGCCAACCTGGGCTATCAGGTCGCCGCAGTGACCGGGCGCCCGGATCAGGCCGATTACCTGACATCGCTGGGCGCGTCCCGGATCGTGGCGCGCGAGGAGCTGAACGAAACCACCAAGCGCCCGCTTGAGGCCGAAACCTGGGCGGGCTGTGTCGACGCCGTGGGTGGGCCGATGCTGGCCCGTGTGCTGGGCCAGATGAAATACGGCGGCTCGGTCGCGGCGGTTGGCCTGGCGGGGGGGGCGAACCTGCCCGCCACAGTGATCCCGTTCCTGCTGCGTGGCGTGAACCTTCTGGGCATTGATTCAGTGATGCAGCCCTATGACAACCGCCTGCGCGCCTGGACGCGTATTGCATCCGACCTGCCGATGGATAAACTCGAGGCCATGGTGAACCCTGCCACGCTGTCGGACCTGCCGGGTTTGGGCGCGGATATCCTGAAGGGTCAGGTCAAGGGTCGTGTCGTGGTGGACGTGAATGGCTGAGAATGAAGAGGGGCGCCAACTGGCGTCCCTTGCCAACAAAACGCTGGAAGAGATCGACGGCCAGAAATGGCCGCTGGTTTGCTGCGCCTCCTACATCGAGAACACGACCGGGCAGCTGCGCAAAAAGCCGCTGGGGCAATTTACCCCCGAAGACCTGCGCATCATGATCGCGCAGGACATCGGCGCCGAAGTGCTGAAACCCTTCGCCCTGGCCGTGCTGCGCGACAACCCGCTGGCCGAAGGCGATTATTACCCCGGAGACCTTCTGGAAGCCGCCACCAAACGTTGGCCGGATGACGCGTTCCTGCGCGACCTCGCGGCGCAACACTCGAAAAGCTAGCGAGCAAATCAGGACGGGCACCCTGCCACCGGTCAGAGCCGGGCGCGCAGGCTTGGATGATCCGCCGCGAAGCCCTCTGATGTCATCCGATCGGCCCTTCCGACGCACGCGACCCAAAGCAGCCCTGCGAGCCCCGAGCGGTCAACAGCAGGTTCGAGCGTTGAGCGGAAATCTCCAATCCAGCTGCATGCATGACTGCCGTCAGTTCAAGCTCGAAATTCAGCCTGCAAGCAGCATGCTGGCTTGCGAGACAGGAACCCCGTTGGATAAGACGACGCGTGTCGTCAGACAAATGGTCGACGAGGAAACGGAACAACGACAAGCTAAAGTCACCCGGCTTCGCAATAACCGCCTTGAAAGAGAAGCGAACACGCCATCCGAAACGACGGCGAAAACAGCGCGTAAAACACGACCCTCTTAGAGCCGTTTCCAAGTGATTATGGAGCTTCGGCGGCATTGCTTTGCGTTGAGTGCTCTGCTGGGCAACAGTCACGTCATTCAGGCTGAAATCTGCCAGAGCTGTTCCCAGATATTCCAATCGCCCCTGCCGACAACAAGGATCCATCCATGACAAGCGCAGAGCTTCCCTCGGAAAAAATCCACTATATCTGCCAGACTTATGTTGAAACAAAGGCTCGGCGCAACGGGCAGACCGGACTGAAGATTGCCAAGCAATTTGAATATTCCACAGCGTCGGAAGCACAAAACAGAGCCGAACGAGAGGCTCAATCCGAGGATTGCGCAGGTGCTGACGCCTACATGGTGATAGAAGATCCAGCCAGTGGAGAGATCGGCGACCCAAGCTTCCTTTTAAGGCTAGGCAATGTTCCGGAGTTTGATGAATTCTAGTGTTCCGAAAACAGTTGCGGCCTACCCGGAGTTTGTGCCCTGTAAAGGCGACAATTTACTGGCTAACAGGAGCTTTGGAGTTGGGGCGTCCCCTCAATTCAAGCTGTGCAAACCAAAAAAGCAGCCATTGGTTTGCTTGCAGCAAAGGTCTGGAAAGTCCCGCGTCGCGGTCTTTCAGGCGTTGCATAGCGAACACCTGCTAACCCCCGTTGTAGTCGTTTGTGTAAACCGCAGCGACCGGCTTGTTTGAGCCCTTTTTGATCTAGGTTGCTCCATGCAAGTTTTGGCACATGGGGGGAAAGTGGAAGTCCACTTCATTTTTACGCGGACGACTGCTGTTCCGTAAGAGTAACCGTTCAAGCTGGCTTGATGTTTCCACAAGTTTTACTCGATCAAATTCATTCCCGACGCGGCGATCTCGCTTCACTCGACCGCCAAGTATCGCCCGGTAATACTACGGATCGACGATGACAGATCGCAGGGCGGCCCCTGGAACAGAACTTCGCCGCCCGTGCTGCCTCCTTCAGGGCCCATGTCGATAATCCAGTCCGCCTGCTGGATGATATCGAGGTTGTGCTCAATCACCACGACGCTATTCCCGTTCTCAACAAGTTTCTGGATAATGTTCGAAAACCTATCAATGTCGGCCATGTGCAGCCCCGTTGTCGGCTCATCAAGCACATAGAGCGCGCCCTTCTTGTGCAGCTCGGACGCCAATTTGATCCGCTGCGCCTCGCCACCTGAAAGGGTCGACAGGGGCTGGCCGATCTTGAGATAACCAAGCCCGACATCGTCAAGCAGTTGCAAACGTTTGAGAACCTGATCGTTGAGGAAATACTCGCGCGCGGCACTCACGTTCATCTCAAGGATGTCAAAGATGTTCTTGCCTCGATCCGTCAGAGCCAGAACCTCTGCTTTATACTTCTGGCCGCTGCATTCGTCGCAGGTGATCGAGACATCATCGAGAAAACTCATCTCGACCTTGATGAACCCGTTCCCTTTGCATTTCGGGCAGGCGCCCTTGGAATTGAAACTGAAGAGTGCTGGGTCGCTGTCTGTGGCGCGCGCCAGATCACGCCGGATGAAATCGAACATGCCGGTATAGGTGGCCGGGGTCGACCGGATGCTGCGCGCCACGGGCGACTGGTCGATCACCACGGCCTCGGGATGGGCCTTGATGAACACTTCGTTGATCAGGCTGCTTTTGCCGCTTCCTGCAACGCCCGTCACACAGGTCAGCAGGCCCTTGGGGATATCGACGCTGACATTCTTGAGGTTGTTGGCGATGGCGCCCCGGATTTCGTAGAAACCGGTGGGAGACCTGCGCCGCGCTGATAGGGCCGGCACATGCGAAAGATATGCTCCTGTCACGCTGTCGGAGGATGTTATGCCTGCTGGTGACCCAGCATAAACCAACTGGCCGCCGTTCACGCCGGCCCTTGGGCCGATGTCGATGATCCAGTCTGCCGCGCGGATGATATCAGGGTCGTGTTCGACCACCAGAACCGAGTTGCCCCGATCCTTGAGGTCAAACAGCAGTGCGATCAGGCGCGAAACGTCATGCGGGTGCAGACCGACCGAGGGTTCGTCCATGATGTAGAGCAGGTCGACCAGATCACATTGCAGTTGGCGCGCCATCTTGACCCGCTGGCTCTCACCTCCCGAAAGCGTCCCGACCTCGCGATCCAGCGTCAGGTATCCAACACCGATATCGATCAAATGTCCCAGCGTCTCGCGGATTTTCTCTGTGATCGGTTGGGCCAGCTCAAATGTGAACCCGGACAGGAATGCATAGAGCTCGGTCAGTTCCATCGCGCCAAGCTGGTTCAACGATTTCCCGCCAACAAGAACACTGCGTGCCCGCGCGTTGATCCGCGACCCACCGCAGGCAGAGCAAGCCGACATGGTGAAATACTTGTCATATGCCGCCTGCCTGTCCTTGCTCAGGTTTGCATCGGACTTGCCAAGGTAGACCCGCTCCAGCTTGTGAATGATGCCTTCGAAATTCTTGGCATAGGTGCCTGCGCCATGCTTCTTCTGAACCGGGATACCCTTGCTGTGCAGCAACTGGTTAAGTGTCTCTGTCGGATACTCCTTGAGCGGCAGATCATTATCAAACAGCTCGAACGCGATCATCTCGCGCCAGTTCCAGCCACCAACCTTGTAGTCGGGATGGCCGATCGCCCCGTCGCGCAACGACAGGTTCATATCCAGCAACGCGTCCTGGTCGATCGAAATCCGCCGCCCCAGCCCGCGACACTCCGGGCACATGCCCTCGGGGTGGTTGAACCCGAAAAAGTGCGACGGCCCGATCTGTGGCTGACCGACTCGCGAAAACAGCAAGCGCAGATAGGTGGAGACTTCGGTCGCGGTGCCGACAGTGCTGCGCATGTTTGCGCCCATCTTCTTCTGGTCGATCACGATGGCAGTGGCGATGTTCTCAATCTCGTCGATGTCGGGGCGCGACAGTTTCGGCAAGCGCCGGCGCGCGAATGCGCTGAAGGTTTCGATCAACTGGCGCTGTGCCTCGGTATAGATCGTATCGAACACCAGCGAAGATTTGCCCGAGCCTGAGACGCCGGTGAACACCACGACCTTGTGCTTGGGGACATCAAGAGTGATGTTCTTGAGATTGTGGACGCGGGCCCCTTTGATGCGAATGGTGTTCTGAGCATCTTTCGTTGTCGCCATAGTCAGTTTGTTTGACATGAGTCGGCTCCCGTAACGAGTGCTTGAAGGGTGTTCCCGATTTGTACCAGGCTTTGATTACAGGGTTTTTGATGCAGGTCAAAAAGCCTGAGCCATTGCTTTACGGTGGCAAAAAACCGAGCACCAAACGAAGCCGATTGGTGAACGACCAGGGCGTGTGTGGCGAAAGGGTGCAGGCGTTCAAAGTCGGTCATGCGTTGCATCTAAGGCCAAGGCCGAAAAAGGGCCGAAAGCAAACCTTGCGAACATCCCTTCGGATGGCAGCTTCGTCCCGCTCAGCCCGCATCGGCTCAATGTGCCGCGAAGGCCTGCATTGCGCCCTCAGCATGAATGCTTCGGTCGTGACAGGAAAACGGCGCCGGAAAATCCGGCGCCGTTTCTGTTTGTCGCAAGGGGGCGAGGCTTATTCGCCCAGCACCCCGTGCTTTTCACGCTTGCCGTCGCGATACAGCGCCTTGGTCAGGGCGATCATCATCAGGCCCATCACAGCCGTGAAGGGCAACGCGCCGATGATCATCGCGTTTTTCAACGCGTCCATCGGATTGTTTTCCCCCGCCGCCACGATCAACGTGCCGATCACCGCGGTCAGGATCAGTCCCCAGATGATGCGGTGCTTGATGCCGGTTTCCTGCTCGCCACCCGACATGATCGTGTTCATCACCAGGATGCCACTGTCCGCCGAGGTGACCAGGAAGGTCATGATCAGCACCACGCACATGATGGTCAGCGCGGACAAAAGCCCGCCCGAGATCATCTGCGCCAGCGTGGCGAACAGCTGGTTGGTCTGGGACGCGCCGGTGATGGCACCTGCGGCGCCGCCGTTCAGCTCCAGATCAATCGCCGTGCCGCCCAGGATGGTCATCCAGGCAAAGCAGACCAGCGCCGGCGCGAAGACACAGCCGACGATGAACTCGCGCACGGTCCGCCCCTTGGAGATGCGGGCCAGGAACAGGCCAACGAAGGGCGAGAACGCGATCCACCAGGCCCAGTAGAAGGTGGTCCAGGAGGATTGCCAACCGAACTGACGGCCATCGTCGCCCGCGGCATAGACCGCCTTCAACGTGGCGTCGTCCAGTTCGGCGGCCGCACCCGACAGGCCCGAGCGGAAGGTTTCAAACCCGTCCGACCCGGCCCAGGCGCCATAGGCGTTGGTGGCCCCGCCGAACAGATCACCTGCGAAGGGCTTGGCGGATTCCGGCAAGGCCGCGGCGAAGGTTTCAGCCGATTGCGGGCCGTAAGAGCCGAAGCTGATCGAGAAGAAGTTGATGATGTAATCAACGAACGCCGAGCCATAGGTCGTCATCGCAAAGAAGAACGAGCCGAAGAACACGAAGGTGAACAGCAGGATCAGCGACAGGACCAGGTTGAGGTTCGACAGGTATTTCACCCCGCGCCCCACACCCGACACCGCCGAGACGATCGACATTGCCATGATCGTGAACAGCCCGGCAATCAGACCGGCCTTTGACGGCACCGGCACGTCGCCACCCATGTTCATGATCCATTCGACCCCGGTGATCGCATAGACACCGTCGATGAACTGGCTGACGCCGAACCCGATGGTGACGGACACGCCCAGAATCGTGGCGACAACGCCCAGAACGTCCACGACATGGCCCAACGGGCCGTTCACGTGGCGCCCGAACAGCGGCGTCAGCGCCGAGCGGATCGTCAGCGGCATGTTGCGGGTATAGGCATAGTAGGCCAGGCTCAGACCGGTCACCACATAGATCGCCCAGGCATGAAAGCCGTAATGCGCGAAGGTATAGCGATAGGCGGACTGGATTGACGCCTCGGTGTTGCCAGCGACCTCACCGGCGACGACCACGGGGTTCGATCCCCACAGGCTCAGCGGTTCGGCGGTGGCAAACACCATCAGGCCGACGCCCAGACCGGCGCCAAACATCATCGAGAACCACGAGAAGTTCGAAAACTCGGGCTTTTCGCCCGGCACGCCCATGACCTTGCGCCCCGATTGCGGCAGGATGGCCACGATCAGCAGGAAGAAGGCGAACAGGCCGACGATGACGATATAGAACTGGTTGAACAGCCCCAGAAGATAGCCGTTCAGGCTGCCCAGAGTACTGTTGGCGTTCGCGGGGAAGACCAGCGCCCAGATGACCAGAAGCACCATGATGCCTTTGCTGATCAGCGCAATAGGCAGGCTGTTGTCCTTGTAAAAGCCTGAGGGCTGTTTCTTGATCTCAAGCTCCGTGAATGGAGGTTTGACTTGCATGTGCTTGTCCCTGTTCCGTTTCAAAAACGGCCCGCCCGCGCTGTTGCGCTTGTTTTCGGCCCGTTGAACCAAGTCGATAGTGATCCGGTCCCCCATAACCTGCCGAAACCGACCCAAGCGGGGGCAGGAAGCGACACACATTCAAAACCCATTGTTCGAAATGGGCTGAAATCGGCCGATCGGATCGGTTTTTCACCTTGCGCGTCAGCCCTGCTTTCCGTCTTGTGTGACCCAATCAGGAGGATTTGATGCAGCTGGACATCAACTGGGTGCGGGCACAGTTTCCCGCCTTTGCCGAACCGACCCTGCAGGGTCAGGCCTTTTTCGAAAACGCGGGCGGGTCATATACCTGTGCGCCGGTGATCAACCGGCTGACGCGCTACTACACCCAACGCAAGGTGCAGCCCTATGCGCCCTATGAGGCCAGCCGGCTGGCGGGCGAGGAGATGGACGAGGCGCGCACGCGTCTGGCCGCGATGATGGGGGTCGAGCGCGACGAGCTCAGCTTCGGCCCGTCGACGACGCAGAACACCTATGTGCTGGCGCAGGCGTTTCGCCAGTGGCTGAAACCAGGTGACGCGATCATCGTCACAAATCAGGATCACGAGGCCAACACGGGCCCCTGGCGGCGGTTGGCCGACGACGGCATCGAGGTGCGTGAATGGCAGATTGATCCCGAGACCGGGCATCTGGACCCGGACAGGTTGGAGACGCTGCTGGACGACAAGGTGCGTCTGGTCTGTTTCCCGCATTGCTCCAACGTGGTGGGCGAGGTCAACGATGTCGCCGCGATCACCGCGCGCGTGCATGTGGCGGGCGCCTTCGTCTGTGTCGACGGCGTGTCTTACGCGCCGCATGGTTTTGTTGATGTTGGCGCGCTTGGCCCCGATATCTACTTGTTTTCGGCCTATAAGACCTATGGCCCACATCAGGGCATCATGGTGATCCGACGTGAATTGGGCGAGCTGTTGCCGAACCAAGGGCATTACTTCAACGCCGGGTCGCTCTACAAACGTTTCACCCCCGCTGGGCCAGATCACGCACAGATCGCCGCCAGCGCGGGCATGGCGGATTATGTCGACGATCTAGCGGCGCATCACGGAATCAGCGGGGACGCGGTCGCCCGCACGGCTGGCGTTCATGACCTGATGCGCGCGCATGAGGTGCGGTTGTTGCGGCCCTTGCTGGACCATGTCGCGGCAAAGAACTCTGTGCGGCTTCTGGGGCCGGCGCAGGCTGAAGGGCGCGCGCCTACCGTGGCGCTGGCGTTGAGCGGGTCGGCTGAACGGGTCGCCGCGGACCTGGCCGATCACGGAATTATGGCTGGCGGGGGTGATTTTTATGCCGTGCGCACTCTTGAGGCCCTGGGAGTGAACCCGAAGGATGGCGTTTTGCGCCTGAGTTTCACCCATTACACCCACCCCGATGAGGTCGAAAAACTGATGCAGGCGTTGGATGTGGTGATCTGATCCGATCCCGTTTAAATGACCGCGAAAGCGCCCAATTTGGGTGCCAAAACACGACCCCCTTGCCCAAAACCCCGTCTTGCGCCTAGCATTTCGGGTAAAACAGGGGGGAAATGTGGATGATCCTGACCACGACAAAAGGCCAGGAAAACCTGCCGCGCTATTTCGCGCAGGTGTTTGATCTGGCCAAAAACATGAACCATGGGCGGCTTGATTTCGTGCTGGACGATGGGCGTATCTTTCGCGCCGAGGGTCGCAATCCCGGCTATGTGGCCCAACTGGAAGTCCATTCCGATGATGTCTTTGCCCGGCTTGTGCGCGAAGGCGATCTGGGCTTCTGCGACGCTTATATCGAAGGCGGGTGGAGCACACCGGATCTGCAAGCGTTCTTGGACCTGCTGCAATCGGATAACGAGGACCTGTACAACGGATTTCCCGGCATGTCGCTGGTGCGCATGTATGAACGCATGCGGTTCTGGCTTCAGTCGAACTCAAAACGCCAGGCGAAAAAGAACATCAGCTATCACTATGACCTGGGCAATGATTTCTATGGCCTGTGGCTGGATGACAGTATGACATACAGCTCTGCTTACTTTAAGACTGGGCAAGAAAGCACTGAAAAGGCTCAGGAACAGAAGTATGAGGCGATGGTCGATCAGATGGGCGTGCAACCCGGCGACCATGTGTTGGAGATCGGCTGCGGCTGGGGCGGGTTCGCCGAATATGCCGCTGGAAAACGTGGGCTAAGGGTGACCGGGCTGACCATCAGCCAGGAACAACACGACTTTGCCATCGACCGCATCCGCCGCGCCGGGCTGTCGGATATGGTCAAGATCAAGATGCAGGATTACCGCGATGAACGCGGCCAATATGATGCCATTGCCAGTATCGAGATGTTCGAGGCGGTGGGTGAAAAATACTGGCCCACCTATTTCAATACAGTGAAATCCTGCCTCAAACCCGGCGCGCAGGCGACGCTTCAGATTATAACCCTGACCGAGGCGCGGTTTGAAAGCTACCGAAAAGGTGTTGATTTCATACAGAAATACATTTTCCCGGGGGGCATGCTGCCTTCGAAAACCGCGCTTTTGGCCGAGATCGACCGCGCCGGGCTGACCTTTCGCAAGCAGATCGAATTTGGCGAAAGCTATTCGATCACGCTGCGTCGCTGGCATGACACGTTCAACGCGAAATGGGGGCAGGTGGCCGGGATGGGCTTTGATGATCGCTTTCGTCGCATGTGGAATTTCTATCTCACCTCTTGCGCCGCCGCCTTTCACAGCGGAAACTGCGACGTGATACAGGTAACTATGGAAAACCCGGCCTGAGGCTTCAGGGCGGGGACCGATAAGGAGCAGCCCCATGCCCACAGCCCCGAAACTTGTCGCGGCGGTCTTTTTTGCCGCTCTGGGATGGTTCTGTGCCGATCTGGTGAAACCGCTTTTGCCAGACGGCACCCAGATTGGGTTGTTCTCGCCCATTTCCGCAGGGTTCGGCCTTCTGGTCGGCTGGGTCTTTACCGGCAAGCGGTTGGGCTTGGGGCAGGGCACGCCGATCGGCATCGGCTTCTCCTCGTCGATCCTCATGGTCCTTTGGGTGCTCTTGTGCTTCTCGGGCTATGAAATGCTGCGGCTTGCTCTGCGCAAAAGCTATGATGGCCCGGTTGAGGCGATCCAGGGCATGTTTCAGATCGGCGTCGACTACCTGCTTCTGGCTGCCACGGTTGAGGTTGCCGGCGCGCTGGTCCTGGGCGGTGTTCTGGGCGGTGTCCTGACCGGGTGGGCCGCGCGCCGTTGGTCGTAAGCCGATGACGGATCTTTTCTTTTACGGCACGCTGCGTCACGCGCCGTTGCTGGCACTGGTGCTGGGGGCGGATGCCCCCGCCGCGCAACAGGCGACCCTGCCGGGGCATGAGGTCCTGTGGGCCGAGGGCGAATGCTTTCCGATGATCCGAAAGACCACAGGCGCCACCGCGCAGGGCGTGCTGGTCCAGGGACTGGACGACGCGGCGCTGGCGCGGCTGAACTTCTATGAAGGCGGCTTTGATTATGCGCTGGAGGATGTGACGGTCAGGTTGGGCGGCACGGACGTGGTGGCGCAGGTCTATTTCCCCGCGCCGGGACTGTGGACGCCGGGCGCGCCTTGGTCGCTGGAGGACTGGGTGCGCGACTGGGGCGCAATGACGCTGCATGCGGCTGATGAGGTCATGTCCTATTTCGGCCAGGTGCCGGCCGAGGAGGTCGCACGCCGGTTTTCCATGATCCGCACCCGCGCCGCCAGCCGCGCGCGGGCTGAGGCCAGTGCCGCCCCCACCACCTTGCGCAGCGCACTAGGGGACGGGGATGTCGCGGTGACAGACGCGCGCCGGCCTTATTCCAATTTCTTCACGCTTGAAGAACACGACCTGTCGTTTCGCCGCTTCAACGGCGCGATGAGCGCCAGTGTGAACCGCGCGGGGTTTCTGGGCGGCGACGCGGTGACGGTGCTGCCTTACGATCCTGTGCGCGACCGGGTTCTTGTGATCGAACAGTTTCGCGTCGGCCCGCATCTGCGCGGCGACCCGCACCCTTGGGTTTTGGAGCCCATTGCCGGGCGCATCGACGCCGGCGAGAGCCCGCAGGACGCCGCCCGACGCGAAGGGTTGGAGGAGGCCGGGCTTGAGATGCAAGCGCTTGAGCATATTGCCGATTATTACCCGTCTCCGGGCGCGGTCAGCGAATTTCTGTATTCCTATGTCGGCCTTGCCGACCTGCCCGACAGCGCGGCGGGGCTGGGTGGTGTGGACCACGAACAGGAAGATATCCGGTCCCATGTCATCAGCTTTGATCGCCTGATGGAACTTGTGACCAGCGGCGAGGCGGGATGCGGACCATTGGTCCTTTCTGCGCTGTGGCTTGGGCAAAACCGCGACCGGCTGCGCCGCCGTGGTTGAAGTCGCCCCGCCAGAGGCCTATTCCTTTGCCTATCGACAACGCGCGGAAGGGTGAAAAGATGGACGTGAAACAGGACCTTGCGGCCTCGGTGGGCAACACGCCGCTGATCCGGCTGAAGGCCGCCTCGGAGGCGACCGGCTGTGACATCTATGGCAAGGCCGAGTTCATGAACCCGGGTCAGTCGGTGAAGGACCGCGCGGCGCTTTACATCATCAAGGATGCCATCGCGCGGGGGGATCTGAAGCCCGGCGGCACCATCGTCGAAGGCACTGCGGGCAACACCGGCATCGGGTTGGCGCTGGTCGGCGCCTCGATGGGGTTCAAGACGGTGATCGTGATCCCGGAAACCCAGTCCGAGGAAAAGAAGGATATGCTGCGCCTGGCCGGGGCTGAACTGGTCCAGGTGCCCGCAGCCCCTTACCGCAACCCGAACAATTTCGTGCGCTACTCGGGCCGTCTGGCGGCCGAGCTGGCCAAGACCGAACCCAACGGTGCGATCTGGGCCAACCAGTTCGACAACGTGGCCAACCGCCAGTCGCATATCGAAACCACCGGGCCGGAAATCTGGCAGCAGACCGGCGGCAAGGTGGATGGCTTCGTCTGCGCCGTGGGCTCGGGCGGGACGCTGGCAGGTGTCGGCATGGCGCTGCAACCCAAGGGCGTGAAGATTGGCATCGCTGACCCGATGGGCGCGGGGCTTTACAGCTACTACACCACCGGGAACATCGCGATGGAGGGCGGGTCAATTGCCGAGGGCATCGGTCAGGTGCGCATCACCGCGAACCTTGAGGGTTTCACCCCCGACATGGCCTGGCAGGTGCCCGACGAGGAGGCGCTGCCGATCGTGTTTGATCTGCTCGCGCACGAAGGTCTGTGCCTGGGCGGATCGTCCGGCATCAACGTGGCCGGTGCCATTCGCATGGGGCATGAGATGGGGCCGGGGCATAGAATCGTCACGGTGCTGTGCGATTACGGCACGCGGTATCAGTCGAAACTGTTCAACCCGACCTTCCTGAAGGACAAGAACCTGCCGGTGCCGTCCTGGCTGGACGCGGGCCCCGCGCTGTTGCCCGAGGTGTTCGAAGAGTAATGCGACAGCTTCTGCGCCTCCTTTGCCTGACCCTGGTGTTGGCCTTGCCGGCCACCGGCCAGGCGCAAGACGTCACAACGGGTGATGCGTCCAAAGTGACTGTTCTGACGGACGGCACGCCGGATTACGACACCTGGGAGCGTCTGGCGCTGCGGGTCGAGGACGCGCTGGAAGTTGGCCGCGCCTCGGATGTGGTGATGCAGGACTTGCGCGGTGAATTGGTTGACTGGCGTGATGCCTTCACCGCCGCCCGGTCGGAAAACGCGATCCGCATCAACACGCTGAAAACGCAAATTGCCACCCTGGGCCCGGCGCCCGAGGACGGCGCGACGGAACCTGCGGTTCTGACCCAGCGGCGCGATGAGCTGACCGAGCTTCTGAACCAGGCGCAGCTGCCTGTGCGCACAGCGATTGAGGCGCATTCACGCGCCGACCTTCTGGTCAGCGAGATCGACAGCCTGATGCGCGCGCGCCAGGCTGACCAGCTGTTCAAGCTGGGACCAACCCCGGTGAACCCCACCCTGTGGCCGCGCGCAATCGCGGATTACCAGGTCACGGTGCAACGCGCGTGGGGCGAGGTGACCTCATCGTGGGGCAGCGAAACACAGCGCGCCGAACTGCGCCGCGAATTGCCGCTGACTTTGCTCATGGCGGTTATCGGGCTGGTGCTGATCACCCGTGGGCGGGCCTGGGTCATGCGCTTTGGCCTGAACGTGCGCAGCCGCGCCAAGGGCTCGGCCAAGGGCGTGTGGGGTTTTCTGACCTCGCTGGGTCAGATCGTGGCGCCGCTTCTGGGTGTCTATTTGTTGGTGCAGGGCCTTCACAACGCGGGCGTGCTTGGCCTGCGCGGCCAGATCCTGGCTGACAATCTGATGCTCATGGGCCTGTTCTTTTTCGCAGCCCTGTGGCTGGGCACAAGAGTGTTCGGCATGGGCGACGGCGTGGGCGCCGCGCTGCCGTTGGGCAGTTTGCGCGCCCGGACCGAGGGGCGCTATGGCGCCGCCCTTCTGGGGCTGCTGTTTGGCCTGTCTTATGGCCTTGAGCGGATCGCGAGTTACGAGACATATGACGATACCACGCTGGCGGTGCTGAACTTCCCGCTGCTTCTGGGCGCGGGGTTTCTGCTGATCCGCATCGGCCGGCTGATCCGGCTGAGCGCGCTTCTGGACGTGGACGAGGACGGGCAGGGCAGTTTCCGCACTGGCTTGATGAAAGTGCTGGGCCGCTTGGTCGTGGTGATCGGATACATCGGCCCGCTGGCCGCCGCCATCGGATACACCACCTTGGCGGGCACGATCCTGTTTCCCACCGCACAGACGCTGGCGCTTCTGGCGCTGCTGGAAGTGCTGCACCTGTTGTTTACCAACCTCTATGCGCTGTTCACCCGCAAGGATACCGCGGCTGCCGAACAGGCGCTGATCCCGACCCTGGCCAGCCTGGTGGTAGGAATCGCGGCGCTGCCGTTCCTGGCGCTGATCTGGGGCGCGCGCTGGACTGATCTGACCGAGCTGTGGACCACGCTGGGGCAGGGGTTCGCCTTGGGTGAGGCGCAGGTCACGCCGCGCACGCTGCTGACGTTGCTGATCGTCTTTGCCATCGGCCTTGTCGCGACGCGGGTGGTGCAGGGAATGCTGAAATCCTCGATCCTGCCGCGCACGAAGATGGACAAGGGCGCGCAGAACGCGGTGTCCTCGGGCATCGGATATGTCGGAATTTTCCTGGCGGTGATCGTGGCGATCACCAGTGCGGGCATCGACATGTCGTCGCTGGCGATCGTGGCCGGTGCGCTGTCCGTGGGTATCGGCTTTGGCCTGCAAAACATCGTGTCAAACTTCGTTTCGGGCATCATCCTGCTGATCGAACGGCCGATTTCCGAGGGCGACTGGATCGAGGTCGGCGGGCAGATGGGATATGTGCGCGATATCTCTGTGCGCTCGACCCGGATCGAGACCTTCGACCGGTCGGACGTGATCCTGCCCAACAGTGATTTGATTTCCGGCGTGGTGACGAACTACACCCGCGGCAATTCCATTGGCCGGGTGATCGTGCCCGTGGGCGTGGCCTATGGCAGCGACACCAAACAGGTCGAGGCAATCTTGAGAGACGTGGCCGAGGCGCATCCGATGGTCACGGTGAACCCGGCGCCCAACGTCTATTTCCAGGGCTTCGGCGCCGACAGTCTGGATTTTGAGATCCGCGCCATCCTGCGCGACGTGAATTTCATCCTGTCGGTGAAAAGCGACATGAACCACGAGATCGCCCGCCGCTTTGGCGAAGAGGGCATTGAGGTGCCGTTTGCCCAGCGCGACATCTGGTTGCGCAACCCCGAAGCGCTGGCGGGCACGGCCGCCGCAGCCCAAACGCAGTTAACCGCACCGATCACGCCGACAATGCAAGCCGCGCCCGAGGCCTTGTCCGTCAGTGACATGCATGCCGAGACCGACACGGACACAGGAGATGCCAATGACTAAGCCGCTTTTTCGAGATGACGCCTATCTGCGCGAGGCTCGCGGCGTGGTGCTGTCGCACACCGATCGGGGCGGCTTGGTGCTGGATGCCTCGATCTTTTATCCCACCGGCGGCGGGCAGCCTGGTGACGCCGGCGCGCTGCGCTGGGATGGTGGTGAATTGGCCGTGGCGACAAGCGTGAAGGGCGCGGGCGATGAGATCGTTCTGGTCCCCGCCGAGGGGTCCAACCTGCCACCGGTCGGCACCGAGGTCACACAGGTGCTGGACTGGGACCAGCGCAACCGCTTCATGCGGGTGCATACGGCGCTGCACCTTCTGTCTGTCGTGGTGCCGCTTCCGGTTACCGGTGGTCAGATCAGTGCAGTGAAGGGCCGGCTGGACTTCGTGATGGAGGAGCCGCCCGAGGACAAGCAGGCGCTGGAGGATGCGCTGAACGCCCTGATCGCGCGTGATCTTGAGGTGAGCGAGGATTGGATCTCCGACGCAGAGTTGGCCGCGAACCCCGGTCTGGTCAAGACGATGTCGGTGATGCCGCCCTCGGGCGCAGGCCGGGTGCGGCTTGTGCGCATCGGCGCGGGCGACGACCAAGTCGATCTGCAGCCTTGCGGTGGCACCCATGTGAAACGCACCGGCGAGATCGGCCGGGTGACCCTGGGCAAGGTGGAAAAGAAGGGCCGTCTGAACCGACGGTTCAACGTGCTTTTGCAGGCCTAGCGCTCCCGCCCGGCGCGTGCCCCTGGCGGGGCGTGGCCGGTTGGGCGTGGCCTCGCTTCGCTCGGATTTCCAAGCCGCCGGCGGGGGTATTTGCAGAAAGAGGATAGAGATGGACAACCTTCCGGACGATTGGCGCGCGGCGAACCTTGCGAGTTGGAACGAGCGGGTGGCGCTTCATCTGAAGGCTGATGCCTATGACATGACGCCGTTGCGCGAGGGGCGGGGGCGGTTGCACCCGATCGAACAAGGCGAGATTGGCGATGTGCGGGGGCTAAAAATCGCGCATTTGCAGTGTCATTTTGGTCGCGACAGTCTGATCCTGGCGCAGCAGGGCGCCGAGGTTGTGGGGCTGGATTTCTCCGGTGACGCGATCCAGGCGGCAAGGGAACTGGCGCGCGAACTGGGTCTTGAGGATCGTGCGTCCTTTGTCGAGGCCGACCTGTTTGACGCGCCCACCGCCTTGGCAGGATATGGCCCGTTCGACCTCGTGTTTGTGACCTGGGGTGCGATCGGCTGGTTGCCTGACATCAAGAGCTGGGCCGCTGTCGTGGCCGGGCTGCTGCACCCCGGTGGAAAGCTTTATCTGGCCGAGGGGCATCCCAGCGCATTGGTGTTCGATGATGAAACGACCGGGGAGGGGGCCTTGCCCAACTATTTCGTGCCGTATTTCCAGCGCACCCCGTTCGTGGATGACGCGCCCAGCGACTATACCGGTGATTTCCCGGCGTTGGAGGCGAGCCATGAGTATTGGTGGGACCATACGATGGCGGATATCCTGAATGCACTGATCGGGGCGGGGATGCGGTTGGATTTCCTCAACGAACATGACGCGATACCCTGGCGTATGTTTCAGATGCTCACGTCGCGCGGAGATGGCCTGTATGGATGGCCGGACAAGGCCTGGTTGCCGCTTGGCTTTTCATTGGGCGCCACCCGCAAGAACCCCGCGCCGTAAACGTGTCGCATGGGGGCATGTGTGTCTGGATGGTATACTTTTCCTACTGAGCGGGAAAGGTAAGGGTGACTTTCTGTTTTGCGATGCAGGATTCAACCTGTCCGGATCTCTATCCTCAGTAACGGTGCCGCAGGAACGGTGTTGGCACCTGACGTGAGGGTGAGGTTAAGGAGGGTGTTTCCCGACCAGACGGCGGACTGGAAGAAGGACACGAAATGAAGCAAGCGATCTATGTCATCGGCGGCGGATTGATCGGCTGGGGTATTGGCTCGGTGCTGGATCCGGCCTTGGGTTGGGTCATCGCCTTGATGGGCGCGGCGATCGGTCTGTGGATGGTGCGCGGGGGCCGGGGTGGCACCTCGCACAGCGAGACCTGGAACGGGCAGGATGACGACAGTGAAGGCGGCTGGTTCAGCGGCACAGATGATGGCGGCGACGCCGGTGGCGACGACTGAACGCCGGGAAGGACACGGAACATGACAACAGGTTTTCACCGCATTCTTGCAAGCAGTGCCCTTGGCTTGGTGCTGGCCAGCCCGGGTTTGGCCGAGGAGTGGATCAGCCCCTGCGATCTGGCCGCGAAATACGACGGCATGGGCGCGGAATATGAGAATTACGCGCTTTACTACGACGACATCTGCGCCAATGTGGGCCCCGATCCGCAGCCGCAATCTTGTCTGAGTTGGGGCGAGGCCTTCATGGGGGCGACCGGGGGGCTGGACGGTCGGACCTACAGCGATGCCGAACTGCAGAAGCTGTCGGACGATTGCGAGGCCGCTTTGACCGAAGCCGGGTTGGCACCGGATGCGCATACCTGTGGCGACGGCATGCTGGAATGCCTGCCGCCGGATGACAGCCTGATCGTCGCCGACGATGACGCGGTGGTGTTGGAGGACGACGGTAGCCCGGTGATGGGCGTGGACACGGGCGGCTGCGGCCCGAATATGGAATGCAAACCGCCAGAGGATGAACCGGTGCCGCTTGCAGATGACAGCAGTGCGGACACGGCGCCTGACACGTCCCAAGCTCCCGCGCCAGCATCCGCCCCTGATCCGGCGCTGGACCTGGCCTTTTGGGACGCGGTGAGGGACAGCGGCAACCCGGTGCTGCTTCAGGCCTATGTCGACAAGTTTCCGAACGGCACCTTCGTGATCATCGCGCAGGAGCTGTTGAAAGGGTTGAACGGGCAGGCGGCCACGCCGGATCCCACATCGGCCCCCGCACAGGCGCCGGTTGCGCCCGCGCCCCAATCGGCACAGACACCCACGCAACTGCACAACGAGGCGCTGAAACTTCTGGGCGAGGTCTTCTCTCAGCCCGTAGCCACCTGGAATACAAGCGCCGAGCGCCCGATCGCGCTGCTGCGTCAGGCAGCCGCGCAGGGCTATGCCCCGTCGAAATCGACGCTGGGCGAGATGTATGAGAACGGCATCGGCGTGCCGAAAGATCCCGACATTGCCTTGTCGCATTATATGGACGCCGGGCGGGGCGGGTATCTTGAGGGTTATTATCGCGCGTTGATGCTGATGGATCAGTTTTCCAACCGGTCGGGCTATGTCGATACGTTCCTCACGCTCTATCGCGCAGATCCGGGCATGGCGGTGGACAGCTTGAACGATGTGTCGCGCGCGGCCTCGCAATGGCTGCAAATGCACCTGAGGGACGCAGGGTATTACCAAGGCGCGATTGATGGCGCCTTCGGGTCCGGGTCGAAAGCGGCCCTTCAGGACTATGTCACCGGGGCCGTGAAACCCGCCCCTGTGCCGGTGGTGCCAAAGGCTGATGCCTCGATCGCCGCCGCAATGCAGCGCGAATTGGCGCGGGTTGGCTGTTATGACGGCGCGATTGACGGCAAATGGGGACCGGGATCGACACAAGCGATGCGCAATTTCGGCCATTGGAGCGGCGAGCCGGTCAACCCCAGCATTCCGTCGCAACACGGGTTGGACGCGCTGAAACGCACGCCGGCCCCGGTCTGCGGCGTCGATTGATCACGGCCTGCAATGAGGGCCACAAAAGAAAGGGCGCGGATTTTTTTCGCGCCCTCTTGCACCCACCCCCCGACCGGGTCTACATAGCGCGGCACGGAGAGGTGGCCGAGTGGTCGAAGGCGCACGCCTGGAAAGTGTGTAGGCAGGAAACTGTCTCCAGGGTTCGAATCCCTGTCTCTCCGCCACTTGCCCCAAAGATGCTATAACCCCTGCCAGTCCATGTCCTTCAGGATCTGTGTGAACGCCGTCAAGTGGGTGCTGTCGCGTGCGTCGCTGCGGGTCAAAAGGTCGACCTGTCGCTTGGCGGTTACGTCGCGGATCGGGCGAAACATCAGGCCTGCGGGGTCAATGCGAATGACGGATCGGGGCAGGATCGTCACCCAGTCGCCAGTTTTCACCATCGCCAGCAGCGACAGCGTGTTCTGCGCTGTTATACGGCTGTGGGACAACGCCGTCTGAACGCGTGGATCCTCGATGGCGGCGCTGAGCGGATTCGAGATCAGTCCGTGGGCGCTCAGTTGGGCCAGGTCGGGGTCGTCTGTCTGCTGCGCCAGCCTATGGTCCGGCGCGCAGACCAGCCCGAAATCATCGGCAAACAGCGTTTCGCTCTGCACCCCGCGTGTGGGGCCGGGGGGCGAGGCTATGCCAAGCTCCACCTGGCCCTGCATCAGCGCGCGCAACACGCCGGCGCTGTCCATGTCGCTCAAATCAACCCGCAGACCGGGGTGGGCGCGGGTCACCTGTGCCACCGCCCCTGGCAGGACCAGCCCCGCGACCGAGGGCACGGCGGCGACCCGGAGCAGACCACCGGGCGCCCGCGCGAAAGCCTCGATCGCTGATACCGCGCCGTCGAACGCGCCGAGCGCATTCAGCGCCTGTTCTTCGACATATTGCCCGAGCGGCGTCAGCCTTGTCTTGCGGTCGGTTTCAAACAGCCGCCCGCCCAGATGCGCCTCAAGCTGTTTCAGGGTCATCGACAAGGCCGACGGCGTGCGCCCCAGCCTGTGGGCGGCGTCCGCCAGGGTTCCGGTCTCGGCCACGGTGGCAAAGCAGCGCAGCATATCGATCTTGAGGTTCATCTTTCAGAAATCCTGAAGTTGGGTTCACAAGTTTCAATTTGACTGACTGTGTGTCCCGTGTCCATGCTGTTTGCAAATGCCAAACACAAAGCCAAACCTGTGGAGCCCCCATGACCGACACGAAGCTGAACCTGATTGCTGGCACCTGGATCGCTGGCGACAGCGCGATCGAAAACCGTAACCCGTCCGACCTGACCGAAGTGATCGGGTTGTTCACACAGGCGAGTTCGGATCAATTGACCGAAACGCTGGAACGCGCGCGGGTGGCGCAGGCGGAATGGGCCGCCTATGGGATGGAGCGCAAGCAGGCGGTTCTGATGGCGATCGGCAATGAGCTGATGGCGCGGGCCGAAGAGCTGGGAACGCTTCTGAGCCGCGAGGAAGGCAAACCGCTGGCCGAGGGCAGAGGCGAGGTGTTCCGCGCCGGGCAGTTCTTCACCTATTACGCCGCCGAATGCCTGCGCCAGCTGGGCGAAAACGCCGACAGCGTGCGCCCGGGGGTGGAAATCGACGTGCGCCGCGAACCGGTCGGCACCGTGGCGATCATCAGCCCGTGGAATTTCCCCACCGCCACCGCCTCGTGGAAGATCGCACCGGCGCTGTGTTATGGCAACGCGGTGGTGTGGAAACCCGCCAACCTGACCCCGGCCTCGGCGGTGGCACTGGCCGAGATCATCGACCGTCAGGACATTCCCAAGGGTCTGTTTTCGCTGGTGATGGGCTCGGGCGGCACGATCGGGCAGCAGCTTGTCGAAAGCCCGATGGTGGACGCGATTTCCTTCACCGGTTCGGTGCCGGTGGGCAAGGGCATTGCCTCGGCCGCGATCCAGAACCTAACGCGGGTGCAGATGGAGATGGGGTCGAAAAACGCCCTGGCGGTGATGGATGACGCCGATCTGGACCTGGCCGTGTCACTGGCGCTTGGCGGCGCCTTCGGGGGCAGCGGGCAGAAATGCACCGCGTCCTCGCGTCTTGTAGTGCATGCGGGCATTCACGACGCGTTTGTCGAAAAACTGGTGGCCGGTGCGCAGGCGATGAAGGTCGGTCACGCGCTTGAGGACGGCGTGCAGATGGGCCCGGTGGTCAACCAGCAGCAGCTGGACGAGAACCTGGCCTATGCCGATCTGGGTCGCGAAGAAGGCGCCGAGCTTGCCTGCGGCGGCGCGCGCCTGAACATGCCGCACGAAGGCTTCTATATGTCGCCGGGCGTGTTTCTGAACACAACCAACGACATGCGCATCAACCGCGAAGAGATGTTCGCGCCGCTGACCAGCGTGATCAAGGTCGACAGCTATGACGAAGCTCTGAGCGTTGTGAACGACACCAATTTCGGCCTGACCTCGGGCATCGTGACGCAAAACCTGGCGCGCGCCACGGATTTCCGCCGCAATGCGCGCACCGGAGTGGTGACAGTGAACCTGCCCACCGCGGGCACGGATTATCACGTGCCGTTCGGCGGGCGCGGCGACAGTTCCTATGGCCCGCGTGAACAGGGGCGCACAGCGGCCGAGTTCTATACCGTGGTCAAGACCGCCTATATCAGCGCCGGGACGCCGGTCTGATGCGCATCGACAATCTGCAATACGCCAATTGGTCGGAAAAGATCTTCCGCGAAATGCGTGCGGGCGGGGTGGACGCGGTGCATGTGACCATCGCCTATCACGAAAACTTTCGCGAAACGGTGTTGAACATCGAGCAATGGAACCGCTGGTTTGAGCAATACCCCGACCTGATCCTGAAGGGGCGGTGGGCCTCGGACGTGGCGCTTGCCCGCGCAACAAACCGTACCGCGATCTTTTTCGGGTTTCAAAACCCCAGCCCGATCGAGGACGACATCGGGCTGGTCGAAGTGCTGCATGATCTGGGCGCGCGTTTCATGCAGTTGAGTTACAACAACCAGTCGCTGCTGGCGACGGGCTGTTACGAGGCCGAGGATCCCGGCATCACCCGGATGGGGCGCGAGGTCATCGCTGAAATGAACCGCGTCGGCATGGTCATCGACATGAGCCATTCCGCCGACCGTTCAACGATCGAAGCGGCCGAGATGTCGCGCCGTCCGATCGCGATCACCCATGCCAACCCGCACGCCTGGGCGCCCGCCCTGCGCAACAAGCGCGATGAAGTGATCCGCGCGGTGACCGACAAGGGCGGCATGTTGGGCTTTTCGCTCTATCCGCACCACCTGAAGGACAAATCCGCCTGCACGCTGGAAGGGTTTTGCCAGATGATCGCCGATGCCGCCGCGCTGTATGGGGCGGAACATTTGGGCATCGGCAGCGATCTGTGTCAGGATCAGCCCGACAGCGTGGTGGAGTGGATGCGCGTGGGACGGTGGACCAAGAAAATCGACTATGGCGAAGGCTCGGCGGCGGCACCTGGTTTCCCACCGATGCCGGACTGGTTTCGTGACAATCGCGACTTTGGCAACCTCGAAGAGGGTCTGACCAAGGTGGGGATGAGCGCGAATGAGGTCGCGGGCATCATCGGGGGCAATTGGCACCGGTTCTATGCCGACAGCTTCACGCCCGAGGTCACGGGATGAGCGCGGGCGCGATCCCCCGCCGCGATCCGGCCCGCGTCATGCGCCTGCACCGGCTGGGGTCGCTGCACCAATGCCGGCTGAGCTTCATGCGCCAACTGACCCGTCGCATGGCGCGCGAAAATTGGACTTTTTCCCGGCCTGTTTTCAACATCGACGCGCACGGCGTGGGCCATGCAGTCTATTCCGCCAAAGGGCCTGATCGCACCTATTCGCTGGTCGCCTTTGCCCATGACCTGCCCGCCGATCAACGCTCGGACCGGGTGATTGCCCAGGCCTGGGACGCGACCTTCACCTTGTTTGACGGTGTGCCGGATGCCGATGACATCGCCCGGCTGAGGGCGAACGTCCCGCTGCAAGAGGCCGGGCGCGTCACCGCGCGCGAAATCTCGGTGTCGCGCGCCAACCGCTCGGTGCGGCTCTGGGCGCATTTTGTCGAGGCGCTGGCGGCTGGGCATCAGCCCGATCCCGCACGTATTGATGAGGTCGGATACCTGATGCGCACCACCGCCGTTTACGGTTCCGGCAAGCTGGGTGCTGCGGACCGTGAGGCGCTGGCGGGGCGCGAAGAGACACAAGCGCCGTTCCAGGTGGAAATGCTGTCGGTGTTCCTGACCCGTGCCTTTGTGCGTGACCTGGTCGAACACATGGCGCGCGCGCGCGGCGGTGACGCAGCGGTCAGGCTGGATCCGACCCTGGCCCGCCAGTTGGGCATCGGCAATTCCACCGGGCTGGGCATGGCGCCTTACCTGGTCAACCACCCGGTTTTGTTCAACAATTGGATCATGGCGCGGGAAGAGGCGATTGCGCGGGTGCGCAGTCTTCCGACCGCCACAGCCAAGGCAGTGGCCCAGGTGCGCGGGCTGCTGGCCGAGATGCGGGCGCAGGCGCAAACGGATCCGTCGCAGCACCCGATCCAAATCGAGCGCAACGCCGCCTTGGCCGCAGACCTGAGCGCACTTCTGGCCGAAATGGAGGCGCGCGACATGGCAGGCGATCAGCCCTGGAACCGGCTGTTTCTCTGGGCGGAACAGACGCTCAGCGACGAGGGGCAGGAATGCCTTGCCTCGTTCATGCTGGAACCATACGGCGATCTGGTCGACGGGCTGGGGGCCTGCATGGCGGATGCTAATGCGGATGCCGCGCGGATTGACGGTGCGATGCCGGTCGCCACGCTCTTGGACCTGCTGCAGGGCACCTATGGCTGGGCCCTGGCGCTTGACTGGCAGGCCCACGAGGCGCAGGCCCGCGCCTGGTATGTGTCCGAGGAAAAGCTGGAACCGCGTTTGGGCGAGCGCTTTGACGAACCGATTGCCGCATATGAGCAACCTCTGGCGCCCGGACGCGATGCTGCCGCCTTGGCGCAGGCATTGGCTGGCTGGGACGGCACCACGCCGGTGGCTGCGTTTCTGCTGAAACACCCCGAGCATCGCCACATGGTGCGGCGGGTGCAGATCTCGGCCCACGCGCCGTATGGCGAGATTCGTGACAACACGATCAGCGCCGAGGTGCTGCCGATCGACATGCTGCGCTGCAAGCTGTCGTTCTTTGGCGCCACCCGGTTTGATCCGCGCTCGGACCGCTGGGTGCGCATCTGCATGTATGCCGGCGCGCCCTATCCGGACGGGCTGACGGACGACAACGCGGACCTCTGGGTCTATGACCAGACGGAGGCGCCGGCATGATCCTGTCTTTGAACGAAGTTGAGGCAATGGCGAAGAAGGCCGCGCGGGGCGCTGGTTACAGCTGGGGCATGGCAGAAGAAGCCGGGCGCGCCACGCGCTGGCTGTGTGCACAATCGCAGCCTGGGGGGGCAGCGCTGGCCGCGCTCCTGACTAGGCTTGATCCGGTCGACATGGACGCTCGCGCGCCCCGGTCGCTGGACGATTGGGGCGCAGGCGATGCGCCCATGTGCCCACTGCTTGCCGGGGCAAGCTTTTGTGATGCCGTCACCCTTTTGCCGGACGCGCCGCTCACGATGCGCGCGGTGGCGCAACCGCTGCTGCTTTTGCCTTTCCTGGCCCAGGCTGCGCGTCAGGGGGACACGGCGTTCAGCCTGACCTTCGACGGGGTTATGGCCACGACGGACGGGCAGGGGCTGGACATCTCAGGCAACCCCGATGCCGAAACCGTCGATGTGGTGATCACACGCTCCAGCGTAACCTGCCCGGACACCTCCGGCACCCGCGCCGAGATCGACGCGGGCGATTGGGACACGCTTGGCCGTTTTGCCCACCGCACCTACGCGCCCGCCACCGAAGCCTCGCGCCGGTTGGGCGCGGGCACCGACCTGTCCGACAATGACTAAGGAAATCTGATGCAAACTCGCACCCTGACTCTGGCCGAGATCGAAGACCTGTCCCAGCGCGCCCTTGAAGCCGCCGGAACCACCCCCGAAAACGCCCGGGCATTGGCGCAGGCCACCGCCGCGACAGAAGCGGACGGGGTTGCCTCGCACGGTTTGGCTTATATCCCGATCTATGCCGAGCATGTGCAATGCGGCAAAGTGGATGGCAAGGCGCAGCCGGTTCTGACCCGGCCCAAGCCCGGCGTGATCTGTGTTGATGCGGACAGCGGTTTTGCCCATCCCGCCATCGATATGGGCTTTGACGCGCTGGTGCCGCTGGCGCGCGAACAGGGCGTGGCCGCGCTGTCGATCCGCAATTCGTACAATTGCGGTGTGTTGGGCTATCACACCCATCGCTTGGCCGCGGCCGGGCTGATGGGGATCGGGTTCACCAACGCGCCCGCCTCAATCGCGCCCTCGGGCGGGGCCACGCCGGTTGTCGGCACCAACCCGTTTTCCATCGCCGCCCCCGGGGCCGATGGTCAGCCCGCCGTGCTGATCGACCAAAGCGCCAGCACGATCGCCAAAAGCGAGGTGATGAAACATGCCCGTGAGGGACGCCCGATCCCGGTCGGCTGGGCGCTGGATGCCGAGGGCAACCCGACCACGGATCCCGAGGTCGGGCTGAAAGGATCGATGGCGCCGTCGGGCGGCTATAAGGGCGTCGGCGTCGCGCTGATGGTTGAAATGATGGCCGCTGCGATGACCGGGGCGACGTTGGGCAAGGATGCCTCGCCGTTCTCCGGCACCAAGGGCGGACCACCGCGCACTGGGCAGTTCTTCCTGGCGATTGACCCAGCTGCGACCTCGGGCGGTGACTTTGCCGACCGCATGGCCGCACTGGTGGCGGCAATCCACGCACAGGACGGTGCCCATCTGCCCGGCGACGGACGCGGGGCGAAACGGGCCGTGGCCCAAACCGAGGGCGTTGCGGTTAACGTCGCCACGCTGGACCGGATCGAGGCGCTGCTGGGTTAAACCAGCGGTGACACCCCGATCACCGGGCCATGCAGCCACAGCAAGAGCAGGTAAAGGGTGACCGCGACAAGGCTGCGGATCATCCCGCCTTGCGTGATCGAAAAAGAGCGGTGGGTGGCTGAAAGCTGTTGCCAGCGTTCAGCGCCCAACACCCGGCGCTGGCGCCTGTCGATGATCCGCATGCCCAACAGGGAAAACCCGGCGAAAGTGCCAAACAGGATCACATGCGCCAGGTTTCCATTAGGCAGCATATGCGCCGCCGCCCACAGGAAAAGTGCGGCCAGAAGCGGGTGGCGCATCCATCCGATGATGCCGGGCTGTAGCGGGTCGAACCGCGCGTTCTGTGCCCCACCGAAGGACAGCGAGTTCGGTCGCCCGACGGCCATCGCTGCAATCCAGACTGCAAGGGCCATAGCCCCCAGAAGCACGTGGTTGTGCCAAGGTGCCCAATCCCACAGGGCCACGAACGGCGCCCGGCTTGCCGCGACAATCAGCCAGCTCAACACCGCCAAAGACAGTGCCGAATAGGCCAGCGTGAAACCCCGCGCGCCGATCTGCGCCACCAGCCGGCGTTTCACCGCGGGGCGCACCGGCACAGAATGCGACAGGAAAAACGCGGCGAAAGCCGCGATCAGTTCGATCCATCCCATGTGTTGCCCCCTTCGTCGTGACCCGCACGACCCTAGTGCGCCTGTGTGCCAAGGTCCAGAAACCCCAAGTCCCGGACTTGGAAACAAACTTTGGTACTTTCCCGGTCGAGCATGAAAGGGCGTGAATGCCGTCGTTCATAAGCGGCCCGGTACGACGAGTTTCACGAGGTATGAGAGGGGTTCAGTCTTTGACCAGCCCTGTATGACGCTTCCTCTTCTCCCCGTGCCACACATGACGTGACAAATGGCTCGTAAGGACCGGTCACACCGGTTTTGCGCAGGGGGCGTGAAGATCGGCCTAAGCGGCCCCGCCCCCTCAACCCGGCAGAATATGCGCGAGATGGTGGCCACAACCGGTCAGGGCGGCATAATCGTCTTCGATTACGGTGACCGGGAAATTCTGCATGAAGCCCGCAAAACGCCCCTTGTCGGACATGCCGTGAGCGAAGTCGAACCGCTCAAGCCAGGGGGCAACGGCACGGGCCACACCGCCGACAAGGAACACGCCGCCGAAGGGCAGGTGGATCAGCGACAGGTTGCCAGTGACCGTGCCAAGGATTCGCACGAAAAAGCGCAGGGTTTCCAATGCCAGGGGGTCTTCGGCCTCGGCCGCAGCCATGATTTCAGCAGCGCCTTTTTCAACCGGGTCACCTGCGCGGGTCGACAGCCACAGGTGAATGCGTTCCAGACCGCGGCCCGACAGCACGTCTTCAACCGCCGGAAAGCCGTGCGCGGTTTCGACAAAGTGGAGCAGTGCCAGTTCGTCGGCGGTGCGGATTGGCATGTTGGCATGACCAGCCTCGGATGGCGGCACAAGACGGCCCGCGCCGGTCTGATACACAGGCGCGCAGTTGAACCCGGTGCCCACGCCGATCACCAGCATGGCTGCGTGCGGGGTTGGGTCACCCCCGCGCACCACCGGGCGCAGGCTGTCGCCAGACAGGTGGCCCAGCGCGTGGCCTTGCGCCTGAAGGTCGTTCAGGATCGCCACGGTTTCCGCCTGTGCCGCCCGCGCCAGCGCGTCCTTGGTGATGATCCAGCTCAGGTTGGTCATCTCGGCCACACCGTCGCGCACCGGCCCCGCCACGGCCACGCAAACCCCGGCGCAATCGGGATTCCCCTCTTCGTCCAGATACCGGCGCAGAACGCTTTCCAGGCCGGGAAAGTCCTTGTTTCGGAAGCGGCGGATCGTGTCGGGCAGCAGCGTCGTGCCCTGGGCCAGCGCCACGCGCGTGTTGGTGCCGCCGATATCGGCCAGAAGGCTGTGCGTATTGGGCGCGCGTGTCATCGGGTCAGGGCCTTTCTGAAGGCGTGGTAGGAGGCTTTGGGCGTGCGTTCAAGACTGTCAAAATCGACATGCACAAGGCCAAAGCGTTTGTCATAGCCCAGCGCCCATTCGAAATTGTCCATCAAAGACCAGCTGTAATAACCCTTGACCGGAACCCCCGCCTGAACCGCGCGTTGCACCGCACCAAGGTGGCGGTTGATATAGTCGATCCGGTCGTCATCCTGCACAGCGCCATTCTCCAGCCGATCGGGCGCTGCCATGCCGTTTTCAGTGACGTAAAGCGGCAGATCACCGGTGAAATCACGTGCGGTGCGTTTGAGGAAATACTCCAGCCCGTCGGGATAGATCTCCCAGCCCATTTCCGTCTTGGGCAGGGGGCCAGGGCGTTCCTCAAGCGACGGCCAGGGCGTGTCGGCCGGGCCGATGATCTTTCGGGTATAGTAGTTCAACCCGCACCAGTCGACCGGCTGGGTGATGGTGGCGAAATCGTCCTGCCAGCCTGTGGGCAGATGCGGGGCCAGCCCCTCCAAGACCTCTTGCGGGTATTCGCCTTTGAAAATGCCGCCCAGGAAGAAGCGGTTGTAGATCGCGTCATACGTCGCCACAGCGCGCGCCGTTTCGGCACTGTTATCTGCTGGTTCGACATATTCGAAATTGCACACCGCCCCCAGATTGGACATGCCAAGATCGCGCATCACCTCGATCGCGCGTCCGTGGGACAAAAGCACATGGTGCATCGCGCGTGCGGTGGCGCGGATGTCGCGCAGGCCGGGGGCGTGGTGGCCTTCGAAATGGCTGAGCCAGCTGACGCACCAGGGTTCGTTGATCGGCGCGGCAGACCAAACGCGGTCGCCGATCCGCTCCATGATCACGCGCGTGTAATCGGCAAACCAATTGGCGATGTCACGATTGCGCCAGCCGCCCAGATCCGCCAGCGCCGAAGGCAGTTCCCAGTGATACAGCGTCGCCGCCGGCTTCACACCACGCTCCAGCAATCCGTCAACCAGCCGGTCATAGAAATCCAAGCCGTCTTGGTTAACCGCGCCACGCCCCTCGGGCAGCACCCGCGCCCAGCTTGTCGAAAACCGGTAGACGTCGAAATTCCCGCCCGCGATCAGGTCCAGATCCTCGACCAACCGGTGGTAATGGTCACACCCCACAGCGCCGTTGTCCGCCTTGTCGACATTCCCGGGCGTGGCGGCGAAACTGTCCCAATGGGTTGGCCCCGCACCGCCAAAGCTGTGGCCTTCGATCTGATAGGCCGAGGTGGCGACCCCGAACAGGAAATCCTGCGGGAAATCTTTGCGGGTGGGTAACATGTCAGGTTTCCTTGGATGTAGGGCCGGTGGATTGGCCCAAAGTCAACTCGGCCTCAAGCAACAACTCTTGTGGCCCGGTCTGGTTGTGGATCATGTCGAGCAGCATTTCCGCCGACCGCTTGCCCGCCTCACGCACTGAGGACCGGGTGGCGGTATAAAGCCGCGTGTCGCCGCCGTTTCGAAAGTAACTCAGCTCATCATCATGGGTGATGACCGAGACGTCGCGCCCCATCACCAGCCCCAACTCCTCGATCGCGCGGCGCACGCCGATGGCGGTAATCATCGAGGACACCAGAAAGGCCGTGGGCGGGTCGGGACGCGCCAGCAGCGCGCGGGCGGTGTCGTGACCGTAAGCCTCGGTCATTTCGTCCGAGGAGATCAGCGCGAGGTCGGCGCTGAGCCCGCGTTCCGCCAGCGCAGCCTCAAAACCATGACGCCGCCGGATTGCGAAATCCATCGTCTCAAGCCCGTTCACCAGCGCGATGCGCCGGTGCCCCAAGTCCAGCAAAAACCGTGTGGCGCGTTCAAACGCGTGGGTGTTGTTCACATCAACCCAGGCATAGGGCTCCTGTGCGTCCGAGGCGCGGCCATGCACGACAAAGGGCAGGCCAATCTCGTTCAGAAGGTGAATGCGCGGATCGCCCAGCCGGGGTGCATGAACGATGATGCCATCGACGCTGCCCTTCATCTTGAAGGCGCGATAGGCGGCTTCTTCCCCATCATCAGACACCACAGACAGCACCATGTCATAGCCGTTGCGCGAATAAGTCTCGCCCGCGCCGGCGATGAAATCGGCGAACACCGGGTTCACCATCTCATGTTTCGAACTGACTGGGATGACATGGCCGATCGACATCGCACGCCCGGTCGCCAGGCTGCGCGCGCGCATGTTGGGGGCGTATCCATGTGCCTGGGCTGCGGCCTGAACCCGTTTGCGGGTGGCCTCGCTCACCTCTGGATACCCGTTCAGCGCCCGGCTGACGGTGGTCTGCGACAGATGCAGGAGTTCCGAAAGCTGTTTCAGGTTCATCGGAGGTTCCCAAAGCGGTTTGGATCCTATTGAGCGTAGCCAAGCGGATCGTCAACGTCAAAAGGAACTTTGCGCATACCTCTTGAAAACAGTCCCGATGCGACAAACCAGTGTGTTTGCGTTGAATCATTGACAGGGAAGTTTTTCTGGTAAACTCTTTTGGTATCCAAAGCGCTTTGGGCACTTCTTCACAGGATTGCGCAAAGTGGGATCGTTTCAAGCGCCAGTTTCGGCGCGCATCTGGGAGGATACAATGAAACATGTTCTTTTGACCGGCGCGGCTGCTCTTGCATTGACCGCTGGGATGGCTTCGGCTGAGCAGGTAACCGTGTTTGGCCCGTGGCTTGGCCCGGACCAGGAAAACGCCGAAAAGGTTCTGGCGGGCTTTGCCGCTGCGTCGGGCCACGACGTGCGCTATGTCGGGTCTGACAGCTTTGAGCAACAGATCATGGTTGATGTCGAAGCCGGTTCGGCGCCGAACATCGCCGTGTTTCCGCAGCCCGGCCTTGCCGCTGGCCTGGCCAGTCGTGGCCTGCTAACACCGCTGGCTGAGGGCACGGACGACTGGATCCGTGAAAACTATGCCGCCGGGCAGTCTTGGGTTGATCTGGGCACCTATGCCGGGGCTGACGGGGCCGATCACCTCTACGCCTTCTCCTACAAGGTCGATTTGAAATCACTGGTCTGGTACGTGCCGGAAAACTTCGAAGATGCGGGATATGACATCCCGAACACGATGGAAGAACTGAAAGCGCTGAGCGATCAGATCGTCGCTGATGGCGGCACGCCATGGTGCATCGGCCTGGGGTCCGGTGGCGCAACAGGCTGGCCCGCGACCGACTGGGTCGAGGACCTTATGCTGCGCACCCAAACGCCCGCCGATTATGACGCCTGGGTGTCCAACGAGATGAAGTTTGACGACCCGAAAGTTGTTGCCGCAATTGAAGAATTCGGTGCGTTTGCGCGCAACGATGCTTATGTTGCTGGTGGCGCCGGGGCCGTGGCCTCGACCGACTTCCGCGACAGCCCCAAGGGCCTCTTCTCCTCGCCGCCGCAATGCTACATGCACCGGATGGCCAGCTTCATCCCGGCCTTCTTCCCCGAAGGCACCGTCGTGGGTGAAGATGCGGACTTCTTCTACTTCCCGGCATATGAAGGCAAGGATTTGGGCAAGCCCGTTCTGGGTGCTGGCACCGTGTGGGCCATCACCAACGAGAACCAGGCGGCACATGACCTGATTGCCTATCTCCAGACGACCGAGGCGCATGAGACTTGGATGGGGCTGAAGGGCTTCCTGACGCCGCACAAGGGTGTCGACACGTCGAAGTTCAGCGATCCGACGCTTGGCAAGATGAACGAGATCTTGCTGAACGCCACGACCTTCCGGTTTGACGCATCCGACCTGATGCCCGCCGCAGTTGGTCAGGGTTCGTTCTGGACCGGCATGGTGGACTATGCTGGTGGGAAAGACGCCGCTGCCGTCGCTGGTGAGATCCAGGACAGCTGGGACGCCGCTAAATAAGCGCCGTCTGATCGGTTAAAAAAAATGAGACGCCCGGAATTGCTCCGGGCTTCTCACAAAAAACGACAGAACAGGGAGAGGGATATGCACCCCGCATTGCAAGGCCTGATCACAATCATTGTCGGCGTTAGTGGCTGTATTGGGTATTTCTACTTCTCCAACCAGTTTCTGGACAAAGTCCTGTTCCCTGCGCGTGGACCGAATATTGGTCGCAACATCAATCGCGCCAACCTTGTTCGCCCATGGCTGTTTCTGTTTCCCGCGCTTCTGGCGCTTGGCCTTTACCTGGCCTATCCGGTCGTAGAAACCTTACGGCTCAGCCTGACCGAGCGGGTGGCTGGTGGCGGCTACACCTTCGTAGGCCTTGATAATTACAAGCAATTGGCCATTGAGCCGAAGTTCTGGGAAGCCGTGCGTAACAACCTGTTCTGGTTGTTGATCGTGCCCGCCGCCTCGACCGTTTTTGGCCTTCTGGCCGCCCAGCTTACCGACCGGATCAAGTGGGGTAATCTGGCCAAATCCCTGATCTTCATGCCGATGGCGATTTCGTTCGTTGGCGCCGCCGTGATTTGGAAGCTCGTCTATGACGCCCGCCCCATGGGGCAGGAGCAGATAGGCGTTCTGAACGCGATCTATGTCGCGCTGGGGGGGGATGAACCGATGACCTGGCTGACCATCCCGTTCTGGAACAACTTTTTCCTTATGGTCGTCCTGGTCTGGATCCAAACCGGCTTTGCGATGGTGATCCTGTCCGCCGCCCTGCGTGGCATTCCCGAAGAAACCATCGAAGCGGCCATCGTGGATGGCGCCAATCCGTTCCAAATCTTCTTCAAGATCAAGCTGCCGCAGATTTCAGGCACCATCGTCGTGGTCTGGACCACGATCACGCTGGTCGTTTTGAAAGTGTTCGACATCGTGTTCGCGATGACCAACGGGCAATGGGAAACACAGGTTCTGGCAAATTACATGTTCGACAAGCTGTTCCGCGCCAATGACTGGGGTGTGGGCTCGGCATCCGCCATGGTGATCATGCTGCTGGTTCTGCCGATCTTGGTCTGGAATGTTCACAACGCCCGCAAGGAGATGCGCTGATGACCCGCGACCGCACAGGAGCTCCTCATGGATAACATTGCAGGCACCAAATCCACCCTGACCTGGGCCGTGAACCTTTCGGTCGTCGCGCTGGTCTTTTTGTGGCTGTTTCCGACGTTGGGCCTTTTCGTGTCCTCGTTCCGCACCGGGGATCAAATTTCTGCCTCGGGGTGGTGGAAGTCGATGTTCCCCAGCGAACAGAACTACACCCTGCGCAGCGCGGCCCCCGACACCCAGGTGCAAGAGGGCGCGCTTTATGTGATCGAGGGCAACCTGTTTGCCGAAGGCAAGGGCGGTGAGATTTCGGTTTGGGGTATCTCTTCGAAAGAGATCGACAGCTTCGTGCCGGGCGACACCGCCGAGCTGCGAAAAGGCGGCACGGTGACTGTGGACGCGGCGGGAAATTACCGGATGGAAAACACGGAACCGTTCGAGGGATCACGCGGCACGCGGGTTTTCGTGACCGCCGTGTCTCCGCCCGAGTTCACAACCGAGAACTATGGACGGGTTCTGTTTTCCGGGTCTGGTAACGACAAGATGGCCAAGGCGTTTTTCAACACGCTGACCGTGACGATCCCGGCCACGATCATCCCCATCGTCGTGGCGGCCTTTGCCGCTTACGCGCTGGCGTGGATGGATTTCCGGGGCAGGGCGCTTTTGATTGCCATGGTGGTGGGTCTTTTGGTCGTGCCGCTGCAACTGGCGTTGATTCCGCTTTTGAAGTTTCACAACGGCATCGGTATCGGCAAAGGATACCTGGGTGTGTGGATGGCGCATACCGGCTTCGGGCTACCGCTCGCGATCTATCTTTTGCGCAACTACATGGTCGGCTTGCCTCGCGACATCATCGAAAACGCCCGCGTCGACGGCGCCACGGATTTCCAGGTGTTCACCAAGATCATCCTGCCGCTCAGCTTTCCGGCTCTGGCCAGTTTCGCGATTTTCCAATTCCTGTGGACCTGGAACGATCTCTTGGTCGCCAAGGTGTTCCTGATCGACGCCACCGGGGAAACCACGGTGATGACGAACCAGATTGTCGAGCTTCTGGGCACCCGTGGTGGCAATTGGGAAATCCTGGCCACGGCAGCCTTCGTGTCGATCGCGGTGCCGCTGGGAGTCTTCTTTGCAATGCAGAAATACCTGGTGCGCGGCCTGCTCGCCGGTTCGGTCAAGTAAGAGAGACACATGAACGCAAGCACGGGCATAGGGTCCATGACCCATCTGGCCAAAGACCCCGACTGGTGGCGCGGCGCGGTGATCTATCAGATCTATCCGCGCAGCTTCCAGGATGCGAACGGGGACGGAATCGGTGACCTTTTGGGCATCGTGCGCCGGTTGCCTTACGTCGCCTCGCTTGGCGTTGATGCGATCTGGATCTCACCCTTCTTCACCTCACCGATGAAAGATTTCGGCTATGACGTGTCGGATTATTGCGATGTAGATCCGATGTTCGGATCACTGGCTGATTTCGATGCGGTGATCGAGACTGCCCATGCGCTTGGCGTGAAGGTGATGATCGACCTGGTGCTGTCACACACCTCGGACCAGCACCCGTGGTTTGCCGAAAGCCGCGCCAGCCGGGAGAATGCGAAGTCGAATTGGTATGTCTGGGCCGATGCAAAGCCCGACGGCACGCCGCCCACAAACTGGCTGTCGATCTTCGGCGGCTCGGGCTGGCAGTGGGACACGCGGCGGCAGCAGTATTACATGCACAATTTCCTTGTCGAACAGCCTGACCTGAATTTCCACGACGCCGAGGTGCAACAGGCGCTGTTGGATGTCGCGCGGTTCTGGCTCAATCGCGGGGTCGATGGCTTCCGGCTGGATACGATCAACTTCTACACCCACGACGCCCAGCTGCGCGACAACCCGGCCCTGGCGCCCGAGGATCGCAATTCAACTATCGCACCTGCGGTGAACCCCTATAACCACCAGGACCACAAATACGATAAGAACCGCCCGGAAACCCTGGAGTTCCTGCGCAAACTGCGGGCGGTGATGCAGCCCTTCAACGCGGCGGCGGTGGGCGAGGTGGGCGAGGCCCAACGTGGGCTTGAGATCATGGGCGAATACACCGCCGGCAATGATCTGATGCAGATGTGTTATGCGTTCGAGATGCTGTCAGGCGCTCAGCCCGTCGCGGGATACGTTGCCGAGGTGATGGCGCGGGTGGCCGAGGTGGCGGCGGACGGCTGGGCCTGCTGGGCCTATTCCAACCACGACGTGCAACGCCATGTCTCGCGCTGGAATCTGACCGACCCGGCGGCGCGCATGTTCACCACGCTGATGATGTGCCTGCGCGGCTCGGCCTGCCTGTATCAGGGCGAAGAGCTGGGCCTGCCCGAGGCCGAAGTGGCCTTCGCCGACCTGCAGGACCCGTATGGCATCGAGTTCTGGCCCGAATTCAAGGGACGTGATGGTTGCCGCACCCCAATGGTGTGGGAAAAGTCGAACCAGAACGGCGGCTTTTCCACCGCTGCGCGCCCTTGGCTTCCGGTTTCAGGCGACCACTTGGGCCGCGCGGTTGAGGCCGCCGAGGCAGACCCGGCGGCGCTGGTGCATCACTACCGCCGCGCGATCGCTTTTCGCCACGCCCAACCGGCGCTGGCACGCGGTGAAATGACGGACATGCGGGTCGAGGGCGATGTTCTGTCCTTCCTGCGGTCACATGGCGACGACGTGATTTTCTGTGCCTTCAACATGGGCGAAGGAAACGCGGTGATCGACGCCCCGAAAGGGGACTGGCAAGCAATTGGCGCCGAGTTGAACGGCGCACATGCCGACGCGAGCGGCAAGATACATCTGGCGCATTGGCAGCCCTGTCTGCTGCGACGCGCCTGAGGGAGGGAAAGAGATGGCAGAATTGAAACTGACGGATGTCGGCAAGACCTATGGCGGCAGTGTCGAGGTGCTAAAGGGCATCGACCTGGACATCAAGACCGGCGAGCTGATCGTCTTCGTCGGCCCCTCCGGCTGTGGCAAGTCCACGCTTCTGCGCATGATCGCGGGGCTGGAAAAGATCACCGCGGGCAGTCTGGAAATCGACGGTGTGGTGATGAACGACGTGCCCCCCAGCCAGCGCGGCATCGCGATGGTGTTCCAGTCCTACGCGCTTTATCCGCACATGACGGTCTATGACAACATGGCCTTTGCCCTGAAGATCGCCAAGAAGTCGAAAGAAGAAATCGACGCGGCGGTGCACAAGGCGGCGAAGATCCTGCTGCTGGACGACTACCTGGACCGCCTGCCCAAAGCGCTGTCGGGAGGGCAACGTCAGCGTGTTGCGATCGGCCGCGCTATCGTGCGCGACCCCAAGGTGTATTTGTTCGATGAACCGCTCTCGAACCTCGATGCGGCCTTGCGCGTTGCCACCCGGCTTGAGATCGCGCAGCTGAAAGAGGCGATGCCGGAAAGCACGATGATCTATGTCACCCACGACCAGGTCGAAGCGATGACTCTGGCCGATAAGATCGTGGTTCTGGCCAACAAGGGCATCGCCCAGGTCGGCAGCCCGCTGGACCTTTATGAACGTCCAGACAATGAATTCGTGGCCCAGTTCATCGGCAGCCCGTCAATGAACCTGCTGCCCGGTGAGATCGTCAAGACCGGTAAGACGACGGTGATAAAGCTGGATGACGAAGGCACCGCAGTGGCCGATATGCCGTCCACGGATGCCGACCTGGGCAAGCGGGTGAATGTCGGTGTGCGGCCCGAAGATTTCGTCCTGGCCGACGGCGAGGCGCTGATGGATGGAACGGTGAACATCGTCGAGGCCCTGGGCGAGGTGACGCTGTTGTACTTCATGGCCGAACATGGCCGTGAGCCGCTGATCGCCAAGCTGCCCGGCATCCACGCCGACTTGCGCGGCCAGACCGTGCGTCTGACGGCGGATCCGTCGAAGGTGCAGGTGTTCCACGAAGGCCGCTCGATGCGGGTCTGAGGGCTGCCGCCCCGGCGCGTCGCCGGTGTTGCTCCTGACGCTGGCGCTTGCTATTGCACGCATCAGGATTGTGAACAGGGAATACACCCATGCGGGCAGAGGCTCAGAACAACGTCGAGGCAATCGAGAAATCCCTGGCGCTTCTGCGCCAGCGGATCGGTTGGGACACGGCCGAACACCGGATGGAAGAATTCAACGCCATGACCGAGGATCCGGATCTGTGGAACGATCCGGCCCGCGCGCAGAAACTGATGCGCGAACGCCAGACGCTGCTGGACAGCGTGACCGCCTACAAGGCGATGGCGCAGGACCTGTCGGATTCTGTCGAGCTGATCGAATTGGGCGAGATGGAAGAGGACGACGAGGTCGTTTCCGACGCCGAGGCGACGCTGGCCGTTCTGGTCAAGAAAGCCGCCGCCGCCGAGCTTGAGGCGCTGTTGAGCGGCGAAACCGACGCCAACGACGCCTTTCTGGAAATCAAGTCCGGCGCGGGCGGCACGGAAGCCTGCGACTGGGCCTCGATGCTGGCGCGCATGTATGTGCGTTGGGCCGAAAAGCGCGGATTTTCCGTCGAGCTGCAGGAAGAGACCGCCGGCACCGAGGCCGGGATCAAATCCGTTACCTATCAGGTCAAAGGTCACAACGCCTATGGCTGGCTGAAGTCGGAAAGCGGCACGCATCGCCTGGTGCGCATTTCGCCCTTCGGCAAGGGCACGCGTGAGACGTCCTTTGCCGCAGTCGGTGCCTATCCGGTGATCGACGACAACATCGAGATCGAAGTGAACCCTGCCGATATTCGCATCGACACCTACCGGTCGTCGGGCGCGGGTGGGCAGCACGTGAACACGACAGATTCGGCCGTGCGCATCACCCACCACCCGACGGGGATCGTGGTCACAAGTTCAGAGAAATCCCAGCACCAGAACCGCGACATCGCCATGAAGGCGCTGAAATCGCGTCTGTACCAGATGGAGCTGGACCGGCGGAACGCCGAGGTCAACGCGATGCACGAGGCCAAGGGCGACGCGGCCTGGGGCACGCAGATCCGGTCTTATGTTCTGCAGCCCTACCAGATGGTGAAAGACCTGCGCACGAACCATGAGACCGCCGATACGTCGGGGGTTCTGGATGGCGATTTGGATGGCTTCATGGCGGCGACGCTGGCGATGAACGTGGCGGGCAAAAGCCGCGCGGATGCCCAGGGCGAAGACTGATCCGAGCCGTCACCTGATCCAGCGGAATGCGCGTGCCGCGCATGCATGATCCTGATGGGCGTCCAGCCGCAGCGGCTTGCGGGCAATAATCTTGCGCGCGCGCCTTGACGCCGCGACACTCAGCCGCAACACTCTCTTAACGCGTGAAAAAACAAACGTGCAGGGAGGTTACATGACCGACGCAACAGAACTTGCGGCATCCGGGCCGCCAGCGATCGCCAGAGTGGGCTTTTCGGATTTGTCTGCGGCCTTGGGCGCGGGGTTTCGCGATTTTAGGCGCGCGCCAATGTTCGGGCTATTCTTTTCCTTTTTCTATGTGCTGGGCGGGATCCTGATTTTTCTGGAGCTCGACGTGTTGGACCAGAGTTACTGGATCATTCCTTTGGCAGCCGGTTTCCCGCTGTTGGCTCCCTTTTTCGGCGTCGGCCTGTATGAGGTCAGCCGCCGGCTGGAGGAGGGTGCGCCACTGGATTGGGCCGCCGTTCTTGGTGTGGTCGTGCGCCAGAAAGACCGCCAAACGCCCAGCGTGGCGGCGGTGATGGTCATCATCTTTCTGTTCTGGATGTTCCTCGCTCACATGATCTTTGCCCTGTTCATGGGGCTGGAGCCGATGACGAACATTCTAAGCAACTGGCAGGACACGATCCTGACGCAGAAGGGCCTGACTATGCTGGCGGTGGGCACGGCAGTTGGTGCGATCATCTCGTTCGTGCTGTTTTCACTGACTGTGATGAGCCTGCCGATGTTGCTGGATCGCGAGATGGATTTCATCTCGGCAATGATCCACAGCTTTCAACTGGTCTTGCAGAACCTGGTGCCAATGGTGGCCTGGGGGCTTTTTATCTCAGCCCTGACGCTTTTGGGCATGGCGCCGTTTTTTCTGGGCCTGTTCGTGGTGTTGCCGGTGCTGGGACACGCGACCTGGCACTTGTATCGCCGGTCGATGAGCTTCGAAGACTGACCAGAGAGACCCGGACAAAAAAAGGCCGCCCAGTTGGACGGCCTTTTGCGGTCCCGCTGTGGGGATCTTATTCCTTGGCTTTTGCGGCGGGCTTCGCGCCGGGGGTCAGCGGATCGTCCTGACGCTGCACCGAGCCTTCGAAATGCGCACCGCTTTCGATCGCGATTGTTTTGTGGATGATATCGCCTTCAACCCGTGCGGTCGAGGTCAGGCGGACCTTTAGCCCGCGGAGACGACCGATAATGCGACCGTTGATCACGACGTCATCGGCGGTCACTTCGCCCTTCACCGTGGCGCCTTCGCCAACGGTCAGGGTGTGGGCGCGAATGTCGCCTTCTACTGTGCCTTCGACCAGGATGTCACCGGTGGACTTGAGGTTGCCCTTGATCACCAGGTCCGAGGACAGGGAGGAGGCGGGCGGTTTTGCCTTTGGTGCTGGGGGAGGGGGCGTGGCCCCCTTGGCAGTCGGAACTGCCGGCTTTGCCGGAGCCTCGGGGGCTGCCGGTTTTGCTTCGTTCTCACCGGCCTTCGGGCCCGGCTCGTTGATCCTGCTTTTAGAAAACATCGTTCGCTGCCTTGATATAGATCATCGGATTGACTGCCTTACCGCCCACACGCACTTCATAGTGAAGATGGGGACCGGTTGAGCGACCAGAGTTTCCCATATCACCAATTCTCTGCCCACGCGATACCCTTTCGCCTTTTCGCACACTCATGGCTGAAAGATGCGCATAGCGCGTCTCGATCCCGAACTCATGCTGGATCTTGATCAGACGTCCATAGCCCGAAGACCAGTCGGCCGAGATCACTACGCCATCGGCCGTGGCATAGACTGGCGTGCCGATCGGCGCGGCGAAGTCGGTGCCATTGTGCATCCGCCCCCAGCGCATGCCAAAGCCACTGGTGAAGCGGAACGCCGATTTCACCGGTTGGGCGAATGGCATCCTCTGCGCCGCGATGCGGTAAAGGTTCATGCGATCCAGCTCAGTCAGGATCGCGTTGGCGCGCAGGCTGTCGGGGTCGGGCTCGCCGCCCTTGGTCGACAGGGCCAGCGGAGTCAGCGGACCACCTTGGCCGGAATAGCCGCGACGAACCTGGTCCAGGATCGTGTTCACTGGCACACCCGAGGCACGGAACATTTTGTCCAACGGCTCCAAGGACACGGTGACGGCGTCCTCAAGTTGTTGGAAAATCTGATCGTTTCGCTCGTCCCGCAGGCGCTGCTCATAGATCATGTCCTGGGCGAACGTCTCGGCCTGGACGGCGCTGGCGGCCATCAGGTCACGTTCCGCGGCGGTGCTTTCCAACGCGGCGGTCAGGAAATCCAGTGTTGCGGTTGCATCGCCTGTTGCGATGACCTGTCCGCCATTGGCTTCGTCCTTGGCTGCAGCCAACATCGCTTCGACGCTTCTGCGTGCCTCGTCACGTTCGCCCATGGTCCGGCGCAGAGTGGACTGGATCACGCCGATGCCGGTCTCCAGCTCCTTGCGTCGATCCTCAGAGGACAAAAGTTCGCTCTGCATGTCGGAAATCTGCGCCAGCGCCAAGTTGAAGCGGGCTTGCGCGGCCAGCGCCTCAGAGGCGCGGGCATCGCGTTGGGTGGACAGAATTTGCAGCCGTTCTTCGTAAAGACGTTGATCGCGCGCCGCCTGATCGCGGAAGTTGCCAGACCCGATTGAATCCATCAGCAATACGGCGGTCGCAATGATCGACCAGGCCACGAAAGCCGCCGATCCGGTCCAGCCCAGGCATTGCGCAAGAGGCGTCAGGCGGATGAACCGCGTGCCATCTTCAGAGCGCAGAAACAGACGCTGTTCGGGGAAAACCCGCTCCAACGCATGATTGATTTTGTAAGTCAGTCTTGTCAGCAAGCCCTGTCACCCAGTTGCCGCGTTCTTGCGCGTACAGTCATCCCATTCTCGTGCGCAGCCGCATCCCCCCGCGTACGCACGGGGTTCCTTAGCGCGCAAGGGAGGTTCACGCAACGATTTTCGGGCGATTCCATTAGCTTGGGGGGCTGCGACACGCGGTTTCCCGCCGATTGCTCAGCTTGTGCGCGAAGGGGGTAACCGATCGGCCAACGGCCAGTAGAAATCCGGCGGCAATCCGGCCTCGGCGCGTTTTTCTTCGTTGAAAGGCGGTTTGAGCGGGCCGTGGAAGTATTTGCGCACCAGGGCGTGGAACGTGTCCTTGGGATCCAACTCGTGGCGCCCGCATAGGAAATGGAACCATTTCGAGCCATAGGCAACATGGCCGACCTCTTCGCTGTAAATGACTTCAAGGGCTTCGATCGTGCCCCTGTCCCCAGCCTTGCGGAACACCTCGATCATGCCGGGTGTCACGTCGAGCCCGCGCGCTTCTAGCACCATTGGAACAACCGCCAGACGCCCCATGATGTCATCGGCCGTGTCCGAAGCCGCGCGCCACATGCCCGCATGGGCAGGCAAAGCGCCATACTGGCTGTCTTGTGCTTCAAGGCAGTCGCATACTAGGTTGAAATGCTTGCTTTCTTCGTCCGCGGCTTTGACCCAGTCGTCATAGAATCCCAACGGCATTTTTACATCCGAAAATCGGGCGATGATGTCCCAATGCAAGTCGACCGCGTTCAGTTCGATATGCGCCACCGCATGCAACAGCGCGCGGCGTCCGTCCGGGCTGCCGGGCTTGCGTTTGGGCACGTCGCGCGGGTCCAGGAGTTCGGGCCGGTCCGGGCGCGCGGGGAAATCCGGTGGCGTGGCCGCGCCGATCTCAAGCGGCGTCCCGGCCTCACGCGCAGCGAACCAGGCGGCGGCGTGTTTGTGTGACAGGGCGGTCTTGGCGCGTCCATCGGCAGTGCTCAGCACTTCGACCGCCATCTGGGCCAGAGACAGGTTCACAATGCCTGCACCGCGGCCAGCACGTCGTCCACATGGCCCTTCACGCGCACTTTCGGCCAGACACGCAGCACGGTGCCGTCGGAGTCGATCAGCACGGTGGTGCGGCTGATGCCCATATATGTGCGGCCATAGTTCTGCTTTTCGCCCCAGACGCCATACCGTTCGCACACGTCCCCGTCGGCATCCGACAACAAAGGAACACCCAGCGCATGTTTGGCGCGGAAGTTTTCGTGTTTTTTCAGGCTGTCTTTGGAGATCCCGAACACCTGAACACCGGCGTCGGCGAAGGTCTGAGCGGTTGCCGTGAATTCCAGTGCCTCGGTGGTGCAGCCGGGCGTGTTGTCCTTGGGATAGAAAAACAGAACAACCCGGTCCGGACGCAACGCGGACAGAGTAACATCGTCGCCGCCATCCTGGGGCAGGGTGAAATCCGGCGCGATGCTGCCGGGTTCGGGCAATTGGGCGCTCATGGCTTTCCTTCCCTCCAACTTGGTCATAAGGCTTTCGTTTTAGAAGCGTTCGCGCGACAATGGAAGCGAATGCCACGAAGGATTTCGCCAAAGCGACCATGAGCGACACGCCCCCACCAAAACCGAAGCGCCGTATTCGTCGGCTGCATTGGCATCTGGGCTTCTGGATGCTGCTGTCAATCGCCCTGATGGCGTTGTTTCTGGTGCTCAGCTCGATGTCACTGACCGGTCGGGTGATCACGACGCCCGATTGGGTGCGTGACCGGGTGGAAGACCAGCTGAATGCTCGGCTGGGTCATGCGTCGATTTCGTTGGAGCGGGTCGAGCTGGGCGTGACCCCGAAAGGGCGTCCAAACGTGCGTTTCGTCAATGTCGGCATCCGTGACAACACTGGCCTTGAGGTGGCGCAGCTCAACGGGGTCGAGGGCGGGATCAAGCCGGGACCGCTGCTTCGTGGCCGGTTGGAGCCCTCGAAGCTTTATCTGTCCGGCGCACAGGTCACTCTGCGGCGGCGCGCGAACGGGGAGTTCGACCTGAGTTTCGGTCAGGCCGGCGGTGCCTCGGGAGATTTGGCCTCGGTGCTGGACGCGATTGATGGTGTGTTCACCGACGGACCGCTGTCCAAGGCCGACAGTATCGACGCCGATCAGCTGACCATCACGCTTGAGGACGCGCGTTCGGGCCGGTTGTGGCAGGTCACGGACGGACGCCTGCAACTGGAACAGACCGACAAGGTGGTGGACATTACCGTGTCTTTCGATGTGTTCAACCAGACCGAAGAATTGGCGGAAACCGTGTTGGGGTTCCGCTCGGCCAAGGGCTCATCCGAAGCGTCGCTGGGTGCCACCTTTCGCAACGCCGCTGCCGCTGACATCGCCGCGCAATCCCCGGTGCTGGCCTTCCTGGCGGTGGTGGATGCACCGATTTCCGGCGCATTGCGCACGGCAATCGACGCCGAGGGCAATCTGTCGGACCTGGTCGGAACGCTGGAAATCGGCACCGGCGCCCTGTCGCCTGCGCCCGGGGCAAGGCCGGTAAAATTCGATGGCGGCAAAGTCTATCTTGACTATGACCCGATCGCCGACCGGGTCGATTTTACCGAGATTTCGGTGACCTCCGAGCTGGGCATGGCGCGCGGCGAAGGCCATGCCTATCTGCGCGACTATGCCAACGGGTGGCCCGGCAGCCTGCTGGGGCAGTTCACCATCACCCGCGCTCAGCTGAACCCGCGCGGTTGGTTCGAAACGCCGGTGGAGCTGAAGCAGGGTGCTGTGGATTTCCGGCTGAGGCTGGATCCCTTCACCGTTGATATTGGTCAATTGGTGGCCCGCCACCGGGACACCACCTTTCGTGGCAGTGGGGAAATCAGCGCCGACCGCGACGGCTGGTGGCTGGCTCTGGACGCCACCGCAGATCGACTCCAACGCGATCAGGTGCTGGCGCTTTGGCCCACCACATTGTCGCCGAAACCTCGGACCTGGGTGGCCGAAAACGTGATTGCAGGCACGGCGCATGACGCCCATGTGGCGTTTCGCATGGTCCCGGATCAGGCGCCGCATATCTCGGTCGGCGCAGCACTGCAGGGGGCGACCGTGCGCCCGGTCAAGGCGATGGTGCTGATCGAAGACATGTCGGGATACCTGTCGATCGAGGATCAGACCTTCACCGCGGTGGCCGAGGGCGGATATCTGACCGCACCCTCTGGCGACCGGGTGGCGGTGGCCGGCACGAGTTTCACCATACCGCACATGCCCGCGAAACCGACCCCGGCCGTGGCCCGGCTGGCGGTGTCGGGGCCGGTGCGGGGCGTGTTGTCCGTGCTGGACGCCAAACCGTTCGAAATATTCAAGGATGGTGATTTTGGCCCCGACTTGGCGACGGGTCAGGCGGTGGCGACCGGGCGGTTGAACATTGAAATGCAGGAACAGATGGATCCGAAGGACATCCGTTTCGATGTGGTGGCCGAGCTGCATGACCTGCGCTCGGACAAGCTGATCCCGGACCGGGTGCTTGTTGCGCCCAGCGCCAAGGTGCACGTCACCCACGATGGGATCGAGATCAGCGGCGACGGGCGTGTGGGCAGTGTCGCGGCAGGCGGCAGTTGGCGCATGGGAATGGGTGCAAAGGCGGAAGACCGGTCACAGCTGGATGGGTGGGTCGAGCTAAGCCAGACTTTTCTGGACGAATTTAACATCGGCCTGCCCGACGGCACCGTTGCGGGGAAAGGCATCGGTCGGATTACGCTGGACCTTCCCAAATCCGGTGCGCCTGCGTTTCGGTTGCAGTCGGATCTGAACCGCTTGCAGCTGTCAGCCTCGGCGCTTGGCTGGTCGAAACCGGCAAATCTCACCGGTAGTCTTGAGGTCGAAGGCGTGCTGGGTGAGGTCGCACGCATCGACAGGATTGCGTTCGACGCCCCGGGACTGAGCGCAACGGGCAAAGTCGCACTGACCCCCGAGGGACAGCTGGATCGCGCCAGTTTCGATCGCGTGCGCGTGGGAGGTTGGCTGGACGCGCCAGTGGCCTTTGTTGGACGTGGCAAAGACCAAAACGCGGGCATCGTCGTGTCGGGTGGCAGCGCCGACATGCGCCGGGCTGAGTTCAGCTCGGGCGATGGCGGCGGGGGGGGTGATGCGCCGATCAATCTGACGTTGGATCGCCTGACCATCTCGGAAGGCATCGTGTTGACCAGCTTTGACGGGGAGTTCAACCGGCGCGGTGGCTTGAACGGCAAGTTCACGGCTTTGGTCAAAGGTGGCGCGGCCATTCGCGGCGCGTTAGCGCCACAACCCGCAGGCTCGGCCTTTCGCATTACGAGCAAAGACGCGGGTGCGGTGCTGCGCGGTGCGGGCGTCTTCGACACGGCGCGGGGCGGCAATCTTGAGTTGATCCTGACCCCGCGCGAAGGCGAAGGTATCTATGAGGGCGATCTGAAAATCACCGATACCCGCGTGGTCGGCGCACCCGCGATGGCCGAGCTTCTGTCGGCGATTTCGGTTGTTGGCCTCCTGGAGCAACTCGACGGCGACGGACTTGCCTTTGGCACGGTCGATGCCCGGTTTCGTCTGACCCCAACCCTTGTCACGCTGTATCGATCCTCGGCCATTGGTCATTCGCTGGGCATATCGCTGGACGGCTACTATGACCTTCGAAATTCGAACATGGACATGCAGGGGGTCCTGTCGCCGTTCTATATCGTGAATTCGATTGGCCAAGCTTTTACCCGTCGAGGCGAGGGGTTGGTTGGGTTCAATTTTACCCTTAAAGGGTCGCCCGGGGACCCGAAAGTAGGGGTTAACCCGCTTTCCATCCTGACACCGGGCATGTTTCGCGATATCTTCCGCCGCCAACCGCCCAAGCCGCAAGACTGATCTGCCATGAAACTGAGTGACTTCGACTTCGATCTGCCCGATGCGCTGATCGCGACCCGCCCCGCGCGGCCGCGTACTGCCGCGCGGCTTCTGGTGGCAACACCAGAGGCCATGACTGACGGACAGGTGACGGACCTGACCGATTGGTTGCGTCCCGGTGATCGATTGGTGCTGAACGACACAAAAGTGATTCCCGCGCGGCTGTTTGGCACGCGCACCCGGCCAGGTGCTGTCGGGGAAGGGGTGGCGAAGATCGAGGTTACGCTGTTGTCACCCGACACCGACGGGCAATGGCAGGCGCTGGTGAAACCACTGCGCAAGGTGAAAGAGGGCGAAGAGATCGTCTTCTCGCCTGATCTGAGCGCAAAGCTGACCGCGAAGTCGGACGGGCAGGCGGTTCTGGCCTTCAACCTTGAGGGGGCGGCATTTGATGACGCCCTGTCCGTGGCGGGGCAGATGCCGTTGCCACCCTATATTGCCGCCAAACGCGCGGCCGATGCGCAGGACCACGAGGACTACCAGACCGTCTTTGCCGCGCACAGCGGGGCAGTGGCCGCGCCGACCGCATCGCTGCATTTCGACCAGGCGCTTCTGGATGCGCTTGCCGCGAAGGGGGTCGAGATGACCCGCGTGACGCTGCATGTGGGCGCAGGAACTTTTCTGCCGGTAAAGGTCGATGACGTGTCCGCGCACAAGATGCACGCCGAATGGGGCCGGGTAAGCACGCGCGCCGCCGAGGAGATCAACGCGACGAAAGCGGCCGGGGGACGGGTGATTCCGGTGGGCACCACCGCGCTGCGCCTGATTGAAAGCGCAGCCCGCGGGCCCGGTCAGATCGCAGCCTGGACCGGAGAAACCGACATCTTCATCACGCCGGGGTTTACCTTCGACATCGCAGACGGGCTGATGACCAATTTTCACCTGCCGAAATCCACGCTGATGATGCTGGTGTCTGCCCTGATGGGGGTCGAGCGGATGGGCGACGTTTATGACCATGCGATCGCGCAGGGCTATCGCTTTTTTTCCTATGGAGACAGTTCGCTTTTGCTTCCCAACGGGGCGTGATCCAGCGGAATGCGCGTGCCGCGCATGCATGTTTCTTGATGGGCACCCGGCCGCGGGTCGGGTGACGAAACACGACCCCTTGTGGTCGCGATTGAGCGTTTCGCGCGCGCGCCATGTGCTAGCGTGGGTCTCTGAACCGCGCGGAGTGCCCTCATGATCCAAGTTCTTACCCATTCCTGGGCCCTTCTTCTGGGCATGATGCTGCTTATGGTCGGCAACGGCGTGCAGGGCACGCTTCTGGGCATTCGCGGCGGGCTTGAGGGGTTTTCGACCTTCGAGATGTCCGTTGTCATGTCGGGCTATTTCGCGGGTTTCCTGGGTGGGTCGCGCCTGGCCCCCCTGATGATCCGGCGGGTCGGGCATGTGCGGGTCTTCGCGGCTCTCGGCTCGTTCATCTCGGCCGTATTGATCCTCTATCCGTCACTGGCGGATCCCTGGGCCTGGACTGGGTTGCGGGTGATCATCGGCTTTTGTTTCTCGGGCGTCTACGTGACCGCCGAAAGCTGGCTGAACAACGCAGCCTCGAACGAAAACAGGGGCAAAGCGCTGTCGCTGTATCTGATCGTGCAGATGGCGGGCATCATCATCGCGCAGGCGCTGCTCAACCTGGGTGACCCATCCGGCTTTGTCCTGTTCGTCATCCCCTCGGTCCTGGTGTCGATCGCCTTTGCGCCAATTTTGCTGTCGGTCAGCCCCACGCCCGCCTTCGACACCACCAAACCGATGAGCCTGGGCGATTTGTACCGCCTGTCGCCGTTGGGCTGCGTCGGCATCATCGTGCTGGGCGGTGTGTTCTCGGCACAGTTCGGCATGGCTGCCGTGTTCGGGACCGAGATCGGGCTGAGCGTGCGCGAGATTTCGGTCTTCGTGTCGATGATCTATATCGGCGGGCTGGTGTTGCAATATCCGATCGGTTGGATATCGGATCGGATAGACCGGCGCCAGTTGATCCTGGCCGTGACCGGCATCGCGGCCCTGGCATCGCTGCTGCCGATCCTGTGGAACCAGTCCTTTTCGATCCTGCTTCTGGCGGGCTTCTTGATCGGTGGCATGACCAACCCGCTTTATGCGCTTTTGCTGGCCTATGTGAATGACTTTCTGGAGCTGGAGGACATGGCGGCCGCATCTTCGGGGCTGGTGTTTCTGAACGGCATGGGCGCGATTGCCGGACCTGTTGTGACAGGCTGGGCGATGGGCGCGATGGGGCCGATGGGCTTCTTTGCCTATATGGGGCTGCTGCTGCTGGGTCTTCTGGGCTATGGCCTGTGGCGCTCGACCCAGCGTGCCGCCCCTGCAGTGGAGGAAACCGGCGCTTTTGTCACCGTGTCGCCCTCGGCCTCGCCGGTGGCTGTGGACATGGCGCAGGAGGTTTATATCGACACGCAACAGGACGAGATTGACACGGAAACCACATCCTCTGCGCAATGATCATAAAAACGCTTGCGAATATGTGAAACTTTTGTAACGGTTTTTTCGGGGACATTGCGGGCGAGGAGGGTCCAATGTGCAAACCTGAGGACGTACTGAATTTCTGGCTGGACGAGGTCGGACCGGACGGATGGTATGCAGGGGGCGAGACGCTGGACCAGATGGTCCGTGACCGGTTCCTGGACAGCTGGAAGGAGGCCTGCGATGGCGCCTACAGCCTGTGGCTGACCCATCCCAGCGGCGTGTTGGCCTATATCATCCTGATGGACCAGTTTCCGCGCAACATGTTTCGCGGCGAGGGCCGGGCGTTTGCCTCGGACAAGGCCGCCCTTGAGGCCGCGAAATGCGCGGTGAACAAGGGCTGGGACATGAAGATCGACGAGCCCGCGCGGCAGTTCTTTTACCTGCCGATGATGCACAGCGAAAGCCTGTGCGATCAGGATCGCTGCGTGCGGTTGATGCTGACGCGGATGCCGGCGTCCGGTGCGTCCAACTTGCTGCATGCGAAAGTGCATCGCGAGGTGATCCGCCGCTTTGGCCGCTTCCCGTATCGCAATGAGGCTCTGGCCCGCGACACCACAGCCCCCGAGGCGGCTTTCGTCGCGGGGGGCGGATATGGCGCCGTGTTGCAGGAATTGTCGGCGGCCTGACCTTGGGCGCTTGTGATCCGGCGGAATGCGCGTCGCGCATGCTTTATGCTTGATTTGGCGCCCGGTACGGGTGTTCCATACCTCTCGGAACATGTGTTTGCCCCTGGAGGGGGAGCCATTCGCTGCGCACATGGCGGGATTTCCCTTGGGTCATTGATGTGACCGAAAAAATAGTTTAATGCCAAACTATCTTGAAAAAGCGGAGGCGCGCATGTCTGGCAATTCTTTTGATACCATCGTGATCGGGGCTGGCCCCGGTGGCTATGTCGCGGCAATCCGGGCCGCGCAGCTGGGTCAGAAGGTGGCCATCGTCGAGCGTGAGCACCTGGGCGGTATCTGTTTGAACTGGGGTTGCATCCCGACCAAGGCGCTGTTGCGCTCGGCCGAAGTGTTTCACCTGATGCACCGTGCTGCCGAATTCGGGTTGTCGGCCGAGAAGATCGGCTATGACCTGCCTGCGGTCGTGAAACGGTCGCGCGGGGTGGCCGCGCAGCTGTCGGGCGGCATCGGCCACCTGATGAAGAAGAACAAGGTCACCGTGTTCATGGGCGCCGCGACGATCCCTGCCAAGGGCAAAGTCAGCGTGACCACCGACAAGGGGACCGAAGAGCTGGTTGCCAAGAACATCGTGCTGGCCACCGGCGCGCGGGCGCGGGAACTTCCGGGGCTGGAGGCCGACGGGGACCTGGTCTGGACCTACAAGCACGCGCTGAACCCGCCGCGCATGCCGAAGAAGCTTCTGGTCATCGGGTCGGGCGCGATCGGCATCGAATTTGCCAGTTTCTTCAACACGTTGGGCGCCGATGTTACGGTGGTCGAGGTGATGGATCGCGTGCTGCCGGTGGAAGACGCCGAGATCTCGGCCTTTGCCAAAAAGGCGTTCGTGAAACAGGGCATGACGATCATGGAAAAGGCCATGGTCAAGCAGCTGGACCGCGCGAAGGGCAAGGTGACCGCGCATATCGAAACCGGCGGCAAGGTCGAGAAACACGATTTCGACACGGTGATTTCCGCGGTCGGGATCGTCGGCAATGTCGAGGATCTGGGCCTGGAAGCCCTGGGCGTGAAGATCGACCGCACCCATGTGGTGACGGATGAATTCTGCCGCACCGGGGTTGAAGGGCTGTATGCCATCGGCGACATCGCGGGTGCGCCTTGGCTTGCGCACAAGGCCAGCCATGAAGGCGTGATGGTGGCCGAGCTGATCGCCGGGCTACACGCCCATCCGGTGAAACCCGAAAGCATCGCGGGCTGCACTTATTGCCACCCGCAGGTTGCCAGCGTCGGCTACACCGAAGCCAAGGCGAAGGAGCTGGGATACGAAATCAAGGTCGGCCGCTTCCCGTTCATCGGCAACGGCAAGGCAATCGCCTTGGGTGAGGCCGAGGGCATGGTGAAAACCATTTTTGACGCAAAGACGGGCGAGCTTTTGGGCGCGCATATGGTCGGTGCTGAGGTGACCGAGATGATCCAGGGATACGTCATCGGGCGCCAGTTGGAGACCACCGAGGAAGACCTGATGCACACGGTTTTCCCGCATCCGACGATCAGCGAAAGCATGCACGAATCCGTCCTGGATGCCTTCGATCGGGTCATTCACATGTGACGACAAGAATCCGTTATACAACAAAAAAACCCCGCAAGAGATTGCGGGGTTTTTGCGTTGGTACGGGCAGGGATCAGCGGGTGATCTTGCCGCCTGCCATCTGCCAGTGGCCCAGGCCACCGATGTTGTGCACTTCATCGTAGCCCAGGTTCGACAAAACCTGAGCAGCCATTCCCGAGCGCCCCCCCGACGCGCAATAGACCGCGATCGGCTTGTCCGCTGCGAGCAGCTTGTTGAAGTCCGGACCCTTCGGGTCGGCCTGGAAATTCAGAACCGCAAGCGGGATGTGCACGGCGCCTTCGGCTTTACCTGAATTGGCGACCTCGTTGTGGTCGCGCACGTCGATCACGGTAATCTCTCCGGCGGCGGCTTTTGTCACCGCGTCCTGCGGGGTCAGGCGGTTGGCGGGTTGCACACGGGCCGCGCGGCCCATCATGAAATTCAGCATGGTTCTGATCCTTGTCATGCAGGGCCGCAAAGGCCGATTGTGGTCTCCGGTTACCCGGGGTTGCGGCAGATATATTCAATCAGGCGAATATATCAACCCCAAGTCGGATTTACTCCACAATCAGAGGCTGGCGGGCCACAATGCTACGGTCCTGGTTCATGACATAGCGAACCTCATAGGCGCCGGCGCGATCCGGCACCTTGACGATCAAAGGCGACCCATCCGAGGTGCGGGCATAGGTTTCATAGCCCTTGTCGCCCACCAGCGAGATCGCGATGTAGTCGTTCGGGTAATCCGGCCCGCTCCAGGTGACCACAAGGTTTGATCCGGGCGCGGCAGTGCCGGACGCTTCAAGCGTGGCGCCCACCGGATCCACCTGCAGTGGCCGCGTGGCAATCACGCCTCGATCGGTGCCCTGCACGATATAGCGCAGCTCATAAGCGCCGGGGTTACCGGGCACGTCGACGCGCAGCGGACTGCCGTCCCGGGTATAGGTGTATTCCTCATACTCGCTGACCTTCGCGCCCGCTTGCGCAATTGCGATGTAGTCGTTGCGGTAACCTGGGCCGATCCATTCCACCACAAGATCACTGCCGGCTTGGGCATTGTCAGGGGCTGTGAGCGTCGCGGTGACCGGCGCCACGGTGATGGCCCGGCGCGCCAATGCCTTTCGCTCGGTTCCTTGGGTGATATAGCGCAGCTCATATTCCCCCGGCTCAGTCGGCATTTGCAGCATCAGCGGGCTGCCTTCACGGGTATATTCGTAGGCCTCATAGGTGTTGTCGCCGTCTTCAAGTTTCGCCACGGCAATATAGTCGTTCTTGTAGGCGGGGCCGGTCCAGGTGACGGATAGCTCACTGGCCGCAGGGGCCGTGTCAGGGGCCTTCAGGTCTGCGTCCACAGCGGTGACCTGCACTTTGTGGCGCGTGAGGATCCGACGCTCGGATGGCGTCATGACATAGCGCAGCTCATATTCCCCCGGCTCAGTCGGCATCTGCAACCGCAGCGGCGACCCTTCACGCGTATAGGTATAGGCCTCGTATTTCCCCGCCTTTTCACCGGTGGCAGCCACATCAATATAGTCGTTGGCATACGCCGGACCGGTCCAGTTGACGACCAGTTCTTCCCCCGCATGGGCTGTGGCCGGGGCGTCAAGCGTGGCAATGGTGTCTGTTACTTCAATCGGACTGCGCGCCAGAACCGTGCGATCCTGGCTCATGACATATCGCAGCTCATACTGGCCGGGTTGTGCGGGCATGGTCAGGTCCAGTGGGTTGCCATCGCGCACGTAGGAGTAGTTGAAGTATTTTCCATCGCCATCCTCAACCCGCGCCACCGCGACATAGTCGTTTTTCAGCCCCGGTCCTTTCCAGGTGATCTGTGCCTCGGACCCCACCGGCGCGCTTTGCGGACCGGTGACAGAGGTGATGGCATCCACGACCTCAATCGTGGTGCGTGCGGCAACGTGGTTCGACGCGTTCATCACATAGCGGATTTCGTAAATGCCCGGTTCCGGCGGCATTTCCAGCAACAAGGGGCTGCCGTCCCGGGTGTAGCTGTAGTTGACATAGGAGTCGTCACCCTTGGCCGGGTTTGCGACAGACAGGAAATCATTTTTGTAATTCGGTCCGGTCCACCCGACTGGCACATGCGTGCCGATCTCGGCCTGAGCGGGAATGTCAAAACTGATCGACAGCGGCGTGACCTCGATCACCCGTCGCGCCAGCACCTTGTTGCCCCCGGCGCGACGGACATAGCGGATTTCATAGCTGCCCGGCTCGGGCGGCATGCGCACCAGAACCGCGCCGTTTTCGCTGTTCCTGGAGTATTCGTAATGGTGCCAATAACTGCCACTCATGTCCGCGTCGGCACTTGCAAGGTAGTCGTTGTCCTCATCCGGTCCGGTCCACTGCACTGACACCAGAGACCCGGCAGGGGCGGTGTCAGGCGCCATCACCGTGGCGGCGGGGACAAATACGGGCAGGACCAGCGTGACCGTCATCGCCGCAGTATCGACGGTAAACATGGCTTCCGCACTGGCTTCGTCCGACAGACGCAGCACGCTCGCGCGCCCGGTGCCGGGCATCATCGACAGAACAGGTTGGGCGGTGTCGTCGTTTTCGGTCAGGCTGCCCGCCGCATCGGTGCCGATATTCCAGACGATACCGTCCGTGATCGCCACACCTCCGTCGCCATCACGCGCGATGAACGTGACCTCGACCGGCATCGGCTCGCGCTCCGGTTCGGCCATGATCTCCAGCGCGTCCGACAGTTCGTCGGCGTTACTGGCGGTGCGGAATGAGCCGCCGGTTTCCTCGGCCAGGCATTGCAGCTGCGCAAGGGCCGCTGGGTCCGACACGTCAAAGCCGATCACATGAGCGGTAAAGCCGATCCCGGCCTCTTCCAAACGGCGTCCGACTTCACACGGGTCCAGTTCGCAGGTCTCGATCCCGTCCGAGACCAGGATCACGGTCGCCGCCTCTTCGGTGTATTTGAGCGCCTCGGCAGCCTGGATCACGGCGGCAGACAGGGGCGTCTTGCCCTTGGGTTTGATCGCGTTCACCGCCGCCGCAATGGCGCCGCGGTCGGTGCCGGGGTCCAACAATGTTTCGATGTCCGTGCAATCGCCCTTGCGTCGATGGCCATAGGCGGTGAGGCCCAGTTCCTGTTCAGGCGGCAGGGTGGTCAGCAGATCGCCGATCACCTCCTGCGCGATCGTGATCTTTGCGCGCCCGTCAATCTGGCCCCACATCGACCCGGACGCATCCAGCACCAGAATGGCCCGGCTTTGATCCTGAGACCATGCAGCCACAGTCGTCCCTATGCAAAGCACCGCTGCCAACAAAACCTTAAGCATCGAAATTCTCCCGCACGTGGTCATTTTGGTTTCGTCGACCTTAGCAGCGATTGACTGAGTCCCCAACAATCACGTCATGGGGGCGAGGCAGTCAAATATCCGCCGTAAATCGTGTTACTGGTCTGGTTGGCGACGAAAATCCGATGACGAAACTGCCAGGGCGTTGGGCTCCAGGGGGTGTCCTGATGATATGGCGTGTGGGTGTAATATCCATTCTCATCCACCGCCCATTCCGGCAGGTCCTCGCTTGGAATGCACAATTGCGCACCGGTGTAAGGATGATTGACCATGTCAAAGGCCAGTGCGTGGCCCCCGTTTTGAACGTCCGATGAAAAGGCCGGAGGCGCGCCCGGTGCCGGGGCCGTTGCAATCACGTTTCCGAACGGATCAATCACCACGATCTCGTTGTTCGTGGCATCCAGAAACGTCCAGCTGAACGGAGAGGCCGTTAACCCACGGATCACCCGACCGGGATAGGTTCGTTCACCAAGTTTGACCCCGTTCATCCCCATCAATTCAAGCGTATCGTGTGCGCCGCGTGCCATGAAAAACCCGTTGGTTGCAAACGCGCCGGGCAGGAAGACATTTGTCGTTACTGCCAGGTCAACCTCACGTTGGACCGTGCCACTCAAGGGGTCGATGGCGATGACCGTTTCCCGGTCTTCGTCACCGCTGCCGCAATACAAAAGCCCATCAAGCGGGTTGAAGCCCATGCCACCGATCGAGTGACGCTGAGGCGGTGTCGGGTGTTGCAGGTGAATGCGCCCTTCGCACATATCAAGAAGATACAAGGTATCAGCGCCGGGCGTTTGCGTCAGAAATGCCAAAAACGGGTCACCTTCGGGTGTTTGGCAAACACTCATGGCACTGCCGCCGCCAAAGTCAGGTTCTGGAAAGCTGAATGATTGGGTTTCGTGAAATGTCAGCGATGCTGGCATGAGAATCTCCCTTTTCAATGATTTTGCAGCCAGAAAACGGTGCGGCTGCCCTTGAACCATAGGGGATCATGACGCCTCGGGTCCAGTTCGGGGCCGGTTGCGCGGAAAACCGGCAAAATCTGCGCGTGTTCCGCGCAAGGGTTCCGCCTTTGTTCTCATTTTTCGATTGGCGAAACGACAAAGATCACCTATCTGTTAAGGGCTGATTAAGGGGTGCCCCATGGCCGAGCTGAAGAACATCGAAGTGCGCGGCGCGCGCGAGCATAATCTGAAAAACATCGACGTGGACATTCCGCGTGATCAGCTGGTCGTGATCACCGGCCTGTCCGGCTCGGGCAAATCCTCGCTCGCCTTCGATACCATTTACGCCGAAGGGCAGCGGCGCTATGTGGAATCTTTGTCCGCATATGCGCGTCAATTCCTTGATATGATGGAAAAACCCGATGTGGATCACATTTCGGGCCTCAGCCCGGCGATCTCCATCGAGCAAAAGACGACATCGAAGAACCCGCGCTCAACCGTCGGCACTGTGACCGAGATCTATGACTATCTGCGGCTTCTGTTCGCGCGCGCAGGCACGCCCTATTCCCCCGCCACCGGCAAACCGATCGAGGCGCAGCAGGTGCAGGACATGGTTGACCGCGTGATGACGATGGAGGAGGGCACGCGCGCCTACCTTCTGGCCCCGATCGTGCGCGACCGCAAAGGCGAATACCGAAAGGAATTCCTGGACTTGCAGAAAAAGGGATTTCAGCGCGTGAAGGTCGATGGCGGGTTTTACGACCTTGAGGACGCGCCGAAGCTGGACAAGAAACTGCGTCACGACATCGACGTTGTGGTCGACCGGATCATTGTGCGCGAAGGGATGGAGACCCGTCTGGCCGACAGTTTCCGCACCGCGCTGGATCTGGCCGACGGCATCGCCATTCTGGAAACCGCGCCCAAGCCCGAGGATGGCGAGCCGGAACGGCACACATTTTCCGAACGCTTCGCCTGTCCGGTGTCGGGCTTCACCATTCCGGAAATCGAACCGCGGCTGTTTTCCTTCAACGCGCCGTTTGGCGCTTGCCCGGAATGTGACGGGCTGGGCAAGGAACTGTTCTTTGACGAACGCCTTGTTGTGCCCGATGCCACGCTGAAGGTCTATGACGGCGCATTGGCGCCCTGGCGCAAGGGCAAATCGCCCTATTTCCTGCAAACGATTGAATCGATTGCCCGTCATTACGATTTCGACAAGAACACGCCGTGGAAGGACCTGCCGAAAGCGGTGCAGCAGCTGTTTCTCTATGGTTCGGGTAAGGAAGAGATCAAGTTCCGCTTTGACGAAGGCGGGCGGGTCTATGAGGTCACACGCCCCTTTGAAGGGGTCATTCCGAACATGGAACGGCGCTACCGCGAGACGGATTCGAATTGGATCCGCGAGGAATTCGAGCGGTATCAGAACAACCGCCCTTGCGGCGCCTGCGGCGGCTATCGCCTGCGGGACGAAGCGCTGGCGGTGAAGATCGGTCCCGCCGATGGCGGGCAAGACCAGCTTCTGCACGCGGGCCAGGTGGTCGAAATGTCGATCCGCGAGGCGTTCGATTGGTGCAAGACGGTGCCGGAACAGCTGAGCCCGCAGAAAAACGAGATCGCCCGCGCGATCCTGAAGGAAATCCGCGAACGGCTGGGGTTCTTGAACAACGTCGGGTTGGAATACCTGTCCCTGTCGCGCAATTCCGGCACGCTGTCGGGCGGGGAAAGCCAACGCATCCGATTGGCCAGCCAGATCGGCAGCGGGTTGACCGGGGTGCTTTACGTGCTGGACGAGCCCTCGATCGGGCTGCACCAGCGCGACAACGGGCGACTGTTGGAAACGCTGAAGAACCTGCGTGACCAGGGCAACACGGTGATTGTCGTGGAGCACGACGAAGAAGCGATCCGCGAGGCGGATTATGTCTTCGACATCGGCCCAGGCGCCGGTGTGCATGGCGGCGAAATCGTTGGGCAGGGCTCGGTCGCGGACCTCTGCGCCAACCCGCACTCGATCACCGGGCAATATCTGACCGGATCACGTGAGATCGCGGTGCCCACAGAGCGGCGTAAGGGAAATAAGAAAAAGGTAAGCATTATCAAAGCGACAGGGAACAACCTTAAAGAAGTTTCCGCCGATTTTCCGCTGGCGAAATTCGTCTGTGTCACCGGGGTCAGCGGGGGCGGCAAGTCAACGCTGACGATTGAAACGCTGTTCAAGACCGCCTCGATGCGTCTGAATGGTGCACGCCAGACACCTGCGCCCTGTGAAACCATCAAGGGGCTGGAGCATCTGGACAAGGTGATCGACATTGACCAACGCCCAATTGGACGAACTCCTCGTTCAAATCCAGCGACTTACACCGGGGCCTTCACGCCGATTCGGGACTGGTTCGCCGGCCTGCCGGAAAGCAAGGCGCGTGGTTACAAGCCCGGACGCTTCAGCTTCAACGTGAAGGGCGGGCGGTGCGAAGCGTGTCAGGGCGACGGTGTCATCAAGATCGAAATGCATTTCCTGCCGGATGTTTATGTCGAATGCGAAACCTGCAAAGGCGCGCGCTATAACCGTGAGACGTTGGAGATACAGTTCAAGGGTAAATCAATCGCCGACGTGCTGGATATGACCGTCGAGGAAGCACAGGATTTCTTCAAGGCGGTGCCGTCGATCCGCGAAAAGATGGACGCGCTGATGCGGGTTGGGCTGAGCTATATCAAGGTCGGTCAGCAGGCCACGACCCTGTCGGGGGGCGAGGCGCAGCGGGTGAAACTATCAAAAGAGCTCAGCAAGCGGTCCACCGGGCGCACGCTGTATATTCTGGATGAACCAACCACCGGTCTTCACTTCGAAGACGTCCGCAAGTTGTTGGAAGTGCTTCATGAATTGGTTGATCAAGGCAACACAGTCGTGGTGATTGAACACAATCTAGACGTGGTGAAAACCGCCGACCATATCATCGACATTGGCCCCGAGGGCGGTGATGGCGGCGGGCGCATCGTGGCCGTGGGAACGCCTGAGGAGGTCGCAGGCGTGGCTGAAAGCCACACCGGGCATTACCTCAAGGACATGCTGCCCGCGACTTCGGTGGCGGCGCAATGAGTGGCGGGCCGGAGCTTGCCGCACTGGCCGTGGTCCTGCGCGGCGACGCGGTCTTGATGGTGCAGCGTGGCAAAGCACCGGATCGGGGTCTGTGGGGTTTTCCCGGCGGCCGGGTGGAGCCGGGCGAAACCATCGCCCGCGCCGTCATTCGCGAATTGGCCGAAGAAACCGGGGTCAGCGCCACCGCTGGCCCGGTTCTGGGTGAAACCGAGGTGATCCGGCGCGACGACGGGCGGGTCACGCATCATTATACGCTGATCGCGGTCGCCTGCGCCTATGGCACCGGGGAGCCAGTGGCGGGTGATGACGCGGCGGACGCACGTTGGGTGCCGCTGGACGATGTGTTCGACGCAAAGCTGCCGATGAGCGACGGCGTCGCGCGGCTGTTGTCGCTTGCGCTTGCACGTCGGGCAGCGGCATGAGCGCGCCCTGCATCGGCCTGGCGCTGGGATCGGGCGGCGCGCGGGGCTGGTGCCACATCGGCGTTCTGCGCGCGTTGGACGAATTGGGCGTGAAGCCTGCATTGGTCGCGGGCTGTTCGATGGGCGCACTTGTGGGCGTGGCTTGGGCCGCCGACAAACTGGACGCGTTGGAGGATTGGGTGCGTGCCCTGACGCCGGCAAAATTCGTCGGCCTGATGGATATTCGTCTGGGATCGGGCGGGCTTGTAGATGCGCGTGAAATCGAAAACCTTCTGAAAACCTTGGGTATTCCTGATCGAATTGAAGATCTGCCCCGGCCCTTCGCCGCCGTGGCCACTGACATGGAGACCGGGCGCGAGTTGTGGTTCCAGGACGGGCCGACCTATGCCGCCGTGCGCGGATCGGCGGGTATTCCAGGTGTGATGAGCCCGATCCGTCATCAGGGACATTGGCTGTTGGATGGCGGGTTGACCAACCCGGTGCCGGTGTCCACCGCGCGGGCCTTGGGGTCGGAGATCACAATTGCCGTGAATCCGGATGCCAAGCCGCATGGGCGCATCTGGCAACCCAAACCTGCCACCAGCGCCGAGGCCTGGGCGGCATCGAAGCTGCCGGTGGAGTGGCAAAAGGCGCTGAACCTGAACCCTGAAGCGAAGGGTGCGCCGGGAAAACCGAATTATTTCGACGTGTTGACGGCTGCAATTGATGTGATGACGGACCAGATCCGGCGGTCACGTCTGGCCGGAGAGCCGCCACATGTGCTGTTGAACATGGCCTTCACCGATCTCACCATTTTGGAGCTGCATCGCGGCGCCGAAGCGATCGAGATGGGCTATCGCATCACCCTTGCCCATGCCGCGTTGATCAAGGAGGTCTGCGGCGGCACGTCGTGATGGTCAAGCCGCGCGCCCGGCGCTAGGATGCGCGCAAAACGAGAGGCGAGCATGGCCGAGGTTCACATTCACGCGGGCGCACACCGCACCGGCTCCAGCGCGGTGCAGATGTTTCTTGACTTGAACGCGACAGAAATCCGGTCGCAGGGGTTTGATTTGGCCTATGCCGGGCGCGACGGGGCTGAGGGCGGAGCGCTGAAGCTATGGTTGCCCGCCCCGCGCCATTCCGCGAAGGAACGCAATTGGCGTGCGATGAAAGCGCAGGGAAACCTGGCCAAACACGCTACCGGAGATCGTCCGCTGATCTTGTCCGAGGAAAACATCATCGGGCGAATGACGCCGTTCTATGCGGGGAAGTTCTATCCCCACGCCGAGGGGCGTCTGAGCTTTCTGCGCGATGTGCTGGAGGGGCGTTCGGTGGGCAATCTGCTGTTCCTGCTGCGCCCTTATGACAGCCTGTTCGTGTCGGCCTATCGCAAGCGGGCTGAGGAAAACAAGGTGCGCGATTTCGATGAGATCGCACCGGGGATGGCTGGGTTTCAGGGTGGTTGGCCCGAGATTGTGCGCCTGATCCGCGATGTGTTGACCCCGCGTCGCCTGATTGTGTTGCCTTATGGCAGACCGCGCACCGAGGTTGCTTTGGCCAAGCTGTTCGTCCCGGAGCTTGACACCAGCGCGATGAGAGACCCAGCTAAGGCGGTGAATGCCAGCCTGTCAGACGCCGCGCTGCACGCGCTGCAGGCGCGGTGGCGTGCGGGCGAGGAGGCTGCGCGTGCCACGGTTGAAGCGGCTCGGGCAGAGTTCGCGGACACGAAGGCAGACAAGCCCTTCGCGGCTTTTTCCGTGGCGCAAGCCGCGACGTTACGCGCGCGCTATGACGCGGACCTGGATCAGATCCGCGCCTTTTCGGGCGTTGAATTCACAGAGAAACTGCCGCTCTAGCCGTCGAAATCGACAGCCTCGATCAGTTTAAGCGCGGCCGGTCTCTGGGCCGCCACATCCATCAGGTTCATCCCGTCCGGCGTGAAGCTGCCCCAGCTGGCCACCAGCGGATCAGCCGTTGCGCCCGGTGCGATCGGGTATTCGAACACTTTCTCGGCATAGATCTGCTGCGCGTCGACCGAGGTCAGGAATTCCATCAGCTTGATGGCGTCTTCCTTGTGCGGCGCGTGTTTGGTCAGCGCCATGCCCGACAGGTTCACATGGGTGCCGCTGCCTTCGAAAACGGGGAACAGGATTCGAACGCTTTCGGCCCAGTCCTTTTGCTCCTCATCCGCCAGCATCGCGCCCATGTAGTAGGTGTTGCCCAGCGACAGGTCGCATTCACCCGCCCAGATCGCCTTGACCTGCGCGCGGTCGTTGCCCTGGGGCTTGCGCGCCAGGTTTTCTTTTACACCCTCCAGCCAGGCGCGGGTGGCCTCTTCGCCATTGTGGTGCAGGAACGCTGCGACCAAGGCCAGCGTATAGGCATGGGTGCCCGACCGGGTGCAGATGCGCCCTTTCCACTTCGGGTCTGCCAAGTCTTCGTAGCTTGTCACCTCGCCTTCGGCGACCCGGTCGCGCGACGCATAGACAACGCGGGCACGAGAGGTCAGTCCGAACCATTCATTGCCGGGATCGCGGTAGGCATCCGGCACGTTTGCAGCCAGCACGTCGCTTTCGACCGGCTGGGTCAGCCCCGCGGCCACAACGGCGGCAAGGCGGGAAATGTCGGTGGTTAGAACCAGATCCGCGGGGGTGCGGCGCCCCTCGGCGGTCAGGCGTTCGATCACGCCTTTCGACAGGAAGGCCACGTTCACATCAATGCCGGTTTCTTTGGTGAAGGCGTCCATCAGCGGCTGGATCAGTTCGGGCTGTCGATAGGAATAGACGTTTACTTCGTCAGCGAGCGCGGGCAGGGCGATCGACAGGGTGAGTAGGGCGGACAGGGGCAGGGCGCGGTTCATCGGTCTCTCCGTTGCGTTTGCAACGTATAAGCCCGAGTCTTTCGCTCAGGTCAATACCTGATTAAAAAAGTCAGCTACCTTTTTCATCCCGTTTCACCGCGTTCCACAGCGCGTCCATCTCCTCCAACGTCGATTGATCGGGTGTGCGCCCCTGTGCGGCCAACCGCGTCTCGATGCCGGCAAACCGACGTTCGAACTTGGCATTTGCGTGCCTCAGCGCCTCTTCGGGCTCGATGCCCAGGTGCCGCGCCAGGTTCGCCATGACAAACAAAAGATCGCCGAATTCTTCGCGAATCTCTTCATGCCCCAGGCTGTCGCGCGCCTCGACCAGCTCGGTCATCTCTTCATGCACCTTGTCGAGCACCGGGCCGGTGTCGGGCCAGTCGAAGCCCACCCGCGCGGCGCGTTTTTGCAGCTTGCCCGCCCGTAAAAGCGCTGGAAGGCCCACCGCGACGCCCTCCAGCACGCCCTTTTCGGCCCGCGCGGCGCGTTCAGCGGCCTTGATGGTTTCCCAATCCACGGTCTGCTGATCGGCGGATTTGTCCCGGCTTTCATCGCCAAACACATGAGGGTGACGCGCCACCATCTTGTCCGACATCGTGTCGGCCACCTCATCAAAGGTGAACATCCCGGCCTCTTCGGCCATCTGGGCGTGGAACACCGACTGAAACAGAAGATCGCCCAGCTCGCCCTTCAGCTCGCCCCAAGCCTCGCGCTCGATGGCGTCGGCGACCTCATAGGCTTCTTCGATTGTATAGGGCGCGATGGTGGCGAAGGTTTGTTCGATATCCCAGGGGCAGCCGGTATCCGGATCCCGCAACCGGCGCATGATTTCCAAAAGTCGCGCCATGCCGCCATGCGGGTCGTGAACCAGGTCGTCGGAATTGCTCATTGCGCTTTGGCCCCATTTCGGTGAACTCTTCCCGGCATAGCACGCGTTCAGACAGGAGCAACCCATGCCGATCATCAACCGCATCGCCGACTACGCCGAGGACATGACGACATGGCGCCGCTGGATGCATATGCACCCCGAGCTGGGATTGGAGTGTCATGAAACCGCCGCCTATGTGGTCGACCGGCTGAAAGAGTTTGGCGTCGATGAGATCCACGAACAAATCGGTGTCTCGGGTGTGGTCGCGATCATCAACGGGCAGGGCGACGGCGGCACGATCGGTCTGCGCGCCGACATGGACGCGCTGCCAATGCCGGAAGAGACCGGCCTGGACTATGCGTCCACGGTTGAAGGGCGCATGCATGCTTGTGGACATGACGGGCATACCACGATGCTATTGGGGGCCGCGAAATACCTGGCGGAAACGCGGCGCTTTGCCGGCAAGGTCGCGCTGATCTTCCAACCGGCCGAGGAAAACGGCGGCGGCGCCAAGGTGATGTGCGACGAAGGCATGATGGACCGCTTTGGCGTCGACCAAGTTTACGGCATCCACAACGTGCCGGATCAGGAGTTCGGTCAGTTCTTCGCCCGCACCGGGCCGCTTTTGGCCGCAGTCGATACCTTCACCGTCACGCTGAAAGGGCAGGGTGGTCACGGCGCCTACCCGCAAGAGACCCGCGACCCGGTGATTGCGGCGGCGGGGCTGGCGATGGCCTTGCAGACCGTGGTCAGCCGCAATGTGCATGCGGTCGATCAACTGGTCGTGTCGGTGACGCAGATCCACGGGGGATCGGCCGAGAACGTGATCGCGGACAGCGCCTGGATTCAGGGCACCGTGCGCAGTTTCAAACCCGAGGTGCGCGACATGGCCGAACGGCGCATTCGCGCAATCATCGAAGGTCAGGCCGCGTCTTTCGATGTGACCGCCGAAATCGAGTATGAGCGGGGCTACCCCGCCACGGTGAACCATCAATCCGGCGTCGACATGGCGGCAAAGGCGGCCCTGGACGTGGCCGGGCAGGTTGATCTGGAGCGTGACCCGGAAATGGGCGCCGAGGATTTCGCCTATATGCTGGAAGAACGCCCCGGTGCGTATTTCTTCCTGGGCATCGGCCCGGGGGCCGGGCTGCACAATCCGAAATACGATTTCAACGACGACGCCGCACCGATTGGGGCGAGTTTCTTTGCCCGTCTGGTTGAAACCGCGCAGCCTTTGTAACCCGCCCCTTGCGAATTTGATCAAATTCTGAGATCAAGGACGGACCAAATAACAGAGAGGCCGAGCGATGGGACTGGAAGACGCAAGCAAAGAGGTGGACACGGCGTTCACGCGCGATGGCTTCAAGGGTCTGTCGTTTGAAAACACCTTCGGTGGCGTGACCTCGTTCCTGCGCCGCACCCTGACCAAGGACCTGACCGGCGTCGACCTGGCTGTGACCGGTATTCCGTTCGATCAGGCGGTGACCAACCGCCCCGGTACCCGGCTGGGACCGCGCGCGATCCGCGAAGCCTCGGCGCTGCAATCGCCCGATGCGCCCTATGGCTGGGGCTTTGATCCGCTGTCTGAATTTGCCATCGCAGACTACGGCGATCTGGCCTTTGACTATGCCCATATCGACCAGTTCCCGGCAGCGCTTGAGGCGCATTTCACGGGCATTCTGGATCAGGGGGCCGCGACACTGACCCTGGGCGGCGATCACTATATCACCTTCCCGATCCTGCGCGCGTATGTGAAGAAGCACGGGCCGCTCAGCCTGCTTCAGTTTGATGCCCACACCGACACCTGGCCTGATGATGACATGACCCGCGTCGATCACGGCACGATGTTCTACAAGGCGGTGAAAGAAGGGCTGATTGACCCGGCAACCTCGGTTCAGGTCGGCATTCGCACCCACAATGACGACACGCTGGGCGTGAATATCATTGACGCGCGTGAGGTGCATGAACGTGGTCCGGTTGAAACCGCAAAAAAGATCAAGTCGATCCTGGGCGACAACAAGACCTATCTGACCTTCGACATCGACGGGCTGGACCCGGCCTTTGCGCCCGGCACTGGCACCCCGGTCTGGGGCGGGCTAACCTCGGCGCAGGCATCGATCATCTTGCGCGATCTGGCGGGGATCAACCTGGTTGGCGGCGATATTGTCGAGGTTTCACCGCCGTTTGACACCACCGGGGCCACCGCGATTGCGGGTGCCCATGTGGCGATGGAAATCCTGTGCCTGTGGTGCTGGACCCGACGCTGACGCAGCGGAACGATGGTCACGACGCGCGCCCGACCCTATGGAAAGGCAATGACTTACCTGTTGTTGCTGCCCGTCCTTCTTGTTGTTCTCTTCGCGCTCGGGGTGCGCCTGGCGCCCAGTGACCCCGCGCGCTGGCATGGTGACGTTCCGCTGGCCCCTGCACGGTTTGAGGGAGGGCGAATCGAGGTGATCGCGGGCGATGCCGATACCTTCCGCCATCTGGCTGAGATCGCGCAGGCCACACCACGCACGCAGATCCTGGCGGGCAGCGCCACAACCGGACACCTGACCTTGATCACGCGCTCGAAACTCTGGGGTTTTCCAGATTACACTACGATGCAGCTAACGGAGGGGCAGATCGCGCTTTACGCGCGGCTGCGCTTTGGCAGCTCAGACACGGGCGTGAATTCAGCCCGGTTGGATGACTGGCTGCAACGCCTTGAGGCGGTCGACCAAGGACGATGACACGCAGCCTTCGCCGGTGTCGCGCCACATCGGGTTGGTCAGGCTCATCTCACAGCGCGCCAGAAACGCGCGATCGTTCACGAAAAGGCAGATGACCTCTCCCAATTCGACCCGATCACCTTGAGTATCCGTGCAATAACAGTCGATCACGCGCCCATCCGGCGCGGTCACATCAGCCCATGTTGGCCCTGCGAGGAGGGCCGCTATCAATGCTATTCTCCACATGGGCACATTATACCACCAAACCCGCCCCTTGACCAATTCCCGACGATGGGGGACACGGGGTCATGGTTCCGATGGATAAACTTGACGCGATCACCCAGCGTTTTCAATTTCTTGAGGCCCGGATGGCCGAAGGGCTGTCTGGCGATGAAATTGCGGCCGTAGGGCGCGAATATGCCGAGCTGAAGCCGGTGGTCGAAGAAATCGCAAGCTTTCGTCAGCTTTTGTCCGATCTGGAGGAGGCCGAGGCGCTGCTGGCCGACCCCGAGATGAAGGAGCTGGCGGAGGAAGAACTGCCGGGCCTGCGTGACCGCCTGCCCGTGGTCGAACAGGCGATGCGGCTGGCGCTGTTGCCGAAAGACGCCGCCGACGCGCGCCCCGCGATGATTGAAATCCGCCCCGGAACCGGAGGGGATGAGGCCGCGCTGTTCGCGGCAGACCTGTTGCGCATGTATCAACGATACGCCGAAGCGCGTGGCTGGAAATTCGAGATCATGGAACAGACACTGACCGAGCTGGGCGGCATCAAGGATGTGACCGCCCATGTGAAGGGCGACGGAGTCTTTGCGCGGTTAAAATACGAAAGCGGCGTGCACCGGGTCCAGCGGGTGCCGGAAACGGAATCGGGCGGGCGCATTCACACGTCGGCGGCGACCGTTGCGGTGCTGCCCGAAGCTGAAGACGTCGATATCCAGATCGACGCGCAGGATATCCGCATCGATACAATGCGCGCCTCAGGCGCTGGTGGCCAGCACGTGAACACGACGGATTCCGCCGTGCGCATCACCCACATTCCGACCGGAATCATTGTCGTTTCCAGCGAGAAATCGCAGCACCGCAACCGTGAGATTGCAATGCAGGTGCTGAAAACCCGCCTGTTCGACCTGGAACGCCAGCGGGTTGACGACGAACGCGCGGCGGATCGGAAAAGCCAGGTGGGCTCGGGCGATCGCTCGGAACGCATTCGCACCTACAATTTTCCCCAGGGCCGCATGACGGATCACCGCATTGGTCTCACGCTTTATAAGCTGGATCAGGTGATGCAGGGCGATCTTGACGAGATCATAGACGCGCTGACCTCGGAAGATCAGGCGGCGCAGCTGGCGGACATGGAGGGATGACCGGATCCGAGGCGCTGGCGCAGGCGGTTCGCGATCTGCGCGGGGCAGGGGTCGACGACCCAGCCCGCGACGCGCGCCGTTTGCTGGCGATGGCAATGGGGATTGACCCCGGCCGGCTGACCCTGCATCTGCATGACGCGCTTGGCCCCGGCGAGGAAGCGCGCTTTCGCGAGCACATCCAAGCGCGGCTTACCCGCCAGCCGGTGGCACAGATCGTCGGCTACCGCGACTTTTACGGCCGCCGCTTCATCGTCACTCCCGCAGTGCTGGATCCCCGCCCGGATACCGAAATCCTGATCGAGGCCGCGCTGGCCGAACCTTTTGACACTGTGTTGGATCTGGGCACCGGGTCGGGCTGCATCCTCTTGACCTTGTTGAAGGAAATGCCGGGAGCCTGGGGGTTGGGCACCGACCTGTCACCCAAGGCGTTAGAAGTCGCGAAGCAGAACCGCACCGCGCTCAGGTTGGACGGCCCCGCTGTGCTGCGCGAAGGGAGTTGGTTCGACGCGGTCGAAGGTGGGCCCTTTGACCTGATCGTGTCAAACCCGCCCTATATTGCGGAGGGCGACATGGCTGGGCTGGCGCCCGAGGTGCGCGACTGGGAACCCACGATGGCGCTGACGCCCGGGGGCGACGGGCTGGACGCTTATCGCATCATCAGCGCAGGCGCGCAGGCGCATCTGGTGCCGGGCGGGCGCTTGATGGTTGAAATCGGCCCGGATCAAGGCGATGCGGTCGCCGCGCTGTTCACCGCCGCGGGCTTTGAAAACACCCGCATCCTGCCTGATCTGGATGGACGGGACCGGGTCGTGGTCGGTAACGCCCCGTAAAGAAATTCACGTCAGACTGGTGCAAACCCGCCGAAACGCAGGAAAAACCGCAGGAAATCCGCCGAAACCGCGCCATTTATGGGAAAAATTGCAAATCCCACTTGTCTTGGCGGCGTGGGCATGGTTACTCAGACACAGGCAACGGGCTTGTGTTCTCAAACCCCCGTCGCCGATATGCCCAAAATGTCGGACCATTTCCGCGCAGATGCGCCGGGTCCGGTCAGAGCCACGAAGGCCGAAAGCAAGTCCTTATGAAATCTTCGAGATCACGTTCGCGCGGGAAGTCCAACCGCAACCGCAGCAACAACAACCCCGGAAACAACCTCAACCGGGTGTTCGACAGCTCTGGCCCCGAGGGCAAGGTGCGTGGCACCCCGCAGCAGATCATCGACAAATACAGTCAGCTGGCGCGCGATGCGCAATTGTCGAATGACCGCGTCGCGGCCGAGAATTTTCAGCAACACGCCGAACATTATACCCGCCTGCAGGGCGAGGCGCAGCGTGACGCAGACGCGCGCCGCGCCGCTGCCGACGAGCAGAACCGCCAGCGGCAGGAACGCGAGCGCGAAGCCCGCGAGGCCCGCGAGGCACGCAACGCTGAACGGCGCGAAACGGATCAGGCGGCTGCGCCGCAACCGGACATGGTGGAAAGCCCCGTCGACACCGGCCTGGTCGAGACCCCGGAAAACGCGCCGAAAAAACGCGCCAGCCGGTCGCGCAAACCCAAGGCAAAACCCGATGACGCCGCCAGCGTCGCCCCGGAAAATCCCGAGGCTGCAGAATAAAGAAAAGGCCCTGTCGATCTGACAGGGCCTTTTCTTTTCAGTGCCTTGCGGCGGGGTCTTAATCTGTGCCGCGATATGGCTCGACATATTGCAACGCCATGTCCCAGGGGAAGAAGATCCAGGTGTCCTGGCTCACCCCTGTGACGAAGGTGTCCGTCATCGGTTCGCCCTTGGGCTTGGCATAAACAGTGGCGAAATGCGCCTTTGGCATCAGCTCGCGCACCTTTTCCAGCGTGCGACCGCTGTCCACCAGATCGTCGATGATCAGAACCCCGGTGCCGTCACCAACAAGCTCGGGGTCCGGTGCTTTCAGCACGTTTGCCTCGCTCTGGGCCTGGTGGTCATAGCTTTTAATGCTGACCGTATCGACCACGCGGATGTCCAGCTCCCGCGCAATGATCATCGCAGGGGCCATACCGCCCCGAGTGATCGCCACAATCGAGCGCCAGGCGCCATTGTCCGGGCCTTTGCCATCAAGCCGCCAAGCCAGGGCCCGCGCGTCCCGGTGCAGCTGATCCCAGCTGACGTGAAAGCCTTTTTCATGGGGAAGCTGGTGGTCGCTCATCAATCTTTCCTTCCGGTCACAACATCAATGTCGGGGGCGTCCACCGCCTTCATGCCGACCACGTGATAGCCTGCGTCGACATGGTGGGTTTCGCCGGTCACGCCGGATCCCAGGTCCGACAGCAGGTACAATGCGGATTTGCCCACGTCGCCGATTGTCACGTTGCGGCGCAGTGGCGAATTCAGCTCGTTCCACTTCAGGATATAGCGGAAATCACCAATGCCCGAGGCGGCCAGGGTCTTGATCGGTCCGGCGGAAATCGAGTTCACGCGAATGCCGTCCTTGCCCAGATCCTCGGCCAGATAACGTACGGACGCCTCAAGGGCTGCCTTGGCCACGCCCATCACGTTGTAATGCGGCATGACCTGCTCGGCGCCGTAATAAGTCAGGGTCAGCATCGATCCGCCATCAGGCATCATCGCCGCCGCGCGGCGTGCGATCGAGGTGAAGGAATAGACAGAGATATCCATCGTCATGCGGAAATTTTCGGCGCTGGTGTCGACATATCGCCCGCGCAGCTCGCTCTTGTCGGAAAAGCCGATGGCGTGGACGATGAAATCCAGCTTGCCCCAGGTTTTCTCAAGCTCAGCAAACAGCGCGTCTACCGAAGCATCATCGGCGACGTCACAGGGCAGGACGATGTTGCTGCCCAGCTGCGCGGCCAGCGGACCGACCCGCTTTTTCAGCGCTTCACCCTGATAGGAAAACGCAAGTTCCGCGCCCGCATCGGCGCAAGCCTGGGCAATGCCCCAGGCGATCGACTTGTCATTCGCCAGGCCCATGATCAGACCTCGCTTGCCTGTCATCAATCCGTTCGACATTCGCTGTTCCCCGTCCCCTGGTTGTGCGTTAGACCCGTTTAGGCGATTGCCGCCCTGCCTTCAAGTCTGACAAGGCGCCTGGGCGGCGTGATTGCACCTGTTGGGAAGGAGGGCGCGATGTCCGAGAGATCTGGAAAATTCGCGGGGCACGATCCGTTCGAGTTGGCCCGTGTGTGGCTGGCCGAGGCCGAGGCGGCCGAGGTCAACGACGCAAATGCGATGGCGCTTTCGACGGTGGATTCAGATGGGCTTCCAAACGCGCGCATGGTGCTGTTGAAGGACATCGAGGACGATGCCTTCGTGTTCTACACCAACTATGGGTCGGCCAAAGCGCAGGAGATCGAACAGGCCGGCAAGGCCGCCTTCGTGATGCATTGGAAAAGCCTGCGGCGACAAATCCGGGTTCGCGGCACTGTTTCCCGAGAAGAGGGGGCGGCGGCAGATGAGTATTTTGCCTCGCGTTCGTTGAAAAGTCGCTTGGGTGCTTGGGCCTCGCATCAAAGCACGCCCTTGTCATCACGCGGTGCGTTGATGGCGAAGGTGGCGCAGGTCACTGCCGAGCACGGCCCCAACCCCAATCGCCCACCGTTTTGGGGTGGATATCGCATTCGCCCGGTCGAAATCGAGTTCTGGGCCGACGGCGCTTTTCGGCTGCATGATCGCTTTCGCTGGCACCGCGATTCGACCGATGGAGAGTGGCGCATCGACCGGCTGAACCCGTGAATTTCACGTTGCGTGAGTGGTAACCTGCCGAAAAGGATAGGCGTTTTCTCCTTGCACAGACCAGTGTTCTGGCACACAAACGCGGTTGGGGATGCGAACACTGGGGTGTTTGAATGACACAGGAAGAAAGCTCGCAGGCAAGCATGGTTCTGCGCGGTCAAGTCAAATGGTTTGACCCGACAAAGGGATTCGGATTCGTGGTCGCAGAAAGCGGCGGGCCGGATATTCTTTTGCATGCAAATGTGCTGCGCAATTTCGGGCAGAGCTCGGTCGCCGATGGTGCCGGGATCGAGATCGAAGTTCAAGAAACCGAACGCGGTATGCAGGCCACCGAGGTGCTGGCGATAGATCCGCCCGAGGGCGCGGTTGATGCCGCTGACGATGCCGAAATGGTGCCGGTTGATCTGAGCGATGCCGGGCCAATGGAACCGGCGCGCGTGAAATGGTTCGACAAAGCCAAGGGTTTTGGATTCGCCAACGTGTTTGGCAACCCGGAAGATGTGTTCATCCACGTCGAAGTGCTGCGCCGCTCAGGACTGGCCGATTTGCAGCCGGGCGAGGCGATCTGCCTGCGCTCCAGCGACGGTCAACGCGGCCGGATGGCGGTTCTTGTCACGTCGTGGGATGCCATTATCGACAGCGACGACGCATGATCCGCGCGGCGGTCTTGCTGCTGGCGCTTGGCGCCGGACCTGCCACCGCCGCTGATTGTGCCCCTGACCGTCTGGACCTGCGCGGCGCGTGGGGCAGCGCGCGCTTTTCCGTGGAACTGGCGGACAGTGAACGTGAACGCGCGCGCGGTTTGATGCACCGCGACAGCCTGGCGGCCAGCCAGGGCATGCTGTTTGTCTATGACACCCCTGGCAAGCCCGCGTTCTGGATGAAAAATACACTGATCCCGCTCGACATGTTGTTCGTCACCCCCGAAGGGGAGGTGGCACATGTGCATGAAAATGCGATCCCGGGCGATCTAACCCCAATTGATGGCGGCGACGGAATCCTGGCGGTTTTGGAGATCAAGGGCGGTTTGGCGGCTGCGATGCGAATTTCAGTGGGGAGCGAGCTGCGCCACCCAGCCTTCGATCAAAGTTTGGCGCTTTGGGCCTGTGACACGACCGATTAGGGCTTTCCTTCGCGCCATTGCTTGCGTATTCAGGCGCAGTTCGGGGCGTAGCGCAGCCTGGTAGCGCGACGGTTTTGGGTACCGTAGGTCGCAAGTTCGAATCTTGCCGTCCCGACCACTTTCTTTTCATGACTCGATAGTTTGCCCGCATGAGGCGAATACATGATTGATTATCCCGTCAAAGGTTATTGCCCTCCCTTGCGTTAGCACTTGTCCACAGGGCGGTTCAGGCAATTTCTGAGGCGCTGCACGTAAGCCTGCCGGGACATTGCGAAAATCAGATATCCTGGCTGTGGATGAATCAATTGGTTAACCGCGCGGCACAGAAACTGCCCGTCCGGTCAACGAAAAAAACCGGTGGATATCTCAAATTTAAGCGTTGACCTGTTATGGGTATCTACGCCAGTTTGTGCGGGCCGGTCGGGCAGCCACAACATATAGTGGCAGGGGATCGGGAGGGATAGAAAAGCACAAAGGTCTGCACCAGGGCGTGCAGTTCACCGGTGGAACGGGTTGCCGTGTCTCCGGGGCGGGGCTTTTTTGACCTCTCAGGTTTAAGATCGGCGTGACATTTTTGAGAAGGTGGGACCGCGCAACGACGTGGCCGCCGTAGCGCACGAAGGACTGATGGGGCACAATGAAGATTGAACGCAAGTTTACCAAGGCAGGCAAGGACGCATATGCAGAGCTGGATTTCACGACGACCATGTCGGAAATCCGCAACCCCGACGGCACGATCGTCTTCAAGCTCGACAATTGCGAAATCCCGTCTGGCTGGAGCCAGGTTGCCTCGGACGTCATCGCGCAAAAATATTTCCGCAAGGCCGGCGTGCCCGCGGCCCTGAAGACGGTTAAGGAAGACGGCGTTCCGGATTTCCTGTGGCGCTCGGTGCCTGATGAGGCCGCGCTGGAGGCGCTGCCGGAAGAGGAGCGCTTTGGAGGTGAAACCTCCGCCAAGCAGGTGTTCGACCGTCTGGCAGGCGCCTGGTGCTACTGGGGTTGGAAAGGTGGCTATTTCACCTCCGAGGACGACGCACGCGCCTATTTTGACGAAATGCGCCACATGCTGGCCAGCCAACGCGCCGCGCCCAACAGCCCGCAGTGGTTCAACACCGGTCTGCACTGGGCGTACGGCATCGATGGTCCGGGGCAGGGGCATTATTATGTCGACCACATCACTGGTGAGCTGACTCGTTCAACCTCGGCCTATGAGCATCCGCAGCCGCATGCCTGTTTCATCCAATCCGTGGGTGACGATCTGGTCGGAGACGGCGGCATCATGGACCTGTGGGTACGCGAAGCCCGCCTGTTCAAATACGGCTCTGGGACCGGCACGAACTTTTCGTCCCTGCGCGCTGCAGACGAAAAACTGTCGGGCGGCGGCAAATCGTCGGGCTTGATGGGCTTCCTTAAAATCGGGGACCGGGCAGCCGGCGCGATCAAGTCGGGCGGCACCACGCGCCGCGCGGCCAAGATGGTCATCGTCGATGCTGACCACCCGGATGTGGAAGAATACATCAACTGGAAGGTCAAGGAAGAGCAGAAGGTCGCGAGCCTGGTGGCCGGGTCGAAGATGCACGAAGCGCATCTGAACGAGATTTTCGCCGCGATCCGCGCCTGGGATGGCGCCGAAGCGGATGCCACTGACCCCAAGGTGAACGACACGCTGAAAGGCGCCATTCGTGCCGCGAAAAAGGTTGCGATCCCCGAGGCTTACGTGAAGCGCGTGCTGGATTATGCCAAGCAGGGCTATGCCTCGATCGAATTCCCGACCTATGACACCGACTGGGATAGCGAGGCCTATGCCACCGTGTCGGGCCAGAACTCGAACAACTCGGTCCGCGTCACCGATGCTTACCTGAAGGCCGTTAAGGACGACGCGGATTGGGAGCTGATCCGCCGCACCGATGGCAGCGTCGCCAAGACCATCAAAGCGCGCGACCTGTGGGAACAGATCGGCCACGCCGCCTGGTCCTGTGCCGATCCCGGCATCCAGTATCACGACACGGTCAACGCCTGGCACACCTGCCCGGAAGATGGTGAGATCCGCGGCTCGAACCCGTGTTCGGAATACATGTTCCTGGACGACACCGCCTGCAACCTGGCCTCGTTGAACCTGCTGACCTTTCTGAAGGATGGTGAATTCCAGGCCGAAGATTACATGCACGCCACCCGTCTGTGGACCGTGACGCTGGAAATCAGCGTGATGATGGCGCAGTTCCCGTCAAAGGAAATCGCGCAGCTGTCGTATGACTTCCGCACCCTGGGTCTTGGCTATGCCAACATCGGCGGGCTCTTGATGAACATGGGGCTGGGGTATGACAGCGATGAGGGCCGCGCCCTTGCCGGTGCCCTGACCGCGATCATGACGGGTGTGTCCTATGCGACTTCGGCCGAAATGGCCGGTGAGCTGGGGGCGTTCCCGAGCCACGAGCGCAACAAAGACCACATGCTGCGCGTCATTCGCAACCACCGCACCGCTGCCTATGGCGCGACGGATGGCTATGACGCGCTGGACATCAAGCCGGTCGCCTTGGACCATGCCCATTGCCCCGACCCCAAGCTGGTCGATCTGGCCATGGGCGCCTGGGACGAGGCCTTGGCGCTTGGTGAGAAGAATGGCTACCGCAACGCGCAGGTCAGCGTGATCGCCCCCACCGGCACGATCGGTCTGGTGATGGATTGCGACACGACGGGCATCGAGCCGGACTTTGCCCTGGTGAAGTTCAAGAAGCTGGCCGGTGGTGGGTATTTCAAGATCATCAACCGCTCGGTCCCGGCCGCGCTTGAGAAACTGGGCTACAACTCCGCCCAGATCGAAGAGGTCATCGCCTATGCGGTGGGGCATGGCACCATGGGCAACGCGCCCGCCATCAACCACACCACGCTGATCGGCCATGGCTTTGGCCAGAATGAGATCGACAAGATCGAAGCGGCGCTGCCTTCGGCCTTCGACATCCGGTTCGTGTTCAACCAGTGGACCCTGGGGGAAGAATTCTGCACCAACGTGCTGGGCATTCCGGCTGACAAGCTGAACGATCCCGAGTTCAACCTGCTGCGCCACCTGGGCTTCACCCGTCAGGACATCGACGCGGCGAACGACCACGTTCTGGGCTCGATGACGTTGGAGGGTGCGCCGTTCCTGCGCGAAGAACATTACCACATCTTCGACTGCGCCAATCCCTGCGGCAAGAAGGGCACGCGGTTCCTGTCCGTCAACAGCCATATCGACATGATGGCGGCCGCACAGAGCTTCATATCCGGTGCGATCTCTAAGACGATCAACATGCCGAATGACGCGTCAATCGAAGATTGCCAGGCCGCGTATGAGCGCAGCTGGCAGATGGGGATCAAGGCGAACGCGCTGTATCGCGACGGCTCCAAGCTGAGCCAGCCGCTGGCCGCCGCCCTGGTCGAAGACGACGAGGAAGCCGAAGAGATCCTGGCCACCGGAACGCCGCATGAAAAGGCGGTGACCCTGGCCGAGAAGATCATCGAAAAGGTGGTCATCAAGGAAGTTGCGCGCGGTCGTGAGAAACTGCCGGAGCGCCGTAAGGGTTATACCCAAAAGGCGATCGTCGGCGGTCACAAGGTCTATCTGCGCACTGGCGAATACGAAGGTGGCCAACTGGGCGAGATCTTCATCGACATGCACAAGGAAGGCGCGGGTTTCCGGGCGATGATGAACAACTTCGCCATCGCCGTGTCCGTCGGGCTTCAGTATGGCGTGCCGCTTGAGGAGTTTGTCGACGCCTTCACCTTCACCAAGTTCGAACCGGCCGGCATGGTTCAAGGCAACGACAGCATCAAAAATGCAACGTCGATCCTTGACTATATCTTCCGTGAACTTGCGGTCAGCTATCTGGACCGCACCGACCTGGCCCATGTGAAACCTGAAGGCGCGGCCTTTGACGATCTGGGTGCCGGGCAGGACGAAGGCGTGTCGAACATCTCGGAAATGACCGAAACCGCTGCGTCGAAGTCGCTGGAAGTGCTGAAACAGATCAGCTCGACCGGCTACTTGCGCAAGCGACTGCCGCAGGAACTGGTGGTGTTGCAGGGCGGCATGGATGTGGGCGCAGTGGCGCTGGACGCGTCCGACCCGGTTGGCGCGCTACAGACGCTGGTGCCTGAAACGGCCGAGATGATGGCGACCACGACGGTGGTGTCGGAAACCGAGATCTCCACGGGAACCGTCAGCAGCAACGGGCTGGACGCACGCACCAAGGCCAAGATGCAGGGCTACGAAGGTGACCCCTGCGGCGAATGCGGCAACTACACGCTGGTGCGCAACGGCACCTGCATGAAATGCAACACCTGCGGCGGGACGTCCGGGTGTAGCTAAACGAACAGGGTGGGGCGGACTTTGCGCCCTCCCACTCTCGCACGGGGCGGGTGCGCTCGCCCCTGACGCGGATAAGGCCGCAGGCAGAATACCGGGCGGTACGTAAAAATGAGCCTTATCAGCGAAACTGGGGTGTCTTCGGGCACCCCTTTTTCTGTGCTGACGCTGGCGGCACCGAGTCGAATCAATCAGAGGTGTTGAGAATGCGTCGCGATGCAACGTTCGGTTTTTTCACGAGTATACCCTGAGAAATCGCGAATTGACGCGCAATGGCGTCAGTTTAGTCCTGCTTTGACGCGAACTGGCACCGGATCGGCGCTGAAAAAGCTTTTGTTGCCGCAGCGTAACCCATCTAAAATCGACCCACGAGCAGAATGGAGACGTGGCGTGATCGGAATTGTTCTTTGGTACAACCCTGACAAGAAAGTCGGGTTGGTGTGGTGTGAAGATCAAGGCCCATTGGCCTTCATTGGTCCCGAGATTGCGGCGCCGGACAGGGCCGGGCTGGGATGTGGGGACCAGATCACCTTCGCCTCTGAGATGCGTGACAAGGTGCGTTATGTTGTAGTCATTCAGATGGTGCAGCCGGGACGCACCCACGCGGACCCCAAGGCTGTTCTGGCTGCCTATCATGGCGAGGTTGAAGCCCGCCAACTGCGCGTGGTGGCCTGAGCCTTACTCTCGCAACAGATACCAGGGCTGGCGAAACCTGCCGGGTTGGAAATGCGCGCGCCGGGCTAACCGGCACGCCACGCGTCAGCTTTCACCACGCGAAAGGGCAGCGACGCCGGTGCGAGCGACTTCGACCAAACCCAAGGGGCGCATCAGTTCGGCAAAGGCTTCGATTTTCTCCGGCGTGCCGGTAATTTCGAACACGAAGCTTTCCAGTGTCGAATCGACTACATTGGCGCGGAAAATGTCCGCCAGGCGCAGCGCTTCCACCCGCTTGTCGCCGGTGCCGGCAACTTTGAACAGCGCCAGTTCCCGTTCCACCGTGCGCCCTTCGACCGTCAGGTCGTGCACCTCGTGCACCGGCACGATCCGCCCCAGCTGCGCCTTGATCTGTTCGATCACGGCGGGCGTGCCGGTGGTGACGATGGTGATGCGCGAGCGGTGACCCAAATGGTCAATCTCGGCCACGGTCAGGCTGTCGATGTTGTAGCCACGACCCGAGAACAGCCCGATCACACGGGCCAGAACACCGGCTTCGTTGTCCACCACGCAGGCGATGGTGTGGGTTTCGATCACTTCGGAATTGGGATCACGAAGGTCATAGGCCGACTTGCGGGAAGAGCCCTTTTTTAGGTTCAAAGCAGACATTTGCAGACCCTCCTTATACCAACGTCGCGCCGGATGAGCCGATCGCGCCTTGCGTGTCGGCCTCACCCATCAGCATGTTGTTGTGCGGTTCCCCCGACGGGATCATCGGGAAGCAGTTGGCGTGTTTCTCAACCAGCACGTCCAGGATGAACGGACCGTCATACTCCAGCATTTCCTGAATGGCGTCGTCCAGTTCGGCAGGGTCGGACACGACCCGGCCCTTGCAGCCGAACGCTTCGGCCAGCTTCACGAAGTCCGGCAGGCTTTCCGACCAGGAATGGCTATAGCGCTCGCCATGCAGAAGCTCCTGCCACTGGCGCACCATGCCCAGGCGTTCGTTGTTCAGGATAAACTGTTTCACCGGCAGGCGGAATTGCACCGCGGTGCCCATTTCCTGCATGTTCATCAGCCACGACGCATCGCCCGCAACATTCACCACCAGGCTGTCGGGATGCGCCATCTGCACGCCCACGCTGGCCGGCAGGCCATAGCCCATCGTGCCCAGCCCGCCTGACGTCATCCAACGGCCGGGGTCTTCGAAGCCCAGGAATTGCGCCGCCCACATCTGGTGCTGGCCCACTTCGGTGGTGACATAGCGGTCCTTGTCCTTGGTCAGCGCCTCAAGCCGTTCCATCGCATATTGCGGCTGGATCACCTTGTCGTCCCCCTGATAGGCCAGACAATCGCGCGCCTGCCATGTCTTGATCTCGTCCCACCAGGCCGACACCGATGCCTTGTCGGTCTTGCGTCCACGCGTTTTCCAAATGCGCAAGAGGTCCTCCAACACATGGCCCACGTCGCCGATGATCGGCAGGTCGACGGGCACCACCTTGTTCACCGATGAGGGGTCGATGTCGATATGCACCTTGGTCGATCCGGGGCTGAATGCGTCCAGCCGTCCGGTGATGCGGTCATCAAAGCGGGCGCCGACGCAGATCATCAGATCGCAATCGTGCATTGCCATGTTGGCCTCATAGAGCCCGTGCATGCCCAGCATGCCGATCCACTTGTCGCCCGACGCCGGGTAGGCGCCCAGTCCCATCAAGGTCGAGGTGATCGGAAAGCCGGTGGCCTCGACCAGTTCGCGCAGAAGTTGGCTGGCGGCGGGGCCGGAGTTGATCACGCCACCACCGGTATAGAACACGGGCTTTTTCGCGGTTTCGATCAGCTCGGCCAGGTCGGTGATCGCCTCCATGTCGCCTTTCATCTGTGGCGCGTAATGCGCAGTGGCGGCTTTGGTCGGCGGCACATAGGTGCCGTTGGCGAATTGCACATCCTTCGGGATGTCGACCAGCGTCGGCCCCGGACGGCCCGAGGTCGAGACGTGAAACGCCTGGTGGATCGTATCGGCCAGCTTGTCAGTCTCTCGCACCAGCCAGTTGTGTTTGGTGCAGGGGCGGGTGATGCCGACCGTGTCGGCCTCTTGAAACCCGTCGGTGCCGATCATGAAGGTCGGAACCTGGCCCGACAGCACCACGATCGGTATCGAATCCAGCAACGCATCGGTCAACCCGGTCACCGCGTTGGTGGCGCCAGGCCCCGAGGTCACCAGCGCCACGCCAGGCTTGCCGGTCGACCGGGCATAGCCCTCGGCCGCGTGCACCGCGCCCTGTTCGTGACGCACCAGGATGTGACGAATGTCATTTTGCTGGAAAATCTCGTCATAGATCGGAAGGACTGCGCCCCCCGGATATCCGAATACCGTGTCCACACCCTGATCCTTCAGGGCCTGAACCACCATTTTCGCTCCGGTCATCTGACGTGTCATCTTATTCTCCGTTCCACGCGTCTTATTCACAAAAAAGCCCCCGAGGTCATCGGGGGCGCATGGGGTATCCTCTGGGAAACCGTTACCGGCCCATGCGCCAATCGTCCACGACTACTAGAATGCTGTGCATCCCGAAGGCTCCTTCATACATGCGGGCGACCTTATGGTTGGGGGCAGGGGGCGTCAACGCGAAAATGCAGCCGCAGCATGGATTTTCGTGAATATAATGTCGCAGGGTGGCGAAATTTGTAACTTTATTCCCAACGCAACCCTGTTTGACGTAATTAGTGCAAAATTAGCTGGCCGTGTCAGGATCTCCCGGACCCGTGGTATGCTTGATTTCAAGCCATGGGCTCAGCATCGTCGCAATCGGAGGCTTAGATTTGAAAAAACTTCTTTTGGCGATGGCAGCAATTCTTGTCACGGTGCAAGTATCCCATCCTGACCAGCATCCGCCCCGCCTTGTTTCCCCCGAAGGGGATGGTCCGCACCTGCGGGTGGTGGGTGAGGTCGAAACTGTGTTCGACTGGTCCAAGGACAGCTGCGGCCCCGGGCATTTTGCTGATCTTCCCGTGCGGGCCTTCAGGGATGCAGATGACGTCGTGCACCTGATTATCAGCCACACCGAAACCCGTAGGATGAGCGGACCTGACCTGTCGCGCCTTTCGGTGCCATGCGACGTGATCATGCGCTCAACCCAAGATCCCGACCCGGCGCGCTTTGCCTTCAAGGAATGGATCGGCGCGGTCTATAGCGAGGATGGCAAAACTGTACACGCCCTGGTGCACAACGAATTTCAGGGCAATGCGGTGGGGCAGGCGGCCTGCACATCCCGAGACTATTTCAAGTGTTGGTACAACAGCGTCACCTACACCCGATCGACGGATGGCGGGGCGACGTTCACCCGTCCCATCACTCCGCCTGACCATCTGGTGGCCTCGATTCCGCATCGGTATCAGCCCGACGCAGGCATTTTCGGGGTGTTCAGCCCCAGCAACATCATCGCGCACGACGGCCAATATTATGCGTATGTCAAAGCGCAAGTGCCGCCGGATGGGGCGCAGCATGTCTGTCTGATCCGCACTGACCAGCTTGACGACCCACGCGCATGGCGGTTCAGGTCCGTGCTGGGTTTTGATGGGCAGTTCATTGATCCCTTTCGGGACACGGAGGCCTCGACCTTTCTGGCGCAATGTGACCCCATCAGCCTTCCTGAAATCGCCCAGATGTATGAAAGCATTACCTGGAACACGGTCTTGAAAAAATTCGTTTTGGTCGGCACCAGCAGCGACCCAAGGCGGGAACCGAACCTGTTTGGGTTCTACTATGCGTTTTCCGATGACCTTGTGACCTGGGAACACCGCAAACCGTTGCTTGAGGTCCGTTTGCCCTGGCGGGTGAGCGATCCGAACGTTCCGGTCTATATGTACCCAACACTGATCGACGCAGACAGCCCATCGCGCAATTTCGAGACCACAGGCGCATCAATGCACCTGTATTTCACCCGGCTCAACACCGGTCAGTCCGGGCTGGATCGTGACCTTGTGCGCGTGCGTGTGGATGTGGTGCCGTAGCAGAACGTGCAGGCAGATCCGCTCAGCTTGCCGCATCCGGTAGGGTGATGCGCGCAACCTGTTCGGCGATCGGGTCGGTGGACAGCGGATGTGCCTCGACCGCGTGGTCGGTCGGATCGCCAATGTCGTGCCATTCCCCGCCGCGATAGATCTCCAACGCGGAAAACCGCGCCTTGTAGTCCATCTTGGGCGACCCCTGAACCCAGTAGCCCAGATAGACATAGGGCAGGCCAGCATCTTGAGCGAGCCGGATATGATCCAGGATCACATAGGTGCCAAGCGAGGTGGCGCGGCGCGCTGGGTCGTAAAAGGAATAGACCATCGACAGCCCGTCATCCAACACGTCTGTCAGGCACACGGCAGTCAGGTCGCCGTCTTCGCCCGTGCCGGTGGAATACTCGATCACCCGCGACTTGATCGGTGTTTCCTCGATCATCGCGGCAAATTCGAACACATCCATGTCGGCCATACCGCCATCGGCGTGGCGGTCATCCAGATAGGTTCGGAAGAGGTCGTATTGCTCCTCCGTCGCCCAGGGGGACCGGGTGCGGCGGCGCAGGTCTGCATTACGCTTCAGCGCGCGGCGCTGGCTTTTCGACAGGGTGAAATCCGCGACCCGGATGCGCGCCGACAAGCAGGCGTTGCATTCCGCGCAGGACGGGCGGTAAAGCACGTTTTGTGAACGGCGAAAGCCCTGTTTCGACAGGGTGTCATTCAGCGTCGCGGCATGTTCGCCCTGAAGGGCCGTGAACAGCTTACGCTCCATCCGCCCTTCAAGATACGGGCAGGGTTGCGGGGCCGTCACATAGAATTGCGGGGCAAGAGGAAGCGTATGGCGCATGAAACTCGTTGATGTCGTCCTGGTCCCCCTGACGTTAACAAGCCATTGACCATCCGCCAAGCCCTGCTTGGTCTCAGGGTAAATGGGCGCGCTCAGCCGCCCGCGTTGCGGTTAACGGCGGCGGTGCCCAAAACCATGTCGCTCAGACCCTGGCGCCGCGCACTGGTCAGCATCAGGATGATCGAAATCATCTGCGGGAACACGAAGGACATCGACAGCGAATAGCCCAGCGTGTGCAGCACCGCCATCGACAGGTCGAACCGTTCGCCGCGATGGGTGCGAAATTCGATCGCCGCCATACGCATGCCCGGCGTGGCGGACCGGTTGGCCAGGCTGACCACGCGGTAGATGAAGCCGACCACCAGGAACAGAAGTGGAAGGAAGAACAGCGCGGTGAAGGCCGTGAACGGCACGATGATTGCTGTGATCAGCGCGATGACAAGCGTGTCCAGCAGCCAGGCGATCAGGCGCTTTGCTGGCACATCGGCATAGAATTCGGCCTGCATATCCGGGTCGGGCAGGCCCCAGAGGGCGCGTTGGTCAGTCATGTCGCTCATATGGGTCATCAGGTCCTCCAAAGCAACGGCCCCCGGGGAAGGGGGCCGCGCGGGATGGGTTGCGGATCAGGCTTCGACGATGTCTTCGGCGTCACCGTCCTTGGCCGGGGCAGCTTTCGCGGCCTTTGCGCGGTCTTCCATGAAGTCGTCAAACTCCGACTTGTCCTTGGCGGCGCGCAGGCGCTCCAGGAAGGCTTCGAACTGGTCTTGTTCGTCCATCAGGCGTTGCAGCGTTTCGGCCTTGTAGGCGTCGAACGCGGTGTTGCCCGAGCTGCGGAAGCCGTGGCGCCGCGACATGCGGGCGTTGGCGTCAGAGTGATGGGCGTGATGGCGGCAGGATTTCGAAAACATGCGTTTGCTCCAGATCATATAGGCAAGAAGGGCAAGGCCGACGGGCCAGAACAGGATGAAGCCGACGACCATGGTCGCGATCCACGCGCCTTTGCCGCGGGCGTCCAGCCATGCCTCGGCCCGGGAAAACCAGCCGGTAGGGGTCTGGGGGGTCATTTCGACTTGGGCTGCGGTGCTCATGTTGGTCTCCGGTGTTTGGTTTCTGTTGTGATGTGAATGTCTTTCACATTGAACAGATGGGGGGCGGAGAGAGATCTGCAAGCCATAATGTGAAAAGTTTTTACATTATTTACTTAAGTGGTTGTCATAGCGTCATAAAAAACGCCGCGCTTTGGGGCGCGGCGTTTGAGCTCTTCAGGCCTGTGCGGCGTCTTTTCGGCGTCGTTCGCCAAAAAGCCGGGGTTTGAACGCGCCCAGGATGATCTCCAGCGCCAGTGGCAGGGCATTCGACATGCCCACCAGAGCCTCTTTGCCTTCCAGCGCATGGAACGCATCGCTGACCGGACCATCCGCCGGGGTTGCTTGGGCCAATGCCAGAAGCTCGGGCATCATCGGCACCAGGAAGACGAAGGCGTTGATGCTGAGGAACGCGATCAGCACCAGCTTGACCTTCATCCACATCGCCCGTTCCTGCCAGACGAAATACAGCAGAAGGTCACACAGGATCTTCAGCCCCAGTCCGGGTAGGATCAGGATATAGGCGCTGGTCAGCTTGTATTGATACACTGTCGCCGCAGTGCCTGCATCCGGCGCGCCAATCACCGCGCCGATGACAATGTGCGACAGGATCCCGCCGACATACAAGATGCCGGCGATTTCATTGATGAAGTCGACAAACTTGCGGGTCATGTCATCCCTCACGCTTGCCGAACCACATGCGGCGGATGAGCCCGTCGCGGCGGATGAATTGGTGATAAGCCCAACCGGCCACGTGGGCCAGAATGGTCAACGCCAGCAGTTTCGACACAATGCCATGCGCCGCACGGGGCGGATAGGCGCTGAAATCAGCGGGCAGGGGCGTGTCGGCACCACCAAAGACGATATCTGGCAGACCGGCGGAGAGCGAAATGCCCATGCCGCTGGCAACCATCAGCAGCGCAAGTCCATAGAGCGCCCAATGTGCAACCCGGCCTCCCAGGTTCAAAACCGCGTTGCCCGCATCCGCGTGGGGCGGCTTGGCGGTGGAGAAGCGGGTGATCAGGCGGAGGATCAGAAGCCCGCCGATGACCATTCCGACGGTCATGTGTGCGCGTAGCCCGGCGATCTTGCCAGGGTCGCTGTTGGGCATTTCGGCCAATTGCGTGCCGCCCATGATGAGGGCGCCGATGATCAGGGCGGCGACGATCCAGTGCAGCGCCACGAGAAGCGGGTGATAACGTGTCATGGGAGTGACTCCTTTGGTGCAATACATACTATTGCAAATGCAAATAACACAAATACCAATAGTTGCAACTGCAAATGTAGCATGGTATCAGGCAGCCATGACAAAGACGACCACACTTTCCGCCCAAGCCAATGAAACCCGCACCGGGTCTGCTGGATGGATGATCCAGGTGCTGTCAAATCGCCTGGGCGAACAGCTGCGTGGGCATTTGGCGGATCTGGACCTGACCCAGGATCAGTTCATCGTGATGATGACACTGGCAGAAGGGGACGGCGTGAACCAGACTGAGATCGGCAAGCGGGTGCGGTTGAAGAACTATACCGTGACGCGGGTCCTTGATGCGCTTGAGGCGCGCGGGCTGGTGGAACGTCAGGCAGACAAGACCTCGCGCCGGGCGCATCTTGTGGTTCTGACCGGGGAGGGACAGGCGCTTATGCCGCGTCTGTTTGAGATCGTGAAAGCCTCAAACGCAGGGTTCCTGTCGGCCTTGTCTAAAAAGGATCAGGTCGAGTTTCTGCGCCTGTTGACGCAATTGGTGCAAGCCTAGCAGAATTCGGCCAGCGTGGCGCCGGACAGCCGCTGCACCTCGTCCGGCGTGATCGCAAAGACATGCCGGGGTGTGCCAGCGGCGGCCCAGACCACGTCGAACGCCATCAATCGCGGGTCCATGAAAGCACGAATGGGGTTGAGGTGGCCGATCGGCGCGACGCCGCCAATGGCAAACCCCGTTTGCGCGCGGATCAGTGCGGCATCGGCCCGCCCCAGCGCCGTGCCCGCCAGTTTGCTAGCTTTTTCCACATCCACCTGGTTGCCGCCTGCGGTCAGGAACAGAACGGCGTGGCCTTTGTCTTGGCTGCGAAAGATGATCGACTTGGCGATCTGATCCAGCGCGCAGCCGACCGCCGCCGCAGCCTGCGCCGCCGAGCGGGTGCCTTCGGCCATTTCGCGGATATTCACCGGGTCGCCTGCGGCCTCCAGTGCTGCGCGCACGCGTTTCAAGGATTTGCTCATGTCGGCACTTTACGGTCGACAGCCGAACATGCAAGCTGACCCCATGACCGATCTGGCGTTCTTCCTGGCCCTGGAAACCCGCGTCTGGCAGGCGCTGGTGGACGGCGATGCCAAGGCCGACAGCGCGCTTTTGGCGCCGGAGTTTCTGGGTGTTTACGCCACCGGGTTTTCCGACCGGGCCGAACATGCGGGGCAGCTGTCCGGCGGTCCGACCGTGACCCGCTTCGCTCTTTCACAAGCGCGGTTTGTGCCGCTGGGTGTGGGGCGCGTGCTTTTGTCCTATCACGCGCAGTTTGTCCGTATCGGAGCGGGGCAGGGCGAAGGGATGTATGTCTCGTCAATCTGGGAACAGCGCGACGGTGCCTGGCTGAATACCTTCAGCCAAGACAGCAGCACCGCCGCCCCGGCGCCGGTCTAAGCGGCATTTTCGCCTGTTGACGACCCGCCGTCACAGGCGCATTTTCGCGCCATGACATTTGCCGCCCAGATCACCCGCACACCCATTGCCTTCGACACCGATCCGGGGGACGAAATTGCCCGTCAATTCGGCGATCTCGCGCCAGAACTGGTGGAGCTTCTGCGCGGCACCGCAGGATGCAGCCCGTACTTGAAGGGGCTGATGGAGAAGGACCCGGAGTGGCTTCGGGAAGCCCTGACCGGGACGCCCGAAGCGGCTGTCACCTCAGCGATGCAAGTCGGTGGTGACAGCGACAGCGCCCTGCGCACCTCGCTGCGCGTTGCCAAGCGGCGCATTGCCTTGTTCGCGGGTCTGGCCGATCTGGCCGGGGTCTGGTGCCTGGAACAGGTCACCGGCACGCTCACGGATTTCGCCGATCTGGCCACCGACACGGCAATGAAATTCCAGGTCGGGCAGGAGATTCGGCGCGGCAAGCTGCCGGGAATGGGCGAGGACGACATCGCCACCGCCGGTGGCATGGTGGCGCTCGCGATGGGCAAGATGGGCGGGCATGAGCTGAACTACAGCTCGGACATCGACTTGATCATGCTGTTTGACGACAGCAAATTCGACAATGACGATTTTCACGAAGCACGCTCCAGCCACATCCGCGCGACCCGCCGCATGTCGGCGATGTTGTCTGAGCTGACGGCAGATGGTTACGTGTTCCGCACCGACCTGCGCCTGCGCCCGGACCCCGCAGTAACCCCGGTTTGTGTGTCGATGGACGCCGCGGAGCGGTATTACGAAAGCCTGGGCCGCACCTGGGAACGGGCTGCGCACATCAAGGCGCGGCCTTGCGGCGGCGATATCGCGGCCGGTGAGGCCTATCTCAAGCGCCTCAGCCCGTTCATCTGGCGCAAGCATCTGGATTTTGCCGCCATCCAGGACGCCCACGACATGCGCCTGCGCATCCGCGAACACAAAGGTCTGCATGGTGACATTACCCTGCCGGGGCATGACATGAAATTGGGGCGCGGCGGCATTCGTGAGATCGAGTTCTTCACCCAGACGCGTCAGATCATCGCCGGTGGGCGCGATCCCGATCTACGATCCTGTCAGACCGTGCCGGGGCTGGCCGCTTTGGCCGACAAGGATTGGGTTCCCGGCGAGGTCGCCGAAACCCTGACGCGCCACTACCGATTCCACCGCGAGGTTGAGCACCGGGTGCAAATGGTGCGTGACCAGCAAACCCACAAGCTGCCCACCTCTGAAGACGAGTTCCAGCGCCTGGCCTGCATGATGGGCGACGCGGATGTGGGCGTGTTGAACGCCAGCATCCACGATGCGCTGGCCGAGGTGCACGAGTTGATCGAAGGCTTCTTTGCCCCGGATGCGGAAGAAAAGGACGCGCCGGACCTGGGCGCGGACGCAGAAGAGATCATCGCCCGCTGGGTCAGCTATCAGGCGATGCGCTCGCCTCGCGCGCGTGAGATATTCAACCGGTTGAAACCCGACCTTCTGGCCCGGTTGGCCGCGGCCGCGCGACCCCATGATGCGTTGTTGCAATTCGACGCTTTTCTCAAGGGTCTGCCCGCCGGGGTGCAGCTGTTTTCGCTGTTCGAGGCCAACCCGCATCTTGTCGACCTGATCGTCGACATTGCCGCCACCGCGCCCGCGCTTGCTGTCTATCTGGGGCGCAATTCTCAGGTGATGGATGCGGTGATCGGCGGCGGTTTTTTCTCGGATTGGCCGGGGGACAAGGCGCTGCTGGCGGACCTGAGCGCGCGTCTGAAACAGGCCGGCGATTATGAGGCGCAGCTGGAGACCGCGCGGCGCTGGATGAAGGAATGGCATTTCCGTATCGGCGTGCATTTCCTGCGTGGGCTGACCCACGCACGCGAAGCCTCGGCGCAGTATTCCGACCTAGCTGGCGCGGTTCTGGCCGCGCTCTGGCCCTGCGTGGTGGACAATTTCGCCGCCAAACACGGCGACCAGCCCGGCAAGGGTGCGGTGGTGATCGGCATGGGGTCACTGGGGGCCGGATCGCTGTCGGCGACGTCCGATCTGGACGTTATCGTGATCTATGACCCTGATGGGGTCGAGATGTCAGAAGGGCGCCGTCCGCTGGCCACGCGGACCTATTACGCGCGCCTGACCCAGGCCTTCATCACCGCGATCACCGCGCAGATGACAGAAGGCATGCTTTACGAGCTCGACATGCGTCTGCGCCCCTCGGGACGCTCGGGCCCGGTCGCGACCTCGGTCGACAGCTTCACCGCCTATCAGCGTGACGAGGCCTGGACCTGGGAACACCTGGCCCTGACCCGCGCGCGGCCCGTGGCGGGCAATATGGCGGTGGGAGAGACCTTCGAAGAGGTCCGTAAAGGCATCCTGGCCAGCCCGCGGGACCCGGCCCAAGTGGTAGGCGATGTCATCGACATGCGCAGCCGGATCGCCGAAGCGAAAGGCGCCGGTGCGGGCGCACTTGAGGCCAAGCTGGGTCCGGGACACATCCAGGACGTCGAACTGGTGGCCCAGGCCGCCGCGCTGATCGCGCCTGAAACCCCGCGCCGCCCGGCCGATCAGATCGCACAAGGTGTCGCAATCGGTTGGTTTACTGACGCAGAGGCGACAGCCCTGACAGACAGCCATGATCTGATGTGGCGCATGCAGGCGGCGGCGAAGCTGCTGACAGACGGACCATTGGACCTACAAAAAGTGGGGCAGGGTGGTCTTGAGCTAATCCTGCGTGAAACCGGGGCGGACAGTGAACCCGCCCTGATCGAGATGGTGAAAGCGCGCGGGGACGCGGCGACGGCAGCGATCGAAGCGGTGCTGGCGCGGCCCCCGAAACAGGAGTGACAGGGTGAGCATCAAAGGCTTTGATCCGCGCGGGCTGATCCGCGAGAGTTATAACATCGACGGCATTCACATCGGCGAATGCCGCTCGATCTTTCTGGACTGGGCGTTGTTTGACGACCACGACACGCCGCAACCCGACCGCATTCGCGCACTGCTGGACCACTACGGTGGGATACATCCCGACCACCCGATGACTCAAGTCCTGCGCGACGCGCTTACGGAAATGAACCTGCCCAAAGGGCGGCGCGGCGGACGTAAGGCACGCACGGGACCATAGCGCGGGAAAAACTTTGCCATACGCGATAGCTGCCGCGTTGCGGCTTAATAAGCCTCATCCGACGGGCGCATGATCAGCCAGATCAGCGCGGCGCCCGCCAAGGCCAGGAACGGCACCATCGCCAGGTTCACCGCGCTCCAGCCTTCCTGGGCCGATCCGCCAGAGCAGTTCATCAACCCGCCCGACGCCAGCGAGGCCAGCGTGACGCAGCCGAACACGATCATGTCGTTGAGCCCCTGAACCCGACCACGTTCCTCGACCCTGTGGGCGCCGGCCAGCATGGTCGTGGCGCCGATGAAACCAAAGTTCCAACCCACGCCCAACAGCACCAGCGCGACAAAGAAGTTTTCCAGCGCCACACCCTGAAGCGCGACCAGCCCGGCCAGACCCAGGATGGCCAGACCCGTGGCAATGACCTTTCGGGTGCCGAACCGGGCAATCAGGTGGCCGGTGAAAAAGCTGGGAATATACATCGCCAGCACGTGCGCGGTCACAATATTCCCCGCCATGTCCTGTTCAAACCCGCAGCCAACCACCGCCAGCGGGGTCGAGGTCATCACCAGGTTCATCAACGCATAGGACACCATCGCACAGATGATCGCGACCGCGATGATGGGATCGCGCAGAAGTTCCATGCGCGAACGTCCCTTGGGGGCGTCCTCATGCGGGGCTTCAGGGGTGGGAATATCCAGAAACAGAAACAGCAGCGATCCAACCACGTTGATCGCGATCACCGTCACATAGGCACCCAGGAAGGGCACCACGGTGGCTTCGTTGGTGGCATTGACCAGCTGCGGGCCAATCACGGCCGACGCCAGCCCGCCCGCCATCACATAGGAAATCGCCTTGGGCCGAAACGACTCGGACGCCGTATCGGCGGCGGCAAAGCGGTAAAACCCCTGCGCCGACATGTAGATCCCGGTAAAGAACGACCCCAGTAGAAACAGCGGGAAACTGGACTGGGTCAGCGCATAGGCGCAGATCACCGCGCCGATCGTGCCGCCGGTGGTGCCAAGAAAGAACCCGGTGCGGCGGCCGAATTTCTGCATCACCGCACTCATCGGCGTGGCCCAGATCATCGAGCCCATCACGATCAACGAAATCGGCAGCGTCGCCCAGCAGGCGTTCGTGGCCAGCGATTGCCCAGCCAGGCCCCCGATGGTGAAGATCATCGGCATCTGGCTGCCCAGAATGGCCTGCGCCAGCACCAGAATGGTCACGTTGCGTTTGGCTTTGGCGTCGGCCTCGGGGGAAATCGCGTTCTCTGTCATGGCGTTTGGGTATCGCGGGTCAAGTGAATTGGAAAGAGACAAATTACCGCGTTAAGGAAACGGCAGCGGCGCTCAGCGTTCCTCGGCCGGTTTACCGCGCTCCAGCGGGTCTACGTCACGCGGCGCCGCGCCATCGGCCAGTGCCTGCCAGTCCAGCGCCTGACGCAGCAGGGCGGCGCGTCCAACGCAGATGATCGCGGGCGGCGTGAAATCCGAGGCCGCGATGTCCGCCGCGCAGCGTCCCAGCGTGGTTTCCAGCACCTGTTGGCGTGGCGTAGTGGCGTTTGCGACCACCGCGACCGGTTCGGATGGGTCACGCCCGGCCTCTAGCAACGCCTCCGAAATCCGCGCGATATGCTTCATGCCCATGTAAATCACGATCACCTGGCTGCCACGCGCAATCGCGCCCCAGTCCAGCGAGGCGGGCGTCTGCCCGCTTTGGTCATGGCCGGTGACGAAGGTCACGGCCTGGTTCACGTCGCGATGCGTGACCGGGATGCCCGCGTAAGCCAGCCCGCCAATGCCCGCCGATATGCCCGGGATAATGCGGATCGGCACGCCGTGTTGTACCAGCGTCTGCGCCTCTTCCCCACCGCGCCCGAACACGAAGGGGTCCCCGCCCTTCAGTCGAAGCACCCGACGTCCGGCCTTGGCCAGCTCGACCAAGTGCAAGGATATGTCCTTTTGCAACGCCGAGGGTTTGCCGCCGCGCTTGCCCGCATAGATCAGCTCGGCATCCGGCCGCGCCCAGTCCAGGATGGGTTTTTGAACCAACGCGTCATAAACGATCACGTCGGCCTGTTTCAGCCCGTTCAGTGCATGCAAGGTCAACAGGCCCGGATCACCGGGACCGGCGCCACACAGCCAGACCCAACCGGGTTGCAAGTCAGGCCAGGCGCCTGTGGGAAGATGCGAGTCACTCATGGCCGCATTTATGCACGCCTACGCCGGAGGGGAAAGGCACAGGTGGTCACAGGTGGCAAGTGCGGCCTGCACGCCCTATGGTCGCGCCATGGTGGGACGGATCATCGAAACAGACGCCTGCGTGGCCGAAGGCGCCGCGTGGCTGGCCGCGCAGGACACGCGCTTTGCCGATGCGCTGGCGCAGACCGGTCCTTTGCCGCTGCGTCGCAAGCCGGACGGTTTTGCGGCCCTTCTGGACGCGATCGTGGCGCAGCAGGTTTCGACCGCCTCAGCGGCGGCGATCTGGGCGCGGGTGGTAGACGCTGGGATGACCGATCCGGCCCGGGTGCGCGCGGCCAGCGAGGACGAGTTGCGTGGCGTTGGCCTGTCGCGGCCCAAGGTGCGCTATGCCCGGGCGCTGGCGGTGGCAGATGTGGATTATGACGCCTTGCGCCATGTCCCTGACGATCAGGTGATCCGAACCCTCACCGCAATCACCGGCATCGGGCCCTGGACCGCCGAGGTCTATGCGATGCAATGCCTGGGCCGCGCCGATGTCTTCGCGCCGGGCGATCTGGCCTTGCAAGAGGCTGCGCGCATCCTGTTCGACCTTCCCGAGCGCCCGACGGAACGCACCCTGCGCGAGATGGCCGCAGCCTGGTCCCCCTGGAGGGGCGTTGCAGCCCGGCTGCTCTGGGCCTATTACCGGGTGGCGAAGAACAGGGAAGGAATAAGGTAAATGACGCGCATTCTGGATTTCAAACGCCGCCCGGCCGCCTCGGGCACCACAAATTCGGTGGTGATTTTCCTGCATGGCTATGGGGCTGATGGCAATGACCTGCTGGGTCTGGCCGACCCCTTGGCGCCGCACATGCCCGACACCGTGTTCATTGCCCCGGACGCGCCCGAGAAATGCGCGGGCAACCCGATGGGGTTCCAGTGGTTCCCGATCCCGTGGATCGATGGCTCAAGCGAGGAAGACAGCGCGCGCGGGGCGGCTCAGGCAGCTCAGGACATCGACGCCTTCATCGATCAAATCCTGGAACAGGAAGGGATCGAACCCGCCCAGTTGATCGTGGTGGGCTTTTCCCAGGGCACGATGATGGCGTTGCGCGTACTGCCGCGTCGGGATGAGCCGATTGCCGGTCTTGTCGCCTTTTCCGGTCGCCTGTTGGAGCCCGACACGTTTGCCGATTCCGTGGTATCGAAACTGCCCGTCATGCTGATCCACGGCGATCAGGACGACATGGTGCCGCCGGGCCATTTCCACGAAGCCGGTGAGGCGCTTGAAGCAGCGGGTTTTGAGACCTACGGCCATATCATGCAAGGCACGGGGCATGGGATCGCCAACGACGGGCTATCCGTGGCCCTGTCGTTCATGGCGCAAAAACTGGGTCTGCTCGAAGACGAATAACCCCACCAGACAAGCCCCAGATCATGGGGCTTGTCAGATTGCCTATCCCATATATAGTTCACCCCATCACGACGGGGCGGGCTCCCGCCCTGTGCTGTGAGCGGCCAGGGTGAGGGGCATGTTTGTATGGACGGTGATTTCAGAACGGAATTCGTGCGCGCCCCCAGCGGGGGCAGGCAAAACCCGGCGCTGGTTCTGAACGCGGATTACCGGCCCTTGTCTTATTACCCGCTGTCGCTGTGGCCCTGGCAGGAGGCGGTCAAGGCGGCGGTGTTGGAGCGGGTGAACATCATCGCGGAATATGACGAAGTGGTCAGAAGCCCGTCGCTGGAAATCAGGATCCCCTCGGTCGTTGTCCTGAAAGATTATGTCAAACCTCAAAAGCGCGTGGCCTTCACGCGCTTTAATTTGTTTCTGAGGGATGAATTTCGCTGCCAATACTGCGGATCGCGCGGGGATCTGACCTTTGATCACGTGGTGCCGCGCGCCGCCGGCGGGGTGACCAGCTGGGAAAACGTGGTCGCGGCCTGTTCGCCGTGCAATTTGCGCAAAGCCGCGCGGCCCTTACATCGCTCGGGGCTTTCCTTGCGCAAACCGCCGCGCCAACCGGGCGCCGAGGAGCTGCGTAACATGGGCCGCAAGTTCCCGCCGGGACATTTGCACGACAGTTGGATGGATTTCCTTTACTGGGATGCCGAACTGGACGCATGATGCGGCCATGACAGATACATTCTTTACCCCCGTTTCCGGCTTTGACCTGCCGCGCTTTGCCGGTGTGCCCACGTTCATGCGCCTGCCGCATGTGGATTTCGACCATCCCCACTTTGGCGAGGTGCAGATCGGCCTGATTGGCGCGCCTTGGGACGGTGGCACCACGAACCGGCCCGGCCCACGCCACGGCCCGCGTCAGTTGCGCGACATGTCCACCATGATCCGGGCGCAGAACGGCGCAACCGGCATCCGCCCGTTCGAGCGTGCGCGCTGTGCCGATCTGGGCGACGTGGCGCCGAACCCGGCGGATGTGATGGACAGCCTTGACCGCATGAAAGCGTTCTATGACCGGGTGGGTGCGGCAGGGATCCGGCCGCTGACCGGGGGCGGGGATCATCTGTGCACGCTGCCGATCTTGCGCAGCCTGGCCGCCGATGGCCCTGTCGGCATGGTGCATTTCGACAGCCACACGGACCTGTTTCACAGCTATTTCGACGGCACGATGTTCACCCACGGCACCCCCTTTCGCCGCGCGGTGGAGGAGGGGCTGCTGGATCCGACCCGTGTCTGCATGATCGGCATTCGCGGCACGGCCTACGACAACGAGGACCGGGATTTTGCCGAAAGCGTCGGCATCCGGGTCATCGCGATCGAGGAATTTCACGCCCGCGGCGTCAAGGACGTGATGGCCGAGGCACGCGACATCGCCGGGCAGGGCGACACCTATGTGTCCTATGACATCGATTTCGTCGATCCGGCTTTTGCGCCGGGCACCGGCACGCCCGAGGTCGGTGGCCCGAATTCCTTCCAGGCGCTGCAGGTGGTGCGGGAGCTGAAAGGGCTCAACATCATCGGCGCGGACCTTGTTGAGGTCTCGCCACCCTTCGATGCCTCTGGCGCCACGGCCTATCTTGGCGCGTCGATCATGTTCGAACTGCTGTGTGTGATGGTCTGAGCGTCACGCCGAGCAGCTGGCACCGCCCAGCACACAGAACTTGGCGCAATGAGGGTGATTAAGGGACACGTCGGCCTCGGCGTCCTGCAACGTGGGCCCCATGTCGAACCCGTCCGCATAAGGCAATAGCGTGCAGGCCAGCACTGTCGGGTGATCGGCGCCCTTGCGTTTCACCACCATGCGCGAGCTGGCGCACATCACGTCCCGTGGTGATTTTCCCAGAATGTCCCAGCAAGCTGTGGTGATCTCGGGAACCTCAATGCCTTCATCCATTTCGGGGAAAAGAACCGTTGAGCCGGGATCTTGTGCGTCGATCTTGAAGTTATTTTCGGCAAACAAACCGGCATAGGCCGCCCGCGCCTCAGCGTCGCTTTCATGCCAAAGTGCCCGCCCAGCCACAGCCATCTGGATGCCCGTGTCACGCAACCAGGCCATGCCCTCCAGGGTCTTCGAAAACGAGCCCTTGCCGCGAATGTCATCGTGCTGCGCCGCGCACCAATGGTCCAGTGATACACGCAGAATCATCTGGCCGGGATAGTCCCGGTTCAATCGCTCAAGTCCCGCGCGCACGGTTTTGCGCATCATCGGCCGCATAGCGTTGGTAAGGATCAGAACCCTGAAGCCCCGCTTCAGGGCGGCCCGTGTCATCGCGATCATCTCGGGGTTCATGAAGGGCTCCCCGCCGGTAAATCCGATTTCTTCGATCGGCCAATCCCTTTCCGCGATCTGATCCAAATAGGTCTCGACCTCAGCTGCGGTGATATAGGCCAGCCGGTCATTCACCGGAGAGCTTTCGATGTAACAATTCACACAAGTGATGTTGCACAGGGTACCGGTGTTGAACCACAGCGTGCTTGGCTGCGAAAGCGCCACATGCGCGCGTTTTGATCCGTCTGCCGTCACCTCAGGGTTCAGAAATTTCCCGACGTTTGCCGTCTCGACCCGTTGATCCATGTTTCACCTGTTCGCCTTTGGTCCCTCTGACCTAACCCAGCCTGTTGCCTGCGAAAACCCCCGAACCCGACCCTGACGTGGTTGTGATGGCCAACATGAGTGGTAGACTTGTCGAGACGTGGTCGATAAAAGGGCGACGTTAGCGCTAACGCAATACGAAACACAATGCATCCGGAGGCCCACATGGTCGCGCGCGTCATTCCTGTCGATCCCTTTGATCTGGTCATTTTCGGCGCCACTGGCGATCTGGCCCGACGCAAGATTCTGCCCGGCTTGTACCGACGTTTCTATGACGGTCAGATGCCTGAAAGCGCACGCATCATTGGGGCGGCCAGATCCAACATGGACGACGCCGAATTTCGTACCTTCGTGGAGGACGCGGTGCGTGAGTTCGTCTCGAAACGAAAATGCGAGGCGAAAGCGCTGGACGCCTTTTTGGAGTGCCTGAGCTATGTCCCGGTCGATGCCCTGGGGACAGGCGGGTGGAAAGAGCTGGCCGCAAAGGTGCGCCCCGACGTGGTACAGGCGTTTTACTTTTCGGTCGGGCCCAGCCTGTTTGGAGACTTAGCGAATCGTCTTCACAAGCATAAGATCGCCGGGCCAGATGCGCGCATCGTGGTGGAAAAACCCTTTGGTCACAACCTGGACACGGCGCGCGACCTGAACGCCACCCTGGCCAAGCATTTCAATGAAGATCAGATCTATCGCATCGATCATTACCTGGGCAAAGAAACGGTTCAGAACCTGATGGCCGTGCGCTTTGGCAACATGCTGTTTGAACCGCTGTGGAACGCGCAATACGTCGATCACATCCAGATCACCGTGGCCGAAACCGTGGGCGTGGACGGGCGCGGCGCATATTATGACAAATCCGGCGCGATGCGCGACATGGTGCAGAACCACCTGATGCAACTTTTGTGCCTTACCGCGATGGAGCCGCCGTCGAAGTTCGACCCGGACGCGGTGCGTGACGAGAAACTGAAAGTGATCCGGGCGCTTGACCCGGTGCACCCCGACGACATCGTGCGCGGGCAATACAAGGCGGGGGACGACAGCGCCTCGTATCTTGAGGATGCGGAAAACCCCGACAGCCTGACGGAAAGCTTCATCGCCATGCGCGTTCACATCGCCAACTGGCGCTGGAACGGCACCGATTTCTATCTGCGCACCGGCAAGAAGATGAAGGCCCGGATGAGCGAGATCGTCGTACGTTTCAAGGAACCGCCGCATTCGATCTTCGAAAGCGACACCGGACAAAGCGCCAATGAGCTTTCGATCCGCCTGCAACCCAACGAAGGCATGGACCTGCGGGTGACGATCAAGGAACCGGGGCCGGGGGGCATGCGCCTGATCGACGTGCCGCTGGACATGACCTTTGCCGAGGCTCTGGGCGAAGAGGTCGCGGACGTTCCCGACGCCTATGAACGCCTGATCATGGACGTGATCCGCGGCAACCAGACCCTGTTCATGCGCGGTGATGAGGTCGAGGCCGCCTGGGCCTGGACCGATCCGATCATCGACAGCTGGACCCGGCGCGAAGATCGGCCGCACCCCTATGATCCAGGCTCGACGGGGCCGGAAGACGCGCTTATCCTTCTGCATCGTGATGGACGTCGTTGGAGGGATCTTCGCAAATGAATTTCGTTGAATACCCGGATCGGGAAGCCTTGGTGCTGGATCTCGTTGATGTGTTGGCCGAAGAACTGGTGGGCGCACTTCACCACGAAGACCGCGCCGCCCTGGCCGTGCCTGGTGGCACCACGCCGGGGCCAGTTTTCGATGCGCTCTGCGCTGTCGATCTGGACTGGGCGCGGGTCGATGTCGTGTTGACGGACGAACGCTGGCTGCCCGCAGACCACGAGCGGTCCAACACACGGCTTTTGCGCGAACGGCTGTTTCAGGGCCGGGCGGCGGCGGCCAATTTGGTGCCGCTCTACACCGCGACAGACACACCTGAGGAAGGTTTGGGCGCGCTGGAAGGTGGCATTCGCGCCATCACGCCGCTCAGCGTTGTGCTTCTGGGCATGGGCACGGACAAACACACAGCCTCGATCTTTCCCGGCGCCGACAAGCTGGATGCGGCGTTGTCTCCAAATGCACCGCCGTTGGTTGCGATGCGCGCGCCGGGCGCGCCAGAGCCGCGCGTGACGTTAAGCGAACCGGTGCTGAACGGCGCTCTGTCGAAGCATTTGCTGATTTTCGGCCCAGACAAACGCACCGCATTGGAGCAAGCCCAAGGCGCGCGCGCGCACGATGCGCCGATCGCTGCCTTTTTGCGGGACCTCACCGTACATTGGGCGGTTTAAACATGACCAACGCAACCTGGGCACGGTTGAAATCCCATCAGGAAGACGTGGCCGCCCGGCGCATCGAAGCACTGTTCGACGCGAACCGGGCCGGGGACTTTTCCACCCGCGCCTGCGGCATGCTTCTGGATTGGTCAAAAACCAACCTGGACAACACGGCGGTTGGGCTTTTGCTGCATTTGGCTGATGAAACCGGCGTGGCGCAAAAGCGCGACGCGATGTTTGCCGGTGCGAAGATCAACGAAACCGAGGGCCGCGCGGTGCTGCACACGGCCCTGCGCCACCCCGGTCCGGGGCCGGTCACGGTCGACGGGCTGGACGTGTTGCCCGAGGTGCATGCCACGCTGGAGCGGATGGCGGATTTCGCCGACGGCCTGCGCAGCGGCGCGATCCACGCCCCCGGTGGCGGGCGCTATACCGACGTGGTGAACATCGGCATCGGTGGCTCGGACCTTGGCCCGGCGATGGCCTGTCTTGCGCTGGCGCCGTTCCACGACGGGCCGCGCTGCCATTTCGTCTCAAACGTCGACGGCGCGCATATCCATGACACGCTGAGGGGGCTCAACCCCGGCTCGACCCTGGTGATTATTGCCTCCAAGACCTTCACCACCATCGAGACCATGACCAACGCGGCCACCGCGCGTGACTGGCTGGCCGCGGGCGTGGGGGCTGACATGGCGGGCGGGCATTTCGTGGCGCTGTCGTCGAACAGCGAAAAGGCTGCCGAGTGGAACATTCCACCCGACCGCGTGTTCGGCTTCGAAGACTGGGTCGGAGGGCGCTATTCGCTCTGGGGGCCGATCGGGCTGTCGCTGATGCTGGCCATCGGCCCGGAAAACTTCCGCGCCTTCCTGGCCGGCGCGCATGAGATGGACCGCCATTTCCAGACCGCCGAAGGCCGGGACAACCTGCCTCTCATGCTGGCGCTGGTCGGGCTCTGGCACCACCAGATCTGCGGTTATCCGACCCGCGCGGTGCTGCCCTATGATCAACGCCTGTCACGCCTTCCGGCCTATTTCCAACAGCTGGAAATGGAATCGAACGGCAAAGGCGTGGCGATGGACGGGCGCGATCTGGAGCATCCCTCTGGCCCTGTGGTTTGGGGCGAACCTGGCACCAACGGTCAACATGCCTTCTATCAGCTGATCCATCAGGGAACCGGCGTGGTGCCGTGCGATTTCCTGGTCGCTGCACAGGGTCATGAACCCGATTTGGCGCACCAACACACCCTGCTGCTGGCCAATTGCCTGGCGCAATCCGAAGCCTTGATGAAAGGCCGCACGCTGGACGCGGCACGCGCGTTGATGCACACCAAGGGTCTGACAGGCGACGAGTTGGAGCGCCAGGCGCGCCACCGGGTGTTTCCCGGAAACCGCCCCTCAACCACACTGATCTATCCCAAACTCGACCCCGCCACCCTGGGCCGCATCATCGCGCTTTATGAACACCGGGTGTTCGTCGAGGGGGTAGTGCTCGGCCTCAATTCTTATGACCAATGGGGCGTCGAACTGGGCAAAGAGCTTGCCGTGGCGCTGGAACCCGTGGTTTCGGGCCGCGAAAGTGCTGCGGACAAGGACAAATCCACCGCCCAGCTGATCGCCTTCATCCGCGGTAGCTGAACTTTCCTCTTTCCGTGAAAACCCCCGCCGGAGGCTCAAACTCGCCGCGAAGCGGCCTCCCGCGACCCCGAAGGGGGCGCAACCCGATAGGGCTTATTTTGCCAGAAGCTCGGCCACGCGAGGGGCGAAATAGGTCAGGATGCCATCACACCCGGCGCGTTTGAACGCCAGCAGGCTTTCCATCATCACCCCGTCGCCATCGACCCAGCCGTTCTGCGCCGCCCCCATCAACATCGCGTATTCGCCGCTGACCTGGTAGGCAAAGGTGGGCACGCCAAACTCGTCCTTCACCCGGCGGCAGATGTCCAGATACGGCATGCCCGGTTTCACCATCACCATGTCCGCGCCTTCAAGCAGGTCGCGTTCGACCAGGCGCATCGCCTCGTCGGAATTGGCCGGATCCATCTGGTATGTTTTCTTGTCGCCCTTCAACGCGCCCGAAGCGCCGACCGCGTCGCGAAACGGGCCATAGAAGGACGAGGCATATTTCGCCGTGTAGGACATGATCGCGACATTGGCGTGGCCGCTGTCCTCCAGCGCCTTGCGCATCGCGCCAATGCGGCCATCCATCATGTCGGACGGGCCCAGAATGTCCGCCCCTGCGTCGGCCTGCGCCAGCGCCATGCGCACCAGCGCCTGGACGGTTTCGTCGTTCACGATCTCGCCATCCCGCACGATGCCGTCATGGCCGTTGGCGTTGTAGGGGTCCAGCGCCACGTCGGTCATCACTGCAATCTCGGGCACCGCCGCCTTGACCGCGCGAATGGTGCGATTGGACAGGTTGTCGGGGTTCCAGGCTTCCTCGCACAGCTCGGTCTTCAGCGCCGGGTCGGTATAGGGAAAGATGCAGATCGCCGGGATGCCCAGATCGGCGGCCTTGCGCGCGGCCACCACCACCCGGTCCACGCTCATGCGCGATACGCCCGGCATGGACGGCACGGGTGTTTCAGCATCCTCGCCATCCATCACGAAAATCGGCCAGATCAGATCCCCGACCGACAGCGCGTTTTCGCGTACCAGGTCGCGAATGGCGGGGCTGACACGCCCCCGGCGCAGGCGCGTTGCGGGGAAGGGGGCGACGGTGCGTCTCATGCTGGATCCTCTTCAAGCGGTTTCCCCGTGCTTGCCATGTCACGCGACGCATCTCAAGGGCTGGCAAAGCCGGACGCCCGGGGTTAATGTCGCGCGGCACAACCAAGGGCTGACTCTGGTGGACTGGTACCAAACCCTCTTTGAACTGATCGACATGCGGTCTTTTTCCAATCTGTGGTATTGGATCGCGCTTGCCGTTGCCTGGTCCACGACCAGCCATTGGGTGCTGGGCGTGCCGTTCGACATGATCCAGCGCGCTGCGCGCCACGGGGGCCAGGCAGCCACCGACATGGAGGACATGGTGCGCATCAACGCCGACCGCTTGCTCTATATCGCCGGGGTGTCCGGACTTTGGCTTTTAGGGATTGTCTGCGCGATCCTGACCACCCTGGCGCTTCTAGGCTTCTGGTACTGGGTCGAGTTCGCCCAGGCGGTGTTTCTGCTGGCCTTTCCCATGACCATCGTTGGCATTCTGTCGTTGAACGCCGCCCGAGTCATTCGTGACACCCATCTGCAAGGCGTGGCGTTGCAAAAGCGCCTTAACCGCCACCGTATCCACACCCAGATCGTCGGTATGATCTCAATCTTCACGACCTCCATGTGGGGCATGTATCAGAACCTGTCGCTGGGCGCTCTGGGCGGATAATCACGATGACACTGCACGTTACCCTGTCAGGCGCCCCCGAGGGCTTTGACGCACAGCTTTTGCTGGCAGAACAAGCCCGCGCGGGGGGGCCGGTGATCCATGTCGCGCGGGATGACAAGCGGCTGGCGGCAATGCAGGCGGCGTTGGCATTCTTTGCCCCTGACATGCCGGTGATCACGCTGCCGGGCTGGGATTGCCTGCCGTTCGATCGCGTATCACCAAACCCCGACGTGTCTGCCACGCGGATGGCCACACTGGCCGGGTTGGCGCAGGGGCTTACTGGCAAATTTCTACTTCTGACCACGCTGAACGCCGCCACCCAGCGCCTTCCGGCCCGCGCAGTTCTGAAGGACAGCGCCTTCGTGGCCGAGGTGGACCGGCGCATCGACGTCGACGCGCTAAAGGCGTTTCTGGTGCGCATGGGCTTTAGCCAAAGTCCCACGGTGATGGAGCCGGGCGATTTTGCCGTGCGCGGCGGCATCATCGATATCTTTCCCCCCGGCGACACCGGTCCGGTGCGGCTGGACCTGTTTGGCGATGTGCTGGACGGCGCGCGTCGGTTTGATCCGATCACTCAACGCACCACCGAAAACCTGTCGGTGGTCGAACTGGCCCCAGTCAGCGAAGTTATCCTGGACGAGGCCGCGATCACCCGGTTTCGGCAGAATTACCGCATCGAATTTGGCGCCGCCGGGTCCGATGATCCGCTCTATGAAGCGGTCTCGGCAGGCCGCAAGCACCAGGGCGTGGAACATTGGCTACCGTTCTTCCACGACAGGTTGGAAACGCTGTTCGATTACCTGCCCGAAGCGCCGATCGTGCTGGACGATCAGCTGACGCCTACACGCTTGGCACGGTGGGAGGGGATCGAGGACCAATACGAGACCCGTCGCGCCGCGATGTCGTCGAAAAACCGGATGGACAGCGTCTACAAACCCTGTCCGCCTGAGCTTCTGTATCTGAACGATGATGCGTGGAACGCTTGCGTTGCCAGCCGCCGCGTGGTGCAGTTGTCCGCCCTGCCGCAAGCCACCGGGCCGGGCGTTCTGGACGGCGGCGGTCGCATCGGGCGCAATTTCGCACCCGAACGACAGATGGAAAAGGTAAACCTTTTCAATGCCCTTTCCGAACATGTTAAGGCCCGGCGTGGCGATGGCCCCGTGGTTGTCGCCAGCTACTCGGAAGGCGCACGCGAACGACTGCAGGGGCTTTTGGCCGACGAAGGCCTGACCGCCACCGCCCCGATTGCCGATTTCCGCGATGTGCCCGAGGCGCAGGGCGGTGTTTATCTGACCGTCTGGCCGCTGGAGCACGGGTTTGAAACGCAGGCACTGACCGTGATTTCCGAGCAGGACGTGTTGGGCGATCGCCTGATCCGCGCGCCCAGCCGCAAGAAACGCGCCGAGAACTTCCTGACCGAGACCCAAAGCCTTAGCCCCGGTGACCTGATTGTGCATGTCGAACATGGCGTGGGCAAATACAACGGCCTGGAAACCATCACCGCGATGGGCGCGCCGCATGAATGCATCGCGCTGGAATATGCCGGCGGCGACCGGCTGTTCCTGCCGGTGGAAAACATCGAGCTTCTGTCGAAGTTCGGCCACGAAAGCGGGCTGCTTGACAAGTTGGGCGGCGGGGCCTGGCAGGCCAAGAAGGCCAAGCTCAAGGAACGCATCCGCGAGGTGGCCGAAAAGCTGATCCGCCTGGCCGCCGAACGCGCGCTGCGCAAGGCGCCGGTGCTGGAGGCGCCACACCACGCCTGGGAGGAGTTTAGCGCCCGGTTCCCGTATCAGGAAACCGAGGACCAGCTGGGCGCGATTTCCGACGTGATCGAGGACATCGCCAGCGGCCAGCCGATGGACCGCCTGGTTTGTGGCGACGTGGGCTTTGGCAAGACCGAGGTCGCGATGCGCGCGGCCTTCGTCGCTGCGATGGCCGGACAACAGGTGGCGGTGATCGCGCCCACCACGCTGCTGGCCCGTCAGCACTACAAAAGTTTCAGCGAACGCTTCCGCGGCTTCCCGATCCAGGTCGGACAGCTGTCGCGTTTTGTCGGCCAGCGCGAGGCGCAATTGACCCGCGAAGGCATGTCACGCGGCACGATGGATATCGTTATCGGCACCCACGCGCTTCTGGCCAAAGGCGTGCGGTTTGACAATCTGGGCCTGATGATCGTGGACGAAGAACAACGCTTCGGGGTCGGGCACAAGGAACGGCTGAAGGAAATGCGCTCGGACGTGCATGTTCTGACGCTGACCGCGACGCCCATTCCGCGCACGCTGCAGATGTCACTGTCGGGGGTGCGGGACCTGTCGATCATCGGCACGCCGCCAGTGGATCGGCTGTCGATCCGCACCTACGTGTCCGAGTTTGACAGCGTCACGATCCGCGAAGCGCTTTTGCGCGAACATTACCGTGGCGGGCAGAGCTTTTTCGTCGTGCCGCGCATCAAGGACCTGCCAGAGATCGTGGATTTTCTGGAAACCCATGTGCCCGAAGTCAGCCACGTGGTTGCGCATGGCCAGATGGCAGCGGGCGAGCTGGACGCCCGGATGAACGCGTTTTACGACGGCAAATACGACGTTCTGCTGGCCACAACGATTGTGGAAAGCGGGCTGGATATCCCGACCGCCAACACGATGATCGTGCACCGCGCCGACATGTTCGGGCTGGCGCAGCTTTACCAGATCCGGGGCCGGGTGGGGCGTTCGAAAACCCGTGCCTATGCCTATCTGACCACGAAACCACGCCTAAAACTGACGCCGACCGCCGAAAAGCGCCTGCGCGTGCTGGGGTCCCTGGACACGTTGGGCGCGGGCTTCACCCTGGCCAGCCAGGATCTGGACATTCGCGGCGCCGGCAATCTTCTGGGCGAAGAGCAGTCCGGCCAGATGCGCGAAGTGGGCTATGAGCTGTATCAGCAGATGCTGGAGGAGGCGATTGCCAAGATCCGCACCGGTGAGCTGGAGGGGCTGACCGAGGCGGACGAGACCTGGGCACCGACGATCAATCTGGGCGTGCCGGTTCTGATCCCCGATACCTATGTGCCCGATCTGGACGTGCGGCTGGGCCTTTATCGCCGCCTGTCCGGTCTGACCTCCAAGGTCGAGCTGGAAGGCTTTGCCGCCGAGCTGATCGACCGCTTCGGCAAGCTGCCGAAAGAGGTCAACACGCTGCTTTTGATCGTGCGCATCAAGGCGATGTGCAAGCGGGCAGGGATCGCGAAACTTGACGGGGGCCCGAAGGGTGCCACGATCCAGTTCCACCGCGACAAGTTCGCCTCGCCCGCCGGGCTTGTGGAATTCATCAATGCTCAGAATGGCTTGGCCAAGGTGCGCGACAACAAGATCGTGGTGCGGCGCGACTGGCGCCGGACCTCGGACAAGATCAAGGGCGCCTTTTCCATTGCGCAAGATCTGGCGATCAAGGTGCGGGATGAAAAGCGACGGGCAAAGAAAACTTGATATATTCCGCAATTGGAATATATGAAGGCGAACCTCACCCCGAAGGGAACGCCCCATGCAACAGATCCTCCTTGTCGTCGCGGCCATCGTGCTGGGCCTTGGCACCGGTTACCTGACGGGCGGTTTCGCCTTTTCCTCGCTGGTCTGCGTGGTCGCGGGCATATTTCTGGTCACGCCGTCGCTGTTCAAGTTTCAGTTGTCCGACATGGCGCTGGTGAAAAAGCAAAAACACTCGATCTTTGCCAACCTGTGGATCAATTACCTGCTGGTGACCGCTGCCGCGCTGCTGATCGGCTATCTCTCGGGCGACATCGGCATTGCCGGCGCGCTGCTGCTGCTGGCGCTGTTGCCCGGTGGCGGCATGGTGATGATGTGGATCAAGACCTCCGGCGCGAACCCGAAGCTGGGCTTCATCATCTTCATGCTAAACCTGGCGCTGTTGTTGCCCATCACGTTGATCTTTGGACTGTATTTCGACCTGGCTAGCGGCTGGTTCCCGGCACCCGTTCTGGGCGACGGCCCGGTGTCCACGGGACGAGAGATCAAGCCCTTCGCGCCCTTCGTGATCCTGATCGTGATCCCGTTTCTGCTCAGCCGTCTGGCACGCGCTTTCCTGCCCGGCGTGATGGCGTTTACTGAAAAGCACCAACCGCTGATCTCGAAGGCGACGATGTTCGGAATCGTGTTCTACTTGTTTAGCCTGACCACCTCGCAGCTGCTGTTCACCGTCCCGGTTGAGGCGCTGTTGCGCGCCATCGTCGCGACCACCGCCTTCTACGCCGTGGCCTTCACCGCCGCGCGCTATCTAACGGACAATGACGCCGAGGGGCGCGCGGTCTATTGGCATATCGCCACGCGTTACATCACGCTGGCGCTGATCCTGGCGGTGTTTTCGATCGACACCTACGGGCCGACGTTCATCCTGCCTGTGATGATCGCCTATTTCATCCAGATTGGCAGCGCGGGCATGTTGCGCACGCGCATGTTGGAGCGGTCGAAGGCAGCGGCTTAACTTTCGTCAGGCCCCGCCCATTTCATCCCCAACCAGGCCAGGATCGACAGCACTGCCGCCGAGCCGATCATCGGCAGTGGCGTGCCGTTGAACGCCAGCCCAATTGGCACGGCAATGACCACCGAGAGCATCGTCGAGATTGCCCCGATCAGGGCCGAGGCGGTGCCAGCGACATGGCCCAAAGGCTCCATCGCAAGCGCGTTCAGATTGCCGAAATTGAAGCCATTCATGATGAACACGGTACAGGACCAGGCGAAAAAGACCCACAAGCCCCAGGCGTCGGGCACCAGACCGGCCCACCAGACGATGGCCAGAGTTGAGGCCACCACCGCCTGCACCGCATAGGTCAGGCTGACCAGCCGCGTCATGCCCAACCGCATCACCAGCCGCGCATTCAAAAGCGCGGCGGGGGAGGACACGACGGTCATGGCGGCGAAATAGACCGGGAATTGTTCACCCGCGCCCAAAGCATCGACAAAAATGGGTTGGGCCGAGCTGATATAGGCCATCAGAAGGCTAAAGCCGAGCGTGAGCACACCGATGTGGATCACCACGCGGCGGTGGCCCAAAACTTCGCGCACCCCGCGCAGAAACCGCGCCAAGGTAAAGGGTTTGCGCTTGTCGTCGGCCAGCGTCTCGGGCTGGCGCGACAGGAACCAGGCGCCGACGGCGAAGCCAACGAAGACATAGACCACAAACATCGCGCGCCAGTCCCAGGCACGGATCACCTGCTGGCCAATATAGGGCGCGATTGCGGGCACCATGACGAAGACCATGAAGGTGAAAGACGACACCCGCGCCATCATCCGCCCGGAATACAGGTCGCGCGTGATCGCCACGCCCACGGTGCGCGGGGCCGAGCCGCCGAACCCCTGCACGAAACGCCAGATCAACAGCGTGGTCAGGCTGTCGGCCCTGAGCGCGGCCAGGGCTGCCAGGATATAAAGCGTAATGCCGAACAGGACGACCGGGCGGCGCCCGAACCGATCCGACGCCGGGCCCATGAACAATTGTCCGACCCCCATACCCAGCACAAAGACCCCGACCACCAGTTGCGCGCGGTTCAGGTCCTGCGGGCTCATCTCGGCGCCGATCGGGGGCAGGGCGGGCAACAGGCTGTCGATCGAAAACGCCAGTATCGCGAACATCGCCGCCATCAGCGCGATGAACTCGACCAGACCCAGCGGCTTGCTTGGCGCGGTGAGCCGCATCAGGTCGCGTTGGTCTGCGCGGCGATGTCGTCGATCACCTGAAGCCACAGATCGGTCGGCTGCGCGCCTGGCACCACGTGCTGCCCGGCGATCAGAAACGTGGGCACCGCCCGCACGCCCTTTTCGCGCGCGTCAGCGTCGCGCGCACGGATGTCGTCCGCGTCGGCGTCGCTGTCCAACAGCCGGGCGGTCACGTCGCGATCCATCTCGGCCTCGCTGGCGATATCGGCCAGAACCTCGACATCCCCGATGTCGCGCCCTTCGTTGAAATAGGCTTTGAACAGCTTGGCGACGACGAAGGTCTGGCGATGCTCCAGGCTGGCCCAATGGATCAGCCGGTGCGCGTTCAGCGTGTTGGGCGTGCGTTTGATCGCCTCGAAATCGATCTTCAGCCCGGCCGCCTCGGCCTCCTGCACCACAGGCATGTAGGCCTGAACCGCGCCATCCTGACCGCTGAACTTGGCTTCCAGGTATGCGCGCCGGTCCATGCCATCCGCTGGCATGTCGGGGTTCAATTGGAACGGATGCCACTGGATGTCGAACTGATGTCCGGGACGTGCTTCAAGCGCGCGGTCCAGCCGCGCCTTGCCGATATAGCACCAGGGGCAGATCGGGTCGGAAAAGATATGCAGTGGGATCATCGCGCGGCTCCTTTGGTCCTGCTCTAGCCGGGATTGGCGGCGGGGGAAAGCGCCGCCTCGTATTGGTCGCGCAACGCCCGGCGCAAAAGCTTGTTGTTGGCGCCCCGCGGCAGGGCGTCAACCGGGACAAACAGGCGTGGGCATTTGTAATGCGCCAGCGTGGCATGGGCGTGGGTGGTCAGGGCGGCGGCGTCCACCGGGGCCTGTTCGGGCACATAGAAACAGGCGATCACGCTGGCGTCGGCCTTCACCTGCACCTCGGCACAGGCGGCCTCAAGCACACCGGGATGATGGGTCATCGCCGCCTCGACCTCGATCGGCGACACGCGAAAGCCGCCTGCGTTCATCATGTCATCGCCCCGCCCTAAATAGGTGATCGCGCCGTCGTCGCCCATGCTGACGCTGTCCCCGGTCAGGAACCATTCGCCGCGAAACCGTGCGCGGGTCTCTGCCTCGGCACCGTGATAGCCCAGCATCAGGCCCGGGTCACGCTGGGACACCGCAAGCGTGCCGGGTTCGCCGATGTCCACCGGTCCGTCGTCCCCCAGAACCGCGACACGGCGACCGGGTTGGGGGTAACCCAGAGTGCCTGCGGGCGCAGGGTGATCCGGTGCGCCCGAGACGAAGGTCGAGCATTCCGACATGCCGAAGGCTTCGTGAACCGGTGTGCCGGTGGCCTGTTCCCAGTGCGCGCGCGTGGCGGCGGGCAGCTTTTCCCCCGCCGAAAGCGCGTGGCGCAGCGTTGGGAAATCGGGCAGGGCGGCTTTCATCATCTGGCGAAAGACACCCGGGGCGGCGGCGAAAATCGTCGCCTTGTGATCGGCGATCAGACCGGGCAGGGCGGGGGGCGGCGTGCCGGGGGCGGGGATCAACGCGGTGGCCCCGACGCTCCAAGGGTCCATCAACCCGGTGCCCAGCGTATAGGTCCAGTTGAACGCGCCCGCATGCATCAACCGGTCGCTCTGCGTCAGGCCGTACCAGCCCTGATGCATCATCTGGCGCGCCCAGATCGCCCGGTGCGCATGGGTCACGGCGCGCGGGTTGCCCGAGGTGCCAGAGGTGAAAATCACATAGGCCGGTCGGTCGGGATCGCCCATTGCGTAAGGCGCGGGCGGGTGGTCCGCCATGCCGTGCAGCGCGCCGCTTGTCAGCACGTCGCAGGGTAGGGGGGCGGGCAGCGCGATCCCCACGCCGCCGATGATCAGCGCGGGCGCGATGATGGCCGTCATGCGCGTGATCTCGGCCTCGGTCAGTTGCGACGAGGTGGGCACCGGCACCAGCCCGGCGGCAATCGAACCCAGAAAGGCCAGCGGAAAATCCACGTTGTTGCCCAGCCGCATGAGCACGCGGTCACCGGGGACAAACCCGCGCGCAAGAAGCCCGCCAGCAATGCCGCGCACCGCGCAGGCCAACCGGGTAAAGCTCCAATCCTCCCCACCGCCACCCAGGATCGACAGCGCGATCTTGTCGCCCATGTCATCTGCGTGGGTCAGCACATGGGCGGCCATGTTGAAGCGGTCAGGCGGTGGCGCAAAGGCGCCCTGGTCGAAAACGGACAGCATGGGGCTTTGTGCCGCCCCACGGGCGCTGTTGCAATAGGGGGGCGCGCCAACCTATATGGGCGGCATGGACAAACCGATGGCCAAACCAACCGAACCCAGCCTGATCCGCCTGGCCCGTGAAAGCGGGGACGAGGCGCCCGATCCGCAGCCCCTGAACCTGGGTGAACGAGTGCGCGACCTGCGCAAGTCGCGCGGCTGGACGCTGGAGCAGGCCGCAAACCAAGCCGGGCTGGCCCGCTCTACCCTGTCGAAGATCGAAAACGGTCAGATGTCGCCCACCTATGAGGCGCTGAAAAAGCTGGCCGTGGGGCTGGAAATCTCGGTGCCGCAGCTGTTTACCGCGCCCAAAGCCGCGCAGGTGTCGGGCCGGATGGCAGTGACGAAATCGGGCGAAGGGGCCGCCCATGCGACCACGACCTATGAACATGAAATGCTGGCAGGTGCCCTGACCAAAAAGGCGATGCTGCCCTACCGCGCCCGCGTGCGCGCGCGGTCATTCGACGAATTCGACGGCTGGGTGCGCCATGACGGCGAAGAATTCCTGTATGTGCTGACGGGCGCGATCCGGCTGATCACCGAATTCTATGAACCGGTCGAGATGCGGCGCGGAGACAGCGCCTATTACGACGCATCAATGGGACACAACGTGGTGTCGACCAGCGACGAGGACGCGACGATCCTGTGGGTCACGTCGCTGGTGTAACCGATTGTGCCGATGGCACGGGATTTGCCTGGCGGATGAATTGACCCTAAGCTTGTATCACGTCACCTGTGTGGGGACGCGACCTTGAAAGGGAAAGCCATGCGATTTCACAACCTGGTTTTGGCATCGGCCGCGGCCGCGTCACCTGCGATGGCGCAGGCGGATCTGTGCAAAGCCCAGATCACCAACGACGATCTGGTCGGTGCCTATACGCTGAGCATAGGCAATGCCATCATGACGGGCGGCGACAAGGTCATTCCGTTGGAGGTCCAGAACACGATGCCGGTCACGATCTATGCCGTGGGCGATGACCTGATCATGGGAGAACCGCCCAATGCGGTGCAGTTGTCCTTGGTCGGGGCGGACGAACCGGATTGGCAATGGGACGCGCACAAGGGCCTGTCGGCCATCAGCAGCGAGGATTTTGCTTATGTGGTGGATTGCCCGGTTGCAAACCTGCCGCGGATCGTCGGAACTGGCACCTCAAGCTCTACGGAGGGCACCGAGATCACCTTCACCTACCGGCTGATTGCCTGGTCGTTGGGGGACAATGGCGCCGAGATGGTCGGGGCCCTGCAATGGTCTGGCGGTGGCATCAGCCAAAAACGGGTTGTCATGATGACCGCGCAGTGACGGTTTCACGCATTTTTCAAGCGCGACAATCCCCAAAGAAAAAGGCGCCCGCTTGGGGCGCCTTTCCAAAATTCCCCTGACGTCGCTTACCAGGTCATGAACAGGTTTTCATAGTCGCGGGCCTGGAAGGTGCGACCATTGCCAAAGTCATAGGTGAGCCCAAGGCGCAGATAAGGATCGTTGTCAGCGTACCCGACCCCGACTTGGCCTGAGAGGTTGTTGCCGAAATCGTAGTCGAGTTCAGCAAACACCATAGGGTCCGTCGAACTTCCGACAGAGGTGTAGGTCGCAAATCCAGCAGTCAGGTCCAGCCCACTGGAGCCTGAGGCACCTCCGAGGGACCATGTCGCATCGAATTTGCTGTAGATGTACTCGCTCCCAAATCCGGTTTCGTAGCCGATAAAGCCGTTCAATTCCACGTCACCAGCCTGATGCTGTGCTTCGAGGCCCACCATGTTGTAGTCCACGCCGTCCCATCGGTTGTAGTTTGCATAGAGCGCAAGTGTGGTCTGGTCGGACAGGCGATAGCCCAAGTGCACACCCAGATTGTATTCATCGGTGTTGCCTGTGGACACCCCGGCATCAAGCTGAACGATGAATTGGTCCGATGAATGAACAACAAAGCCGCCATTCAGATTGTACTGATCAAATTCCAAATCGACGCCACCGACGGCGATTTGCATCGACCCGTCAAACATCGATTGCGCCTGTGCGGCACTTGCGCTGATCACGCACAACGCAGTTGTCAAAAATAACTTCTTCATATTCCACCTCTGGAAAAATTGCTCCAATTGACGCGACGTTAGGTTGATCAGATTTGGATGGCTATCCCTGGGTCAACTATGTTTGCCCGTGTCGCTCAGCGGTCACACAGAAGGGAACCAGTGTCGGGTGCGGTTGGCGAAGGCGACCAACGACAGCATCACCGGCACCTCGACCAGCACGCCGACCACCGTGGCAAGGGCGGCACCGGAGTGGAGACCAAACAGCGAAATCGCGACCGCCACTGCCAGTTCAAAGAAATTTGACGTGCCGATCATGCAGGCCGGGGCCGCGATGTTGTGCGGCAGGCGCATCGCTTTGGCGGCCGTATAGGCAATGGCGAAGATGCCGTAGGTCTGGATCAGAAGCGGGATCGCGATCAGCACGATGGCCAGCGGCTGCGCCAGAATGGTTTGCGCCTGAAAGCCAAACAGCAGCACCACGGTGGCCAGAAGGCCCACCACGGACCACGGCTTCACCCGGGCCAAAAAGCCTTCGACATGGGCCGTGTCGCCCAGGGCGCGACGGGTCAGGATCCCTGCAAGCAGCGGCAGGGCCACGTAAAGCACCACGGACAAGAGCAGTGTCTGCCACGGCACCACCACGTCCGAGACGCCCAGCAGAAAGGCCGCGATCGGCGCGAAGGCGAAGACCATGATCACGTCATTCACGCTGACCTGGACCAGCGTGTAATTCGGATCCCCCTTGGTCAGCTGGCTCCAGACGAAGACCATGGCGGTGCAAGGGGCCACGCCCAAAAGGATCATGCCAGCGATGTATTCGCCCGCCGTCTCAGGATCGACAAAGCCCGCGAAAAGCACCCGAAAGAACAGCCAGCCCAGGGCGGCCATGGTGAACGGCTTGATTAGCCAGTTGATCACCAGTGTCAGCACCAGGCCCTTGGGGCGCCGACCAATGTCCTTGATCGAGGTGAAGTCGATCTGCACCATCATCGGATAGATCATGACCCAGATCAGCACCGCAACCACCAGGTTCACACGGGCAAATTCCAGCCCCGCGATGGTGGCAAAGAGCCCCGGCAAGGCATTGCCCATTAGCACCCCCGCAACGATGCACAACCCGACCCAGACGGACAGATAGCGTTCAAACAGACCCATGAAAAACCCCCGGTTGCCTGGGCGCGATCTAAGCCGCTGGCAACCGGGGGCGCAAGTCTTTCGCCTGTCAGGTCCGGATTATTCTTCGTGCCACCAGACCTCGGGCTGGAACCCCAGCCAATCGCCATACATCGGCAGACGTTCGGGGAAATGAATGTCTTTCGAATGCGCGATCCGCGAGATGTTGGAATACCAGATCGGAATGACGAAACGGCTGGAGCTCAGGATCCGGTCCAGCGCCTTGGTCGCGGCTCGGAAATCGTCCTGACTGTCGGCGGTCAGCATCTGTTCGATCATCCCGTCGATGGCCGGGCTTTGAACGCCCATCCAGTTGCGGCTGCCTTCCTCGTTGGCCTGTTCGCTGCCCCAATAGAGCCGCTGTTCATTGCCGGGCGACAGGCTGAGGCCGCGGCGGTAATAGGCCATGTCGAAATCGAACGCCTTGGTGCGTTCCTTGTACTGCGCGCTGTCCACTGTGGTGATGGTGGGCTGGATGCCAATCCGGTCCAGTGCGGCCGTATAGATGTCGACGATCTGGCGGGTTTCCGTGGCCGACAGCGACAGCACGATCTCGAAGGTGAACAGCTCACCGGCTGCGTTCTTCATCTTACCGTCCTGAATGGTCCAGCCGGCGGCCTCCATCAGCTCCATCGCGCGGCCGATGTTGGCGCGGTTGCGCTCGGACCCGTCCGAGACGGGCAGGGCATAGCCCGCCATCACCTCGTCGGGCAGATCCGCGGCGAAGGGTTGCAGGAATTCTGCGACCCGTCCCGTGGCCGGCGCGCCCGCCTCCATGCCCAGAACCGAATTGTCGTAAAAGCTTTCGATCCGCGGCTGGGTGCCGCCGTTCAGCGTCTGATTGATGAACTCAAAATTGAACGCATGCATCATTGCATCGCGCACGCGGATGTCATTGAACACGTCGCGCCGCGTGTTCATTACGAAACCGGTGATACCGGTCGGGCGCTGGTGCGGGATCGTGGACAAAACCACATCCCCTTTTTCGACGGCAGGGAAGTTGAACTGCGTCGCCCATTTCGCCGCGTTGCCTTCGCGGTGGGTCGATGCCTCGCCCGCCTTGAACGCTTCGAACACAACATCGCCGTCACCGTAGTAATCGAACCGGATGGTGTCGAAATTGGCCTGCCCTTGCATGAACGGCACGTCCTTGCCCCAGTAGTCGGGGTTGCGGGTCAGCTCAAGATACCGGCCGGGCTCAAAGTCACCAATCGTGTAGGGGGAAGAGCCGATGGGCAGCACATCGATGCCCGAGGCTTCGAAATCTTTGCCCTCCCACTGCGCCTTTTTCAGGATCGGGCGCAGGCCCATGATCAGCGGCAGCTCGAAATCCACCGTGTTGAAGGTGAAGCGCACGGAGCGCGGCCCGGTCTGTTCCATCGTCTCGACCTTGCCCCAGGCGCCCTGATACCGGGCATGGCCCTTGGTGCCGAGCGTCTCATAAGACCACATCACGTCCTCGATCGTGACGGGGCTGCCGTCGGAAAACTTCGCCTCTTCACGCAGGGTGAACTCGACCCATTCGCGATTCGGGCCCGTCTCGACCGATTCGGCCAGCAGGCCGTAAAGCGTGAAGGGTTCGTCATAGGAGCGGCCCATCAGGCTTTCAAACAGCATGAAGCGCAATTGCCAGGGCGCGCCGCCTTTGCGGATCACCGGATGCAGCGAATCGAAGCTGCCGGATTCGGCGAATACGATCTTGCCGCCCTTGGGCGCATCCGGGTTCACATGCGGCAGAGCCACGAAATCTGGGGGCAGGGCGGGGTCGCCATACATAGCTATGCCATGCTGGGGTTCTGCCTGTGCAGTCGCCCCCGCCAGAATGATTGCCAACGCGCCGCCCCACGGGCGCAGTTTCGGGAAATTCACTGATCGCATTTGGGCAACAATCCTTCACATGCCTTGTTTGTCTGCATGTTAGCCTAGACATGCCGTTTAACGTTTTCAAACTTTTAGCTTGGCGAGAGGCGCGGGACCGCTTATAAAGAACTCACTGCTCGATAGGTTTCTTGCCTGTATGAAACCTGCCTCAATGACTTAGCGCCCGCCTTGTGCGGGCGTTTTTTTTGGCCTCAGCACAAAACTCGTATTCCCGACGAAACGGTTATCCCGCACCAATGTCGTTAGGCTTGCAGCAAGCCGGCCAGGGTGTCGTTTCCGGTGGCCCCCAGGGCGCAACCCTCTATGGTATGCGCCAAACGAATATCTGGAAGGAGCGCGCCATGTCGCTGAAGGGAAAAACCGCCGTCATAACCGGGTCGAATTCCGGCATTGGGCTGGGGGTCGCGATCGAACTGGCCAAGGCAGGCGCCGATGTCGTGCTGAACTCGTTCACCGATCGCGACGAAGACCACGCGCTGGCCGCGCAGATCAGCGCCGATCACGGCGTCACCGCGCGCTATATTCAGGCCGACATGTCGAAAGGTAACGAATGCCGCGCCTTGATCGAACAGGCCGGACGCTGTGATATCCTGGTGAACAACGCGGGCATCCAGCACGTGGCGCCGATTGACGAATTTCCGATCGACAAGTGGGATGCAATCATCGCCATCAACATGTCGTCGGCCTTTCACACCACAGCTGCCGCGCTTCCCATGATGCGTCAGGCCGGCTGGGGCAGGGTCGTGAACATTGCCAGCGCGCACGGGTTGACCGCCAGCCCGTTCAAATCCGCCTATATTGCTGCAAAGCACGGGGTTGTCGGCCTGACCAAGACCACCGCGTTGGAAACGGCGGAAGAGCAGATCACGGCAAACGCCATTTGCCCCGGATATGTGCTGACCCCGCTGGTCGAGGCGCAGATCCCCGCCACCATGAAGGAATACGGCAAGGGGCGTGACGAAGTGGTGCGTGATGTGCTTCTGGCGCGTCAGCCTTCAAAGGAATTTGCAACGGTTGAACAACTGGGCGGCACCACGGTGTTTCTGTGTTCGGACGCCGCCGCGCAGATCACCGGTACGACGATCAGCGTCGATGGTGGTTGGACCGCACTATAGGCTCCGGCAAAGGAAAACGGCGCGCAAGCTGCTCCGCGCGCCGTTTGAAAGCTTGGATCAGAGTCAGGTTTAAACCTGTGCGCCTGGCCGAGAAGGATCAGATCGACGGGAAAACACTCGCGCCTCGGAAATCGCGGAACGGAGCAGCTTTTTCGCAATGGCCTGCGTTCCCGCGCCACTGAATCAGCAAGCGCGCGGGATGTCTTCCGCGCGCCATAGTTTTTACCAGACTTTGAAGTGTTTTCACATGGTCTCGGGAATAGGGTCATCACCACCCAAGAACGCCGCACCGATGATGATGAGCAGAAGCAGCGGGATCAGAAGACCCGCGGACGAGCTGCCGGAGGCTTCTTCGACGATGACATCAGCCTCGACGATCGGGTCGACCAGCGCACCCGCAAAACCGGGTGTTGCGATCAGAGATGCCAGAACGATTGCAGATACTTTTTTCATGTGTGATTCCCCTTATTTTATACGCTTGGCCTAGCACGTTCAGAGCTGTGGGAATACGCTCACGCCCCGGAAAACGCGGATGTGAGCAGTTTTGTCGCAATGGCCCACATCACGACACCGATGATCACATCCAGTACCCGCCAAGCGCGGGGGCTTTGCATGACCGGCGCCAACAGTCGCGCGCCATAGCCAAGGCCGAAAAAGAAGGTGAACGAGGCAATCACCGCCCCGGCGCCGAAGACCCATTTCAGGGCTGCGCCCTCAAACCCTGTCGAGATTGCACCGATCAGACCCAGTGTGTCCAGATAGACATGTGGGTTTAGCCATGTGAACGCCGCCGCAATGGCAATCGTCTTGCCCAGGGATCGGGATTGCCCATCCAACTCCATCGCATAGCTTCCCTGCCAAGCCTCGCGAAATCTGAGCAGGCCATAAACGATCAGGAACGCCGCACCCGCCAGGCTCATCACCTGGGGAAGCGCTGGCCAGGCGGAAACCAGGGCAGAGAAGCCTGCCACGCCGGCGGCGATCAAAAGCGCGTCGGAGCCCGCGCAAAACAGGCACAGCCAGAACACGTGTTGACGCAGCAGCCCCTGGCGCAGCACAAAGGCGTTCTGGGCCCCGATGGCCAGGATCAGGGAAAACCCGGTGGCAAAACCGGTCAGACCGGCCCCAATCATTTTGGCGTGATTTCAGATGGTTCCGACGGGTCTTTCGCGTTCGGATAGACCAGTCCGGCGCTGATCACCAGCTTGGCGGCATCCTCGACGCTCATCTCCAGTTCGATCACGGAATGGCGCGGCACGAACAAAAGAAACCCCGATGTCGGGTTCGGCGTTGTGGGAAGAAAGACCGAGATGATCGGCTCATCCACCGGGATCTTTTCGTCAATCTCGCCCTTGGCAGTGGTCGAGATGAAAGCGATCGCCCAAATCCCCTTGCGCGGGTATTCCACCAAGCAGGCCTTGTCGAATTTCGCTTCTGTTGAGGTCGAAAACACCGTTTCGGCGATCTGCTTAATGCCGTTATAGAGCGAGCGCACCACTGGCATCCGATCCACAAGCCCTTCGCCCCAGGCTAGGAAACTGCGCCCGATCAGGCCTTTTGTGATCCAGCCGACAAGAACGGTGAACATCAGGAACAGCACCACACCGACCCCGCGCACGTTCACATGCACCTCTTCCGTGCCGAACAACCACAGGAACCAGTCAGAATCGCCGAAATACCGGTTGATCAGGGCGTCGGGGTGATAGGCCGAGGGGACAAAGGGCAGAACCCAACTGTCGATCCAGCCGACAAAGGTCCAGATCATCCACATGGTGATCGCAACGGGGACCACGATAACGAGCCCGGCCAGGAAATTATTCCTGAGGCCGGAAAAGGGCCGGAAACGTCGGCGATGGTGGTCGTGGTCGTGGTCATCCATGTTGCGAAAATTTTCCCTGGTCTACCGCGCGAATGTAGGGTCTCTCGTCCCGGCTCACAAGGTGCAAACGCCTGTCATTCGGGGCGTTTAACGTCGATCCAGCGACTGCGTCCGTAACCCATTCCAACAGGATGCGGTAACTCTGACCGCGACCGTGCAGCGCGTGCATCCTTGGGTCGGGAAGAGAGCAATCGACAGGCCTTGGCCGGAATCAACCTTCGCGAAGCCCGGTCAGCGCCGTGGCAATGCGCACCGCCAGCGCTGCGTTGTTCTTCACAAGTGCGATGTTGGCGGTGAGCGACGCGCCTTCGGTGGCGTGAAAGATGTGATCGAGCAGGAAGGGCGTAACTTGCTTGGCGGCGATACCCTGTGCCTTGGCGGCGGCCAGCGCGGTTTCGATCACCGGGGCCAGGTCAGCGTGGGGGATTTCCGCCTTGGCCGGGATTGGATTGGCCACCAATTGACCACCCGGAAGCCCCATCGCATTTCGGGTCCGATGCGCGCGGGCAATGTCGGCCGGGTTGTCCATCGACAACGGGCTGTCCAAACCCGATGAGCGAGACCAGAACGCCGGAAAATCCTTTTGGCCGAATGTGATAACCGGCACGCCTGATGTTTCCAGAACCTCCAGCGTCTTGGGTATGTCCAGGATCGCCTTTGCGCCTGCAGCCACCACTGTCACAGCTGTCTGCGCCAGTTCGGCCAGGTCGGCAGAGATGTCGAAACTGGTCTCGGCCCCGCGATGCACGCCGCCGATGCCGCCCGTGGCGAACACTTCGATCCCGGCCAGATGCGCGGCGATCATGGTGGCGGCCACCGTGGTCGCCCCGGTGCCGCCGGTGGCGATGCAGGCCGCCATGTCGGCGCGGCTGAGCTTTGCCACCCCTTTGGCCTGCCCCAACACATCCAGCTGGGCGTCGGTCAGACCAATATGCAGCGCGCCGTCGATCACCGCGATGGTCGCGGGCACGGCACCACCGTCACGCACCACGGCTTCAACCATGCGCGCGGTTTCGACGTTCTGCGGCCAGGGCATGCCGTGGGTGATGATGGTGCTTTCCAGCGCCACAATCGGCGTGCCGTCGGCCTGTGCCTTGGCGACCTCAGGCGACAGGGTCAATGGGATCATGCGTCTTCTCCGGCCACATAGCGTGCGGCAGTTTCCAGTGCGAAAGCAAGTGCTTGTTCGGCGGTCTTGCCACGAATTTCCGCGGTGATATGCGCCGCCATGAAGGTATCACCCGCGCCGGTGATGCGCGCAACATCGACCTTGGGGCAGGGCGCGGTGATCACACGGCCCGCATGGCCGTCGGCGCCGTTGGCGCCACCATCCGTGACCAGTACCCGGGTCGCGCCGGCCTCAAGCAAGGCGGCTGCGCCCGCCTCGGCGCTGTCGGGTGTGGTCCCTGTCAGGTATCCTGCCTCTTCGCGGTTCACATAAAGCGTCGCGCCCGGATGGCTCATGAGCGGGCGCAGGCGGCGCGCCTTGCCGGGGCTGGCCGGGGCCACACGCAGATCGGCGGCGGCAAAGCTGGGCCGCTGGGCGATATCCGACAGCAGATCCACGGTCAGGTTGCCATCCAGCGCGATCATACCGCGATAGGGCACCTGGGCCGAGCCCAGCATACCGTTTTCCAACGGTTCAAGAATGGCGTCGCCCGCTGCCTCCAGCGAATGGGCATCGGCCACGGCGGCAATCAGCCCTTCAGGGCCTTCGATCGCCATATAAACGTCGGTGGGCCGGTCGGTGACATGCACGTGCTCGGTCACCATGCCCATCCGCCCGCAACGCGCCAGCAGGTCAATCCCGTCATGGTCATCGCCGACGGCCGTTAACAGGGCAGGGGTCAGATCGAACCGGCGCAGGGTCATGGCAATGTTCATCGCCACACCACCGGGCAGGCGGGTGATGCGCCCAGGCTCGTCGGACCCCACGCGCATTGAATGCGGTGTGCGTCCGATCACGTCCCACAGGACCGAGCCGATGCACAGGATATCATGTGTCTTTTCCATCCCCGCCTTGTTACAGGCGTGGCAGGGGGTTGCAAAGGGGGCGAAAGGGGGATAAACGGCGCGCACTTCACAGGTGGGGCATGGGCCTTACGGGGAGAAATCCCGTAATGGTCCGCCGGTTGGACATTTGTCCTAGCACCCCGCCGAGGCCTAAACCGGAAAAGGATACTTGGACATGGCGCTCCCCGAATTCACTCTGCGTCAGCTGCTGGAAGCTGGCGTTCACTTTGGTCACCAAACGCAACGCTGGAACCCCCGTATGGGCGAGTTCATCTATGGCCAGCGCAACGGCATCCACATCATGGACCTGACGCAGACCGTCCCCATGCTGGACGCCGCGCTGAACGTGATCCGCGAAACCGTTGCCAAGGGCGGCCGCGTGCTGTTCGTCGGCACCAAGCGTCAGGCCGCTGGCCCGATCGCTGATGCGGCTGAGAAGTCGGCTCAGTATTACATGAACCACCGCTGGTTGGGTGGCACGCTGACCAACTGGAAAACCGTTTCCCAGTCGATCAACCGTCTGAAGCAATACGACGACGCGCTGGAAACCGGCGCCGAAGGCCTGACCAAGAAAGAGCGTCTGGGCATGGAGCGTGAGCACGCGAAACTGCAGGCATCGCTGGGCGGTATCGCCGAAATGGGCGGCACGCCGGACCTTCTGTTCGTCATCGACGTGAACAAGGAAGACCTGGCCATCGCCGAAGCGAAAAAGCTGGGCATCCCGGTTGTCGCCGTGGTTGACACCAACTGCTCGCCCGACGGCATCGACTACATCATCCCGGGCAACGACGACGCGGCCCGCGCCATCGCGCTGTACTGCGACCTGGCTGCCCGCGCGGCGCTGGACGGCATGACCGCTCAGATGGGTGCTGCTGGCATCGACCTGGGTGAGATGGACGAAGCGATGACGGAAGAGGCTGTCGAAGCCCCAGCCGAAGAAGCTGCCGCCGAAGCACCTGCGGAGGCTCCCGCCGAAGCGTAAGCCTCGCGTCACAGACTGATCTCGGGGTGCGGGCAGGGCGCCTGCCCCCGGACACACAGATTTTTGCAAGGAGAGCCGATATGGCAATCACAGCTGCACTCGTGAAAGAACTGCGCGAATCCACCGGCGTTGGCATGATGGATGCCAAGAAAGCCCTGGTCGAAAACGACGGCGACATGGAAGCCGCCGTTGACTGGCTGCGCACCAAAGGTCTGGCGAAAGCCGCCAAGAAATCCGGCCGCATCGCCGCTGAAGGCTTGGTTGCCGTCGCCGTTGACGGTGGCAAGGGCGTCGCGGTTGAGGTGAACTCGGAAACCGATTTCGTCGCCAAGAATGCCGATTTCCAGGACATGGTTGGCGGAATCGCCACTGCGGCTCTGAGCGTTTCGGACGTTGAAGCCCTCAAGGCCGCCGCTTTGGCCGGTTCGACCGTCGAAGCCGTTCTGACCGACAAAATCGCCACCATCGGCGAAAACATGTCGCTGCGCCGTATGGCGTCGATCGAAGGTGACAGTGTCGTGACCTATGTGCACAACGCGGCCACCAACGGCATGGGCAAAATCGGTGTTCTGGTCGCAATGACCGGCGGCGACGAAGCCTTCGGTAAGCAGGTTGCGATGCACATCGCTGCTGCGAGCCCCGCATCGCTGGGCGAAGCAGACCTGGACCCGGCCGTGGTTGAGAAAGAGCGTTCGATCCTGACCGAACAGGCCCGTGAAAGCGGCAAGCCTGAGAACATCATCGAGAACATGATCAAGGGCCGGATGAAGAAGTTCCTTTCCGAAGTCACGCTTCTGGGTCAGGCTTTCGTGATCAACCCCGACTTGACGGTCGAGGCCGCCGCGAAAGAGGTTGGCGCCACCATCACCGGTTTCATTCGGATGGAAGTGGGCGAAGGCATCGAGAAGAAAGAAGAAGACTTCGCAGCTGAAGTCGCCGCTGCTGTCGCTGGCAGCTAAGGCCTGTAACAAGGGGGCAGGGACCACGTTCCCGGCCAAAAGGAAAGGCGTCCATTCGGGCGCCTTTTTCTTTTTGTAACAGGGGGTTGCACTCTTCTTTAAAGTGAAACGGCGCCGGCGGGGATGCAAGGCGCCGTTTCTTGAACCGGACAGACACGGGACAAATGTGCCTGCCCGACAGGAAGGGAATTGCTGGTGCTTAAGGCCAATACACGCCCTTCACACCAGCGACCGGTTGCCCGGCAGGCCGGATGACCCCTGAAATCGCAGGGAACCCGGCCCATGTTCCCAGGCTAATGCCACCACTCACGGAACAACCCCAGCGTGCCGGAATTTTGTTATATTAGAAAGTCAGGTTTCCCATACCGGAGCGCCATGATCGCCCGCGCAGAATTTTGGCCTAAATGGTAAAGATCTGGTTTTGGAACGACGCTTTCAGCACAGCTTGAGCGGTCGTTTCAACACCCAATTTTTCACGAACAAGGCGCAGGTGTTTTTCGATCGTCGCGGTTTTCACGCCCAGAATGGTGGCGATATCCTGGTTCGTCTTACCATCGGCAACCCACTCCAACACCTCGCGCTGACGCTCGGATAGGCGTGGCATGTGTTCATGGTGGGGCAGGGAGATAATCTTGAGGTGAACCACGTTGTTCATCGCCTCGAATGCCCGACCATGCGTGTTCCACAGGGCATCAACGTCGGCTTGGGTCAGCCCCTCGCGGGCCACCAAACTGATTAGGCCGCGCGCGCGCGACGAGGCATCGGCGAAACTGATGGTGTATCCCGCGTTTACCCCATGCGACTTGTTCAGGCGCAAAACGCTTTGTTCCTCTGGGGTCAGATCGTGCCGGATCGTGTTTACCCAGGACCAGCTTTGCGCACCGGTGTTGTGGCGCGCCCAGCGTAGCATCGGGGCATTGTGATACAACTCGCTTTCGATGAAGGCGCGGAAATGTTCCGGGTCCACGTTGTGCAGAAACAGGCTGTCATCTTTCGGCCCATGGATCTGCTGTGGTGTGATGAAACGGGTATAACCATAGATCAGACGATCAAAACCGAATTGCGCCATGTGGTCACAATGCAGGTTCCACAGCGTTTCCAGGTTTTCGCTTTCATAGACAGACTTGAGGAAATCCAGCATCAGGGCGTCCCGAGACGACCCAGGTGCGCCATGAGCGCGTCGATCGCCAACGGGTAACCGGCCGGGCCGAAGCCGCAGATCTGCCCTACAGCGACCGGCGCGATGAAGCTCTTGTGGCGGAAAGCTTCCCGGGCGTGAATATTGGACAGGTGCAGCTCGACCACAGGCAGTTCGGCTGAAGCGATTGCATCCATCAGCGCCACCGAGGTGTGCGTGTAGGCACCGGCGTTCAGGATTATCCCGTTTTCAACACCACGCGCGCCGTGGATCGCATCGATCAGCGCGCCTTCGGCGTTCGACTGCAGAAAAGTGAGCGTGACGCCTAAAGCCTCGGCCTTGGCGCGACACATATCTTCGATATCGGCTAGGGTGGTGGTGCCATAGATTTCCGGCTGACGCTGACCCAGAAGGTTCAGGTTCGGCCCATTCAGTATGAGCATTTTGGTCATAATGATACGCTGTCCCTTGTTCCCATTCCGTCATACCTTCCGGTAGGGCAATGTGTCGAGTGTTCATACACATTCAACGGTCGTTCTGTTGCAGGACTTCAACTTAGAGGCGGAGGATGCGTGGGCTATTTGAAGGGGTCGGGCAAAATCATTGGCAATTCCATTTGCTCGGGGCAGAGATCTGAGCGCCTGGGATGCAATACACCGTCTTTGTCAAAAAGCACCGTATTCGCAGCAGGAATGCCCATTTTCCGAAGCATCGTATGACATGAAATTTCAGCAGCACCTGCACCCACGCCGACGACACGGATGGTTCAGGCCTTTTGCCTGCCAGATGCAGCGCATCGTCGCCGCGGTTGCCACCACAATGGCCGTTCCGGGTTGGTCGTTGTGGAAGATCAGGCGTCCCATTTATTCATGGCAAATGCGCTTACCAACAAAACAATCGAGTCCGGTGAACGTCTTGAGGAGCACAGCTTCGCCTTCCATCACGCGCCTGCTGGCTTGGGCCCCGAGTGTTTCCCTAACCCAAAACCGCCGTTAAATGGACTTTCCCGGGACATTCCAAGACCATATCGACGCCCAACCAGGGTCTCAACGTCGATCGGATCATATGAGGCCGGGAATGGCCTTAGAAATCGACGTCCAAGGCAACCCCTTGTTTAACTGCCAGGTCGACGACACTTGCGGCAACTGCGAGATCCTGAAGGCCAACGCCGGTCCCATCAAACAATGTGATTTCATCGTCAGAGGTCCGGCCCGCGTGCGTGCCATTGATGACCGCGCCCAACTCATGGACATCGGTCGCGGCAATCAATCCGGAACCGACCGCATGCTGCGCCTCGCCGATACTGATGGACTGGGCGACTTCGTCCGTGAATACCGTTGTGTGCGCAAGAAGGGCCGCTTCGACCTCTTGCTTGCCTTTGGTATCAGTCCCCATGCAGGCAATATGTGTTCCGGGTGCGATATGTTTCGCCATGATGGTTGGCGCAAAGGTGGAGGTGATCGAGATGACGACGTCGGCCTCAGTCATGCCCTCCAACTCGACGGCCTCGAACGGCACACCGGCTTCGTTTGCGATTTTTTCGATATTGGGCAGCATTTCCGGATGGTAGTTCCAGCCGATGACTTTTTCGAATTGGCGCTGTTCAAGTGCGGCGCGCAACTGGAAAGTAGCCTGATGGCCTGCCCCCACCATGCCCATGACCTTCGCGTCCTTTCGCGCCAGATGCTTGATCGAAACGGAAGATGCCGCCGCTGTGCGCAATGCTGTCAGCAGATTGCCGCCAACCATCGCCTTAACCATGCCGGTGTCCGGATCAAACAGGAAAACTGTGGACTGGTGATTGATTAACCCGCGCTTTTCAAGATTGTTGGGCCAATAGCCACCCGCCTTCAGGCCAAGTGCCATTCCGGCTTTGTCAAACCCACCTTTGAATCCGTAGAGTGCATCCTCATGACCAATTGCCTCACGAATAACCGGGAAATTGTACGCGTCCTTTGACGCCATGGCGGCAAAAACACCCTCCACAGCGTCAAACGCTGCCTCACGTGTCATAAGGTTCGCGATTTCGCGTTCTGGAACGATGAGCATTGGGTTCTCCTGTATAAAAGTGGTCCGCGCGCGCTGTCGGAAGGGACGCAAGCGCACGGACTGGCCTGAGGCGACCGGATATCAGCAGCCTCGAGAAATCGTGCGCCCATGTGCATACCAAGGGGGGCCGCCGCACATAGACGTCTTAGCCCAGCCTCCTCGCCAGGCTCCCTTTTGCTTAAAACGCTTTCCCGCGGGCTGAGACCGGCCAAAGAGTCTCGACCTTGCCGCCGCGAACTCCGACATACCAGTCGTGCACGTTGCAGGTCGGATCGCAGTGACCCGGAACCAGCTTGAGCTTGTCGTTTACCTTCAGCGCACCTTTGGGATCCCCGACCACTCCATGTTCGTCGGAACATTTGAGGTATTCGACATCGTCACGCCCGAAAATCGTAGGCAAGCCTGAGTCGACGGATTGTGCCTTGAGGCCTGCATCCACAATGGCTTTGTCAGCTTTGGAGTGGCTCATGACGGACGTGAGGATGAACAATGCGTTCTCCCATTCGCCATCGTCGATCCGCTTACCGTCTTTGTCGAGGATACGACCGTAGTCAGCGTCCATGAACGCGTAAGATCCACACTGGAGTTCGTTGAACACATTGGAATTGCTTTCGAAATAGTAGGAGCCTGTTCCGCCGCCACCAACGATGTCGGATTCCAGACCGTTGGCCTTGAGACCCGCAATTGCGTCTTCAACCATTTTGATCGCGATGCCAGTCTTTTCGGCGCGATCCTCGTAGCGATCAAGGTGCTGCATCGCCCCCTGATAGGCTTGGATGCCAGCAAACTTGAGACCCTCAGCCGCGTCGATCATTTTGGCGATATTCACGACGTCTTGCGTAGAGGTCACACCACAGCGGCCCGCGCCACAATCGATCTCAACCAAGGCTTCGATTTGGGTGCCATGCTTGACGGCGGCTGCAGACAGATCTTTGATATTCTCTGGGTCATCAACACAGCACAAAACGCGCACGCCCAGTTTCGGCATCCGGGCCAGGCGATCGATTTTCTGCGGATCGGTGACTTGGTTGGAAACCATCACGTCTTTGATGCCGCCGCGTGCGAACACTTCTGCTTCCGACACTTTCTGACAGCAGACACCGCAAGCGCCGCCGAGCTCCTCTTGCAGCTTTGCGACATCAACCGACTTGTGCATCTTGCCGTGCACGCGGTGACGCATGCCATGGGCCTTCGCATAGTCGCCCATCTTCTTGATGTTGCGCTCAAGCGCATCGAGGTCCAGCACAAGGCAGGGTGTCTGAATGTCTGCTTCGTCCATCCCAGGCAGGGCAGGGACGTCGTAACCGACTTCGAGATCGTCGAGATTTACGTGGGTGTTCATATTCAGGGCTCCCTTCACTTAAGCCACGGCAGCTTGTCGAGGTCGACATTGCCGCCGGTGATGATGATGCCGACTCGCTTACCAGCGAACCGCTCTTTGTTCTTCAAGATGGTTGCAAGCGGAACAGAAGAGCTGGCTTCGATGACAATCCGCAGATGCTTCCATGTGAGCTTCATCGCATCGATGATTTCTTCCTCGGACGCCGTCAGAATATCGGTCACATGGTTGGACACGAAATGCCACGTCAGCTCTTTCAATGGCACCAAAAGGCCATCGGCAATCGTCTTTGGCGCATCATCGGCGATGATGTATCCAGCTTTGAAACTGCGCATTGCGTCGTCAGCCTGTTCAGGTTCGGCGGCGATGATCTGGGTTTCAGGGGCCATGTTCGAGAGGGTCAAACAGATGCCCGAGATCATCCCGCCGCCGCCAATCGGGGCCATGGCAATATCCAGACCATCGGTTTGTTCGATAAACTCGCGTGCACATGTGCCCTGACCCGCAATGACACGTGGATCATTATAGGGATGCACAAAATCACCACCCGTTTGGGCCTGAATTTTTGCAAATGTCTCTTCGCGTGATGTTGTGGAGGGCTCGCATTCAGTGATGACCCCACCATACCGGCGCACGGTGTCTTTCTTGGCTTGTGGTGCCGTCTTGGGCATCACAACATTGCATGGGATACCGCGCAGCATCGCCGCATAGCTCAGGCAGGATGCGTGATTGCCCGATGAGTGTGTCGCAACGCCCGCCTTGGCCTGATCATCACCAAGACCAAACACCGCATTCGTCGCGCCACGCACTTTGAAAGCACCCGGGTCTTGAACGTTCTCGCATTTGAAGAACAGTTCGGCGCCGGTCAACTCATTGAGGAAGGCGGACGTGAGAACCGGGGTGCGACGTATATGCGGCTTGATGCGTTCATGCGCATCAAGCATGTCCTGATAGGTCGGGATATACATTTCCTCATCCAGCATCATGCGGCGTTCTTCCGGGAAGCCGCCGGATTGGCGCGGTAGTATTCTTGTGCCGCCGCAACACCGGACCCGAGTTTGATGTTGAGGCCCAGGTCCGCCATGCACATTTCGGCGGCACCCAGACCACTCAGGGTCATAACGTCCGTCAAGCTGCCGAGGTGACCGATGCGGAATACTTTCCCGGCAACCTCGCCAAGGCCCACACCAAAAGCCACGCCGTAGACATCGGCCGCATGTGACACAATATCCGTTGCATTAAACCCATCCGGTGTCCGGATAGCGCTGACCGTGTCCGAGTACACCTCAGGAGAGGTCGCACAAAGCTCAAGGCCCCATGCGGATACTGCCTGACGGACGCCTTCGGCGATACGGTAGTGACGCGCAAAGACGTTTTCCAGACCTTCTTCCAGCAGCATGTCCAATGACAACTTCAAGCCGTTCATCAATCCAACTGGCGGCGTGAAGGGGAATCCATTCGCGTCGTATCCCTTTTGCATGTCCGCAATGTCGAAGAACGTGCGCGGCAAAGTCGCGGACTTGGACGCAGCAACAGCTTTCTCAGAAAAACCAACGATCGCCAGACCAGCGGGCAACATGAACCCCTTTTGACTGCCCGTCACCGCTATATCGACCCCCCACTCGTCGAACCGAAAGTCCATCGAAGCAATAGAACTCACACCGTCAACGAACAGCAGGGCAGGGTGTCCGGCTGCGTCGAGAGCTTTACGAACTGCCGCGATGTCGGATTTCACACCGGTTGCGGTTTCGTTGTGTGTGGCAAGAACGACCTTGATCTCGTGGTTTTTGTCCGCGGTTAGGATTTCTTCATACTTGTCTGCAGGCAGACCTTGTCCCCAGGGTGTTTCAACAACTTGCACGTCCAAACCATGCCGTTGGCACATATCGATCCAACGATGAGAGAACATGCCGTTGCGCGCTGCCAGCACCTTGTCACCGCTGTTCAGCGTATTCGACAAGGCAGTTTCCCAGCCGCCAGTCCCGGTTGACGGAAAGATGTAGATCCAGGCACTGTCTGATTTCAGCACTTTGCGTACCCCATCAATGCAGGGGTGCAGGATATTGCCGAATGTCGGTGACCGGTGGTCGATCGTTGGCATATTGCAGGCTTGACGCACTGCCTCAGGCATGTTGGTCGGGCCAGGAATGAAAACTGGGTTCTGGAAGCTCATAGTCGTCTCCTTTTCATCGTGGAGCTCAATCTAAATCGTCAACACTACCTGCGATACTTTTTAGAAATTGGCGTTCCGAGTGAACCAGTTAAAAGAAAAATGTGTATTGTCAGTGTGTTGTATTTTTCATACCGTGAATTAAGCTTTCACATAAAATGAGATGCATCTTATGGCAATTCAAGACAATGGGCGAAGCACCACCAAAAAGTCACGTGGGAGACCGCGCGATTGGCATGACAAGACGGCCCAGAACACGATCAAATCCCTCGACCGTGCAATGGAAGTCTTTGAATTTCTCAGCGAAGCACAAGGTCAGACGCTGACAATGCTCGCAAAGGATATGAACCAATCTCCAGCGACAGTTTATCGTATTCTCGTCACGCTGGAGGGGAGGGGCCTCGTCGAGTTTGATGCAATTGACCAAGTCTGGCATGTGGGTGCCCGTGCATTCATCATTGGTTCTCGTTTCCTTCGCCGCACAAGTCTTGTCGAGCGTGCAAGGCCCATTTTGAGAGGTCTCATGGAGAAAACTGGCGAGACTGCAAATCTTGGCATCGAGCAGAACGGCCATGCTCTTTTTGTCAGCCAGGTTGAAACTCATGCGAGCATCAGAGCATTTTTCCCACCGGGGACGTTGTCACGTCTCCATGCATCTGGAATTGGAAAGGCGCTCCTTTCTCAGATGGATAACGGGAGAATTGAGAAGGTTCTGACTGCTGCGCCGCTTGAGAGGTTTACTGACTTCACTCTAACGACGCGTGAAAGCCTTGCGGCAGACCTTGAAAAAACAAGGCAGCGGGGCTTTGCAATAGACGGAGAAGAACGCAATCTCGGCATGCGCTGTATTGCCGCCCCGGTTTTTGACATTTATGGCGAAGCCATTGCTGGAATTTCCGTATCGGGCCCGACTTCTCGCGTTAGTGAAGACCATGTCCCCGAACTAAGCAAAGCTGTCGTCGCCGCAGCCAGTGAGTTGACCGCAGCGATTGGAGGAAATGCAATTCGGCGTTCGCTTTGATCTGAGGAGACACAGTTAAAATTACTGGATCTAAAGATCCGTTTGGTCGTCGAACACGTTGTAAACATGAAATAATCGAGGTTTGTAGTGCAGCGTTAAAAATGCCCATTGTTTAACATAATACTGATTATACGTCTTACTGTGGCGAGAAACAGATTTGGAATACGGGCCCATCTGGAACACAGCTGCTGTGACCCTACTCGATCCATCTTGCGGTCAGCCAGCCCCCGCTTGATGATGATCAACGCGTCTAACGGCGGGAAAAAGGATTTTCTCCACAATGGGGAATTGTAAACCCTGAGACTCAGCTTATAATTGTGCTCAAGTAGTGTTGTTTCCCCTCTCGGCTCCGTATTGCCGACCATATGGCCAACGTGAGGCAAAGGCACATGCGTTCAAGCTTGGAAAAAATGAGCAAGTTAAGCAGCAGATCTGCCGTCGCCAAACCCGCCCGGCCAGTGATACTGGCTGTTGGTGAAGTCAGCGCTTGGCGTCAGCGTGGCTTTGACCTACCGATGGACAGCCAAATCACCTTCGCTGAGTTTCACGAGGTCGGTGGTGAGCTTCTTGATGCTATCGCACCGGATGTCGTTCTTTCCCCCCTTCTTAGCAGCGCATTTGACTGCCTTGATCTTGCGCAACTGTTGAAGACACTCGGCTTCAAGGGGCGGTATCGCGCCATGTCTGGCAATGTTCCGAACCCGGCCGTGATCTTGAGCGAGATTTCTGCCTGCTGTCCTGGACTTGATTTCGACCTGCTGAAGATCGAAGCGTCCTCGCCCCAGTTGATGAACTGAAGCCAGAACCAGGCACGTGCCCTCACTCGTCCCTCAGTAAATCAGGTCGTGATCATCGCCGCTTTGCGCCTGATAGTGGCGGTCCAGATAGCACAGCGCGACACGCAGCATGAATTTTCCTGACCGCGCCGGCATCTCCAGATCGGCTTCGATCTGTTCCATACCTTGTTCCTGGCAACAAACACGGACCAGAAGGTCGCCCAGTTCGGGCTGGACCTGCGCCATTGCTGCTTCGAACCGGCTTCGCGCATCCAGGCGGCGGGCGTTGGTGTCCCCTCCCCGCTTCGTGCCGCCGGTGTTTGACATCAGCCGGTCCCAATCCAACCCCTCGGTCGCGTCAAGCTGCGCCATCTCGAAATCCCGTTGCAACCGTTCGGCCGCCTGCACCAGCGCAGGGTCAAGATAGGGTTTGCGGGTCTTCACGTCGATGCGCCGACCCAGAACCCTTACCGGGCTTTCCGTGCCAACGCTGCGGCCGCGCGTGCGGGTGGTGTCCAGCCGGGCATGGTGCCCCTTGCCAAAGAAACCAGCCACAGGTGTCGCCCCGGTGAACCCGGCCGGCGCCTCAGCAAAACCAAGCGCGTCCGATTCGCGCTCCGCCAGCAGACGGTTCAGCACGACCCGGCCCGCCGGCGCGATGTGATAGCGCGCGACTTTCCCGGTGGTCTTGCCGCTGATCCATTCCTTCACCGCCATTGCCTGGGCAATCGTGCGGTCGCATTTGTCGTGGATCACCGGGCGTCCGTCTGCGTCCTCGACCACGATCACCGCGGTGTCGACATTCGGCGTCACCGCCATCACGGCGCCCTCTTTCATCAGGGTGCGCAGCAATCGAACCGCCTCGCGTTTCAGGGTCTCTTCGTCTGGTCTTTGGTCATTCATCTGGCGCTGGTTCCTGGCTGTGTCGCTGGAAGTCGCCCCTGCCTGAGGGTCACGTCGCAATCGCCCAAGGTCGGTCAACATGCTGTCCACCAACGGGTCGTCACGGCGTTTTTCGGTTTTTTGAACCTGGCGCAGAATGGTGGAGGCGTGGCAGCCTTTCTCGCGTGCAAGGGCGCGAATGGTTAATCCGCCTTCCACGTGCTCGAGGTACAGCCGCATGGATTCGGGAATCCATGCGGGGAAAGTCCCATCGCTGTTTCTCCCAGAAACGTCACGAGTCATTTTTGCCCCTTTCGAGGCCCCGCTTTGTGTCCCTTCAAAACAAGGCCGCTTTTTGCGCACAACCCTAGGTTGCGCCCGATCCATAAGTCTTAGTGTTGAATTGGTTACTGTAAAGTTAACTGGTTTCAACGAAATTCAGTTTTGTTACCAGAATTTCAATAATGGTGAAAAGCACCGTACGCTGGAAATTTGAAACGCAACACCCGCTTAGGTTGTGTCATGAATTTCGTCACCCAGAAAAGGAGCTTGCCATGACAGACGTGAACACCATCCTCACCAACCTTCGTCGCCCCCGCCTTTTGATCCGCGCTGCGCGGTTTGGCCAAGGGGACTACAACCGTGATCGTGACCTGAAGCGTCTGATGAAACTGCCGGCAACTCCGACACCTGCGCGCGCGGTTGATGGGCTGATCGCGGAAGAGGCGCGGTTGGAGGAGACACGTAAAGCGGGCGAAGCCTCGTACAGCATCGCCCGCCATGTCGAAGTCCTGATCGCTCTCATCGCCGAAGCCCGGTTTTTGCCGCGCAAACAGGCGCAAGGCTGACGACGCGGGCAGACGGTTGCGGGCGCCTTACATGAAGGCGTCCGGCATACTTTCTTTCTTGGCCGCAACATAGTCGCGCAGCCCTTCGGCAATGCCCGGGTCCAGCTGCGGTTGCTGGTAGTCACCCAAGAGTTTTTCAACCCGTGCTGTGGCCAGCACCATGGTATCGCGGGCCCCTTCGTCTTCCCAGGTCTCGAACGGCTTGTAATCCAACAGCTCCGAGCGCCAGAACGCATCCTTGAAGTTGGCCTGGGTGTGGTCGCAGCCCAGGTAATGGCCACCCGGCCCCACCTCGGCAATCGCGCCCATCGCCTGGGCGTTTTCATCGACTTTCACGCCTTCAGCCAATTTGTGCAGAATGCCCAGCTGATCGGCGTCCATCACGAATTTCTCGTACGATGACACCAGCCCGCCTTCCAGCCAGCCACAGGAATGCAGCATGAAGTTCACACCAGCCAGAAGCCCGGCATTGAGCGAATTCGCGGTCTCATAGGCCGCCTGTGCATCGGGCAGTTTTGAGCCGTTGAACGAGCCCGCCGAGCGATACGGCAGCCCCAGGCGCCGGAACAGTTGACCGCAGCCATAGGTGATCTGCGCCGCTTCCGGCGTGCCGAAGGTGGGCGCGCCCGAATTCATGTCGATCGAGGTCACGAACGTGCCTGCAATCACCGGGGCGCCTTTGCGGATCAACTGGCTGTAAGCCACGCCGGCCAGAACCTCGGCCAACACCTGCGTCAGCGTGCCCGCCACCGACACCGGCGCCATCGCGCCCCCGACGATGAAGGGCGAAATGATCGAGGCCTGGTTGTTCTTTGCGAACACCTCAAGCGCCCCCATCATCACGCTGTCGAAGGTCAGCGGTGAGTTGATGTTGATGAGCGAGGTCATCACCGTGTTGTCCTGCACGAAGTCCTTGCCGAACAGAATCTCACACATTTCAACCGAATCCTGCGCCCGCACCGGTTCGGTGACCGAGCCCATGAAGGGTTTGTCCGACAGCGTCATGTGCGACATCAGCATGTCCAGGTGACGTTTGTTCACCGGGATGTCCGTGGGTTCACACACCGTGCCGCCGGAATGGTGCAGCCATTTGGACATATAGCCCAGCTTCACGAAATTGTTGAAATCCTCCATCGTGGCATAGCGGCGGCCACCGGCAGCATCACGCACGAAGGGGGGACCATAGACCGGGGCCAGCACCAGGTTCTTGCCGCCGATCACCACGTTGCGCTCGGGGTTGCGGGCATGTTGGGTGAACTGGCTGGGCGCGGTCTGGCACAGTTCACGCGCCAACCCGCGCGGAATGCGCACGCGTTCGCCGGTGACCGTGGCGCCTGCCGCCTTCCAACGCTCCAGCGCCTCGGGGTTTTCGACAAAGGCCACGCCGATTTCTTCCAACACGGTTTCCGCGTTGTGTTCGATGATCTGAAGCGCTTCTTCGTTCAGGATTTCGAGGTTGGGAATGTTGCGCTCGATATACTTGGCGCATTCGATTCGAACCGCGGTGCGTTCCGCGCGACGGGCGGCCCCCCCGCCCCCGCGGGCTCTGCGACGTGTTTCAGCTTCTGCCATATGCCTGACCTCCGAAAAACCTGTTCGCTTATCTTGATAGCCTGCCCCCGATGCGCCTATCCGACGCAAGCGGCCTTTGAGGGGCAAAAACGACATTGCCCGCTCTTGCGCAAATCCGCGCCCCCGCGTATTGCCCACTCATGACCAGCACATCCCATGACCGCCTTCTCATCATCGACTTTGGCAGCCAGGTAACGCAGCTGATTGCGCGTCGCCTGCGTGAGTTGAATGTCTATTGCGAAATCCACCCCTATCAGAACGTGACCGCGGCCTTCATCCGCGACATGGGCCCCAAGGCGGTGATCCTGTCGGGTGGGCCTGATTCAGTGACCCGTGAGGGCAGCCCGCGCGCGCCGCAAGAGCTGTTTGAAATGGGCCTGCCGATCCTGGGCATCTGCTATGGCCAGCAGGTGATGATGACCCAGCTGGGCGGCAAGGTCGAAAGCGGCCACGGCACCGCCGAATTCGGGCGCGCCTATGTCACGCAGAAAAGCGATCACATTGATCTCATGCGCGGCTGGTTCCTGGACGGCGACGAACAGGTCTGGATGTCTCACGGCGACCATGTGAGCGAGATTGCTCCGGGGTTTGAGGTCTATGGCACCTCGCCCAACGCGCCTTACGCAATCACCGCCGACATGGAACGACATTTCTATGCGGTGCAATTCCATCCCGAGGTGCACCACACCCCGAACGGCGCGACGCTCTATGAAAACTTCGTCAAGATTGCCGGGTTCAAGGGCGACTGGACGATGGGCGCCTATCGCGAGGAAATGATTCGCAAGATCCGCGAACAGGTCGGCGACAAGAAGGTAATCTGCGCCCTGTCCGGCGGTGTGGACTCCTCGGTCGCCGCCGTGCTGCTGCATGAAGCGATCGGCGAGCAGTTGACCTGCGTCTTTGTCGACCACGGGCTTTTACGCAAAAACGAGGCCGAAGAAGTCGTTGGCATGTTCCGCGAGCATTACAACCTGCCCCTGATCCACGCGGACGAAAGCGATCTTTTCCTTGGCGAACTCGACGGGCAAAGTGACCCGGAGACCAAGCGCAAGATCATCGGCAAGCTGTTCATCGACGTGTTCCAGAAATACGCCGATACAATCGAGAATGCCGAGTTTCTGGCCCAGGGCACGCTGTATCCTGACGTGATCGAAAGCGTATCGTTCAGCGGTGGACCGTCGGTCACGATCAAAAGCCACCACAATGTCGGCGGTCTGCCCGAAAAGATGGGCCTGAAGCTGGTCGAGCCGCTGCGCGAGCTGTTCAAGGACGAAGTGCGCGCGCTAGGGCACGAACTCGGCCTGCCCGCGTCGTTCATCGGTCGCCACCCCTTCCCGGGGCCGGGTCTGGCCATCCGCTGCCCAGGTGAAATCACCCGCGAAAAGCTGGAAATCCTGCGCGAGGCGGACGCGATCTATATCGACCAGATCCGCAAACACGGGCTTTACGATGACATCTGGCAGGCCTTCGTCGCGATCCTTCCGGTGCGCACCGTGGGCGTGATGGGCGACGGTCGGACCTATGATTACGCCTGCGCCCTGCGCGCGGTGACCAGCGTGGACGGCATGACGGCGGATTATTTCCCGTTCAGCCATGATTTCCTGGGCGAAACCGCCACCCGCATCATCAACGAGGTGAAGGGCATAAACCGTTGCACCTATGACATCACTTCAAAACCGCCCGGCACGATCGAGTGGGAATGATCCGGCTAACGGGTCACATCGACGTGCCTGAGGATCGGCTGGATGCGGTTACGGCCGCCCTGCCCGCCCATGTCGCGCTGACCCATGCCGAGCCCGGCTGCCTGACCTTCGAGGTGACGCCTGATGCGGCCGTTCCAGGCCGGTTCATTGTGTCCGAGAGCTTCACGAATCGCGCCGCCTTCGACGCGCATCAGACCCGTGCACGGACTTCGCCCTGGGCCGAGGTGACGGCCGGCCTCCCGCGTGAATATGTGATCGAGGACCTGGACGACTGATCAGTCCAGCGGCTTTGCGCCCGCGACTTCCAACAGGCGAATATCGACCAATTCGCGGGCCGGGCCATATCGCATTTCGTCGTAGAAGACGATCTGCGTCGGCAGCTCGACACCCCAGTCATAGGCGAACGGCGTGGAGCTGGCGCTGGCCGAGGTCTTGCGCCCGCCAGTCGTGGTTGCATAGGTGTCGTCGAACGCCCGTGCCGCAACGGCGCGGGTCTTGTTGCGCTCCAGCCAGCGGCTCACATAGCTCGAATATACCCCGTATTTCAGGTAGAGTTCCTTGTCCGACGTGTTCACCATATGGGCGGTGATCAGCGGTTTGCGCCGTGAGCAGACCTGTTTGCCGTTGATGTACATGGCAAAGCTGGGCCCGGTCGGCTTCAGGCCATAATCGGCAAAGATAACAACGTCCTGCCAGGTTCCCCGCATCGCGGCAACCCGTCCCACGGTGCAGCCGCCATCTTCGCCGAACCACATATGTGCCTTTCCGTCGCGCATGTTGAACTGCCACAACGGAAGGCGCCAGCCTTTCATCTTCATTTGCCCCAGAAGCGTGTTGCCGGGACCGATGTCGCGAAAGCTTGGGTCAAGAAAGAAGGACCAGCCGTACCAGACCTGATCGCCAATGCGCTGTATCCGGTTCTTGGGGTCTTCCTTGCGCTCGATCCGCAGGCGATCATTGCTGCAATCGTCCCAATACTTGTTGCCGCCGCAATCCCCGTGACGCAATTCAAACCGTTGGGATTTTCGGCCTGCGCGGGCATTCCCTCGCACCAGACCATAACCGTATTTGGTATTCGCCCTGAGTTCCTTTTCGATCCGTGTCTGACGAAGAATGGATTTGCCTTGATCCGGAGCTGCAAAAGCCGCACCGGTGAACAGGCCAAAGCCTGAAGGGTCTGCAGTCAGCGCGGTCAGCGCAAAGGTAATGGAAAAAGCCAGACGGCGCATGAAATGTCTCCAAATTTCAAGTGATTGCACTATCGGACAAGATCACAGCAAACATAAGCCCCTATGTTTGGAAAAACCGAGGGCCGGAAATCACCACGCCCTACCCACGCTTTTTCAGACTGCGAAAATCGAACGCCTGCTCCAGCGGGTCGGCCCCTTCGGCAAAGATTTTGTGTTTCACCACCTTTTGCGTGCCGGTCACCGGCAAAGCTTCCATGAACCGGATCCAACCGGGCGGTTTGAAGTACGCCATCTGCCCGAAGGCCCGGTCAAAGATCGCGCGTGCAGTTGCCTCATCCGGCACCACGTCCTCGCCCAACACGACGCAGGCCATCACCTCCTCTTCCCGCATGTCGTCCGGTACGGCGATGCAAGCGACGTTCACGATCCGGTTGTCGTCGAACAGCACGTTCTCGACCTCGGCGGCGGCGATGTTTTCACCTGCGCGCCGGATGATGTTCTTGGAGCGGTCGACGAAATAGATCATGCTGCTGTCATCCATCGTCACCGTGTCACCGGTGTGGAACCAGCCGTGTTCCCAAACCTCGCGCGTCGCATCAGGTTTGTTCAGATAGCCGGAAAAGAACCCCTTGCGCGGGGTGTCGGCGGAATGGCGGATCCACAGCTCACCCGGCGTGCCGCGCGGCGCTTCGCGCCCGTCGTCGCCCATCACCTTGCACGCAAGGTCGGCGCGCGGTCGGCCCATCGCGCGGGTGTCGATCTGGCGCGGCTCTTCGGCGATGAACAGCACCCGGCACATTTCCGTCATGCCCCAGGCCTCGACCAGTGGAATGCCGAACCTCTCTTCAAACACCCCATGCAGCGACGGGTCCACCCCGGCGCCAAGACCTGCGCGCAAGGCTCCGATTTCATCGGGCCCGGCGTCGGGGTCGGCCAGCAGCACCGAGATCACCACGCCGAGGTAGTGAAACACCGTCGCACCCGTGTCCTGCACGTCGCGCCACCAGGTCTTGGCCGAAAACCGTTCCGGCTGGATCAGCGCATTGCCGGTGAGCATCGCGGCCAGGAAGGTCATGATGCCTGCGTTGATGTGAAAGGCAGGCAGCGGGTTCAGGATGCGATCCTGCCCTTCGCGCAGCGAGATCAGGCCCGGAATATCAACATAGGTCTGCCCCACCGACAGCTCATAGTCGTGGCTCAGGATGCAGCCCTTGGGCTTGCCTGTTGTGCCTGAGGTATAGAGCAGGCTCGCCTCGTCCTCGGGCGTGATGCCGCCGCGGTTGGGCGGATAGGGCGCGGCAGGCAGGGTATCCAGTATATCGTCGAACAGCACGAAACGCGGCGTGGTCATCGCGGCGGCGATACCCTCTTTCATCGCCTCAGCATGACGCGCGTCAGAGATGGCCAACACCGCGCTGCTGTCCTCCAACAGATAGGCCAATTCGCCCGCGCGGTAATCGGGGTTCACCGGCACGCAGGACAGACCCAGACGATTCAGCGCCAGTTTCACCACGTAATGCTCGGGCGTTGCGCCCAAAAGCACCGCCACCCGCTGCCCGCGACCATAGCCCGCCCGCGCCAACGCCTGGGTGCAGGCATCCACGCCGCGCGCCATGTCGAGAAAGCTGAAGCTGCGCACGGGCGTGGCCGCGGTCTGTGGTGCCACTACGAAATCCGCGTCGGGCCAGCGCGCTGCTGCCTCGCGAAAGACCTCGTCTATCGTCTTGCCGTTGCTGTCGATCATGCCCGGTCCTCCCGACACGCAGTGAACCGATCCACCGGCGGCTTGGCAAGTCGTGCGACCCGGGTTGGGACAAAATGACGTAACGGCCATTGCCATTCACGCCGTTGGCCTTACCAATGCACGGATGGTCCGAAATCCTATCTTGACCGCAGCACTGTGGATGATCGGTGCGATCGGCTCGTTCTCGGCGATGGCCGTAGCGGGGCGTGCGGTCAGTTTTGAGCTCGATACGTTTGAGCTGATGCTCTATCGCTCGCTGATCGGGATCACGATCGTGCTTGTGGCTGCGCGCCTTTCGGGCACATTGGGTCAGGTGAACCGGCGCCACATGGGCTGGCATTTTGCCCGCAATCTCAGCCACTTCACCGGACAAAACCTGTGGTTCTTCGCGGTCACGGTGATCCCGCTGGCGCAGGTATTCGCGCTTGAGTTTACCTCGCCTCTTTGGGTCACGGTGCTGGCGCCCTTCTTTCTGTCCGAACGTCTGACGCGCACCCGCGCCTTTGCTGCGGTGATGGGGTTCATCGGTATTCTGATCGTTGCACGCCCGGGGCTGGACAGCCTGTCGCCGGGCGTGCTGGCCGCCGCGCTCTCTGCCATCGGCTTTGCCGGGTCGGCGGTGTTCACCCGGCGCCTGACCCGAACGGAAAGCATCACCTGCATCCTGTTCTGGCTGACCGTTATGCAGGCTGTCTTTGGCGTTATCTGCGCCGGGTATGACGGCGACGTCACCCTGCCCTCGGCCGCAACCGCGCCCTGGCTGCTTTTGATCGGCTGTGCGGGGCTGGTCGCGCATTTCTGCCTGACCAAGGCGCTGAGCCTCGCGCCCGCCACCGTTGTTATTCCGATCGACTTCACCCGCCTGCCGCTAATCGCGCTGATCGGCATGGTGTTTTATGACGAAGGGCTGGATTGGCTGGTCTTCTTGGGTGCAGCCATCATCATCGGCGCCAATATCGTGAACCTGCGCGCCGAAGCGCGGCGGGGCTAATACGCAAGAAGCGGGTCGCGCGGGCCGGGCCGAAACGCCAGGTTCAAGCATGACACAAACTCACATCTCCTCGCGCGCCTGGGCCGAGTTGTTCTTGCTGGGCCTGATCTGGGGCGGCGTTTTTCTGGCCACGCGCATCGCGCTGGACGACATCAGCGTGGCCCATTCCGTCGCGCATCGCGTGCTTTGGGCCAGCGTGATCTTGTGGATCTATGTGCTGGTGCGTCGCCTTCCCATTCCCCGTGACGCCCGCACCTGGGGCGCGTTTCTGGTGATGGGATTGCTCAACAATATCCTGCCCTTCACCCTGCTCAATTGGAGCCAGCTTTACGTCGAAAGCGGCCTGGTTTCGATCTTCAACGCCACCACGGCCGTGTTCGGCGTTCTGGTCGCCGCCGCCTTTTTCGCTGACGAACGCCTGACCGCGCGCAAGACGCTTGGCGTGCTGATCGGCTTTCTTGGTGTGGCGGTAACGATCGGGGTTGAAAACATGCTGCGTTTCGATCCCCGTTCACTGGCGCAGTTGGCTGCGGTGACGGCCACGCTGTCTTATGCCTTTGCCGGGGTCTGGGCCAAGAAACGCCTGTCACACCTGCCGCCTCAGGTCGCGGCGATGGGGATGCTGACGGGATCGACCCTGATCATGCTGCCCGCTGCCTGGGCGCTGGATGGCCCGCTTCCCATGGCGCTGAGCCTGACCACCTGGGCCGCGATTGCCTACTACGCGATTGTTGCCACCGCGCTGGCCTATCTGCTGTATTACAGCATTCTGAAAAAGGCAGGATCGGGCAACCTGATGCTTGTCACGCTTTTGATCCCGCCGGTGGCCATCGTGCTGGGAGGCTGGCTGCGCGCCGAGACCTTGCCGCCGAACGCCTTTGCAGGTCTTGGAGTGTTGGCCCTGGGTCTCATCGTGCTGGACGGGCGGCTGCTGTCCCGCTTCCGCCGTTGACCCCCCTGCCCGGCCCGCTTACCAAAGGGCCATGAAATACGTGAATGCAGATGAATGGCGCCAGGCGCCGCGCAAGAAGATCCTGTTCTTTGGCATGTCCGGGCTGGGCAAAACATACCTGTCCAACATGCTGCGCGCCCACGGCGACTGGTTCCACTATTCCGCCGATTACCGCATCGGCACGCGGTATATGGGCGAACATATCGTCGACAATTTCAAGGCCGAGGCGATGAAGGTCCCGTTCCTGCGCGACCTGCTCATGTCGGATTCGATTTATATCGGGTCGAACATTTCGTTCGAGAACCTGACGCCAGTCTCGACCTATCTGGGCAAGCCGGGCGATCCAGCCAAGGGTGGCCTGCCGATGTCGGAATACCGCCGCCGCCAGGAGCAGTTCAAACAGGCCGAGATCGCGGCGCTTCTGGACACGCCCGAATTCGCCGAACGCGCCCTGCGCATCTATGGCTATCCGCATTTCATCTGCGACAGCGGTGGCTCGATCTGCGAATGGATCGACCCGGACGCCGGGCTGGATGACCCGATCCTGAAGGCGCTGTCGGATGAATGCCTGCTGATCTGGCTGAAGGGCGATGAGGCCCATACGCAAGAGCTGATCCGCCGCTTTGACCGCGCCCCGAAACCGATGGCCTATCAGCCCGAGTTTCTTGAGCGGTGCTGGGCGCAATATCTGAGCGAACACAACCTAAAGGAAGATTCCGTCGATCCTGATGCCTTCATCCGCTGGACCTATGCCCGTGCGCTGGCGCATCGCCAGCCGCTCTATGAGACGATGGCACAGCACGGCATCACCCTGTGCGCCCATGAGCTTGCCCAAGTGAAAACGCCCGAAGATTTCGACGCGCTGGTGGCCCATGCGCTTGAGATGCGCTAAGCCCACGCCCCTTTCCCAAACTCCCTGACAGAAAGCGACCCCATGCCCATCAAACTGCCCTCCACCCTGCCGGCCTTCGACGTGCTGACGCAGGAAGGCGTGATGGTCATGTCCGACAGCCATGCGGCACATCAGGACATCCGCCCGCTCAAGATCGCGATCCTGAACCTGATGCCGAAAAAGATCGAGACCGAGACGCAATTTGCCCGCCTGATCGGGGCCAATCCGCTGCAGATCGAGCTGACGTTGATCCGGCCCAGTGAACATATCTCGAAAACCACCAGCCAGGCCCATATCGGCGCCCATTACGAGGCGTTCCAGGACGTGAAGGACCGTAAATTCGACGGTCTGATCATCACCGGCGCGCCCATTGAGCATTTGGATTTCGAAGACGTCACCTATTGGGACGAGATGGTTGAAATCATCGAATGGACCCAGACCAACGTGCATTCCACCTTCGGCGTGTGTTGGGGCGGGATGGCGATGATCCACCATTTCCACGGGGTGCAGAAACACATGTTGGACGCCAAGGCGTTCGGCTGCTTTCCGCAAAAGAACCTGGCGCCCGCATCGCCCTATCTGCGTGGATTTTCCGACAATTTCGTCATTCCGGTCAGCCGCTGGACCGAGATGAAACAGGGCGAAATCGACGCGGTGCCCGCGCTGCGCACGCTGATCGGGTCGGACCACGCCGGGCCATGCCTGATCGAGGACGCAGAGCATCGCGCGCTCTATATTTTCAACCATTTCGAATACGACAGCGAGACGCTGAAGGGCGAATATGATCGCGACGTGGCCAAAGGCGCGCCGATCAATGTGCCGATGAATTACTACCCCGACGATGACCCATCGCGGCCGCCGGAAAACCGCTGGCGCAGTCACGCGCACCTGCTCTATTCGAACTGGATCAGTGAAATCTATCTGACCACGCCGTTCGACATGGACAAGATCGGCCAGACGACCACGGACCTGCGGGGTTAAGGTGCTGGGCGCCGCGGCCCTGACGCTTCTGGCCGGTGCCGGGCTGACCCATGTTCTGGCCACCCGGCGCGAGGCGCGCGCGGCACAGACCCACCCGCCCACCGGGCAGCTTCACGACATCGACGGCATCCGCATGCATGCCCGCGTGATGGGCGATGGGCCGGACCTGGTGATGATCCACGGCTCCTCGGGCAACCTGCGTGACTTCACCCTGGACCTGGCCCCCGCATTGGCCAAACGCTACCGCGTGATCCTGGTCGACCGCCCCGGCCTGGGGTGGAGCGAGGCGCACCCCGACGGGGACACCCTGTCGACGCAGGCCCGCCTGATCCAGGCCACCGTGGCCCGGCTGGGCGCCGACCGCCCGATCGTACTGGGGCAAAGCTATGGCGGCGCGGTAGGGCTCACCTGGGCCAGTGAACGCCCCGACACGCTTTCGGCGCTGGTCGCGGTCTCGGCCCCGGCGATGCCCTGGAACACCGGGCTCGGCACCTACTACACCGTGACCTCTTCCCTACCCGGCCGCTGGATCGTCATCCCGTTGATCGCCGCCTTCGTGCCCGAGGCCTATGTCGCACGCGAAATTGCCGCCGTATTCGCGCCGCAGCCCGCGCCCGACGGCTATGTCGAGCATTTCGGCCCCGACCTGACCCTGCGCCGCGCGGCCCTGCGGGCAAATGCGATGCAGCGGCGCGGGCTTTTGGCACAGATCACCGAAATGTCGACCCACTACGGTCGGATCACCGTACCGGTGGAGCTTCTGCATGGCGACCACGATACCACCGTGCCACACCAGATCCATGCCGCCCCCCTGGCGCAGGCGCTTGATCAGGCCCGGCTGACGCTTCTGCCCGGTGTCGGCCATATGCCACACCACACCAACATCCCCGACGTCATTGCCGCGATCGACCGCGCTGCATTGCGTGCAGGCGAAAAATGACCATATTGATAAGGGCATAGCGTAGTTGCGGCAGGAGAGCTTGATGACGTTACCCTTTGACGGCGGAATTTCGAAATTCTTCACCGACACGGCCCCTGAAGAGGTGCGCCGCGCCATTCAGGACGGTGGAAAGAAAGACATCCTGTCCGACAGCTATCCCTATGACGACCGCATGGGGCGCAAGGAATACGAACAGACGATCGCGGCGCTTCAGCTGGAGCTGGTGAAGCTTCAGGCCGACGTAAAGGCCACTGGCAAACGCGTGGTCGTGGTCTTCGAAGGCCGCGACGCGGCCGGTAAGGGCGGCACGATCAAACGCTTTCGCGAAAACCTGAACCCGCGTGTCGCCAAAGTCGTCGCCCTGTCGAAACCGACCGAGCGCGAAGCAGGTGAGTGGTATTTCCAACGCTATGTGCAACACCTGCCCACGGCGGGTGAAATCACCCTGTTCGACCGCTCCTGGTACAATCGCGGCGTGGTGGAAAAGGTGTTCGGATTTTGCGAAGACCGGCAGCGCGAGGCGTTCTTTCGCCAGCTGCCTGAATTTGAGGACATGCTGGCCGACGAGGGCATCCATTTCGTGAAGCTCTGGCTCAACGTCGGGCGTGCCGAGCAATTGCGCCGCTTCCTTGCGCGCGAAAAAGACCCGCTGAAACAGTGGAAGCTCAGCTGGATCGATGTCGAGGGGCTGAACCGCTGGGACGGCTACACCGATGCGATCCGCGAAAACTTCGACCGCACCCATCGTGACCGCACGCCCTGGACGATCGTGCGCTCGGACGACAAGCGCCGCGCCCGCATCGCCGCTTTGCGCGCCGTGCTCTCGGGCGTCGACTATGCCGGCAAGGACGCGTCGGTCGCAACGGCCCCAGATGCGAAAATCTGCGGCGGCCCGGATCTTTGGGATGCCTAAAAAGCGCGGCTATCATCACGGCAATCTGCGCCAGGCGCTGGTCGACGGCGCCCTTGCCCTGATCGAGGAAAAGGGCCCGACCGGCTTTACCCTCTCCGAGGCGGCAAAACAGGCTGGCGTGACCCCCGCCGCGGTCTATCGCCACTTTGCCGGGCGCGAGGACCTGATCGCCGAAGCCGCGCGCCAGGGCTTTGAGATTTTCGCCGACCTGATGGAATACGCCTATGGCACCGGGCAACCTTCGGCGCTGGCCAGCTTCGAGGCCACCGGCCGCGCCTACCTTGCCTTTGCCCGCAAATACCCCGGCCATTACATTTCGATGTTCGAAAGTGGGATTTCCGTGAACCGGTCGCCTGACCTGGCGTTGGTGGCGAACCGCGCGATGGGAGTGCTGGAGCGCGCCGCCGCGGAATTGTCGGAACATATCCCGCCTGAGAAACGCCCGCCCTCGCGAATGGTCAGCGAACATATCTGGGCGATGAGCCACGGTGTGGTTGAACTGTTCGCGCGCGGCAATCCCGGCACGAAAAGCCCCTTTCCACCCGAAGACTTGCTGGAGAGCGGCATCGGCATCTACCTGCGTGGGCTGGGCCTGATCAACCCTGACGCCTGAGGATCACGCCAACAGGCGATGACACAGCTCCAACCCGTCGATCAGCCGGTCGACCTCATCTGTCGTGTTGTACAGACCGAAACTGGCCCGCGCGGTGGCGGGCACGCCAAGATGCTCCATCAATGGTTGGGCACAATGGTGGCCTGCACGCACCGCGATGCCCTTCTTGTCCAGGATGGTCGAAATGTCATGCGCATGCGCGGCGCCGTCCAGGGTAAGCGAGAAAATCGCTGCCTTGCCAGGGGCTTGCCCCTGGACATTCACCCAGTTCAACCCCTGCAGCCGCTCTGAAGCATAGGCTGCCAGCGCGGCCTCATGCCCGGCGACATTCTCCATGCCCAGATCCATCAGATACTCCAGCGCGACGCCCAGTCCGATGGTCTGAACGATCCCCGGGGTGCCGGCTTCGAATTTTAGCGGCGGGTCGGCATATGTGACCACATCCTTCGATACATCGCGGATCATGTCTCCCCCGCCCAGGAAGGGCCGCATCTCGGCCTGACGATCCGCATGGACATAAATCGCGCCGGACCCAGAGGGGCCATAGAGCTTGTGCCCGGTAATGGCATAGAAATCACAGCCTATATCCTGCACGTCCACCGGCATGTGAACGGCCCCCTGAGAGCCGTCGACCAGCACCGGAACGCCCTTGTCCCGGGCACCCGAACAGATGGTTTTTACATCAACAATTGTTCCTAACACGTTGGAACATTGTGTAACTGCAACCAACCGGGTCTTGGGCCCAATCGCGTCCAGAACCTTTTGCGGGTCCAGCGATCCATCAGCCTCGGGATCGACCCATTTCAGCACGACGCCTTGCCGTTCGCGCAGGAAATGCCACGGCACGATGTTGGCGTGGTGCTCCATCGACGTCAAAAGGATCTCATCCCCGGCCTGCAAACGCGGCATCGCCCAGGCATAGGCGACCATGTTGATCCCTTCGGTGGTGCCGGAGTTCAGAATGATCTCATCTTCAGAGCGCGCGTTCAGGAACCGGGCAATGGTCCCGCGCACGGCCTCGTATTTCTCGGTTGCAAGGTTCGAAAGGTAATGCAAGCCCCTGTGAACATTAGAATATTCCTCGGCATACCCGCGCGTAACTGCGTCGATTACCGGCTGCGGTTTCTGCGCCGAGGCGCCATTGTCGAGATAGCACAGCGGCTGCCCGTTCACCTCACGCGAGAGGATCGGAAAATCAGCGCGAATCTTGCTGACGTCATACATCAGGAAAGTCCCGTTTGGCCCGCGCCCACCCCAAGGATGGCGAGGAAGATTGAAAGGACAAAAATGAACACGGCGACGATCACGATGAGCGCGGCGAACACCAGGCCAACCGATTTGAATCCATGCATTTCAGCCGTGAAGTGACTGATAATCCAGAAGAAAGCCACACCGCCCGCAAGCCAGAGCAGCACCGCGAGCGCGGGCGCAAACAAGCTGAGGACGAGGATGCCAACCTGCACCACCAAGGTCACGAATTCCAGCCAGATCACGGTGACCAGAGCCTGTTCCAGAGTCCCCTGGCCACCAAAGGCCCGCCCGACCAGATAAAGCATGTTTGTGATCACAAACATCGCCCCGCCCTCGACCACCGCTAGCGCGATGTGGTTGGACAGGAACGGTGCGAACATTGCGTCTTCAACCGGGAACACAAGCGAGGCCAGCGTGCCCAGCACGGCGCCGATGGTGATCAGCAACATGAGGATCAGCCACAGTGTATCACGCGGCAGGTTCAGCGCGAACAGGTCACGCGCCACCTTGCGCGGTTCGGGGATCGACTGAAGCGCCATGCCGAACAGGTATCCGAATTCGAATTTCATCCCCACTCAGCCTCGCGAAAGTTGATCGACCAGAACAGAAGAAAGGCCGCAAAACCGATGAAACCAGTCAGAAACACTGCGGGACCGGTCCCGATGAATCCCACGGTCAGCCCCCAGAACAGCCACAGCGGCGAGGCACAGAGCAGCGCCCAGAACAGCGCAAATCGCGCGCGATAGGCGCTTCCGTGTCCCCGCATCGCCCGGGCCAGCAGGTGCATCGTCGTGCCAAGGGCGTAAAGCACCAGCGGCATGATGAAAAGCCAGGCAAACAGCGCGCCACCCAAAAGCGGGTTCAGTTCCTGCCCCGTCTCGAAGGCCAGGCGGGTCAGGCGCGGCCATTGCGCGACGAACACGACGACGCAGCCCCCCATCAGCACCGCCAGCGCGCGATCCTCGCGCGGGCCACCCGCGACCCGGCGCTGAAACACCTCACGCGGGGCGCGGTAGCTTCGCAGGATATCGCGCACCACCGACATGGGTCAGTCGCGCCGCCGTTGCAGCCAAGCATCCAGGCGCGACACCACGTCTTCGGCGATCGCTTCGTCCTCGATCTCATCAATCGCTTCAGCGAGGAAGGCCAACACCAGAAGGTCTGTTGCCAGCACCTCGGGCACTCCGCGCGAGCGCAAATAAAACAGCGCTTCGTCATCGATCGCCCCGGTGGTCGAACCGTGCGAACAGATCACGTCATCGGCGTAAATCTCAAGCTCCGGCTTGGCATAGAACTGTGCATCGTCGTCCAGCAAAAGCGATTGCGATTTCTGGTAACCGTCGGTCTTTTGCGCGTCCGGTTTCACCAGGATCTTGCCCTGGAACACGCCGGTCGCACCGTTGCGCAGCACCTTCTTGAACACCTGACGGCTTTCGCAATTCACCGCGTCATGGGTGATGAAGACGGTATCGTCATGGTGGAATTCTCCGTCACCCATCGCGGCCCCCGCGACATGCGCCACCGCATCATCACCGGTCAGCTCGATCACGCATTCATTGCGGGTCAGGCGGCCGTTCACCGTCATGGTGAAGCTTTTGAACGTGCTTTCACGCCCCAACCGGGCGAAGATATGCGTCACCGCCTGGCGTTCATGATCGCGGCCTTGTGCACGCACATGGTGGAACGCGGCGCCATCGGCCACGTCGACTTCAAGCACCTTGTTGAACCGGGCCGCTGCGGGGCCGTTTTCCAACAGGGTCAGGTCGGCGCCGGCCTCAAGTTTGACCACATGGTGCAGGATCGCGTCCGAGGCGTCGTTTTCATGGCGATAGATCAGCGACACCGGCTTGTCCGCCTTGCCGGTCACCCGGATTAACACGCCGTCGGTGGCATACGCGGTGTTCAGCGCGGCCAGCGGGCGCGCGACCGGTGTCTGGCCGTTCGTCTCCAACGTGCCATAAAGCCCCTTGGCCCAATGAATGTCGGTCTGCGCAGCTGTTTCCAGCCGCTCGATTTCCACCCCGGCCAGTTCCAGCGGGTCCGAGGCGGCGGCGTCAAACACACCGTCAATGAACACGACCTTGACGCGATCGATCCCATCGTAAAGCGGTGCTTCATCGGTGTGGAACACCGCCGCTGGCGCGGGATCGTCCGCGATCAGCGTGTCGGGGCGGGTGTATTTCCAATACTCGTCGCGCCGGCCCGGCAGGCCCATCGCATGCAACCGCGCCTGCGCGTCTTCGCGTGCGGCTTTGGCCCAAGCGCCCGATTGCGGCAGGCTGCGCCCGGTCACATCCGTGTCAGGCAACCCCATCAGGCCATCTCCGCCAGAATGTCGGCATAGCCGTTGTGTTCGACTTCCAGCGCCAGTTCCGGCCCGCCCGATTTCACGATACGACCATTGGCCATGATGTGCACCACGTCCGGTTTGATGTGATCCAGCAGGCGTTGGTAGTGGGTGATCACCAGGAACGAGCGGCCTTTGTCACGCAGTGCGTTCACGCCTTCGGACACCAGCTTCATCGCGTCGACATCCAAACCGGAATCCGTTTCGTCCAGAATGCACATCTTGGGTTCCAGCATCGCCATCTGAAGGATCTCGTTGCGCTTCTTTTCACCGCCCGAAAAGCCCACGTTGACGGGGCGTTTCAACATGTCGGCGTCGATCTTCAGCGTCTTGGCCTTGGCGCGGATCACCTTGAGGAATTCAGTGGCCGACATTTCATCCTGCCCGCGCGCCTTGCGCTGTGCGTTCACAGCCGTGCGCAGGAAGGTCATGTTACCAACACCGGGGATTTCCACCGGGTATTGGAAGGCCAGGAACAGGCCGGCGGCGGCGCGTTCTTCGGCTTCCAACTCCAACAGGTTTTCGTCGTCCAGCGTTGCTTCGCCACCGGTGACCTCATAGCCATCGCGCCCCGACAGCACATAGGACAGTGTCGATTTGCCGGACCCGTTCGGGCCCATGATCGCGTGCACGGCACCGGCGGGCACCTCAAGGTCCACACCTTTGAGGATCTGCTTGTCCTCGTCTTCAAGCTTGACCTTCAAGCCTTTGATATTCAGCATGATTACTTCCTTACGATACGGTGACGGCCGTGCCCGAGGCAGACACCATCAGCATGTTGTTGATCACTTCATAGTCGAGGTCCACGCCCACGACTGCATTGGCGCCCATGCGGGTCGCCTCTTCTTCCATTTCGGCAAGCGCAGTGCGCCGCGCCTTGCCCAATTCCTGTTCATAGGCACCCGAGCGTCCGCCGACGATGTCGCGCACTTGTGCGAAGATATCGCGGAAAATGTTCGCACCCAGAATGGCCTCACCGGTGACGATACCGTGGTAAGCGGTGATCGGTTTGCCCTCGATGGACGGGGTTGTCGTGGTGATCATCGCTTTACCTTTCCGTGCGCGGATAACAAGTGCCTTGCCCCGGCCGCGCTTTCACGCGGGCAGGTTCGGCCCGGTGGTGCCAATGGTGCCGGCCGGTCCAGGCCATCGCGGCCAGTGGCAACAGGAACAGCGCGCCAATCACCCGACGGACCCCTCAAGCGAGATGGCAACCAGCTGCTGCGCTTCCATCGCAAACTCCATAGGCAGCGCCTGCAACACTTCCTTGGCGAAGCCGTTGACGATCAGCGCCACCGCCTCTTCCTCGTCCATGCCGCGCTGGCGGCAATAGAACATCTGTTCATCATCTACCTTGGACGTGGTCGCCTCATGCTCGACCCGGGACGAGTTGTTCTTGACCTCGATGTAAGGCACCGTGTGTGCCCCGCATTGATCACCAATCAATAGACTGTCGCACTGGGTATAATTGCGGCTGTTCTTGGCCTTCGGGTGCATGCTGACCAACCCGCGATAGGTGTTCTGCGCCTTGCCCGCGCTGATCCCCTTGGACACGATGCGCGATTTGGTATCGCGCCCCAGATGCACCATCTTGGTGCCCGTATCGGCCTGCTGGTAGTTATTGGTGATCGCGATCGAGTAGAACTCGCCCTGGCTTTCGGCGCCGCGCAGGATGCAGGACGGGTATTTCCAGGTCACCGCGGACCCGGTTTCCACCTGTGTCCACATGACCTTGGACCGATCACCGCGGCAATCGGCGCGCTTGGTGACAAAGTTATAGATGCCACCTTTGCCGTTTTCGTCCCCGGGGAACCAGTTTTGCACGGTGGAATACTTCACCTCGGCGTCTTCTTCGATGATGATCTCGACCACGGCGGCGTGCAATTGTGCCACGTCGCGCTGCGGCGCGGTGCAACCTTCGAGATAGGACACATAGCTGCCCTTGTCGGCGATGATCAGCGTGCGTTCGAACTGGCCGGTGTTCTCTGCGTTGATGCGGAAATACGTGCTCAGCTCCATCGGGCAGCGCACCCCGGGCGGGATATAGACGAAGGATCCGTCACTGAAGACAGCGGAATTCAGCGTCGCATAATAATTGTCGCTGACCGGAACCACCGAGCCGAGGTATTTCTTCACCAGCTCGGGATGTTCGCGGATCGCTTCCGAGATCGAACAGAAGATAACCCCGGCCTTCTGCAATTCGGCCTGGAACGTCGTGCCTACGGACACGGAGTCAAACACCGCGTCTACCGCGACTTTGCGGCCTTCGGCGGGAATGTCCTCGGCGCCTTCGACGCCGGCAAGGATCATTTGTTCCTTCAACGGAATGCCAAGTTTTTCGTATGTTGCCAACAGCTTGGGGTCGACATCTTCAAGTGACTCCGGTTTCTTTTCCATCGACTTGGGACGGGCGTAATAATACTGATCCTGGAAATCGATCTCAGGATAATTCAGCAGCGCCCAGCTGGGCTCCACCATCTTTTCCCAACGCTCGAACGCGGCCAGACGCCATTCGGTCATCCACTCCGGTTCTTCGTTCTTGTCGGAAATCAGGCGTACGATGTCGGGGTTCACGCCCTTGGGCGCGTATTCCATCTCGATCTCGGTTTCCCAGCCGTATTTGTACTTTCCTGCAAGGGTCTTCACGGCCGCAACCGTTTCTTCCTCGACGCCATCCTTGGCGATCATGTCATCCGTACCGGCCATTGCCACCTCTCATCCGCCCGCCCACGCTCAGCGGCGCGCACGGAATTTCCTGTATTCTCCGGTCCACGCTTCACAAAAGCGCATCACCTCTTCCTCAGTCGTCGTCGGGCCCAAAGACACGCGCACGGCACAAGCCGCATCCGCATCACTGAACCCCATGGCCCGCAGCACCCGCGAGGGTTTCACTTTGCCGCTGGAACACGCAGAGCCCGCCGAAATGGCAAATCCAGCGAGGTCCATAACCATCACCTGTGTCTCACCCTTCCATCCGGGCGTGACGAAACACGAAGTGTTGGGAAGCCTGTTCGCATCAATCCCTACAAAAATAGTCTCTTTTGCAGATTCTGCCAGAGTCTTTTCTAGAATATTTCTAAGTTTCTCGACCCTGGGCCATGTTTCGCCTTCCAAATCGCGCGCGGCGGCCTCGGCTGCGGCGCCAAAACCAACAATGCCGATCAGGTTCTCGGTGCCCGACCGGCGGCCCATCTCCTGCCCGCCCCCGGTGATGCGCGCCTGCACCTCGGTGCCGCGCTTCATCACAAGCGCACCGATGCCCTTCGGCCCGCCCAACTTGTGGGCTGAGATGATCGCCATCGTCGCCCCACACCAGTTGAAGGCAAAGGGCACCTTGCCAAAGACCTGCGTCGCATCGGTCAGAAACAACCCCTCGGGCAGTTCCGGCCGAATACCGGTTTCGCTGTTGGCGGCCTGAAGCGCCGAGGCACCGGGATCCCCCACCGCCACCTGTCCGCGCGCGTCCGCTTGCAAGGCCACGTCGCACCAGGATGCCACCGCGTCATGCTCAAGACCGCTACAGGCTATCCCACGTCCTGCCAGCGCCAGCGCGGCGGCCTCGGTGGCCGAGGAACAGAACACCACATCCGCCCCGTCCGCGCCAAACGCGCGTGCCACCTGCCCGCGGGCGCGTTCGATCAGGCCTTTGGCGGCACGCCCTTCGGCATGCACGCTGGACGGGTTGCCCACCACGTCCATCGCCGCCGTCATCGCGTCGCGTGCTTCGGGCCGCAAAGGCGTGGTCGCATTCCAATCGAGGTATCCGCGCATCACCGCTCTTTCATCTTTCCAAAAACATCTTTGTCGAGGGCAAGAAAATGCCGCAGGGCGGGCTAGTCGTCGTCCACGACATGAAACAGCGTCGGCACAGCGGGACAGGGCGTCAGTTCATTCTGAACCACGTCAGACAGTCGGGTCTGGTGCAGAAACACATAGACATGTGCGCTCAGCCCCTCCCACAACCGGTTCGTCATCGACTGCGCCCTCGACCCGGACACACCACCCGACGCGCCTGCACCGGTGTGCATCGCGGACACTGTTTCATCCACCGCGCCCAGAACATCCGCCACGCGGATCTCGGACGGCGGTTTGGCCAAGCGATAGCCGCCACCAGGCCCGCGAACGCTTTCTACCAGTTCGGCGCGGCGTAGTTTCACGAACAACTGTTCAAGGTAAGGGAGCGAAATATCCTGACGCTTCGATAATTCGGTGAGCGACAGAAGCTCGCCGTCAGATTGCATCGCCAAATCGGTCAGCGCGACCATCGCATAGCGCCCCTTGGTCGACAGCTTCATGGACCTTCTCCCGCATAAACATTGACGAATGCCGTTCCGACACTTAGGTCAGGGGCAACCGCCAAGCGCCGGAAACCAAACCGGCTTTCGCGACCGTATTATGGTGCCCGACAAAATTCGTCAAGAATTCGGGCACGACAGGAGAGACGAGACACGATGCCCGAAGTCATTTTCCCCGGCCCCGAAGGCCGTCTTGAAGGCCGCTATCACCCGCAGAAACAGAAGGACGCGCCGATCGCAATCGTGCTGCATCCGCATCCGCAGTTCGGCGGGACGATGAACAACAAGGTCGTCTACAACCTGCATTATGCATTCTACAACATGGGCTTTACCGTGTTGCGGTTCAATTTCCGCGGCGTGGGGCGATCGCAGGGCGAATATGATCAGGGCGTGGGCGAGCTGTCTGATGCCGCCTCGGCGCTGGACTACCTGCAGTCGATGAACCAGAACGCGAAACATTGCTGGGTCGCGGGATTTTCCTTTGGCGCCTGGATCGGCATGCAGTTGTTGATGCGCCGTCCGGAAATCACTGGATTTATCTCGGTGTCGCCACCCGCGAACATGTATGATTTCAGTTTCTTGGCCCCCTGCCCGTCCTCTGGTCTGATGATCAATGGCACGGCCGACCGCGTCGCGCCGCCAGCCGACACCCACACCCTGGTCGACAAGTTGCACGAACAAAAGGGCATCACCATCACCCACACCGAAGTGGAAGGCTCGGGCCACTTCTTTGAAGAGCCGCACATGGACACAATGATCACCTGTGTCGATGAATATGTGCGCCGCCGCCTGACCGAAACCACACGCTGAGGCCGCCATGGATCTTCTGGAACAGGTGGCCGACGCGCTGGCAAGGGACGTGCTGGAGGCCGAACGTGAGACCGGCGACATCAGCCTGATGGAAGAGGTCAAGAAATCCATTGGCGCATCGTCAACCACGTTGGAAGAAGCGTTTCTGACCGCTGTGCGCATTCGCCGCGCCGAGGCGCGCGGACGTGCCCTTTTGAGTGACCTGGTCCGGGCCCATAAGACGACCAAAGCCGATGGCTAAGGCTTAAGCCCGCGCGGCGCCGGTCTGCGCTGCCAGTTCACCGGTCACCCAAAGCCCCACGAAACGATAGGTCACGAACAGCACGACAGGCGTCGAGACCGCAAGGCCAAGCCCCACGCCCAGTTCGGCGGGCAGGCCAAAACCGCGGGCTACGGCGAGCACCTGCAGGTTCACGAACACTGTTGAGGGAAAGGTGAACGCGGCCCATTGCGGCGACCAGCCCCCGGCGGCCATCCACCGGGCGCGGGTCAGCAAAACAAGGGCGGTCAGCGTGGCGACACCGTAAAACGCCGTGAAAGCCCAGGTGACCTGCAACAGCCCGAACGAGATCGCAAACAACCCCGTCGGGGCCAGAAAGATCGCCAACGTCGGGCGCATTTTTAACGTTGGCGGTTCGCGCAGCGCCTGAAGCGCAAAGCCGATCGTGATCACGCAAAACGGCACCAAAGCAGCCAGTGTCAAAAGGGCGCTTTCGGTCACATAGCCCAGCGGGATGCCCGCAATCGGCCCGACCACGGGCCCGACAAAGGTTAAAAACTGAAACGGCGTAAAAGACCGGTCTTCTTGCGGCTCGCGCCAGATCACCCAGCAAGCCACGGCGCTGGCTCCGACTTGCAGCACCACGCCGGTCCACCACACCTGCGGCACCGACACGCCGAACGGAAGCAGCGCGGCGGCAAACAGCATCATCGACATCGCCGCCGCCGACATCGCCGCGCGGGCGGGCGGGCTGGACAGGTCATCGAACAGAACCGACGGACGCGCGACCATCTTGCGCAAGTAGAACACCAGGAAATACAAGTAGAAGGCCAACGCAAAGCCTAAAAGCAGATCGCCGATTTCGTGCGGAACCGGCAGGACCTCGGCCGCGCTGCGCCAGCCCAGGCCAAGGCCGAACAGCCCCAGGCAGACAAAAAAGACTGCCGGCGGCGTTCGTCGCCAAAGAGGTCGCTCAGGCACCATTACTCACCCGTTTGTAAAGTTCTTCGCCCCCGCGCCCTGCAATCTGGCGTGAGGATGGCGCGAACTTCACCTGGTCCTTTGATACGGCACCACAGTGCCGATCCGCATGCGACGCGACGACGCGCGACTGGTATTCGCCACCACGCAGGCTATGCTTGGCAGGAAAACGAGAGGCACCATGCGCGCTGCGGGCACCCATCACTTCACCGATTACCTCAAACAGGTCGTGTTCGGCGGCAATGACGGCATTGTCACCACCTTTGCCATCGTTGCGGGCTTTGCCGGGGCCGAGGCGCAGGGCGTCGCAGGCTTGGGCGCGTTGGCAGTCCTGATCTTCGGCCTGGCCAACCTGACAGCGGACGCGGTGTCGATGGGGCTGGGCGAGTTTCTGTCGGGCCGATCAAACCGCGACCTGTTTCGCGCCCGCCATGCGTTGGAAACCAACCGGATCGCAGGCAGCCCCGAGGCCGCCGCAATCCGCATGGCCGAGCATTTGAAGACCCAGGGCCTGTCCCCCGACATTGCCCGCCACACGGCCGATCACCTGGCCACCAGCCCGACCCTGATGGCGGATCTGGTGCTGCGCTATGAATACGGCATGGAGGCGCCCGACGCCCACAACCTGCGCGCCCGCGCGTTGATGACCTTCCTGTCCTTCATCGCCTTCGGGGCGATCCCGCTGCTGCCCTTCGTGGTGCTGGACGAAAGCGCGCCGCGCTTTGCCTGGTCGGTGGCCGCGACCGGGGCCGCGCTGGTGGCGCTCGGGCTGCTCAGGTTCACGGCGACCGGCGAAAAGGCGGGCCGCTCGGTGGCGGAAACCGTGCTTTTGGGCGGGCTCTGCGCCGTCGTCGCCTATCTGGCCGGCATGTTTGTCGCTGGTCTGGGATGAACAAGTGATCGCCCCGTCCGGTTCCTATCGTTTCATCGCGCTGGACGTCGAAACCGCCAGCCGCGCCCCGGGGTCGATCTGCCAGATCGGGCTGGGCTGCGTGCGGCCGGACAATTTCGTTGAGACCTTCTCGACCCATGTCGACCCTCAGGTGTCATTCGATCCCTTCAACGTCGAGCTTCACGGGATCGGTCCAGATACGGTCGTCGACGCTCCCTGTTTCGCCGAGGCTTGGGGCGCACTTCTGCCGCTTCTGACCCGGCATCATCTGGTGCAGCACAGCCGCTTTGACCAGATGGCGATCGAGGCCGCCTGCCGGGTGCATGATCTGTCGCGGCCCGAGCTGAGCTGGACCGACAGCGTTAAGATCGCGCGCCGCGCCTGGCCTGAGTTCAAGGGCAATGGCGGTCATGGGTTGGGCCACCTGAAAGACGCGCTGGGGCTGGAATTTCGTCACCACGACGCAGGCGAAGACGCCCGCGCGGCGGCACAGGTGATGGTCCTGGCCGAGGAACGGCTGGGCAAAAGCTTCGCCCAGATTGCCGTGAGCCCATACAAGGCGCAGATCAAGCTTTCCTTGTAAGCCTCGCGTTACAGCCGGTAGATCTCGCCGAACTTCGCCTCAAGATAGCTCAGAAGCGGCTCGACACTGACCGCCTTGCCGGTCGCGCGTTCGATCACCTCTTTCGGCTCATACAGCCCGCCATGCACCTGCACCTTGTCGCGCAGCCACGCCGTCGGAGTCGCCGCCTCGCCTCGCGCCAGATGGTCCGCCAGATCCGGCATCTCGGCCTGCAAAGCCTCGTTCAGGCAGCCGGCATAGACATTGCCCAGCGAATAGGTCGGGAAATAGCCAAACAGCCCCACCGACCAGTGCACATCTTGCAAACAGCCGTTTGACGCACGATCCACCGAGACGCCGAAATCGGCGCGGAAGCGGTCGTTCCACGCCTCTTCCAGGTCCGCCACCGCAAGGTCGCCCGCAATCATTTGGCGTTCGAGGTCGAACCGCAGCATCACGTGCAGGTTATACTGCACCTCGTCGGCCTCGGTGCGAATGAAGCCCGGATGCAGCTTGTTCACCGCGCCATAGAAGGCATCGCGATCCGGCACCGAAAGATCGCCGAATTCCTCGGCCATGCGATCATGCAGCCAGCCGGTGAAGGCCCGCGAGCGCCCCAGCTGGTTCTCATAAATCCGGCTTTGGCTTTCATGCACCCCCATCGACACGCCCTGCCCCAGTGGGGTCAGCAGGTAGGCGCGGTCAATGCCCTGTTCGTAACAGGCATGGCCGGCCTCATGGATGGTGGAGTAAAAGCAGTTGAACGGGTCACTGGCCGAAGTGCGCGTGGTGATGCGCACATCCAGCCCCGAGCCTGAGCTGAAGGGATGCACCGCCTTATCCAGCCGCCCCTGGCTCATGTCATAGCCGAAGGCGCGGGCCAGTTCGCGGGCCAGCTTCATCTGTTTGCGTTCATCGAAATCGCCGGTCACCGTCAGCGGCTGATGCGCCGCCCCCATCGTGGCATCGCGCAGCGCCACAAGGCGCGGGCGCAGCGCGTCAAACATCGCCTGAAGCTCGGTGCCGGTCGCGTTGGGCTCATAATCGTCCAGCAGCGCATCATAGAGATCCCCCCCATCCGACAGCGCCGCCGCCTCTTCGCGCTTCAGCTTCACGATGTTTTCCAACACCGGGCGGAAAGATGCGAAATCATCGGCCGCGCGCGCCTGGGCCCAGTCGCCCTGGGCCACCGACGTGGCGCGCGCAAGTTCGCCCGCCAGCGCCACCGGCACCTTGTTCATCCGTTCATAGGCGCGGCGGATGTGGCGGATGTTGGCGCGGCCCACATCGTCCAGCGCGGCCTCTTCGACCTTGGCCAGCCAATCGCCCACCTTCGGGTCCGAACGGCGCCCATGCAGCACATGCTCGATCGCGCCCATTTCCTCGGCCCGCTGTGGGGCGGCGCCGCGCGGCATCACGGTTTCCTGGTCCCAGCCCAACCGGCCTGCGACCTGCGCCAGCGCCTGCGTATCGCGCTCATACGCGATCAGTTCATCATAGGCCGCCATGTCAGTTCCTCACAGATTGTTCGGTGGGATAGCCCGCGCCGAAGCGGGCGTTCAGGGTCAGAACCCAGACCAGGATGGCCCCGATCTGATGGGTGATCGCGATGTGCAGGGGCGCGGCGTAAAGCACGGTAAAGATGCCCAAAAGCGCCTGGGTCACCACCATCACCGTCACCAGCGTGAAAGCCTGGCGCGTCACCGGGTTGGGCGACTTGCGCGACACTCGCCACAGGACCAGCGCGAAAATGAAAAGAAGATAGCCGACGATCCGGTGCATGAATTGCACCAACCCCGCGTTTTCAAACAGGTTGCGCCAGACCGGCGTGATGTCGAAGGCGTCAGGCGGGAACACCTGCCCTGCCATCCACGGCCAGTCGACAAAGGACCGCCCGGCGTCGATCCCGGCCACCAAGGCGCCCAGCAAGATCTGCAAGAACGCGAGATGCAACAAGCCGGTCGACATGCCAAACAGCTTGCGTTCACGCCCGCGACGGGCCTGCATCAAGGCAGCCTCGTTGCGGCCCAGAAGCAACAAGTACCAGGTGATCAGCCCCAGGATGACGAAGGCCAGGCCCAAATGGGTCGCCAGGCGATAGGACGCCACGTCCACCATTTCACCGGTCAGGCCCGAGGACACCATCCACCAGCCAATCGCCCCCTGTGCGCCGCCAAGGGCGCCCAGACCCAGCAAACGCGTGGTCCAGCCGTTGGGAATGCGTTTGGTGGCCAGGAAGAACAGAAACCCGACAGCCCAGACCAGGCCCACGAAGCGGCCCAACTGACGGTGGCCCCATTCCCACCAATAGATCGCCTTGAAATCCTCAAGCGACATGCCGCGGTTCTGAAGCTGATATTCCGGACTGGCCTGGTATTTGTCGAACTCGACCACCCAGTCGGCGGCGTTCATCGGCGGCAAAGCCCCACCCACCAGGTTCCACTCGGTGATCGACAGACCGGAATCTGTCAGCCGGGTCAACCCGCCGACCACGACCATCGCGGCGACCAGAACGAACAGGATCATCAGCCAGACCCGGATCGCGCCACGGCCACGGCCACCGCCCCCGCGTTCGATCGCTCCTTTTTCAAGGTTTAGCCGGGTGCCGGCCTCATCGCTCACTTCCTCGAATATGCTGCGCGGTTGGGCCATGGTTTTGGTGTCCTGTTTCGCCGTCTTGTTTGCGCGCGATCATCCTTTACTTCGCCCGCCGCGTAAAGCCTTGAATGGCCCGGGGATGACGCGCGCCACCAGGGAATCTTTCAAAGATTTCGGGGCGGTTTCTTTGAAAGAAAACGGGGGTGTGGGGCCCCTTTTGGTTGCCCCATGACCACCCCCGATGATATGGTGACGGGAACAAGATATAGTGTGCGCGGCACAGGAATGGCGGACAACGTGAACGACACCCCAGAACCCCCTGAGAACACGGACGAAATGATGCCTGAGCGCCCAGTACATGACGGGCCGCAGATTTCGATCGAGGAGGAGATGAAAACCTCCTATCTCGACTATGCGATGAGCGTCATTGTCAGCCGTGCCATTCCGGACCTGCGCGACGGGTTGAAACCGGTGCACCGGCGCATCCTTTTCGCGATGTCCGAAACCGGCAACACGCATGAGAAACCCTATCGCAAATCGGCCCGTCCGGTCGGCGATACGATGGGGAAATACCACCCGCATGGCGACAGCGCCATTTATGATGCGCTGGTGCGTATGGCGCAGCCGTTTTCGATGTCGCTGCCGTTGCTGGATGGTCAGGGCAACTTCGGCTCGATGGATGGCGATAACGCCGCGGCGATGCGCTATACCGAAGTGCGCATGGACAAGCCCGCCGCCTCTTTGTTGGCGGATATCGAAAAAGACACGGTCGATTTTCAGGACAATTACGACGGCAAGGACAAGGAACCCACCGTCCTGCCCGCGCGGTTCCCGAACATGCTGGTCAACGGTGCCGGCGGTATTGCCGTTGGCATGGCCACCAACATCCCCCCGCATAATCTGGGCGAAGTCATAGATGCAACGCTGGCCCTGATCGCGGAACCGGACATGTCGTCCGAACGCCTGATGGAGATCGTGCCCGCCCCCGACTTTCCCACCGGCGGCATCATCCTGGGCCGGGCTGGCGCGCGCAAAGCGTATCTCGAGGGGCGCGGCAGCGTCATCATCCGGGCGAAAACCCGGATCGAGGAGATCCGCAAGGACCGCTATGCCATTGTTCTGGATGAAATTCCTTATCAGGTGAACAAGGCCGCGATGATCGAAAAGATCGCCGACCTGGTGCGCGAAAAGAAGATCGAGGGCATCTCAGGCGTCGCAGATGAAAGCGACCGGATCGGCGTGCGCGTGGTGGTCGAGCTGAAGCGCGACGCCACCCCGGAAGTGGTGCTGAACCAGCTGTTCCGCTTCACGCCGATGCAGACCCATTTTGGCTGCAACATGCTGGCGCTGAATGGTGGACGGCCCGAACAGCTGACCCTGCGCGATTTTCTGAGCCATTTCATCACCTTCCGTGAGGAAGTTGTGACCCGTCGCACCGCCTTCGACCTGCGAAAGGCGCGTGAACGCAGCCATGTACTGTGCGGCCTGGCCGTGGCCGTGTCGAACGTGGATGAGGTCGTCGCGACGATCCGAAGCTCGGCCGACCCAGCGGATGCGCGTGAGAAACTGATGACCCGCCGCTGGCCCGCGCATGACATCGCGGAATACATCCAGCTGATCGACGACCCCAGCCACAAGATGAACGACGACGGGACCTACAACCTGTCGGAAACCCAGGCCCGCGCGATCCTGGAGCTGCGCCTGCAGCGCCTGACGGCGATGGGGGTCAAGGAAGTCACCGACGAGCTGCAAGAGCTGGCCGGGAAAATCCGCGACTACCTCGACATCCTGCGGTCGCGCGATCGGATCATGGCGATCATCTCGGACGAGCTGAACGAGGTTAAAGATCAGTTTGCCGTGCCGCGCCGCACTGAGATCGTCGACTGGTCCGGTGACATGGACGACGAAGACCTGATCGAGCGCGAGGACATGGTGGTCACCATCACCGCAAGCGGTTGGGCCAAGCGCACGCCGTTGGCCGATTTCCGCGCGCAGAAACGCGGCGGCAAGGGGCTGTCGGGTATGGCGACCAAGGACGAGGACGCGATCACCACGCTCTTTGTGGCCAACACGCACACGCAGCTTCTGTTTTTCACCGACGACGGCATGGCCTACAAGCTGAAGACCTGGCGCCTGCCCCAGGGGGGACGCACCGCCAAGGGCAAGCCGCTCTTGCAGATCCTGCCGATTCCGCAGGGTGTTTCCATTGCCGCCATCCTGCCGGTGGACCGGGATGAGGCCGAGTGGGACGATTTGCAGATCGTCTTTGCCACCTCCAAGGGCTCAGTCCGGCGCAACCGGTTGTCGGATTTCACCAATGTGAAGGCCAACGGCAAGATCGCGATGAAATTCGAAGGCGACGACGAAGGCACCCGCCTGATCAACGCGCGCATCTGCGATGAGAATGACGACGTGATGCTGGTCACCTCTTCGGGCCGCGCGATCCGCTTCCCGGTGACTGACGTGCGCGTGTTCAACTCGCGCGCCTCGCTGGGTGTGCGCGGCATCAAACTGGTGAATGACGGGGATCAGGTCGTGTCGGCCTCGGTCATCCGCCATTTCGACGCGGAAGCCTCTGAACGGTCCGCCTATCTCAAGATGCGCCGCCAACTGGCCGGCGCGGATGACGAAGGCGCCGAGGACGAGATCGAGGGCGACATCACCGCTGACCGGTTCGCCGAGATGCAGGCCGCCGAGGATCTGATCGTAACCATCACCGAAGGTGGCATTGGCAAGATCTCCTCGTCGCACGATTACCCGGTGCGCGGGCGCGGCGGCCAAGGCGTCACTGCGATGGAGAAAACCATGCGCGGCGGCCCGATCGTCGCCTGTTTCCCGATCGAGATGGAAGATCAGATCATGCTGGCCACCTCGAAAGGCCAATCGATCCGCTGTCCGGTTGATGGCATCAGCTTCCGCTCACGCGGGGCCGGTGGCGTGAAGGTGTTCAACACCGGCAAGGGCGAAAGCGTCGTGTCGGTGGCGCGGATCGCCGAACAGGGCGACGAAGCAGAGAGTGATGCGGAAGAGACGGTCAGCCCCGACAGCTGACCTGCACGTTCAAGACACAAAGAAAAGGGTGGCCAAGTGGCCGCCCTTTGTCGTTCAGATGGGGCGAAACAATCCGCACGCAGCCGGTTGATTGCCCCGGTTCCCCGCACAATCACCCCATAGCCACCCAATTTCAGCCCCATTTGACCGTATTCTGCCCTCAGGATTTCCGGCGAAATATCGCTGGCTTAACAAGTCTGACCTGTTCACAGGAAGCAGAAGACAAGGGGCAACAAAATGACCGAGCAGTCTAACGGCGTCATGATTTCGAAATCCGGGCACCAGGCCATTCGCCTGCTGATTGCCTCGTGGTTCATTGGGGCCTCAACCGGGGTTGTGCCCTATGAGGCAGCGCATGCGATGGCCGCGCGGCTGATCCCGTGGAGTTGGTCCGAGTTGGCGCTGTCGACTTTCCTGTTCGCCACTGCTTGGCTTATCCTGATCGGACGCCAGACTCGCGGTGCCGCACTTTTGCTGGCTTTGTTCGTGTTCTGGTCGGGCTATATGGCCAGTTTCGGCCCACACAAAACGCTCGAGTTTCACGAGTTTTGGCGCGACCTTGCCTTGATGGGCGCACTGTTGCTGACCTATACACAGCCAGCCGCGATAAACACGACACCTGAGGAATGCCCCCAGACGCGCTTGCGTCTGGTAAACAAACCGCAGAACCGTCCTTTGCCCAGCCCTGCCAGCAACGCAACCGGGCACGCCGCATTTGACGACAGCCCGGATGAAATGGCGGGCCTTTTCAATCGCATGATGGACTACGCCTAGGCCACACCACCTTGCGCAGGTTCAATCAGAACGCATAGCCCGCAAGCAGATCAGTTCCCTGGGATCAAGACAGGTGACAGGCGCGAATTGAACGTGGTACCTGCCCCGAATTCGATCCCGAAGTTGACCGTAAGGACCTCATCCGTGCCGAAAGGGTTGTCTTCATGGATATAGGCGATTTCGCCATAGGCCCCATTGTCAAAGCCATACCGCGCGCCAATAGACAGACGTGTCATCGTTCCGACCACCTGATCCAGGTAAAACGCCCCAGCGGTCACCGAATAGCCGCGACCGGTTTCGGCGAAGGCATATTCGCCGGATAGTGTGGCGAACTGGGCACTCGAAGTTTCGTCGATCTGTCCGATAGCGGCATCAACAGACAACGGCCCTTCATGATAGGCAACTTCGGCCCCGTAACCCGTCTGGGTCGGCCCCGCCCAGTCTTCATGGGTCACGAACAATCCGATATCCCAATTCGGGTACATCGCGTATGTCGCGTGCAGACCGACCCCCCAAAGGGTCGGGACACCAGCACCTGAATATGTCCAGACTGCCCCGTCAAATTGGAGCCCAAATCGATCGGTGATCGCGGTGTCGACCGAACCAAGAACCGAATACTGCCCGCTCGGGTCGCCCTGTTCCGTGCCATAGGAAAAGGCCAAGTCCCCACCAGTCACCTCAAAAGCCTGCGCCATCGACGCGGTGACAATCAATCCGGTTGCAAGTGTAGATGTAAGAAAATGTTTCAACATGCCACCCTCCTATGGGACGAACTCAAATGTGCGGGCAAAGCCCGCCATGAACGCAATCATAGCGCGAACCGGCGCGCCCTGCCTTGATTTGGTGCAAATCCCTTTGCATTCATGGCTCGACGGGCTACATCCCGCCGGATGACACAAGAATTGCATATCGTCGGCGGTGGGCTGGCTGGATCCGAGGCGGCCTGGCAGGCCGCGCAGATGGGCGTGAACGTGGTGATCCACGAAATGCGCCCACAGGTCGAAACCTTCGCGCATCAGACCGGCGATTTGGCCGAAATGGTGTGTTCGAACTCGTTCCGCTCGGACGATGACGAACAGAACGCCGTGGGTCTGTTGCATTGGGAAATGCGCGCCGCGAACGGGTTGATCATGGCGATGGCCGACCGCCACCGCCTGCCCGCTGGCGGCGCCCTGGCCGTGGACCGTGATGCGTTTTCGCAAGGCGTGACCGCCGCGCTGACCGCACTGCCCAATGTGCGGGTGGAGTATGGCGAGGTCAGCACCCTGCCCGAGGACGGCCACTGGATCTTTGCCACCGGCCCCCTGACCAGCCCCGCGCTTGGCCAGGCGATCCAGTCCGAAACCGGTGCCGAGCGGCTGGCGTTTTTCGACGCCATCGCCCCCATCGTGCATGCCGACAGCATTGACATGGACGTGGTCTGGGCACAGTCGCGCTATGACAAGGGCGACACCGAGGCTGAACGCAAAGCCTACCTCAACTGCCCGATGACAAAGCCGCAGTATGAGGCGTTCATCGACGCGCTGCTGGCCGCCGACAAGACCGAGTTTCATGACGGCGAAACCGCCGGTTATTTCGACGGCTGCCTTCCGATCGAGGTGATGGCGGAACGCGGGCGCGAGACCCTGCGGTTTGGCCCGATGAAACCCATTGGCCTGACCAATTCGCATGATCCTGAGAACAAGGCCTATGCGGTGGTGCAGTTGCGCCGCGACAATGCGCTGGGCACGCTGTTCAACATCGTCGGTTTCCAAACCAAGATGAAATACGGCGCCCAGACCGAGGTGTTTCGCACCATTCCGGGCCTGGAAAACGCCAGCTTTGCGCGGCTGGGCGGGATCCACCGAAACACCTTCATGAATTCGCCCACTCTTCTGGACGACCAGATGCGCCTGGCGTCGAAACCTAACATCCGCTTTGCCGGGCAGGTGACCGGCGTTGAGGGCTATGTCGAAAGTGCTGCAATGGGTCTGTTGGCGGGGCGTTTCGCTGCTGCCGAGATCCTGGGCATCCCCCTGCCCGCGGCCCCGCAGGACACCGCCACCGGTGCTCTGATCCACCACATTACCGGCGGCGCCGAGGCCAAGACGTTCCAACCGATGAACGTGAATTTCGGCCTGTTTCGCCCGGTTGACGGGCTCAAAGGCGGCCGACGCGGGCGCAAGGACCGTTACAAGGCCTATACCGACCGCGCCAAGGCTGATTGGACCGGCTGGCTGGACGCACAGGGGTGATCACCCGCTTCGCCCCCTCGCCCACGGGGCTTTTGCACCTGGGGCACGCGTTTTCCGCGCTCACGGCCTGGGACGCGGCACAGGCGGCGGGCGGGCAGTTTCTGCTCAGGATCGAAGATATCGACCGCCCCCGCTGCCGCGACGAATACGAGGCCGCGATCTATGACGACCTGCGCTGGCTGGGGCTGGACTGGCCCACCCCGGTGATGCGTCAGAGCGACCGGATGGGCGCATACGCAGTCGCGCTGGATCGGCTCGCAGCCCTTGGCGTGACATATCCCTGTGGCTGTACACGGGGTGACATCAAGGCGACGCTGTCGGCGCCACAGGAAGGTGCGCCGCTGCAAGGGCCCGACGGTCTGATCTATCCCGGCACCTGTCGCGGCCGCACGATGGCTGACCGCCACCCCGGCGACGCGATCCGGTTGAACATGGCCCGGGCGATGGAAATCACTGGCCCGCTCAGTTTTCACGATACCGGCGCGACACAAACCCTGACCGCGCCTGAGATGATCGACAGCATCGGTGATATCGTGCTGGCCCGCAAAGACATCGGTACCTCCTATCACTTGTCGGTCGTTGTTGATGACGCAGCACAGAACATCACCGACGTGATCCGAGGCAAGGATCTGGCGCCCGCCACGCCAATCCATGTGCTTTTACAACGCCTTTTGGACCTGCCCGTGCCGACCTTCCACCATCACCGCCTGATCCGGGATGAGGCGGGCAAGCGATTGGCCAAACGCGACGACGCCCGCGCCATTCGCACCTACCGAGACAGCGGCGAGTCCCCCGCCGACATCCGCCACATGGTCGGGCTCTGACGTCTGAATAACCGGGGTCGGCCTAACCTTCGGGTGCCATCAGCTCGACCTCTTCCCCGTCACGCACCGCCGTATAGAAACACGACCGCCGGTTGGTGTGGCAGGCAGGCCCGGTCTGTTTCACCGTGACCAACAGGCAGTCGCGATCACAATCGAACCGGAACTCCACCAGCGCCTGCACATGGCCCGAGCTTTCGCCCTTCACCCAGAACGCCTGACGAGAGCGTGACCAATAGGTCACCTTGCCGGTCTCAAGCGTGCGCGTGACGGCTTCGGCATTCATCCAGGCCATCATCAGAACCTCGCCCGTTTCCGCGTCCTGCGCGATGGCCGGGATCAGTCCCTTGTCGTCGTATTTCAGCGCGGTCACGTCGAATTGCATGGCGCGTCCTTTTCATCTTCGGTGCAAACCCTTACCTAGGACAGACGCGGCGAAAGGGCCAGAAGGGAAAACCATGAGCGACAGTGACCTGATCAATCTGTATTCGAAACAGATCCTCGCGCTGGCGGCTGACATCCCGCTTCTGGGCACGCTTGACGCGCCCCAGGCCCGCGTGAAGAAACGCGCGCCGCTCTGTGGCTCGACCGTGACGGTGGACCTGTCTGTTCAAGATGGCCGGGTGGCCCAGTTTGCCCAAAACGTGAAGGCCTGCGCGCTGGGCCAGGCGTCAGCCTCAATCCTGGGGCGTCATGTGATCGGGCGCAATCGGGCGGAACTGGCGCAGGCCCGCGAGGCGCTTCATGCCATGCTGACACAGGATGGCGCGACACCGCCCACGCCTTTCGAAAGCTACGAAGTGTTGCGCCCGGCACGCGATTTCAAGAACCGGCACGCGTCGATCCTTCTGGCGCTGGACGCCACGCTTGAAGCGTTCGACCAGATCGACACTTAAGCATTCGAAAACACCAAACCTTTTTACAAAGCGAAAAGGGCGACCTTGGCTCAACTGATCCGGCAGCCTTGTGCGCCTGGGGCAACGGTCACAGGGTATCGCCTTCTGGGTTCAAGACCTGACCCAGCAAGTGACAGAGATGGCGGAAGCTCTACACCATGTGTTGGCTTCCAAAGACGAATTCCTTTTGAGCGCCAGCCTACGTGAATAACCTCGCCGTCAACGCGAAAATCAACGCGGCCCGTGCGGGGACCGCTGGGGCGGGCTTCACCTGACCTATCGTTTCGTGACCCGAACAAAAAAAACCGCCGCACTCCTGGGACGGGAGGCGGCGGAAGTGTGCGGTATTCAGGCTCCGGACCCCGGGTTGGAATGAGGCAAAACCCCGGGGTGGGACAGTGACGAGCAGTGAGTGACCGTCGGTGCATCAAAGGGGACAGGATGCGATGTTCCGGATCTTTCCGCAGGCAGAAACGTGAATGAACTCAGATCAGACCGGGCAGGTGCAGACCGGCGAAAAGGACAACCATCAAGGCGGTTCCGCCAGCGATGTCCTGCCAGATCGTGGCAGAGGATCGGGTCAGAATGGCTTGGATTTCCTTCAGCATGTCTTTGCTCCTGCGCTCTGTCGTTGTTCATCTTTGTTGCCCCTTTGTTCCCATATTGAGAACAAAGAGTAAAGAACTTTATGAGAACATTCGTGAACTTTTTAGAACGTCTGCGCTAACCCACTGAAATCAAACGAATCGCTTCATCCCGGCGCATCAGCCACAGAAGAACCCGCGCGGCGGCCCCGCGCGGGGTCTCCAGTCGCGGGTCTTCCTGCAAAAGAAGGCGCGCGTCTTTCTGCGCCACCGCCATCAGCCCGGCCTGATGTTCCAGATCGCCGATCTGGAACCTTGGCACGCCGGATTGCGCCACGCCGATCAGATCTCCGGCGCCGCGCATTTCCAAGTCTTCCTCGGCGATGCGGAACCCGTCCTCGGTCTCGCGCAGAATGCCAAGGCGCCGCTCGCCCCCTTCGGTCAGCGGTGGCTGATACATCAATAGGCAGGTCGAGGCCGCGGTGCCACGCCCAACCCGACCGCGCAGCTGGTGCAGCTGGGCCAGGCCGAAGTGCTCGGCCCGTTCGATCACCATGATCGACGCATTGGGCACGTCGACGCCGACCTCGATCACGGTTGTCGCGACCAGAACCTTGGTCTCGCCGCGCTGAAAGGCCGCCATCGCGGCGTCTTTCTCCCCCGGCGGCATCTGGCCGTGAACCAGGCCCACAGCGCCTTCGCCCAGGGCCGCGCGCAGGTGTTTGAACCGCTCTTCGGCCGCGACCATGTCGACGACTTCGCTTTCCTCGACCAGAGGACAGACCCAATAGGCCTGACGCCCCTCGTCCATCGCGCGGCGTAAACGCGCCACCACCTCGTCGACCCGCGCGGTTGGCACGGTCGCGGTCTGGATCGGCTTTCGCCCTGGCGGTTTTTCGTCCAACACGCTCACATCCATGTCGCCATATTGCGCCAATGCCAGAGAACGTGGGATCGGCGTTGCAGTCATCACCAGCACGTCCGAGGCAGTGCCCTTCGCCCCCAGCTCCATCCGCTGCGCCACGCCAAAGCGGTGCTGTTCATCCACCACCGCAAGGCGAAGGTCATGATACTCCACGTCTTTTTGGAACACCGCGTGGGTTCCAACCAGAATGTGGATATCGCCCGCCGCCAGTGCCGCAAGTTTGGCGCGCCGCTCGCCCCCCTTGTCGCGCCCGGTCAGAAGCTCGACCACCACCCCCGCCGCCTCGGCCAGGGGGCGCAATCCGTCCAGGTGCTGACGCGCCAGGATTTCGGTGGGGGCCATCATTACCCCCTGCCCGCCTGCTTCGACCGCGACCAGAAGCGCCATGAAGGCGACCAGTGTCTTGCCCGCGCCGACGTCGCCCTGCAACAGCCGGTTCATGCGCAGGCCGCTGGCCATGTCCGCCGCGATTTCCTCGATCGCGCGGGCTTGCGCCCCGGTCGGCGCATAGGGCAGCGAGGCCAAAACCTTGTCCTGCAAAACGCCGCTGCCCTGGCTGACCCGACCCTTGCCACGGCGCACCTGCGCGCGCGCAAGCGCCAGGGTCAACTGATGGGCAAAGAACTCATCATACGCCAGGCGGCGCCGGACCGGGTTGGTATAAACCAGGTCATCGGGCCCTTGCGGTGCATGGCCTGCGCGCACTGCATCGTGCCAGTCGGGCCAGTGTTCGCGCTCTTTCAGCGCCGGGTCGATCCATTCGGCCAAGGGGTTGATGCGGCGCAAAACCTCACCCACCGCCTTCACCATCAGCTTGCCGGTGATGCCCGCGGTCAGGTGATAGACCGGTTCGTATTCGGGAATGTGGTCGGCCTCGGCCGGGGTCAGGATATAGTCGGGATGCGCAATCTGCAGCACGTTGTCGAACATTTCGACCTTGCCCGACACGACGCGCCGCTGCCCGGTCGGCAGGTGGCGTTTCAGCCAGGCCTCGTTGGCGTGGAAGAACACCAGCTGGAAGGTGATCAGCGCATCCGTCACCTCGACCCGATACGGCGCGGTGCGCGTGCGCCCGGGCATATGGCGCCCGACCTCAACCTCAACTGTAACCGTATCGGGGGGCTGCACCTCCTGCGCGCTGGCGCGAAACTGCCGGTCTACGCCGGAATATGGCAGCGAAAACAACACATCACGCGGCGCGGTGATGCCAAGCGCTTCAAAGGCTTTGGCACTTTTCGGCCCGACACCACCCAGCGTTTCTAGGTCCGCGAACAAAGGGAACAGGATTTCTGGCCGCGTGCTCATGCGTCCCCTATCAGGGTTAACCACCCGTCTTCGTCGATGGTTTCGACCCCCAACTCGGCGGCCTTCTTTGCCTTCGACCCAGCCCCCGGCCCGGCCACCAACAGGTCGGTCTTGCCAGACACCGAGCCCGAGACCTTGGCTCCCAGCGCCTCGGCGCGCGCCTTGGCCTCGGCGCGGGTCAGCTTTTCCAATGTGCCGGTGAACACGACGGTCTTGCCGGCCACCGGGCTTTCACTGCTCGGCGCCTCGACCGGTTCGATTTCAAGCTCGGCAACCAGCCGGTCGATCGACGCCCGCTCGGCCTCCTGGTGAAACGCGGTTACCAGCGAGGCGGCCATGACCTCACCCACCCCATCGATCGCGATCAGTGCCTCCCACGCCTCACCCTCGCCCACCTGGGCCTGGGTCATCGCGGCCTCAAAACCGTCCCAACTGCCATAGCTGCGCGCCAGAAGGTTCGCAGAACTATCGCCAACATGGCGCAGGCCCAGGCCGAAAATCACCCGGTTCAGGGCAATCGCACGACGTGCATCAATCGCGGCAAACAGCTTGTGTGCCGATTTGTCGCCCCAGCCCTCGCGGTTTTTCAACTGTTGCAGCCCCCGGCCGAAGCGCGCTTTCAGGTGAAAGATGTCGGCAGGTTCCTTGATCCAGCCGTCCAGATAGAACTGCTCGACCTGCTTGGCGCCCAGCCCGTCGATGTCAAAGGCGCCGCGGCTGACGAAATGCTTCAGCTTTTCCACCGCCTGGGCCGGGCAGATTATGCCACCTGTGCAACGGCGCACCGCGTCGCCTTCCTCGCGCACCGCGTCCGAGCCGCATTCCGGGCAGGTGGTGGGAAAGTCGAAGGGTTGCGCCGTTTTGGGTCGTTTCGACAGGTCCACGTCCTTCACCTTGGGGATCACGTCGCCCGCGCGATAGACCTGCACCCAGTCGCCCACGCGAATGTCTTTGCCGTCGCGAATCTCTTCGCCCTTGCTGTCGCGGCCCTGGATGTAGTCTTCGTTGTGCAGCGTCGCATTCGACACCACCACGCCGCCCACGGTCACCGGGGTCAAGCGCGCGACTGGCGACAGCGCGCCGGTACGCCCGACCTGAATGTCGATCGCCTCAAGCCGTGTCCAGGCGAGCTCGGCCGGGAACTTATGCGCGATCGCCCACCGCGGCGTTGTTGAGCGAAAACCCAATCGGGCCTGCAGCGCAAGATCATCGACCTTGTAAACCACGCCGTCGATGTCATAGCCCAACGTTGCGCGCCGGGCTTCAATGTCGCGGTAATGCGCGAGCAGCGTGGCGGTGTCGTCGCAGCGACGGGTCAGCGGATTGGTCTGGAACCCAAGCGTCGCAAGTCGGTCGATCGCGCCCATCTGTGTTTGCGCCAGGGGGGCAGAAACGGCGCCCCAGGCGTAGGCAAAAAAGCGCAGCGGGCGGTTCTTGGTGATCGTGGCGTCCAATTGGCGAAGGCTGCCGGCCGCGGCATTGCGCGGGTTGGCAAACCGTTTATCCCCCGCTTCCTCCTGCCGTTTGTTCAGTGCGCTGAAATCTTCATGCGACATGTAAACCTCGCCGCGAACTTCCAAGAGGTCTGGCGCACCGGTCAGGGTATGAGGAATGTCGGCAATAGTGCGGGCATTGGCGGTGACGTTTTCGCCAACCGCGCCATCGCCCCGCGTGGCCGCCTGCACCAGATGGCCCTGTTCATAGCGCAGCGACAGCGATAGCCCGTCGATTTTAGGCTCGGCGGTGAAGGCCAAAGGCGCATCCGCATCGAGGCCCAGAAAACTGCGAATGCGAGTGTTAAACTCCCCAACATCTTCGTCATCGAACGCGTTGCCAAGTGACAGCAAGCGTTGCGCATGGGTCACCTTAGAAAAGCCCGCGGAAGGCTGAGCACCGACCTGATCGGTCGGGCTGTCCGAACGTTTCAAGGCCGGAAACCGCGCTTCAATCGCGGCGTTGCGCTGTTTCTGCGCATCGTAGTCCGCATCCGAAATCTCGGGCGCGTCCTGACCGTGATAGGCGGTGTTGGCCCGCCTCAAAAGAAGGGCCAGACGCGCAAGCTCGGCCGCTGCCTGTACGTCGCTCAGCGCCTCAATCTCGATCCGGGACAGGTCCTGTTCGCTCACGTCTTCCCCCTGAAAGCCACCTTTCAAGTGATAGGCCCACGCCCTTGCCCCGTCCAGACCCGTGCACGGGGGAGGACAAAAGAAACCCGGCCGCGCCGAAGCTGCGACCGGGTCCGGAGGGATCTTGGGAAACCGGGTGACACGCACCCGAGGTTAGGATCAGGCGCCCATGGCGATCTGGGCGTCCAGCTCGGCCGGTTCTGGATCGCGCAGCACATAGCCACGACCCCAGACCGTTTCGATGTAATTGTCACCGCTCGTGGCCGTCGACAGCTTCTTGCGCAGCTTGCAGATGAACACGTCGATGATTTTCAGCTCGGGTTCGTCCATGCCACCATAGAGGTGATTGAGGAACATTTCCTTGGTCAAGGTCGTCCCTTTGCGCAAGGACAGAAGTTCGAGCATCTGGTATTCCTTACCGGTCAGATGGACGGTACGACCGTCAACTTCAACCGTCTTGGCATCCAGGTTGACCGAGATCTTGCCGGTCTTGATGATCGATTGCGAATGCCCCTTGGAGCGGCGAATAATTGCATGGATGCGCGCCACGAGCTCTTCACGATGGAACGGCTTGGTCATGTAATCGTCGGCACCAAACCCAAAGCCCTTGATCTTGTTTTCGGTGTCATCCGCCCCGGTCAGGATCAGGATCGGCGTTTCGATCCGGGCTAGCCGCAGTTGACGCAGCACCTCATGTCCGTTCATGTCGGGCAGGTTCAGATCCAGCAAGATCAGGTCGTAATCATAGAGCTTGGCAAGATCGATGCCTTCCTCGCCCAAGTCCGTGGAATAGACGTTCAGGTTCGCATGCGTCAGCATCAGTTCGATGCTGCGGGATGTGGTCGGGTCGTCTTCCACCAGCAAGATGCGCATTTGGATAATCTCCGCTTAATCATCAGGTCCGTTGGTAAAGACATAATATTGAAATGGTTAATGACCCGTTACGCTTGCGGAACTTTTAGCGAATACTCGTCAAGGTTGTCTATAATTTTGCAACGCCGTCGCCTTCAAAGCGGCCTCACCGTGTTGTTCAACTGCCGTTTTCCACTCGCAAAACTCCTCTTCAGACAGGGCGTAGGTCTTTAACGCGTCTGCCAGCGTCAGAAGGCCGTATGTGACACCCTTCACCACCGCCGCCTTGCGGCTGGCCACCCACCGACGTGTCGTCGCCGGTGGCAGGTCGGCGCGGGTCATGATTGCCCCATCAGGCAGCGTCACGGCGCGCGGTCCATCAACTTTCTTTAGATACATGGGCAATCCCCGAATTCGAAACTCCGGGACAATCTGGCGTGACAGACTTAAGGAGTGGTGAAACCAGCCCTTGTTGTTAGTTCGAATTTTCCTATATTCCGTAACTCCTCTGAAAAGGCTTTCACCATGGACGGCGCGACCCCTCCCCTGAACTCACTCGGCTTTGCCAAGCCACCCGCCGAGACCCGCGTGGTCGTGGCGATGTCGGGCGGAGTCGATTCGTCCGTTGTGGCGGCGATGCTGGCCGAAGAAGGCTATGATGTGATCGGCGTCACGCTGCAGCTCTATGACCACGGCGCAGCATTGGCCAAGAAAGGCGCCTGCTGTGCGGGGATCGACATTCACGACGCGCGCCGCGTGGCCGAGGACATGGGGTTTCCCCATTACGTGCTGGATTATGAGAACATCTTTCAGGACGCTGTGATCGAAGAATTTGCCGAAAGCTACCTGTCAGGGGCCACGCCGGTGCCCTGCATCCGCTGCAACGAACGGGTGAAGTTCAAGGACCTGCTGGGCACCGCACGTGATCTTGGGGCCGATTGCATGGCCACAGGGCATTATATCCAGCGCCTTCCGGGTGATCACGGCGCCGCACTGCACATGGCCGCCGACCCGACCCGCGATCAAAGCTATTTCCTGTTCTCAACCACGCAAGAACAGCTGGATTACCTGCGCTTTCCACTGGGGCATCTGAAAACCAAGGACGAGACCCGGGCGCTCGCGCACAAATACGGGCTATCGGTGGCGGACAAGCCCGATAGTCAGGACATCTGCTTCGTGCCCGATGGCAATTACGCGGGCGTGATCGAGAAGCTGCGGCCCGGGGCTGCTGAACCGGGTGAGATCGTCCATGCCGACGGTCGCGTATTAGGCACCCATGAGGGCGTGATCCACTACACGATCGGCCAAAGGCGGGGCCTGGGCATCGGCGGGCTGAGCGAGCCGCTGTACGTGGTGCGGCTGGACGTGGACGCAAAACAGGTCATCGTCGGGCCGAAAGACATGCTGGCCACGCGGGTCATCCCGGTGCGTGAAATCAACTGGCTTGGGGACGAGGCGTTCGACAGCCTGTCGGAATGGCACCTGTCGGTCAAGGTCCGCTCGACCCGCCCGCCGCGCGAAGCAATTCTGCGCCCACTGTCTGCGACTGAGGCCGAGGTGGAGCTAATGACCCCCGAAGAGGGCGTCAGCCCGGGACAGGCCTGCGTGTTCTATGACCCCGACGGCACGCGGGTGTTTGGCGGCGGCTGGATCTGGCGCGGGGCCTGATCCGAGCGAAGCGAGGCCACCGCCCCGCAGGTGAAAATTTTTCTGGAAAAATTTTGCTGTCGGTGGCGCGCTGCGCGCGGGGGCGCATGAGACTCAGGACGTCACACCACGTTCAGGACGGCGCGGGCTGCGCGCAGGCCCGGCGCTTCACCGCCGCGCCCCAACCGCACCATCGTCAATTCCATCGCCGCGCGCTGTGCGCTGGGGTCGTCCAGTTGGGCTAAAAGCGCCGGCGCGATCAGCTCGGCACGGCACTTGTCCAACAGGAACTCCGGCACGACCCGCGTTTCCGACACCAGATTGACCAGGGTCACCGTATCGAGCTTCACCGCACGGGCAATAATCTGGCGGCTGATCCAGGCCAAATCATAGGCGATCACCATCGGCGTCCCATTTGCCGCAAGCTCCAGCGACACGGTGCCAGAGGCCGCAAGTGCCACATCCGCAGCGCCAAACGCGGCGCGTTTGGCTTCCAGGTCATCCGCCGCGATCAGGATCGGCGCGCCCGGCCAATCGGCTGTTACCTGCCCCACCAGTTCGGTGACGCCCTGCGCCACCGGCACCACCACGCGCGCCTCGGGGCGCTGGGCTACAACCTGGCGCAGGGCCGTGCCAAAGGTTTCGGCCAGACGCGACACCTCGCCCTTGCGCGAGCCCGGCAGGGCCAGGATCAGAGGGGCCTCCCCAACCGCGTGCGCGGCGCGAAATGCCTGCGCCTCGTCTGCCTGCGCCAGCGGTTCGGCCACCACCGGGTGACCGACGAAATCGCACCCCATCCCGGCGGCTTCCATATAGGGCGGCTCGAACGGCAATAGCGCCAGCACGTGGTCTATCACCTTGGCCATCTTCTTAGCCCGTCCCGGACGCCATGCCCAAACCGACGGTGCCACGTAATGCACGATCTTCACGTCCGACACCGCTTTCACCAACTTGGCCACACGCAGGCAGAAATCGGGGCTGTCGATGGTGACGATCACGTCAGGTTTCCAGGCCAGCGCGGCCTCGGCCACTTCGCGAATGCGGCGTTTGAGATGGAAATACTTTGGCGCAACTTCGGCGATGCCCATGATCGACAGCTCGGACATGGGAAACTGACTTACAAGCCCCTCGCCCGCCATGCCGGTGCCACCGACCCCGGCAAACTCCACCCCCGCGGACAGCTCTTTCAACCCGGCCATCAAAGCCGCACCCAAACGGTCGCCCGATGGCTCCCCTGCAATCACGAAGACCCGCATCAGCGGGCAATCAGGAACAGGTTGTTTTCACGCACCAGGCGAAACACCTCTTCCTGCTCTAACACGATGACGCCACCGGCCGCGATGAACAGCCCGGCCAGCCCTGCGCCCGCCACGTTGCGCACCGTGTCTGGCCCGATCGTGGGCATGTCGACACGCAGATCCTGATCGATCTTGGCCGCTTTCACGAACACGCCCTTTTCCCCGCGTTTCAGGCCCTCAGGCGTGTCCGCCACGAAGCGAAGCATCGCGTCCGTGCCCTGGATCGTTTCAATCCCAAGGCATTGCCCGCCCGCCACCACGGCGGATTGCGCCACATCCTGGGGCGAAATCGCGATGAGGATATCAAGCGCGCGCAAAGCGTCCGCGCGTTCCTGTTCGCTGGGCACCCGGCCCACGACCAGGTGCGGATCCACCATCAACGCAGGCGCGGCTTCGCTGGCCGCCACGACGCGAAAGCCTTCGTCCTCGAACAATTTCAGCACGACGCGCAGCAGCCCGTCGTCGCCGCCCTTCATCGCCTTGAGCACCTTGGGGGCCAGCTTGGCGGTGGTCACGTCGAATTTCAGCGGGTTCAGCTTGGGGCGCGTCATGGCCCCGGCAAAGACCACCTCGCTGACCGCATTGGCGCGCAGGTCTCGAAACAACCGCCCCAGTTTTTCGAACGAGGCCGAAATATGGATGCGCCCGGTGGGCACGTCCACGTCGACGCCGTCAAAGGTGACAAACACGCTGGTATCGTCCGCCTGCGCAATCTCCTGCGGTAAAAGGCCGTGTCCGGCAAGGATGGCGGTGCGCGGCTCCATCAGCTTGGGGTCAGAAAGCCGCGATCACTGTCGCCCAGGATGAAGGTGACCATTTCGCGTACATAGTCGCTGTCGGCTTCTTCGCTCAGCCGTTGCGCCCGCTCTTGAAACGATCCGTCGCCCTGCTTCAGCATCAGGAACGCGGCCCGCATCGCGGTGATGTCGGCGCGATCGACGCCGCGCCTTTTCAGCCCGACCAGGTTCAGCCCGTCCAGCTCCGCCCGAGGACCCTGAACCAGGGCATGGGGCAGAACATCCGCCGTCACCATAGACAGCGCGCCGATGATGGCACCGCGACCGATACGCACGAATTGGTGGATGCCTGACAGGCCGCCAACGATCACCTGATCGCCGATGATGACGTGACCGGCAACGGCCACATTGTTCACCAGGATGACGTGGTTTCCGATGATCGCATCGTGCGCCACGTGGCAGCCCGCCATGAACAAACCATCGTCGCCGATCCTCGTCAGCCCACCGCCCCCGGCGGTGCCCGGGTTCATCGTCACGTGTTCGCGAATGCGGTTGCGCTGGCCGATTTCCAGCCGTGTCTCTTCGCCGCCGAACTTCTTGTCCTGCGGAATTTCCCCGATCACGGCGAAGGAAAAGATCACCGTCTCGTCGCCGATAACCGTGTCGCCGGTCACGACGACATGGCTTTTCAATTCAACCCCCGTGCCCAGCCGCACTTTGGGACCGATCAGGCAGAACGCGCCGATCTTGCAGCCGGGGCCGATCTGGGCCCCCGCTTCGACCACCGCGCTGGAGTGGACCTCTGCGCTGGGATCAATCGCCACGGATCAGCCCTCGCCGCGCACGTCGATCATCGCCATGAACTCGGCTTCGCAGGCGACCTCGTCGCCGACCATCGCGCGGCCCTTGAATTTCCAGACTTTCGATCCGCCACGCAGGGTGGTCACATGCAGTTCCAACATGTCGCCCGGCACCACCTTGCGGCGGAACTTGGCCTTCTCGATGCCCATGAAATAGACAAGCGCGTCCTTGCCCACCAGATCCATCGACAGCGAAACCATCACCGCCGAGGCCTGCGCCATCGCTTCAACAATGGTGACACCGGGCATGATCGGCGTGCCGGGAAAATGGCCCTGAAAATGCGGTTCGTTCATCGTGACCATCTTGATGCCACGGCAGCTTTCATTCGGCACGATATCCTCGACCCGATCGACCAGAAGGAACGGATAGCGGTGCGGAATGCACTTTTGGATCAGGGCGATATCGGCGGAGGTGGGAACATCGGTCATGCGTCAGGTATCCTTGGATTTTGTCCTGTCCTGACTAGCAAGTCCCGCCCGACAGGACAATCTCTATCAATTGTCGGTCGCGGGGGCCTCAGTTGTCGAAGGGGCGTCAGGTGCGGCAGGTGCGGGGCCCTGCCCGTCCGGTTGGGTGCCGTCACCTAGAACCTGGTTGATCCGGGTAATGGCCAGATCGGTGATGTCGATATTCTGCGTGGTCAGGAGGATCACGCGCCGGTCCAGGATCACCACCGCGCCCATCTCTCGCAAAAGCTGCCCCAGAAGCGGCCCAATCTCGTCGTAAAAGGCCAGTTGAGCGGTCTCATTGCGGCGCACGAAATTCTGTTCGGTCACCACACGTTCGCTCCGCAACGCCTGCACCTTCGCGTCGAAAGCGTCGGCCTTGGCACGAAAAACGTCCGCCTCTAGTGTCGCGCGGTCATCCGCCAGCGCTTTCTCCTCGGCCTCAAGCGCCTGTTCGATCTCACGGGTTTCTGCCGCCAAACGGCTGCGCTCGATCTCAAGTTCAGCCAGAACCCGTTGCCCATAGGCACTGCCGGAAAACAGCCTTTCGCGGTCGACAATGACGATCTGCGACACGCTTTTGCCCATGTCCTGGGACACCGCACCACCGGCCCCGAAAAGGCTCAGGACCAGTGCCAGCGCACCAGCAAAAACGGGGCTTAGGACGGTCCGCAAACCGGCACCCTCAGAACGTCGTCGAAATAGTGAATTCGAATTTGTTCTCGATGTCGTAGTCTTCCTTGCTCAGGGCGCGGGTGAAGTTGAAGCGCAGCGGCCCGATCGGCGTGTTCCAGAAAATCGACGCCCCGACGACCGAGCGCAGCTTCGCGCTGTCATCGATCGCAGCGGTGCCAGCGGTATCATCCAACCCCCACACCGAGCCAACGTCGACGAAAACGCCACCGGTGATGCCGTATTCCTCGGGAATACCAAGGGGGAATTCGGCCTCAAGCCGCGCAACTGCGAAGAAATTGCCGCCGACCGCATCGCCGGGATAAGTGCCGGCAGCGGTGCCCAAATCGCGCGGACCAACACCGTTGACCGCGAAGCCGCGCATCTGGCTGGGCGGCAGGAAGAACCTGTCGGTGGCACGTGAGCTTGCGCTATTGAGCGACATCAGCGCGCCGCCTTCGATGGTGCCTCGCAGGGTCACGGCATCGTTCAAGATGACGGTCCGACCGGTCAGGCTCGCCTCGGTCTTGGCATATTGGTAATCGGCGCCAAGGCCTCCGAAATCGGTATCAAGACTGAACCGGATTCCGGCTTGAGGATTCAACCCCGTGCGGCGGTTATCGAAGCTGTAACCGAAGCCCACACCAGCACCGACTTGGGTGCCGCGATCCACTTCGCGCTCAAGCAACGCAGACATCGTTCCGGGGACATAGCCCTCGGGATAGGTCATCTCGGCGCCGTCACCGAAGACGCGCACCGACATGCGACCATTGTCACTGACCGGGAAGTTCAGCGACGGACGCAGGCCGATCAAGCGTGTGTTGTAGCCTTCAGACGCCGTGTTGCTTTCCGTGTAGTAGGCGGCCAGCGAAAAACGCAGATCGCGATCCAGGAAATTCGGTTCGGTAAAGTTGAAGGAAAAGGCCGCCGAATCCTCACCGGTGACAAGCGACAGGGATACGGATTGGCCTCGGCCGAGGAAGTTGCGCTCCTGAAAAGCAATATTAAGGCCAAAGCCCTGTTCCAGGCTGTAGGCCCCGCCAAAGTTGAAGCTTCCGGTCGGCTTTTCTTCCAGGTTCACATCGACCACGACCTGATCGGGGGCCGAACCTTCGCGCGCCTGCACGTCAGCATTTGCAAAAAAGCCAAGCGCACGAATGCGTTCCGCGCTTTCGCGGATGGCGCGCGGGTTGAAAGGATCGCCTTCCACCGTAGAGAACTGATTGCGCACGACGCGGTCCAGCGTGGTCGCGTTGCCTTCGATGTCGATGCGTTCGACGATGATGCGCGGCCCGCGGGTGAGCACCAGCTCAAGATCCAAAGTCAGGGCGCGGTCGTTCCGCACCAAGCGCGGCTCAACACGAATGAAGTTCAAGCCCTTTTGCAGCGCCAGCCTCTCCATCCGTGCGATGGTGTTTTCCACCAGCGCCGGGTTGTAGGTCACACCCGAACGCAGTTTGGACACGGCTGCAAATTCGTCCGGGTCCACATCCGGCAGGTCACTGGTTGTGATGATGTCCCCGAATTTGAAGCTCTGCCCTTCGCGGACCTGAAAGGTTACGAAAAACGCGTTGCGCTCGCGGGTGAATTCGCTCGACACCGCTTGGGTCTGGAAATCGACATAGCCGCGCGACAGATAAAAATCCTGCAAAACCTGTTTGTCGAACTCGATCCGGTCCGGCGTATAGGTGTCGGCGCGGATGAATTGACGCAAAATGCCCGCCTGCTTGGTTTCCAGAACCCGACGCAGTCGACGGTCAGAAAACGCCCGGTTACCGGTGAACGAGAGGCGCTCAACCTCGACCGAGCGGCCTTCGGTCACTTCGAACACCACGTCGACGCGGTTGTTCGAGCGGCGGATGATGACGGGATCGACTGTGGCCGCCAGACGGCCATCGGACTGATACACCTTGGTGATCGTTACCGCGTCGAGCTCGGCGCGCGATGGTGAGTACACCTGGCGCGGGCGCGATTTCAGCAACGGCGCAAAGACGTCGTCCTTGAGCCGCCGGTTGCCTTCAACCGAAACGCGGTTGATGGTGGGATATTCGCGCAGTTGCACGACCAGCAGGTTTCCGCGTGGTACCAGGTTCACCTGTTCGAACAAGCCCGAGCCCTGAAGCCGCTGATAGGCGTCATTGAGCTGCGCGGCCGACACGGTCTCGCCTTTGCCGAATCCCAGGTAGGTGAGGATCGTTGCCGCCTCGATGCGCTGGTTGCCTTCGATCTGCACCTTGCTGAAGTTATAGGCCTGAGCCTGAGCCGGTTGCACCGTCCCTGCACAAACCCCTGCAACCGCAAGGAAAATGATGGTGGCAAGCCGCGTGGCGGTGGTTTTCAATCCCGTCCGCTGCCCGGCAACGGCAACGGCATCACGCCCCAGAAAATTCAGCATGTTGTAATCTTTCGCTCAGACATCCCAGTCCCTAGTGTGAGTAATGGGTCAAGACAGCCTTGTCAAAGCGCGAAACGCCCCCAGCGACATCAGTCGAAGGCGGCGTTGAAACGGGTTTAATGCTGTAGACGTGGTTGAAGACGGGCCACCGCCCGGATCAAGGGTGTGATCAGCCGACCAGGGTCCCAAGAAAGGCACCGGTCCCAAGCGCTCCGGCGATGGTGCCAACGTAAAGCAGACGGTCCCAGTTCAGGTCCATCAAAAGCGACAATCCGCGGTAGCTTTGCTGAATTTGTTCCATGGGTACGGTCCCTGTTGACATATACAAGTCATGGGTAGCGACCGAATGTGGCTACAGATGCCCCGAAATGTGGCAATTGTGTGACCAAGGCCGCTCAGGGGCAGAACAGGTCATTCGTCAGCCCAAGCGCCATGATCGACAGAACCAGCACCACACCGATCGTCATCAGAATGTTCAGCACCTTGTCGCTGGGCGGCTTGCCCCGCACGGCCTCATAGGCATGGAACATCAGATGGCCACCATCCAGCACAGGGATCGGGAACAGGTTTAAAAGTCCTACGGCGGTGGACAGCACCGCGACGAACCAAATGAAGCTGGACAAGCCCTGGCTGGCCGCCTGCCCCGAGGTTTCGGCAATGCCGATGGGCCCGCGCAAATTGCAGCTGGAGATCGCGCCTGTAACCATATGATACAGGCCCGACAGCGAAGATTTGACGATAAAGACGGTCTGGGTCGCACCATAGGACAGCGCTTCGCCCATACCCGGCGTGCGGGTCGCCGGGGTGAAGATCATCGCGCCGTTGATGCCGATCAGCCAGCGGGTTTCAAACCCGCCCTCGGGCAGCGGAATATCGACCCGGCGCGGGGTCAGGGTCACATCAAGCGATTCCCCGTCGCGGATCAGGCCCAGCACCAGTTCGGCCCCGCCACCATTCACCACACGCTGGCGCAGCTGCTCAAACGTGGCAATCGCGTCGCCATCGATGGTGACAATCAGGTCGTCGGGTTTGATACCGGCGTCAACGGCGGCCGATTGAGGGCTGACACTGCCCACCAGCGGCGGGAACGGATGCGGCGCGGACACCAGGTGTTCGCCCCCCTTGCGCTCAACCAGGTAATTCAGCGGGCTTTGTTCGGGCAATTCGGCAATGAAGGTCGGAAATTCAGCCAGCGCAGGCGCGGTGCGCCCGTCGATTTCAAGGATCAGGTCGCCCGAGTCCAGCGTGCCTTCGATCCCCGGTATCTGCGCGACTTCGTCGACGGTCAGCGGATCGCTGGCGATCCCTTGCGAAAACAGCACGCCTGCGAAGATCAACCCGGACAGGACGAAGTTGAAAATCGGCCCGGCGGCCACGGTGGCCGCACGCGCCCACAAAGGCGCGCCGTGCAGGGTCGAGCGCCGCTCACCTGCGTCCATCTCCGCCAATTCTTCTTCGTCCGCCTTGCCCGAGGCCACATTGGCATCACCGTGGAACTTCACATAGCCGCCGACCGGAAGCGCGGCGATCTGCCATTGCGTGCCGTGTTTGTCGGTGCGTTTGGCCAGAACCGGGCCGACGCCGATCGAAAACACGTCCGCCTTGATGCCGGAAATGCGCCCGATGATATAATGGCCGTATTCGTGCACTGCGACGATGATCGTCAGCGCAACAAGAAACGCCAAAATAGTCAGGCCCAGGCCACCGAATGAAGGGATGAAGTCCAAATCTGCCTCCTGCCGGGTTAGGTCCCGGCGTTTATCAAGTCTTTTGCGGTTCTGCGTGCCATCTGGTCCGCCGCGCGCACGTTATCAAGGGTGATTGCGGCATGAGCAAGGCTTGCATCGCCCTCAAGGCGGTCCAGCGCCTGTTCCACCACCTGAGCCATATCCATGAAGCCGACTTGCCCGGCGATGAAGCCGTCCAGTGCGATTTCCTTGGCCGCGTTGAAGATCGCGCCGGTCAGCCCGCCCGCGTCCATAACCTCGCGTGCCAGCCGCAGCGCCGGGTAACGCACCTCATCGGGCGCGCGAAACTCAAGCTGGCCGATCGAGGCCAGGTCCAGCCGCTCCACCGGCAAGTCGCGCCGGTCCGGCCAATGCAGTGCATAGCCGATCGCATGGCGCATGTCCGGTGGGCCGATATGCGCCATCATGGCACCGTCGTTGAAGCCGACAATGGCATGGACCAGAGATTGCGGATGCACCAGCACCTCGATCTGCGCCGGATCGACGCCGAAAAACTCGCGCGTTTCGATCAGCTCCAGCGCCTTGTTGAACATCGAGGCCGAATCGATGGTGATCCGTTGCCCCATGTCCCAGTTTGGGTGGCTTGAGGCCTGCGCCAGGGTCGCGCCAGCCAGTTTCTCCAACGGCCAATCGCGAAACGCACCACCGCTGGCGGTTATGATCACGCGCTCGACCGCGTCGATGTCTTCGCCAACCAGCCCCTGGAATACCGCGCTGTGTTCACTGTCCACCGGCAGGATGCGGGCGTGGTGCGCCTGCGCCGTGGCCATGATCAACGGCCCGGCGGTGACCAGGCTTTCCTTGTTGGCCAGTGCCAGAGTGCCGCGATGCTCCAACACGCGCAGGCCCGGCTCCAACCCCGCAGCACCGACAATGGCCGACATGGCCCAGTCGACTGGACGGCAGGCGGCCTCGTCAATGGCCCCTGCCCCGGCTGCGGCCTCGATCCCGGACCCGGCCAAGGCGTCGCGCAGGTCGGGCAGGTGTTCTTCGTGGGCGGTAACGGCAATCTCGGCCTTGAAGGCGCGCGCCTGTTCGGCCAGCCGGGTCACATTGTGTCCGCCCGTCAGCGCAACGACCTGATAGGCCTCAGGATCGCGCCCGATCAGATCCAGCGTGCTTTCGCCGATTGACCCGGTCGCCCCGAAAATGGAAATCCGTCGCACGCTCAGCCCCACAGGCCGCAAAGATGGGCCAGATACAGGCAAAAGGTCGCGCCCAGAAGCGCGTCAAACCGGTCAAACGCGCCGCCGTGGCCGGGGATCAGGTTGGAACTGTCCTTGATGCCGGTGTGGCGCTTCAATGCACTTTCCGCTGCATCGCCCATCTGTGAACCAAAGGACAGGATCACCGACAGCCAAATTACATGCCCACCCAGCCAGGGCGCGAAGGCAAGACCGACCAATGCAGCCCCCATCCAGCCTGCAATCGTGCCCGACCAGGTCTTCTTGGGGCTGACGGCCGGCCAGAATTTCGGCCCGCCCAGAATGCGCCCGGCGAAATAGCCTAGAATGTCGGTGGCCACGACCAATGCGACCAGCCACAGGATCACCACCAGTCCGGCTTGGGCATGAAATGCGGTGAGAGCAAAGCCCGCCACCATCGCATAAAGACCATAGAGCATAAAACGCACGCGGTCCGGCTTGGCCCCCAACGCGCCTGCGCCCATCATCACGGTGAAAAACAACAGAAGGAGCGCCATGCCGCCCGGCAGGAATCCGGCCAGAAACACCGCAGCCCCCATCGCCGCGCCCAAAGCGGCCGCGAGAACATCGCGGTCCGGGGCGATCATCCGGGTGATTTCCCAGCCGATCAGGCCGGTCACGAAAGCCACCAGCGCGCCAAAAACGACACCGCCGACCCAGATCGCCAACAGGCCGATCACGACCATTACCGCCGCAGACCCCATGCGTGGGCCCAGGTCGGCCCATTTCGAGGCGCCGCCGCTCATGTCGCCACCGCGCCAAAGCGCCGGTCGCGCCCGCCGAACCCGTTCACGATGCCAGCAAAGACATCGCGGGAGAAATCAGGCCACAGCGTGTCGATGAATTCATACTCCGCGTATGCTGATTGCCACAGCAGGAAGTTCGAAATCCGCGCCTCGCCCGAGGTGCGGATCACCAAGTCAGGGTCTGGTAAAACGCAAGTATCCAAATACTTTGGCAGGGTTTCTTCATCCACTGTCGCCGGGTCCAGCTTACCATCCGCCACATCCTGCGCCAGACGTTTGGTGGCCCGCGCCACCTCGTCCCGCCCGCCATAGTTCAGGGCGATGGTCAGATGCACACGATCATTCATCGACGTCATCTCTTCCAGCTCATCCATCAGCGCGATCAGCTTGGCGTCCAGCCGCACCCGATCGCCGATAAAGCGCACCCGCACCCCTTCGTCACGCAGCGCGCGCGCCTCTTTGGTGATATAGCGGCGAAACAGGCTCATCAGCCCGGCCACCTCGGTCTGGGTGCGTTTCCAGTTCTCGGTCGAAAAGGCGAATATTGTCAGATACTTGACCCCCAGGTCCGGGCAGGCCTCGACGATCTCGCGCACGCGTTTCGCCCCGGCGTGATGCCCGAACAGACGCGGCTTGCCCTGCCGTTGCGCCCACCGTCCGTTGCCATCCATGATGATGGCCACATGACGCGGGGCGCCCTTGGTGCTGTCTGGGGCCACTACGCCGCCCTCCACTGGTCCTACCGGGTCGATCAGACCTGCATGATCTCTTCCTGCTTGGCCTCAAGCGACTTGTCCACATGGGCCACGTGCTTGTCGGTCAGCTCCTGGATTTCATCATGCCACATCTTGTGGTCGTCGTCGCTCATCCCGCCCGCGGCCTTGGCGCGTTTAAGCTGATCCATGCCGTGATGACGCACATTGCGCACGGCCACACGGGCGCTTTCAGCATATTGCGCGGCAACCCGGGTCAGCTCCTTGCGGCGCTCTTCGTTCAACTCGGGGATCGGCAGCATGATGATGGTGCCGTTGAGCTGCGGGTTGATGCCCAGCCCGCTTTCGCGAATGGCCTTTTCAGCCGCCTGCACCATCGATTTGTCCCAGATGTTCACCGTCAACATGCGCGGTTCGGGCACGTTCACGGTGCCGATCTGGTTCAACGGCGTCTTGGCGCCATAGGCGTCCACCATGATCGGGTCCAGCATCGAGGCCGCTGCCCGCCCGGTCCGCAAGGACGCGAATTCACTGCGTAGCGCAGTCATTGCGCCATCCATCCGGCGCTCCAGATCATCCAGATCAACTTCGATTTCGTCAGACATCTTGTTCTTCCTCCTTCACGGCGCGGCCTAGCCGCTGACCCGCGTATATGTGCCTTCGCCCGCCAGAATGCCCCGAAAGCCCCCTGGTTCGTCCAGTGAAAAGACGATGATGGGCAGGTTATTGTCACGTGCCAAAGCAATCGCGCTGGCGTCCATCACGCCCAGGCGTTTTTGCAGCACGTCGTCATAGCTGACAGTGTCAAAGCGCACCGCGTCGTCATGCTTGGCCGGATCCTTATCATAGACGCCGTCGACCTTGGTACCCTTGAAGATCGCCTCGCAAGTCATTTCATTCGCACGCAAAGTTGCCGCCGTGTCGGTGGTGAAATAGGGGTTCCCGGTGCCCGCCGCAAAGATGCAAACGCGCTTTTTCTCAAGGTGGCGCACCGCGCGGCGGCGAATGTAAGGTTCGCAAACCTGATCCATCGGGATTGCGGAAATCACCCGTGTATAGACGCCAAGCCCTTCCAGCGCCGCCTGCATGGCCAGCGCGTTCATCACGGTGGCAAGCATACCCATGTAATCGGCCGTGGTCCGCTCCATCCCCTGCGCCGAACCCTGAAGCCCGCGAAAGATGTTGCCGCCGCCGATCACCATGCAAATCTCGACACCCATGTCATGCACCGTCTTCACCTCACGCGCGATGCGTTCGACGGTGGGTGGGTGCAGGCCGAAGCCCTGGTCGCCCATCAGCGCTTCGCCCGAGATTTTCAGCATGACCCGTTTGAAGGTCGTTTGCGGGGCCTCGGGGGATTGGTCGCTCATGGTTGCCACTCGTTCGTTGTCATGGTTCTTTGGCGGGCAAAATGGCCGAAACCGGCGGCGGGTTCAATGCAGGATTGACCCCTTCGCGAAAATGGTCGGTGAAAAAGGATCAAATGGACGATTTCATTCGCGATATTCCGGCCAAACAGCCGGTGCTGATCGCCGGCCCCACGGCGGCGGGCAAATCGGCGCTGGCGCTGGCGATTGCCCGCGACAAGGGCGGTGTGATCGTGAATGCGGACGCCTTGCAGGTGTTTTCCAACTGGCGGCTTTTGACCGCGCGCCCGTCGCAAGCCGATGAGGAAATGGCGCCGCATCTGCTGTATGGTCACGTGCCGGGGGATCAGGACTATTCCGTCGGCCATTGGCTGCGTGAGGTGGCCCCGGTCCTTGACGGGCCCGACCGCCCGATCATCGTTGGCGGCACCGGGTTGAATTTCACCGCCCTGACCGAAGGGCTGGCCGAGATCCCCCTGACCCCGCCCGAAATCCGCGCCGAGGGCGAGGCGTTGCTGCAAGCGAACGGGCTCGAGGCGATGTTGGACGAGCTGGACCCCGAGACACTGGCGCGGATCGACCAACGTAACCCGGCGCGGGTGGCGCGGGCCTGGGAGGTTTGGCGCACCACCGGGCGCGGGTTGGCGAGTTGGCAGGACGACACGCCGCCGCCGCTGCTGCCGCTGCCTGCGACCACTGCAATCGTGCTTGAGGCCGACCGCGACTGGCTGCGCGACCGAATCGCCCGGCGGTTCGATGCGATGATTGCCGACGGCGCAATCGAGGAAGTGCGGCGAAACCTTGCCGGTTGGGACCCGAAAGCCCCCAGCGCCAAGGCCATTGGTGCGCCGGAACTGATCGCACATCTGCAGGGCAAGGTCGATCTTGACACCGCCCGGCGTGACGCAATTGTCGCATCTCAGCAATATGCCAAACGGCAGCGCACATGGTTTCGTGCCCGTATGCGCGACTGGCACAAAATCTCGTTGCCAGACCAATAAAACCATCGTGCGGGCCTTGGAAACAAAGTGTTCGCGCAAATTTCCGGGGCGACAGAAGGGGAATAATCGGGTACCGATAGGGCTCTGTTGTAACCGCCGCCTGTGGAACTACGCCTTACATGACCCGCCCGACGCCCCTGCCTTCGCCGTTCCGTGTCCTGCCGCTTGCCCGCCTTGGAAAGGGCGGCCGATGGCGCACCGAAGCGATGCGCAGTTATGGCGCGCCGGTGCTGTTGTGGTTCACCCGTGGTCAGGGCCGGATCACCGTGAACGGCGTGACCGCCGGCTATGGCCCGCACAACGCGATCTTCCTGCCCGCGGGCACGATGCATGGGTTCGAAATGTCGAACCAGGTGCACGGGTCGATTGTGGTCTTCCCCGCCGGGGTCGAGGATGACCTGTCGCTGCCCGAGGACCCGGTGCACCTGCGCCTGCGCGAGGCCGACAAGCATTCCGAATTGTCCCGGTTGATCGAGAATCTGCAACGCGAGATGGAGAACGGATCGCCAATGGCCGACACGGCGATGATGTGTCACGCTGGGCTTCTGTCGGTCTGGATCGAACGCGAAATCCGCGACACCGACCTTGCCGAGCCCCGGCTGGATGCCTCGGGTCGTCTGGCGGCCGCCTTTACCGCGCTGGTCGAACAGGAGTTCCACTCGGCAAAATCCGTGCGCGACTATGCGTCCGAATTGGGAGTCACGCCGACCCACCTGAGCCGCGTCTGCAACAGGGCCTGTGGTCGCCCGGCCTCGGCCATTCTGGCCGACCGCGTGCATTACGAGGCGCGCCGACTGCTGTCGGAAACACACCTTCCGATCAAGGACATCGCGAAATCGCTGGGCTTTGCCAGCCCGGCCTATTTCACCCGGGCGTTTCACAACCATACCGGGCGCACCCCGTCCGAGTTTCGCCGCAACGCCTGATCTTCGCGTGCCTGTCGGGCTTTCCTGACACTTTTCGCAAAATCCGCACATGTCGTTTTTATTCCATGCACATGTCGCTTTTGTGACCTGAAACGGCGAAACCAAACATTGACCTTTGCCACAAAAAAGGGCCCCATGTCTTTCGGAGGGGGTCTGCACCCGGTCTGCGCGCACGCGTGGTCACGGGAAAATGTACTGACCTTTCAATAAAAAAAAGAACGTGTCACAGGGAGAAGAAGATGACGCATCACACCAAGATCATGCACCCGGCTGCGGAAATGTACGCGGCGGAATGCAAGGCGGGCAAACTTGACCGCCGTGAATTCCTGACCCGCGCCACCGCGCTGGGCGTGACCGCGACCGGCGCCTATGGCCTGCTTGGCCTGGCAGCTCCGGCCCGCGCCGCAAGCATGGCCCAGGACGGCGGCACACTGCGCATGCAGATGGAAGTGCGCGCCCTCAAAGATCCGCGCACCTATGACTGGACACAGATCGCGGCCTTCACCGCTGGGTGGCTGGAATACCTGATCGAATACAATTCCGACGGCACGTTCCGCGGTATGCTTGTCGAAAGCTGGACCGCGAACGATAACGCCACCGAATACGTTCTGAACGTGCGCAAGGGCGTGAAATGGAACAACGGTGACGATTTCACCGCTGACGACGTCGCGCGCAACATCGCCAGCTGGTGCGACAAGGGCGCCGAAGGCAACTCGATGGCCGGGCGCATGGCTTCGCTGATCGACGAAGACTCCGGCATGGCCCGCGATGGTGCCATCACCGTGGTCGACAGCCACACCGTGAAGCTGACCCTGCCGCAGCCCGACATCACCATCATTCCCGGCATGGCCGATTACCCGGCCGCGATCGTGCACAGCTCGCACAATCCCGATGACATGCTGGGCACGGCTGTGGGCACCGGCGCTTACATGCCCGAAAGCCTTGAGGTCGGCGTGAAAGCCGTTGTCGTAAAGAACCCAGACCACACCTGGTGGGGTCATGATGCCCTGCCCGAGGGCGGCGCCTACCTCGACCGGATCGAATTCATCGACTATGGCACCGATCCCGCCGCTTGGGTGGCCGCAGCCGAAGCGGAAGAGGTCGACACGATCTGGGAAACCGTTGGTGACTTTGTCGACGTGTTCGACGGCCTGGGCTGGGTGAAGTCCGAAGTCGTGTCCGGCGCCACCATCGTTGTGCGCCCGAACCAGTTGGCCGAAGTGGACGGCATGAAGCCTTACGCTGACAAGCGCGTGCGTCAGGCCATCTCGATGGCTGTCGACAATGCGATCTGCCTTGAGCTTGGCTATGCCAACCGTGGCGCGGTTGCCGACAATTGCCACGCAGGTCCGGTGCACCCCGAGCATGACGCTTCGGTCACCCGCCTGCCGTATGACCCGGTCAAGGCCAAGGCGCTGCTGGACGAATCTGGCATGGCCGATTTTGAGTTCGAACTGGTCTCGATCGACGATGACTGGCGCAAGAACACCAATGATGCCGTCGCCGCGCAGATGCGTGACGCGGGTTTCAACGTGAAGCGCACGATCATCCCCGGCTCGACCTTCTGGAACGACTGGACCAAATACCCGTTCTCGTCGACCAACTGGAACCACCGCCCGCTGGCCACCCAGATCTGGGGCCTGGCCTATCGCACCGGCGAAGCGTGGAACGAGTTCGGCTTTGCCAATGACGAGTTCGACGCCCTGCTGGCCGAAGCCAACTCCCTGGCCGACGCGGATGCGCGCCGTGCCGTGGCTGGCAAATGCCAGGCGATCCTGATCGAGGAAGGCGTGACGATCCAGCCCTACTGGCGCTCGCTCTATCGCCACTCGAGCGAGAACGTGGTGGGCTGCGACATGCACATCGCCTATCTGCCGCAGGTCTACAAATGGGGCCTCAAGGGCTGAGCCTGACGCTCAAGAAAACGGGCCGCGCGGCATCTCGCGCGGCCCATTCAACAGGTGCCGCATCCCAGCGCACCGCTGACAGAACGGGCCGGACAAGAGCCCGCATGACCTGACAGGGACACCATGGGACTGTTTATTCTGCGCCGGTTGGGGGTGATGATCCTCACCGCCCTCTGCCTAACCTTCATCGTCTTTTACCTGACGAACCTTTACCCGAACCTCGAAAAGCTGGCCAAGACCCAGGGCAACTTCCGCATGTCCGACGAAGCCGTGCAATCCTGGCTGGGGGCACGGGGCTATATGGAGCCGCTGCCGGTGAAATACGGCGAATGGCTGGGGGTTCTGCCCGGCTATGTGAACGAAGCCGATGACGGCAAGATCACCGGCCGCTGCATCGCGGTGAACATGGCGCCGGAAGACGCGCCGACCTTCTGCGGCGTGATCCAGGGCTATTGGGGCAATTCCACCGTGTTCAAGGATTCGGTCTGGAACATCGTCTCCAAACGCCTGGGCCTGACCGGCTGGCTGATGCTGGCAGTGATGATGGTGATGGTGCCCGGCGCGCTGATCCTGGGCGTGCTGGCCGGGATGCGCGAGGGGTCGAAGCTGGACCGAACCCTGTCCACGGTCTCAATCGCCTCGACCGCGACACCGGAATACGTATCCGGCGTGATCTTCATCGCGCTGTTTGCCTCATCCGCCGTCGGGTTGAAGTGGTTCAAGGGCACCGCGACCAGCGCCATGGATGACATCACCTGGGTGAACTTCACCCTGCCGGTGATCACCATCGCGCTGTATGGCATGGGCTATATCGCGCGCATGACCCGTGCCTCGATGACCGAGGTGATGACGGCACAATACATACGGACCGCGCGTCTCAAAGGTGTGAGTTTCCCGAACATCGTTCTGAAACATGCCCTGCGCAACGCGCTGATCGCACCCTTCACCGTCATCATGCTTCAGATCCCCTGGCTTCTGAACGGCGTGGTGATCGTCGAGACCCTGTTCAACTACAAAGGCTTCGGCTGGACCCTGGTCCAGGCGGCCTCGAACAACGACATCGAGCTTCTGCTCGGCGTTTCGGTCGTCTCTGTCTTCGTGGTTCTGCTGACGCAGCTGATATCCGATATCGGCTATGTCTACCTGAACCCGCGCATTCGTATTTCTTAAGGGGGCTGAACGATGGAACCGCTTACCTGGGGCGAAATCGCCCTTCGCGTCATCAGCCAGTTCACCCCGGTGTGGATTGCCCTGATTGCAACTTTTTACCTGTCGATCCGCTTCAAGCGAAAGCTGGGGCTCTATGGCAAACTGTTCGATTCAACCATCGGCATGATCGGCTTTGCCATCGTCATGTTCTGGTTCTTCACCGCGGTCTTTTCGGGCTTCTTCGACATGATCGCGACCCATGATCCGCTGGGTCAGATTTCGGGCATGAAGAACAAGGTGCCGGGCACCGCGCTGCGGTCCCCTGACGAGGGGGAATATGCCTATTACCTGTTTGGCGGCGACAACCTGGCGCGCGACGTGTTTTCGCGCATGGTTCTGGGGTCCGGCATCGTGATGATGATCGCCCCCCTGGCCACGGTCTTTGCCTTCATGGTCGGGATCACCCTGGGCCTGCCTGCGGGTTTTTACGGCGGGCGTCTGGACACGCTGCTGTCCTTCCTGGCCAACCTGATCCTGGCCTTCCCGGTGATCTTGCTGTTCTACCTGCTGGTGACGCCTGAAATCGTTGCCTCGGGCATCCCAAATTATATGGCAGCGTTCCTGTTCATCTTTCCGCTGATCTTTGCGGGCGTGCTGCTGAATTCGCGCTACCGCATTCAGCCGGCCAAGAACGTGCCGCTTCTGGCGGGTGTGCTGGGCGTGTTGGGCCTGCTGTATCTGTCCACGATCTCGGCCGAGGGCACACCGATCAACTTCTGGCCGACCTCGCTTGACCTTTACGACATTCCCTCGGGCATCCTGGTGGTGTTCGTGAGCGTCGTCTTCGTGAACTCGCCCACCGTGTTCCGCATCGTGCGCGGCCTGGCGATGGACATCAAGACGCGCGACTATGTTGCCGCGGCCCAGACCCGGGGCGAAGGCCCCTGGTACATCATGCTGTGGGAAATCCTGCCAAACGCGCGCGGGCCGCTGATCGTCGATTTCTGCCTGCGCATTGGTTACACCACGATCCTTCTGGGGACCTTGGGCTTCTTCGGCCTGGGCCTTCCGCCGGAAAGCCCCGACTGGGGGTCCACGATCAACGACGGGCGCAAGCTTCTGTCGATCTACCCGCACCCCGCGCTACCGCCAGCGCTTGCGCTTCTGTCGCTGGTGCTGGGCCTGAACCTGCTGGCCGATGGCCTGCGTGAAGAATCCCTGCGAGATTAAGGAGACCGACCATGAGCAAACTTGGCGAATACGACGGTCCCGTTCTTGAGATCGACAAACTGTCCATCAGCTTCTTCACCCGGCTGCGGGAAATCCCGGCGGTCATGGATTTCTCGGTTGCGGTGCAACCGGGCGAGGCCGTGGGGCTGGTGGGTGAGTCCGGTTGTGGCAAATCCACCGTGGCGCTGGGCGTGATGCAGGACCTTGGCGTGAACGGCCGCGTTGTTGGCGGCACGATCAAGTTCAAGGGCCGAGACCTGGCCGAGATGTCGAAGGAAGAACTGCGCGACATTCGCGGCAATGAAATCGCGATGATCTATCAAGAGCCGATGGCGTCGCTGAACCCCGCGATGAAGATCGGCAAGCAGCTGATGGAAGTGCCGATGATCCACGAAGGCGTCAGCAAGGAAGAAGCTTACGCCCGCGCGCTGGAGGTGGTCACGGATGTAAAACTGCCCGACCCTGAGCGGATGCTGAACAGCTTTCCGCACCAGCTGTCGGGCGGCCAGCAACAGCGCATCGTGATCGCGCTGGCCTTGATGTCGAAACCGTCGCTTCTGATCCTCGACGAACCCACAACCGCGCTGGACGTGACGGTTGAGGCCGCCGTGGTCGAACTGGTCCGCGATCTGGGTAAGAAATACGGCACCTCGATGCTGTTCATTTCGCACAACCTGGGCCTGATCCTGGAAACCTGTGACCGGTTGTGCGTGATGTATTCGGGCGAAGCGGTCGAGCGCGGCTCGATCGAAGATGTGTTCGATGAAATGCGCCACCCGTATACGCAGGCGCTGTTCCGTTCGATCCCGCTGCCGGGTGCCGACAAGAACGCGCGCCCGCTGGTGGCCATTCCAGGCAACTTTCCCCTGCCCCATGAACGCCCGCCGGGCTGCAACTTCGGCCCCCGCTGCGACTATTACATGGAGGGGCGCTGCGACGAGGGATATATCCCGATGGAGCCGATCGAGGGCAATGACCGCCACGTCAGCCGCTGTCTGCGCTTTACCGAAATTGATTGGGATGCCCCGATTGAACTGGGTGAACAGACCGAAAAGGCCAAGCCCGGCAAGGTCGTGCTGAAGATGGACCACCTCAAGAAATACTATGAGGTTGCGGCGAACGCGCTGTTCGGTGGTGGCGACAAAAAGGTGGTGAAAGCCAACGAAACCCTGTCGTTCGAGGCCCGCGAAAGCGAAACCCTGGCCATCGTGGGGGAAAGCGGCTGTGGCAAATCCACCTTCGCCAAGGTGCTGATGGGGCTGGAAACCGCCACCGACGGCAAGATCTACCTGGGTGATGAGGAAATCCAGGACGTGCCGATCGAGAACCGGTCGACGCAGACAATTTCCTCGGTGCAGATGGTGTTCCAGAACCCGTTCGACACGCTGAACCCGTCGATGACGGTTGGGCGCCAGATCATCCGCGCGTTGGAGATCTTCGGCGTCGGCGCCAACGATACCGAGCGCAAGCAGCGCATGCTGAAACTGCTCGACCTGGTGAAACTGCCGCGCGCCTTTGCAGACCGCATGCCGCGCCAGCTGTCGGGTGGTCAGAAACAGCGCGTGGGCATCGCGCGTGCCTTTGCCGGTGACGCCCGCATCGTGGTGGCGGATGAACCCGTCTCGGCGCTGGACGTGTCGGTGCAGGCTGCCGTGACCGATCTGTTGATGGAGATCCAGCGCGAGAACAAGACCACGCTGTTGTTCATCAGTCACGACCTGTCGATCGTGCGCTATCTGTCTGATCGCGTGATGGTGATGTATCTGGGCCATGTGGTGGAATTGGGCACGACCGATCAGGTCTTTGCCCCGCCCTATCACCCCTATACCGAGGCGCTGTTGTCTGCGGTTCCGATCGCCGACACCTCGATCGAGAAAAAGCACATCGTGCTGGAAGGTGACATCCCCTCGGCGATGAACCCGCCATCGGGCTGCCCGTTCCAGACGCGCTGTCGCTGGAAAGACAAGGTCGCGGGTGGGCTGTGTGACACCCAGCTGCCACCAGTGCGCACGCTGGGTGGCAAGCACCAGATCAAATGCCACTTGTCTGACGAAGAACTGGCCGGGATGGAACCGGTCATCAAAGTCGCGGCTGAATAACAGGAAAGGGGCGGCGCAGGCCGCCCTTTTGCTTCAGAAGATCGTTGTCGCGATCGCGGCCAGGAAATAGGCCAGGGTGAAGTTGACCAACGCAGGCCTGCGCTGGCTCAGCAGCAGCCCTGCAATCGCCAGCACTGGTGCCATTGCAAAACCCGTCAACGCAGGAATGCCAATCACGTCACCAAATCCGCTGCCCGGTCCCCAAGGCGACCCCTCTTGCGCCAGCCCCCTGACGGCAATGCCGACAACCCCGCCGCATATGCCACCCGCCACGGTTGCCTTCATATTCACCTGTCGTTCGACTTGCCGCCCGGTTCTGCGCGCGCCTGCAGCGGGGTCAACACCCACCTGCGGCTCGACCCCTGTTGCGCTCATGCCATTTTGCCAGGACCCGGACCCACCCCCATAGGTGCGTCCGATCGGCTGCACCTGAGCGTTGATTTTGTTAAGGCGATCCTCGGATTTCGTTTTCTGCATGACCTTGGCCCTTGGAAGATGCCCCCAAGGTAAGCATGCAAAACGGCCAAAATCGGGCCAAGGCGGGGAAAGAGGGTGCAAAGACTTTGGCCCGTTGTCACGCATGATTTCGTTGCACCTGCAATGATTTTCTGTTAACAGGTGAACAACAAATCGGAGGAACGCCTAATGAAAATCGAACAGATCCACCACGTCGCCTATCGCTGCAAGGACGCCAAGGAAACCGTGGAATGGTATCAGAAGATGCTGAACATGGATTTCGTGCTGGCCATCGCCGAGGACCACGTGCCATCGACCCACGAACCCGACCCCTACATGCATATCTTCATGGATGCGGGCAACGGGAACGTGCTGGCCTTTTTTGAACTGCCGACGAAGCCTGAAATGGGCCGTGATCCGAACACGCCGATCTGGGTTCAGCACATCGCCTTCAAGGTGAAGGACCGCGCGGAACTCATTGAATTCAAAGAACACCTTGAAGAAAATGGCGTCGAGGTTCTGGGTGTCACCGACCATTCGATCTTCCACTCGATCTATTTCTTCGACCCCAACGGCCACCGTGTCGAACTGGCCTGCCCGGACCCCGAGGAAGAGGCGATGCTGGCCCGCATGGACGAAGTGAAATGGGACATGCTGGAAGAATGGTCGCGCACCAAGAAGGCGCCGAAACACGCCGACTGGCTGCACAAGAAAGAGCTTTCCGGGGTTTAATCCCCCTCACGGACGACTAAACTGGGCGCGTTCATGAAAGGACGCGCCCATGTCTGATTTTTCCCCGTCACGTTTTGCTCCCCTGCCCGACCCGCCCTATCACGCGGTGATCTTCACCGCGCAATTGTCGGAAAACACGACCGGATACGGGGAAATGGCCGACCGGATGGTTGCGCTTGCACAAACACAACCGGGCTATCTAGGCATCGAAAGCACACGCGATGACGCGGGCCTTGGCATTACTGTCAGTTACTGGGTGGACGAGGCCGCCCTGATTGGCTGGAAAGACGTCTCAAGCCACCTTCTGGCGCAGAAAATGGGCAAAACCCGGTGGTATGAACACTACACATTGCGCGTGGCCAAGGTCGAACGGGCCTATGACGGGCCTGAAGGGCGCGGTTAACTGCCCAGGATCGCCCGGACATAGCCGCGGGTTTCCTTGTAGGGCGGAACACCTGCGTATTTCTCGACAGCCCCCGGACCGGCGTTGTAGGCCGCCAGCGCCAGACGCCAGGACCGGAACCGGTCGTATTGCTGACGCAGGTAGCGTGCGCCGCCCTCCAGGTTCTGGTGCGGATCCATCGGATCGACCCCCAGCTTGCGTGCTGTGGCGGGCATCAGTTGCGCCAGACCCAAGGCGCCCGCATGGCTTTTCGCCCGCGGGTTCCAGCCGCTTTCCTGCTGCACAAGGCGCAGGAACAGATCCTCGGGTATGCCGTATTTACGCGCCATCGCTTGTGCGACCGGCAGATAGGTGCCGCGATAGGACCCGGCATAAGCGGGAATGCCACCCTGCCCCGGAACCGTCACGGCCTTGGGCTGAAGAGTGACCGAATTGGCATATTGCTGCGCGGCACGACCATCCAGAACCGCCGTCTGCGCCCGGAAGGTGGCCGAGCCGTTGGAGCCGGAAAACAGCGTTTCCGCCAGGGCCGCTTGCGCCCCCAGACTTGAGATCAGAACCGATGCAGTCAGAACCCGTTTCATCACACACTCCCCGACAATGCGCGCAATATAGGGCGAATTGCCCGCCACGGAAAGGGGACCGGGCAAAAAGCCGCGTATCAGATTAACCTTCCCTTCATCTGCTGTGGATGATGTAAGGTTTGCAACAATTTTACAGATTCGGGAGGCACCCATGGCGGGTTCGGTAAACAAGGTCATCATTCTGGGCAATCTGGGCCGCGACCCCGAGGTTCGCAGCTTTCAGAACGGCGGCAAAGTGTGCAATTTGCGCATTGCCACGTCTGAGACCTGGAAAGACAAGAACACCGGCGAACGCCGTGAAAAGACCGAGTGGCACTCGGTCGCGATCTTCCAGGAGGGCCTGGTGCGCGTGGCAGAGCAATACCTGCGCAAGGGCTCGAAAGTCTATATCGAAGGCCAGCTGCAAACCCGCAAATGGCAGGACCAATCCGGCGCCGACCGCTATTCGACCGAGGTCGTGCTGCAGGGTTTTAATGGCACGCTGGTGATGCTCGACAGCCGCGGTGAAGGCGGCGGCGGGGGCGGCGGCGGTTACGGTGGCGGCGACCAGGGCGGCGGCTATGGCGGCGGCAGCAGCTTCGGCGGTGGCGGCGACAGCGGCCCGGGCCCAGCTGGTGGCGGCGGCGGCGGTTTCGACGACGAAATCCCGTTCTGATCTGATGCGGGGGAGGCACGGATGAACTGGTCTTTCCCCATCGGACGCCTGTTTGGGTCGCAACTGCGCGTTCATGTTACTTTTCTGTTGCTGATCGCCTTTATCGGCGTCAGCGCCTATGCTCAGGGCGGTCTGGTGGCCGCCCTTTGGACCATTCTGTTCGTCCTGCTTCTGTTTGCCTGCGTCGTGGCGCATGAATTCGGCCATGCCCTGATGGCACGCCGCTATGGCATTCGCACGCCGGATGTCACGCTTTTGCCCATTGGCGGGCTGGCGCGGCTGGAAAAGATGCCGGAAAACCCGCTTCAGGAAATCGCCGTGGCCCTTGCGGGACCGGCGGTGAACCTGGTGATCTGGGCGCTTCTGTCGCTGCTGTTCCCGGCCCCCGAGGCCAGCGACGCCTTCGTGCTCAACGCCCAGACCCTGCCCGGCCAGCTGGCGCGGCTGAACCTGATCCTGGCCGTGTTCAACCTGCTGCCGGCCTTCCCGATGGACGGCGGCCGGGTGCTGCGCGCGGCGCTCAGCCTCACGACCGACCGGGTGAACGCCACAAGGATCGCGGCCAGTACGGGCCAGGCGGTTGCCTTTCTGATGGGGCTGTTCGGCCTTTACACCGGCCAGTTCATGCTGGTCCTGATCGCCGGTTTCATCTTTATGGCCGCAGGTGGGGAAAGTGCCGATGTGGCGATGCGTGCGGTGGCGCGCCGACTGCTGGCGCGGGACGCGATGATCACCGAGTATGAGGCGCTACGCCCTGACGACACGATCCAGATCGCCGGCACGACCCTGATCCGCACCACCCAGCACGAATTTCCCGTGCTCGACCCCGCCGGGCAACTGGCCGGGTTCCTGACCCGCGAGGCGCTGTTTGCGGCGATGGCGCAAGGTCAGCCCGGCACACGGGTCGGTGACGCGATGGTGCAGGTGCCGGTGGCGACCCTGACCGACGGGCTGGAAAACGTCCTGAAACGCCTGGGCAACGATGCCCCCGCCGTGGCGGTGGTGGATGAGCACAGGTATCTTCTGGGCTATATCACCCGCGAAAACGTGGGCGAGTTGATGGTGATCGCGAATGCCCGGTCACGGGGGTAATCCAACTTTCAAACCAGGGGCTTAGCGCCCCGCCAACGCGTCCTCAAGCACCCCGCGCACGACCCCCATGTCGACATCATCCGCCACGAAGGCATCGCCAATGGCGCGCGCCAGGATAAAGCGCAGCTTGCCGTCCTGCACCTTTTTGTCCTGCCCCATCAGGGTGATCAGCCCCTCGGCGTCCGGCAGGTCACCGGGAATGTCCACCAGATCCTTTTTCATCCCCATCGCCGCCAGATGGGCGCGGAACCGCGACGGGCTTTCCTGGCTCATCAGCCCCAGCCGCGCCGACGTCTCGAAGGCCAGCGCGCAGCCGATCGCCACGCCTTCGCCGTGCAACAGGCGGTCGGAATACCCGGTCGCGGCCTCCAGCGCGTGACCGAAAGTATGGCCCAGGTTCAACAGCGCGCGGTCGCCCTGTTCGGTCTCATCCCGCGCGACGATATCGGCCTTCATCTGGACCGAGCGGCGCACCGCCTCGCGCCGCAGATCGGCGTCACCAGACGCCAGCGCCGGGCCGTTCACCTCAAGCCAGTCGAAGAACGCCGCGTCCCCGAGCCCGCCGTATTTCACCACCTCGCCGTAGCCGGCCAGGAAGTCGCGCGCGGTCAGCGTGCCCAGCACGTCGATATCGGCCAGAACCAGCGACGGTTGATGAAACGCGCCGATCAGGTTCTTGCCCTGCGGCGCGTTGATCCCGGTCTTGCCGCCAACGGAACTGTCCACCTGCGCCAGCAGCGAGGTGGGGATCTGTACGAAGCGCACGCCCCGGCGCAGAACCGAAGCGGCAAAGCCCACTAGGTCGCCGATCACGCCGCCACCGAAGGCCACGACCATATCGCGCCGCTCAACCTTCTGATCCAGCAGCCATTCCACCGTGCGGGTGAAATGCGGCCAGGATTTGGTGGCCTCACCAGCCGGCAAGATCAGCGACACCATGTCGACGCCCCCCGCCGCCAGCCCCGCACGCAAGGCTTCAAGGTGATGCGCGGCCACGTTGTCATCCGACACCACCGCCACGCGCGGGCGCGTCAGCAGCGGTGCGATCTCGGCCCCTGCCCGCGCAATCAGCCCCTGGCCGATTTTCACGTCATATTCGCGCCCCTCAAGCGGCACATGCACGATGTCCATCAGGTCACCTCTTCCAATACGTCCGGCCGGGATTTCAACGCCGTGACCACCGCGTCACACATCTGTTCGATCGAGTATTCCGGCCGCGACTCGACCGCGATGTCGGCCTTGGCATAGATCGGCGCGCGAGTGGCATATATCTCGCCCAGCGTCTTGCGTGGGTCGGGTGTGCGCAGCAGCGGACGGGTGTCCTTGTGCTTCACCCGGTTCCACAGCAGCGCCAGATCTGCCTTGAGCAGCACCGACACGCCCTTCTCCGAAATTATATCTCGATTGCGCCGGGCCAGAAAAGCGCCGCCCCCGGTCGACAGCACCGCGCGCTTGCTTTCCAGCAACCGGCCGATCACCTCACTTTCGCGATCACGAAAAAAATCTTCGCCGTCACGGGTAAAAATCTCGGCGATCGACATGTTTGCGGCTTTCACGATCTCTTCGTCGCTGTCCAGAAAATCAACGCCCAGACGGCGCGCCAGCGCCTGCCCCACGGCCGTTTTTCCCGCGCCCATCATGCCGACCATGACGATGGATTTTTTCAACAGGAATGCCAAGGTGGCGGCGCCTCGCCTAAAAGTGAATATCCTTCACTGAATGGCGTGATATTGCGGGAAATGCCATATATAAAAACCACAATAACGGCCACTGGGGCGGGCAGAGACAATGAAAAGGCGGATTTGATGCTGGGGCGTGTTCTGAAACTGGTGGTTGTGTTGGTGCTTTTGGGCCTTGTTGGGCTCACGGGTTTTACCTTTCTGGGTGACTTGTCACCGGTGCAAAGCCAGCAAAGCGTGACGGTGACGCTGGATGCGAACTAGCACCCTCGCCTTGATTCTGGGTTTGACCTGCGGCCCGGTTTCCGCACAGGACGCGAACCCGATGTCCGCGATCGACTGGCTGTCTGATAGCGTGGCCACGCCCGTTTTGGCGCCCGCACCCGTGATCACCGGGAACGAACCCGGCGTGACCACCGGCGCCTCGGTCGAGGCGGTGACCGTCGCCCCCCTGGGCCGCCCGGTGCCCGACGCGGTCGGCATTTTGCCTATCTCCGTGACCGGACTACCGCGCACGCTTTGGGGCGCCTCACGGCCCGATGATCTGGCGCGCCGCATCCGCGAAGAACGCACTGACATGCTACCGGCGATGCAGGCCCAGCTTTATGCCCTGCTACTGGCCGAACTTGATCCGGCCGAAAGCCCCGACAGCACCGGGTACACGGTGTTCCTGGCGCGGGTCGACAAGCTGTTGGAGCTTGGCGCGCTGGACCAGGCCGAGGCGCTGTTGGAACGCGCCGGACCGGAAAACCCCGAAATCTTTCGCCGCTGGTTTGACACCGCGCTGCTTTTGGGAAGCGAAAATCATCTGTGTGACACCTTGCGCGCGACTCCTGAACTGTCGCCGACCTTTCCCGCCCGCATTTTCTGCCTGGCGCGGGGCGGCGACTGGAATGCCGCGGTTCTGACGCTGGAAACCGGACGTGCGCTGGGTTTCATAAGCGCCGAAGAAGATGCGCTTCTGGCCCGGTTCCTGGATCCTGATTTGTTCGAGGGCGAAGCGCCCCTGCCCGTTCCCGCGCGTCCCACCCCGCTGACCTTCCGCATGTTCGAAGCGATCGGTGAACCGATCCCGACTGCGCGCCTGCCGCTGGCTTTTGCCCAATCGGACCTGCGTTCCAATATTGGCTGGAAGGCCCGGATTGAGGCCGGTGAACGGCTCGCGCGGACCGGGGCTGTCAGCGAAAACCAATTGCTGGGGCTTTACACTGAACGGAAACCGGCAGGTTCGGGCGGTGTCTGGACTCGCGTGGCCGCACTTCAGGCGCTGGACCGCGCGCTGGACACAGGCCACCCCGAAGCGATCGCAATCGCTCTGCCAGCGGCCTGGGAGGCACTGGAGCGCGCTGGGGTCGAGGTGCCCTTCGCCCGGATTTACGGCCCGCGCCTTGCGAAAGCATCCCTGACCGGTGAGGCCGCCGCGATTGCCCTGCGGCTGGGGCTTTTGTCCGATACCTCGGAGGAAATCGCCTCTGCCGCGACCCCGGACGACCCGATGGAACGTCTGCTTCTTGGCGTGGCCCGTGGCGACGTGTCCGGGCTCTCCGCCCCGACCGACCGCGCCCAGGCCGTGCTGGACGGGTTTACCGCCACCACGGCGCCTATTCGGCTGCGCAGCCTATTGGACAGTGACCGGCTGGGCGAAGCGATCCTGCGCGCCATGTCGATGTTCACCAACGGCATCCAGGGTGATCTGGACGAGGTGACGGACGCGCTGGCGCTGTTTCGCGCCGTGGGGCTGGAAAACACCGCCCGGCGCGCTGCCTTGGAATACCTGATCCTTGAGAGGCGCGGATGACGCCCGATCACGCGCGGTGGATCTCCACCTTTCTTGAGGCGCAAGCCGCCGAGCTGGATGCTTCGGAAAACACGCTTCTGGCCTATGGCCGCGATCTGAAGGCCTTTGCCGAACACCTTGGGGATCAGGATTTCGACCGGGTCAGCCGCGCCGAGATCGAGGCCTTTCTGGTTGCCTGTGAGGCGCTGGGACTGGCGCAATCCACCCGCGCACGGCGCCTCTCGGCGGTGAAACAACTGTTTCGCTTCGCCTATGAAGAAGGCTGGCGCGCGGACAATCCGTCGTTGAAGATCAAGGGCCCCGGGCGGGTAAAATCCCTGCCCAAGACCCTGTCAGAGGCGCAGGTCGACGCGCTGTTGACCGCCGCGCGAAGTCACGGGCGCACCCCCGACGACCGGCTGCGCAACACTTGTTTGATGGAGCTGCTTTACGCCACCGGGATGCGGGTGAGCGAGCTTGTGTCGCTGCCCGCGAGCGCCGCACGGGGCGATCCGCGCATGTTGCTTGTCACCGGCAAAGGCGGAAAGGAGCGAATGGTCCCGCTGTCGCCGCCCGCGCGCGCAGCGCTGGCCACCTGGCTGGGCTATCGGGACGATGCGCAGGACGTGGCCAAGGCCGAGGGTCATGCCCCCTCGCGGTTCCTGTTTCCCAGCCGCTCGGGCGCCGGGCACCTCACGCGGCATCGGTTTTATACGCTGATCAAGGAGATCGCGGTCACCGCCGGTGTGTCGCCCTCCACCGTCACCCCGCACCGCCTGCGCCACGCATTTGCGACGCATCTTCTGGCCAATGGCGCCGATCTGCGGGCGATCCAGACCCTGCTGGGCCATGCCGACATCTCGACCACCGAGATCTATACCCATGTGCTGGACGAACGGCTAAAAGACCTTGTGCTCAGCCACCATCCGCTGGCTGACAAAGACGACGCCTAGCCGTAAAGCGCGCGTGCCCGGTCCTCGAACGCCTTCACGACGCGGTGCATCGCTTCGTTGAAAACCACGCCGATCAGCTTTTGCAGGATCGCGTTCTTGAACTCGAAATCCACGAAGAACTCGACCGCACAGCCATCCGGATGATCCGCGAACTTCCAGTGTGATTTCATATGCTTGAACGGGCCGTCCAGGTATTCCATCTCGATCCGGCTTTGCGGCGTCAGAACCACACGGCTGCCGAAGCGTTCGCGAAACACCTTGAAGGAAATCACGAGGTCGGCCTCGACAAGCTCGGTCCCGTCCGGTTGGGGAACCCGCGACCGCACACGCGCCGCCGAGGTCCACGGCAGGAACTCAGGGTAACGCGTCACATCAGCCACCAGATCATAGACCTGCGCCCTGCTGTACGGCAAAACCCGTTTTTCCCCGTGGGTCGGCATTTTTGGTTCACTTTCCGGTCGTTCCTTGCGCCGACATGTGTAAGGATATGGGCGGAAAATCAAGGGGGGAGCCATGCCAACGCGGCCATATGTCATTGACCAACTGATCTCGGCCAAGTCGATCGCGGCGCGGATCGAAGAGTTGTGCCACGAGATTCACGACGAATTCCGTGATACCGACAAGCTTGTCGTCGTCGGCCTTCTGCGCGGGTCTTTCGTGTTCATCGCCGATCTGGTGCGCGAACTTGATCTGCCGGTCGAGGTCGACTTCATCGAGGCGTCTTCCTATGGCAATTCGACCGAATCCAGTCGGGAAGTGCGCATTCTCAAGGACTTGCGCGGCGAAATACATGACCGCGACGTGCTGTTGGTCGAAGATATCGTCGACACCGGATACACGTTGAAACACGTGATCGGGCTGATCAAGGCCAAGGGACCGGCGCGGATGAAAACCATCGCGCTTTTGGACAAACCATCCCGGCGCGAGGTCGATGTGCGCGCGGATTGGACCGGGTTCGAAATCCCCGACGAATTCGTCGTCGGCTATGGCATCGATTTCGCCCAACGCAACCGCAACCTGCCCTTCATCGGCAAGGTTCGGTTTCTGGAAGAAGAATGAACCCCAGATGGTTCCTGCGCATGTCCCGATGGGCGCGCAATCCGCCCTCGGAAAAGCGGGTCAAACGCTTCTTCGTGGTGTTGGGGCTGTGCTTGCTTCTGCTGGGCATCGAACGTTTCATCGGCTGGCCCGAATGGGCCACCGTGCAGCGTATACGTCCATGAAGATCACGCCATAAGGCGTTGACCTAAAACGTTTCTAGGCCATTCCGAGCTTTTGCATTCGGGCCGCCCTGAGACGAGCGAAATCGTCACCGGCATGGTAAGAGGACCGCGTCAGCGGCGTGGCCGAGACCATCAGGAACCCCTTGCCATACGCGGCCTTTTCGTAATCCTTGAATTCGTCCGGCGTCACGAAGCGGTCTACCGCGTGGTGCTTCGGCGTCGGCTGCAAATACTGCCCGATGGTCAGGAAATCCACATCCGCCGCGCGCATGTCATCCATCACTTGGCGCACGGATTGCCCGTCTTCACCCAACCCGACCATGATACCCGACTTGGTGAACATCGTCGGGTCCAGCTCCTTGACCCGCTGAAGCAAGCGCAGCGAATGGAAATAGCGCGCACCGGGGCGCACCGTGGGGTAAAGACCCGGCACGGTTTCCAGATTGTGGTTGAACACGTCGGGCCGTGCTTCCACAACAATTTCAAGCGCTTCTGGCGTGGACTTCAGGAAGTCCGGGGTCAGAATTTCAATCGTCGTGTCCGGCGCGCGGTGGCGCACGGCGCGGATCGTTTGGGCGAAGTGTTCCGCCCCGCCATCGGCCACATCATCGCGGTCGACGGATGTGATCACAACGTGGTTCAGCCCCAGCTTGGCCACCGCGTCGGCGACCCGCCCCGGCTCAAACGTGTCCAGCGCGTTGGGCTTGCCGGTGGCGACGTTGCAAAACGTGCAGCCTCGGGTGCAGATCTCACCCATGATCATCATCGTCGCGTGGCCCTGGCTCCAACATTCGCCGGCATTGGGGCAGCCCGCCTCTTCACAGACCGTGACCAGGTTGTGTTCGCGCATGATCTTGTGCGTTTCCGCATAGCCCTTGCCGCCGGGCGCTTTCACCCTGATCCAACTGGGTTTCTTCGGCTGGGCATTGTCCTGCCGGTGCGCTTTTTCCGGGTGGCGCTGGTCGGGAAGTTTCAGATCACGCATTTGGGCCTCGGATGATTGACTTGGCGTCACATAAGCCATGTTGACCCTTTTGTAACCTGCATTCCGCGCAAAGGCGATATGCATCACAATATCGCATGGACCAGAAGCTGGAACTGTCCTAAGGGACGCGCCGAGCTCGCCGCAATTCCGCGTACGGACTCGAAAAAAAATTTACAAAGGATCGACACCATGCACGCAGGCATCCGCATTCCCGACGTGATCTTCAAAACGCGCGTTCGCGACGAAAGCATTGGCGGTGACAACCCGTTCCGTTGGCAGGACATGACCACGGCGGATTACTTCGCCGGCAAACGCGTCGTGCTGTTCTCGCTGCCCGGCGCTTTCACTCCCACCTGCTCGACCTACCAGCTGCCCGGCTATGAAAACGGCGCGGCTGATTTCGCCGCCCAGGGCATTGACGAAATCTACTGCATGTCGGTGAACGACAGCTATGTGATGAACAAGTGGGCCGCCAGCCAGGACCTTAACAACGTAAAGGTGATCCCGGACGGCTCCGGCATCTTCACCCGTCACATGGGTATGCTTGTCCAGAAAGATCCGGAAGGCTTTGGCGTCCGCTCCTGGCGGTATGCCGCCGTCATCAACGACGGTGTGGTCGAAGCTTGGTTCGAAGAGCCCGGCCGTGTCGACAATTGCGACCACGACCCCTATGGCGAAAGCTCGCCCGAGACGGTTCTGGCCTGGCTGAAGGAAAACAACGCAGCCATCGCAGCCGAGTAATTCCGGTCAAAAGACATGACAGGGCCGCCCGTTCGGGTGGCCCTTTTTCATGCGCGCGCGGCGGCAATGCCCCGTGCGAACTCGGCCCTCAGGGTCTCGATGTCCTCGCATCCGACCGAAACCCGGAAAAACCCCTCGGACATCCCCAGCTCAGCCCGGTTCTCGGGACTGAGGGCGCGGTGGGACGAGGTGGCCGGGTGGCTGATCGTCGTGGCAATATCCCCCAGCGTCGGCGCAAAGGCCAGGTCCGGCACCGCGCGCACGAAGGCGTTTGCGGCGGCCCGCCCGCCGTCCAGTTCGAAACTGACCATGTTCGCGCCGCGCGCGCCCAGCACCTGCGCCGCCCGGTTGTGGTCCGGGTGGTCCGGGCGGGTCGGGTAGAGCACCCGCACCACCCCCGGCAGGGTCGCGATATGGTCGGCCAGCGCCACGGCGTTTTCCTCGGCTCGATCATAGCGCAGATTGAAGCTCATCATCCCGCGTTCGGCCAGCCAGCAGTCAAACGGGCTGGCGGTGAAGCCCATCGTCACCGCACAATCGGTGATCGCCTGTTGCAGCGCCGGGTCGCGCGCCACCACGTATCCCAAGGTCACATCTGCATGGCCTGCCAGCAGTTTCGTGACCGAATGGATCACGATATCGGCGCCATGATCAAAGGGTTTGAAGGCGCGCGGCGTGGTGAAAGTGTTGTCGACGGCCAGCAGAATGCCACGATCCTGAGCAAGGGCCGCGATGCCCTCGATATCGGCGATCCTGAGCGTCGGATTCGAGACAAGTTCGACCAGGATCATGCGAGTCTCAGGGCGCAGCGCGGCCTTAATCGCAGCGGCGTCGGTCGGATCGGCCAGGGTTGTGGTGATGCCAAACCGCGGAAGATCCTGGTTCATCAACCGCATCGAGCGACCATAGAGCTGATCCCCCCCGACCACATGATCGCCAGCCTTGAGAAGGCCCAGCATGGCGGCGGTCACCGCAGACATGCCCGAGCCGGTCACGATGCCGCCGGGCACGCCCTCCAACGCGTCGATCTTCTGCGCCAGCACGTCCGCATTCGGGTGGCCTTCGCGGGCATAGGTATAGCCGGGGCTGGTACCGTCATATTGTGCATCCAGCGCGTCGGGGCTTTCAGATGAAAACACGACCGAGGGAGAAATCGGTGTGGCCACCGGGCGCGAGGAGCCCTGCGGGAAGGCTGGGCGGCGGGTGATGTCGTCTGTCATGATAGCATCCTTTTGGTCCGTTTCCCTGCAGGAAACCGGGTCAACCGAGGGATTTCAGCCCGGAGGCGAAGCGCGCGGCATTGTCCTGATAGTGTTTCGCGCTCCACTGCAGACCTTGCACAGCCTTGTCATCGAGCTGACGCACAACCTTGCCCGGCGCGCCCATCACAAGCGACCCATCGGGGATCTCCTTGCCCTCGGTCACCAGCGCCCCTGCCCCAATCAGGCAGTTCTTTCCGATCTTGGCGCCGTTCAGAACCGTGGCGCCCATCCCGATCAGGCTGCCGTCGCCGACCGTGCAGCCATGCAGCATTGCCTTGTGACCGACGGTCACGTTGTCCCCGAGCGTCAGGGGAAACCCAAGATCGGTGTGGAACACGCAGTTCTCCTGCACATTCGTGCCCGCACCAATGGTGATCTGTTCGTTATCCCCACGAATGGTGCAACCGAACCAGACCGAGGCTTTCGCCCCCATCACCACGCGCCCGATCACGTTGGCATCCGGGGCGATCCAGGCGGTCGTATCCACCTCGGGCGCGATGCCGTCCAGTTCATAGATCATTGCGATCCCTCCTCAAACTCGGCCTGAAGCTTGCGCACATGGGCCAGAAGCCCGGGCTGTTGGTTGCGTCGCTGGCGGGTGGCCTCGACAATGGTGATCAGCCGTTCGGCGGTCTTGTCCAGGTCGTCATTGACCAGCACATAATCGTAGCTGCCCCAATGGCTGATCTCGTCCCAGCTTTTCTGCATGCGCCGCTGGATGACCTCCGGCGCATCTTGCCCGCGCGAGGTCAGGCGGCGGCGCAGCTCGGTGATCGACGGCGGCAGGATGAAGATCGACAGCGAATGCGACGCCATGGCGGAATTGCGGATCTGCACCTCGCCCTGCCAATCCACATCGAACAGAACGTCATGCCCGGCCTCGATCGACTGGCGCACGGGGCCGGCGGGCGAGCCATAGAAATTGCCGAACACGTGGGCATGTTCCAGCATCTCGCCTTCGGTCACCATTTCCTTGAACCGGGGTTCGGATACGAAATGGTAATCCTTGCCGTCCACCTCACCTTTGCGCGGCGCGCGGGTGGTGGCGGAGACGCTGAAGCTCAGCGTCGGATCCCATTCCATCAGCCGCTTGGCCAGAGTGGATTTCCCCGCGCCCGAGGGCGAGGACAGAATGATCAGAAGCCCGCGACGCGATCCCAGCTGGTTGTCCATGTCAGTCTACTCCACGTTTTGAACTTGTTCGCGCATCTGGTCGATCACCGCCTTGAGGTCAAGGCCGATCCCCGTCAGCTCGGCAAACTGCGCCTTGGAACACAGGGTGTTGGCCTCGCGGTTGAACTCCTGCATCAGGAAATCGAGCTTGCGCCCGCGCGCTTCAGACCCGGTCAGAAGCCCCCGCGCGGCGGCAACATGGGCGCGCAGGCGGTCGAGTTCCTCGCGAATATCGGTTTTTACCGCGATCAGCGCCAGTTCCTGTGCCACCCGGTCGGCATCTGCGCCGTCGGTGTTGTCCATCACCCGCATGAGCGCCGTGCGCAGCCCCTCTGCCTGGGCCTCGGCGCGCCCGTCGATGGCGGCCGTGGCCTGGGCCGTCAGCGCTTCGATCTGGTCGATCTGGTCGGTCAGGATTGCCTCAAGTGCGGCACCTTCGCGCGCGCGCATGTCGTTGAAAGACGCCAGCAGCTCGGGCAGTTGCGCGACCAAGGCGGCGCGCAACGGGGCGGTGTCGTCTTCGCTCACACGGGTTTCCAGAACGCCGCGCATCGTGGTGATGTCGGCGGCACTGGGCGGCGCCAGCGCCAGCCCCTTGGCCTCGGCGGCATGGCTGACCTCGGCCAGCAGCGCCAGGCTGCGCGCCAACGCCGCGGGGTTCAGCGCCACAATGCCCTCGTCGCTCTCGCGCAAAACCCGCAGCGCGACCGAGACATTGCCCCGCGTGACAGCCCCCGTCACCGCCTTGCGCACATCGCCTTCCAGCCCCTCGATCCAGTCGGGCACCCTGAGCCGCACATCAAGCCCGCGCGCATTCACCGCGCGGATGTCCCAGGTCCAGCCATGCGGGCCGTGGTGGCCCTTCAGCGCAGCAAATCCGGTCATCGAGTTCGTCATGTGAGGTTAACCATTTGTTTAGATTTCACACCCAATCGCAGGCAGATGTGGCATGTTAAGACAACAGTAACGAATACCATCTCAGTGGTTAGCAGACGGTTACCAAAGGGACAAGGAACCCCGGCGGCAGCCGCAAGGAGTGAAAGATGAAGATCGAATACCTTCAGGGCTCCAACGTGATCTCGATCGCGCCCGTGCGCAATGAACAGCACTTTCCCGCCATCGCCCAGGTCGAGGCCTATTGGGAAGGCCTGCGCAACGGGCGGGTGATGCCGACGCGCGCGGACGTCGACCCGCGCGGCATTTCCGACATCCTGGAATATGCCTTCGTGCTGGAAAAGATCGCGCCCGGTATGGCGCGCATCCGGCTGGCCGGTATGCATATGAACGACCTTCTGGGCATGGAGGTGCGCGGCATGCCGATCACCGCATTGTTCCTGCCCGAAGGCCGCCGCGCGATCCAGCGCGCGCTGGAAACCGTGTTCGACCGCCCCGCCACCGCGCGGTTGACCCTGAGCAGTGACACCGGCTTCACCCGCCCCGCGATGGACGGCCAGCTGTTCTTGGCCCCGCTGCGCGGTGAAGACGGCAAGCCCACGCGCATCCTGGGCGCGCTGCAGACGAATGGCAAAATAGGCCGCAGCCCGCGCCGGTTCACTGTGCGGGACACAGAATTCAAACACCTGCTGGACGAAGCCCCCCTGACCCCGCGCGAAACCGCCGAGAAGCGCATTCCCGGCTTTGCCGAAGCGGCCAAGGGGTTCCAGCAGGCGGCCGAGACCCCGACGCAGCCACAGTCGACCAAGTCGACCTCCTACCTGCGTCTGGTCACGGATAACGAGGCCTGAACGGCCCACACCAGCCTGACAGACGAAATAAGCCCCGGTCCTTGCGGCCGGGGCTTTTGCATCTGGTTTGTGGTTCGGGCGGCGGGATTAGCCCGCTTTCGCCCGCGCGGCTGTTCCGGCACGCAGCGCCGACAGCTCTTCGGCCACCAGGAACGCCAGCTCCAGCGATTGCGACGCGTTCAGGCGCGGGTCGCAGGCGGTGTGGTAGCGGTCCGAGAGATCCTCATCGGTGACGGCGCGCACGCCGCCGGTGCATTCGGTCACGTCCGCGCCGGTCATCTCGAAATGCACGCCGCCGGGGATCGTGCCCTCGGCCTTGTGCACGCCGAAGAATTCCTGCACCTCGCGCAGCACGCTGTCGAAGGGCCGGGTCTTGTAACCGGTGGCCGATTTGATCGTGTTGCCGTGCATCGGGTCGCAGGTCCAGACCACGTTGGCACCTTCTTGCTGCACCGTCTTGATCAGACGCGGCAGGTGATCGCCCACGCTGCCCGCGCCAAAGCGCGCGATCAGGGTCAGGCGACCGGATTCGTTGTCCGGGTTCAGCTTCGCCATCAACACTTTCAGGTCGTCCGCCGTCGTCGTCGGGCCGCACTTCAACCCAATCGGGTTGGACACGCCGCGGGCAAATTCCACATGCGCGCCGTCGGGCTGACGGGTGCGGTCGCCGATCCAGATCATATGGCCCGAGCCCGCAACGGTCTGCCCGGTGGTCACGTCCTTGCGCGTCAGCGCCTCTTCGTATTCCAGCAGAAGGCTTTCATGCGAGGTGTAGAAATCGACCGTTTGCAGGCTGTGCAGCTTGTCGGCGGTGATCCCAGCGGCCTTCATGAAATCGAGCGTGTCGGACAGCCGGTTGGCCATTTCACGATACTTCTGCGCCTCGTCGGCTTCGGTGAAACCAAGCGTCCAGCTGTGCACCTGGTGCACGTCCGCCAGACCACCGGTCGAATAGGCCCGCAACAGGTTCAGCGTCGCGGCGGCCTGGGTATAGGCCTGCAACATTTTTTTCGGGTCCGGGATCCGCGCCTCGGGCGTGAATTCCAGCTCATTGATGATATCCCCGCGGTAGCTGGGAAGCTCAACGCCATTCACGACCTCGGTGTTGGCCGAGCGCGGCTTGGCGAACTGACCGGCCATGCGACCCACTTTCACCACCGGCACCTTGGCGCCATAGGTCAGGACCATCGCCATTTGCAGCATGACCTTGAACGTGTCGCGGATGCCGTCGGCGGTGAAAGCAGCAAAGCTTTCCGCACAGTCGCCGCCTTGCAGCAAGAACGCCTCGCCGCGGGCCGCTTTGCCAAGTTCGGACTTCAGCCGGGCGGCTTCGCCAGCGAAAACAAGCGGAGGATACTTGGCGAGTTGTGCCTCAACCGCATTCAACGCCTGCGCGTCGGTATAATCCGGCATTTGCACCCGGGGTTTCGTGCGCCAGGTGGTTTTGTCCCAATCGGTCATCGTGTCTCGCTCCGCTCGCGGCATTGTCAATCCGGCACCGCTGGTTAGCGGTATCAGGGGCGTTCTATAGCGCAACATGCCGCGTGTGCAAACAAACTTGTGCGCGTGTCCCTGCCCAATTCGCTTGAACGGGCCGGGCAAACCTGATGGGATACCCGGAAGCCCTGCCCCCAATGGTGGAACGAAATGAATCGCAACGTCACAACAGAGTTCGAAGCCCCGGATAAACCGCGCCGCTTCGTGTTCGTCCTGGTGAACGATTTTACGCTGCTCAGCTTTGCAGGCGCGCTGGATGCCTTGCGCATTGCCAACCGGAATTTCAGCGGCCCGGCCTATGAATGGGTGCTGGCGGGCGAAGGCGGGGGAAGTGTGCAAAGCTCGGCCGGTCCGGAATTCAAGCTGGACATGGATCTGGATGAGCTGCGGCGCGACGACATTGTTCTGGTGTGCGCTGGCGTGAATGTGCAGGCCAATACGTCGAAGAAACTGATCGCCTGGCTCAGGCGCGAGGCGCGGCGCGGGGTCAAGATGGGCGGGCTGTGCACCGCGGCCTATGTGCTGGCCAAGGCCGGGCTGCTGGACGGCAAGCGCGCGACGATCCACTGGGAAAACCACGACAGTTTCGCCGAGGAGTTTGACGAGGTGGACCTGACCAAGTCGGTTTTCGTGGTGGATGGCAACCGGATGACCACCGCCGGCGGCACTTCGTCGATCGACCTGATGCTGAACCTGATCGCCGATGATCACGGCGAGGAGATAGCGAACGTGGTGGCCGATCAGCAGATCTATACAACCATCCGCACCGACCAGGACACGCAACGCCTGTCGGTGCCCGCGCGTATCGGCGTGCGCCACCCGAAACTGTCGCTGGTGATCCAGGCAATGGAGGCCAATATCGAAGAGCCGGTCAGCCCCTCGATCCTGGCCAAGGACGTGGGCATGTCAACGCGCCAGCTGGAGCGGTTGTTTCGCCGCTACCTGAACCGCTCGCCCAAGCGGTATTACATGGAGCTGCGGCTGCAAAAGGCGCGCAACCTGTTGATGCAGACGGATATGAGCGTGATCAACGTGGCGCTGGCCTGCGGCTTTGCCAGCCCGTCGCATTTCTCGAAATGCTACCGCGCGCATTACAACACGACGCCCTATCGTGAACGGGGCAGCCAGGCGACCCGACTGTCGGTCTAGCCATGCGCTGGTGGCACTGGCTTCTGATCGCGGCCGCAACGCTTGCCATCGCCTATCTGCTGTTGGTCTTTTTCCTGCTGCGCGACCTGGGAAAGCTGTTTTCCTATGGGCCCGAGGACGTGTCCGGCCTGCCCCAGGTGGCGCTGGCGGACAAGGTGAACCTGTCCAACCCGGCGCTGCAGCGGATCGCGCTGCAGGATCACGACCGGGGTTGGTTCCTGATCGACGACCCGGCCCGCGCACAAGACAGCGTCATCGGCTTTCACGGGCCGCGCATTGCCGAGATCTTCCTGCTTGGCCTTCATGTCCCGGTGTATTGCAACGACGGGGACGGCAAGATCCTGTGGCCCGTCGCAGGGGATCAGATCATCCAGGCCATGGCGTTCTGCAACCCCAGCCGCATGGACCTGTCCGCCCTTGTTGCCCTGGCCCGCCCGGTGGCGATGCACAGCCAAACCCTGCCCCGCACCGGGATCGAGGATTGGCGCGCGGGGATCGAAGCAAATCCGGACGCGCGCTGGATCACCCGCCCTGAGCCAGCATCTGACCTGACGCATCGGCGCCGGGTCGATCTGCCCGCACAATGGATGCACAAGGACAACAGGGTGTTTGGCTGGCACGATGAGGTCATTGCCGCAACCAAGGCGTTTCTGACAGCACAGGGCGCGCCGGACGGGTCGTTTTCCATCCAGATGCAGGATGGGTTTGTCGGGCCGTTCGCGCTTCCGGGGGAATCCCCGACCGACCCGCCGCGCCATGTTGGCACGTTGTTTCAGGACAATGGCCCCGCGATGATCCTGCCCGAGTGGTTGAGCGTCTATGCGCCGTATCTTGAGGTCGATTGTCTGCCTGACACCTGCGCTTTGTTGGAGACGCTTGACTTGGGCGACGTGCCCCGGGGCATGCGTGATATGGCGCTGTTTGAACGCGCCCGGTCCCATGCAGTGCCCCTGCCCCGGGGGCAAACCGAGCAAGACATCCGGAGCTTGCCCGGCGCGGCCACCCCACGCCCGCATGACACCAGTCAGATCACTCTGACCGCGCGTTATGTGGTGCCGCGATGACGGCAGTTTTGATCACGGATCGCCTGACCCTGCGCGCGCCGATCCAGTCGGACCTTGAGGCACTGCACGCGATCTTTTCCGACCCGCGCGCCATGCGGTACTGGTCCCATCCGGCGCATGAGGACATGGCGCGCACGCAAGAGACGCTGGAGGGCATGATCGCAAGTCACCGCGACACCGGGCTGGAATTCGTGATCGAACGCGACGGTGTGGTGATCGGCAAAGCCGGGCTGTGGCGGGTTGCCGAGCTGGGATACATCCTGCACCCGGACCACTGGGGCCAAGGCCTGATCGCCGAAGCGCTGCGCCCGATCATTGCCGCCGCCTGGGCGCGATTTGACAGCCTGGATGCGATCACGGCCGAGATCGATCCGCGCAACACGAGATCCGCACGGGTGCTGAACGCGCTGGGCTTTGTCCTGACGCATGCGGCCAAGGAAACGATCGAAGTGAACGGGGAATGGTGCGACAGCGCCTATTATGCCTTGCAACGGCGCGCTCCCGCCCCGCGTTGACGCCTCTGGCGTCGCCTTGGGTTGGGCATGGCCGCTGCGCGGCGCTTCTGTGCGCCAGCAGCGGGGATATTCGTGGAAAGAGGAAAACGCCTCCTCGGCAGATGTTCGCCGCTTTGAATGTGTTTTTCAGGCGCTTTTTCCGTGGTGTCAGGACTTTTCATTTCTGAACGCCCCGCCTAAGGTGTGGGCCGGAAACAAGTTCCAATGGGAGAGAACACAATGAAAAAGCTGCTTATGGCCTCGGCCGCAACAGCCCTGATGGCCGGCGCCGCTTCTGCGGACGACGTGAAACTGGGCGTGATCCTGGGCTTCACCGGCCCGATCGAAAGCCTGACCCCGCACATGGCGGGTGGCGCTGAAATGGCAATGGCCGAAGTGACCGCATCGGGCAAGTTCATGGGCGGGGCGTCGGTGACGTCGGTGCGCGCGGACTCGACCTGCGTTGACGCCGCAGCCGCCACCGCCGCCGCCGAACGCCTGATCACCGCTGAAGGTGTCAAAGGCATCATGGGCTCTGACTGTTCCGGCGTGACCGGCGCGATCCTGGCCAACGTGGCCGTGCCGAACGGCATGGTGATGATTTCGCCCTCCGCCACCTCGCCCGGTCTGACCGATGCCGAGGACAACGGCCTGTTCTTCCGCACCGCCCCGTCGGATGCGCGTCAGTCCGCCGTGATGGCCGACATCCTGATGGAGCAAGGCACCAAGTCGGTGGCCGTGACCTATACCAACAACGACTATGGCAAGGGTCTGGCCGATAGCTTCAAGGCTGCCTATGAGGCGGCTGGTGGTGAAGTGACCATCGTTGCCGCCCACGAAGACGGCAAAGCCGATTATACGGCTGAAGTCGGCGCCCTGGCCTCGGCCGGTGGTGACTCGCTGGTGGTTGCTGGCTACGTCGACCAGGGTGGTGCGGGTATCGTACGCGGTGCGCTCGACACCGGTGCGTTCGACATGTTCCACTTCCCTGATGGCATGATCGGCTCTAACCTGGAAACCAACTTCGGTGCAGAAATCGAAGGCTCGACCGGTCAGCTTCCCGGGTCGGACAGCCCCGGTGCTGCGACCTTCGCCGAGCTGGTAGGCGACAAGTTCGACGCCTCTTCGCCCTATACCGGCGAAAGCTATGACGCGGCAGCGCTTCTGATGCTGGCGATGCAAGCGGCCGGGTCGGCTGAGCCCGCCGATTATGTCTCGAAGATCGAGATGGTCGCCAACGCACCGGGTGAAATGATCTATCCCGGCGAGCTGGCCAAGGCGCTGGAAATCCTCGCTGGTGGTGGTGACATCGACTATGTCGGCGCCACGGCTGTTGAGCTGATCAACGGTGGCGAGGCTTCGGGCTCCTACCGTCACGTGAAGTTCGCTGACGGCAAGATGATGACGGTCGGCTACCGCTGATCCGGACCTCAGACCGAACACGAGCAGCCCGGGTTATTCCCGGGCTGTTTCAATAAGATACGGCCTCTACATCAAGTAGAGCGAGGGGGACAGATGATCGTCATTGAAGACGTTCACAAGCATTTCGGCGGCTTCCACGCGGTCGATGGCGCGACGATGACCATTCACGAAGGCTCGATCACCGGTCTTATCGGCCCGAATGGCGCGGGAAAAACCACTCTTTTCAATGTGATCGCAGGGGTTCTTAAACCAACCAGCGGGCGCGTGACCATGGCGGGTGAGGATATCACCGGCCTGCCGCCGCACGACCTGTTTCATAAGGGCCTGCTGCGCACCTTCCAGATCGCCCATGAATTCGGCTCGATGAGCTGCCGCGAGAACCTGATGATGGTGCCGGGCGCACAATCGGGCGAAAGCCTGTGGAATACCTGGTTCGGACGCAAACGCATCGCCGATGAAGAACGCGCCCTGCGCGCCAAGGCCGACGAAGTTCTGGACTTCCTCACCATCCCCCACCTGGCCGACCACCCCGCCGGACAGGTTTCAGGTGGGCAGAAAAAGCTGCTGGAGCTAGGGCGCACCATGATGGTCGACGCCAAGATCGTATTCCTGGACGAGGTCGGCGCGGGCGTGAACCGCACGCTGCTGAACACGATCGGCGACGCGATCATCCGGCTGAACAAGGAACGCGGCTATACCTTCGTCGTGATCGAACATGACATGGATTTCATTGATCGCCTGTGCGACCCGGTCATCTGCATGGCCGAGGGCAAGGTTCTGGCCGAGGGCACCCTGTCTGAAATCAAGGCGAACGAACACGTGATCGAGGCCTATCTGGGCACCGGGCTGAAAAACAAGGACAAGGTGGGCGCATGACCGCTTTTCGCATGACCGGATTGGCAGTGGCACTTGGGCTGGCCTCTGGCGCGGCCCAGGCCGAAGAGATCCTGTTCAAATGTCTGTTCGACGGGGTTTGTGACCCGGATCGCAGCAAATGCGAATCCGCAGATCTGGACTTGCGCTTTAAGGTCGATACCGAGGCAAACACGGTTACACGCCTGGGCGGCAACACAACCAGCCGCTTCAGCCTGATCCTGGGCGACCGCGCCCTGACAATGTTGGAGGTCCCAATCTCGGGCGGCACCGCGACCACCACGGTCCTGATGGACGGCGGTTGGGCGGTGCACAGCGACAACGGATTCGAGGGCGCCAACCTGTCGCCTAAACAGTTTTTCGGCGAATGCCAGGCGTTGTGAGGCAGACATGAGCAGCACCCCTTTTGACAATCGTGGCAACAAGGACGCATCTATCGTCAACCCGCACGGACAGGGCACAGCGATCCCCGTTGAGGCAGGCGGCCACGCTCGCCCTGCCCCCGGCGGCCCGTTCCTGAGCGGCGAAGCGATGACCGGCGGCTATGGCAAGAACGGCCCGGACATCCTGCACAATTGCTCGATCTCAGTGGATCGCGGTGAAATCGCGGTCATCGTCGGGCCGAACGGTGCGGGCAAATCCACCGGGATGAAAGCCTTGTTTGGCATGCTGAACCTTCGTGAGGGCCATGTGAAGTTGGACGGCGAGGACATCACCGAGTTGACCCCGCAGGCCCGCGTGGTCAAAGGCATGGGCTTTGTGCCGCAAACGCAGAACATCTTCACCTCGATGACTGTCGAGGAAAACCTGGAAATGGGCGCCTTCATCCGCACCGACGACATCACCGACACGATGGAGCAGGTCTATGAGCTGTTTCCCATTCTGGGAGACAAACGCAACCAGCCTGCAGGGGAGCTCAGTGGCGGACAGCGCCAACAGGTCGCCGTGGGCCGTGCGCTGATGACCCAGCCAAAGGTGCTGATGCTGGACGAACCCACCGCGGGCGTGTCACCGATCGTGATGGACGAACTCTTCGACCGGATCATCGAGGTTGCCCGCACCGGGCTCCCGGTTCTGATGGTCGAACAGAACGCGCGCCAGGCACTTGAGATCGCCGACAAGGGCTATGTCCTTGTTCAGGGTGCGAATGCACACACAGGCACCGGGCAGGAGCTTCTGGCCGATCCCGACGTGCGCGCAAGTTTCCTGGGGGGCTGAGCCATGCGAATTATGACCTCAATCGCTATTGCAGCCGGTCTGACCGCTTTGCCCGGCCTAGCGTTGGCCGGGGCGCCGTCTTGCCCCGTGTCGGAAACCTGCAAGGGCAGCAACGACAATTGCCAGCCCGCCGAGGGTCTGTTGACGCTGACCCTTTTGCCCACGGGCAAGGCCCAGGTGCAGCTGAATGACGCTTCGCCGCACGAGAGCACGGTGCTGCAACTGAACGGCCAAACCGTTCTGATCTTTGGTGAAAATGGCGAAGAACATCAGCTCCGGCTCGATGCGGAGGGCAAGTTCAACTACCTCATAACGATCCCGGATGCGGACGCGCCCAAGGGCCGTGATCAGACGCTGTATCGTGGTCAATGCGTGGAGGGGTCATGATCCGATCGTTCGAAAAGACTGCCCCAGTTCTGGGCTTGATCGCCGCAATGGGCGCCGGACCTGCGCTGGCCGAAACCAGCTGCACCTTCACACAAGAATGCTTCCAGACGCTGGAATGCGAAGAAAGCGCCTATGAGGTCACGGTCGATCTGGAGGCTGGCACCTTCTCCGACCTCACCGGCACGCGCGACATCATCGCCGTGAATGACGGTGCGATGGCGAAAACCGCCGTGATCGAGGGTTATGCGGGCTACCAGCTGCTTACGATGGGCGCGCATAGCTGGATCCTCACCATTCATAACAGCGCGGGTCCGGCCCAGCTGACCTACTACGGCGATTGCGAAGGAGAGAAATGATGGATTTCCTGAACGCCATCGTGGCGCTATCGAATTTCGTGCTGATCCCGGCGATGACCTATGGCTCACAATTGGCCCTGGGCGCGCTTGGCGTCACGCTGATCTATGGCATCCTGCGCTTTTCCAACTTCGCCCACGGTGACAGCATGGCCTTCGGCGCGATGGCAACGATCCTGGTTACCTGGTGGTTCCAGTCCATGGGGATCAACCTGGGCCCATTGCCCACCGCCCTTTTGGCGCTGCCGTTCGGCATCCTGGCAATGGCGGCGATGATGCTGGCGACCGACCGCGTGGTCTATCGCTTCTATCGCCGGGTAAAGGCAAAACCGATCGTGCTGGTGATGGCGTCGCTGGGCGTGATGTTCATCATGAACGGCCTTGTGCGCTTCATCATCGGGCCGGGCGAACAACGCTTTGCCGACGGCGCGCGTTTCATCATCAAGGCGCGGGATTTCAAGGAATGGTCAGGCCTGAAAGAAGGTCTGGTGCTGAAAACCTCGCAAGGCATTACCGTGATCACTGCGGTGATCGTCGTCGCCGCGCTGTTCTGGTTCCTGAACCGCACACGAACGGGCAAATCCATGCGGGCGTTCAGTGACAATGAGGATCTGGCGCTGCTGTCGGGCATCAATCCCGAACGGGTCGTCATGTATACTTGGCTGATCGTCGCGGCCCTCGTGACCATTGCGGGCGTGCTCTATGGGCTGGACAAAAGCTTCAAACCGTTCACCTATTTCCAGCTGCTGCTGCCGATCTTCGCCTCGGCCATCGTTGGCGGTCTGGGCAACCCGCTGGGCGCCATCGCCGGCGGCTTCGTCATCGCGTTCAGCGAAGTCACCGTGACCTATGCCTGGAAGAAGGTGGCGGTCTATCTGCTGCCCGAAAGCCTTGAGCCATCCAGCCTGGTTCAGCTTCTGTCCACCGACTATAAATTCGCGGTCAGTTTCGTGATCCTGATCGTCGTTCTGCTGTTCAAGCCCACCGGGCTTTTCAAGGGGCAATCGGTATGAGCCAGTCCATGCGCACACCACTTCTGTTCGCCATCGTCGCCTGCCTGTTCCTGTTGGAGGGCATGACGGATTTCTGGGTCTTCTCAGGCTCGTGGAACTCCTCGCTGGGCATTCTCAACATGGCGCTGATCTCGGCGATCATGGCCTTGGGGGTGAACTTGCAATGGGGGTATGCGGGGCTGTTCAACGTGGGCATCATGGGCTTTGTCGCCTTGGGTGGCCTTGCCACCGTGCTGATTTCCATGCCCCCGACCCCGGGCGCCTGGAGCGCGGGGGGCTTTCGCATCGTTGCGGGGCTTCTTTTGGGCATCGCCACGGTTGTCGCCGCCATCCTGGTGCAAAAGAACATGGCCAAGGGGCGTGCGCGTCTGGTCGTCACACTGGCCGTGCTGGTCGCGGGCTTCTTTACCTACCGCTTCGTCTTTGACGGCGGCGTTGAAGCGGTCGAGGCGATCAACCCGGCGCTGACCGGATACCTGGGCGGCCTGAACCCCGGTGGTGCCGAGAACTACAAGGCGCATGGCTACATGGCCATTCTGGCCTGGCCGGTCGGCGCGCTGCTGGCCGCAGCGGCGGCCTGGGTCGTTGGCAAGACCGCACTGGGTCTGCGCTCAGACTACTTGGCGATTGCCACGCTGGGCATCGCTGAAATCGTGCTGGCGGTTCTGAAAAACGAAGACTGGATGGCACGCGGCGTGAAGAACGTGATCGGCCTGCCCCGCCCGGTTCCTTACGAGGTCGACCTGCAAAACAGCGCAGGTTTTGTCGACCGTGCGGCAAGCTGGGGCGTCGACCCCACCACCGCCTCGACCATCACGGTAAAGTTGTCTTATGGCCTGCTGTTCACCGCCGTTCTGGTGGTCCTGCTGGTCCTGTCGCAACTGGCGTTGAAATCGCCCTGGGGCCGCATGATGCGCGCCATTCGGGACAACGAAGTCGCTGCCGAGGCGATGGGCAAGGACGTGACCCGCCGCCACCTGCAAATCTTCATCCTGGGCTCGGCCGTCTGTGGCCTGGCGGGCGCGATGATGACCACGCTGGACGGGCAGCTGACGCCGGGCACCTATAACCCGCTGCGCTTTACCTTCCTGATCTGGGTGATGGTGATCGTCGGCGGGTCGGGCAACAATTTCGGCGCCGTTCTGGGCGGCTTCGTGATCTGGTTCTTCTGGATCCAGGTCGAGCCGATCGGCAATTGGCTGATGGCGACGGTGACGTCCGGCATGGCGGACGGCTCGGCGCTGAAACAGCACTTGATCGATTCCGCCGCGCACATGCGCCTGTTCTCGATGGGGATCATCCTGCTGCTTGTGCTCAGGTTTAGCCCACGCGGCCTTGTCCCGGAACGCTGACCCCCGCGCGGGGCGTGCACGTGACTGCGCGCGCCCCGATTTGCGACACGGGGGGTCGGTTTCAGCCTTGCCTCCTGCCCATGACCGGGCCACGCTTTGAACACAAGCTAGGAGGTCCGCATGAAATCTCACACCCGTGTCTGCATCATCGGCGGCGGCGTCGTCGGCGCCTCAGTCGCCTATCACCTGACCAAACTGGGCTGGTCTGACGTGATGCTGCTGGAACGCTCTGAATTGACGTCGGGGTCCACCTGGCACGCGGCGGGCGGGTTTCACACGCTGAACGGCGACACCAACATGGCCGCGCTTCAGGGCTATACCATTCGGCTTTACAAAGAGCTGGAGGAGATCACCGGCCTGTCGTGCGGGTTGCACCATGTGGGCGGCGTGACGCTGGCGGACACACAAGAACGCTTTGACATGCTGAAGGCCGAACGCGCCAAGCACCGGTTCATGGGGCTCGAGACCGAGATCGTCAGCCCCGAAGAGATCAAGCGCATCGCGCCGGTCACCAATATCGACGGCATCCTGGGCGGGCTTTACGACCCATTGGACGGGCACCTGGACCCCTCCGGCACCACCCACGCCTATGCCAAGGCCGCGCGGCTGGGCGGGGCCACGTTTCACACCCACACCCGCGTGCTGGAAACCAATCCGCATCCCGAGGGCTGGGAGGTTGTGACCGACAAGGGCACCATCATCGCCGAGCATCTGGTCAATGCAGCGGGCCTTTGGGCGCGCGAAGTGGCGGCGATGGCGGGGCTGTACCTGCCCCTGCACCCGATGGAGCACCAGTATATCGTCACCGACGACATCCCCGAGATCTTCGAGCGCGGCGACGAACACCCCCATGTGATGGACCCGGCCGGCGAAAGCTATCTGCGTCAGGAAGGGCGCGGGCTTTGCATCGGATTTTACGAACAACCCTGCAAGCCCTGGGCCGTGGACGGCACGCCCTGGGATTTCGGGCATGAGCTTCTGGGCGATGATTTCGACAAGATCGAGGACAGTATCGCCTTTGCCTACAAACGCTTCCCGGTGCTGGAAACCGCCGGGGTGAAAAACGTGATCCACGGCCCCTTCACCTTCGCGCCGGACGGCAATCCGTTGGTGGGCCCGGTGCCGGGTCTGCGCAACTACTGGTCCGCCTGCGCGGTGATGGCGGGGTTCAGCCAGGGCGGCGGCGTCGGGCTGAGCCTGGCGCAATGGATGGTCGAGGGCGAGCCCGAGCGCGACGTTTTCGCGATGGATGTCGCCCGCTACGGCAGCTGGACCACCCCCGGATACACCCGCCCGAAAGTGGTGGAGAATTACCAGAACCGGTTTTCCGTCGCCTATCCGAACGAAGAGCTGCCCGCCGCGCGGCCCTTCCGCACCACGCCGATGTATCAGACCTTCAAGGACATGAACGCGGTGTTCGGTCAGCAATATGGGCTGGAGGTGGTGAACTACTTCGCCCTGCCCGGCGATGACGCCTATGAGATCCCCAGCTTTCGCCGATCCAACGCGTTTGAGGCGACGCGGCAGGAGGTGCAGGCGGTGCGGGGCGGCGTGGGCATCAACGAGGTGCAGAACTTCGGAAAATACAAGGTCACCGGCACGAAGGCGCGCACCTGGCTGGACCGGATCATGGCCGGGCGCATCCCTGCGCCGGGGCGCATTTCCCTGACCCCGATGCTGTCGCCCAAGGGGCGGATCATCGGTGATTTCACCGTCACCTGCCTGTCCGAGACCGAGTTCAACCTGACCGCCAGCTACGGCGCGCAGGGGTTTCACAGCCGCTGGTTCGACACCCATGCCGCGGACGACGTGACGGTCGAAAACATTTCGGACCGCCTGACCGGGTTCCAGATCGCCGGGCCGAAAGCGCGCGAATTGCTGGCGCGGGTGACGCGGGCTGATGTCAGCCACGCGGCCTTCAAATTCCTCGACGCCAGACGCATCGACGTGGGGCTGACCCAGGCCTTGGTGCAGCGCGTCAGCTATACCGGCGATCTGGGCTATGAGATCTATGTCGACGCGATGGAGCAACGCGCCCTGTGGGACGTGCTGTGGCAGGCGGGCCAGGACCTGGGCCTGCGCCCCTTCGGCATGCGCGCGATGATGAGCCTGCGGCTCGATCGCTTTTTCGGTGCCTGGCTCAGCGAATTCGGCCCCGACTATACCTGCGCCGAGACCGGGCTCGACCGGTTCCTGCAGCTGGGCAAGCCCGTGGACTTCATCGGCAAGGCGGCGGCTGTGGCCGACCGGCCCACGCGCCGGTTGGTGGTGTTTGAGGTCGACGCCAGTGACGCCGACGTAAATGCTTATGAACCGATCTGGCTGAACGACACCGTGGTCGGGTTCTGCACCTCGGGTGGCTATTCGCATACGGCCAGCAAATCCATCGCACTTGGCTTTCTGCCCTGCGACACCGCCGCCGACGGGCTGGAAGTTGAAATCGAAATTCTGGGTCAGCGGCACCGCGCTGTGGTGATTTCCGAGCACCTGTTTGACCCCGAGATGACGCGAATGCGCGCATGACCCTCGCGATCCTGATCCTGGCCGCCGGGCGATCCAGCCGCATGGCCGGGGCGGACAAATTGCTGGAACCCGTGCGCGGTGCGGCGCTGATGCGCGACCGCGCCGAAGCGGCACTGGAAACCGGGTATCCGGTCTTTGTGACTTTGCCAGAGGCGGATACCGCGCGCGAGACCGCATTGAAGGGGTTGCATCTGGAGCGGGTTCCCAGCCCAAACGCCGCCCACGGCATGGCCGGATCCCTTCGTGACGGCATCGCTGCCCTGCCAGAAGGAACCGACGGCGTGCTCGTGGTTCTGGCCGACATGCCCGACACAACCAGCGCCGACATGGCCCTCATCTTGAACAGTTTCGTCCCCGACACGATCTTGCGCGGGGCCAGCGGACCGATTGCGGGCCACCCGGTTCTGTTTCCGGCAATGTTCTTTGACGATCTGCAACTTTTGGAGGGCGACAGCGGGGCGCGTGCGGTGATTAACAAGGCAGCACGGGTGCGCCTGGTCCCCCTGCCCGACCGCCACGCGCTATGTGATCTGGACACACCCGAGGACTGGGCCGCCTGGCGGGAAATGGATTAGTCCAGAAGCAGCGCTTCGCGGTGATCCAGCACCGGGCGGGTCAACAGATGCGCTGCGCGCCCCTGGGCATAGCGCAGGCGGGGAGCGACCTCGAGAATCTCATCGGCTTGTTCCGGGTGGCTTTCCTCAATCGCTCCCATGTCGGGGCTGAAGCTTTCAACCCAGACATCGTTGACGCAGATCAGCTCATGCGCGCCGAACAGCAGGTGCACCCAGGCCGGCGATGACCGCGGCGCGGGGGTAATACCGGGCAGATGAACAAGATCCTTGGCTTGACACAAGACCTCATCAACGCCGAACAAAAGGTCGGCCTTGCCGTGTTTCACCAAAACCATGTGACCGGGGGACAGCATCATGTTACCGCGCCCTGCGTGGAACCGCACAGGCGCAGACGCCGCAGTGCCACGCGTGCGGCCGGACCACAAAAGTGTTTGCAGCCCATGGTCATGGGTCAGAACCTGGTCGCCAGCTTTTAGGGATTTGGCCAGAACCCGCCCCTGATCGGTTTGCACATAGGCATCAGGCGACAGTCCCGAACGGGCAAAGCAAACATCCTGCGAGGCGCAGGTCCTTGTGACCCTCTGCTCGGACGAGAATTCAATCTCGCCCCCAAGTTCGGTCCAGTTTTCTTTCAAATGCAACATGCTCGCCCAACCAAAACTACTCGACCTTTCCGGTCTTTCTTGGATTCAGGTTAAGAAGCAAACGTGCCAAAACTGTGAACAATACCGGGTGAATTCAGGGTTTCATGTCGCCCATTTCGGGCAAAAATCACCTATTTTCAGTGGTTTTTGCCTAAATTCGAGCCAATTTGTTAACTTTAGGTTGAGGCTCGACTCCTTGACTAAAGCAAGGCGGGACTTGGGCTGGCCAGGCGGAATCTCTTCTACGTGCCCCTTTGTTGGCCCAGCTTGCCGGGCAGTTCCACATTCAAGCCGGGTTGCGACGGTCGCACTGGCATCCGTGTCGCGAGCTTTCGCGCCATTCAGCGCCAAAACGAAAACAACCCCGCGTGAATGCGCAGGGTTGTTTCCATTACCGAAACGATCGGGAAGACACATGAACTGCGCCGCCCCCGCAACCGCGGTTCGGTCCCCAGCCATGAAACAGCCCCCTGCCCCATGTCCGGGAAATGGTCCGCCGGGTAATTCCGGTGGACCCGCTGCATTACGTGAGAAGCATTTTCGCTTCAAATGCCTTCAATGTGCGACGCGCGGCAGTGTAGTCCTCGATGCCCTCAGCCGTTTCCAGTTCGGGGAACATTTCGAAGATTTCCGTGCGCTGCGCATTGCCGATGCCCTTCAGCGAGTAGTCACCGGGTTGGAAGCTTTCGGTCCAGGCGCCATCAGACAGAACGACCTCATGGTGGTCGAACATGAAGTGCACATAAGTCGTGCCCATCGTGTCCACACGGTGCACACCCTTGTTGTCGACCAGGTGCTTGGCACTGACCAGGACCTCACGTTCTTCGAAGTAGAGCGCGGTGCGGTCGTTGGCCACCAGCACGCGGTGGTTCGGGCTGACCAGCATGTCCCGCTCGGGCAAGCCATTGCCCAGCGACCCTGCCTGAATCAGCACTGGTTTCAGGTGCTGATTGGCCTCAAGGGCGCGCCAATCCATCGACTTGTGACCGACCCAGCGAATTTCCTGGATGCCGTTGTCGCGGGTGATGATGCGGTCGCCTTCCTGCAGTTCCTCGACCAGACGCTCACCTTTCGGGGTCGCGATCTTGGTGCCGGGGGTAAAGCAGGGCACGATTTCCTCGATCTCGGTGAAATCGAGCGTGCCGGTCACGGCGCCGTTGCTGTCATAGTAGGTGACAAAACCGTCCGAGCCGTTGCCGTTCGAGTCAGGGCCAGTGATCGTGACGTGTAAGCTGCCGCCTTGCGGGGCCGAGCCGGTCAGATCCAACACATCCCAGTCGTCGCCGCCCGCACCACCGTCAACGGTGTCGCCGCCGTTCACATCGTGGAACGTGTCACGGTCATCGCCGCCCGACAGCGTGTCGATGCCGGCGCCACCCGTGATGGTGTCGTTGCCGGCACCACCTTCGACCACGTCGTCGTCACCGCCTGCGTCGATCGTATCGTCGCCGTCGCCGCCGTCGATCACGTCCAGGCCAAGCCCAGCGGTGATGGTGTCATCCCCGGCGCCGCCCAGAAGGGTGTCCCGCCCGGTCGTGCCGATGACCGTATCGTCACCTTCGCCACCGTCGATGAAGTCACCACCGGTGCCACCATCCAGGACGTCGTCTCCGGCGCCACCGTAGATCTGGTCCGAACCACGACCGCCATCGACAACATCATCGCCTTCGCCACCGTCGATGATATCGCGGCCATCGTCGCCGAAGATCACATCGTTGCCTTGACCACCTAGCAGAGTGTCCGCAGCGTCACCGCCGTGGATTTCGTCATCGTCGATCCCGCCGTCGATGAAGTCCTGTCCGGCATCGCCATAAAGGATATCGTCGTCGTCCTGACCATAGATGATGTCGTTGCCGTCACCGCCATGGATCGTGTCGATACCGTTGTTCGGCACCGGGTCGATCGCGTCGATGATGTTCAGCGGATCGGTGCCCGGGCCTTCGCCGCCCCAGATCACGTCATTGCCAGCACCACCGTCGATATTATCCGAGCCGTGACCACCTTCGATATAGTCGTCACCTTCGCCACCATCCACGGTGTCATCGTCGATGCCCGCATCGATGGTATCATTGCCGGTGCCACCCAGGATCGTGTCACGGTCGTCGCCGGTTTGGATGATGTCATCCCCCGCGCCGCCATCGACATAATCCATGCCGTCGATCTGGTTCTGGTCATTCGGGAACGGGTAAGCCGGGTTCGGCACGTTCGGGTCATCACCAATGTAGTCCGAGATCGTGTCGAAGCCCGCAATGATGGTGTCATTGCCGTCGCCGCCATAGATCGTGTCCGCGCCCTGCACGTCCTCGATGTAGTCGTCGCCGGTGCCACCATAGACGGTATCGTCGTCGATACCGGCATAGATGGTGTCGTTGCCCGCACCACCGTCGATGAAGTCCTTGTCATCGCCGGTCTTGATCGTGTCGTTGCCGTCCCCACCATAGACCGTGTCCAGGTCATCGTTCGGGGTCGCATCGACCGGGATCACCTCGGAGTACGGCGAGTAGTCCAGATCGGCCAGGCCGTTCGGATTGCCAAGCGCCAGAAGCTCGGCGATGGTGTCGGGGCTGTCGCCACCGGCCACGTCGATCACGTCATCGCCCGCGCCGCCGTCGACAAAGTCCGACCCCTGTTCGTCCACGATCTCATCATTGCCGTCTTCACCGAAGATGGTGTCGTCGCCTGCACCACCGTCGATCTCATCGTTACCAACACCGGCATAGATCGTGTCGTCGCCGCCATAGGCTTCGATGATGTCGTCGTTCGGACCTTCACCCGGCAGGATTTCATCCAGCGCATCGACCATGTCGCCTTCCGGGTCACCGGTATAGGCCAGGTCGATCAGGTCGTCGCCGGCGGTGCCTTCGACGATCCCGTCCAGCGGGTTTTCCTCAACGGTGATGAATGCCGTGCCCGTGTCAGTGCCACCGTTGCCATCGGTCACCGTGTACTCGATCTCGGCCACCCCTTCGAACCCATCCGTCGGGGTGAAGGTCAGTGTGCCGTCCGGGTTCACAACCACGGTGCCATCAGCCGACGTCGGCGTGCCCAGAACGGACAGGATATCGTCTTCCACATCCGTGTCATTGCCCAGGACGTCGACGATCACGGCCGTGTTGTACGGCGTGGTGCCATAATCGTCCTCGGCCACCGGGTCGTCATTCACGCCAGTCACGGTGATGGTCAGCGTCGCGGCATCGCTGCCGCCATTGCCATCGTCGATCGTGTAGCTGACCGAGGTCGTGGCGCTTTCGCCAACTTGCAGTTCCTCGAAGTCGCCATCCGGGTCGAAATCATAGGTGCCGTCACTGTTCAGGGTGAATGAGCCGCCGCCATCACCCTCCACCGGGCTGCCCACATTCGCAGGCGCACCGTTGACTTCGCTCACGCTCAGCGCATCGCCTTCCGGGTCACTGTCATTGCCCAGGACTTCGCCCGAGACGATCGAATCTTCGTCGGTCTCGTCGGTGTCGTCCTCAGCGGTCGGGCCATCGTTCACCGGGGTCACGGTTACCGTCACGGTGGCCGTATCCGTGCCGCCGTTGCCGTCATCCACCGTATAGGTGATGGTATCTTCGCCGTTGAAATCCGGGTCCGGCTCATAGGTCAGCGTGCCGTCCGGGTTGATCGTGACGGTGCCGTTGGGCGCGGTGGCCTCGGTCACGGTCAGGTCGTCGCCGTCCACATCGCTGTCATTGTCCAGCACCGGGATATCCACGCTGCCGTCTTCCTCGACCGTCGCGGTGTCATCCTCGGCCACCGGATCATCGTTCACCGGGGTCACGGTTACCGTCACGGTGGCCGTGTCCGTACCGCCGTTGCCGTCATCCACCGTATAGGTGATGGTATCTTCCCCGTTGAAATCCGGGTCCGGCTCATAGGTCAGCGTGCCGTCCGGGTTGATCGTGACGGTGCCGTTGGGCGCGGTGGCCTCGGTCACGGTCAGGTCGTCGAAATCCGGGTCAGTATCGTTGCCCAGCACGTCAATGGTTACCGCCGTGTCCTCATCAGTCGTGGCGCTGTCGTCATTGGCGTCGGGGCCATTGTTCGGCGGCAGGATGACGTTTTCGATATTCACGAACGTCATGGTGCCCGCCGGGTTGCCGTTGCCATCCAGGAAAGTGACGGTGCCGTTTTCCGGGTTGCCCGCGTCATATTCGATCGTCAGCGGACCCTCGCCCGACAGATCCAACGTGTCATAGTCCACGCCACCTTCGCCGCCGTCGACATGGTCGCCTGCATTGCCGCCGATGAAGGTGTCTTGGTCGTCGCCACCCGACAGGGTGTCGGCACCGGTGCCGCCGATGATCGTGTCATCGCCGCCTTCGCCATAGATCGTGTCGTCGCCTTCGCCGCCCAACAGCGTATCGTTGCCAGCCGGGCCGGTGTCACCCACCGTCACATCATAATAGATGTCCGTGACGTTGATGCCCGAATTGCCACTATCGTCTTGATCGTGCTTGATGATGATCTTCGCCACCGGACCGGGAATGGTCACGGTGGTGGAATAGGCGTCGCTTGTATTCGAGGCATAGCCGCCGTTGCTGTCGATGGTCTCGGCGCCCGCGTGGCTGTCGTTGTCCAGCAGAGTTACGTTTGATCCGCCGTCCAGCTGCACGTCGATCCGATTGCCATCGGCGTCAAAGGCGAAAACCTTGACCACACCGTCGCCGTCCACATCATTGATGTTGAACGAAACGTTGCTGACATCCTGCGAAAACTCGAGCTTATAGTCGGCGTCATTGCCTTGCCCAAAAGTGACGCTCTCCAGCGAGGAATTGCTGTCGATCGGGTCGCCATCCCCGACGATGCCGTCGATGTTTTCATCCCCGGTCGAAAACTCGGTGACTGCGTCGCCGGTTTCGCGGATGATCGAAAAGGTCACGTCCACATTGCCGGTGTCCTGGGTAAAGCCTGAGGCGGAATTGCCTTCGCCATAACCCGGTGCCTTGTCCCACTCGAAGCTTTCGCGCACCACTTCCCCGGTGCCGTCCAGCGAGGAATCGCCATAAATCAGGTCGTCGCCCGCGCCGCCATCGACATAATCGTTACCCGAGCCAGCATAGACGTCGTCGTCGCCCTCGCCGGACAGAACAACATCATCCCCGGCCCCTGCCAGCACGATATCATCCTGAGGTGCCTCGCCCGGCAGGATCGCGTCATTGTTGTCAATCATGTCGCCGTCGGGGTCGCCGGTATAAGCCGTGTCGATCACGTCGTCGCCGGCGGTGCCTTCGACATAGCCGTCCCCTTCGGGTTCGGGAGTGATCGGTGTCGAATAACAGATGTTGTCGATCGCGCCGGAACCACACAGGGTCACGGACATGTAACCGACACCGGCGGTGTCGATATCAACCGTGGTCTGACCGCCGTTTCCCGTGTTGGGCAGGTTGACCTGTTTGATGAAATTGCCGTCGGTATCATACAGGCAGACATAGCCGCCCTCTTCGTTGTCCAGCACGTTGAAATTGTAGACGGTGCTTTCTTCATCAAAGCTGAACCACATGGTGCCGCCGCTGGCATTGTCGTCAGGATCCGAGCTGTCGCCATCTTCGGAGATGATCAGCACATTGCCCAGGTTGCCGGTTTGCAGATCCCAGTCCCCCCCGGTGGGGTTTTCGGTGTCGAACACCATGGTCGGGTTCGCGCTGCTGCCCGAGCTGATGGTCACACCTTGGCCCTGGTACTGGCTGTTTACCAGATCACCGGCGTTCAGGTTTTCGAAATCAAGAAGAAATGTAGGCATGACCGTCTCCTATGGGCATTCAAACTCGGGCTGGTACACATGCGACCCTGAATGCCCGTGGCGCGCGACTGCGCAAAAAAAATGAAACCGGCGACTGGGAAGGCAGCACAGGGCACGGCTCGACCACCCGCGAAAACGCGGTCTGTTCGAATGTCATCCCTTGTGTCATCCACTCCCCCCCTACAGGTCGTGAGTTCCGGCAAAACCCGATCGACGGACGACGCCTGGCCACGGAAGAGCCGCACGTTGATCACGCCAATCATCCAAATGAGGAGAGTTGCCGGCCCCGAAAGGAACCTTGAGACGGTGCTAAAGAACGGACCCCTCCGTTCGGCAGCGTTTCGCACCGTCATGTGCCCTATCGTTAAAAAAACGACAATAATGCGGACACACCCTCCCCACAGTGATTACTGTGGTTCTTGTGCGGCCGCCCCCGTGGCCTTCAGACATCGCCCCCCAGTTGGGCTGTTAAAAATTACTCGTATTTCTGGATCGGCAAAAGGGAAATGTGTTGGGAATGTGCCCAAATCATGCCGCAAGTGGTTAATTTCTTTGTCACAATCCCGTTGACCTATGGGAAGGCGAGGCGGGATTGTTTCCTTATACAGGCAGCTCTTCAGCCGGAAGGTGCAATCCCCCACGCCAATTCGTTTCAAAAATCGAACATCAAACACAAGTTCCGCAGGGGTTAAACAAAGCGACCTAACCTTTTAGACAGGTTCGATTTGTTTCCCGTAGGGCAACAGTGGAATTGTGACAGGTGTTAACACATTCTCTTAACCATCAGGTTTCAACCGGATGAAAATGCACCGAAATTCGTGTTCATTCTTGCGCCAATCGGTCGGGAACGCTGTGATAGATGCCGAAACGTGCACAAATGAGCTTAACAAACCCCGAATCATTTCCGCTCAAATCGACTAAACTTCCCGCAGTTTCAAACCTGTCCTTCCCGGCCCGGCCAAGGAAAGAGCTATCGCTGCGTCGATTGGGAAATGCGGTGGTGCCCAAGGTGGGACTCGAACCCACACGCCCGTGAAGGCGGGGGATTTTGAATCCCCTGCGTCTACCATTCCGCCACTTGGGCACGCGCCTTGAATAGGATGCTTGAAAGCCGAGGTCAACGCGTCAGAAACGAAAACGGGCCAGGAAAACCCGGCCCGTCTGTCTTCTATGGAATGTGGGTCAGAACATGACCCCGACCAGCCACAATGTAATGCCCGGGAAGGCCACCAGGATCACCACCCGCACCAGGTCCGACAGGACAAAGGGTGCGACGCCGCGATAGGTTTGCGCCATCGGAATGTCGCGCGCCATCGAGTTGATGATGAACAGGTTCATCCCCACCGGCGGTGTGATCAGACCGACTTCCACCACGATCAGGGCCAGGATGCCGAACCAGATGCCCGCATCCTCGGGGCTGAGACCGAAATCCATCACCTCGACGATCGGGTAGAAGATCGGGATGGTAAGCAAAATCATCGACAGGCTGTCCATGACACAGCCGAAGATCAGGTAAGCGACCAGCATGATCGACAGCACCACCAGCGGCGCCATGTTCTGGCTGACAACCCATTGAGCCAGGTCCTGCGGTGCCTGGGTGAACGCCAGGAAGCTGTTGAACATCTGCGCACCCAGAACGATGAAAAAGATCATCGCGGTCGATTGCGCCGCCGCCAGCACCGATTGCATGAAGGTCTTGAAGTTGAGGCCCCCGGTCACGATGCCGTAGAACCCGGTTGCCACGGCCCCCACAGCGGCGCCTTCGGTGGGGGTAAACAACGCCTGGATGCCGGGCTTGGCCCAATTCCAGTCCGCCGCGATGCCGCCCATGACAAGACCAAAGATCAAGACCACCGGCCAGATCTTCAGCAATGTCAGGAACCGATGACCATAGGGCACACGATCCGCAGTTGTGGCACTGTCGGGCCTGATCCGGACATAAATGGCAACGGTTAGCATATAGCCAAGAGCGGCCAAGATGCCCGGCACCAGGGCCGCGATGAACATCTTCACGATGTTCTGTTCGGTCAGGATCGCATAGATCACCAGGATGATCGACGGCGGGATCAGGATGCCAAGCGTGCCGCCGGCGGCCAGAACGCCGGTCGACAGCGCATCCGAGTAGCCACGTTTGCGCATCTCGGGCAGGGCCACCTGCCCCATCGTCGAGGCGGTCGCCAGCGATGAGCCGCAAACCGCGCCGAAGCCCGCGCAGGCGCCAACAGCGGCCATCGCCACCCCGCCCTTGCGGTGACCCAGCCAGTCGTTCGCGGCCTCGAACAATGCCGCCGACATACCGGACTTGGTGGCAAACTGTCCCATCAGCAGAAACAGCGGCACGATCGACAGCGAATAGCTTGAGAACGTGTCGTAAGAGAGCGTTTTCAGCTGGCTCAGCGGTGCGTTCGGATTGCCCAGAACATACCAGACGCCGAAAAAGCCGGTCAGACCCATCGCCAGCCCGATCGGCAGGCGCAGGAAAATGGCCAGAAGCATCAGGCCAAAGGCGATCAGAGCGATTTCAAGACCGGTCATACGTGTTCCTCCCGGCCTTTCAGGACCCAGTTGAGCGAGCGCCAGATGGTGAAAACACCGACGACGAAAAAGAAGAAGGCCCCGATCAGCGACAGGCCATAGGGGATCCAGACCGGCAGTTCGAGTTCATAGGTTGTTTCGGCGAAGAAGGGTTTGTAGCCCATGCCAAGCGCGCTGCGAAAGCCGTCCGAGCCAAAGGGGAATTTCTCGCCAAACCCCAGCCACAGCCGCCACAGGATGATATAGGCCGCCAGCGTCAGCATCACGTCACCGATCAAGCCCAGCACCGCCTTGGCACGGTCCGGCAGGCGATCGACGAACAGATCCACCGTCACATGGCCGCGTTTGAATTGGGTATAGGGCAGAAAGGAAAACACCGCGATGGCGCAACCCATTTCGACCATCTCAAAGTCGCCCTTGATCGGTCCCAGCCCTGCGAACAGGAAAAACCGTCCGATAATCGAGGCGACGGTGACCCCAGCCACGGCGGCCAGGATGGTGCCCCCGAAATAGGCCAGCACTTTGCTGACCTTTTCAAGTATCCGGCCCACGCGGGCCTCTGCATGTGGTGCGATTTTTGCCACGGGTCTGTCCCCACTCCCGTTGATCCCTGCCCTGTGCGGGCAAAAAAAGAGCTCCGGGCCACTGCAAGCAGCCCGGAGCGAACATGATCAGAAGATCACATGTCGGTGTATTTCGCCACCAGTTCCTGGGCCAGGGCCACCATGCCAGCGCCGTCCAGGCCCTTGGAGGTCATCTCTTCCGCCCAGGCAGCGGTCTGCGCGTCGCCAATAGCTTTCAGCTCGGCCACGACACCGGCGTCCATCGTGTGGATCTTGTTGTCGGTGCCTGCGGTCAGCTCTTCGCCAGCGGTGTCGCCGGTATCCATTGCCTTACCGGCCAGACCCGAGGCTTCCACACCGGAGTTGGCGTCGATGACGGCTTTCAGGTCGTCAGGCAGGCTGGCATAGGTGTCCTTGTTCATCGCCCAGATGAAGAAGGTGTTGTACAGCGCGCGGTCGCCACCGATTTGGGTGTGGCTGTCGGCCAGTTCATGCACCTTCAGCGGCGGAACGATTTCCCACGGAATCACGCCGCCGTCCACAACGCCTTTGGACAGCGCTTCGGGGAAGGCCGGAACCGGCATGCCCACGGGCGTCGCACCCAGGGTTTCCAGCAGCGCATTCGCCTGACGCGAGGGTCCGCGCAGTTTCAGGCCCGAGAAATCGGATGCGCTCATCAGCGGGTCGCCCTTGGTGTGGATCACACCGGGGCCGTGCACGTGCACCGCCATCAGGTGAACGTCACCCATGCGCTCAACACCGTATTTCTGGGTATAGTCCCAGGCGGCCTTCGACGAGGCTTCGGCGCTCATCGAGGTCATGAACGGCAGTTCGAAGGCTTCCGATTCCGGGAAACGGCCCGGCGTGTAGGCGGGCAGCGCCCAGCCACAGTCGATCACGCCATCGCGGATCTGGTCATACAGCGCCGGGGGTTTGCCGCCCAGCTGCATCGCCGGGTACAGCTCAACCTTGATGCGGCCACCGCTGTCGGCTTCGATCTTCTCGGCCCAGGGCTCCATGAAGTAGCGCGGCACCGAACCTTTCGGCGACAGAAAGTGCTGACAGCGCAGCGTCACGTCCTGCGCGAAGCCTGCCGTGGCGCTGAGGCCCAGGGCGACGGCGCCTGCCAGGACTGAGTTGAGGGTCATTTTCATTTCGTTCTCCTCCCAAAAAATACGAAATCTGGTGTTCTTTGTATCGTGCGTCGGGGTGGATGCGAAATCCAAAACCCGTCCGGTGGTATAAAAACAAGCTATTCGAGTCAGGGCAACATAAAATCGACCGCGCGGTCGGTTTTAATCGCCTTCCTCTCCTGTTCCTGTCGCGTTGCAGGGGTTTTAAGGTCCGGTCGTTGCGTTCGCAACGGTTCATTTCCCGAACCGGCGCGCAATTCCCTTAACATGTTAAAAACCCACGTTTCTTTTTTTTCGGCCCTATAGCCGCTCGGCGCTGAAGGTGTCGCAGGCGCGCATGTCTCCACTTTCAAACCCTGTGGCGAACCAACGCTGCCGTTGTTCGGACGTGCCGTGGGTAAAGGTGTGCGGCATAGGTGTGCGGCCTGCGTTGCGTTGCAGCGTATCGTCGCCGATCTGCTTGGCTGCATTCATTGCCTCGGCAATGTCGCCGCGTTCCAACGACCCGAATCGCGCCTGCGCCGCGCGTGCCCAGATGCCCGAGTAACAATCGGCCTGCAATTCGATCCGTACCGAGATCGCGTTCGATTCTGCCTCGCTCACCTGCTGCCGGATCCGGTTGGCCTGGCCCAGAATGCCCAGTTCGTTCTGCACATGGTGCGCCACTTCGTGCGCCACCACATAGGCCGCGGCAAAGTCGCCCTTGGCGCCCATCTGGCGCGACATCGTGGTGAAAAACTCGGTGTCCAGATACACTTTCTTGTCACCGGGGCAAAAGAACGGCCCGGTCGCACCCGAGGCACCGCCGCAGGCCGATTGCGTCACACCCTTGTAAAGCACCAGCGTGACGGGGGTGTATACCTCACCCACCTGCCGGCGGAAAATGTCAGCCCAGACCTCCTCGGTATCGGCCAGCGTGACGGACACAAACTCGCCCGCCTGCTTGTCGGCTTCGGTGATCTCACCGCCGCCGCCTCCTGCGATGCCGCCCTGCCCTTCCAGCAAAGGCGTCACGTCAACACCTGCGAAATACCCGATCGCCAACACGATCAGAAGGCCAACGCCACCGATCTGTGCGCCCTTTGCGCCACGTCGATCCTCGATATTGCGGCTACCACGCCGTCCCTGCCATTTCATCACTCATACTCCTTGTCGCTCACGGCCAGTTTACCGTGCCGGGACGCCCCCGCAACCGTTCATCCCTTGACCCCGCTCGCGCCCCGTGGTGTGACGGGCGAAACGAACGGGGCACGCATGATCAAAGGGCTTTACGACTGGACCATTCGGATGGCCGAGGCGCCCTATGCGCTTTGGGCGCTGGCTGTCGTTGCCTTCGCCGAAAGCTCGTTCTTCCCGATCCCGCCCGATATCCTGATGATCCCGATGATCATCGCGCGCCCGAACAAGGCATTCCTGATTGCCGGTGTCGCGCTGGTGGCCAGCGTTCTTGGCGGCGTCCTGGGTTATTACATCGGCTGGGGACTATTCGAGGCTGTCGGCAGGCCAGTGCTGGAGTTCTACGGAAAGACCGACCAGTTCGGCACCTTCACCGAGACCTACAACGCCTATGGCGCCTGGGCAGTTCTGATCGCAGGCATCACGCCATTCCCTTACAAGGTGATCACCATATTGTCAGGCACCACCAGCCTGAATTTCGGCGTCTTCATGGTCGCTTCGGTGATTGCCCGCGGCCTGCGCTTTTTCATCGTTGCAGCCCTGCTGTGGCAATTCGGAGCACCCATCCGCGATTTCATTGAAAAGCGCCTGGGGCTCGTGTTCACTGCCTTCGTCGTCATCCTTGTCGGCGGCTTTTACCTGGTGAAATTCCTATGACCTTCAACCGACTTGTCCTGTTTGCCGCCCTGGCCGCCGCCGCGATGCTGGCGGGGGCTTTCATGTTCCAGGCCGCGGGCTATGTGCCCTGCCAGATGTGTTTCTGGCAACGCTGGCCACATGGAATTGCCGCCGCGCTGGGTCTGATCGCCGTTCTGACACAACTGCGCGGAGTCGCCTGGTTGGGGGCGCTGACGATGACCATCTCGGCAGGTCTGGGCGCCTACCACACCGGGGTTGAACGCCACTGGTGGCCGGGGCCGGCCTCCTGCACCGGGGGGGATGTCAGCGGCGTTTCGGCCGATGACCTTCTGAACCAGATCCTGAGCGCGCCACTGGTGCGTTGCGACGAAATCCCGTGGCGCCTGTCGGATTGGATTCCGCTCGACATTCTGGACCTGACGATGGCGAATTTCAACGCGGTGGGCAGCCTGGTGCTGGTCGGCGTCTGGATCGCTGCGGCGCGCCGCTAAGCGCCAATCAACAAACCTGTGTGCCGCAGGCACCCCGCCGGATCACGCCCCGTCAGTCCTTGCGCCGCAGCAATTGGCGCAGCACGCCGTGCAGGATCTGCACGTCCGAACGTGTCAGCACCATGCGCGTCCACATGTTGCGCAGGGTCGTCTTCATCCCCGGCGCTTTCTCGGGCGGAAAGAAGAACCCGGCCTCGTCCAGCCGGGCCTCGTAATGGTCCGCAAGGGCTGCGACCTCGCCCGCCTTGGCCCAGTCGGTCTTGGCCATTTCCATCACCTCGGGCACCACATCGCTGCTGTGACGGCGCCATTCATAGGCGGTAAGCAGCACGCATTGCGCCAGGTTCAGGGACGCAAATTCCGGGTTCACCGGGACCGAGATGATCGCGTTGGCCCGCGCCACGTCGTCATTTTCAAGCCCCGCGCGTTCGGGCCCGAACAGGATCGCGACCTTCTTGCCCTCGGCCTGCAGCGCGCGGGCCTGCTGCATCGCCCGCTCCGGGCTCAGCACAGGTTTGGTCAGACCCCGCGACCGCGCGGTGGTGGCAAAGACGTAGTCGCAATCGCCCACCGCCGCATCCAGATCGTCAAACAACCCGGCGCCGTCCAGCACCCGCCCCGCGCCTGAGGCCATCGCCACCGCCTTCGGGTTGGGCCAACCGTCCCGCGGGGCGACAATCCGCATCCGGCTCATGCCGAAATTCAGCATCGCGCGCGCCGCCGCGCCAATGTTTTCGCCCATCTGCGGGCGCACCAGCACGATGGCCGGTTCCGGTCCCAGGTCCGTGTCGTTCATCAAACCACTTCCTTGATCGTCGCGCGCGGTGATACGCTGGGCGGGACCGAAAAGGCAAGTCACCCGCGCATCCCGCAGCCTGCCACATGGCCAAATCGCATTTTCCGGTCTATAGAGCCGTCAGGACCAGACAACAGGAGCCGCAAATGGCCGATCTCGAGCAGCCGCAACTCTACCTCGTCACCCCGCCCGAGTTTGAACTGTCGAGCTTTCCCGATGCGCTGGCCCGGGTGCTCGACAGCGCCGACATCGCCTGCATCCGCCTGGCACTGGCCACCAGTGACGAAGACCGGATCGCCCGCGCGGCCGATGCGCTGCGCGAACAGGCCCATGCCCGCGACATCGCGCTGGTGATCACCGATCACGCGCTGATGGTGGAACGGTTGGGGCTGGACGGGGTGCACCTGTCCGATGGCGCCCGCCGGGTCCGTGCGGTGCGCAAGGATCTTGGCGCGGACGCCATCGTCGGCGCCTTTTGCCATGCCTCGTCCCATGACGGCATGGCCGCCGGTGAGGCCGGCGCGGACTACATCAGCTTCGGCCCGGTCGGCACCACGCCCCTGGGTGACGGCACTCGCGCCGAACACGACCTCTTCCAATGGTGGTCCGAGATGATCGAGGTGCCCGTGGTGGCCGAAGGCGCGCTGGACGCGGACCTAGTGCGCGAATTCGCCCCGGTCACCGACTTCTTCGCAATCGGCGACGAGATCTGGCGCCACGATGACCCGGCCGCAGCCCTTGCCGCGCTGGTTGCCGCAATGAGCTGACGGTGGATCGGGCATGGATCACAAGAACTTTCTCAAGACCCTGCCCGCCCAGACGAATATTAACCTGCACCGTATCACGAACGGCCCCGGCCTGCGCGCGCTTGTGTTGCATGGCGGACTGATCGTGGCCCTTGCCACGATGGTTGCTTTACGCGTGCCGCTTTGGCCGCTTCTGATGCTCCCGCTTGGCATCGCGCTGGCCTTTACCTTCACGCTGCAACACGAATGTACCCATCGCACCCCGTTCGCCTCCGCGTGGTTGAACGAAGCCGTGGGCCATGCCTGCGCCCTGATCCTGCTGCAACCCTTCGCGTGGTTTCGCGCCTTTCACATGGCGCATCACCGGTTCACCAATGATCCCGACCGCGATCCGGAATTGCAGGGTGAGGCGAAACCCGAAAGCTGGCGCGCGATGGCCTGGCACCTGTCCTGCGTGTCGTATTGGCGCGACAAGCTGGTGCTGTTGGCGCGAAATGCGTTTGGAAATCCAGCCAGCCCCCATATCCCGCCCCGTGCCCATGCTCGCTTGCGGCGCGAGGCACGGCTGTTGATCACAGCCTATATGCTTTGCCTGCTGTCGCTGACCGTCACACCGCTTCTGCTCACGATCTGGTTGATCCCACTGGCCCTGGGGTTCCCGGTGCTGCGCCTGTATCTGCTGGCCGAACATGGCCGCTGTGCCCATGTGCCAGACATGTTTCGCAACACGCGCACCGTGCTGACCACCCCGCTGATCCGGCTCCTGGCCTGGAACATGCCGTGGCACGCCGAGCATCACACGATGCCGAACGTGCCGTTTCACCGGTTGTCAGATCTGCACGCGCTGATCCGCTCCCATCTGGTTGAGGTCGAAGACGGTTATGCAAGCTTTGCGCGGCACTATACCGACGGGTTTTCCGACCCCTGATCGCGCGGCGCATGGTCAAGCCCGGCCAGCGCCAGCGGTGCGCGCACGGTCGCCTCGCAATAGCCCGCCAGTGCCTTGCGGCTGTCGAACTCCGAGACCCGCACCGGTTCGTGATAGACAAGTTCGACCCGCCCCGGTCGCGCGCAGGCCAGCACCTTGAGCAGGTGCGGCCCGAAGTCCATGTCGCCCCACCAGCCATAGAACCGGCTATCGGCCCCCTTGGGCGCGTGATAGATCACCGTCACAGGTTGAACATGCATCACCTCGCGCAAATGCGGGGTGAAGAACGCGGCAAACAGCGTTGATTTGAAGGGCAGAACCCGGCGGCTGTCCGTGCTGGTGCCCTCGGGGAAAAACAGCAGCTTGTGGCCGGCGTCCAACCGGGTTTCGAACAGTTTCACCTGCGCTGCCGCCTCACGCCGGTCCCGGTTGATGAACACGGTGCCGGTGGCGCGCGCCAGCCAGCCGATGCCGGGCCATGCGGCGACCTCGGCCTTCGACACGAAATAGACGCGCTTTTTCGCGTTCAGCGCAAAGATATCCAGCCAGGAGGAATGGTTCGCCACAACGGCCCCGATACGCCGCATCTGGTGGCCGGAGGTGGCAAAGCCGATGCCAAGAACCACGAAGGCCGTGCGACAGACCGCCTGGGTGATGAACGGGGTCAGCGGGCGCTTCACCCCGAACAGAGGGCGCTCGATCAATCGCAGCAAAAGCAGGACGATCAGCCCGCCGAACACCAGCACCGCCAGCACCAGCCCGCGCAGAACGGCCCGGATCCAACCAAGCGGTTCGATGGATGTTTCCGGCGGCTCGCTGCCTGCCCCCCAGCCGACGCTCATGCTACGCGCCCCGACCGGAACCGCGCGCGGGTGGCCTCGGGAATTTCGGCCGTGTCCAGCACCAGGCAGACATCGGTCGTATTGAACGCATGGTCGATAAAGGCGCCGTCCCCGACATGGCCGCCCAGCCGCAGATAGGCTTTGATCAACGCGGGCGTGGCCTTCATCGCCGCCAGCCGGTCGATCCCGGCCTCCGCCATCAGGTTCATCGCCTGGTAATGCTGGGGCAGCGCGCGCGGGCGCAGGGCCTCGGGGGCCAAATGCCGATGATGCAAAAGCGACAGCGGCGCCTTCAACGCGCCAATGTCGGTGCCGTGAAAACTGGCCACCCCGAACAGAACCTCAATTCCGTGTTCGGCGACATAATCCGCAAGCCCCGCCCACAGAACCATCATCGCAGTACCGCCGCGATAGGCCGGGTGCAGGCAGGATCGTCCCAGTTCCAACAGCCGCCGGCCCGACGTCTTCAGCGGGGTCAGGTCGTATTCACCTTCGGAATAGAACCGCCCGATCTGCGCTGCCTGATCGTCGCGCAGCAGGCGATAGACCCCGACCACATCGCCCCCACGGGCCTGATCGAACAACAGTAGGTGATCGTAAAACGGGTCGAATTCGTCCTGCTCCAACCGTGCCTCATGGTCCACCAGGGCGCCGTCGCCGCCCAGTTCCTCTACAAAGACGTCATAGCGCAGCTTCTGCGCCGCACGCAGATCGGCCGTGTCCCGGGCCAGGCGCAGCACAAAATCAGGGGCGGCGGGCATAGTTGTTAACCTTTCGGTAACCTTCGGCGGGTTCTATGGGGCGATATGGGGATTGGCAAGCAAGCGTCAAGTTTGACACACTTTATGGTTGTGATACCGTTCCGCCCACCGCCTGCAATTGTTTCAGGAGTCAAACACCGGCAACAGCTCAACCCGCGATGTTTCGATCACCCGTTTACCGGAATGTTCGAAGTTCACCGTAACCTTGCCCGCGATATTGCTCTGCACCTGCCCCAGCCCCCAGTCGGGTCGACCGGGATGGCGCACGATCATGCCCGGCTCCAGCAATGCCCCCATGCTTCTCATTTGATATCCCTTTCCAAACACGAGGCCCCACATGTCCGCCCCAACCCGCGATCTGAACGCCCTATTGGGTTCGCGCATCTGTCACGACCTTATCAGCCCTCTGGGCGCGATCGGCAATGGGGTTGAGCTGATGCAGCTTTCCGGCCAGGCGGAAAGCCCGGAAATGGCGTTGATTGCCGAAAGCGTCGAAAACGCGAACCTGCGCATCCGCTTTTTCCGCATCGCCTTCGGTGCAGCCAGTGACGGGCAGATGGTCGGTGAAAAGGAAGTCCGCACCGTGCTGGCGCCGGGCGTGGACGGGCGCAAGCTGGAAATCGACTGGGCGCTCACCGGCGACCAGCCGCGCACGGTGGTGAAGGTGATCTTCCTGATCCTGCAATGTTTCGAAAGTGCGATGCCCTGGGGCGGGCACCTGCGCGTCAGCCATGATGGCGACCACTGGAAGGTGGCGGGCGAGGCTGAACGGCTGAAGGTCGACCCGGACCTGTGGGAGCTGTTGTCGAACCCCGGCGCCGAGGTTGATCTGGCCGCCGCCCAGGTGCAGTTCGCCCTGATCGGGCCCGAGTTGAAACGGCAAGGCCGCAAACTGGGCCTCACCGTGTCCGAGCATTCGATCAGCGTGGAATTTTGAGGCACGAAATTTTCTAGAAAATTTCGCCCGATACGTTTTTCTAGAAAAACGTGTTACGCCCGTGTGGTTCCGTCCCCGGTCACGAGATACTTGAACGACGTCAGCTGCATCGCGCCCACCGGGCCGCGGGCATGCATCTTGCCAGTGGCAATGCCGATCTCCGCGCCCATGCCGAACTCGCCCCCGTCCGCAAACTGGGTCGAGGCATTACGCATCAGAATCGCGCTATCCAGCCGCTGAAAGAACCGCGCCGCCGCGGCGTCATCCTCGGTCAGGATCGCGTCGGTGTGATGCGAGCTGAAGGCGTTGATATGCGCGATCGCGCCGTCCAGATCGTCCACGATCCGCGCGGCGATGATGCTGTCGAGGAATTCCTTGCCCCAGTCCTCGTCGCCTGCGGCCTGCGTGCCGGTAAGGCCGGGACCCGCGTGCACTGCAACTCCGGCGGCCATCAGCGCATCCAGCACCTCCTGCCCCAGGCCGACCGCGTCCTTGTGGATCAGAAGGCATTCCGCCGCGCCGCAGATCCCGGTGCGCCGGGTCTTGGCGTTCATCACCACTGCGTGGGTCTTGGCCGGGTCCGCCGCCTTGTCGATATAGACATGCACGATGCCTTCGAGATGGGCAAAGACCGGCACGCGGGCCTCGCGTTGCACCAGCCCCACCAGCCCCTTGCCGCCACGCGGCACGATCACGTCGACATGGTCGGTCATGGTCAGCATTTCGCTGACCGCCGCCCGGTCGCGGGTGGGCACGCGCTGAATGGCGTCCTCGGGCAGGCCGGCGGCACGCAGCCCATCCTGCAGGCAGGCATGGATCACGCCGGCCGAGTGAAAGCTTTCCGAGCCGCCGCGCAGGATCACCGCGTTGCCAGCCTTGAGGCACAGCGCGCCCGCGTCCGCCGTCACGTTCGGACGGCTTTCATAGATCACACCGATCACGCCCAGCGGCGTGCGCACGCGCTGGATGTGGATGCCCGAGGGGCCGTCCCATTCGGCCATCACCTGGCCGACCGGATCCTCCTGCCCCGCCACCGCGCGCAAGCCCTCGCACATGGCATGAATGCGGTCTTCGTCCAGCATCAGCCGGTCCATCATTGCCGGGCTCAACCCCTTGTCGCGGCCAAAGTCCATGTCGGCTGCGTTTGCCGCGATGATCTCGTCACGCCGGGACCAACAGGCATCGGCCGCTGCCTCAAGTGCGCGCTGTTTCGCCGCCGCCGGGGCAAAGGCCAGCTGCGCCGCCGCCGCTTTCGCGCGGGTGCCAATGTCGTGCATCAGGGCGGGAATGTTCGTCGTGTCTGTCATGTCGGGGCCTTTGGATTTTGTGCCTTGGGCAAGGATATTTGTAGAAAGATGAAAGTCAAAGTGCGCCTTAGAGCGCCATGTCGTCGCGGTGGATCAGCGCCGCACGGCCTGGATAGCCCAGCGTCGCCTCGATCTGGTCCGAGCGTTTGCCGCGGATCGCCTGCGCCTCGGCTGCGGTATAGCGGGCAAGACCTGCGCCCAGATGGGTGCCATCGGGGCCGTGAATGTCCACCGGATCGCCCCGGTCGAAGTCGCCGGTCACGCGGGTGACGCCTGCGGGCAGCAGCGATTTACCGGAGGCCAGCGCGCGCGCGGCCCCTGCGTCTACAATGATGTCGCCCTGGGGTTTCATCGCGGAAATCCAGTGCTTGCGCGCCGTCTTCGGGTCAGAGCGCGCGGTGAACAGCGTGGACGGCGCGCCTGCGGCCAGCGTTTTCAACGGGTTCAGGCGCCCGCCTTCGGTGATCGTCATCGCGCAGCCCGCGCCGGTCGCGGTTTTAGCGGCCATCACCTTGGTTTTCATCCCGCCCTTGGACAGGCCCGATCCCGCATCGCCCGCCACCGCCTCGATCTCGGGGGTGATGGTGTCGACCACGTCGAACCGGGTCGCCGCAGGGTCGGTTTTTGGATTGCCGGAGTAGAGCCCGTCGACGTCCGACAGCAGCACCAGGTGATCGGCCCCAATCGTTACCGCCACTTGCGCCGCCAGCCGGTCATTATCACCGAAGCGAATTTCATCGGTCGCCACCGTGTCGTTTTCGTTCACGATCGGCACAACACCAAGCGACAACAGTGTTTCAAGTGTCGCGCGGGAATTGAGATAGCGGCGGCGATCAGCGGAATCCTCAAGCGTCACCAGCACCTGCGCCGTGGTCAGCCCCAGCGGCGCCAGCACCTCTTCATAGGCACGTGCCAGGCGGATCTGGCCCACGGCTGCGGCGGCCTGGCTTTGCTCCAGCGCCAGGTCAGTGGCAGGCAGGCCCAGCACCCCGCGTCCCAGCGCGATGGACCCGGACGAGACCAGCACGACGTCGGCCCCGCGTGCCTTCACCTCGGCCACGTCAGCGGCCAGCGAGGCTAGCCAATCCGCCTTCAACGTCCCCGTCGCCGCATCGACCAGAAGGGCCGAGCCGATCTTGACGACGATGCGTTTGGCCGTGCTCAGGGACGCCATGCCTCGGTCTCCTCACCGGCTGCTTTCAGGCGCAGTTTGCCTTCGTCGATCTGAGCCCGCAGGGCGCGCAGCACCTCCACGGTGCCCTGCTGCGCCACACCGGACATGGTCAGGACCGGGCCTGCGACGGCCTCCAGTTCGGCCCGCTTCTCGGCCAACTCGTCTTCGTCCAGCGCGTCGATCTTGTTCAGGACCGTGACGCGCGGCTTGTCGCCCAGGATGTCGCCATAGGCTTCGATCTCGGTCACGATGGTCTGCCAGTCAGCGGCCACGTCCTCGGATGTGCCATCGACCAAGTGTAACAGCACCGAACAGCGCTCGACATGGCCCAGGAACAGGTCGCCCAGCCCCCTGCCCTCGGAGGCACCTTCGATCAGGCCGGGAATGTCGGCGACGACGAATTCAACCTCATCCACCCCGACGACGCCCAGGTTGGGCACCAGCGTGGTGAACGGGTAATCCGCGATCTTCGGCCGCGCGTTCGAGGTGGCGGCCAGGAAGGTCGATTTACCTGCGTTTGGCAGGCCCAAAAGGCCCACGTCAGCGATCAGTTTGAGGCGCAGCCACAGGGTGCGTTCGATCCCCGCCTGGCCGGGATTGGCGCGGCGCGGTGCCTGGTTGGTCGAACTTTTGAAATGCAGGTTGCCAAAGCCACCGTTGCCGCCCTTGGCCAGCAGAACCTTCTGCCCGACCTCGGTCAGGTCGGCGATGACGGTTTCTTCGTCTTCGTCCAGGATCTCGGTGCCGACAGGAACGCGCAGTATGATATCGCTGCCATCCGGGCCAGTCCGCTGCTTGCCCATGCCCGGCGTTCCGTTCTTGGCGAAGAAATGCTGCTGATAGCGAAAATCGATCAACGTGTTCAGTCCCTCGACCGCCTCGGCATAGACGCTGCCGCCCTTGCCGCCGTCGCCGCCATCGGGCCCGCCGTATTCAATGTATTTCTCACGCCGGAAGGACACGCAGCCGCCGCCGCCCGCACCGGAGCGGATGTAGACCTTGGAGAGATCGAGAAATTTCATGGGTTGGCTGCCTTTGATGATGTGGGCATTGCGATAGAGGGAAACGGGCGTAGGCTCAAGGCTTATGGGCGGCGGAGTATGACAGGCCGCGAGAAGATGCCGTGTTTAACTTGTTTCACGTTCCTGCCAATCCGCGCGGGTAAGGCACATGTTTTTCATTATAACATCAGCCCCTTGCGCGCAGGAGTGAATGTTTCCCTCACTCACGGGACGAAACCCCAAGCTGGTCAGCACCGCCGCCGAGGCAAGGTTGCCGTCGAAATAGCCGCTTTTCAACTCGTCCTCGTCCCGGTGGCGGAAATACCAATCCACCAGCGCCGAGGCCGCTTCGCGCATAAAGCCCTGGCCGTGGTGCGCCCGGCCCAGCCAATAGCCCAGCGAGGTGCCGATGCCGATCACGCCGATCACCCCGGTGTCGGCTTCGATTGCCAAGCCCTCCAACGGGTCAGTGCCGGACAGGAACGTCAGGAAATCGTCGAAATCCGCGGTGCCATAGGGAAACGGCACCACCGTCAGCCAGCGCGAGACCTCATAGTCATTCAGCGCGGCAACGATCGCGTCGCGGTCCGTGTCGCGCAAAGGTCGAAGCCGCAAGCGTCGGGTTTCGATTAGAATTTCAAGTTCCAGATCAAAGCCCTACCCCATCCTCTTCAAGTAGGTCCAGGTTGGCAGATTGGAGGCACGGGCCACCGAATGACTTTCCGCATCACCAATATATTCGAATCCCGCATTGGTCAGCACCCGGGCCGAGGCCGGGTTGTCCTGAAACACCTCGGCAAAGATGGTCCGGTTGTTGAGCGGGTTGGCCTCGACCAACGCGCGCACAGCCTCGGACGCAATACCTGCGTTCCAGAAGGCGGGCGCGACCCAATAGGACAGCTCGGACTGGTCGCGGTCCATGCGCGCCAGGTTGAGCAGGCCCAAAACCTCGCGATTGCCATCGCGTGCGCCGTCGATCATCCAGACGTCTTCTTTCCGGTTTTCCGACATGATGCGCGCCATGAACGCGTCGGTCGCGCCGGGCGGCAACGGATGCGGGATCGAGCGGGTTTCACGCGCCACGCGTTCATCGCTGGCGTAAAGCTCAATTAGCCCCGCGTCGCTTTTGCGCGGCGGGCGCAGGGTGAACCGCGCGGCTTCGATCAGCGGCTGGTTCAAAATCGTGTCATACATCATGGCTTTCCCTCCTCCGAAAAGCATGAAACGCCCCGAAACGCTGGGACGGTGTCAGATCATATGGGGGCGGTGGGTCGGGATGTCCCGTCCGTTGGCGCCGATAATCCGACAATTTGGTAAACATTCCGCGATCAGATCCCGGAACAGAAAGAAAAAGGGCCGGCGTTTCCGCCGACCCTCTCAATACTTGGAACCTTGAGGTTTCGGCTTACTCTGCGGCCTCCGCCACCGGGAGAACCGAAATAAAGGTGCGGCCCTTGAGGCCGGTATGGAACTTCACGTTACCTTCGGCTGTCGCGAAGATGGTGTGATCCTTGCCCATGCCAACGCCTTCGCCTGGCCACATCTTGGTCCCGCGCTGACGCACGATGATGTTGCCCGGAATGACGAGCTCGCCGCCATATTTCTTCACGCCAAGGCGGCGACCTGCTGAGTCGCGACCGTTACGGGAGGAACCGCCTGCTTTTTTATGTGCCATGTTGTCTCTCCTTCGCCTTGCTTATTTCGCCAGCTTCTTGGCTTGGTCAACCCAGCCTTCACGCTCGATGCGGCCTTTGAAGGACAGTTTTTCGTCCATCTCGGCAATGTCATCGGCACCCCAGCCCGCGATCTGCGCGAACGTGGTCACGCCAGCTGCGTGCAGTTTCTTTTCCAGTGCCGGACCCACGCCCGACAGTTCCTTCAGGTCGTCCGCACCGGCGGCAGCCTTGGCGGCTTTCGCAGGCTTGGCAGCCTTCTCTTCTTTCTTCGGCGCAGCCTTCTTGGCCTTCTTGGCCGGAGCCGCCGCGGCAATCGCAGCGCCAGACACCGAACCGGCACCGATCGCAGCTTTCACGCCCGACTTGTCGGCGCCCTTTTCCAGGATCTCGGTGATCTTCACCAGCGTCAGTTGCTGACGGTGACCCTTGGTGCGCTTCGAGCTGTGCTTGCGGCGACGCTTGACAAAGTTGATGACCTTGTCGCCCTTGATCTGGTCGATGACTTCGGCCTGGACGCCGGCACCATCAATGGTGGGCGCACCAACGGTCGAGCCGACCATCAGAATTTCATTGAACTGGACGGTTTCACCCGCCGTTGCGGCCAGCTTCTCGACACGCAGCATATCGCCTGCCTGAACCTTGTATTGCTTGCCGCCGGTTTTCATAACCGCAAACATGTGGTCTTCCTTCGTATTTCCGCGTTCTGTGGCCCCGGATCATCCGGCGTTTCGGCATTTGCCGCCGCGAACAGCGCGTCTTTGGTGACGTGATTGTAGAATCCTTCGGGGACCTTCCCCGCCGGAATGCGGGCTTATCCGGCCATTCGCGTGCCAAGTCAAGCGAAAACAGCGACTTTTCATATGCTGCGTTCGCCTTTGCGGTTGTCGCCAAGGGTCTGACATATTACCTCGGAGGAAAGTGGAAATACAGGTGGAATTCATGCTTCCTTTGAACGCGAACCAGATCCCCATTCTCTATAAGAACGCAGTCGCGCTGATGCGGAGCGGCAAAGCGCCCGAAGCGATCAAGGCGTTCCAGGATCTTGCCCGCATGGCCCCCAGTCGGGCTGAGTTCGAGTTTCACATCGGTCAGATGCTGTTTGCACGTGCTGAAATCCGCCCTGCGTTAAAGAACTTTGCGAAAGCAGCCAGCAAGGCGCCTGGACAAAAAGCTATCTGGTTGGCCTATGCCGACGCGCTTGCATCGCTTGGCGACAAGGAGGCCATCGAGGAAGCACGTCAGGCCTTGATAAAGTCCCCACTGAATGGGTTGGATCGCAAGGAAATCCGCCGGCGGATGCAGAAGACGCAAACCTCATCCAAACGCACAACAACCGGTGTCGACGCCAAGCAGATCCAAGCTTTCCTGCGCATGATCGAAACCGGGAAGGCGGCGAGCGTTGTACAGGAAACCGAAATTCTGACCCGTGCGAACCCGAAAAACGAAATCCTGTTCAACGTGCACGCAATCGGCCTGTCCGCCCTGGGCCGGTTTGACGAGGCTGAACAAGCTTTCAAGAGGGCACTGGAACTTGACCCTAAGTATCCGGAAGCGCGCGCGCACTACGGAGAAGTTCTTTTGCAGATGGGACGTCGACTGGATGCAATGCCGCAATTGAAGATTGCGCGCACGCTTATTCCAAACTCGCCCATCGTACTTGGAAACCTGGGGCGCCTCTACCTGGAATTGGGCCGGCCAAATGATGCGCTGGATTGCCTGAACGCCTTGCTGAAAACCACTCCAAACGTGCCCATCGCATTGTATTCGCGTGGCATTGCTTACCAGATGAAGCAGGAAGACAAGGCCGCTTTGGCCGATTTTGATCGGGTTGTAAAACTGGCGCCCGATTTCGCAGACATTCACGCGGTTCGCGCAAAGAGTCTGGTTGGTGACGACGCCATGGCTGCGGCCAAACTGGCAATAAAGCAGGATGAAAACTCCCCAACGGCCTTGGCCACTATGGCAAGTCTGTTGTCGCAGAAAGGCGAATTCGACGCCGCGACCGATATGCTTTTGGGCGCAATTCGACGTGGGATTTCCAAGGGCGGAATGTATCGTCAAATCTCGGTGTCACGAAAATTCACCGTAGACGACCCGCTGATTGCTGAAATGGAGACAGCCTGGGAAGACAACACGCTTGACGCTGACAACCGGGCCGACCTGGGTTTTGCCCTGACCAAAGCCATGGAAGACACCAAGCAATATGACAAAGTCTGGCCCTATCTGAAAACGGCCTGTGATCAGCTCAGCGAAAGCTATCCCTACAACCGGGATAATCCGACCCAGGAAACTGACGCTTTGATGGATTTTTTCAGGGATTTCGATCTGTCGCGGGTCGGCACGACGGGTTACGAAGACGACCAAACCATTTTTGTCACAGGCCTGCCACGCTCTGGTACCACCCTTGTGGAGCAGATCGTGTCCAGCCACAGCACGGTGACCGGAACGGGCGAGATCGGCATCTTCTCCAACTATGCGGCGGAGCTGCGCAGCGCGTACGAAGAGCAAACTGTCTCACAGGTTTCGGATAAAGAGCTGGTTGCGCTCGGAAAACGGTATTCAGAAGAAGTGCGCGCCCGCTTTCCCGAGGCAGATCGCACCGCGGACAAATCCATCGGGACCTTCCAGTTGGCCGGTTTGAATTGGTTGTCGATGCCAAATTCGAAACTTGTGGTCCTGCGCCGTGACCCGCGCGACAACCTGTTTTCGATTTTCAAGAATCGCTTTGCCAGTGGGCAGCACCTGTACAGCTATGATCTGGAAACCCTGGTCGAAGTTTATCGCAACTTCTTGAGAATGCTTGATTTCTGGCGCGAAATTGCGCCGGATCGGATGTATGAGATCCAGTATGAAGAACTGGTCGCCAACCCCGAGGCTGAAACTCGCAAGCTGCTGGAGTTTTGTGATCTTGAGTGGGAAGACGACTGTTTGAATTTCCACCAGAACAAGCGCCAGGTGAACACGCTCAGCGTCTACCAGGTGCGACAGCCGATGTACAAAAGCTCGGTCGCGGCCTGGCGTCGTTACGAAGAGCATTTGGGACCGTTGCTGGATGGGCTGAAGGGCATGGAAGGCCTGCGCGATTAAAGCTTCTCCCTGGTCAGGGACTGCCCCGCCGGCACGCCCAGCCAGGCCGAGGCGTCCAGGAATTTGATGCCGCAACCCGCGATCGCAGGGGCATGGCGGCCGTCAGGCCAGGCCCGCCCTGCGTCGATTGTCGCCTGCTCCAAGCCGGCGGCCATCGCTGGCCGCGCCCAGTGCCCAAAGGGCACGATGCGCACAAGGGCCGGGCTGTCGAAAAACGTGATCGGGACGTCGCTTGTCAGAGGTCTTGTTGCGGGTGAAGCTTGGCCAAGGCCGCAGCCAAGCGCTCATAGCGTTCGGCCATGATCTCAAACTGGATCGCGTTCAGGACCTCATAGACCTGGCGCATCTCGGGCTGCTCCAGCGCGGCAACGTAGTCGGTCAGCTCTTGATCACTCAGATCCCGGTAGGCATAGGCCGAGTTCAGCATGGCATAGAGCTCGATTTCCCGACGCATGGCCGGTGCCTGTTCCTGAAACATACCACGCAGGTCTTCTTCGCTGATGTCCATGTCGATCGCCCCTGCCCGGCTTGCCGCCAGCAGATATCGCACCTGAAGCTCGATCACACTACGCACCGAGTTGTCCATGCCGCCGATCGCCGCGTTCATGTCGCCAAACAGCTCAAGACGCGGGGCGTTGTCTGCGACCAGCCCTTCAAGGATGCTTTGCGCTTCGGCGTATTTTTCGGCGTCTGGCGCCATATGTGCGGCGTTTTCGACCTCGACAAGACGCTGCCCCAGCGCGCTTGCGTAAAAAGAAGCGCCATGATCGACCAACGCCACGGGCATCACCGCTTCCATCATGTCCAGCGCACGGGTGATCATCTCATCGGGCGCAAAGATGCGTTCGGCCAGCTGCGTCCATTGCAGACCAAAGTCGCTGGGCGCCGTCCCCGCCAGCCCCGGCCCGGCCATCGCGCCCTGCTGAAGGCTTTCAATGGCCACGTCGAAACCTGTGATTTCCAGAAACGCCCGCATCTTGTCGCGATCCGCCGCTTGTGCGCCGATGGCCCAGGCCAATACCGCGAAAACCGCTAGAACCCCTTGAAAACCCTGCCTGAACCGCATGCTGTTGCCCATCTTGATGACCTCGGTTCTAATGAGCTTAGTCTGCTGCCGATCCGCTGCCAAGGTCTGCGGCGCACACAAAGTTGCGACCCGCGGCGTTCTGCTTGCGAAAAACCTGTTGCACAGACCCGCGACACACACTAAACCGCCCCCGACCCCCGCGGAGAGGTGCCGGAGTGGTCGAACGGGGCGGTCTCGAAAACCGTTGTGGGTGCAAGCCCACCCAGGGTTCGAATCCCTGTCTCTCCGCCACTATCCCCCCAGGGACATGGCACGACGAAACCGCCGGGTGAACCGTGTCCGCGGCCCGCCCGCTGTCGGCCTGCTGCCCTCTGCGCGCCAATCAAAAAACAAGCGTGGCGCAGCCACTCCGCTGGATGACGTCAGCCCCGAAATCCGGTTGCAACGACGAATTTCTCAGAGCTGTCCGACCGTGACGACGGCGGCTTCATATAAGACACCTTGTCGAAGTTCTGCTTCAGCATCTTCTGCAGATCCGCTTCCGCGCCGCCAGCCAGAACCTTGGCCACAAAGGTGCCGCCCACGTCCAGAACGTCAAAGGCGAAATAGGCCGCCGCCTCGCACAGCGCCATGATGCGCAAATGGTCGGTCTGCTTGTGGCCCGAGCTGGACGCCGCCATGTCACTCATCACCACGTCCGCCTTACCACCCAGCCAGGTTTTCACCTGTGTGTCAGCGTCATCTTCCATAAAGTCCAACACATGGAACTCGGCACCAGCCAGAGGCTCCATTTCTTGCAGGTCCACGCCCAGAAAGGTGCCCACGGCCTTGCCGGATTTCTCTCCCAGCGAATTGATGCGCGGCACGGCGACCTGTGCCCAGCCGCCAGGCGCACAGCCCAGATCGACAACCCGCGCGCCGTTCACCAGAAACCGAAACTTGTCGTCCAGCTCCATGATCTTATAGGCCGCGCGCCCGCGCATACCCTCGACCTGCGCGCGTGACACGTAGGGGTCGTTCAGCTGCCGCTGCAACCACTTGGTCGACGAGGCGCGGCGCCCGCGCGCGGTCTTGACCTTCACCGTCAGGTCACGCAGCCCGCGCCCCGAGTTCCCCTTCTTGCCACCCTTGCCTTTGCCGTAAACGCCAGCCATTTCAGATATTCCCGTCTTCCAGAACGCCATCGGCGGACATTTGTGAATAAAGCAGCCCCTCGCGCAGCCCCCGGTCCGCGACCGACAGCCGGTCGGTCGGCCAGATGCGCAACAGCGCCTGCAGGATCGCGGAGCCGGACATGATCAGCGCCTGCCGGTCCTTGCCGATACGCGGATCGGCCCGCCGCCCCTGCGGCCCCTGCTCCAGGTAACCCCGGATCACCGCGTCGATCTGGTCGGACGACATGCGCAACCCGTCCACCTTGTTGCGGTCATAGCGTTTCAGCCCCAGATGGGTCGCCGCCACCGTAGTCACGGTGCCCGAGGTGCCAATGATCTGGAACCCCTCGCGAACGTGATCGCCATAGAACGGCAAAAAGCTTTCCAGCTGCTCTTCGAAAAAGCAGCTCATCAACGCGAACCGGGCGCTGTCCTCCTTCACGTCGTCGAATTGTTCGCGCAGCGTCGCCACGCCCAGCGGCACGGAAATCCAATCGACCACCCGCGCGGCCGGGAACGGTCCGGGGTCGGCCATCAGGCTGCCACGCATCCGCATGATCGCGCGCGGGCGCTCAATCGGCGGCACGTTGGACAGGTCGATCCAGACCAGCTCGGTCGAGCCGCCGCCGATATCGACAACCAATAGCTGCTCGGTCTTCATCGACACCAGCGGTGCGCAAGAAATCACCGCCAGCCGCGCCTCTTCCTCGGGTTTGATGATTTCCAGCGTCAGACCGGTTTCCCGTGTCACCATGCGCATGAAATCACGCCCGTTGCGGGCACGACGGCACGCCTCAGTCGCCACCAGCCGCATGTGCGACACGTTGTGTTTTTTCAACTTGCGCTGGCATATCTTCAACGCCTGGATGGTGCGGCCGATCGAGGCGCGCGACAGCCGACCGGACCCTTCCAGCCCGTATCCCAGCTGCACCGATTTTGAGAAACTGTCCACGACGTGAAATTGATTGCCCTTGGGTTGGGCAATCAACATACGGCAACTGTTCGTGCCAAGATCCAGCGCCGCATACAGGCTCACAGGATCTTTCTGGTCAGGCGCGGGTGGCTCAACCGGCTTCGGGAACGCGCCCGCACCCTCGGGACGCTTGGGCGCCATCGTCACGCCCTCCATTTCAAGTTACCTTGAAGATAGGACGGACGACCGGACGGCGCAAGCTACGCCAAGGGGTTTTCGTAGTATGAATCGAGAAAGTCGAACTCACGGGTCAGAAACGGGCGCAGCGCGTCCACCGTCTTTGGTTTCAAGTCATCAAGCCCGATTGCCATCCCGCTTGCGTTCTCTCGTGAAGGTTTGAACTTTTCGCCCGTTCGCTTGGTCAAGTCACTTGCTAATTCGCCCACCTCACTCGTGCGGTACACGCGTGAATAGCGAGCGAGACTAGGGACAAGGAACAATCGCGCGCCAAGCGAGTGGTGCTTTACGACCGACGACGCTTCTCTGTAGCGCTCAAGATTCTGAAAAAAGAAATCCGGGTCGGGATCCTTGGGAAGGTCCACGCGCCCGTTCTTGATCTTTCTGCTGTTGTGCAACTCACGACGCTTGACCACGCGATCCGTGTAACATGCCATCAGGCGTTTGAGTGGGTCGCGCACCACAGCAAACCGAAACCAATCCTCCTGCTCGAACGGCTCCCACCTGTGCGGGCGAAACCGCCGGGTGGGATAAACTTCGTGCCAGGTTCGGTTTGTAATCCGATCTCCAGACGGAAGGGACATCGAATTATCGACCCGCGCCAGCATTGCCTTCACGGTGGAACATGCAGCTTTGGGAAGTGGATTATAGGCGACTTTAAGCGCCGCAACGGAAACGGTCATTTTTCTGCTCTCAATCAATTTCTTTTTTTTCACGAATCTATTTGTGAGGTTCCCTCAGGTCAAGCTCGGCATCAGCTGCATAATCATGTTGAGAATTTTTGACACACCTTGCGGTGGTTTGCCCCCGCGTGCCCCGCTATCAGACAAACAGAACGTCGCAACGCGCCCTCACCATGTCGAAAACAATCCCTGTAAGGGAAACGACGCGGCGTAGGGTCAGGGGACGAGGAGATGAGGAATCGCAATGCCTGACGTAACCATTGTTTTTTGGCGGGACATGCCAGCCCAGGTGATCGTGGGCAAAGGCCGTCGCGGATCGAAAGTGGCTCTGCCTGAACGGTTCGAGCAAGCCATCGACCGCGCCGCGATGAAAAGCGGGGCCGCTGGCACGGATGAATACCTGGCCGAATGGCGCAAGGCCGCACCTTATGCGGTGGACGGGGATCAAGACGAGGTTGCACAAGCCGAGGCCACCCGCATCGACACGGAATATGACCAGGAGCGCCTGAAAGCGCTTATTGCCAACGACGGCCGGGAATGACCCCGCCGCGGATATGGGAGGCAGCCATGGCGCTGTTGAACTTCAAGAAAAAGGCCCCTGCGGGGGCACCCACCGTCACCCCCGAGGTCGAGGCCTTCCTGAAAGGCTATTCGATCGAGGTGATGCCGCGCACGGCCGAAAAGGTCGAGGATTTCCGCGCCCTGCTGCCCGAAGGCACCCGCGTCTATATCGCCCATATCGAAGGCACACCGATCGAAGACATGGTGGCGACCGCCAAGCGTCTCAACGCAGACGGTTACCCGGTCATGCCGCATTTCCCGGCGCGTATCATCAAGGACAAGGCCACCTTGGCCGACTGGATCGCGCGCTATCAAGGCGAAGCGGACGTGAAACAGGCGCTTCTTCTGGCGGGCGGTGTGGAAAAGCCGCATGGCGATTTCCATTCCTCGATGCAGCTTCTGGAAACCGGCCTGCTCGATCAGGCGGGGTTCACCCATCTGCACGTGGCAGGACACCCCGAAGGCAACCGTGACATCGACCCGAACGGTGGGTCGAAACTTGTCGACGAGGCGCTGCAATGGAAGCAGAAGTTCTCGGAAACCACGGACGCGCAAATGGCGCTGGCCACCCAGTTCGCCTTTGACGCCGGTCCCATTATCAAATGGGCCGACAGCGTGAAAGCCGCTGGCGTGGACATCCCGATCCATATCGGCATCGCAGGCCCCGCCAAGCTGCAAACCCTGATCAAGTTCGCCATCGCCTGTGGCGTCGGCCCCTCGCTGAAGGTGCTGCAGAAACGCGCGATGGACGTGTCCAAGCTGCTCATGCCCTATGAGCCGACCGAGGTGATTGCCCAGCTGGCCGCGCACAAGGCGGCCAACCCGGATTTCAACATCACGGGCGTGCATTTCTTCCCGCTGGGCGGGATCAAGACCAATGCAAATTGGGCCATCAACAACGGCGGTGCCAGCACCGTTCCCGCAAATCCCGCAAAGGACGCGTAAATGACTCGCACCATCGTCGAATCTGCTTCGAAAACCGCCATCATCGGCTTTGATCAGCCTTTCACCGTGATCGGGGAACGGATCAACCCGACCGGTCGCAAGATCCTGAACGCCGAGTTGGAAGCGGGCGATTTCAGCCGCGTCGAAGCCGATGCTTTGGCCCAGGTTGCCGCCGGCGCGACCATTCTGGACATCAACTCGGGCGCCGTGTTTTCGGGCAAGATGGCCGAAGACCCGCGCTATGCCGACAACAACTTTGTTGAACCCACGCTGATGCGTGAACTGATCGAGAAGGTCCAGGCGGTCACCGACTGCCCGCTCTGCATCGACAGCTCGGTCCCCGGCGCGCTTGAGGCCGGGCTTGAGGCCGCCAACGGCCGCCCGCTTCTGAACTCGGTCACCGGGGAAGAAGAGCGGCTGGAGATGGTCCTGCCGCTGGTCAAGAAATACAACGTTCCGGTCGTGGCGATCTCGAACGACGACACCGGGATTTCTGAAGACCCGGAGGTGCGCTTTGCGGTCGCCAAGAAGATCGTCGAACGCGCCGCAGATTTCGGCATTCCCGCGCATGACATCGTGGTCGACCCGCTGGTCATGCCGATCGGCGCGATGGGCACCGCCGGGCTTCAGGTCTTTACCCTGGTGCGCCGCCTGCGCGAAGAGCTGGGCGTGAACACAACCTGCGGCGCCTCGAATATCTCGTTCGGCCTGCCCAACCGGCATGGCATCAACAACGCCTTCCTGCCAATGGCAATGGGCGCCGGCATGACCTCGGCGATCATGAACCCAGTCGCGCTTCCGGTGGGTCCGAAGAAACTGGCGGAAAAGAAAGCCGAGGTTGAGGCCAGCGGCATCATCCTGCCCGCCGACTTGGACGACGAAGCCTTCTGCCAGATGTTCGGGCTTGGATCGACCAAGCCGCGTCCGGGCAAGGAAATGGAAGCCATCCGCGCTGCCAACTTCCTGACCAACAACGACGAAGCCGGGGGCGCTTGGATCCGGTTCAACCAGCCGGCCGGCGGTGCCGGTGGAGCTGCGGGCGGTCGTCGCGGGGGCCGCCGCCGCCGCGGCTGAGACGCGCGGGTCTGATCGCTTCACATCCTGGCAACCATGCCCGAAGTAAGCTTCGGGCATGAACGCAATGCACAGACACCCCGCCCTGGGCGCCGATTGGCTTTCTCAAATCTTCCGTGCAAAGGCGGTGGTCACGGGCGGTGTCGTCCGGCGGCGCGTCAGGGACGTGGAACGCGAAATTGGCCGCGACGCGCTGGAACTTGAGGTGCGCAAGCGTGGCTTTCACATGATCGAATGCGGGGACCACTTCGTCATCCTGTGCACACGTGACCCGGTACAGATCATTTGCTGAGGGCGCAGGTGAAATTTTCTAGAAAATTTCGATACACAAGATTTTTCTAGAAAAATCTATCAGGCCGCACCGTGCGTCGCGGTCAGACCCTACCGCGACGCCTTCTGCCCTTGCTCTGTCACACCTGCGGGTTAAAACAAGGAAAAAGGGAAAGACGCGCGCACATGTCGAAAGATCCACTGGTCATTTTCACCCCCTCTGGCCAACGGGGGAATTTCCCCGTTGGCACCCCCATTCTGACCGCAGCCCGGCAATTGGGCGTCGATCTGGATTCTGTCTGTGGCGGGCGGGGGATCTGTTCCAAGTGTCAGATCACACCGTCCTTCGGTGAGTTTCCGAAACACGGTGTGACCGTGCGCGAGGACGCCCTGTCGGACTGGAACGCCGTCGAACAACGCTATGACGACAAACGCGGGCTTCCCAAGGGGCGCCGCCTGGGCTGCCAGGCCACAGTCCAGGGCGATGTGGTGATCGATGTGCCGCCGGAAAGCCAGGTGCACCGCCAGGTCGTGCGCAAACGTGCCGAGGCGCGTGATATCACTCTGAACCCGTCCGTCCGGCTGCAATATGTCGAGGTGGAACAGCCCGACATGCACAAGCCCACCGGTGATCTGGAGCGGCTGTGCACGGCGCTGAGAACGGCGATGGAGCTGGACACGCTGGAGATCGACCCGAATCTGCTGCGCGAATTGCAGCCGGTGCTGCGCAAGGGCAACTGGACGGTGACGGCTGCGGTGCATACCGGCGACGCAACCCGCCCGCCTTCGATCTGCGCGCTGTGGCCGGGGTATTATGATGGACAGGTCTATGGCCTGGCGGTGGACCTTGGATCGACCACCATCGCGGCACACCTGTGTGACCTTCAAACCGGTGACGTCGTCGGCTCATCGGGCATCATGAACCCGCAGATCCGCTTTGGCGAAGATCTGATGAGCCGGGTCAGCTACTCCATGATGAACCCGGGCGGTGACTTGGAAATGACGCAAGCGGTGCGCGAAGGACTGAACGCCCTCTTTGTGCAAATCGCGGCCGAGGCCGAGATCGACAAGTCTCTGATCCTGGACACGGTGTTCGTGATGAACCCGGTAATGCACCACCTGTTTCTGGGCATTGATCCGTTCGAATTGGGTCAGGCACCGTTTGCTCTGGCGACATCCGACGCGCTGAACCTGCGCGCCGCCGACCTTGACCTGGTGCTGAACCCCGGCACGCGCAGCTATCTGCTGCCCTGCATCGCGGGCCACGTGGGTGCGGACGCGGCAGGCGTTGCCTTGTCCGAAGCGCCAGACAAGTCCGACGATCTGGTGCTGGTCGTGGACGTGGGTACCAACGCGGAAATCCTGTTGGGGTCGAAGGCGGGCGTTCTGGCCTGTTCCTCGCCCACTGGCCCCGCCTTTGAGGGCGCGCAGATCTCCAGCGGTCAACGCGCCGCCCCCGGTGCGATCGAACGGGTCGAGATTGACCCCATCACCAAGGAACCGCGCTTTCGCGTCATCGGCTCGGACATCTGGTCGGATGAACCGGGCTTTGACGAAGCGATCGCAACCACCGGCATCACCGGCATCTGCGGCTCGGGCATCATCGAGGTGGTTGCCGAGATGCGCCTGGCCGGCATCGTCGATGGCCCCGGCCTGATCGGCAGCCCGGACCAGACCGGCACTGCGCGCTGTTTCCAGGACGGGCGCACCTTTTCCTATCTGCTGCATGACGCTAGCGCCGAGGGTGGTCCGGTGATCAGTGTGACCAACGGCGACATCCGCGCGATCCAGATGGCCAAGGCGGCGCTCTATTCCGGCGCGCGCCTGCTAATGGACAAGCTGGAGGTCGACAAGGTTGACCGGATCGTGCTGGCGGGTGCTTTCGGCGCGCATATCAGCCCGAAACACGCGATGGTTCTGGGCATGATCCCCGATTGCGAACTGGACCGCGTGACCAGCGCGGGCAACGCGGCGGGCACCGGGGCACGCATCGCGCTGCTCAACACCGACGCCCGGCGCGAGATCGAAGCCACTGTGACCGCGATCCACAAGGTCGAAACCGCGGTCGAGCCCCGCTTTCAGGAGCATTTCGTTAACGCCAGTGCAATCCCGAACTCGGCCGATCCTTTCCCGATCCTGAATTCCATCGTCACCCTGCCCGATGCGACCTTCAACACCGGTGGCGGCGATGGGGGCGGGCGCAGGCGGCGCAGGCGCGGCTGACAGGTTTGCCAAGTGTGCCCCGATCTGCCAACCTGAGGTTGTATCATCGCGGCCTCGGGGGACATCAGGATGCGCAAAATCGTGCTCTGCATGGATGGCACCGGCAATGAAATCGGTGACCGCGAAAGCAATGTGCTCAAGCTTTACAAGGCGTTAAAGCAGAACGACCGACAGCTTGTACATTACACACAAGGCGTCGGCACCAATGACGGGCAACGGATCTGGGTCCTGCGCTGGTGGCAGCAGGCACGCGCCCTGGCCGGGCTGGGCTTTGGTCTGGGGCTGGAGGATGACGTGTTGGATGCCTATCGCTTCCTGTGCGAAAACTGGAAGAGTGCCAAGGATTACATGCATAAAGCCGGATCCTCGGACAGCGACGCCTTTGCCGCCGACCAGATCTATATCATCGGCTTTTCGCGCGGCGCTTACGGCGCGCGCGTGTTGGCCGGGTTCATCCACAATTTCGGCCTGGCCGATCCCAAGGACCTGCACCTTGTGCCGCAGGTGTTTCGTGCTTATCGCCGGATCCCGGATTTCGACAAGGGCACACCTGCGCGCGAGGTGTTTTTGAAACTGCGCCAGTACGACCGCGTCCTGCGCCCGCGCAATTCGGCACCGATCCGCTTTGTCGGCCTGTTCGACACTGTGAGTTCAATCGTGCGTTTTCGCCGCATCGCGCACAACTTGCGCAGCTATGGCAGCCCGATGGAGCTGGGCACCCACCCGAACGTGGACGCCAATGTCACCGTGCGCATCATCACCCAGGCGCTGGCGATCGACCATCGCCGCACGCTGTTTCGCGCCAAACACTGGCGCAAGGGCGCGCGCGACTATTACCCGACCCGGTTTCGCGTCGCCTCAACCCGCCGGCGGCAATATGTGCGGCAGCGCTGGTTTCCCGGTTTTCATTCCGACATCGGCGGCAGCCCGGCCGAGGACGAAGCGGGTATCGGCAAACTGTCCCTGGTGTGGATGATGAAAGCTCTGGCGCGGGCCGAACGCGATGCCGACCGCGAAGACAACGCGGCGCGGATTGCCGCGGGAGATCCCCCGCTGCCAGACCGTGCCACGCGCCACCACGGCCTGCTTTTCAACCCGAACAACTGGCGCTGGCATGTGCTGGGGGAAGACCCCAGCAAGAAGACCCTGACCGGTCTGCCCTATTCCCAGCCCGACCCTCTGGCCCCGATCCACAATTCGATCTGGGGCAAGGGCAAGCCCACTGGCATCTGGGCCTGGGCGCTGCTTGAATTTCTGCCCAAGTCGCTCAAGCGCCGCGAGCCGGGGCGCCCGGTCTGGTTTCGCCGCGGCTGGATATGGTACCTGCCGCTGTTCGAACCGCGCCGCATCCCGGACCACCATGAGATCGACCCCAGCGCCTATACCCGACAAGGCACACCTGCGGCGCGCTATGATCCGCCCAACCTGCCGCCAGAGCGCGCGCCGGGCACAATAGACGATTGACCCCCACGCCCACCCGCGCTATCCCGTGCCTCGCCCGGGCGGGTGTAGCTCAATGGTAGAGCAGGAGCTTCCCAAGCTTAAGACGAGGGTTCGATTCCCTTCACCCGCTCCATTTCCCCGTTCCAGACCGACCTGACGCCGCGTCGTGCGCATGTCGCATTGCGCCGCGCGCCGCAGGCTGGCATGGCTGGGAAAACCGGAGGCGACCATGACCAACCTGCCCTATCTTACCCCCCTGACCGGAGAGGTCCTGCGCGCTGCAGGTGTGCCGGAAGGTTGGGATTTTGGCATAGCCGACAAGGTTCGGTTCTATGAGCTGGACGCGCTGAACCACGTGAACAACGTGGCCTATCTGCGCTGGTTCGAAACCCTGCGCATCCCCTATTTCCGCGACTATCAGGTGTCGAGCTATCGTGCGGACGATCCCCAGCTGGTGCTGATGACGAACGCCGCGCGCTACCACGCGCCGCTGTATCTCAACGACAGCTATGTCGTCACCGGGCGCACTGTTTCCTATCGCAACACGTCGTTTCGGATGGAATACGCGGTGTTTACGGAAACCGGCCTGAAGACCACCGGGGAAAGCGTGATCGTTTGTCTGGAGCAGGACGCAAAGACCAAACGCCCCTTGCCCAAGGCCGCAATTTCGGCGTTTCAGAGCCGCGACGGCGCGGTGCAAGAATAAGGCGGTTTCCTGCCGCAGACCACATCACGTGGTGACAACCCCGGCGCCGTGCCCTATATTTGCCCGCAATACGGGCGTCAGACCCGTGGATGCAGAGGCAAAGCCGCAGCGCGCGGCGTAACAGGCAAGGACGGGCAGATGACGACCTTTTCCAGACGTGGATTCATGATTAGTGCGGGCGGTGCGGCCCTGGTAACGGCCGGCTGTGCCAACGGCGTCGGCTCGCGCGGGGGGGCGGCGATCGACGCGCGCACCGACACCACGCTGAATTACCTTTACAACCGCTATCCCGGCACCCGGGATCTGGCGTCGAAGTCCACCGGCATGTTGGTCATGCCGCTTGTGACCGAGGCCGGTCTGGGCATCGGCGGCTCTTATGGCCGCGGCGCATTGCGCGTGGGCGGGGCGACGGTGGATTATTACCTGCAGGCGCAGGCCTCGATCGGGCTTCAGATCGGCGCGCAGCAATATGCCCACGTTTTGTTTTTCATGACAGACGAGGCGCTGTCGAATTTCCGGACCTCGGCCGGGTGGGTCGCGGGCGCGGACATCAAATACGCGATTCAGAGCCAGGGCGACCGCCTGTCGGCCGACACAATCACGTCGCTCACCCCGGTGGTGGCGGTGGTGTTCGGCCAGGCCGGGTTGATCGCGGGCGCCACGATCGAAGGCACGAAATACACCCGCATCATCGCCTGATCGCAGGCGTGTGGGGAAGATGAGGGCAGCCGTCGGGCTGCCCTTTTGCGTGTGTGCCTCAGCCCAAAGCGCGCAGGCGCTTGATCAACGACGAGGTGTCCCAACGCCCGCCACCCAACTGCTGCACATCCTTGTAAAATTGATCAATCAGCGCGGTGCCCGGAAGCGAGGCGCCGTTTTCATCCGCTGTGGCCAGGCAGATGCCCAGGTCCTTGCGCATCCAATCCACGGCAAATCCATGCTCGAATTCATTGTCAGCCATCGTTTCGTGCCGGTTCACCATCTGCCAGCTGCCCGCTGCACCACCCTGGATCACATCGACAACCTCGCGAATGTCCAGCCCGGCTTTTTCGGCAAAATGAAGCCCCTCGGACAGGCCCTGCACCAGTCCCGCGATGCAGATCTGGTTCACCATCTTGGTCAGCTGCCCCGCGCCGCTGTCGCCCAGGCGCTTCACGGTTCGGCCATAGGCCTGCATGATCGGCTCGGCCGCTTCATAGGCGCCCGCCGCGCCGCCACACATGATCGACAGGACCCCGTTTTCGGCCCCCGCCTGACCACCCGACACCGGCGCGTCGACAAAGCTGACGCCAAGCGCGTCCGCCGCCGCGTGCAGCTCACGCGTGACCTTGGCCGACACCGTGGTGTGATCAACAAATCCCGCGCCCGGCGACATGCCGGCAAACGCGCCCTCATCGCCCAGGCAAACCGCCCGCAAATCTTCGTCATTGCCAACGCAGGCCATCACGAAATCGGCCCCCTCGGCCGCCGCGCGAGGGGTGGCGCAGGCTGTGCCGCCATGCTCGGCCGCCCAGGCTTCGGCCTTGACGAAAGTCCGATTGTACACCGTGACCTCGTGACCTGCCGCCACAAGATGCCCTGCCATCGGGTATCCCATGACCCCGAGCCCAAGAAACGCGCATTTTGCCATGACGGCCCCCTTCGATGATTGTATATGGTCCTGATGTTCCTTCCTAACGGGCCCAAAGCCCGCGTCAATATGTGAGGCCCAATGGCACGTCTGTTTCGCTGGCTCATGCGCATCTTTACCACCGTCGTTGTTGTCGCGGTTCTGGCTGCCATTCTGGTCTATTACTTCGCTTCGCGCTCGCTGCCTGAATATGATGTGACGCGTCAGGCGCGGGGGCTGTCTGCGCCGCTGGACATTGTGCGTAGCAACGCCAACGTGCCGCATATCTTCGGTGAAACCGATGCGGACGTGTTTTTTGGCCTTGGCTATGCCCATGCCCAGGACCGTCTGTGGCAGATGACCATGTTGCGGCGCACCGCGCAGGGGCGCTTGTCCGAAATGTTCGGTGAACGCACCTTCCAGGTTGATGAACTGATGCGGCGTCTGGATATCTATCGCCTGGCACAGGCTTCGGTAAAGGTGCAGGACGCCGACACAACGGCCGCGCTCATCGCCTATTCCGCCGGGGTGAACGCCTGGCTGCAACGCGTGAATGATGAAGCACTTGGACGCGGTGCGCCGGAATTCTTCCTGTTTTCCAATGATCTGAGCCCCTGGCGCCCAGCCGACAGCCTGGCCATCATGAAATTGATGGGGGTGCAGATGGCAGGCCACGTGCAAGCGGAAGTTTTGCGTGCCCGTGTCAGCCTGGCCCTGCCCCAAGCGCGTGTGGCCGACATTCTGCCAGACATGCCCGGCAGCGCAATCGCCGCCTTGCCTGACTTCGCGGCGCTGTTCGACGGGCTTGGTCCCACCCACGATTTCGCGGCCCTGTCACCCAAGGCTACACCGTTCCTGAGCCCGATCGCTCCACGCGGTCAGGCCGGCGCCTCTAACGCCTGGGCCGCTGCCCCCAGCCGGTCTGCGGCTGGCGGCACGCTCTTGGCCAATGACCCACATCTGGGCCTGTCCGCCCCCTCAATCTGGTACCTGGCACGTCTTGAGCTGTCGACAGGTGGCGTGATCGGCGGCACCATCCCTGGCCTGCCGGTGATGATGGTCGGGCGCAGTGCCGATTTCGGCTGGGCCCTGACCAGCTCCTACCTCGACGATCAGGATGTGTTCATCGAAGAACTGAACCCAGAAAACCCCGACCAGGTGCGCGGGCTCGGCGGGTTCGTGGCGATGCAAACCCGCCCCTCGATCATCAAGATCAAGGACAAGGCCCCGGTGACGATCAACCTGCAATGGACGCAGAACGGACCGATCCTGCCCGGCCATCACTATGGTCTGGGCGCTGTCACTCCGCGCGGTCATGTCGCATCCGTGGCCTGGACGCTTTTGACCGCCCAAGACCGGTCGTTGGGGGCCGGGCTGAAGCTGATGCGCGCGGGAACCGTGGCCGAAGGCATCGCCGCGGGGGAACACTTTGTCGCGCCCAGCCAGAACGTGATTATGGTCGACGGGCAAGAGATTGCGATGAAAACCTTCGGCGCGTTGCCACGACGGAGCGCCGACCATCAGTCCCAGGGCCGCATTCCAGCCCCCGGTTGGCGGGCCGAGAACCGCTGGGACGGGGTCGAAAGCTATGCCGCAAATCCCGAATTTCTGTCACCCTCTGGCGGGATCGTCGGCAACACCAACAACAAGGTGGTGGACCGCCCCTTCCCGCTTCATGTCTCATTTGACTGGGGCGACAGTCAGCGGGTGCTGCGCTGGCAACGCCTGATGCAAAACCGCGAAGTGCACACGCGCGAAAGCTTCATCGAGGCGCAGTTGGACACCGTGTCCAGCACCGCGCGCACCCTTCTGCCGCTGGTCGGTGCGGATTTGTGGTTCACCGGCGAAGCTGCGCCCGAGGGCACGCCCGAACGCGCCCGGCAACGCGCGTTGGACCTTCTGGCGAACTGGAACGGCGAGATGAACGAACATCTTCCCGAGCCGCTGATCTATTCCGCCTGGATGCGCGCATTGCAGACACGGCTGATCCGCGATGAGCTGGGGCCGCTGGCGGGCAGTTTCACCCATATCGAACCTCTTTTTATTGAACGCGTCTTTCGCAACATCAGCGGCGCTGGAATCTGGTGTGACGTGATCCAGTCCGCCGCGGTTGAAACCTGTCCGCATATGGCCCGCATTGCGCTGGATGACGCGCTTTTGTGGGTTGAGGAACATCACGGTGGGGAACAGGAAAGCTTGCGCTGGGGTGATGCGCACACTGCCGCCCATGACCACCCGGTTCTGGGCGACGCGCCGCTTTTGAAGTTTTTCGTGAACATCCGCCAGTCGACTTCGGGTGGTGACAACACGCTGATGCGCGGCCTCAGCTCAGGCATTGATCCAGCGCCGTTTCAGAACGTGCATGGCGCCGGCTATCGCGGTGTATACGACTTCGCTGACCCCGACAGTTCGCTCTTCGTCAGCGCCACTGGCCAATCCGGGCATTTTCTGTCGCGCCACTATGATGACCTGGGCGAACTTTGGCGGCGGGGCGAATACATCCCTATGTCGCTGGACCCGGATTTGGCCCGGGCGGCCTCGGTCGGCATCACCCGGCTGATCCCGGCCGAAAACTAACACACGCGAAGATACCCGGGGGGTCTCCCCTTCCCTGCTTGCTTGGAACCAGCAAGAAAGAGCGCGCAGCGCCCTAGCCTAAAGATCGTCCGAAAGGAGGGGTGTCCCATCCCTTACGGGAGGTAGGCCGCGCCGCACTCGGATTGTGGTTTCCACCCTGATGCACCTACAGGGCGGCGTATTCCGCAGCCTGACGCGCGGTCCAGGTGACGGTAAGGTCCCAGCCCTCTTCACCCTGTGCCTCATCATCCACGATGCCTTCCTGGAAAAGCCAGGCGCGCTGGCGCCCATCGGCAAAGCCCAGATGCAGAACCTCGGTGGTGCGCGGCTGGCCCAGTTTCTGCTCAACCGCGTCGAACAGATCATCCAGCCCTTCGCCGGTCAGCGCCGAGATCGCGATGATGTCGTCCGTTCGGCCTGCTTCGGTCACCCGGGCGTCATGGTCGCCTTCGTCCAGCAGGTCCAGCTTGTTCCACACCTCAAGACGTGGCGTATCTTCGTTCACGCCCAGGTCGGACAGGATGGTTTCCACGTCGCGGGCCTGTTCGTCGGTTTCATCATGGCTGATGTCGCGCACATGCAGGATCAGATCTGCGGCCAGAACCTCCTCCAACGTCGCACGGAAGGCGGCGACCAGCTGCGTGGGCAGATCGCTGATGAACCCCACGGTGTCGGACAAAATCACCTTGCGCCCCGCGCCGCCGCTGGGGTTTGGCAACTCGATCGAGCGCATGGTCGGGTCCAGCGTGGCAAACAGCATGTCCTTGGCCATCACCTTGGCTCCGGTCACCCGGTTGAACAGGGTCGATTTTCCGGCGTTGGTATAGCCCACAAGGGCCACGATCGGGAACGGCACCTTGGCGCGCGCGGCGCGGTGCAATTCGCGGGTTTTCACAACCTTTTCCAACTGGCGGCGGATGCGGACCAGCTGGTCGTCAATCGCGCGCCGGTCGGCCTCGATCTGAGTTTCGCCGGGGCCGCCGACAAAACCCAATCCGCCGCGCTGGCGTTCCAGGTGGGTCCAGGCCCGCACCAAACGCGTGCGCTGATAGGACAAGGCGGCCATTTCGACCTGCAACACCCCTTCACGGGTGCGCGCGCGGTCCGAGAAGATTTCCAGGATCAGACCGGTCCGGTCGAGAATTTTAACCCCCCAGTCTTTTTCCAGATTGCGCTGCTGCACCGGAGACACCGGGCCGTCGATCAGCACCAGGTCGACCTCGGCGGCCTTCAGGCGTTGGCGGATTTCTTCAATCTTGCCGGTGCCGAACAGGTGGCCGGGATGCGGCTTTTTCAGCCGCACCACCTCATGCCCCACAACCTCCAACCCCGGAAGGGCATCGGCCAACGCCACGCCTTCGGCCAGCGCCGACACGGCTGTGCGGCGATGGGCGTCAGAGGTCAGCTCTGGATGAACGACCCAGGCGCGGGTCGCCAGCTCTTCGGTTGAAGTCGGATCGGTCAGCTGTCGTCGCCGTCATAAAGGTTAATCGGCTGGGTCGGCATGATCGTCGAGATCGCGTGTTTGTAGACAAGCTGCGATTGTCCGTCGCGCTTGAGCAGCACGCAAAAATTGTCGAACCATGAAATCACGCCCTGCAATTTTACCCCGTTGATCAGAAAAATTGTCACCGGTACCTTGGTCTTGCGAACATGGTTAAGAAAGGCATCCTGCAGGTTTGCTTTGTCGGCAGCCATCGCTTATTTCCTTTTTTCTATCGTGCTGCCGGGCCCCCGGCAGGTCGTTCCATTACAGGCGAGTATGAAACGGCTTTGCGCCAGATTCCAGCCCCAAAATGCGAAACGCTTTCCCCTAGGTCAGCGGCGCCCGTCAGCGTTTCCAGGTGTCTGGGTTCAGCAGCGCGATGATGGCCAGGGTTTCCAACCGGCCCAGCACCATCGCGCCGGCCAACACCAGCTTGGCGAAGTCCGACAAATTGCCGTAGATCACGGGCTCGACCGCCGCGACACCGGCCAAAGGCCCGGTGGTGGTCAGCGCTGCAACCGTCAGCACCATCGCATCGTCGAACCCCTCGCCGGTCAGGGCAAACAGAACCATGACAAGGGCCACGGACATCGACATCAGCATGAAAAACACCCAGGCCATATAGGCGCCGCGCCCACGCAGGTGGCGGGCCTCGCCCCCGGCGCCGCCCACAGACGACGGATGCACAAGCTTGTCCATTTCGCGCATCCCGTGTTTATAGAGCGCATAGACGCGCAACAGTTTTGCGCCCCCCGCCGTGGTCGCAACCCCACCACCAACCAGCGCCAGCCCCATCAGGATAAGCCCCGGCGTCTGCAAGCCGGACCAGTTGCGACTGGAGGCCCAGGCCTCGCTTTCGAACCCGGCGGTGGTCAGGAAACTCATCACCGTGAAGGCTGAACCCCACAGCGCACCCAGACCGGCCAGAAGGTTCATCTCTTCCTCGACCTCATAGGCGCCGAGCCAGTGCCGCAGGAACAAAAACAGCGGCACAGCGGTGACCAGAACGGCGGCCAACCGGATTTCAGGGTCACGCCGCAAAATCGCCACGTCGGTGTTGATCCCGTCACTGGTGAACGTCAGGCGCGACACTGCGAAAATCAGAAAGATCGCGATCAGCGCTTCGCCCAGAAAACCCGCGCCGCCGCTACCGACAGACCCGTCCAGCGGTGTGATACCGCTGGTCGCCAGGGTGGACAGCGCATGGCAGAAGGCGACGAAGGCGGAATCCCCGGCCAGGATCAACCCGATCCACAGGGTCAATGTCAGCCCGGTGTAAATCGGAAACAGCTGCGCACCGAAGGTGCGGATGCGTTGGCTCAGATCCGCCACCTGGTCAATCTGACTATGGCTCTCACCCGAGGCCCAATTGCGCCGCGCGCGCACCTCAAACCCACCCAAGGCCATCGGCGCCAGAATCGCCACCGCGCCGACCCAGATGAACAACCCGCCCATCCAGCCCACCAAGGCACGCCATAAATGCACGCTGTCTGGCAGACGTCCGGGGTCTTCAAACAGGGTCGCGCCGGTGGTGGTCAGGCTCGATACCATCTCGACATAGGCGTTCAGAAAGGTGGTGTTTCCCACCGCCTGGTGGAAAGGAGCGGCAAGCATGATTGGCAACAGAACGAACAGACCCAGCAGCGCCTGCAAGTGGCGGCGCGGGTGATTTACCCGTTGTCGCCCCGCCATCGCAATCGCCAGAAACGAAGTCAGGAATCCGAACAGCAGCGCGCCATAAAAAAACACCCGCGCGACATGGAAATCGGACGTCACCCGCGCATGCAGCGCCGGGATCAGCATCGCCAGCGCCCCGATCCCCATCAGGATCACCAAAAGCGGAAGTCTGCCGATCCGCTCCCACATCAGAAGAAGTCGATCGTGACCTGCAACAGGCGCTCAACCTCGGGCACGTCGGACGCCATGCAGAACAACGCGATCACGTCGCCTTCGTCGATCCGTGTGGCGCCGGTCGGGCGCAGGACCTCCTGCCCTTTCATCACCGCGCCGACCAGCACGCCTTCGGGAAAGTCGATATCCCGGATCGCCTGGCCGGCAATCGGCGAGGTCGACAGCACCTGAGCTTCGATCACCTCGGCCTCGGCATCGCCGATGGAATAGACGCCGCGGACCTTGCCATGTCGGATATGGCGCAGGATCGAGCTGACCGTGGTGGTGCGTGGGTTGATATAGGCGTCGACGTCCAGCGGGCCCATCAGGCTGACCAGCGACGGGTCATTCACCAGGCAGATCGACATTGGGCAGCCCGCGGCCTTGGCTCGGACTGAAGCCAGCAGGTTTACCTTGTCGTCATCCGTCACTGCCAGGATCGCGTCGGCCTTGGACACACCCGCCTCTTTCAGAAGGTCGATGTTCATGCCGTCCCCATGCAGAACCACGGTGCGCTCCAACTGGTCGGCGGCGGTTTCGGCCACCGCACGGTTCAGCTCGACCACCTTGGCACGAATGCGGTCGGTGCGCTTTTCCAGCGCCTCGGCCACCGCAAGGCCAACGTTGCCGCCACCAAGGATGACCACACGTTCCTGCCGCTTCACCGACTTGCCGAAAATCTCCAGCGTGCGGTCCACGTCCTCGGACACCGCGAAAACATAGACCTGATCGCCGGCAAACAGCTGATCGCCCGCTTCGGGGGCGAATAGCGTGCCATCACGACGCACGCCGACAACGATTGTGCGCAGGGTGGAAAACAGGTCGGTCAGCTGGCGCAACGGCGTGTTGACCACCGGGCAATCCTCGTCCAGCTGAATGCCCAAAAGCTGCGCGCGGCCATCCAGAAAGCTTTCGGTGTCAAAGGCAGACGGCGCCGACAGGCGACGCAACGCGGCCTCGGCCACTTCGCGTTCGGGGCTGATCACCACGTCGATCGGCAGGTGATCTTGCCGATACAAATCCGCCACAATCGCATCGAGGTAGCTTTGCGAGCGCAGCCGCGCGATCTTGCGCGGCACGGCAAAAACCGAATGCGCGACCTGGCAGGTGACCATGTTCACCTCGTCCGAATGGGTCGCGGCGATGATCATGTCTGCATCCGGGGCGCCCGCGCGCTCCAGAATGTCAGGGTAAGAGGCAAAGCCCGCGATCCCCTGCACGTCCAGCGTGTCAGTGGCGCGGTGCACCAGTTCGGGGTTGTTGTCGACGACCGTCACGTCGTTCTTTTCGCCCGACAGGTGACGCGCAATCTGCCAGCCAACCTGACCTGCGCCGCAGATGATGACCTTCATCGCAAAGCCCTTTCAAAGCCTTTCAAAGACCGACCAAAGGCATGGCAGAGCCCGTCGCGGGCGTCAATCCTCTGCGCCGTCTTCCGCCACATGGGCGACCCGCGCCCCTGCTTTGTTCGACGTCACGACACCCAGGCTTTTCAGCTTGCGGTGCAGCGCGCTGCGCTCCATGCCGACGAAATTCGCGGTGCGGCTGATGTTGCCGCCGAACCGGTTGATCTGGGTCAGCAGGTATTCGCGTTCAAACGCCTCACGCGCCTCGCGCAGGGGCAACATCGCCAGCGCGCCCGACAGGACCACGCCCTGCCCGTCTTCGGCCTCGCTCACCGGGTCCGCGCTGGGCAGTTCTCCCGCCGAAATCGGTCCGGTCCCGTCGCCCAGGATCAGCACCCGCTCGATCACGTTCTTCAGCTGACGCACGTTGCCGGGCCAAGGCATAGTCTGCATCATCGCCGCCGCCTCTTCGGACAGATCACGCAGAGGCAGGCCCTGCGCCTTGTTGAACGCGTCGATGAAATGCGCCGTCAGTTCCGGGATGTCCTCGCGTCGGTCGGTCAAGGCCGGCACGAGAATTGGCACCACGTTCAGCCGGTGAAACAGCTCTTCACGGAACCGCCCTTCATCAATTTCGCTCTGCAAGTCTTTGTTTGTACTTGTAATAACGCGGATGTCGACGCTGACCTTTTCAGACCCGCCGACGCGTTGGAATTTCTGGTCGACCAGCACGCGTAGGATCTTGGATTGGGTGCCCAGGGGCATGTCGGCGACTTCGTCAAAGAACAGCACCCCACCGTTGGCTTCTTCCAAGAGCCCCGGATCGATACCGCGCTCGGCGGATTCACGGCCGAACAGCACTTCTTCCATGCGTTCCGGCTCGATCGAGGCAGAATTGACGCTGACGAAAGGCGCATTGGCACGGTCGGAATTGGCGTGAATGAAGCGCGCGGCAACTTCCTTCCCGGCCCCGGCCGCCCCGCTGAGAAGCACGCGACCGTTGGACTTTGTGACTTTTTCCAGCTGTGCTTTCAAAGCCTTGAAGGCCGCACTTGATCCAATCATCTCGGCGGAACTGACATCACGTCGCTTCAACTCAACGTTTTCTCGACGCAACCGGCTGGTCTCCATCGCGCGTGTGATCACAACCATCAACTGGTCGATGTTGAACGGTTTCTCGATGAAGTCATAGGCGCCCTGCTTGATCGCAGCTACCGCGATTTCAATGTTGCCATGACCCGAGATGATGACAACAGGCACCTCGGGATGTTCACGCTTCACCATCTTCAGGATGTCGATCCCGTCCATCGCCGAGTCTTTCAGCCAGATGTCCAGAATCATCAACGCGGGCAGTTCGGCCTTCACCGCTGCCACTGCCTCGTCCGAGGTGCCCGCAAGTCGGGTGGTAAAGCCTTCGTCCTCCAGGATGTCCGAGATCAGCTCTCGAATATCGCGCTCATCATCTACGATCAGGATGTCACTCATTGTCAGGGTTCCCCACTCGAAATCTTGTCATCATACTCAGTCCTCCAAAGGCAGCCGGATCTCGGCCATTGCGCCCCGATGCGCGTCTGGCGCAAACTCGGGCGCGTCGGTCAGCGCAAGGCTGCCGCCGTGTTCTTCAATGATCTTCTTCACAATGGGCAGGCCCAGCCCGGTGCCCTCTGCGCGGGTTGTCACATAGGGCTCAAACAACCGCGCGCGATCTTCCGGCAGGCCGATTCCATTGTCGGAAATAGTGATGCACGCCTCGTCCATCTGGACCTCCATCGTGATCCTCACCTCGGGCGCATATCCATCCGGTGCGCCGATTTTCTCAAGGCTTTCCGTGGCTTCGCCTGCGTTCTTGATCAGGTTGGTAAGTGCCTGACCGATCATTGTCGCGTCCAGCTCGGCCAGCAAAGGCCCGTCTGGCAAGTCGTCGACAATGGTCACCCCCTCCTGCCCGGCTCGTTGCAACACGACCGCGTCGGTGACCAGTTTCACCAGGTCGACTTCACGTCGCTCGGGCTCCGGCATCCGGGCAAACTTGGAAAACTCGTCCACGATACGGCGCAAATCGCCGGTCTGGCGCACGATCACGTCGGTGTATTGATCCAGCGCCTCGGTATCGATGCCCTCGACCTTGCGGAACTTGCGCTTGATGCGTTCGGCGGACAGCTGAATGGGCGTCAGCGGGTTCTTGATCTCATGCGCAATGCGGCGTGCGACGTCACCCCAGGCGGCCATGCGCTGCGCCGAAACCAGGTCAGTCACGTCGTCAAAGGCGACCACATAGCCTTCAAGGTTGCCGTCGTCTCTGCGCCGGGTGGCCATGCGCACCAGAAGGCTTTCCTGCTTGCCCTGCCGGGTCAAGCGGAGCTCTTGCTGGGTGGTTTCCCGCTTGCCAGTGGCCAGAACATCCAACACCGGCGCAAATTCGGGCACCAGAAGCGCCAAGTCGTGGTCCAGCACCGCGGCCTCTTCGACATCCAACAGCCGCATTGCGGCCCGGTTCAGGAAAGTTACGCGCCCTTCATTGTCCAGACCCATCACCCCCGCCGTGACAGAACCAAGGACGCTGTCAAACAGGCGGCGGCGGCGTTCGATCTGCTGGGTGTTGTCCAAAAGGCGGTCTCGTTGGCCCTTCAGCTGACTGGTCATCTGGTTGAACAGACGCCCCAGATCAGTGATCTCGTCGTCGCCGTCATCCTCGATCACCCGCGCGTCAAGATCGCCCGCACCGACCCGCTGCGCGGCGGCGGCCAAGCGCCCCACGGGCGTGGACAATCGTTCGGCGAACCACATGCCCACCCAGATCGCCCCGATGATCAGGATCACCGCAAACCCGACATAAATCAGGCCGAATTCGAACAGGAGCGTGCCGCGCTGGCTCTCCAATTGGTTATAGAATTCAACGGTTTCCTGGGTTTCATCCAGAAGGTTCAGGATCTCGCCGTCCACATCGCGCGAGATATACAGTAAGTGGTCCGAGAACGCTTCGAGATGCACCAACGCGCGAAATTCGTTGAGGTCCCAATCTTCGATGATGACGACTTCACCCTCCAACGCACGGGCCAGATCGGCCGCCGAAGGAGGTTCGAAATCGAACAGGTACGACCGGTCGCCGCGTACCCGGATGTCGCCATCGGAATTGACAATGTACGCCTCACGCAACCCCCTTTGAATCCGTGTCTGACCCTGGGCAAGCAGTGGACGCAGCGCGTTATCAGGCAGAATGCGGCTGCCCTGACGCGAGAGGTTCAGGAAATTGGCCAGCGCCTGAGCATCCTGTTGCAGCCCGTCGCGGTGTTCTTTTTCATAGGCCTGCGCGGCGGCAAGGGAATTGCCGACCACGCCGCTCACCCGCTCGGAAAACCAGCCCTCAAGGCCCACGTTCACCGTCAGCACCGCGAAGACGGCGACAAGCACGGTGGGGATCAGCGCCAGAAGCGCAAACACCCCGGTCAGACGCAGGTGCAACCGCGAGCCTGCCGATTTACGCCGCCGCGCCGCGATCATGCGGGCCACGCCAGACAGGACCATGGTGGCGACGACGAGCACATAAACGATGTCGGCCAGAAGAATCAGCCTCAGTGCCGTGCTTTGCGCACCCTGATCTAGCGGACCAAAAATGAGGAAGGTGACAAGCGCCAGAATGGGGCCAAGGGTGACCAGGCCGAAGCTCGCCCATGTTTGCGCCTTGCGCAATCTGCGCAGGCGTATCAGCCGCTCCCAGGTTGACTTACGTGTTGCACCTCGTGCCACCACGCCACCCCATCATAACGCCGCGAAACCGCAGCCTACCGCCGAGCGCAAGCCCCGATCTGACGCCGGAATGCCACGCTCTGTGGCACTTTTACATCAATTTGCGCCGCCGTGTCACCTCGATTCCCAGCTCGGTGATCTTTTTACGCAAGGTATTGCGGTTGATGCCCAGCAAATCGGCACATTTAGCTTGGTTGCCGCCGGTCGCATCCAGCGCGATTTCAATCAAAGGCAGCTCGAATTCGCGCAAAACCCGCTGGTATAGCCCGGCCGGGGGCAGCGCGTCGCCGTGCAGGTCGAAATACCGTTGCAGGTGGCGTGCGACGCTGGCCGACAGCTTTTCGCCCTCGACCGCCCGCGGCAATACCCCGCCCGACGGCGCGCCCAGAGTGATCTCGACCTCGGCGCGGGTGATGTCCTGTTCGGTACCGGTGACCAACAGCCGTTGCATGGTGTTCTCAAGCTGGCGCACATTGCCGGGCCAGGGATAGGCGCGCAGGGTGTCGCTGGCCTCATCGCTCAGGCGGCGCGGCCCCAGCCCGTCGCGTTCGCCGCGGTACAGGAAATGTTCGGCCAGGGCGGGAATGTCCTCGACCCGATCGCGCAGGCTGGGCACCGGAATGGTGACACCGCCAAGACGATAATACAGGTCCTGGCGGAACGCGCCCTGCTCCAATTTCGCCACCATATCCGCCTGAGCGGTGGCCAGAATGCGCGGCGCCGGGTCGCCCAGGCTGTCCAGCATCCGGGTGACCCTTGCCTGAGCTTCGTCGTCCAGATCGCCGATTTCGTCGAACAAGATTGTCCCCTGCCCGGCGCGCGCCAGCACCTGCGCCGGCCCGTCGATCGGGCTCAGGTCATCCGGCGTGACCACCACGAAGGGCGCATTGCGCCGGTCGGAAAAGTCGTGGATCGCACGCGCAATCAGGCTTTTCCCGGTGCCGCTTTCGCCCGTCACCAGCACGGGAAGATCGGTGTTCATCACCCGCGCCACCAGCTTGTAAAGCGCCTGCATCGCCGGGGTGTGCCCCACCAGCGGCAGGTCATCGCCCGCCTCAGCCGTGCGCGTGAAGGTCGGGCGGATCCGCTTGCGCTCCAACGCGCGGCTGGCGCGTTTCATCAGGTCGGGCAGGTCGAACGGCTTGGGCAGATAGTCAAACGCCTCGGCCTCGGCAGCTTGAATGGCGGTCATGATCGTGTTCTGCGCCGATATGACAATCACCGGCAGATCGGGGCGCATTTCAGCGATTTCAGGCAGCGCTTCAAGCCCGTTCCCGTCGGGCATGACCACGTCGGAAATGACCAGATCGCCGCGCCCCTCTTCGACCCAGCGTTTCAGCGTCACCAGCGACGAGGTCGCATGCACTCGACATCCGGCGCGGGTCAGCGCCTGGGTCAGAACTGTGCGAATGGTGCGGTCGTCATCTGCGACCAGAACGGTGCCGTCCATCGGTCAATCTCCTTCAACAGGTTTGGGGGCAACGGGGAGCGAAATGCGAAACACGGTGCGCCCCGGCACGCTGTCGAGCGTGATCCAACCGTCGTGGTCGGAAATGATCTTGGAAACCAGCGCGAGACCCAGCCCGGTGCCGTTTTCACGCCCCGACACGAAGGGTTCGAACACCTGGGCTGCGATCTCGGGCGGGATGCCCGGGCCGTCATCGATGATCTCGACCTGAAGCGGCAGCGCGGCCCCGGTACCGTCCTTGCGCCTGAGCCGAAGCGCGTGGTCATAGAAGGTGCGCAGCGTGATCGTGCCGCCGCCCGCACAGGCCTCGGCAGCGTTTTTCATAAGATTCTGAAACACTTGAAGCATCTGGTCGCCGTCCACATGGGTTGGCGGAAGCGAGGGGTCGAATTCCTCCACGATGGCCATATGTGCGGCAAAGCCCACCCGCGCGGACCTTTTCGCACGATCCAAAAGGTCGTGCACGTTCACCACTTGGCGCGCGGGTGGGCGCAGGTTGCCGAATTGCTCGACCTGGTCGAGGAGCGCCACGATGCGGCGGCTTTCAGCCACGATCAGGTCGGTCATTTCCTGATCCTCGGGCGCCAGGTTCATCGATAGAAGCTGCGCCGCGCCGGTGATGCCCGCGAGCGGGTTCTTGATCTCATGCGACAGCATTTCCGCCATGCCGATGGCCGAGCGCGCGGCGGATTTCGCGCCGTGGGCATGGCCCAGCCGGTCCGAGATCTGGCGCGGCTGTAGCAGCATCAGCACCTCATCACTTGCCGAGAGCGGGGCGATCTGAATGTTGCACTCCACCGGCGGCGCGTTGCCCGATCCAACCGCGACGGTATTGATGAACAAAACCCCGCGATCCCGGCGCACGCGCGCAAACGCATCGTCAAGTCGCGCGTCGATATGCAGCCGGTCGAACACCGGGCTGGTCAGAAGACCTTTCGCGCCGGTGTTCAGGAACAATTCGGCGGCCGTGTTCACCTGAGAGATCCGATCCTGCCCGTCGATCAAGATCGCGGGGATCGGCAGCGACGACCACAGGGTTTCTGCATCCATCATGCCGCCCGCCTTTCGCTCATGGCCTCAGGGATCAGGCTCAGAACACGGGCCGGGTCGCGCGACGACAGGACCTCGCGGCGCAGATCGGGCGGGGTCACGACCCCGTCCATGTACCAGCCCAAGTGCTTGCGGATCACCCGCGCGCCCAGCTCTGGGCCATAAAAGTCCAGCGACGCTTCGTAATGCTCGCATACAAGGTCGACCAGCGCGACCCCGGTGGGAATAATCGGCGCGGGCGTGTGATACAGCGCCTGCGCGATCTCGGCCAGCAGCCAGGGCCGCCCCCCGGCCCCGCGCCCGACCATCACCCCGTCAGCCCCGGACGCCGCCAGCGCCTGACGGGCTTTCAGCGGGCTGGTGATATCGCCATTGGCGATTACCGGGATTTCAACCGCGTCTTTCACAGCCCGGATCGCGGACCAGTCGGCGTGGCCCTTGTAGAATTGACAGCGGGTGCGACCGTGGATGGTGATCATGCGAATGCCCGCATCCTGCGCGCGCCGCCCCAGGTCGGGCGCGTTCAGGCTGGAGTCATCCCAGCCCAGCCGGGTCTTCAGCGTCACCGGCACGCGGACCGCGCCGACGATCGCCTCGATCAACCGCTGGGCATGGTCCAGATCGCGCATCAGCGCCGATCCGGACAACCCGCCCACCACCTTGCGCGCCGGGCAGCCCATGTTGATGTCAATCAGCTTGGCCCCGTTGGCTTCGACCATGCGCGCGGCCTCGCCGGCCCAGTATTCATCGCGCGCGGCCAGTTGTACGGCGGTGTTTTCCAGCCCGAAGCCAAGCTCGGCCCGTTCGCGCACACCGGGTTTGGCCTGCACCATCTCCTGGCTTGCCACCATCTCGGACACCACCAATCCGGCGCCAAACCGCGCGACGATCTGGCGAAACGGCAGGTCGGTGATCCCGGCCATCGGGGCCAGAACCACGGGTGGGTCCAGGGTCAGAGATCCGAGCGGGATCGACATGCTTATTCCTTGTGCAACTGCAGTGTTTGTCCCCGGCGCCTTGAGAAACAGCAACTTTTCTGGGCCTCGGCGCCGCGAAAACCCCATTTTGCACAAATATTGAGCAGTTTCCAGCAGCGAAACCGCCCCATTGTCCTTGAATTCGGCACCACGTAAACAAGGAACCATGAAAACAGCCGCCATCATCGTCGCCGCAGGTCGCGGCACCCGCGCGGGCGGGGATTTGCCCAAACAATGGCGCGTTCTGGCCGGGCGCCGGGTCGCCGATCACAGCGTTGCCGCCTTTGCCAGCCATCCGCGCATCGACCAGGTGGTCCTGGTCCTGCATGCCGACGACCTGACCCAGGCCGAAAGCTTTCCGGGCGTGACCATCGCCATCGGCGGCGTGACGCGCGACGCCAGTGTGGTGGCGGGGCTTGAGGCACTGGCCGGTGATCCGCCCGAGGCGGTGTTGATCCACGACGTGGCCCGCCCTTGCACCCCTGCCCGCGTGATCGATGACGTGATCGACGCGTTGGCGCATTCCGGCGGCGCGGCCCCGGCGCTGGCCGTCACTGACGCGCTGTGGCGCGGCGCGCACGGCAAGGTTGCGGGCACAGAGAACCGTGACGGGCTTTACCGCGCGCAGACCCCGCAAGGCTTCCGCTTTGCTGCTATCCTGGACGCCCACCGCGCCCATCCCGGTGGGGCCGCCGATGACGTCGAGGTGGCACGCGCGGCGGGCCTTGACGTCGCGATCGTACCGGGCGATGAAAGCAACCTGAAGATCACCCGCCCTGAGGACTTTGCCCGGGCCGAAAAACTGCTGAGAGGTCCGATGGATATCCGAACCGGCCAAGGCTATGACGTGCATGCGTTCGAGGATGGCGACCACGTGGTCCTATGCGGCGTACGCATCCCGCATGACAAGGCGCTGAAAGGCCATTCCGACGCTGACGTCGGCATGCACGCGCTGACCGATGCGATCTATGGCGCGCTGGCGGATGGCGATATCGGACAGCATTTCCCGCCCTCGGACCCACAGTGGAAGGGCTGTGAAAGCCACGTGTTTCTGACCCATGCGGTCGGGCGCGCCACTGCGCGCGGCTTTGCGATTTCGAATGTGGATGTCACCCTGATCTGCGAACAGCCCAAGATCGGGCCGCACGCGGTCGCTATGCGCACCGAACTGGCGCGGCTGACCGGGCTGGACCCCGACCGTGTGTCGGTGAAGGCCACCACATCCGAGCGGCTGGGCTTTACCGGCCGCAAAGAAGGCATTGCCGCGCAGGCCGTGGCAACGCTGATCAAGCCGTAAGGATTTGAGACCATGATGAAATTCATTGCAACCTTCGGCTATGTCGGCCTGTTGAAGCCCGCCCCCGGCACCTGGGGCAGTGCAGCGGCAATCCCGGCGGCCTGGCTGATCCACTGGGGCTTTGGCTTTCCCGGCCTGATCGTGGCCACCGTCGTGGTCTACTACGTCGGTTGGTATGCCACCGCGCAATACACCAAAGGCACCGGCATCCATGACCCGTCCGAAGTGGTCATCGACGAGGTCGCGGGCATGTTCATCGCGCTTCTACCGCTCTCGGGCGGGTTGTGGCACGCAGGGGTTGATCCGCATATCTTCCCCTATCCCGGCTGGATCGGGGCGTTCCTGGCGTTTCGCCTGTTCGACATATGGAAACCCGGCCCCGTCGGCTGGGCCGACCGCAAACCGGGCGCGCATGGGGTGATGCTGGATGACGTGATCGCGGGGCTTATCGCGGCGATCTGCGTGTCCGCCGCCGCCGCCTTCAGCCATTTGGTGCTGATGTCATGAGCGCCACCGCGTTGCTGGCGCTGTGTCGGGGCAAGGGTCTGCGCATTGCGACGGCCGAAAGCTGCACCGGCGGGCTGGTGGGCGCTTGGCTCACGGACATTGCCGGAAGCTCGGACGTCTATGAGCGCGGGTTCATCACCTATTCCAACACGGCCAAGACCGAGATGCTGGGCGTCAACCCGGTCACGCTTGAGGCCCACGGCGCAGTCAGTGAGCAGATCGCGCGCGAAATGGCCACTGGCGCCCTGGCCCGGTCGCAGGCCGATCTTGCGGTCGCGGTCACCGGCATCGCGGGCCCCGGCGGATCCGAGCACAAGCCCGAAGGTCGGGTGTGCTTCGCCCTGGCCCAGGGCGATGACGTCACCAGTGAAACCATTGAGTTCGGCGCCCTGGGGCGGGGTTTGGTGCGCGAAGCGGCCGCTGAACATGCGCTCACCTTGCTGAAAATCGCGGCAGAGCGGTAAGCCCGCCCTGCCCATTTTCACCGCACTCCCCCAGGAAGTGCGCCTTTTTTTTCAGCAGTTCGAAAAATGCCCGCTTGCGCAGCCGTTTCCGCCATCGCGCCTCTTTTCTTTGCATCCGTTCGCGTCAGAAAGGCCCCCAAACCTGACAACGACCCGATCGGAGAACAAGATGAACGGAGCTGATACCGCCTGGATCCTCGTGGCGACCGCGCTGGTGCTTTTCATGACGCTACCGGGGCTGGCGCTGTTTTACGGCGGGCTGGTGCGCGCACGCAATGTGCTCAGCGTGTTCATGCATGTCTATGCCATCGCCTGTCTGATGAGCGTGCTGTGGCTGGCTTTCGGCTATACCATCGCCTTCGGGCCTGGTGAGTCGGGGCTTTGGGGCGGACTTGGCAAATCCTTCCTGGCCGGAGTCGATGCCGACAGCCTGTCAGGCACTCTGCCCGAGGTGCTGGTGTTTGCGTTCCAGATGACCTTTGCCATCATCACCCCGGCGCTGATCGTTGGTGCCTATGTCGAACGGGTCGGCTTTGGCTTCGTGATGACCTTTTCCGGCCTGTGGATGCTGATCTGTTATGCGCCGGTGGTGCATTGGATCTGGGGCGGTGGCATTCTGGCCGATGGCGGCATTTTCGGCGCCACCGGGGTGATCGACTTTGCCGGGGGCATCGTGGTGCATGAAACCGCCGCCATCGCAGCGCTGATGATCGCCGTTTTCCTGGGGCCGCGCCGTCACCGCACCACCCCGCCGCATTCGCCCGGCTTCGTGATGATCGGCGCAGGCATGCTTTGGGTCGGCTGGTTCGGCTTCAACGGTGGTTCGGCCCTGGCCGCGGACGGCTCGGCGGCGATGGCGATCACCGTCACGCATCTGTCGGCCGCCACCGCGTCGCTCAGCTGGGCGCTGTGGGAGAAGATCAAGTACGGCAAAGCCTCGCTGGTCGGTCTGGTCACCGGCACGATCGCGGGTCTGGCCTCGATCACCCCGGCCGCTGGCGTGGTCGGTCCGGTCGAGGCGCTGGCCATCGGCGCCATTGCCGGCATCCTGTGTCAGGAGGCGGTGAATGTCGTGCGCAACCGGCTCAAGATCGACGACACACTGGACGTCTTCGCCGTGCACGGTGTTGGCGGCATCTTCGGCACGATCATGATCGCGGCCTTCGGCCACGGCAGCTGGGTCGCGCAGCTGGGATCATTGGTGATCGTCGGGCTGTTCACCGTGGTGGTGACCTTCGTGCTGATCAAACTGGTCGCGATGGTGACGCCGCTGCGCGTGGATGCTGAGACCGAAACCAACGGGCTGGACCTGTCCGTGCACGGCGAACGCGCCTACGACATTTCGTCCTGAGGTCGCGTCATCGGGGCAAAGGGGGCAGAGCCACGGCTCTGCCCTTTTTTATGCCTTCGGCGAGGATATTTCGGGAAAGATAAAAGACGCGGGCTGGATCTGGGCCCAAAGCGCGTCTGCGCCGCCGGGTCCGATCAGGGCGGCGGCCTTGTGCAATAGCTTGTCCCGACGCACGGGCAGCGTGATGGGCGCATCAAGATCGTGCGCGTAGTCTGTGCCGTTCACCTGCACCCGGCAGGCAGTTTCCGGCAGGCTGTCGTCACCTTCCACCACGACCCTTTGCGCCAAGGCCCGCAGCGTCAGGTCTTGCGCGCGCTCGTCCGTGTAGCTGTCCAGCGCACCGGTCGGCACACCGCGGATCGCCATGGCCGCCAGCTGGCGATAGCTGAACTTGACCTCAAGCCCGGTGGTGGGCGTGGCGATGTTGCACACGCTCAGCCAGCGGGGATGAGTGGCCACCCTGATCCTGTCGACCTGCGCGGGTGGCAGGTCCACCTCTGCCAGCGCCTCAAGCATCGCGTGGGTGCCGTGGCAGCAGGCGTGGAACTTGTGGCTGATCGACAGGATCATCCAGTCGCGGTTCAGCCCGTCGAACGCGCCCAGATCCCCAGCGCCCGCATGGGTCGGGCCAAAGCCCTGCGGCCCATCCAGCGCGTCGGGGTTGGACAGGAACCCTGCCTGGGCCAACTGGGCGGCTTCCACCCCGGTCTGGGCGGCCAGCCCCGCGTGATAAGGTTTGCCCATCGTGCCGAACTGCGATTTCAGCCCGGCGGCGCGGGTTGCTGCAATGCCAAGCGCATGCCCGGTCTGGTCCGGCGTCAGCGCCAAAAGCCGCGCCGCCGCCAGCGTGGCCCCAAAGGCGCCTGCAGTCGCGGTCTGGTGAAACCCGATCTGGTAATGCCCGCGCCCCAGCCACTGGCCGATGCGGATCGACCCCTCGACACCTGCCAAAGCGGCCTCAAGAAACGTGTCGCCATCCGCACCGGTCGCCTGGGCCAGCGCAAAGGCTGCTGGCAGCACCGCGACCGACGGGTGGCCGATATGGGCGAAATGCGTGTCGTCATAGTCGAGCGCATGGGAAATCGTGCCGTTCACCAGCGCCGCTGTGGCGGGGGGCAACACCTGCGCCCCACCGAAAACCGCGCAAGGTCCCTGCCCGGCCGTGGCGCCCGCATGGTCGCGCAGGAGGCACGATACCGGCTCGGCCCGCCCGGCGATGCCCACCGCGCACCAGTCAAGCAATGACAGGCGCATCATCTCGGTGGCATCCTCGGCCCCGCGCAGAGGGCCAAGGGCGAACGCGGCCAGCTGTCCTGCCAGCGCGCTCATCCCCGCAACTCGTGCGGCAGGACGTCTTCGCTGGGCCACATCCCGGTTTCCATCGCGGTGTCATAGCCCTGCGTCAGCCCCGCGCCCCGCATCGCCGCCACCGCGCCCGTCACGTCATAGGTCAACCGGTGCAGCCGCGCGCCGTCCGGGTCCAGCGTGGCAAAGCGGGTCTGGCGGCGGCCATCATGCGACGGCAGGCCGATCACGCCTGCGTTGATCCAGTGCACGCCGTTCACCACGCGCTCAAACGCCAGGCCCGAGTGCCCGGCAATGACCGCATCGACCGGCCCCGCTGCGGCCTCGATTGCGGCCAGTTCCAGCGCGAAATCCGTATCCGGCGAGCTGGGCCAGAGAAACCGGGAGATATCCGTCAACCCGCCGTGCACCACCGCGTGGCGCCGCCCTTCGTAGGCGAACACAGCCATGTCCGGCAAATCCTCCATCCAGTCACGCGCCAGTGGCGCAACCCGCGAGTCGGCATGGCCATACCAGCCCGCAGACAGGCGGTCGCAGGTCGACCCCGGGGCAAAGCCGCAACCGCAATCGCCGGCGCCGCTGGCCAGCTGCCGTTCGACATTGCCTGCCACCACGACGCAGCCCAGCTGGCGCACCAGCGCCACGCAAGCCACCGGATCGGCGCCATAGCCGACAACGTCACCGGTGCAGATCAGATTGCTGGACGGAACGCCCCGTCGGCTGGCTTCACCCACCAGCGCCTGAAGCGCCTGAAGGTTCGACAATGGGCCGCCAAAGCACAAAACCTCGCCCGTCAACGTGCCCAGATCCGCAATCTTCACCTGTGACCTCCCTTGAAAGCGCCCCCCGCGCGCCCCATAAGACAAGGCAAGCCAGCGAAAGACAATGCATATGACCATCGACCCAAGCCTTTTGGACACCGGATTCTGGATCAGCGTCGCCTCGATCCTCGCCCTTCTTGTCCTGTCCGCCTTTTTCTCCGGTTCGGAAACCGCCCTGACGGCCGCGTCACGCGGCAAGTTGCGCTCAAAGGCCGACCGGGGCGACGTGGGTGCACAGCGCGCGCTGAACATCACCGAGGATAACGAACGCCTGATCGGCTCGGTCCTGCTGGGCAACAACCTGGTGAATATCCTCGCAGCCTCACTGGCAACCGCCCTGTTCACCCGGCTGTTTGGCGACAGCGGCGTAGCGCTGGCCACGCTGGTCATGACGCTGCTGGTGCTGGTTTTTGCCGAGGTGCTGCCCAAGACTTATGCGATCACCCGCCCCGAAACCGCTGCCGCGGGCGTGTCGGGGGTGATCCGTGTCGTGATCCTGGTCTTTTCGCCCTTCGTGCTGGCCGTTCGCGCGTTTACCCGGGTGGTTCTGCGGCTGTTCGGGATCGAGATTGACCCCGACAGCCACATCCATGCGGTGCGCGAGGAAATCATGGGCGCGATCACCCTGGGCCACAGCGAAGGCGCGGTGGAAAAGGAAGACCGTGACCGCCTGCTTGGCGCCTTGGACCTGGGCGACCGGGTGGTCGAGGAGATCATGCTGCACCGAAGCCAGATCGAGATGATCGACGCCTCATTGCCGGCGCTTGAGGTGCTGGAACGCTCGCTGGCCTCGCCCTATACCCGCCTGCCGGTGTTTCGCGATGAGCCCGAAAACATCATCGGCGTGATCCACGCAAAGGACCTGAGCCGCGCGATGTATGCCGCGCAGTCACAGGGCGTTTCGCTGGACGAATTTGACGTGTTGGGCGTGGCGATGGAGCCCTATTTCATTCCCGAAACCACCACGCTGGACGACCAGATGCGGCAGTTCCTGCGCCGACATACGCATTTCGCCCTGGTGGTGGACGAATACGGGTCGCTCGAAGGGCTGATCACGCTTGAGGACATCCTGGAAGAGATCGTGGGCGAAATCACCGATGAGTTCGACACCTCCGCCGAGGCCGAGGTGATCCGCACCGAGGATGGCTCCTATACCGTTGATGGGACGATGACGATCCGCGATCTGAACCGCGCCACCGACTGGGCCTTACCTGATGAAGAGGCGAACACGATCGCCGGGCTTGTTATCCACGAAGCACAGATGATCCCGTCAGAAGGCCAGGTCTTTTCGTTCCACGGCTTCCGGTTCGAGGTGACCCGGCGAATCGACAACAGGATTGCCGAACTGAAAATCCGTCCGCTGTAAACCTTCCAGCTCAGAGCGCGGGTGCAGGGCAGCCCGGCTGCGACGCGGGCACCGCGTGATCCTGATGCACATCCGTCGGGCAGGTATAGGTGTTCACATAGGTGACCAGCGGGCGTTCTGCCGCACCATTGTCCGCGCCTACATCGCCCGGCGGCAACGAAAAATCGCTGTAATCATGGATGAACGGGCGGGTTTCGACGACGTTCCAGCCGTCCGAGCCAGACATGCAGGCCGACAGCGCCAAGACTGCGGTGAGGGACAGGATTGTTTTCGGGGTCATGACACGCTCCATCATACGAGATTAACCAGGTTCACCCCTCCTGTGTCAGGAAATCGGTTTTCATAATCAAGCTTTTTCAAGTGCTTGGCGCGTCATTTTCATGTCATTGTCACCCATGCCGGAACAATTCAATGGGAGTGCATGGACCGACCACACAGGAGCGACAATCCGAACAAAGTAAAGCGGGTCTCGCGCGTCAGCGACCCTTGAAGAGCGTGCCGAAAATACCGCGCACGATACGCCGTCCGGTAACGCCCTTCAGCTCTTTCACCACGACTTTTGTCATCGCCTCACCAAAGCTTTCGGTCTTGCGTGTGCGTTTCGAGGTCGAGCGCCCCACCCGTTCCCCGGAATACCGCCGCCCGGCGCGATACTCGCGCTCGGCCATCTCGGCCTCTTCCTCGGCCTGTTCGGCCTTTTCCGCCTCGCGCGCTGCGTCCGAGGCGCGCTTGGTCAACACCTCATATGCGCTTTCGCGGTCCTTCAGCGTTTCATACTTGCCCGCAATCGGCGACGCGTTGATCAGCGCCTGGCGCTCTTTCGGGTCGATCGGGCCCAGCTGGGACGACGGCGGGCGGATCAGGGTGCGTTCCACCACCCCCGGCGCGCCCTTGCGTTCCAGCATCGAGGTCACGGCCTCGCCCACGCCAACCTCACGGATCGCATCCTCAGTCACAAACCGCGGGTTGTCGCGGTAGGTTTCGGCGGCTTGGCGCAATTCCTTGCGGTCCTTCGCGGTGAAGGCGCGCAGGGCGTGCTGCACCCGATTGCCCAACTGGCCCAATATATCCTCGGGCACGTCCGCCGGGTTCTGGGTGCAAAAATAGACCCCGACGCCCTTGGACCGGATCAACCGTGCGACTTGCTCCACCTTGTCGACCAGCGCCTTGGGGGCGTCGTCGAACAACAGGTGTGCTTCGTCGAAGAAAAACACCAGCTTGGGCTTGTCCGGGTCGCCCACCTCAGGCAATTCCTCGAACAATTCCGACAAGAGCCACAGAAGGAAGGTCGCATAAAGCCGCGGCGCGCCCATCAGCTTGTCAGCGGCCAGAATGGAAATGCGCCCGCGCCCGTCGGTGTCGGTGCGCATGATGTCCGACAGCTCCAGCGCCGGTTCACCGAACAGGTTGTGCCCGCCCTGATTTTCCAGAACCAAAAGCGCGCGCTGGATTGCGCCGACCGAGCTGGTCGAGACGTTGCCATAGCGCAGGGAAAGGTCCTTGGCGTTCTGCCCGACCCAGACCAGAAGCGATTGCAGATCCTTCAGGTCCAGAAGCGGCAGACCTTCTTCGTCCGAGACCCGGAAGGCGATGTTCAGCACGCCCTCTTGCGCATCCGTTAGTTCCAGCAGACGGGCCAGTAAAAGCGGCCCCATTTCACTGACCGTTGTGCGGATCGGGTGGCCCTGATCACCGTAAAGGTCCCAAAAGGTGACCGGGAAGGTGTCATAGGCATAATCGTCAAAACCGATCGTTTCGGCACGCGACATGAAGGCATCATGCAGTTTGAAATCTGCCGACCCTGCCGCCGCCAACCCGGACAGGTCGCCCTTTACGTCCGACAGAAACACCGGCACGCCCTGGGCGGCAAAGCCCTCGGCCAGGATTTGAAGCGTCACGGTTTTGCCGGTGCCGGTGGCGCCCGCGATCAGACCGTGGCGATTGGCGTATTTCAGCAAAAGCCCTTGCTTGACCGCATAGTCGTCGCCGCCACCACCAATGAAAATATGCCCGTCCATGCCAGCGCTCCCTACCCCGAAATACTCATTCGCGGATGAACATACATTTTTAACTCTTTTGCACCATAGTGAATTCATTCGGGCGCATGTCCTCTTACGTCCGGATGACTTCCTCCCTGTCAGACTGGCCGCGCCTGTGGGCGCGGCATTTTTTCAAAAACATGCAAATTCAAGGGGTTTGCCCTGTTGACCCCTGCGACCAAACGTCATAGCGTTCGACCATAAATAAGCCGGCCAGTCCGGCAGGGAGCAAAAAAATCAAGGAAAAGGGCCTCGTTTGCAGGCCCTTTTCTTTTTGTCCCAGCCCCGGGCGGCCCACCAGTAACCACCGTAAACCAGCAGTGGCGAATTTCCCCGCTTGTCGGAAATCCCCCCCTGACTCTCTCCCGACAGCGTGGTAAGCAGCAGCGATAGTATTGAGACAAGGGATAGGGATCTCAAATGAAGGCTGAGCTGCTGAAAACGTTGACCTTTGCGACCGCCATGACCCTGGCTGGCACCGCATTCGCACAAGAGACCGCCACCGATGGCGCGACCACGGAAGAGCCCGCTACAGACACGGCGACCGACGCGGCCCCAGCCGCCCCGGCGCTTGACATGGGCACCGACACCACGACCGAACGGCAGCCGGGTCAGACCTATGTCGACGAAGTTTTCGGGGACTGGGAGCGTAAATGCGCCCACAATCCCAATGGCGACGACCCCTGCCAAATTTACCAGCTTCTGAAGGATCAGAACGACAATCCGGTTGCCGAGATCTCGATGCTGCGCCTGCCCGACGGTGGACAGGCCGCCGCCGGGGCGACCGTGGTCGTGCCGCTGGAAACCCTGTTGACGCAACAGCTGACCATCGCCGTGGATGGCGGTCAGTCGCGGCGCTATGAGTTCCGCTTCTGTGCCCAGCTGGGCTGCATTGCGCAGATCGGTTTCACCGGGGCCGAAATCGCCAGTTTCAAGGCCGGAGTTGTGGCGAAAGCCACCATCGTGCCAGCCGCAGCGCCCGATCAGAAGGTCGAACTTCCGGTCTCGCTGTCGGGCTTCACCGCCGCATACGACTCGCTGGTCCCGGCCAACTGATCCTACCGTCAGATGAAAAAAAGCCGCCCGGCGCGCCGGGCGGCTTTTTCGTGGCTGACACTCAGGCCTCTTTCAACGCCAAGACCGCGTTCAGCCCGCCAAAGGCAAAGGCATTGGACAGGACCGCGCTGACCTTGGCTGAACGCGCCACGTTCGGCACCACGTCCAGCGCGCATTCCGGGTCCGGCTCTTCATACCCGATGGTGGGCGCAATCACGCCCTCACGCAGCGCCATGATGCAGGCCAGAAGCTCCACCGCCCCGGTGCCGCCGATCAGGTGACCATGCATCGACTTGGTTGACGAGATCATCAGTGCATCTGCATGCGATCCGAACGCATCCGCCACCGCCGCGCATTCAGTCTTGTCATTCGCCGCCGTGCCGGTGCCATGCGCGTTGATATATCCCACGTCCTCGGGCGCCAGCCTGGCGTCTTGCATCGCGCCGGTGATGGCACGCGCGGCGCCCTGTTTTGACGGCATCACGATGTCGGAAGCGTCCGAGGTCATCGCAAACCCCGCCACTTCGGCCAGGATATCGGCGCCACGGGCGCGGGCGTGTTCGTATTCCTCGAACACGAAGACCGCCGCCCCTTCGCCCTGAACCATGCCGTTGCGGTTGGCGGAAAACGGGCGGCAGGCGTCCCTGGACATAACGCGCAGCCCTTCCCAGGCTTTGATGCCGCCGAAACACAGCATCGCCTCGGACCCGCCCGTGACCATCACATCGGCCATGCCGCTGCGGATCATCTGCATCGCCTGGCCCATCGCGTGGTTGGAACTGGCGCAGGCGGTCGCCACGGTGAAAGACGGTCCCTTGAGGTTCCATTCCATCGACACATGGCTGGCGGCCGCGTTGTTCATCAGCTTGGGCACAACAAAGGGATGCACCCGGTTCTTGCCGTCCTCATAGACCGAGCGGTAGTTTTCATCGAGCGTGTTCATACCCCCGCCCGAGGTGCCCAGAACCACCCCGGCCCGCGCCGCCAGATCGCCGGAAAAGCTCAGCCCCGCCTGCCCGATCGCCTCGCGCGCCGCCAGCAGGGTGAATTGGGTGAAGCGGTCAAACAGCGCGATCTGTTGTCGGTTGAATGCCGCTTCGGGATCGTAATTCTTGATCTGACCGCCAATGCGGATCGACAGGCGCTCGACGTCCTGAAACTCCAACGGGCCGATACCGCAGCGTCCTTCGCGCATCGCCTCAAGCGTTTCGGGCACGTTGCTGCCCAGGGCGTTGATCGTCCCCTGCCCGGTGATGACCACCCGCCTCATGCGTGCTGCTCGGCCACCAGCCCCTCGACCGCCTTGATGATCGCCGCCACCGAGGAGATGTCGAAATCGCCGTCCGTGGGTTCGTTGGCGTTGAACGGCACCGACACATCGAAGGTTTCCTCGATCGCGAAGATCGCTTCGACCAGACCCATGCTGTCGATGCCCAGATCTTCCAATGACTGCTCCGGCGACACGTCACCGGGCTCAACCACCGCCTGTTCGGCGATGATGGTAATCACGCGGGTCTTGATATCCTTGGCCATGAGGTCCCCCATGTCTGTCCTGAGACTGGCGCGAACCTAGTCGCTGTCGCCCAGCTTTGAAACTGCTTTCTGCAGCTCGCGGATCGTGTCGGCCAGCCGTGGCAAGCGCCGCATTTCGCGGTTGATCTTGAGCTGCGTGTCCATCTTCACCGCGGGCGTGCCCAGAACCGCGCGCCCGGCCGGCACGTTGGTCATGATGCCCGCGCCGCCGCCGGCGATCACGTCATCGCCGATGAAGATATTGTCGCTGACCGCGACCCGGCCCGCCAGCACCACGCGGTTGCCGATCCGCGCCGATCCGGCCACGCCGGCCTGGCCGCAAACCAGGCAATCTTCGCCCAGCAGCACGTTGTGGCCGATCTGAACCTGGTTGTCGATCTTGGTGCCGCGCCCGATCCGCGTGGCCCGGATCGTGCCTCGGTCGATGGTTGAACAGGATCCCAGCTCGACATCATCGCCGATCTCGACCCCACCCAGCGAATGCACCCGCGCCCAGTGGTCTGAGCCCTGAACTTCGCCGCCCTCGTTCACGTCCTCGCGCAGCGCTTCGACCGCGCTTTTTGTCTCGGTTGTGGTGAAGGAAAAGCCGTCGCCGCCCACCACGGAATTCGGATGCCCCATGAACCGATGGCCGATGCGGCACTCATGCGTCACGCGCGCGCCGGCATGCAACGTCAGGTCATCGCCGATCACGCTGCCGCGCCCGACTGAACTGTGCGGCAAAAGCCGCGCCCGCGCGCCGATCACCACCGACGGGCCGATCACCACGAACGGGCCGATCGCGGCACCGTCGCCAATCGCGGCGCTGGGGTCGATCACCGCGCTGGGGTGAATGCCCGGGGCCAGGTCCGGCCCGGCGTCCATCATCCGGGTGATCGCCGGCATCGCGGCCTTGCCACGCGCCAGCGTGATCGCACCCTCAAGCCCCAGCGCCTGCCAATCAGCCCCGTCCCACAACAACGCCGCGCGCGCCTGTCCGTCGGACAGTGCTTCGGCGTATTTTGCATCCATTGCCATGGCCAGATCGGTTGGTCCCGCCTCGCCCGGCTCGGCGGCACCCGTGATCGGCAAGCTGCCGTCGCCCAGAACCTCAGCGTTCAGCGCGGCTGCGATGTCAGCAAGTGTAAAATCCATGTCGGACCCTTTCCCACGGGCGGCGGACCGCCCCTGGGTCAGGATTTAGCCCTGAACCGCACGAAGCGCCACCCCGGCCTTGGTCAGCGCGTTGAAAATCTTCGCGTCACGTCCGTAAACGTCGCGGCGATAATTCGTGCGCCCCTTCGGCGTGGTGAAGGCGGTGCGATAGACCAGGTGCACCGGGACCTGATCAACCAGATCAATCCGGGTTTCCCGGTTCGAGTTCAGCGCCGCCGCAAAGGTGCCCTTGGGGTCATTGGTCTGCTTGGCCAGCAGCGCATAGGCGAAATCGAACGGATCACCCAGACGGATGCAGCCATGCGAAAACGCGCGCGTTTCGCGCGAAAACAGGTTTTTCGACGGCGTGTCATGCAGATAGATGTTGTGCTTGTTCGGGAACATGAACTTCACCAGCCCCAGCGCATTGCGGGTCGAGGGCGGCTGTTTCAGGTCGAACGGGAAGTTGCGCGCATTGTATTGGGTGAAATCCACCGCACCGCGGTTGACCACGCGGCCCCGGCTGTCGGTGATGCGCAGGTGGCTGACCGCGTTCGGGTTGCGCTGCAACATCGGCAGGTATTCCTTGGTTGCGATCGAACGCGGGACGTTCCACGTCGGGTTTACGATCATGAATTCCATCACGTCGGAAAACTCGGGGCTGCGCCGGTCCGAGGTGTTCTTGCCCACAACGCTGCGCGTCTGGAACGTGACTTTGCCGTTGTCGATGATCTGAGCGGTGAAATCCGTCAGGTTCACCCAGACATGGCGCTTGCCGCGCTCGATGTTCATCCAGCGCTCCCGCTCCATCGCCACGATGATGGATTCCAGGCGCTTCTGGGCGGATGTGTTGATCTCGGTCATCGTGCCAGCGCCGGTCACACCGTCGGGGTTCAACCCGTGATCCAGCTGGAACAATTGCACCGCGCGCTGGATGTTGGTGTCATAAGTCTGCGTCGCCGAACGCTTCAGGTATCCCATTGCTATCAGGCGGTTGCGCAGGATTACCACGGCATTTCCGGTGGCGCCGGGCTTCAACGCCTTGGCTGGCACCGCCTGGCCCCAACCGCCCTTGCCCAGTAGTTTTTCAAGCCGAATCTTTTCCTTCATCAGGCGGGCATATTCGGTGGACTTCGGCGGCAGCGCCTTCAGGAACTTCGCCGGAGAGCTTTTCGCGAACGCCACCAGAAGCTCGGTCCGCCCGCGCAGGGGCACCGAACGCACGATGCCGCCGTCGACCTTGCGCGGGGTCAGGATACCGGTCTGCACATGGCGCGCATAGGTCAGGAACAACTTGGACATGGCGACCTCAAGCCGGCCAAGATCACGCGCCGAGCTGACCTTGCTCATGTTGGTTTTCAACAGCTCGGTGTCATAGCTTGACACCGGCAGGCCATGATCCCCCGCCGAGGCCAGTGCTTTGAGAAGCGCCGAACGGCGGGCCTTATCGCGTCCGCCTTTTCCGGTCCAGATCGGCTTGTAGCCGGTGGTGCGATAGAACTCGGCAATATCCTTGTCCCGCGCGGCGGCCTCAGCCACGGCTTGGGCGAACGCCGTCACTTGGGTCTGAGCCTGGGCGGGTTTCAGCCCGAAAGCAAAACTGGCCATAAAGGCCAGAAAAAGCGCGAAAAACAGGGGGGCACGAAGGCGCGGCAGCGTAATCGTCATGATATCCTCGGTCACAAATCCGAATGAAGGCTCGGGGTTATAGGGCATAATGTCGCGAAAAGGTAAACAAGAGTCCATTCACGAAACCGAAAGCGGCCCTGTTTTCGTCAATTTGCGTGGCGCGGGTGACGCGGTTTCACCTCCATTCAGACATGGTTAAGCGATTTCAGCAACTTTTCGCCGATTTTCCTTGATTAACAGCTTGTTGGACCCGTCGGGGGTTGGCCCACGAATCGGGATGTGCCATAACAGCCCTGCACCTGGGGATGAGGTGACACAAATGGCTTCGTTTTCAAACGGATACAGGCAAGACGCTGGGACGGAATGATGGACAATAGCTCGACGGGCATGACACGGCGCGCGCTTCTTGGTGCATTCGCTGCAACCTCTGTTGCGGCCGCCCCGACCTTTTCCAAAGCCGCAGGCTTCCTGCGTGGCGGTGGCGATATCCGCCGCATTGCGATGTATTCCGGCCGGACCGGCGAAAGCATCGACACGATTTATTGGATCGAAGGCAAGTACATCAAGGAAGCCCTGAAAGAGGTGAACCACTTCATGCGCGACTGGCGGCTGGACAAGTCGATCGGCATGGACACCCGCACCGTCGACATCATGGCTGCCGCGCATTCACTGATGGATGTGGGCGAACCTTACATGCTGCTGTCGGGCTACCGTTCGCCACAAACCAACGCCATGCTGCGCTCGCGCTCGCGTGGGGTTGCCAAGAACTCGCTCCACATGAAAGGCCAGGCTGCCGACCTTCGCATGAAATCGCGCTCGGTCAGCCAGATGTTCCGCGCCGCCAAGGCGTGCAGCGCTGGCGGTGTCGGCAAGTATTCCGGGTCGAACTTCGTCCATATGGATTGCGGCGTGGTCCGCAGCTGGGGCAGCTGAGCGCGCACCTCTAAGCGACAAGACGTCATGAGCCCGGCCAATGGCCGGGTTTTTCATGTCTGGCCGTCGCCATGACAAAGCAAGGGAATTGCGGCAGGATCGGGGGATGAGCCCCACCCCCGCCCCCCGTGTGCCCCCCTCGCTTTGGTATGCCCGACGCCATTGGCAGGGCAAACTGCCGTTCCTGGCGACCTTTTGGGTGAATGTACTGGCGCTGCGACTTGTGATTGGCGTCGGGATCGTGCCGTTGCTGCCCGCCCCCCTTCCAACAGCCGGATTTGTTGCGCTGGTCGCGGCCGACATCGGCCTGTTTGCATGGCAGGCGGTTGGTCTGATCCGGTTCGGCGACCAACAAGCCCGAAGCTCTGCCGCGACCGGACCAAGTATGGCGGGGCTTCTGGTTTTGGCGCTTTTCCTGCTGATGGCTTTCGTGACCTGGTGGCAATTGTTTCTGACCAGCCCGCTGGCCCCGGCCCGCCCCGACCTTCTGCGCGCGCAGCCCGATCCGCCACCTTTGGCGCGTCTGAGTCTGAGCGCGGACGGCACGCAGCTTCAGCTGGACGGCACCATCGCCCTGGGCACCCGACGCCGGGTCGAAGCAGTTCTGCACGACGCCCCGGGCGTGGGAAGGCTGGATCTGAGCAGCGGCGGTGGCCATGTTCACGCCGCGCGTAACCTGGCCCGGTTTGTGCAACAGCGCGGGCTTGCCACCCATGTCTCGCGTGACTGCAGTTCGGCCTGCACGCTGGTGTTCATGGCTGGGCACGTGCGCAGCCTGGGCCCCGGCGCGCGGCTGGGTTTTCACAGCTATCACCTGGACGTGGCCTCGGGCCTGCCAAACGTGGACCCGGCCGCCGAAATGCAAAAGGACCTGGTTTTTTTACAGGCCCAAGGTCTTGCAGTTGAGTTTCTTCAGAAAATCCCGGCAATCCCGGCCAGGGAAATGTGGTTCCCCCGCCGGGATGTACTTGTCGCCGCAGGCGTGATCCCGCGTTAGGCCTGCGCCCCGCGTGGCTTCAGTCGCTCAGGTTCGTTGGCCTCAAGGTAGGCCTCCTGCTCATCGGTCAGATCGACCTCTTCAAACCCGGATACCATCGGCTTCACGTGGTGCCGGAAGCCGTGGCCAATGGTCAGCAGATAGATATGCGCAATCACGAACACCACGATCACATAGGCCGCCAGCAGGTGGATGTTCGCCACGATCGCGATCCAGAACCCGGCATTCGCACTGCCTTCCCACATGTTGTAGGTCAGATAGAACAGGCCGGAAATCCAGATTGCCGGGAAGATCATCCATTTCAGAACGAAATAGGTCGCCGCCTGCAACGGATTGTGCTTGCGCATATAGACCTTGCGATAGGGGTGCTTTTCCCCTTTGAACACGCCCATTGCATAATATTTGGCGGTCTCGATCATACCCTCGATGCGCGGAATGAACTGTTTCCAGGTGCCGGTGGTGAACAGCCAGAATGTCGCGAAGATCCATAGTGCCAGCAACAGAACCGCCGCGATCGTGTGGAACATCACCGCCGGACCGAAGGGCACAAGGCCAAGGTTTCCGTTCAGGCTGAACCCGGTCAGCATCAGGATCACGATCAGAAGCACCTGCGTCCAGTGCCAGATCCGTTCAAACCGCGGATAGACTTTAACGATACGTTTGGACATGTCTCAGCCCTCCTTCGATTTGCGGCCAACAAGACGCAGGATGGCGTGGCCGACAACGCCGACCAGGGCCAGCAGAACCATCGCCATGCCCAGCAGACCGGCCGGTCCACGCGGGTCCGATCCGGGCAGATAGACACCGGCCAAGTCCGCCATGCGCCCGTCTTCGGCGTGGCATTCAGCGCAGTCCAGCGCCTGCTCGGCGGGGGCGACCATGTGGGTGATCGGCCAGTACATGTAGGTGTCGAGGAAATCGAACTCACCGGAATACTCGGCGCCGGCGGCTTTCATGCCCGCCTCGATCGCGTTGCCCCAGTCGAAATTGGTCCAGAACGCGGTGTCGGTAGTCGGGCCCCAGACGTGGCTGTAGGTCAGGCGATTGTGCACGGTGTCATAGCCCTGACGCCCCTCCATCCGCTTGAAGGGCCAGATCTTCGATACCCCGTCGCCAGGCCCGCCAGACAAGCGGTTCACCTCGACCACCTGGGTCGGATCAATGGTCTGATCGCCCGTGGTATATTCGATGTGACCGTCAAACCAGGCATAATGCGGCGTGACGTTTTCACCATATTCGAAATCGCCCTTGGTCGACATGTAGGTGTGCATCGCCTTGCCGGTCGAGCTGGTCCAGTTGTCCTCGCTATAGGGCTTGCCCTCGGCGTTCATCTTACCCGCCGTGGACCAGTCCCACAGGGTCTTGGTTGGCACACCACCGCGCGCAAAGCTCGGGATGTGACAGGTCTGACAGGCCAGCTTGTCGGTGTGGTTGTTCAGCTTCATGTTGCGCACGGCCTCAGGGCCGCTTGCGATTTCCAGCGGGTGCGGCGTGTCGCTGTGGCAGCTTTCGCAAGTGGCCGTCTGGCGCGCAGCACCAGGCTTCATCGCAGCTTCCGGCTCGCTCATCGTCACGTCATAGCGTGACCCGGCCCAGCTGTGGTCTTCCTCCACGTGGCAGGTCGAACAGGTGAAGTTCGGTCCGTCCACCGCCATGTGCACGTCGATGTCCTTGGTCGGCGCATACAAAACCGAGCTGAGGTCGCCGTGTTTCACGTTATCGCCACCACCGCCGTAAAAGTGGCAATTACCGCAATTGTCACGCCCCGGCATGCCGACGCTTTGCGCCGCCTTGTTCAGGTCGACCGCCCAGGCCAGCGCCCCGGTAATCGTCTTGGTTCCCGGTTTCACCGGGTCCAGCGGCGGATGCCCCGCCCCGGTTGCGGTCTTGGTATACTGGCCGGAACGGTCGTGGCAGACCAGACAATCGGCTGCGACGCCCAGCTTCTCAGGTTCGCTGGACATATCGTCCCAGCCGTATCCTGCGTGACAAGAGGTGCAGCGCGCTTCGTTCCCGGCCACGTTGCCGCAGAACGCGTTGACCACATTCGCCTTGCCCAGAACCTGACCGGTCGGGCTTTCGTAATCCCACTTGAAATGAAGCGAGTGCATCAGCTGGTTGTCCGCCTCGGTGTGGCACGACAGACAGGCCTTGGTCACCTCGGGTCCCGAGGCAAACGGCTGCTTTAACGCCTCGAACGTGCTGTGATCCGCGGTTGAGCTTGTCGGGATCGGCGGCGGGGCCGCAGGGGCCTGAGCGGTGGTCGCAGTCGACTCGGCCAAGGCAAATTGACCGGTTCCAAGCGCGACAGCAAGCGCCAATGCTTTGATAAATTTGGGTTTCATTCCAGTTCTCCTCGCGCTGCACAGCGCGGCGGCGGATTTACATGCATGTTTCGCAATGTGATCCTGTTGCAAATGAAACGAAAGAGACCAAAATGACGCATCTGTGATGTTTCTTTAACCCATCGGCCCGATATTGCATGGGCCCGCTTGCCGCGTTACCACGGGCGCCATGAAACCGTTTTTGATCCTGCAACTGCGCCCCGAAACCGAAGCCTCGGATGATGAGTTCCAGGCGATTTTGCGCAAGGGTGGACTGTCCGAAGCCGACGTCCTGCGCATCCGGCTGGACCAAAGCCCCCTGCCCGACGCCCTGTCGCTGGACGACTTTTCCGGCGTGATTGTCGGCGGCGGACCCGGCTGTGTCTCGGACCCCGAGGAGGACAAGGACCCGGTCGAGGCCCGGATCGAACGCGCGGTGCTGGGGCTTATGCCCGAGATTACCGCGCGTGATGTGCCGTTCATGGGTTGTTGTTACGGGATCGGCATCTTGGGCCACCACCTGGCGCCGGGTAGCGTGAACAAGGAGCGCTATTCCGAACCGGTCAGCGCGACCGATTGCAGTGTCACACCCGAAGGACGCGATGACCCGCTGATGCAAGGTATTCCCGACGCATTCCGCGCCTTCGTGGGCCACAAGGAAGCGATGCAGACCCTGCCACAGGGCGCCGTGCACCTTGTCGAAGGTGTGAATTGCCCGTTTCAGATGGTTCGCTTCGGGGAAAACGTCTATGCGACGCAATTTCATCCCGAGGCCGACGGAGACGGGTTCGAAACTCGCATTCGAATCTACAAACACAAGGGCTATTTCCCGCCCGAAGACGCCGACAATCTGATCGCCATGTGCCAGGCCGAAGACGTGCATGCGCCCGAACAGATCCTGCGCAATTTTGTTGATCGTTACCGCAGATAGCAAAACGCCCGAGGTTTCCCCCGGGCGTTTTTCATTCTTATTTTCAGCTACCTAGTCGATGATCGCGTTCAGCGTGGTCGAGGGGCGCATCACGGCCGCCACCTTGGCCGGATCGGCGTGGTAATAGCCACCCAGATCGGCAGGTGCACCTTGGGCTGCGGCCAGCTCGGACAAGATCGCGCCCTCTTTCGCGGCCAGATCGGTGGCGATCGGCGCGAAATGCGCGGCCAGCTCGGCATCGTCGGACTGTGCCGCCAGCGCCTCGGCCCAGTAGCGCGCGAACCAGTAATGGCTGTCGCGGTTGTCCGGCTCACCGACCTTGCGCGAGGGCGAGCGGTTGTCGTCCAGGATGCCCTGCGTCGCCTCTTCGGCCGCACGGCCCAGAACACCCGCCTTGGCGTTGCCCTTGGCATCGGCCAGGAAGTTCAGGCTTTCACCCAGCGCGCAGAATTCACCCATGCTGTCCCAGCGCAGGTGGCTTTCTTCCACCAGCTGCTGCACGTGCTTGGGGGCCGATCCACCAGCGCCGGTTTCAAACAGCCCGCCACCTTTCATCAGTTTCACGATCGACAGCATCTTGGCCGAGGTACCAAGCTCCAGGATCGGGAACAGATCGGTCAGGTAGTCGCGCAGCACGTTGCCGGTGATGGCAATGCTGTCGTTGCCTGCGGTGATGGTTTTCAGCGACTGGGCGGTCGCTTCACGCGGCGCCATGATCTGGAATTTGTCGGCCACACCGGCGGCCTCCAGCGCGGGTGTCACGTATTTGATCAGCTCGGCGTCATGGGCGCGGTTTGCGTCCAGCCAAAAGATCGCCTCGGACCCGGTCAGGCGCTGACGATCCATCGCCAGTTCGATCCAGTTCTCGATCGGCGCTTTCTTGGCGGTGCAGGCGCGCCAAATGTCGCCGGCCTCCACGTCGTGGGAATGCAGCGTGTCGCCGTTGGCCGCAACCACGCGGATCGTGCCCGCAGCCGGTGCTTCGAACGTAGTGGGGTGCGAACCGTATTCCTCGGCCTTCTGCGCCATCAGACCGACGTTGGCGACCGACCCAGCGGTTGTCACGTCAAGCGCGCCGTTGGCTTTGAAGAAGTTGATGCTTTCGTCATAGATGGTCGAATAGCAGCGGTCTGGGATCACGCAATTGGTGTCACCCTTGGTGCCAGCCGCATCCCAGCCCTTGCCGCCCGCACGGATCACGGCGGGCATTGAGGCGTCGATGATCACATCGGACGGCACGTGCAGGTTGGTGATGCCGCGGTCTGAATCGACCATATACATCGCCGGGCGCTCGCCAGTCACCGCCTCGATCGCGGCCATGATGTCGGCATTGTCCTTCACCCGGTCCAGCAGGTCGCCCATGCCGGAATTCGGGTTCACCCCCAGCGCGTCCATCTCGGCGCCGAACTTGTCGAACACCGGGGCCAGCCAGGCGCGCACGGCGTGGCCAAAGATGATCGGGTCGGACACCTTCATCATCGTCGCCTTCATGTGTAGCGAGAACATGGTGCCATCGGCCTTGGTGTCTTCGATCGCTTCGGCCAGGAAGGCGCCAAGCGCTTTCACGGACATGAATGTCGCGTCGGCCACGGTGCCTTCGTCCAGCGGCCAGCCGTCCTTCAGAACGGTCACGGCGCCGTCGCCCGCGACAAATTCGATCTTCGCGTCGCCGGCTTGCGCGGCGGTGATGGTAACCGATTTCTCATTGGCATAGAAATCATCGCCAGGCATCGACGAAACTTTGGTCTTGCTGTCCGACGCCCAGGCGCCCATCGAATGCGGGTTCTTCTGGGCGAAGTTCTTCACAGCCTTGGCCGACCGGCGGTCCGAGTTGCCTTCGCGCAGAACCGGGTTCACAGCCGAGCCCTTGATCGTGTCGTATTTCGCACGCACGGCCTTTTCCGCGTCGCTCTGCGGATCTTCCGGGTAATCCGGCAGGGCAAAGCCTTGCGCCTGCAGCTCTTCGATTGCCGCCACCAGCTGCGGCACCGACGCCGAGATGTTGGGCAGCTTTATCACGTTCGCCTCGGGCGTCTTCACCAGCTGGCCCAGTTCGGCCAGATCGTCGGACTGGCGCTGCTCTGCGCTCAGCGCGTCAGGGAAGGTCGACAGGATGCGACCGGCCAGGGAAATATCCTTGGTGCCGACGCTGACACCGGCGGCCGAGGCAAAGCGGCGGATGATCGGCAGGAACGAGGCCGAGGCCAGCTCGGGCGCTTCGTCTACAATTGTATACAGAATATCCGGGGTTGAGGTGTCGGCCATGATCTTTCCCTTTTTCAAAAGTCGTCAGGAGGCGAATGCCCGGTCCGAACGGACCACGGGCGGTTGCGCCCCCTTTAGCGCGGTTGATCGGGGATTTCAATTGACCGGTTGCGCAAACGTGCCGGTTTCAAGGGAAAAACCGGCGAATACGACCACCTCACACCTGCGCGGCCCGCCCATGCGCCTCTCGAAAGGAAATCAGACGGCGCTGCGTTGGGTCCCACAGAGCCAGGTTCAACGCGGCCAGGCTTTGCCCCACGGTGATCTTGTTCATCGGCTCCAACTGGGGGTGATCGCGCAGAACCTCGGGCAAGCGATAGGACGGGATGCGGGCATAGAGGTGGTGCACGTGGTGGATTGGAAAGTTCGCGGTGAACCAGGTCATCCAGCCCGGCAGCAGCAGCTGAGAGGAGCCGTGCAACGCGGCCTCATGCACCTGCCAGTCTTCGCCGAAATCGAACTGCGCGCCCTGCCATTGGTGCTGACAATAGAAGATCCAGATGCCCAGAACCGCGCCCAGAAGGGTCGAGGGGATGAAGATCCACAAGATCGGCTCCCACCCGCGCGCAAAGTACATCGCACCCAGGATCACCGCCAGCACTCCATTGTTCACCATGCAGCTGGCCCAGTACCGGCGCTGACCCATCAGCCCGACGGGGATGCGATAGAGCACGTAGAACAGAAGCGGCGGCGACACGATCATGATGAACAGCGGGTTGCGATAGATGCGATAGGCCAGCCGCCTCCAGGGGTCAAGCGCGCGGTAGCGATCGACCGTCAGCACGATCAGATCGCCCATGAAATCGCCATCCAGATTGCCTGAATTCTCGTGATGCGTCGCGTGCATCTTGCGCCAGGTCGTATAGGGCGACAGGGTCAGCACCCCGAACAGACGCCCGATCCGGTCGTTCATGCGCCGGTCGCGAAACAACGCTGCATGGCCGCAATCGTGCTGAAGCGCAAAGAGGCGCATCAGGAACAGGCCGATCCCGACCGTCAACGCCAGCGTGACCCATCGTGGCCCGTCCAGAGACCCCCACGCCAGCACCCAAAGCGCCAGGAACGGGCCCAGCGTCACGGCGACCTCGCGCCAGGCCCGCGCATCGTCCGCCTCGCGGTACTTCGCCAGAACTGGCACCCAATCGCGCGCGTGTGCGAGTTCGGGTGCGGTGATCGTGCCTGTTTCCATGACGGTCCCCCGGTTTTCGGCACAACCATTAGGGACGTTTTTCAGCTGCCAATCAACCCTTGGGGGTGTTTTCTGTGGGAAACGGAAAATGGCGCACCCGATAGGATTCGAACCTATGGCCTCTGCCTTCGGAGGGCAGCGCTCTATCCAGCTGAGCTACGGGTGCCAGTGACATTTTGTCTACGCGGGATATAGGGCAAGCGCCCCTGCCCCGCAATATGAAAAGGGCCGCCCGAAGGCAGCCCTTTTGCAATTCGTGTTCGCAGGCGATTAACGCTTGGAGAACTGGAACGAACGACGCGCTTTGCGCTTACCGTATTTCTTCCGTTCCACCACGCGGCTGTCACGGGTCAGGAAACCAGCGGCCTTCAGCGGCGCACGCAGCGAGGGTTCATAGAGCTGCAGAGCCTTCGAAATGCCGTGCTTGACCGCACCGGCCTGACCGGTCAGACCGCCGCCCTTGACGGTGGCCATCACGTCGAATTCACCTTCGACACCGGCAATCTGGAACGGCTGGCGCAGGATCAACTGCAGCACCGGACGCGCGAAATACTTGTCCTGGTCCTTGCCGTTCACCACGACCTTGCCGGACCCGGGCTTGATCCAGACACGGGCGACCGCGTCCTTCCGCTTGCCGGTGGCATAGGCGCGGCCCAGTTCGTCACGAACCGGCTCACGATTGATTTCAATGGCTTCAACAGCCGCTTCGGTGCCTTCGGCAACCGCGTTCAGCTCTTCGAGCGATTTGATCTCTTCGGTCATGCTCAGCCCTCACGCGAGTTTTTGGGGTTCATGGACTTGACGTCCAACACTTCGGGCTTCTGCGCCTCCATGCCATGTTCCGCGCCTGCGAAAACACGCAGGTTGGTCATGACTTTGCGCGAAAGCTTGTTGCCGGGCAGCATGCGCTGAATGGCTTTGGTCACCACGCGTTCGGGGTGCTTGCCTTCCAGGATCTGCTGCTTGGTGCGCGACTTGATCCCGCCCGGGTGGCCGGTGTGCCAGTAGAAGTTTTCTTCACGCTTCTTGCCGGTCATCTGGATCTTGTCAGCATTGATGATGATGACGTTGTCGCCCATGTCCATGTGCGGCGTGAAGGACGGTTTGTGTTTGCCACGCAGACGCATGGCGACGATCGAAGCAAGACGGCCCAGAACAACGCCTTCAGCGTCGATCAGGATCCATTTCTTGTCGATGTCTGCAGGAGTTGCAGAAAAGGTTTTCATGTATTCGGCCCTTGGTGGGTTTCGGATGGGGCGTTTCTAAGCATTTCCGAAGCCCAGTCAAGCGCAGGTTTTCCGTTTTTCTTTTGCAAAAACAGGTGCTTGAAAATAAGGTATTATTATACCCCATATGAATCGCTATTCCGGGCGGCAAATCTCGCCTCGGGCGATCCCCATCACCGTGCGCGCGACCAGGCCGATGACCACAAGGGTCAGGACCAGCAACACGATCACGCCAATGCTTTGGTGCAGGCGCGAGCCCTCGAGCTGGGAGAACCGGAACGAGGCAATCGCCAGCCCCGCCAGCGGAAAGGAAAGCGCCCACCAGCTGAGCGCGAAGGGCAGTTTCACCAGCCGGGGCACCTGCGCCAGCACGAGGGCTGTAAAGATGAAGGCCGCATTGATCAGCATGCGGGCAAATCCGTCGACGAAGCCCATCATCGAGACATAGGCCAGAAACGCGATCGCCGGCGGGGCGATCAGGATCACCATGGTGGGAAACAGCCGGGCGCCGATCGGGTCGTGAAAAATCAGGCGGTTCATTACCAGGGTCAGCAGGACCAACCAGAAAATCATGCCGCCTGAGAAGAACAGCCAACTGACTTCGATATATCCCATCCGTGCGCCCGCGATGGGCACGATCACGTTGCCAACGGCCGGAATGAACCAGGCGGGGGTCAGGTGCCCGACCTCAAAGCTGCGGTGGCTGATCCAGCCCGAGATCACCGCGATGGTCAACACCCCCTGCCCCACGGTGCCGATCAGCCAGATCACCTCGGCCAGTGCCGGGTTATAGGCATGGACCGTCGTGGCCAGCAGCAAAAGCGAGATCGTGATGGTCGGAAAAAAGGCCAGCTTGGCCGGATGATGCCATTCCTCGGCAACCGCGCCGGGAAAGCGCACCGCCTTGATCACATAAATGACCGAGATTGCCGCGAAGGCCACCGCCGAGGCAACCATCATGCCGGTGGAGGCCACCCCGAGCCAGGCAAAGGCCGGGGCGCCTGCGTGCATCGCAAGCGTCAGCCCCATCAACCCCATCACGATGGCGAAGAACGTGACCGGGAAATGCTCAAGGCGGTTGTGGCTTTGCTCGGACATGCTGCTCTCCCTGTTCAATGTCTCATTGGTGCCTGTCGCCCCGTTCCGGGTCAATCCCGTTCCGGTGGAATGGAATAAGTCAGGCTGGCGCGCGCCACCGGGGCCTCTTCGCCTTCGGAGTAGATCAGCACATCGCCCACCGCCAAAACGCGGCCCAGCTTGTGAATGCGCGCCTCGGCCCGCAAATTGGCATGCGCCACGGGTTTGCGCATGAAGTCGATCGAACAATTCGTCGTCACCGCCAGCGCTTTGGGTCCGATCATCGCCAGGATCGCCAGATACATGCAGACATCGGCCAGCATGAACATGGTCGGGCCCGACACTGTTCCGCCGGGGCGCAGGTGCTTGTCCTCGACCAGCTTGCGCACGGTGATGTGCAGGGGGGCGACATCGAGGATCTCGAACTCCCCCTTCACTTGCGGAAACTGGTCATCCATGAAGACACGCAATTCATCCAACGACATTTTCAAAGACATGCTTTCCCCTCCGGTTTCTCGCCCCTATCGTGGGGCGGAACCATGCGGGAGGACAAGATGGGTAAGCCGATTCTGATCCGGGAGGACGCTGCGTCAATTGCGCGGTTGACGCTCAACACGCCCGAAACACTGAATGCCCTGTCCGACGACATGCTGGCCGCATTGCAGCAGGAGTTGGACCGATTGGCCACCGACACATCGATCCGTGCGGTGGTTCTGGCGGGCGCAGGAAAGGCGTTCTGCGCCGGGCACAATCTGAAGGAAATGACCGCCGGACGCGCCGCCGAAGATGGCGGGCGGGCCTATTTCAAGGACCTGTTCGACCGCTGTGCCCGGATGATGATGACCATTCCCCGCCTGCCTCAGCCGGTGTTCGCCGAGGTGCATGGCATTGCGACCGCTGCGGGCTGCCAACTGGTCGCCTCGTGCGACATGGCGGTGGCGGCCCAAGGCACGCGGTTTGGTGTGAACGGGGTGAACATCGGCTTGTTCTGCTCGACCCCGATGGTGGCCCTGACCCGCAACATCCCGCGCAAACAGGCGTTTGAGATGCTGACGACTGGCGAGTTCATCAACGCGGACAGGGCGCGTGAGCTGGGCCTGGTGAACCGTGTTGTGGACCCCGCCGAAGTGACCCGCGCCACGATGGACCTTGCGGGAACCGTCGCTGCGAAACTGGGGGCGGCTGTGAAAATCGGCAAATCGGCCTTCTATGACCAGCTGTCGATGCCGCTTGACGATGCCTATGCCTTCACCGGCGCGGCCATGGTCGAAAACATGCTGTATCGCGATACCGAGGAGGGCATTCAGGCCTTCATCGAAAAACGGACGCCTGATTGGTCACAGGACTGAGTCCGACACATTCAGATTATTGTATGCAATCGCATACCGTCTTCCCTCTGACCACCGATTGCGCTACACCACGCGCAAACCAGTGACCAGCCGGAGGGCGCGTAGATGACCAAGATCAAGGTAGAGAACCCCATCGTCGAAATGGACGGCGATGAAATGACCCGCATCATGTGGGATTTCATCAAGAAAAAGCTGATCCTGCCCTATCTGGACATCGACCTGCTGTATTACGACCTGGGCATCGAGGTCCGCGACGAGACCAATGACCAGATCACCATCGACGCGGCTGAGAAAACCAAAGAGGTCGGCGTTGCGGTCAAATGTGCCACCATCACACCGGATGAGGCCCGGGTGGAAGAGTTCGGCCTGAAAGAAATGTGGCGCAGCCCCAATGGCACGATCCGCAATATCCTGGGTGGCGTCGTGTTCCGCGCACCGATCATCTGCAAGAACGTGCCGCGCCTTGTGCCAGGCTGGACCAACCCGATCGTCATCGGCCGCCACGCCTTTGGCGACCAATACAAAGCCTCGGACATGAAATTCCCCGGCCCTGGCAAGCTGACGATGAAATTTGTCGGCGAAGACGGCACCGAGATCGAGCGCGAAGTGTTCGATGCCCCCTCAGCCGGCGTGTTCATGTCGATGTACAATCTGGACCAGTCGATCCGCGACTTTGCCCACGCGTCGATGAACTATGCGCTGAACATGGGGTGGCCGCTGTATCTGTCGACCAAGAATACGATCCTGAAGCAATATGATGGCCGGTTCCTGGAGCTGTTTCAGGAAGTTTTCGACGCCGAATTTGCCGACAAGTTCAAAAAGGCCGGGATTTGGTATGAACACCGGCTGATCGACGACATGGTCGCCTGCGCGATGAAATGGAACGGGAAATTCGTCTGGGCCTGCAAAAACTATGACGGCGACGTGCAGTCCGACACCGTCGCGCAAGGCTTCGGCTCGCTCGGTCTGATGACCTCGCAACTGATGACGCCCGACGGCAAGATCGTCGAAGCCGAGGCCGCCCACGGCACCGTTACCCGCCACTATCGCCAGCACCAGAAGGGCGAAAGCACCTCGACCAACTCGATCGCGTCGATTTACGCCTGGACCGGCGGGCTGAAGCACCGCGCCAAGCTGGACGGCAACGAGCAGCTGCAAAACTTCGCCGAAACGCTGGAAAAAGTGATCGTGGACACGGTGGAAAGCGGCCACATGACCAAGGACCTGGCGCTTCTGGTCGGCCCCGATCAGGGCTGGATGACCACGATGGGCTTTCTTGAGAAGATCGACGAGAACCTGAACAAGGCTCTGGCGGGCTGAGGACGCCCCCTCTAGGGTCATCGGGCGGGGCTTGTCCCCGCCCGTTTTGTTTGGAGCCGTCCATGCCCTATCTGATCCTGTTCGCCGCCGTCGTGTTTGAAACCATCGGCACCACGGCGCTGCAAGCCAGCCAGCAATTCACCCGGATCGGACCGTCGATCACCGTGGTCGTGGCCTATGTGATCAGCTTCATTCTGCTGGGTTGGGTGCTGAAGTTCATGCCCGTGGGCATTGCCTATGCGCTGTGGTCCGGGATGGGGATCGTTCTGATCGCCGGTGCAGGGCTGGTCATTTTCGGCCAGAAACTGGACGCAGCCGCCATTCTGGGCCTTGGGCTGATCCTTGCCGGGATCGTGGTGATCAACCTCTTTTCCACCACCGCGCCCCATTAGGGCTGGCAATTGCGTCGCATCCAAGGTATGCGCCCGCAAACTCCTTAAAAGGCGGCACTCATGGACCTTCGCAATATCGCGATCATCGCTCACGTTGACCACGGCAAAACCACGTTGGTGGATGAGCTTTTGAAACAATCCGGGGCGTTCCGGGAAAACCAGGCCGTTGCCGAACGCGCGATGGACTCAAATGACCTTGAGCGTGAGCGCGGCATCACCATTTTCGCCAAGCCGACCTCGGTCGAATGGAAAGGCACGCGGATCAACATCGTCGACACGCCCGGCCACGCCGATTTCGGCGGGGAGGTTGAGCGGATCCTGTCGATGGTTGACGGCGTGGTTCTGCTGGTCGACGCCGCCGAAGGACCGATGCCGCAGACGAAGTTCGTGACTTCGAAGGCGCTGGCGCTTGGCCTGCGTCCGATCGTCGTGCTGAACAAGGTCGACAAGCCCGACGCCGAACCCGACCGCGCGCTGGACGAGTGTTTCGACCTGTTCGCGAACCTGGGCGCCGATGACGACCAGCTGGATTTCCCGCACATGTATGCCTCGGGCCGCTCAGGCTGGGCTGATGCGGACCTGGACGGGCCGCGCAAGGATTTGCACGCGCTGTTCAACCTGATCGTGAACCACGTCCCTGCCCCGCGCCAGCTGGCGCATCAGGACGAAGACTTCAGCATGCTGGCCACCACGCTGGGATCTGACCCCTTCGTTGGTCGTTTGTTGACGGGCCGCGTCGAGACCGGCCGCCTTAAGGTTGGTGCCACCGTGCAGGCGCTGTCGCGCGTTGGCCAGAAGATCGAACAATTCCGTGTCACCCGCATCCAGGCCTTCCGCGGTCTGGCCCAGCAGGACATCGACGAAGCCATTGCGGGCGACATCGTGTCTCTGGCCGGTATGACCAAGGCCACCGTGGCCGACACGATCTGCGCCCTGGCGGTCGAGGAACCGCTGGACGCCCAACCGATCGACCCTCCCACCATCACCGTGACCTTCGGCATCAACGACAGCCCGCTGGCGGGCCGTGACGGCAAGAAGGTGCAGTCGCGCGTGATCCGTGAACGGCTGATGAAAGAAGCCGAATCCAACGTCGCCATCAAGATTGCCGACACGCCGGGCGGCGAGGCCTTCGAAGTGTCAGGCCGCGGCGAACTTCAGATGGGCGTTCTGATCGAAAACATGCGCCGCGAGGGGTTCGAACTTTCGATCTCGCGCCCGCAGGTGATCATGCGCGAAGAAGACGGCGTCACGATGGAGCCGATCGAGGAAGTCACCATCGACGTCGATGACGAATATTCCGGCGCTGTGATCGAAAAGATCACCGGCACCCGCAAGGGTGAGATGACCGAGATGAAACCGGCCGGTGCGGGCAAGACCCGCATCATCGCCCACGTGCCGTCGCGCGGGCTGATCGGCTATCACGGGGAGTTTCTGACCGACACGCGCGGCACTGGTGTTCTGAACCGCGTGTTCCACGGCTGGGCGCCGCACAAAGGCGCCATTCCGGGCCGTCGCGCGGGCGTGCTGATCTCGATGGAAAACGGCCAGTCGGTCGCCTTCGCCCTGTGGAACCTGGAAGATCGCGGCCGCATGTTCATTGGCGCCCAAGTCGACGTGTATCAGGGCATGATCATCGGCGAACACAGCCGTGAAAACGACCTGGAAGTGAACCCGCTGAAAGGCAAGAAGCTGACCAACGTGCGCGCCTCGGGCACTGACGAGGCGGTGCGCCTGACCACGCCGATCACGCTGTCGCTGGAAGAGGCGATCGCCTATATCGACAATGATGAACTGGTCGAAGTGACGCCGAATTCAATCCGTCTGCGCAAGCGTTTTCTGGACCCGCATGAGCGCAAGCGGCAGGCCCGTTCCTCGGATCAATAAGACCCGACAAACCTCTGACTTGAAACGAAAACCCCGGCTGCAAGGCCGGGGTTTTTTCTTATTCCGTTGTCTCGACGACCAAAAGCTCCCGCTCGCTCGCGCCGCGCGCGTGGCTCAAGGCTTCCTGGTATTCCGAACTGTGGTAACAGGCCTCGGCGGCCTCAACGGATGGGAATTTCGCCACCACATTGCGCGGGCGATCCTTGCCCTCAAGCTGCACATAGCGCCCGGCGCGGGCAATGAAATGCCCGCCGTGTTTGGCAATCGCAGGCCCGGCAAGGGCCGCGTATTTACCATAGGCGTCTTCATCCGTGACAGTCACATGGGCGATCCAAAGGGCTGGCATTTTATCCTCCGATGACGGCTTCGGCCGCCGTGATGGCTGCGTCAGCATTGCTGGCATCTTTTCCGCCACCCTGGGCCATATCAGGCCGGCCACCGCCGCCCTTGCCACCCAGTTCGGCCACCGCCGCCCGCACAAGATCAACCGCCGACAGCTTGTCCGTCAGGTCCTCGGTCACACCAGCGGCCACCGCCGCCTTGCCGTCGACATCCGCGATCAACAGCACCGCGCCCGATCCCAGCTGCACCTTGTGCTCGTCCACCAGCGGCGGCAAGTCGCGCCCGGATACGCCGGACAGAACATGCGCGGCAAAGGATACGCCGTTGATTTCCTTGGCAGATTCCGTTTCCTGCGCGCCACCGGACATGGCCAGGTCTCGGCGCAACTGCGCCACCTCGGCCGTCAACGCCTTGCGTTCATCCAGCAGCCCTTTCACCCGGTCGACCAGCTCGCTCGGCTGCGCCTTAAGCACTGTGGCCAATTCCGCCACCCGTTTGGTTTCGTCCTCGAGATAGGCAAAGGCCGCCTTGCCGGTCAGCGCCTCGATCCGGCGCACGCCCGCGCTGGAGGCGCTGTCGCCCAGGATCACGCACAACCCGATGTCGCCGGTCTGTTTCACATGGGTGCCGCCACACAGTTCGATCGAATATGTCTCGCCCCCGGTGCCCTTGCCAGTCGCCGCATGGCCCATCGAGACCACACGCACTTCGTCGCCGTACTTTTCACCAAAAAGCGCCTGCGCCCCCAGCGCCCGCGCGTCATCCGGCGTCATGATCCGGGTTTCCACCGCAGTGTTCTGGCGGATATAGGCGTTCACCTCCAACGCCACGTTCGCCAGCTCCTGCGCGCTCAGCCCTTTGTTGTGGCTGAAATCGAACCGCAGCCGATCCGGCGCGTTCAAACTGCCGCGCTGCGCGACATGATCGCCCAGTTCGGCGCGCAGCGCCTCGTGCAACAGGTGCGTGGCCGAGTGGTTCGCGCGGATCGCCCCACGGCGTAGGTGATCGACAGACAATTCGGCCCCCTGCCCCTTGGCAATTTCGCCGTCGTCCAGCGTCGCGAAGTGAATGAACACATCCGCGACCTTCTTGGTGTCCGTGACCCGCGCGGTGCCGGTTTCAGTGCGGATCAGGCCCGCATCGCCCACTTGACCACCGCTTTCGGCATAAAACGGCGTCTGGTTCACAACAATCTGAACTTCGTCGCCCTTTGCAGCCGTGTCGACCGCGTCGCCGCCTTTAACCACGGCCAACACCTGGCCTTCGGCGTGTTCGGTGTCATAGCCCAGGAACTCGGTCACGCCATGTTCCTCGGCCAAATCGAACCACAGCGTCGCGTCCGCCTGTTCGCCCGACCCGGCCCATGCGGCCCGCGCCTTGGCCTTCTGTTCCTCCATCGCCACGTCGAACCCGTCGGTGTCCACGCCGCGCCCCTTTTCGCGTAACGCATCCTGCGTCAGGTCCAGCGGAAAGCCGAAGGTGTCATATAGTTTGAACGCCGCACCCCCGGGCAAATCGGCGCCATCGGGAAGGCCCGAAAGCTCATCATCCAAAAGCTTCAGCCCGCGATCCAACGTTGCTTTGAACCGTGTTTCCTCGGTCAAAAGCGTTTCCTCGATCATCGATTGCGCCCGGCCCAGCTCGGGATAAGCTTGGCCCATCTGGTTCACCAACGACGGCACCAGGCGGTGCATTACCGGGTCCTGCGCGCCCAACAGATGCGCATGTCGCATCGCTCGGCGCATGATCCGGCGCAGCACATAACCACGGCCCTCGTTCGACGGCATCACCCCGTCCGCCATCAGAAACGAGGTCGACCGCAAGTGATCCGCAATCACCCGGTGGTGCACGTTCTTGTCCCCAAACGGATCGGTCGACGTCGCGCTTGCCGATGCTTCGATAAGCGCTTTGAACAAGTCGGTGTCGTAATTGTCATGGCTGCCCTGCATCAGCGCGCCAATCCGCTCCAACCCCATGCCGGTGTCGATCGACTGCATGTCCAGTTCGACCATCGACCCGTCCTCGAATTGTTCATTCTGCATGAACACGATGTTCCAGATCTCAATGAACCGGTCGCCATCTTCCTCAGGGCTGCCCGGAGGGCCACCCCAAATGTGGTCGCCGTGATCATAAAAGATCTCGGTGCAGGGGCCGCAGGGGCCGGTCGGCCCCATCTGCCAGAAATTGTCGTGGGTCGCGATCCGGATGATCCGGTCCTCCGGCACGCCAACTTTCTTCCAGATCTCGAACGCTTCGTCATCGGTGTGGTAAACCGTGGTCAAAAGCCGCTCGGGATTGATGCCGAATTCCTTGGTGATCAGATCCCACGCAAACGGGATCGCTTCGGTCTTGAAATAGTCGCCAAAGCTGAAATTCCCCAGCATTTCAAAGAACGTATGGTGGCGCGCGGTATACCCGACATTGTCCAAATCGTTGTGCTTGCCCCCGGCACGCACGCATTTCTGCGCCGTGGTCGCGCGGCTGTAGTCCCGCTTTTCAACCCCGGTGAACAGGTTCTTGAATTGCACCATGCCCGAGTTGACGAACATCAAGGTCGGGTCGTTGCGCGGCACAAGCGGGGAACTGTCCACCACCTCATGGCCGTTCTGGGCAAAATAATTCAGGAAGGTTGAGCGGATATCGTTCAGGCTGGCCATGTTCGTCTGTCTCTCAAGGGCGTTCGCCTTGGTTTACAGGGGGGCCGCGGGGCTGTCCACAGTGCGAACACGGGCAATAAAAAAGGCCGGGGTCACACCCGGCCTTTTTGTATCATTAGGCTCGGATCAGGCTTCGACCAGCCCGTCATCATCCTCGTTCTTTTCACCCGGCGGCATTTCGAAATCCAACCCGTGGGCGGCGCGAATCTTGTCCTCGATCTCCAGCGCCGTACGGTTGTGTTCACGCAGGTAGGTTTTTGCGTTTTCACGCCCCTGGCCGATGCGTTCGTCGCCATAGCTGAACCAAGCGCCTGACTTCTCGACCACGCCAGCCTTGACGCCCAGATCCAGAAGCTCGCCCATTTTTGAGATGCCCTCGCCATACATGATGTCGAATTCCACCTGCTTGAACGGCGGCGCGACCTTGTTCTTCACGACTTTAACGCGGGTCGCGTTGCCGACAACCTCGTCCCGATCCTTGATTGCACCAATGCGGCGGATGTCCAGGCGAACAGAGCTGTAGAATTTCAGCGCATTGCCGCCGGTGGTGGTTTCCGGGCTGCCGAACATGACGCCGATTTTCATCCGGATCTGGTTGATGAAGATCACCATGCAGTTCGACCGCGAGATCGAGCTGGTCAGCTTGCGCATTGCCTGGCTCATCAGGCGGGCCTGGACGCCCACACTTGAATCGCCCATGTCGCCTTCCAACTCGGATTTCGGCGTCAGCGCCGCGACCGAGTCGACCACGACCATGTTCACCGCCCCGGACCGCACCAGTGTGTCGACGATTTCCAGTGCCTGTTCACCGGTGTCGGGTTGCGAAATCAGCAGTTCGTCCAGGTCCACGCCCAGTTTGCGGGCATATTGGGGATCCAGCGCATGTTCGGCATCAACAAAGGCACAGACACCGCCCGCTTTCTGTTCCTCTGCCACGCAGTGCAGCGTCAGCGTCGTCTTGCCCGAACTTTCCGGTCCGTAAATCTCGACAACCCGCCCCTTGGGCAAGCCGCCAATTCCCAAAGCGATGTCCAAACCCAGCGACCCGGTTGAGGTCGCTTCGATCTCGGCTATCGGATTGTCTCCGCCGAGCTTCATGATCGAACCCTTGCCAAACTGCCGCTCAATCTGAGCCAGCGCCGAGTCCAGAGCTTTTTGCTTGTCGCCGTCGCGCTTCTTATCCATGTCCAGAATTTTCGCCATTGCCATTGTTTCTTCCCTTATTCCACAGCCGCGGCGACGCCGCAATGCTAGCCTGTGTTCGCCTCTTGTTCTTCATTGCCTTATGAGACCAAAAAGAGAACATTTCAAGTAAAATCGTATACTTTCAGGTATGATCGGGAATGGTAACGAATTCCTTAACACTCGGATGAAACACTAAATCTGTCGCGCTTTAGGACGCTGTTTCCTTTTGAAACAGCGTGTTACCTCAATGCAGTTGACGTTGAACCGTGTCGGTCAGTTCGGACAGTGAGAACGGCTTGGGCAGGAACACCGAGTTTGGAATGCGCGCTTGGTGTTCCGCGACACTGTCCTCGGCATAGCCCGAGACGAAGACCACGCGCACGCCCGGACGGTCTTGCAATGCCTGAGCAACCCAGGTCGGTCCGTCCATGCCAGGCATGATCACATCGGTAACGAAGACATCAACGTTCAAGTTCGCATCTTCCAGTGTTTTCAAAGCCTCTTCGGCGTTTTCTGCCTCTAACACCGTATAACCCCTCATACGCAGTGCCCGGGATGCGAATGCGCGAACCGGTGCCTCGTCTTCCACCAGAAGAACGATACCACCTTCGGTCGCTGGAATGTGCGTCGGTTTCGGCAAGCCGTCTTCGGGGGACTCGCCAAGATCGGGCGAACTTTCTAAAGCAGAACCGGCCGCCTGTTGCACCGCCGCCAGCAAATCCGTCTCGGGATCCGGGCCAAGCAGCTCATCCGCCGGGGCTCCAGCGTTTTGCTCAAAATCGGGTCCTGTGTCCATTGGTTGGTCGAGATCGACCGCAGTCATTTCCTGCACCGGCTCCGTCACCGCAGGACAAGGGGGCTGGGCCATCGGAGTCAACGCCGTGACATCACGTGCCGTTTCGAAAACAGGCTTGGTGGGAAATGCGGGCTCGACGGTTGAGACATCTGGAAGCGCTTCGACCTCCGCACTCGGATCCAGCACCACGACATCGGGTGTTTCACGCGTCGCTGTGTCCTCTGCGTTTTTTGTCTCGTCGCCCTCTTTTGCGCTGTATATGGGAAAATAAAGGGTGAAGGTCGTGCCGGTCCCGGGGATCGAATCGACAAAAATGAATCCGCCGGTCTGCTTGATGATGCCGTATGCCATGGACAAGCCCAGTCCGGTCCCCTGCCCGGCCCGCTTGGTGGTGAAGAATGGTTCGAAGATCTTTTGGACCTTGTCAGCCGGGATGCCACAGCCTTGGTCAATGACCTTAACCGTCACATATTCGCCAGCCGGAACTGTCGCACGGTCGCGGTTCAGTCCCTGATCCAAGATCACGTTGCGAGTTTCGATGCGAATCTCACCGCCATCGACCATCGCGTCACGCGCATTCACCACAAGGTTCATCAAGACCTGATCAAGCTGTCGCTTGTCCGCGCGGATCGGCAGAAGGTCGGTGTCGTGGCTGAGATCCAAGCGCACCTTTTCCCCGACCAGCCGGTTCAGCAGGTGGGTCAGATCGCTGAGCGAATCCGTAAGATCCACCTTTTCCGGGCGCAGGGTCTGTTTGCGCGAAAACGCGAGAAGTTGCGCGACAAGAGAGGCCGCACGATTGGCATTTTGATGGATTTGCGCCAAGTCCGCATATTCCGGGTCATTTTCGTCGTGACCCAACAAAAGCAGGTCGCAATGACCCGAAATCGCGGTCAGGAGATTATTGAAATCATGCGCCACGCCGCCGGCCAGCTGACCAATAGCCTGCATCTTCTGGCTTTGCACGAACTGGGCCTCTAGTGTCTTCAACTCGGTTGCGTCGTGCAACACGGCGACCAGCGCAGTACCGTCTTCCTCGACCACCTGACCCAGTGAAATCTGCAGAAACACCTCTTCTTCCGGTTTGGTGGCGCGCACGACCTCAGAGCGGCCCAGCAAACGCCCCGCGTAGGCCTCGCGCAGCCATTCCGACACCGGACGACCCAGGCCCTCGACCTGATCGGACAGGAGCGAGCCCACCGCATCCTCATCATCCAACAAGGCGCGGGCGCGGCGGTTGGCCATGACGATCTGGCCGTCTGCATTCAGCTTCAGAAGTGGCACGGGAAGGCCGTCGACAACGCCCCATTCACCCGGTTTCACGATTGTTCCGGTCGGTTCGGGCAGCAGGTAGAGCTCTCGCCGTCCTGCCGAACTGGCAATCTCACTGATCATCGCGCGCACCGGGCCATCTTTGCCTGCAACCTGCATGACCTCTCCGGCCCGCACAGGAAGGTCGGTGAAAACACGGTCCAGCGTCGTTTCACGCCCGCCGAGGAGGCGGCGAAGCGCCTCGTTCATGAACAAGATGGTGCCGGTTTTCGACACCGTCATCATCGGCAGGCTGATGTTTTCGCCAGTGCGGCCCGCAGGTCCGCGATCGCCCATGTCCTCAAGCCGCCACAGAAAGCCGCCTTCGCCGACCTGGTGCACCGACAGGCGCATGTGACCCCGGCGCAAAACCACGTCTTCTCGTGCAGCCCCCTTGGCCTGCGCTTTATTCTGTAGCCGATAAAGCACCGCACCGGGCGAAGCGAACAGGTCGCCAAGCGCGGAAATCAATGTTTCACCATCCTTGCCGCCAAACCGTTCAATGGCGGCCGCGTTCTGATACCCGATCTGCCCATCGGCATCGGTCGTGAAACTGGGCGCCGCGTCGTGTTCTACGAATTCCGAAACGGTCTGAAACAGTCCAAGTTCAACCTGTGTATGGCGCAGCGCGATCAAGCGGATCAGAAAGGCAAGCGTCAGAACCGTCAGGCCGGCCATTAGCAAAGCGAGTCCCACGATGGGGAAAGGCATCACCCAGGCCGCGGCCACGAACAGGCCGGCCAGGCCCAGCAGATACCCCGCCTTGGGTGACAGGTCGATCGCAACTTGCGTGAGTGGTCGCGGTGAAAGCGCCGTCTGCGACACGTCTGATCCCCTGTGCATGATTCGGTCAGGAGTATTTCGCCCGTAGAGTGTTAATCCCCGATTAACATCCGACAGCAAACAACTTCAGGTTGCACTAAATCAGCCTGTGATCAACGCGTCAATGCAGACAGGAAAAAGCCATCCCCACCATCCAGTGGGGTCAACCGGCGGTTTGCGACCTGGGTCCAGCTTGGGTGACGGTTCTGAAAGGCGGCGATCTGCGCCTCGTTTTCACGAGTGAGAAGCGAACAGGTGGCGTAGGCAAGCACGCCATCGGGCGCCACAAAATCGATGATTTTGTCGAGTATTCCGGCCTGTATGGCGCAAAGCTCATCCAATCGCGCCGCCGTCAGATCCCATTTCCCCTGCGGTGCCCGACGCCAGGCGCCGTTGCCGGAACAAGGCGCGTCGGCCAGGACGAGGTCGAAGGGCGCAACCCTGCGCAGCTGCTCGGATGACAGCAGCGTGATCTCGGCCCCCGCGCGTGCAGCCCTTTGCGGGATGTCGCGCATCCGCTCGGGGGTGATGTCGTGAGCAAACACCGTGCAGCCCGCATCGGCAAGAGCGAGCGCCTTGCCACCACCCCCGGCGCAATAGTCCAGCACGCGCAGGCCGGGGCGCAGCTGCAAAGCAGTCAGGATGGCCTGGCTGGCGGCATCCTGAAGCTCGACCATCCCATCGGCAAAGGCCTGTGACATCTGGATTCTGCGTGGGTTTTCCGTCACTTCCAGCGCGCTGCTGGCAAGCGGATGTGGCTGTGTCGCGATCTCGTCGCGCGCCAGGATTTCGGCGGCCTCTGCGCGGGTCATCCGGGCCAGGTTGACCCTCAGAAACACCGGGGCACGGTGGCGCAGCGCCTCCATCACCGGGGCGAAATCATCGCCAAGAGAGGCCTTCATCTCAGGTGCCAGCCAATCGGGGCAATCCAGCCGCACGACCTCGGGCAGATCTTTCAATTCGGGGGCCGTGCAGTCGGCCGAAGTGATCGGTGAGGGCGCGTGCCCCTCGCCGGTGAACAGCGTGTCCGGATCAATCCCTTGCGCCACACAGGCGCCGATCATCAGGCCGCGCCCGGTGTTGGCCCCGCCCAGGGCGCCATAGCTGCGCAGGCACCGCAGAGCGTCAAAAACGTGATCCCGAATGGCCGCGCGGTCTTTGGACCCGGCAAAACGATGCTGACGCCCCCAAGTGGTCAGAACCTTTTCCGCGGGCTGCCCGGCACGCACCTGATCCAGCACCTCGATGGCGGCGGCCACGCGGGCACCGGGGGTCATGTGGTTACCTTAAGTTTGCCGCGCAATACACACATATCATTACCCAATCCGGTAATTCGGGCTTTCCCGTGTAATCTGCACGTCATGCACATGGCTTTCCTTCAGCCCGGCGCCGGTGATCTTCACGAACTTGCAGTTCTGCCGCATCTCACCCACGCTGGCACAGCCGGTATAGCCCATCGCGGCCCGCAGGCCGCCGACCAATTGGTGGACCACCGCGCTGGCCGAACCCTTGTAAGGCACCTGCCCTTCGATGCCTTCCGGCACCAGCTTGTCAGACGCCGCGTCCTTCTGGAAATAGCGATCCGCCGAGCCGCGCGCCATTGCACCCAGAGAACCCATGCCACGATAGGATTTGAACGAGCGCCCCTGGTACAGGATGACCTCACCGGGACTTTCGTCGGTGCCGGCAATCATGCTGCCGACCATGGCGCAGGAGGCGCCAGCGGCGATTGCCTTGGCAAAATCGCCGGAGAACTTGATGCCGCCATCTGCGATCACCGGGATGTCGCCCGCGCCCGAGGCGCAATCCATGATGGCGGTCAGCTGCGGCACGCCCACGCCCGCAACCATGCGAGTGGTGCAGATCGAGCCGGGGCCGATACCCACCTTGATCGCATCCGCACCGGCACCAATCAGAGCACGGGTGGCCTCGGCGGTGGCGACGTTGCCGGCGATGATCTGAACGCTGCTGGACAGGGCTTTCACCCGCTGAACCGCCTCGATCACGCCCTCGGAATGGCCGTGGGCCGTATCGATCACGACGATATCGGCCCCCGCGTCGATCAGGGCCTCGGTGCGCTCAAATCCGCTGTCCCCCACCGACGTGGCCGCCGCAACGCGCAGCCGGCCCAAGCCGTCCTTGCACGCGGTCGGGTTCAAAACGGCTTGTTCGGTGTCCTTGAGGGTCAAAAGCCCGGTCAGCTTGCCATTTGCATCCGTGACCAGCAGCTTTTCGATCCGCCGCGCCCTCATCAGGCTTTTCGCCTCGTCCAGGTCTGCCGGTTCCTGCAACATCGCCAGGTTGTCCGAGGTCATCATCACCGACACCGGCGTGGCGTCATCGGACGCAAAGCGCATGTCGCGGTTGGTGACGATACCGACCACACGGCCACCCTCGCCCACCACCGGGAACCCTGTCACGCGGTAGCGTTCCTGCAGCGCCTTGGCATCCGCAAGCGTCTGATCCGCGGTCAGGGTGATCGGGTTGTAGACGATGCCGCTTTCGAACCGTTTCACCCGACGCACTTCGCGGGCCTGTTCCTCGACGTTCAGGTTCTTGTGAATGACCCCCATGCCGCCGGCTTGTGCCATGGCGATGGCCATGCGCGCCTCGGTCACCGTGTCCATCGCCGAACTGAGCAGCGGGATGTTCAGGGCAATCGATTGCGTCACTTGCGTGGTCGTATCCGCCGTCGAGGGCAGGACATTGCTGGCACCGGGCACCAGCAGGACATCGTCGAAGGTAAGTGCTTCGCGAATCTCCATGGGGCGTCTCCTTTGGAGTGTTCGTTTGCCACGGTCCTTTCTCATGACTGGCCCCGTTTGGAAAGGGAAATCGCCCGATTCCGGACCAGAGGCGGGGATATTTGGGCAAAGCGGAAAGGTGATTGACAAAATGTGGGGGGGCATGCGTCTTTCGGGGCAGCGATGCAAGGGGACGACATGAAGCTTTCAGATCGGATCACAGGGCTGACCGGGGGCGGCAGCGACGGCTGGGACATCTTCCTGCGCGCGCGCCGTATGGTTGCCGCCGGCGAGGACGTTTGTGAGCTGACAATCGGCGAACATGACATACGTACCGCGCCGCAGATCCTTGAGGCGATGGATCGGGCGGCCAAGGGCGGCCACACCGGATATGCGATCGTGCCGGGGATCGACAGCCTGCGCCAGGCGGTGGCCGACCGGGTGCAGGCACGCACCGGGGTGGCGACCGGGATCGACAACGTGCTGATTACCCCGGGGGGGCAATCAGGCCTGTTCGCGGCCCATGCGGCCGTCTGCGACGACGGCGACAAGGCCCTGTTCATCGACCCTTATTATGCCACCTACCCCGGCACGATCCGCGGTGTCGGCGCCGTTCCGGTGCCGGTGCAGGCCCACCCTGAGGATGGGTTCCAGCCCCGCGCGGCGGATATCGACGCGGCGGCGGACGGGGCCACCAGCTTGATGGTCAACACGCCCAACAACCCCACCGGCGTGGTCTATTCCCGCGCCACGCTCACCGCGATCGCCGAACTGTGCCAGCGCCGAGACCTGTGGCTGATTTCCGACGAGGTCTATGACACTCAGGTCTGGGAGGGCGAACACCTGTCGCCCCGCGCCCTGCCGGGCATGGCCGAGCGGACCTTGGTGGTGGGATCGATGTCGAAAAGCCACGCGATGACGGGCAGTCGCGTGGGCTGGGTTGTCGGGCCAGAAGAGGCGATCAGCCACATGATCACCCTGGCCACGCATACGACCTATGGCGTGCCGGGCTATATTCAGGATGCGGCCGTCTTCGCGCTGGACCAGGGCACGGCGCTTGAAGAAGACATCGCCGCCCCGTTTCGGCGCCGCCGCGCCGCCGCGCGCGGGCTTATCGCCCGTCAGAACCTGGTGCGGTTGGTGCCCTCGGGCGGGGCCATGTATCTGATGCTGGACATCCGCGACACCGGGTTGAGTGGCGAAGATTTCGCCAACCGACTGCTGGATAACGAAAAAATCGCCGTCATGCCGGGCGAAAGCTTTGGCAAGGCCGCGGCGGGGCATATCCGTGTCGCAATGACGGTGGACGACACCGCGTTTGAGGAGGCGCTTGGCCGGGTGCTGAAATTCGCCGCGCAGGTGGCACAATGACCCGCGATATCGGCGCCGACTTTCGCGCGCTGCACGTGAAGGGCGACCCGTTCATCCTGGCCAATGCCTGGGACATAGGCAGCGCCAAGCTGCTGGCCGGGCTGGGCGCGCAGGCAATCGCCACCTCCTCGGGTGCGCATGCTTTCACCCTGGGACGCCCCGACATGGGCACGATCAGCCGGGATGAGGCGCTTTCCCATGCGCAAGACCTGGTGGCAGCGGTGAACCTGCCGGTGTCGGGGGATTTCGAAAACGGCTTTGGCGACAGCCCCGAGGCCTGCGCCGAAACGGTACGGCTGGCGGCCGAGGTGGGGCTGGCGGGCATTTCAATCGAAGACACCGCCCTGCCCGGCACCACGGTATATCCGCGCGACCTGGCGATCGAGCGTATCCGCGCCGCCGCGGCCGCCGCGCGCGCCCTGCCCCGAGATTTCGTGCTGGTGGCGCGCGCCGATGGCATCATGAACGGGCAACACGGATTGGACGAGGCGCTGGCACGGGTGCAGGGGTTCGAGGGTGCCGGGGCCGATTGCCTGTATGTGCCGATGCCCGGCGGAATGGGCGCTCAGGCGCAGATATGCGCCGCCACGACCTTGCCGGTGAACGCACTGGCCGCCGGTCCCTTTGCCGAGGTCAGCCGCTCCGCATTCGCGACCGCAGGTGTGGCGCGCATTTCCCTGGGCTCGGCGCTGGCCCGCGCCACCCATCGTCTGATCCAGGACCTGGGCCATGCGATGTTCGACAGGGGGGATTTTTCAGCCCTGTCGCACACCATCAGCGGCGGAGAGGTCGCTGACCTGATGGCGAAAGCCCGCTAGGCCTGCGTCACGTCGTAGTCGTAGATCCAGTCAAAGCGCCCCAGCACTTTCTCGGGCGCAAACCGCCCGGCCAGCCGCAGCACGTTGTGGCCCAGGACCTTCGCCATCGGATTGCCGTAGTGATAATTGCGCGCGTTCTTGTTCGCGGCTTCGATCACCCGTTCGACCCGGTGGCGACGGCGCGCCTGATACAGCGCTGGACCGTCCAGAAGCCCGGTGCTGTCGAGACTGTCGGCCAGCGCCCAGGCATCCTCGAGCGCCATCACGGCGCCCTGCGCTATGAAGGGCAGCGTGGGATGCGCCGCGTCGCCCAGAAGTGCGCAGAAGCCCTTGTGCCATTCCAACGCGACGGGGTGGCGGTGCAGGCCCCAGACGTGCACCTCTTCAACCCGGTTCAGCACGTCCTGCGCATCCTGACAAAAGCCGCGAAAGGCGGATTTGAGATTGGCGGGGTCGTCGCGGATGAACCAGCCTTCCTCAGCCCACTCCTTGCGCTCTTCAACCGCGACCAGGTTCACCACCTGGCCCTGGCGCAACGGATAGGTCACCATGTGGCGCCCCGGCCCCATGAACACGCTGGCCTCGGGCTCTTCGCGCCCGGTGGCGGGCACCATCGCACGCCAGGCGACCTGGCCGGTGAAAAACGGCGGATGGGTGCCGTTCAGCTCGGGACGGAGAACCGAATGCAACCCGTCGGCGCCGACTAGAAAGCCGACCTCTTCGGCCCCTTGCCCGGCGATGTGGAGGGTCGGGCGCCCCGGCCCGACGTCAACCTTTTCCACCCGCGCGCCGGTGACGATGTCAACACCCGCGTCGCGCGCGGCGCCTGCCAGAAGGTCCAGAAGATCGGCGCGGTGGAACAGAAGAAAGTCCGCGTCCGGGCGCAGCCTGGCCAGATCCAGGTCAATCACCTCGCGCCCGGACGGACCGTCACGCAGCCAAACGCCGCGCGACCGCGTGGACCGCGCGCGGGCGCCGTCGCCCAGCCCCAGCGCGTCCAGAACCCGCACGCCATTGGGGCTGATCTGCAACCCGGCGCCGACCTCGGTGATCTCGTCCGCTTGTTCCAACACGCGCACCCTGGCCCCGCGTTGTGCCAGTGCCGTGGCCGCAGCAAAGCCGCCGATGCCGCCGCCCATGACGGTTATGTCCTGACCTTCGAGCATCTCTCCCCCCTTAAAAGCAAAGAACACCAGAGCGTGGACGCCCCGGTGTTCTCATTAGTGTCCGCCCGTTTCCCGGCATCACGTGTCGCGGTGCACCTTTTCGCGGCGCTCGTGGCGTTCCTGGGCCTCAAGGCTCAGGGTCGCGATCGGACGCGCGTCCAGGCGTTTGAGCGAAATCGGGTCTCCGGTCGCTTCGCAATACCCGTATTCCCCCTGCTCGATCCGGCGCAGGGCCTGATCGATCTTCGCCACCAGCTTGCGCTGGCGATCCCGGGTGCGCAATTCCAGCGCCCGGTCGGTTTCCTCGGACGCACGGTCCGAGACATCGGGAATGTTGCGCGTGGCGGCTTGCAGCCCTTCGATCGTGTGCTTGCCATCATCCAGAAGCTCGGCCTTCCATGCTTCCAGCTTGCGACGGAAATATTCCGTCTGCCGGTCATTCATGAAGGGTTCGTCTTCGGCGGGCCGATAATCGTCGGGCAGGAAAGTTTCGGCTTTCATACCATGGTCCTTTTGCTCGCCGGTCCACTCTCCTGCACGCAGCAGGTCAAGTCCTCCGGTCTCCTCCTGGCGCCCGTTTACACCCGCGCCAAGGGGATGTCTACCGGGCAAACCGCTTGCCCTTGCCGTATTCACTGGGGCATAAGGGCGCAATGTCCGACCCCCTGCCAGAGTGCTGAAAAAACCATGAAATTTGCATCGACCGAGACCTATGTCGCCACTGAAGACCTGAGCGTGGCGGTAAACGCCGCCGTGGCGCTTGAACGTCCCCTTCTGGTGAAGGGCGAACCGGGCACCGGCAAGACCGAGCTGGCGCGCCAGGTTGCGACCAGCCTGGGCCTGCGCATGATCGAGTGGAACATCAAGTCCACCACCCGCGCGCAGCAGGGCCTGTATGAATACGACGCCGTCAGCCGTCTGCGCGACAGTCAGCTGGGCGACGAACGTGTGCATGACGTGTCGAATTACATCAAGCGCGGCAAGTTGTGGGAGGCCTTCGAGGCCGGCGAACGCGTGGTGCTTTTGATCGACGAGATCGACAAGGCCGATATCGAGTTTCCCAACGACCTGCTGCAGGAGCTCGACAAGATGGAGTTCCACGTCTACGAGACCGGCGAGACGATCCGTGCGCAGCAACGCCCGATCATTATCATCACCTCGAACAACGAAAAGGAACTGCCCGACGCCTTCCTGCGCCGCTGTTTCTTCCACTATATCCGGTTTCCGGAAATGGAGACGATGAAGCAGATCGTCGAGGTGCATCACCCAGGCATCAAGGAACAGCTTCTGACCACCGCGCTGACGCAGTTTTACGACATCCGCGACCAGGCCGGGCTGAAGAAAAAGCCGTCGACTTCGGAAGTGCTGGACTGGTTGAAGCTGCTTCTGGCCGAGGACATGAATTCCGAAGACCTGAAGCGCGACGGGGCGTCCGCCCTGCCGAAACTGCACGGCGCGCTTTTGAAAAACGAACAGGACGTGCACTTGTTCGAACGCCTGGCCTTCATGGCGCGCGGGCAGCGCTAAACCCGCCGCCCGCCCTTTGACTTACCAGGTATAGGCATCCTTGCCGAACCAGACCTCGGTCAGCGCATTCAGGCTGCCGTCCTGCGTCATGTCATAGATCAGGTCTTCGAAGGTGAAGCGCAGGTCGATGTTGTCGGCATGCAACGCCATCGTCACACCGGGGCGAAGCCGTCGGTTGCCGGTGACGACCTCCACCGTACCGTCAGATTGCGCGAGCAGCGGCGCAAGGTCGGCGCGTTCGCCCACCGCCACGTCCACGGCCCCGCTTTCCACCGCGGCCACCGCGTCCGCCAGCGTCGGCATCAGTTCAAGCACATAACCCGTGCTGCCATGCCAAGCGTCAATCGCCGGATCCGAGATCGACGCCACCTTGCGCACGTCGCCATGCAGCTCGGTCCCTGTCGGGCCGACGAAATCGAAAACGTCCGGGTAAAGATAGGCGGCGGTGGTCTCGATCCCGTCACCCAGCACCCGCGTCATCGGGATGGCGCCCATCATCACGTCGACGTCTTTACCTTGCAACGCGGGCAAAAGCGCCTCGGCGTCCAGCACCTTCCAAGTGCAGGTCAGCCCGCCACGATCGCACAGCGCCTCGCCCAGGGCTTTCTCGAACCCCTGCAAGGCCGCTGCATCAACGGTGAAAACCCCCGGATCGTAGTCGGCCAATGTGCCGATGGTGACATCTTGTGCAAATGCCTGAACGGGAAGGGAAACCAACCCGGCGAGCATGATCGTAACAAGTTTCATAACGCCCCCCTTTCATCTGGCCCGCGCCTCGCATCTCGGAGGGCGGGATGCTTTCTAGGCGGGTCCAGTATAGCAGGGTTTGGGGGCGCGCGCCCTGAGGTGGGTCATACCGGGATCAGGCGCCCTGCCCCAGCCCACCTCTCACCCGTAAAGCGCGCGGGCCTGGCGGAAGGACACCAGGCGGCGGGTCTTTTCATCCCACAGGTGCAACCGTGCGCTGGTCAGGCTTTCGCGGATCGTCATCCGGTTGGCGCGCGCCAGCTCCTGGTGATCACGCAGCACTTCGGGCAGGCGATAGAACGGGATGCGCGCATATAGGTGGTGCACGTGATGCATGCCGATGTTGGCGCTGAACCAGTTCAGAACCGGTGGTAGAACGTAATAGGAAGAGCCGTACAGCGCCGCGTCATGTACCTGCCATTCGCTTTCGTGATCCCATTGGGTCGCCTCGAACTGGTGCTGCACGTAAAACAGCCACATGCCCGCAGTGGCTGCGATCAGGGTTGACGGCACGAAGATCAAAAGCACCGGCATCATGCCGCCGAAATACCAAATCACCGCCAGCGCAATCAGGATGGCCGCATTGGTGCCCATCGCGCTGATCCAATAGCGTCCGGCATTCATCAGCCCCAGCGGCAGGCGGTTTTGCAGGAAGAACAGATACCCGGGTGCGAAGGCGAACAGGGTCACAGGGTGGCGATACAGGCGATACTGCAGCTGTTCCCACGACGACAGCGCTTGGTATTCCGCCACCGTCTTCGTGTGGATGTCACCCATCCCCCGCCGATCCAGATTGCCCGCGGCCCCGTGGTGCACCGCATGGGTGCGCCGCCAGACATCATAGGGCGTCAGGGTCAGGAGGCCGAGAAAGCGCCCGACCCAGTCGCTGACCACCCGGCTTTTGAAAAACGCGCCGTGGCCGCAATCGTGTTGGATGGTGAACAGGCGCAGTAGAAAGGCCGCATTCGCGATCGAGATCGCCAGGGTCAACCAATAGCTAACCGACAGCGACCACCAGGCCAGCGCCCAAAGGGCCACGAACGGTCCGATCGTGATCGCCAGCTCAACAACGCTGCGCATCTGGTTTGGTTCGCGATACCCGGCCAGGGTTTTCACCCAGTCACGGGGCGACATTTCGTCGGGCGTCTGCACGGGAGATGTATCGAGATCGGGCGAAACGGGGGGCGTGTGTATGGTCATGGGCCTGCTTTGTCGAAGAACTCCCCACCCGGATACCCGACCACCGCCACAGCGCAAGCGTTTATCTGCCCATATGCGGCCAGAAGCCGCGAATTCGGGTGCATTTCCGGTTCTCGCCCCCGATTCGTCACATTTCGGCCCAAATGTGGCACCTGCCCCCGCGTCACCCAACAGATGCGTTGTGTCAGAGCGCGGCCCACCCACTATATCTGCCCGTGCCATTGAGCCAAATATGGCAACAATCTGTTTCTTGCCTCAATCGTGCCACATTTCACTTGGGGGAATCGCACCCTTCCCCTAACCATGATCGGGCCTGGGGGGGCGATAATAAGGTGTGTTTGTATTGTGTTGGGAGACAATGCTCACATAATCGTTCGACCGTTGACGACGTCTGACAAAGAAAATTGGGCACGGCTGTGGGAAGCCTACCTGAGATTCTATCAGACCGAAGTGAGCGAAGAGGTTTATGAAACCACCTTTTCGCGCATCCTGTCAGAGGATCCGAACGAGTTCCGGGGCCTGTTGGCTTTGGTAGATGGCCGCCCGGTCGGGTTGGTCCACTATCTTTTCCATCGTCACGCCTGGAAGATCGAAAATGTCTGTTACCTGCAGGACCTGTATGCCGACCCCGATGTTCGGGGCATGGGCATCGGGCGCGCGCTGATCGAAGCGGTCTATGACGCCGCGGATGCGAATGGCACGCCAGGGGTCTACTGGATGACACAGGATTTCAATCACACCGCTCGCAAGCTATATGACCGGATTGGCGTGCTCACGCCTTTCATCCGGTATGGGAGGGGTTGAGCCATGCGTCGTATGATTTTTCCAGCATTACTGGCCCTGTCGGCCTGTATGCAGGCACCGAACGGAACAGCCACGCGCCAGGCCGAGATCACGACCCGTCAGGTCGCCTCGCTGCCCTCGGCGCTGCCGCCTATGAAGGCGTTCGCCGGGTCGCGGATCGCAGCACCGGCCCGTCCGAATGGGCAGATCGCCTCGGATTTCCTGGATCTTGCGTTCAGCCTGGAAAGCGGTCGCGCCCTGCCGGTTCTGACGCGGTTCGAAGGCCCTGTCACCTTGCGCGTTACCGGCAAAGCCCCCAGCGCGTTGCAACTCGATCTAGACAGGTTGTTGGCGCGGCTGCGCGTTGAGGCGGGGATCGACATCCGCCAGGTGGCGGGCACTCAAGCCGCAGGCATCACGCTTGAGGTCATCACGAAACGGCAGCTGCAACGCCTCGTCCCGCATGCCGCCTGTTTCGTCGCGCCCAATGTTGCCAGCTGGGACGAGTTCCGCAAGCTGCGCGGCACTCCCGCGACCGACTGGACCGCGATGACCAGCCGCAAACGCATGGCGGTTTTCATCCCCGGCGACATCGCCCCGCAGGAGATGCGCGACTGTTTGCACGAAGAGGTCGCGCAGGCGCTGGGGCCAGTGAACGACCTGTATCGCCTGAATGACAGCGTGTTCAACGATGACAATTTCCACACGGTTCTGACCGGGTTCGACATGCTGGTGCTGCGCGCCTACTACAGTCGCGATCTGCGCAGCGGCATGAGCAAATCCCAAGTGGCCGCACGGCTTCCGGGCATTCTGGCCCGTCTGAACCCGGCCGGTGGCGACGGCACGCCCGGTCGCGCTGCGCCGACCCCAACCGCCTGGAAAAAAGCGATCGAAACCGCCTTGGGCGCCACCACCAACACAACGCGTCGCCGTAGCGCGGCACAGGATGCGGTGCATATCGCCCGCACGCAAGGTTGGTATGATACGCGGCTGGCCTTCAGCCTCTATGCCCTGGGCCGTCTGTCTCTGGGCGTAAACAGCGACGTTGCGCTACAGGCCTTCCGTGAGGCGGAAACGATCTATAGCAACACCCCCGGCAGCGCGCTTCAGGCCGCACATATGGGCGTGCAGCTGGCCGCCTATGCCCTGTCCGCAGGTCAGGCCGAGCGTGCCATCGGCATCGTGAACACCCATGTCTCGCCGGTAATGCAGGCGGAAAATGCCGCCCTTTTGTCCACGCTCCTGATGATTAAAGCCGAAGCACTTGAGCTTGCAGGGCGCGGCACCGAAGCGCAGCTGGTCAGGCTCGACTCTCTGGGATGGGCGCGATATGGCTTCGGCTCGGATGCACAGGTGGGCGAACGGCTGCGCGAAATCGCAGCAATCTCGCCCAGTTAAGAACCGGGTCGCAGGGCCCGTGAAGGGGCCAAACATGATCGTCATCGCCGCCGCCATCCTTGGTGGGATCCTGGGATACCGCAACGCCGCCAAACGCGGCGGCAACCGGTTGGACAAACTGCAATATACCGTCGTCTATGGTATCGCCTTCACGCTGGTGGCCCTGTTCGTGACGGTGTTCATCGACCGGTCGCTGTAAATGTTCCTGCCGTTCTTCGAAACCCTGCGCGACAACAAGGTGCCGGTCTCCTTGCGCGAATACCTTGCCTTTCTCGAAGGCATGAAGGCGGGGCTTGTCACCTATGACATCGAAGGTTTCTACTACCTCGCCCGCACAGCGATGGTGAAAGACGAACGCAATCTGGACAAGTTCGACCGCGCGTTTTCCACGGCTTTCGAAGGCCTGGAAACGGTCACGATGGAACAGGTGCTTGAGGCCGTCGACATTCCCGAGGAATGGCTGCGTAAGATGTCCGAAAAGCACCTTTCGGCCGAAGAAAAGGCCGAAATCGAGGCGCTTGGCGGCTTTGACAAGCTGATGGAGACGCTCAAGGAGCGACTGAAGGAACAGGAAGGGCGCCACGAAGGCGGATCCAAGTGGATCGGCACTGGGGGCACGTCCCCGTTCGGCGCCTATGGCTACAACCCCGAAGGGGTGCGCATCGGCCAGGCCGAAAGCCGCCACCAACGCGCGGTGAAGGTCTGGGACAAGCGCGATTTCAAGAACCTGGATGGCGATGTCGAACTGGGCACGCGCAACATCAAGGTCGCGCTGAAACGCCTGCGCAACTGGGCGCGGGACGGCGCACATGAAGAGCTGGACCTGGACGGCACGATCCGCGCCACGGCAGAACATGGCTACCTGGATGTGAAAACCCGGCCCGAACGGCGCAATGCGGTGAAAGTACTGCTGTTTTTGGACGTGGGCGGCAGCATGGACCCGCATATCAAGGTGGTGGAAGAGCTGTTTTCGGCCGCCCGCGCCGAGTTCAAGCATCTGGAATACTACTACTTCCACAATTGCCTGTATGAAGGTGTCTGGCGCGACAACGGCCGGCGCTGGAACGATCAGACCCCGACCTGGGAGGTGCTGCGCACCTACGGACCGGACTACAAATGCATCTTCGTCGGCGACGCGTCGATGAGCCCCTATGAGGTCGCCTATCCGGGCGGTGCCAACGAGCACTGGAACGAAGAATCCGGCCAGGTCTGGCTGGAGCGCGCCCGCGAGCAATGGCCCGACCACATGTGGATCAACCCCCTGCCCGAACGCCACTGGCGCTATACACAGTCGGTGCAGATGATCAGCCAGATCTTCGAAGGCCGCATGGTGCCGATGACGCTGGAAGGCATCGAGCGCGGCATGCGCGAATTGGGACGGTAACGCGCAACATACGCGAACCTGTGGGCGGTAGCCCTCCGAGCGCAGCGAGGCCACCGAACGCCAGATTATTTGAAATAATCTGCACCTGCGGGGCGATGGCCTCGCTGCGCTCGGAACGCGCCTCTTCGGGGCTTGACCCCGCTCCTTGGACCGGCGCCAATGGGGTAAGCCAAAGGGACACCTGCCATGCCGCTTCACTTCGACGATACCGAATACACCGCCCGTGTCCGGGCTGCCCGTTCGGCGCTGACGGCCCAGGGGCTGGACGCGATCCTGCTCTTTGCCCCGGAAAGCCAGTTCTGGCTGACCGGCTATGACACCTTCGGCTTTGCCATGTTCCAGTGCATGGTGCTGACCGCCCGCGGCGATGTGCACCTTCTGACCCGCGCGCCCGACCTGCGCCAGGCGCTGCACACCTCGACCCTGCCGCGCACCCACATTCACGTTTGGAACGAATACGAAGGCGCCGATCCGACCCGCGACCTCGTGGTGCTGTTGGCCGAGCTGGGCCTGACCGGCGCGCAAATCGGCTTTGAAGGCCAGACACCGGGCCTGACGGATTTCAACGGACAGCGCCTGCGCGCCACCCTGCCCGGCCTGATCGAGGCGTCAGACCTGATGCGCGCCCTGCGCCGGGTGAAATCGCCTGCCGAGATTATGATGCACCGTCGCGCCGCCGCCCTGTCGGACGACGCGTTGGACGCGGCGCTGACCACCACCCGCGCCGGTGCCTTTGAAGGCGACATCCTGGCCGCGATGCAGGGGGCGGTGTTCAAAGGTGGCGGCGATTACGCGGGCAACGAGTTCATCATCGGCTCCGGCCCCGGCGCGCTGTTGTGTCGATATTTCTCGGGCCGCCGCCACCTGGACGCACGCGACCAGCTGACCATCGAATGGTCGGGCGCCTATGCGCGCTATCACGCGGCAATGATGCAGACACTGGTCATCGGCGAAGCCCCACCCGCGCAACGCCGGATGCACGCCGCTGCCCGCGAAGCGCTTGAAGCCTGCGAGGCCGCGATCCGCCCCGGCGCGCCGATGGGTGATGTCTATGACGCCCATGCACGCGTGTTCGACGCCCACGGGCTGAGCCATGCGCGGCTGCAGGCCTGCGGTTATGGCATGGGCGCGGTCTATAATCCGATTTGGGTCGATTTCCCGATGTTTTACGAAGGCAACCCATTGCAAATGCTGGCGGGTCAGGTGTTCTTTCTGCACATGATCCTGATGGACAGTGACGCAGGTCTTGCCATGTGCCTGGGCCATTCGGTTTTGGTCACAGAAACCGGGGTTGAGCGGCTGTCGCGTCACGCGCCGGACCTGCACGAGCTCTAGGGCGTCGCGACGGAAACCAGGCGCGCGTGCGTATTGAAACAGACCGTCGCCCGTTGGCGATTGGCAGAGGGAGCAGAGCCCGCATGATTTTTCTCAAACGCCTTTGGGCGGCAGCCCCGATCGCCACCACTGTTCTGGGCCTCGCGCTTGCCGTCGCCCTTGTCTTCGGCGGGCGCATGGTGGCCGATTGGGTCTATTGGAACGACCCGGCGCGGCAGGACCTGACCATCAAGCCGTGGATGACGCCCCGCTTTGTCGCCCATTCCTGGGACGTGCCGCGCCCGGTGATGCTTGAGGCGCTGAGCTTGCCGGAAAACACCTCTGGCCGCCCACGCAACCTGCGCGACATTGCTGAAGCAAACGGCGTCAACGTGGACGAATTAATCGCGGCGCTGGAGGCCGCAATCGCCGCCCACCGCGCCGCCCATCCGATCGAGGACGCACAATGAGCGAAACGGTGTTTGCCCTTGTCACCAGCTATGGTGTCTATGTGATCTTCGCCTCGGCGTTCCTGAGCTGCCTGGCGCTGCCGATCCCGACGTCATTGATGATGCTGTCCGGCGGCGCCTTCGTCACCACCGGCGACCTGACCCTGTGGCAGGTCATCGCCGCCGCCTATGCAGGTGCTGTGATCGGGGACCAGGCTGGCTTCGCGATCGGTCGCTTCGGCGGCACGCCTCTGGTCGAACGCATCGCTCGCACCCCGGCGCGCCACGCGGTGCTGGAACGTGCGCGCAAGCTGGTTGACCGCTACGGCGGTGGTGGCGTGTTCTTCTCAACCTGGCTTTTCGCCCCGCTTGGCCCCTGGGTCAACTTCGTTGCCGGGGCCACCGGCCTTGGCTGGGCGCGCTTTGCGCTGTGGGACATCCTTGGCGAAACGGTCTGGGTCAGCGTCTATGTCGGGCTTGGCATGGTCTTTGCCAGCCAGGTGTCGGCGGTGGCAGACGTGATGGGCAACGTGGTCGGGTTCTTGGCCGCCTTGGCCGTGGCCGGGGGGGCTGCGGTCTGGATCCGCGGGGCCCTGCGCCAACAACGCGAGAGGCGCGCCACGGCAAAAGCTGCGCGCTGAGCGCTGGCATCGGCCCGCGTCAGCCCTTATATCGACCCCATGCTAAAGTTCACGCCCCTCCTGCTCGCCCTGCTCTATGGCCTTGCGATGTATCGTTTTTCCGCCTGGCGCACTGCGCGCATGCTGGATGAACAATCAACTGAACTTGCCGACCCCAGGCTGAAAGCCCTCACCGATCGCATGGCCAAAGCGCTCGATCTGCCGCGCATCAAGGTGCATATCTATGAGGTCGAGCCGGTGAACGGGCTGGCCGCACCTGATGGCCGCATCTTCATCACGCGCGGGTTTTTCAATCAATACAAGGACGGCAAGGTCACGGGTGAGGAGCTGGCCTCGGTGATCGCGCATGAACTGGGCCACGTCGCCCTTGGGCATTCAAAACGGCGGATGATCGACTTTTCCGGCCAGAACGCCCTGCGCACCGCGCTGGCGATGGTGATCAACCGGTTCCTGCCCGGCGTGGGCGCCTTCCTGGCCAACCTCGTCACCTCGCTCTTGGCCGCGCGCCTGTCACGGTCGGACGAATATGAGGCTGATGCCTATGCCTCGGCCCTGCTGGTAAAATCCGGTATCGGCACCGCGCCGCAGAAATCGCTGTTTGGCAAGCTGGACGCGCTGACCGCGTCGCGCGCGGGCGCCGCGCCTGCCTGGTTGATGAGCCATCCAAAGACCGCCGAACGCATCAAGGCGATCGACGCGAACGAGGCCAAGTGGGTGCCTTAACCCGCGCCCTCCAGCGCCTTGCCCAGACGCGGCAGGCGCGCCTTTTTCATCAGCTTGCGCAGGGGCCAGTCCTGACCGGAAAGCCGCTCGGCCTCAGCCCGCACCCGCTCCACCACCGCACGGATCTCCTCTGGGTGACGGTCAAAAAGCGCGCGCAGGAACAGATCGGGGCTGTCGCGCAGCACGCATTCCTCGGCCAGCATGTGGCGCGGGAAATCCTTGTTGTTCATCGTCAATAGTACATCCGCCCCGCCAGCGATCGCGGCGGCCAGCACGTGGATGTCGTTTTCATCGGGCAGATACAACCGCCTGAGATCCCGGTCATGCGGGCGCACGCTGGCCTTGGGCCAGCGGGCGTTCAGGGCGGCAATCTCGCCCCGCGCCACGACCTCCTGCCCCTCGCCCAGCTTGGCGGCGGCACGCGCCCATTCTTCCAAAATGCGCGGCGACCACAGCGGGGTGAACAGCCCGGCCTTCGCCGCGCCCATCACCACCTCGCGCATCACGGTGGGATAGAGAACGCAGGCGTCGATAAGGACTTTCACCCGTCCAACCGGAAGAAACAGGCCTTGAGATATCCGCTTTCCGCCAGCTGCGGCAGTTGCGGGTGGTCCGGTCCGGCATATCCGGTGTGGATCAGCTGCGCCGAGCGCCCTGCCCGGCCAATGCCGCGCGCGCTGGAATTGCGAAACCGGGTCAGATCGGCGGCGTGCGAACAGCTGCACAGGCCCAGGTATCCGCCCGGTGCGACCAGGGGCGCGGCCAGACGCGCGAGGCGCTCATAGGCGCGCAGACCGGCCTCAAGCGCCTTTTTCGAGGGTGCGAAGGCGGGCGGGTCGCAGATCACCACGTCAAACTGCGCACCCTCTTCCTGCAAAGCCTCCAGCACGGCAAAGGCGTCGCCCTTCAAGGGCGTGAACCGGTCGGCCACACCGGTCGCCTCGGCCCCTTGTTCGGCCAGCGCCAGCGCGGGCGCTGATCCGTCAACCGCCATCGCGCTGTCGGCCCCGGCGGCCAGTGCGGCCAGGCCGAAGCCGCCGACATGGCTGAAAACATCCAGCACGCGCGCACCTTTCGACAGGGTGGCGGCAAAGGCGTGGTTCGGGCGTTGGTCGAAGAACAGCCCCGTTTTCTGCCCGCCAAGAATGTCGGCCATATAGGTGGCGCCGTTCATCGGCACCGGTACCGGGCCGTCCAGGGCGCCCTGTATCACAAGTGTTTCTTCGCCCAGCCCTTCCAGCGCGCGCGATCGGCCGCTGGCGTTTTTCACCACGGTGGACACGCCGGCGATGGTCATGACGGCGGCGGCCAGATCGTCCAGCATCACCTCGGCCCAGGCGGCGTTGGGCTGGATCACCGCGACGTCACCGAACCGGTCGATCACCACACCGGGCAATCCGTCGGCCTCGGCATGGACCAGACGATAGAACGGGGCGTCGTAAATCCGGTCGCGATGCGCAAGCGCGCGCGCCACGCGGGCCTCAAGCCAGGTGCGGTCGATCATCGCCTCGGGGTCACGGTCCAGCACGCGCGCGATGATGCGCGATCCGGTGTTCACCGCAACCAGCCCCATGGGCGTGCGTTCATTGTCCTCAAGCCGGGCGATCACACCGGGCGTCAACGCCTTGGTGCGCCGGTCGGTGACCAGTTCATTGTCATAAACCCAAGGGAAGCCGTGGCGGATCGCGCGGGCATTGGCCTTGGGACGCAGGCGGATGGTGGGGAGTGTGTGTGTCATGGCCCTGCCTTATCGGCTTTGGGCGCATGAGAAAAGGGCGGACCGCATGGCCCGCCCTTCCGGGGTCATTGCCCCGTCACTGTCTCAAGTGTCTCAATTCTCTGTCCACCGCTCACACCGCGCTTTCGTGCGATGTGCTCTGGGTGGTTTGAAGACGCTCAGCCCAGTTCCGATTGAATGAGCTGCGCCAGCTTTTCCGTGATCCGTTTGCGTTGCGTGATCCCCTGCGCAATATCTGCCAAGGCGAACTGGTTTGTGTGGGCTTCAAACTCGATTTCAAACGGACGCGTGGCTTCGATAACCGCACCGGTTTGGGCGTCAAGAACGGTCAGAAGCATCTTGATGTCGTGCGTTGCCGACCCTTGCGGCGCCCCGAAACGGGTCTTTTCTGTCAAGGCGTGGAAGCGGGTAAGTTCAAGCTGCACCTTCACTTCGCGTGTGCCGTCCATGCCCGCGACACCCTGGGTGATGGCTTCGGTGATCACTGCTTCAACCTGGGAATAGCGGTCGCCCAAGGGATCCTCTCGCCAAACAATGTCAGCATTCGGGAAAAAGCGGTTCGCCTCGGACACTTTGAGGGTTTTCGGCACGATGATGTCCACCTCGGTCACCGTGTAGTCACGAAGGACGACAGGGGCCACATCGGCGGGCGCTGCCACCAGGATCGGGGCGTTCGGGGCGTCGGCACGCGACACCAGATCGCCGTTTGAACAGGCTGACAAGCCGATCACGGTGCTTGCAAAAACCAGGAATGCGCGAACAGATTTCATTTTTTCGTCCTCCAGTCAGCGGGTGTAGCTGCCCGCAGTTCGCGAGTGTTTTGCTGGCGAATTGGGGCGTAAATGTGAAATCCCCATGAAAAAGCTGCGATTTGTGACGAATTGGAAACAGTCCATTCGCGAAACTGTGCAGTTGTTAGCGCTAACCATTCATGATAGAGCCGTCGCATCAGCCCCAAGGATGCGCAACCATGACCCTTCGACCCGAGCTTGAACAGATCACCGACCGCATCATTGCGCGTTCGAAATCAGGGCGCACAGCCTATCTTGCCAAGATCAACCACGCCGCCGAAGACGGTCCGCGCCGGGCGCATCTCAGCTGTTCGGGTCAGGCCCATGCCTATGCCGGCGCCGGCCCCGACCAGGGCGCGCTGGCCACCGGGCGTGCACCCAACCTGGGCATCATCACAGCCTATAATGACATGCTGTCGGCGCATCAGCCCTATGGCACCTATCCCGATCTGATCAAGCGCGTCGCGCGCGAGGACGGTGCCACGGCGCAGGTCGCGGGCGGGGTTCCGGCGATGTGCGACGGTGTCACCCAGGGCGAGGCCGGGATGGAGCTGAGCCTGTTTTCGCGTGATGTGATCGCGCTGGCGGCAGGCGTCGGGCTGAGCCACAACACCTTTGACGCGGCCCTGTATCTGGGCGTCTGTGACAAGATCGTGCCGGGGCTGGTGATGGCCGCGGCCACCTTCGGCCACATCCCGGCGGTGTTTCTGCCTGCGGGGCCGATGACAAGCGGGCTGGCCAATGACGAAAAGGCCAAAGTGCGCCAGAAATTTGCCACCGGCGACGTCGACCGCGACGCGTTGATGGCCGCGGAAATGGCGGCCTATCACGGGCCGGGTACCTGCACCTTTTACGGCACTGCCAACACCAATCAGATGCTGATGGAGTTCATGGGGTTGCACCTGCCGGGTGCGGCCTTCGTGACCCCCGGCACACCGCTGCGCGAGGCGTTGACCGCCGAGGGCACCCGCCGCGCTCTGGCAATCACGGCACTGGGGAGCGACTTCACCCCTGCCGGTCACATCCTGGACGAAAAGGCCTTCGTGAACGCGCTGGTCGGGCTGATGGCCACCGGTGGCTCCACCAATCTTGTGTTGCATCTGCCCGCAATGGCGCGCGCCGCAGGCGTGCACCTGACGCTGGAGGATTTCGCGGATGTGTCGCGCATCGTGCCGCTGATGGCGCGGGTCTATCCCAATGGTCTGGCGGATGTGAACCATTTCCACGCCGCCGGGGGGCTGGGCTTTATGATCGGCAATCTGCTGGACGAGGGTCTTTTGCATCCCGACACGAAAACGATTGTCGGTGAAGGGCTTGCGGCCTATGCGCGCGACCCGAAACTGTCGGGCGCGCGGGTGACATGGGAACCCGGCCCGCGCGATAGCCTGAACGACAAGATCCTGCGCCCGGCGTCGGATCCGTTTCAGCCCTCGGGCGGTCTGCAACAGCTGGACGGCAACCTGGGCCACGGCGTCATCAAGGTCTCGGCCGTGGCCGGGGATCGTCAGGTGATCGAAGCCCCCGCCCGTGTGTTCCACGACCAGGACAGCGTGAAAGCCGCCTTTCGTGCCGGCGAGTTCACCAGTGACGTGATCGTCGTGGTGCGCTTTCAGGGGCCGAAGGCCAACGGCATGCCTGAGCTGCACGGGCTGACCCCGTCGCTGGCCGTGCTGCAAGATCGCGGGCTGAAAGTGGCGCTGGTCACCGATGGCCGCATGTCCGGCGCGTCCGGAAAGGTGCCTGCCGCGATCCACATCGCGCCCGAGGCAATGGACGGCGGCCCGATCGCACGGGTGCAGGACGGCGATATCCTCAGACTTGACGCCATGGCGGGCACGCTGGAGGTGCTGAGCGACGGGTTCACCGATCGCCCCGCCGCGACGGCAGATTTGAGCGCCAATCAACAGGGCCTCGGACGCGAGATGTTCGAGGTTTTTCGCAACAACGTCGGTCTGGCCAGCGATGGCGCGGCCACGATCATATGAGGGTTCGATGACACCAGAAGTCGCATCGCGCAAAGCCGAAGAGATTTGCCGCCTGGCCCCGGTCGTACCGGTTCTGGTGGTTCATGACGTGGCCCACGCCCGCCCCCTGGCCGAAGCCCTTGTGGCGGGCGGCCTGCCCGCGTTGGAGGTCACCTTGCGCACGCCCGTGGCGCTGGAGGTCATCGCCGAGATGGCCAAGGTCGAGGGAGGCGTTGTGGGCGCGGGCACCTTGCTTACCCCAGCCGACGTCAAAGCCGCCAAGGCCGCGGGCGCAGAGTTCGGCGTGTCCCCCGGTGCAACCGACCTGCTGCTGGAGGCCTGCGAGAGCGCGGATCTGCCGCTTCTGCCCGGTGCCACCTCGGCCAGCGAAAGCATGCGGTTGTTGGAGCGTGGGTATTCCGTGCAGAAATTCTTTCCCGCCGAGGCAGCCGGTGGCGCGCCGTTTCTGAAATCGCTCGCCTCGCCCCTGCCGCAAATCCGGTTCTGCCCCACTGGAGGGATCGGATCAGACAACGCAGGCGACTACCTGTCGCTGCCCAACACGCTCTGTGTCGGCGGCAGCTGGGTTGCGCCGTCTGACATGGTGAAAAGCGGCGATTGGGACGGGATCACGGCGTTGGCGAAAGCGGCCAGCACCCTGCCCCGCTAGGCTCAGCGCCCCAGAAGCGTTCGGGCCAGTAGCCCTCCACGCCGGGCGAACTCGGAGCCGCCGACCGCGCCACTCAGCACGGTTTCAGGCGATTTCGCTGCGCGTTTCAGCACCGATTTCGCCCGCCACGCGGCCCGCAGCGCCGGGGTTGCATCACCCTCGGACAGGCGCCCCGGCAACGCAGCAAGCCCCGCGCATGCAAGCTCAGAAATCTGCGCCGTGTCGGGGGGCACATGGCCGCGCCCGGCGGCCACAAGCCCGGATTGCGCCAGGAACCAGTTGGCCAGCCCTTGCGCGGTGCCAAGTGCGACATACGTCGGCGTATCGGTCCCGCCCAAGGCCCGCGCCGACAGCACCATCAGGTTGCCAGCCGTCGCCTCGGCATAGCGTATCACCGCCTTTGTACTGTCCGGTTTGTGCCCCTCGACATCCGCCACCCGCGCCTCCACCAGCGCATGCAGACGCACCAGATCGGCGCTGGTATCACGCACCACCTGCGCCAGTGGCGCGGCAACCTCATGGGCGCGTGCCGGTTTGCCTGCCGCAATCTCGTCCAGCGTGTCGGACCAGAATTGCAGCCGCATCCGCGCGATCATCGGTTCATTCGACACAAACTCGGCCCGCGCCAGTTCAAGGTTGAACGCATAGAGCGGGAACAGCACGTCACGCGCCGCAACCGGCCCTGTCATGGCGGACAGAAAACGATCCGGATCGCCTTTTTGCACCAGCTCTGCGCAGGCCTGAATGCTCATCGGGGTCGCACCACGACCAGGGCATAGCCGAACTGATCGCGATGCGCGCGCCACACCGCCGCCTCGTTCGCCTGCTCGTCCAAAACGGCGGTCAGCGCGTCATCCGCCCCGGGCCGCAGCGCGGCAATACGCGCGTCCAGAGGACCGAAATAAGCCTCCCACGCCGCGTCCGACAGCACCTGAAGCCCCAAGAGGTCATAGCCAGCGGCCTCGATCCGCGCTTTCAACGTCTCGATCCCGGCAAAGGCCGGGTATTCATTCTTGAAGGCCATGACCGGCGCGGCTGGGTTGTCCCCCAGCATCACCAACTCGGAAAACGCCACCACCCCGCCGGGCGCCAGCGCGTCGCGCCATGTGGTCAGACCTTCGGTGATGCCCAGGAAATACAGCGCACCGGCGCACCAGATCAGGTCATACGGTCCACCGGGCCGCGCCATGTCGCCGACCTGCGCCGTGACGCGGGTGTCCTCCGCCCAGGCTGCGTTGATCCGGTCCACGAAGGGCGCATGGGCCTCGATCGCGGTCACGTGGCCCTGCGGGGCGGCGACCAAAAGGTCGGCGATATCCGCGCCCGGTCCACAACCCGCGTCCAGAATGCGCGCGTCCGGTTTTACCTCGGCCAGTTCCAGCGCCCAATGCAACGACCCGGCATCGCCCGGCCCTTCGCGTGGCACATCAGCATGCAGGGTGAAGAACGCGTCGGTCACGCCCGCGCCCCATCGCGCACCAGTTTCCAGGTGATCGCGTCCAGAAGCGCCTCGAACGAGGCATCGACGATGTTCGGGCTGACGCCCACGGTGGACCAGCGGTGCCCCGCCCCGTCTTCGCTGTCGATGATCACGCGGGTCTGCGCCTCGGTCCCGCCCTGGGTGATCCGCACCTTGAAATCGACAAGCCGCATGTCGTCGATGATCTGCTGGTACTGGCCCAGATCCTTGGACAGCGCCTTGGACAGCGCGTTCACCGGACCGCGATCCGACCCGGTTTCGTCCATGCTTTCGGACACCGACAGCTTCTTCTCACCATCCACCTTCACCACGACGACCGCCTCAGACAGGCTGACCATCTTGTTGTATTTGTTCTTGCGCCGCTCCACCGTGACCTTGTAGCGCTTCACCTCGAAGTACTGCGGCAACTGCCCAAGGGCGTCACGCGCGACCAGCTCGAACGACGCCTGCGCGCTGTCATAGGCATAGCCCTGATCTTCGCGCGCCTTCACCTCGTCCAGGATGCGGCCAAGCGCCGGGTCTTTGGCACCAACCTCGATCCCCGCGTCGGCCAGGCGCGCCCGCAGGTTCGACTGCCCGGCCTGGTTCGACATCGGCACGATGCGCGTGTTCCCGACCACGGACGGGTCGATGTGTTCATAGGTCGTGGGATCCTTCAGGATCGCGCTGGCATGCAGCCCCGCCTTGTGGGCAAAGGCACTGGCCCCCACGAAGGGCGCCGATTTGTCCGGCACCCGGTTCAGGATGTCGTCCAGCTGCCGCGAGACCTTGGTCAGACTGGACAGCGCCGCCCTGGGCACGTTGAGGTCATACATGCTGGCATAGGGTTCCTTCAACAGAAGGGTCGGGATCAGCGTGGTCAGGTTCGCGTTGCCACAGCGTTCCCCAAGGCCGTTCAGCGTGCCCTGCACCTGCCGCGCACCGGCGTCGATCGCCGCCAGCGAACAACCCACCGCGTTGCCGGTGTCGTCATGGGTGTGAATGCCCAGATGATCACCGGGAATGCCCGCTTCGATCACCGCACGGGTGATGTCATGCACCTCGCTGGGAAGCGTGCCGCCGTTCGTGTCGCACAACACAACCCACCGCGCGCCCGCGTCATGGGCGGCCATCACCGCCTCCAGGGCATAGGGCGCGTTGGCCTTGTAGCCATCAAAGAAATGCTCGGCGTCAAACAAGGCTTCACGGCCCTGAGCCACCAGATGCGCCACACTCGCGCGGATGTTGTCCAGGTTTTCCTCAAGCGTGATACCAAGCGCGGTGGTGACGTGGAAATCATGCGTCTTGCCGACCAGACAGACAGCAGGGGTTCCGGCGTTCATCACCTGCGCCAGCACATCGTCATTCTCCGCGCTGCGCCCGGCCCGCTTGGTCATGCCAAAGGCGGTGAAGGTGGCTTTCGTTTCCGGCGCCTCTGCAAAAAACTCGCTGTCCGTGGGGTTCGCGCCGGGCCAACCGCCCTCGATATAGTCGATCCCCATCGCGTCCAGCGCGGTTGCGATCTGGTGTTTCTCCGGTGTCGAAAACTGCACGCCCTGCGTCTGCTGACCGTCGCGCAACGTGGTGTCGTAAAGGAAAAGGCGTTCAGTCATGTCCAACTCCAAAATTTTCTAGAAAATTTTTCCGTGGGAGATTTTTCTAGAAAAATCTCAGTGGCGGGACTGAAGCCAGTCATGTCAGTGCCTCCAACTTGGTCAGATCCACATTCGGCCCCGGCACTAAGTCGACACTGTCCTTGGACATTTTCACCTGAACGTCAGCCTCTGTCAGCGCGGTCTTCAACCGGTCAACTTCGTTGAAATCCTTGGTTTGCATCGCTGCCACCCGGGCGGTGTGCAGCTTTTTTGCCAAAGCGGACAGGTCCAGCAAAGGCGAGTTCGCCCAGCCCCCCATACCGTCCGTCAACAGCCCCATCACCTGTGCCGACGCCAAAAGCCCTGCTGCATTTCCGCTTGCCGCCAATTTGTGCAACTCCGCTACTGCACCTGCCGTGTTCAGGTCATCCGAAATAGCGGCCAAAACCGCCTCCGAGGGGCTGGGTGCGGGGTCGATCCCTGCAGTCAGGCCACGCCACTTGCGCAATGTCGCTTCGGCCTCGGCCCGCTTTTTCTCGGTCCAGTCCATCGGCTTTCGGTAATGGGTTTGCAAAAACACAAACCGGATCACCTCGCCCGGCACCGGCGGCTGGCCGTCGTGGCCATCCAGCAGGTCATGCACGGTGAAGAAATTGCCCAGCGATTTGGACATCTTCTTGCCCTCGACCTGCAGCATTTCGTTGTGCATCCAGTAGCGCGCGAAATCGCCGTGTGGATGAGCGCAGGCCGATTGTGCGATCTCGTTTTCATGATGCGGGAATTGCAGGTCATTGCCCCCCCCGTGGATGTCGAAACTGTCGCCCAGCAGGTCGTGGCTCATGGCCGAGCATTCGATATGCCAGCCCGGACGCCCCCGCCCCCAGGGGCTGTCCCAGCCCGGAAGATCTTGCGTCGACGGTTTCCACAGCACGAAATCCATCGGGTTGCGCTTGTAGGGCGCAACTTCGACCCGGCTGCCGGCGATCATGTCGTCTACCGAGCGCCCAGACAGCGCGCCGTACTTGTCATAGCTTTCAACCGCGAAGAGCACGTGGCCCTCGGCTTCATAGGCGTTACCCTTTTCGATCAGGTCGGCAATCATTGCCACCATCGGTCCGATGAATTCGGTCGCGCGTGGCATGTGATCGGGGTGCAGCGCGCCCAGGGCGTCCATGTCGTGCAAATACCACCCGATTGTTTCATCCGATCGTCCCTGCACCAACTCCTCCAAGGTGCCAGGCGCGCCAGCTTCCTTGCGCGCCAGAGCCGTTGCGTTGATCTTGTCGTCCACGTCAGTAAAATTGCGCACATAGGTCACATGACCGGGCCCATAAACATGGCGTAGCAGGCGATAGAGCACGTCGAATACGATTACCGGCCGGGCATTGCCCAGGTGCGCGCGGTCATAGACCGTCGGCCCGCAGACATACATGCGCACGTTGTCCGGGTCGATCGGGGTGAACAGCTCTTTCGAACGGCTCTTGGTGTTGTAGAGTTTGATCTCGGTCATAACGTCCTCGCACGCGCTTTCGCGGCGGGCTTAGCAACTTCATCACATGTTTGGAATAGAAGAACGGCCCGCCTGACGATGTCAGTGGGTAATGCAGCAAATAATGATGCAGGTGTTCTGTGTCATGAGAGATATCTAGCAGGCTTCGCATCCCGCGCCAAGCCTGATAAGATGCGCGCATGACCCGCGATGACGTCAATGCCCTGTGTGCAGCCTTTCCCGGCGCTGAATGGTCCGAGCCCTTCGGGCCCGGCAATGACGTGTGGAAAGTCGGCGGTAAGATCTTCGCCACCCTCGGCGCAAATGCCCCCGGCCTGTCGGTGAAAACCCCCGATATCGAAACCGCGACGATGCTGATCGACGCGGGCGTGGGACAAAAGGCGCCGTATTACCACCGTTCCTGGGTGATGATCCCTTGGGCGGATGACGACGAACTGACGCACCGGCTGAACCAAAGCTATGACATCATCCGGGGCAGCCTGACCAAGAAGGCCCAGACCGCCCTGCCCCCGCGCGGCTGAACCTCAGGCCTGCGCCGCGTTGGTTTTTACCGCCAGCATACCCTTCATCCACAACTGCATCACCTTCCAGGCAATGACCGGAATGATCAGGGTTGCGGCCACCAAGGCCAGCCCACCCAATACACGGAAAACATCACCAAAGCCTGCCAGATACAGCATCTGCATCAGGGTGGAGAACGCCGCGAGCGGGAAGGTGAACGCCCCCCACAGAGGGCTGAACCCGGTCGTGGTGATCCAACGGCCAAGAACCAGCAATCCCGCCAGTATGACAATCGCCACGAGCCCCAGGCCCAGGCCCAGTGTCGGCATCCCCGACAGGACCGCGACCGTGCCCAGAACTGACGCGGGCGCCACGTGGATCGCCAGCAGCGGGCGCAGCGGCGGCGGTACGTCGCGCACCATGACCTGACGGATCGAAATCCCCCAGATCACAATCGCCAGCGTGAAGCTTACCCAGAAAACGACGGTATTATAGCCTCCCCAGCCCAGCGGCAGTGCGGCCAGAGGGGACAGGATGAACCCGACATAGCTCAGATGCCAGACCGGGGTGACCACCCGCGCCTCAACGGGGCCAGTGACCAGATCGCGGATCAAGGTCAGGGCCAGGATGACATGGCCACCGACCGCAAGCACCAGCACCAGCTGCGCCAAGGCGGTCGAATAGACCACCAGGGTCGCCGCCAGCAACATGCCCGACAGCATCATTGCGGCCAGCCCTGCCCGACCCGGCAGCACCTTCAGGTCTTCGCGAAACACGCCCGGGCGTTGTGCCACCTTGGCCAGGTAGGCCACCACGGCGAACAAATAGAGCAACGTTACTGCGCCCAGGATCAGCTCTCCGAATTCGGAGGGGATCGCAAAGGTCTCACCGGCGCGCCGCCAGGCAAGTCCCAGGCCGAAGGCCCCGAAAATGGGCGGAAAGATCGCCGGCGGCGTGCGCTGAAACGTCCGCGTCTTTTTCGGCAAAGGCGGCGGCGGCGGGAAATGAGGGGCATCTTGCATGGCGCTCTCCTGTCTCGGGTTTGCAGCGATCTAGCCTGTCATATGCCTGTGCAAAAGGGGCAATTCACCGCCCCTGCGCTTTTGCCGCATGCCCTAGGGCGCAACAGCAGCTCGCGCGGCCGCAAGGTTCGCCTGCATCCCCGCGCGCAACAAAGACACGTCCGATCCGGTGCCCAGAAACGTGACCCCAAGGTCGCGGTAGCTGGCGAAATCGGACGGATCATAGTGAATGATCCCCGCAGCCTTGCCCGACGCCCGAATGCGGCTGACAGCATGGGCGATGGCCTCCTTCACCTCTGGCGCCGCAGGATTGCCCGGATGGCCCATGTCTGCCGACAAGTCCGCCGGGCCGATGAAGACACAGTCCACGCCCTCAGTTCCCGCGATGTCGTCAATATTTTCAATGGCCTGACGCGTTTCAGCCTGAAGTAACAGGCAAATCTCAGCATCCGCCGTGGCAACATAATCATTGTCCGTGCCAAAGCCCGAGGCCCGCGCCACCGCGGCCCCCATGCCGCGCACCCCAGCTGGGGCATAGCGCGTGGCGCGCACCATTTGCGCAGCCTGCGCACCGGTATCCACCATCGGGATCAGCAGCGATTGCACCCCCAGATCCAGCGCCTGCTTGATCACCCAGTCTTCACCGATCGGCACCCGCAGAACCGAGCTGATGGGAAACTGCCCAAGCGCGCGCAGCTGGCCCAAGATGGTGGTCGGGTTATACGGGCCGTGTTCACCGTCGATCAGCGCCCAATCATAGCCCGCGCGCCCGGCCATTTCAGCCGCGCCCGCGTCGCCCAGATTCAACCACAGACCCAGCTGCATCTCGCCCGCCGCCAAGGCCCGTTTCAACTTGTTTTCCGGAGCCGCCATGCCCAAACCCTTTGTTTAACACGTGAATTACCTCACGCTACACCAGAGCCACTCGCCAATCAAAGCATAAAGCATGCCGCAGGCATTCCGCTGGATCAGACCCGGTTAAAGGTAATCCGACCGCTGCAGGCCATACTTGGCCATCTTCTCGTTCAAGGTCCGGCGCGGCAGACACAGCTCCTCCATCACTCCCACGATTGATCCCTTGTGGCGCCGCATCGTGTTGTCGATCAGCATGCGCTCGAACGCTTCCACGTATTCCTTCAGCGGCTTGCCCTCGGTGGTCATGACCGGCTGAACCTCGTCATGGTCGTTCATCAACAGGCTGGAAATCGTTCCAGTGCCACGACGGTTCTGCAACACAGCGCGTTCGGCGATGTTGGTCAGCTGGCGGATGTTGCCGGGCCACGGCGCCTGCAACAGCTGCGCGGCCTCCTGCGCGGTGACACCGGGGGCCGGGCAGCCGTATTCTTCGGCGAACTGGTCGGCAAACCGGGTGAACAGCATCAGGATGTCCTCACCACGCTGGCGCAGCGGCGGCAGGGTGATCTTCATCGCGGCCAGCCGGTAATACAGGTCTGGGCGCATGCTGTCTTCGCAGGTCTTGCCCTGCTCTTGCAGGTTGCACACTGCGACCACGCGCGTTTCAGCCGGCGTGCCCTGATCGTTGATCCAGGACAGCAGCTTGGCCTGCAACTTGTCAGGCAGCGCCTCGATGTCTTCCAGCACCAAGGTGCCGCCGCGCGCGTCCTCGACCAAGGGCTGGGTGCCACCTTCCTCCATCGGGCCGAACAGCCGGCGGCCCAGGTCGTCCTCTTCCTGCCCCGCGCAGGGCACGACGACGAACTTGCGGCCCGCCTTCGCGCCGACCGCATGCAGCGCATGGGCCACCAGCGTCTTGCCGGTGCCGGTTTCGCCGTCGATCAACACGTGACCGTCGGCCTGGCCCAGGTCCAGGATATCCTCGCGCAGCCGATCCATCACCGGGCTGGACCCGATCAGCTTTTTCATCATTGTCGAGCCATCACCCAGTTCACGCCGAAGCGCGCGGGCGTCCAGCGTCATGCGCCGGGCCTGGGTGGCCTTCTTGGCCAGCTCGGTCATCTTGTCGGGGTTGAAGGGCTTTTCCAGAAAATCATAGGCCCCGACCCGCATCGCCTCGACCGCCATCGGCACGTCGCCGTGGCCGGTGATCATGATCACCGGCAGCGCGCTGTCGACGCTCATCAGCTTTTTCAAAAACTGCATCCCGTCCATGCCGGGCATGCGGATGTCGGACACGACCACGCCGGGGTAGTCCGCCCCCAGCGATTTCAGCGCATCCTCGGCCGACGGAAAGGTTTCGGTGTCGAACCCCGACAGGGCCAGCCATTGCGAAATGGATTGCCGCATGTCCTGTTCGTCATCGACGATCGCGATCTTCATTGCCTGTGCCATGTCTTCACCCTTCTGAACCGCTTATTCGGCGGCCTCTGTCGTCTCGTCGTCTTCACGACTCAAGATAGGTAATTCTACCTCGAATACAGCCCCCCCGTCCTGCCCGTTCCGTGCCCTGAGGCGGCCGCCGAAATCGTTCACGATGCCCGAGGAGATCGCAAGGCCCAAACCGACCCCGTCGCCGGGGGCCTTGGTGGTGTAAAACGGCTCAAACAGGTTATCGAGGTCATCGACCCCGGCGCCGTTGTCGCGCACCGTGATCACCGCGTGATCGCCGCCGGTCAGCAGGATGTCGACCTGCGGGTCGTCGATCGCCTTGGTGGCATCAATCGCGTTGCGCATGAGGTTGATCAGCACCTGTTCCAGCCGCAACCGATCGCCCATCACCATGACCGGTTGTTGCGGGATATTGCGGGTGATGCGCACGTGGCGTTGTTTCAGCTGCGGTTCCATCATCGACAGGGCGGAGGAGACGCAAAGCCTAACGTCCATTGGCTCAAACGCGTCCCCGCCCTTGCGGGCATAGGACTTCAACTGCCGCGTGATCGCGCCCATACGCTCGATCAGATCATCGATGCGTTGGAAGCTCGACAGCGCCTCGTCCGGCCGCTTGCGCTGCAACAGCAACTTGGCCCCGGCCAGATAGGTTTTCATCGCTGCGAGCGGTTGGTTCAGCTCATGGCTGACCGCCGCCGACATTTCGCCCAGGGCCGCCAGTTTCGAGCTTTGCGCCAGCGTCTGTTCCGCCACCTGCAGACTCTTCTCGGCCTTCTGGCGCTCGGCGACTTCCCGCTGCAACGCGGCGTTCAACTGGCGAAGCTCCGCCGATTCCTGCTGGAACAGCACCGATCGCGACGTGGCGCGGCGACTGATCACATAGAAGGTCAGCGCCAGAAGGATGGCGAACCCCATGATTTCCAGCGCCAAAACGCCATTCACCCGTTCGCGCACCGAGGCATAGGTGGTGAACGAGGTCATGCGCCAGCCCTGAAAGGGAATGCGTGCCTCTTGCCGCATCACCGACCGGCCCAGGAAGGCGTCCGAGGGCAGCGCCGCCCAATCCGCCGTGGCCTGAATGGCGCGCTGGATCGCCGAGGGCGCAGACAGGGCCTGTAACGCGGCCTCTTCGGTCAAGCCGCGCCACTTGGGTTCGGTGGACAGGATGATGTTGCCTTCGGAGTTCATCACCAGAACTGCGTCCGATATTCCCGCCCAGCCGCTTTCGAACTTGCGCAGGTCGACCTCGACGACGATGACGCCGATCAGTTCGCCCCCCGCTTCGATCTTGCGCGAATAGGTGAAATCGAAGGCGCCCGCTTCGGTGCGCACGGTTGTGAACACGGTGTCCGGAGAGCGCAGCGCGTCTACGAAATAAGGCTCGGGCCGGTGGGTCGAACCCAGGATCTCACGCTCGGTCGCGGCCACGGCGCGCCCTGATTCGTCCAGCAGCAACAGCGACGCTGCGCCAATCTCATCGCGGTACGAGATCAGACGCTGTGAGCTTTGCGTGTAATCGTCCGAGTTCAGCGCGTTGATCAGCGCCGGATCGCGCGACAAAAGCAGCGGCACAACGGAATTTCGCTGAAGCTCGGAAATCAAGTTGCCGGAATACAGCGTCACGCGCAATTCCGCGCGGGTTCGCGTTGTTTCGGTATAACGCTGGGTCAGCCAGGAATTCGTTACCCAGACCATCACGACGGCGACACTGATCAAGGCGGCCAGCACCATGCGCTGACGCCAAGTCAGACCCGCGCTCAGGTCGCCGGGATCGGAAAGGTCCGTTTCGCTCATACCTCAGGATACGCCCGCACGCGCGGGGTCACAAGTCAGGCGCTGACCAAAGCGTCCATCACCCCGCGGAACATCGCCTGCCCGTCGGTGCCGCCGTGGTTTTCATCCACCGCCCGTTCCGGGTGCGGCATCATGCCAAGCACGCGCCGGTTCTTGGAGATTACACCGGCAATGTCCCCGGTCGAGCCGTTCGGGTTGTCGACATAGGTGAACGCAATTCGCCCCTCGTCACGCAGCTGTTCCAGCTTTTCAGGCGTGACGTTGTAATTGCCGTCATGATGCGCCACCGGCACCGTGATCTTCTGGCCCAGCGTATAGGCCTGGGTGAAGGCGCTTTCGGTGCTTTCCACTTTCAGATCAACCGGTTTGCAGATGAACTTGAGGTTGGAATTGCGCATCAGCGCGCCCGGCAGAATGCCGGTTTCCGTCAGCACCTGAAAACCATTGCAGATGCCCAGCGCATAGCCACCGCGCTCGGTATGACGGATCAGTGATTTGGTGATCGGCGACTGCGCCGCGATGGCGCCACAACGCAGGTAATCGCCAAAGGAAAAGCCACCCGGCACGCCGACGATATCCAGCCCTTCGGGCAGGTGCGTGTCCTTGTGCCAGACCATGGTGACATCGGCGCCAGCCTTTTCGAAGGCCACGGCCAGGTCCCGGTCACAATTCGATCCGGGAAAGACGATGACGGCCGCTTTCATCACAGCACCTCGATCGTGTAGTTCTCGATCACGGTGTTGGCGAGCAGCTTTTCACACATGTCCTTCACCGTGTCTTCGGAGGTGCCTGCAGCCAGCTCCAGCTCAATCACCTTACCTTGTCGCACCCCTTCAACCCCATCAAAGCCCAGGTTGCCAAGCGCGTGGCGCACGGCCTCGCCCTGCGGGTCCAACACTCCGGTTTTCAGCATGACATCGACGCGGACTTTCATCGGGTATTCCTTTGTTCGTTTTCTTGTGGCGGGACCGGAGGTCTTTCGAAGATTTCCGGCGCCCCGCTCAGTTGATCAGGGTTGGTTTCGGGGCATGTGTGACATTGGTGGGCAGAACGCCCAGACGGCGCGCTACTTCGGTATAGGCATCGGCAAGGCTGCCCAGGTCGCGACGGAACACGTCCTTGTCCAGCTTCTGGCCGCTTTCCATATCCCACAGGCGGCAGCTGTCCGGGCTGATTTCATCGGCAACGATCAGACGTTGGAAATCGCCTTCGTAAACGCGGCCGATTTCGATTTTGAAGTCGATCAGTTTGATCCCAACGCCATACATGACGCCGGACATATAGTCGTTCACCCGCAGCGCCAGGGCAACGATGTCGTCCAGATCCTGCTGCGTGGCCCAGCCGAAGGCGATGATGTATTCTTCGGGCACCAGAGGGTCGCCCAAGCTGTCGTCTTTATAGGAAAATTCGACAATCGGGCGCGGCATAGGGGTGCCCTCTTCCAGCCCCAAGCGTTTGGAAATCGAACCGGCGGCAAAATTGCGCACGATTACTTCCAGCGGCACGATTTCACAGGCGCGGATCAGCTGTTCACGCATGTTCAGCCGCTTGATGAAATGGTTCGGCACGCCGATCTGGGTCAGCCCGGTCATGAAATATTCACTCAGGCGATTGTTCAGCACACCCTTGCCTTCGATCACGTCCTTCTTTTCGGCGTTGAAGGCAGTGGCGTCGTCCTTGAAATACTGCACCAGAGTGCCCGGTTCCGGGCCTTCATACAGGGTTTTCGCCTTGCCTTCGTACAGCTTCTTGCGTCGTGCCATGTAAAACCCCCAAGGTCGCGGCCAGTCTGCGGGCGTCCACGCGACTCCCGCCATGCCCGCCCTATACGGGAAAGGCCGAAAAGGGGCAAGAAAGTCGCTTTGCTGCGCTTTGCGAGCGCTAGCGGGGTTGCGGGATGGCGCCGGGATTGGCATATCGGGGGCAACGGACACTCCAGATACGACCGAGGAAGTACCCATGACCACCTTTGACGATCGCGAAAGCGCCTTTGAAGCCAAGTTCGCCCATGACGAAGAAATGACCTTCAAGGCCGAAGCACGCGCCAACAAGCTGCTGGCGCAGTGGGCCGGGGAGCTTCTGGGCAAACCCGAGGCCGAGATGGACGGCTATATCCGCGCGGTGATCCACGCGGATTTCGAAGAGGCCGGACACGAAGACGTCGTGCGCAAGGTTGCCGCTGACCTGGGCGATAAATCCGACGCAGACAAGATCCGCGCCAAACGCGCCGAATTCCTGGCCACCGCCAAGGGCCAGCTGATGAACGAAGGCTGAAACCCGGCCCTTTTCACACCAGACCTGACCAAATCCGGGGCGTTCCATTGGAGCGCCCCGCTGCGCTAGGGCGCAAGCGTTCTTTCAGGACAATTTGATCTGTTAACCCGCTCTTTGCGATGCCACGGCAACACTGCACCGGGGTTATTGAGACGAGGGTGCCATGGACCATTCCGACAACGAGACCGGCGTGCAGGCGAAAAGCGTCGATCTGCGCAGGCTGGCCGCACGCCAAGTCCCGCCGCTGGGGATCGCCCTGGTGCTGGTCTGGCTGATGTGGGATCGCGTTCAGGCGCTCGACTTCACCTCGATTGGCGCAGGGGTTCGCACCGTCGGACCGCTGCAATGGGGGCTGGCGCTTGCCCTGACGGCCGTCAGTTTCTGGGCGGTCGGGCGGTATGACGGCGTGGTGCACCGGCTGATTGGCACCTCTACCCCCACGCCCATGGCCCGCAAGGCCGGCGTCGCCTCGATCGCGGTGGCGCAGACCGTTGGCTTTGGCGTGATTTCCGGCGCGTTGGTGCGCTGGCGCATGTTGCCAGAGGTCAGCCTGCTGCAAGCCATACGCATTTCCGCCACTGTGGCCGTGACTTTCCTGGCCGGATGGGCCGTAGTGGCCGCCCTGGCAGTTCTTCTGGTACCTCTACCCGTGCCTGGCGCCACACCGTTGGCGCTTGTCGTGCTCGTAGCCGCCGCGCTTTTTGTCGCGCTGTCGGTGATCCGGCCTGCCGCACTGGACCGGCTGAACCTACCCACCTTGCCGGCTATGGCCGCCATCGTCACGCTGGCCTTCATCGACACCATCGCCGCCGGCGCCGCGCTGTGGGTGCTGCTGCCCGAAGGACTGTCGATTGCCCCTGTCACGCTGATCGCGGCCTTCCTGTTGGCCCTGGGCGCGGGGCTCGTTTCTGGAACGCCTGGTGGCGTTGGCCCGTTCGAAGTTACACTGCTGGCGCTTTTGCCTCACACCGACCACGAACCGGTACTGGCCGCCATCCTTGCCTTTCGCGCCGCCTATTACGCCCTTCCCGCCCTTCTGGGGGCCGCCGTCGTCATTCGCGGACCGATCCGCAACAATGTGCAAGATCCGGCACTGCAAACCGTCCAACAGATGGTTTCCGCCCCCGGTCTGACGCCACAACTGGACCAGGTGCTACTGAACGCTCCGCGCGCCGAAGCCGCCCTGCTGCGCCACGGGCGCCTGTCGCTGCTGACCGATCCAAGAGGACGCCCCGATGCCATGGTTGCGGCTTCCGGACAAAGCCTGATCCTGCTGGCGGACCCGCTGCGGCGCGAAGTCGATGGCACAAAGCTGTTGGCGCATCTCGGAAACAGCGCAAATCTCCAGTTCCGCAGCCCCATTCTGTACAAATGCGGCGCCCGGCTGGCCGCGACGGCGCGACGCGCGGGCTGGGCCACCCTCCCCGTGGTGCGCGAGGCCTGGTTGAACCCCGCAAGCTTCAGCCTTGAAGGATCATCACGCCGCCAACTGCGCCGCAAGTTGCGCAAGGCCGAGGGCGCGGGTGTGATCGTAGCCGAGGCGACCGGCCACCTGCCACTGTCGGACATGGCCGACATCGCGCGTGACTGGAACCGGTCTCGCGGCGGCGAACGTGGCTTTTCGATGGGCACCTGGGACCCGGCCACCCTGCCCTGGTCGCGCGTTTTTCTGGCGCGCCGGAACGGTCAACTGGTTGGTTTTCTGACCCTGCATTCGAACGCATCCGAACAGACGCTGGACCTGATGCGCGGGCGCGCGGATGCACCCGATGGCACCATGCACTTGCTGTTGACAGTCGCGATCAAGGCTGCCGCCCGCAAAGGGTGTCCGCGCCTGTCGCTGGCTGCCGTGCCGTTGGGCAAACAGGGCCACGAACCCGCGCTGTTCCACCACCTGCGCGACGGGCTGGACCGGATCAGCGGCGCCGGCGGGCTGCGCCAGTTCAAAAGCTGTTTTGCCTCCAATTGGGAGGTGCTGTACCTGGCCGCGCCAAACCGCGCCGGCCTGGTCTTGGGCGCCTGGGACATTTGCCGAGAAATCGCCCGGCCCGACCGCAGCCAGGGCACGCGCCGCGGCTCATGATCTTCATGCAGGCATTGGGTTTGCACCCGATCCCGATCCGTGGCAGGTAGCCTGCCAAACGCGTGTCTCAACCTGAAGGTGCCCAGATGACCGATGCTCTGACCCGGCTTTTGAACGAAAATGACTGGCTGATGGCTGATGGCGCCACCGGCACCACGCTGTTCAACATGGGGCTGACATCGGGCGACGCGCCCGAATTGTGGAACGTGGACGAACCGGACAACATCCGCGCGCTGTATCGCGGAGCGGTCGAAGCTGGCAGCGACATCTTTCTGACCAACAGCTTCGGCGGCAATGCCTCGCGGCTGAAACTGCATGACGCCCAGGGACGGGTGCGTGAATTGAACCGCGTCGCCGCCGAACTGGGGCGCGAGGTCGCAGACAAAGCCGGGCGCCCGGTTGTCGTGGCGGGCTCGGTGGGGCCGACCGGTGAGATCATGGAGCCGATGGGGTCGCTGACATACGCTGGCGCGGTCGAGATGTTCCACGAACAGGCCGAGGGGCTGAAAGAGGGCGGCGCGGATGTGCTTTGGGTCGAAACCATTTCGGCGCCTGAGGAATACAAGGCCGCTGGTGAAGCCGCCGCGCTGGCTGGCATGCCTTGGTGCGGCACGATGAGCTTTGACACCGCCGGGCGCACCATGATGGGCGTGACCTCGGCCGACATGGCGCGGACGGTCGAAGGCCTGCCTAACCCACCGATCGCCTTCGGGGCAAATTGCGGCGTGGGGGCATCGGACCTTTTGCGCACCGTGCTGGGCTTTGCCGCCCAGGGCACCGAACGGCCAATCATTGCCAAGGGCAACGCCGGGATCCCGAAATACCACGATGGCCACATCCATTATGATGGCACGCCCGCACTGATGGGCGACTACGCCGTGCTGGCCCGCGATTGCGGCGCGCGCATCATCGGTGGCTGCTGCGGCACCACGCCCGAGCACCTGCGCGCCATGCGCCATGCGCTGGAAACCCGCCCGACCGGCCCGCGCCCGACACTGGAGCAGATCACCGAAGCCCTTGGCGGCTTTTCCTCGGCCTCGGACGGCACCGGCGACGACGCACCGCAAGCCCGCCGCACCCGCCGCCGGCGCGGCTGACGGACCCCGGCCCAACCGCCCCTCAGCCCCACGCGCGCGGTGGCAAAGGGGGCAACTTAGAACAGCGACAATTGATCGCCCGCTCTCGGCGGCACTCGAAACAGATCCCGGCGCAGATCCGGCAGGTCACGAGACAGCCCTGCCCGTTTGCAGGCCACGGCAAAGCGCCTCGCCAACAGCGCGGCAAATTCCCCCTGCCCGACCATGCGCGTCCCGAATGTGGCGTCGTAGTCCGCCCCACCACGCATCTCGCGCAGCCGTCCCATCACCCGGCTGGCCCGGTCGGGAAAGGCCGCTTCAAGCCATTCTGTGAACAGCGGCGCCACCTCGACCGGCAGGCGCAACAGGATATAGCTTGCCGCCTGTGCACCGGCGTCTCGGGCGGCGGCCACGATCGCCTCGACCTCGTGATCCGTCAGGCCGGGCACGACCGGCGCCACCATCACGCGCACCGACACGCCAGCCCGGGCCAGCCGCTCGATCATCTTCAAACGGCGCACCGGGCTTGGCACACGTGGTTCCATTGCCCGCGACACCACCGGGTCCAGGGTAGTAATCGACACGCCAACCTTGGCCAATCCGGCCTGCGCCATCGCCCCCAGAAGGTCCAGATCCCGCTCGATCAACGTGCCCTTGGTGACCACGCCGACCGGGTGGTGAAATTCCGACAGCACCTGTAACACGCCACGCATCACCCGATGCGTCCGCTCAATCGGCTGATAGGGGTCGGTATTGGTGCCAATCGCCAGCGGCGCCACCTGGTAGCGCGGGCGCGACAGCTCTTCTCGCAGCCGATCCGGCGCGGTGGGCCGGGCAATCAACCGGGTTTCAAAATCCAACCCCGGCGACAAGCCGAGGTAGGCGTGGCTGGGCCGGGCAAAGCAGTAGATACAGCCGTGTTCACAGCCCCGATACGGGTTCAGCGACCGGTCGAACCCAAGGTCGGGCGAGGCATTGCGCGTGATCACCCGGCGCGGCCGTTCTATCGCCACCTCAGTGCGCAGCGGTGCCCCCTCGGCCCCCTCCCAGCCATCATCGACGCTCTCGACCTGGTAAGGTTCGAATCGCCCCGCCAGGTTCGATCGCGCCGCCCGCCCTCGCGGGTGCTGCGGCGCGAAGGGCTTGCGGTTTTCTTGCGTCATGCTGCCACACTAGAACATACAGGGAACACTTACCAACCAAAACCTGCATCGGAGTCGGTTCAAGAAACCCCCATGTCGCAAATTGCCTATCGCGCGCTTGTCTTTCCCCGCAAGAATGGGGAAACACGCGTAACAACGCCCCAGCCGGAGTCGATCCATGTCTGACGAAGACGATATCATCCTGAGCGAACTGAATGACGAAGAGCTGACGCTTCAGATGCATGACGACCTGTATGACGGTCTGAAAGAAGAGATCGAAGAAGCGGTCAACATCCTGCTGGAACGCGGCTGGGAACCCTATGACGTTTTGACCACAGCGCTGGTTGCCGGCATGACCATCGTCGGCAAGGATTTCCGCGACGGCATCCTGTTCGTGCCCGAAGTGCTGCTGGCCGCCAACGCGATGAAGGGCGGTATGGCGATCCTCAAACCGCTGCTTGCCGAAACCGGCGCCCCGCGTATGGGCAAGATGGTAATCGGCACCGTGAAAGGCGACATCCACGACATCGGCAAGAACCTTGTGTCGATGATGATGGAAGGCGCGGGTTTTGAAGTGGTTGATCTTGGCATCAACAACGCGGTCGAGGCTTACCTGGACGCGCTCGAGAGCGAACAGCCCGACATTCTGGGCATGTCCGCGCTTTTGACCACCACGATGCCTTACATGAAGGTCGTGATCGACACGATGGTCGAAAAGGGCATTCGCGACGATTATACCGTTCTTGTCGGCGGCGCGCCGCTGAACGAAGAGTTCGGCAAGGCGATCGGCGCCGACAGCTATTGCCGCGATGCGGCCGTCGCGGTGGAGACCGCCAAGGAATACATGGCCCGCAAGCACAACCAGCTGGCAGGCTAAGACCTTGATCACACGATCACAAAAGGCCCTGCATCGCGCGGGGCCTTTTCTTTTGCCGCACCGAACCCCACATTGCACCCATGTCGACACAACGCTTTGTCTTTCTGATCATGTTGGTGATCCTGTGCGCCGCGCTGACCGTATGGGTGGGTGCTATGGCGGCTTCATCCGGCAACCTGAACGGGCAGACCGCGATGGCGCTTTTACCCCTTGTCATGCTGGCCTCGATCGCCCTGCGCGCGCTGACCAATCGGGGGGGGGATGAATGAATCATTCAGACGCCACCACGCCCGGCAAGGGGCGCATCCTGATACTGGCCTGCGGTGCGCTGGCGCACGAGATCCTGGCCCTGACCCAGACCAACGGCTGGGACCATCTGGACCTGACCTGCCTGCCCGCCAACCTGCACAACACGCCGGACCACATCCCGGGTGCCGTTGAACAGGCCGTGGAAAAGCACCGGGATGCTTATGAACAGATCTTCGTTGCGTATGCTGATTGTGGCACAGGCGGGCGGCTTCAGACCTTGTGTGACCGTTTGGGGGTCGAGATGATCCGCGGGCCGCATTGTTATAGCTTTTTCGAAGGCAACGAGGCTTTTGAGCAGCGGGCGGACGGGGAGATCGACGTCTTCTACCTGACCGATTTCCTGACCCGGCAGTTCGACGCCTTCGTGATCAAACCGCTGGGGTTGGATCGTCACCCGGAACTGCGCGACATGTATTTCGCGCATTACACACGGCTGGTCTATCAGGCGCAGACGAATGATCCGGCGCTGGACGAGATGGCGCAGGCGGCGGCGAAACGGCTGGGCCTGACATATGAGCGGCGCTTCACCGGCTACGGCGACCTGGCGACCGCTCTGGCTGACCTGGGCTAAGGGTCAAACTGCCTCGGTAGCGTGCTTGCGAATTCGCTCGACCATCGCGCGCAGCCCGTTCGAGCGTTGCGCGGACAGGTGATCGTTCAGCCCCAGCCGCGCCATTTCCGCAGCCGCATCAATCTGGCACACCTGCGCCACCGGAACGCCGTCGTAAAGCGCGTGCAGCACCGCTATCAGACCGCGCACAATCATCGCGTCGCTGTCACCGCGGAAATGGAATGCGCCGTCCGCGATCTCGGGCAATAGCCAGACCTGGCTGGCACAGCCATCGACCTTGGTGACTTGCACCTTGAACGCGTCCTCCAACGGCGCCATCGCGCGACCCAGGTCGATCACATGAGCATAGCGCGCCTCCCAGTCTTCCAGGAATTCGAAATCGCCGACAATGTCTTCAAACGCTTCGGTGGCCATCTGTCTCTCCGTCTATCGTTCCCTTCACCTAGGCGCCCCCGCCCAAAACGTCCAGCCCGCAGGAAGCGCTTTTCAAATCGCGCGCTTTGGGCTAACTCATGAACACGACCCGGGGGGATTTTTCATGACGCTGCGATCTGTTCTACTTTTGACCTTGGTGCTTGGCCTTGCCGCCTGTGGCAGCCGGTTCAACCCGGCCAACTGGGCGCGCGGCAGCGACAACGAAGTGGCACTGATCCCCGAGGGCGGTTTTCTGTCCGAAACCGAGACCCGCGAAGTGGTGTCCCAAGTGACCGATCTGCGGGTCGAAAAGGCGTCGGGGGGCGTGATCATTCGCGCCGTCGGCCTACCGCCGCGGCAGGGTTATTGGGCCGGCGAACTGGTGTCTGACACCAACGACAAACCCGAGAACGGCGTTCTCACCTATACGTTCCGTATCGCCGAACCTTACGCGCTAACCCGCGAAGGCACACCCTATTCACGCCAGGTCATCGTCGGGCATTTCGTGTCGAACGTGAAGCTGCGCGGGGTGACAAGCATCCGCGTTCTGGGTGCACAAAACAGCCGGTCCGTGCGTCGTTAATTGCGGTAAATCTGTAGGTCGCGGGTCGAGATTAAACTTCGATCACACGCACGTTCTGACCTTTGGCCGCCAGCGCAAGCTTGCCTTCGCACAGTCGCACAGCGTCGTTTCCGAACACCTCTGCCCGCCAGCCCGTCAGCGCCGGAACATCGCGTTTTCCCGCTGCCAGCGCGTCCAGATCGGCGGCCGAGGCGATCAGCTTCTGCGCCACCTTTTCCTGCTCGCAACGCGCCTTCAACAGCACCCGCAACAGATCGGCCAGCGCCGGGTTGACCTGAAGCTTTTCACGCCCGGTGACGACCGGTTTCGGCATGTCCTCGGGATTGGTTTCAAGCCCGGCGGCCACGGCGGCCAGGATGCCCTCGGCGATCTCACCGCGCCGGGCTTCGCGCAACAACAGGCGCGAGCGGCCAAGATCCTGCATGTTGCCAGGCTTGGTCGAGGCAAGCTCCATCAGCGCATCATCCTTCATCACCCGGTTGCGCGGCACGTTGCGCCCTTGGGCATAGCCTTCGCGAAACCGCGCAAGTTCACGCGCGATGGCCAGGAAGCGTCCGGAATTCGTGCGCGTCTTCAAGCGCTTGTAAGCCTCTCCCGGTTCGATGATATAGGTGCTCGGGTTGGTCAGAACCTGCAGCTCTTCCTGCACCCAGCGCGCGCGGCCAGAGTTTTCCAGCTCCTGCGCCAGCGTTTCATAGATCACTCGCAGGTGCGTCACGTCGCCAATCGCATAGGTCTTCTGCGCATCCGTCAGCGGACGGCGCGACCAATCGGTAAAGCGCGAGGATTTGTCCAGCGGCGCCTTGCAGATCTTGCGCACCAGGGTTTCATAGCCGACCTGATCGCCGAAACCGCAAACCATCGCGGCCACCTGGGTGTCAAACAGCGGGGTCGGGAACACGTCCGCTTCGACAAAGAAGATCTCAAGATCCTGACGGGCCGCGTGAAACACTTTCACCACGCTTTCATCGCGAAACAGCTCATACATCGGCTCCAGCGACAACCCGTCAACCAGCGGGTCGATCAGAACCGCGTCCTCGGGCGCATCGCCCGGCACCGCCATCTGCACAAGGCACAATTTCGAGTAATAGGTGCGTTCGCGCAGAAACTCGGTATCGACCGTCACATAAGGGTGTGAGGCCGCCCGCGTGCAAAAATCAGCAAGGGCTTCAGTGGTGGTGATCGTGATCATGCGATGTCTTTCTGCTCGCGCCCGGTTTGGCGTTCACCGGGTGTAGTGCGAAATGCCGCGAAAGAAAAGGGTCACGGCAGGGTGATGGGACGGTGGTCGCCCTGAAGGAAGCGTTCCAGCACAGCTGGGTAAAGCTTGTGTTCGAGCGGCAGCACGCGGGCGGCCAGGGCGTCCGCTGTGTCATCGGGCCGGATCTCCACCTGTGCCTGACCCAGAATGGGGCCGCCATCCAGTTCGGCGGTGACCTCATGCACACTGCACCCGGCCAGCGCGTCACCGGCCGCGATCGCGCGGGCATGGGTGTTCAGGCCTTTGTATTTCGGCAGCAAGGACGGGTGTATATTCAACACCTTACCGGCCCATTTGGCGGTAAATCCCTCGGTCAGAACCCGCATGAATCCGGCCAGGCAGATCACGTCGGGCTGTGCCTGTTCCAGAACGGTGTTCAGCGCGGCCTCGAACCCGTCGCGATCACGCCCGAAGGGTTTGTGATCGACCACTGCGGTTGCAATGCCCCGCGCCTTTGCCTTCTCCAGCCCCCCTGCCCCCGGCACGTTCGACAGAACCAGGCAGGGGCGTCCGGGATGCTCTCCCACCATGCTGTCGACCAGCGAGACCATGTTGGACCCGCCGCCGGAAATCAGAATGGCGACGCGTTTCACAGAAGGCTGCCCAAGTATTGCACGCCCTCGCCGTCAACCACGCGACCCAGCTTGGTCACGGTTTCGCCCTCGCCCGTGAGCAGCGCGGTGATCGCGCTGGCTTGACGCTCATCGACCACCAAAACCATGCCCTGACCAGCGTTGAAGGTTTTCAGCAACTCGGCCTCGGCCATGCCGCCGGTTTCCGCCAACCATTTGAACACGCCGGGCAGCTCATAGCTGTCCAGATCGACCAGCGCGCCCAGCCCATCGGGCAAAACGCGCGGCAGGTTTTCGGTCAGGCCGCCGCCGGTGATGTGGGCCAAGCCATGCACACCGCCCGCGCGGATCGCGGCGAGCGTCTGTTTCACATACAGCCGCGTGGGGGCCAGAAGGGCCGCGCCCAGCGTCATGTCGCCGTCCCACGGGCAGGTCGCATCCCAGCCAAGGCCCGAAACCTCGACCAGCTTACGCACCAGCGAATAGCCGTTGGAATGCACCCCGTCCGAGGCGAGACCCAGCAGGACATCGCCCGCCTTCACGCCCTTGGGCAAGTCCACGCCGCGCTCCATCGCGCCGACGGAAAAGCCCGCAAGGTCGAAGTCACCGGCGTCATACATGCCTGGCATTTCGGCGGTTTCGCCACCGATCAGCGCACAATTGGACCGAATGCAGCCTTCGGCGATGCCTTCGATGATGCGCGCGGCCTGATCGCTTTCCAGCTTGCCCGTCGCGAAATAGTCAAGGAAAAACAAGGGCTCGGCGCCCTGACAGACCAGATCGTTCACGCACATGGCGACCAGATCAATGCCGATCGTGTCCACGTTTCCGGTGTCGATCGCGATCCGCAGCTTGGTGCCGACGCCGTCTGTCGCGCCCACCAGGATCGGGTCCTTGTATCCGGCTGCCTTGAGGTCGAACAACGCGCCGAACCCGCCCAGACCGGCCATCACGCCGGGGCGATTGGTGCGCTTTGCCGCAGGTTTGATCCGCTCAACCAGGGCATTGCCCGCGTCGATGTCCACGCCCGCATCCGCATAGGTGATGCCGTTCTTGCCGTCGCTCATATCGTCCCCCGCAAAGCTTTGCGGTTGCGATAGACCATGCCCCCGCTTTTGGCAACTCATCGCATTGACACGGTGGTCGGAAACCGAAAGGCTTCCGCCATGTTGGACTGGCTCCCTCAGCTCTATGTCAGCTTTTTCGGCAGCGACGTTGCGGTCGCACCGGAATACCTTGGTGCGACGGTTCTGATCGCCTGGATCCTATATCGGTGGCAGCGTGGTCGCGGCGGCTTCTGGCGCTGGCTGCTCCCGCGTGAAATCTATCGCCACAAGTCACATAAGCTGGATCTGGCGCTGTTCGCCATCGGCCGCGTTGTCGTGTTCACCGGCGTGGTGGGCCGGGTGTCGTTGACGGTGCTGATTGCCGGCTGGGTGGCGGGACTGACTGGGGACACAGGGGCCAGCGCCGGCGTCTTGTCCCCTGTCGTATTGGCGCTGGCGATTTGGCTGATGTCGGATTTCGCAGTGTATTGGGCGCATCGGCTGCACCATCAGGTGCGGGTGATCTGGCCACTTCATGCCGTGCATCACAGCGCCGAGGTTCTAACCCCGCTGACCGCCTATCGCCAGCATCCGCTGTCCTATTTCGTGACCGCGGCCTTGCAGTCATCGGTTCTGGGCGCTTTGCAGGGGGTGCTGATCGGGCGCCTGGCCCCCGACACGGTGATGACCCAGATCGCAGGCATCAATGCCTTCATTGTCCTGGCCAACCTGACACTGGCAAATTTCCATCACTCACATCTGTGGATCAGGTTTCCCGTCTGGTTGGAGCATATCTTCATTTCCCCGGCCCAGCACCAGATTCACCATTCGATTGCACCGGATCATTACAACCGGAATTACGGTCAGATTCTGGCTTTGTGGGATTGGGCGTTTGGCACGCTGCGCCTTTCGCGCGGCGAAGCTCCACCGCAGATCGGGCTGAGCGACCCCGAAGACGCGCCGCTCATGACCCATTCGCTTGGAACCACCTTGTGGCTCCCGATCCGGCGCATGATGCCCCGGCGATGGCGCTAGAAGTCCATCACCACATCGTTGTCGTCCGCGCTGTCGGCTGCGGCCGTCCCTTTGGACGACATGGTGGCAGGCCCACCGCTGCCGCTAACGACCGCCACGAACAACAGCACAAGCGCGGCCCCGATCAACGCGCCTTTGTTGTCGCCAGACACTGTGACCCCGGCCTGCGCCGGTGCGGCGGCAAGTGTGGCGGCCATTACCGCGCTGATTAAAAGTCTCTTCATAGTCCCATCCCTCATTGGAAAAAGTGTCGTTCAGAAATCCATCACCACGTCGCTGTCCCCGGACGCATCCGCCGACGAGGTACCCATTGTCGACATGTTGCCGCCCTTCTGCGTCCCCGCAATCACCGCGATCAAAAGCACGACAGCAGCGGCAATCAAAAGCCCCGAGTTGCGCTCAGGCGCGGGTGGGGCAAGCGCATGGGCCGGCGTCACCGCCAACCCGATCACAACAACACTGCTCAGAAAAATGCGTCGCATCCCAGTCCCTCCCAAGCCCACGATACCCTGAGCCTAGGCGAAAGGCGCACACCCTGTCCAGTTTGTCATTGCCGTCCGGGCCTGCACCCTTGACGACACTCCTCATCGTGCTACTTCCCTTCTCAGGCGGGCCTGTAGCTCAATTGGTTAGAGCAGAGCGCTCATAACGCTTTGGTTGCGGGTTCAAGTCCTGCCGGGCCTACCACACCGCCCCCCGATTCAGGTCGTCATATCGACCGGTTTGACCCAGCGCAGGCGCAGCGCGTTCGACAACACGAAGACCGACGACAGCGCCATCGCGCCCGCCGCCAGCATCGGCGACAGCAGCACGGAAAACAGCGGATACAGCAGCCCGGCGGCGACCGGGATCAGCACCACGTTATAGCCGAACGCCCAGAACAGGTTCTGCCGGATGTTGCGCAAGGTGCGGCGTGACAGATCAAAAGCGGTGACGACCCCGGTCAGATCGCCCGACATGAGCACCACGTCGGCGGCCTCGATCGCCACGTCGGTGCCGGTGCCGATGGCAATGCCCACATCCGCATGCGCCAGCGCCGGGGCGTCGTTGATGCCGTCGCCGACAAAGGCCAGGGCCCCCTGGGCGGACAGCGCCTCCAGCGCCTCAACCTTGCCGCGTGGCAGAACCTCGGCCACCACGGTGTCGATGCCCAACTCGGCGGCGATGGCATCGGCCGTGGCCCGCGCGTCGCCAGTGATCATCGCCACATGCAGCCCCAGGTCGTGCAAGGCGCGGATCGCGGCGGGCGTGCTGGGTTTCACCGGGTCGGACACGGCCAGAACCGCGGCCAGCGCCCCATCAAGGGCAGCGAAGACCGGCGTCTTGCCCTGCGCCGCAAACCCTGCGGCAACCGCACCCAAGGGGCCGGTTTCGATACCTTCGCGCTGCATCAGGCGTTCGGCGCCGATCAGCACCGCGTGGCCGTCGACCTGCGCGGACAGACCGAAACCGGGAATGGCCTTAATCTCTGTGGCCGGGGGCAGATCGTCGGGCGCGGCATTTACCATTGCCGTGGCAATCGGATGCTCGGACCCGGTCTCAGCGGCGGCCACAAGGGTCAGGATACGCTCACGGTCCACCCCGCCCGCCGGGTGCAGATCGGTCAGTGCCGGGCGGCCCTGGGTCAGCGTCCCGGTCTTGTCCAGTGCCACCACGCGCACGCCCTGCAGTGCCTGAAGCGCGTCGCCTTTGCGAAACAACACACCCAGTTCCGCCGCGCGGCCAATGCCCACCATGATCGAGGTCGGCGTGGCCAGCCCCATCGCGCAGGGGCAGGCGATGATCAGAACCGCCACCCCGGCCACCAGCGCATGGCCCAGCGCGGGGCTGGGACCAAGCGCAAGCCAGGCCAGGATCGTCACCACCGCGGCCACCAGAACCGTCGGGACGAACCAAGCGGTGATCCGGTCCACCAGGCTTTGAATGGGCAGTTTGGCGCCTTGGGCCTGCTCCACCAAGCGGATGATCTGCGCCAACATCGTGTCACCCCCCACCCGCGTGGCGCGAAAGGTCAAGGCGCCCTGCCCGTTCACCGTGCCGCCCACAAGGGCTGCACCGGGGGCTTTCTGAACCGGGATCGGCTCACCCGTGATCATGCTTTCGTCCACGTGCGACTGGCCGGTCAGAACCTCGCCATCCACCGGCACCCGTTCACCAGGGCGCAGCTGCACGATGTCGCCAAGCACCACCTGGTCGATCGGCAGATCGCGCGCCAAGCCGTCGCGGTCCACCCGCGCCTGTTTCGGTTGAAGCTTGATCAGCCCTCGGATCGCCTGCCCGGTGCGGCCCTTGGCCCGTGCCTCAAGCCAGCGTCCGATCAGGATCAGGACCACGATCACCGCCGCACTTTCGAAATAGACATTCGCTGTGCCGCGCGGCAGCCATCCCGGCGCGAAGGTCGCAAGGGTGGAGAACCCGAAGGCCGCCGAAGTTCCCAGCGCGACCAAGGAATTCATGTCCGGCGCGCCTTTGACCAGCAGTGGATAGCCCTTGGTGAAAAACCTTCGCCCCGGCCCCAACAGGATCGCGGCGGTCAGAGTGAACTGGATCAGGTGGCTGTTGTGGCTGCCGATCACCCGCGCCACCCAATGGTGGAATGTCGGCACCAGATGCCCGCCCATCTCTAACACGAAGACCGGCAGCGCCAGCAGTGCCGCGATCAGCGCGAGCCAGCCCAGCCGCGTCGCCTCTTGGGCCTTACGGTCCGTGTTCGGCGCATCTGTATCGCGCACCCGCGCCGGATAGCCCTTGGCGGTGATCAGATGCGCCAGCGTGCCCGCATCCGTCGCCCCGACGGCAAAGCGAACCTGCGCAGTTTCCGAGGCCAGGTTCACCGAGGCGGAAATCACCCCCGGTGCTGCTGCCAGAACCCGCTCAACCCGCCCCACACAGGAGGCACAGGACATCGCCTCGACCTCCAGCACCGCGTCGCCGGTGACAACCGGGTAGCGCGCTTTGTCCAGCACCGCGACAAGGCCGGGCAGATCGGCAGGGGCCGCGAAATTCACCTGCGCCGTTTCCCCGGCCAGGTTTACCTGCGCGCGGGTAACCCCATCGGTGGCGGCCAACGCCTTTTCGACACGCCCGACGCAGGACGCGCAGGACATTCCGTCAACCTGAAGCAGGACGCTGTGTGTCATGGTCGGTTCCCGGGTCTGTTCGCTGTTGTCTGAGGGGACCGGATACAGCATAGCCCGGCACCTGTCACATGTTTCACCACCTCAGCTGTCCCGCGCGGTCATCAGCCGTCGTTGCAGCCAATGGGCCACCAGGGCGGGGCGTACCTGCCCGTCGATCTCGACCACAACGTCGATCCCCAGCTCCCAGGCCGCGTCACCGACCGGTCGCGCCGTGACCAAGGTAAACCGGGCCCGGATGCGCGCGCCCGCCGGCACGGGGCTTACGAACCGGATGCGGTCAAAGCCATAGTTCACACCCATCGCCTCACCCGCAAGCGGCGGCAGCGCGTCATAGGTCATCGCCGACAACATCGACAGGGTCAGAAAGCCATGCGCGATCGGGCCGCCAAAGGGCGTTTGCGCAGCGCGTGCGGGGTCGGTGTGGATGAACTGGTCATCCTCGGTCACGTCGGCAAAGGCGTCGATGCGCGCCTGCTCCAGAGTGAACCAGCGCGACAGGCCGATTTCATCACCGATGCTGTCTATTAGCGTCTCAGGTGTCATTTTCATCCCCCTGCCCCATCAGCGCACAAGGATCAGTTCGGCCTTCAGCCCGCCCAGATCCTCGCTTACCCCAAGTTTCAGCCGCCCGCCGTGTCCGCGTGCGATATCATCGGCGATGGCCAGACCCAGGCCCACACCGGTGCCCCGGTCCTGGTTGCGCGCCGCATCTAGCCGGGCAAAGGGTTTCACTGCCTGATCCCGGTCGGCAGGCGCAATGCCCGGCCCGTCATCCTCAACAACGAACCGCAGGTCGCGCCGGCCAGTGATCACCGATAACCGCACGTCCGAGCCATATCGGTTGGCGTTGCTTAACAAGTTCTCCACCGCCCGTGCCACGGGTCCAGGACGCATCGGCATCGGACCGACATTGGCCATCCGTCCCAGCGACACCACTTGCCCGGCCCGCGCAGCGTTTTCGGCCAGATCGCGAGCCAAAGCCAACGGGTCCACCATCTCGGGTTCACCTTCCAAGGCGTCCGAGCGGGCAAAACTCAGAAACTCGTCCACCAGCCGCTCCATGTCCGCCACGTCGCGCTCCAGCGCCGCGCGCGCTTCACCTTCGTCCAGCAGCGACAGCTCCAACCGCATCCGGGTCAGCGGTGTGCGCAGGTCGTGGCTGACCCCCGACAACATCAACGTGCGTTGCTCCATCTGCCGTTCTATCCGTCCACGCATGTCCAGGAACGCTTTCCCGGCCGACCGTACTTCGGTGGCACCGGCCAGCTTATAGGGCACCACCTGCCCCTTTCCGAACGCCTCGGAGGCTAACGCCAGCCGCCGGATCGGCTTCAACTGATTGCGCAAAAACAGATAGGACACAATTGTCAAAAGAAGACCCGCCACCACCATCAAAACCAAAAGCTGGTGTGGCGCCGAGGCTGACACCCGCGCGCGTTTCAGCTCCAACACCATCGGACCGTGCTTGGTGTGGATGGACATCACAACCAGGCCCAAAGTACGCAGGTCGACCGCCTGCACCCCATCCACGCCCTCCCGCAATAGCCGGGTGACCAACCCCCCGGTAAAATCGGAAAGCCACTTCGCGTCCTCGTCTGGCCCCTCACCGGGCAAATCCACCCGCAGCGAAAGCGCCTCCAACAAGGCTGCGATCGTTGTGTTTGCCGCCTCGACATCCGGCGCTGCATTCACCTGCCGGGTCAGGTAGTCCAACTCGGAGACAACAGCTGCCGTCATCCGCACCGTAATTCCGTTAAAATGCCGCTGGACGAACACGACCGACACGAACAATTGAATCGACACCACCGGCACGATGAGAATCATCGCTGCCCGGCCATAAAGGCCACGCGGTAGGAATTGTTTGAGCCAGCTCCAGAACATGCGCCGACCCTATGGTGCAGACGGTGCCTTGCCAACACCCCGCAAACCGGTGTGAATGGCGCCAACACGGAAAGGGGCCGGAATGGACCAGATGAATAACGCACCACCGGTCGGCATCCTGCAGCGGTTGGAGCCCGGAATCAGGCGGATCCTGGCCCCGAACCCATCGCCGATGACCTTCTGGGGAACCAACACCTATGTGGTCGGCGAAGGCCGCGTGGCGGTGATCGACCCCGGACCAGCCCTACCCGCACATTACGACGCAATCCTGGGCGGCCTGAACCACGGCGAGGTGATCAGTCACATCCTGGTCACGCACGCCCACCTGGACCACTCGCCCCTGGCGCGCCCTTTGTCCGAGGCGACAGGCGCGCCGGTGCTGGCCTATGGCGACGCCACGGCCGGGCGCAGCGCGGTGATGCGCGACCTTGTGGCGCGCGGCATGGCCTCGGGCGGCGAAGGGGTGGACCGGGATTTCAACCCCGACAGCTGCGTGGCCGATGGTGATATTCTGGACTTCGGCGACTGGCGGATGCAAGCGATCTGGACCCCAGGACATTTCGCCAATCACATGAGCTTTGCTTTGGAGGATGCTGTTTTCACAGCAGATCATGTGATGGGGTGGGCCAGCTCTCTGGTCTCGCCCCCTGATGGCGACCTCACCGCCTTCATGGCCTCCTGCCGTAGATTGGCCGCGCGCGAGGACCGTATCTACTACCCTGGCCACGGCGCGCCGGTGACCGACCCCGCCGCACGGGTCAATTGGCTGATCCAGCACCGCCTGGGGCGCGAGGCCGAGATCCTGGCCGCCCTCGACGGCCCGCCGCAGGACATCCCCAGCCTCACCCGCCGGATCTATACCGAGACACCCAAAGCGCTGCTTCCCGCCGCCGCCCGCAACGTCTTTGCCCACCTGATCGACCTGACCACGAGAGACCTAGTGCGCCCCGCCCCCATGCTGGATTTCACCGCAAAGTTCACCCGCATCGGCTAGCGCAAAAAAGTCGAAAAAACCTCTGGACGCCCCCGAACCCCGCCGCTATATCACGCCTCAGTTCCGGCGTAGCTCAGCGGTAGAGCAGTTGACTGTTAATCAATTGGTCGTAGGTTCGATCCCTACCGCCGGAGCCAAAGATTTCAAGGGCTTAGCGAGAAATCGCTAAGCCCTTTTGGTTTTTTAGGCTCTTTTTAGGCTCAGAAATCGCCTCATTTACCCATGATAAGGTATGTTCAGCGGCGGTTAGACTACGGGGGGGTAACCTGCTACACAGGGTTAGGTTGCATTTCACGAACTGGCTAAAACCCTTCAGAGTGGTACCATCTAAACATGCGTGTTCCAGAAAACATCCGAAAGTGCGTTGCGTACATCGGGTATGCCAATCAAATCAATAACACCTTTGGCCCTGTTGGCTCCGTATTCTTCATCGGACGAGATCAGGGTAATGGAGTTGCTGATCCAATTTATGCCGTTACCGCAAAGCATGTTATTGATGGGCTCAGAAAGAAGGGTGTCCAAGAAACTATTATCCGACTGAACATGAAGGTGGGTGACCCAGCACTGGGTATTGCGCGTGTACCGATTGATTCCTGGTTCTCTCACCCTGAAGATGAAAGCATTGATGTTGCCATTCATAAGATGGGTATATGGGTCCAAATAGGCCGATTTGATAAGAGAGTGTTCTTGGCTCATCGTAACCACCGAGGAGTGGACGATGAGAAAGACAACGAAGAGCCCTGGCGAGAAGATCGTCAAAGACATCAAGCGGGCGACCCGCAAACATTATTCATCCGAAGAGAAGATCAGGATCGTCTTGGATGGCCTGCGCGGTGAGGACAGCATTGCTGAGCTTTGTCGCCGGGAGGGGATATCGCAGGGCATTTATTACAAGTGGTCCAAGGACTTCATGGAGGCCGGGAAGAAGCGGCTTGCCGGGGACACAGCACGGGCTGCAAACACCGACGAAGTGAAGGAGCTGCGCCGGGAGGCCAAGGATCTCAAAGAGGTGGTTGCAGAACAAACGCTCGAACTGCGGCTTCTCAAAAAAAGCATGTTCGACGGTGGGGGCGACCCCGAATGAGGTATGCAGCATCAGAGAAGCTTGAGATCATCAGATTGGTCGAAGAGAGCCATCTGTCAGCACGTCAAACGCTGGCCAAGTTGGGCATTCCACGCACGACGTTCTATCGTTGGTACGATCGGTATCTACAGCGCGGTGAGGCCGGATTGCAGGATCAATCTCCCAAACCAAAGCATGTCTGGAACCGCGTGCCTGACGAGGTGAAGCGCAAGGTCGTCGACTTCGCCTTACAAGAGACGGAACTGTCACCGCGCGAGCTGGCCGTGACGTTCACGGATCAGGAGCACTATTTTGTCTCAGAATCCACAGTGTATCGCGTGCTCAAGGCACATGATCTGATCACAAGCCCGGCGTTCATCGTCATCAAGGCAGCCAATGAGTTCACAGACAAAACCACAGCGATCAATCAGCTTTGGCAGACCGACTTAACCTACATCAAGGTCCTTGGGTGGGGCTGGTTCTATCTCAGCACGGTTCTCGATGACTACAGCCGTTACATCGTCTCCTGGAAGCTCTGCACCAACATGCGGGCTGAAGACGTGACAGACACGCTGGACCTCGCATTGCGGGCGTCCGGCTGTGATCAAGTTCACGTTGTTCACAAACCACGTCTGCTCAGCGACAACGGCTCAAGTTACGTCTCCGGGGATCTGGCTGAGTGGCTGAAAGACAAAGGCATGAAGCACTCTCGCGGTGCGCCATATCATCCTCAGACACAGGGCAAGATCGAACGGTGGCACCAAACCTTGAAGAACCGCATCCTGCTCGAAAACTACTTCCTGCCGGGTGATCTCGAACGCCAAATCGAAGCCTTCGTCGATCACTACAATCACCAGCGCTATCACGAGAACATCAACAACGTCACACCCGCTGACGTCTACTTCGGGCGTGACAAAGCCATTCTAAAACAACGCGAAAGGATCAAACGAAAGACACTCGAAGCGCGACGCTTGCATCACCGCCAGCACGCCGCATAATCAAACCAACCAGATGAGCCAAACTCTCTCTTAGTTTACGCAGCCACTGGTCCCAAAAAACCTGACGACGGACACCAAAGACAACAGACCAACATTAGCACATCAACAGATGTAGTATTAAACCTGAAGAATAACGAAAGAACAAAATTGGAAAAATGGCTAGTTCCGGTTCTCGAGAATCCAGCATGACTTCAAGAGTGGCGAGGCACAGTGCGAGTCCGAAAAAAGATGATCTCGCTATCATCTGGGCTTCTATTGCAATAGTGTTCTGTGCTCAATCATATTTAGCCATCTCTGGTGGTCTACATTGGGATGAGTTTCACCACTATAACATTATCATTAAATTCAAAAACGGATTGCTTACCAGCCCTCTGCAAACGTTTTTCGTACACTATTTGCAATGGGTTCCCGGCCTGCCAGGAGACGTTATTGACCACGTTCGGATCATACGCTTCCTCATGCTGCTATGTGAATTTGGCACCATCCTCGCCATTTACGGCGTTGCGCGCGCCTTTGCTTCACGACGAGCGTCTGCCCTAGTGGGGCTTTTCTACATCACTGGTGGTTTTGTCGCCTCCCGGGGAGGCTTTTTCAGATCAGACCCTCAGATCACTGTCTTGCTGATGTCCTCACTTTGGCTTCTGACCCGACGACCACTGAATCCTTTCACAATTGTAGGATCGGCTATTCTTTGCGGGCTTGCTGGTATTATTTCTGTAAAAACCGTCATCTACATACCCGCATTTCTGGGAGTTGCATGGCTGCGAATTCAAAGCGCGGACGAGCGTGGTAAAGTGGCCGCGAGAATAGCAACAAGCTTTGCACTGAGCATACTGGTCTTCTGCGGCCTGTATCTTTGGCATTCCGGATTCTCATCCACATCAAGCGTTTCATCGGTCGCAAAGCGAGTCAGCTCAACCGTTGGGTTCTTCTTTACAAATGGCTTCTTTCCTGGATGGGAATACTTCAAACTACAAACCGCGCATTCACCTCATATTGCCATTCTGGGTTTACTCACCGCGTGGGGGCTGACAAGCCCCCAAAGCAAACCCGACACTAGAGCTGCGAGAGCACTTCTTTTAATGCCTTCTTTTAGTTTGCTTATATATCAAAACAGCTATCCTTACTTTTATATCTTCCTATTACCTCCGCTGCTATCCGCCATGGCGCCCACCCTAGACAGGTGTATAGGCAAACGAAATACTGTCCCCGCAGTAACATTGCTTGTTACCTTTTGGGGCCTAGCCATTATCATCTTCCCATCAGGCCCCCAGCGGCTTGCTCTTCAAAAGCAGAAAGAGTTTATCACAGTAGCATATAGACTGTTCCCGAATCCCATATCCTATTTTGATATTTCCGGCGTACTAGGATCGTATGACCGCGCGCTAGAGTTTTACCAATCCCGTGCAGGGCGAGCGGCCTACAAAAATAGAGGGATTCCACAACTAAGGTCAATTCTTTCAAAAAAAGAGGTTCCCCTAGTTATCGCCAATTACTTGCCTTTCAACGCTGAACTTGGAAACCCAGAAGCGAGTGATTATTGGCTACCTCAAGATGCTGCCATTTTGGACACTTCTTACATCCAGCATTGGGGGCCAATCTGGGTAGCTGGTAAAAACATCCCCGCCGGAGCAAAAGAATTCGGACTCGAAAACTTGATACCTGGACAGTATACGGTGGAAGGAAGCGATGTTACTGTTAATGGCGCTCGCTATAAACCGGGCGATGTCCTCTGGCTTGACCGGGGGTTGCTTACAATTTCGGGCATCAGAACCGCTGATGTTAGGCTACGCTGGGGCGACAATTTGGAGGTTCCCACTGAAACGCCGCCAAACCCCTTTCCCTTCGTGCCCCCGCTTCGCCTTGCAAATCCTGGTGTCCCCATACCCGCTGAAAACTCTACAGGGCTATTGGTACAGCCTGATGCGTCTTTGGAAAATGCGGAATCGAAGCAAGAGTAACAGCTTTCTGCCAAACGGAACTGTGATACTAGATGATCTTTTCTGATCCGCGCCTTTTAGTCGGGTTTTCGAAGCTGGTGAGCTCAAACTTTCTGGCCGCCGTCCCTCTTTTATTTGCGAACGTTATCGCCGCGCGAGCGCTTGGCATATCCGAGTATGGCCAAATCGCTATCGTGTTGGCCTACACGAAACTTATCGACGGATTTTTTAATTTTCAGTCAGTGAATGTTTTAACCCGTTTTGTGGCAGAAACCCTTCATAGCGAAGATTACTCATCCCTAAAGGGCATTATTAAGGCTGGAGTTCTGATCGATGGATTGACCGCATTCATTGCCTGTGCTCTGGCAGTCGCAGGTCTACCAATTGTGGGCGCATTGATCGGGCTGTCCGACGAGACGACACCCTTTGCAATAGCGTTCTGCCTCGTCATTCCCTCCAGAATACTAGGTGTGACCGAGGCCATTCTCCGGAACTTCGAGAAATTCTGGACCATTGGCTTTAGGCAAGTTTGCCTCGCCTCGTTGGTGGCGCTTGGCTGGACAGTTGCTTCTTGGAACGCGCTAGAGGTCGGAGCGTACTTGCTTATTTGGCTCGTTGCAGAACTGATTACCAATCTGTGGTACATATCTCGGGCACAGGCAGCCCTGCGTGAAAACAGCATGTCAGATATCTGGCGTGCAGGTGCTCGTGCAGCAATCCGTAAACTTGAAGGCTTCTGGAGAATGTTGATCCAAACGAACCTCACGTTTGGATTACGCCTTCTAAGTCAGGACGCTGATATCATTGTGGCAGGGACTTTTCTTGGCCCGGGAGCAGCAGCTTTTTTAAGGGTTGCTAAGGACCTTGCTAATTTTCTTGGTCAGATCGGTCGGCCCCTCCAACAAGCTGCCAGCCCGAGAATTTCCCGGAAAATGGTTGTTGGCGGTCCAATGTCCGCGGTGAAGTACGCCAGGACGATCGCTGCAGTATGCGCTGTACTTGGGATGGTTTTTGCCGCATCCTCTTTTTGGTGGGGTGGAGCTGTACTGTCTACGCTCTTTGGAGATGACTACCGTCAGGCCGAAATCCTCACGGTCCTACTTCTGTTCGCAAAGTCAACATACCTAAGTGGCGTTACACTTCTTCCACTCACAGTTACCTTAGACAGAACTGGTGAGTTTCTTCGTTCTGTAGTCTATGCAACCCTAATCTACTTTACTTCGATGTTCCTTGCGACACCGGTGCTTGGCCTCATGGGAATTGCACTATCCCACCTCGTTTTTGAACTGTCATGGTCGTTCTATAACTGGCGACGTATTTATCAGGACTTACCAAACCTAGAAGCCCAGTACCAATCGGCATCTCCCAATAGTTAGCCCAGCACTTCAACCCAAGGAGAGTTTCGTCTGACCTGCTCCCTTAAAAAACCCTCGCTTTGGGGTTGGTCTGCTCTCCAACGAGGGAGACAGACTATGAAGAGTACCCTGACGACGTTGCACACCGTCGTAGGCCGTGCAACCAAACAACAATCACTCACCCTTTGGGGATTACCTGAAAACTCTTGGCCAAAAACTTTAACAGCGCCTCCCCGGCCTCACAGTCCCAGAATTTTTCTACCAAATTGACGCAAAGCACGCTGGGCCAAACCAGCGTTAACCACGTTGAATTGTTCAGGGTGGACAACATCCAAATACTCGCGGGGTGCCGTACTCAGTTCGGACAACGCACGCGCAGACTGAGAACCGCGGCGAACGTAAAGCAGCATATTTTGACGATACCACCAGGCAATATTCTTATCACCCCACAGATAAGGCCTCAGAACATCCAATGCGTCATATCCGCGCCTATCAAAGAGTTCTGCCCAATAGCTTTGCCAACGCTCGTTTATGTGTCCGGCCCCCCCCTGGCCGGGAATAGCAGCCGAGAACAAAACTATGTCACTTAGTCGACAATAGTCCTCTACCAGCGTCTCTGCTCTTTCCGGGCGAAGATGTTCAGCAACCTCCAAAGAGATAACCAAATCAGATCTCTCAACGTCAGGAAGTTGAATGTTCAAATCGCACACTCGAAATTCGTCTAGATGGATGACCAGTGCCGCCTTGTCCACCCAAGGCCCATCGTAGCCCTTGATGTTGGTCGCCCCCAAACTCTTCGCTGTTGCGAGCCATGTCCCAACGCCGCATCCTACATCGACCACACTTCTGATGTCATGCCAATCCAGAACAAGGCCCAGCACTTTTCTTGCCGCATATCGAGTTTGCTCGTTCCGATCCGCATGGTAAGATTTACCATATAGCCAACGTGACACGTCAATCCGTTCCTTGAATGTAAAACACCAAAAAAAATAAGAGAACCATCCGCAATGAATATACTGAAATTGCTACCAAGACCAGTGCGGCGGGTGGCGCGATACCATGTTCTTCGCCCTCTCTTGCGAGGGGCTCGTTGGGTTGTGGGACGTGAACCGCGCCACCTCAACACAGACAGATTCAGTCTTCCATGTGCAGACTGCTTTCAAGGGTACTACGACATTCAGCCATCATCTGAGGATGGGGGTGCCGTTCTTGCCCATGTTGTGAAAGAAGAATCTGGTCAACTGGACGGGGCAAAGATAGCAAGTGTCGGATATTTCGAGTCCAGGGCGCGCCGATTTGTTGAAGTTGGCCAGACAACTCTTTGGAGTTGGCAACTCGGGGCAAGACTGTGCTGGGTTCCCGGTGCCGAAAAAAAACTAGCTTACAACGCCATGATTGAAGGTCGACCCTGCTTTGTCGCTTCGAGCGCAACCAGCAAACCGAAGATCCTGTCGGACATCCCTTTGTTCGATGTGAATTTCGAGTCCAAAGTCGGGCTATCACTTAACTTTGGTCGCTTGGCATATGCAAGGCCTGGATACGGATATCCTGCCCTCCTCGACCCGTTCGTCGGCATACCCCTCCCTGCCGATGATGGGCTAATCGGCGTTGATCTCACGTCCGGAGATAGCTGGCCAGTTGTATCACTCACCGAGATTTCCCAACTAGTGAACGACACTTCCAGGAAGGAACTGCATTACATTAACGCTGCGAAACTGAGCCGATCAAGCAAGCGGTACTCTGTCCTATACAAAACCATTCCTTCTCTTAAGAACCCTGAAAACTGGGACGTTCACGCCGTGGTCGGAACGATCGACGGCAAAGAAACCGTGGTTGTTCCTTTGCCCGGCAGGGCGTCTCACTATTGGTGGATTGACGACCACAGAGTTCTCTTCACTTCGAATAATGGATTTAGCTCAGAGTATCTGGTCTACAATTGCTTAAAGGGAAGTTTGTCTCCTCTGTCTCGCCACACCCCAAGTTTCGATGGCCACCCCAGCTTGTGCCATCGTACGGGCAAATGGGTTACCGATTCTTACCCAGACCTATTTGGTGACCAGCGGCTGCTTGTTTTTGATATGGATGGCGGCCGCACCTTGTCTTCCTTCCAGGCTTCCACGCGATACGCAAACGAGTCTCGCTGCGATCTTCATCCTCGCTGGAATAGAGATGGAAACGCCATCTTCTTCGACAGCACACACGACGGGAACCGGTCTATCTACAAGGTTGACTTCTAGGGGAATGCCGATGCCGAGCATAAGTGTCGTTATGGCTGTTCATAACGCAATGCCCTACCTAACTGATTGCCTAGATGGCATCGGTCTGCAAACTTTTACCGACTTCGAGTGTATTATCGTAGATGATGCATCCACTGACGCTTCCTCAGACTTTCTCAAGTCTGCCGCAAACGCAGATCCACGTATCCGGCTATTGACCAACCCGGACAACATCGGCTTGACGAGATCCTTGAACAGGGCACTCAAGGTTGCCTCAGGAAAATACATTGCTCGAATTGACGCAGATGATATCTGTCGGCCCGCGCGTCTCAAACAACAGTTCCATTTCATGGAAACGCATCCTGAAGTAGTGGCTTGTGCCGCTGGTTACCGAATGATCGACGCCAAAAGCCGCAAGATCCGCACTTCAAACCGTGGTATGGATAACTGGCAAATTCAGTGGATGCTAAGCTTCAACCCACCAGCCCCTCATCCAACGTACTTCTTTCGTCGGCTCGATACCTTGGGCTTGCCGGTAATGTACAATGAAGACTTCCTCACGGCGCAAGATTACGAACTCTGGTCTCGCCTGAGCAAAATGGGCGAGACCTTTGTCCTGCCTGAAGTCCTAATCGATTATCGTCGCCACGACAAAGCCATAACCTTCGCCCGGCGTGCGGAACAGGCGGTTAACTGCTCTAAGATTGGTCGGGCGCACCTGAAAAACCGATACCCTGAACATGTACAAATGGAAATGTCGGCACTTTTGGATCTGTTTGCCTACGAGGCGCAAGCGGAGCCCGGCACAATCGCGGCAGCTGTACAGGGAGCTGAATCCATGCTGCGCTTCGAGAAACAAGGTGCCGCCCATCACTTTGCATGGATACGGCGGACGACAGCCGGCCTCTTAGCGGATGCCATACTTTCTCGCGGCGGCGGAGCTAAGAACTTTCGATCATTTCTTGCGTTTGTATTCTTTGCTCGGCGGCATCTCCCATGGCTGTTGTTAGAAGTGGTCATGGAGCCGGCGCTAGCAAGGAAGTCACTTAGAAGTATCTTTGGGCGATAGTCGAGCTGGATTGTAGCGATCTGAGTACCGTCGCAACCATGAAACTGTCGCATCACGACGGGAGGTTTCGTTCGGGTTCATCCCTTGTTGCGCGCGAAACGATCAGCTGCCCCAACGACCGCCTCGGCCCAATCCGGGCAGGTTGCGACATAGGCGTCGCGCTTATCTCTTGCAAGCTGGCGGTCATCTAGCAGCCGTTTCTCGGCTGCTGCGATCAGCGTTGCCGCGTCATGCGCGTGCAAGGTGTCGATCAAACCGGCTTGGGCAAGATCGCGGGTGTAGCCTGGGAAATCGCGCCCTGCGTAGATGCCCGGCACCCCCATTATGGCGGCTTCGCAGGCCATCGTCGCGCTCTCTCCGATCAGAAGGTCGCAATTTGCAACGAGATGGTGCACTTGCGCAGGATCCCCCGCATAGCGGTGTCTGTACAATTGATCGGGGAGCGCTCCTTCGGCGGAGAGGTGAACCTTGGCATGTTGCGACAGGCGACCGATCAGGCCCACCAAGGCCTCGGCACCCCAGCCTTGCTTGCCCATATCATGGTTCGCCCGCCAATCCACGACCCTTATGAAAACATTCCGGCGTTCCGGGTCCCAACCGGCCGCCCGGGCGATTTCGGCACTCGCGTGAAAGGCCGAAGGGTGAAGAAAAGAAAGGTCTTTTGTACCCCGAAGCCACGTGGTCCGCGCCTTGGGGGTCGGGCCCGAATAGCTTTCGGGCACGTAGAGGTGGGATATGAACGGCCAGGTCAGACGTGTCTGAAGCGTAGCGTTTTCACTGTCGTAGAAGGCGACCGAAGGTATACTGGTAAGTCGGCTAACGTGAGAGATCGACACCCCCCCAAAGCCAAGCATGACATCGGCGCCGAACCGACGGACCGCGCGAAAGACAGCGGCGTCACGGGCTATCATCTCCTTGAAAAGCCCCCAGGTGCCGCGCCCGGCGGTGGTAACTGGCTGATGCGCGATCGAGAAATTGTCCAGTAGCGCGCAGGCGATATCCTTGTGCCGCGACAGGACAAGCAGGTTGTCACCACGGGCAAGGAACATGTCGATCGGACGCTTGAAGAACAGCACATCTGCAGGATGGACGATGTCGATAAGTACGCGCATTTCAAAAGTATAAGGTTCCGACACACGTTCAGCTAGTGTTCTCAGTCTGACAGTTGCTACCTGTTTCCACGGATTTCATCCAGCGCGTTGAGTGCGTGTCGCTCTCGGGAGAGGATGTCTTCAACGGAACTTGTCCACCTGAAGGGCTTGGGCTTCTCGTTGTGCTGGGCGAGATAGTCGCAGATCGCGGTTTTCAGATCATCGACGCTGACATAGCTGCCGCGTCGGATGTGTTTTGGTGTGATCGCGGCAAAGAAGCGCTCCACAAGGTTCAGCCATGATGCGCTGGTGGGCGTGAAATGCAGTTTGAAGCGTGGGCACTTGTCCAGCCAGGCTCTTACGTCGGGTGTCTTGTGGGTGGCGTAGTTATCGAGCACCAGATGCACATCGCGTCGCGCGGGCACGGCCTTGTCGATCTGTCGCAGGAATTTCAGGAACTCTTTCGCACGATGGCGCGGCATGCAATCGCCGATTACCGTGACCGAATTCACATCCAGCGCGGCGAAAAGCGTGGTCGTGCCGTGGCGCTTGTAATCATGGGCCATTGTGGCCGCGCGGCCCTTCTTCAGCTGCAACCCGGGCTGAGTGCGATCCAGCGCTTAAATCTGGGGCTTCTCATCAACACAGAGCACCACGGCTCGGTCTGGCGGATTGAGATGGAGATCTACGATATCGGTGACCTTCTCCTCGAACATCGGATCATTCGAGACCATGAACCCCTTCGTGAGATGCGGCTTCAAACCAGCTTCCGCTCATATGCGGCCGATGCTCTACGGCGAAATGCCCATGGCTTCGACCATCAGCGCACGGCTCCAGTGCGTAGCATTGGCCGGGGTTTACTGCACGGTCTTGGCAATCACCCTCAGCCGGACTTCCTACGGGAGCGGCGGGACGCGCGAGGGCCGCGTCTTGTCGCGCTTGAGACCGGCCACGACCTCATCAAGATACCGTTGCTGCCATCGCCAGACTGTTGGCTTCGAAATGCCCGCGCGCCGCATGATCTCGAAGGTGCCATGACCATCCGCCGTCGACAGTATGATCTCGGCTCGCCAGACGAGCTTGCGCGGCGTGTTGCGGGTGGTGATCAGAACTTGAAGCTCGGCACGGTCGGCCGAGCAAAGGTAAAGGCAGATGTCATCGCGTCTCAAGTGCGGAATATGGCACACCAGATCAACGTTGGGAATCTTATGTCAGGTGGCCAACACTAGGGTCCGTTGACGTTGGGGATGCCCATTTGGTTTCGTTGCCGGGTAAATGCCTCAAAAAACTAAAGAGTCAATTCGCGAGAGGTTGCCGGTTAGCGGATCACTCATCATCCTCGCTCCTAAACTTAGGCCTCCTAGCACGAAAACGCCGAGAGGAGAGAGGAAGACCTTTGGGCACCTGCCGCTTCGTACCGCCCATAGTTCGCCCCGCCGATGTGGCTTCGCTGTGCCGAAGGGTCAAAACCCGTGAGGCGGTCTACTCCGACCAACGATAACACTTCGAGGCGAAAGGACATGAACAACCGCCAGAACCAAGACGCCGCGGGATAGGGGACACTCGGCAGAAAAGGAAAACTAGGGGTCACTATCTACGCGATGACGACTATGACCTCCGCCCAAAGACGAGCGCAATTGCCGGTATCGGATCTCGGCCAAAAGCATCCTGTTGGCTGCAACCATACCAGCCAAGACACCGCCGATGAGAATGATCATCGCCGACACGATAAAGGCTCCGCCGATGGTCAGCGACTGAACCTTCCCGCCGCCGTCGCCCAAAGCCCAATAGATGGAAAACCGCACGAATACCGCGATACCGGGCAACGACAAAATCAAGGCACAGGTCGCAAAAAAGCGGAACGGCCGGTACAGCACAAACACTCGCAAAATTGTCAGCGTGGATTTCAAGACGTAATCGGCTGAATTGCGAACAAGCCGGGACGGACGCGTCGGCGCATTCACCCCGACCGGCACCCAAGCGTGCGGAATACCAAGACGTCCGGCCTGAATAATCGTCTCCAACGTGTAGGTATAGTTGTTGAAAACGTAGAGATGCATCGCGGCTTCTCGCTGGAAAGCCCGGAAACCGCTTGGCGCGTCGGGCACCTCTACCCCGGCGGCCATGCGCACCACTTTCGAGCCCGCCTTTTGCAAAAAACGCTTGAAGACCGAGAAATGTTCGATCTCTTCGATTGGCCGAGAACCGATGACCACCCCCGCGCGTCCCTCCAAGATCGGACTGGTCAAATCGGGGATTGCAGCCGCTTGATATTGGTTGTCGGCATCAGTGTTGACGATAACATCCGCACCATGGTGTAGTGCCGCTTCCAGACCGGTCATGAATGCCTTGGCTAGTCCCGAATTATGATCAAGCCGGACGATGTGATCAACGCCATGCACACGGGCTACTTCGGAGGTCCCATCGGTCGAGCCATCATCGACAACCAACCATTCTACTTTGTCGAAACCGGATACCTCGCGTGGTAAATCCGCCAGCGTAGCAGGCAGGGTCTCGGCTTCGTTGAAGCACGGGATTTGAATGACAAGTTTCAAGGTCTCTTTTACCATCTACGTCAAAATCCGAAATTCTACCTAACCTCGATGGCCGGTCAACCTATTACGCCTTTTCCCGCCGCGCCCAGGGCGGGAGTGTGGTATTATCCTCACTTGCCGTCCCTGCCCTGCACCACCCCTTCTGAGAGTGGAAGCCCCGATGAACATGGGGACTACCGGTGCGCACGCGCCAATTTGGCCCAGGAAGACGCTCGGTCCGTCACAGCGCTATTCCGCCGGATCGAGACGGTAAAGGGGCAGGATCAGTTGAACATCCTGGAAAACCTGCGTTGCGCTCATCTCCGGCTGGGCGGCCAGCACCTGATCGCGCAGCGTATCGGTCTGCACATAGACGGTAAAGCCCTCATCCTGAGCCGCTTTGACAAGACCGGGATCGAGTTGATTGGTAAATCGATTGCGTGCTGCAATCGGGTCTCCACGACGGATCTGGAACAGCAAGGGCTCATAGATCATCGCGTAGATAAGGCTGTTCTGCGGCAACGATGACATTGCTGCCTCGTCCTGAGCGTTGTGGACGCGTCGCATGATGTCAATGGTAAGGTCGAAAGCATAGGTGTTCACAAGGCCCAGAAAAACGCAGGCGGCGAAAGCCAAACGTGTGAGCCCTGCCCAAAAAGGCGCGCGCATGGAAAAAAGCGTGCAGCCAACAAGTCCCGAAAAGAAGATCAGCGGTAGCGTATGTTGAATCACCGCCTGGGCTGGTTGCGAAGACAGGCCAACCCCCATCACGATCCCAACTGCCGTTATTGCCCCGCCAACGATCCAAAGACCGAAAGAGATTGCGCGTGACAACGGCGGCAGTCCGTCAAGCGCCGATGCCGCAAGCATGCAAAGAAATGGGATTACGGGCAGGAAATACCGCATATTGGCAGCAAAGCCACCGTGCCACGAAGTGCTTGCAAATGGCAGCGTCCATATCACGATGGCCAGAAAACAGAAAACCACACCAAGGCGTTCGGATGGCCGCACACGGTATAGCACAAGCGTGGCAAGAATGCCTATCCACGGCATGCTTTGCGCGACGGCCTTCTTATAAAGCCCAAAAACCGTCAGTGTCCCGTCCTGGTGCCGGGTGACTTGGTGGCTTTCATCGTCAAGCAGCCGCATATCAAACCAGAGCGTGAAAATGCCGCGAATGGTCTTTTTTAACCAAGTTTCCATAGGATGCAGCACCGGTATCGCGATGATCGCCGAAACCAAGAGGGCAAGCAGAACCACAATCGCGGCACTGGACCCGCGATGCGATTTCATGTGGCGGGCTACCAAGCATAGAGCAAGGAAAACAATCATAGCAGCCGCAAAAACACCATAAGACGCCAATGAAGTGCTGCCGTTCATGCTGCCATAAGAGACTGGTGAGAGAGTTCCGAACTTCTGGTGATTGAACCAGGATGCGAGAAGCATCCCGGGCAGGAAGCCGACCGTCGAAGTTGCGATAACTGCCGTCGGTCGGGGTGACAAAAACAAGGTGACCGCCAAAAGTGCGGGCGCGATTAGTACCACGTCAACGCGAACTGACAAGCCCAGGCCCAGAACAAGACCAGACATGACCGCGTCCTTGCGCCAACCAATGGAATCACGGACCGCGCGCAACGCAAACCAGCTAACTGCCAGAACAACCGAAGTTGAAAGAGCGTGTGGCCAGAGGGCCTTGGCATAGATCGTGAGAAAGCTGCACAAACCAAGAAGGATTGAAGCACGAAAGGCCACGCGTTGTTCACCAAACAACAAAAGCGCGATTTGAAAAGTCAGCCAGACCGAAACTGCCGCCGAGACGGCGTTGACTACCATCATGCCCTTCAGCCCAGCCGCAGCTGAAAACGGCACAAGCATGACCGCATATCCCGAAGGATACTGAACCACTGCCCCCCGCGGGCCTACCTTCAGCAAGTCATTGAAAAGGAGCGCGTGGTTTTGAAAGGTGCTGTATCCGTTGTCTACGACCAGACTGCCTTCGCGGCGCAAACTCTCGACCGAGGCGTAAATAACTGTTTCGTCGGGAACCCACAGACCGGCGGGTAAAAAGACGACCAGCGCCAGCCAAGTCGTTCCAAAAGAAATTGCCAGAATACCGGAATGCGACTTCAGCATTTGCTTCTAACCGCGCAAATCTCAACGCTTGGGAGCAACAATCTACCTTTTCTTTTGACTTCTGAAGTACGCACTATGGTTGCGAAAACAGGTTCGGCGCCACCTTTTAGAGTAGGGCAAAACCTTAGCTAAGTCTATTCTCGAGGTGTCGTCCTGCGAGATTGCCATCACAAGCCTGTTATTGGTTCGCGCTCGCTCGTGTATATTGCCAAAGCCAATGAATACTTGGGCATAGTTAGAGACCGCTAGGCCCTTTTGGTTTGTTGTGATCGGTTTCACCATTTGAATGGCAAGCAATTTGACCGCGCTGGTCTTCGCCGCACCGTAAGGATTTGTTCACGCTGGCTGGGAAGAGCCAACAGGAACCGACCTGTGGCTTGTTCCCGGCATTGACCAGGGCGAAGGCCGTGGACTGGTTTTTTGTTCCCCAATCCACTGTCGACCAGACCGACAATAATACGGCGGTGTCGACCCGCTGCATTTTCAGACTCTCAATTGCACCGGTTCCTGACATCAAAGCAGTCACCTTCTTCGTGGTTTCGGCACTCGGCGCTATGTAATTTCGGGTTTTCGGATAAATATTCACATGATTTAGGAATTAGGTCGAATGGAGCCGCCTTGTGCCACGTCAATCAAAACCAAAGGACCTGAGCCTCAAGTCACTGGAATTGTTTCAGATCTGCGCGCAGAAAGGGTCGCTGCAGGCGACATCCGAGGAAACGGGCCTGACTGTCAGCACGGTTTCACATCATTTGCGTGGGCTTGAGGATCATCTGGGTGTTGACCTGTTCAACCACAGCCGCCGTCCGATGGTCCTGACCCCCAAGGGGCATGTTTTTTTGCGCGGTATTGAAGGCGCACTGCAAGCTATTCGCAAGGCCAAGGCCGAGGCATCGGCTGGCAACATTCTAGAGGCCAGCTACCTGCGAATTGGCGCATTGGAGGATTTCGACAGTGACATAACCCCGGAATTGGCAGTCCACCTGTCACGCCAAATGCCACGCTGTGACTTCCTGTTTCAGACAGACACCAGCACCTCGATCATCAGCCAACTGCGCGACCGGCAGCTTGACCTGGGCATCACAGCCACCCCGACCGAGCGCTTGCGCGATTTGCAGGAACGTCCGTTGTTGCGTGACCCATTTGTGATCGTGTCCCAGGTCGGAGCAAAGAACCCGTCGGAATACCTCACAGATGGACCCACAAAATTGCCTTTTCTGAGGTTTTCCTTAAACCTGATCATTGCACGTCAGATCGAGGCACAGCTTAGGCGCATGGGGAAGGTCCCAGAACACCGGTTCGAATGCTCGAACAACCAGACATTGATGGCCATGGTGGCGGCCGGCGCGGGGTGGACCATCACGACGCCGCTTTTGTTCGCGCGTGCAAAACGGTTCCACTCGAAACTGGAGCTGAATCAATTTCCGGGCAAGAGCTTCTCGCGCACCCTGTCGATCGTATCGTCACCCGATTGTTCGCGATCCGTGGTTGAACTGGTCGATCGCCAGATGCGCGCGCTGATCACCAAACACGCAATCTCCCCGCTTCATGCCAAGACCCCCTGGCTGAAGGGCAGCCTCGCTCTGATCGACTGATCGCGACTGGGAGTTGATTTTGTCCGAAGGTCTCAGCGAACATCGCCGCAACTTCCAGGGGGCGGCAAACCTTACGTTCAGTTCGCTGGAAAGTAGCTGACTTACTGGTACTTGATATCAAAATATCCAAAGTTGTTTTCGATTTATTCATCATTTTGAACAAGACATTGCGATCCGTTCGAAACCAACACACCAAGGGCCTAAGGTTTCTCGGAAGGCGCCCCCATGAAGTCACGCTGTAAAGTCGTTGTCATCGGCGGCGGGATCGCCGGCTGCTCCACCCTGTACCACCTGACCCAGGAGGGATGGAGCGACGTCGTTCTTGTCGAGCGCAACGAGCTGACCAGCGGCACAACCTGGCATTCGGCAGCGCAGGTCACGAACTTTGGCATGAACCAGACGATGGTAGGTCTGAAATCCCATTCCATCGCCTTGTACAAGGCATTGGCCGAAAACCCGGAATATCCCATCAACTACCATCATGGCGACGGTGGCATCCGTCTGGCCAACACGCCCGAACAAATGCAGGGTTATCGCCATTTTGCCTCGATGGCACGTGGGATGGGCGTGGCGTTCGATGTGATCGGCGCCGAAGAATGCGCACGCCGCCACCCGCTGATTTCGACGACCAACCTCCAGGGTGGGCTGTGGGATCCGCTGGACGGTGACATCGACCCTGCGCAGCTGTGTCAGGCGCTGGCCTTCCATGCCCGCAAAGCGGGCGCCGAGGTTTACCGCAACACACCGGTCACAGCGCTGACCCAGCACAAAGACGACACCTGGACCGTGCACACGGAACAGGGCGATATCGATTGCGATATCGTCGTAAATGCCTGTGGGTATCGGGTGAACGAAGTGGGCGCGATGATGAATGTGCATCACCCCGTCGCCTCGATGGAGCACCAGTATTTCCTGACCGAGGATATCCCGGCGATTGCCGAGGCTGGCCACCGAATGCCGCTCTTGCGCTGTCCGATCTCGGACTATTACGCGCGTCAGGAAAAGGGAGGTCTGCTGATCGGTTTCTACGAACAGGATTGCAAGACCTGGGGTATGGACGGGATCGACCCGAACTTCGTCAACGCGTTGTGCCCGGACGATCTGAACCGCGTTATGGACGTGCTGGCCGGGGCGTTTGAACGCATGCCGGCATTAGAGGAATCCGGTATCCGTTCCATCGTGAACGGCCCGATCACATATACGATCGACGGCGCGCCCTTGGTTGGCCCGATCCCGGGAAAGCGCAATGCGTTCTGCATCATCGGCCTGCGCGCTGGTCTGGGCGAAGGCGGTGGCCACGGCTGGCTTCTGGCGCAACAGATCGTGCATGGCGAGGCACAGTATGACACCTGGTGCATCGACCCGCGTCGGTTCACCGGGCACACCAATGTCGAGATGACGGCGCTCAAGGCGATCGAGGATTATCAGAACGAATTCCGCTTCCATTTCCCGCACGAACACCGCCCGGCCGCGCGCCCGGCCAAAACCACGCCGCTGACCTCGGTGCTGGCCGCCGAAGGTGCCGAATTCACAGTGGTGAATGGGTGGGAGCGGATGGAGTACCTCAAGCCCACGCCCGACTTCCACCCGTCGCTGTCCTTTAATTTCGACGAGGCTTTCGAACTGGTCGCGGCCGAGGTGAAGAATGTGCAGGAGAACGTTGGCCTGTGCGAAATAAACGGCTTTAACCGGTTCGAAATCACCGGTGCGGACCGCCATTCCTTCTTTGACCGTATGTTCTGCGGCAACGCCCCCAAACACGATGGGCGCGTGGGGCTGGGATACCTCTTGAACCATCATGGCAGGCTCAAAGGTGAAGCCACTCTGGCCAACATTCCCGCCAGTGACCGCGGCCCGGATCGGGTTTGGTATGGCTCGGCAGCGGCGGCGGAATTTCACGACATGGACTGGTTGCAGATGCACCAGCGCGACGGTGAAGACGTGCAGATCAGGAGCCTGACCAATGATCAGACTATCCTTGTGTTGGCCGGCCCCAAGGCACGCGACGTGCTGTCGGCCTGTTCGCGCGGCGATTGGTCAAAAGAGGCGTTCCCCTGGCTGTCCGTGCGCGAATGCTTCATCGGCTTCTCGCCTGCCACCGTGTTAGGCGTCAGTTTCTCGGGGGAACTGGCTTTTGAAATCCACGTGCCCAACGCCTCGCTCTATTCCGTCTATCTGGCGCTGCGGGCGGCGGGTGAACAACACGGGATGAAATTGTTCGGCGCACGCGCTGTTGACGCGATGCGGATGGAGAAAGGCTTTCTTCATTGGAAGGCCGATCTGCTGACCGAGTTTGACCCGTTTGAAACCGGGCTCGACCGGTTTGTGAGGCTGGACAAGTCCGATTTCATCGGCAAGGACGCCCTTGTGAAACGACACGCCGAAGGTCCGCGTCGGAAACTGGTAACCCTTCAGATCGGCGCGACCCACGCGCCGGCGCACCCGGGCGGTTCGCTGATGCACGTCGGCAAGGTCGTGGGCACGATCACCTCGGGCGATTGGGGGCATCGGGTCGGCATGAATCTGGCCTATGCCTTCGTCGACATCGAAATGTCAGCCAATGGCAGCGCCATGCAGCTTGATTTGTGTGGTGATCTGGTGACCGCCACGGTGATCGCACCCAGCCCCTATGATCCCACCCACGCACGGATACGGGGGTGAGCAAATAACACAAGAGGTTCGTGTCACCCCGCTCTTGCCCACCAGCCCGTCCACCAAAGCCTCAAGAAGCCGTCAGTCCCACGGAAATAAACATGCACCTCTCCCGCTTCCCGCGCGTTCATCTCGCCCACCTTTCCACACCGCTGGAACCGATGAAACGGTTGCCCAAGGCCCTTGGCGTTGAGCTTTGGATCAAACGCAATGACAGCACCGGCATGCACACTGGTGGTAACAAGACCCGGAAACTTGAATTCCTGATGGCCGAAGCGTTGGAACAGGGTTGCGACATGGTGATGACCCAAGACGCGACCCAGACCAACCACGGCCGCCAAACCGCCGCTTTCGCCGCGAAACTTGGCCTGAAATGCCATATCCTTCTGGAAGATCGCACCAGTTATCAGGACAAAAACTACAACAACAACGGCAACGTGTTGCTGGATCACCTGCATGGTGCCACGACTCAGAATTTCCCCGGCGGTCACGACATGCCGGGTGAAATGGAGCGGGCCGCCGAGAAAATGCGCGGCAAGGGGCACAAGGTCTATGTCATCCCCGGTGGTGGGTCTAACCCGAACGGTCCCCTGGGCTAGTTGAACTGCGCCTTTGAATTGGTGGCGCAGGTCAATGACGCGAACCTGAAGATCGACCGTGTGGTGCATGCCACCGGCTCATCTGGCACCCAGGCGGGACTTGTCACAGGCATGTGCGCGATGAATGCGCAGATCCCGATGTTGGGTACCCTCGCGCATTACGCACCTGGTCGAGGGCATTGGCCCAAGCCCCGGCCTCACGCTGGCCGAAACAGCGCAGCGGTTGCAGCGCGCCGGGGCCACGGCGCTGGCCCTGCCCTGCAATACCGCGCATTACTATGCTCCTGCGATCACCCAGGCGACTTCTGTCCCCTTCCTGAGCATGGTGAACTTGTCAGTCGCGCTGGCGGCCCAAAGTCTGGCTCCGGGTGATCCGATCGGGTTTCTTGCCTCACCCGCCTTGCGCGGCGCCGGTGTGTTCGATGCCACCCTGGCGCGGGCCGGCCTGACCGCCTTGTGGCCCAAGGATACCCCCCCGTTGCTGGAGACTATTCGCCTGATCAAAGCGCAAGGTCCCACACGGCACGCGCTGTCAGTGCTGACGAACGTCGCCGAAGAGCTTACCCAATCCGGGGCATCTATGCTTTTCGCCGCTTGTTCGGAGTTTTCCCTGCTCGCGCCGGATCTGAAATCAAGGCTCCCAATTATCGACACACTCGACGTGCTGGCCCACGCCATTCACCAACATGCGCTCGCCCAAGAGGTGCTCCATTGACCGTGACCTATCTTAAGCAGGCCGTGCCCCGCCCTGCGGCCGAACACAACGATATCCGCGACATCGTGCGGATCATGCTCACCAATATCGAACGGGGGGGCGAACAGGCGGTCGCTGACTATGCCAAAAAGCTGGATCGGTTCACCGAAGACACCGTCCTGTCCGATACGGCCCAGGCCGCCGCTTGCGCCCGCGTCTCGGACGAATTGAAAGCCGACATTCAATTCGCCCATGCCAATATCCGCCGCTTTGCCGAAGCCCAGCAGGCCACCGTGCAAGATTGCGAGATCGAGGTCATGCCGGGTTTGATCGCCGGGCAAAAGCAGATCCCTGTGTCCTGCGCAGGCTGTTACGTGCCCGGTGGTCGTTACAGTCACATTGCCAGCGCGCTCATGACGATCACCACGGCCAAGGTCGCAGGCGTTGGTCATATCACGGCCGTTTCTCCACCTCGCGGGGGCGGCATTCCTGACGCTATCGTCTATGCGATGGATCTGTCTGGCGCCGATCTGATCCTGAACCTGGGTGGCGTCCAAGGGATCGCGGCCATGGCTCAGGGCCTTTTCGGCGGCAAGCCCGCAGACATACTGGTTGGACCGGGAAACTCCTATGTCGCCGAGGCCAAGCGCATGCTGTTTGGCGAGGTTGGCATCGACATGTTCGCCGGCCCTACAGATTCTCTGGTGATTGCAGATCATACCGCATCGGTGGAAACCGTCGCCTGAGATCTGGTCAGCAAGGCCGAACACGGGGCGGACAGCCCGGTCTGGTTGATCTCAACCGATCGCAACCTGGCTCAGGGCGTCATGAACCGCGTGCACGTGCTGATGGCCAGCCTGCCAGAACCGAATGCTTCGGCCGCCCGCGCGGCCTGGGAGGATCGCGCCGAGGTCATCTTGTGTGACACCCGCGAAGAGGCCGCGACAATGTCGGACACATACGCGCCCGAACACCTGCAGGTGCAGGCCGCGCATCTGGATTGGTGGCTGGATCGATTGACGGCCTATGGGTCTCTGTTCCTGGGGCGCGATACCACGGTTTCCTTCGGTGACAAGGCCGCAGGGCCGAACCACGTTTTGCCGACCAACGGTGCCGCGCGCTATACTGGCGGGCTGTCAGTGCACAAGTTCACCAAGACCGTGACTTGGCAACGCTGCACACCCGACGCCGCGCACGAGCTGGCCCAACGCACCGCGCGTATCAGCCGAATGGAAGGCATGGAAGGCCATGCCCGCGCCGCCGAAATCCGGTTGCGCCGCAGCTGACCCCGCGCCCCTTTCATGGCGGGTGCGGTCGCGGTCGCCCACCCTTCTGCCGCCCGAAAAACGATGCAAATGCACCACAAGCTTCATGGGTGCGCCCCAATTTTGCCACATTTCCGCCGCGGTTTGACCGTGATCCCTTGCCACGCTGTTCCCAACCTTCCGCAGCGAAGGATGAGGCAGAGTTACCAGTGGGCCCGGCATGTTGCCGGCAAAAAGGAGCAGGCAGATGGCTTCCAAGCAGAAATCCAAACCCGTGGTTGAGGCACCGCAGCACCCCCGCTACGTCCGGGCCGATCGACCGGTACATGAAAGGGTGCAGCCGGTGAAAAACACCAAGCTGGACCCGAAAGACGCGCCGGTGATTTACTCGGACTGGGCGAGCATCTGATTGCGCGCTAGACTGGTTGCATGAGTGACCCGGTCTCTTCCATCCGAAATCTCGGCCCCGCCTCGGACGCGAGCTTTGCCCGTGCGGGTATTCACACGGCAGATGAGCTGCGCGCGCTGGGGCCGGACAAGGCCTATGCCCGTCTGCTGGAAAGCGGATCGAAGCCGCATTTCATCGGCTATTACGTGTTGGTGATGGGGCTGCAAGGGCGGCCGTGGAACGATTGCAAAGGCAAGGAAAAGGCCGCGTTGCGTGTCAAATTCGACGCGTTGAAAGCGGCGCATCGCCCTGCCCCTCAAGACGATTTCGAACGCATTCTGGACCGGATCGGCATTCGCGCCGCCGAGTGACCCCTTTAAAACGCGCGCGTGTACCCCATATCAATGTTATGGATGTTAACATTGAAGCACGACTGCAAGCCCTTGAAAAGCTGGCCTACCGGTTGGAGAATCTCGTGCCTATTCCCGGCACGGATTTGCGCTTTGGCATTGATGCAATGCTGGGCTTCGTGCCTGTGGTGGGCGACTTTGCGGCCCTGATCCCCGGTGCCTATATCGTGAAAAACGCTTATGATATGGGGGCTTCGCGGCGAATGCTCATCCGAATGGCGCTGAACCTGGGCATTGACGTGGTGATCGGCCTGGTGCCGGCCATCGGTGATCTGTTCGATATCGCCTGGAATGCCAACACCCGCAACGTCGCGCTGCTGCGTGCCTTCCTGGAAACGAAAACCGCCCACGCCGAATGGGCGCGGGCGGCAATTTCGTCTGATCCGGCGCCCGTGTCCGGCGCCGCGGGGGCTGTTTAGCCCACCAGTTCCAGACCGGAGAAGAAGTAAGCGATCTCTTCCGCGGCGGTTTCCGGGGCGTCCGAGCCATGGACCGAGTTTTCGCCAACCGACTGGGCGAATTCCTTGCGGATGGTGCCCGCATCGGCGTCGGCCGGGTTGGTGGCGCCCATCACGGTGCGGTAGGCTTTGATGGCGTCGTCGCCTTCCAGAACCTGCACGACAACCGGCTCAGAGATCATGAACTCGACCAGCTCACCGAAAAAGGGACGCTCGGCGTGCACGCCGTAGAAGGTCTCGGCCTGCTTCTGGGTCATGTGAATGCGCTTTTGCGCGATGATGCGCAGGCCAGCGGCTTCGATCTTTGCGTTGATCGCGCCGGTCAGGTTGCGCTTGGTGGCGTCGGGTTTGATGATCGAGAAGGTGCGTTGAATGGCCATGAGAGGCTCCTGTCCTTTAGGGTTCGAATTTGGCGCCCTGCTAGCATGGGCGCAGGCGTTTGGAAAGCGGGGATTACGCGCGCGGCATCTGCGCCTCAAGCCGCTGCAGGTAAAGCGCGGCCAGCAGACCAACGCCCGAGGTCAGTGCCATCGCGATCAGCAAAACGATCGGCCCCAGCGCCCCGCCGACAATCGCGGCCGTCACGGACGCGAACACAGCCCCCCCTGCCACGGTCAGCGCGCCCGACAGGCCCGAAGCGCTGCCGGCCAGCTTCGGGTTCACGCTCATCACGCCCGCATTGGCGCCCGGCAGGGTCAGACCGTTGCCCAGCCCCACGAAGATCGCCCCGCCGAACAGCACCACGGGGTGGTTCAGACCCAGTCCCAGCAAAAGCGCACCTGCCAGCGGGCCAAGCGTGGCAAACCAGCGCCCGATGATGACGATCCGCGTGCGCCCGATCCGGCCTGCATAGCGCCCGGTCAGGTAATTGCCCAACATGAAACCGCTGGAGATCGAGCCCATGCCGACCCCGACCAGCGCGGGGGTCAGGCCGTAGATCCCCTCGCCCACCAAAGGCGCGCCACCCATGAAGGCGTAGAAGCCGCCGATGGAAAACACCAGGCAGATGGTCCAGGCCCAGAAGGCCCGATCGCGCATCAGGGTCGGATAGGTCTTGAACTGCGCCGTGAAGGTCGCCGAGGGCTGGGTGTTCGTCTCGCCCAGGTCACGCCAGGCGATCACAAGCATCACCGCGCCCATCACCGCATAGGCGACGAAATTCGCCCGCCAGCCGAACATCTGATCCAGCAGCCCGCCGATCATTGGCCCCAACAGCGGCGCCAGCGCCATCGCCATGCCCATGATACCCAGTTGGCGCGCGGCCTCGTCAGGCTCGTGCAAGTCACGCACGATCGCGCGCGACAGCACCATGCCCGACACGATCCCGCCCTGCGCCACGCGAAACGCCAGAAACACCCAGATGTTGTCGGCAAACAGGCAGCCGATCGAGGCCAGGGTGAACATCACCAGCCCGATCAGGATGACCGGGCGACGCCCCCACAGGTCCGACAAGGGCCCCATGATGATCTGCAGCACCGACGATACCGCCAGGTAACCACCGATCGACAGCGACACGAGCGCATAGTCGGCCTCAAGCCCCACCGCGATCTGCCGCAGGCTGGGCAGGAACATGTTCAGCGACAGCACCGCAAGTCCGGTCAGAAGGACAAGCGTGGTCATGGTCGGGGGCGTGCGGGGTGCGGACATATCCCAGCGGTATCCGCTCTGACCGCTGATCACAAGCCACGGCTGGCGCCGGGGGAAACGCTCTGTTAGACCGCCCGAATGTTACGCATTTCCGATATCACCTATGCCGTCGAAGGCCGCCCCTTGTTCGAAGGCGCTGGCGCCACCATTCCCGGCGGCCACAAGGTCGGCCTTGTGGGCCGCAACGGCACCGGCAAGACGACGCTGTTTCGCCTGATCCGGGGCGAGCTCACGCTGGAAGGTGGCGACATTTCCGTGCCGCGCGGGGCGCGCATCGGCGGTGTGGCGCAGGAGGTTCCGGCCTCCTCGACCTCGCTTTTGAACACCGTGCTGGCCGCCGATACGGAACGCGCGTCGTTGATGGAGGAAGCGGACACCGCCACCGACCCACACCGGATTGCCGAGATCCAGACCCGCCTGACCGACATCGACGCCTGGTCGGCCGAGGCGCGGGCCTCTTCGATCCTCAAGGGTCTGGGGTTCGACGATTTTCAGCACATCATGCCCTGTTCCGACTTTTCGGGCGGCTGGCGCATGCGTGTGGCGCTGGCGGCGGTGCTGTTTTCCGCCCCTGACCTGCTGCTGCTTGACGAACCGACCAACTACCTCGACCTCGAAGGCGCGTTGTGGTTGGAGCAATACCTGGTGAAATACCCCCATACGGTGATCATCATTTCGCACGATCGCGGGCTTCTGAACCGCTCGGTCGGGGCGATCCTGCACCTCGAAGACCGTAAGCTGACGCTGTATACCGGCACCTATGACACTTTCGCGGAAACCCGCGCCGCCCGTCTGGCAGTGGCCGAGGCCGAGAACCGCAAGACCGAAGCACAGCGTGCGCATTTGCAAAGCTTTGTCGACCGGTTCCGCTACAAGGCGTCGAAAGCGGTGCAGGCGCAATCGCGCATCAAGATGATCGAGAAGCTCAAGCCGATCAACACGCCGCAAGAGGCCGCCCTACGCGCCTTTTCTTTCCCCGAACCCGAAGAGCTGTCACCGCCGATCATCGCGCTGGAAAGTGCGGCCGTGGGCTATGACGACGTGCCGGTTCTGTCGCGCCTGACGCTCAGGATCGATCAGGACGACCGCATCGCGCTTCTGGGCAAGAACGGTCAGGGCAAATCGACCCTGTCGAAACTTCTGGCCGGCCGCCTGCCCGCGCTGACCGGGCGCATGACCACGTCGTCGAAACTGCGCATCGGCTATTTCGCCCAGCACCAGATGGACGAATTGCACGCGGATGAGACCCCGATCGACCACCTGCGCCGGTTGCGCCCCGGTGAAACCCCGGCCCGTCTGCGTGCGCGGCTTGCGGGCTTTGGCCTCAATGCCGATCAGGCCGACACGCTGGTGGCCAAGCTGTCGGGGGGGCAGAAGGCGCGCCTTACGCTGTTGATCGCCACGATCGACGCGCCGCATCTGCTGATCCTCGATGAACCCACCAACCACCTGGACATGGAAAGCCGCGAAGCGCTTGTTGACGCGCTGACCGCCTATTCCGGCGCGGTCATTCTGGTCAGCCACGACATGCACCTGCTGGGCCTGGTCGCCGACCGGCTGTGGCTGGTCAAGAACGGCCGGGTCGAGCCGTTCGAGCAGGATCTCGACGCCTATCGCAAGCTGCTGCTGGCCTCGGACGCCCCGGCGAAGGCGGAAAAGCCCAAGCCCAAACGTCCCTCACGCGATGTGATCACAGCACTGCGCAGCGAAGTGCGCAAATGCGAACAGCGGGTCGAAAAGTTGAATGAGATGCGCGACAAGCTGGCCAAGAAACTGGCCGATCCCGCGCTCTATGAAGACGGCAAGCTGGGCGAAATGGAAGTCTGGCAAAAGAAATACGCCGAGGTGATGAACGGGCTGGACCGGGCCGAAGCCATGTGGCTCTCGGCCCTGGATAAACTTGAAAAAGCCGAGGTTTAAGCGTGGACCTTCAAGCTTTCATCCCGGTTTTCGTGACCCTGTTCGTCGTCATCGACCCGATCGGCCTGATGCCGTTATTCGCGGCCATGACCAAGGGCGCGCCGCGCGCGCAACGCCGCACCATCGCCCTGCGCGCCACAGCCATTGCGGCCCTCCTGCTACTGCTCTTCGGCCTCTTGGGCGAGGCGGTGTTGGGCTTTCTCGGCATCTCAATGGCCGCCTTTCGCATCGCGGGCGGATTGCTCTTGTTCCTGACTGCCATCGACATGCTGTTTGAACGTCGTACGCAACGGCGCAAAGACCAATCCGAAACCGGGATCGATCCGGCCGACGATCCGTCGATCTTTCCGCTGGCCACCCCGCTGATCGCCGGACCCGGCTCGATTGCCGCGGTGATCCTGCTGTCCGGTCAATCCGACGGCATGATGGGCCTGATCACGGTTCTGGTGGCGATGCTGGGCGTGGTGCTGGTCGTGCTGGCTTTCTTCCTCGCCGCCGGGATCCTTGAACGCCTGTTGCGCGAAACCGGGATCAACGTGCTGACCCGCCTGTTGGGCATGTTGCTGGCCGCGCTGGCGGTGCAATTCGTGCTGGACGGGTTGAAGGATTTCGGCCTGCTGGGCTGACATCCGGCCCCTCCGCCCCCATATTGCCCTCATCAACAGGAGAGCACCATGAGCGGCGACGATTTTGGCCACCTGACCTACCTGATCCTGCTGGGCGCGGCGATCGCGGGCTATTTCATTGCCGAGAACCGCCAGTCGCTGGGCAAAACCACGCGCCAGTTGATCGTCTGGGGTCTGCTGTTTCTCGGTGTCATCGCGGGCTACGGGCTGTGGGGTGACATCCGACACCAAATCGCGCCCCGGCAATCTGTGGCCGGAAGCGGTCAGATCACCGTGCCGCGCGGCTTTGACGGGCATTTCTACCTGGTGCTGCGCATGAACGACACACCGGTCAATTTCGTTGTCGATACAGGGGCATCCGAGGTGGTGCTCACCCTGGATGACGCGCGCCGGATCGGGCTGGACCCGGCCGCGCTCACCTATACCGGCCGCGCTTTCACCGCGAATGGCGAAGTGCGCACCGCCCCTGCCCGTGTTGCGCAGGTTTCGCTGTCGGGCATCCGTGATGAGAACCTGCGCGTCAGCGTGAACGAAGGCGACATGGACATTTCGCTTCTGGGCATGAGCTACCTCAGACGGTTCGAAAAAATCGAAATCTCGGACGACACCCTGACGCTCTCGCGCTAGTCCTTTCGGCGTTGCGGAAACATCCCCGGGGGTCGGGGCAGCGCCCAATCAAACAAACCAGTGTCGCGCAGCGACCCCATTGGATCAGGCGCCGCTTTGCGCCTTCATCTCCCAGCTGCCGCTTTCCTGGCTCCAGTATTTCGCAGGAAGCCCGGCGCCTGTCACCGCCTTCCACTGCCCACGCGCATGGGCCACCGCGTCGGGATCATTTCCGTCAAACAGGATCATCACCCGGTCCAGGCCGGCGACCTCTTCGGTGTCCACCTGCGCCCCGTCAACCGAGATCAGGGCGCTCGCGCCGTTCGGCACCGCCGTGTCTGTGGTCAACAAAATCGGCTGGTTCGCATCATGCGGTCCGCCGGACAGGCCGTGGGGCAGAAAATCCTCTTCCCGTCCCTGCCACAGCCGGTCGTCCAGCCACGTCAGCCGCTGCGCATCCGTCCCCCGCACCACGACCCGCCACCCGGCCTGGAGTGAGCGCGCCAGCAATACAGGCAGCGTTTCCTCAAGCGGGGTGCGGGTCATGTGGTAGAAGTATACCTCGCTCATCGGGTGATCACGCGCCTTCGTGCAGATCCGCGATCATCCGGTTCAGCGCCATCACGCCCCAACCGGTCGCGCCCTTCGGGGCAAGCGCCGTGTCGGTGGCCACGCTGGCCACACCGGCGATGTCGAGGTGGATCCAGGGCATGCCATCCTGCACGAACCGCTGCAGAAATTGCGCCGCGGTGACTGATCCGGCCGCCCGGCCGCCCACGTTCTTCATGTCCGCGACCCGGCTTTTCAAAAGCTGGTCATAGGCCGCGCCCAGCGGCATGCGCCAAGCACCTTCGCCTTCGGCCTCGGCAGCTTTCAGGAAGTTTTTGCACAGGGTATCGTCGTTCGAGAAGACACCAGCATTCTCATGCCCCAGCCCGATGATGATCGCGCCCGTCAGGGTCGCCAGGTCAATCATGCCGACCGGCTTGAAGGTCTCCTGCGCGTACCACATGATGTCGCACAGCACCAACCGCCCCTCGGCGTCGGTGTTGATGATCTCGACCGTGTCACCCTTCATCGACGCCACCACGTCGCCGGGGCGCGAGGCCTTGCCGTCGGGCATGTTTTCCACGATTCCGATCACACCGACCACGTTGGCCTTGGACTTGCGCAGCGCCAGCGTTTTCATCGCACCTGTCACGGTGCCCGCACCGCCCATGTCCATCGTCATGTCTTCCATGCCCGCCGCCGGTTTCAGGCTGATCCCACCGGTGTCGAACACGACGCCCTTGCCGATCAGCGCAAAGGGCGCGTCGCCCTTCTTGCCGCCGTTCCATTCCATCACCACGACCTTCGAGGGGCTTTCCGAGCCCTGGCCGACCGACAGAAGCGTGCGCATGCCAAGCTTCTCAAGATCAGGCTCTTCCAGCACCGTGACTTTCATCCCCAGCGCCTCCAAGTCCTTGGCACGCTTGGCAAATTCCGTTGTGGTCAACACGTTGGAAGGTTCGTTCACCAGATCACGGGTCATGAACACGCCCTCGGCAACAGCGACCAGGTTGTCCAGCTTTTCGCCCATCTCGTCGGGTTTCGGCACGGTCAGGGTCAGACTTCCCACCTTAACCTCGCCCGCCTCGCCGGTGCGGTGGGCGTTGAAGTTATAATCACGCAGCACCGCACCCAGGGCGATCTCTTCAGGGTGGCGGATCGGACCGGCCAGTACCAGCACCGCCTTGCCCGCGCCTGCCTTGCCGATCTTGGCGCCTGCCTTGCGCGCCTCATCGCGGCTCGGACGCCGCTCCAATTTCATTACCTGCACCGCGTCGCAGGCCATGCCGGTGGGCCAGGCCATGTCATGCGTGTCGCCCTGTTTCATCTTGGCAAACGCCTCGCTGGCCCGGAAGCGTTCCAGTGCGCCTTTGGTCAAGCGGTTCACACGGCGCGCGGCCTTGTCCAGCGGCCCTTCGGCAGACAGAAAAACCACGATGCGCCCCGGCGCGGTGGCAAGAATTTCGATGTCGAGTTCTGCGAAAGTAGGCTTGGTCACTTGGGTCATGGAATTCTCCGTTCAGGCGGTCATCCGCCATTGGTAGCGGCGCCCCAGAGAAATGACCAGATATGAGTTTTCCCCGCCAATAGGATCAGGTAGAAACAAGACCACCAGATTTAGGGGTTTCGGGGGCAAGCTTGGCAAGATTCGACAGATACCTGCTGTCACAGCTTCTGGTGCTGTTCGGGTTTTTCGCCCTGGTGCTTGTGCTGATCCTTTGGGTCAACCGCGCCGTGGGCCTATTTGACCGGCTGATCGCGAACGGTCAGACCGCGTGGGTGTTCCTTGAGTTTTCGATCCTGATGCTGCCCGCAATGATTGCCACGATCTTACCTTTTGCAGCCTTCTTTGCCGCCGTTTTCGTCGCCAACCGCCTGACAACGGAAAGCGAGTTGGTGGTGGCCGAGGCGGCGGGCTACAGCCCATTTCGCCTGGCGCGCCCAGCGTTTTCCTTCGGCATTTTCGCGGCGATTTTCGCCTTGGTTCTGTCCCACCTTCTGGTGCCGATGAGCCAGCTGCGCCTGGCAGAGCGCCAGGCCGAGATCGCCCAGAACGTCACAGCGCGGTTCCTGAACGAAGGCACGTTCGTGCATCCCGCAGATGGGATCACGCTGTATATCCGGGAAATTAGCCCCGAAGGGGAATTGCGCGACGTGTTTCTGGCCGACAGCCGCAACGCTGGGCACGAGGTGACCTATACCGCGCAACGCGCCCTGGTGGTGCGTGCCGACGACGGGCCAAGGCTGATCATGTTCCAAGGACTGGCCCAGGCGCTGGATCTGGAAAGCCGCCAATTGACCACCACCGGGTTCGATGATTTCACCTATGACATCTCGTCGCTGATGAGCGGGGATCTGTTCCCTGACCGAGCTGTGGGGCATCTTTATACGCCCGCGCTTGTCGCCGCCGACCCGGCATTGCTGGCAGAAACCGGCGCCGATCGCGCAGGGTTCCTGTTCGAGGCAAACCGGCGCACGCAACAGGGATTGATGACGCTTTTGGCCGCATTGACCGGGTTTACCACATTGCTTTTGGGCGGATTCAGCCGTTTTGGCCTTTGGCGCCAGATCATGCTGGCAGGGGTGATCCTGATGGTGATGCAATCGGTGAACAATTCCTTCGCTGACATGGCCCGCGCCGACACAAGCGTGACCTGGCTGACCTATGTTGCCACGCCGATCGGCCTTGCGATCAGCGCGCTGGTGCTGTGGATTTCGGCACGCCCCGCGCTGTTTTCGCGCCGCGGCGGGTTTTGGCGAAAGGTGCGGGCATGAAACTGCATCTCTATATCGCGCGCCGTTTTCTGCGGGCCTTTCTGTTGGTGCTTGTCGTGTTGGGGTGCGTCTTCATCTTGCTCGACATGGTCGAACAGATCGGCCGGTTTGATTCCGGCAGTGTCGGGTTTCTGGACCTGTTGCGCCTGACCCTGATGAACATGCCCGAATGGATGTACCGTATCCTGCCGCTGACGGTGATCCTGGCCACCCTGGTGTTGTTTCTGGCGCTGGCGCGGTCGTCCGAGATGGTTGTGACACGCGCCGCGGGCCGCTCGGCCCTGATTACCCTGATCGCTCCGGCCGCGACCGTCTTTGTGATCGGCTTGCTGGGCGTCAGTGTGATCAACCCGATCGCGGCGGCGACCTCGAAGCAATACCAGGTGTTGGCAGCGCGCTATGGCGGCAACACCGCGTCTATCCTGTCGATCAGCGCCGAGGGCCTGTGGCTACGCCAAGGCGACGCGACCGGCCAGACCGTGATCAATGCCAAACGCACCGGGGCGGATGGCACCGAACTGTTTGAGGTCACCTTCTTTTCGTTCACCGAAGGCGGGTTGCCTCGCAACCGGGTCGAAGCTGAAAGCGCGAAGCTTCAGACCGGCCGCTGGGCGCTGCGCGATGCGAAAGTCTGGAGCTTGTCTGCCGGGGAAAACCCGGAGATGGACGCCGTGCGTCACCGGGCCTTCTGGGTCAGGTCGAACCTGACACCCGACCAGATCGAGGACAGCTTCGGCCGCCCCTCGTCGATCGCGATCTGGGATCTGCCTGCTTTTGTCGCCCAGCTTGAGCAGGCCGGTTTTTCGGCACGAGCGCACCAGGTCTGGATGCATATGGAACTGGCCCTGCCGCTGTTTCTGGTCGCGATGGTGTTGGTCGGTGCCGGGTTCACTATGCGCCACACTCGGTTCGGCCACACCGGGTTGATGGTGATGCTGGCGCTTGTGTTCGGCTTTGGCATCTATTTCATCCGCAATTTCGCACAGGTTCTGGGTGAAAACGGACAAATCCCGGTCCTGGTGGCCGCCTGGACCCCGCCGGTTGCGGCAATCCTGGCCTCGCTTGGCATATTGCTGCACCTGGAGGATGGCTGATGCTGCGGCGTCTTTTTCTGACACTGTGGCTTTTGCTGGCCACCGCGCTTGTCCCAACAGGGGCGCAGGCGGGCACCGCGTCGCTAATTGCGGACCGCGTGCAAGTGCTTGGGAACGGGCAAATCGTGGCCGAAGGCAACGTGGTCGTTCTGTTTGAAGACATTCGCCTGACCGCAACGCGTGTCAGCTACGACCAGTCGGCCGACTTGTTGGACATTACCGGACCGCTGACCCTGATCCAGGGAAACGACACCATCCTTCTGGCCGACGCTGCCCAGCTTTCTGGCGACATGCGTGAAGGGTTGATGCAAAGCGCGCGCCTGGTGCTGGACCAGCAATTGCAAATCGCGGCCGCCGAAATCAACCGGGTGCAAGGCCGATACACTCAGCTGAGCAAGGTCGTCGCCTCCTCTTGCGAGGTCTGCGCAGAACGCCCAGTGCCGCTGTGGCAAATCCGTGCCAGCCGCGTCATTCATGACCAGCAGGAACGCCAGCTTTACTTCCACGACGCGCAGTTTCGGGTGATGGACCTGCCGATTTTCTACCTGCCACGCTTGCGCATGCCCGACCCGACGTTGAAGCGCGCCACAGGGTTCCTGCCGCCAAGCCTGCGCACCAACACCCGGTTGGGGACGGGGGTTCGTCTGCCTTACTTCATCAAGCTGGGTGATCACGCCGACCTGACCCTGACGCCCTACCTGTCAAACGTAACATCGACGTTGGAGGCACGTTACCGCCAGCTGTTTATAAATGGTGGGATCACCTTCGACGGGGCTGTGTCCCAGGATTCCCTGCTTCCAGGGGATACGCGGTTTTACCTGTTCGGCCACGGCGCTTTCGACCTGAAACGCGATTTCACCCTATCGTTCGGGTTGGAACTGGTATCGGACGCAGGTTACCTGTCCGATTACGGCTACTCCGATACGGACCGGCTGGAAAGCCATGTCGCACTGACCCGCGCACGGCGGGATGAGTACATTTTCGCCGGGGTGACGCAATACAACACCCTGCGCGCTTCGGAGATCCCGATCTCGGACCAGTTGCCGTTCGGCCAGGGTGACCTGTTCTATGAGCGGCGCTTCACCGATGGCATTCTGGGGGGCGACGGATTCTGGCAGTTTTCGGCTCAGGGCCATTTCCGTGCAAGCACCGCCGATCAGCTTGGCCGCGACATGGTGCGCGTTGGCGCAGCTGGCGAATGGCGGCGCGAATGGATTTTTGAAAACGGTATGGTTGGCGAGATCGAGGGCGCGATCAATGCCGATGCCTACTGGATCAACCAAGACAGCACCTATGATCCCTTCCTTGCGCATATCACGCCCAGTGCGGGCGTCACTCTGCGCTGGCCGATGTCACGGGCCACACGTTCGGGCGCGTTAGAGGTTTTGGAACCGGTGGTGCAGCTTGCCTGGACCGACCGGATCGGCGCGGATGTGCCAAACGAAGACAGCCCGCTGGTCGAGTTTGACGAGGCCAATCTGTTCGATCTGTCCCGGTTCCCGGGGTTCGACCGCTATGAACGCGGCTTGCGCGGCAATCTCGGTCTGCGTTGGAGCCGCTATCAACCTGATGGTTGGACCTGGACACTAGCAGGTGGCAAGGTTTTCCGTGGAAATGATCTGGGTCAGTTTTCGCTGGCCTCTGGCCTCGACGGGGTCAGCTCGGACTGGCTGGTCGCCGGACAAGTGCAGCTGGGCGACCAGTTCGCATTGCAGGGGCGCGCCCTGCTCAGCGATGGTTTCGATGTGTCAAAGGCAGAAGGGCTTGTCATGTGGCGCGATGACCGGATCGCACTGTCTTCGGGCTATATCTGGGTCATGGCCGCACCTGGTGGTTTTCCGGGTGAAGACCGGACAGACGCCATCAACGAATGGTCCATGGACGCCGCCTACAACATCAATGACCGCTGGAAGGCGAATGCCGATTGGCGGTTCGATATCGAGCGCGACCAGGTGACCAAGGCCGGACTGGGCCTGCAATACGCCAATGAATGTGTGACGGTTGATCTTTCCCTCTCGCGTCGCTTCACATCCTCGACTAGTGTAACCCCGACCACCGATATCGGGCTCGGGATCTCCCTCACCGGCTTTGGTGGTACCAAACAGGCGCAGGCGCGCCAATGTGGCCGCTGATGACCGACCGGCCTGAACGACAAATGGACCAGAAGATGACCAACACCCTGTCCTTTTTCCTGACCCGGATCCTGACGATTGTTGCCGCCCTGTCCATGGGTGCCATGACCCTGCCTGCAACCGCACAGCAAGGGCTGTTCGACCCTGTTGCCAAGGTCAATGACCGCGTCATTACCGCCTATGAGCTGTCGCAGCGCATGGCGTTCATGACCCTGTTGAAAGCGCCCGGAGACCTGCGTGAACTGGCGATGACCCAGCTGGTGGACGAACGCCTGCAACTGGACGCCGCGCGACTGGCCGAGATCAGGCTGACCGGCGAACAAGTGCAGGTCGGCATGGAAGAATTTGCCAGCCGCGCCAACCTTACCACCGAGAAATTCATCGCCGCGATCGCTCAGGGTGGAATCGCCGCGGAAACCTTCCGCGATTTCGTCTCGGCCGGCTTGCTCTGGCGCGAAGTTGCGCGCGCGCGGTTTGTGAACCGTGTGCAGATCTCCGAGGCCGAGATTGACCGTGCCATTGCGCTGACCCAGCCGGGCGCAGGTGTGCGGGTGCTGATGTCGGAAATCATCCTGCCCGCCAACACGCCCGCATCGCAGCAGGCCAGTCAGGCGCGTGCCGAACAATTGTCAAAGATTGACACCCTGCCCGCCTTCGCCTCGGCTGCGCGCCGCTATTCGGCCGCACCGTCGAAAGGGCGCAGCGGTCGGTTGGAGTGGATCGAACTGTCGAACCTGCCCGCTGCGGTTGCGGCCCAGATCCTGCCGCTCAGCCCCGGTCAAGTCACCGACCCGATCCCCGTGCGAAATGGCATCGCCCTGTTCCAGCTGCGTGCGATCGAAGAAACCGATACCCCGGCGGCCGAAGATGTCAGCCTGGACTATGCCCAATTCTTTCTGCCTGGCGGGCACACTCAGGCGACCCTGAGCGAAGCTGACAAGATCACTGCCCGTGTTGACACCTGCGATGACCTTTATGGCGTGGCCAAGGGGCTGCCCGAGGAACGCCTGTCCCGTGACGTGCTGCCGATTGCAGACGTGCCAACCGACATCGCTTTGGAGCTGGCCAAGCTCGATGACGGCGAAGCCTCGACCGCGCTGACGCGCAATGAGGGTCAGACGCTGGTCTATCTGATGCTGTGCGGCCGCACCCGTGCCCTGCCCGAGGAAGTCTCACGCGAAGACGTAACGAACCAGCTGCGCAATCAGCGCCTGGCTGCTTTCGCCGCGAGCTACCTGCAGGAACTCAAGGCCGACGCCTTCATCGAATACTTCGACGCACAATGACCATTGCGCCGATTGCGTTGAGCGTCGGGGAACCGGCGGGCATCGGACCCGAGATCGCAGCCAAGGCCTGGGGCAGCCTGCGCGCCGACTTGCCGTTCTTCGTCATCGGTGACCCCGACCACTTTTCCGGTCTGGCCCCGCTTGCTGAGATCTCATCACCCGACGAGGCCCCCCAAGCTGCGAAGAACGCGCTGCCGATCCTGCCCCGGGATTTCGGCGCGCCCCGTGTGCCGGGCCAGCCCAACCCGACCCATGCGCAGGCCGTGATCGACGCCATCGCCGAGGGCGTGCGGCTGGTGCAATCGGGGGCTGCCAGCGCCGTGACCACCGCGCCGATCCACAAAAAGGCGCTGAAGGACGGCGCGAGCTTTGGCTTTCCCGGCCACACCGAATTTCTGGCGCATCTGGGCGGGGTCGACGACGTGGTGATGATGCTGGCCTGCGACGCGCTGAAGGTCGTGCCGGCGACGATCCACATTCCCCTGTCCGATGTGCCCAAGGCGCTGACCCGCAACCGGCTTGAGACCACGATCCGCATCACCCACGCCGCGATGCAAAACGATTTCGGCCTGCCCGCCCCCCGCATCGCGGTGGCCGGGCTGAACCCGCACGCGGGCGAAGGCGGCGCGATGGGGCGCGAGGAAGTCGAGATGATCACGCCGCTTCTGGACGACCTGCGCGCCGAAGGGCTGGAGCTGTCTGGCCCCCTTCCCGCCGACACCATGTTCCACCCCGCCGCCCGCGCGCGCTATGACGTGGCCATCGGCATGTATCACGACCAGGCGCTGGTGCCGATCAAGACGCTGGATTTTGCCAGCGGGGTGAACGTGACGCTGGGCCTGCCCTTCATCCGCACCTCGCCCGACCACGGCACCGCCTTCGATATCGCGGGCACGGGTCAGGCCGATCCCTCCTCGCTGATCGCTGCTCTGAAGATGGCGCGCCAGATGGTAAAGGCGCGCGCATGATCGACACCCTCCCGCCCCTGCGCGCCGTTCTTGAGGCGCACGGGTTGACCCCGAAAAAATCGCTTGGGCAGAACTTCCTGCTTGATCTGAACCTGACCGCCAAGATCGCGCGTCAGGCGGGCGATCTGAGTAAATGCGACGTGTTGGAGGTCGGCCCCGGCCCCGGCGGGTTGACCCGCGGGCTGCTGGCCGAAGGCGCGCGCAAGGTGCTGGCGATCGAAAAAGACAGCCGCGCGATGGGGCCACTGTCCGAGATCCAGGCGGCCTATCCGGGCCGGCTTGAGGTCCTGAACGCCGACGCGCTGGATGTCGATCCGCTGGCCCACCTCACGCCACCGATCCGCATCGTGTCAAACCTGCCCTACAATGTGGGCACCGAGCTTCTGGTGCGCTGGCTGACCCCGCCCACCTGGCCCCCGGCCTGGGACAGCCTGACCCTGATGTTCCAGCGCGAGGTTGCCAACCGCATCACCGCCCAGCCCGGATCGAAGGCCTTTGGACGGCTCGCAATCCTGGCGCAATGGCGTGCGGACGCTCGCATCGTGATGGAATTGCCGCCCGAGGCCTTCACCCCGCCACCCAAGGTCCATTCGGCCGTGGTACACCTAAAGGCGCTGCCCGAACCCCGCTTCCCCGCCGATGCCGCGAAACTGCAATCCATCGTCGCTACAGCCTTCAACCAACGGCGCAAGATGCTGCGCGCTTCGCTCAAGGGTGTGCGCCCAGATATCGAGGACGTGCTGACATCCGTGGGGATCAAGCCGACCGACCGGCCCGAGACCATCGGCCTTGAAGCCTGGTGCGCGCTCGCGCGGGCGCTGGACAGCTGAGGCCGGGCGCCCATCAGAAAAAAGCGTGCCGCAGGCACTCCTCTGGATCACGCCCCCTCGACCCAAACGACGTCAGGAATGTTCCTCGGCCGCCGTTTCCGCCAGCGCGCGGTTGAACGCCTTCAACGCATCCACATGGAACAACGCGCCCCACAGTTCGGGCGGGTCTCCCTGCCCTCCCAATGTCACGACCGGAATGAACTGCGTGCCAGAGCTTTCGAACATCGGCATCACGGTCTCCAACGTGGCATTGCCATCGACATAGACGCCCTGCTCGATCAGCTCCCAACAGGTGTCTTCGCTGGCCGCGTTGGTCGCATCCTTGTCGCGCATGATCCCGGCCACCCGCACCGTTGCCAGCAGATAGGCCTGCGGCCCTGCCGCCAAGTGTATGTTGCGCCGTTCAAGCAGGGTCAGGAAAAAAGAGCGATGCACCAAGCGGCTGGACAGTGCGGTGGACATCGACACTGCCGACATCACCGCGATCCCGGTCTGCCAATCCCCCGTCAGCTCGAACACGATCAGCGTGGTTGAGATCGGCGCGCCCAGCACGGCGGCGGCCACCGCCCCCATGCCTGCGAGTGCATAGATCGTTTCCGAGCCGGACACGTCCGGAAACACTGCCGTGGCGATGATGCCGAAGGCCAGCCCGGTCAACGCGCCCAGCATCAGCGCAGGCGAAAACACCCCGCCGCCCATGCGCCCGGCCATTGTGATGGCCACCGCGATCACCTTCAGCACGGCAAAGACCATCGCCTGATAAAGCAAAAGCTCTCCGGTCAGGGCCAGCGATACCGTTTCATACCCGACGCCGATGATATGCGGAAACCAGATCGCCAGCATGCCCAGCAGCAGCCCCGCCAGCGCCGGGCGCAGGATCGCGGGCAGACGCAGCCGGGCGTGCACATGGGTGCCCAGATCATCGGCGAAAAAGATCGCTTTCATCAGAACCACAGCCACCAGCCCGCAGACCACGCCCAACAGCAGGAAGGCCGGAAGCTCGACGTAGAAGGCCAATGAGCCTTCCGCAGGCACCACGAACTCGGTCACATCGCCGTATTCCAGCCGGTTGATCACTGTGCCCGACACGGCAGCGATGACGATGGGCGCGAAGGCATGCACCGCGAAATGGCGCAGCACGACCTCAAGCGCGAACAGCGCACCTGCGATGGGCGCGTTGAAACTGGCGGACACCGCCGCCGCCACGGCGCATCCCAGAAGGTCGCGCCCAGTGATGCCATCGGCATTGATCCGCGCCGACACCCAGCTGGCCATCACGCCCGCCAGGTGCACCACCGGCCCCTCGCGGCCCGAAGAGCCGCCGGTGGACAGCGTGATGAACGACGCCAGCGCCGAGCCGATGCCCGCGCGCCGCTCAACCCGGCCATCCCACAGCGCAGCACCTTCGATCACATCCGCGACAGACCGCACGCGCCCGTCATGGGTGAACCAGTTCAGGATCGCCCCCACCAACAGGCCACCACAAACCGGGATAATCAGCACCCAGTACCATGGCAGTGTCTCCGCCCAGGAATGCAGATGCGCAATATCGGGCGAGCCATACAGAAACGCCTGCAGCGCCTCGATGCCCTTGCGGAACAAAAGGGCCGCAAATCCCGCTGCGATCCCGATCAAAAGCGCGATCAGCCAGAACTGCAACTGGCTGGGCCCGCGGTCGCGCAACAACTGCCAGGTGGCCACGCTTCCACCCCGCAGCTGCGCCAGCTGCTCGGTCAGAAACGATTTCAATGGTACTGCCATGCCTCGCCCGATCTCGCGGGCTTTCATCCCCTGCCCGCATGCCTTAGGTTGCCCGGGTCACTTTGGGAGGGGATGGCATGACCATCGACACCGCGCTATCCGAGCTTTCCACATTGTTAGGCGATCGGCTCAGCCGGTCCAAGTCCGATCTGGAGGCGCATGGCGGTTCGGAAAGCCATTTTGCCCCCGCCCCGCCCGATGCGGTAGCCTGGCCGGTCTCAACCAAGGAGGTGTCGCAGATCCTGCGCACCTGCCACGCCCACGGCTGCCCGGTGATCCCGTTCGGGGCGGGCACCTCGCTTGAGGGGCATACCTCCGCGATCAACGGCGGGCTGACGCTGGATTTCAGCCGGATGGCCGCGCTGCTCAGCGCCGACCCCGGCGATATGGTTGCGGTGGTGCAACCTGGGATCACCCGCGAAGACCTCAACACCGAGCTGCGCGCGACCGGCATGTTCTTTTCCGTCGATCCTGGCGCCAATGCGACGCTTGGCGGTATGGCCGGCACCCGCGCTAGCGGCACCACCACGGTGCGCTATGGCTCGATGCGCGACAACGTCATGGCGCTTGAGGTCGTGTTGGCTGATGGCCGGGTGATCCGCACCGGGTCGCGGGCCGCGAAGTCCGCCGCCGGATACGACCTGACCGCGCTGTTTCTGGGCTCTGAGGGCACGCTGGGCCTCATCACCGAACTGACCCTGCGCCTTCAGGGCCAACCCGAGGCGATTTCCGCCGGGGTCTGCGCCTTCGAGACACTGGAACAAGCGGTCGGCGCGGTGCAACACACGATCCAGATGGGCATTCCGATGGCGCGGATCGAGTTTGTCGACACGATGTCGGTGCGCGCGGTGAACGCCTATGCCAAGACCTCCATGCCCGAGGTGCCGCACCTGCTGGTCGAGTTCCACGGCTCCCAGGCCGCGGTGGCCGAAGATGCGCAAACCTTCGGCGACATCGCGACCGAGTTCGGCGCGACAGGATTTGAAAGCGCCACCAAGGCCGAGGATCGCAACCGGCTCTGGTCCGTGCGCCACAAGGCGTATTACGCCTGCCTGGGTCTGCGTCCCGGCGCTCAGGCCATCGTCACCGACATCTGCGTTCCGATCTCGAAACTGGCGCAGGCGGTGACCGAAACCCGCGCCGATATCGATGCCTCGCACATCCCCGGCCCGATCCTGGGCCATGTCGGCGACGGCAATTTCCACGCCATCCTGCTGATCGACACCGCCAATCCGGTCGAGGTTGCCGAGGCAAAACGCCTGGCCGCCCGCATGACCGAACGCGCCCTGGAGATGGGCGGGACCATCACCGGTGAACACGGCGTGGGCATGGGTAAACTGGGTTACATGGACGCCGAACACGGCGCAGCCTGGGGCGTCATGGGGGATCTGAAACAGGCGCTGGACCCCAAGGGCATCCTGAACCCGGGCAAGGTGATCCGTGCGAATTGAAGACCTGAAAAACCGCTATCGCCAAGCGATGACTTGGGTGCGCATGAACGTGCCGCCGGGCCTGCGCCTTGTGCTGGGTCTGATCGTGATGGTGCTGGGCTTTTTCGGGTTTCTGCCGGTGATCGGCTTTTGGATGATCCCGCTTGGGATTGCCATCATGGCGCTGGACATCCGCCCGCTGTGGCGCTGGTTCAAAGCGCGCTGACGCGGTCTAACCCGGCAAAAGCGCCCGCGCAGCGGCCCGTGCTTCCTTGGTCACCACGTCGCCCGACAACATGCGCGCCACTTCGTCCACCCGCGCGGCCGCGTCCAGCGGCACGACGGTGGACAGGGTCACGCCCTTGGTCACGGCCTTCTCAACCCGCCAGTGATGTGCGCCCAAGGCGGCCACCTGCGGCGAATGGGTGACGACCAGAACCTGCCCGCCTTCGGCAAGAGACGCCAGGCGCCGCCCGACCGCATCCGCCGTCGCCCCGCCGACACCGCGGTCGATCTCGTCGAAAATCATCGTCAGCCCGTCCGCGTGCCGCGTGAGGCAGACTTTCAGCGCCAGCAAAAAGCGCGACAGTTCACCACCCGAGGCGATTTTGTTCAAAGGCCCGGACGGCGCGCCGGGGTTGGTGGCGACGGTGAAGGTCACCGCGTCTACGCCGTCGGGGCCGGGATCGGTGGCCGTGAGCGCGGTCGAGAACACCGCGCGCTCCATCTTCAAGGGCGCAAGCTCGCCTGCCATTGCCTTGTCCAGCCGCCCCGCCGCTTTCGCACGTTTGGCCGTCAGCCTGGCGGCGGCGGCGTCATAGCAGGCCTGCGCCGCATCCCGCGCCTGCTCCAAGGTGGCGATATCTTCCGCACCGTGATCAATCGCAGAGAGTTTCGCGCGCAGACCTTCGGCGAACGCGCCCAAATCGTCGGCCAAAACCCCGTGTTTGCGCGCCAGCGCCCGGATCGCGAACAATCGTTCTTCGACCATTTCCAACTCGGACGGGTTGAAGCGCAGCAGGTCGAGCGCCTGCTCAACCCCCTGCGTGGCCTCGCCCAACTCGACCATCGCGCGGCCAAGGGCGGCGATCGGGGCTTCCAGCGCCTCGCCAGCCTCGCCCACGACGCCCTCAAGCCAGCGTTGCGCGTCGCCCATCCGACCCTCGGCCCCGTCGCCATAGCCAAGCGCCTGCGCGGCTTTCTGAATGTCCTCGCCAATCCGTTCGGCCCCCTGCATCAGGCGGCGGCGGGCGTCCAACTCGGCGTCCTCGCCCGGCTCGGGTGACAAATCGTCCAGCTCTCCGACAGCGTGGCGCAAAAACTCTTCCTGGGCGCGTGCGGCCTCAAGTGCGCTGCGCGCCTGGGCCAGCGCCGTGCCCGCCCCCGCCAGCGCCTTCCAGGCCGAGCGGGTGGTGGCCACGTCGCCGTGAAGCACGCCAAACTCGTCCAGAAGCGTCCGGTGCACGCGCGGGTTCAACAAGCCACGATCATCCTGCTGCCCGTGCAACTCGACCAGTGTGTCCGACAGCGCGCGCAGCACCTCGCCCGAGGCGCGACGGTCATTGACCCAGGCGGTCTTGCGTCCGTCCGCCCGGTTCACCCGGCGCAGGATCAGTTCCCCGTCCTCGACCGTGATCCCAGCCTCATCCAGCACCGCATGGGCCGGGTGGCCGGTGGGCAGATCGAAGATCGCCACCACCTCGCCCTGCTCGGCGCCTGTGCGCACCAGGTCGGCACGCCCGCGCCAACCCAGAACAAAACCCAATGAATCCAACAAGATGGACTTGCCCGCCCCGGTTTCACCGGTCAACACGTTCAGCCCCGGTTGGAATTCAAGCTCCAACCGATCAATGATCAGCATGTTGCGGATGTCGAGACTGCGCAGCATCAGCGGCTCAGAGCCAGTCGCCCCGGATCAGTTGGCGATAGACCTGCGCCAGCCAGCTATTGCCCTTGGCCTTCATCTCCAACCCATTCGAGGTCAACAGCGCATAGCTGTCCTCATACCATTCGGTCGACTGGAAGTTGTGGCCCAGGATCGCGCCGGCTGTCTGCGCTTCCTCCACCAGACCCAACGACAGATAAGCCTCGACCAGACGATGGAGCGCCTCAGGCACGTGGGTCGTAGTCTGGAACTGTTCCACAACCACGCGGAAGCGGTTGATCGACGACGCGTAATGCCCGCGTTTCAGGTAATAGCGCCCGATCTCCATTTCCTTCGCGGCCAAATGGTCGAAGGCCAGGTCGAATTTCAGTATGGCCGAGCGCGCGTATTCCGTGTCGGGATAGCGTTCGATCACCACGCGCAGCGCCTGCAGCGCCTGGAAGGTCAGCCCTTGGTCGCGTCCGATTTCGTCGATCTGGTCATAGTAACTCAGCGCCAGGATATACTGGGCATAGGCGGCATCTTCATCCGCCGGATAGAAATCGATATAGCGCTGTGCGGTTGCCCTCGAATCTTCGTATTCCTTCGCTTTGTGGAAGGAAAACGCCTGCATGATCAGGCCGCGCTTGGCATATTCGGAATAGGGATACAGACGCTCGACTTCGCCGAACCACTTGGCCGCGTCTTCATACTTGCTATTGGCCAGGTCGTATTCGCCACGCTTGAAGATTTCCTCGGCGGTGTATTCCTCGATTGGACGCGTGTCAGTGCCACCCTGGAAGAATCGTTGGAAAAACCCGCCGCCGGATCCCCCACCGCCAAACGGGCCGGAACCGAGGCTGCCGCCACCACATCCGGACAAAAGCACCGCGATGGACAGCGCGGACAAAGTCGTTTTCGCAAACCCGTTCGGCATCATGCTCGCAGCCTACCCCATGACATCCTTGTCACCACCCCGAACGAGGCGGATCAATTGCCAGAGTTCTAGCACAGAAAAATTCCGGGCAAAATGGCCTAACACCACTTTTCGCGGCCTAGGCCGACATCGGCAGGTCCGCCGCGCAGACCCCCACACCGGGCAGCTTGCGCGCAGTCGCTGCGTCGCAGGCTTCCAGCCGCCAGGCCGTGTCATCGACGAACACCGCGCGCAACAATTTGTTGGTCAGCGTGTGGCCCGCCTTGTGGCCGGTATACCGGCCCAGAATCGGCGCCCCGGCCATGTAAAGATCGCCCAGAGCGTCCAGCATCTTGTGGCGCACCGGTTCGTCGACATGGCGCAGCCCACCGGGTGACAGAACCTTGTCACCATCCACCACCACCGCGTTCTCCAGCGTGCCACCCAAGGCCAGCCCGGCGTCGCGCATCGCGTTCACGTCAGATTGCCGACAGAAGGTGCGGCTGTCACTGAGTTCACGCACAAATGCCCCGTTGGACAGATCCAACGTCAGCGCCTGCTTTCCGATTGCAGCATCGTCAAAATCGATGTGAAAACCGATTTCAAAGCCATCCGCCGGTTCCAGCTGTGCCCAGGCGTCGCCCTGTTCGACCCGAACCGGCTTCACGATTCTCAGAAGCCGGGCGGTGCCGGTCTGTCTGCGTGTGCCGGCCTGCACGATCTTCGCCACGAACCGCGCCGAGGAGCCATCAAGGATGGGAACTTCCGGCCCGTCCACGTCAATCAGCACATTGCGGATGCCACAGCCCGCCAGCGCGGCCATGATGTGTTCGACTGTCGACAGGTCCACCCCGTCGCCATTTACAAGGCGGGTGCACAGCGGCGTCTGTTCAACCAGCGACCAATGCGCCGGGAGCAGGTTGTCACGATCACGGATATCCACACGCTGAAACTTGATACCGTGGCCAGCAGGTGCAGGACGCAGGATCATGCGCACCGGACGGCCCGAATGCAGGCCAGTGCCCGAGAAGGTGATGGATGTGTTGATCGTGGTCTGCACGATGGACCTGTGTGTTGCCTGTGGGCACATTCCGCCCGTTGTCCGAGACTTAGGTTTACGACCGCGTAACCACAACTCAAACTTTGCAACGCTTTGTAACATCCCGACACGGGATGGGCGGTCGCTTGCCACCCTCCTGTTTGGTGCCGACCAAGACATTGAAATAAAATGGAAAAGGGCCAGCAAATGCTGGCCCCACCGTGGTCATTTGTGACGTATTCAGTTCGCCTGGCGTCGCAGGAAGGCGGGGATTTCCACCTTTTCCTGTTCCGGGTCCATTGCCGGCTCGGCGTGCTGCGCCTGAACCGGCGGCTGCTGACGGGCGGGCTGGGCCGGCGCACCTTCGGCAGTCCCCTGCCCGGTCATCCGGTTGATCAGCGAGTTGATGCCAAACCGCGGTTTTTCAGCCTCGGCATGAGGTTCGGGTTGCGCCTGGGCCCTGGGCTGGCTCGACACAGCGGCCTGCAAACGGGCCAGTGCCTCGGGCGAAGGGGTGCCCGGTGCCGGGGCCTTGGGGGCTGTGAACTGCGCCACTGCGGGTTCATCACTATATGCCGCCGGGGCAACAGGCTCCGGGGTCTCTTCCATGCGCGACTGATAAGCGGACGGCGGCAGGTCGCCACCAGCGTCCTCGGCCGGGAACACATTTTCCAGCTGCTCTTCGGCGGCGGCTTCGGTCGCGTTCAGATCTTCGTCGAACAGCGACGGCTCTGCATGGGCGGCAGGCGCCGGGGCGGCATCCATCGCCGCAGCGGCTGCGATAGCGGCCGGGGCTTCGGCTTCCAGCTTTTCCTCGACCTCGGTCGGAGTGTGCAGCGGTTCGGCCATGCGGCGACGCGGCACCGGCATTTCCTGGGTCACGTCAGCCGCATCGATGCCCGTGGCCACGACGGAGACACGCATGTTGCCTTCCATCCCGGTATCCAGCGTCGAACCGACGATGATGTTGGCCTCGGCGTCCACTTCTTCGCGGATGCGGTTGGCGGCCTCGTCCAGCTCGAACAGGGTCAGGTCGTAACCACCGGTGATGTTGATCAGCACACCCTTGGCCCCGCGCAGGCTGATTTCGTCCAGCAGCGGGTTGGCGATCGCCTTCTCGGCGGCCTGGATGGCGCGATCTTCGCCTTCGCTTTCGCCGGTGCCCATCATCGCCTTGCCCATCTCGTCCATCACCGCACGCACGTCGGCAAAGTCGAGGTTGATCAGGCCGGGGCGCACCATCAGATCGGTCACGCCCTTTACACCCTGATACAACACGTCGTCGGCCATGCTGAAGGCCTCGGTGAAGGTGGTTTTTTCATTGGCCAGACGGAACAGGTTCTGGTTCGGAATAATAATCAGCGTGTCGACCATCTTTTGCAGCGCCTCAACGCCGTCCTCGGCCTGGCGCATGCGCTTGGCGCCTTCGAACTGGAACGGCTTGGTCACGACACCAACGGTCAGCACGCCCAGCTCTCGGGCGGCCTGCGCGATGATCGGCGCGGCCCCGGTGCCGGTGCCCCCGCCCATGCCGGCGGTGATAAAGCACATGTGCGCGCCAGCCAGGTGGTCGACGATTTCTTCAATGGTCTCCTCAGCGGCGGCAGCACCAACCGAGGCCCGCGCGCCAGCGCCCAGACCTTCGGTGACTTTCACGCCCATCTGGATCCGGCTGGCCGATTTCGACTGCTGCAGCGCCTGCGCGTCAGTATTGGCGACCACGAACTCGACCCCGTCGAGCTCTTTTTCAATCATGTTGTTCACGGCGTTGCCGCCGGCCCCGCCCACGCCAAATACCGTGATACGAGGTTTCAATTCTTCGTCCTGCCCGGGCATGGTGAGGTTCAAAGTCATGGATATATCCGCCTGTCTGTTGTCTAAACGTCCGGCGTGTCCCCACCCGACGCATGTACCATTCCGCCCCGCTGACTCGCGGGAGTTTTTGCCTATTGGGGATAAGTCTTACCCAAAATGCCCCCACAGGTCACGTAAAAAACGCCAAAAACCCACAAAATGTAGGTGTTTTCAGGGGGTTTTCAGCAGGATTTCGCCCAACACACAAAGTGTGGTGGTATGTGGATAAGTCGACCCAAGCGGATCATTTGAACCTTCTCAAGACGTTACCAGTTGTCCTTAAACCACTTCACCGCACGACGCAGGCTGCGGGCCGGATAGCTGTCGGTGGGGATGTCGAAATCCCACCATTCATCCTGCGGATGCGCGGCAAACAGGCACAGCCCGACCGAGGAGGCGAAGGCACCGCCGGTGACGCTTTGCGGCAAGCCCTGCACGCGAAGCGGGCGACCGATGCGCACCTGCTGGCCCAGGATCTTCGGGGCCAGCCCGTCAAGACCCGGAATTTGGCTGCCGCCGCCGGTCAGTACGATCTGCTGGCTGGGCAAATGCTCGAAGCCTGCGGCGTCCAGACAGCCGCGCACCTCTTCCAGGATCTCTTCGACCCGAGGGCGCATGATGCCGATCAGCTCGGCGCGACTGACTGTGCGCCGGTCATGTTCCCAATCGCCGGTGTCGCCGCCGATCTCGATTTTTTCGCGATCGTCCATGCCGGTCGCATGCACACCACCATAAAAGGTCTTGATCCGCTCGGCCGTGGCCAGCGGCACTTGCAGACCCTTGGAAATATCCTGCGTCACGTGATCGCCGCCCAGCCGCACGCTGTCGCCATAGATCATGTGTTTCTTCATGAAGATCGACAGGCCGGTGGCCCCGCCCCCCAGATCGATACAGGCCGCACCCAACTCCTGTTCATCTTCGACCAGGGCCGAAATGCCCGCGACATAGGCCGAACTGGCCAGTCCGGCGACCTCAAGGTCGCAGCGTTTGATACAATACAGCAGGTTACGGATCACCGCGCTGTCGGCGGTCAGAAGGTGCATGTCAACCGACAGACGGTTGCCGACATGGCCGCGCGGATCGCCCAGGCCCGAGCGATGGTCCAGCGCGAAATTCACCGGCTGGGCGTGCAGCACTTCGCGCCCCTCGCCGAAATCGGGCACATCGCAGGAGGCCAGCACCCGTGCCACGTCGTTTTCGCTCACCGAGGTGCCCTCAAGCTCAACCGATCCCGCAAGGCCATAGGAACGCGGCTGCGCACCTGAAAAACAGGCAATTACGTGGTCGACGCGAATGTTAGCCATTTTCTGCGCTGCCTGCACCGCGGTGCGGATCGCACGTTCGGTTTCCTGCATCGCGTCAATCTCGCCAAAGCGCACGCCGCGTGACCGGGTGGTCGCAGCCCCGATGATGCGAAACGCCGATTGTCCGGCCATCGCCCCCACCCCGTCGGCATCGCGGAAATGGTCGGGGCCGTCAAAGCGCAGCACCAGGCACGAGATCTTGGATGTGCCGACATCCAGGATCGCGACCACGCCTCGCTGCATCGCGGCTGTTCGCATGGCGCGCATCGCGCGTTGTTGTTCGTAGAGATCGGTCATTGGGCGGGGCCTCCAAGTTCCAGGCCTTTGATGCGCCGCAACTCTTCAACGGCCGGGGCGGCCATACGAAGGGTTGGGCGCGCTGGATTGCGCATGTCGATGAATGTGAGGTTGCGGGCCAGAAGGTCCTGCGCCTGGTCCAGCGCGATGACTTGTTCCAGCGCCTGCACCGGGTTCTGTTCGGGCAGCTGGATGCGCTGTTCGCCGTCCAGCACGATATCCCAGCGCCGTTCGCCCATCCGCACCAGACCGCGGATGTCGCGGGCCAAGGGACCGGCGGCAGCCAACAGTGCCAGCGCCTCGGGCACATCGTCCTGTGCCCCGGATCCTGCCAAAAGCGGCAGATCGGCACGCCCGTTGCGCGCCGAGATCGAGGCCACACGGTGGCCCGTCGCGTCCAGCATTTCCAGCCCGGTGGCCGCACGCCACAGCACGACGGGGGTGCGTTCGGTCACGGCAACCTCTAGCACCCCGCCGGGGCGGATGCGCAGGTCGACCCGTTCAATCACGTCCAGCTCGGCCACTTCGGCCTGCATTGCATCCAGGTCCAGATCGAAGCTGGAGACCGGGAAATCGACTGGGATCATCTGGCGGATCGCGTCGGACACAACCGGGCTTGCACCCTCGACCGCCATCAGTTTGACCATGAATTCCGGGCGCTCTTCGACCGAACGGCGCACTTCCTGCACTTTTTCCATGATCGCAAAGCGGTTCGTCGGGTTCGAGAAATACCAGCCCACCGCCATCGTCAGCAGAAACACCGGCACGCCGACGCGCATCAACTGTCGAAACAGCGGGGTCAACCACAGGCGATGCGCCTTGTAGGCCACGCGCGACGGCGCGGGGTCACGTTTCGCCGCGGCAGGCGCGGGGCGGGTTGCGGTCATCGGTTGCATGAGGCGTCCTCGACCATCCAGCGGCAGGTATCGCCGAACGACATCCCCAACTGCGCGGCCTGTTCGGGCACAAGGGAGGTCGGCGTCATGCCGGGCTGCGTGTTGACTTCCAGGATGATCAGCCCCTCCAGGCCGCGCGCCTCGTCCCAGCGGAAATCGGTGCGGCTGACACCACGACATCCCAGCGCCTGATGCGCGCGCAGGGCATAGTCCAGACAGGCGGCCTCGATATCGGCGGGAATGTCGGCGGGGAGCACGTGGCGCGATCCACCCTCGGCATATTTGGCGTCATAATCATACCAACCATCGGTCAGGATGTCGGTCACGCACAGAGCGCGGTCGCCCATCACGGCGGTCGTCATCTCGCGCCCGGGCGCGTAGGCTTCGACCATCACGGTTTCGGGCATGTCATCGGACAGCTGCGGCGGCGTATTGGCGGATTCGTTCACGATATAGATTCCGACCGAGGAGCCTTCGTTGTTCGGCTTCACCACATAGGGCGGCGCCATCACGTGGCGCGCCATCACGTCTTCCTTGAGGGCCAGAACACTGTCGACCACCGGCAATCCGGCGTCGCGAAACACCTGCTTTGAGCGCTCTTTGTCCATCGCCACCGCCGAGGCCAGCACGCCGGAATGCGTATACGGCAATCCGATCCACTCCAGCAGCCCCTGCACGCAGCCATCTTCGCCCCAGCGGCCATGCAGCGCGTTGAACACGATATCGGGTTTGATTTCTGAAAGGCGTGCGCAAAGGTCGGGACCGGCATCCAGCGCGATCACCTCGTATCCTTCGCCCCGCAAAGCCGCCGCGCATTCGCGCCCGGATGACAAGGACACTTCGCGTTCCGCCGAAGGGCCACCCATCAAAACTGCAACTTTCGGGACAGTCCTGCTCGACTTGTCCGCCACGTTCGCCTCGTACCTGGGTCGTTTGCCGACCCTTAATCGTTCTTCTTGGTCGCCCTCTGCCTTAAGGGCTTAGTCCGGGGTCGTTTCGCCGACCCGCTTGATTTCCCATTCTAGCGTTATGCCGCTGGTTTCGTAAACCTTTTTTCGCACCTCTTCGCCAAGTCCCTCCAGGTCGGCGGCGGTGGCATCCCCGGTGTTGGTCAGAAAATTCGCGTGCATCGGGTTCATCTGCGCCCCGCCCCGCGTGGCACCCCGCATGCCGGCGTCCTCGATCACTTTCCAGGCCTTCAGGTCCTGACTGTCATCGGCACGCCCGGTGGAGGAAAACCCGGCCGGGTTGCGGAACGTCGATCCGGCGGTGCGGTCCTTGGTGGGTTGGGTTTCATCGCGTTTGGCCAGCTGGGCAGCCATCTTGGCCTCCAGCGCCTGCGCGTCGCCCTTTGGCGCCTCAAACGTGGCATCGACCAACACCCAGCCTTCGGGCAAGGTGCTTTGACGGTATTGGAATTGCAGGTCTTCGGCGGTGAGCGTCACCAGATCGCCCGCGCGCGTCACTGCGCGTGCAGACACGAAAACATCGGCCACATAGTCGCCGTAACAGCCCGCGTTCATCCGCACAGCCCCGCCAATTGCACCGGGAATGGTGCGCAGAAAGGTCAGGTTCAGCCCTTCGGCGGCCGCTTTGCGCGCGACATGGGCGTCCAAGGCGGCCACGCCTGCGGTGATGCGCGTTCCGTCGATCTCGATCTGGTTAAAGCCGCGTCCCATGCGGATCACGACACCGCGAATGCCGCCATCGCGCACGATCAGGTTCGACCCGACCCCCATCGGGAACACCGGCACGGACGGGTCCAATGCGGCCAGAAAGGCGCGCAGATCATCCACGTCCGCAGGTTGAAACAAGACGTCCGCAGGGCCACCCACCCGCATCCAGGTGAGGCTGGACAGGTCACGGTTCTCGGTCAGGGTGCCCCGCACCTCCGGCAGTTTCATTACGCCCCTCCCAGGTGCGTGCGGAGCCAGCGGGTCAGGTAGATGACCGGCCAGCGCAGGATCGACATGCCCGCACCCGCCACGATCAGGCCAACCAGCGGCCCGTTTTCATATGTCACATAGCCCAGCAGCGGGATGCCTACCGCGATCAACCCATAGGCAGCGGGCCAATGCGCCCGGCGCGACGGGAACATCGCGATCACGTTCGCAAGGACAGCCCAGGCACAGGCCAGTGACAGCGACAGGGTCATTTCGGCAGCTCCGGTTTTTCGCCACGTGCGCGGCGGATCAGGTATTTCAACGGATTACGGAACATCGACAAAAAGGCAAGCATGCCCGCGATGAAAAACCAGACCCCGTGCTGATATCCGATGTAACCCAACAAGATCGGCGCGGCGATCAGCAGCGTGATACCCGGCGCAAATTGCAGCCGCATCGGCAACAGCGCGGTCAAGGTCGCGGCCAGCACCCACAGGCATGACAGGATCAGAACGGGGCTCATAGGTTGCTCCAGACGGTTGCGGCCAAGGCGGCCAGCGCGAAGAAAAGCCCAATCCAGGGCACGAAAGCGGGGGTTTGAAACGGCGCCACGGGCGTTTCGCGTTTCAGCGCGATCAGCGCGATGTTCACAATGGCGAACACGACCAGAAGCACCGTTGCGGTCATTTCGGCCAACTGCGCGACCGGCAGGGTCAAAGCGGTTGTAATCAGCGCCACACCCAGCAGCAGCGTGGCCAAAACCGGTGTGCCCAAGCGTGGATGTGCGTGGTAAAACACCCGCAACAGCGGTTCGCGGCGGCCAAGGCCAAAGAGCACCCGCGCCGCCATGACGATCTGCGCCAGCACCCCGTTCAGCGCCGCCGCCACCGCGATGGCGGACAGAACCACCGGGGTCAGGGTTGTGCCACGGGTCCAGACCTCGATCAGCGGACGATTGGACCCCGATAGCACTTCAACCGGCACGGCGCGCACCGCCGCCAGCGACACCAGCGCATACAGCAGCGTGGTGATGACCAAAGCGATCAGGATCGCGCGGGGCAGCGTGCGGGTCGGATCGCGCGCCTCTTCGGCCATGTTCACCATGTCCTCGAAGCCGATGAAGGCAAAGAACGCAAGTGCGGCCGCGGCGGCGATGCCGGGCCAATGCGGGGTGGGCAGCGCGGTCAGATCCGCCACCGGCGGCGCGCTGAACCCGGCCCAGACCACGCCCATCAGGCCGATGACCTCGGCGATGGTGAACAACGCGGCCAGGGACAGGCTTTCCAAAACGCCCACCAGGGCCACGAAGGTCAGCGCAGCCCCGATGCCGATGATGGCGTATTCGGCGGGGATGTCGACGATGGCAGTCAGGTAGCCCACGCCACCACGCAATACGGCGGCGGCCGAGATCGTGCCTGCGACGACGATGGCCAGCCCGACCAGAACCGCCAGCCAATGCAGGCCCAGGCCTTTCTCGACATAGGCCGCCTCTCCCGATGCTTCGGGAATGCGCGAACTCAGCTCGGCATAGCTCAGCGCGGAGGGCGCGGCGATCAGACCCGCGATCAGGAAGGCCAGCGGGGCAAACACTCCGGCCTCGGCCGCCACGGCGCCCACCAGCACATAGATGCCCGCCCCCACCATGACACCAACGCCATAGGTGGTCAGAAGGCCCAGGCCCAATCGGCGTTTGAGTGCGTCAGACATCGCGCCCTCGACCCCATCGGCGCAAAGCGCCCCCATCCAAGCCCCCAAAAACGGCGACGCCCATCCCGATCCCGATGGTCGTGGCGTTTTCCACCGTCAGATCGCGCATCAAGGCGGCCGCCCCGAGGCCAAGAAAAAGCACCATGGCAAGAACGGCCGGTTTGAACAACAACGCGCGGAGGAGCGCAGTGGGGCGCAGGGCAAGCCCCAGTCCCAGGATGAAGCAAAATGCTGCTACAAAACCGTTCATTGCCTCAGCTCCCAGACAAAGTCAGCCTTTCAGCCGCGCGGGCAGCGCGTTGGCCCAGGCCGAGATCGTGCCCGCGCCCAGGCACACCACCAGGTCGCCCGACTTGGCCTCAGATTTCACCAGTGCCAGCAGGTCGTCTTCGTTGTCGACCGCCAGCGCGTGGCGGTGCCCGTGCGACACCAGCCCGGCAATCAGATCATCCCGACTTGCGCCCTCGATCGGGTCTTCCCCGGCCGCATAAACCGGCGCGATGCCGACCACGTCTGCCTCGTTGAAACAGGCGCAGAAATCGTCGAACAAAGAATGCAGGCGGGTGAAGCGGTGCGGCTGGTGCACGGCGATCACGCGGCCCTCGGTGGCCTGACGCGCGGCTTTCAGAACGGCGGTGATTTCCACCGGGTGGTGGGCGTAATCGTCGATGATGGTGACGCCGTCCACCTCACCCACGCGGGTAAAGCGGCGGTTCACGCCGCCAAACGACGCCAGCGCCTCGCGGATTTCGGCGCGTTTCATGCCCAGATGGCGCGCTACGGCCACCGCCGCCAGCGCATTGGACACGTTGTGGTCGCCCGGCATCGGCAGGGTGCAGCCTTCGATCACAGTGTCCTCGGGCTGCAATTCGATATCGAAATGCGCCACCCCGCCCTTGTAGGTCAGGTTGACCGCACGCACGTCGGCCTGGGCGTTGAAGCCATAGGTCGTCACCCGCCGATCCGTGATCTTGCCAACAAGGTTCTGCACTTCGCCGTGGTCCGTGTTGCACACGGCAAGCCCATAGAACGGGATGTTCGACACGAAATTCAGAAAGCCCTGTTTCAGGCTGTCATAGTCGCCCCAATGCTCCATGTGCTCGGGATCGATGTTGGTGACGATGGCGATGGTGGCGGGCAGGCGGTTGAAGGTGCCGTCGCTTTCGTCCGCCTCGACCACCATCCATTCACCCTGCCCCATCCGCGCGTTCGAACCATAGGCGTGGATGATGCCGCCATTGATCACGGTGGGGTCGATCCCGCCCTTGACCAGAAGCTCGGCAACCAGGGTCGTGGTCGTGGTCTTGCCATGGGTGCCCGCCACCGCGATGTTGGATTTCAGGCGCATGAGTTCCGCCAGCATTTCCGCCCGGCGCACCACCGGAAGGCCGCGCGCGCGTGCCGCGTCCAGTTCCGCGTTGCCCGGCTTGATCGCCGAGGAAATCACCACGACCTCGGCATTGTCCAGGTTCTCGGCCTTTTGACCGATGAAGATCTCGGCGCCCAGATCGGCCAGCCGGTCGGTGATCTTCGACGCTTTCAGATCCGACCCCTGGACCCGGTAGCCGTGGTTCAGAAGAACCTCAGCGATGCCCGACATTCCGATGCCGCCAATGCCCGAAAAGTGGATTAATCCCATTTCTGTAGGAAGCTTGGTGGCGGCTGCACTCATGTCACATGTCCTGTCAATTCTTCAACCAAGGCCACCAAGCGGTCCGTCGCGTCTGGAATGCCCTGCGAAAGGGCGGCGCGCGCCATCTGGCGGGCCCCTTCGGGGTTTTGCAATACAGCCGCGATTTGCGCCGAAAGCGTCGCGACGTCAAGCTGACTTTCGGGGATCAGGATGGCGGCATCGGCGTCGACCAACCCGCGCGCATTGGCGCTTTGGTGGTCCTCGGTCGCATGGGGATAGGGGATCAGGATCGACGGGCGGCCAATCACGCTGATGTCCGAAATCGACCCGGCCCCTGCCCGGCTGATCACCAGCTGCGCCTCGCTCATCCGGCGCGGCACGTCGGTAAAAAACGGCTGTACATCGGCGCGGATGCCGTGGGCGTCATAGAATTCCGTTACCCGCGCTTGGTCTTCGTCGCGCGCCTGATGGCTGACAGAGACATGGCGCAGCAGATCGGGCGGCAGGGCCGCGATGGCGGCGGGCACGTTGTCGGACAAGGCCCGCGCACCTTGACTGCCGCCCATCACCAGGATTGACATCGGGTAGTCACCCGGCGCGATATAGCCCGCACCGGCGCGCTCCAAAATGGCACTGCGCACCGGGTTGCCGGTGTGCAGGCCCGCGACCCCATCGGGCAGCGTGGTTGGCCAGGTGCCGCAGGCAATCTTGTTAACACGTTTGGAAAAGATCCGGTTGACCCGGCCCAGAACGCCGTTTTGTTCATGGATCATGCGCGGCAGGCGCAGAAGCGTCGCCGCCCCCAACGCGGGAATGGTCGGGTACCCGCCGAAGCCCACGACGATCGCGGGCCGGTCCCGGCGCATCCGCCGCGTGGCGCCCAGAATGCCACCCAGCACTTTGAAGGGCACCCCGAGCTTCACCAACGCCCCGCCGCGCGAAAAGGTGGCCGAGGAGACCTGCTCGATCTCGACCACATGGGGAAAGCCGCCGGTATAGCGTGCGCCGCGCGCGTCGGTGGACAGTTTCACCCGCCAGCCACGGCGCAACATCGCCTCGGCCAGGGCTTGCGCCGGAAACATGTGACCGCCGGTGCCTCCGGCTGCAATCACCAGAAGCTTTTGCGTAATGTTCATCTGGGGCCTCGTTGGATCAGGATATCCCCGATTTTCCCCTGTGGGCGCGTACGCGTAAAGGCCAGAAGCATGCCAAGCGCGACCCCGCCAGCGATCAGCGACGATCCGCCGTAGCTGACGAAGGGAAGCGTCATGCCCTTGGCGGGCAGAAGCCGCACTGCGACCCCCATGTTTATCAACGCCTGCACCCCGAACATCGCCGCCAGACCCGAGCCCGCCAGCCGGATGAACATGTCACGTTCCTGGATCAGGCGCAGGAACGACCGCACCACGATGGTGGCGTAAAGCGCGATGATAATCAGGACCAGGATCAACCCGTATTCCTCGGCCGCGACCGCGATGATGAAATCCGTATGCGCGTCCGGCAGTGACCATTTCACCTGCCCCTCGCCCACGCCGACGCCGAAAAAGCCGCCCTCTCGGATCGCGTTGGTGGCGTATCCCAGCTGCGTGGTCGGATCGACCTCGGGGTTCAGGAACCCATCGATGCGGCGGGCAAAGTGCTCGGAATTGTTATACGAAAACATGCCGACCAGAACGACGGCACCGGCAATGCCGATCAACAAGGTGAACGGCGCCCCGGCCAGGAAATACATCACCCCCCAGCCAAACAGGATCAGCGCGGACTGCCCGAAATCGGGCTGCATCGCCAGAAATCCGACGATGATGATCGCCAGAAGCAGCGACATCGACTTACCGGGTGGGCCGTTGATTTCATGGCTTGCCGCCATCAGCCAGGCCGACACGATCACGAAGACGGGCTTCAGAAATTCGGACGGCTGGACGGACGCAAAGCCCAGCGAATACCAACGCACCGCACCCTTGCCGAAATCCGTTCCCAGCACGGGCAGCAGCGCAAGGGCTGCAAAGGCCGCAAGAAAGCCCAGCACGCCAAGTCGGCGCACCATTTGCGGAGGCAGCATCGTTGTGGCAAACAGCACCGCCAGTGCAGCACAACCAAAGATAATTTGCCGCTCGACATAGTGAAACGGGTCCAGCCCGTTGCGCTCGGCCAAGGGCGGCGAGGCAGCAAGGCCAAGCAACAGCCCGACACCAAACAGAATAAGAATGCACGACACCGACCATTTGTCGATCGTACGCCACCAACGGGGAAGAATGGGGTCGCCGTCCCTCTTGGGAAGGGAGCCATAAACCATTTCGGTCATGAGATACCGCCTGACACTGCCTTAATACACGCCCGTTTTCCGGGTCTGAGTGGCAGTCTAGCGTGATTTTCCCTTTGAATCCAGACCGGATTGTGCCCTATTGCCCGCCCGGTGTCATCGCCTGGCGCCCCTTCTTGCGGTCCAGCCCCAGCTGACGTTCACGCCAGATGATCAGGATGCCTGCCGCAATGACAATGCCTGCCCCGGCCAGCATTGGCCCGGTCGGCACCTCGTCAAAGACGAAATAGCCGATGGTCAGCGCCAGCAACATCGACGCATAGTCGAACGGGGCAATCATTGACGCATCCGCGTGACGAAACGCGGTGGTCAACAATCCCTGCGACACGCCGCCGATGATCCCCGCCAGCACCAGAAACACCAACTGTGTGCCGCTTGGCACGACCCAGCCGAACGGCAGCGTGACCAGCGACAGCGTGGTTGCGGTCAGCGAAAAGTAGAAGACGATCGTCGCCGGGTGCTCCGTCGCCACCAATTTGCGCACGAAGATCTTGGCGAGTGCGGCAAAAGTCGCGGCCGTCAGGGCAAACATCGCTCCAAGCGCCTGGGCCGAGCTGACATCGCCCGCCGAAAAGGCCGTCAGGCGCGGACTGAGGATGATCAGCACGCCGACCATGCCCAACGCCACCGCCGTCAGGCGAAACGCGCGCACCTGTTCGCCAAGAAACATCGCGGCGAAAATGACGGTGAGGATCGGCGCGGCATAAAAGATCGCCGTCACCTCGGGCAGCGGCAACAGCCCAAGTGCGGAGAAATTCAGCCCCATCGCCGTGGTCCCCACCAGCCCGCGCCACAAGTGGCCCAGCGGGTTTTTCGTGCGCAGCCCAAGGCGTAGGTTCCCGTCAATCTTCAGCCACAGCAGGATGACCGGAATGGCGAACAGAGAGCGAAAAAACACCGCCTCGCCCGGCGGCACGCCATCGCTTGCGGCCTTGATCAGCGACGCCATCGACACGAACCCGGCCACCGAGGCAAGCTTGAGAAGAATGGCGCGGGATGTGTTCATGCCCCAGCCCTAGCGTATCCCCGCCACGATGCAACCCTGCCCGTCTTTCGGCGCCGGGGGGTGGGTGGGTGGGAACGGTGCCGAAAGACGGGCTTGCTCCGACCGCCCCGGCACCGCTAATCAGGGGCATGCTGATCATCTTCAACAAACCCTTCGACGTGCTGTCACAATTCACCGACACGAAAAGCCCGACCAAGCGGGCTACTTTATCGGACTACATCAACCAGCCCGGCGTATATCCCGCTGGACGGCTTGACCGCGACAGCGAAGGGTTGATGCTGCTGACGGATGATGGACGACTTCAGGCAAAGATCAGCAATCCGAAAAACAAAATGGAAAAGACCTACCTGGCGCAGGTCGAAGGTGAACCCGGCGACAACGACCTTGCCCCGCTGCGCACGGGTTTGACGCTGAAAGACGGGCGCACTCGCCCGGCCAAGGCACGCCTGATCGATCCGCCCGACCTGTGGGACCGTGTGCCGCCGATCAGGGTGCGCAAAGCCATTCCCGACCGCTGGATCGAACTGACGATCAGCGAAGGCCGCAACCGCCAGGTGCGGCGCATGACAGCGGCGATCGGGTTTCCCACGCTGCGGCTGGTTCGGGTTCGGATCGGACCGTGGACACTGGACAACCTGCGCCCCGGCGAATGGCGCGAAGCGCCGCTGCACCACTGGTAGCACCCACGCGGGCAAGAAACGACCACTTCCCCCCCTGCGAAACGCCCTGCCCCGTTTGGATGAAAAAAGGGCGCCCGCGAAGGCGCCCTTTACCAGTTTTCCGTGACCCGTGGATTAGCTGATCAGCGTCAGCAGTGTATCCAGCGACTGTTTCGCATCGCCGTAATACATCCGGGTGTTTTCCTTGAAGAACAGGGGGTTTTCGATGCCCGAATAGCCGGTGCCCTGCCCGCGCTTGGACACGAACACCTGCTTGGCTTTCCAGCATTCCAGAACCGGCATGCCGGCGATGGGGCTGTTGGGATCTTCCTGTGCCGCCGGGTTCACGATGTCGTTCGACCCGATGACGATGGCCACATCCGTGTCCGGGAAATCATCGTTGATCTCGTCCATCTCCAGCACGATGTCGTAGGGCACTTTGGCCTCGGCCAGCAGCACGTTCATGTGGCCAGGCAGACGGCCCGCGACCGGGTGGATCGCGAAGCGCACGGTCTTGCCCTTGGCGCGCAGGCGACGGGTCAGTTCTGCCACGTTCTGCTGCGCCTGTGCCACGGCCATGCCGTAACCGGGGATGATCACCACGCTGTCGGCCTCTTCCAGAGCCGCCGCAACGCCGTCGGCGTCGATCGCGACCTGTTCGCCCTCGACCTCCATCTGCGGACCCGTGGTGCCGCCGAAACCGCCCAGGATGACCGAGATGAACGAGCGGTTCATCGCTTTACACATGATGTAGGACAGGATCGCACCGGAGGAGCCCACCAACGCGCCGACCACGATCAACAGGTCATTGCCCAGCGAGAAGCCAATGGCGGCTGCGGCCCAGCCCGAGTAGCTGTTCAGCATCGACACAACCACCGGCATATCGGCGCCGCCGATGCCCATGATCAGGTGATAGCCGATGAACAGCGCCGCCAGCGTCATCACGAACAGCGGCATGAAGCCACCGGTGTTGAAGTACCAGATCAGGCTGATCACGGAAATGATCGCAGCCGCGGCGTTCAGCATGTGACCGCCGGGCAGCTTTTCCGCAGACGAGGTCAGTTTGCCCGCCAGTTTGCCATAAGCCACAACAGAGCCGGTGAAGGTCACCGCACCGATGAACACACCCAGGAACAGCTCGACCCGCAGGATCGACAGTTCAACCGGCGTCTTATGAGAGATCAGCGCCTCGAACGTGCCCAGGTGCTGGCCATGCAACCATTCCTGAATACCCGCGTCATTCAATGAGGCAGGCGCGGACGCGATCAGAGCTGCGACATTGCCCATCTCGATATGCGCGATATAGCCGACGAAGACCGCGGCCAGACCGACCAGCGAGTGCATCGCGGCAACCAGCTGCGGCATCTCGGTCATCTGGACCTTTTGCGCAACGTAATAACCGATCATGCCGCCACCGGCGATCAGCAGAAGCGACAGCAGCCACAGGCCAGACCCGGGGCCGACCAGGGTCGCCGCAACCGCCAGCGCCATGCCGACAATGCCATACCACACCGCGCGTTTCGCGCTTTCCTGCCCGGACAGACCGCCCAGCGACAGGATGAAAAGAACAGCCGCAACCACATAGGCGGCAGTCGTGAAACCGAATTCCATAACGCCGGCCTCCTTAAGATTTCTGGAACATGGCAAGCATGCGCCGTGTGACGAGGAACCCGCCGAAGATGTTGATCCCGGCCATGAAGATGGACAGGCCCGCCAGCACGATCACCAGGAACGAACTGGACCCGATCTGCATCAGCGCCCCCAGGATGATGATCGACGAAATCGCGTTGGTGACCGCCATCAGCGGCGTGTGCAGCGAATGCGCCACGTTCCAGATCACCTGGAAGCCCACGAACACGGCCAGTACGAAGACGATGAAGTGCTGCATGAAGCTCGCGGGTGCATAAAGCCCCGCCAGCAGGATCAGCGCACCGCCGATGCCCAGCAGGGTCACCTGGCTTTTCGTCTGTGCTTTGAACGCAGCCGCTTCGGCGGCGCGCTTTTCTTCGGGCGTCAGTTCCTTGACCTCGGCCTTGGGCTGCACCGCGATGGCCTGGATCTTGGGCGGCGGCGGCGGGAAGGTGATTTCCTTCTCAAAGGTCACCGTGGCGCCGCGGATCACGTCGTCTTCCATGTCGTGATTGACCTGGCCGTCCTTTTCAGGCGTCAGATCGGTCATCATGTGACGGATGTTGTTGGCGTAAAGGCTGGAGGCCTGCGACGCCATGCGCGACGGGAAATCGGTATAGCCGACGATGGTCACGCCATTGTCGGTGACGATCTTCTCATCCATCACGGTCAATTTGCAATTGCCGCCCTTTTCCGCCGCAAGGTCAACGATGACAGAGCCCGGTTTCATGGCTTTCACCATGTCCTCGGTCCACAGCTCAGGCGCCTCGCGATTGGGGATCAGCGCCGTTGTGATGACGATGTCGACCTCAGGGGCCAGCTCGCGGAACTTGGCCAGCTGCGCCTCACGGAACTCTGGCGAGGACACGGCGGCGTAGCCACCCGTTGCGGCACCATCCGCCTGGTCTTCCTCGAAATCGAGGTAGACGAACTCGGCGCCCATGCTCTCGACCTGCTCGGCCACTTCAGGGCGCACGTCGAACGCATAGGTGATCGCACCCAGGCTGGTCGAGGTGCCGATCGCGGCCAGACCGGCAACACCGGCGCCGACAACCAGAACCTTGGCGGGCGGCACTTTACCGGCGGCGGTCACCTGACCGGTGAAGAAGCGGCCGAAATTGTTGCCCGCCTCGATCACGGCGCGGTAGCCCGCGATGTTCGCCATCGACGACAGCGCGTCCATCTTCTGTGCGCGGCTGATGCGCGGCACCATTTCCATCGCGATGACGTTGGCTCCGGACTTCTTCGCAGCCGCCATGCCATCTTCGTTGACGGCGGGGTTGAAGAAGCTGATCAGCGTCTGGCCTTCGCGCAGACGCTTCAATTCCGTGGCATTGGGCTGACGCACCTTGGCGACGATATCGGCCGCCTTCCACAGGGCGGCGGCGGTTTTCACCACTTCGACGCCTGCATCCTTGTAGGTCTTGTCCGAGAACCCGGCGGCCGCACCGGCCTTGGTCTCGATCACGCAGTCATAACCCAGCTTTTGCAGCATTCCGGCCGATTCCGGGGTCATAGCAACCCGGTTCTCGCCCTCGAACACTTCCTTAGGAACACCGATTTTCACGTGTCTTATCCCTTCTCCCGTTCGTCACCACAGGCGGGGGAATCCCGTCCCCATGGCAGTTTCCCGTTTCCTATACGCGCCGCAGCATCGGGTTTCACCCCCTTACGCAACGATGCGACCTTTTTTCCCGGATATTCGACATTTTCTTACCCGGTATGATCATATTCCCCGCGTCACAGCCAGCGGCGGACGCGGGTTTTCCAGTCGTCGAACTCATCCCCGAAGGCGGCCAGAAGCCCCTCTTCTTCGCCCAGAATGAATCGTCGGGTAATCCAGCCGGCAAACAGCGGCACCAGCGGCAGCGCCAAAAGCACGTCCCAGCGCAGGATCAGACCGGCCAGGATCATCGCGTCCCCCAGATAGATCGGGTTGCGCGTCAGGCGATAGATCCCCTGTTGCACGAAGGCGGTCGGCACCCGGCGCGGGATAAAGGTGGTGCGCGCGCGCAGCATCTCCCACAGCGCCAGCGCCATCGCGCCCAGGCCGAAGGTGATCAACCCGTCGCCCAGCAGCTTCGACCACGACCAGTTGAACCCCAGCCCCGGCACCAGCCAGTCGAGGCCAAAGGCGGCGGCCACGGCCGCGCCCAGCCAGGTTGGTGGAATGTCCAGCCATTTCAGCACGGGTCGATCCCCGGTCGTTTGTAAATATGTGCGCGCATGTCGTCCCCCAGAGGTTTTCATATTCACGATGTCGAATGCAAAAGCAATCCGGTTTGCGCCAACATCGCCCTTGCGTCCCGCGCCCTGCCCGATACCGTAGCGCAAAACCGGAGGGACCGACATGGCCGAGCTGACAGGAAAACACGCGCTGGTGACCGGCGGCGGCACAGGCATTGGCTTGGCCATCGCGCAGGCGCTGGCAGACGCCGGGGCTGAGGTGACCATCACGGGCCGCCGCATCGAGGTGCTGGAGCAGGTCGCCCAGGACAATCCGCGCCTGCACCCGCTGGTGATGGACGTGACCAACGAGGCCAGCGTGAAGGCAGGTTTCGAAACCGCCCGTGCCGCGAATGGCCCGATCACCATCCACGTTGCCAATGCGGGCATTGCCGAGGGGCGCACGGTGCCGAAAACTTCGCTCGATTTCTGGCGCCGCACGATGGCCACGAACCTCGACGGCGCGTTCCTGACCATGCGGGCGGCCCTTGAAGACATGGAAGCGGCGGGCTGGGGGCGCATGATCGCGATCTCCTCCATCGCAGGCGTTCGCGGGCTGAAAGGCGGCGCCGCCTATTCGGCCTCGAAACATGGGCTGATCGGCCTGATCCGCGCAATGAGCGAAGACTACATGCGCTCGCACCTGACCTTCAACGCGATCTGCCCGGGCTATGTCGATACCCCCATCGTCAGCCGCAACATCGACATCATCGCCGACAAAACCGGCGCCAGCGCCGATGAGGCGTTGAAGATGATGACCAGCCAGAACCGCCACAAGCGCCTGATCGCCCCCGCGGAAATCGGAGCAGCGGCGCTGTGGCTGTGCTTGCCGGGGTCGGACAGCGTGAACGGCCAGACGATCGAGATTTCCGGGGGACAAGTGTGATGGATTTCGCCGCGACAAAGCAGCTTTTTCAACTGCCCGACGGCGTGACCTATCTGGATGGCAATTCGCTGGGCCCGCTGCCCAAGACGGCGGCGGCCCGGGTGGCGCAGACGATCACCGATGAGTGGGGCGAGATGCTGATCACCGCCTGGAACACAGCCGGATGGATGGCGCAACCCACCGCGCTGGGAGATCGGATCGGACGGTTGATCGGGGCCGAACCGGGCCATGTCACCACCGGCGACACCTTGTCGATCAAGGTCTACCAGGCCTTGGCCTCGGCGCTGGAGCTGGTGCCGGGCAAGCGCAAGATCCTGTCTGACCGTGGCAACTTTCCCACCGATCTTTACATGGCCGAGGGGTTGATCGGCGCGCTGGACAAGGGGCACGAACTGGTCACCGTCGCGCCCGAGGAGGTCTTGGATCACATCGACGACGACCTTGCGGTGCTGATGCTGACCCAAGTCGATTACCGCACCGGACGGCGCCACGACATGGCGGCGCTGACCCGCGCGGCCCATGCGGTGGGTGCTGTGGTGATCTGGGACCTGGCCCATTCCGCCGGCGCCTTCCCGGTGCATCTGTCTGAAGCCCAAGCCGATTTCGCGGTCGGGTGCACCTACAAATACCTTAACGCGGGCCCCGGCGCGCCGGCTTTCATCTATGTCGCCCCGCGCCACGCCGCGCATGTGCGCCCCGCCCTGTCGGGCTGGCTGGGCCATGACGCGCCGTTTGCCTTCGACCTCGACTACCGCCCCGGCGCGGGCATTGAGCGGATGCGCGTGGGCACCCCGCCGGTGTTGCAGATGGCGGCCCTCGACGCGGCCCTGGACATCTGGGATCAGGTCGACATGGACGCCCTACGCGCACGCTCCGTCGCCCTGTGCGAACGCTTCATCGAAGGGATTGAAGCCACCTGCCCCGATTTGACCCTGGCCAGCCCGCGCGATGCAGATCAGCGCGGATCGCAAGTCAGCTTTCGCTTCGACCACGGCTATGCCGCGATGCAAGCCGTGATTGACCACGGCGTGATCGGCGATTTTCGCGCCCCCGACATCATGCGCTTTGGCTTCACCCCGCTCTATACCGACGAAGGTGACGTGGACCGCGCCGTCGAAATCATCGCCAAGGTGATCGGGAACCGGATCTGGGATCAGGAAAAATACAAGGTCCGCAACGCGGTGACCTAGGCCGGGTCAATTTGACAAAATGAGCCTGCCGGACGTAAGTTTACCCTAGGGCAACTTGGGGAGGCGGCGCTATGACAGCTTGCAACAGACGGATCGTGATCGGGATTTTGGGCCTGGGGATTGCGCTGCCACGCACCCTGTTTGCAAACAAGGGGCGCGACAACGATGACAACGCGGGTTTCAAACCGCACTACACCGTCGCGCAATACTACCAGCTGACCAGAAAGCAGGTGTTGCAGATCAGGAATGTGCGGCGCGGGCGCGATATCGTCATTGACGGGTTTTCGATCTCGATGACGGATTACATCCTTGAAATGTCCGCGAGCAACTGGTCATCGACACGGCGGCTGGTGCGCGACATGACCAAGATCACAGAGCGAAAGGACCGCAAGGCGCGGCTCCAACGTGAAATCGCGAAGGCCGCGGATCTGGTCGCCAATCTTGAGGCGTCGATCCTCCGGTTGAAGGAAAAAGGCGGATCCCCTCTGGCCATCTTGCAGGAACGCAAGCGTCTGTCCGACACGAAAAACTACCTTGGCGGGCTTGAGACGTGGCTGAAATACCCGTGGGAGGGTGCACGTGAAACCGACTAGGCGCGACGGGCTTGGAGCCTACCCCAAAAGCGCCTTGCGCAACATGTTCAGCGCGACCAGCGTCAGGAAAACGGCAAACACGCGTTTCAGCGGTTTCGGGTCCATCGCATGGGCCAGCTTCGCCCCGTAAGGCGCGGTGATCAGCGTCATTGCGATCACCACGGCGAAGGCCGGCAGGTTCACCGCGCCGATGGTGAACGGCGGGCGTGCGGCGGGGTCGATTGGCAGGAGCAGAAAGCCAATCACGGACGGCACTGCGATGATCACGCCGAACCCGGCAGCCGTGGCCACAGCGCGGTGGATCGGCACGCCGAACAGCGTCATCACGGGCACGCCGAAACTGCCACCACCGATCCCCATCAGGACGGACATGAACCCCAGCACCGGCGACATCACCGCGCGTTTCACCCCGGTGGGCATCGCCGCACCCAGGCGCCATTCGGCCCGACCAAGGCCCAGGTAGGCCCCGACGATCAGGCCCAGAACGCCGAAAATGCCCTGCAACACGACCGAGCGCAGGCTGGAGGCGACCAGCACCCCGACAATCGCGCCGATGACGATGCCGATGGCCCAGGTTTTCAGAATGTCCCACTCCACCGCGCCCTTCTTGTTATGCGATTGCACCGAGCGCAGAGAGGTCACGATGATCGTCGCCAGCGACGTGGCCAGGCAGATCTGCATCAACTGCTCGGATGCGTAGCCAAGCGCGCTGAAAACATAGAAGAACGCAGGCACAAGGATGATACCTCCGCCCACGCCCAACAGCCCCGCCATGACACCGGCAAAGGCCCCGATCGCCAGCAAAAGCAGCAGCATCGGCAAAAGAATGGACATGTCAGGCATCAGGAGGCCTCTTGGCGTGGTGTTTCCGGCACATGGGACAGCGCCTCGCGCAAAAGCGCAACCCCTGCCCCAGGCCGGGTCGCGCCTTCGGACAGCACACGGCGCCAGGCGCGCGCGCCGGGGCGCCCTGCAAACAGGCCCAGCATGTGGCGGGTGACATTGTGAAGTTTACCGCCCGCGGCCAGGTGGCGTTCGAGGTAGGGGATCATCTCTTCAGCGACCTGGTGCGCGGTCTTCGCGCCTGGCTCGCCAAAAAGGCGCTGATCGGCCTTCAGCAGGATGTCGGCGGGCTGATGATAGGCCGCACGCCCGATCATCACGCCGTCCATGATCTCAAGCTGGTCTTCGGCCGCGTCCAGCGTCGCGATGCCGCCATTGATCGACAGGTGCAGCGACGGGAAAAACGATTTCATCCGGTGCACCAGCGGGTAATCCAGCGGGGGAATGTCGCGGTTTTCCTTGGGGCTGAGCCCCTTGAGCCAGGCCTTGCGCGCGTGAATGGTGAAACGCCCAACCCCGGCTGCGCCCACTTGCGACAGAAAATCAGGCAGCACCTCTTCAGCCTCCTGATCATCAACACCAATGCGGCATTTCACCGTAATTTCAACGCCCTGCGCCGCATCCTTCATGGCGCTCACACACTCCGCAACCAGCGCGGGCTGCGTCATCAGCACCGCGCCGAAGGTGCCCGATTGCACCCGGTCAGAGGGGCAGCCGACATTCAGGTTCACTTCGTCATAGCCGCGCTCGACACACAGACGGGTGGCCAGCGCCAACTCGGCCGGGTCCGATCCACCCAGCTGCACCGCCACCGGGTGTTCGGCCGCGTCAAAGTCCAGTAGATGCGTCGCCCCCCCCCGCACCAGCGCAGGTGCTGTGACCATTTCGGTATAAAGCAACGCACGGCGGCTCATCAGACGGTGGAAATACCGGCAATGACGATCGGTCCAGTCCATCATCGGGGCGACGGACAGGCGGGCGGCTTGGGTCAATGTGTGCGCAGGCAGGCTCATCCGGCGGACCATAATGGCTGGGCGCGACTGATGCCAGTGGGGCTTTTCCCGCCCGCGCGCCCGTGTCATGTTGCAGGCGCAACGAACGGAGCGCGCGATGCTGAAACTGCACAATTACTTTCGATCCTCGACCTCGGCGCGGCTGCGGGCGGCGTTGAACTTGAAGGGCCTGGACTATGAATACCTGTCCTATGCCCTGTTGAAGGACGAGACGAAAACACCTGAATTCCTTGCGAAAAACCCCGCCGGCCTTGTGCCGGTTCTGGAGCTTGAGGACGGCACAAACCTTGTGCAATCGCTGGCGATCATCGAATGGCTGAACGAAGTACACCCCGAACCGCCCCTGCTGCCCGCCGACCCGGTGGGGCGCGCGCGCGTGCGGGCGATCAGCTATATGGTGGCCTGTGAAGTTCACCCGTTGAACAATCTCAGAGTGCTGCAACATGTTGAGGCCACGCTGGGTGGCGACAAGGCGGACTGGTTTCGCCATTGGGTCGGCGTTACCTTCCCGGCGATCGAAGCGATGCTGGCAGGCAGCCCGGACACTGGCACCTTCTGCCACGGCGACACCCCCGGTATGGCTGACATCTGCCTGTACGCACAGGTTTGGAACAACCGACGCTTCGAGGTGGACATGGCGCCTTATCCGGTGATCACACGCATCTTTGAGGCGCTGGACGCCCTGCCCGCCTTCGCCGACGCCGCACCACCGAAGCAGCCCGACGCCGTTTGAACCGGGTGCCGGAATGTTTTAAAAATTCCGGTCCGAATTCTTAGAAAGAATTCGTTTACCGCGGGGCCATGCGGATCGCGCCGTCCAAACGGATCACTTCGCCGTTCAGCATCGAGTTCTCAACGATATGTCGCGCCATCGCGGCATATTCCGCCGGGTCGCCCAGACGCGACGGGAATGGCACCTGCGCGCCCAGACTGTCCTGCACCTCTTGCGGCAGGCCTTCCAGCAGCGGGGTTTTGAACAGACCCGGCGCGATGGTGACCACGCGCACGCCTTCGCCCGACAGGTCGCGGGCCATCGGCAAGGTCATCCCCACCACACCGCCCTTGGAGGCGGCATAGGCCAATTGGCCGATCTGGCCGTCAAAGGCCGCAACAGACGCCGTGTTCACGATCACGCCGCGTTCGCCGTCGTCCGTCACCGGGTCGGCGTTCACCATGCCCGCCGCCGATTGGCTGGCGCAGTTGAACGACCCGATCAGGTTCACGCCGATCACCTTGGCGAACAGGCCAGCATCATGCGCTTCGCCCTTCGACACGGTCTTGGCGGCCGGGCCGATGCCGGCGCAGTTCACCATCACGCGTTCCTGGCCATGCACCGCACGCAGGGTTTCGAAGCCCTCGGCAACCGAGGTCGGATCGGACACGTCGACACGGGCGAAGGCCCCGCCAAGCTCGGCGGCAAGCGCCTGCCCGCCCTCTTCATTCAGATCGAAGATGCCAACCTTGGCACCAGCCGCGGCAAAGCCGCGTGCGACGGCGGCGCCCAGGCCGGACGCCCCGCCCGACACGACGATTGCGGTGTTTTCAGTGATGTCCATGGCCAAGCCTCCCGGTAAAAGTTGGCTCAGCCCTAGCATTAATTGCACAAGCGTTCAATAAATCCCGCGCCCCGTTACGCAGCGTCCCCTGCCAGAACCGGCTTCAGCCCGTCCACCGGCCCCAGCGCCCGCATCGCGCCGAATTGGGTCAGGAACACCTGGCCCGTCAGCTCGTCCAGGAAATGGGTGCGGTGCAAGCGGTCCATCACCGGGCCTTTCACCTCGGACAGGTGCAGTGTGATTCCCATGTCGGACAGCTGACGGTTGATCTCCTCCAGCGCCTCAAGTGCGGACAGGTCGATCTCGTTCACCGCCGAGCACATCAGCACCACGTGTTTCACCGGTTGCCCCTGGCCAACCCGGTCCAGCAGGTAATCCTCGATGAAGCGCGAATTGGCGAAATACAGGTTTTCGTCCAGCCGCAGCGTCACCAGTTCCGGGTGGGTCAGCACATCATGCCGATTGATGTTGCGGAAATGCTCGGTGCCGGGGACCAGCCCGACCTCGGCGATATGCGGCCGCGAGGTTTTGTACAGGAACAGCGCAATCGACAGGATCACGCCAGAGCTGACGCCGATTTCCACTCCGAACACAAGCGTCAGAAGGATCGTCGCAGCCACGGCGGTGAAATCAGCCCGGTGATAGCCCCAGGTCTTTTTCAAGATCGTGAAATCCACCAGGCTCAACACCGCGACGATGATCGTGGCGGCAAGCGTGGCTTTGGGAAGGAAGAACAATAGTGGCGTGAGGAACAGGGCGGCCCCGGCGATGCCCACGGCGGTGAAGGCCCCCGCGGCTGGCGTTTCCGCGCCCGCGTCGAAATTCACCACCGAGCGGGCAAAGCCCCCGGTCACCGGATAGCCGCCCGAGATTGCTGCCGCCACGTTCGATGCGCCCAGGCCTACAAGCTCCTGATCCGGAGTGATGCGCTGGCGTTTCTTGGCCGCAAGCGTCTGCGCCACCGAGATGCTTTCGACAAACCCGATGATGGAAATCAGCACGGCCGAGCCGAACAACGAAGCCCAAAGTTCGGCATCGAACGACGGCATCGTCAGCGGCGGCAGGCCTTGCGGCACGTCGCCCACGATGGCCACGCCGCGCGACGACAAATCAAAGCCCCAGCTGAGCAGCGTGGTCACGGCCACCGCGCCCACCGGCCCGGCCTTGGCCAGAATATCCGCCAACCGCGGCTTCAGCCCCAGCGACAACAGCAGCGGCTTCAGCCCCTTGCGCACCCAGAACAGGAACGCGACAGACCCCGCGCCAATGGCAAAGGTGATCAGGTTGGCGTCCCCAAGATGCGCGAACAGTGAGCGCAGGATCTCAAGCAGGGAATGGCCATGGGCATCAATGCCCAGAATGTGTTTCATTTGGCTGACCGCGATGATCATACCCGAGGCCGTGATGAAGCCCGCAATCACAGGGTGCGACAGGAAATTGGCCAGAAACCCCAACCGGAACACGCCCATGACCAGCAGGATCAGGCCCGACAGGAACGCCAGCGTGATCGCCGCCATCGCATATTCCGCCGTGCCCTGCAGCGCCAGGTTTCCCACGGCAGCGGCGGTCATCAGCGATACAACTGCAACCGGCCCCACCGCCAACGCGCGCGAGGTGCCGAAGATTGCATAAGCCACCAACGGCAGGATCGAGGCGTAAAGCCCCATTTCCGCCGGCAGCCCCGCCAACAACGCATAGGCAAGCGATTGCGGGATCAGCATGATCGTCACGATCACGGCGGCGACCAGGTCGGAGGTGGCCGCATCGCGGTCATAGCTTCGACCCCAGGTCAGGATCGGGAAATAACGCTTAAGCCCGCCCAGGGTCGGGCGCTTCATCTGGTAAGCCACGGCAGCCACCTTTCACAGGGGGGATCGGAGGAGTTGGGACGCGCGCCCAGGGCGTTGCCACCCGGGCGTGCATCAGATCAGTTGGCCGCGGCCATCGCCCTTGCGGCGTTCCACAGGATTTCACAGCGCGCGCCCGAGCGGCAGAAGGCGAAGATCGGCCCGTCCACCTCGTCCATCGCAGCGCGAAAGCCTTCGACGGCACGCTCGGTCAGCTCGCGAGTGCCCATCGGCACATAGCGCGCCTCGACCCCCGCGGCCTCACAGGCTTCGACAATGTCGTTCCAGCACGGCTGGCCCGCCTCTTCGCCATCCGGGCGGTTCATCATCACGCATTTGAACCCGGCCTGAGCGATCACCGCCACATCGGCCGGCGTGATCTGGGGCGCGACCGTCACCTGGTCATTCAGTTTCTTGACTTGCATATCGGCCTCCTTACAGCGCGTTCACGGGGACTTTGAGCATCGGGTTGCCGTCGTCATCCGCCGGCACCTCGCCCGCGCGCATGTTGACCTGCAACGACGGGATGATCAGCTTCGGCACCGCCAGCTGCGCATCGCGCTCGGTGCGGAACTTGACGAAATCTTCCTTCGTCGCGCCGCCGCCCACGTGGATGTTGTGCGCTTTTTCGTCCGCCACCGAGGTTTCCCATTCGATGTCACGCCCGTTGGGGCCGTAATCGTGGCACATGAACAAGCGGGTTTCTTCCGGCAGCGCCAGGACCTTCTGGATCGAGTCATAAAGCTCTGCCGCGTCGCCGCCGGGGAAATCGGCGCGCGCGCTGCCACCGTCGGGCATGAACAGCGTGTCGCCAACGAACCCGACATCGCCCACCACATGGGTCATGCAGGCGGGCGTGTGGCCCGGTGTGTGGATTGCCACGACCTGCATCGTGCCGATCTGATAAGTGTCGCCATCAGTGAACAACGCGTCAAACTGGCTCCCGTCGCGCTGGAATTCGGTGCCTTCGTTGAAGACCTTGCCGAAAGTTTCCTGCACCACGGTGATCTGTTCACCGATGCCGATCTTGCCGCCCAGTTTCGACTGGATATAGGGCGCAGCGGACAGGTGGTCGGCGTGCACATGGGTTTCGATCAGCCATTCCAGCTCAAGCTCGTTGTCCTGGATGAACGCGATGATCTCATCGGCGTTGTCATAGGTGATGCGGCCAGCGAAATAGTCGATGTCCATGACTGAATCAATCACCGCGCAGGATTTCGAATTCGGGTCCTTCACGACATAGGAGATCGTGTTGGTGGCCGCGTCGAAAAAGGGCGTGACCTCGGGTTTCACTTGGATGTTGGAAGGATAGGCGTTCATGACGTTTTCCCTTTCATTCTGCGGGGTTGACCGCGGTGGTGTTGCGAAGTGCTTTGCGTTTTTGCGTGACCGCCATCATCCAGCGGGCCGCGAAGATGCCTGCGATCAGCGAGGCGGTGAAGATGAGGACCGACGAATTGCCGCTGCCCAACATCGGGATCGAAGCGCCGGGACAGAAGCCCGAGATGCCCCAGCCCACCCCGAACAGGGCCGAGCCGCCGACAAGCCGCGCGTCGATGACTTTCGAGGTGGGCACACTGAACGTCGGCTCAAACATCGGCTTGGGCTGTTTCAACACGGCGCGATAGCCGAAGAAGGTGACGATCACCGCCCCGCCCATCACGAAGGCCAGGCTGGGATCCCAGGGGCCGAACACGTCGAAAAAGTTGATGACTTTCGCGGGGTTGCCCATGCCGGACATGGAAATGCCCAGGCCAAAGATCAGGCCGGCGGCGTAGATGAAGATCAACTGCATGGCTCAGGCTCCGATCAGGTGGCGGACGACAAAGACCGTCAGGCCCGTGGTCAGCATGAAGGTCAGGGTGGCGACGATCGAGCGGCGCGACAGGCGCGCCAGCCCACAGACCCCATGGCCCGAGGTGCAGCCCGAGCCATAGGTCACGCCGATGCCCACCAAAAAGCCGCCGATCACCATCATCGGCACCGTCACAGGCACCTGAACCGCGGGCATCTGCCCGGCAATCGCCAGATAGACCAAAGGTCCGGTCAGCATGCCCGCCAGTATGGCGGCGCGCCAGGCCCAGTCGGAACTGGACGAAGGGTTCATAAAGCCGGCCAGAATGCCGGTCGCCCCCAGCACGTTGCCACGGGTCCACATCAAAAGAACGGTGCCCAGCCCGATCAGGGCGCCACCGATCGCGGCAGAGTAAGGGGTGAAGGCGGTTTCGATCATTGTCTTGTTTCTCGCTTGGTCGTAATTGTTCGCTTGCGTTTGATATGGATCAAATTGTGGCCATGTAAACCCCTAACATTCACTTTTTTGAATATTTAAGCGCTCGATCGCGCAAAGAAAAATCCCGCGCGCCGGGAGGCACGCGGGATCTTGTTGTTTTCAAAGGTAAAGGTTGGCCTGAATTACTCCACGACTTCCTTTACCAAGCCGTCCAGAAGCGCCTGAACTTCCTGCATTTCGCCTTCAGGATACTTGCGATACCCGACGACGACTTCACCGCCCTGATCGGCCACGAAGATGCCGTAAGGGCAATGCGCGATGTTCATCGGGTTGGCTTCCATCACTTTGCGGCTGGTCACGGCCGAGCAGAACAGGAAAATGTCGGCTGCAGCAAACAACTCCACGTCGCTGCCCACGTCGGCGCCAGTGCGCGCCAACATCTCGCCAGTGTGCGAGACATAGTCGATCACCAGACCGGCGCCCACGATGGCGCTTTCGACCGCAAAGGTCGCGTCTTCGAAGCTGCCGTCGAACGGATAGGTCACAGCGGGGCTGCCGTGGTTGTCAGCCAGCGCGGTGGTTGCGGTCAGGGCCAGGGCGGCCGTAGCGGTCAGAATTTTATACATCGGGAATCCTCCTCAGGTGTCTGGAATGAAAATGGCAGGGCCACGCGGGCCCTGCCTTGATCTTGGTCAACAGGTTCGGGGTTAACCGAACATGTCCGAGGTGATGCCGGCATACCAACCGACGCTTTCCTCAAACGTCGCCTGACGCAGCTCGGCGTCTTCGCCGGTCTTCGAGATGAAGCCATCGACCTTGGCGATCTTTTCATCGGTCGCCTCGTAAGATGCGCCGACTTTCACACCGTCATTGGTGTCGATCAGCGACCAGCAGGTGTTGGTGAACTTGGCCGGGAACAGTTTCGACCCGGTCAGCGCCGAGCGCACGGCCATCGCCGCGACTTTCGCCTGGCTGTTGGCGGCAAAGCCCGATTTCGGCATGTCACCCTGGTTCGAAGCATCGCCCAACACGTGGATGTTTTCATCGACCTTCGACTGCATCGTGTGCGCGATCACCGGCGCCCAATTGCCTTCGGTGATACCCGCCATGTCGCAGATCTTGCCCGCTTTCATCGCCGGGATGACGTTGCAGACGTCGACCTTGTTGACGTCGCCGTCGATGGTCAGGGTCATGTCATGCGGGTTCACCGACACGTTGCCGCCACCGAAATCGGCCCCGACCCAGTCGATCATGCCGTCATAATGGTTGCCCCAACCTTCCTGGAACAGCGCCATCTTCGAGAACTTCTCTTTCGGGTCCGCGATCAGGATCTTGGCCGTCGGGTTCTTTTCCTTCAGGATATGCGCGACCATCGAGATCCGCTCATAGGGCCCGGGAGGGCAACGGAACGGGTTCGGCGGGGCCACCATCGCAAAGGTGCCACCCTCGGGCATCGCTTCGATCTGCGCCTTGAGCAGCTCCGACTGCGACCCGGCCTTGTAAGCGTGCGGCATCTTGTTCTGCGCACTGATGTCCCAGCCTTCAACCGCGCCGTCGACGAAATCGATACCCGGCGACAGGATCAGGCGGTCATAGTTCAGAGTCGCGCCACCGGCCAGCGTCACCGTCTTCGCCTCGCGGTCGATGCCCGTGGCCCAGTCATGCACCACGTTGATGCCGTATTCCGCGGCCAGCGTGCCATAGGAATGCGCGATCGAACCCAGATCCCGGAACCCGGCCATATAGAGGTTCGAGAAGAAGCAGGTGTAATAGGTGCGCGTGGGTTCGACCAACGTCACCTCGATCTCACCTTTCGAATCCTTGGCGATATAGCGGGCAGCGGTCGCGCCCCCTGCCCCGCCGCCGATTACGACGACCTTGGGTTTGCCGTGTCCGGCTGCGTGTACCATCGGGGCCGACAGGCTGGCAGCAGCTGCCGCACCTGCGGTGGCGCCCAGAAATCCGCGTCTGTTGAGCTTCATAGTGATCTCCTCCCTTGGGGGTGTGGCCGTGTTATTCCACGGCCTCAAAATACGCGGCAAGCGCCGCAATCTCATCATTGGACAGGCGCGCCGACATCATCTGCATGACGGGATGCGGGCGGAATTTGTCCTTGTAGGCGTGCATGGCGATCACGAAATCCTCGGCCGGCCAGCCGATGATGCCGGGGATACCGTCGTTGTCGCCGGTCAACTGGTGACAGGTCGTGCATTCCGACGACAGATATTCGCCGTATTCCGGGTCGCCCTGGATCGCCAGAATGGTCGGATCGACCGAGTGGTCGGTGCCGGTGATCGTCGGCGCAGCCTCGGGGATGTTTTGCGGATTGTCCGAATATTGACGCAGGAACGCCAGAAGATCGGCGCGCTTGGCCTCGTCCTTCAGACCTTTGTAGTTCATCCGCGTATCCGAGGCGAAGGCCTTGGGGTTCTGCACATAGCGGTCCAGCTTGTCGAAATCCCACAACAGGCCGTCTTTGCCCATCCGGGCCAGGCCCTTGGAATACTTGAACCCGTCCACCGCCCCCGCGCGGCGGCCGAAAATGCCGTTCAGCTGCGGGCCAACGCGGTTCTTGGCGCCCGTCCCCACGGAATGGCAGGCCTTACATTCATTGAAGATCTTCAGCCCGGCTTCGGCGTCACCGAATTCATTTGCCGAAGCGGTCGAGGCGGTGGTGGCGGCAACAAGACCGGCCACCAGTGTCTTACGAATCTTTTCCATGCCGCACCAATACGCCAGTATACATCTGCACTCAATAATTATAATATGTTAATGCCTGCATGTTTGCAAGTTTCTTGCGCGCCTACCAAACGTCCGGATCGACGCCTTGTTCGGCCAGATGCTCGAACTTCGCTTGCAGAAACCGCTGGAAATGCTGGTTTTGATAGGCATCCGTCGCCACGAACTCCAGCGACGACAGGTAATGGAATGGTTTCAGATAACCCGGAAGGCGAAACGCTTCGGCAGCGCGCGCATTTTGAGGCACATCCCCGTCCAGACTGAACATCAGCGTCATGGGCGTGAAATTCACCCCCCATTTGACCGCCAGGGCCCGTTCCTCCAACGCCTCACCGTCGAAATCCACCACTTCACGCGCGCCGAACATGTCCAGCTGAACCACGACATAATGTTCGGTTAGAAAGCTGACGATTTCGTTTCGGGCGAAATTCACCTCATGCAACTCGCGGCAATAGGGGCATCCGGCCTGTTCGAACAGGATCAACAGATCCTTGCCCTCGGCGGCGGCCTCGGCCAGGTCGTCTTGCATTTCAAGAAAACTGTCCAGGAACCAGGGCTGTTTGTGCAACCCGTCGTCGCCCAGCTCGGCGGCCAGACTGACCCCGGCAAAAACAATGAGAAAAGCGAAAGCGCGTGCAATCTGTTTCATGTCGTCCCCCTTGTTAGAGGCAAGACTAGCACGAAACCCGTGTTTTCAAAAAATCACGGCGCCGCGAGTTGCCCCGCGACGCCGTTTTCACAACCGTTTTCGGGTCTTTACTGCGAAACCGATTTCAGGAATTCGATGATCGCAGCCTGATCCTTGTCCTTCTTCAGACCGGCAAAGGACATCTTGTTGCCCTTCAGGAACTTGCGCGGGTTGGCCAGATACCCGGCCAGGTTTTCCGCGTCCCAGACCATGCCGCCCTCGCCCGCCGCGATCAGCACTTTCGAGAAGCCGAAGCCCTCAGCAGTCCCGGCGGTGCGATTAAACACGTCGTTCAGGATCGGGCCAGTGCCGTGCTTGGCGCCGTCACCGATCTTGTGGCAGGCCTTGCACTTCTTGAAGACCTTTTCGCCGGCCTTAACCAGATCCGCGTCCAGCTCCATCGGCGCGGCGGCCTCTTCGGCGGGTGCTTCCGGTGCGGCTTCCTCGGCCGGGGCCTCCGGCTCGGCAGCAGCCTCGGTCTCACCACTGTCGGCATTGCGCGGGTTGGTCGCTTCGACCATCGCCTGAATGGTGCGGGCTTTGGTTTCCTCGGGCGTCACGTCCAGAACGGCCGCACGCATGGTGATTTCCACGCTGTCCTTACAGTCGGACATGCAACGTTCGGTGAAGTTCGGGTATTCCGTTTCAGCCCGGTCATCCACGATAAACCCGCCGGCATTCGGAAGCTCGACCCCCGCGAAGGTTTCGTTCGACAGGACGAAATCGTCATCGACCAGGTCGTTCGAATAGAGGATGTAGGCGACGATCGCATAGACCTCGTCATCCGACAGCGTCTGCGCGTTGCCGAACGGCATCGAGCGTCGCACATAGTCGAACGTGGTCGACAGATACGGCCAATAGGAGCCGACCGTCTTGAGCGGATCTTCGTGGTCCAGCGTGTCGGCACCACCAGCCAGTTTCGGCCAGTTGTCGACACCTTCGGCAAAGTCACCGTGGCAGACCGCGCAATAGTCGGCGAACAGCTCTTCGCCCACCAGCACGTCACCCGACCCGGCGGGCAGGTTGGACCCGTCCGTCGCGATATCGATGTCCCAAGCCGCGATCTCATCGGGCAGCGCGGGGCGGCCCAGGCCAAGCTTTTCAGCCATCAACGGCGTGGCGGTCAGACCCACCAACGCCGTGGCCAGCATGAATTTAGGAAATTTCGACATTTTCTGCCTCCCCGTCCGCTTTGACCCACCAGGTCTGGATGCAGTTGTTGTGATAGATCGAGTTCAGACCGCGCACTTCGCGCAGCTGATCTTTCGTCGGCTGTACATAGCCGGTTTCGTCAATCGCCCGCGATTGCAGGAACATCTCCTGACCGTCCCAGTCGATGTCCAGATAGAAGCGGGTCAGCGCCATCTTCTTGCCCGGCTCGGCCAAGCGGGCCTCTTGCCAGGTCTTGCCGCCGTCCAGCGTCACGTCGACGCCGGTGATCGCACCATTGCCCGACCAGGCAAGGCCGGTGATGACCAACGGGCCCTTGCCGTGCTTGATCGGCGCCTGCGGGCTGGGGCTGGTGACGATGGATTTCGCATCCATGACCCAGGTCCACTTGCGCGAGGTGCCGTCTTCCAGCGTGTCGGTGTATTTCGAAGTCTCTTCGCGGCTTTCGACTGGCGCGTCCATGATCTCGATCCGACGCAGCCACTTGACCCACATGTTGCCTTCCCAACCGGGAACAACCAGGCGGACCGGGTAACCGTGCTCTTTGCGCAGCGCTTCGCCGTTGGCCTTGAAGGCCACCATGCAATCGTCCAGCGCCTTCTCAATCGGGATCGAGCGGCCGTTCGACGACGCGTCGGCGCCTTCGACATAGACCCACTTGCCGGTCAGATCGGTCGGCAGACCGGCCTCTTCCAGCAAGGTGCGCAGGGAAACGCCGGTATATTCCATGTTGTGGATCATACCATGGGTGAACTGCGCGCCGTTCAGCTGCGCGCCGGCCCATTCCATGCCGGTGTTCGCCGCACATTCCAAAAAGAACGTCTGCTGCGACCGCGGGAAACGCTCCAGGTCTTCATAGGTGAAGACCAGCGGCGTATCGACTAGGCCGTTGATCATCAAGCGATAGTCCGACTTCTTCAGCTCGATCGCGCCCGAGTGGTGGCGTTCGAACGCACAGCCCTGCGGGGTGATTGTGCCGTCCAGCGCGTGGATCGGCGTGAAGTTGATCGACGAAATCGTGTCGGCAGTCAGCCATTCCACGTTGCGGCGCACAACGTCGCCTTCGAACTCGATCGGCATGCCATAAGGCGTTGCGTCCACACCGTCGCCCAGACCAGAGGCCCAGTCCTGCACTTCGGTGATCAGGCGCTCGCCCTCAGCCGATGCGGCCCCGGCGGTGCCGATCGCGGCCCCCGCAGCGGCAGCGCCGGTCAGGAAGCTGCGGCGCGAAGGTTTCACCCCTTCAAACTCGTCTGACATCTGTCAAATCTCCTGCTTTTCGTCGTCTTGAATATGGATCAGGCGCCCACGACCTGGACCGAGTTGTTCGGGTCCAGCTTCACAGTGCCTTGTTTCTTGATATGGTTTTCGACCACGTCCCAGATCTGCGGCCCCTCGGTGCCTTCGTTCACGCTGGCCCAGCCCGCAACCACATAGGTCTTGGACGGATCAATCGCTTCGCCGGTTTTCAGCAGGGTCATCTCGGAAATCCGTTCGCCTTGCGGCTTGGACACGTCGATCTTATAGCCCATGCCGCCGATGCGGACCATGTCGCCGCCCTGTTGATAATAAGGGTCCGGGTTGAACAGGTTGTCGCCCACGTCTTCCAGGATCGTGTGGATGAATTCACCTGTCATTTCAGTCCGGTAGGCCTCACCATAGGACATCGAGGTCACGTTCCAGATGTCTTCGCGGGTGATCTCTTGCCCCGGCAGGATGCTTGGGCCCCAGCGTACGCCGGGCGACATGGCGATGTCGGCCTCACGCTCGTTGATCAGGGCGTCACAGATCAGGTCGTCCCAGGATCCGTTGAAATTGCCGCGGCGATACAGCAGCGTGTCTGTCTTGCCGATCACTTCGCTCAGCTCGGCCTCATAGGGCGCACGCTGTTCGTCGATCACCTTGGTGATGACAGGATCGGGCGCAATCACGTCCGAGAAGATCGGGATCAGTTTGTGCTTGATGCCCATCATGCGGCCGTCGCGCACATCCAGATCGATGCGGCTGACGAATTTGCCGTTCGACCCCGACGCGATGATATAGGTCTGTTCGACCTGCACCGGTTCGGGCAGCGCATCGTGGGTGTGACCCGACAGGATCACGTCGATGCCTTTGACGCGGGTGGCCATCTTCTTGTCGACGTCGAACCCGTTGTGCGACAGGGCCACGACCAGCTCTGCGCCCATCGAACGCACTTCGTCGACCATCGCCTGCATGTTTTCGTCGCGAATACCGAAGGAGTATTCCGGGAACATCCAGCGCGGGTTGGCGATCGGCATGTAGGGGAAGGCCTGACCGATCACGGCCACCTTCACGCCACCGCGTTCGAAGAATTTGTAGGGCTTGAACAGCTCGGCGGGCTCGTCCCACTCGGCGTCAAAGATGTTCTGGCCAAGGGCGGCATAGGGCAGGCTTTCGACCAGCTCGTTCACGCGCTCAGACCCCAGGGTGAATTCCCAGTGGAAGGTCATCGCGTCGGGCTTCAGCGCGTTCATCACGTTGACCATGTCCTGACCTTCGGTCTGGAAACAGGTGTACGAGCCATGCCAGGTATCGCCGCCATCCAGCAGAAGCGCATCGGGGCGCGCGGCGCGGATCGAGTTGATCACGGTGGACACGCGGTCCAGCCCGCCGACCTTGCCATAAGCCTGCGCCAGTGACGAGAAATCATTGTAGGTCATCGCATAAGCCGAGGGCGACCCGTCTTCGATGCCGTATGCTTTGCGGAAATCGGCGCCGGTCACGTGGGGCATCTGGCCGTTGGCGTCGCCAATACCCAGGTTGATCTCGGGTTCACGAAAATAAATCGGCTTCAGCTGCGCGTGAATGTCGGTCACGTGGATCAGGCTGACGTTGCCGAACGTGTCGAACTCCAGCAGCTGGTCCTGGGTCAGCGCCTGCTGCGCGGCCAGGCGCGCCCAGTTGCCGAACCCCGAGGTGCCATACAGGGCCGATGCGGCCATGCCGACCTGAAGAAAATCGCGACGAGAGATCATGGAACAGACCCTTGGTATTATTTCAGTTGGCGGACTTATATTCGTTTTGAGGAATATGTCCAGAACGACTAAACCCCGCGACGGAAATTCTCCGTCGCGGGGTTCATGTTTTTTTTCTTAGTTACGGACAGACGGACCTTCGACCGACAGACCGTTGCCGCGCGAAGCGACATAGAGTTCCAGCGCCACGAAATCGGCAGACCCCGGGTTGAACGTTTCGGCACGGGTGTCACGAACACAGCCTTTGAAGCGCGAATGCACGCCGTTCAGCTTGGTGTTCTTCAGACGGTAGGTCGGGAACCCGTTGATCTGACCCTGCGACAGGTGGTCGGCACGGATCATGTTGCCGTAATTGTCTTCGTGACAATTGGCACAGGACAGTTCCAGCTGACCCGTCCGGGTGTAGTAGAGCTCTTTGCCCTGCTCCCAGGTGGATTGTGCCGGACCGTCAATGGCCACGTTCACCGGCATACCGCGCGAAACGGACGCCATCAGCGCTTCCATCGGGATGGAATTGCCTTTGTCGGTGCCCCAGGCTTCAGCGCCCATGCGGTTCACCCGGCAGTCGTTCATCTGCATCTGCAGCGTCCGAACTTCGCCGGCGTCTTCGTTCCACTTGGGATAGACGGCTTTCACACCGGCCATGTCCTCGGGCGCGCCGTGGCAATCCGCACAGGATTTGCCTTCGGTGCCTTCGGCAGTCGCCCAGGCTTCAGCGGCGGATTCGACCCAGATCATGCCCGGATTGTCGAAGTCATCCATCTGCATTTCTTGCGTCGTGTCCGAGCGGAAGCGCCAGCCCGACAGAACCTCACCAAGATTTTCTGCGTGGGCAGGTGCCGCGGTTTTTGTGACAATTTCGATCTCGCCGTTGATGATGAGCTCGGCTTCTTCGTCGGCCATGGCCGCCCCTGCCCCGAAGATCGAGGCAGCGGCGATGGCTGCAATGCTGGTACGCATTTGTTTTTTCATATTATTCCTCCCTGCGCGTCGCTTAGGCGACTTTGATCGACTTGGTCGTATCGTAGACGTCACCGTCATCGTCGTACCAGGTGAATTTGAAATCACCTGCTGCGTCGACAATTGCGTCGAATTCGAAATACGGGTTGGTCGAGATCGCCGCTTCCAGCGTCACATCGACGACCAGTGCGCCGTTGAATTCGCAGGTAAAGCGATTGATGATCGAACGCGGGATGAGATTGCCGTCGCCGTCTTTGCGCTGGCCGCTCTCCATCTTGTGCGAGATCAGGGTTTTCAGGGTCACCGTATCGCCTGCAGCGGCGGTTTTCGGGACTTTCACGCGGGGTTTGACACCAGATGCCATTTTTCCGTTCTCCTTTTCTTAGCCGCCACAGCCGCCGATGGTGACTTTCACCGTCGACGAGGCCTGAATGAAGCTGCCATCAGCCATCTTGGCGACAGCAACAACGTCCTGTGTGCCAGCCAGACGGATCCGGGTCGAAGCTGATTGTGCACCAGCAGCGGGACCGAAGTTGAAGGTCGCCACGCCGGGCGTCGGGTTGCCCGCAGCCAGCAGAATGATCGAAGCCGCGCCAGGCGCATCGACCGAAACCGGAACGGTGTTGCCGTTTTCGGCAATCTCGGGTGCAGTCAGGGTGATGTCACCGCTGCCCACTTCGGCACCACCGGTGAAGGCCGCGATGGCCTCGTCCGCAGCGGCGCTTGCCCGCATCGGCAGCATGGCCACGGCGGTCGCGCCGAGCCCCAGTGCCAGAGCATCACGTCGTGTGAATGTCATGTGTGTCTCCATTGAGTAGTATAGAGGATCGTCCGCCAGATGCGCTTATTTGAGCGTCATCAGGTAGGCGACCACATCTTCGATTTGCTGAGCCGAAAGCAGCGGGGCCACTTCGCCTTCATGGGCTTTGCCGGTATAGGCCTTGCCCAGGCGGATGAAGCCTTCCGTCTTGTAGAACGAGGGCATAAGCGAATCTTCGAAAGTCATCTTGGCGTTCGCCACGATGCCGCGAAGTTCAGCTTCGGTCCAGCGATCGCCGGCCCCGTCCAGAAGCGGGCCCACTTCACCTTGGAACGGCACATCGGCCAGATCCGAGATCTCGTGGCAGGCAACGCAGTTGCCCTGGCTTTTCGTGGAGACGACTTTTGCGCCCTCCATCGGATTGCCAGGCACGCCCGTCAGCGACAAAGCGACGGCACCCTCTTCATAAGTTACATTCGTAGGCGCCACCGTTTCGGCGTTTGCCATTCCCAGCCCTGCCAGCAGTGCTGCAAGCGCGATCGTTGTCCGCTTCATGTTTCCTCCCATAGACCGTTGTCCGGTCAAACTACCGACGCCGCGAAATTTCCGCAACATCAAATTCTGTTATTTGAATTAATAGTTCGTGACCGGGCAACATCCTTGCGCTGCGTCGCGGCGCGGCCTTCTTCTACTTATTTGCCTCGCGGCGCTCGTTGATCTTACGGGCATGGTATTTCTGGAAATTCTCATCGCCCAGATACCCCTCCTCGACAACCCAGGTCAGAAGATCCCCCGTAGTGCCTTTGGCGAAAGCACCGGGCATCTGAACCACCGCGGCCTCACGCGCGGTGACGCCTTCCTCAACCTCAGCGGGAAAGAACATCATCGTCGGCGTGAACATGATTCCCCATTTCATCGCCATGTCCTTTTCCGACAATGTCTCTCCGTCGAAATCTGTTACCTCAACATCGCCAAACAGGTTCACCTGCACAACGAAGTAGTGGTCCTCCAAAAGGCCCGTGATCCTGGGGTCAGGATAGACCTCTTCGTGCATCTTGGTGCAGTAGATGCAGCCGCGTTGCTCAAAGATCACCAACAGGCGCTTGCCCTCGGTGGTCGCCTCGTCCAGGTCCTCGCGCAGGTCCTTGAACGTATCGCGCATCCAGGCGGTCTTGTGCAGGCCATCGTCGCCCAATTCCGTGGCCGATACCGCCGGTAGGGCCAGCATAAGCGTGGTGAGCATTGTCATTAGAAACCGCATCGTGTCACTCCTTGTCTCAGTTCTTAACTCAGCCCACTTTCGTCAAACCGGGGAACCAATCGATCATGAATTGGGCAATCAGGTTCACACCATTGGTGGCAATGAGGATCGCGAACAGAACCAGCATCGCCCCCATCACCTTTTCGACATAGGGCAGGTATTTCCGGTTGCGGCCCATCCAGCGCAGGAACGGCTTGGCAAACAGGGCTGCGATAATGAAGGGCGCGGTCATCGACAGGCCATAGACCATGAGCAGAAGCGCGCCCTGCCCGATGTCGCCCATGCCGCTGGCGATCATCAGGATCGAAGCCAGCGCCGGGCCGACGCAAGGTGTCCAGCCAAAGCCGAAGGCCAGCCCCATCACGTAGGCGCCGAAGATCGTGGTCGGCTCGGCCGTCGATTCCAACCGCGCCTCGCGATACAAGAGCCCAATGCGAATCACGCCCAGGAAATGCAGGCCGAACACGAACAGGATTGCCGCCCCGACATAAGACAGCACCTGTTTGTATTGCGCAAAGGTCTGGCCCAGCGCCGTGGCCCCCATGCCCAGCAGCATGAAGATCGTGGTGACGCCCAGCGCGAACATCACCGCCGAGATCACCAGGCGTTTCTGCGCTCCGGGGGCAATGTCGCCATCGTCCTGCAACTCGGACATCGAAATGCCCGCCATATAGCACAGATAAAACGGCACCATCGGCAGGATGCAGGGGGTGAAGAAGCTCAACAGCCCGGCCAACGCCGCGCCTGCGAATGAAATGTCCAGCATGGTCCCGTTCTTGATTATTTCACATATTCAATTATGTTCAGGTGTAAGCAGCGGTCAACAGAATTGGTGGAAAAAATGGGGTTCCTGCGTGGATTTGCGGCATCGGTCGCATTTGTATTGGTCACCCTGCCCGTATTTGCGGCTGAATTGGTGATGGTCGAAGAACCGGGCTGCCCGTGGTGCGCCGAATGGCTGGCCAAGCTGGGTCCGATCTATCCCAAGACGGCCGAGGGGCAGTTCGCCCCCCTGCGACAGGTGGATATCCGCGACACCCGCAAGGCGGAGTTCGACGTTGAGCTGACCCGCCCGATCCTGTTCACGCCTACCTTTGTGCTGGTCGAGGACGGGCAGGAGCTGGCGCGGATCGAAGGCTACCCGGGTGAAGACTTCTTCTGGGGGCTTCTGGGCCAAATGTTGGAAGACCAGACCGCGTTCGAGCCGGCCCAGGGTTAGAACTCCAGATTTTGATCAAATTTGCAGTGAATATTGCGTAACCAGGTCAAAACAGTATATGCAGGCGCAATCGCGCGCGTAACGCAGAGAGGAACGATAGCATGGCCCTGCCGGTGATCCGTGAAGACATGGAACCCGAGGAGTTGGACAAGATGATGTCCAGCGCCTGTGATGCGTCGAACCTGCTCAAGGCAATCAGCCACGAAGGCCGGCTGATGATCCTGTGCCACCTCGTGACCGGCGAAAAGTCGGTGACCGAGCTGGAGGAGCTGCTGCATGCCCGTCAGGCAGCGGTGTCACAACAACTGGCCCGACTGCGGCTGGAGGGTCTGGTCACCCCCCGGCGAGATGGCAAGACAATCTTCTATTCCCTGACCGATGATCGCCCGCGGCGCATTCTGGAAGTGATCTACGACATGTTCTGTACAGTGGACGGAACACCACGGCAGAAGGCGGCCGAATAACACGCCCGCCCCTGCGGATCGGAGACATTCATGTTCGACTGGATCAGTGACGCGACCCTCGCAGCCATTGTCGGGCTTGTGGGCGGCGTCCTGCTGGGCCTGGCCGCGCGGCTTGGCCGGTTCTGCACACTCGGCGCGATCGAGGACATGCTCTATGCCGAATCGTCCCTGCGCATGCGCATGTGGGGCGTCGCAATCGGCACGGCCGTGATGGGCACTTTCGCGCTGATGGCGCTTGGCTTGTTTGGGGCCGAGCAGGCGGTGTATTTCCGGCTGGGCTGGAACCCGCTGGCGTCGATCATCGGCGGGCTTTTGTTCGGCTATGGCATGGCACTGTCGGGCAATTGCGGCTTTGGTGCTCTGGCGCGGCTGGGCGGCGGCGACTTGCGCGCCTTTGTCATCGTGTTGGTGATGGGCCTGTCGGCCTATGTCGCCATTTCCGGCCCGCTGTCGCACCTGCGGGTGATCCTGTTCCCCGACACTTTGATCGACGGTGGCTCCCTCCCCGGCATCGCCCATTCGTTGGGCGGATGGACCGGCCTGCCCGTGCCCGCGCTGGGGATGGCCATCGGCGCGGTGATCTTCGCCGCCATGTTCACCTCATCCGAGCTACGCGCGGCCTACAACGAAGTGTTCTGGTCGGTGATGGCCGGCATCGCCGTGGTGATCGGCTGGGCCGGCACCTGGTACATTCTGGAAAACGGCTTTTCCGCCATCCCTGTCGAAAGCCACACCTATTCCGCACCCCTGGGCGATACGATCATCTTCCTGATGACCTCGTCCGGCAGCAACCTGAGCTTCGGCGTCGGCTCGGTCGCGGGTGTGCTGCTGGGCGCCTTCCTGGGCTCGCTCATAAAAGGGCATTTCCGATGGGAAGCCTGCGAAGACCCGCGCGAGCTGAAGCGCCAGATCGGCGGCGCGGTGATCATGGGGCTGGGCGCGGTGATCGCGGTGGGCTGCTCGATCGGCCAGGGCTTGTCGGCCTTTTCCCTTCTGGCCTGGTCCGCCCCGGTGACTTTCCTCGCGATCCTCGCGGGTGCTGCGTTCGGGCTACGCCAACTGATCACGGGGTTCGCCATCGCCGAATAGCGGTGCCGCCTCTTCCGAGCGTCGCGAGGCCACGCCCAACGTGGCACGACCCGCAGGGTCACGCCGGGGCGGGAGCGCTCCCTTCGGAGCCCCTATGGCACAACCACGATGTTGCCCACATGCCGCTTGTCGATAAACGCCTGCTGCGCTGCGACAAGGTCCTTCAACGCATAGGTTTGGGCCAGGATCGGACGGATTTCCCCCCGTTCGATATACCCGACCACGTCCGGGAACACATGCGTTGGCACCACCGTCGACCCAGTGAACGTCAGATCGCGCAAGTAGAGCGTGCGCAGGTCCAGATTGACAGTCGGCCCGGCAATCGCGCCAGAGCACGTATACCTCCCCCCGCGCTGCATCACGTCGATCAGCTGCGGCCACAATGGCCCTCCGACCACATCGGCAACCACCGTCACCTTCTCGGCGCCCAGCGCCTTGCGCAAATCGCCGGGACTGCGCGGCAGGCACAGGTCCGGACCGAATGCCGCAACCTGATCGTGTTTTTCCTCGGCCGCCATGGCGATCACCCGCGCCCCACGACGCTTGGACAGCTGGATCAAGGCCCCGCCCACTCCGCCCGAGGCCCCCGGGATCAACACGGTATCGCTGGCCACAACAGCTGCACGCGTCAACATGCCCTCGGCGGTGGTATACGAACACTGAAACGTCGCAAGCTCGGCTGAGCTGAGGGGGCTGTCCACCACCTGGCACCCGCGCACATCCATCTTGGTGTACTCGGCAAAGCCTCCGTCCAGTTCGGACCCGAAATACCGCGCCTTGTCCATGTTCATCGGGTCGTGCCAGTCCCGCTGCCACCCATCCGCCATGACGCGCTTGCCGATCATGTCCTGCGCAACACCTGCGCCCACGGCCACCACGTGGCCCACCGCATCGACCCCCTGAATGCGGGGGAACCGGATCGGCGCGCCGCCCCAGCTGGGATCCTCCGCGTCTTCGGTCTGCTGCCCCTCGCCCCCGGTCGCGCCATCGACGGTTTTAGAATACCACCCGGTCCGGGTGTTCACGTCGGTGTTGTTCAAACCGCAGGCCTCGACACGGATCAGGACCTCGCCCGCGTCAGGCGTTGGCACCGGCCAATCGTCGCGCCACGCATAGGCGTCAAACCCGCCGTGACCGGTTAGCACCATCGCATTCATCGTCTTTGGAACCATTACCTATCCCCGCATCGCCGCGCCGTTGGCATCAAACAGTGGCACGCGCTGCATCCGCGCGTCCAGCCGTTCCCCCAACAGCTCCACCTGCCAGCCGTCATCGCGCGCGACCATTTCGCGCGGGACATAGCCCATTGCGACGGACACGCCCGAGGCATGGGCATAACCGCCCGACGTGACCCAGCCGACCACCTCGCCGTCCTGCCAGATCGGTTCATCCCCGATCACGTCGGCATCCCGGGCCTCTACCACGAAGCTGCACAGCCGCATCTTGCCGCCCGCCGCGCGGTTTTCCCGCGCGGCATCCTTGCCGATGAAATCCGCACCCTTGCTCAGGGCCACGAACCGGCCCAGCCCGCATTCGTCGGCGGTATAAATCGGACGGTATTCCCGCGCCCAGCCGCCGAAATTCTTCTCCAGCCTGAGCGCGTTCAAAGCACGCAAACCGAAGGGACGGATGTCGAACTCCGCGCCTGCCTCGGTCAACGCCGCATAGACATGACGCTGATAGGCCGGGTCCATCCAGATCTCATAGCCCAGATCGCCGGTGAAACTGACCCGCCCAACCAGACAGGGCGCCATGCCCACGTCCATCCTGGCGATATCCATGAAGCGGAAGCCCTCGGCGCTCACATCGTGGTCCGTCAACTTTTCCAACAGCTTGCGCGCATTCGGCCCGGCGATCGACAGCCCGCACAATCCCGCGCCGTGCGGGGTGATCTGCACCGATCCATCGTCCGGCAAATGCTGGTCGAACCAACGCATGTGGTAATCCTCGGCCACGCCGGAGCCTGCCAGAAAGAATTCCCCGTCACCCAGATTGGCCAGGGTGAAATCGCCGATCACCTTGCCGTCGTGCTTCAGCATCGGTGCCAGCACCATGCGGCCAGTGACCGGGATCTTGCAGGCGAGGATGCGGTCCAGCCAGGCCTCGGCCCTTGCCCCAGTCACCGTGTATTTGGCAAAACCCGAGATCTCGATGATCCCGACGCTGCCCCGCACCGCCCGCGCCTCGCCCCCCACCGTGTCGAAATCGGTCGAGCGGCGCCAGCTGAACTGGTCCTCAACCCCGTCTGGCGCGAACCACAGCGGCACTTCGAGCCCGTGCGACGCGGTAAACTGCGCGCCCGCGTCCTTCAGCAGGTCATAGATCGGCGTGGTCTTCAGCGGGCGTGCGGCGGGCAATTCTTCATTCGGGAACCGGATCGAGAAGCGACGCGAGTAGTTCTCCTGCACCTTGGCGTTGGTGTAGGACAGCGTGGCATAATCCCCGAACCGCGCCACATCCATCGCGAACACATCAAACCCCGGATCGCCGTCGATCATCCAGTTGGCCAGCGCCAAGCCAACACCGCCGCCCTGACTGAACCCCGCCATCACGCCCAGCGCACACCAGTATCCCGGAAGACCTTTTACAGGCCCGATCAAGGGATTGCCGTCCGGCGCGAAGGTGAACGGCCCGTTGATGATCTGCTTGATGCCCGCGTTCTGGAATGCCGGGAAGTGCTTGAACCCCACCTCAAGCGACGGCGCGATGCGTTCGATATCGGGTTGCAAAAGCTCGTGCCCGAAGTCCCACGGCGTGTCCTTGGGCGACCACGGCACGCAGGCCTTTTCATAGGTGCCCATCAGCATGCCACCGCGTTCCTGACGCAGATACAGCTCACCATCGAAATCGACCGCGTGGATTACCTCCTTACCGGTCTTGGCGTTGATCTCGGCGACCTCCGGCATATCCTCGGTCAACAGATACATGTGCTCCATCGCCAGCACCGGCAGCTCCAGCCCGACCATGCGGCCCACTTCCCGCGCCCACAGCCCGCCGGCATTCACCACATGTTCGCAAATCACATCGCCCTTGGCGGTCTTGACCCGCCAGCCATCTGGGTGGCGCTCGATCCCTTCGACCTTGCAATGGGTTTCAATACTGGCCCCCAACTTGCGTGCCGCCTTGGCATAGGCATAGGTCACACCGGACGGGTCCAGATGCCCATCGACATAGGTCTGCACCGCGCCGACGAACTGGCTGGGATCAATCAGCGGCATCAGATCATGCGCCTCTTCGGGGCTGATCATGTTGCACTCGATGCCCAGATACCGCCCCTTGGCGACAACCCCCTTCAGCCAGTCCAGCCGTTCCTGCGTCGCCGCCAGCATCACGCCGCCGGTCAGATGCACGCCGGTGGCCTGGCCCGAGAGCTCCTCGATCTCCTTGTACAGATCGATCGTGTATTGCTGCAGCTTGGCCACGTTGGGATCGCCGTTGATCGTATGCATGCCGCCCGCCGCGTGCCAAGTGGAGCCCGACGTGAGCTCGGATCGCTCAAGCAACAGCGCATCTTTCCACCCCGCCCGCGCCAGGTGATACAGAACCGAACAGCCAACCACGCCGCCCCCGATGACCACAACCTTCGCCTGCGTCTGCATGGTATCCTCCCCATCCGTTTCCCCGATCATACCGCGCGCAAGCCTGCGTCGTCGCCTATTCCCGACAAAGACCGGGGGGCAAATGGCGCAGAAGGGAAGAAACGGGGCTTTTCCCCCCGCCAGAGCGCGGATAATGTCTGCCCGACAAGACGCGCACAGGAAAAAGAATGAAAAGCTTCACCCCCGGCCCCGAACATGCAGGCGAGCTGCGCGCGGCCCTCGGATCGTTCACCACCGGGGTTTGTCTGATAACAGTTGCCACGGAACACGGTCCGCTTGGCATGACTGCCAACAGCTTTGCTTCGGTGTCGCTGAACCCGCCGCTGGTGCTGTGGTGCCCGGCGAAAGTGTCCCTGCGCCATGATGCGTTCACCACAGCGCCCCATTTCGCGATCCACGTTCTGAGTGAAGACCAACGCAATGTCGCGGAACGTTTCGCACGTGAAGGCGACGCGTTCGACATCTGCGACTGGATCACGGGCGGGCATGACGTGCCTTTGCTGCACGGCTGCCTGGCACGGTTCGAATGTGCAACCGAGCGCCTGATCGACGCGGGAGATCACAGCGTGATGCTGGGCCGCGTCACCCGCGTGACAACCGAACCCGGCGCGCCACTGGCCTTCCTTGGCGGGCAATACGGCCGTTTCGACACGCAAGGATAAGTCCCGCGCCCGCCTGAGCGCCCCCACCGGCGCGCGCGGCAAAAAAGCGGCGCGTCAGCGTCTCACTTTGGTAAAAAACTTATTGCGTCATGACCGCCGCACGCTCAAAGCGTGCACTGTCTTCGCTTGTGTCATCATAAACGACCCTCACCGACACACTATCAATCGACTTCAGGTCGAAGCTGAGAAACGGCATGATATCGGTCGCCTTGATGGCGTTGGGCTGCGCCTCGCCCTCATAGCAAGGCTCACCGTCATAGCGCTCTTCGGGACCGTCATTCACCGCATAATGAATCTCGGTCAGACCACAGCGCCAGGCCAGAAGATGGGTGAAATAAAGAAGATCCCTGCCGTCATATTCCCGCACTGCGATCCAGTTGGACTTTGTCGCGGTCAGGATCGGTTTCACTTCGCCCGCGGTGGTGAACTGCTGCGCCAGCGCCGGCGCAGCCAGAACGACCGCGGCAAGGGCCAGTTTCAATGTCTTTCTCGGCGTCATATTCGGCTCCAGTCCGGAAATTGTTAACACGACTCTTTCCCACGCACCGCGTTCCAACCTATAGTGCCAGAAAAACCCCGGGCAGGCAAAACACCGATGGCACGATCAGCGAAAAAACGTTCGGACTTCAATGTCTTCATCATAGGTCAAGCAGGCCGACTGTCTTACGAGGCCGTGCTTTTCGTAGTGTCACTTAAGGCGACGGACCCTGATTTCAAGGGCCGTATCCTGGTGGGAGAGCCGCAACCAGGGGAGCGCTGGGACCGCGATCCGCGCATGAAGGACCATATTCGCTCGCTTCTGGAAGAGCTGGGTGCCGAAATCGTGCCGTTTGAAACGCCTGTGTTCGGCGCCTCTTACCCGAACGGCAACAAGATTGAAGGCCTGTTGGCCCTGCCCAAGGGCGAGCCTTTTGTCTTTTTCGACACCGATACGCTGATCACCGGGCCGCTGTCGCAGGTGCCGTTCGACTTCGACCGCCCCTCCGCCTCGATGAAACGCGAAGGCACCTGGCCCGAGATCGAGCTTTACGGCCCCGGCTACACCGAGATCTGGAAATCCTTGTATGACAAATTTGGTCTGGAATTCGAAAGCTCGATGGACCTGAGCCAGCCGGACGAATACTGGGGCCGTTACCTCTATTTCAACGCGGGCTGGTTCTTTGGTGCCTGTCCGCAGGAATTTGGCCGACGGTATCTGAACTATGCCCAAGCAATTCACGACGATCGGCCCGAACCGCTGGTCTGTCAGACGCTGTATCCGTGGCTGGATCAGATCGCGCTGCCGCTGGTCGTCCATTCCTTTGGTGGCGGGCGTCCCGGCCCGGAGTTGTCCGGGCTGGACGGCGACGTGACCTGTCACTGGCGTATTTTGCCGCTGATGTATGCGCGTGAAAGCGACACGGCGATACGAGTGTTGGAGGAGGTGACCGCCCCCAACAAGATCAAGAAGGTGCTGAAGGAATACGAACCGATGCTGCGCATGATCTATCAGGGCCGCGGCCAGAAGGTGCGCGCGATGTTCGACCAAAACGACCTGCCCCGGCGCGAACAACAGATCCGCAACCAGATCAAACGCGAAGGTTTCTGGATGCGCTGACGGCCCTGAAGTCTTGCGGGGTAATCACGCGCAGGCCCTTTACACCCGCCCCCTGTATCCGACTAATGGTCCCCTAGCGCGCACAGGGGACCCCACATGACCGATTTTCTACTTTTGGCCTTCACCTTTCTGATTGCCGGCGTCGTCGCCGTGCCAATTGCCTCACGCCTTGGGTTGGGGTCGGTGCTGGGATACCTGATCGCGGGCATCGTGATCAGCCCGGTCCTGGCGCTGCTTCATGTCGATGTTGTTTCGATCCAGCACTTTGCCGAATTCGGCGTGGTGATGATGCTGTTTCTTGTCGGGCTGGAGCTTGAACCCCGCCTGCTGTGGTCGATGAAGGCCCGCCTTTTGGGGCTTGGCGGCGGCCAGGTCGCCCTGACCACCCTTGCGGTGATGGCCGTGGCGATGGCGTTTGGGCAGGTCTGGTCCGTCGCGCTGGCCGTCGGCCTGGTGCTGGCGCTGTCCTCGACCGCGATCGTGCTGCAGACCCTTGGCGAAAAGGGGTTGATGAAAAGCGACGGCGGGCAGTCGAGCTTCCAGGTCCTGTTGTTCCAGGACATTGCCGTCATCCCGATGCTGGCGCTGATCCCGCTTCTGGCCCTGCCAGAATTGACCGAGGCGCTGCACCACGGCGCGGGCGATGGCGGTGATCACGGCCCGGCGCTGAGCCTGGTCGACGGGTTGCCGGGCTGGGGCGCCGCCCTGGTCACGCTGGGCGCAATTGCCGCTGTGATCATCGTCGGCTCCTACCTGACCGGCCCGATCTTTCGCTTCATCGCAGGCGCCCAGCTGCGCGAATTGTTCGTGGCCACCGCGCTGATGATCGTGATCGGCATCGCGCTTTTGATGTCGCTGGTGGGCCTGTCCCCCGCGCTTGGCACCTTCCTGGCCGGGGTCGTTCTGGCCAACAGCGAATACCGGCATGAGTTGGAAAGCGATATCGACCCGTTCAAGGGGCTGTTGCTTGGCCTGTTCTTCATGACCGTCGGCGCTGGCATCAACTTTGCCCTGCTGTTTGACAACCTGGGCCTGATCGTCGCCCTCACACTGGGGTTGATGGCGCTGAAAATGGCTGTGCTTTACGTATTGGCCGTGGTCTTCAAGCTGGGGGGCAGCGACCGTTTCCTGTTCACGTTGGGCCTGGCCCAGGCGGGCGAGTTCGGCTTTGTCCTGCTGTCCTTCACCGTGGCCAACGCGGTGATCCCCGGTGATCTAGCGGATCGGCTGCTTTTGATTGTGGCGCTGTCGATGCTGCTGACACCGGCGCTGTTCATCTTGTATGACCGTGTGATCGCGCCCCGCTTTGCCGCGCAGGATGACCGCGAGATGGACGCGATTGAACATCACAGCAACATCATCATTGCCGGTCACGGCCGCGTCGGTGGCATCGTCAGCCGCCTGTTGCGGGGTGCGGGCATGACCCCCACTGTTATGGATTTCAGCTCAAAACAGCTCGAGATGCTGAAGGCCTTCGGTGTGCAGGCCTATTTCGGCGACGCCACCCGACCTGACCTTCTAAATGCCGCCGGGATTGCCGAGGCCAAGCTGTTCGTCATCGCGATCGACGGCAAGGAACAGATCACGGAACTGGCGAAATACGTGCACAAGACCTATCCGCATGTGCATATCGTCGCCCGCGCGGTGGATCGAAACCACGTCTACGACCTGTGGTTCGCGGGCTGTCGCGACATCATCCGCGACACCTATGACAGCTCACTGCGCATGAGCCGCTCGGCGGTTGAGGCGTTGGGTTATAGCCGCGATCAGGCCGACCGGATGGTCGAAGCGTTCTCGGACCTGGACCGGAAGGGCATGCTGATGGCGGCCGAGCATTACGACCCGGAGATCCCTGCCCACGAGAACGAGGCCTACCTGGAAACCGTGCGCAATTCGCGGGTGGAATGGGAGGCGGACCTGGCCGAACGAATGCAGGCGATCATGACTGAAAAACAAGGCTGAGGACGGTTTGAGCACCCCTGCTCGCGGCCACGCAAAGGGATATGCCCGCGTCTTGTGCCGCCAACATCAGTTCTGCAAAATCGCGCTTTCCCATTCAGACAGAAACGCGCGTTTCTTGAGCTGATCGAGAAAGACCAGAAGACCGGGGCCAATGCGGATCCGGTTCAGGGCGGCCTCGACCCGGCTAAGGTCAAGGTCGGGATGGGACAGTGGTTGCGCCTCCGGACCGTGCGAACGGCGCAGCAGGTGATCCACGAAAGCACCAGACAGGACCGGCGACGGCGCGTTGTACGGGATCATGGCCGTGCGCAGCATGACGGTGGTGAAATCCGACGGCAAGATGATTGCAAAATCAGACCGGTCCTCGCGGTTCATCGCGTAGCTTCCCAGCACGTTATAGGCGATCAGAAGCTCACCGGTTTTCACCGCCTCGATCATGTCTGACGAACAGCAATACAGCTTGGCCTCCAACGCGCCAAAAACCTCGGTCAGGCGCCAATAGGTTTCCGAGGCGCGGGTGTCCTGTGTCGCAAACAGATAGCCCAGCCCCGATTGCCGCACGTCATAGGTGCCGACACGGCCGCGAAAGCGGTCCGGGTGCTGACGCAGAAGGTTGATCAGCTCATGCCGGTCGCGGGGCAGCGGCAGGTCTCCGAAGGCGTGCTTTGACACCACGATGGCCGCGGGTTCCTGGGTAAAGGCAAACAACATGTCGTTCCAGATGGCCCAGTCCGGTAGCGATTGCGTGGCGGCGGAGGTGTAGCGCTGCGCCTTGCCATCATTTGCCAACTTTGTCTGCAAATCCATTGCGCTTGAAATTGCCAGGTCGAAGGCATGCCCCTCATCATGAATGGCGCGCATCATTTCGGTCGAGCTTGCCACCACATAGTCGATTTCCGTATCGGGGTTTTCGGCCAGGAACGAGATGATCATCGGTTCGAAAAACCCGATATCGGCCGTTGAAATAATCCGAAGAACCTGGCCGCTGCCCGACGCGCCGAACTGGGCGCGGTTCTCGATCTCAAAGGCTGCGGCCCAGCCGGCCGCAAAGATCAGGACGAAGGAAAGTGCAAACTGACGCATGCGCCGCCTCCTGCATTGTTTGTAATGTGCATCTGGCCGCCGTGGGCTTCCACCACCTCTTTCACGATGGTCAGGCCCAGACCGGAGCCAACAACGTTTTCGGCATTGGCCCCCCGGGCGAACCGGTCCGTCAAATGGTCCATCTCGCCGTCGGGAAACCCGGGTCCGGTATCGGTTATGCGAATCTCGGCCCCATCATCGTGGCGCAAAAGGGTGACGACAATACGGGCCCCGGACGGCGTGTATTTGAGGGCATTGTCGAGCAGATTGTGCAGCGCGTTCTGCATCAGGATCTGGTCGCCCTGGATGATCAGGTCGTCCGTCCCGACGGCCTCCATCTCGATATCTTTCAGTTCCGAAATCGGGTGCAGATGGTCGACGGCGTCCCGTGTCAGACGTCGCAGGCTGATCTTGTCTTGCGACAGGTGGTCCAGCCGGAAGGTCACCATCGCGTGGTCCAGAAGTTGCCCCGCCGTGCGCGAACTGTCGTCGATGGCATGGATCATCTCGCGCAGGGCCGCGTGGGTTTCGGGGTTGTCCGCGTTGCGCTGAACGATCTCGGCCTTCGTGCGGACGATGGCCAAGGGGGTGCGCACGCGATGCGCAGCTTCTGCGATGAAATCTTCGGACCGCATCAGGGAAAGCTGCAGCCGCCGCATGAAGGAATTCAGCGAGGCGACCAGGGGCACCATTTCCGACGGTACCGGCGCCGCAACAGGACGCAGGTCTTTCGGCCCCCTGCGCGAGACCGACGCGGTCAACCGGTCCAGCGGGCGGATCGTGCTTTGGGCAATCAGCGCCGCCAAAAGGACCGAGACCAGAAAGAACCCCGCGCCGATCGCCATGGATCTGCGTGAAATGCTGGCCAATTCCTGTTTCTGGCCCGACAGTGTTTGCGCCACGGACACCTGAAGGAAGCTTTGGCCGATGTCGGTCGACACCCGGCGCCTGACCGAAGCGACCCGCACCTCTTCGCCCAGAAACACCGCCGACCGGAAGGCAGGCACACTCCCGCTCAGCCCGTTGGCTTCGGGCAGCTCGACGTAGCCGGTGAGGAATTCGTTCTCCAACCGGATCGCATAGAACACCCGTTCGTCCGAAATGCTGTCCAGCATGGACAGGGCCGAATAGGGAAGATCGACGCTGATCTCTCCATCAAAGAATCGCGCGCTGTCCAGGATCGACAGGGCCGACGCGGCAAGCACGTTGTCCTGGCTTTCCTGCGCCACTTGCCGGGCGACGGATTGCACCACGAAATACACCACGAGCGCCAGAACGGCGGCGCTGGCCAGCAAAGACAGCAACAATCTGCGGCGGATCGAGCCGTGGGCGGTGGGTTTGCTCATGCCACTTCCAGCTTGTAGCCAAGCCCCCGGATCGTCGTGATTTTCACGCCCGATCCATGCAGGTGCCGACGCAGGCGACCGACATAGACTTCGATCGCGTTTTCCGAGACGTCTTCGTCATAGGACACCAGCTGATCCACCAGGGACGCTTTCGCAAACACCTTGTCGGGCGCGTTTGCGAGGACCTCGAACAAGCGCAGTTCACGGGCGCGAAGTTGCACGGTGTGTGCGCCCACGCTGAGCGTGCCGGATTTCGAATCAAACTGCACATCACCGAGGGTCAAAAGGTTGCGCGCCTCGCCACCCCGGCGGCGCAAGACCGCCCGACACCGCGCTTCGAGCTCGGAAAAATCGATGGGCTTAACCATGTAATCATCGGCGCCAAGATCCAGCATCCCGACCCGATCCGCGACCTCTGACCGTGCGGTCAGGACGATCACCGGAGTTCGGGAATCCTGATTTCGGCACGCTGCAAGAAACGAGCGTCCGTCGCCATCGGGCAACATAATATCCAACAAAATCAGGTCATAAACTGTCGTTGACCTGAAATCGTGGGCGGTCTGAATGTCCGGCGCATGGTCGACGACATGCCCGTCCAGCATAAGCCGGTCGACCACCGCGCTGGCCAGTTGCTTGTTGTCCTCGATCAGCAGGAACCGCATCGGACCGGTTTCACCCCGTTTGCACTAATTTCAGCTGTGTCAGCTTGGTGTCAGCTTTGTTTGCCATTCTCCTGCGACATGAGCGGTAGGAGCCGCCAATGTCAAATGGGAGGAAATAACATGACATTCGAATTGGGCCGTCGCGCCCTTCTTGCTGCAGCAGCGGCCTTCACCCTGGTTGGTCCGGCAGCCGCTGACAGCCACAAGATGCTCGACAGCATTCACTTCCTGATCCCCGGCGGCGCTGGAGGCGGCTGGGACGGCACCGCGCGTGGCACGGGCGAAGCCCTGACGGGTGCAGGCCTGGTTGGCACCGCGTCTTATGAGAACATGTCGGGTGGCGGCGGCGGTAAAGCAATCGGTTACCTGATCGAAAACGCTGACAGCCAGCACGGCACGCTGATGGTGAACTCCACCCCCATCGTGATCCGTTCGCTGACGGGCGTGTTCCCGCACAACTTCCGTGACCTGACGCTGGTGTCGGGAACGATCGGTGACTACGCCGCACTTGTCGTCGGTAAGGACAGCCCGATGAACTCCATGGCTGACCTGCTTGCGGCCTATGACGCCGACGCATCGGCCACTGCCATCGGTGGCGGTTCGGTTCCGGGCGGCATGGACCACCTGGTTGCGGCGATGGTGATGGAAGCGGCTGGCAAAGATGCGCTGAACGTCAAATACATCCCCTATGACGCGGGCGGCAAAGCGATGGCTGCGCTGCTGTCGGGCGAAATCAAGGCTTTGTCGACGGGCTTCTCGGAAGCCGTCGCGCTGGCGCAGGCTGGCGAGGTCAAGATCATCGGCGTGACTTCGGATGAGCGCGTGGAGGCTTATGGCGACGCGCCCACCATGAAGGAACAGGGCATCGATACCACCTTCGTCAACTGGCGCGGATTCTTTGGCGCACCGGGACTGTCGGCTGACAAGCTGGAAGCCTACCAGGCCGCCATCGCCAAGATGTATGCAACCGACGAGTGGGAAGCCGTGCGCGCGCGCAACGGTTGGGTCAACATCCACAATTCGGGTGATGATTTCCGCACCTTCCTGGAAGACCAGGAAAAGGTCATCGGTGATCTGATGAAAAAGCTCGGCTTTCTCTAAGCCGAACTGAAAATCAGGCAACCGGCCCGTCACGGGCCGGTTGCGCTTTTTCCTAGGGAGGGAACCATGGCACTGGATCGTTGGATCGCATTCGTCATTCTTTGCGTCTCGCTGGCCTATGGCTATGCCGCGTTTTTCACAATGGACGGGCTTTTGGCACCGTTCATGCAACGCAATCCGATCTGGCCAAGCACCTTCCCCAAGGTTCTGTCCGTTCTTGCGATCCTGGCCTCGCTGGTGATCCTTCTGGGGCTTGAGAAAACCCCGGAAACGGACGCGGAACCCGATATCGATTACCGCCGTCTGGGCGAATATCATCTTGTGCAGGCACTGCTCCTACTGGCGCTCATGGTGGCCTATGCGCTGCTACTGCGCCCGGCGGGCTTTCTGTTGTCCACCGTGGGCTTCCTGACCATCGGCGCGATGGTGCTTGGGGAACGCAAGCTGCACATCCTGTTGCCCGTTTCCATCATCGCCACCGGCGTTGTCTGGTATCTGGTGGAACAGGTCCTGGGCATCTTCTTGCGCCCGCTGCCCTTTTTCTTCGTCTGAGGAGGACCAAAAATGCTCGAAGGACTTCTGATCGGACTGCAAACGGCGCTTTCGCTGCAAAACCTGCTCATGGTCATCGCGGGGTGCCTGATCGGCACCTTCATCGGCATGTTGCCGGGCCTTGGACCGATGTCGATCATTGCCATCATGATCCCGGTCGCCATTTCGATGGGTGACCCCTCGGCGGCTCTCATCCTGCTGGCCGGTGTGTATTACGGCGCCATCTTTGGCGGCTCGACCTCGTCCATCCTGCTCAACGCCCCAGGGGTGGCAGGGACCGTGGCCAGCAGCTTTGACGGATACCCGATGGCCCGCAAGGGACAGGCGGGTAAAGCGCTGACCATCGCCGCCATCGCAAGTTTCGCAGGTGGCACGATCGGGGCGATCCTGTTGATGATCTTTGCCCCCGCACTGTCGTCGGTGGCGCTTTTGTTCCACTCGGCAGAATACTTCGCGCTTATGGTTGTCGGCCTGTCGGCCATTGCGGCCTTTGCAGGCTCGGGCCAAGTGGCCAAGGCGATGCTGATGACCATTCTGGGTCTGATCATGGCGACCGTTGGCGAAGGCGCGCTGTTCAACATGCCCCGTTTCACGATGGGGATCATGGACCTGCAATCGGGCTTTGGTTTTATCACGCTGGCAATGGCAATGTTCGCCCTGCCCGAGGCCCTGTTCCTTGTTCTGAAGAAAAAGGAAATGAGCGGCGACGGCGGGCAGATCTCGGAGCTGCGTATCTCAGCCAAAGAAGCCAAAGCCATTGCCCCGGTGATCGGCCGGCAATCGTTGCAGGGGTTCTTTATCGGGGTGCTGCCGGGCGCGGGCGCGACGATCGCAAGCTTCCTGGGCTATGCGGTGGAACGCAACATCGCCCCGAAGGACGAACAGGACGAGTTCGGCAAAGGCTCGATCAAAGGATTGGCCGCGCCTGAGACGGCCAACAACGCCGCGTGCACCGGGTCGTTCGTGCCGCTGCTGACGCTTGGCATTCCCGGATCGGGCACCACGGCCATTCTGCTGGGCGCGCTGATCGCTCTGAACGTGACGCCGGGGCCGCGGCTGATGATCGACCAACCGCAAGTGTTCTGGGCCGTGATCATGTCAATGTTCATCGGCAACCTGGTCCTGTTGGTCCTGAACCTGCCGCTGATCCCTTACATCGCCAAGGTGCTGGCCATCCCGCGCAACTACCTGATCCCGTTCATCCTGTTTTTCACCCTGATGGGGGCCTATATCGGCCAGAACAACGCGACCGAGCTGCTGATCCTTGTGGGCTTTGGCGTCTGTGCAACAGCGCTGAAGTTCGCCGACTACCCACTGGCGCCGCTGCTGATCGGCTTCATTCTTGGCGGGATGATGGAAGACAACTTCGCCCGTTCGATGCAGCTGTATGACGGGATCGGCTTCATTTTCGAACGCCCGATGACGCTGGCGCTTCTGGTCGTTGCGGTCATCCTCGTGGCCCTGCCCACCTACCGCGCGCGCCGCGCGCGGGCGCGGGCTGAAGGGGTGGCCGACGGCGACTGATCCGCTGGAGGCGGTCAAAGTGCAGGATGCAGGATTTCTCACGCAAAGCCCACGTTCCGAACCAAAGGATTTCGAAAGAACTGCGACTGCGCAAATGTCAGGTTTGAGCCCTTTTTGACTTTTTTCTACGGCTCAGCGAATGTCCGCGAAAGCTTTACGAAGGTTGCAACGAATGCTGATCAAAACTGAACCTCAAATTGCATTGGCTACGTTCCTGACCTTGACACTTGGCCTTTCGTATCCTTCCACAGCTCTTTCAGAACGCGAGCAAGAGACATCCGAAGCAAGAAACATCTCTTGCTATGGCCAACAGGTGGATCACGTTGTGGTCGATGAACAGGACGAACCGGCCTTTCTATATGCGATCCCGGCAACTGAACTTGACTATCCTTATACAGTCGAATCGTTCGATTGGGCCCCGGCGCACATGCCCAAGGTCGGCACCCATCCGTGTTTCGCCGAACCCGTGCACACCGATAACGTGCGGCACAAAATAACGATCGGTGCCATCGACATTCGCGTGTTGATCCAAGCCGACGGCATACGGGTTTTCGGGGGGAATCACCCGCTTCACACCAAAGAGGGTTATAGGAGCAGCACCCATTTTCTGCGTGAACAAGCGGCGGCCTTGTCCGTTGACGGTTCTTTCGGGGAGATTTTTCCCGGTTTCTCAGGCCGGCTTTTTGGCGAAGATGCGTCTCCCTATGCCGTCAGCCCGGTCTTGCTGGCCAGTCAGGATTTCACGGAGCCGGTCAGCGGAGAGCCAATGCTGTATTCATGCCGGAACTGGCTTGCAACGCATCCCGAGCCACATGTTATCTGTGAAACTGCCTACCAGTTGAAGGACCGGATTTTTCTCAAGTACTCTGTTTCCACGGCTTGGTTTCCCTACTCGGACTGGCAAGAGCTGGATGCAATCGTGCGAAGGGAAGTCCTGCTTAGAGCGGGGCATGCGATATCTGAAGCTGCCTCCAAGTAGCGGTTCGAATGCTCAAAACCAGGCATTGAGCTTTCATGCGCAGATGGCGGCATCGTCCGCAAAGCCGACATTCTTAACCCGCAAAAACCCCTTGCAGGTCCTTGAACCCTTTTACCTCGATCGGGTTTCCGGAAGGGTCGCGAAAGAACATCGTCCATTGTTCACCGGGCGCACCCGCGAACCGCACGGTCGGGGCGATAATCCAGTCGGCGCCCGCCACCTCCAGCCGGTCCGCCAGCGCGCGCCAGGCGTCATAAGGCAGCACGATCCCGAAATGCGGCATCGCCACCATGTGGTCGCCGACCTTGCCGGTGTCCGCGGTGGCAAAGGGTGTGCCCCGGTGCAGGCTCAGCTGATGCCCGAAAAAGCTGAAATCGACCCAGCTGTCGGTCGACCGCCCCTCTTCGCAGCCCAGGACGCCGGCGTAAAAGCTGCGCGCGGCCTCCAGGTCGGTGACGTTGATGGCCAGGTGAAACGGGGTCAGCATGGGTGCCTCCAAGACAATGTTCCGCCAGATTGCCCCGGCGCGAAACACTTGACCAGCCCGAATGCGCGCTTCAAAACCTTGTCCCCGCGCGCCCTTATTTCGTTGCTGCGGTGGCCCAGACCCCGTAACCTGCGCCGGACTTTTCAGGGAGAAACGACATGACCGACCGCCAGCTTGGCTTTGACACATTGCAGGTTCACGCGGGCACCGAGCCCGATCCGGCCACCGGCGCGCGCCAGGTGCCGATCTATCAGACCACCGCTTACGTCTTCAAAGACGCCGAACACGCCGCGCGCCTGTTCAATCTGGAAGAGGTTGGCAACATCTATTCCCGGCTGACCAACCCGACAGTCAGCGCGCTGGCCAACCGCATCTGCGCGCTTGAGGGCGGCGTGGGCGCGATCTGCTGTTCCTCGGGCCACGCGGCGCAGCTGATGGCGCTGTTCCCGCTGATGGGGCCGGGCACGAATGTGGTCGCCTCGACCCGCCTGTATGGCGGCACGGTGACCCAGTTCAGCCAGACGATCAAACGCTTCGGCTGGTCCGCCAAGTTCGTCGATTTCGATGACGAGGCCGCCGTGGCCGCCGCCATCGACGATGACACCCGCGCAGTGTTCTGCGAAAGCGTCGCCAACCCGGGCGGTTATATCACCGACATCCCGGCGATTGCCGCGATTGCCGACAAGGGCGGCGTGCCGCTGATCGTCGACAACACCTCGGCCACGCCGTATCTGTGCAACCCGATTTCGCTGGGGGCCACGCTGGTGGTGCATTCGACCACGAAATACCTGACCGGGAACGGCACCGTCATGGGCGGTTGCGTTGTGGACAGTGGCAAGTTCGACTGGATGGCGTCGGACAAGTTCCCGTCGCTCAGCCAGCCCGAGCCCGCCTATCACGGCCTCACCTTTGCCGAGGCGCTGGGGCCGATGGCCTTCACCTTCCACTCGATCGCCATTGGTCTGCGCGACCTGGGCATGACGATGAACCCGCAGGCGGCGCATTACACGCTGATGGGCATCGAAACCCTGTCGCTGCGTATGGAGCGTCACGTTGAAAACGCAATGAAGGTCGCCACCTGGCTGGAAAACGACCCGCGCATCGACGCGGTGACCTATGCGGGCCTGCCCTCCTCGCCCTACAATCATCGGGTCGCGACGATCTGCCCGAAGGGCGCGGGCGCGCTGTTCACCGTCGCGGTCAAGGGCGGCTATGACGCTTGCGTGAAACTGGTCGATAGCCTGGAGTTGTTCAGCCACGTCGCCAACCTGGGCGACACCCGCTCGCTGATCATCCACTCAGCCTCGACCACCCACCGCCAGCTGTCGCCGGAACAGCAAGAGGCCGCTGGTGCCGGCGCCAACGTGGTGCGCATCTCGATCGGGATCGAAGATGCCGACGACCTGATCGCCGATTTCGACCAGGCGCTGACCAAGGCGACTGCCTGATCCCAAAACACGGCCCCGTTTGCATAACGGGGCCGTTTCCCTTGCGTTTGGGACAGGTTTCCGCGTCCACTCAGGAAAGTCCTGAGCTTTGAAGTGGATCGTTCCGATGAACAGCGCCCTCCTGCCCCACCAATCAGACATTCTGTTTCTGACAGACGGCGGGACCGAGACCTGGTTGGAATACAAACGTGGTCAAAAGCTGACCAATTTCAGCGCCTTTCACCTGCTCAATAACGACCAAGGCGCCGCGGCCCTGCGCGAGTATTACACCGCTTTCGCCCGGATCGCCCTGTCGCTTGGCACCGGCTTCATCTTTGACAGCCTGACCTACCGCGCCAGCCGCGATTGGGGGGATTTGCTGGGCTATTCCAAGGACGCGCTGGCCGAAATGAACCACCGCTGCCTGGCGCTGTATCGCGACGTGGCCGCGGACGTCGGGTTGGCACCCGAGCAGGTTTTGATCAGCGGCTGTATCGGCCCAAAAGGCGACGCCTATGACCTGCACCAGACGTTGAGCGCCGCGCAGGCGCAAGCCTATCATGCTGAACAGATTGAGACATTCGTCGCCGCCAAGGCGGATCTGGTCACCGCGCTGACGCTGAATTCCGTGGAAGAGGCAATCGGGATGACCCGTGCCGCCAAAGACGCCGCGATCCCCGTCGTAATCTCCTTCACGATCGAAAAAGACCAGCGTTTGGGCAGTGGGGAAACCCTTGGCGACGCGATCAGGGCCGTGGATGCAGCAACGGACAACGCCCCGGCTTACTACATGCTCAATTGCGCGCATCCGGTGGATTTTGTCCCCGCGCTGGACGACGCGGATTGGACCCGGCGGGTCCAAGGGGTCCGGTCGAACGCATCATCGCTTGAGCACGGCATCTTGTGCCAGCTTGGGCATCTGGAGGAAGGGGACCCGGATGAATTGGCCGCGCAACATCGCGACCTCAAACTCAGATTTCCGCACATGACCGTGTTCGGAGGCTGCTGTGGCACCGATTTTGTGCATGTTGAAGGGATTGCGCGGGCGATCCTTGGTCTGTCTGACGCCTAGCGCGGCGCGGTCGTCTCACTCTCCCAAGGCAAAGATCATCGTGACCTCGGCGCGCATGTCCAACTCTCCGCCAGCGACCGGGACGCCGCCGCCGGCGTCCATCATCGACATCTCAGCCCGCATCACCGGGCGCGGGGCGGCGCCTGCTTCGCTGATTTCCAGCACAGGGCCAAGGGGCACACCGGCGGCTTCGGCATAAAGTGTGGCGCGTGCCATCGCGTCCTTCACCGCCGCCACACGGGCGGCATCCCGCAGCGGATCAGGAACCTGAAGACCGAATTGCAAGCTCCTGAATTCATTCGCTCCTTCTGCGGTCACCATATCCAACACCTCGCCCACACCAGACAAGTCGCGCAGCCGAACTTGCAGCATGTTTGACGCCTCGAACCCGGCGATCGTCGGCGGGCCATCACTGGACGAAGACCGGTTGGAATAGCGGGGGCGCAAGGCCAGGTCCGAGGTTTGCAGATCTTCCTCGGCCACCCCCGCCGCGCGCAGGTGCTCCAACACCGCGCGCATCGCCATCGAGGCCTGTTCCAACGCCGCCACCGCCGTTTTCGCCTCGGCGCGCACCCCGAGGGTGATCGTCGCCATGTCCGGCGCCTGTGACGCAACGCCCGTGCCGGTCACCACAATCCGCCCGGCGTCGCTTGCCGTGGCCGGAAGCGCCAGAACCAGCGCTAGTATTGCTGCCAAAATACGCATGATACTCTCCATTTCCTGCCACCCTTGCGCCATTTCCCGCGCCCCACAAGCCCCTCTGGACTGGCCCCTTTCCTTGGGCAATATCCTGCTATAGTTTCAACGCTGTGGCCGGGGCGACCTGATCATGTGGGAAGATTTGCAGGCAGGCGACCATGAAACCGAATTTCGCGCTGGACCTCAGCCATGACGGCATCGGGCTGTTTCATCGCTCCAAAAGCGGTTGGACGCTGGTGGGCGACGTTGCGCTGGATGACCCCGAACTGCCGCAGAAGGTCGACCTGCTGCGCAAGACCGCGTCAGACCTGGAACAGGGCGGCGTCACGACCAAGCTGATCGTTCCGAACTCGCAGGTTCTTTTTACCAGCCTGACTGCCCCCGGCCCCGACGACATCGCCCGCGAGGTGCAGATCCGCGCCGGACTTGAGGGGCTGACACCCTATGCAGTGGGCGACCTGGTGTTCGATTGGCGCGCGGAAGGCGACCAGGTCCATGTCGCCGTGCTGGCGCGTGAAACTCTGGATGAGGCTGAAGCTTTCGCCGCCGAACACCGGTTGAACCCGGTCAGTTTCGCGGCCCGGGCCGACGGCAAAGGCTTCAGTGGCGAGGCCTTCTTTGGCAAATCCAAGAGCGCGGCGGCCATTCTGGGACCCGGCGAGCGGGTCGAGCCCGACAGCAAACCCGTGCCGCGCCAGACCAAAGCTGCGATATTGCAGGATCCTGTCGCCGTTCCAGAGCCGGACCCCGTGCCGGAACCAGAGCCTGCATCGAATCCCACACCCCCGACGGACGACTCGATCGATGCGCTTCTGGACTCGGTGCCCGATCCCGCGGCTGATCCCGAACCGGCAGAGCCGACCCCCGCCCCCGAAGCGCCAAAAGCTAAACCCGCGCCTGACCCTTCACCGGTTCTGGCCCCCTTCCCGCCCACGCCGGATGACACCGACGAACCCGCACCGCTGCAACCGATCACCCCGGTGATCCGTGATTTGCCCGAAGACGACACACCGCCAGCGCCCAAGCCCAGGAAGAAAAAGGTAAAAAAGCCTGCCAAGGCGAAATCTGAGCCGGTGGCGCCAGGCGCCTCATCTGACACCGCTGAACTTGCCGCCACGGCGCCCCAGGACCGAACCCCGGACGATCCGCCCGTGGACACAGCCCCCCCGGCTTTCGCAACCCGCCGCGGCACTGTGCCGGGACCGGAGGATGCGTCTGATGCTGATGCGCCCAGCTCGCTCGACAAAATCGCGCCGCGCGTCTCCATGGCGCCCCCGGTTCAGCACCCGGCCGCTGACGCCAAGATCCACGGCCCGGACACGGCCAAGCCCGGCGCGCCCAAGTTGGGCGTCGCCTCACGCGATGTGCCGCAACCACATGTTCCGGTCACCGCGCCCAGCCTGTTGGCCGATGACAGTGTTGTCGCGAAAGAGCCCGAGCCCAACACATCCGACGTTGCGAAAAAGGCCGCCGCGTCCGGTGCCGCGCTTTTGTCAGCGACCCGCAAGGGGTTGTCCGGTGCAGCGAAGGCTGGCAAGGCGGCCGCGTCCAAAGCCAGTGACAAAGCGGCCGAACGGCGCGACGCCAAACGCGCCGCAGTCGCAGCTGCTCCCGTTCCGGAAACGTCCAAACCGCCGAAATCTGCCCGCCCCTTCGTGCCCGCTTTGGGCAAGCGCACGGCGGATGCCACCGCGACCGATACCAGTGTCGCCCCACCGCCGAAGCCTTCGGAGGCGGACAGCCTGACCGTCTTCGGAGCACGCAACAATCAGAACGTCGGTGGCAAACCGCCTTATCTGGGTCTGATGCTGACCCTGCTTTTGCTACTGGCAATGGCCATTGCGGCGGTCTGGTCGATGTTCTTTCTCAGCGATGACAACGCGTCGTTGTTTGGCGGAAACGAGCCGGATTTCACAGTTGCAACCCCGACAACCGAAACCCGACCGCTGAACGAAGATCCGACCGACGCGATCATCGCCGAGGAATTCGCGCCCGCCCTGGATGAATCCCCCGCGGCGCCTGATCCGATCCCCGAGACCCCCGACCCGCTGACCCGGGCCGCTGCCGAGGCGCGCTATGCCGCCACTGGCATCTGGCAGCGCGCGCCCGACCCCCCGGTCGAGGCACAAGGCGGGCGGATCGACGACCTCTATGTCGCCTCGATCGACCCGCGCACCGACAGCCATGATGCCATCGCACTACCACCTGAACGTCTGGCGGGCGCTGATCCCAGGCCACCGGCGCAAGCCCCACCCCCGCCCCGTGGCAGCACCTTCGACCTTGATGAGCGCGGTCTGGTTCGCGCCACGCCGGAAGGCACCCTGACCCCGGACGGGGTCTTTGTCTTTGCAGGACGGCCACCAGTTGTGACGGGACGCCGCCCAGGCACCGCCCCGGCGGTCGAAGTGCCTGATCAGCCTGACATTCCACGTATTCGCCCCAACCGTCGCCCCGAAGGTCTGGTTGAGGGCAACGAACGCGCCACCTTGGGGGGCTATACCCGCGCCCAGCTGGCCGCGATCCGGCCCAGCCGTCGCCCCGAACGCGCGCTGCCGCCGCAACCCGACCCGGATGCGGTCGCCGAGGCGCTGGCCGAAGCCGCCGAACAGGCCGAGGAAGACATCGCCGCTGCCCCCACCGAACAAGCCATTGCGACCTCACCCAAGCCCGACCACCGCCCGCGCAACTTCGCCCGCATCGTCGAACGCGCGCGTGAAAACGCCAACGCCTCGGATGGCAGCTCGGTCTCGGCCGCGGCCGCCACCACGACGCCGAAAATCCCGACCCGCGCGTCAGTCGCGCAGCAGGCCACGGTGAAGAACGCGATCAACCTGCGCAAAGTAAACCTGATCGGCATCTACGGTGCGTCGAACTCCCGCCGCGCGCTGGTCCGCCTGTCCAATGGCCGCTACGTGAAAGTGCGTGTGGGGGACCGATTGGACGGCGGCAAGGTCACCGCGATTTCCAGCAACAAGCTGGTCTACCAGAAGGGCAGCCGCTCGCTGACCCTTGAAGTCCTGCCGCTCGGATGAAGAAAGGCGCCCGACAAAGCCGGGCGCCCATCAAAATATCAAGCGTGCCGAAGGCACTCCGTTGGATCAGACCTATTCGGCTGCGCTGATCTCACCGTTTTCGATCTGCTCACGCTCGATCGATTCAAACAGAGCCTTGAAGTTGCCTTCGCCGAACCCGTCATCGCCCTTGCGTTGGATGAACTCAAAGAAGATCGGCCCGATCACGGTTTTTGAGAAGATCTGCAGCAGGCAGCGCGTTTCGCCCCCACCCACGACGCCTTCGCCGTCGATCAGGATGCCGTGCTTCATCATCTTGTCCTTGGGTTCCGCGTGCCCCTTCACACGGTCATAGGACATGTCGTAATAGGCCTCGTTCGGCCCCGGCATGAACTTCAACCCGCGATCCGCGATCAGGTCGACCGAGGCATAGATGTCATCGGTGCCCACGGCGATGTGCTGAATGCCTTCGCCGTTGTATTTCTTGAGGTAGGCAACGATCTGCCCTTCCTTGCCCCGGTCTTCGTTGATCGGGATGCGGATTTTGCCGCAGGGGCTGGTCAGCGCGCGGGAAAACAGCCCGGTGAACTTGCCTTGAATGTCGAAAAACCGGATTTCGCGGAAGTTGAACAGATTGCCGTAGAACTTGAACCACTTGTCCATGTTGCCCGTGAACACGTTGTGCGTCAGGTGATCGAGGTAATAGAACCCGACCCCTGCCGGATGCGCATCGGCAATCCAGTCGAACTCGGCGTTATAGGCCGAGGTGTCATGATACGTGTCGATGAAGTAAAGCAGGCTGTCGCCGATACCATAGATCGCGGGCACATCCATCGTCTTGCCGTCGCCCTCATAGGGACGCGCGCCATTGGCCACGGCGTGGTCAAACGCCACTCTGGCATCCACAACGCGCCAGGCCATCGACGGCGCACAGGGGCCGTGGGTGTCGATGAATTCGGCCGCGTGGCTGCCCGGCTCCATGTTGATCAGGTAGGTCACATCGCCCTGCTGCCACAGCTCGACCTTTTGGGTCTTGTGGTTGGCGGTGTGGGTAAAGCCCATTTTCACGAACACATCGCGCAGCGCTTGCGGATCCGGGTGGGCGAACTCGACAAATTCGAACCCGTCGGTGCCGGCGGGGTTTTCTTCGGAAATCGTGGCCTTCGGGGCATCATGCGGGAAAGGTCCCATCGCGCGTCTCCTGTAACATGTTAAGCGTTTCGCTGACAGTTTGACGCAGGTCGTGCGGGGTTTGCGCGCGTATTACCCGATTTACTTGCTAAATTTCGCGGGTTCTGCGCGTATAGTGGCGAAAACACGCGAGGTTCCCGCATGCTGGACGACACTGATTCCCGCCTTCTGGATGCGCTCCAGAAAAACGCCCACCTGACCGCACAGGAGCTGGGCGCACGGCTAAACCTGTCTGCCTCCCAAGCCGGGCGACGGCGCCAGCGGTTGGAGGATCAGGGCTATATCCTGGGCTATGCCGCACGGTTGGATCCCGCCCGCGTCGGGCTGAGCGTGCAAAGCTTCGTGCAGGTGCAGATGGCCAGCCACGCCCCCGAGGCCGCGCGCGCCTTCGCCCAGCTGATCGCGGCCCGGCGCGAGGTGATCTCAGCCTGGACCCTGACAGGGGAAGCCGACTACCTTCTGCGGGTGTATTGCGAAGACCTGCCCGCGTTGAACACGCTGATCCACGAGGTGCTGTTGGTGCATCCGTCCGTGGCGCGGGTGCAAAGCCAGATCGTCATGGATCAGATGAAACCCGACGCGCCGCTGCCAACCTGACGGGAGCATCGCGGCGTTTGCCACACGGCAAACCCTGTCGATTCCGCATGGGGGCGACCCCAACCCCGCCCAAGCAGGAGCGTGCCCCAACCGTCCCTTAGGTCGACCGCCGTATCAGACTTCGCCCGACCCGCGGCGTGGCTACGTTCGTTCTGGATGAAGTCCTCTCCTCCAGTGCTGACAGTCGCGATGTGATTAAGACGGGAAACTACGTGTTTCGCCGGGTTTCGGGCTTTGAATGGGATGAACTTCTGGGCGCACCGCACAAGGTCATCCGTCACCCCGGCACGCCGAAGTACCTGTTCTGGGAACTGTGGGACCGGATCCAGACGGGCATATTGATAAGAACGCGCGGCTCATCCACACCATTTTGAACCCGGTGCCCTGACCCCGCCGCGGCACATTTCCCCGTTGCCAAGTCCCTGACACGCTGCAATATCGGATGCATGGAAAGTTTCCTCTTTCAGGCCACGATCTATCTTGGCGCGGCGGTGATCGCCGTGCCCATCGCCTCGCGCCTGCGCCTGGGGTCGGTTCTGGGATACCTGCTGGCGGGCCTGGTGATTGGCCCGCTTCTGGGCCTGGTCGGCTCCGAGACACAGGATTTGCAGCACTTTGCCGAATTCGGCGTGGTGATGATGCTGTTCCTGATCGGGTTGGAGCTGGAACCCCGCGCGCTGTGGGACATGCGCCACCGTCTTCTGGGCCTTGGCGGGCTTCAGATCACGCTGACGATGACGCTGGTCACCGCGGCCCTTCTGGCCGTTGGCCAGGGCTTTCCCACCGCCCTGGCGATCGGCATGATGCTGGCGCTCAGCTCGACCGCGATCGTGTTGCAGACCTTGACGGAAAAGGGATTGATGCCGACCGGCGGCGGGCGCTCCAGCTTCTCGGTCCTTTTAACCCAGGACATCGCAGTGATCCCGATGCTGGCGGTGCTGCCGCTTTTGTCCGCCGGACAGGTTGTGCATGATGCCGACCACGTGGCGCTGTCACTGGTCGATGGCCTGCCCGGTTGGGGCGTGACCCTTGTGACCCTAAGCGCGGTCGGCGCGGTGATCCTGGCCGGTAAATACCTGATCCGCCCACTGTTTTTCTTCATCGACGCGGCCCGTCTGCGCGAAATGCACACCGCATTCGCGCTTCTGATCGTCGTTGGCATCGCGGTTGTGATGAACATGGTGGGCCTGTCGCCCGCCCTGGGCACCTTCATGGCCGGCGTCGTCCTGGCCAACTCCGAATTCCGGCATGAGCTGGAAAGCGACCTTCAACCGTTCAAAGGCCTGCTGCTTGGCCTGTTCTTCATCACCGTCGGCGCGGGCATTAACATGGCCCGATTTTTGGAAAACCCCGGAGAGCTTCTGGCCCTCACCCTATCGCTGATGGCCGTAAAGGGTGCCGTGCTTTTCGGTCTTGCCCTGGCGTTCGGTCTGAAAGGCCGGGATCGTTGGCTGTTCACGCTGGGCCTGGCACAGGCCGGGGAATTTGGCTTTGTCTTGGTGTCCTTCAGCCTGGGCCAGGGCGTGATCGCGCCTGGATTGGCCAACGAACTGCTGCTGGTCATCACCCTATCAATGCTGCTGACACCGCTGTTTTTCATTTTCTACGACATCCTGTCGAAATACCTATCCGAGCACCGCCCCCACCGCGCGCCCGACAAGATCAAGGAAACACATCGCGTGATCATCATCGGCATTGGCCGTTTCGGTCAGGTGGTGAACCGGCTGGTGCGCTCGGCCGGGTTTCAGACCACGGTGCTGGACAACGACCTTGAAACGATTCAGCTGATGCGTGGTTTCGGGGTGAAAAGCTTTTACGGCGATCCCACCCGACCCGACCTGCTGAACGCCGCAGGCCTTGCCACCGCCCGCGTGTTGGTGGTGACGGTGAACGACCACAAGGCTGCCACCCGTATCGTGCGCCATGCCCGCCAACAGCGTCCGGATCTGCACATCGTGGTGCGCGCCCGCGACCGGGCGCATGTCTTTGCGCTCTACAAAGCGGGCGCCAACGACATCGTGCGGGAATTGTTCGACAGCTCCCTGCGCGCCGGACGTTACGCGCTTGAAAACATTGGCCTGTCTGATTTCGAAGCCAGCGAAGCCGAGCGCATGTATTTCAAGCACGACCGCTATGCTGTGCGCGAACTGGCCCATCTTTGGGATCCGAACACGCCGATCGAAGAAAACGAAGGCTATGTGCAACGCTCGATGGAGCTGGAAAAGGACATGGAGACCGCGCTTCTGACCAAGCTGTTTGGCGAAGACCTGGACAAGGGCGACAAATCAGGCGGCTGACCCGACGTTCCCCGCGCGTCGCGATGCCCCTTTTTCGTCAAATTTTTTATTATTGCGGCTGCGGGGCGGTGGCTCGCTGCGCTCGCAGGGGTCTCAACCCTCGCTCACACCGGCTTCGGCAAAGGTGGCCATGCCAGAGTGGCACGCCACCGCGCCCTGCAGGATCCCTATCGCCAACGCTCCGCCCGACGCTTCCCCCAATCGCATATCAAGCGCCAGCAGTGGCACCTTGCCAAGGGCGTCCAGCACCTTGGCATGGGCCGCTTCCGCCGAGACGTGGCCTGCAACCACATGATCCAGCGCGCCGGGCACGGAGACCTCCAGGCAGGCCGCAGCGGCGGTGCAGATGAACCCATCCAGAATGACCGGAATGCCCAGAACCCGCGCCCGCGCAATCGCCCCAGCCATCGCCGCCAATTCACGCCCACCCAAGCAGCGCAGCGCCTGCAACCCGTCGCCGGATGCCCCGGGATTGGCCGAAAGGCCATCACCGACCACTTGGGTTTTTAGCAACAATGCGGCGTCATCCACCCCGGTGCCGCGCCCGGTCCAGTCCCCCGCATCGCCCCCGAACAGCGCAAGGCAGATTGCCGCTGCGGCCGTGGTGTTGCCGATCCCCATTTCGCCGGTCACCAACAGATCCGCCGACGCGTCAACCGCGCCCCAGCCCGCCAACACCGCCGAGACAACCTCGTCCTCGGACATCGCTGGCCCCTGGGTGAAATCAGCGGTCGGAGTGTCCAGCGACAGGGCATGCACTTCCAGCCGCGCGCCGAACGTGCGCGACAATTGGTTGATCGCTGCCCCGCCGTGTTGAAAGTTCAGTACCATCTGCTCGGTCACTTCGGCTGGAAAGGCCGAAACACCGCGGGCCGTAACCCCGTGGTTTCCTGCAAAAACAAGCACTTGGGGCGCTTCAATCCGGGGTTGAGCGTCGCCGCGCCAGGCCGCGTACCAGATCGCCAGATCCTCAAGCCGCCCCAGTGCGCCGGGGGGTTTGGTCAGTTGCCCATTGCGCGCCTCGGCCGCCATACGGGCCGCCCCGTCCGGGCTCGTTGCCCCGGCCAGAATCGCCTGAAACTCCGCCAGCGTGGAAAATGGCGCCTCGCCCATGTCGTCTCTCCGATTGATTCCCGTTCCGTCCCTCTTTACCCATGACGCACCAGCCGCAACAGCCCGGATCGGAAGCTTTCATGCCCCATCGCGACATTGCCGCCGCCATTGGCCTTCTGACCCGCCTGCCCGTGCGGCTGGATGCCGAGCACGCGCAATCACGCGGGGCACAGGCCGCCTGGGCCTGGCCCTTGGCCGGCGCCCTGGTCGGAGGGATGGCCGCGGGCGTCGGGTTGGTGGCATTTTGGCTTGGCACCCCGTCTGCCATTGCCGCAGGGCTGGCACTTGCCGCTCAGGTCATGATGACTGGCGCGCTGCACGAGGACGGTCTGGCCGACACCGCGGACGGGCTGTGGGGCGGGCATGACACGGCCCGCCGTCTTGAGATTATGAAAGACAGCCGGATTGGCGCTTATGGCGTCATCGCGCTGGTCCTGTCGCTGCTTCTCAGGTGGAGCGCGATGACCCTGCTTCTGGACACCGGTGGTTTTCTGGTCGCGCTTGTCGCCACCGGGGCGCTTAGCCGGGCGCCAATGGCCGTGCTAGCGTCCGCACTGCCCAATGCGCGCGACACCGGCCTGTCGCACAGCGTCGGGCGCCCCGATCAAGCGGTCGCGATGCAAGCAGTGGCGCTTGCCCTCGCGGTTGGCTTCGTGCTCGCGGGCTGGGTCGTGATCGCGGCCGGCTTCTGGATCGCGTTGAGCGGAATCGCCCTGGCCGCACTGACCAAGTCCAAAATCGGTGGCCAGACCGGGGATACCCTGGGCGCAGGCCAACAATTGGCCGAGATCACCACGCTGGCGGTGTTCGCATCGCTCGCCACCTGACGCCAATCAGAATCAAGCGTGGCGCAGCCACACCACCGGATCCCGCCCGCACAAAGAAAAACCGCCGCACCCTGGGGGCACGGCGGCTTCATGCACTCCGATACTGGGGTCAGGCCGCAGCGGCACGCGAAACCAGCACATCGCCAATCCGCTTCTGCGCGGCCAGTTCGTCCCCGCCACCCACGGCGGCGACTTCGCGGGTCAGACGCTCCAAAGCCGCTTCGTACAACTGACGCTCCGAGTAGCTCTGCTCACGTTGATCATCGGTGCGGTGCAGATCGCGTACGACCTCGGCAATCGCGATCAAGTCGCCCGAGTTGATCTTCTGTTCATATTCCTGAGCGCGGCGCGACCACATCGCGCGTTTCACGCGGGCCTTGCCCTTCAGCGTGTCCATCGCATTCGACACCTCGTCGGGTGATGCCAGCGAGCGCATGCCGACTTCGGTCGCCTTGTTGGTGGGCACGCGCAGCGTCATCTTGTCCTTTTCGAACGCGATCACGAACAGCTCCAGCGTCAGCCCGGCGACCTCCTGCTCCTCGACCGAGATGATCTTGCCCACCCCATGTGCGGGATAGACGACAAACTCGTTCGGGCGGAAATCAAGCTTCTTGGCTTTGCTCATCTTCAGTCTCCCTTTCGCGAGGCTTGGAAAAGAGTGACAAGAACACCCCGGGGATATGCACATACCCCCTGGCGCATTGTCATCTGTTCGGATCATACGCGTGCCTCTGGCACCCGCGTCACATCAAGCCCATGTGTTTTCTTCAACAGTGACCATAGCAGAAAATCACGCCCAATTAAAGCGCCGCAGCGCAGAACAGCGGGTTTTCTCTTGTTTTCAGGCAGATTAGGTCGCGTTCTTCAGGTCGCAAAGGTGAAAGCCGCACGGAGTGGACGAATCACGTCAGGCTTAGCCCCCGGCGGTTTCCGAGAAGTACTTCTCAAGCTTGCCATCTTCCCCGTCACGCTCTTCGGCCTCGGGCAGCGGGTCCTTGCGTTCAACAATGACCGGCCACAGCTCGGAGTATTTGCGATTGAACTCAACCCATTTCTCGGCGCCGGGATCAGTGTCGGGGCGGATTGCGTCGGCCGGGCATTCCGGTTCACACACGCCGCAATCGATGCATTCATCCGGGTGAATCACCAGCATGTTCTCACCCTCATAGAAGCAGTCCACAGGACAGACTTCGACGCAGTCGGTGTATTTGCAGGCAATGCACTTGTCGTTGACGATATAGGTCATGGGTCACCTTGAGGTCGTTCGCTTGCGCCTGAGTAATTCAGCCCGGCGCATCAATCAAGATGGCAAGGCGCGGAAAGAAACGGCGTGCGACGATCTTTCCCCCCTGCCCGCCTGCGTCCTACTCCGGGTCGCGATCACGCATCCGGTCGAGCACCCGACGATCACGCTTGGTCGGGCGGCGGTTGTCCACGCGCGGGGCGACTGGCGGTGGTCGGGGGGTCTCGGGCGTCAGGTCCTCATAGAGCGCCTGCGCCTCGGGGGCGGGTCCGCGCCGGTTGGACAGCGACAAAAGCTTCACCACCCGGATCGTATGGCCCTGGGCAAAGGTCAAAACGTCACCGGGGCCGATCGGATGGGCAGGTTTGCCCACCTTTTCGGAATTCACCCGCAGGTGGCCGGCTGCGATCACCTTGGTGGCCAGGCCACGGGTCTTGAAAAACCGCGCATGCCACAGCCACTTGTCGGCGCGCATCGTGGACTTGTCCGCCACTCAGCTTTTGTCCTTCAGCCCCATCAGCGCGGCGGCGAAGGGGTTGTCAGGGTCGATCGGCTTTTCCTTGCGCGCCGGGCGGGCCTGGAACGACTTGGGCTTGCCGCCGCCGCCGCGATCATCACGTTTGCCGCGCGGTTTTCCACCGGGTTTGCCGCCCGGCTTGGCCTGCGGACGACCGCCCTTGCGGGCGCCGCTCTGACGGCGACCAAAGCCACCCCAGGTGAAAGTATAGAAGACTTCGTTCTCAGGCTCGGCTTTGGCATCGACTTGCGAGGCACCTGGGACATCATCGGTCGCCTCGGCAGGCATTTCGGCGCCGGGTTGCGCGTCGGCTTCACTGGGGGCAGCGTCAGGCAGATCGTCCACCGTGACCGAAGGCGTTGCCGGGGCTTCGGCCTCCGGCTGCGCATCGGCTTCCGAGGCGCCAGCGGCACCTGGTTCTGCGTCACCGGTCACATCGATGCCCGGCTTGGCCTCGGCCTCGCTGGTACCCGTGGGGGTCGGATCTTCGCCCGCGGGGGCCGCTTTCACTTTCGCGCGCTCGCCCTTTTCGGCCTTGTATCCAAGGCCTTGCATCAGGTCGGCGAATTGCTCCAACGTCATGCCGGTGATCGACAGCATGTCGGGGTTGGCTTCAAAGCCGCCCCGGCTGTCTTCGCTGCGCAGCTGGTCGGCCAGGCGTTCCAGCATGTCGATGCGGATCGCACGTGCACCGGCGGCGCGGTAGCCCGACAGCATATAGGTCTGCGCCTCGACCCCCGGCAACGCCGGGATCGTCACCAGACCCGGGGGCGGGCTTTCGGGGAACTCGGCCAGATCGGCAAACAGGCTGGTCAACACCAGACGCAGCCGCGTCGGTGCGGGTTTCAAAAGCAGCGGCATGAAGATGGTGAACTGGCCAAACCGGATGCCGTGCTTGCGCAGCGCACCACGGGCGTCCTGGTCCAGGTCCTTGACCTCGCCCGCGACCTGGTCGCGCGGAAGCACGCCCAGCGCCTCGGCCATGCGGAAGGCAAAGCCCCGCGCCAGCCCGGTCAACTCTTCGTCCTTTTGCATGTTCAGCATCGGTTCGAACAAGGTGGCCACCTTGCGGTCGATGAAATGCTGCAGGCGGCGGGTGACCTTTTCGATCACGTCCGCGCCGGCCTCTTCATCGACAAAGGCCTCGACACGCGGTTTCAGAACCTCGTCGCCCTTGATCAGCTTGCCCATCGCAAGCTCGCCCCACATCAGACCACCCTGCTCGGTATAATCCAGCTCGGTGTCCGGTGCGTTGTAGAACCGGTCGGCGCGCAGATGGAACTCTGGCGCCAGCGCTTGCAGCGACGCCGCGCGCAAGGTCTTTGCTTCCTCGGGGCTGGCCGATTTATCCTGAGAAAACCGGAACCCCTCCAAACGGCCGACGAACTCGCCTTCAACCGTCACTTCACCCTTGTCGTTCACGTCGGCCACAAGGCCCTCCTTCTGCTTCAACCGGCGCAGCAACACGGATGTGCGCCGGTCAACAAATCTTTGCGTCAATGCCCTGTGTAGCGCATCTGACAGGCGATCTTCTACACCACGTGTTTCGCCGCGCCAATGGGCCACATCGTCCACCCAGTCCTGACGTTGTGCGACATAGGTCCATGTGCGGATAAATGCCAGCCGTTTCGACAGCGCGTCGATGTCGCCGTCGGTTCGGTCGATGCATTTCACCTGGCGCGCAAACCAGTCGCGGTTCACCCGCCCATGTTCGTGCAGGTCGTTGTAGATCGAGGTCAGAAGCCCCGCGTGTTCGGCGTGGCTGATGCCGCGAAAATCGGGGATGCGGCAGACATCCCACAAAAGCCGCACCGAGGGCCCGTCGCTGGCACGGGCCGCGACCTCGGCGTCCGCGGCCAACGCCTTCAGCGCCATCGCGTCATCCGCTTCGCGCGCGCGCACCAGACGGTCATCGTCCGTGGGCGCCTCCAGCGTCTGGATCAGCCGGGCAATGGACCCGAATTGCAGGTCGGAATTGCGCCAGTTGAGCTTTTTCAAGGGCGTGAACCGGTGATCCATGATCGCCTGCGCCACTTCGTCGTCCAAGGGCGGGGCTTCGCCAGTCACGCCGAAGGATCCGCTGTTCATGTGCCGCCCGGCGCGCCCGGCGATCTGCGCCAGCTCATTGGGCGCCAGCATCCGCATCCGACGCCCGTCGAATTTGGACAACGCCGAGAAGGCCACGTGGTTGATGTCCAGGTTCAACCCCATGCCGATCGCATCGGTGGCGACCAGGTAATCCACGTCGCCGTTCTGATACATCTCGACCTGAGCGTTACGGGTGCGCGGCGACAACGCGCCCATCACCACCGCAACCCCGCCCTTCTGGCGGCGCATCAGCTCAGCAACCGCATAAAGGTTGTCGACGGAAAAGCCGACAATCGCACTGCGCGCGGGCATTCGGCTGGTTTTCTTCGACCCGGCATAAACCAGCTCACTGAACCGTTCGCGGTGCAAAAACTGCGCCTTGGGCACCAGCGACGCGATGGCCCCGCGCATCGTATCGGCCCCCATGAACAGGGTTTCATGCGTGCCGCGTGCGCGCAAAAGCCGGTCGGTGAAGACATGGCCACGTTCCGGGTCGGCACACAGCTGGATCTCATCCACCGCGACGAAATCCGCACCGATCGCCTCGGGCATCGCTTCGACTGTGGCAACCCAGTATTGCACCCGGTCGGGCACGATCCGTTCTTCACCAGTGACCAGCGCCACCACGTTCGGGCCACGAATGGCAACGATCTTGTCATAGACCTCGCGCGCCAAAAGCCGCAGCGGCAGCCCGATCACACCCGAGCGATAGCTCAGCATGCGTTCGATCGCGTAATGCGTCTTGCCGGTGTTTGTGGGGCCCAGGACCGCCGTGATCCTTGACATCTCGGCCATGCGACTGCCCTTTATCCGCGCTTCAGATATCCTTACCCGTGGCAGCGTCCAGCCGGGCAATGGCCTCTTTTATGTGCGGCTGGTGCGGATGTATAGAGACCACCGCGCGGTAGGCGGCCAGCGCCCCGGCCGCGTCGCCCATCTCCTCAAGGATCAGCGCAAGGCCGGACAAGGCGCCGAAATGGCGTGGCTCCAACGTCAGGGTGCGGTGCAGATCGGCCAGCGCGGGGCCGTATTGGCCCAGCTGGAAGAAGGCCGTGGCGCGCGCGTTCCAACCCTCGGCAAACCCCGGTGCGTGATCGATCAGCGCAGTCAGGTGTTCGAGCGCCAGCGCAGGTTCCTCGTCGTTCATCGCCGCGCGGCCGCGTTCCAACAGCAGATCCATCGCCGGCGATCCCGATTGCGACCATTCACGCCAGATGTCGTTCTCGATCACCTCCCAGCTGGTATCATCTGACGCGGCGAGCGCGGCAAAAAGATCATCCAGCGTATCGCCCAGCGCAGGCAGCGGCAGGGCAAGCAGGGCGGCAAGGATGAGGGCACGGATCGACATGACGAAAGCCTAGCGCAGCGATTGGCGCCGCGCCATCCCCGGCGTTGTCCCGCAGGCAAACGCACGCTCACATTCGCGCGCGTGACCAATTTCCCGCACGTCACTTCACCGCCGCGCCCCTTTCGGCAGTGGCAACCCTGCGTTAAACTTGGCAGCGTAGAAACAGGCGAAACGCGCCTTGTACTGGAGGATTTGCACGTGAGCGACGTGATCGAAGCGGCAGTTGCCGCACTGAACGAAAAGATGGATGGCGGCTTTGCAGGCTCGGCGAAGTTTGTGATCGAGGGCGAAGGCGCGGTCGTGGTGGACGGCAATGGCGCACGCGCCAGCGACGATGACGCCGACGTGACCTTGACCGCCGACGCGGAAGCGTTCCAGGACATGATGTCGGGCGCGTTGAACCCAACAACCGCCTTCATGACTGGCAAGCTGGCGGTTGACGGCGACATGGGCCTGGCGATGCAGCTGGGCGCCGCCCTGAGTTGATCATGGAGCGTGCGCCGTTCTTCGAAGAGCTGGCCGAGGGGCCCCGCGGTGGTGGGGCCTATTGGCTGACGACAGCGGACGGCGTGCGCATCCGGATTGGCCTGTGGCCTGCTGCCCGCGGGGGGACGGAAAAGGGCACGGTGTTCCTGTTGCCTGGCCGCACCGAATATGTCGAGAAATACGGCCCCGCCGCCGGTGATCTGGCCGAGCGCGGCTTTGCCACGATCACGGTCGATTTTCGCGGTCAGGGTCTGGCGGATCGCGCCCATGACGATCGCAATCTGGGCCATGTGCATCATTTCGACGAATATCAACTGGATGTCGATGCGTTGGCTAAGGCGGCCCATGATCTGGATCTGCCGCGCCCGTTCTTCTTGCTGACCCACTCGATGGGCGGCTGCATCGGGCTGCGGGCCCTACACCGGGGGCTGGCAGTTCAGGCGTCCATGTTCTCCGCACCGATGTGGGGCATTCAACTTGCCCCGCCCGTGCGCCCCTTCGCTTGGGGGCTCAGCTGGCTCAGCCATCACAGCAACATGGGGCACAATTACGCCCCCGGTACGGGGTCCGAGACCTATGTCACCGCCAACCCGTTTGACGACAATCAGCTGACCACCCACCGCCCGATGTATGAATTCATGCAACGTCAGGCCCGCGCGCACCCCGCGCTGGCGCTGGGGGGGCCGTCGCTGAGTTGGCTGTTCGCTGCCCTGTCCGAGACGCGCGATCTGGCCCGCCTGCCCGCGCCTGCAATGCCCAGCCTGACCTTTCTGGGCACCAACGAACGCATCGTCGACACCGCGCCGATCCATGCCCGGATGAGCGATTGGTCCGGCGGTGTGCTTGAGATGATCGGCGGCGCCGAGCATGAGGTTCTGATGGAAGGCCCTGAGCTGCGGGCGCGCATCTATGACCAGACCGTGGCCCTGTTCAACACGCACGCTTGATTTCGGCCGCGTAGCCTAGCCTTTGATGAACGTGCCCTCGCGCAGGTCACGCATGGCCGTGCGCAGTTCCTCTTTCGTGTTCATCACGATCGGCCCATGCCAGGCTACCGGTTCGCGCAGCGGCGCGCCCGCGACCAGAAGAAACCGCACACCTTCCTCGCCCGCCTGCACCACGACCTCATCCCCTGCCCCGAACCGCACAAGTGTCCGGTTGCCGGACATGTCGCGCAAGTGCAGCTCCTGCCCGTCCAGCTCTTTCTCCAGCAAGATCCCGGTGGGGTCGGCGGCGTCCGTGAAGGCGCCTGCCCCTTCGAACACATAGGCAAAGGCCTGGCGCCTTGTGTCGACCGGAAAGCGTTTTTGCCTGCCCGCAGGGATCGTGATGTCCAGATACAGCGGATCGGCGGCGATGCCGTCCACAGGGCCGGTCCGCCCCCAGAACGCGCCCACGACCACGCGCACCACGGTGCCGTCGTCCTCTTGGATCTCGGGGATCTCGACCGACGGCACATCCTGATAGTTCGGCGCGGTCATCTTCAGATCACGCGGCAAGTTGGCCCAAAGCTGGAACCCATGCATCTGCCCCGCCGCGTTCGCCTGCGGCATTTCCTGGTGCATAATGCCGGATCCGGCCGTCATCCACTGGATGTCGCCCGCCCCCAGCGTGCCCGCATTGCCCAGGCTGTCCTGATGATCCACCTCGCCCGCCAGCACATAGGTGATGGTTTCGATGCCACGATGCGGATGCCAGGGAAAGCCTTTCGTCACATGGGCGGGCACGTCATTGCGGAAATCATCGAACAGAAGGAACGGATCGAACGCCTCGGGCTGGTGAAACCCGAAGGCGCGGTGCAGATGCACACCAGCACCCTCCATCGTGGGGGTGGCGGTGTCAGCGGACAGAACGGGACGGATCGACATGGCAGATCTCCTTTGCCATCAAGTTAGGCGACGCCACACCGGCGCACAATTGGCGTCCGGCGCAAGACCTTTTTGCAAAAACGCACAGAACAAAATGTCGCAAACGCAGGCGACCTGTCGCTGATTGACCGCCAGCATCACCCGAAAGAGACAGGGAGACTCTCACATGAAAATCGGATTTATCGGGCTTGGCAATGTCGGCGGGAAACTGTCAGGCAGCCTCTTGCGCAACGGTATGGACCTGAGCGTACACGACCTGGACCCCGACCTGGTTGCCGCCTTCGTGGCGCGCGGGGCCACGGCGGGCGGCTCGGCGGCACAGCTCATGCGCGACTGCGACGCGGTGATCACCTGCCTGCCCTCGCCCGCGGCCTCGGCGGCGGTGATGCAGGAGATGCTGCCTGAGGTCGGCCCCGGCAAGATCTGGATGGAGATGTCCACCACGGACGAAGCCGAAGTGCGCCGTCTGGGCGCCGAGGTCATCGCGGCGGGTGGGGCTGCGGTGGATTGCCCGGTCTCGGGTGGTTGCCACCGGGCCGATACTGGCAACATCGCCATCTTCGCCGGCTGCGACCGGGCAACGTTTGAACGCATCCTGCCGCTTCTGACCACGATGGGCCGGCGCATCCTGCACACCGGCGACCTGGGCAGCGCCAGCGTTCTGAAGGTGGTGACCAATTACCTGGCCACCGCCCACCTGGTCGCCAGCGCCGAAGCCCTGGTGACCGCCAAAGCCGCCGGTATGGATTTGAACGTGGCCTATGAGGCGATCCGCGTCTCCTCGGGCAACAGCTTCAGCCACGAAACCGAAAGCCAGGTGATTCTGAATGGCAGCCGTGACATTTCCTTCACCATGGACCTTGTCGCCAAGGATATCGGCCTGTTTCAGGAGGTCGCCGACCGCGCCGGTGTGCCGCTGGAGTTGAACCCGAAAATGATCGAGATCTTTCAGGACGGGATCAGCCGCTATGGCCCGCGTGAGTTGAGCCCAAACATCATCAAGCGGCTTGAGGACGCAACGGGGCTGGATATCACCGCACCGGGCTTTCCGCCGGAAATGCTGGATGATGAACCCGAGGAAGCCGGCTATGAGGTCATTCCGAAAGGGCGCTGAGGCCACGCGCCGCCGGGACATTGGCGTGCACGGGGCTGGCGCCCATGCCCCTGTCGCGCTAGACACGGTCCTATGTCTGCCCCACTTGCCACGCTGTCACCGACCTCTACGCGCCGCCGTCTTTCGACGCTGCTTATCTTCGCGCTGTCGGTGCTGTTTTTATGGATGGCGGCGACCGCCAGCTCGCTGCCCGGCGCGGTGCTGCCGCTTGTGCTGGGGTTGGCCACGTTGTGGATCGCGGCGCGCAGTCTGCGCAGCTGGCACCTGGCGCTGATCCTGACCGACACGACGCTTTGCGACAGTTCCGGGCGCATACTGGTGCGTATGGACGATATACGCAGCGTGGATCGCAGCGCTTTTGCCTTCAAACCCTCGAATGGGTTCATGTTGCGGCTGGACGCGCCTGGCCCGTTGACCTGGATGCCCGGCCTGTGGTGGCGCGTCGGGAACCGGCTGGCGATCGGCGGCGCGACCCAACCGGCTGAGACCCGCATCATGGCAGACCAGATCGGTTTTTTGCTGGCCGCGCGTACGCGCTAGTTGGCACAGCCTTGGCCTTCCCAGCACAGCTGGGGCGCGAAACGCGGGCGGGTCATCACGATGTCCCGCATCTGTCGCGATCTGACACCAGTCATGCCAGGTGGGAACGGCGGCTCATAGCCCGCCATGGTTTCCACCATGATGACGCGTTCGCCCTTGGACAACATGGGAAGGACCTTGCGGTATACCTTGCGGATCGTGGTGTTCGAATGGGTCGGCATGCCGTCCGTGGCCTTCGACCAGTCGCGGCGCAGATCCCGGTCGTTGGGCAGGTCGCATTTGTCATGGCAACGCACCACGGTCACCCGCAACCAAGCCGGATCGCCGCCCCGAGTGAGATAGGCGAACACGTCCTCAAGCCCATGAATGTAATTCATGTTGATCGGGTTGATTTCCCGGCTCAACAGGTCCGACACCGCATAGTTGGCCTTGAGGGCCAGGTTCTTGGCCCGGTAGACGTCAAAATAGGTGAAGGTGGCCAGGAATGCCCACAACAGAAGCGGCAACATGATGACAGCTTCGATCGTCAAACTGGCCTCATCGTCGCCATGGAAGCGATCAGCCTTGCGGCGCAGCTTGTGAAAAATGGATTTGAACATCACATGCTCCTTCCCGTTACGGTTCGTTCACGAAAGTGGACATTGACGCTATGGCCATCCCGCCGCTTTCATCGCGCGGCAAGTTGATCACGAACGGCGTGGTGCCAAAGAACGGGTCCAGGACGGCGCAGGCACGCACCAGCATGATCTCGTTGTCGCCGCCTGTATTGAACTCGACCGCCGGCTGGATGTCTTCGTTGCGGTCGACGCACGGGATTCTCCCCATCGGCAGATCCCAACTGCTGTTCGAAATCGGCCGAAGTTCCAGCGACACGGCATTCGGACAATCCTGGAAGATCAGGGAATCCTCGCAGACCCGGCGCTTTAGCTCATCATGCGTTGCCGGGTTCAGATGGCCCAGACGCAGAGCACGCACGTTCAGATCCAGCGCCCGGTCCAGCAACACCGATCGGGTCAGGAAGATTCCGACCTCGAACGCCGACAGAAACAACATCAGAATTGCCGGAAACAGGATCACGAATTCAATCGTTGCATTGCCATCGTCGCGTCGGAACCGGTGCGCGAAGCGTGTTAAAAGGCCGTTGCGTTTCATATCAGTTCACCAACCGCAGTTTGGAGATGTCGCGGGCAATGGCAGCGAAGGCTTCGGCCAGGTCTGACCCGTCCGCGGCGAAATAGTGGTTCACCGAGGTGGCACAATTGGACATGACTGCGTCCTCATGTTCGCCGACCTCGAAGCCCACGGCGAAGATCGTGACCTTGCCTGTGGCTTTCACCGCGTCACAGATGTCCTCAAGATGGTCATCCTTATTGCCACCATTATAGCGACCATCAGGGTCACCCAACCAGGACCATTGCTTGTACCATTCGGTCGTGTGCTTGGTCCAAAGCGTCGGGAAATCCCAGTTCACCGCAGTGACCTGTTTGCTCGCGTCCGCAGGAACGTACCTACTCTTGTGGTTCAGGGCCTCGTCCTGCCACCAGCACGACCCGTCATAGCAGATGCGTTCCTGGTACTTGTTGCCGTCCGCGTCCAGCGCGCCATAGGCGTGGCCGTACCAATTGCCCTTGTGCGGCCAGTAATACTGGTTCCGCGACGCGCTGTAGATCGAGTAGTACTTCTTGCGGCGGTACCGGAAGTCGCGGAACTCCACATTCCAGATCTCAGACGCCCCTTCACGGTATCCGTCCCTGAGATAGTTCTGGTAGGTGTTTGCGCCATCGGTCATCAGCACGATCACTTTTTTGGTGCCCGGTTCGCTGTAATCAAACGGGCGGCCTGCGAAATCATCGTGCACCCAGTTGCGGGTTTGCATTTCGTCCAGGATCGGGCGGAACGACGGATCAATCAGCGCCGCGGCCCATTTCATGCCGGTGTCCACCGACGTCCAACCACCGGAGCTCAACTGTGAAATCTGTGCATTCAACTGGGTATGCGAATGCCCGAAGGTCAGGATCTCACGCCAGCTGTTGTTAATGCGGCAGGTGAAGTTCGAGGGATTGTTATTGCGACCACTCCAGCCATCGAAATGGCCAGCACGTTGCAAGATGAAACCTGGATCGGACAGGTTGAAATTGCGCACGGTATAGTCGGTCGGGGTGAAATCCACGCAATACGAGCTTTTATGCTCTTCCGTCACCGGTAGCACTTTCAACAGTTTTGGTCCCGCCACCACCTGCTCGGAATACGGGATCAGGCTGATCGACACTTTGCCCGGCTCAACCACGCACCCGGTGACCTTGTCCGGATCGGCCGGATCGCACAGCAGCAGGTTCACGAATTGCTTGGCCGCTTTGCGCAGCTCATAGATCTTGGAGTTGCCCGACGCGGACGCGTTGCCCATCGAGCCCGAAACATCGACGACCAGAGATACCTCGGTCTGGGTCGCGCTTTCTTCGGCGGCCCCGGCGGCAGGGGCCGTCAGGTCATTGATGCTCATCAAGCGCATGAAAGTGGTCGGGACGACCATCTTCATGTCAACCTCGACCCGGCGATAGGTCATGAAATTGGTGACGCTGATATCGTCTTCAGAAATCAGATGACCCAGCCCTGCCTTGTTGAAATAGTCGATGACGACTTCTTTGGGCGGCAGCGGCTGCGACATCGACGCTGCGGCCAGAACGGCCCGGTCCAGCGTGGCCTGCAAACGCGCGCGCTGCGCCTCATAGCGCATCAGGTCCACACCCAAGCCGCCGATCATCAGCATCAGGACGAACACGAACAAGCTGAGGATGACGAAGGAGCCGTCCTCGTTGCGCTTGAACAGGGTCAGGGGACCACGCCGTTTGCCGGTCGCAGCCTCATGATCGCGTTTGCCGTTTTCCAACTTCCCAAGCCGTGTCATCGCTGACCTTTCCCTGCGATACCCCGCAGACACCCAAATTCTTGCCACACCCATAGCCTTGCTTTTATCCCCTGAACGTGTGGCAAAATTAGGGCAAGAGCCTGAAGAATAAGGGCTATTCGTGGCGGTTTAGGTGGTAATCTTGTGGCAGCACCGCGGTTTGTCGCGTTCTAGGAAACAAAAACCAAGGTCGCATTCATTCCATTTTTGCAGGAAGTCCGGTGATTTCAGGGTGTCTTGTTAACCAATCCCGCCTAGGCTCTGCGTAAAAATGTCGCAGTTCATGTGAGTCGTTCTCACGCGTCGGAGGGTCCAATGACCACACAGCAAGAACCAAGCTTTCGCGAATCCGTTGACCTGATGTTCAACCGGGCCGTCGGTCTGATGGACCTGCCGCCGGGGCTGGAACAGAAGATCCGGGTCTGCAACGCGACATATACCGTGCGTTTCGGCGTGCGCTTGCGCGGCGAAATCCAGACTTTCACCGGCTACCGCTCGGTCCATTCCGAACACATGGAACCGGTCAAGGGCGGCATTCGTTATGCAATCGGCGTGAACCAGGATGAGGTTGAGGCGCTGGCGGCGCTGATGACCTACAAATGCGCCTTGGTCGAAACCCCGTTCGGCGGTTCCAAGGGCGGGCTGTGCATCGACCCACGTCAGTATGAAGAACACGAGCTGGAGCTGATCACCCGCCGCTTCGCCTATGAGCTGGCCAAGCGCGACCTGATCCACCCGTCGCAAAACGTGCCCGCGCCCGATATGGGCACCGGCGAACGGGAAATGGCCTGGATCGCGGACCAATATGCGCGCATGAACACGACCGATATCAACGCGCGCGCCTGCGTCACCGGCAAACCGCCCCATGCGGGCGGCATCGCGGGGCGGGTCGAGGCGACCGGGCGCGGCGTGCAATACGCCCTGCGCGAGTTCTTCCGCCACCCCGAGGATGTGGCGAAGGCGGGCTTGTCGGGCAAGCTCGACGGCAAGCGTGTGATCGTGCAAGGCCTTGGAAACGTGGGATTTCACGCCGCCAAGTTCCTTACCTCGGAAGACGGTGCACGGGTGACCGGCATCATCGAACGCGATGGCGCTTTGGTGGATGAGGCGGGGCTGGACGTCGAAGCAGTGCACCGCTGGATCGCCAAACACGGCGGCGTGACCGGCTATGCCGACGCGGCGCATGTAGACGACGGGGCTTTGGTGCTGGAAAACGAATGTGACATCCTGATCCCGGCCGCGCTGGAAGGGGTCATCAACCTGACCAATGCCGACCGGATCAAGGCGCCCCTGATCATCGAGGCCGCGAACGGGCCGGTAACCGCCGGCGCCGATGACGTCTTGCGTGACAAAGGCACGGTAATCATCCCCGACATGTATGCCAATGCCGGCGGTGTAACTGTGTCCTACTTTGAATGGGTCAAGAACCTGTCGCATATCCGCTTTGGCCGGATGCAGCGGCGGCAGGAGGAAAGCCGCCACCAGCTTGTGGTGGACGAACTTGAACGGCTGTCCGATGACATGGGCAAGGCCTGGTCGCTGTCGCCCGATTTCAAAAACAAGTACCTGCGTGGCGCGGATGAGCTGGAATTGGTGCGCTCGGGGCTGGATGACACGATGCGCATAGCCTATCAGGCGATGCGCGAGGTCTGGCACGGCCGCGACGACGTCACCGACCTGCGCATGGCGGCCTATATCGTCGCCATCGACCGCGTGGCTGCAAGCTACCGCGCCAAGGGATTGTAAGGCGCACATCCACGGGACAGGCAAATTCTTGCGAAGAGTTTGACGGGGAGAGCGTCGTGCGGCCGGCCTGACGTGACCGCGGAACTTTACTGACGCAGGCGCACAGCCTCGGCCGCGTCCTCGATCGCCCAGTAAAGTAGCGCGTCCCGGATCCCCTCGGCGGCCCGAGTGCGCCAAGTCTGCGACACCAGGTTCTTGCGGTCTTGTTCGGACGACAGGAAGCCCAGCTCGATCAGAACTGACGGAATATCAGGCGCTTTCAACACGGAAAACCCTGCCTCAAGGCGTGGCGTCTTGTGGGTTGAACCGGTGGCGGAATGGATCCCCTCAACCAGCGCATCGGCCAGTCGGGCCGAGCGTGGCGCTGTTTCCACGCGCGCCATGTCCATCAGGACCAGCGCCACCGCATCATCATGCTGGCTCAGGTCCACCCCAGCCAAAAGGTCGGCCCGGTCATGGCGCTCGGCCAGTTTCTGCGACGCCAGGTCCGACGCCTCGGCACTGAGCGTATAGACGCTCGCCCCGGTCGCGCGGCCCTGGGCCAGCGCATCGGCATGCAATGACAGGAAAACGTCGGCCCCGGCTTGGCGCGCAATGCTCACGCGGGTTTCCAACGGCACAAACCGGTCGTCGTCACGCGTCAGCACGACCTCGAAACCCTCGGTGCGCAGCAAGGTCTCTTTCAACTCGCGGGCAAATTGTAGCATCAATTCGGCTTCAATCACCTCATCGCGCTCGGCCCCCGGATCGATCCCTCCGTGGCCCGGGTCCAGCACGACGACCAGTGGTTGGTCACCGGTCTGACGCGCCTTCGCCTCGAAGGTTTCCGCGCCCAATTCGCCAGCAAACAGCGCGCTGGCGGGCGCGCCGGCTGCCAGTGCGAATGCCTCGGCATCGGTCTTTCCCAGCACGATTTTGACATGGGCCCCGGTCGCATCCGCACGCATCCCGGCTTGTTCCACCGCCAGAGGTTCGGCCAGTTCCAGCACCAGGCGGGTCCAGCCAGGGCGGTAAAGCCCATGATTCAGAGACTCGACCCGGTCGCTGCCCGCAAGCAGTCCGGCCGGGTCAAGACCGGTCCAGTCGAGTTCAGAGAAATCCAGCACCAGCCGGGGGGGGGCGTCCAAGGTAAAGACCCGCCACGGCACCGGCTGGCTCAGCCCCAGATCCAGCGTCATGCCCCGGCGCGTGTCGTCCAGTGTCACACCCTCGCCCACCAGCCGCGCCAGAGCGCTGAGCTCCTGTGTTTGACCCACAGCCTGTCCCTGCGCCGAAACCAGTGCAGAGAGCAGAACCGCAACGGTCCATATGGTGAAATACCGGATCAGCCTGTGCACGGGTTGGCCCCCTTTTGAACGCAGCCTACCATGCGCACCCAAAGGCGTCAGCCGTCTTTCGCCGCGCGCAACTCTGCAACGATCTGCTGCATGCCATCCAGCGGCACGTAGCCACGCAGAAGCTGGTCTTCCATCACGAAGGTCGGTGTGCCAGAGATCTGCATACGTTGGGCCAAAAGGTGGTTCTGGCCGATGATCTCATCCACCCGCGGGTTGCTCATACCATCCAGGATCGCGGCGCCGTCCAGCCCCAGCGACCCTGCCAGCGTGACAAGTGTTTCCGGCGTCGCATTGCCGCGCATCACCATCATCGCGTCATGAATCTGACCATAAGCCTCCTGCCCTGCCAGCAGCTGAGCCGAGATGGCAAAGCGCGACGTCAGGGTCGATTCCTCGCCCAAGATCGGAAATTCCTTATAGATCACGCGGATATTGCCGTCAGTCTTGATCAACTCCTTGAGCTCGGGAAACGCCTTGCGGCAATAGCCACAGCGATAGTCCACGAACTCCACCATCGTGATGTCGCCGTCAGGGTTGCCGGTGACATGGGAAAAGCCATCGTTGAACAGCTCTTCGGCATTGTGGGCCACCAGCGCGCCGTCATTGGCCACCTGTTCGGCGGCATTGCGGCGCTCCAGAACCTCGATGGCTTCCATCAGCACCTCGGGGTTTTCCAGCAGGTAGGCACGCACTTCGTTGCGGAACGCGGCGCGTTCGTCATCGGTCAACCCGGTCAGATCCGAGGCGGCAAGCGGCGCGGCCAGAAGGCCCGCGGCAACAGTCAGGGCAAGCCCAAAGCGTTTCATGTCTGGTTCTCCGTCATTTGGCTGCCACCTGCGCGGCATATAAAATATCCTCGGCGCGGGTCCAGCCGCCGCTTCCGCGTGGCAACAACCCCTGTGCCCGTTTGGCATGAGGCACCGCATCTTTCAAGCGACCGATCAGCGCATAACGCTCGGCCGTCACCACCGAGGCCATACCCGGCTGCCCAGCACGGGCATAGGCCAGGCCCAGATCGCGCAGCATGATCGGCGAATAGGGATCGCGCCCATAGGCCTTGCGCAACACGCCCAGAGCGCGGGCGTTGCTGTCGGCAGAGTTCACCGCCAGAAGTGCGCGACCATAGCCGCCAAGCACCAGCGCATTGCGCGGCGCCAGCCGGGCGGCGCGACCATAGGCTGTCACCGCCGCGTTGAACTGTCGGCTTTCCAGCAGGATCTGCCCCTGCAGTTCAGCCAAGTAGGGATCGTTGGGCTTGGCCGCGACCAAAGCCCCGATTTCCGCAATCGCCTGATCCGGTTTCGGCAATCGGTGCAGTGCCACGGCGCGGCGGATCCGCTCCAGTTCGCTGCCCTGCCCCACCTTGCGCCCGACCTTGCGCAACGTGACTTTGGGCGCGCGGATGAAAGCCTCCAGCTTGCCCTGGGCGCGAGCAAACCAATAGGCGTCATCGGGCCTTTCCTGCGCACGCGCTTTGCCCGCCGCCGCGTATCCCTTGACCGCACGAATGCGGTCGCGGTTCAGCGGATGGGTCAGCGCATAGGGATCCCGGCGCCCGACCGACAGCGCCTCTTGCCCACGAAACACCTCCAGCACATCGACCATCGCCTGTGGGTCAATCCGGTTGGCCGCCAGATACCGCAGGGCGCTTTGGTCCGCGCTGGCCTCCTCAGCGCGGGTGTGGGCCAGAAACAAGCGCTGCGCCGAAGAGGCCGTGCCGACGGCAAGCCCCACCGCGGCTTTCCCCCCGCCCGCCGACGCCGCCACCGCCGCCAGCAAAAGGCCCATCTTGGCCGCGTTCTGCGCCGCCTGGTAATTCGCCGCGCGCCGCGACAGGTGCCCGTTGGCGATATGCGCCAGTTCATGGGCGATCACCGATTGCAGTTCAGCCGGGGACTTCAGGCGCAGGATCAGGCCCGAGTTGATGAACACGTGGTCCTGGTCTGCGACGAAGGCGTTCAGCTTGTCATCCCGGATCACCAGAATCTGGACCCGGCTGGGGCTGAGCCCTGCCGCGTTGATCAAGGGTCGCGCAAGTTCGCTCAATGCGTGTTCAATGTCGGGGTCTCGGATGATCGTGGCGCGGGCCTCGGCGGCCACGGCCAGCGTTATCGCGACCACCATCGCCAACCCTGCTGCGATCCATTTGCCTGCCATTGACTCCGCCTTCCCGTGGTGCGACCCGTGGACCGACACTAGTGAGGAAGCCATGCGAAACTCAAGCCGATCCAGCGTCGATCCCTTCATTGTGATGGACGTGATGGAAGCCGCCCGCGCCGCCGAAGCCGCCGGGCGCCACATCATCCACATGGAAGTGGGCCAGCCCGGCACCCCGGCACCCGCCGGCGCGCGCGCCGCATTGAGCGCGACGATGGAAAGTGATGCACTGGGATACACCGTCGCGCTTGGCATTCCCGAGCTGCGCGAACGTATCGCAAGCCTATATAAAGATTGGTATAATCTTGACTTGGATCCGGCCCGCGTGGTGGTCACGCCGGGCAGTTCTGGTGCTTTCATCCTGGCCTTTACCGCGCTGTTTGACGCCGGTGACAAGGTGGGGCTGGGCGAACCGGGATATCCGTCCTATCGCCAGATCCTGCGCGCACTGGATCTGGAGCCGGTCGGCATCGCCACATCGGCCGAAAACCGCCTGCAACCGGTGCCTGCCGACTTGCCGCCGGGGCTGGCCGGGCTGATCACCGCATCCCCCGCCAACCCGTCGGGCACGATGCTGGATCACGACCACCTGTCGGCGCTGATCGGTGCCACGCAGGACATGGGCGCCAGCTTCATCTCGGACGAGATCTATCACGGGTTGCAATACGAAGGCCGCGCGGTGTCGGCGCTGGAGGTCTCCGACGACGTCTATGTCGTCAACTCGTTCTCGAAGTATTTCAGCATGACGGGCTGGCGCGCGGGTTGGATGGTGGTCCCCGAAGACCACGTGCGCGTGATCGAACGCATCGCCCAGAACATGTTCATCTGCGCGCCCCATGCCAGCCAGGTCACCGCCCTGGCCGCGATGGACTGTCACGATGAATTGAACGCGAACCTGGCCGTCTATGCCGAGAACCGCCAGTTGATGATCGACGGGTTGCCGCGCGCCGGGTTCGACCGGTTTGCGCCGCCTGATGGGGCCTTCTACATCTATGCGGATGTGAGCGCCCACACCGACGACAGCCGCGCTTTTGCCGCAGAAATCCTTGAAAAGGCAGGGGTTGCGGTCACGCCGGGGTTGGACTTCGATCCGGTGCGCGGCCATCAGACGCTGCGCTTTTCCTATGCCCGCGCGACCGAGGATATTCGCGAAGGTCTGGCTCGCTTGACCCGCTTCATGGAAGGTCGCGGCTGAAGGGTGACGCGACGGAGACCTGCAATGGTGTTTGATCCAACCGCCGTGGCGACCGTATATAGAGCGAAGAGAAAACCTCACAGCAGGAGACGCGCATGTCCTTCACCATCAACGTCAACGGCACCGACCAGGCGGTCGACTTGCCGGGCGACGTGCCGCTCTTGTGGGTGCTGCGCGACGCGCTGGGGCTGACCGGCACGAAATTCGGTTGCGGCGTGGCCGCCTGCGGTGCCTGCACGGTGCAGATCGACGGGGTGGCCGAACGCTCCTGCCAGGTTGCATTGGAGGACGTGGATGGCGCGGTCCTGACGATCGAAGGGCTGGGCACACCGGACACGATGTCAGTGCTGCAACAGACATGGGTCGACCATCAAGTGGCGCAATGTGGCTACTGCCAGTCCGGGCAGATCATGAACGCCGCCGCTTTGCTGGCCGAAAACCCGGCCCCGAATGACGCCGAGATCGATGACGCCATGTCGGGCAACCTGTGCCGCTGCGGCGCCTATCCGCGCATCCGCGCCGCGATCCACGCGGCCGCCAAACAGATGCAGGAGGGGTGATCATGGGCCGTCTGAGAACCTTCACCCGCCGCGCGTTCATCGTGGGATCGGTCGCTGTCGCCGGCGGCGTGGCCTTCGGCACCTACCAGGTGATGCGTACGCCGCAAAACCCGCTGAAACCCGGCGGTGACGCCGTGGCGCTGAACCCCTGGCTGATCATTGACCAGTCTGGCATCACCATCATCACCCCGCGCGCCGAGATGGGTCAGGGCGTGCACACCACGCTGGCCGCTTTGGTGGCCGAGGAGCTGGACGTGGATCTGGCAGATGTCGCCACCCACCACGGCCCGCCCGCGCAGGCATACTACAACGGCGCGCTGATGGCCGACCGGCACTATTCTGCATCACATGAACAGCCCTCGGGCCTGGGGGCAGTGATGAGCGAAGCCTTCCCCAAGATCCTGTCGCTGCAGGTCACCGGTGGGTCCACCACCATTGTGGATGCGTTTGACAAGATGCGCAACGCAGGGGCTGCTGCGCGCCAGACCCTGTTGATGGCCGCCGCCGACCGGCTGAACACCGGGCTGGACCGGTTGAAGACCGACAACGGCGCGGTGATCGCGCCTGATGGAACCCGCATCCCCTATGCCGACCTGGCCGAGGCCGCCGCCGAGATTGCCCCGCCGAAATCGCCGCGTCTGAAACCGCGCGCCGAGTGGCGCATTCTGGGCAAATCGCAGCCCCGCCTGGACCAGCCCGGCAAGGCCACCGGCACCGCCACCTTCGGCATGGATGTGCGCGAAAAGGACATGCTGTTTGCCTCGGTCCGCATGACCCCACGCTTTGGCGGGGGCATGAACAGCTTTGACGCCAGCGCGGCCGAAAAGATGCCCGGTGTCGAGAAAATCGTCGATCTGGGTGACGGGGTTGCGGTGATTGCCAGCAACACCTGGCTGGCCATGCAGGCGGTGAACGCGATCGACGTGACCTGGGGCGACGCCCCCTACCCGTCTGAAAACGAAGAGATTTTCGACAAGATCGCCGAGGCGTTCGACACCGACCCGAATGTGTCCCTGCGTGATCAGGGCGACATGGCGGCGCTGAGCGGCGACGTGATCGAGGCCGAATACCGCGTGCCGTATCTGGCACATGCGACGATGGAGCCGATGAACTCGACCGCGCGGTTCACCGGTGACGCGCTGGAAATCTGGTCGCCCAACCAGGCGCCTGTCATGGTGCAATCCGATTGCGCCAAGGCGGTCGGGCTGAAGGGCAACGCGGTGACCGTACACACGACGCTGATGGGCGGCGGATTTGGTCGCCGCTCGGCCACCGATTTCGCCGTGCTGGCCGCGCGAGTGGCGAAAGAAATGCCGGGTCGCGTGGTGCAAACCACCTGGACCCGTGAAGAGGACATGACCCACGACGTGTTCCGCCCGGCCGCCATTGCTCGGATGCAGGCAAAGCTTGCAGATGGCAAGCCGGTGGCGCTGGAGGGCCGCATAGCGTCCCCATCCATCATGGCGCAGATGATGCAGCAGATGACCGGCATGAACATGGCCCCCGCGGACCAGACCCTGACCGAAGGCGCCCATGATCAGCCCTATGCCATTGAAAATATGCGCATTACCGGACATTCGGCGGATGTGTCGATCCCGGTTGGGTTCTGGCGGTCTGTCGGCAACTCGCAAAACGCGTTCTTCCACGAAAGCTTCATTGATGAGCTTGCCCATGCGGCGGGCGCCGACCCGATGGCGTTTCGGGTGGAGCTGATCCGCCCGGAACACGCGGGTTCGGCCAAGGTTCTGGAAACCGTACGCGACATGTGCGGCTGGACCGGCAAGACGCCCGAAGGTGTCGGGCGCGGCGTGGCGTTCACCTATTCCTTCGGCACCCCCTGCGCGCAGGTGATTGAACTGCGCGAGGAGGACGGTCTGATCCGCATCTCGGACATGTGGATTGCCGCCGATCTGGGCGTCGCTCTGGACCCGGCCAATGCCGAGGCACAGTTGACCGGTGGCGCCGTCTTTGGGCTTTCGGCGGCGGTGCATGGTCAGGTGACGTTCTCGGACGGCATGGCCGAGCAGATGAATTTCCCGGATTATGACGCGATGCGCATGCTGAACACACCCAAATTCCACGTTGAAATCCTTGAAAACGCACTGAAAATTGGAGGTGTCGGGGAACCGGGCACCCCGCCCGCCGCCCCTGCGCTGGCCAACGCGTTGTTCGACCTGACCGGAGAACGGGCGCGGCGCTTGCCGCTTGGAGATCAGTTCGATTTCCTGACCTGACAGCACTGCGAACGTCGTTTCCTTGCAAAGATCACGACCCGAAATCTTTGAGAGATTTCACCTCCACCAGGAGCAAATGTGACGCCCGCGGCCTCAATCCGCGGGCGAAACCTCAATAATGCCTGAATCTCTCCCGTATTCCCGCCCCATTTTCAACCGACATCTACGGGAACGCATGCATCGAGCGCGTGCGGGTGAATATGAGGGTTAAGTATGCCACAAGGCTATTTGGTAACACTGGGGAATGGGTCTCTGGACACCGGGGACAGCATTGGCGGTCCGCTGGTCACCTTCACCACGGACACCGTTCTGGGCACCGGTCAATGGATTTGGTCGGGGACCTTCGGCGGGACCACTTACACGAACGAGACCGAGCCGGGCACCTATTACCTTGCAACGGATGGGAACGTTTATTTCGAATCTGATTTCGGCGCGGTGGACACGATCTCCTCGGCGTCTGTCGTCTCGGCACCCAGTTATTCCTCGTATGATGGCCAGCTGACCGGTTCGGACTTGGCCGATGTGATCGACGCGACCTTTACCGACGAAGACGGCGAAGTTGTCGACGGTGGCGATGGCACCGGGACGGCTGGTAACGAAGACGAGATCTATGGCTACGGCGGCGACGACACGATTGATGCCGGCGCAGAAAACGACACCGTTTATGGCGGCAGCGGTAACGATACAATCGACGGTGGGACCGGCGACGACACGATCTATGGTGACCTTGGCCCCTCTGCCCCGGCAGCCACCGCCGAAAGCTTGAACTGGGACGCCGCAGGTTCCGATGGGGCAGACCTATCTGCCGGATTCATCCAAAGCACCGGCCAAATGAATGCAACGGTGAGCTTTACCAACGACGGAAATTCGACTGATATTTCGGTCGATAGTGTCAGCACCAACTTTGTCGGGGCGGGCGACCCCTACAACACCACTTCAAGCTTGTTTCTTGGCGGCACAGGCCTTGGCCCGACGTCGACCACGTCGATCGATTTTTCATCCACCATCGACGGCATTTCCGACGAGGTCGAAAATGTCAGTTTCCGCATCAACGACATCGACACCTCAAGCTGGCAGGACATAATTACGGTCAACGGCTATGACGCCGACGGAAACCCTGTTCCGGTGTCGATCACTGTGAATGGGACGGATACGGTGTCCGGGAACACCATCACGTCCGGCACCGGTGCAGACAATCCGGATGAACAGGATGGGTCGGCCGAAATCGTCATCAGCGGACCGGTTGCCTCGATCGAAATCATCTACTCCAATGGGAATACTGCGGGTCAGGCCCTTTGGGTCACGGACCTGCATTTCGACACGCTTGTTGATGCCGAAAGCGGTGGCAACGACGTGATCGATGGCGGCGTTGGCAATGACACGATCTATGGCGAAGCGGGCAACGACACCCTTACCGGCGGCATCGGCGAGGATGCCCTGTTTGGCGGCGACGGCGATGACACGCTGAACGTCGGCGCAGGCGACACGGTCCAAGGCGGTTTCGGCTCGGACTCCATTGACCTGAACGTGGTCGACGCGCTGGACGGATCGGGCGGCACCATCACCATTGATGGCGGCGAAGACGGTGACAATGGCGACACCGACACGCTGACCTTCAACCACCTGGTCGACGATTGGTCTGACGTGGTGTTTGACGGCGGGAACCCGGAGAACGGCACCGCGACCCTGTCGGATGGCACCGTGGTGACCTTCACCAACATTGAAAACGTCATCATCTGCTTTACCCACGGCACCGGCATCCTGACGCCGCACGGCGACCGTCGGGTTCAGGATCTGCGGGCGGGCGATCTGGTTGTGACCCGCGACCATGGCCCGCAGCCGATCCGCTGGATCGGAAAAAGCCGCGTGCCGGGTGTGGGTAATCTGGCGCCGGTCCGCTTTGCGCCCGGCGCGTTCGGCAACACAGATGCGCTTCTTGTGTCGCCGCAGCACCGCATGGTCTATCAAGGTTCGGACGCGGTTTTGATGTTCGACAGCCCTGAAGTTATGGTCCCGGCCAAGCACCTTCTAAACGGCACGACGATCACCCAGACGGCGCAGGACAAGGTCACCTATTACCACATGCTGTTCGACAGGCATGAGGTGGTGTTCGCCAACGGTGCGGCATCGGAAAGCTTCCATCCCGGCCACCAAGGCCTGAAAGCGGTGGACGGCGCGGCGCGGGACGAATTGTTCCGGGTATTCCCACAACTGCGTTCGGACATGGGTGCTTATGGCGATACCGCCCGCCCGGTTCTGCGTGGTTTCGAGGCGCGGGTGCTGAAGATCGCGGCGTGAGCCGCCAAACGCCCGGGGGCCGCCTCAGCCCAACCAGCCACGGTAGTCCGACACGAGAAGGTGCTTGGGTGCTTCGTCTTCGTCGATCTCGGCAAAGCGGCCGATCGGGTCACGAAAGATGTTGTCGGTCTCGTCGTCGTTCACCGTCGACACCTCACCAATCAACACGTCACCACCTTCGCCCCAGAAGGCGTGCCAGTCCCCCGGCATCAGGGTCACGCTTTCGCCCGGGGCCAGGTGCAGCACTTCGCCCGGTGCAAAGTGCCGCTCCACCCCGTCACAGCGCACCATGCCCCCCGCGGCACCACCAAACCCGCCTTGGTCGTCCGAGCCGAACAGCTCGATCGCCAGCGTGGCGCCGCCGCGGTTAATGATGTCCTCGGCCTTCAGCACATGGCGATGCATCGGGCTGATCTGGTCGCGACGCGAGATCAACAGCTTTTCGGCATAGCACATGCCCCCGCCCGCCTTCAGGTCTGAAAGCCGGCCATTGCGCAGGGTGAACAGGAACAGACCCAACGCGTCGAAATCGCCCTGGCCATAGTCGGTGATGTCCCAACCCATACGCCCGTCGATCACCCCGCGCGCCTGGTCGGCCCTGGCCAGGAACTGATCTGGCGTCCAATAGGCAAAAGGCGGCAGGACAAAACCGAAGGCGCGGATCATCTCGTCCGCCTCAGCCATGATGTGATTGATACGCGAACGTTTCACGGCCTTACCTTTCTGTCCCCATGCCTCGGGTTGGTATTCGTCAAGCGCTTCTCAGAACCTGTTTGCTCTTGCCAGCCGCCCAGGCCCGCGCGGCATCGCCAAACGCCTGGAACAGCGGGCGCGACACCGGGTCGGTCGCCGCGTTCCATTCCGGGTGCCACTGCACCGAAAGGGTAAAGCCCGGCGCGTCCTTGATCCAGATCGCCTCAGGCGTGCCGTCATCGGCGTGGCCTTCTATCACCACGCGCGCACCCGGGGTCTTGATCCCCTGCCCGTGCAGCGTGTTTGTCATCACCTCGGTCGCGCCCAACAGGGCGTGAAAACGCCCGCCGTCGTCGAAATGCACCGCGTGGCGGATGGCAAATTTCTCTTCCAGCGTGCCGTCGGGCGGCATGCGGTGGTTGTCGCGCCCGGGCAGGTCGCGGATTTCCGGGTAGAGCGTGCCGCCCATCGCCACGTTGACCTCTTGAAAGCCACGACAGATGCCGAAGAACGGTTGCCCACGCTCGACACAGGCGCGCACCAGGGGCAACGTGATCGCATCACGGCAGCGGTCGAAATCGCCATGCGCCGCGGTGGGCGGTTCACCGTATTCTTCGGGGTGCACATTGGGGCGCCCGCCGGTCAACAGGAACCCGTCGCAGGTCTGCAACAATTCCTCGACCGTGACATAGCGCGGATCGGACGGCACAATCATCGGCATGCAGCCCGCCACGTCCGAAATCGCGGCCGAATTCATCGTGCCGCCCGCATGGGTCGGATATTGGTCATTGAGCAGATAGGAATTGCCGATGATGCCGATGATCGGACGGGTCATGAAAGGGGCCTTTCGCGCAGTTGCCCCTCTCTAGCAGAATGCCGGCAGGGTTCAAACACCCGCCGCACCGGCCCTCGATTGGCCGGGTCGGCGCACGGGGGTGGGTGGGTGGACCGTGTGCCGACCCGGCCCCGCTTGAAGCCCCCCGCCCCCGCCTGTAACGTCGCGCCAACACCAACAGGAGCCCAGCATGACCGAGCCGACGCCGCAGCCGATCTACCTTGCCGATTACACCCCGCCGACCTGGCTGATCGAACAGGTCGATCTGAGCTTCAAACTGCACCCCACCGCCACCCGCGTCACCGCCCGCATCCGCTTCACACCGAACCCGGCAACCCCGGCGCGCGATTTTTTCCTGCACGGCGAAGACCTGACCCTGATCAGCGCGAAAATCGACGGGCAGGCGATCACCCCCAGTCTGGTCGACGGTGGTCTCACCGCAGACGTGCCCGACAGCGCCTTCACCTGGGAGGCCGAGGTGGAAATCTCACCTTCGACCAACACCGCGCTTGAAGGGCTTTACATGTCGAACGGCATGTATTGCACCCAATGCGAGGCCGAGGGCTTTCGCAAGATCACCTTCTACCCCGACCGCCCCGACGTGATGGCGCCTTTCACGGTGCGCATCGAGGGTGACGAGGACGTGCTCTTGTCCAACGGCAACCCCACCGACATCGACGAAGGCTTCGCCGTCTGGACCGACCCCTGGCCCAAGCCCGCCTATTTGTTCGCGCTGGTTGCGGGCAACCTGGTCGCGCGTCACGACACGTTCACCACAATGTCGGGCAAAGTCGTTGACCTGCGCCTCTGGACCCGTCCCGGCCCGGACGAGGCCAAGACCGCCTTCGGCATGGAGGCGCTGAAGGCCTCGATGCGCTGGGACGAACAGGTCTACGGCCGCGAATACGACCTCGACATCTTCCAGATCGTCGCCGTGTCCGATTTCAACATGGGGGCGATGGAAAACAAGGGGTTAAACATCTTCAACACCTCCGCCGTGCTGGCCAGCCCGGAAACCTCGACCGACGCCAATTTCGAACGGATCGAGGCGATCATTGCGCATGAGTATTTCCACAACTGGACCGGCAACCGCATCACCTGCCGCGACTGGTTCCAACTGTCGCTGAAAGAAGGCCTGACCGTGTTCCGCGACCAGCAGTTTTCAGGCGACATGCGCTCGAAAGCGGTCTGCCGGATCAACGACGTGATGGCCCTGCGCGGACGTCAGTTCCGCGAAGACAACGGCCCGTTGGCCCACCCGGTCCAGCCCGAGCACTTCGTCGAGATCAACAATTTCTACACCGCCACGATCTATGAAAAGGGCGCCGAGATCATCGGCATGCTCAAGACGCTTGTGGGCGACGAGATGTATGACAAAGCCGTGGCGCTCTTCTTCGACCGCCATGATGGCGAGGCGGCCACGATCCAGGATTGGGTGCGGGTGTTCGAGGACACAACAGGGCGCGATCTGACCCAGTTCAAACGCTGGTATTCCCAGGCTGGCACCCCGCGTCTGAGTGTCACGGACACTTTCAAGGACGGCGCCTATACGCTTCACTTCAAACAGGAAACGCCATCCACACCCGGTCAGGATGTGAAAGACCCGCGGGTCATTCCGATCGCGGTCGGCCTGCTGGGGGCAAACGGCGATGAGGTGGTTCCAACCACGGTGCTGGAGATGACAGAGGCCGCGCAGAGCTTCACCTTCGAGGGGCTCTCGTCCAAGCCCGTCCCGTCGATCCTGCGCCACTTCTCGGCGCCCGTGATCGTGCAGCGCAAGACCGACGCCCAGGAACGCGCTTTCCTCCTGGCCCACGACACCGACCCGTTCAACAAATGGGAGGCCGGGCGCGCCCTGGCCAAGGACGTGCTGGTCGGCATGGTCACCCACGGCCAGACCCCTGATGCGGCCTATCTGGACGCGCTGGCCACGATGCTGCGCGACGACAGCCTGGACCCGGCCTTCCGCGCCCTTGCCTTGCGCCAACCCGGCCAGGACGACATCGCGCAAACCCTGGCGGACGCGGGCGTCACACCCGACCCGCAGGCGATCTATCGCGCGTCCGAAACCCTGGCCCAGGCTACGGCTGAGCATCTGCAGGACCTGCTGCCGCGCCTGTCGGCCGACATGCAGGTGACCGCGCCGTTCGATCCCGGCGCCGAACAGGCCGGCAAACGCGCTTTGGGGCTCGCGCTTCTGGCCCTGACCACGCGGCTGGATGGTGGTGTTGCGGCACAGGCGCAGTATGACGCGGCCGACAACATGACCTTGAAACTGGGCGCGCTTGGCTGCCTTCTGGACGCCGAAAACGGCGACGCGGCGCTGGCGCGGTTCTATCATGAATTTGAAGGCGACGATCTGGTAATCGACAAATGGTTCTCGATGCAAGTCGCCCACGCCGCCCCGGAAAAAGCCGCGGAGCTGGTCGAAAAGCTCAGCACTCACAAGGACTTCCACTGGAAAAACCCGAACCGCTTCCGCTCACTTTTCGGCGCGCTGATGATGAACCCGGCGGGCTTCCATACGGTGTCGGGCGCGGGTTATCGCCTCTTGGCCGATTGGCTGATCAAGCTGGATCCGGTAAATCCGCAGATAACTGCGCGCATGACGACCGGATTCGAAACCTGGAAACGCTATGACGCCGATCGGCGCGGCATGATCTGTGCCGAGCTTGAGCGCATTCACCAGACCCCGGGTATCTCACGCGACACGCAGGAAATGGTCAGCCGGATGTTGGGGGATTAAGGGCTCAGAGCCACAAAACCAGCACGATGATCGACAGGACCAGAAGCGCGGTGCCAATCCATTCGCGCCGTGTAACCACCTGTTTGAACACGAAAATCGTGGCGGCGAAGCTGAAGACAAGCTCAACCTGCCCCAATGCCTTGACCAGCGCAGCGTTCTGAAGCGCAAAGGCGGTGAACCAGCAAAACGACCCGATCATCGAGGTCACGCCAACCAGGGCGCCGACCCGCCAATTGGCAAACACGCGCCCGATCTCACCCGGTTCACGCAGGCGCATCCACAGCACCATGATGGTGGATTGAAACGCGGTCACGATGGCCAGCGTCAGCCCGACCCGTGCGATGACATCCAGCACGCCCAATTCCAGCGTGGCGCCGCGATACCCTGTCGCTGAGATGCCGAACAGAAACCCCGCGCCCAATCCCAGCGCCGCCGCCCGGTTGAAAAACCGGCCCAGCCCCTGCCCGCCGCCGGGCGGGTCGGACAGCAGCACCAGCCCGACGAATCCGATCGCAATAGCCACTGTGCCCGAGGCCGACAGCCCCTCGCCCAACACGAGGAAACCGATCAGTGCGGTCAGGATCACTTCGGTTTTCTTGAAGGTGATGCCGACGGCAAAGTTGCGTTCGGCAAACAAGGCCACGACGCACATCGTTGCAAGCACTTGGCCGATGCCACCGGTCAGGGCGAACAGGAAGAACCGCGGCGACAACGCCGGCACGCTTTGTCCGGTCACACCCAAATAAGTTGCCACGCCCAGCGCCACCAAGGGCGCTGAGAACACGAACCGCGCAAAGGTCGCGCCAGCGGTCGACAGTTTCGTATCCTTCAGCCGCTTTTGCAGCATGAAGCGCAGGTTTTGCGAAAACGCCGCCGCGATGGTGATGGGGATCCAGGCTTGCATGGCCCCCGTCATGCCATGTCAGCCTCTATCGGGCCAGAGCGGATGCGGCACTGGATCTTTCGCCTGCAGGAAATGGCGCCGGAACACGGCGCGGTAAGTCGGATAGACATAACCGTGGTTCAGTCGCAGGTACCCCGCACGGTCGGTGTCATACAATTCACGCAAACGCCACCAGGGTGCGCCGGGATGGCTGTGATGCACGATGTGGAAGTTGTTGTTCAGAAACAGAAACGCCAGAATGCCACGATCTTCGATCACCACAGTGCGACCGGGGGCGCACTCATGGGCGCGGTGCTCCAGAAAGGTGCGGATTTTCAAAAGCGACAGCGCCAGGTAGGCCGCCGCAAGGTATCCCCAGCCGGGCATATGCCCGACACTCACGGCCCACCAGACCACAACAAGAACGGCTGGCAAGTGCAGCACCCAGCCCGCCAACACGCGGGTCTCCCCCCGCCAAATCGCGCGCGCATCCGTCCACATGAACGCCACCTGCCCGATAGCCGGCCCCAGCAGCATCCGCCCTGCCAGCGTGTTGTTCACGCGGAGCAGCGCCCGCACGGACCGCGGCAACCCCGCCCAGAGCTTCGGGTCCACAAAATTGCTTTCCGGGTCGTCATAAGGGTCGGTCAACCGATCATCGCAGTGATGCGCCAGATGCGTATCGCGAAACCGGAGGTAGGGGATGCACAGGCTCAGCGCCGGAAACACCAGCGCGCCGTTGATCCAAGGCGCTCGCACCGGATGGCCATGTAAAACCTCATGACAGGCTGAGGAATGCAATGCCGCGGCAAACCCCGCCAACAAGATGGCCAGCCCTACCGACCATGTCGCGACCCAGATCGTCGCAAAGGCATAAAGGCCATAGATCAGAACCAAAACGGCCAGAATCGGCACTTCGTCGCGCAAGCCGCGTTCAGCCATGTCGCCCCCAGGCAATTCGCGCCCAGACCCGTTCGTAGACAACGTAGAAAGCAAATCCCAGTGCAGTGTTGACCACCGCCATCGCACCCCCGACCGCGACGGACCCAGTCATCACCAGACCGACAACACACATCGAGACGAACCCGATCAGGTTCCACAAAACTGCCTTCAGCCAGGATCGTCGTGCCGTTTCCATCTGTTCCCTTTCGTCCTGACCCTGCTAGCAGTTGCCGCGACGGATAGGCATTCTGTCAGTAGTTAACATTTTCCATCATTCATGATATTTATCACCAAATGATCGAAAAAACCGACAAACGCACCCGCGCACAGCTGTTTCGCGCCCGTCTCGCGCAGGCATTGGAGGCGAAACACACCACGCAAAGCGCGTTGGCCCGCGCGGCTGGGGTGGATCGCTCTACCATTTCGCAATTGCTCAAGGGTCAAGGCGCACGCCTGCCCAATGCCCAGCTCGTGGCGGAATGCGCGGCGCATCTGGGGGTTTCTGCCGATTGGCTGCTGGGCCTGTCCGAACGCCCCGAAAGCGCGGCCGATCTGCTGGCCACTTCACTGACCCTGACCAAGGCCCGCCGCGCGCTGGTCGATGAACAGATCTTCGCCTGGCATCAGGAGGCCGCGGGTTACAAGATCCGCCACGTGCCCGCCGCCCTGCCCGACATGCTGAAAACCCGTGCGATGCTGGAATGGGAATACACCCCGCACCTTGGCCGGACCACCGATCAGGCGATCGGCGCCTCGGAAGATCGGCTTGCCTTCATGCGCGACAGCCGCTCGGATTACGAAATCGCTCTGCCCCTGCACGAGGTAACCAGTTTCACCACGGCAACCGGGTATTATCAGGGCCTGCCCGATGACATCCGCGCGGCGCAACTCATCCACCTGCGCAACTTGCACGAACAGCTCTACCCGTCACTGCGCCTCTACCTTTTCGATGCGCGCCAGCTGTTTTCCTCGCCCATCACCGTCTTCGGTCCGCTTCTTGCAGTCCTGTATCTGGGCGCCAACTACGTCGCCTTTCGCGATCGCGACCGGGTGCAGGCCTTTACGCGTCATTTCGATCAACTTGTGCGCGAAGCGAAAGTGCCTGCGCGCAATCTGCCCTCATTTCTGGACAGCCTCACGCCCTGAAGTCAGATTTCCAGAAAAAAACCGGGGGTTTGCGGTGGCGCCCCAATTAATAAGTGGAGTTGGCGCCCCCGCATCAGACCTGCGGGTCAGGGTTCACCGTGTGGCCATCCACCGCGATCACCTGGCCGGACACCAACCGCGCGCCGTCCGAGGCCAGAAACACCGCCATGTTGGCAATGTCGCGCGCCTCGACGAAGCTTTGCATCGAGGTGCCCGCCGCATATCCCTGATACACCGCGTCGCGCGTCATGCCCTTCACCGCCGCCTCGCGCTCCAACACGCCCTCCATTCGCGGGCCTTCCACAGCACCAGGGCAGATCGCGTTGCAGCGCACCCCGTAAGGGCCCAGCTCCATCGCCAGGGTCTTCATCAGCCCGATCTTGGCCCATTTCGCCGCCGCATAGGGCGCCCGGTTCGGATAGCCGTGCTGCCCCGCGGTCGAGCTTGTGATCACAATTGAGCCCGCCTTCTGCGCCTTCATCATCGGGGCCGCGTATTTCGCCGCTAAAAACGCGCCTTCCAGGTTCACGCTGACACAGCGCTGCCAGTCCGACAGGGCTATATCCTCGACCGGAGCCGTTGGCCCGGCAATGCCCGCGTTGGCACAAAGAACATCAAGACCGCCCCATTCTATGTTGATTTCACGAAACAATTCAGACACGGCATCTTCTTCCGAGGCATCCACCTGGCGGGTGATCCAGCCGTCCGGCAGATCCGCCAAAGCGTCGGCGTTCACATCCGTGACCCAGACCTGCGCGCCAGACGCCGCGAAGGCGTCCGCCATCGCGTGGCCGATGCCAGACCCGCCTGCGGTGATCAGAACCCGCGCACTCAAGGCTTCACCGCAATTGCGCGACCCACGCCATCAGGGCGCGGTAGCGACGCGTGCGCGCTGGCAATTTCGACCAGTTTCGCCTCAATCGCGGGTGACGGCGGCGACGGGCGGCGGGTTTCAAGGCTGACATGTAACAGGAAGTGCTCCCCGGTCGCCAGCAGGCGGTCGCCTTCGAACATCTGGTGGAACAGGTGCATCTTCTTGCCCGCCCCCATAAGGCAGGTGGTCTCGACCCGGATACGCTGGCCCAGATGCGCCTCGTCAATATGACGAATATGGGTTTCGGCGGTGAAGTACGACCCACCGGTGGCGATGTAATCCTGATCGCAGCCGATGATCTCCATGAACCTGTCGGTGGAATCCGCGAAGGCGTGCAGATAGCGGCTTTCGGTCATGTGGCCGTTGTAATCCAGCCAATCCACCGGGATCGCCCGGCGCAGCGTGACGACGGGTTTCGACAGATCGCCCGCACCGGTTTTCATCCGCTTGTCCTGCGCATTAAGCAGCGCGCCGGCGCCCCAGTCGCGCGCCTTCAGCGCCCGCATCATGCCCACCAGGTTGTCGTCGCGAATGCGCTCCAGCTCGCGGATCGAATGCATGCCGGATTGTTCGTCCGACTGGCCCGCGATCATGTCCACCAACTCGTCGGTAAACTCCGGCACGTCCATCAGCTTGGTCCAGGGCCATTTCAGGCAGGGGCCGAACTGCGCCATGAAATGCTTCATTCCGGCCTCTCCCCCGGCGACGCGGTAGGTCTCAAACAGCCCCATTTGCGCCCAGCGGATGCCAAAGCCATAGCGGATCGCGTTGTCGATTTCCTCGGTGGTGGCGATGCCGTCCTTGACCAGCCAAAGTGCTTCGCGCCAGACCGCTTCCAGGAACCGGTCGGCAATATGCGCGTCGATTTCCTTGCGCACATGCAGGGGATACATGCCGATCCCCGTGATGATCTGTTTGGCGTGGTCCAGGAACTCTGGCGTGTTCGCCGCCGTCGGCACAAGTTCGATCAACGGCAGCAGGTAGACCGGGTTGAACGGGTGCGCGACGACGATCTGGCCGGGCCGCGCGGCGCCCTGTTGCAGCTCGCTGGGCTTGAACCCCGAGGTGGACGAGCCGATCACCGCATCCGGGCGACACGCCGCCTGGATTTCGGCATACACCTTCAGCTTCAGCGCCAGCCGCTCCGGCACGCTTTCCTGGATCCAATCCGCGCCCTGCACGGCTTCGCTCAGATCGGTATGCAGGCTCAGCCACCCCTCGTCGGGCATCGACACATCAGACAGGCCGGGCAGCGAACGGCGCGCATTGGCCAGCACTTCGCCCAGCTTGCGCTCGGCCTCGGGGTCCGGGTCGAACACCCGCACATCCCACCCCATAAGCAGGAACCGCGCGGCCCAGCCGCCGCCAATAACGCCCCCGCCAACAATTGTCGCTGTCCGTGTCATGTTCAGATCCTTCAGTCGATGCAAATTTCGACGGTTTCGCCGTCGTCTTCGATATAGGCGAAGCAGCCGAAAATCGGCCCTTCCGCCTGGCAAGTGCGTGTGTCCGCCATGCAAAACCCGACGCACTCCGCCGAAGTGGAGCAGGCCTGACCCGCATCAGGCAGCGCGTTGCGGCAGAAATACTGTTGCAGCAAGCCGCCGCGCTGGAACGAACCGCCGTCCGCCTCGCAAGCCGCGCGGCTTTGGCGCAATTCGGCGGCGGGCGGGTCGCCCGGATTGCGGTCGCTTTGACAGGCGGTCAGGGTAATAAGCGCGATAAGCGCGATAAGAGCGACACCACGCTTCATTGTGTCACCAGGCGCGACAGGTCATAGCCGTTGAATTGCAGCACCCGGCGCGCGGCCGTGATCCGATCCTCGCCACCTGTCCGGTTACGGTCCAGAATCCAGCCGAAACTGCCCGACGGCGTGCCGACCACGGCGGTGCGGTAATCGTCATCGACCCACAGCACCCAGTATTCGGTGGCGTATGGCGGCTCTCCCGCCACGAAACGGGCCGGCATCGGCTGGTCGACGTCATATTCGTCCAGCACGCCCCAGCCGCCCCGGCGCGGACCGAAAATGGCGATCTGCGCGATGCGGCCGTCGCGCCCCGGGCGGAATTCGACCGCGCCGCGGATCACGTCGGCCTTGTCCTCGGCGAATTCTCCGCGGATCTGCCACATACCGGAAAACCGGTCGGCCTCGTACCGAGTGGACGAGGCGATCGCCACCTTGGTGTCGCGGTAAAACAAGCTGTCGCCCGCGCCGCCCAGACAGGCGGACAGCGCCACGAGGGCGCCCAGTGCCAGAAGTTTCAGACCGATCTTTGCCACGCGGATCCTTCCCTACTGCCCCTGCTCGACCAGCAGGAGCTTCGAGGTGTCATAGCCATTTCGGATCAGGACCTGCAACGCTGTGTCATAGGCGGTCGTGGAAATCGCCGGGTCGCGCGCAAGGATCCAACCGGTGCGCCCTTTGGGTTCGCCCACCACCGCAAGACTATGCGCGTCATCGACATAGAGCACCCAGTAGTCGCCCTTGGCGAACGGCAGCCAGGGCACGAAAGTCACGCTCAGCTTGCCGGGGGCGACGACCTTCGCCTGCCCCTCGGCCTGCTGCACCTCACCGTCCATCGTGCCCTTGCGGCAGGTATTCAGCACCCTCACCTTGCCATCGGACCGCATCGCATATTCCGCAGTCACCCCGACGCAGCCCTTTTCGAACCGGTTCGGAAAACGGGCGATTTCGTACCATTTGCCCAGATATCGGGTGAGGTCGAGATTGGGTGACACGGTGATCGGCACGGATTTGTCCCGGTAACTGGCCGCCTGTGCCGAGGCGGGCAGGACAAGAAGGGCGATCAAAGCAGCGCGAAGAAGGGCAAACATGGGGTTTCCTTTCGAAACAGGGGGTTTGACCGGATACGGCCCGCCCCCCCGGTTCGGATCACACTTAAACGGTTTCTTGCGCCTGTTTCACCAGACCCAGCTTTGCACGCACCTCCTCCGGGCCGATCACCCGTGCGCCCATGTTACTGACGATCGAGGCCGCACGCTCGACCAATTGCGCGTTGGTGGCCAGGACGCCGCGATCCAGGAACAGGTTGTCCTCCAGCCCCACGCGCACGTTGCCGCCCGCCATCACCGAGGCGGCCGCATAGGGCATCTGGTGGCGCCCCAATCCGAAGGCGGAAAAGGTCCAGTCGTCCGGCACGTTGTTCACCATCGCCATGAAGGTGTTCAGGTCATCCGGCGCGCCCCAGGGCACGCCCATGCACAGCTGAACCAGCGCGGGGCTGTCCAGAACGCCGTCGGCCACAAGCTGCTTCGCGTGCCACAGATGGCCGGTGTCGAAGGCCTCGATCTCGGGCTTCACGCCCAGATGGGTCATCATGCGCCCCATCGCCTCCAACATGCCTGGCGTGTTGGTCATGACATAATCGGCCTCGGCAAAGTTCATCGTGCCGCAATCCAGCGTGCAGATTTCCGGGCGGCATTGTTTGATATGCTCGACGCGTTCCGCGGCGCCCACCATATCCGTGCCCGCCTCAGCCAACGGCAGCGGGCGTTCGGTCGGGCCGAACACCATGTCGCCCCCCATCCCGGCGGTGAGGTTCAGAACCACGTCCACGTCGCTTTCGCGAATGCGCGCGGTCAGTTCGCGGTACAGTTCCAACCGGCGGCTGGGCACGCCGGTGTCAGGCTCACGCACATGGCAATGCACCACAGCGGCGCCGGCGCGGGCGGCGTCAATGGCGCTGTTGGCGATTTCCTCGGGGCTGCGCGGCACGTGGGGGCTGCGGTCCTGGGTGCTGCCCGACCCGGTGACGGCGGCAGTGATGAAGACCTCTCGGTTCATGGTCAGGGGCATGGCGTTTCTCCTCTTTCAGGCCATTGTGCCGGGCTTGCAGTGAATGACTTTACCTTTTACGCTCATTTCTTGATGAAAAGCGCAAAAAACATCTTCGGACCCGAATCCGCCCCACTTCATGTCGGCGTTCTGGTGCTGGACAGCTGCAACATGCTGTCGCTGTCGGCGGTGCTGGACCCGATGCGGGCGGCAAACCGGCGCGCGGCGCGCGATGTGTTTCGCTGGACCCTGCTGACGCCAGACGCGTGCCCCGTGACCCTGACCGCGGGCCTGCCAGTGACCGGTCTGCCGCTGATCGAGGCGCCCGAAATGGACGCACTGTTCGTGGTCGCGGGCTTTCAGTTGGAGGAACAATCCACCCCCGCCCTGCTGACCGGACTGCGGCGTCAGGCCACGCGGGTGCAGACGCTGGCCGGGATCGACGGCGGGTCCTGGATCCTGGCGCGCGCGGGGCTTCTGAACGGGCACAAGGCCACCACCCATTGGGAAGACCTTGAGCGTTTCGCACAGGAATTTCCCGAGATCGATGCGCAGCGCGACCGCTATGTCATCGATGGGCAGCGGACAACGACCGGCGGCGCCTCGCCCGCGCTGGACATGATGCTGCACCTGATCCGCGCGCGCCATGGCGAAGCACTGGCGATGCGGGTGGCGGCGGCGTTCATTTATGACCCGGTGCATGCAGGCGACGCGCCGCAAAGCCTGGCCAGCCCCGCGCGGTTGCGGGCGCGGGCCCCGAAAGTGGCACGGGCGATCCGTATGATGGAGCAGCATCTGGACGACCCGCCCCGCATTGCGCAGTTGGCCGCGCAGGTCGGGCTGACCCCGCGCCATCTGGAAACCCGGTTTCGGGCAGCCCTGGGAACCACCCCCGGTGCGTTTTTCCTGAACCTGCGTTTAAGCGAAGCGCGGCGGCTGGCGCTGGACACATCGCAGCCGGTGGCCCAGATCGCCCTGGCGACCGGGTTCAATTCTCAAGCCGCCTTCGCGCGGGCGTTCAAACAGGCGCATGGACAATCGGTCAGCGCGCTCAGGCGTGGTCGCTAAGGCGGGTCAAAACGGCAACGGATGGGCCTTGTGGGTCGCGTTGATGTCGGCCAGCGCCTCATCGGACAGAACCAGATCCTTGCCCGCCAGAATACGCTCCAACTGCGCCAGGCTGGAGGCGCCAAAAATGGTCGAGCCCATGAAGGGACGCGACACGGAGAACGCCAGCGCCATGTGCACCGGGTCAAGCCCGTGTTTTTCGGCAACTTGCAGATAGGCCTCGACCGTCGGGAACACCCTTTCGGTGACCCGCCCACCCAGTTCGGGCTGGGTGGTCTTGCGTGAATGATCGGGCAGCGCGCCGTGCTGATACTTGCCGGTCAAAAGCCCGGTCGCCAGCGGCGAAAACGCCAGCAGGCCCACATCTTCGTTCACGCAAAGCTCGGCCAGGTCGGTGTCGGCCAGCCGACACAGCAGGCTGTATTCATTCTGGATCGAGATCACCTCAGGCGCGCCCATCTCACGCGCGATGCGCAGCCATTGGGCGGTCCCCCAGACGCTTTCGTTCGATAGGCCGAAATGGCGCACTTTGCCCGCGGCCACCACGTCGGCCATCGCTGCAAGCACATCGCGCATGTGCGCCTCGGTCGTCGCGCGATCCTGCGACGAGGGGTCGAACCCCCAGTTCTGCCGGAACATGTAACTGCCACGAATGGGCCAATGGGTCTGGTAGATGTCGATATGATCGGTCTGAAGCCGCGCCAGCGAGGCATCGACGGTTTCGCGAATCGTATCCCCATCATAGCCGCGCCCGTCGCGCACCCAGCCAGGATTGTCGCCCGAAACCTTGGTGGCGATCACCAGATCATCGCGCCGGCCCGTCCTGGCCAACCATGCGCCAATCACCCGTTCACTGTCCCCCACCGTGTCGGCGCTGATCGGGTTCACCGGATACATTTCGGCGGTATCGACAAAGTTGATGCCGTGATCCAGCGCCATGTCGATCTGGGCGTGGCCCTCAGCCACCGTGTTGGTGGAGCCCCAGGTCATCGACCCCAGACACAGCGCGCTGACCTCCAGCGTGCCGTTTGCAAGTGTGTTCATGCGCATCGCGTTTCTCCCTGTTGGGCCACAGGGTTTCCGATTGCGCCCCCAAGCGCAAGGCGAATTCCGGGTTGAGAACAAATCACGAACACGCTAGGTTTCCCCATGCAACACCCGCCCCTGACCCGCCGCGCGCACCGTCCCAGTTCGGGCCAACCTTTTCTGGGCGCGCTGTCGCTGGCGCGCGGGCGGGTGCATGAGCTGATCGGCCCGGCGCGACACACGCTGGCGATGATGATCGCGGGCGCGATGCAGGGGCCGGTGTTCTGGGTGTCGCCTGATTGGGCCCCGGCGCAGCCCTATGGCCCCGGCATGGTGTCGTTCCTGGACCCCGGCCGCGTGACCTTCGTGCGCGCGGATCGGGCCGAGGACATCCTGTGGACTCTGGAGGAGGTGCTGCGCGCGGGCATCGTGCCCTTGATGGTGGGCGATCTGCCCGGCCCACCCGGCCTGACCCCGGTCCGGCGCATGCACCTGGCGGGCGAAGCCGGGGGCAAGCGCGGCGATGGCCGGGCGCTGGGGCTGATCCTGACGCCCGAAGGCGCGGCACAGGGCGTGGAAAGCCGCTGGCAGATGGCCCCGGACCATGCGCCGGGCGTGACCCGCTGGCGTCTGAACCGCCTGCGCGACCGGCAGGAGCCGCCGCGCGACTGGCAGGTGCTGCCCAAAGACGGCGGCTTTGCCGTGGCGCCCCCGCCTTCGGGGGCGCGCGGGCGCGCGGGCTGACGCCCGCGCGGAGGCAAGGTCCGAAAGGTCGTGGTCCTGGCCCCGTTCGGCGATCTAATTGCCTTTGGCGAGGATCTTTCCGGAGAGAAGAAAGGGGCATCTGCCCCCTTCCAGCTTACAGCGTCGCGTTCACACCGCCGCCGTCCAGCAGAATGTTCTGCCCGACGATGAAACCTGCATGGTGCGAGCACAGGAAGGCGCAGGTGGCGCCGAACTCTTCGATCGTGCCATAGCGCCGGGCCGGGATCGTCGCCTGACGCGCGGCGCGCGCCTCGTCCATCGTGATGCCCTGTTCGGTGCTCGCGCCCTTGTCCAGCGACGCCGCACGGTCAGTGTCATGCAGCCCCGGCAACAGGTTGTTGATCGTCACGCCCGAGGCCGCGATCTGGCGCGAGGTGCCAGCGACATAGCCGGTCAACCCGGTGCGCGCCGCATTGGACAGGCCCAGCACCGGGATCGGCGCCTTGACCGCCTGGCTGGTGATGTTCACCACCCGGCCCCAGCCACGCTCCATCATACCCGGCACCAGCGCCTTGATCAGCGCGATCGGGGTCAGCATGTTGGCGTCGAGGGCTGCGATGAAATCGTCCCGCTCCCAGTCCGTCCACAGACCCGGCGGCGGACCGCCTGCATTGTTGACCAGAATGTCCACCGCGCCAGCCGCCTGGAGCACGCGGGCGCGGCCCTCTTCGGTGGTGATGTCAGCGGCAATCGCGGTGACCTCGACGCCGAAATCGTTGCGGATCGCAGCGGCCGACGCTTCAAGCGCTTCGACGCCGCGGGCATTCATCACCAGGTTCACGCCTTCAGCGGCCAGTGCGCGGGCGCAACCCAGCCCCAACCCCTTGGAGGAGGCGCAGACAAGTGCGCGTTTTCCATTCAATCCCAGATCCATTTCGACCTCCCTGTCGTCCTGTGGTCCAAACGGGTTACCACCGGTTCGCCCCCGGGAAAAGACCGGTGATGCGATTCGACGCCGCCCCACGGCCCGGCGCAACAAAGCCGCTCCGCACCCTGCCCCCGTTCCCAAAAGGGAAACAGTTAAGCCAATTCCCCGTTCATTTGGCGCCCAAGCCTTTAGGGGATCGTTGACCAAGGCACCGCTGGTACCTATCCTTGTGCCACTGGTGGTGGGGTGTTTGCCGACAGGTCCGTGGGGGCGGATCGGGGCAAGCAGCCGGTTTTCATGATCGAAATCGAAGGTGCTGCCTATGTCATTTCAGAGCCTGACCTCTCCCCTACCCGTCCAAAACCTGACGGTCTATCCTGCGGACATGTTTCGCGTGATCCATGGGGTGAACGAAGGTGACGCGATCTGTGATGCGTCCGACCTGGTCATGGAAGACATCTATGAACTGTCCGATGCCGCCCATACCGGGCGCCTGGCGGTTGCCACCAAGGAAGAGACCGGAGAATTCATCATCGGCGCCGACAGTGAGCTGGGACAGTCCGGCGCACGGCTATTCCTGGACTGCCTGGTGACCTTCATGGGGCCGAACGGGTCGCATGACGAAGCCCTGGTGCTGGTCGAGGTCGATCCCGAAGGCGCCATTGCCGAAATCTATCTGCATGCTCTGACGCCGCTGCATGCGCGGGCCGGATATACGCTGGTGACCATCGACACCGGCGCCGCGCGCGAAAAGTTGGCAGAAAGCGCCTGTGTGTCCTTTACCGAAGGCACCCGCATCACCCTGGCGGATGGCCGCCAGATGCCGATCGAGCGATTGCAGGTCGGAGACCGGGTGCTGACGCGCGATTCTGGCCCGCAGGAAATCCGCTGGGTCGGGCACCAGACCGTACGCGCCACAGGGGCATTCGCGCCGATCCGCATCGCTGCGGGCGCGCTCAACAACGAACATGCCCTGACGCTGAGCCCAAACCACCGCCTGTTCATCTATCAACGCGTCGACGCGGTGAAAGCGGGGCGCAAGGAGGTGCTGGTCAAGGCGCGTCTGTTGGTCAACGGCACAACCGTGGTGCAATCCGAAGGCGGCTTCGTCGATTACTACCAACTGCTTTTTGACAAGCATGAGATAATCTATGCCGAGGGCATCGCCTCGGAGAGCCAGTTCATCGACACTGCCACCCGACCAGCCTTGCCCGAAGAGGTCAGTCGCCGGCTGCGCGCGGACACCAAGGCCAGCCATGGCGCGCGCGAGTTGCGCGAGGGGGATCTGCGTTCCTCGGACACCGTGGACCTGCTGCGGCGCGCGTCTGCCGCGCTGTAATCCGGCGGGGTCGCTGACGCGACGCTTGTTTGTTTGATGGGTGCAATCCTTCACGGCACGCTCTTTTTCACCCATCGCATATGCCGCAGACATTGCGGGCCGGCCCGCGCGGCGCTATATCGCGCCCATGTTGGATCAAGCTTCCCCGAACCGCCCCGACCTGCCCGCCGAGATTGCGCGGCGGCGCACCTTTGCGATCATTTCGCATCCGGATGCCGGTAAAACCACCCTGACGGAGAAATTCCTGCTCTATGGCGGCGCGATCCAGATGGCGGGTCAGGTCCGTGCCAAGGGCGAGGCCCGGCGCACCCGCTCGGACTTCATGCAGATGGAGAAGGACCGGGGGATTTCCGTGTCCGCCTCGGCGATGTCGTTCGATTTCGGCCCCTATCGGTTCAATCTGGTCGACACACCCGGCCACTCGGACTTTTCCGAAGACACCTATCGCACGCTGACCGCCGTGGACGCGGCGGTGATGGTGATCGACGGCGCGAAGGGCGTGGAAAGCCAGACGCAGAAACTGTTCGAAGTCTGCCGGCTGCGCGACCTGCCGATCCTGACCTTCTGTAACAAGATGGACCGCGAAAGCCGCGAAACATTCGATATCATTGACGAAATTCAGGAAAACCTGGCGATCGACGTGACCCCGGCCAGCTGGCCCATCGGGGTGGGCCGCGATTTCATGGGCTGTTACGACATGCTGCATGACCGGCTGGAGCTGATGGATCGCGCCGACCGGAACGTGGTGGCAGAAACGATATCAATCGACGGGCTGGACGACCCGAAACTGGACGAATTGATCCCGGACCACCTGGTCGCGCAGCTGCGGGAAGAGGTCGAGATGGCGAAAGAGCTGTTGCCCGCGCTGAACCCGCAGTCGGTGCTGGAAGGGCACATGACGCCGATCTGGTTCGGCTCGGCGATCAACAGCTTTGGCGTCAAGGAATTGATGGACGGGATTGCCGAGTTCGGCCCCGAGCCGCAGCCGCAAAACGCCCAGCCGCGCGCCGTGGCGCCCGAAGAAAAGAAGGTCGCGGGATTTGTGTTCAAGGTTCAGGCCAACATGGACCCGAAACACCGCGACCGCGTGGCCTTTGTCCGCCTTGCCTCAGGCCACTTCAAACGCGGCATGAAACTGACCCATGTGCGCACGAAAAAACCGATGGCGGTGTCGAACCCGGTGCTGTTCCTGGCGTCCGACCGCGAATTGGCTGAAGAAGCCTGGGCGGGCGACATCATCGGCATCCCGAACCACGGCCAACTGCGTATCGGCGACACGTTGACCGAGGGCGAGGCGATCCGCGTCACCGGCATCCCGTCCTTCGCGCCGGAGCTTTTGCAATCGGTGCGCGCGGGCGACCCGATGAAAGCCAAGCATCTGGAGAAAGCCTTGATGCAATTTGCTGAAGAGGGTGCCGCCAAGGTGTTCAAACCCAACATCGGATCGGGCTTCATCGTTGGCGTGGTCGGCCAGTTGCAATTCGAAGTGCTCGCCAGCCGGATCGAGATGGAATACGGACTGCCGGTGCGGTTCGAGGCAACCCAATTCACCAGCGCGCGCTGGGTGTCGGGCGACAAGGCAGACGTGGAAAAATTCGTGAACGTCAACAAGCAGCACATCGCCCATGACCATGACGGCGACGTTGTCTATATGACCCGCTTGCAATGGGACATCGACCGGATCGAACGCGACCATCCCGAGTTGAAGCTGACCGCAACGAAAGAGATGATGGTGTGAGCACTCCTGAACCCCGTTGTTTCGACTGCGCCGGACGCAAACAGCGCCTGTGTGCCCCTGACGGGCAGTTCGACGCCGCTTATCTGGCGCGCTCCTATCTGGACATGATCACCCTGCGCGAGACCGATGATGCCGCGGCGGATGCGCTGTTCTGGGCCTTCAATTGCCTGTCTGACATGCTGATCGATGATCCGGAGCGGGCCTTTCACGTCACGCTTTTGATGATCAACACGCTGGAAACACCGCTGCAGGCCTCGGTGGTGGCCTCGGGTCCGATGGAGGACCTGATCGCCGACACGGGCGCGGAGTTCATCGACCGGATCGAGGTTCTGGCCCGCCGTTCACCGCGGTTTCGATATGTGTTATCAGGGGTTTGGCCCCAGGGACAGGAAGGGCGCCCGATCTGGAACCGGGTTGAATCCGCCCGTGCGCCCGGCCCCGACATGGACAGCTCTGCCACCCTTCCCGCCGCCGATGGCGCATCGTTTCGGGATTGACCCGTCCGCTGCAAAACCGCGTGCTGCCCACCGGGGACATCGTCGCCATCCAAGCGCGCGGCACCTTCACTGGGAATCGCGGCGTGCTGCATCGGCCTGACAAGACGCTGGGCGTCTCACGCTGGAAACACCACGCCTGGATCATCTGCACGCTCACACACAAGGATTGGCACCGCGAGGTGATGACGCCGAACCGCTGGACCGAGCTGTTCTTTCTGGACGAAGCCACCGCGCTGGCGGCAGGGCATCGCCCTTGTGCCCTGTGCAGGCGCGCGGCCTACACCAGCTTTCGCGCGTTCTGGGGCGAGGGCGCATCGGCCCCCGAGATCGACCGCGTTCTGCACGCCGCCCGGATCGTGCCTGGCACCCGGGACCAGAAGCGGACCTTTGCCGCGCCTTCGGTTTTGCCGGACGGGGCCATGTGTTTGCACGGTGGGAAACCTCATCTGGCGCTGGCAGACGCCTTTCTGCCGTGGTCGCCCGACGGCTACGGCGCGCCGGAGCTGCGCGGAGACAGGGAATCCTCGGTCCTGACACCAAGCCCGACTCTGCGGGTTCTGGCGCAGGGATACCGCCCTGTTCTGCACCCCAGCGCGCTGGCTTTTTTCCCGGAATATCAACGGGGTTGAGATACATTTGCCCCGCGTTTCCGCTCATTGTTTCCGAACATGTGGCCATCATTGACCCGGTCCGGTTTTTTCTTTAGGGACGGGGCATCTGAAGGGGCGCGACTGCTGCGCTTGGCCAACCGGGCCTGCCTTCCCATACGTGCGGGCCACACGCGTCCGTGGAACACGGATATAAATGACCAAATTCTCTGACCTGAAGCTCAGCCCCAAAGTCCTGAAGGCCGTCGAAGAGACCGGCTATGACACCCCCACGCCGATCCAGGCCGGCGCCATTCCGCCCGCATTGGAAGGACGTGACGTCCTGGGCATCGCCCAGACAGGCACCGGCAAGACGGCCGCCTTTACCCTGCCGATGATTTCCATGCTGGCCCGTGGCCGCGCCCGTGCGCGCATGCCGCGCTCGCTGGTTCTGTGCCCGACGCGCGAACTGGCCGCCCAGGTTGCGGAAAACTTCGACACCTATGCCAAGAACGTGAAACTGACCAAGGCGCTGCTGATTGGCGGCGTCAGCTTCAAGGAACAGGATCAGCTGATCGACCGGGGCGTCGACGTTCTGATTGCCACACCCGGCCGTCTGCTGGACCATTTCGAACGCGGCAAGCTGTTGCTCACCGGCGTTCAGATCATGGTGGTGGACGAAGCCGACCGGATGCTCGACATGGGCTTCATCCCGGATATCGAACGCATTTTCGGCCTGGTGCCGTTCACGCGCCAGACCTTTTTCTTCTCGGCCACGATGGCGCCCGAGATTGAGCGGATTACCAACACGTTCCTGTCGAACCCGGCGCGGATCGAAGTGGCACGTCAGGCCACGACCTCCGAGACGATCACCCAGGGCGCGGTGATGTTCAAAGCCTCACGCCGCGACCGCGCGTCAACGGAGAAACGCAAACTGCTGCGCGCAATCATCGACAGCGAAGGCGAGGCCTGCACCAACGCGATCATCTTCTGCAACCGCAAGACGGATGTAGACATCGTTGCCAAGTCGTTGAAAAAATACGGATATAACGCAGAACCGATCCACGGTGACCTGGACCAGTCCAAGCGTATGGAGGTCCTTCAGGGATTCCGCGATGGAACAATCCGGTTCCTGTGTGCCTCGGACGTGGCCGCCCGCGGGCTGGACATTCCGAACGTGAGCCACGTGCTCAACTACGACGTACCGGGCCATGCCGAAGACTATGTGCACCGCATCGGCCGCACGGGTCGTGCCGGGCGCGAAGGCAAGGCGATCATGATCTGTGAGCCGCGCGACGAAAAGAACTATGACGCGGTCGAGCGCCTGATCGAACAGCAGATCCCGGTGTTGGAAAACCCGGTCACGCCGACCAGCCGCAGCGCTAAGCCGATAACCGAGACACACGCGCCTGAGCAGACCGAGAAGAAGAGCACAAACCGCTCGTCCTCCGCGCGCAGCCGCAAGCCCGCGCCGAAGCCCGAAGCTGCGGCACCGGTGACACCTGAGGCGAAGCCGGAAAGCAAGCCCGAGGCGAAACCCACGTCACAGTCGTCGCCCTCGCAGTCGTCGTCCTCGCGGTCCTCGTCATCACGCAGCCGCTCATCGCGCTCGTCAGGCGGTGGCAAGCAAGTCGTCGGCATGGGTGACCACATGCCCGGTTTCATCGCGCAAAGCTTTGAAGAACGCCGCGGCGACTGATCCCTGCAAATCACCCCTGCCCTGTCGCAACCCGCCCCGGCTGGGGGTAAGAATTTGTTATGCCCTTTGGCCGATACTGTCGCCAAGACAGCTGCCATGAAAGGGACGACAATGAACCAGAATCTGCCCGAGCGCCGCGCGCGCAAGCGCCAAAAGATCAGCAATCAGTGCGAACTGATCGTGGGCGCCGCGCATATTCCCGCGGAAATCGTCGATTTCTCGTTCGAGGGGTTTCGCTGCCGTGTCGCCTCAGACCTGTTGATTGGACAGGCCGACAAGGTCGAAGCGGTGAAGCTCGAAGGTCTGCCGGAAGTCAAACTCACCACATGTTGGAGCGGGGACGAGATGTTTGCCGCCACCTTCGTGGTATCTGAACAGGCCGGACGCATTGTCGCCGGGTTCCATGAACTGTTTGTGCCGCCGGACGACAATTAAGCCGTCCGGAGCATACGCAGTTACTCTAGGCGGCTGACCACCACGGTCACTTCTGGACGACGCCCCAGTTCATCCTGTGAGGACTTACGGGCGATGCGCTTCAGCTCTTCGCCCAGCTTGTCGTCATCGCGCAGGGTCTTGTCGGCGGCGCGCATCAGGAACTGACCCAGGTCTTCCTCCAGCACCTCGACAAGAGAGGCCCGGGATTTTCCGGTTTCCGGCAGGCCCATGATTTCAACCCAGGGTTCGCCCAAGGGCTCGTTGCCCTCGACGATCACGTTCACGATCACATGGCCGTTCAGGGCCAGGCGAATCCGGTCGCGCACAACCCCGTCCAGCGCACCAATCAGGATGTCGCCATCCAGATAGATACGGTCGGCCTCGACATGTTCCACAACATGTGGCGCCACGCCAGTCAGGTCACACATGGCGCCGTTGATCACGACCATTGAAGCTCTGCCCCCGGCCGTGGCCAGGCGCGCATGTTCGCGCAGGTGTCGGTGTTCACCGTGCATCGGAATGACAATCTCTGGGTTCAAAATCTTGTGGACCCGTTCAATATCGGGCCGGTTGGCGTGGCCCGATACGTGGTATTTGTCGTCCTCGGCGACGATATCCACGCCCATTTCCGAATAGGCGTTCATGATGCGGATCACCCCACGTTCATTGCCCGGAATGGTCTTGGAACTGAACAGGAAGGTGTCGCCCTCGGCCATCGACAGGCCCAGGTATTTGCCGCGCGACAGCTGCGCCGACGCCGCGCGCCGTTCGCCCTGCGACCCGGTCACGATCAGCATCAGGTTTTCGCGCGGAACATCGCGGGCGTCCTCGGGCGGGATCGTCGCTGGGAAGCCCGACGACAAGACGCCGGATTCAACACCCGCCTGGATCATGCGCCGCATCGAGCGACCCAGAAGGCAGACCGAGCGGCCCGCCGCCACGCCGGCCTCGGCCAGCTGCTTCACCCGTGCGACGTTCGAGGCAAACGTGGTCGCGGCCACCATACCCGGTTGATTTTGCAGAAGTTTCACCAGCTCCGGCCCAACTTCGGCTTCGCTGCGCCCAGGTTTGGTGCTGAACACATTGGTCGAATCGCAGATCAGCGCCTTGATGCGCGGCTTGGCGATCTCGGCCCACAAAGCGGGGTCGAACGCGTCCCCCAGCACCGGGGTTTCGTCCAGTTTGAAGTCGCCAGTATGCACCAGCCGCCCCGCCGGCGTGTCGATCACGAGGCCTGAGCTTTCGGGAATCGAATGCGACAGCGGCAGGAACGACACCTTGAAAGGTCCCGCGTCGATCACGTCCGGATACGGCTGCACCACGGTCACGTCGTTCGGGCTCTGCCCGGCCTCCTCCAACTTGCGCTTGGCGTGGTAGGCGGTGAAGGGCCGGGCATAGATCGGCGCGTTCAGACGATGCGCCAGACGGCCCACCGCGCCCACGTGATCTTCGTGCGCATGGGTGATGAAAATCGCCTCAAGCCGCTCGGCATTGTCCTCAAGCCAGGTCATGTCGGGCATGATCAGGTTCACCCCGGGCGAGGTATCCATGTCCGGAAACGTCACGCCCAGGTCCACCAGGATCAGGCGTTCCTTGCCCGGTTTGCCCCAGCCATAGACATAGGCGTTCATGCCAATTTCCCCGGCGCCGCCGAGGGGCAAGTAAATCAGTCTGTCACTGCTCATAAGTTATTGTTATCCTTGTTGTATTTATGAATGACCGTCAGGCCATGCATGGTCAGATCGTCCTCGAATTCGTCGAAGATCGCTTCGGTTTGCTGGAATAACGGCGCCAGCCCGCCCGTTCCGATAATTTTCATGGGCGCACCGTGTTCGCCCTTGATGCGTTGGCAGACCTCTTTGATCATACCGATATAGCCCCAGAAAACCCCCGACTGGATACAGGCCACCGTGTTGGTGCCGATCACAGATTGGGGTTTGGCAATGTCTACATGTGGTAGGGCGGCGGCGGCCATGTGCAGCGCTTCCAGCGACAGGTTCACCCCCGGTGCGATCACCCCTCCGATGTAAGCCCCGTCCGCGTCCACCACGTCAAACGTGGTCGCGGTGCCGAAATCGACCACGATCAGGTTACCGCCGTAATGGTTGAACCCGGCGACGGTGTTGACCAGCCGGTCCGGCCCCACTGCCGTGCCCTCATCCACACGCACGTCGACGGGCAGCAGACAATCGGGCTTGCCCACCACAAGCGGGCGACAGCCGAAGAACCGGTCGGCGAAGACACGCAGGTTGAAGACAACCCGCGGCACGGTCGAGGAGATGATCACGTCGGTGATCTCGACATCAATGCCATAGTGTTTGATCAGCGTGGAGTACCAGGTGAAATAAGCATCCGCCGTGCGCGCATGGTGGGTCGAGGTGCGCAGGGTGCACAGGAACTTCTCGCCGTCCCAGATGGAAAAGACCGTATTGGTGTTGCCGCAGTCGATGGCGAGGAGCATGGCAGCCTCCGTCAGAAAAAGATCTCGGCAGCCGGGATCACCTGGCGGCCTTGCGCGGTTAATAGGACAAGGTTGCCCTGGTCGTCCACCGTGTCAAATCGCCCTTCGGTGTCCGCCAGCGCGGTGCGGGCCGTGATGACCTCGCCCAAACGGGCGGCGCGGGCCAACCAGGCCTTGCGCACCGGGGCGAAGCCGTAGGTGGTGAACGCGGCCTCCCAACGCGCATAGGCAGGCGCCAGAAGGTCGAGGAAGTCTTCGGGTGTGACCCGCACACCGACTTCATCCATCAGGTTCACCGGCGTAACCGCGCCCGGTTCGACCTGGTCAGGGCGCGGGCTGGCGACAAGGTTCACGCCAATGCCGATGGCGATGTGGCTGACCCCTTGCCCGGCGCCAGCGCTTTCCAGCAGGATGCCCGCGACCTTGCCGCCGTTCAGAAGCACGTCGTTGGGCCATTTCAACGCAAAGGGTTCAGTGCGTCCGGTTGCGGCGACAAAGGCGTCAAACAGCGCGAGCGAGGCCACGAAACTGCGCAAGGCGACCTGCTGCGGTGGCTCAGCCGGGCGCATCACAAGGGTGGCGGTGAAGTTTCCGGGCGGGTTGATCCAGGCGCGGCCACGACGACCCCGGCCTGCGGTCTGTTCCAGTGCCAGGATCCATTCCGGCCCCATCAGGTCGGGCGCGATCCGCGCCGCTTCTGCGTTTGTGGATGTGACGCTGGGCAGCACGCGCCGCCCAACGCCAGAAGGCCAGTCAGTTGACAAGAGCTGCAGCAGCAGCGGCCGCCGCACCCTCGACACCGAACAGGTTCACCACGCCCAGCACCATGATCGCGGCCGATCCCATCAGAGCGGCCCAGGCGGCAGGCGACATCGGGGTTTCAAGCGCTTCGCCCTCGTCCCCGAAATACATGTAGTAAACCACGCGCAGGTAGTAGAACGCGCCGATCACCGAGGCGATCACGCCGCCCACGGCCAGCCAGGTCATGCCCGACTGGATCGCCGCGTTCAGCACCGCGTACTTGCCGAAGAAACCGACCATCGGCGGCACACCAGCCAGCGAGAACAGAAGCACAAGCATCGCCAGCGCCTTCAGCGGTTCCGCCTTGCCATATTGGTTCAGCGCGGCGATGTCGGTGACCGGTTTGCCGTCACGCTCCATCGACATGATGAAGGCAAAGGTGCCCACGTTCATGGTCAGATAGATCGCCATGTAGATCATCATCGCCTGCACGCCGAATTCCGACCCGGCGGCCAGACCCAGAAGGGCAAAGCCCATGTGCGCGATCGAGGAATAGGCCATCAGGCGTTTGATGTTGCTCTGCCCGATCGCGGCGATCGCCCCCAGGAACATCGAGGCCAGCGCCAGCAGCGCCACGATTTGTTGCCAGTCGCCCACCGCGTTGCCGAAAGCGTCGAACATGACGCGAGCAAACAGCGCCATCGCCGCCAGTTTCGGCGCGGTGGCAAAGAAGGCGGTGACCGGGGTCGGCGCGCCTTCGTAGACGTCCGGTGTCCACATGTGGAACGGCACCGCCGAGACCTTGAAGGCAAGACCCGACATCACGAAGGTCAGGCCGATCAGCATGCCCATACCGACGTGGCCGTCATTGGCCGCCTCGATGATGCCCGAGAACAGCGTCGTGCCCGCATAGCCGTAGGTGAGCGAGGCACCATAAAGCAGAAGGCCCGAGGACAGAGCGCCCAGAACGAAGTATTTCATCCCGGCTTCGGTCGATTTCACGCTGTCGCGGTTCAGGGATGCGACGACGTAGAGCGCGAGCGATTGCAGCTCAAGCCCCATGTAAAGCGCCATCAAGTCGCCCGCCGACACCATCATCATCATGCCGATGGTCGAAAGGGCGATCAGGATCGGGTATTCGAACCGGGCCAGCCCACGGCGCGCCATCGCATCCTGGCCCACGACCAGAACCGCGGCCGCGGCCAGCAGGATCGCGACCTTGGCAAAGCGCGCATAGGCGTCATCGACGAACATGCCGCCGAAGGCGACATTGCTGCCCTCGCCGCCCGCGATCATCAGGGCCAGCGCGGCCATCACACCCGCCGTGGCCCAAGTCAGCAACCCGGTCATCTTGTCCTTGCTGGTGTAGACCGCGAACAGCAGCGCCACCATCGCAAAGCAGGCAAGAAGGATCTCGGGCAAGACGATTTGGATATCAGAGCTCATGTTCCGGGCCCCCTTAATGCGTTGCCATCGCCATGCCCGCATCGGCGGGAACGGCGGCGTGGTAGTTGGTCAGAAGTGCCTCGACCGACGGGCCGATGATGTCGGTGATCAGGCTGGGATAGACCCCCAGCAGCAGCGTCATGAACACCAGCGGCGCAAAGATCGCACGTTCGCGGGGGGACATGTCGGTGATCGACTTCAGGCTTTCCTTGATCAGGTCGCCGAAGACGACGCGGCGATACAGGTAAAGCGCGTAAGCGGCCGAGAAGATGACGCCCGAGGTGGCGACGAGTGCCACCCAGGTGTTGGCCTTGAACATCCCGACCAAGGTCAGGAATTCGCCGACAAAGCCTGAGGTGCCCGGCAGGCCGACATTGGCCATGGTGAAGAACATGAAGATCAGCGCATAGGCCGGCATCCGGTTCGCAAGCCCGCCGTAGGCGTCGATCTCACGGGTATGCATGCGGTCATAGATCACGCCGACACAGAGGAAGAGCGCGCCCGAGATGAAGCCGTGCGACAGCATCTGGAAGATCGCGCCATCCACACCTTGTTGGTTGAGCGAGAAGATACCGGCGGTGACATACCCCATGTGGGCAACGGACGAATAGGCGATCAGCTTCTTCATGTCCTCCTGCACCAGGGCGACCAGCGAGGTGTAGACGATGGCGATGACGCTGATCCACAGCACGAAGTTCATCATCACATCCGCACCGGCTGGGAACATCGGCAGGCTGAAGCGCAGGAAGCCATAGCCACCCATCTTCAACAGGATCGCGGCCAGCACCACGGAACCCGCAGTCGGCGCCTGCACGTGCGCATCCGGCAACCAGGTGTGCACCGGCCACATCGGCATCTTCACCGCGAAGGACGCGAAGAAGGCCAGGAACAGAAGCGTCTGCGCGCCGCCGACAATCTGGATGCCCAGGATCGAGATCGTTTCGCTGTCGAACTTGTGTCCGGCCAGGTCCACGAAATCGGTGCCCACCTGCATCGCCATATAGATCATGGCAACCAGCATCAGGACCGAGCCTAGGAAGGTGTAGAGGAAGAACTTGAACGCCGCATAGATGCGTTCCTTGCCGCCCCAGATGCCGATGATCAGGAACATCGGGATCAGGCCTGCTTCGAAGAACAGGTAGAACAGGACCAGATCCAGCGCCATGAACACGCCCAGCATGAGCGTTTCAAGCAGCAGAAAGGCGATCATGTACTCTTTGACCCGTGTCTTCACGCCCCACGACGCCGCGATGGTCAGCGGCATCATGAAAGTGGTCAGCATGACGAACAGGACCGAAATCCCATCGACGCCCATCTTGTATTTCAGGCCCATGATCCAGGTCGCTTCTTCAACGAACTGGTATCCGGTGTCCGCCGGGTCGAACCCGGTAAGGATCAGGATCGAAAACAGGAAGGTCGCGGTGGTCGCGGCCAGGGCCAGCCATTTGGCATTGCGCTGCGCGGCAGCGTCATCGCCCCGCAGAAACAGCGCGAGAATGACTGCCGCAACCAGCGGCAGGAAGGTGATGATGGAGAGCAAATTGTTCATTAGTGCGCGCCCCCAAAGAGGGTCATGAGTGTGATGAGAGCAACGATCCCCAGGACCATCGCGAAGGCATAGGTGAAGACGAAGCCCGATTGAGCGCGCCCGGCCAGGCGGGTGAACCAGGGCACGATGCCCATCGCCACGCCGTTCAGGAAGCCGTCGATCACGTTCCCATCCCCGCGTTTCCACAAGAACCGGCCGATCGCGAAGGCGGGTTTCACGAAGACGAAGTCATAGATCTCGTCAAAGTACCATTTGTTGAGCAGGAACTTGTGCACATGCGGAACGGTCTCGGCCCATTTGCGCGGCATCGCCGGGTTCACGATATAGAACCAATAGGCGGTCAGGAACCCGATCACCATCGCAACGAAGGGGCTGACCTTGACCCAAGCCGGGGCATGGTGTGCGTCGTCGATCACGTGGTTGTCCGGGTGCATGAAGATCGCACCAGCGGGTGCCTCGCCATGATGTGCTGCGGCAACGGCGGCATGAGCAGGATCGGCCATCGTCGCGGCGTGATCTTCCTCGGTCTCGTGACCTTCGGTACCTGCATGGGCGTCGTCGGTGGCCGCGTGATCGTCGGTCGCCGCGCCATGGCCATCATCGGCCATCTCATGCGCTTCGATGCCGAACCAGGCGTTGACTTTGTGGTGGTCACCAAAGAACACGCCATACCAGAGCATGCCCGAGAACACCGCGCCAAGCGCCAGAACGCCCAGCGGGATCAGCATGACCATCGGGCTTTCATGCGCGTGCTCATGCGTGTGCTTGTCCCCGCGTGCCTCACCAAAGAAGGTCAGGAACATCAGGCGCCAGGAATAGAAGCTGGTGAACAGCGCCGCGATGACCAAGGCCCAGAAGGCAAAGCCCCCTTGCGTGCCGGCCCAGGCGCTTTCGATGATCGCGTCTTTCGACAGGAAGCCCGCGAAACCGATCGTTGTCAGCGGAATGCCGACACCGGTGATGGCCATCGTGCCGATCATCATCGCCCAGAACGTCTTGGGCATCTTGTGACGCAACCCGCCATAGTTCCGCATGTCCTGTTCGTGGTGCATGCCGTGGATGACCGATCCGGCCCCCAGGAACAGCATGGCCTTGAAAAAGGCGTGGGTGAACAGGTGGAACATGGCGACCGAATAGACGCCGACGCCTGCCGCCACGAACATATAGCCCAGCTGGGACATGGTCGAATAGGCGATGACGCGTTTGATGTCGTTCTGCACCAGGCCGATCGTGGCGGCCACAAAGGCCGTCGCGGCACCCAGCATCACGATGAAGCTCTGCGCCTCGGGGGCGTATTCCATCAGCGGCGACATGCGGCAGACCAGGAACACACCGGCGGTAACCATGGTGGCGGCGTGGATCAGCGCTGACACGGGCGTCGGGCCTTCCATCGCGTCCGGCAACCAAGTGTGCAGGAACAGCTGCGCCGACTTGCCCATCGCACCGACGAACAGAAGGAACGCCAGCAGGTTCGCAGCGTTCCAGTCGCGCCACAGGAAATGCAGCTCCATCTCGGCCAGCGCGGGCGCGGCGGCAAAGATGTCGTCGAAGCGGATGCTGTCGGTCAGGTAATACAGGCCAAAGATGCCAAGCGCGAAGCCGAAGTCCCCGACCCGGTTGACCACGAAAGCCTTGATCGCGGCGGCGTTGGCCGTGGGTTTCTTGTAGTAGAACCCGATCAGCAGATAGGACGCGACGCCCACGCCTTCCCAGCCAAAGAACATCTGCAAAAGGTTGTCCGCCGTCACCAGCATCAGCATGGTGAAGGTGAAGAACGACAGATAGGCAAAGAAGCGGGGGCGGTAGCTTTCGCCCTCGAACTGCGGATCATGGGCCATGTAGCCCATCGAATACATATGTACGAGGCTGGACACCGTGGTGACCACCACCAGCATGATCGCGGTCAGGCGGTCCAGGCGAATGGCCCAGTCGACCGACAGCGTGCCGGATTGAACCCAATCCAGGATGTGAACGGTCTGGGTGTGGCCATCGTGGCCCAGAAACACGACCCAGGACAGGAGCGCGGCCAGGAACAGCAGCCCCGTGGTCAAGGTTTGCGCGCCCTTGTCACCGATGAAGCGATGGCCGAAGCCCGCAATCAGCGCGCCGATCAGCGGGGCAAAGAGGATGATGCTTGCCATGTCTCTTAGCCTTTCATCACGTTGACGTCTTCAACCGCGATCGTGCCACGGTTGCGGAAGAAGCTGACCAGGATCGCCAGGCCGATTGCGGCCTCGGCGGCGGCGACGGTCAGGATGAACAGGGTGAACACCTGCCCGACCAGATCGCCCAGGTATGAGCTGAAGGCGACCAGGTTGATGTTTACCGAAAGCAGCATCAGTTCAATCGACATCAGCAGAATGATGATGTTCTTGCGGTTCAGGAAAAGCCCGAACACGCCGATGACGAACAATGCCGCCGCAACGCTCAGGTAATGTTCAAGTCCAACCATATCGTCCCTCGTTCATACGGCCCGGTATTCCGGGTCCGAAAAGTCTTGTGCGAAAGCTCAGAGCCCCTGCCCCGGTTTCACGTCTTTCAATTCCATTGCGGCTGCCGGGTCGCGGTGCATCTGGGCAATCACGTTCTGGCGTTTCACATTGGTGCGGTGACGCATCGTCAAAACGATGGCGCCGATCATCGCGACCAGCAGGATCAGGCCCGCCATCTGGAACAACAGGATGTAGTCCGTGTACAGGATCTGCCCCAAGGCAGCCGTGTTGTGGATCTCTTCCACCGCCGGGGTGATCGCGGCGCGCGCGGCTTCGGCGCCGTCCGCGAATTGCCACACACCCAGAACGGCCCCCAGCTGCATCAACAACACGGTCCCGATCAACAGCGCGACCGGGATGGATTTCGCCATCTCGGCCTTCAGTTCGGCGAAATCCACGTCCAGCATCATGACGACGAATAGGAACAGGATCGCAACCGCGCCGACATAGATGATCATCAGGATCATCGCCAGGAACTCGGCCCCCAGCAGAACGAACAGGCCCGTGGCCCCCAGAAAGGCCGCGATCAGCCACAGCACGGAATGAACCGGGTTCTTGGACACCACCGTGAACAGACCCGAGGCCACCGTGGTGATGGCGAATACGTAAAAGGCGAAATCGGCGACGCTCATGCGCTGCCCTCCTCATCATTCTCGTCGAAAACGGCTTGCGCCAGTTCCAATGCGCGGGTCATGGCCGGAAGGCCGCCCAGCATCGACATTTGATAGATCACTTCGGCGATCTCTTTTTGCGTGGCCCCGGCTTCCAGAGCGTGGCGCACGGTCATCTTGATCTGCGCGTCAGCCTGCGCGCCCAGCACGGTCAGACCGGCCAGAGTGATCAACATCCGCGTTTTCGCGTCCAGCCCGTCCTTGTTGAACGCGTTGCCAAACATCATGTCCATCATGTCTTTCGGCATGGTCGGCATCAGCTTGTCAAAGCCCTGGGGTTTGAACGTCTCCAGGGCAGGATTGAACTGGCGGAGCATTTCCTGCCCCTGCGCCATCATGTCTGCATACAACTTGGAGAAATCGCTCATCGGTACGGGGCTTCCAGTTCAAGGTTGCGCGCAATCTCGGCTTCCCAGCGTTCGCCGTTGGCCAGCAGCTTATCCTTATCGTAAAACAGCTCTTCACGGGTTTCGGTGGCGTATTCGAAATTCGGCCCCTCGACGATGGCGTCGACCGGGCAAGCTTCCTGACAGAACCCGCAATAGATGCACTTGGTCATGTCCAGGTCATAGCGCGTGGTGCGGCGCGACCCGTCTTCACGCGGCTCCGCGTCGATGGTAATCGCCTGTGCCGGACAGATCGCTTCGCACAATTTGCAGGCGATGCAGCGCTCTTCCCCGTTCGGGTATCGGCGCAGCGCGTGTTCGCCACGGAAACGGGCAGACAGCGGACCCTTTTCATGCGGATAGTTCAGTGTCGCCTTGGGCTTGAAGAAATATTTCAGCCCCAGTTTGAAACCAACTGCGAAGTCCGCCAGCAGGAAGTATTTCGTTGCGCGTGCGTAATCGAATGCCATTGATCAGCCCCCCACGGTCCAGCGGGCATAGGCGCCCCAGAATGCCCCGTATTGGGCGAAGAATGCGACCAGAACGACCCAGGCCAGCGACAGCGGCAGGAACACTTTCCAACCGATGCGCATCAGCTGGTCATAGCGGTAGCGCGGCGTGATAGCTTTCACCATCGAGAAGACGAAGAAGAAGAACACGATCTTCAGGCACAGCCAGAAGATGCCGTCGGGCAGGAACTCCACCGGCGACAACCAGCCACCGAAGAACAGGATCGAGATCAGCGTGCACATCAGCACGATGGCCACGTATTCGCCGATCATGAACAGAAGGAACGGGGTCGAGGAATACTCCACCTGATAGCCCGCAACCAGCTCGCTTTCCGCTTCCGGAAGGTCAAACGGCGGGCGGTTGGTCTCGGCCAGCGCCGAGATCAGGAACAGGAACACCATCGGGAAATGCGGCAGCCAATACCACGACAGGAAGCCCGCGCCGTCCTGTGCCATCACGATATCCCCGAAATTCATCGAGCCCGTCGAGATGATCACACCGATGATGATCAGGCCGATCGACACCTCATAGGAGATCATCTGTGCGGCGGACCGTAGCGAGCCCAGGAACGGGTATTTCGAGTTCGACGCCCAGCCGCCCATGATCACGCCGTACACCTCAAGCGAGGAGACCGCGAAGACGAACAGGATCGCCACGTTGATGTCGGCCAGAACCCAACCGTCGTTGAACGGCACCACCGCCCAGGCGGTCAGGGCCAGCACGAAGGACAGCATCGGGGCCAGCAGGAACACGAAGCGGTCCGCACCGGCCGGGATCACGATTTCCTTCATGATGTATTTCACGAAGTCCGCGAAGGACTGCATCAGGCCGAACGCGCCGACCACGTTGGGGCCTTTGCGCAGCTGCACGGCCGCCCAGATCTTACGATCCCCCCACAGAAGGAACGCCAGCGCCACCAAAAGCGGCACCACGACCAAAAGGCTTTGACCCAGAATGAGCAGGAAGATGCCCAGGTTCGTCGTTGTGAAGAATTCAACCATGTCTCGTCATGCCCTCAGACCGTCGGTATCCCGTTTTCTTTGCAGTTCTCGACGGTGACTTCTGCGTCAATCGTCTTCAAACCGCGCGGCAACGACGCCGAGATGGTGTAAACAGCATCCCCGCCCCAAACGCTACCGTTCTTGTCCACATTCGTGCGCACGTGGCGCGCAAATCCGTATCCGCGGATCAGCGCATATTGCGCCGCCGCACATTCGCCATAGGCGGCGACATCGTTGTTGTCGCGCGCGCCTGTCATTTTCACCTGGAACGACACCAGGTCGCCATCCAGAAGCCGCGTTTCGATGCCCTGATAGGCAGGGGCAAAGGGGGCGTCATCGACCCCCTGCCCGCCCGACGGCGCACAGGCCCCCAGCCCGCCAGCGGCGGCCAGGGTCAGCGCATATGTCGGGGCGAAACGCATCTTATTCTGCCGCCACCTTGGTTTCAGCGCGGGCCTTGGCCATCGCCGACAATTCGGCCATGACCTCGGACGCCCGTGCAATCGGGTTGGTGAGGTAGAAATCGTTGATCGCGTTCACGAAGGTTGCCTTTGCAGGCTTCTTCAGCGGTTCACGCTTCCAGTCGTTCTCGGTGACCTGATCGACCCGGCCCAGATGCGGCACAGCTTCGATCATAGCGCGGCGCAGACCCGCCTGGCTGTCCCAAGGCTGGACCGCGTCCAGCTCGGCGGACAGCGCGCGCAGGATGGCCCAATTTTCCTTGGCCTCACCCGGCGGGAAGGCGGCGCGCAACGCCAACTGCGGACGGCCTTCGGTGTTCACGAACAGCCCGCTTTCCTCGGTATAGGCCGCGCCCGGCAGGATCACGTCGGCGCGGTGAGCGCCCCGGTCGCCATGGCTGCCCTGGTAGATCACAAAAGCGCCTTTGCCGATTTCGACCTCGTCCGCGCCCAGGTTATAGATCACCTCGGCCCCGTCCATCGCGGCGGTGATGCCGCCCTCGGTCACGGCACCCACATCCATCGCGCCCACGCGGGCGGCGGCGGTGTGCAGCACCATGAATTTGGAATTCGTGGTCTCCGCCAGCTTCATCGCCTGGCTCAGAACCGCGGCACCATCTGCTTCGCGCAGCGCGCCCATGCCGATGATCACCACCGTGTTCATGTCCTTGGCGTCGCCGATGTCCTTCGCAGCCAGGTCGACCAGCGCGGCACGGTCGGTGCCGACATGCACATATTCATACGTCAGATCAACGGCTTCGCCGACCAAGCCCACGGTGCAGCCCTTGGTCCAGGCCTTGCGGATCCGCGCGTTCAGCACCGGTGCTTCCTCGCGCGGGTTGGTTCCGATCAGCTGGATCATCTGCGCGTTGTCGATGTCTTCGATGGTGGCGGTGCCGACGTAACCAGAGCGATTGCCCTCGGGCAGCTTCGCGTCGTCGGTGCGGCATTCGATCGTGCCGCCCAGCCCGTCGATCAGCTGCTTCAGGCTGAACGCGGCCTCGGTCGAAACCAGGTCACCGACAATCCCGGCAACTTTCTTGCCCTTCATCGCGGTGGCGGCGGCGCTCAGCGCCTCGCCCCAGCTGGCGGGCTTCAACTTGCCATCGACGCGCACATAAGGCGTGTCCAGACGCTGGCGGCGCAGACCGTCCCAGACGAACCGGGTTTTGTCAGAAATCCATTCCTCGTTCACGCCGTCATGGTTGCGCGGCAGGATGCGTTTGACTTCGCGCCCTTTGGTATCAACCCGGATGTTGCTGCCCAACGCGTCCATCACGTCAATGGTTTCGGTCTTGCTCAGCTCCCACGGACGGGCGGTGAAGGCATAAGGCTTCGACGTCAGCGCGCCCACCGGGCACAGGTCGATGATGTTGCCCTGCAGGTTCGAATCCAACGTCGCGTTCAGGTAGCTGGTGATTTCGGCGTCTTCGCCGCGCCCGGTCTGGCCCATCTGCAGAATGCCCGCCACTTCCGAGGTGAAGCGCACGCAGCGGGTGCAGGAAATGCAGCGCGTCATGGTGGTCGACACCAGCGGACCCAGGTCCAGATCATCGACCGAGCGCTTCATCTCGGTGAAACGCGACCCGGACAGGCCATAGGCCATCGCCTGATCCTGCAGGTCGCATTCGCCACCCTGGTCACAGATCGGGCAATCCAGCGGGTGGTTGATCAGCATGAATTCCATCACGCCTTCGCGGGCCTTCTTGACCATCGGCGAATTGGTTTTCACCACCGGCGGCTGGCCTTCGGGACCGGGGCGCAGATCGCGTACCTGCATCGCGCAGGACGCGGCCGGCTTGGGCGGGCCGCCCACGACCTCGACCAGGCACATGCGGCAGTTGCCGGCAATCGACAGACGCTCGTGATAGCAGAAGCGCGGAATTTCCACGCCAGCGATCTCGCAGGCCTGGATCAGGGTCATCGCCCCATCAACTTCGACTTCTTTTTCGTCAATGACGATCTTTTTCAGGTCGCTCATCACGGTCCCTTTTCATCCCACGGGGGCTTGTGCCCCCGCCATTCTTGTCGTTGGCCCTTAGCGTTCCCGAAGGATCGACCCCGCCAGGGTGCCTTTTTCAATCTCAGCACGGCCAACCGCGCAGTAGCTTTCTTCATTGCCCGGGATCGCCCCCATGCTGCGCACGATCGGACGCGCCAACGCGCGGAACCGATCTTGTTCAGTTGGGCTATCCACGTAGGCCTTGATCTCGCGGAACGAGTAGCCAAGTTCCGAGCTGACGTATCTCTGCAGACTCAGGCCCCGTCCCAGCACTTTCATCTTGCGAAAATCAAGCGCCGGACACCCTTCATCCAGCAGAAAGGCTACAGAACCCGCCAGCAATTCGTTGTGCACCCGTTCGTCGTCACGCAGAGCAGTATAATCCGTCGCCATCGCCGTGGTTGCACTTGCAGCGAGAAGGGCGGCCAAAGTCGTCATACGCAGTTTACTCATGAGAAATCTCCTTTTGATAAAAAGGAGGTGGGGGTGCGGCCCCTTGATATGCAATATCCGACCCCGGCCCACGGCGATTTCTCGCCGTTTTCCAAAGGGTTGAGGATATGCAGACGGGAATTCATGATCCTTCTCTTACTCCGCCGCCATCGCGCCCATACGGCCCGATTTCTGCGCTTTGATCCGGTCTTCGATCTCCTCGCGGAAGTTCTTGATCAGACCCTGGATGGGCCAGGCCGACGCGTCGCCCAGGGCGCAGATCGTGTGGCCTTCGACCTGTTTGGTCACGTCAAACAGCATGTCGATCTCTTCGATCTCGGCCTCGCCTTTGACCAGGCGATCCATCACGCGCATCATCCAGCCGGTGCCTTCGCGACACGGCGTGCACTGGCCGCAGCTTTCATGCTTGTAGAACTTCGACAGCCGCCAGATCGCCTTGATGATATCGGTGTCGTTGTCCATCACGATCACCGCCGCGGTGCCAAGCGACGAGCCCACATCGCGCAGCGCGTCGAAATCCATCACCGCGTCGCGCATGTTTTCACCGCGCACACACGGCACGGAGGAGCCACCGGGAATGACAGCCTTCAGGTTGTCCCAACCGCCGCGAATGCCGCCGCAATGCTTGTCGATCAGCTCTTCGAACGAAATCGACATCGCCTCTTCGACGACGCAGGGGTCGTTCACGTGACCCGAGATGCCGAAGATTTTCGTGCCCGCGTTGTTCGGACGGCCAAAGCCCGCGAACCATTCCGGGCCGCGGCGCAGGATGGTGGGCACAACGGCAATCGATTCCACGTTGTTCACCGTGGTCGGGCAGCCATACAGGCCCGCCCCCGCCGGGAACGGCGGCTTCATCCGCGGCATGCCCTTCTTGCCCTCAAGGCTTTCCAGAAGCGCGGTTTCTTCACCGCAAATATAGGCGCCGGCGCCGTGGTGCAGATACAGGTCGAAATCCCAGCCGGATTTCGCCGCGTTCTTGCCCAGCATGCCATTGTCATAGCATTCGTCGATCGCGGCCTGCAGCGCCTCGCGCTCGCGGATGTATTCGCCGCGAATGTAGATGTAGCAGGCATGCGCATTCATCGCGAAGGACGCAATCAGCGCGCCTTCGATCAGCGTATGCGGATCATGGCGCATGATCTCGCGGTCCTTGCAGGTGCCGGGTTCGCTTTCGTCCGCATTGATGACCAGATAGGCCGGACGCCCGTCGCTTTCCTTCGGCATGAAGGACCATTTCAGACCGGTCGGGAATCCCGCACCGCCACGACCGCGCAGACCCGAAGCTTTCATCTGGTCGATGATCCAGTCACGACCCTTCTTGATGATGCCCGCTGTGCCATCCCAATGGCCGCGCGCCTTGGCGCCCGCAAGAGAGCGGTCGTGCATGCCGTAAAGGTTTGTGAAGATCCGATCCTGATCTTGCAGCATTCGATTTATCCTTCGTCATCCTGGCGCGCACGCCAGATCCGGTATGTTGCGACCAAAGCCCAGGCGAACCCCGCCAGGGCCAACAGGTCAAACAAGGCCATCGTGCGGTTGGACCAGCCATACTGCGCCCCGACCCAGCTCGCACCCACCCACAACGCGCCTGTGAAGGCGATGACCAGACCGGCCACCTTTCCCTGTCGTGCGTGTGCTTCCCGTGGGTCGATGCTCATCTCACTCATTCCTTACGCCTTGCCCGTCTTGGCCAGCGCTTTTGCCTGCTTGATCCATTCGTCGCGTTCGATGCGCCCCTTGAACTTCAGCCGGCTGTCCACCCATTCGACCTCTTTTTTGCGCCATCCGGCGATCTGGTCGAAGTGATAGAACCCCAGTTCATTCAACGTCTTCTCCAGCCCAGGGCCGACGCCCTTCAACTGCTTCAGATCGTCAGCGCCCCCGCTGCGTGCCGCGCTCAGCGTCTCGGGTTTGCCGTCCTTGGCAACCGGCGCGCGCTTGGGTTTGGCAGCGGCTTTTGCCGCGGGCTTCGCAGCTGCTTTTGCGGCAGGTTTGGCCGATTTCGCCGCTGGCTTGGCGGCCTTCGCGGCCGGTTTTGCTTTCGCCTTCGGCTCAGCCGCCGGCTTGTCTGCCGCGCCATCCGCTTGCGTGGCAGCGATCTGTGTCTTGGCGGTCTCGGTTGCCGCTGCAGGGCTGGCGGATTTCGGGGCGTCCGCAGTGCTTGTCGCCATCGACATTTGCGCCGCTTCGACTTCGCCACAGAACAGGTTGCGCAGGGTCATCGCGGCAACCACCAGAACGACGATGCCCAGCACCAAGGCCAGAAGCCACATCATCATTTTGTTCAGCAGCAGGAACGCCGCAAGCCCCAGCAACGCACCGGTGATCCAGCAAACGCCTTTGCAGGAAAAGATTCCTTGGTTCGTCTCACTCATTCGTCCCACTCCCTGTTGATGTCATGGTCGATTGCACACACGCATGTGGAATGGCGGCTTTGCGCCGCTCGTTTGGTGATATGATCCGCATGCACACTCATCATTCAGCTGTCCGTATCAGACGTCGCCTTTCTTCATTTTCTTCGAGAACGCGGTCTCGCCGCCAGCGGCCAAGGTCTTGGCCTGGTCAACCCAGCCGTCCCGTTCGATCCGACCCTTGAATTTCAGGTTGTCATCAACCCAGGAAATCTCGTCCGCCGTCCATTTGGCGACCTGGTCGAAATGGTAAAAGCCCAGCTCGTTCAGCGTCTGTTCAAGCTTCGGACCAACGCCCTTGAGCTGTTTCAGATCATCGGCCCCGGCCTTGCGCGGTCCCTTGAGCGTGCGGGGCTTTTTTGCGGCGCCGGTCGGCGCGTCGGCCACGGCTTTCGCAGGTTTCGGCGCCTTAGCCTTCTTCGCGGCAGGTTCCTTCGCAGCGGATTTCACCGCCTTGCCCGTCTTGCCCAACCACGGGGTCAGAAGCGGCACTTCGGTGCCGTCGATCCGCTTCACCGTGTCGCCGATATCCGTCGCCAGCTGCGCGCTTGCGTTATACTGCGTCTTGCCGCTTTCGTAGTCGGTCAGCGACGTCAGGCCAGACAGCGGCTCGGAGGCATAGCGGCCGTTCTGCGGGCCCGGTGTCGGCACCTTGCCGGCGGCCAGATCGTCCAGAAGCTTGGCAAAGCCTTCGGCGGTCAGATCTTCGTAATAATCCTTACCGATCTGCGCCATCGGGGCGTTGGTGCAGGCGCCCAGGCACTCGACCTCTTCCCAGCTGAACTTACCATCGGCGGACAATGTGTGGGGCGTGTCGGCGATCTTCTCGCGGCACACTTCGATCAGGCTTTCGGCGCCGCAGATCATGCATGACGTGGTGCCGCAGATCTGGATATGCGCAACGGACCCAACTGGTTGCAGCTGGAACATGAAGTAGAACGAGGCCACTTCCAGCGCCCGGATGTGGGCCATGCCCAGCATGTCGGCAACGCCTTCGATCGCCGGGCGGGTCAGCCAGCCTTCCTGCTCCTGGGCGCGCCACAAAAGCGGGATGACCGCCGATGCCTGGCGGCCTTCGGGGTATTTGGTGATCTGACCTTCGGCCCAGGCCTGGTTGGCCGGGGTGAATGCGAAACTGTCAGGTTGTTCGGAATGCAGACGGCGGAGCATTAGCGGTCGATCTCCCCAAAAACGATGTCCATCGTGCCGACAAGCGCGGCAACGTCGGCCAGCTGGTGGCCGCGGGCGACGTGATCCATGGATTGCAGGTGCAGATACCCCGGCGGGCGGATCTTGACGCGGTAAGGTTTGTTCGACCCATCCGACACCAGATACACGCCAAACTCGCCCTTCGGCGCCTCAACGGCCGCATAGACTTCGCCGGCCGGCACGTGGAACCCTTCGGTATAAAGCTTGAAGTGGTGGATCAGGCTTTCCATGTTCGTCTTCATGTCCGCGCGCTTGGGCGGAGTCAGCTTGCCACGGGCCAGAACGTCCCCCTGCCCTTCGGGCGCGCGCAGCTTGGCGATGCACTGGTGGATGATCGACAGCGACTGGCGCATCTCTTCCATCCGGCACAGATACCGGTCATAGCAATCACCGTTCTTGCCCACGGGCACCTGGAATTCAAATTCGTCATAGCATTCATAGGGCTGCGCACGGCGCAGGTCCCAGGCCAGACCCGAACCACGGGCCATGATGCCGGAATAGCCAAAGTTCAGAATGTCATCTTCCGTGATGATGCCGATGTCGGCATTACGCTGTTTGAAAATGCGGTTTTCGGTCAGCAGCCCATCGATGTCGGCCAGCACATTCGGGAAATCCTTGGCCCAGGTCTCGATGTCGTCGATCAACTCGGGCGGCAGGTCCTGGTGCACGCCACCGGGGCGGAAATAAGCCGCGTGCATCCGTGCACCGCAGGCCCGTTCATAGAAGATCATCAGGTTTTCACGGGCTTCCAGACCCCACAGCGGCGGCGTCAGCGCGCCAACGTCCATCGCCTGCGTGGTCACGTTGAACACATGGTTCATGATCCGGCCAAGCTCGGAATATAGCACGCGGATCAGGCTGCCACGGCGCGGTACAGCGACCCCGGTCAGCTTTTCGATCGCCAGGCACCAGGCGTGTTCCTGGTTCATCGGCGCGACGTAGTCCAGACGGTCGAAATACGGCAGGTTCTGCAGATAGGTGCGGCTTTCCATCAGCTTTTCGGTGCCACGGTGCAGCAGGCCAATATGCGGGTCGGCGCGCTCGACGATCTCGCCGTCCAGCTCCAACACCATGCGCAGCACGCCGTGTGCCGCCGGGTGCTGCGGCCCGAAGTTAATGTTGAAATTGCGAATCTGCTGTTCGCCGGTCAGTGCGTCGTTGAAATCACCGTCCATCATTTCGCCTCTTGCGTTTTCTCGTCGCCCGGAAGGATGTATTCGGCCCCTTCCCACGGCGACATGAAGTCGAATTGCCGGTATTCCTGGGTCAGGCTGACGGGTTCGTAAACCACGCGCTTTTCGACCTCGTCATAACGCACTTCGGTATAGCCCGTGGTCGGGAAATCCTTGCGCAGCGGATGGCCGCGGAAGCCATAGTCGGTCAGAATCCGGCGCAGGTCCGGGTGGCCCGAGAACAGGATGCCGAACATGTCGAACACTTCGCGCTCGAACCAGTTGGCCGACGGGTGCACCTCGGTGATCGACGGCACCAAGTCATCTTCGCGAACCTCGATCTTCACCCGAATGCGGTGGTTCTGGTACATCGACAGGAAGTGATAGACCACGTCGAACCGTGCCTCACGCGTCGGGTAATCAACCGCTGTGATATCCACCAGCGACGAGAACCGGCAGGACCGGTCGGTTTTCAGAAACTCGATGAAGGCGGGCAGCGCGGCCAGCGGGGCGACCACGGTCAGTTCGCCAAAGGCGACCTCCCAGGACGATACGCAATCGGGACGTTTCGCTTCGATCAGCGCGCCAAGTTCGTTCAGGGCTTCAGACATGTGCTTACCTCACGACCGTGCCGGTGCGGCGGATTTTGCGTTGCAGCTGCAGGATGCCATAAACCAGCGCCTCGGCACTGGGCGGGCAGCCGGGAACATAGACGTCCACCGGCACGATGCGGTCACAACCACGCACCACCGAATAGGAATAATGGTAATACCCACCACCATTGGCGCAGCTGCCCATCGAGATTACGTAACGCGGCTCGGGCATCTGGTCATAGACCTTGCGCAGGGCCGGGGCCATCTTGTTGGTCAGGGTGCCCGCGACGATCATCAGGTCGGACTGACGCGGAGAGGCGCGCGGCGCGGTGCCATAACGCTCAAGGTCATAGCGCGGCATCGAAGAATGCATCATTTCGACCGCGCAGCAGGCCAGACCGAAGGTCATCCAGTGCAGCGAGCCGGTGCGTGCCCAGTTGATGATGTCGTCGGTGGTGGTCAGCAAAAAGCCCTTGTCGGCCAGCTGATCGTTCAACTGCCGCGTCGCGACTTCGCGATCACCGCCTGCAGTGTTGGCTCCGGTCATCACTCCCATTCCAGAGCCCCCTTCTTCCATTCATAGGCAAAGCCAATCGTCAGCACCGCCAGGAACACCATCATCGACCAGAAGCCGACCATGCCCACATCCTTGAAGGCCACGGCCCAGGGAAACAGGAAAGCGATCTCCAGATCGAAAATGATGAACAGGATCGACACCAGGTAGAACCTGACATCGAACTTCATCCGCGCATCGTCAAACGCGTTGAAACCGCATTCATAAGCGCTGAGTTTTTCGGGGTCCGGGTTGCGTACGGCCAGGATGACGGCGGCAATGATGAAGACAAGGCCAAGTACCACGGCCAGTCCAAGGAAAATGATGATGGGGAGGTATTCCCGAAGCAGGTCTTCCACGTGTGGCTCCTTTTATGCGGTGCGTGCCGCATGTCGTTAGCTCTTCGGGGTTTACCGCCGCACCGCGGCAGGGTCAACCGACGCGGCAACGCATTCAGACATTGGAATGTCTAGCGATAACAAGCCACTTCCCCTGTCGGTATACCATTGTTTACAATGATTTTTGTACGCTTTCGCCCCTGTTTCACCTTGCGCCACGGACAAGGTTTTTTTGCAGGAAAAACCGAAAACCCCCGGCGATTTGCGCACCGAGGGTTGAAAACCGGGAAAGACTCACATGGTTCGGGTTCAGTTGGCCCAGTCCGGCTTGCGTTTGTCAAAGAACGCCGCGATCCCGTCCTGCGCCTCGGCGCTTTCCCAACGATCCACCAGGCCGGCGATGGTCTGGTCGATCACCTGTTCCGTGATCGGCATGCCCAACCAGCGGGTAAACCGCTTTGCCTCGGCCACCGCGCCGGGCGCGCAGGTCAGGTAAGGCACGACCTCGGCCTCAATGGCGTCGTCCAAGGCATCGGCGGGCACGGCCTTGGCCAAAAGGCCCAGCGTGACCGCCTCTTCGGCACCGAAAATGCGCGCCGACATGAACACGCGCCGCGCCATCGCCTCGCCCAATCGCGCCAGCACGTAAGGCCCAATGGTGGCCGGGATCAGGCCCAGCCGGGTTTCGGTCAGGCCGAACTTCGCGGTCTCAACTCCGATCGCGACGTCGCAAACGCTGGCCATGCCGACGCCGCCGCCAAAAGCCTGTCCCTGGACCCGCCCGATCAGGGGTTTCGGCAATTCATTCAAGGCGTTAAGCATCATTGCCAGCTTCTTGGCCTCGACAAAGCGCGTTTCGGCATCCGCCGCCATCTGGTCTTGCATCCAGCGCAGATCGCCCCCGGCGCAGAAGCTTTTGCCAGCCCCGGTCAGGATCACAACGCGCACCGCATCATCCGTGCCCAGCGTCTTGGCGGCCTGTGTCAGCTCATCGATCATCTGCGCCGACAGGGCGTTGTGTTTTTCGGCGCGGTCCAGCGTCAGTGTCGCAACCCCGCGCGCGTCGGTCTCAATCGAAATCGTCTCGTACATCTTAACGTTCCACCCGCATCTGCCGCGCCATTTCCGACGCCTTTTCAATCACATCCCGGTCCAGCCCGGTGTCATAGCCCAGCGCGGTAGCGCCGTCATGCACCAGTTCCGTTGCCACGTTCCCGGCAGCCCCCGGCGCATAAGGGCATCCGCCCAGCCCGCCCACCGCCGCATCAAAAACGCGCAGCCCCTTGTCCAGCGAGACTTCGATATTGGCCAACGCACGACCTGCCGTGTCGTGGTAGTGACCCGCGAACATGTCCGGTCCCGCGACCGACAGAACCGCGTCCAGCATCCGGGCAATGCTGTCGGGTGTGCCCTGCCCGATCGTGTCGCCCAGGCTGATCTCATAACAGCCCATCGCGATCAGCTTCTCGGCCACTTCGGCCACCTTCTCGGGTGCCGTTTCGCCATCATAGGGGCAGTCCGTGACACAGGAGATATATCCCCGCACTTTCAAATTCGCGACTTTTGCAGCCTCGGCAACCGGTAAAAACCGCTCTAGACTTTCACTTATCGAACAATTGATGTTCGCCTGACTGAATCCTTCGCTGGCCGAACCGAAAATGGCAATCTCATCGGCCTTCGCCGCCAAAGCGCCTTCAAACCCACGCAGGTTCGGGGTCAGCGCGGCATAGGACACGCCGGGCGCGCGGGTGATCCCGGCCAGAACTTCGGCTGAATCCGCCATTTGCGGCACCCATTTCGGGCTGACGAAACTCGCCACCTCGATGCGCTTGAACCCAGCACCAGACAGCAGATCGACCAGCGCCACTTTTTCCGCCGTCGGGATCTGGCGTTTTTCATTCTGCAACCCGTCGCGCGGGCCGACTTCGAATATTTCCACTCTCTCAGACATCAGGGGCCTCATAGAAATCCTGGGGGTAAATCACAGCGCCGCCATCGCGTGCCAGCGCACGCTGGAACGCCGGACGCGCCGCCAGACGATCAAAGTAAGCATCGACGCCGGGCAGCAACCCGACCGGTACAAAATGGCGCGCAATCATCACCGAGTAGCCGATGTTGGTGTCCACAGCGCTGAAGCCGCTCTCCAGCAGGTAGTCGCGCTGGGACACCACGCGTTCGACAACCTCCAGCACCTTTTCCAGCCGCTTGGCCTCCAACCGCATTACGGTGGGGGAGCGCATCCAGTCTTCGCGCAGGACGATGTGCTGCTGCGTAAGAGCCGCCAGATGCTGGCCGATGGTTTCGGCGAAATGCAGCCATTCCAGAAACTCGGGGCGTTCCGCGTGCGCAGGCAAGCGGCCCAGACCGATCTCGGGCCGGGTTTCCACAAGGTACTCGGTGATCGCGCCGCTTTCGAACAAAACCCGCCCGTCGATTTCAAGCGCCGGCACCCGTCCCGCCGGGGACAAGGCCAGGTATTCGGCTGAACGCATGGTTTTCGAGAAGAAATCCTTCACCTCGACATCGAAATCCAGGCCCATTTCCTCAAGCAACCACAGGGTGCGGAACGAGCGCGCCTGGGGAGCGTGGTGCAGACGGATCATTCCGCGTCCTCTTGCTCTTCCAGACGCACCAGCGGGGCGCCCGCTTCGACCTGGTCACCTGCGGCACAGAGCACCTCGGCCACCACGCCGTCACGCGCGGCTTCCAGCGAATGCTCCATCTTCATCGCTTCGAGAATGGCCAGCCGGTCGCCTTGCGCCACCACCTGTCCGGCCTCGGCAAAGACCGCCTTGACCAAACCCGGCATCGGCGCCTCGATCACACCGGCGGCCGCCCCCCCGACCACGTCGCGATCCAGCGGGTTGGTGACGTGAAATTCCAGCCCGGATTGGGCGAACACCGTGACGACACTGCCCGATTTGGCCACGCGGGGGCCGCGATCTTCGCCCAGCTTCCACTGGCCGCGCAGGCGGGTGGCTTCGATCTCATCGTCACCCACGCGGATCACGTGATGATCCGCCCCGTGCGAGGTCACCACCACGTCCACGCTTTCGCCCGCATGGGTGAGCGTGACGAAATGGTTCAACCCGCCCCACAGGGTAAAGCCGTTGCCCGCAGGTTTCAGCAGGTCCAGCGCACACAGCGCGGCCGCGCCGATGTCACCGAGCGTCGGCCCCGGCTCGGCAATCAGCGCCTCAAGGTCGCGATCAATCAACCCGGTGTCCACGTCCCCGACCGAAAACCCGTCGTGCCGCGTGAGCGCGCCCAGGAAGGCCAGGTTGGTAACGGAGCCCGCCACTTCGGTATGCGCCAGTGAGGTCGACATCATGCGCAACGCCGCCGAGCGGGTCGCCGCATGCACGGTGAGCTTGGCGATCATCGGGTCATAAAACGGGCTGATCGTGTCGCCCGCGCGCACGCCGGTATCGGCCCGCGCACCCGCGGGGAACTTCAGATGCGTCAGCGTGCCGGTCGCGGGCAGGAAGCCCTTGGGCACGTCCTCGGCATAGAGCCGCGCTTCGAACGCATGGCCGTTGATCGACAGATCCCCCTGCTGTTTTGGCAGACCTTCGCCCGAGGCGACGCGCAGCTGCCATTCGACCAGATCGACGCCTGTGATTTCCTCGGTCACCGGGTGTTCCACCTGCAGGCGCGTGTTCATTTCCATGAACCAGAACCCGTCCGGGCGCAGGCCGTTTGCGCCGTCCACGATGAATTCCACCGTGCCCGCCCCCTTGTAGCCGATCGCCTCGGCGGCCTTCACGCCGGCCTGGCCCATCGCGTTGCGGACCTCTTCGGTCATGCCGGGCGCCGGGGCTTCCTCGATCACCTTCTGGTGGCGGCGTTGCAGCGAACAATCCCGTTCGAACAGGTGCACCGCATGGGTGCCGTCGCCAAAGACCTGGATCTCGATGTGGCGCGGCGACAGGATGTATTTCTCGATCAGGCAGGCATCGTTGCCAAAGGCGGTCGCGGCCTCGCCCTGGGCGCTGGCCAGCGCGTCGGCGAAATCGGCGGGGTCATCGACCCGGCGCATGCCCTTGCCGCCGCCACCCGCCACGGCCTTGATCAGCACCGGATAGCCGATCTTGTCGGCCTGCTCGGCCAGGAAGGCAGGATCCTGGTTTTCACCGTGATATCCGGGCACGACGGGCACACCCGCCTTCTCCATCAGGACCTTGGCGGCATCTTTCAGCCCCATCGCGCGGATCGCGTCCGCCGAGGGGCCGATGAAGACCAGCCCCGCGGCTTCGACCTGTTCAACGAAGTCTGGGTTTTCCGACAGGAAGCCATAGCCGGGGTGGATCGCCTGCGCGCCCGTCGCGTGCGCAGCGGCGATGATCACATCGCCGCGCAGATAGCTTTCGGCAGGCTGCGGCGGGCCAATATGCACGGCCTCATCCGCCAGCGCCACATGCTTGGCCGCAGCGTCCGCGTCCGAATAAACCGCAACGGTGCCCACGCCCAGCTTGCGCGCGGTTTCCATAATGCGGCAGGCGATTTCGCCCCGGTTTGCAATCAGGATCTTCTTGAACATCTAACCCTCCGTCACACCCTTTGTGGGTGTCGTTTCCTGTGCCAAGGGGATCACGGCTGTCGTGACGAACCCCTCGGGAATGTCTTGCGTTGTGGCCCGGGCAAACCCGGCCCGTGCCAAAGCGGCAGCATAATCCTGACCCTGAGGCACATCTTCCAAACTGAAGCGCTCGCCACCAAGCACGATCCGCCCACCGGGGCGCAGCACGCGGGCGGCCTCGCTCAAAGCAGCGGCTTCGTCTTCCACATGGTGCAGCACGTTGATCATCAGAACCACATCCTGGCTTGCGTCCGGCTGCAAACTCGCCTCGGCGCTGGCGACCTGAAAGGTGATGCCGCCGCCGTGTTCGCGCGCAATCTCGATCATCCGTGGGGTCGGGTCGATGCCGGTCAGCCGCCCTGCCCGTCCCGCAATCGCACGCAGCGCTGACCCGGTGCCACAGCCCACGTCCAGCACGTCTTCTCCGTCCTGAATGGCGGCGGCCAGAACCACGGCAAACACGCTGGGATCATCCCCGAAGTTCGTGGCATACCAATCGGCTGTTTTCGCGTCCCAGCCCGTCATTGCGCCAACCTTTCACACCAGTTGATGCGCGATCCACCGCGATACGAAGTAGCCAGGCCTTCGGACACCAACGTCTCCGCCACGTCGCGCCCATCCACGGCCAATTCGGTCAAAACCCGCCCATATTTGTCATGGCCCTGCGACTTCAGCGTCACGACACCGGATTTCACCAGATCACGAAGCCGCCCCGTCGCCTGGTCGCCCAGCGCCTTTTCCGCCGCGCACTTCGCGTCGCGCGTTTCCGGCGTGTCAAACCCGACAAGGCGCGCAGTCTGAGTGTTGCCGCCACAGGTCAGCTCGACCGTGTCACCGTCATAGACATAGCTGACCCGACACCCGCCATCCGACAGGTCAAAGCGCGGATCAAGCTTTTCGAACAGCGCATAGAGCACAAAAAGCGTCAGGACGCAGTATATGACCAGATGCGGGTTCATCACATCCGGAACACGCCGAACTTCGTCGGCTCGATCGGCGCGTTGAGGGCGGCCAGAAGCGACAGAAACAGCACCTCGCGGGTGTCGCGCGGGTCGATCACGCCGTCGTCCCACAGTCGCGCCGAGGCATAAAGCGGGTGGCTTTGTTCTTCGAACATGTCGATGGTGGGCTGTTTAAACGCGGCCTCTTCCTCGGCCGACCAGTCGCCGCCCTGACGTTCGATCGCGTCGCGTTTCACGGTCGCCAGCACACCCGCGGCCTGTTCGCCGCCCATCACGGAAATCCGCGAATTGGGCCAGGACCACATGAAGCGCGGCTGATACGCCCGCCCGGCCATGCCGTAGTTGCCCGCCCCATAAGAGCCGCCGACAACCATCGTCACCTTGGGCACGTTGGTGGTGGCCACGGCCGTCACCATCTTGGCGCCATGACGCGCGATGCCTTCGTTTTCGTATTTGCGGCCGACCATGAAGCCGGTGATGTTTTGCAAGAAAACCAAGGGGATATTGCGCTGCGAACACAGCTCGACGAAATGCGCAGCCTTCTGCGCGGCTTCCGAGAAGATCACGCCGTTGTTGGCGATGATGCCGATCGGGCAGCCCTTCAGATGGGCGAAACCACAGACGATCGTTTCACCAAAGCGCGGCTTGAATTCATCAAAGCGTGAGCCATCCACCACCCGCATGATCACCTCACGGATGTCATAGGGCGTCTTGAGGTCGGCAGGCACCACGCCCAGAAGTTCCTCGGCGTCATAAGCCGGCTCTTCCGGCTCCTGCCACTTCACGGTGAAGGGTTTTTCGCGGTTCAGGCTTTCAACCGCCCGACGTGCCAACGCCAGCGCATGCGCGTCATCCTCGGCGAGGTAATCGGCCACGCCGGACAGGCGCGTGTGCACGTCGCCACCGCCCAGATCCTCGGCGGTCACGACCTCACCGGTCGCGGCTTTCACCAAAGGCGGGCCGGCCAGGAAAATGGTGCCCTGTTCCTTCACGATGATGGTCACATCCGACATCGCGGGCACATAGGCGCCGCCTGCGGTGCAGGACCCCATCACAACGGCGATCTGCGGGATGCCCTTGGAGGACATACGCGCCTGATTATAGAAAATCCGCCCGAAATGGTCGCGATCCGGGAACACTTCGTCCTGCTGCGGCAGGTTCGCACCGCCGCTGTCGACCAGATAGATGCAAGGCAGGTTGCATTCTTCGGCAATCTCCTGCGCGCGCAGGTGTTTTTTCACCGTCATCGGGTAATAGGTGCCGCCCTTCACGGTGGCATCGTTGCAGACCACCATGACCTCTTGCCCATGCACCTGGCCAATGCCCGCGATCACGCCCGCACAGGGGGCTGCGTCGTCATACATGCCGTGGGCGGCGGTGGCGCCAACTTCAAGGAAGGGAGACCCCGGGTCCAGCAGGTTCGACACCCGGTCACGCGGCAGCATCTTGCCACGGCTGAGGTGCCGGTCGCGCGAGCGTTCGCCCCCACCAGCGGCGGCCTTGGCGGCTGCGTCCCTGATCGTGCCCAGGGCATCCAGATGCCCCGCGCGGTTATTCTTCCAGGCGTCCGAGCCCGGCATGGCTTGGGATTGCAGTTTCACTTCATCGCCCCCATCAATTCACGTCCGATCAGCATCCGGCGGATTTCCGATGTGCCTGCGCCGATCTCCATCAGCTTGGCGTCGCGGAAGATGCGGCTGACGGGGCTTTCGTTCATGAAGCCCATGCCGCCCATCGCCTGCACCGCCTGGTGGGCGACGTTCATCGCCTCCTCAGAAGCATAGAGCACACAGGCCGCGGCGTCCTGACGGGTGACCTCACCGCGATCAGCCGCCTTCGCGACTTCATAGATATAGGCGCGGGCCGAGTTCATCTTGGTATACATGTCGGCGATCTTGGCCTGCATCAGTTGGAAGTCACCAATCGGTTTGCCGAACTGCTTGCGCTGCGCGATGTAGGGCATGATTTCATCCATGCAAGCGGCCATGATGCCGGTGCCGATGCCCGACAGAACCACGCGTTCATAATCCAACCCTGACATCAGGACGTTCACGCCGCGCCCCTCTTCGCCCAGCACGTTTTCAAACGGCACTTCGACGTCTTCAAAGATCAGCTCGGCGGTGTTCGATCCGCGCATGCCCAGCTTGTCGAAATGCGGGCTTGTGCTGAAACCCTTCATGGTCTTTTCAACGATGAAGGCGGTCATGCCCTTGGCGCCGGCCTCCGGGTCGGTCTTGGCATAGACGACCAGCGTATCGGCGTCCGGGCCGTTGGTGATCCAGAACTTGGTGCCGTTCAACACATAGTATCCGTTGCGCTTTTCCGCCTTCAACTTCATCGACACCACGTCCGAGCCCGCGCCCGCCTCGCTCATCGCCAAGGCGCCGACCTTCTCGCCCGAAATCAGGTCAGGCAGGTATTTCATCTTCTGCTCATGGGTCGCGTTGCGCTTGATCTGGTTCACACACAGGTTCGAATGCGCACCATAGGACAGGCTGATCGAGGCCGAGGCCCGCGCGATTTCTTCGACCGCGACCACGTGTGCCAGATACGACATGTCCGCCCCGCCGTATTCCTCGGGGGTGGTGACGCCCAGCAGGCCCAGATCGCCAAACTCTTTCCAAAGCTCGGCGGGAAAATCGTTCTTTTCGTCCACCTCGGCCGCGATCGGCTTGATGCGATCCTGGGCAAAACGATGCACCATCTCACGCAGGGCGTTGACGTCTTCACCAAGGTCGAAATTCATCGTGTGATTGAACATGGGGTCCCTCCTCAGGGCGGATTTATTGAACGCTTGTTCATTTCCTAGGCAAAGCATCGATTCGCGTCAATGGCGACGCAGCGTCGCGACGGGCTGATCTGGGTCATGGATGCGGGCGCGGCGCTGGATTAAAATGCACCGATTGCATACGGACCAAAGGAGTGGGCCATGACACGCTTTCTTCTGACTTTTGCCACCCGGGAAGGGCAGACCGAGGCGATCGCACAACGCGTCACCGAACGGCTGCGCGCGGCGGGCCACGAAGCCACACTGCAAAACGCCGGCGACAAGACCGCCGTCGCCCCTGCGCCCGCGCGGTTTGACCGTCTCGTGTTCGGGGCGTCGGTTCACGTCGGCAGGATCGAGAAAGAGATGCTGAGCTTCGTCAAGCGCCACGCCGACCTGATCGACAGCCTACCGCATGACATCTTCTTGGTGTCGCTGGGGGCGGCCGAGGTTGATCCGATGGTGAAAACCGACCGCATCGCCGAAGCGCAGGCACGACTGGACGCGGACCTGCCCGTGCCTTTCCCCGAGGCCCAGGTGTTTGCCGGTGCCCTGCGGTTTTCCCGGCTGAACTGGGTCGAACGCTTCATCATGAAACGGATCGCGACGCAGGGCGGGCTGATCACCGACACGACGCGTGACTATGAATTCACCGACTGGGACCGGGTCGACGCCTATGCCGACAGGCTTGCCGCGCTTTAAGGGCTAGACGCCAGACTGAAAGACCGACCCCACTTCGTCGCGGATGATCCGGGCGATCAGGGCGCAATCCTCCAGGCTGAAGGTCAGCGGCAGGCGCAGGTCCAACACACCGCGCAGCACGCGGTCGGTGGCGGGCATCCGATCGCTGGGGGCATAGCGCCAACTGTCATAGCGCGAGGTAAAGCCGCTGGGCTCGACCCCACCGAACCATTTCAGCTCAACCCCCCGGTCGGCACAGCGGCGCAGCACCTCGGCCACCGCCGCATCGGACCAATCCAGCAGCAGGAATTGGAACGAGGACATGACGTAGTCTTCCTGTGCAGGCCGCTCGATAACCGTAAGCCCAGGCAGGTCACGCAGCCCCTCTTCGACCACGCGATAGCGCGCATTCCAGGCCGCGCATTGCGCGTCCAGCTGCGCCAGTTGCGGGCGCAGGATCGCGGCACGCAGATTGTCCATTCGGCCCGATATGTTGGGGGTCAGGTATTTCACCGTCTCGAAGGCCTCAGGCGGCGGTGCGGCGCGGTGGCGATCAAACAACATATACGACCCCGACAGCATGATCGCCCTTGCCATCAGATCAGGATCATCGCTGATCAACAGCCCGCCTTCGCCCGAATTCAGGTGCTTGTAGGTCTGTGTCGAATAGGCCGCCATCACCCCGTGACGGCCCGACAAGACCCCGTTCCACCGCGCACCCATTGTGTGGGCGCAGTCTTCCACCACCCGCACCCCGGCCGCGTTACAGAGCGCCATCAGCGCCTCCATGTCGCAGATATGGCCGCGCATATGCGACAGCAGCAGCACCTCCGCCTGGTCCAGTTTCGCCGCCAGATCCTCCAGGTCGATGACCAGGCTTTCGGTCACGCCAACAAAGACAGGCACCGCGCCCAGCGACGCAATCGCCCCCGGCACAGGTGCCAGGGTGAAGGCGTTGGTCAGAACCCGGTCGCCCGGCCCCACTCCCAGCGCGCGCAGGGCGGTCGCGATGGCATAGCCGCCCGAGGCCACCGCCAGCGCGAATGTCGCCCCCATCGCGGCGGCGAATTCCTCTTCCAGCAAAGCGGTCTCGGCAATCTCGCCCTCGACCACGTTGTAGCGGTGCAACCGGCCCGATTGCATGACCCGCAACGCGGCTTCGATGCCTGCCTCTGGGATCGGCTCCTGCTGGGTAAATGACCCTGTGAATCGTTCGCTCATGGCGCGACTTTGGGCATGCGCCCGCCGAAGGTCAATGCGGGGATCCCGCTGGGAAAAACCGGGATTCTGTCGCAAATTGGCATTTTTGCCCGGTGAAACCGGATCAGGCTCAGGGGATGACACCCCTTGACGCCCTACACCGGCTGACCTGGACTGACATTCCCGCCGGGACGCAGACACAGGTAAAGCTGAACCTGCTGGACCTGATCGGCGTCGGGCTGGGGGGTGCTTCGACCCGCGCCAGCCGGATCACCCGCGACTTTGCCAGCGCCCAGACCCCCGGTCGCCACGCGCTGCTGTTCGATGGCCGGGCCGTTTCAGCTCCCGGTCTGGCCCATGCGGGCGCGGCCACGATCGACGCGCTGGACGGGCATGATGGGTTCAACCCGGCCAAGGGCCACGCGGGCTGCGCCACCTTCCCCGCCGCTTTCGCCTTTGCGCTTGAAACCGGCAACATGGACGGCGCCGCCTTCCTGACCGCGCTGACGCTGGGATACGAATTTGCTTGCCGGCTGGCGACGGCGCTGCACGACAGCGCGCCGGACTACCACACCTCGGGCGCCTGGGCGGCGGTGGCCTGCGCAGGCATCGGCGCGCGTTACCTGGAGCTGGATCCCGACCGGACCCGCCACGCGATGGGAATCGCCGAATACCACGGGCCGCGCAGCCAGATGATGCGCTGCATCGACCACCCGACGATGGTGAAAGACGGGTCGGGCTGGGGCGCAATGGCGGGGGTGTCCGCCGCCCTTCTAGCGCAAGCAGGCTTCACTGGCGCGCCCGCGCTGACGTTGGAGCAGGCGCCGGATCACTGGGCCGATCTCGGCAATCGCTGGCTGACCAACGAACAATACTACAAGCCCTACCCAGTCTGCCGTTGGGCCCAAGCCCCGGTTGAGGCCGTATTGGCCTTGCGCCAGCGCCACGGCGTCACTGCCGCCGATGTGGACCACATCCAGGTCGAGACCTTCCACGAAAGCGTGCGCCTGGCCACGTCCGAACCGAACAGCACGGACGAAGCGCAGTATTCCACCTCGTTCCCGGTTGCCGTGGCGATGGTGCGCGGCGATGTAACCCCGGCCGATCTGACCGGCTCGGCTTTGCGCCACCCCGAGGTCCTGCGCCTGTCACGCGGTTTGCTGATGACCGAAGACGACGCCGCAAACGCGGCCTTCCCGGCCACACGTCTGGCCCGGGCGACCTTGGTGCTGCGCGACGGATCGCAATTGCACTCGGATTGGCATGAACCGAAGTGGGACGCGACCGCCCCCCCCAGCGAGGCCGATTTGCGCGCCAAGTTTCACGGGCTGGCGGCCCCCCTTGTGGGCACGGATCGGGCCAGCGCGATCGAAGCGGCCATCGACGGCCTGCCTGCCGACGGCCTTGGACCGCTGGCCGCGCTGATCACTCAGCCGATCAACGCCTGAACGATCCCGTCCAGATCGGCGTAGTCGTCCAACAACGCCTCGGGCTGCAACGCCTCGACCCCGCGCCCATCCGGCCCGAACGTGACAAGGATCGACGGCACGCCTGCGGCGCGCGACGTGTTGCGGTCGGTTTCGGTGTCGCCGACCAGAAGCGACCGTCGCCCATCCCCGCCCGCGCGTTCCACCGCCGCAAAGAACGGCGCCGGGTCAGGTTTGCGGGTGGGCAGCGTGTCGGCCCCGACCAGCGATGCAAACAGATCGCGCACCCCCAGCCGGGTCATCAGCGTTTCCGCCAGCCCTTCGGGCTTGTTGGTGCAAATGCCCACCGCATAACCCGCGCCGCGCAGCCGCTCGACCGCGTCGATAGCGCCGGGATACAACCTTGTGTGACGGTCGATATCCGCGCCATAGGCCTCCAGCAGGAAGGGAAATTCGCGGTCGATCTCGGCCTCGCCCCCCACGCCCAGACGCGCGAAACCCAGCCGCAGCATCGCCCGCCCGCCGCGAAAGGCGGTGGCGGCGTCGGCGCTGGCATCCAGAAGGTCGCCGTGGCCCAGGCGTTGGAAACAGGCGTTGGCCGCGGCGATCAGGTCACCGGACGTGTCCGCCAGCGTCCCGTCCAAATCGAAAATCACACTACGCATGTTGGCCCTTTCGGCAAAGCCCCGCCGCCCGGTGTAACAGTGCGAAAGGGAAATTGATGCCCCGCCCCTTGCGGGTTGGCTCGTTAGGGTTAAAACGGCGGCAAGTGTTATTAAAGAGATAAAAATGTCCACAGCCCTGATCATCCTTGCCGCTGGCAAAGGCACCCGAATGGAAAGCGACCTGCCGAAGGTCATGCATGAGCTGGGCGGGGCGCCGCTGTTTGCCCATGCCTGGGCGCATGGTCGCGCACTGGATCCTGAGCGGGTGGTGATCGTCGCCGGTCACGGCGCCGAGCTGGTCGAGGCGGCCGCGCGTGACATCGACGCCGATGTGACCGTGGTGGTGCAGGAAGAGCAACTGGGCACGGCCCATGCCGTCGCCCAGGCGCGCTCCGCGCTGGAAGGGTTCGACGGTGACGCCGTGGTGCTTTATGGCGACACGCCGTTTACCGCCGCCGAGACGCTGGAACGCCTTGCCGCCGCGCGCGACCAGGCCGATGTGGTGGTGCTGGGCTTCGATACCGAAAACGCCGGGCGCTATGGCCGCTTGGTAATGGACGGCGATCGCCTGTCCCGGATCGTTGAATTCAAGGACGCGACAGATGAAGAGCGCGCGATAAGTCTTTGTAATAGCGGCGTTGTTGCCGCCAAGGCTTTGACCTTGTTCGACCTGATTGACGCGGTCGGAAATGACAATGCGAGCGGCGAGTATTACCTGACGGACATCGTCGAGGTCGCCAATACACGCGGGTTGAGCGCCACGGCGGTAAGTTGCGCCGAAAACGAAACGCTGGGCATCAATAATCGCGCGGAACTCGTTGATGCTGAATCTCTTTTTCAATCCAACGCCCGTGCTTCGGCGCTTGAGAATGGCGTGACGCTTTTGGCCCCCGAAACGGTGTTCTTTTCCCACGACACGGTGATCGGCCGCGAGGCCGTGGTCGAGCCCAACGTGGTCTTTGCCCCCGGTGTCACAGTTGAAAGCGGCGCGCGCATCCGCGCCTTCAGCCATCTTGAAGGCTGCCACGTGTCCAAGGGCGCAATTGTCGGCCCCTATGCCCGCCTGCGACCCGGCGCCGAGCTGGCAAACAACGCCAAGATCGGCAATTTCGTAGAGATCAAAAACGCGCAGATCGGCGAAGGCGCAAAGGTGAACCACCTGTCCTATGTTGGGGATGCGAGTGTGGGCGAGGCCGCCAATCTGGGCGCGGGCACTGTTACCTGCAATTATGACGGCGTGATGAAACACCACACTCACATTGGCGCACGCGCCTTCATTGGCTCCGACACGATGCTGGTGGCACCGGTCACCGTAGGCGATGACGCCATGACCACGACGGGGGCTGTGATCACAAAAGACGTGCCCGATGGCGCGATGGCCGTGGCGCGGGCCGAACAGGTGAACAAACCCGGCCTCGCGATCAAGTTTTTTGCCCGGCTGCGGGCGCTCAAGGCCAGGAAGGGCAAGTAGGATGTGTGGGATTGTTGGCGTTCTGGGCAATCATGAAGTCGCCCCTATCCTGGTCGAAAGCCTGCGGCGGCTGGAGTATCGCGGCTATGACAGCGCGGGCATCGCCACGGTAAACGATGCAGGCCAGCTGCACCGCCGTCGCGCGGTCGGTAAGCTTGCGAACCTGTCCGACCTGTTGGTGCATGACAGCCTGCCGGGTAAATCGGGCATCGGCCACACCCGCTGGGCCACCCACGGTGCGCCGACCACGGACAACGCCCACCCGCACCGCGCCGGCCCCGTGTCGGTCGTGCACAACGGCATCATCGAAAATTTTCGTGAGCTGCGCGAGGAGCTTGCGGCCAAGGGCATCAAATTCGTCACCGAAACCGACACCGAAACCGTCGCCCTTCTGACCCAGCAGCATCTGCGTCAGGGCATGGACCCGCGCACGGCGGTTGAGGCGACGCTGAAGCGGCTTGAGGGCGCTTTTGCCCTTTGTTTCCTGTTTGACGGCGAAACCGACCTGATGTTTGCCGCCCGCAAGGGCAGCCCGCTGGCGATCGGGCACGGGGATGGTGAAATGTTCGTCGGCTCGGACGCGATCGCGCTGGCGCCGATGACCGACCGGATCACCTACCTCGAAGAAGGCGATTATGCCGTGATCACCCGCGCCGGCGCGCAGATCTTTGACGCCGCGGGTGCCCCGGTGGAACGCGCGGTCAAGACCGTGCAGATGGACGCGGCCCGGATCGAAAAAGCCGGTTACAAGCATTTCATGGCCAAGGAAATCGCCCAGCAGCCCACAGTGGTGGGCGAAGTGCTGAACGATTACGTCCGGGGCGACAAGATCGTGATGGATCTGGGCGGGATCGACTTTGCCAAGGTCGAAAGGCTGTCCATTGTCGCCTGTGGCACCGCCTATTACGCCGGTCTGACCGCGAAATACTGGTTCGAGCATTACGCCCGCCTGCCCGTCGACATCGACGTGGCGTCCGAGTTCCGCTATCGCGAAGCGCCGTTTGCACCCGGTACCCTGGGCGTCTTTGTCAGCCAGTCGGGCGAAACCGCCGACACGCTGGCCGCGTTGCGGTACACCAAGGGCAAGGCCGACAAGGTGCTGAGCCTGATCAACGTGCCCGAAAGTTCGATCGCGCGCGAAAGCGATGTGGCAGTGGAAATCCACGCGGGCATCGAGGTCTCGGTGGCCTCAACCAAGGCGTTCACCTGCCAGTTGGCCACCTTTGCGATCCTGGCGCTGAAAGCGGCCCATGACCGGGGGCAGCTGGACGATGCAAGTCTGGCCGCGCATCTGGCCGATCTGCGCGCACTACCCGGTCTGTTGTCGCATGCGCTGGCCATCGACACGGCGGTTCAGGGCGTTGCGCGCAAGCTGGAATCCGCGCGTGATGTGCTGTTTCTGGGTCGCGGGCAGATGTTCCCGTTGGCTCTGGAAGGTGCGCTTAAACTTAAGGAAATCAGCTATATACACGCCGAAGGTTATGCATCAGGTGAACTGAAGCACGGCCCCATCGCGCTGATCGACAAGGACACCCCAACCGTGGTCATGGCGCCGCATGACGGGCTGTTCGACAAGACCGTGTCGAACATGCAGGAGGTCATGGCGCGTGGCGGTCGGGTGATCCTGGTGAGCGACGTCAAGGCCGCCGACAAGGCCGCCGAGGGGGTCTGGCAGACCATCACCATGCCCGACGCGCCTGAACTGATCCAGCCGATCCTCTATGCCGTGCCCGCGCAGCTTTTGGCCTACCACACTGCGATTGCCAAAGGCACGGACGTGGACCAGCCGCGCAACCTGGCCAAGTCCGTGACGGTGGAGTAATGGCCAAGCAGTTCGACCGGATTGAGGACAACCACCGCGTCTTCATCGAAACACAGACAATGTTCTTCACCGGCACCGCCGCCGCCGAGGGGCGGGTCAATATCTCACCCAAGGGGATGGATAGCCTGCGGGTGCTGGGGCCGAACCGGATCATCTGGTTGAACTATACCGGGTCGGGAAACGAAACCGCCGGGCACCTGATCAAGGCCAATCGCATCACGCTGATGTGGTGCGGATTTGGCAAACAGCCGCTGATTCTGCGCTGCTATGGCACCGCACGCGCCGTGCATCCGCGCGACGCGGATTGGGCCGCGCTGGTTGGGCATTTCGGCGCCCCTTTGGGCGCGCGGCAGGTCTATGACGTGGCGGTCGAACTTGTGCAAACCTCCTGCGGGTTTGCCGTGCCCTATATGGAGCCTGCGGGCGAGCGTGACACGCTGAAGGCCTGGAGTGTCGACCGGGGCGATGCGATCCCCGACTACTGGGCCACGCGCAACACGCAGACAATCGACGGCTTTGACACGAACATCCTTGGAGACGACACATGACGCTTGATGACGCATTGGCCGCCCTGCGCGCTGAAATCGTGCCGGGTCGCGCCGAAGGGCAGCGCACCTATCACAAGCAGACCCGCGAGGTTCTGGGCGTCGCAAACCCGGCGATCAACGATCTGACCAAGGCCTGGCGCCAGGACATGTCGGTGGAGGAGCGCGTCGCGCTGGCCGACGCGCTGTGGCAGACCGACATCTTCGAGGCCCGGCTGGCCGCCGCCAAACTTCTGACCCAGGCCCGCATCCGCCCCGATGACGGGGTCTGGGCCCTGATCCAGACTTGGGTGTCGGATTTTGACAGCTGGGCGATTGCCGACCACGTTTGCATGGCCGGGCAGAAACGCCTTGTCGCCGATCCCACCCGGATCGATCAGGTCGAGGCCTGGACGAAAAGTGACCACATGTGGACCCGACGCGCAGCACTGGTAATCACCCTGCCCTGGACAAAGCAGAATTTCCCGAAGCCCGAGGAAGAAGCGGTTCGCGACCGGGTTCTGGGCTGGGCCGAGACCTATGTCGAGGACCCCGATTGGTTCATTCAGAAAGCCGTTGCCTGGTGGGTGCGCGACCTGTCGAAACACGACCCGGACCGCGCCCGTGCTTTTCTGAAAGCGCATGGCAAGCGGTTGAAGCCCTTTGCCCGCAAAGAGGCCGAGAAATACATCTTTCCGCCGAAAAAGAAGCCTACAGCCTGAACACGTCCAATTCGTGAAGCCCCGCAAGGCCCACGTTCAACAGACGCAGCGCGGCCAGAGAAATCCGGCTGCCTGCCCCGTCCGGCCCGCCGATCGAGCGCAGCTCAACCGCGACGCTTTCACCGGTGGCAGTGCTGACCACACGGCCTTCGCTGACCGTATCCACCAGGGGCGTTTCCAGCCAGAACCCGGCCTCGGCCGGATTGCCCAGCGTGGCGACGGTGCGGCCCAGCGCGACCTCGCCGCCCGTGGCGGTGACCTCGGTCGCGGCAACGCGCTCTTCGTTGCTGGTGGTGTCGAATTGTTCGACCGTCACCGCATTGGCCGGTGGCGCGGCCACCTCGGTGGGGCGTTTCACCGGGCGTGTAAGCGCGCTTTCAGACGCGTCAGCACCGGGCGCGCCGGCATCTGGGGACGGAAGTTGGGCACAGCCAGCTAAAAGGGCGGCACTGATGACAAAAACGTGTTTCATGGCCCCAGTCTGACCCATTCCCGCCCCGGCTTCAACGCTTGCGGCATCGCAGGCTTGGGCGTAGTCTTGCCGGATGGAAAACGCGCCCCTCATCGACCCGTTCAACCGGGTCGTCAATTACCTTCGCCTGTCCGTCACCGACCGCTGCGATTTTCGCTGCACCTATTGCATGTCGGAAAACATGACCTTCCTGCCCAAGCGCGATCTGCTGACGCTGGAGGAGCTGGACCGGCTGTGCACCGCTTTCATCGGGCTGGGGGTAAAAAAGCTGCGCATCACCGGCGGTGAACCCCTTGTGCGCAAGGGGATCATGACCTTTTTCGACGCGATGTCGCGCCATCTGGACTCGGGCGCGCTGAACGAACTCACCCTGACCACCAACGGGTCGCAGCTGCACCGTTTTGCCGGTGATCTGGTGAAGGCCGGGGTGCGGCGGGTGAACATCTCGCTCGACACGCTGGACGAAGACAAGTTTGCCAAGATCACCCGCTGGGGCCGCCTGCCACAGGTGCTGAAAGGCATCGACGCGGCACAGGACGCGGGCCTGCGCTTGAAGATCAACGCGGTCGCGCTGAAGAATTTCAATGATAGCGAGCTGTTTTCGCTGACCGAATGGTGCGCCGCACGGGACATTGACCTGACCTGGATCGAGGTCATGCCGATGGGCGACATGGGCGAGGAAAACCGGCTGGACCAATACTGGCCGCTGTCCGATCTGCGCAAGATGCTGGCCACGCGCTATACCCTGACCGATCTGCCCGACAGCACCGGCGGCCCGGCGCGGTACGTGCGGCTTGAGGAAACCGGGCAGCGCATCGGCCTCATCACGCCGCTCACGCATAATTTCTGCGAAAGCTGCAACCGGGTGCGGTTGTCATGCACCGGGCAGTTTTATACCTGTCTGGGCCATGATGGCATGTCAGACCTGCGCGGGCCTTTGCGGGCCTCGGACGACGATGCCGAACTGGTTGCAGCGATCCGAGCGGGGATCGGGTTGAAGCCCAAGGGCCATGATTTCGACTATTCGCGTCAGGACATTCAGGGCCAGACCCAGCGCCACATGAACCACACCGGCGGGTAACCCCCACGGGTCGGATTATGGGGTAATCCGGCTGTCGGTGGCCTCGCTTCGCTCGGTCCCAGCGCAACAATGACGACGGGCCCCCATCCCGAACCGGGGCCGGGGCAATCCCGGACCCGGTGAGACATCAAGCGTGCCGAAGGCACACCTTCGGATCCCGCGACCTCAGGCGGCTGGCATGCGGCTTTCCACGATCTCGGCCCACCAGGAGCATCCGGCAGGGATCGCGTTGTCGTCGAAATTGTATTCCGGGTGGTGCACCATCGCCGTATCGCCGTTGCCGACCAGGATATAGGCGCCTGGGCGTGCTTCGAGCATATAGGAAAAATCCTCGGCCCCCATGATCGGAGACACTTCCAGCGTCTCTTTGCCTGACACTTTGCGCGCCACGTCGGCGGCAAATTCGGTTTGCTCTTCGCTGTTCACCATGACCGGATAGCCGCGGTTGTAGGTCACCGTCGCCGTGGCGCCGAAGGCCTCGGCGGTGGCGGTGGCGACGCGTTTCAGCGTCTCCTCGGCCTCGTCGCGCACGCCGCTGTCATGGGTGCGCACGGTGCCGCGCAACAGCACGTGCTGCGGGATCACGTTATGCGCCTCACTTTCCGTGCGGAAGGTGCAGGTCGACACCACGACCGAGTGCAGCGGGTCGATGTTGCGGCTGGCGATGGATTGCAGCGCCACGACGATATGGGCGGCGACCAGCGTTGTGTCGATCGTCTCATGCGGCTTGGCCGCGTGGCCGCCCTTGCCCTCGACATTGATGTCAAACTGATCAGCGGCAGCGAAAAACGCGCCGGAGCGAATTGCGAATTCGCCCAGCGGCAGGCCGGGCATGTTGTGCATGCCGAACACTTCCTGGATGCCGAACCGCTCCATCATGCCGTCATCGACCATTTCCTTGCCACCGCCGCCGCCCTCTTCGGCAGGTTGGAAGATGACAACGCAGGTGCCGTCAAAATTACGCGTTTCAGCCAGGTATTTCGCGGCCCCCAGCAGCATCGCGGTATGACCGTCATGGCCGCAGGCGTGCATCTTGCCCTCAACTTCTGACGCATAGTCCAGCCCCGTCGCCTCATGAATTGGCAGCGCGTCCATGTCGGCGCGCAGGCCCAGCACCTTGCCCGAGGTATCGGTCTTGCCCTTGATCACGGCGACCACCCCAGTGCGCCCGATGCCGGTCACCACCTCGTCACAGCCAAACGTGGCCAACTTGTCGGCGACCAGCGCCGAGGTGCGATGGGTGTCGAACAAAAGTTCAGGATTGGCGTGGATATCGCGCCGCCATTCGGTGATTTCGGGCAGCAATTCGGCAAATCGGTTCTTGATCGGCATGGTCTATTCTCCTGTAAACATCAAAGGTTCGGGCCAAGCGTCAGCTTGCTCCCGTCCGAAAATCGGTTCAGCCGGAACCGCGTCAGATCGTGGCCCGGATCGCGCGCCATCGCAAGGTCTGCCGTGATCCGTCCAAACGCGGGGCCAATGCCAAAACCGTGGCCGCACATCCCGGTGCAAACCGTCAGGCCGGGCAGCGCGTCGGCCCTGTCCACCACAGGCACCACGTCGGGCATCACGTCGATCATGCCCGCCCAGGCGGCGGCGATCCGTGTGTCGCCCAGCCCCGGAAAGGTCGCGCTGAAATCACGCGCCAGCCCCGCCACCTTGGCCGCATTCGGGGCCGGGTTCAACACACGCATGGCTTCAAACGGGGATGGCGCATCGCCCGACCAGCGGCGCGGCGTGCCCCAGCCGTCGGGAAAGCTGGCGGGCGCCTTTGGCAGGTATTTCGTGCCCAGCGGATCCTGCCACAGCTGCGGTAGGAAACGGGCAAAAGCGCGTAGGGCGTCCGGGCCGATGTAGAGTTCGTGAAACCCCGACGGTGCCAGGGTGTACCCGCCATCGGTGCGACGGCGAAACGCCAGCTTGCCGTCAACCGCGCCACCCGCGAACACTTCGTCCATTGGGGCGGTGCGGGCCACGGTGGCGCGCACCGAAAGCTGCGGGATCGAAATGCCGTGGCGACGTAACAGAAGCGACGACCAGGCGCCGCCGGCCAACACCACACGGCCCGCGCGAATGCGGCCCCGTTCGGTGACAACCCCGGCCACCCGCCCGCCTTCGACGTCCAACAGCCGCACCGCGCAGCCCTCGACGATCATCGTGCCGTGTTTCGCCGCCAACCGCGCCAAAGCGGGAACCGCCAGAAACGGTTCGGCCCGCATGTCGGACGGGGTCCACAACGCACCAGCCCAGCCCGTCGTGGCCTGAGGCAAAAGCGCCGCAGTCTGACTGGCGCTCAGAACGCGGGTGTCCAGATCATGGGGGTGGGCATGGTCCAGCCAGTCCTCGAACCCCGCAAGTTCGCTGTCCTTGTCGGCCAGAAAGGCCACGCCAGCCTGTGTCAGCCCAATGTCAGCGTCCACCTGCGCGGCCAGCTCGCGCCACAGCGCTTGCGCCTCGATCGCGATCGGGATTTCCGCGGGGTCCCTGCCCTGCACCCGGATCCAGCCCCAGTTTCGCGACGATTGTTCGCCCGCGATGCGGCCCTTTTCGAGCAAAACGACGTTTTGCCCGGCGCGTGCCAGGAACAGAGCGGTCGAGACCCCGATCACGCCGCCGCCGATGACCACCACGTCACAGGCGCCGGGCAGCGCATTGTCATGGAAAATCGGCTGCGCCTCGGAGATCGGGAACGGCGTCATTCGGTGAGGTAGTCCACCAGCCTCTCCATGAAGACCCAGCCGGCGTGGAATTGCTTGACGCTGATGAATTCGTTGGGCTGATGCGCCTGTTCGATCGACCCAGGACCGCAGATCACGGCAGAATACCCGCCGTCCTGAAACTGCCCGGCTTCGGTGCCGTAGCTGACCACGTGGTCGCCGTTGTCCCCGGTCAGGCGACGCGCCAGGGTTTCGGCCATGCCATCGGTTTCAGGGCGCAACCCCGGCACGGTGAACCGTTCGGTGACGTCAATGCGCGCCTCGGGGTGGATCGCCTGCATCTGTGCTTCGACCTCGGCCACCTTGACCAGATAGCGCGCCTTCCAATCCTTAAGGCTTTCCCCCGGTACGGCGCGAAACCCCATGATAAACCGGCAATCTTTCGCGGTGATGTTTTCCGCCGTGCCCCCGGTGATCGTGCCCACATGCGCCGTGGTCCAGGGTGGGGTGAACATGGCGGCGATCGGCCCGGCCTCGCGCGCCATGTTGTCCGCGTTCACCTTGTTGGCCCAGTCGATCAGCTTGCTGGCCTCCATCACGGCGTTGACGCCGGTGTGCATCAGGGATGAATGCACCTCGAAGCCGCGCACATGTGTTTCCAGCCCAATCCCGCCCTTGTGGCCATTCACGGCCTTCATCATCGAGGGCTCACCAATGATCGCGGCCTCGGCTTTCGGCAAAGCCCCGGCCATTTCGCGGATCATGCGCGGGGCGCCGACGCAGCCGACCTCCTCGTCATAACTCAGCGCGATTTGCAGCGGGCGTTTGATCCCGCGTTCCAGCGCCAAAGGCACCGCGGCCAACGCCAGCGCGTCGAAGCCTTTCATGTCGCAGGTGCCGCGGCCATACAGGCGGCCATTCTTCTCGATCACCGTGAAAGGGTCACTGTCCCAAGCCTGGCCGTCAATCGGCACCACGTCGGTGTGGCCGGACAGAATCACGCCGCCTTCGACCTCGGGTCCAACGTTGGCGTAAAGGTTCGCCTTGGTGCCATCGTCGTTGTAAACGCGATGCGCGCGCACGCCGTGGGAGGCCAGGTAATCCTCGACCCAGTCGATCAACTCCAGGTTGCTGACCCGGCTGATCGTCGGAAAGGCAACCAGTTTGTCGAGTATTTCGCGTGCGTTCAGACGTTCTGCCAAGTTCACTCCCCCGATGCTGGCGCGAAGCCTGCCGCGCGGTCCGGTTTGCGTCAACCCAAGCGAGGGGAGTTTTTGCCAGTCGGTCAAGAAACATGTTGCCGCAAACATATTTCGTGCTAACAATTTCGAACACAGGGGGGCACCGCAACGACGGACGCCACCAAGAAAAGCAAGAAGAACAAATACTTGGGAGAGTCATATGCCCGATGGGGCACAGCCCGTCCTGGACGTCCGGGACCTCAATACTGTTTTCCAGACACGCGGCGGCGAGGTTCATGCCGTGAACCACGTCAGCTTCGACCTGAAGAAAGGCGAGCTTCTGGGTGTCGTCGGCGAAAGCGGCTCGGGCAAGTCGGTGACAATGATGTCGCTGATCGGCCTGTTGCCCTCGCCCCCTGCCGAAGTGCGCCGGGGCGAAGTGCTGTTTGACGGGCGCGACCTGTTGAAAATGGACGCCGACAGCCTGCGCGACATTCGTGGCGCGCGGATCGGTTTCGTGTTCCAGGACCCAATGACCTCGCTCAATCCGGTGTTCACGGTGGGCTTCCAGCTGCGCGAACCGCTGATGCGCCACATGGGTATGAACAAACGCCAGGCCAACGCCCGCGCGGTTGAGCTTTTGGAGCTGGTCGGCATCCCCGACGCCAAACAGCGGTTGAAGGATTACCCGCACCAGTTTTCCGGCGGCATGCGCCAACGGGTGATGATCGCCATCGCGCTGGCCTGCGACCCCGAGGTTCTGATCGCCGACGAACCCACCACCGCGCTGGACGTGACGATCCAGGCGCAAATCCTGGAGCTGGTGAAAGAGCTGCGCCACAAGCTGGGCATGGCGATCGTCTGGATCACCCACGACCTGGGCGTGATCGCGGGCATCGCGGACCGGGTGATGGTGATGTACGGCGGGCAAGTGGTTGAACAGGCGCCGGTGCGCGAATTGTTCAAGAACCCGCAGCACCCTTATACCGCCGCGCTTTTGGAAACGATCCCGCATGTGCGCGGCGATCGGGCTGAGCGGTTGAAGGTGATCGAAGGCCAACCGCCCATCCTGGGCGCGATCCCCACCGCCTGCCCGTTCCGCCACCGCTGCCCGGTCGCCTTTGACCGTTGCAAACAGGAAAACCCGGCGCGGATGCCGGTCGGCGATGGCCACGACGCCGCCTGTTTCTATGACCTCGCCAAAGGGGAACCGCGCGATGCTTGATGCCACGCCCCGCAAACTGGTCGAGGTGCGCGACCTGAAAATGCATTTCCCGATCTACGCGGGCATTCTGCGCAAGCGTGTGGGCGAGGTGAAGGCGGTCGACGGCGTCAGTTTCGACATATTCGCGGGCGAAACCCTGGGCCTGGTAGGCGAAAGCGGCTGTGGCAAATCCACCTGCGGCCGCGCCATTCTGCGCCTTTACGACATCACCGACGGGTCGGTGAAGATCGACGGGGCCGAGATCGGCGACACGCCGCAAGGCGGGTTGCGCAAGATGCGCCCGACGATGCAGATGGTGTTCCAGGACCCGCAAGCCAGCCTGAACCCGCGCATGACGGTCGAGGCGATCATCGGCGAACCGCTGATGGAGCACACCGACCTGTCGCGCGACAAGCGGCGCGATCGGGTGCATGAGCTGATGGATGCGGTCGGGCTGAACCGCACGTTTTCAAACCGCTACCCGCACGAGTTTTCCGGAGGCCAGCGTCAACGCATCGGCATCGCCCGCGCCCTGGCCCTGAACCCGAAATTCATCGTCTGCGACGAGCCAATTGCGGCGCTGGACGTATCGATTCAGGCCCAGGTGGTGAACCTGCTTGAGGATCTGCAGGAAAAGTTCGACCTGACCTATCTGTTCATTTCCCACGACCTGTCGATGGTGCGCCATATCGCCGACCGTGTGGCGGTGATGTATCTGGGCAAGGTTGTCGAACTTTCCCCGCGCGAAGCGCTCTACGCCGAACCGCTGCACCCTTACACCAAGGCGTTGCTGTCTGCCGTGCCAGAGCCTGACCCGGACATGACGACCGAGGACCGGGTGATTTTGCAAGGCGACGTGCCCAGCCCGTCAAACCCGCCCCAGGGCTGCAATTTCTGCACCCGCTGCCCGGCGGTCATGGACATCTGCCACCGCGAAGACCCGGAGTTTCGCGAGGTTCAGCCGGGCCGCTTCGTGGCCTGCCATCATTACAATCAGACCGCCGGAGACACGGCGGCATCCGAGGACAACAAGAGCATCCAACAAGGAGAGACCACATGAAACTGAAGACAGCCCTTCTGGGCGCCGCGACCGCGGTGGCCCTGTCTGGCGTGACCGCTCAGGCCGAGCGCGGCGCGGACGGACACCTGAACATTATCTATTGGCAAGCGGCCTCAATCCTGAATCCGTTCTTGTCCGGCGGTACCAAGGACACCGAAGCGTCGTCGATGGTCATCGAACCGCTGGCGCGCTATGACGAACAAGGCAACATGCTGCCCTGGCTGGTCGATGAAATCCCGACCGTTGCCAATGGCGGCATCTCGGAAGACCTGACCACGATCACCTGGAAACTGACGCCGGGCATCAAATGGTCGGACGGCAGCGACTTTACCGCCGCCGACGTGGTCTTTACCGGCGAATACTGCATGCACCCCGAAGGCGGCTGCCAGCAGGAATCCAAGTTCGCTGGAGTGAAAAACGTCGAAGCGTTGGACGATCTGACGGTGAAAATCACCTTCGACGGCCCCAAACCCTTCCCCTATGCGCCGTTCGTGGGCGTGGAAAGCCCGATCATCCAGGCGGCACAATTCGCCAATTGCCTGGGCGCGGATGCCCCGAACTGCACCGAGGCCAACTTTGGCCCGCACGGCACTGGCCCGTTCCGCGTGACCGAGTTCAAAGCCAACGACGTGATATCGTATGAAGCGAACCCGCATTACCGTGACCCGGCCAAGCCGGCCTTTGCCACGGCGACGTTCAAAGGGGGCGGCGACGCCGCTGCTGCTGCGCGCTCGGTGCTGGAAACCGGCGAATTCGACTATGCCTGGAACCTGCAGATCGACCCGACGATCCTGACGCAGATGGCCGGTGCTGGCAAAGGCACCGTGGTCAGCTCGTTCGGCACGTCCGTGGAACGCCTGATGGTGAACCTGTCGAACCCGGATGCCGCCCTTGGCGACAAACGCTCGACGCTGGAAGGCGGGCCCCACCCGTTCCTGACCGACCCGATCGTGCGCACCGCGCTGTCGAAGGCCATTGACCGCGCGCTGGTGTCCGAAGTGGGCTATGGCGCCGCTGGCAAACCGACCTGCAACGTGCTGCCCGCACCGGCGATCTATGCCTCCACGGCAAACGACGCCTGTCTGGGGCAGGACATCGCCGGGGCCAACGCCATGCTTGAGGGCGCGGGCTGGGTCAAAGGGGCCGACGGTATCCGCGCCAAAGACGGCGTTCGTCTGTCGATCCTGTATCAGACCTCGACCAACGCCGTGCGCCAGGACACCCAGGCGCTGCTGAAGCAGTGGTGGAGCGAGATCGGTGTTGAAACCGAGCTGAAGAACGTCGACGCCGGTGTCTTCTTCGGCGGTGACCAGTCGTCGCCGGACACCTATCAGAAGCTGTTTGCCGACATCGAGATGTACACCAACAACTTCGCCGGCACCGACCCCGAAGCCTATATGGGCAACTGGGTCTGCGACGAAATCCCGATGCCGTCGAACAACTGGCTGGGCTCGAACATGCCGCGTTACTGTGATCCGGCCTATGACGCGCTTGCCGCGAAGATGGGCCAGACCTCGGCCCTGGAAGAGCGTGCGGAACTGGCGAAAGCCATGAACGACATGCTGATGCAGGCCGGCGCGATGATCCCGCTGGTGCACCGTGGCGATGTCTCGGCACATTCCAACACGCTCAATGGGGTCAAGATGAACTCCTGGGACAGCGAGCTGTGGAACGTGGCCGACTGGACCCGCGCGGACTGATCCGCCTTTGACAAACGGCCGCCCTGCCACACCTTGTTGCGGTGGGGCGGCCACCTTTTCCCCGAGACTTCTGAACCGAGACACCGCATGCTGAACTACACAATCAGACGCCTGATGTTCACCATCCCGGTGCTTCTGTTCATCAGTTTCATCATCTTCCTGCTGCTGGACCTGGCGCCCAATGATCCCACCGGCAACCTGCCGATGACGATCCCGCCCGAAGTGCGAGAGAAGATCCGCGAAAGCCTGGGGCTGGGGCAGCCGATCCATGTGAGATACTTCAAATGGTGCGTGCAGTTCTTCGTGAACGAGCCTTTGAACATCATCGACCAAATGTTCGGCACCTGCACCTGGGGCTGCGAGGACCGGCTGCGGGTGCAAAGCTGGGCCACCCGCTCGCCCGTCGTCGACCTCATCGTCGAGCGCATGCCGCAGACCCTGTGGGTCGTGGGCATGTCCTATGTCGTCGGCATCCTGATCGCGATCCCGATCGGCGTGATCTCGGCTTACCGGCAATACAGCTGGTTCGACCAGGCCGGCACCTTCGTCAGCATGGTGGGCTTTTCCGTGCCGACCTTCTTTACCGGCGTTCTGATGATCGTGATCTTCTCGGTAATGATCCCGACCGACAGTTGGTTCTGGTTCCCGTCGATCTATGACACCACCCACAAGGTGACGGACCTGGCAAGTTTCGGCTTCCAGATCCGCCAGATGGCGATGCCGGTTTTCGTGCTGGCTCTGTATAACGCCGCCCAGATCAGCCGCTTCATGCGCGCCTCGATGCTGGACAATCTGAACCAGGATTACGTGCGCACGGCGCGCGCCAAAGGGATGCGCGAACGCGTGGTTCTGCTGGTCCATGTGCTGCGCAATTCGCTGATCCCGGTGGTCACGGTGATCGCCCTGGGCGTGCCGCAGGTCTTTGGCGGGGCCATCATCACCGAACAGGTGTTCAAGGTGAACGGGCTGGGCCAGCTGCTGATCATCGGCATTCAGGGCGCTGACATCCCGCTGGTGCAGACGCTGACCTTCATCTTCGCGGTGCTCATCGTGCTGTTCAACCTGATCGCCGACATCCTTTATGGCATTCTTGACCCGAGGATCCGCTATGACTGACGCAACCACAGCCGCCTCTGTGCCCGAAAAGCATCGCAACCAATGGGCCGATGTCTGGGACCAGTTCAAAACCCACCGCGGCGCCGTCATGGGCGCGATCTTCTTCGTTGCCGTTTGCTGCCTTGTCATCTTCGGACCGATGCTGTGGCATCTGGACCCGAATTTCATCGACATCCGGTCCAAGAACCAAGGCCCAAGCTTTGCCCACCCGATGGGCACCGACCAGCTGGGACGCGATACCTTTGCCAGCGTTCTGCAAGGAGGGCGCGTATCGCTTTTGGTGGGCGTGACCGCCATGTTGCTGGCGCTGGTGCTGGGCACGCTCGTGGGCGTGCTGGCGGGGTATTTCAAACGGCTGGACGGGTTCCTCATGCGGATTACCGACCTGTTCCTGGCCCTGCCCCTGCTGCCCCTGCTGCTTGTCATCATCATGCTGTTTCGCGACACGCTGCGCGCTGCCTTCGGGCCCGAGACCGGGATTTTCCTGCTGATCGTCTTTGTTATCGGCATCACCAGCTGGATGCAGACCGCGCGGATCGTGCGCGGCGACGTGCTGGCCTTGAAAGAACAGGAATTCGTGCTGGCCGCGCGGTCGATCGGCACGCCTTCGCGCCGCATGATCGGGCGCCATATCCTGCCCAACGTGCTGTCACCGATCATGGTATCGGCCACGCTGGGCATCGCCAACGCGATCATCACCGAAAGCGCGCTGTCCTTCCTGGGTCTGGGCTTTCCGTCCGATTTCCCGACCTGGGGGCGGTTGCTGTATGATTCCACGAACTTCATGACGCTCAACCCCGAGCGCGTGATCTGGCCGGGTCTGGCGATCTCGCTGACCGTGCTGTCTGTGAACTACATCGGGGACGGGCTGCGCGACGCGCTGGATCCGCGCATTCGCGGGCGTTGAGCGTTACTTCTCGATGTGGTGCTTGATGCGTCGCACACCCAACCAAACGAGCCCCACCACCGGGATCACAAGGGCGGCCGTCAGCTTGCCTTTCGACAGCCCGGTGTATTCGGTCACCGGGTAGAACAGGTAAGACGCCAGGCTGACCGCGTAATAACTGATCGCCACCACCGACAGCCCCTCGACCGTCTCTTGCAGGCGCAGTTGCAAATCCGCACGCCGATCCATACTTTCCAACAGCGCCTGGTTCTGCGCGCTGCGCTCAACGTCCACCCGCGTTCTGAGCAGATCACCGGCCCGCATCGCGCGTTCCGCCATGGTGGCCAGCTGCCGCTCGGCGCTTTTCACCGTGCGCATGGCCGGATCGAACCGGCGCATCATGAACTCGGTAAAGGTCTGGCGCCCGCCAAAGCGTTCCTCGCGCAGGACCTCGATGCGTTGGTGCACGATCGCCTCATAGGCCCCCGTCGCCCCGAACCGGAACGAGCTTTTCGCCATCAGGTCCTCAAGCTCGGCGGACAGCGAAAGCAGCTCCTCCAGCACCGTTTCCGGCGCGTCGTGCTGACCCATCGCGCTGACCAGCCGGCTGAGTTCAACGTCGATCTGACCCAGCCTGCCCTGCAACGCGCGCGCCCGCGCCAGCCCCAGCATCGACATGGTCTTGTAGGTCTCGATCTCGCACACCCGCTGTACGATCCGCCCGACCCGACGCGCGCTGATGGCGGCGTCGGTGAAGACGGCAAAGCGCAGGTGGCCCGCTTCATCAATGCGAAAGTCCCCGGCCACGACGGCGTTGCGATCCAGCACCCTGGTCGCGGCCAGGCTTTCGGGCACGAACCAGTCGGCCAGACGGCTGCGCATTTCGTCGTCGCTGCTCATCTCCTCGACCCGGATCAACGCCGAGGTGATGCGCACGCCGGGCGCTTCGACCAGCCAATCCTCGGGGAAGACATCAAAGGCCACCGGGTCGAATGGGCGCGCCATGTTGCCGTCACCGAACACCGTGTAGGTGACGAATTCGGTGTGCTGTTCCCATTTCAGGTGATAGCGCCCGATCTGGCCAAAGTAATGCGTGGCATCGGGCTGCGGATGCGCCGCGCCGAACCGGTCCAGCAGCGCCAGCAGATGCGCCCGGTCCGCCCCCCGGTCCCGCCCCACCGCATTCTCGGGCCGTTTCACCGCCAGGTAGGCCGCGAAACAAGGCGCCGACAGCGACGGGAACGGCCGCGCATGCAGCTCATTGGCCAGCGCATAGCGCAGGGAATGGTCGGTGATCGGGCTCATCGCGCGTCCTTTGGTTTTGACCACAGGCTAGCGGCAAACGCGCCCAACTCAACCCCGCGCAACGCGACAAAGCGGCGCGCAAAAACGGCGTTACAGCAGGTTTTGCACCAGCCGGGTGAAGTCCTCGCCGCGCTTTTCGAAGTTGGGATACTGGTCGAAACTGGCCGCGGCGGGGGCCAGAAGCACGGTGTCGCCGGCTTCTGCATCCTTCGCGGCGGCGGCCACGGCGGCGGCCATCGTTTCGCAGATCTGATGCGGCACGTCACCCAGCTGCAGCGCGAAATCGCGGGCCGAATGGCCGATCAAATAGGCTTTGACGACCGCGCCCAAATGTGGGGCCAGATCCTCGATCCCGCCATCCTTGCCCAAGCCCCCCCCGATCCAGCGGATCCGGTCGAAGGCCTGCAGCGCGGCAGTGGCGGCGTCCACATTGGTGGCCTTGCTGTCGTTCACCCAGGTGACGCCACCCGCCTCGCCCACAATCTGCGAGCGGTGCGGCAAGCCCTTGAAACTGTGAAACGCCTGTTCGATCACGCGCGGGGCCAGGCCCAGTGTGCGGCACACCGCATAGGCGCAGCAGGCGTTCTGGTGGTTGTGACTTCCCGGCAGCCCCTTGACGCCGCGCAGGTCGATCGACGCAACCTGCCGCCCCTTGCGGTATTCCGACAGGTATCCTTTGCGGGCAAACACCTGCCAGCCGGGGCCCGTCAGCTTGCGATCGACGCTGACCCGGATCACCCGGTCGTCGGTCGCGCCTTCGGCCAGTTGTCCGGCCAGAAACACGCCCTCAGCCTCGTCCACGCCGATCACCGCGCGGTCCGGGCCGCCTTCGGCAAACAGGCGCCGCTTGGCTGCGAAATAACCGCCCATGCCGCCGTGGCGGTCCAAATGGTCGGGGGACAGGTTGGTGAACACGGCCACGTCCGGCGTCAGTGCGCGGGCAAGATCGGTCTGGTAACTCGACAGCTCCAGCACCACGACTTCGCCGTCATGGGCCGGGTCGATATCCAGCACCCCGCGCCCGATGTTGCCGGCCAGCTGTGTGGCCCTGCCCGTCTCGGACAGGATGTGGTGGATCAGAGCGCTGGTGGTCGATTTCCCATTCGATCCGGTCACCGCGACAATGCGTGGCATGACCTCGAACTCGTCCCATTCCCCGGTGGCGAATGAGTGAAAGAACAGCCCGATGTCGTTGTCGACCGGCACGCCCGCGTCCATCGCCCGCGCGATCAGCTTGTTGGGTTCGGGATACAGATGTGGAATGCCGGGGCTGACGATCAGGGCATCGACCCCTTCCCAGGCATTGCCGCGGGTCAGGTCGTGGATCGTGTGACCGGCCGCTTCGGCCGCCGCACGCGCCTCGGCGCTGTCGTCCCAGCACAGGGCGTCCGCCCCCCCAGCGCGCAACGCCGCAGCCGTGGCCAGACCCGACCGGCCCAGGCCCAGCACCGCCACCTTGCGGGTTTCATATCCTTGAACGGGGATCATCGCTGCCTCCCTCGTGCGGTCTTACCGCACCTTCAATGTCGCCAGGCCGATCAGCGCCAGGATCAGCGAAATGATCCAGAAGCGGATCACGATCTGCGGTTCTTTCCAGCCAAGATGTTCAAAATGGTGATGGATGGGCGCCATCAGGAACACCCGCTTGCCGGTCTTTTTGTAATACAGCACCTGGATGATGACGCTCAGCGCCTCGACCACGAACAGCCCGCCAACGATCGCCAGCACGATCTCGTGCTTGGTGGCCACCGCGATGGCGCCAAGGGCACCACCAAGTGCCAGCGATCCGGTGTCACCCATGAACACGGCCGCAGGCGGCGCATTGTACCACAGAAAGCCAAGCCCGCCGCCGATCAGCGCCGCGGTGAAGATGAAAATCTCACCGGTACCGGGCACATAATGCACGTCGAGATATTCGGTAAAGTCGACCCGGCCCACCGCATAGGCGATCACGCCCAGGGTGCCCGCCGCGATCATCACCGGCATGATTGCCAGCCCGTCCAGACCATCGGTCAGGTTCACCGCATTCGCCGCCCCCACGATGACAATCATCGCGAACGGCACGAAGAACAGGCCCAGGTTCAGCAGTGTATCCTTGAAAAACGGCATCGCCAGGCGAAATTGCAGCGCATCGGGATGCGCCACCGAGGCCCAATATCCGGCAATCGCCGCGATCAGCAAGCCGATCAGCATGCGCACGCGGCCCGACACGCCTGCCGTGTTGTTCTTGGTCACCTTGGCATAATCGTCGGCAAAACCGATCAGACCAAAGGAATAGGTCACGAACAGCGTGATCCAGATGTACGAATTGTCCAGCCGCGCCCACAGAAGCGTGGAAAACAGCAGTGCAGACAGGATCAGAAGCCCGCCCATCGTCGGCGTGCCCTGCTTGGTTTCCTTGTGGCTTTCAGGCCCGTCTTCGCGGATCGGCTGACCGTTCGACTGCCGCTTGCGCAGCAGGTTGATCAGCGGCTTGCCGAAGATAAAGCCGAAGATCAGCGCGGTGAAGAACGCCCCGCCCGCGCGAAAGGTGATATAGCGGAACAGGTTGAACACGTCCCCGCCATCCGAAAACTCGGTCAGCCAAAATAACATCTACACTTGTCCCTCACTGCTTTGCCCACGCGCTTGGCTCAATTTGCGGATTGCGTCAACCGCCAGGCTGACTTTCGACCCCTTTGAGCCCTTCACCAGCACCACGTCGCCCGCATCCACCAGATTGTGCACCATCGCGGCCATCTCTGCCGCGCCGTCGCGCCATTGCCCCTGCCGGTCCGCCGGCAGCGCCTCCCACAGCACCTTCATGCGCGGCCCGACACAATGCACCAGGTCGATCTGCGCCATCCAGGGCAGATCCGCCAGCGCCGAATGCAGCGCGATCTCGTCCGCGCCAAGCTCCAGCATGTCGCCCAGAATGGCGATGCGTCGGCCCTTCACGTTGCGCCCGACCCCGTCACGCGGATCGACCGCCGTGAGCACTTCAAGTGCGGCCGCCATCGAGGTCGGGTTGGCGTTGAACGCGTCATCAATCAGCGTCACGCTCGCGTCCTCGACCGCATCCAGAACCACCTTTTCCTGCGTGCCGCGCCCGGTCGGGGGCTGCCACAGCACAATATCGCGCGCCGCCAAGGTCACGTCGCCCCCCAGGGCTGCGACCACCGCCAGAACGCCCAGAGCGTTGGCAGCAAAATGGCGACCGGGCGTGGCAATGCGGAACAATTGCTCGCCCGACGGGGTCTGGGCCTTGCAGATCGTCGCCTCGCCCGTCAGCGCCACATGAGTCAGGTGGAAGGCATTGTCCGCCCCCTCGCCAAAGGTCATCAGACGGGCGGCTCCGGCCGCCTTCGTCAGGATCGGCGTCGTGTCCAGATCACCATTGATCACCGCCACACCGCCGGGCTCCAACCCGTCGAAAATCGCGCCCTTTTCGCGGGCAATTCCATCAATGTTGTCAAAGGCTTCCAGGTGGGCCGCCGCGACCGTGGTGACCATGCCCACATGGGGCCGGGCCAGTCGTGCCAGCGGGGCAATTTCACCCGGATGGTTCATGCCGATCTCGATGATCGCGAACTCGGTGTTCGCGGGCATTCGCGCCAGCGTCAGCGGCACGCCCCAATGGTTGTTATAACTCGCCTCGGCGGCATGGGTGCGCCCCTGAAGCTGCAACACCGCGCGCAGCATTTCCTTGGTCGAGGTTTTGCCAACCGACCCGGTGACCGCCACCACTCGCGCGTCGCTGCGCGCCCGTGCGGCGGCCCCAAGCGCTTCCAAAGCGCCCAAAACGTCGTCCACGATCAACAACGGCGCATCCGGCGCCACACCTTCGGGAATGCGGCTGACCAGAGCGGCCCCCGCGCCCTTGTCCAACGCCTGCGCCACGAAGTCATGGCCGTCGCGCACATCTTTGAGCGCCACGAAAAGATCACCGGGCGCGATCGTGCGCGTGTCGATCGATACGCCGTCCACCGCCCAATTGCCCTGCGCCCTGCCGCCGGTCGCCGTCGCGGCCTCTGCCCCGGTCCACAAGCTCATGCCAACCGCCCTTCCAACGCGGCCACCGCCACGCTGGCCTGTTCAACGTCGTCAAACGGCAACACGTCGTCGCCGACCACCTGCCCCGTCTCATGCCCCTTGCCCGCGATCAACAGCGCGTCCCCCGGTCCCAGCGCATCGACGCCGCGCAAGATTGCCTCGGCCCGGTCGCCCACATTATGCGCCTCGGGGCAGCCCTGCATCACCATCGCGCGAATGGCTGCCGGGTCTTCTGAACGCGGGTTGTCGTCCGTGACGAACACCACATCGGCATTTGCCGCCGCTGCCTTGCCCATGAGGGGCCGTTTCGTTGTATCGCGATCTCCGCCCGCGCCCAGAACGACCAAAAGCCGTCCCAGCACATGCGGGCGCATCGCCTTCAGCGCGGTTTCCACCGCGTCGGGCGTGTGGGCGTAATCCACGAACACCGCCGCGCCATTGTCGCGGGTTGCGGCCAGCTCCATCCGGCCCCGGACGGTCTCAAGATCCTCAAAGCATTCGAATACGCGCTCCGGCTCGGCGCCGCAGGCAATACACAGCCCCGCCGCCGCCATCACGTTTTCGGCCTGAAACCCGCCGATCAGGTTCAGTCGCGCCAGGAAAGGCTTGCCCAGCCAGTGGAACCGCAGCTCTTGCCCCGTGGCGCCGTAACGGCGCGCGGTCAGGCGCAGGTCGGCGCCCTCGGCCGCGCCCACACGGATCAGGTTCTGACCGCGCATCTCGGCAATGTCCGCCATCTGCGGCCCGCGCGGATCGTCGATGTTGATCACCGCCATCGCATCATCTGACAACACCCGGTCAAAGAGCCCCGCCTTGGCGGCAAAATAGTCATCAAACGTCGCGTGGTAATCCAGATGGTCCTGAGTAAAATTCGTAAACGCCGCTGCGTTCAGGCGCACGCCGTCCAACCGACGCTGCGCCAGGCCGTGCGAGGACGCCTCCATCGCTGCGTGGGTCACACCGGCCCCGGCCATCTCGGCCAGCACCCGGTGCAGCGTGATCGGCTCAGGTGTGGTGTGCGTCATCGGCGCGGTGAACGCGCCCTCAACCCCGGTGGTGCCGATGTTTGCGGCCGAATAGCCCAGAAGCGTCCACAATTGGCGGGTGAAACTCGCGACCGAGGTCTTGCCGTTGGTGCCAGTCACCGCGACCATCACCTCGGGCTGTGCGCCGAACCACAGCGCCGCGGCAAAGGCCAAGGCCATGCGCGGGTCCTCGGTGACGACCAGCGCGGCGTCGGCGCCCGCCAGCTCTTCGCGGGCGATGTCCGCCCCGTCCAGATCGGTCAGGATCGCCGCTGCCCCCATGCGCAGCGCGTATTGAATGAACTCGGCCCCGTGCAGTGTTGCCCCCGGAAGAGCGGCGAAAAGATGCCCCGGCTTCACCTCGCGACTGTCCACTGACAGGCCGCTGACCTGCGCCTCACGCCCCCCCCGGGCGCTGAGCCCCAGGTCTGCCAAAGATTTCGGATCACGTCCCGCCATGTGCCTCGTCCGTCCTAGTTCGAGGTGAGTGTTACCCCGGTTGGGCTGAGAGGTGCAATCTCAGGTTTCAACCCCATCAGGGGCGCGACCCGGCGAATGATCTCCGCGGCGACCGGCACGGCGGTCCAGCCGGCGGTGCGGCGCGGCTTCGGCCCCGAGGTTTCGACCGGTTCATCCAGCGTCACCACCAGCACGTATTTCGGATTGTTGGCCGGGAACACGCTGGCAAAGGTGGCGATCACCTTGTCATCGTAATAGCCCCCGCGCGGCTTGGGCTTGTCTGCAGTGCCGGTCTTGCCGCCCACCGCATAGCCCGGCACTTCGCCAAACGAGGCGGTGCCACGCACCACGACCTGGCGCAGCATGTCGCGCGCAATCGCCGAGGTCTCGGCCGTGACGATGCGCGGGCCGACGGTGACATGTGTCGGGCGGATCAGCGTCGGTTGCACCCGCGTCCCACCGTTCAGAAGCGAGGCATAGGCGCTGGCCAGATGAAGCGGTGAGGACGACAGACCGTGACCGTAAGAAATTGTCATCGTCGACAATTCTGACCAGTTTTGCGGCAGAAGGGGCTTCGCACCTGCGGCCTCGACAAGCTCGACCGGGGTTGCCTCCAACAATCCCAGGGTAGCCAGGAAATCGCGCTGACGCGCGGCGCCAATGTCCATCGCCATGCGGGCGGTGCCGATGTTGGAGCTTTTCACGATCACATCCGTGACCGACAGTTGCGCACCGTAGTCGTGGAAATCGCGGATTCTGAACTTACCCCAGCGCAGCGGCCCCTTGGTGTTGACCATTGTCGCGGGGTTCACCAGCCCCAGCTCGACGGCCTGCGCGGCGGCAAAAATCTTGAAGGTCGAGCCCAGTTCATACACCCCCTGAACCGCGCGGTTGAACAGCGGGCTGTCCGACTGGTCGCCTTGGGTCAAGGGGCGCGGGCGGTCATTCGGGTCGAAATCGGGCAAAGACGCGATCGAGACGATTTCGCCAGTGTGCACATCCATCAAGACCGCGGCGGCGCCCTTGGCGTTCATCATCTTCATGCCGCCATAAAGCACCCGCTCAACCGCCGCTTGCACCGTCAGGTCCAGGCTCAGCATCAGGGGCGCGTCGCCATTGGCCGGATTGCGCAGATACTCGTCGAATTGAGCTTCGATCCCGGCCACGCCGATCACCTCGGCTGCCGACACGCCTTCCTTACCGAAACTGGCGCCACCCAACACGTGGGCCGCCAGCGATCCGTTGGGATACAGGCGCATTTCGCGCGGGCCGAAAAGCAGCCCCGGTTCGCCGATGTCATGCACCGCCTGTTTCTGCTCAGGGCTGAGCTTCTTCTTGATCCACAAGAACTTACGCGATCCGGTGAAGTCCGCCAGAAGCTCGTCGGCTTTCAGGTCGGGAAAGATCTGCGCCAGCGCAAGGGCGGCGTTTTCCGGGTCCACCATCTGCGGCGGTTGGGCATAAAGCGCATGGGTCGCCAGGTTGGTCGCCAGCACCCGGCCATTGCGGTCCAGGATGTCGGCACGCGCCATCGCGATGGACGCGCCGGGCGCCTGGGCACGAGGTTCCGAGGCTTCGGTGGCCGACAGCATCGCCATGCGCCCGCCGACGACCAGAAAGGCGCACAGAAACAGGCCGGCCAGCACCAAAAGCCGCCCCTCGGCGCGCAGCCGGGCGCGGTCGCGCATGTCGTCATGGCGTCGGCGCAGGTTCTCCCGCTCGATCGCGTCGGGATTTTCGCCCTTGGCGCGGGCCTCCAGAATGCGGGCCAGCGGGCGCAGCGGAATGCGGGTCATTGGCTGATCTCCCCGACAACATCCACGCCTTCGGTGATCACGATCTCATCGTCGCCCGGATAGGCGATCTGATCGACGCGACCGAATTGTTCCGGCATCAAGGGCATCAGGCCCAGGCGGTCGAAATTGAGATCCGCCAGGTCGCGCAGGCGATCGGGGCGATTGAGATAGGCCCATTCGGCCCGAAGCACCGCAAGTTCCTCGCGCATCTGCCCGATCTCTCGTTGCAGGTCAGATGCTTCACCCAAGGCAGCCTGGGTTTTGTAATTCTCGTTATAGGCCCAGTAAGCCAGGCCCATGACGATCAATGCGGAAGTCACGTAGAGCAGCGTGCGCATTCCCCTATCCCCTCACAGCAAGGCCCGGAAGGCCCAGTTTCTTGCGGTCCGACGCGCCCGCTGGGGCCTCGGTCCTTGTGGCAACGCGCAGGCGCGACGAGCGCGCGCGCGGGTTAATTTCCAGCTCATCCGCATCCGGCCCGATCGCCTTTTTCGGCGTCAGGCGAAACGCAGGGATCGCCTCGGCGGCCTCGGGCGCATGGCGGCTGCCGCCCCCGCCCACCGACGATCTTGCCTGAAGGAAGCGCTTCACCACGCGGTCCTCCATCGAATGAAACGTGACCACGGCCAAACGGCCCCCGGGCTTCAACGCGCGTTCGGCGGCCTCCAGCCCAGCGATCAGCTGGCCAAATTCGTCGTTCACCGCGATGCGGATCGCCTGGAAACTGCGGGTCGCCGGGTGACTTTGACCCGGTTTCGAGCGCGGCAGGCAGGTTTCGATCACCTCAACCAATTGCCGCGTGGTTTCAAAGGCTTGGTTCGCGCGCGCCGCAACAATCGCCTTCGCGATCCGACGCGAGGCGCGTTCTTCACCGTATTGAAACAGGATGTCGGCCAGCTCAGCCTCGCTCGCCGTATTCACGATGTCGGCGGCGGAAGGACCGGACTGGCTCATCCGCATATCCAACGGGCCGTCTTTCATGAAGGAAAAGCCACGTTCGGCCAGGTCCAGCTGCATCGAGCTTACGCCAAGGTCCAGCACCACGCCGTCCAGCGGTTCGCCCGCCAGCGTATCAAGTTCGGAAAACGTGCCCTGAACCATGCGCAGCCGGTCGCCGAAATCCGCGGCCCAGTTTGCGGCCATGTCAAACACCATCGGGTCGCGGTCGATGCCGACAACCACATCGGCGCCCGCATCCAGAAGCCCGCGCGTATAGCCGCCCGCGCCAAAGGTGCCATCAGCCCAGATGCCGGTGACCGGTGCGACGGCCTCAAGCAAAGGGCGCAACAAGACTGGAATGTGGGGACGATCGCCGGCCTCGGCCGCCGCGACCATCTCAGCCCCCCTGCCCGTTAAGCAAGGTCAGCACGTCGAAATCCTCGGGCATCTCATCCAGCCACTCTTCGGATTTCTTCTGCTCGACCTCCTCAAAAGTCTCGGGCTTCCAAACCTGAAAGGTGTCGCCGGTGGCGATGAAGAAGGCTTCGTTGTCCAGGTCGATCTTCTGGCGCAGCTTGGCGGGCAGCACCAGGCGCCCGGTCTCATCGACTGTCGTCGGAAAGGACTGACCGTTGAACATGCGCTCCAGCATCCGCCGCTCCAACGAGCCGCGCGGAAGCGCTGCGATCTGCTCATCGACCTCGTCGATGGCCTCGATCGTGTAACATTCAAGGTATTTGCGGCGGTGATCACCATAGACGATGACAAGGTTGGGGGTCAGCCCCTCGGTCCAGTCCGGGTCGCCAGCCTCAAGCACACGGCGAAACAGGGCCGGGATCGAAACCCTGCCCTTCGTGTCCACCTTGTGGTGGCTTTCACCTCTGAACCTGCGTGCCACGTCTGCGGCCCCTTGTTACTGTCCCATTCGTCTTTTTCGCCCCTTAAAACGGGAAACGACGGATTGAGCTGCTGCCACATGCCCAATCCGCCGCCCTCGTCCCGTTTCCGGGTGTCCAGCTGCGCGCGCCACCTGGGGGGATGTCTGCTCGCGTACGCGCCGGATCTCAATTTTGATGAAAGCGGGTTGCCTGTATGAAACCTGACTTGGGAGTGTCATTTGGGGTCTTGCTGCCCCTCTGTGTTCCCGTCCTCATCGTGTAATTAGGGATACGCCGGGAAATCATGGGACGCAACAGTTTTTTCAGGAAATTTGCCCAACATCTTGTTTTCGAGAGGTGCTCAACACAAGAACTTGTGGTCGAATAGGTCCCATCCGGACCAAACCTAGCGGAAATATGCCGACAACAACACTAAATGTAGTGATCTTAGCGGCATTAAAAAAGTCCCACTTTTTCCCAAAAAATTTGCCGTGACCCATCACCTTCGGGGAAAATTGCCCAATTTTTCTGCGAAAACCTGCAGGAGACTCACCACATCAGCCCCAAAAACGACGAAGGGAACCCGTGGATCCCACGAATTCCCAACCTGTGTCCCATGCTTTCCCAGATGGTGGGCGTTAATGTCAGGCGATGCCGCCCTCAACCATCTCGGCGGCCAGCTTGTGATAGGCGTCGGCCACCGGCCCCTCGCCCAGCGCAATCGGTGTGCCGGCGTCGCCTGCGACCCGCACGTCCAGCGCCAGGGGGATTTCCCCCAGGAACGGCAGGCCCAGCTTGTCGGCCTCGGCCCGCACGCCGCCATGGCCAAAGATGTGATCTTCGTTGCCGCATTTCGGGCAGACATACATCGACATGTTTTCGATAAGGCCCAGGACCGGCACGCGCACCTTCTGGAACATGTCGATGGCCTTGCGCGCGTCCAGCAGCGCCACGTCTTGCGGCGTGGACACGATCAGCGCGCCGGTCACGGTGGTTTTCTGGCTCAGCGTCAGCTGCACGTCGCCCGTGCCCGGCGGCAGGTCGATGATCAGAACGTCCAGCTCGCCCCAGTCGACCTTGAACATGAATTGCTGCAACGCGCCCATCAGCATCGGCCCCCGCCAAACCACCGCCTGGTCGGGGTCCATCAACAGGCCGATGGACATCATCTTTACCCCATGCGCCTCAACCGGCAGCATGGTCTTGCCGTCCGCGCTGGCCGGCCCCTTGGAGGTGCCCATCATGCGCGGCTGGCTGGGTCCCAGGATGTCGGCATCCAGAAGCCCGACGCGCCGCCCCTGCTTGGCCAGCGCCACGGCGAGGTTCGACGACAGGGTGGATTTGCCCACCCCGCCCTTGCCGGAGGCCACTGCGATGATCCGGTCCACGCCCGGGATCTTTTCCGGCCCCGCCTGCGGCGTCGGGTGGCCACCAACTTTCAACTGCGGCGGTTCGGGCTTTTTCGCCGCCGCACCATGCGCCGTCAGGATGACCGAGACCTTCTCAACCCCGTCCAGCGCAGCCACAGCCGCCTCGGCGGCCCGGCGTTGCGGTTCGATCTGGCCCGCCATCTCGGGGCTTTCCGCCTCGATCACGAAGCTGACCGTGCCAGCATCAATGTTGATCGCGCGCACCATGTCGCGTGAGGCCAGGTCGCCGCCATCCGGCAAAGCTATGGTGGACAGAACCCCCATGATCGTGTCGCGCGTCTGTGTCATGTCCGTCTCCGTGGCAATAATCTGCACATTACTTGCCCCCTTTTGCCGCAAGAACAAGGGCAGCGTGGCTAATGCTCAAAAAACAGGCGTAAAACTTGACGATAGGTCAACATTACGTATGCATTTTCTGCATGGCAGCATTTCTCAATTCAGGTATTGTGCACTTGCAGCATTGCCTCCATCTTCCTCTCAACAGCGCGAACGATAGCGCTCACAACCCAAGCGCAGAATGTGCAAGCAAACATACGAGTGAGAGTAGAGATGGCTTACGCAACACAGACGAACAGTTTTGACGCTGGCATCGCCGACCGCATGGTCGACGTGTTCCGCACCTGGATCGAAGCCCGCGAACAGCGCCGCATGTACCGCCAGACGGTGCGTGAACTGCGTGCCCTGTCGGGCCGCGAACTGGCGGACCTGGGTATTGCCCCCGGCGAGATTGCCCACCTGGCCCACATGGCCACCTTCGGCAAATAAAGACTTCGGTCGGTCCTTCCTCCTCCCTGGACCGTCTGATCCTGGCGGCGGGGTCCACCTCCTCCCGGACCCCGCCGACCACTTTTTCCGGATGCCTCTCTCCTCCTCCCTGAGGCATCTGCGATAGGCGGCGGCGCTCACCTCCTCCCGAGCGTCGCCGCATTTCGCAAAAGATCGGATGCCCCTCCTCCTCCCTGGGGCATTCGTGACAGGGCCGGCGATCCCCACCTCCTCCCGGGGGTCGCTGCCGCCCTCAACAGATCGGGTGTCTCTCCTCCTCCCTGAGCCACCTGACATCGCCCACGGGTCCTCTCCTCCTCCCTGGACCCGGACGGCAGAGCGAACGGCGGCGCCCACCTCCTCCCGGGCGTCGCCGTTTTACGTTCAGGTCACAGGTGTGCGGACAAGACCGGCGGCGGATCGGTGGGGCGGGTGCCGACAATCAGCCGGATCAGGGCCTGCGCTTCGCGGTGGCGCAACATCGGGCGGGCCGATTGCTGACGGGCATGGCCCTGCCCGTTCAGCTCCGGGTATCGCGCGGTGATCGCGTCGGCTTCTCCCAGCACGTTCAACGCAACCTCGCCCAGCCACAAGGTTTCCACCGCAGCACCTTCGGCGGTGATGATGTCGTGATCATCCGTCGTCAGGTTCATCCAGGTGACATGGGGACTGGGGGCGATGCGGATCATCTCGCCATTCACCAGGGATTTGGCAGGCATCAGAACCTCGCTTGAACCGTGGTAGAATTCGGCCAGGGGATGGGCCAGCATCACCCGGTGCTGTTGCGACAGGCGCAGGGGGGCGGCGTTGCCGATCGCCCCCGGTGCGAACAGAACCGGTGCCGCGGCACCGACCCCAGTCATCTGGTGCGCGCCAAGCCATGTCACCGGTCGTGACCCGTGATCGCGCGTGTGCACAAGATCACCTACGGACAGGTCCCTGAGCGGGCGCAGTCCGCCATCTGTTTGTACACGGGTCTCGGCCGCCAAACAAACATGGCCATAGGTAGAGCCGCCATCGGTGTCGACAACATAGAACCCAGGCTCGGATGACGGGTTGTAATTGTCCCAATACCAGGTTTCCAGATCGAACCCCGGGGTCCAGATCACCTGGACCATTTCACCTGAATTGCTATCGATCCCTTCCAGCACCACGATGCCTTCGCCACCAGAAAGCACATCTGTTCGCACCACCTCCGCGTCCTCGATCACCCCGCCGCCACCATGACCGCCATAGGTCACGTCATAGGTGTCACCGATGTCGAACTTGTAGGGCTCATTGTCCCCCGGGTTCGAGGTGATCACCAGATCGCTGAACCCGTTCGGCGGATTGTCGAAGAGCGAAGTGGTGGACGTGACATTGACATTGCTGCCGGTGGCGGCTGCAAATTCATTATCCGGAGCAGTGAACGTGACAGTCATGGCGCGCCCTTCGTGCGCAACCTTGGCGTTCAAAGGGATAAGGCCGGGTAAATTCACCCGACCTTTTCTTTAAATCTTTAAGGAATTGTATCGCTCAGAACGGCACGTCGCCGGCCTTGGCCGCCGGAACGATGAACTTCGCCACGACTTTCTTGGCACCGGCCTTGTCAAATTCGATATCCAGCTTGTCGCCCTCGATCCCCATGATCGTGCCGTATCCGAATTTGTTGTGGAACACCCGGTCGCCCTGGGTGAACGCGCTGACCGCATCCAGGTCGATGACGATGTTGCGCGCTTCATTCGGGCTTTGCTGTGCGCGCAGGTTGCCGCGCGATGCCATGCGTTTCCAGCCCGGCGAGTTATATGCATCCGCCCGCGCGGCTTTTTCCTCAAGATGCGAGGACGCAGACGCGCCGAAGCCGCCGCCATAGAGGCCCGGCGGGGTCAGGACATCGACGTGGTCTTCGGGCAATTCGTCAATGAACCGACTGGGCAATTGCGACTGCCACTGGCCATAAACCCGCCGGTTCGCAGCAAAGGAAATCGTGCAGATCTCCTCGGCCCGCGTGATGCCAACATAGGCCAGGCGGCGCTCTTCCTCGAGCCCCTTGAGCCCGCTTTCGTCCATCGAGCGTTGCGACGGGAACAGGCCATCCTCCCACCCCGGCAGGAACACGGCGGGGTATTCCAGACCCTTGGCCGCGTGCAGCGTCATGATAGTGACCTTTTCCTCGGCCTCGTCGCTTTCATTGTCCATAATCAGGCTGACGTGTTCCAGGAAACCCTGAAGGTTCTCAAAACTTTCCAACGCTTTGACCAATTCCTTGAGGTTTTCCAACCGCCCCGGCCCCTCGGGCGTCTTGTCGGTCTGCCACATGTCGGTGTAGCCCGATTCCTCCAGGATCATCTCGGCAAGCTCGACATGCGTGTCAGCCTCGGCGCGCAATTGCGCGTGCCAGCGATCCAGCCCGGCGACCAGATCGCCCAGCCCCTTGCCGCCCTTGCCCTTGATCATCGCGTTGTCGACACAGATCCGCGCGCCTTCGACCAGCGACACGCCGTTTTGCCGCGCCGCCAACTGGATCGTCTGCACCGCCTTGTCGCCCAGCCCCCGGCGCGGCGTGTTGACGATGCGCTCAAACGCGAGGTCATCGTCCTGGCTGACCGCCAACCGGAAATAGGCCATCGCATCGCGGATCTCCAACCGTTCGTAGAACCGCGGGCCGCCGATCACGCGATAAGGCAGGCCGATGGTCAGGAACCGATCCTCAAACGCCCGCATCTGGTGGCTGGCGCGCACCAGAATGGCCATGTCGTCCAGCGACATCCCCGCCATACCACGGGTGCCGACCTGCATCGCCTCGATCTCTTCGCCGACCCAGCGTGCTTCCTCGTCCCCGTCCCAATGGCCGATCAGGCGGACCTTTTCGCCACCCTCGGCCTCGGTCCACAGCTCTTTGCCCAGCCGGTCTTCGTTGCCACGAATAACGCCCGCCGCCGCGCCCAGAATATGGGGGGTAGAGCGATAGTTCTGCTCCAGGCGGATCACCTTGGCGCCGGGAAAGTCCTTCTCAAAGCGCAGGATGTTGCCCACCTCGGCCCCGCGCCAGCCATAGATCGACTGGTCATCGTCGCCGACGCAGCAGATGTTCTTGTGCTCGGCGGCCAGCAGCCGCAGCCACATGTATTGCGCCACGTTGGTGTCCTGATATTCGTCCACCAGGATGTATTTGAACCAGCGTTGATACTGCGCCAGTACGTCGGGATGGTCCTGAAAGATCGTGACCATATGGAGCAGCAGATCGCCGAAATCCGTCGCATTCAGGGTCTTCAGACGCTGCTGATACTGGGCGTAAAGCTCGATCCCGCGCCCGTTGAAGGCGTTCGCCTCGCCCACCGGCACCTTGTCCGGGGTCCAGGCGCGGTTTTTCCAATTGTCGATCACACCGGCCAACAGCCGCGCGGGCCAGCGTTTTTCATCTATGTTCGCGGCCAGGATCAACTGTTTCAGCAGCCGTTTCTGGTCGTCCGTATCAAGAATGGTGAAGTTCGACTTCAGCCCGACAAGTTCGGCGTGACGGCGCAGAAGCTTCACGCAGATCGCGTGGAACGTGCCCAGCCAGGGCATGCCTTCGACGGTCTGGCCCAGGTTCTTGGCCACCCGGTTCTTCATCTCGCGCGCGGCCTTGTTGGTGAAGGTCACCGCCAGGATCTCGTTCGTGCGCGCGGTGCCGGTGTTGAGCAGATGCGCGATGCGACTGGTCAGCGCCTTGGTCTTGCCGGTGCCCGCGCCCGCCAGCATCAGGACCGGGCCTTGCAACGCCTCGACCGCCTCGCGCTGCGCGGGGTTCAGCCCCTCCAGATAGGTCGCGGGCCGCGCCGCCATCATGGCGCGCGCGGACAGGGAAGGCTTGGCCGCCGCCTCGAAGGCGTCGTTTTCGTCAAAACTGCTCATGCAAGCCACCCTATCAATCGCCCGGCCCAAGTTAAAGGCTTGTTCACACTCTGTTCCAAAGACTCACATACAGAAAAACGGGGCAAAAACTCAAGCGCCATTGACAAGCCCCCGTCACGCGCCACATCTAACGCCCCTAATGCCGACAGTTGAGTCGAGAGGATTTTCATGCCCGTTGTTGTTGTCGAAAGCCCGGCGAAAGCCAAAACCATCAACAAATATCTGGGCAGTGATTACACCGTTCTGGCGTCTTACGGCCACGTGCGTGACCTGCCGCCCAAGGACGGATCGGTCGATACCGACAACGATTTCGAGATGTTGTGGGAGGTCGGATATGACAGCCGCAAGCACGTGAAAGCGATCGCGGACGCGCTGAAAGACGACAACAACCTGATCCTCGCCACTGACCCCGACCGTGAGGGCGAGGCGATTTCCTGGCACCTTGAGGAAGCCCTGCGCAAGCGGCGGGTGATCAAGAAGGACACGCCGGTCAGCCGCGTGGTGTTCAACGCGATCACCAAATCTGCCGTGACCGAGGCGATGAAAAACCCGCGCGAAGTGGACGCGCCGCTGGTTGAGGCCTATCTGGCCCGCCGGGCGCTGGACTATCTCGTTGGCTTCAAACTGTCCCCGGTGCTGTGGCGCAAACTGCCCGGCGCGCGGTCCGCAGGCCGGGTACAATCGGTCTGCCTGCGCCTGATCGTCGAGCGCGAACAAGAGATTGAGGCGTTCAACGCGCGTGAATACTGGTCGGTGAAAGCCGCGCTGAAAACCCCGCGCGGTCAGGCGTTCGAAGCCCGGTTGACGCATCTGTCCGGCAAAAAGCTGGACCGCTATGACCTTGAAAACGCCACCGCCGCCGAACTGGCCGTGCAGGCGGTTTCGTCGCGCGATCTGGTGGTGCAGTCGGTTGAGGCGAAGCCCGCCAACCGCAACCCCTCGCCGCCCTTCATGACCTCGACCCTGCAACAGGAAGCCAGCCGCAAGTTCGGTTTCGGCGCGCGTCAGACCATGTCGACCGCCCAGCGCCTGTATGAAGCAGGCTATATCACCTATATGCGGACCGACGGGATCGACATGGCGCCCGAGGCGGTCACAGCGGCGCGCGACGCGATCAAGGATCGCTATGGGGCTGATTTCGTTCCGAAATCCCCGCGCATCTACAAGAACAAGGCGAAAAATGCGCAGGAAGCGCACGAATGTATTCGCCCGACCGATATGACTGTCGACGCCTCGGCTCTGGCCCGTCTGGAGCCCGATCAGCGCAAGCTTTACGACCTGATCTGGAAGCGCACGCTGGCCAGCCAGATGGAAAGCGCGCGGCTTGAGCGCACCTCGGTGGATGTCGGCAGTGCGGACGGTGAAGTCGTGCTGCGTGCCACCGGACAGGTCGTTTTGTTCGAAGGCTTCCTGAAGGTCTATGAAGAAGGCCGCGACGATCAGGTTGTCGATGACGACGACAAGCGTCTGCCGAAGATCGAACAGGGCGAAGTCACCGACAAGACCGGCGTGACGCCCGAACAGCACCACACCCAGCCCCCGCCCCGTTACACCGAGGCGACGCTGGTCAAGCGGATGGAAGAGCTGGGCATCGGCCGGCCCTCGACCTATGCCAGCGTGATCACGACGATCCAGGACCGCGAATATGTGCGCAAGGACAAGAACCGCCTGTTCCCCGAGGACAAGGGGCGCATCGTCACGATCTTCCTGATGAACTTCTTCCGCAAATATGTCGGCTATGAATTCACCGCGAACCTCGAGGATGAACTGGACACCGTGTCAGCGGGCGACATGGACTACAAAGAAGTCCTGAACCGGTTCTGGCGCGATTTTTCGGCGGCGATCGCCGAAACGTCCGACCTGCGCATTTCCGAAGTGCTGGACAAGCTGGACGCGGCCCTGGCCCCGCAGCTGTATCCGCCGCGCGAAGACGGGTCTGACCCGCGCATCTGCCCAAAATGCGGCACTGGTCAGCTGCACCTGAAAACCTCGCGCACCGGCGGGTTTGTCGGCTGCGGCAATTACCCCGAATGCACCTATACCCGCCCGATCGCCGGTGAAGGCGCGGATGGGGATGAGCGCGTGCTGGGTGAAGACAATGGCGACGAGATCAGCCTGAAGTCCGGGCGCTTCGGCCCCTATGTGCAGCGTGGTGAACCCACGCCCGAAAACAAGAAGCCGCCGCGCGCCTCCCTGCCCAAGGGCTGGGACAAGGACGATATGGACCTGGAAAAGGCGCTCACGCTCTTGTCGCTGCCGCGCCAGATCGGCGAACACCCGGACGGCGGCATGATCGCGACCAATTTCGGCCGCTTCGGGCCTTATGTGATGCACCAGTTGCCGGATGACGCAAAACCGACCTATGCCAACCTGAAAGACCCCAACGACGTCTTTGAACTGGGCATGAACCGGGCCGTCGAACTCTTGGCCGAAAAGCGCGCCAACCCCGGGCGGGGACGCTCGGCGGCGGCCAAGCCGCTGCATGAATTGGGTGAACACCCCGATGACGGCGGCCCGGTCAACGTGATGGAAGGACGCTATGGCCCTTACGTCAAATGGGAGAAGGTGAATGCCACCATCCCCAAGGACGTGAAGCCCGAGGACGTGACGATGGAAATGGCGGTGGGCTGGATCGCGGAAAAGGCGGCCAAGAAAAAACCCACGCGCAGAAAAGCCCCGGCCAAGAAAAAGCCCGCTGCGAAAAAGGCACCGGCGAAGAAACCAGCAGCCAAAAAAGACTGAGACGTCTCACAGCAGATTGACGGGGGGCTAGGTAGAAATACCTAGCCCTTTCCTTTCATTGACTCTGCAACGTCCGCGCGCGAGAAAGGCGCGAAACTGACGTGAGGACACTTTCTTATGAACAAGGTATACGGCTCCGCTGCCGAGGCTCTGGACGGGATTTTGCATGACGGCATGCTGATCGCATCCGGCGGGTTCGGCCTGTGCGGCATTCCCGAGCTTTTGCTGAACGCCATTCGCGATGCGGGCACGAAGGACCTGACCTTTGCCTCGAACAACGCGGGCGTGGATGATTTCGGCATCGGCATCCTGCTGCAGACCAAGCAGGTGAAAAAGATGATTTCGTCCTATGTGGGCGAAAACGCCGAGTTCATGCGCCAGTATCTGTCGGGCGAGCTGGAGCTGGAATTCAATCCGCAAGGCACCCTGGCCGAGCGCATGCGGGCCGCCGGCCACGGCATCCCCGGGTTTTACACCAAAACCGGCGTCGGCACCGTGATCGCCGATGGCAAGGAAGTGAAAAACTTCAACGGCGAAGATTACATCCTGGAAGAAGGCATCTTTGCCGACCTGTCGATCGTGAAGGCCTGGAAGGCGGACGAAACCGGCAACCTGATCTTCCGCAAGACCGCCCGCAACTTCAACCCGCCCGCCGCCATGTGCGGCAAGATCTGCGTGGTCGAGGTGGAAGAGATCGTGCCAACCGGGTCGCTGGACCCCGACGCGATCCACCTGCCGGGCATCTATGTGCACCGGATCGTGCAGGGCGAGCACGAAAAGCGCATTGAGCAACGCACGACGCGGGCTGCATGACAGCCCCGTCCGAGAGCAAGGTCCATCTGATCGGCGTCGATGGCGTCGCCCGGATCGAGGCGCGGGTCGAAAGCTACCTGCACCTGGCCCGCCGCATGATCATCGACCAGTTCGGCCCCGAGGCCGGCGGCGACGATCACGTGCTCTCGACCGTCACACTGGCCGCCGCCATGGCCAACCTGGAAACTGCCGAGATCGTCGCCTCCTCCGAGGACAAGGTCGCGGATAGCATTGAAAAGAAAGAGGTCTGAAATGCCTTGGGACCGCAATCAAATGGCCGAACGGGCCGCACAGGAACTGGAAGACGGGATGTATGTGAACCTGGGGATCGGCATTCCGACCCTGGTCTCGAACTACATTCCCAAGGGCGTCAACGTCACGCTGCAATCGGAAAACGGCATGCTGGGCATGGGTCCGTTCCCGATTGAAGGCGAAGAAGACGCCGACCTGATCAACGCTGGCAAGCAGACAATCACTGAACTGCCGCAGACCGCCTATTTCGACAGCTCGCTGTCATTCGGCATGATCCGGGGTGGCAAGATCGCGATGGCGATCCTGGGCGCGATGGAGGTCGACGAAAAAGGCGACCTGGCAAACTGGATGATCCCCGGCAAGCTGGTCAAAGGCATGGGCGGCGCGATGGACCTGGTCGCGGGCGTCGGCCGCGTGATCGTGGTGATGGACCATTGCAACAAGCATGGCGAAACCAAGGTGCTGAAGGAATGCACCCTGCCGCTGACCGGCAAGGGCGTGGTCGACATGATCATCACCGACATGTGCGTCTTCGAAGTCGAGCACAAAGGCCTGCACATCGTGGAACTGGCGCCGGGCGTCACCCGCGAAGAGGTGATCGCCAAGACCGAGGCGAACGTGGTCTGAGGCGACAACGCAGTTGAGTTTCAAAAGGGCTCCCGTTCAGGGAGCCCTTTTTCGTTTGATCCAACGCGTCAACAGCAGCTGGACACCACACCGCAACAGGCCCGCACATCCGGGTGGTTGTCGCAACAATCGTTCAAAAGAAACGACACCAGCGCGCCCATGCCCGCCGGATTGGCGCGGTAATAGATATGGCGCGATTGCCGTTCTGATGTAATCACACCCGCGTTCTCAAGCGCACTCAAATGGAACGACGCCCGTGACGAAGTTGCGCCGACTTCCTGTCCGACCTCGCCCGCCGATGCACCGGTGTCGCCGCACCGCATCAGGAAGCGGACGATTTGCAACCGGGTCTGCTGCGACAGGGCACCCAGCATGGTCAGGACTTCTGCTTCATTCATATCTCAATATCTCTTGAAGTGTTAAGATATTAAAGGTATGCATGACGTAACGCATCCATGCAAGCACCGGAACCCTGCCATGAGCAGTTGTAGCCCCACGGACTCTGTCGCCAAGGCAGACACGCAAGACACATGTGACTGCGGTACCGGACAGGCCCGGTCTGACATCGCCTGCCCCGTCTGTCGCACATTGGGCATGACCGTGGGCCATATTACCCCGGAAAACACGCTGCGCCGCCAGGTTCGCGACCGGTTGCTGCCTGATGCTACCTACCATTTCTGTGACACGCCAAGCTGCGACGTGGTGTATTACAACGACCGGGACTCTTCGGTGTTTGGCACCCAGGATCTGGTTCACAAGGTCACGGTGAAGGACGACGCGCCCGACACGCGGCTGTGTTACTGTTTTAAGGTCTTGAAACAGCAGGCGCTGGATGACCTTGCGCGCACCGGCACGACGCATGTGTTCCAAACCATTCAGGCCAAGATGAAACCCGGGCAAAGCTGTTTTTGCGAAAAGGTCAATCCGCGCGGCGATACCTGCACCAAGGACATCCAGGACTGGTTGGCACAACAGGATGTGGCTAGTGGAGACAGCGCTCCGGCGCAGGAAAGCGAAAGCACGTGTTGCGGCCCTGTCCCCGCAGCGGCAACGGGGTGTTGTGGCGGCGATACGGTGCAAGATGCTCCCAAAACAGGGTGCTGCTAGGTCCACCTATTCCGCAGGGCGCATCCGCCCAGCCCCACCGTTCACATTCCCGCAACAGTTTCATATTGTCGCCCCAATCTGTCGCTAGACGGGCGACAAATGACTGGGAAAGACATCCATGCGCTGGAAACAGACTGACTATACCGGCTGGGGCCGGGTGTTGCGGGCAAGCGGCCCCGTGGCGCGGCCCGAGCGGCTTTCGACCCTAACGGCCACGCTGGCCGCCCGCCTTGCCCCGGCGTTCGGCAATCGCCGTTCCTATGGCGATGCCTGCCTGAACAATGATGGCGCGGCGCTGGACATGACGCGGATGGACCGGATCATCGGTTTTGACGCGACCACCGGCGTGGTCGAGGTCGAGGCGGGGATTACAATCGGTGCGCTGGCGAAGGTTTTCGCCCCGCGCGGTTGGCTGCCATCGGTCATGCCCGGCACCGGCTTTGCCACCGTGGGCGGTTGCATCGCCCAGGACGTGCATGGAAAGAACCACCACAATGACGGCAGCTTCGGTCAGCATGTGCTGTCCGTGACCCTTTTGAACGGGGACAAGAAGACCGTCGCGACGCCCGACCGCAACAAAGCTGTCTTCCGCGCCACGATGGGTGGGATCGGCCAGACCGGCGTGATCGCCAGCGCAAAGCTCCAGCTGAAACCGATCGTAGGCGACGTGATGATGGTCACCGAACGGCGGGCCGACGGCTGGGACGAGCATCTGGCACTGTTGGATGGATCGCAGGCCACCTATTCGGTCGGCTGGATCGACGCGACCGCCACGGGCGCGGCCCTGGGACGCGGCATCGTGGAGGAGGCCGAACTGGCCGCAGGCTTGGTGCCCAAGCCGAAACCGTCGAAAACCGTGCCGCTGGATGCCCCCAAGTTCGCGCTTTCCAGCCCGGTGGTGAAGCTGTTCAACACCGCCTATTTCCGCCGGGTGCCCGCGTCGGGCCGGTCCGTGGTGAAGCCGATTGATGACTTCTTCTTTCCATTGGACAAGATCCACGACTGGAACCGGCTGTATGGCAAGCGCGGGTTTTACCAGTTTCAGAACGTTGTGCCGCTGGATGCCGCCGACAGGCTGCGCGAGATGGTCGAGATGATCGCGGGATCGGGCCTGGCCTCACCGCTGGCCGTGCTGAAACGCATGGGCACCGGCCGTGCCGGGCACATGTCCTTCCCGATGGAAGGCTTTACGCTGGCGGTCGATTTCCCGGCCCGGGCCGAGGCGGCTGAGCTGATCGCGATGCTGGAAGACATGACTGTCGATGCGGGCGGGCGGCTCTACCTGGCCAAGGACGCGCTGGCGACCGGCCCGGCGATCAAGGCGATGTACCCTGAACATGCCGAATGGGTCACCGCAGTGAACAAGGCCGACCCCGACCACGCGATGGAAACCGACATGGTGCGGCGGCTGAACCTGAGGAGCGCGACATGAACCAGACCTGGATCATCCTGGGCGCCACGTCGTCAATGGCGCGCGCTTTTGCCCGCCGCGTGGCCGACGATGGCGCCACCGTGCTTCTGGCTGGCCGCGACATGGACGACCTGAAACGCACCGCCGCCGACCTTGTCGCGCGCGGCGCTAAAGCCGAAGCGATCGCGTTTGATGCCCGCAAACCGGCAGGGTTTGGCACCATCGTGACCCGCGCGGGCCGCGAAGAGGGGCAGATCAACGCCGCGGTCTTTGTGGGTTCAATGCCTGAGCAAAGCGCGATCGACGCGGATCCTTCCCTGATCGACGGCACCGTGACCGACAGCTTCACCGGGCCGGCCCAGCTGTTGCAAATGCTGGCCCCGCTGATGGAGGATCGCGGATGCGGCACGATCGTCGGTGTTGGATCGGTCGCAGGGGACCGGGGACGGATCGGGAACTATGTCTATGGCGCTGCGAAGGCGGGCTTTGCCACCTACCTTAGCGGTCTCAGAAACCGCCTGACCCGGGTCGGTGGCCATGTGGTGACGGTCAAGCCCGGTTTTGTCGATACCGCAATGACCTGGGGGATCGAAGGCATGTTCCTGGTCGCCTCACCTGACAAAGTGGCCGCCGATATCCTGAAAGCGGTCGAGAAGCGCCGCAACGTGATCTATACGCCGTTCTTCTGGCGGTACATCATGCTGATCATCCGCCACATCCCGGAAGCAATCTTCAAGAAGATGTCGATCTAACGGATCAGGCGTCGTCGTCAGCTCAGCCCGAACCATTCGTGCCACAGCCCAGCGGCGTAGAACATGATCGACAGGGCGATCAGCATCAGGCCGATGCCGCGCTTGTCTTTCATGGCGAAGATGATCGGGTCGTAATCTTGTTTGCCCGTGTAGCCCAGCCGCACCATGCGGATCAGCCACCAGGCGATCGGCACCTCTGCCACCCACAAAAGCCATTGCGTTGGGTAGAGCGCCAGAGCCTGTTGCGTAAAGCTATACAGAAAGAAAGACAGCAGCGCACCGGCAACGCCGAGCCCTGCGACATTCAGAAGGTCGCCGCGATCGGTGCGGGCATATCCCCGGCCCGGCAGCCGCGCGTCGGATGTTGCCAGCGTGAGTTCCGTCAGCCGTTTTACCGCCCCCAGCGCGATGAAGACCGGGAAGATGAACACCATCAGGAAACCGGTCACCAGCACCCCCGTCGCCATCGCCCCCGCCACCACGCGCAGGGTATAAAGCGAAGCCAGCATCGCGATATCCACCCAGCGCAGGCGTTTCAGCCGCAGCGAATAGGCCAGCGAGACCGCCATATAAAGAAGCGTGACCAGGAAGAACGGCAGGCCAATCCAGGCCCCGATCCCCAATGCTATCGCCGCCAGGACAAAAAACGCCCCCATGCCGACGCCGATTGGAACCGTGCCTGCTGCGAAGGGGCGACGGCATTTCTTCACGTGCAACCGGTCGGCCTCAAGGTCCAGAAGATCGTTCACGATATAGATCGACGAGGCCGCGGCTGAGAAGGCCATCATGCCCAGGATCACCAGAAACAGCGAGGACCAGCTGAAGTCATGTGCCGCGATGGTCGGCACGAACAGCAGGATGTTTTTGACCCATTGATGCGGGCGCAGGGCGCGGATCAGGTCTGTCATGCGCCATCCACCGGCAAAGCTCTGCACCGGTTTGCCGCGCGCCGCCATCACCCGGGCCGAGCGTTCGTCGCCCACCACAAGCGCAGTGTCGGCATGATCCCAGACCGCGCGATCCACCGACGCGTTGCCGGCATAGTCAAAGCCGCCCTCGCCGTAGGCTTCGACCAGCGCGGCCGCCTTGCGCGCGCCTTTCAGGTTCGTTTCGCCATCCGAGGCAAATACCCGGCCCTCAAGCCCGTGGTCGGTGGCCAGCTGCGTCACCAGCGTCTGGTCCGAGGCAGAGGCCAGCACGACCTCGCGCCCGGCACTGCGTGCGGCCACGGCAAGCTCGGCGATTTCTGGATTGACCGGCATCAGGTCCGTGCGTACCTGCACGATCCGTGCCAGATCGGCCTTAAGAACCTCCGGGCGGCGCAGATTGCGAAAGCTCGTGCTCAGGGTCGCCAGCGGCGCCTGCCCCAAGCCGGCCCAGAAGCACTCCAGCAACATGTCGGTGCGCAGGAAGGTGCCGTCGACATCCAGAACCAGTGGTTTTTCAGCCATTGGACGACGTTCCCTTTACCGCGAAGACGCAGCCATCGGTGATCAATTGCGGCGGCGTCAGGCACAGGCCCCGCGCCACCCGCCAGGCCGCAAGCACCTTTGGCACATAGGCGCGAGTTTCCGCATAAGGCGGCACGCCGCCGTGGTCACGCACAGCCCCTTCGCCGGCATTATAGCCAGCCAGGGTCAGGATCGCGTCACGTTCGAAATGCTTCATCAACCAGGCCAGGTATTTCACCCCGCCGACAATGTTCTGGCTGGCGTCCAGGCTGTCGCTGACTCCAAAGCGTTCGGCGGTGGCCGGGATCAGCTGCATCAGCCCCTGCGCCCCTGCCCCGCTTTCGGCCACGACGCGCCCGCCGCTTTCGACCGAAATCAGCGCGATAACCAGCGCGGGTGAGATATCCGTGCCCACGGTCGCACGCAGAATGTCCAGCCCATGCGCCTGGGCGATGTCCTGAAGATGCTGCAATCGCGGTTGGGCCAGCCCGTCCTTGCCATCCAGTGCCGCCATCGCACGGGCCAGGTTGGCCGGGCCGCCTTTGTCGGCCTCGGGCCGCACGCTGGTCCAGAACCACTCATAGCCGCTGGGGCTGGGTAGACCGGGGCTGGCGTCTGAGTCCGGCGCTTTTTCGGGCACGGCAAGAGCCGCCGCCTGTTCGGCCGGATCGATCTGCACGTCAATACGCGGCCCTGCCCCCGGTTTGGGCACGGTGACCCGGCGAAAGGTGAAATCGGCAAACGGCTTGGGCCCCTCGGCCAAAGCCGGCACGGGCGCGATCAGCGCCGTGGCGATATATGTATAAAGAAGCCGCCGCATGTTGCGGACCTCTGCTCTGCCTCGTTTTATTATTGCGGGCACTCTCGCAGAATCCGCTGGAAAGGGCCAGTTTTTCCTTAACAAACCTCGCGATTCTCGTGCGAAAATCCAGACCTGCTGGAAGATTTTAAAATCTGGATAATTTTTTTATTATTTATTATCAGCATGTTGCTTTCACAACGTCGAAATAATTCGTTAAGTCCAAAAACGTACGAAACGCGCCCAAATCTCGCCCCAATCCCAGTGCCATATATCGCCATGCCAAGCAGAGAGACCAACCGGTTCACAGGCGGTTCGAAACAAAGCTTCGGTGAAGACTGATACAAACTGAACACCTTTCGGAGGGACACAAAATGAAACTGTTCAACAAATTCTTCAATGACGAATCCGGCGCCGTGACCGTGGACTGGGTCGTTCTGACCGCTGCCATCGTGGGCCTGGGCATCGCTGTCATGAGCGCTGTCGGCACCTCGACCGCCGATCTGGGCGACCGCATCTCGTCCGAGATCGACGCTATGGACGTCATCACCTACTAATCCGTGACGGTCTGAGGTGTGCGTACACGCCTCAGACCCACCTATCCTATCAGGAGATAAAACTATGAAACTGTTCAACAAATTCTTCAATGACGAATCCGGCGCCGTGACCGTGGACTGGGTCGTTCTGACCGCTGCCATCGTGGGCCTGGGCATCGCTGTCATGAGCGCTGTCGGCACCTCGACCGCCGATCTGGGCGACCGCATCTCGTCCGAGATCGACGCTATGGACGTCATCACCTACTAATCGCGTCACCGCGATGACAATCGGCCGCGCCACTTTGGCGCGGCCTTTTGTGTTTACCTGGTCAGGGCAATTGCATCTTCCCCACCGGCGGGCTAGGCGTTGTTGCCAAATTGTCAAAAATTCTTGTGATCTTCATCCTTTGTCCAAGGTTTTGCCCTAATTGACGTAGAAGTTTGGCCTATAGGGACGAGTGACGAGACCTTCCCGGGTCATGTGATCGAAAGGACAGAATATGCGGTTGGTATTCGGATTGGTGCTTGTGCTGGGCTTGGCCCTCGCGGGTGGTGCCGTCTACATGGCGCGCGACTATATCGGCACCTACCAGCGACAGTTGGACGTGGAACGCGCCGCGCGGGCGCAGATGGTGCCCACGGTCGAGGTCTTTGTTGTCACACAGCAGCTGCGCTATGGCGAACAGCTGACGGACGAATTGGTGCGTGTGGTTCGCTGGCCGGAAAATGCCATTCCCGAAGGCGCCTTCCAGTCGATGGACGCGCTGTTCCCGGAAGGCGAAAAGAGATTCCGCACCGTCGTTCGCACGATGGAAAAGGACGAAGCCGTTCTTGAGGTCAAGGTCACCGCACCCGGCGAAGATGCCGGTGTGAGTTCACGCCTGGGCGCGGGAATGCGTGCCTTTGCGATCAAGGTCGATGTGGCCTCGGGGGTATCGGGCTTCTTACGCCCCGGCGACAAGGTCGACGTTTATTGGACCGGGCGGGGCGGCGAAGACGGACGTTCGGATGTGACCAAGCTGATCCAGGCGTCACTGCGCCTGATCGCGATCGACCAGACCGCGGACGAAGATCGCGCCGCGCCCACAATCGCGCGCACGGTGACGGTCGAAGCAACCGCACGCCAAGTGGCTTCTCTGGCCCAGGCACAATCGACCGGAAGCCTGTCGTTGTCGCTTGTCGGGGCCGAGGACGATACCGTCTCCAGCGGCGTCGAGATTGACCAGAACCAGCTTCTTGGCATCCAGGAACGAGTGATCGAGCAACAGGAAGCCGCACGCGTCTGCACGATCAAGACCCGCAAGGGCGCCGAGATCGTCGAAGTTCCGATCGCCTGCCCAAGCGAATGACTTTTGGCCACCCGATCTTGAATCGGATGGCCAACGCACCCCCATATCTGGCCCATCCCGGCCAAGGTGTTGCGACTTATCCACATGAAATCGGTGCCCCAAGGCATTGATTCTTGCAAAAAAACAAAAGTTGACGCAATGTACGTCGCAATATGGGCGAAAAGACCCAACCTGAGGCGTGATCGGAGAGGCAGGATCACATGAAAATTGACAGATTCATGAAAGCGGCCCTATTGGGCCTGGCAGTTGGTTTTGCGACCCTCCCCGCGGGGACAGCGCAGGCCGAAACCCTGAGAGTAATGCGAGGAGCAGCATCAAGCGCGCTGGCGGTTCCGATGAACCGGGCCGTCGTGGTTGAAAGTGACGTTCCCTTCGCCGAACTTTCCATTGCAAATCCGGGCATTGCGGACATTTCCACATTGTCCGACCGCACCATCTATGTGCTGGGCAAGGCGCCCGGACGCACCACGCTGACCCTTTTGGGCGCGGATGGAAGGTTGATCACCAATGTTGAGGTGCAGGTTGCCCCCGACATCGCGGAATTCAAGGAACGGCTGCGCCAGATCCTTCCGGGCGAACCGATTGAAGTGCGCACCGCCAATGACGGGCTTGTCCTGTCTGGCATTGTCAGCTCAATCGCGAAACTGGATCGCGCACTGGACCTGGCCGAGCGGTATGCCCCTGAACGTGTATCGAACCTGATGAGCGTCGGCGGCACCCAACAGGTGATGCTGAAAGTGCGTTTTGCGGAAATGAGCCGCAGCGTGCGCAAGGCGCTGAGTTCTTCGCTGGCCATTCAAGGTGGCACCGGACTGGGCGTAATCGGCGAAACCGGCACCTGGATCGACGGCGACAACGGAATCGGCAACCCGATCAACGTCACGCCTGACACCGAAGGTGGTGTCGCACTTGGCTTCAACGCGGGATCCTTCCAAGTGGCAGTCCTTCTGGAAGCCCTTGAAAGCAAAGGTGTTGTGCGCACTCTGGCCGAACCGAACCTGACTGCCCTCTCGGGGCAAGAAGCCACGTTCCTGGCCGGTGGCGAATACCCGATCCCGGTCGTCGATAATGACGGCGGTGTGTCGATCACCTATAAGCCCTTCGGCATCGAGCTGACCTTCACCCCCCGCGTCGTGGACGCGGACGTGATCAACCTGCGCCTGGACGCCAGCGTGTCGGGCATCGACGCGACGACCAGCTTCTCCTCTAACGGCATCGCCGTGTCGGGCTTTCGCACCCGCCGTGCTGCCACCACGGTGGAAATGCGCGACGGTGAAAGCTTCGCCATCGCCGGTCTGTTGCAGGATGATTTCCAAGATCTCTCCGGTCAGGTGCCTTGGCTGGGTGACATCCCGGTTCTGGGCGCCCTATTCCGCAGCGCGGAATATGAGCGTGAGCAGAGCGAACTGGTCATCATCATCTCGGCCCACCTGGTCACCCCCACCCGGGGTGAGGCCCTGGTTCTGCCCACCGATCGCATCAAACCGCCCACCGAAAGCGAATTGTTCCTGTTCGGCAAAACCGCCGCGCAGAACCGTCCGACCAAAGGTGCCGCGGGCGAAGTGGCGCAGCAGGACTTCTCGGGGTCCTATGGTTATGTGATGGAGGACTGAACGATGAAATCTCAGATGAAACGCCTCCTCGCCGCCACTTCGATCCTGGCCCTGCTTGCGGGTTGTGGTGACAGCCGCCTGCTCTCGTCCTGGACACAGGAAGCCGGTGAGTTCCTGGACGAAGGCCAGTTCGGCAATCCGACCATGAACAACACCGAGATCCACTCGGGCGACCGCACCTTCCTGACTGCTATGGAAAACCGTTTCGCCAGCGAAGTGACCGATACGGTGAATTTCGAGTTCAATTCAGCCCGTCTGGGGGCTGAAGCCCAGGCCGTGCTGCGCACGCAGGCCACCTGGATCCGCCAGTTCCCCGAAGTGCGCTTCCGGGTCTATGGCCACACCGACCTGGTCGGCTCGAACGCGTACAACAAGCGTCTGGGCATGCGCCGGGCGCGGGCGGTGGTGAACTACCTGGTTAGCCACGGCGCCGATCGGCACAGGTTGGAGGCCGTGGTTTCCGAGGGCGAAACCCAGCCCCTGGTCGTGACTGAGGGCCGTGAGCGTCGCAACCGCCGCACCGTCACCGAGGTGTTCGGCCTGGCGTCCGACAACCCCATGGTCTTGAACGGTAAATACGGTCAGGCGCTGTTCCGTGAGTATGTCGAAAGCTCGACCGAATCGCGTGCAGAAGTATCGGGCAAAGGTCCCGAGATCATCAACACGACAGAGACCTGGTAACCCCCTACCCTGTCACGAAAATGCTCAGGCCGGCGCGCAATCGCCGGCCTTTTTCGTGGCATTCTAAGCGTTTTCTATGCGGAAACAGCCCGCCTCCCAGCCGCTTATCGTCTCAAATGACCGCATAATAACGAAATTTTAGCCCCAATCTTGCCAAGATTGCCTGCGAAATCTTCGGGGTAATGGGAGCAGACCGTGCGAAATCGAGTCGCGCGGGGCCTGACCGAAGTGACCGGCATCCAAGACCGGAACGACGCGTGGGCCTGTATTTGGAAGGAATGAGGCAATGAGTAGCAGTGTAGCACTGCAACCGGACCCCGCACCGATCGTCGCTTGCACGATCTCTCGGGACGTGCAGAATTTTGATCTGCTGATCGAGGACATGGAAGCCGAGCTGGGTGAAACCTGGGGCGACCTGTCCCTGAGCGACGCCAAGGCCTTTTTTACACAGCCCGACGCCGAAGCGCTGGAATTCGTTGCCATCGCGATGGATGACGAAGACGAAGCCAACCTGGCCCAGGTGGCCGATGTCATCAAGACCGCCGTTGCACAGAACATCAAGGTGATCGTCATCGCCGAAGAGGTCAGCCCGATCGCGCTGCACCAGCTTTTGAAAATGGGCGCTGAGGAATTTGTGCCCTACCCGCTTCCCGAAGGCGCGCTGCATGATGCGATCGAGCGTCTGCGCGCCCCCGAACCCGCACCCCAGGCACCGGTGCCTGATGAGATGGCAACAACGCTGAAGGCAACTGGCGACCGCGAAGGCGTGGTGCTGCCCATTCATGGCTTGGCAGGCGGCACCGGAGCCACCACGCTGGCGGTGAACCTGGCCTGGGAACTGGCCAACATCGAAAAAGACAACCCGCCCCGCGTCTGCCTTTTGGATCTCGACCTGCAATACGGCACGGTCTCGACCTATCTGGACCTGCCGCGCCGCGAAACGGTCTATGAGATGTTGTCGGACACGGAAAGCATGGATCAAGACAGCTTCATGCAGGCACTGCTGACCTTCAACGACCGGCTTCAGGTTCTGACCGCCCCCAACGAGATGCTCCCGCTGGATCTGGTCACATCGGAAGACATCCAACGCGTGATCGATTTTGCCCGCGCGAACTTCGATTATGTCGTGATCGACATGCCCTCGACCGTGGTGCAATGGACTGAAACCGTGCTGACGTCGGCCCATGTATATTTCACCACGATGGAGCTGGACATGCGCTCGGCGCAGAACACGCTGCGGATGATCCGCGCGCTGAAAGCCGAAGAACTGCCAGTGTCCAAGCTGCGCTATGTGTTGAACCGCGCGCCGAAGTTTACCGACCTGTCCGGCAAGGCCCGGGTGAAGCGCCTGGCCGAGAGTCTGGACATCACGATTGAACTGCAACTGCCCGACGGCGCCAAACCGGTCGTGCAAGCCGGTGATCACGGCATTCCGCTGGCAGACGCCGCGACCAAGAACCCGCTGCGCAAGGAAATCCAGAAACTGGCCGCATCGGTTCATGAAGTCAACAAATCCGCAGCCGTTGCTGCGCAATAAAGGAGGGCAAGCCATTGTTCTCGCGTTATAAAAAACCCGGTGCCGGAAAACCTAATCAGGATGGCGCGCCCAATCTTCAGACGGTCCAGGGGGGAAAGCCCGATGCGACGACCGCCGCCCCTACCCCGAAGAAACCCGCGCCGAAACAGCAAGCTGTGGTCGCGGCCCGGGCTGCCCCCGGCGACAAGGAACGCAAGCGCAAGGCGCGCATCGGTGAAATCAAGGTCGAGATTCACAAAGAGCTTCTGGACAATTTGAACCTGGCGGCGCTGGAAAACGCCACTGAGAAAGAACTGCGCACCGAGATCATCGCGATTTCCGGTGAAACACTGGAAAAGATGGGCGTCGCGCTGAACCGCGAAGAACGCCAGCAACTGAACCAGGATCTGTTCGACGAAGTGATGGGCCTTGGCCCGCTAGAGCCGCTTTTGAAAGACGATACGGTCAACGATATTCTGGTCAACGGACCGCAGCAGATCTTCGTCGAACGCGACGGCAAGCTGCAGCTGACCGACATCACCTTCAAGGACGAACGCCACCTGTTGCGCATCATCGACAAGATCGTGTCGGCGGTGGGTCGTCGGGTGGATGAAAGCAACCCGCACGTTGACGCCCGCCTTGCCGACGGCTCTCGTTTCAACGCGATGGTGCCGCCGATTGCGGTGGACGGGTCGCTGGTGTCCATTCGTAAGTTCAAAAAAGACAAGCTGGGCATCGACGAACTGGTTGGGTTCGGTGCCTTTTCCGAGGAAATGGCCGCCTATATTCAGGCCGCGGTTGCCTGTCGCCTGAACATCATCGTCTCGGGCGGTACCGGTTCCGGTAAAACCACCACGCTGAACGCCCTGTCGGGCTTCATCGACGACAGCGAACGCATCCTGACGATCGAGGACACGGCTGAACTTCAGCTGCAACAGACCCACGTGGGCCGGATGGAAAGCCGCCCACCGAACGTCGAAGGCAAGGGCGGGGTCAGCCAGCGTGACTGTCTGAAAAACGCCCTGCGGATGCGCCCGGATCGCATCATCGTTGGTGAAACGCGTGGCGAAGAAGTCATCGACATGCTGCAGGCCATGAACACCGGCCACGACGGCTCGATGACAACGATCCACGCCAACAGCGCGCGCGACGCCGTGTCGCGTCTGGAGAACATGGTCGCGATGGCTGGCATAGAAATGCCGCTGAAGGCCGTGCGCAACCAGATCGCCTCGGCTGTGAACCTGTTCGTGCAGGCCTCGCGTTTGCAGGACGGCTCGCGCCGCATGGTGTCAATCACCGAAATCACCGGCATGGAGGGCGAAGTTATCTCGATGCAGGAAGTGTTCCGTTATGAGCGTTTGGGCCTTCAACCCGACGGCAAGATCATCGGCCGCTTCACCGCCACCGGCGTGCGCTCGCACTATTCCGAACGCTTCCGCCAGTGGGGATACGACTTGCCCGCCTCGCTCTTTGAACCCGTCGCCGCGGAGTAACAGACATGGTCATCTCAGCAGAACCACTCATCTATGGCCTTATCTTCGTCGCCGTCCTGGTGCTGGTCGAAGGCATCTACCTGACCGTCTTCGGCAAGTCGATCAGCCTGAACAGCCGTGTAAACCGCCGCCTGGACCTGTTGGAAAAGGGCGCGGGCCGCGAAGAGGTGCTGGAACAGCTGCGCAAGGAAATGCACCAGCACATGAATTCGAAGGGCATCCCGCTCTATTCGATCCTGGCCTTGAAGGCGCAAAAGGCGAACATCGCCTTTACGCCCGGCCAACTGGTGATGATCATGGTGGCCCTGTCCGGGATCGCCTATTTCGGTCTGACCGTCGGGACCGAGGCTGGCACGCCGGTGCGCATCGCTGTTGCCGTCCTGATGGGCGTCGGTGGCGTGTTTGTCTGGGTCAACAACAAGGCCAAGAAACGCATGGCCCTGTTGGAAGAGCAATTGCCTGACGCGGTGGAACTGATGGTGCGCAGTCTGCGCGTCGGCCACCCGTTCAGCTCGGCCATTCAGATCGTTTCGAACGAGGTGGCCGATCCACTGGGATCTGAAATGGGCGTTATCGCGGATGAAAGCGCCTATGGCCGTGACGTGGGCGAAAGCCTGAAGGCGCTGGCGGAACGCATGGACATGCAGGACTTGCGCTTCCTGGCTGTGGCCGTGACGATCCAGCAGACTTCGGGCGGCAACCTGGCCGAGATCTTGGAAGGTTTGGCCAAGGTCGTGCGCTCGCGCTTCAAGCTGTTTCGCCGGGTGAAGGCGATCACCGCCGAAGCCAAGTGGTCCGGCACCTTCCTGTCTGTCTTCCCGCTTCTTGCGTTGGTGATGATCAACGTGATCCAACCGGATTATTACGACGAGGTAAAGGAAACCGCCGCATTCATTCCCGCCTGTCTGGTCGTGGCCGGTTTTCTGGTCGCCAACGTCTTCGTGATGAAGACGCTCGTGAATATCAAGGTGTGAGGAGAGAGAGATGCTCGACACCATCAACACCATGCTGACCGATCAACTGGGCCCCTTCGGCCCGGTGATCGCCCTGGGCATCCTGGGATTGTTCCTGATCTTGGGCACCTTGCCGATCCTTTTGAAAAAAGAGGTCGACCCGCTCGACAAGCTGAAAAAGTCCAACATCGCCAATGCAGCGGACCCCAAGCAAAAGCTGCGCATGTCACAAGGCAACGACAAGCTTGAAAAATACGCCGACTTCCTCGAGCCGCAGGACGAAGAAGAATACTCGGCAATCCGCCTGAAGCTGTTGCAGGCGGGTTATCCTAGCAAGACCGCCGTGCGCACCTATCACTTTGCGCAATTCGCGCTGGGGCTTGGGCTGTTGGTCCTGGGTGTCGGCTATGTCTTTCTGTTGAAAGCAAATTCCGATGTCGACGTCTCGACTCAAAAGACCATCCTGTCGATCCTGATCCCAGGCGCGGCTGGCTATATGCTGCCCAAATACTGGGTGACACGGCGGGTCGAAGGGCGCAAGGAAGAGATCACCAACGGTTTTCCCGATGCGCTGGACATGATGCTGGTCTGCGTCGAAGCCGGGCAGTCGATGGACCAGTCCATCGTGCGTGTCGCCAAGGAAATTCGCACCGGCTTCCCGCCGCTGGCCGATGAATTCGACATCGTGGCGCATGAAATGAAGGCGGGTAAGGACCGTATTCAGGTGCTGCGTGACCTGTCTGAACGCGCGGGCGTTCCGGATGTGGCCAGCTTTGTCACCGTGCTGATCCAGTCCGCGACCTTCGGTACCTCGGTGGCTGACGCCTTGCGCGTCTATGCCGGCGAAATGCGGGACAAGCGGGTGATGCGGGCCGAGGAAAAGGCCAACACCCTTCCCACCAAGATGACCCTGGCGACGATGATGCTGACCGTGCCGCCGCTTTTGATCATCCTGATCGGCCCATCAGTCTACGGCATTGCCGAGACGTTGAAAACGGCCAACTTCTAGGAGAGTTGCGCCGCTGGCCCGGACAGGGCATGGTTGCGCCAGATCCAAACGGATTGGGGTCCGGGCTGTTTGCCCGGGCCCCGTTCGCACAAACGGACAGGACATGTCGCGCAGGACCATCAAACAGATCGGCAGACAATCGGGTTGGGCCCTAGCGGTCGCGGCCCTAGCCGCCTGCACGTCACCTGGCCTGTCGGGCCGCGGTGACAATCCCTATGCCCCAACCGGCGTGAAGCGCGGGCAGGACAGCGTTGATGGGTTGATCGTTGGCCACCGCCTGATGGCGGCGGGCGAATATGAACTGGCGCTGAAAAGCTACCTGAGATCGGCCAGCGATCACGGCATGACCGTCGATGTTCTGTCCGCACTTGGCTCGGCCAATCTGATGCTGGGGCGTCTGGGTCAGGCGGAAAAGATCCTGCGCCGAGCGACCGAGGTTGACGAGACCTTCCCGGCGGCTTGGAACAACCTTGGCGTGGTCCTGATGGAACAGGGCCAGATTGGCGAAGCGGCGCGCGTTTTCCGCCTCGCTTTCGCGCTGGATAGTGGCCAATCTGCCGAAATTCGCGAGAATTTGCGCCTCGCGCTCGCCAAATTGGAAAATCCGGGCTATGTTGCCGAGGATAACGATAATTTCGCACTGGTGCGACGGGGGTCCGGCGACTACCGCCTCCTGCCGACACCATAAGCGGGTTCGAGCAGTAAGAGGACGCAAAATGCGCCACACCATCCTTGTTTCGCTCTGCCTTGGCGGAGCGGTGGCCCTGTCGGGTTGCCAAAAATCCGCCGATGCCGACGTCGAACGCGCGATGAGCGATGTGAACGTCATCGACGAAACCAACCTCAACGACATCATGCTGACGGTCGGCGATCCAGAAGAAGCGGTCGCCTATTTCCAGCGTGCCTTGAAAGACAAACCGGACAGGGTTGATCTTCAACGTGGTTTGGCCAAGTCATTGGTGCGCGCCAAGAAACCGGCCGAGGCTGCCCGTGTCTGGGCCAAGATCGTGGCCAGCGCCGAGGTGACCGACGACGACCGCGTGGACCATGCCGACGCGTTGATCCGCGCAGGCGATTGGGCCAAGGCGGAAACCGTGCTGAATACCATTCCGCCCACCGTCGAGACCTACAAACGCTACCGTCTGGAAGCGATGGTCGCGGATGCGAACGAGGAATGGAAAAAGGCCGACAGCTTTTATGAAATCGCCGTGGGCCTGACCACGCGTCCCTCGGGTGTCTTGAACAACTGGGGCTATTCCAAGCTGACGCGCGGCGATTTCCCCGGTGCCGAGAAACTGTTTTCCGAAGCGATCACCTATGACAAGTCGTTGTTCACCGCCAAGAACAACCTGGTTCTGGCGCGCGGCGCACAACGCAAGTATGACCTGCCGATCATCCCGATGACGCAGATTGAGCGCGCGCAGCTGCTTCACACGCTGGCGCTGTCGGCGATCAAGCAGGGTGACGTTTCGACCGGCAAGGCGCTGCTGAAACAGGCGATCGACACCCATCCCCAGCACTTTGAGGCCGCCGTGCGTGCGCTTCGGGCGCTGGAAGACAACGTTCAGAACGGGTGATCCCCCCATGTTGACCGCGCAGTCGGCCCTTTCGGCCTGGTGGTTCCTGCCCTTCGCCGCCCCGATCTCGATCTGGGTGGCCTGGAGCGACATGGCCACGATGAAGATCACCAACAAATCGGTGCTGGCAATGCTGGTCGTCTTTGCCGTCATCGGCCTGGTCGCCCTGCCCTTGGGCGATTATGGCTGGCGCTGGACCCATTTCGCTGTGGTGCTGGTGGTCGGCTTTGTCCTGAACATGGGCGGGTTGATGGGTGGCGGGGACGCCAAATTCGGCGCCGCGATGGCGCCCTTCATTGCCCGACCAGACATCGTCATGTTCCTGTATCTGTTCGCTGCCGTGGTGCTGGCGGCCTTCGTCACCCACCGTCTGGCCAAGCGCATCAGCTGGATCCGGGCGCGCACCGAAGGCTGGGAAAGCTGGGAGCGACGCGATTTTCCCATGGGCCTGGCCCTGGGGGCCGCGATGATCTTCTATCTCCTGATCGGCGCGATCTACGGCGTTTGACCCTAATGCACGGCGCCAACGTCGCCGTGCACCCCCTTCATTTCTCGTAAAGAATGTAAAGATCTGTGCGCCGGACCTCTGTCAGCGTGGCGCCACGTTTGGTGATCTCCTCCAAGATCAGCTTGCGCACTTTCGGCACCAAGGGGCACAGCGGGACGAAGACCAGGTCGGCATTGTCGAACCCGCTCAGCCCGCCGTAATACCACGGCGCGCCGCCCTTCAACGGCACCGCATCGCTGAACATCCAGACCGAGGGCAGCAGATCGGCGGTGAACACGGCCTTGCCCGCGACCAACCCGCTGTCGTCCATGTCGCGCGCGAAGGTCCGCAACCAGACACTCAGCCCCGCATCCGAGGCACAGATCGGCAGGGTTTCGCCCTGGAACGTCACCTCATCCTCGCGCGGACCTGCGTCGAGCCAGGCATAGGGCGTGTCAGGTCCGTCCACCGGTATTTTTGCATCCACACGCTGGTTGCGGGACGTTGCGACGCGCAAGTCTTCGTGAACCCCGGTGCCCGGCAGCATCGCCATGTAATCCGCCGCGCTGACCGACAGGTGGCGAAACGGACTATAGGCCAGGTTGGTATAGCTGGGTGTTGCCAGCGCAAGCACTGCGACGGCGGTATAGGACAGGCCCTTGCCCACATCCCACCCCAGCGCATTGTGCACCTCACGCGTCGGGCGCAGCGTCCACAAAAGCACCCCCAGAAGCGCAAGCCATTGCGGGTCGTTGCCGTAGTTTTGATAGGTGACATAAAAGAACCCCGGCGCCAGCAAAAGCAGCACCATGCCTTCGGTCATACGCCCGGCCTGGCGCAACAAAATGGCCGAGAGGATCAGCAGCAGACTGCCCGCCATATAGGCCGGTGCGCCGATCACCACCTGCAACGTTTCGCCCGGATTGGGTCGCACGTCGCTTCCCGCCACGGTTCTCAGGTCGTCCAGATAGGCCAGCCAAAACTCGATTCCAGCCGCCAAGGTGACCAATCCTGCCACGATCAGGCCCGAACCGATCGCCCAGAGCAGGCTGCGCCCGGCCCGATGCGCCAGCAATGCGACCAGGATTGGCGGTGCGAAGGCCACGAAATAGGTCGCCTTTGTCATCGCCATCACCGCGACGGCCAAGCCGATGACAATACCGTCAACCGCATGGTGGCGCGGGCTCAGGCTGGGCAGGATCGCCGTGGTGATCGCCAGGAACGCCGCGGCCCAGGCCCAACGGTTGTAGTGCATCGAGAATGACACGCTGCGCTCGGTCGTGCCATGCACCAGCGCCAGGATCAGGATCAGGATGACTGCGCCGAAGATCCAGCCCACCGCGTCGCGAAACCGGGTCGCGGCCACCCACCAGATTGCGGGTAAAAACAGTGCGGCGACAATGACTTGTGACAGAATCATGGCCTGCCCCGCGCCAAGTCCCACCTTAACCAGAAGGGCAATCGGCAAGGTTGCAAACAGCCCGATCGGTGTCACGAAATCCAGATGCGGCAATTCTCCGGCTGCCATGCGGAACACGATGTCCAACAGGTGCAGCGTGTCGCCTTCGTGCTTGCCCAGCATGAACCCGCCCTTGGCTAGCGTCGCGCCCGCCAGAACGATCAGAAAACTTGTCAGAAAACCTGCCAGTAGGATTGCGTTTGCTCTGCTCATTGCCCGGTCCGTTATTAATGCTTACGCAACACTACCGTTGCAGAATTGCCGATGTAAAACCATCCCACGGGTTTTTGTTGTCCAAATGGCCCCTGATCGGTAGAATCACGGAAAAAATCCGGCAAAAACAAGAGCAATCCTCATGAACATGCAGCCCACACAGGTCATGGCACCGCCGCCCGCCCGCAATATGTCCGACACCGGGCTGAGCGTGGTGATGATGCGCGATATCCTTCTCAAGACGATGTTTCGCATGAATGTGGAGATGGTGTCCGACCTTGAACGCGTATTGGCGCTGCCCTCGCGGGTGGTGCAAGAGTTGATCGACATGTGCCGCAGCCAGTCGCTGATTGAGGCGATGGGTACGATGCACGCCAATACCACGTCAAACGAAATGGGCTACCGCCTGTCCGACGGCGGCAAGGCCCGTGCGCTGGATGCGCTGGCTCAGTCTGAATACTACGGCGCCATGCCGGTACCCATGGAGGTCTATGCCGAACAGGTCAAACGCCAGTCGATCCGCAACATCCAGATGACCCGCGGCCAGCTGACCGGCGCGATGGGCCACCTGATTCTGCCGGATGAGCTTCTGGACCATTTGGGCCCGGCGGTCGGTTCGGGTCGTTCGATCCTGATGTATGGCCCGCCGGGCAACGGCAAATCGTCGATTTCGAACGGCATCCGGGACGCCCTGGGCGACAAGATCTATGTGCCACGCGCGATCGAGTATTCCGGTCAGGTCATCACCGTTTTCGACCCGATCGTGCATTCCTCGGCCGAAGAACAGGTCGACGACCCGAACACCCTGCGTCGCACCTCGAACAAATACGACCGCCGCTATGTGCTGTGCGAACGACCCACTGTGATTACCGGCGGTGAATTGTCCCTTGATATGCTGGACCTTGTCTATAATGCGACCTCGCGCACCTATCAGGCGCCGCTGCAGTTGAAATCCACCGGCGGCGTCTTCATCGTCGACGACCTTGGCCGTCAGGCCGAGCCGCCGCAGGCGCTGATCAACCGCTGGATTGTGCCGCTTGAGGAAAACAAGGACATCCTGGCGCTGCAATCGGGTGAGAAATTCGAAGTGCCGTTCGACACCCTGGTGATCTTCTCGACCAACTTCCACCCGAACGAGATCTTCGACAAAGCGGCCCTGCGCCGGATTTTCTACAAGATCAAGATTGATGGGCCGACGCAGGAGGATTTCCTGAAAATCTTCGCCATGGTCGCGCGCAAGAAAAAGATGCCGTTGGACGAAGCGACGCTGGTTCATCTTCTCAAGAAGAAATACCCGACCATCGACAACATCTATGCGAACTATCAGCCGGTGTTCCTGATCGACCAGATGATCTCGATCTGCGAATTCGAAGGCATCCCGTATCAGATGACGCCGGCACTTCTGGATCGCGCCTGGGCCAACATGTTCGTGCGGGAAGAGGAAATCGTGCACTGACTTTACCTGCTGGCGGGATTATCCTGCCAGCATGACCATTCTGCCTGCACTTTTTCACGACTGGTTCGCCGCGCGCGGATGGCAGCCCCATCCGCACCAGCTGGGCATGCTTTCGCGGGCGTCCGAGCCCGCCTTGATGCTGATTGCGCCGACCGGCGGCGGGAAAACACTTGCAGGATTCCTACCTTCTCTGGTCGATTTGGCGGAGAATCCCGGCGTAGGCTTGCACACTTTATACATTTCGCCCCTAAAGGCACTTGCGGCGGACATGAAGCGCAACCTGATGACGCCGATTGCCGACATGGGGCTGGATATCCGGGTCGAGGACCGCTCCGGCGACACGACCCAGACCCGCAAGAAGGCGCAGCGTGCCGATCCACCACATATCCTGCTGACCACGCCCGAAAGTTTGGCCTTGCTTCTATCCTATGAGGACGCGCCACGCATATTCGCGGGGTTGAAACGCGTGGTTGTGGACGAATTACACGCCTTGGCAGAGAGCAAGCGCGGCGATCAGCTGATGCTGTGCCTCACACGGCTGACCGCTCTGTGCCCGGGCCTGGCCCGCGTGGGCCTGTCGGCCACGGTCGAGGACCCGCCCGCATTGGCGCAGTATTTCGCGCCGCATCCGTCGCCATGCGCCATCCTGACCGCCGACCCCGGCCCGGATCCGGACATCGCGATGTTGACCACGGACACCCCCCCGCCCTGGTCCGGCGGTGGGGCCGCCTATGCGATCCCGGAGGTGCTGGACCAGGTGCGCGCGCACAAGACCACCCTGATCTTTCACAACACCCGCGCTCAGGCCGAAATCTTCTTTCACAACCTGTGGCTGGCCAACGAAGACGCGCTGCCGATCGGCATTCACCACGGATCGCTGTCACGCGAGGCCCGCGCGCGGGTTGAACAGGCGATGGTCGAGGGACGGCTGAAGGCAATTGTCTGCACGGGTAGCCTTGATTTGGGACTTGACTGGGGCGACGTGGATCTGGTCATCCAAGTCGGCGCGCCGAAGAACGTGAAACGCCTGGTGCAGCGGATCGGCCGCGCCAATCACCGCTACAACGCGCCCTCAAAGGCGTTGTTATTGCCCGCGAACCGTTGGGAGATCATCGAATGCCACGCGGCGATCGAGGCTGCACTGGCGCATGATCTGGACGGTGATCCACGCGGGCCGGGGCCGCGCGATGTGCTGTGCCAACACATTCTGGCCACTGCCTGTTCCGGCCCGTTCAACGCGGACGCGCTGTTCAGCCAGGTCACCGGCGCCGGCGCCTATGCCGCCCTGACCCGCGCGGATTTTGACGCCTGTTTGGCGTTCGCTGCCACTGGGGGCTATGCGCTGAAGGCGTATGACCGCTGGCAACGCTTGATGCAGCGCACCGATGGCTTGTGGCAGTTGCGCGACCCGCGCCAGGCGCAACGTATCCGCATGAATATGGGCACGATCATCGACACGGACACGCTGAAGGTCCGCATGCGCGGCGCCGGGCGCAAACCGCTGGGCGAGGTCGAAGAAAGCTTTGCGGCGTCCCTGACCCAAGGCGACACTTTCCTGATGGGCGGCAAGATCGTGCGCTTCGAGAGCCTGCGCGAGATGGAAGTGCAGGTGAGCCTTGACCGGGGCCGCAAACCCAAAGTCGCGGTGTTCATGGGCACCAAGTTCTCGACCTCCACGCAGCTATCCGCCCGCATTCTGGAGCTTTTGCATCGCAACCCACTCCCCCCCCTTCCTGACCACACAAGAGACTGGATTCATTTGCAGAAATCCGTGTCTCAGTTGCCCCGGGTCGGGCGCATCCTGCTCGAAAGCTTCCCCCACGAAGGCCGCGCGCACAGCTGCATCTATGGCTTTGCCGGCAAGAACGCGATGCAGACGCTGGGTCTTCTGGTCACGCGACGGATGGAGGAGGCCGGCCACGGCCCACTGGGCTTTGTCGCCACCGATTATGCCACGCTGATCTGGAGCCTGGAGCCGATCGCCGACCCCGTCGCGATGCTGGACCCCACCGGTCTGCGCGACGGGTTGGAGGGGTGGCTGGCCGAAAACGCGCTGATGAAGCGCACCTTCAAGAACACCGCCACCATCGCGGGGCTGATCGAACGCAACCTGCCGGGCAAACGCACCACGGGACGTCAGGCCACGTTCAGCTCGGACATCCTGTATGACACGCTGCGCAAGTATGATCCCGATCATTTGATGCTGCAAATCACCCGCGATGAAGCGATGCAAGGGTTGATCGGCTTTGCCCGGATCGAGGACATGCTGGCGCGTACGCGCGGGCGGATCGACCATGTGCATCTGGACCAGGTAACTCCCTTTGCCGCACCGCTGTTCCTTGAGGTTGGCAAGGTCCCGGTCGACGGCGCGGGGGCCGAGGCGCTGCTGGCGGCCGAGGCGGATCGGTTGATGGCCGAGGCCGGATTGGCCTGACCCCCGGGGGGATCCGGTCTTGCCCCTTGCTTTTTTACGTAAAATACGCTTGGAACAAAGGATGAACGGGTATGATTTCATCTTTGCCGGCACGGAATTGACCATGCTGCCTTCGGGCGCATTGTGGTGGGGACAAGCACGCACCCTGTGTGTATCCGACCTGCATCTGGGCAAATCCGAGCGCATCGCAAGGCGTGGTGGCACCATGCTGCCACCTTATGAAACCCACGACACACTGGCCCGGTTGGCGCTGGATATAGAACGCTGTGCTGCGGCCACGGTGATCTGTCTGGGTGATAGTTTCGACGACCTGGAAGCCTCGGAAAACCTGGACGACGCCGACGCGCTGTTGCTGTCGCGGCTGATGGCCGGGCGGCGTTGGGTCTGGATCGAGGGCAACCACGACCCCGGCCCGGTCGAGTTTGGCGGCACCCACCTGGCCGAGCTGCATGCCCCGCCGTTGACGTTTCGCCACATCGCGCGGCCTGGCGCAGCGGGCGAGATTTCAGGGCATTATCACCCCAAGGCGCGGGTGAGCCTGCGAGGCCGCAGGCTGTCGCGCCCCTGTCTTCTGCATGACAGCGACCGGGTGATCCTACCCGCCTATGGCACTTATACCGGGGGGCTGCGTGCGGACGACGCCGCGCTGGCACGCCTGATGCGGGCTGAGGCGGTGGCGGTTCTGGTTGGGGGCGTTCCCCGGGCAATCCCGATGCCGCGTCGCTAGCGCGTCAGCAGGCCCTGCGCCACGACATCCGGCTCATATTTTCGGCTGACCGGCACACGGCTGCCATTTCGCAACACCAGCACCGGGCGGTTCCCTTCACATTCGGAGGAGACGACCGCCGAAAGCGCCACCCAATGTGACCGATGTGTGCAAAGGCCGGGCACGCCTTCCATCTCATTGATCGCGTCGCTCAAACGCAGGCGCAGGGTCATCAAGCCGGTGCTGGTGTGCACATCCACCAGGTGATTGCGTGCGTTCAGATGCAATATCTCACCGCCCATGCCGTCGGGAAGGCGCCGGGCAAGGCGGGGGGACGGATTGGCCGGCGGCTCAACCGGTGGCGTATGCGCCTGGCGCCAGCGCAGGGCCGTAATGCGCAGGATTTCGATATACAACCCGGCCCCGGCAACCATGGCGTAGACCATCCAGGGTGGTTCGTTCACATCCATATGGCGCTCGACGACCGTTTGAAGAACGAAGACAATCACCGGGGTCAGAAGCCCGGCCAGAATTAACGCAATGGCCAAGCTGATCCATATCTGGGCCAGCTGGGGAAACAGCTGTCGCAGTGCCAGGCGCGCGGCCACGACAATGACAATGGCAACGCCGATCGTGATGGCCCAATACAGGATGCGCTCGGGCGCGCTGAAAACATCGAAGGTTCCGAACGGTCCGGCCAGGCCGACAAGGGTGCTTAGCACAACCCACAAGGTCCACCGCATCGGATGCAGCAACGCCGCCTTGAACGCTTGAAAAAAGCGAGACATGGTACCTCTTCACCCCGAACCAGAACCGAGAGTAGAGTGATTTGGAAATTGGTTCAATCCAAAATGGCTGCTAAACCAAAGGGATAGAGATTTGTTGACTGAAGGACACATAGTATGATCACGCAAGAGGGCCGCGACCGGGTTCGGGAAAGCTTCGCCCGGCAATCGATGATGCAGACCCTGACCGCACGGCTGGACGCGCTGGATGACGGGTTTTGTCGCATCCTGTCCGACATCCCGCCCGGCGCGCTACAACAACATGGCGTCGGCCATGCGGGGCTGACCTTCTCGATCGGCGATAGCGCGGCGGGCTATGCCGCCTTGACGATGATGGCACCGGATCAGGAGGTCGTGACCGCCGAGATCAAAATCAACCTGATGGCGCCGGCCCGGGGCGACGGGCTGGTGGCGGAAGGCCGGGTGATCCGCCCCGGGCGCCGGATCATGACGGTCGAGGCGAATGTCTGGGCGTTGGACGGGGCCACACGCAGCCATGTCGCCGTGTTGCTGGGCACGATGGTGCCAGTGCCTATCGCCTGAGTGCCGCAACGACACACTTGGGTTTTCCCCGCCCCCGGCCCACACTGGCACCATCAAAGGAGAACCCCATGAGCGACCGCGTCACCATTACCGAAGACGGCCCCGTGGCCATTGTCACCCTGTCCCGCCCGGAAAAACGCAACGCGCTGGACCTGGCGATGATCGATGGGATCGTTGCCGCCGGAGAGGCACTGGCCAAACGGCGCGATATTCGCGCGGTGGTTCTGACCGGCGCGGGCGAAGCCTTCTGCGCCGGGCTGGACGTGGCTGCGATGCCGCTTTTGGCGAAGGCCGCCAAGGACGTGGGCTTTGCTACCCGAACCCACAACCGGTCGAACCTGTTTCAGGCTACGGCGATGGTTTGGGCCGAACTGCCGCAACCGGTGATTGCCGCCGTGCACGGCTTTTCCTTCGGGGGCGGGTTCCAGATCATGCTGGGCGCTGACGTCCGCATCGCCGCCCCCGGCACGCGGTTCTCCATCATGGAAGGCCGCTGGGGCCTGGTGCCGGACATGGGGGGCATGGTCCTGATGCGCCGGCTGGCGCGCGCGGACGTGATCCGCAAGCTGACCTATACGGCGGAACAATTCGACGCCGAGGCCGCGCGTGACTACGGCTTTGTCACCGAGCTGGCCGACGATCCTCTGGCCCGCGCCACCGCGCTGGCCCACGAGATCGCGGCGAAAAGCCCCGACGCGGTGCGCGCGGCCAAGGCCCTGATCACGGACACGGAATTGATGGGGATCGAAGAGACCCTGATCGCCGAAAGCGTGGCGCAGGAGGCTCTTGTCGGCCAGCCCAACCAGATGGAAGCAATCATGGCTGGCATGCAAAAACGCGCGCCAGTCTTCAAGGACTGACGCGCGTTTCTCAACTTATTGCAATAGCTTAGGCCGTCAGCCCCTCGGGCTCGGCCAGGCCATTGGCGCGGCAGCAGGCGGTGACCGTGTTGGCCAGCAGGCAGGCGATGGTCATCGGGCCGACGCCGCCCGGCACCGGGGTGATCGCACCCGCAACGGCGGCGGCACTGTCATAGGCCACGTCGCCCACAAGGCGGGTTTTCCCTTCGCCCTTCTCTGGTGCGTCGATGCGGTTGATGCCCACGTCGATCACCGTGGCACCCGGCTTGATCCAGTCGCCCGGCACCATTTCGGGGCGCCCCACGGCGGCCACGACGATATCGGCGCGGCGCACCACGTCCGGCAGGTCCTTGGTGCGGCTGTGCGCGATGGTCACGGTGCAGCTGTCGCCCAGCAAAAGCTGCGCCATCGGCTTGCCGACGATGTTCGAGCGGCCAATCACCACCGCGTCCAGACCGGACAGCGACCCGTGATGGTCGCGCAGCATCATCAGGCAGCCCAGCGGCGTGCAAGGCACCATGGATTTCTGCCCGGTGCCCAAAAGCCCCACGTTCGAGATGTGGAACCCGTCCACATCCTTGGCCGGGTCAATCGAATTGATCACCAGGTCTTCGTTCAGATGACCAGGAAGCGGAAGCTGCACCAGGATGCCATGCACCGCCGGATCCTTGTTCAGCTGGTCGATCAGCGCCAGCAGATCGGACTCGGCGGTGTTCACGTCCAGCTTGTGTTCAAAGCTGTTCATGCCGACTTCGACCGTCATCTTGCCCTTTGAGCGCACATAGACCTGGCTGGCCGGATCTTCACCCACCAGAACCACGGCCAGGCCGGGGGTGATGCCGTTTTCATCCTTCAGACGGGTGACATGGGTCGCGACTTTTTCGCGGACGGTGGCGGCGAAAGCTTTGCCGTCGATGATCTTGGCGCTCATGGGACCCTCTCCTCAGACGTCTGTGTGCACAAATGCATGCACAGGATGTTTAGGGGATGCGCACCGGATGTGCACACCCCTTTTTCGCTTAGAACAGGCCTTCGACCTCGCCATCATCATTGATGCCAATGGACAACGCGGCCGGTTTGCGCGGCAGGCCCGGCATGGTCATGATCTCACCGCAGACAACGACGATGAAGCCCGCGCCCGCCGACAGACGCACCTCACGCACCGGCACCGAATGGCCGGTGGGTGCACCGCGCAGGGTCGGGTCGGTCGAGAACGAATACTGCGTTTTCGCCATACAGACCGGCAGGTGGCCATAGCCGGCCTCTTCCCAATCGCGCAGTTGATTGCGCACCTTGTTGTCGGCCAGAACCTCGTCGGCGCGGTAGATGCGCTTGGCGATGGTTTCGATTTTTTCAAACAGCGGCATGTCGTCGGGATAGATCGGCGCAAAGGCCGCGACGTCCGCATCGGCAATCTCGGCCACCCGACGCGCCAGGTCTTCGGACCCTTCCGAGCCCAGCTCCCAATGACGCGACAGGATCGCCTCGGCCCCGTGGCTGTCGACATATTCCTTCACCGCCTGCACTTCGGCATCGGTGTCGGTGACGAAGTGGTTGATCGCAACCACCACCGGCACGCCGAAGCTTTTCAGGTTCTCGATGTGGCGGCCCAGATTGTCACAGCCGTTCTGCACGGCCTCGACATTCTCTGGCCCAAGGTCGGCCTTGGCGACCCCGCCGTTCATCTTCATCGCGCGCACCGTGGCGACCAGCACCACGACGGAGGGGGCGAGCCCCGCCTTGCGGCACTTGATGTTCATGAACTTCTCGGCACCCAGATCGGCGCCAAAGCCCGCCTCGGTCACCACATAATCGGTCAGCTTCAGCGCGGTCTGCGTCGCGATGACCGAGTTGCAGCCATGCGCAATGTTGGCGAAGGGACCGCCATGCACGAAAGCCGGGTTGTTTTCCAGCGTCTGCACCAGGTTGGGCTGCATCGCGTCCTTGAGCAGCACCGTCATCGCGCCATCGGCGCCAATGTCACGGCAATAGATCGGCGTGCGGGCGCGGGTATAGGCGACGATGATGTCACCAAGGCGCTTTTGCAGGTCTTGCAGATCGTTGGACAGGCACAGGATCGCCATAACTTCGGAGGCCACAGTGATGTCATAGCCCGTCTGACGCGGGAAGCCGTTGGACACGCCGCCCAGGCTGACCACGACGTCGCGCAGCGCACGGTCGTTCATGTCGACGACCCGGCGCCAAGCCACGCGGCGCTCGTCGATCTCCAATTCATTGCCCCAATAGATGTGGTTGTCGATCATCGCCGACAACAGGCTGTGTGCGCTTGTGATGGCGTGGAAATCGCCGGTGAAGTGAAGGTTCATCTCCTCCATCGGCACGACCTGGGCGTAACCCCCGCCCGCGGCGCCACCCTTCATGCCGAAGTTCGGGCCCAATGAGGCCTCGCGAATGCAGATCATCGCGTTCTTACCGATCCGGTTCAGGCCATCGCCCAGACCCACCGTGGTGGTCGTCTTGCCTTCGCCCGCGGGCGTCGGGTTGATCGCGGTCACCAGGATCAGCTTGCCGTCTTCGCGGTCCTTCAGCGAATTGATGAAGTCCTGCCCGACCTTGGCCTTGTCATGGCCATAGGGCAGCAGATGTTCGGACGGAATACCAAGCTTGTCGCCGATCTCCATGATCGGGTGTTTCTTGGCTTCGCGGGCGATTTCGATGTCGGATTTATAGCTCATGGCTGGTCCCTGTTTGGTTGGGTGCGACCTTCTGTCCCTTTCGCGTATACAGGGCGGTTTTGGGATTCCCAGGCGGGAATCCGACATTTCCCACGCCTAAATCGTCGCGCGGGGCCTGTCAGGTTTCAGATGGGAAACCGGTGCCCGTCTCTGGCAACAGGGTGAAGGCGGCCTCGGCCACGACCTGACCGTTCACCTGCGCCTCGATCCGGTGCAGGCCGGGGTAGTGGCGCCGTGTCGTCACCTCGCGCAGCTTGTGCACCCGGGTCAGGGTTCGCGGCGCGTCGGGGGCCAATTCAAGCTGGGTCCATTTGAACACTTTCGGCCCGGTCTTGCCGCGTGCGCGCACATAATGCAGCACATAATCGACAACCAGCGCCTGCGGGGCCGCGTTGGTGCCGGCCAGGGTCAGATCCAAGCACAGGTCATCGCCCATCCGCGCAGTGGCGGGCGTGACGGCAAGCGAGGCGCGCAGCTTGGGCGGGTGATAACCGAAGGCGGCAAGCGCCCCGGGATGGCCCACCTTGATCAACGTGCGGCAGGCGTGGCGCACCAGCTTCACCCGCGCAGGCGACGCATCCACAAGCCAATCGGCCGCGATCCGCGCCACAAGATCCGGATGATCCTTGGCAATGTCATTGAGGTTGTTGGCGACCGAGCGGCGCACATACTCCGACGGATCATCCCGCAAGGCATCCAGCACCGGCAGGATCGGCGCAGGATCGGCAATCAGCCCCTTCAGTTGCATCCCCCAGGGCAGGCGTGGCCGCGTGCCTTCGCTGGCCAACCGACGCAGATGTTCGTTTTCGTCCTGCGCCCAGCGGGTCACATGGCCCATCGCGCGCGGCAGATCCGCGTCCAGAAACGGACGCACGTCAAATTCCGAGGAAAACCCGGATGTGAAGGCGGCCAACGTCTGCAATGACAGGTCAAAATGGTCTTGGCCGTGGCGCGCCACATATTCCCCCATCGGCAACATTGCCCAACCGCGAATGCCGTGGTCTGACCCCTGGGCCTCCCAGCCTTTGCTGGTCTCGTTGTCGTGCAGCGCAGCCACCATCTGCGCACAGGCCGCCACGAAATCACTTGGCAGACAGGCCTCCAGCGCATCCGCGATGTGACGGCTGCGGGCCTTCAGTTCCAGCGCCTCCAACCCGTCCATTGCAAGCGTCTGAAATCGGTCCGCCTCAAAGGGTCCCGCCCCGGACAAGTGCCGCGCCATGCTGGCAACAAGTTCGGCGTTGAAGACGTTCTTGAACGGCTCCACTACGGCGCCCAGGCAGGTTGGTCGGGAATGTGCAGCCGCAGTTCATCCCCCACCCGCAACGTGCCTTCCCGCTCGACCCAGGCCGTGACACCGCGCCGCCCCTTGGCGGCGGCCTTGAAGACCCGCCCCTTGCCCGGCAGGTCTTCGTCGATTACCCGCGCCGGCAGGTGGCACGGGCGGTTTTCCATGTCCACGGTCAAGGTTGTGCCGGACGGCGTTTGCAGCCTCGAGGACGGTGGAACATGGCTGAAATCAGCGATGCCCTCGACCACGATACTGGCGCCGATCCAGGCCGGGCCGACCACCGCCACGCCCATTTCGGCGGCAATCTGCGCCAGCTCCTCACCCGAAACGATGCTGAACTGCCGCGTGTTGCGAATGGGCGTGCCGGGGGCGTATTGGTCGCGCACCCGGCTGCAGGACGGGCGCGTCAACCCGCTGCGGCTTTCCCAGGGGAACCCCGAAAACGTCACTTCCTGCGCGTCCTCGGACTGGTTTCGCAGAGATGCATCTCGGTCGGGGTTGAACCCCAGCCAAGTGATGCGACCGACATGGTTTGTAGGTAAAAGTGCAGGCAAGGGATCCTCCGAACAGCTGGAGGAACCTTGCCCAAGCCCGCGCGACCGGGCAACCCGTTTCCTGACACAGAATGTCACCACAAACAAAAAGGCCGGGCGCGTGGCCCGGCCTTTGAGTGTGCTTTACGCCGTGGGTTCTGGCTCCATCCCGCCATCACCGGACGGCTTGGCGCGTGGTTTGGTCTTCGGGATCGCGGTCACAGACGCGGTGCCGCTGTCTTCCGGCGCGTCATCTTCGTCGTCACCCTTGTGCGGCGGTTCGCCGGCCATCACACGTTTGATCTCGTCGCCCGTCAGGGTTTCGTATTCCAACAGGCCCTGCGCCAGACGCTCCCATTCTTCCTGCTTGTCGGTCAGGATCTTGAACGCGGTGTCGTAACCGTCCTGGATGAAGGTCTTCACCTCATCCTCGATCAACTCTTTTGTATGCGCCGAGACCGAGAAGCCCGCGGTGTTGCCCGAGTATCCTTCGGCCGCTTCGGCATAGTCAATGTTGCCGACCTTGTCAGACATGCCCCAGCGCATCACCATCGCCCGCGCCAAACCTGACGCCTGCTGGATGTCGCCCGCCGGGCCGTTTGACACGTTTTCTTCGCCATACTTGATGATCTCGGCGGCTTTGCCCGCCATCGTCATCGCGAGCTTTTCCTCGCATTCGGATTTGTGCCAGTTCAGCCGGTCGATTTCCGGCAGACTGACCACCATGCCCAACGCGCCACCGCGCGGGATGATCGTGGCCTTGTAGACCGGATCACACTGCGGCAACGCCAGGCCGACCACTGCATGGCCAGCCTCATGATACGCGGTCTTTTCCTTCTGCTCATCGGTCAGGACCATGGAGCGCCGTTCAGCCCCCATCATGACCTTGTCCTTGGCGTTCTCGAAATCCTCCATCGTGACGAAGCGGCGCCCAATGCGGGCGGCCATCAAGGCGGCCTCGTTCACCAGGTTGGCCAGATCGGCACCGGAAAAGCCCGGCGTGCCGCGCGCTATGATGCGCATGTCGGCGTCGGGGCCCAGCGGCACCTTGCGGGCATGCACGCCCAGGATCTTTTCGCGGCCCTTGATGTCGGGGTTGGGCACAGTGACCTGGCGGTCGAAACGACCGGGGCGCAGCAGCGCCGGGTCCAGCACGTCGCGCCGGTTGGTCGCGGCCAGGATGATCACGCCTTCGTTGGCCTCGAACCCGTCCATTTCGACCAGAAGCTGGTTCAGCGTCTGTTCACGTTCGTCATTGCCGCCGCCATAGCCTGCGCCACGCGACCGGCCCACCGCATCGATCTCGTCAATGAACACGATGCAAGGCGCGTTCTTTTTCGCCTGTTCGAACATGTCGCGCACGCGGCTTGCGCCCACGCCCACGAACATCTCGACGAAATCCGAACCCGAAATGGTGAAGAAGGGCACGCCCGCCTCACCGGCAATTGCGCGCGCAAGCAGCGTCTTACCGGTGCCCGGAGGGCCAACCAGCAGCGCGCCTTTGGGGATCTGCCCGCCAAGGCGGCTGAACTTCTGCGGATTGCGCAGGAACTCGACGATCTCTTCCAGCTCTTCCTTGGCCTCATCAATGCCGGCCACATCGTCGAAGGTCACGCGACCTTCGCGTTCGGTCAGCATCTTGGCCTTGGATTTGCCAAAGCCCATCGCACCGCCTTTGCCGCCGCCCTGCATCCGGTTCATCATGAAGAACCAGAACCCGATCAGGATGATGACCGGCAACAGAAGCGACAGGAGCGAGAAGAAGCCCGATTGCTGCTGCGGCTCGGCCCTCATGGCCACGCCTTTTTCGATCAGCAGCGCGGTGATTTCGGCGTCTGCCGGCGCGATCGTGGTATAGATCTTGCCGTCTGCGCCCTGAAAGCGCACGGTCTCGCCGTCCAGCTCGACGGTGGCGACATCGCCGCCTTCGACCGCCTGGACGAATTCCGAGTATCCGACCTGGCTGGACGTTGTCACGCCCTGGCCGTTCGAAAACAGGTTGAACAAGGCCAGGATCAGCAGAAAAAGCACGATCCAGAAGGCGAAATTTCTCGCGTTGCCCAAGGGTATCTCCTTTGAAAATCGTTGACGACGAGCCGATGCCCGCGCCACCCCCTTAAAATAGGGATCACGGCCATATGTTCAATGCGATAAAATACTTGTGAAAAAATGACCGGGTGGATGGGCGATTTTCGCCGACCAGCCGTTCTCCAACCCCGCGAGGGGGGCGGCAACAAGATTGGCCCCGCGCCACACTGCGGGGGTGGCCATAAGAGACCGACGCGTCAACCCGGTGTCGCGCCAGTCCGGGCAGTCCGATACCGCATCGCCAAGCGCACGAATATCCACGTCCTGGTCAGGGCCAATCAGCGTCCAGCGGCTGTCCCACAGCCCGCCCGGCGCAATCACCTTGTCGCGTACTGCGTTGTATTCTCGAGAAATTCTGATCTGATCCAGGTCGCCTTCGATCAAACAGCCATGCAACGTGCGCCGGTCCCCACCGGCCACCATCGCCAGCGTTTCATAAAGCGCCTCCTGACGTGGGCGGTAAGGCGACGCGGTCACCCACATCAGCGCATGAGCCAGAAGCCGGGTTTGTGTCTCGAATGGCTGCGCCGTCAGGGTGTCGAGGTCAAAGACCACATCCCCCGCCAGAACCGTGCAGATTTTTTTTGCAGCCACCTGCGCGTGACGTTCCAGCGCATCCCGCGCATGGGTCATGCGGGTGGCCGTTTGTGCCAAACGCGGCGCATCCAGCCCCAGATCCGCCAGACCTTCCAGCGCGCGACGCGCTTTCACCCGGTCAAACCGTGTGTCATCGTTGGACGGATCCTCGGCCCAGATCACGCCACGCCCCTCAAGGACATCGCGCAAGGCCGCACGTCGGGTGGTCAACAGCGGGCGCAGCCAGCGCAACCCATCCGCTTGCCAATCGGCCCGCATCGCCGACAGCCCATCCACGCCCGATCCACGCGCAAGGCGCATCAGGAAGGTCTCGGCCTGATCGTCCTGGGTGTGGCCCAAGGCCACCGCATCGACCCGGCCCCGCGCCCAATCGGTGATCAGGGCATATCGCGCCTGCCGGGCGGCATCCTGAAGGTTGCCGCGCTTGTCCCAACCGCCCCAGCGCAGCGTGGCATGGGGCACGTTCAGCGCGGCGCAGGTTTCGGCGACCATCGCCGCCTCATCCCCCGATCCGTCGCGCAAGCCGTGGTCCACCGTGACCGCGTGCACGGCCACGTCCTGCGCCGTGGCCCAGTCCCGGACCAGGTGCAACAGCGCCATGCTGTCACCGCCGCCCGACACCGCGACCCCCAACGACGCGAAAGGGGCGCGACTGTGCGCACCCCCGATGAAATCCCGCAAGGCCTGATCTGGCGTCTGTGTCGGCATCACTGGCAGGCAAGCCCCTGACGCGCCGCTTCGGCCTCGGCCACCACGGGCGAAGACGGGAAGCGTACGCCAACTTCGGCAAGCGTCACGCAGGCCTCGGAGGTCTGCCCCAGCGTGCCCAGCGAGGTGCCGAGCTTGTAGAGCGCATCCGGCGCGCGCGCGCCGTTCGGGCTGCCGGAGAACGAGGTCAGATAGGACCGCGCCGCATCGGACGTCCGGCCCAGCCCTTCCAAAGCCTCACCGCGGCGATAATGCGCCTCACCGGTCAATGGTCCACCAGTATAGGTCTCGGTAAAACTGGCGAACCGCGCGGCGGCGTCTTCGAACGCGCCGCTTTCCAGCGCCGCCATCGCCGCATCGAAATCGACTTGTTCGCCCATCGCCATCTGGCCGCTTGTGTCCGTGGACGGGGCTGCCACCGGCCCGGTCGGGGCCGCGCCACCGCCCAGTGTACCGCCCTGCCCGGCTGCCGAGATGTCGCAACCTTCTTCAAGCTCGCACAGGCGGAACTCAAGGTCGCCGATCCGGTTGGTGCCATCCTTGACGATCGAATTGATGCGGAACTCCAGCTTCTCTGTGGCGCCGATCAGCCGAGACAGCTCGCCCTCAATCGCGTTCAGCCGGTCGGTCGTATTGCCGCCTGCCACCACGCCCCCGGCCGCACCGGTGGTCGACAGCTCGGTCTTGAGGGTCTGGATCTCGACATAGAGCACGGAAAGCTCCTGCCGGATGTCGGCCAGAGTCTGCCCCCGGTCCTGCGCCAGTCCCGGAACAGCCAGTCCGATAGCGACGGCCAGAACGGCCCCAAAAATCGTCCGCATCACATCACGTCCTTCAGCTGGTCGCGCCGCCAGCCGCCAGCACGGTCACGGCGCGGCGGTTCTTGGCATAGCATGTCTCGTCCGAGCAGACCTCAAGCGGGCGCTCCTTGCCATAGCTGACCGTCTTCAAACGGTTGGGGGCAACGCCGCGCTCGATCAGGAAATTCTGCACCGCACTTGCGCGCCGTGCGCCCAGCGCCAGGTTGTATTCCCGTGTGCCCTGTTCATCCGCGTGCCCCTCGATGATAGCCGTATACAGCGGGTTTTCCATCAACCAGGCGGCCTGTTTGGTCAGCACGTCGATGCCTTCGCCCGACAGGGAGGATTGATCCACCGCAAACAGAACGCGGTCACCCACGGTTTGCTGGAAATAGGCCGCACTTGCCGGGTCCGAGGCCGAGCCGGGCACGATCGCGCCGGCACCAGCCGCGCCGCCCCCCGCGCCCGCATTGTCGAACCGATCCGGGTTGGTACAGGCGGTCACGGCCAGCGCACTGACCAGAAGAATAGCTTTTGTAAGGTGTTTCATCGCTCTGTCCTGTCTGTTTTTTTGCTCGTTGGCCCCAGTGTAGCACCCAGGCGCTTGTTTGGGAACGCAGCCTATTTCTGCAAAGGTGACCACGCCGGGTCGGAGGCCGCCCCAGGTGTGGACACCCGACGCAAGTTGCGCCCGGTAATGTCGACCGAATACAGCGCCGGCGCACCGTTTGCGCCCTGGCTTTCGCGCATGAACATGATCACGCGGCCATTGGGCGACCAGGTCGGGCCTTCGTCCAGGAAGGACGCGGTCAGCAGACGCTCTTCGCTGCCGTCCGTGCGCATCACGCCGATGTGGAACCGACCTGCGTTTTGCTTGGTGAAGGCAACCAGATCGCCGCGCGGCGACCACACGGGGGTGCCATAGCGACCGGGACCAAAGCTGATGCGCTTGGCCTCACCGCCCCCTGCGGGCATGACATACAGCTGCTGCGTGCCCGAGCGGTCGCTTTCAAACACGATCTGGCTGCTGTCAGGTGAAAAGCTGGGCGCGGTTTCGATCGACGGGGACGATGTCAGCCGCTGCCGGTTCGCGCCGTTGATATCCATGCGATAAAGGTCTGTATTGCCGCCGCTTTCCAGCGAAAACACAACGGTGTTGCCATTGGGTGAAAAGCGCGGCGCGAAGGTCATCGTGCCGACCTGATCATCAAGCACCCGGCGCCCGACGCTGGCCACGTCAAGCACATAGATCCGCGGAAAGCCGCTTTCATAACTTGTGTAAAGCACCCGGTCGCCGGTGGGCGAAAAGCGCGGTGCCAACACAAGGTCGTTGCTGTCGGTCAAATACTGCACGTTGGCGCCATCGTAATCCATGATCGCCAACCGCTTGCGGCGCGCATTCTTCGGGCCACTTTCAGACACGAACACCACCCGGCTGTCGAAATAGCCGCTTTCGCCGGTGATCCGGGAATAGACGACATCCGCCACCTTGTGCGCCATGCGGCGCCAGCTGGCGGTCGAACCGCCGAACTGAAGCCCCTCGCCCAACGGCGCACCGGAAAACACGTCAAACACGCGGAACTTTACGTTCAGCTTGCCGTTCGCACCAGTGGACACCGCGCCGGTGATCAGCGCCTGGGCGTTGATCGCCTTCCAATCCGCGTATTGGATCGGGCTGGCAAAATTCGTCACGTTCGAAATGAAAGCCGAGGCCGGGATTTCGCGAAACAGCCCGGTGCCGGCCAGATCGGAGGCAACCACGCGGGCAATGTTGGTGGCAAATTCGCTGGCCGCGCTGTCCTCAGCCTGAAAATCAGGCGCGGCGAACGGAAGCGGTTCGATCACCCCTTCGGTGATCTCGATCCTGAGCGGCCCGGTCTGGGCGCTGGCGGTGGTCACAAGGCCCGTCAGGGCCAGGGCAATCGTAAGGGATTTCAAAAGTCTCATGCGATCCTCTTATCCACATGGGAAAACAATGCAATCGCGCCGGTGGCGCGGCAACGGGATTTCGGCAGGTTTCGGCCAGTTTGCAGGCCCAGTTTGCAAGCAAGTCTCATTTGATCCTCATGCTTTCCGGGTTGAAGGTCATCTCAATCTCGCGCCACTGGCCGTATTTCTCGGCTGGCAGGTTGAAGCCGGTTGCGCCACAGCGGATGATCGCGCGGCGTGCGGTCTCATAGGCCTGGCGCGCAGCGGCCTCGGAGCCGCCCGAGAACGACACCATGCGGATCGAACCGGCGTCAGGTTTTGCGTCCTCGCTCATCGTCACGCCGACCACCACCGTGGTGCCCAGCGCGTCGGTGGACAGCGAGCCCACGTTCCAGCAATTGCCGACCGACACGCGCAGCGCGTCCTTTTCGCCCCGCGTCATCGGCGGGCCTGTGGGAACGGCAGGCTGTGCCACTGTGGCGGCCACGGCGTCTGCCACCGCGTCGGCGACCGCATCCTCAACCGCATCAGCGGTCGCCGTCTGGGTCGGTTGTGGACGGTTCGGGCGACGTTGCGGCCGGGCGGAGGTATTTGGCGCGGACGAGGGCTGCTCTGCTTCGGTCACAATCTCGGTCGTGGCTTCCTCAGGCGCGGTCGGGGTGACCTCTTCGGACGCGGGCGCAACCTCATCGGCAGGCTCGGGCGTAACCGCTTCGACCACCTCGGGGGCCACTTCGGCCTCGGGCGGCGGGGCGGGTGCGGCTTCGGGTGCCACGCGCGGCGCCTCCTGTGGGGTTGGTTCGGCCTCGGGTGCAGCCTCGGGTGCGGGCGGCGGAGTTGGTGTAGGCGCTGGCGGTTCCGGCGTCGGCTCGGGCTCCGGTTCGGGGTCTGGGACCGGCGGCGTCGGCCGGCGCGGTGGTGTAGGCGATGTTGCCGGGGCCACGCTGGGTGCCTCGGGCGCGGACAGGGCGGCAAATTCTTCTTCCGACAGGATCGACACCTCGGTCACGCGGATCGGGTCATCGTCCCGGTCCCAGGCGAACAGGCTTCCGAACAGAAGCCACAGGATCAGCGCCCCATGCGCGATACCCGAGATATAGAGACCCATCTTCATGGCGTGTCAGTTGCCCTGCCCGCCGCTGCCATCCAGGCGCGGCCCACCCATGTCGGTGACAAGGCCAATGTTGTTGAACCCGCCCGCATTCAGCGCGCCCATGACCTGTGCCACCTGCGCATACGGTACTGCGCCGTCGGCCCGCAGGAACACCTTGTTGTCCTCCCGCTCGGCGGCAATGGCGCGCAGTTTTGGCACCAGATCGTCACGGGGGATGGCGGTTTTCATCACCATCACCTGCCCTTCGGCGGTGATGGTCACGGTCAGGGGTTCCTCCTCGACCGCCGGCAGCGAGGTCGCGGCGGTTTTCGGAAGCTCGACCGGCACGCCGACCGTCATCAGCGGCGCGGCCACCATAAAGATGATCAAAAGCACCAGCATCACATCGACGAACGGTGTGATGTTGATCTCACCCATCACACGGCGATGCTTGCCCCGGCGGCGGCCACGGCGTCCGCGACGTTCGCCCCCGCCCTGCTGAACGGCCCCGCCCATCTCAGCTGTCCAACTGGCGGCTGAGGATGGTGGCGAACTCGTCAGCAAAGGCCTCATAGCCCGCCAGTATGTTGTCACTGTCCGAGGTCAGCTTGTTGTAAAAGATCAACGCCGGGATCGCGGCCAACAGGCCCAGGCCGGTCGCCATCAACGCCTCGGCAATGCCCGGCGCGACAACGGCCAGGTTGGTGTTTTGCTGCTGCGCAATCTCGATGAAGGCGTTCATGATGCCCCAGACGGTGCCAAACAGGCCCACGAAGGGCGCAGTGGCGGCGACCGTGGCCAGAAAGGACAAACCGTTGTTCAGGCTCTCGCCTTCCTTGGCGATCGCCACGTCCATCGTGCGGTCGATCCGCGCCTGCGCGTTGGCAATCAGCCCGCCATCTTCCCGGTGGCTGCGGCGCCATTCCAGCATGCCGGCGGAAAACACTTTCTGGGCCGATCCATCCGGCGCCGGGCCGATCTGGTCAAACAGCTCATCCAGCGGGTCCCCGGACCAGAAGGCGCGGTCGAACACCTCGGCCTCGCCGCGCGCCTTGCGGAAGGCGATAAGCTTGGTGACGATGATGGCCCAGGACCAGAACGAGGCGACGATCAGAAGGATCATCACCAGTTTCACCATCAGGGTTGCACGAAGAAAAAGCGCCAGGAAGGAGAAATCGATCTCCGCCGCCGCTGCAAGCGTTTCCGTTTCCATGTCTCTGCCTCTATACCGCCGCCTCTTTTGGGCCGCCTTATTGAAGCAGAATCTAGCGCATCTTCACGGGGAAAGCCAACAAAAGCGCGTCATCGGCGTGATCGCCCCCGGTTTCGGCGCCTTGATGGGCGAAACATTGCCATTCGAGATGCTGCGAACGACGTAAGCTGACTGGTCACCTGGTCGCAGCGTCAATGCACCGACCGACGCAAACCACCCGGCAGACGCGTGGGCTGGCCGCCTTCGCCCAGGCAGACGATCGTCACCTGTGCCTCAAACAGCCGCTCTTCGCCGCGCTTCACCACCTGGTCCAGCACCAACCTTGCGCCGGTGACCTGAAGCGTCGTGGTCTCAACCGTCAGCACGTCGTCAAACCGTGCGGGCGCCAGGTAATCCGCCTCGACCCGGCGCACCGCGAACACCAGCCCCGCGTCCCGCATCGCGTTCTGGTCCACGCCAATCTCGCGCACCCAATCGGACCGCGCCCGCTCGATATAGCGCAGGTAATTGGCGTAATAGACGATGCCCGCCATGTCGGTGTCTTCGTAATAGACGCGGATGGGGAATGTGTGCATTTGGCCCTCGTGGTTTGTCCGCAGCCTATCCGCGCAAGGCGTATTCCGCCAAGACCTCATATCGCGCGCCATCCGGGTGCAAATCGGACCGGTACAGCGCGATGTTGTCCAGACGGGTCGGTTCAAGCCGGATCGCGGCATGGGCCCCGATGAACACGTCCAGCCGCGCGCGGTCGCCTGCGCCCATGTTGCGCGCAAACCGCGCCAGGGTGACGTGGGGGCGAAAGCGTCGCCGCTCCAGCGCTATCCCGGCACTGTGGCACAGACCAACCAGCTTTCGCTGCAATGCCTCCGGCCCCTGCCCTTCGATGGCCAGAACCGTGGGATGTTTGCCGCCATAGACCGCAAGACCGGACAGGGTCAGCGTCACGGGCGGCGCGTGCAACTCTTGCAGCTGCTCATGCAGGGCAATCAGGTCGACTTCCTCCGCCTCGCCCAGAAAGCACAGGGTCAGGTGCAGGTTCTCTTCGGCAACCACGCGCCCAACCGGAAGATTGCCCTGTAAATGCGTAACTGGCGCCAAAAGCGCCTCTGGCAAGGGACAAGCCAGAAAGGCGCGCATCACCCCGCCTGAAGGCGCGCGAACAGGCGCAGCGCGTGGCTGGGATCATTCGCCGCGACTGGCATCAGCTTGTCATAAGCCGCCCGGATAAGGTCCGCCACGTCTGGGCGCAGGATCGTGGCGCCGGTGTCCGGCAGAACCGCCAGCGGGCTTTGCGTGGCAAAGGCCACGTCGGACCACAGCAGCACCGCCTGCACCGCCTGGGTCAGCGCCAGGGTCTCGGCGGGTTGCTCGGCCATTTCGGGTGTCATGCGCACAAAGGTGAAACAGGCCTGGATCGCGCCGGTATCGTCGAACCGGAACGCGCGATACTGGCTCGCATCCGCCGCGGTCAAGCGCGCCACCAGCGGGTCAAGCCCCAGGATCATCTCGCCCAGCTTGGGCACCGCTAGCAGCTCGTCCCACTCGCGGAAAAAGAACACCATCAGGTTTGACCCCAACTCGGGGTCCGTTTCGGCCATCTGGTGCCCTGCCAGACCCACCACCGCCTCGATCGCGCCCTTCACGACCTGTAGCGTCGCCTCATCAACCCCGAACACCACCGGCGACACCGGCCGGCCCCAGCGCGCAAAAGCATAGCTGCCATCGGCGCGGGTGAAATGGGCTTCAATCTCGTCAGGTGTCATGGCGGCCTCGTTTTTTCTTGCCCTAAATATCCCCGCCGGAGGCATAAAACCTCTGCGCGCCGCCTGCAACCGGGCGTGGCGTCAGCCGTCGAACAACTCCGACTGCCCCGCGCCTTTCTCAGGCGGGCGCGGGGCCTCAAGCCCCAGGTGGCGCCAGGCCTTCTGCCCCAGCATCCGCCCACGCGGCGTGCGTTGGATCAAGCCCTGTTGCAACAGGTACGGTTCGATCACCTCTTCCAGCGCATCGCGGCTTTCCGACAGGGCCGCGGCCAGGGTTTCGATACCCACCGGCCCGCCGCCATAATGGTCCGCCATCAACTGCATATAGCGCCGGTCGGCCCCGTCCAGCCCCAGGTGATCCACCCCAAGGCGGGTCAGCGCATTGTCTGCCAGCTCGCGGGTGATCTTGCCGTCGCCCTCGACCACGGCGAAATCCAGCACCCGGCGCAAAAGCCGCCCCGCAATGCGCGGCGTGCCACGGGCGCGTTTCGCAATCTCGCGCGCGCCTTCGTCGTCGGCGGGGGCCCCCAGTTTGATCGCGTTCTTGGTGACGATCTGGTGCAGCTCCTCGACCGAATAGAATTGCAAGCGGGTGGGAATGCCGAAGCGGTCGCGCAGCGGCGTGGTCAACAGGCCCAGACGGGTCGTGGCGCCCACCAGCGTGAAGGGCTGAAGCTCGATCCGCACGGTGCGGGCCGCCGGGCCTTCGCCGATCACCAGGTCCAGCTCGAAATCCTCAAGCGCCGGATACAGCACTTCTTCGACCACCGGGTTCAACCGATGGATTTCGTCGATGAACAGCACGTCATTGCGTTCCAGGTTGGTCAGGATCGCGGCCAGGTCGCCCGCCTTTGCCAACACCGGGCCAGAGGTCATGCGAAAGTTCACCCCCAACTCGCGCGCCATGATCTGCGCCAGCGTCGTCTTACCCAACCCGGGGGGGCCGTGAAACAGCGCATGGTCCATCGCCTCGCCCCGCTGCTTGGCGCTTTCGATGAACACCCGCAGGTTCGCCCGCGCCTCGGCCTGGCCGATGAAATCGGACAATAGCTGCGGCCGCAAGGCACGGTCGGCATCCTCGGGGCGCGGTTCGGGGCGCAGGGTGGGATCGGGTTCGGTCATCGGCTCACCCCTTCGGCGCCAGAAGCTTCAAAGCGGTGCGGATCAGGGTGGCGGTGTCGGCGTCGGGGGCGTCGCTCAGGGCTTGGGCGACCGCCGGTGCGGCCTCGCCGGGGCCGTATCCCAGGTTGGACAGGGCCGACAGCGCCTCGCTTTGGGCGGCCATGTTCGGGGCGGGGGCGGCGGTGGACGTTGCCGTGGGTGGTTCGATCACCGCGTCGTCGTCCAAGGTCGGGGTTGCAACCCCCGCGCCGGTGCCGGCCATCGCCATCACCCCATGCGCCTTGTCTTTCAGTTCGATCACCACGCGCTGTGCGGTCTTGGGGCCGATGCCCCGGGCCGCCTTGATCGCGTTGATGTCGCCCAGTGCGATTGCGCGGCTGACGCCATCGGCGCCCAGCGTGCCCAGAATGGCCATCGACGCCTTTGCGCCGATCCCTTGCACGCTCATCAACAGCCGGTGCCATTCCTTTTCCACCAGCGACAGGAAGCCGAACAATTGCAGGTTGGTTTCCTGCACCAACAGGTCGGTGTACAGCGCCACCGCCTCGCCCTGCCCCGGCAGCGCGGCCATCGTGCGGTCCGAGACATAGACAAGGTAGCCCACGCCGCGCACGTCGATCAGCACGTGATCTTCGGCGCGATAGTCAATCCGTCCCGCGATCCGCCCGATCATGCGCTGGCCCTCCTGAGAGCATCCTCAAGCCGCCCGGAGGACCGCGTGTGATGCGCGTGGCACAACGCGATCGCCAGTGCGTCCGAGGCATCCGGCCCGGCCAGATCGACCCCTGGCAATTGCAGCCGCACCATATGTTCGACCTGGCGCTTATCCGCGTGGCCCACGCCCACCACGGTTTTCTTGACCGAGTTGGGGGCGTATTCGCCGACCTCCAGCCCCGCCTTTGCCGGCACCAATAGCGCGATGCCCCGCGCCTGGCCCAGCTTCAGCGTGCCAGCGCCGTCCTTGTTCACGAAGGTCTTTTCCACCGCCGCCGTATCAGGGGCAAAGCGGGTCACGATCTCGGACAATTGGTCGTAAAGGGACAAGAGCCGCAGCGACAGATCACTGCCCAGCGAATGGCAGACCCCGTTGGCAACATGGGAAATCCGCGCACCATCAGTGTCGATCACCCCCCAGCCAAGGTTCCTCAACCCCGGATCAATGCCCAATACGCGCATGAAACAGCCCTGCTCTTGTTGCTTTTGCAGCACAGTTAGCACGAAACGCGAACATCCGCCAGAACTTAAGACAAATGCAACACAAGTGCCCCCCTGGTTCATTTGTGTCGTTTTCAGGTCGGGTCGGGTCGAAAACGACATTTTCCCCGCGCGAAATATCTCAATTCCGACAAGGTGATGGCGCAAAAACGACCAATGCAAAAACTGCATATGTGACATGCAATTGCGGCGCTTGTGCATGCAATTTTTGGGTTCTAAATGCCCCGAAGCAATGATGCTCAGGCCACCAAGTGAAGGATACTGCAATGGCTGTTTTTGAAACGACCCGCCCCCTGGCTCACGGCATTTCCTTCGGGGAACGCCTGTCCAACATCGCCCACACCCTGTTCGGCACCCTGGCTGCCTGGAACGACGCCCGCGTGACCCGCAACGCGCTGTCGAAGCTGACCGACCGTGAGCTGGACGACATCGGCCTGACCCGCGCCGACATCGAGGCGATGATGTAAGCTGCAAGAAAAAAGGGCCGCCTGTCACAGGCGACCCCTTGGTTCTTCAAAAACCCCGCCAATCCGGCGGGGTTTTCTTTTGCCTTACTGCAAAGTCAGCGCGACGAAGCGCGGCTCTCCGGCGCGGCGCACCAGAAGCAGGATCGACTTGCGGCCCCCGTCACGGGCGGCTTGAATGCGACGTTCCAGATCGGCGATCGAGGTCACGGCCTCCTGCCCCGCCTCGGTGATCACGTCGCCGGCGCGCAGGCCCTTCTCGAACGCCTCGGTGTCCTCGGCCAGTTCGCGCACGACCAGACCTTCGGTGCCGGGGGGCAGCCCAAGTTCACTGCGCAAGGCATCGTCCAGTTCGACAAGGTCCATGCCCAGAAGCGTCTTTTGCATCGGCGCCTCAGGTTGTTCCTGCGGCACGTCACCACCCGTGGCTGCCACGGCGTCTTCGCGGCGGCCCAAGGTGACCTTGAGGGTCTGAGTCTGCCCGTCGCGCAGCACGACCAGGCGCACGGCCTTGCCAACCGGTGCATTCCCGACCTGACGCACCAGATCGCGGGTGTCGATCACGTCGACACCGTCAAAGGACAGGATCACGTCACCTGCTTCCACGCCCGCCTCCATCGCCGGGCCTTCCGGCACGTCAGTGACCAGGGCGCCTGCGGTGCTGTCCAGCCCCATCGCCTCGGCCACGTCATCGGTCACGTCCTGGATGCGCACACCCAGCCAGCCACGGCGGGTTTCGCCGTATTCCTTGAGCTGGTCGATCACCCGCTCGACCACCGCCGAGGACATCGCGAAACCGATCCCGATCGAGCCGCCATTGGGGCTGAGGATCGCGGTGTTCACGCCGATCACCTGGGCATCCATGTTGAACAGCGGACCGCCCGAGTTGCCCCGGTTGATCGCCGCATCGGTCTGGATGTAGTCGTCATAGGTGCCCGACAGTTCGCGATTACGGGCCGAAATGATGCCAGCCGAAACCGAAAAGCCCTGGCCCAGCGGGTTGCCCATTGCCATGACCCAATCGCCCACACGCATCACGTCGCTGTCACCGAACGGCACATATTCGAGCGGCGTATCGCTTTCGACCTTGAGGAGGGCAATGTCGGTATTCGGGTCGGTGCCGATCACTTTAGCCACCAGTTCACCGCCGTCGAAAAACTCAATCAGGATCTCGTCCGCGCCTTCGATGACGTGGTTGTTGGTGACAATGAAGCCATCTTCCGAGACCACGAAACCCGACCCCAACGCCTGGCTGCGGCGCTGCCGCGGACGGTCGCCATTGGTCCCATCGTCCCCATTGCCGTGATCGCGCTCAAGGAAATCGCGAAAGAAGTCCTCGAAGGGGGACCCTTCAGGCACCATCGGACGCGGGCCGGTCTGCTGCGCCACCAGGGTCGAAGTGGTGATGTTCACCACCGCCGGGCTGACCTGTTCGGCCAAATCGGCGAAGCTTTCGGGTGTCCCGCGCGCCTTGGCCTGCGCCGCTGTGGTCATGACAAGGGCCACGGCCATGGCCAGCGCCACAAGGGCCTGTAGGGTAATCTGCATGGCAGAACGGGAATTTGCGGGGATGGACAGTGCCTGTGGTCTCACTCCGGTCTCCTTCGACTGGTTCTTGCGGGGAAAATGTGCCCCGGGGATTGTCGCATAGTCTCTAGATAGGAGCGCGGATGCGCAACGCAAACTTTGGCCGCGCTGCCTCACCGGTTTGTGAATGGGCGTTAGGGTGCCCACAAAGCCCGACCGCGGCGGAGTCTTTCAAAAACCACCGGTCCGATTTCCGTGCAAGGCATCGCGCCCTGCCTAGAGTTTGGAGAGCCACAGAAAGACGACGCCCAGCGTCAGTGCACCCAGGCCAATCAAGCGGCGTTGGTCACGGCTGAGTGCGGCCATCGCCGCCACCAGATCGTCCAGACGCGAAGGGGCCAGTGCGAACACCAGCCCCTCAATGATCAGAACCAGGCCAAGGCCCAGAAGGATCATGTCCATCTTATTCGCCCGAGTCCGACTTCAGATACTCGAAGAACTCGCTGTCCGGTGTGATCACCATGGTCGAGTTGCCGCCCTGAAGCGAAGTCTCATAGGCTGACAGCGAGCGGTAGAAGGCGAAGAACTCCGGGTCACGCCCGAAAGCTTCCGCAAAGATCGCGTTTCGCAACGCGTCCGCTTCACCGCGGATGATGTCGGCCTGCTTGGCAGCCTCGGATGTGGTTTCCACCACGGTCCGGTCGGCTTGGGCGCGGACCCGCTGTGCGGCTTCCTTACCACGTGCGATTTCGTCTGCCGCTTCGCGTTCCCGCTCGGCGCGCATCCGTTCGAACGTCGCTTCCAGGTTCTGCTCGGGCAGGTCGGCGCGCTTGATACGCACGTCGACGATTTCGACGCCCAGCGCATTGGCCTGGCTGCGGGCCTGGTCGCGGATCTGGTTCATCAGCGCGACACGGTCAGCAGACAGAACCGCACCGGAATCGACACCACCCAGAACCTCACGCAGTTCCGCGTTCAGGATGCGTTCCAGACGCGGACGCGCGCCCGAGATCGAGCTTGCGCCAACCGCGCGACGGAACTTGACCGGATCGGCAATGCGCCAGCGCGCAAACGCGTCGACCACCAGACGGCGGTCGTCGGCCGGCGTGACCTCCAGCGGCTGGGTGTCCAGCGGCAGGATGCGGTCATCGTATTTGACGATTTCATGCAGACCCGGAATGCGGAAGTTCAGGCCCGGCTCTTCGATCACCGCAGTGACCTCACCGAACCACAGGCGAAGCGCCTTTTCGCGTTCGTCGACGATATAGACCGAGTTGATCACGGCCACGATGGCGATAACAACGACGCCAAGAAGGAGTTGAGTGCGACGCATCAGTTCGACCCTCCGGTGTTTGAGCGCAGTTCATTCAGCGGCAGGTAGGGCACGACGCCCGACGAGCCACCGGCGCCTTCGTCGATAATGATCTTGTCGACGCTCGACAGCACACGCTCCATCGTTTCCAGATACAGGCGCTTGCGCGTCACGTCCTGGGCCTTGGCGTATTCGTCATAGACGGCGATGAAGCGCGCGGCCTCACCTTCGGCCTGGTTCACGACCTGAGCGCGGTAGCCCTCGGCCTCTTCCAGAAGCTGTGCGGCCTCACCTCGGGCACCAGCAACAACCTGGTTGGCATAGCCATCCGCCTGTTTCTGGAACGTGTCGCGGGTCTGTTCAGCCGCCTGCACTTCGCGGAAGCTGTTGATAACCTCACGCGGCGGGTCGGCGCGGTCGAAGTTCACACGCACGATGTTCACACCGGACTCATAGCTATCAAGCGTCGCCTGGATCAGTTCCTCCAGCTCTTGCGCAATGACACCACGGTCACGGTTCAGGATCGGCGCCAGGTTCGAGCGCGCGATGATTTCGCGCATGGCCGATTCCGACACCGCGTTGATCGTGTCCACCGGCTCGGCCAGGTTGAACACGAACTCCTCGATGTTCGAGATGTTCCACACGACCTGGAAGTCGATGTCGACGATGTTCTCATCACCGGTCAGCATCAGGCCTTCGTCCAGCCCCACGCCGATGTTTTCCACGTTTTCACGCGTCACCGCCAGGATTTCCTTGGTCACGATTGGCCAGGGGGCAAAGTTCAGACCCTCCTGCCCGACGCCATAGCGTTCGCCGAACAGAAGCTCGACCGATTGCTCGGAGGTGTCGACCCGGTAGAAGCTGGCAAAGACCCAGACCAGAATGGCCGCAATCAGCACCAGAAGGATGGTGCCACGACCGAAGCTGGGCATACCGCCGCCTCCGTCGCCGCCGCCGCCATTGCGGCGCCCGGCATCGCCGCGCCCGCCCATCAGGACGCGCAGCTGTTCCTGGCCCTTCTTCATGATCTCGTCGATCTCGGGGATCTGCGGGCCGTCGTCGCCGGGGCGTTTTCCGCCTCCGCCACGCTTCGGCCCACCCGGGCCTTCGCCCGAGCCATTGTTGCCGCGGTTTCCACCGCCGCCCCAGGGTCCGCCATTGTCACTGGCCATCTGGTCCTATCCTTCCTCGTCATGCGGGTTCTGCCAAAACTGGCCCCGCGAAAGTGTTTTTTCAACCCGTGCGGGTCGGTGTTTTCATCAAAACGATCTCTTCGGACATCGTCGGGTGCACCGCCACGGTCCGGTCGAAGTCTTCCTTGGTCGCGCCCATCTTCACCGCCACGGCGGCCAGCTGGATCATTTCGCCCGCGCCGTCGGCGACAATGTGGCAGCCCAGAACCTTCTGGGTCGCCTGGCTGACGATCAGCTTGAACAATACGCGTTCATTCACCCCGATAAAGCTTTTCTGCATCGGGCGGAAGGCGGCGCAATAGACGTCCACCGGTTCCTTGGCGCGGGCTTCTTCTTCGCTCATCCCCACGGTGCCGTATTCGGGCTGGGTGAACACGGCGCTGGCCACGTTTTCATGGTCGGGCTTGGTCGGGATGCCCTTGAACACGGTGTCAACAAAGGCTGCGCCTTCGCGGATCGCGACCGGGGTCAGGTTGATGCGGTTGGTCACGTCGCCCACCGCATAGACCGACGGCACAGAGGTTTGCGAATACTCATCCACGACCACCTCACCCCAGCGGCCCAGAGTGACGCCGGCATCTTCAAGACCCAGCCCGTCGGTGTTTGCGGTGCGCCCGGTGGCAAACAGCACCTGGTCGAACACCTCTTCGCGCCCGTCGGTGCCCTTGACCCAGATCCGGTCACGGCCATTTTCGTCGCGCTTCTCCATGCGCTCGACCTCAAGGCCGACATGCAGATCCACGCCGCGCTCGGCGATATGTTCGGCCAGGAAACCGCGCACTTCGTCGTCAAAGCCGCGCAGGATCTGCGCGCCGCGATACCATTGCGCCACATCTGCGCCCAGACCATTGAAGATACAGGCGAATTCACAGGCGATATAGCCGCCGCCGACAATCAGGATACGTTCAGGAAAGGTCTCAAGGTTGAACACTTCGTTCGAGGTGATCCCCAACTCGGCCGCGCCCGGTGTTGTGTCGGGCACGAAGGGCCGCCCGCCGGTCGCCACAAGGATGTGCTTGGCAGTAAAGCTTTCGCCGGTCGACAGCTCGATCGTATGCGGGTCTTTTACCACGGCGCGCGCATCAAAGATGTCGGCACCGGCCCCGCCCAGGTTCTTGCGATAAATGCCCTCAAGGCGCTCAAGCTCGGCATCCAGCATCGGCTTGAAGCGGTCCCAGTTGAACGTGCCGCCGTCATAGTCCCAGCCATAGGCGCGTGCCTCGGCGGCCGCCGGGCCATAGCCGGACGCAAACACCATCAGCTTTTTCGGCACACAGCCGCGGATCACACAGGTGCCGCCCATGCGGAATTCCTCGGCCAGGCCCACCTTGGCCCCGGTCTCGGCCGCCACACGCCCCGCACGCACGCCACCCGAGCCGCCACCGATGACAAAAAGATCGTAGTCAAATGCCATTGTTCTTCACCTTTTGTGGGCATAGCCCCAGTTCACACGTGATGTAGTTGCTTTGACGGGCAAGGGAAAGCCCCCGACGCAAGGTCGCGCGCCGAAAGGAACCGCGTGCAGTCCCGACATCGAGCCCCTAACGCTGCGCAGCGAGCGGCGGTTTCGAGCCCAAAGCGAACGATGCTGCACAACAATTGCTTCTTTGCTGAATCAATCCCCGTTCCTGAAGGAGATCTTCGACACTCGGCAACAAGAGTGGAAATCGGACCTGCAACACCACAGCCTGCCGGTGGATCCCTGGATTGTTTAAAAGGGATGATATTGAGAGCGCTTCGGTATCCCACGCAGCTTTGCGACCGCCTTTGCCGCCTCAAGCCGGGTTTTCAGGCATGACTCCATCAGCGCATCACGAAAGGATCGGGAATTGGTGCGTCGCTGGTTCGCAACCAAACGGATTTGATCTTGGTGTAATCCAACGCCGCCTCGATCCCGCCTTCACGACCGTGACCTGACAATCCGTGGCCGCCGAATGGCGCAATCGGGCTGACGGCGCGATAGGTGTTGACCCAGACAATCCCGGCGCGAATGGCCCGGATCATTCGGTGCGCGCGCGTCAGGTCGCGGGTGAACAGACCAGACGCCAAGCCAAATTGCGTGTTGTTGGCGATCTCGATGGCCTCGCCTTCGTCCTGAAAGCTGACCACCGACAAGACGGGGCCGAAAAACTCGTTGCTCAGACATGCGGCTTCGGGCGCGGGGTCACAATCCAGAATGGTGGGCGGGAAATAGAACCCGTCCCGCTCCAAGATCTGACCGCCGGTGATCAACCTTGCACCCTGGGCAACCGATTGTTCAGTCAAACGCACGGAATTTTCCTGCTGTCTCACGGTGCAGAGCGGACCGATTTCGGTTGCCATGTCCCCCGGCGCGCCGATCACGATGGCTTCGGCTTTTTCCGTGAGGCGGGCAAGAAAGGCGTCCTTGATTCGCGCGTGAACCACCAGCCGAGAGCCGGAGACGCAGCTTTGGCCGGTCGCCGCAAACACGCCCGAAATCTGTGCGTTCACGGCGCTTTCCAAATCCGCATCATCAAACACGATGAGCGGAGATTTTCCGCCAAGTTCAAGCGAGGTCGACGCCAGATTGTCAGCCGAATTGCGCACGATGTGTCGTGCGGTTTCCGGGCCTCCGGTGAAGGCGACATGAGCCACTTTGGCGTGGCTGGTCAGGGTCGCACCAACCGCGGGGCCGCCGGTGATCACGTTCAGCACACCCTTGGGGAACCCGGCTTGTTCAAAGATTCGGGCAAATTCCAACATCGGCGCGGGGCCGTCTTCACTGGCTTTCAAGACCACCGTGCAGCCCGCTGCCAGAGCTGGGCCGATTTTGACCGCTGACAGGAACAATTGTGAGTTCCACGGCACAATGGCCGCGACCACGCCGATCGGCTCACGGCGCAACCAGACCTCCATGTCAGGCTTGTCGATGGGCAGATGCGCGCCCTGAATTTTGTCCGCGAGGCCAGCGTAGTAGCGGTAGTAGTCCGCGACATAGGCAATCTGCGCGCTGGTTTCACGAATGATTTTACCGGTGTCACGGGTTTCCAACTCGGCCAGATGCGGGGCGTTCTGGCTGATCAGGTCCGCCAGCCGCATCAACAGCTTTCCACGCGCCGTTGCCGTCATCCCAGCCCATTCGGACCCAAGGAATGCTTGTTCAGCCGAGTCCACAGCCCGGTTCACATCCGACACCGACGCCTCGGGCATTCTGGCCCAAACCGCGCCCGTTGCCGGATCAAGACTGTCGAACTGGGTCTCTCCATCCTCAAAGTCGCCGCCGATATACTGCTGAAAACTCTTCATCTTTTGATCCTTGTCAGGCCGTTAGGCGAAGGCGGGCATCACGTCACTGATAAACCGCTCAAGCGAGGCTTTCTTGCGTTCAAACGGCATGGAGCTGTCGATCCAGAACGAATACTCATCATAGCCCTGTGCCTCGTATACTTTTAGGCGTTCGATCACCTTTTCGGGTGTCCCGATCACCAGATCACGCTCCATCGCCTCGGGCGAATAAAACGGGTGGGCGGCGATTTCTTCGTCCGTCAGCGGCGCTATCAGCCCTTGATTGATATCGCGCTTGTTCATGAACCACGCGCCAAAGTAGCAATAGAACCGGTTCAGCTCGACTGCCGCCCGTTTGCTGTCTTCGTCGCTGTCCCCGACATAGGTGTGCAGCAGCAACATGATCTTGGGGCGTGGCTGATCCGGGTATTTCGCGCAGGCATTGTTGAATTTGTCGATCAGATCCGCGATTTCCGGCTCTCCGTTCCACAGGGGTGTGACCTGCACGTTGCAGCCCTGCTGCACGGCGAACTCGTGGCTGTTGGGGTCTCGCGCGGCGATCCAGATTGGTGGCCCGTCGGGTTGGACCGGCTGGGGGGCCGACGTGGTTTTCGGGAATTGGTGGAATTCCCCGTCGTGGGCAAAATCGCCTTTCCACAGCGCCTTAACTGCTGGGACCAGTTCGCGCATCCGCTGACCGGCTTCCCAGGCGTCCATACCGGGCATCAACCGTTCGTATTCAAACGAATAGGCACCGCGTGCGATGCCAAGCTCCAACCGGCCATCGGTGATGATGTCGGTCATCGCCGCCTCGCCTGCCAGGCGGATCGGATGCCAGAACGGCGCGACCACCGTGCCGGTGCCCAAGCGCACATTTTTGGTGTGGCGCGCGATGTCCACAAGGTTCAGCATCGGGTTCGGTGCGATAGTGAAATTCATCCCGTGATGTTCACCGGTCCACACCGCATGCATCCCGCCCTTGTCGGCGATTTTGCACAGCTCGATGAACTCATCATAAAGCTGTTTCTGATCCTCATCCGAAGAAATGCGCTCCATATGCGCAAAAAGCGAGAACTTCATGCCTCAACTCCCTGATGCCATCGCGCGGACTTTTCCGCTGGATTGATTGCCATAGTATACCCCGAAATTTCCCATCCGATTTTCCGTCGCAAATCGTTCCAGCATGGTGCGGACCGCAGGGTCCGAGATGTCCATCAGGGTTGAGGAGGTAAGTTCGGTAAAGGTGCCTTGAGCGGCGGTTTCTCCGCTGGCCTGACAGAGGAACGAGATATGTTGTGTTGCGCGCGCTTCATCTTCGTAAACGGAATAGATGAAACCTGGCTCGGCCAAGGCACCACTGGCAGTTATCAACTGCTTCAACGCCACGGTCGCGCCCTGTTTTGAGACCTTGGTGTTCGGCAGATCAAGCTGCCCGCTGCCATTGTCCACCAACAACACCTTGCCGTGATGTTCGATCAATGCCGACACCACCAGATTGGCATTGTTGCAAAGCGCTTCGGCCTCAGCCGCGGGGGTCACATAGGCCCCGCGCGCATAGCCAAGCCCGGGATGGGTGCTGTTTTCAAACGCCTCGACCTGCCCAATCAGGATCAGGTGGTCGCCCGCCTCCACGGTTTTGAACATCGAACAATCAAACCATGCGGACACGTCGTCGAACACGGGCGATCCAAACGGCCCCTTGCGCCAATTCACCGCCGAGAACCGGTCTTCGACGGGGCGGGCAAAAATGTTTGAAACCTCTTTTTGCGTTTCAGACAGCACGTTGATGGCGAAACCATCGGCTTTGGAAAGTGCGACGAAGTTGCGCGATGTATTGGCTAGGCAGACCGACACCAGGGGCGGGTCAAGCGAGACTGAGCTGAACGAATTGGCCGTAAATCCCAAGGGATTGCCCTGCTCATCATGTGCGGTGACAACAGTCACGCCTGTCATGAAGGCACCAAAGGCATTGCGCAGGTCGCGGGGGTCAATCTGGGTCATGATGGGACTTTCTCCGATGAAGAGGCCAGCCAGGTTGCAAGGGCGTTGCTCACGGCGTCGGGGGCGGTCAGATTGACCATGTGGCGATGCCCAGCGATCACCACGGCTTGGCCATCGGGGGCCGCTGCGGCCATGGCCTTGCACATGTCCGGGGTCGAATTCAGATCACCTTCGCCGGTGATTGCCAGAAACGGGCATGTGATGTCGCCGAAACGGTCGGCATAGATGTCATCCCCGCGCGCAAACGCCCCATAGGCGGTGGCATAGCCGTCTGGATCGACATCTCGCAGCCAGGCCGCGACCTGATCCTTCGCCGCCTGATCCTCTGGGCGGTCGCCAAACCACCGTGCCAATGGGGTCTGCAGGTCAAACCTGCCGGTGCGGATCAGATCGGCACGCGCCGTGACGGCCGCGCGGGCTTGGGGGGACCGGCGATAGACACCGTTCAACACCGCCGCCCGCGCCAGAGCATCTGGATGGGTCACTGCGTATCCCATCGTCACAAGTGCCCCCATAGAGTGACCTACAAGGCTGACGTTCGTAAGGTCCAACGCCGCGAAGACCGCGTGCAGCCAGGCCACGAACGCGGGCAGTTGCGACCCGGATGGCAGCGCGGACGAGCCCCCGTGCCCGGGCATGTCGATTGCAATCACGCGATGGGTTGCCGACAGGGCGGCGATCTGCGGTGTCCAGGCCGCTGACTGCATGCCGACTCCATGAATCAACACCACCGGCGCACCGGCGCCTGCCTCACGATAGGTCAGCGTGCCACAAGGCTCAGACAGCGGCAGGGTTGTCAGCGTCATGGCCCAGTTCCTTAAGATCCTGATAACGGTCACCGATCCGGTGGTGCGGACGCCCACCGATGGATGCGCCCAGGGCGATGACGATCTCATCCGCGCCGGGCGCATCCGCTACGGACAGCTGGATGGTCAGGTAATGGCTGCGTCTACCACCGTCATTCTTGTCCATTAACGGGATTTGCAAAGGTGCATTGGCAGGCCCGCGCGTGTTGGTGAAGGCCAGGTAAGACTTGGCACCGACCGCCTCGCGGTAATGGTTGCCAAACCGCAGCGTATGAATCAGCGCCGAGGCATGTTCGACTTCGCCGTTCACCCCGACGATGGCAGACTTTCCGTACCCTTCGACTTTGTCGCCACCGCCAGCCGCCTCCAGAACCATCTCGGTCAGCAAAGCGCCCAGACCGGGGGCACAATCATGGATCGCGGGGCGAAGATCCTCGACAAAGCCCTGTCCTGCCCACGGGTTTCGAATAACCGCCACTGCTGCGATCATCGTCAGCGGTGTCGGCGCAGCCCGGCCGCCTTCGATCAGCGTGTGCTCAACGTGAAGCAGCGTTTTGCGAATGTCGGCGGGCATGGCATTTCCTTGGTCTGGTGAGTCGCAGCAGATCATGGTATACCATATGACGATATGTCAAGAATACTTGAAGCGGCCCGACCCCCCTGATAAACACAAGCCCATGACCACGTCCCCGTTGCAAAAGATCGACAAAGCCCCGCAAACCCTGCGCGACATCGTGCAGGACCGGATGCGCGAGGCCATCATCGCTGGCCACTTTGCGCCGGGTGAACGCCTTGTGGAACGCCCCTTGTGCGACCAACTGGGCGTCAGTCGCACCGTTATCCGAGAAACCATCCGGTATCTCGAAGCCGAAGGGCTGGTCGAGATCGTGCCCAACCGCGGCCCCATCGTTGCCACGTTGAACTGGGACCAGGCAAAGCAGATCTATGACGTGCGTTTGTTGCTGGAAGGCGCCGCCACATCGGCCTGCACCCTGGCGCAAAGCAAGGATTTCGGCCCGAAATTGACCCGCGCCCTCAAAGCCGTCGAAGCCAAGATGGATGACATCGAATGGGCCGACCTTTTGCAAGCGACCACACGGTTTTACGAGCTCATCTTCCGCGAAGCGGGCCACACTGTCGCCTGGGAGATCGTGCAGCGCCTGAACGGTCGCATCAGCCGTCTGCGCGCCCTGACGATTGCCGCGCGCGACCGCGAAACCTCGGGGATGAGCCATATGACGTCGATCCACGACGCCATTCTCAGCCACGACTCCGACGCCGCCCGCCGCGCTGTGGAAGCGCATATCTCTGACGCCGCGAAAACGGCACAGGGGTTTCTAAACAGGTCTGAGCCGGAGGGGAAAGATGCCTAAGGGATACTGGATCGCCTTCGTCACCATCACCGATCCCGCCCGATATGCGGGCTATCAGAAACACGCGCCGGCCGCCTTCGCCAAGTACGGCGCACGGTTTCTGGTGCGAGGCGATGACGGCGAAACACTGGAAGGGCAGCCCTTCCATCGCCATGTGGTCATAGAATTTGAGAGCAAAGCCGAAGCCTTGTCCTGCTACCATTCACCGGAGTATCAATCGGCGCGCGCGCATCGTGACACGGCCTGCACCGCGAATATCGTCATAACCGAAGGCCTTGCCAGGTGAAGGAACACACAATGGCTACTTTTGATGAAGACCTGTTCTTAAAGGGTCTGGAGCAGCGCAAAGCCACCCTGGGCGCAGAATATGTGGAAAAGAACCTTGCCGCAGCAGACGATTTCACACGGCCCTTTCAAGAGGCCATGACAGCATGGTGCTGGGGATTTGGCTGGGGCGACGAGGTGATCGATGCCAAGACCCGTTCGATGATGAATCTGGCAATGATAGGCGCCTTGGGGAAAATGACTGAATGGGAACTTCATTGTCGTGGCGCCGTCAACAACGGCGTCACAAAGGAAGAAATCCGCGCGATCATTCACGCGGTTGCCATCTATTGCGGTGTCCCTCAGGGGCTGGAATGCTTCCGAGCGGCCCAAAAAGTGTTGGGCGAAGAAGCCTCTGATTTGGGCGCTCCGTAACGGCTGCATATGCTTGGGCGCGGGCCAATACTGCGGGTCACACTTCGAACGGGTGCAATCCAGGCTCAATGAAAGGTGGGCACGCCCGTAAACGGTCAACCTTCGTTTACACACGCCCTTGGGAAGCATCCTGCCACATTTGTGCAGGCATCACGTTCGGCCCCAATTGCCACGTTGTGTCCCCAGTGACCACGACCACTTTTGGTTTGGTACAACCAGCGAAGACGTTGGGACTGTCACGGTGAATGGCAAGATGTCCCGCCAAGCAGGCATTCGCGCTCACGGGAGGCCCATTGCCAACGACGGCTGGTCTTCACCCGGTCCTCAGATATCCGCAAACAGGTTGGTGGTATCGACGAACTCGATCCGGTCTTCTTCGTGCGTGCCTTCGTTGATGTCAGTGACTTCGACCCTGCCATCGCCGTGCCCGATCACCACCACATCGCAGATGTCGATGAACAGGCCGTTTTCGACCACGCCGGGGATCTGATTCAGAACCATCGAGAGCTGACGCGGGTTGCCGATGCGTTGCAGGTGCAGGTCGACGATGTGGTTGCCTTCGTCGGTGACGAAAGGCGCGTCACCGTTCATGCGCAGGCTGCTTTGCTGGCCCAGCACATCCATGCTCACCAGCATTTCCTCGATCAGTGCCTTGGTGGTCTGCCAACCGAACGGGATGACCTCGACCGGAAGCGGGAAGGCGCCCAGGGTATCGACCTGCTTGGTAGGGTCCGCGATCACGATCATCTGATCGGACGCGGTCGCCACGATCTTTTCCTGCAGCAGCGCCCCGCCGCCGCCTTTGATCAGGCAAAGGTCGGAATCATATTCGTCGGTGCCGTCAATCGTCAGGTCCAGCCAGCGTGCTTCGTCCAGGCTGACCACGTTGATGCCAACCTGGCGGGCCAGCTCGGCGGTGCGGCTAGAGGTCGGCACCCCGGTGATCTTCATGCCGTCCTCGCGGATCAGCTCGCCCAGGCAGCGCACCATCCAGGCTGCGGTGGACCCGGTGCCAAGGCCGACGCGCATGCCGTCCTGGACGAATTCCACCGCGCGTTTGGCGGCTACGAATTTAGCGGTATCGATGGGCGATAGTTCCCCGGACATGGCAGCGACTCTCCTATACCTGCAAAGGTTATAGGTAAGATGCGCAGCGCTTGCGAGGGGGCGGGCACGTTTTTCGCGCAAAACCAACTGCGCGCGGTTCCCCGTGGATTTTGAGAGACCTCGCCAACATGCTAGGATGCGGGCAAAGGGGGATGACATGAAACACGCAAGAGCTTTCGTGGCGGCCTGGACGCTCAGTCTGGCCTGCTTGCCCGTGATGGCCACCAGCGGCGATTTCGATGACCTGTACGATTCCATGGTTCAAGACGAGGACACCGGACTGAATGCCAAATGTCACGCCGGGGCCTTGGCGCCTGAGCGCCTGGAGGGCGATTTCACCATCCATGTGTCAGCTTTCCTCGTGAAGACTGCGAATGTCCCCACATACGCGGGCACACCGGGGCAAAGTCAGGTGACATTGTCCGCGGTGGGCGGGGCCGGTGACGGCTTTGTGCTGAGCGGCATGCCCACCCCGATACCTGACATCGCCTTCGTGCAGGTCGCCAGCAGCGAACCGAACTGGGCCTGGGGAAACGACGAGGTTCTGACCCTGCCTGACGACCCGAAAGCGTCTGTCGGACCGGACGAAATTCTGCTGATCACAGGCTGCCACAACAAAGATTTGCCGCGCCTCGAAGGCGGCTTCCTCACCCATTCGCAACAGGGTGATCCGATCAATCACACTATGCGCTTCATCGTGCTAGCCGACGATTACCTGTTCGGGTTCTGGACCTGGAAGGGAACCGGCCAGGGGGTCATCGTCGACCGCGTGGGCGGGGTGACTCTTCAACGATAGAACCGCGTGGCAAAGCACCTTATGCTTGGCCCATGTATCGCCTGCACTATGCCCCCGACAACGCCTCGCTGATCGTCCGCCTTGTGCTGGAGGAGTTGTTGACGCCGTATGAAACGGTGTTGGTGGATCGTGCCAGAAACGCGCACAAAAGCGCGGCCTTCCTGACTGTGAACCCGATGGGATTGATCCCGGCGCTGGAAACGCCCGACGGACCGATGTTCGAAACTGGCGCGATCCTGTTGTGGCTGTCCGACCGTCACGGTGGCTTGGCCCCTACCCCCGGCAGCCACATGCGCGCCGCCTTCCTGTCGTGGCTGTTCGCCGTTTCGAACGGGCTGCACACGGACATGCGGCAACTGTTTTACGGCGCGCAATACGCCCCCGGGGATCTGGACGGGCACCGCGCTCTGACGGTGGGCCGTGTCCGGGCGCATCTGGACCGGCTGGAGGTTCTGGCCACAGCCGAGCATGCTTGGTTCGCCGCCGCCGCGCCTTCGGGTCTCGACCTCTATGTCGGCGTACTGCTGCGCTGGCTTGCGCTTTTTCCCAAGGGGCGGACCGACTGGTTCACCTTGTCTGACTGGCCCAGCTTGCACAAATTGGCCGCGCGACTGGAAACGCGCCCGTCAATGCAAGCGGCGCAACAGGCAGAAGGTCTTGGCCCAACGCCCTTAACTGCCCCGCGCTATGCCACCCCGCCAGAAGGAAGTGCGACCTGACGCCCCGCCGCGTTCTTCCCCACGAACGGTGGACTTCTGGGCTGTGAAAGTGGACGATCCGCGGAAACTGGACAGACGGATCGTGTAACCCCCCATCATGACAACACACATGAGCAAGGTCTTCTTCATCACACTGGGTTGGCTGGCCGTTGGGCTGGGGCTGATCGGCGTTGTTCTGCCGGTGCTGCCAACGACCCCATTCCTGCTGGTCGCCGCATTTGCCTTTGGCAAAGGCAGTCCTCGCGCACGGGCCTGGCTGATCGAACACGCCCATTTCGGTCCATCAATCCGCAACTGGGAAGAAAACGGTGCCATTTCGCGCGGTGCAAAAATGCTGGCAGTCAGCATGATGACTCTGGTGTTCGCAGTCAGCCTGATCCTGGGCGCCCCAGGTTTCGTGCTGGTGTTGCAGGCGGTTCTGATGGGTGCGGGTGCTGCGTTCATCCTGACCCGGCCCGACGGACCGCGCCGCTAGCTCTGCGGTGCATATTGCGCCGCCACGACAAGCCGCCGGATGTCGCGCAACCCGACCTTGCCCTTGAAAAACCGCCCGTCCACGTTGACCTTGGCCAGGGCCGTCGCGACGTCCTCAGGATCGGCCCGCGCCAGGTCAGCGGCAGTCACAAAGCCCGACGCCACAAGCGCGCGTGCAAAGGACGGGCTGACCCATTGAATGCGACACAGGTCGCAGGTTGCCAGCAAGGTTTCCACCTCGCCGCCTTCAGGCAACGCTTCGCTATAAGTCTCAAACACAAGTTCACTGTTCGTCAGCCCCTCCGCCTTTAATTGCGTGCGCAAGGGCGCGGACACCCATTCGAATTCCTTTATCGGGCGGGGTTTCGGAAAGAACCCCTTGAGCGCCCGGTTGAGCAGGATCAGCCAGTCCGCGTCCACGCCGCTCACCTTTGCCAAGTCTTGCACCATCCCGGGATTCTTCATCGCGGCACGCAGGTCGGCAACGGTCACCATGCCTACTCGCTCCAGCGCCGCTATGTTGTCGGGCAAATCCTCCAAAAGCGGCAGTTGGCTGGGAATGAGGTCGGTCCCCCGCAATCGCTGAACAACGTCCTCAAGACCCATCTTGCGTGCATCCAGATGATAAGCCATCGTCCTCTCCTTACTCCCAAGTCTACCACAGCCATCACTGCGTAACCTTGCGCAACCGCAAGGGACAGGCCACATTCCGGCCAGCGGCGCAAAAGCGTCGCTTTCAGGCTGCCCCGCCCGTGCACCATGTCGCACATTGGGCCCATCACAAGCGCGAGGGTGCGATGTTTCTGTCTGTATTCGACATGTTCAAGGTGGGCGTCGGCCCGTCGTCCTCCCACACGATGGGACCGATGGTGGCCGCCGGGCGGTTCCTGGAGCTTTTGCGCGCGCAGCCGTTCGAGGTCGCAGGCCTGCGCGCCTCGCTGCACGGGTCGCTGGCCTTCACCGGGGTCGGCCACGCCACCGACCGCGCAACCATCCTGGGGCTCGCAGGCTTCCTGCCCGACAGCTATGACGCCGCCCGCGCCGAACATGTGCTGGCGCAGATCGAGGCCTCTGGGGTGGTGACCCCCGACGGCTTGCCCACGCTCAGCTTCGCGCCGAAACAAGACCTGGTCTTCGACTATGACCACCCGCTGCCCGGCCACGCCAACGGCATGATCCTGATGGGGCTGGACGCGCAGGGCGACATTCTGGTGCAGGAGACCTATTACTCCATCGGCGGCGGCTTTGTCGTGACCGAAGCGGAACAGAGCGCTGAACCGCAGATGGATGCGCGCGACGCGAAATCCCACCCCTATCCTTTTGAGACCGCCGCGCAGATGCTGGAAATGGCCAAGGCCTCGGGCAAAAGCATCGCCGAGATGAAGCGCGCGAACGAGCTGACCCATCGCGGCCCGCAAACCCTGCGCGACGGGATCGCGCGGATCTGGCAGGTGATGGACGATTGTATCACCCGCGGCCTGGACGGCGACGGCATCCTGCCCGGCGGGCTGTTGGTGAAACGCCGCGCGGGGGCGATCCACAAAAGCCTCAAGGCCGAACAAGGGTTGAACCTGGCCGCGCCGCACACGATCAACGACTGGATGAGCGTCTATGCGATGGCGGTGAACGAGGAAAACGCCGCCGGCGGGCAGGTCGTAACCGCGCCCACAAATGGGGCGGCGGGCGTGCTGCCAGCCGTGATGAGATACTGGCTGTCCCACGTGCCCGGCGCGGCCCCTTCGCGGATCGAAGAGTTCATGCTGACCGCCGCCGCGATCGGCGGCATCGTGAAGCACAACGCGTCCATTTCAGGAGCTGAAGCCGGCTGTCAGGCCGAAGTCGGGTCCGCCTCGGCGATGGCCGCCGCGGGGCTGGCCGCTGTGATGGGCGGCACGCCTGAACAGATCGAAAATGCGGCCGAGATCGCGCTGGAACACCATTTGGGCCTGACCTGCGATCCCGTGCGCGGATTGGTTCAGGTGCCCTGTATCGAGCGCAACGGGCTGGGCGCGATCAAGGCGGTGTCGGCAGCGTCCCTGGCCCTGCGCGGCGATGGCACCCACCTTGTGCCGCTGGACGCCTGCATCCGCACCATGTTCGAAACCGGTCAGGACATGAGCGCGAAATACAAGGAAACCTCGCTGGGTGGTCTGGCCGTCAACGTTCCGAACTGTTGAAGCGGCGTGATCCGAAGGGGTCGCGTGCCGCGACACTCGATCCCTCGCGCAGACGCGCTCAGATTTGGCACCCGGCCTGACGCGCGCGCCAATCCCGAGCGGGGTCACACCCCCGCGAGACATCATGCGTCGCGGCACGCGACCCCTTTTTGAAACGCGAGCGGCAGGCTAGGCTCCGGCGATGACCCATGACCGCCCCCTGCTCGGCATTCTCCTGATGCTCGGCTTTTGCCTGCTCGCCCCGATGGGCGACAGTATCGCCAAAGTTCTGGGCGGACACATGCCACTGAACCAGCTTCTGGTTGTGCGCTTCGGAATTCAGGCGCTGATCCTGCTGCCCATCGTCGCGTTCAGCCAGCGCAGTCTGGCCCTGACCCCGCGGCTTCTGAAACTCACTGTAATCCGCACGCTTTTGCACATCGCGGGCATCGGGATGATGTTCACAGCGCTCAGATACCTGCCCATTGCCGATGCCATCGCCATCGCCTTCGTCATGCCCTTCCTCATGCTGCTTCTGGGCAAATACGTGCTGGGGGAAACGGTCGGCCCACACCGGCTTGGCGCCGCCATCGTCGGCTTTCTGGGTACGCTTCTGGTGATCCAGCCCAATTTCGCCGCCGTCGGCCCGCCCGCGCTCTTGCCCCTGGGCGTGGCCGTCGTTTTTGCCCTGTTCATGCTGGTCACACGTCAGATGGCCAAGGACGTAGACCCGATCAGCCTTCAGGCCATCTCGGGCTTGATGGGCAGCGCCGTGCTGATCCCGGTCGCGATCCTGCTTGTCCCCGACACCGGGATCATCCTGCCCGGCGCACGGGACTGGGCGCTCCTGATCGCGCTTGGCACCCTTGGCACGATGGCCCACCTCCTGATGACCTGGAGCCTGCGCTTTGCCCCCGCAGCCACGCTCGCCCCGATGCAATACCTGGAAATTCCCTTTGCCACGATCATCGGCTGGCTGGTGTTTCGCGATTTGCCCAACGGGCTGGCCACCCTTGGCATCGCCGTCACCATCGCCGCCGGGCTTTACGTCATCGCCCGTGAACGCAACGTTCGCGTCACGCCGCCTCCAGCGCCCTGATCGCCGCCCCAAGCGCGGCCCGCGGCAAGATCACCACCATGCCCGGGCGGTCAAAGCGCAGCCGCACCGGGCCGTCCGCCACCTCGTTCGATGTGCCAACCCGGTCCCACGGCGCCAGCTGCAGGTCGTCAAACGACCAACGCAGCCCGTGAAGCGTCGCGCGCAGCCCGGCCAGCGGAAACAGCGACACGCGCGTGCCTTCGGGCAGCTCCAACACGATTTCCCTGGGCACGTGAAAACAGATGTCCTGTTCCCCCACCAGAATGCATTTGCGATCCGCGTGGCGCACCAGGGCATTCAGGCAGGCCAGTTCGTGATCCAGCCGTCCACCCAGGAAACCGACACCCAGCACCAGAGGCGCGCCGAGCGAGCGCAGCGCTTTGTCGAAATCGGTACTGTCCTGTTCCTCGATCCGTTGCAGCCGATCGGCGCCCAGCGCCTCACGCGCAGTCTGCGAAAGGGAATCCAGATCGCCCACTACGCGCTGCGGGACATGCCCACAGGCCAGCGCTCGATCCGCCCCGCCATCCGCCGCTACCAGAATCGGCGCAAGCGTCAACACTTCGTCAAGGATCGCGTGGCTACACTCCCCCCCACCAACAAGGGTTACTGTTTCGTAAAATGGCAAAAAATCCGGTTTCATCCTCGTTATTGTCTCCATTTTGGAAACTTGACACATTCCCGCCCAGAAAAAATACCGCCAATATCCCGGTTCTGTTCCAAATTTCGAACCAATACATGGTAAACACACTGTTGCTGGATCGGGGGAGAAAGCGAGTTAACCATGGTGAGCACGAGTAAGATTCTCACTGTATCATACGGCACTTTTTCGTGCACGCTCGAAGGGTTTGACGAACCTTTCAACACGATGAAGTCCATCGCGGAGTATTTCCGCGATCTGGCGGCCGATGATCGCTACTTCGGAGCCGAGCCGCCGACGCCGGATGCCGAAATGCTGCACCGGATCGCTGAACGTGAAATTCACAAGCGTGTCGAAGCCCGTGTCGAGAACGACGAAGTTGTTCTGCGCCAGGCCGATGCCGACGCGCCCCGCATCAAACCCGCCGCCGCCACGCTGATCCCAGGGGAAACCCTGCTGGACCAGGTTGAGGCTCCGACTGAAGCCGCTGCCACCTTCACCCCGGCAGAACCCATTGAAAGCACTGAAAAAGCTTTGGATTCCGGCGACTTGCCTACGGATGACATGCCAGCCGATTCCATTGCCGCCAAGTTGCAGCGCATCCGCGCCGTGGTGGATCGGGGGCACGAAGACCATACGGGTGAGTATGTCGAGGACCAGCACGCGGATGCTTTCTTCGCTGACGCGGAAGCCTCGCTGGACGATGTCCAGGTCGATGCGAAAGCCGAGATCAACACCGACTCCCAAGCCGAATTCGACGCTGTTCCGGATGATGCCGAAATGGCTCCGGATCGCTTGGAAGAAGACGATCTGGACACCGATGATCTGGATGACTCGGATCTGACTGACGCCGACGAACCGGACGCCGACGATTTGCGCGCCGAGGAGGAGGACGAGGCCGAGATCGAATCGGACAATGCGATTGAAGCCGAGATCGACAACGCCCCTGAGGCCGATTTCGACACCGACGACGCGCAACTGGATGACGAGGTCGAGGCGATCTCGGACGCTTTGGACGACGCGGAAGCAGACGACGCGGCCTATGACGAGACCTATGAAGACGAAGCCGATGGCGATGATGCCACCCTGGCCGCACTTCTGGGCTCGATTTCCGACGAGGCCCCGGTCGCAGATGAAGCCGAAGAAGAATTCGTCGCAAAAACGGAAAAAGATGACGCGATCGACTCGGTCCTCGCCGGACTGGTTGCCGAAGACGAACAGGTCGACGAGAGCGCCCTGGCAGATGAGATCGACGAAGACGACGACATCGCTCTGGGTGACGACATTGATGCAATCGCCGACGAGGAAGACGAAAACGTCTTTGCCGAGGACGACACCCCTCGCCCCGTCGCCATCGCCCGTGTTGTGAAGGTCAAACGCGCCGATCTGGAGCCTGTTGAAAAGCAAGACAACGAAGACAGCTTGCTGACCCCCGAGGAGGAAGCCGACCTGATGGCCGAACTGGCCGAGGTCGAGCGCGACGCGACTGATGAAGACGAACAAACTGGCCAACGGCCCGCCTTCGAAGACGCGGGTTTTGACGAAAGCGACGTCGCCGTTGATCGCATCCTGGCAGAAACCAACACCAAGATGGAAAGCACGGAAGTCAGCCGTCGCCGCTCGGCCATCGCCCATCTGAAAGCCGCGGTTCAAGCCAAGCGCGCCGATGACGAGGCCGGGGAAACACCCGACGACGACGACACCGAATCCTATCGCGGCGATCTTGCCCGCGTGGTGCGGCCGCGTCGGTTGGGTGGAAACGGAGACAAGCACGCATCGCGCCGCCTGGCGCCGCTGATGCTGGTCTCGGAACAACGCATCGATGCCCCTGAGGCCGAAGCGGATGCACAGTCCCCCGCCGTGGTGCGCCCGCGCCGTGTGACCAAGGGCAATCTGGCGTTGGAGGCCGAACAAGCCGAGGCCGAAGCACAGGTCGAGATGCCTGACAACAGTGACGACTTTGCCACCTATGCCGAACAACGCGGCGCGGAGAGCATGAGCGAACTGCTTGAAGCCGCCGCAGCCTTTGCGACCCAGGTCGAAGGCAGGCCGCATTTCGCCCGCCCGCAGATCATGAAACAGGTCCTGGCCTATGATCCCGAAGGCACCTTTTCACGCGAAGAGGGCCTGCGTGCCTTTGGTAAACTCCTGCGCGAAGGGCGGTTCAAGAAGATCAAGCGTGGTCAGTTCGTGATCACCGAAGCCACCCGCTCGGACCCTGAGGTGCGGCGTGAAAGCGCCTGATCTTTTGTTTTGTACGAGTGCAAAGGGGCCCTGACGGGCCCCTTTTTTTTTAGGCAAGGCGCATCCCAAAGAGGGGCCCACAGCGCACTCGATTTCTTCTGCCCCCGATGGGAAATCTTGGGCGGGCGCTGGCGGTAAACCGTAAGGTTGGACTTAGAACAGCCCGCGTGCGGCCAGAACCCGCCTGAGCAGCCTCAGGGGCTGCGCGGCATACCGCGTCGCGCCAGCGACACCGCTGTGTCAACTATCGTCGTCCAACCCGTATTTCCCGGCGGGATCATGCGGATAGCTGCGCGGATCCGCGTCCGGGTCTGGTTTCCCGACGCCGATGAACACCTTCTTGAACGGCATGATCCACAGGAATCCCAGGCCGACATAGATGCCCAGCTCAACCAGAATAGGCGGGCGTTCGAACAAGGCCACGATGCCCACCGCCAGAATGATGTAAATCGGCAGGCCGATCACAAGGATCACCAGCGACCAGCGTTTGCGGGCTTTGTAAGATAGCGCCATGAAGGTCCCTTTCGGCAGATCGGTGCAAGCTTAGTCGGCGAACGGGTCGGTCACCAGGATCGTGTCTTCGCGCTCGGGCGAGGTCGACAGAAGCGCCACCGGGCAGTCGATCAGTTCCTCGACCCGGCGCACGTATTTGATCGCGTTGGCGGGCAGATCGGCCCAGCTGCGCGCACCTTCGGTGGTTTCGTCCCAGCCGTCCATCGTCTCATAGACTGGCCGCACCCGCGCCTGTTGGTCGGCGGCAGTGGGCAGGTAATCCAGGATTTCCCCGTCCAGCTCATAGCCGACGCAGATCTTCAGCTCTTTGAACCCGTCCAGCACGTCGAGCTTGGTCAGCGAAATGCCGTTCACGCCGGAAGTGGCGCAGGTCTGGCGCACCAGGCAGGCGTCGAACCAGCCACAGCGGCGCTTGCGCCCGGTGGTGGTGCCAAATTCGTGACCACGTTCGCCCAGACGCTGACCGTCGTCATCGTCCAGCTCGGTCGGGAACGGGCCTTCGCCAACGCGGGTGGTATAGGCCTTCACGATGCCCAGCACATAGTCGATGCCACCCGGGCCGATCCCGGTGCCGGTCGCCGCCTGTCCCGCGATCACATTGGACGAGGTCACGAACGGATAAGTACCGAAATCGATATCCAGAAGCGCGCCCTGGGCGCCTTCGAACAGGATGCGTTTGCCCGCCTTGCGCTTTTCGTTCAGCACTTTCCAGACCGGGGCTGCGAATTTCAAAATCTCCGGCGCGATCGCCTTCAGCTTGGCAATCAGCGCATCGCGATCAATCGGCTCGACCCCCAGCCCTTTGCGCATCGGGTCATGGTGTTGCAGCGCCCGGTCCACGCGGGCTTCAAGCGTTGCGTCGTCTGACAGGTCCGCAACCCGGATCACCCGGCGCCCGACCTTGTCTTCGTAACACGGACCAATGCCGCGCCCGGTGGTGCCGATCTTGGTGCCCTTCGAGGCGGCCTCTTCCCGCGCGCGGTCCAATTCGCCGTGGAACGGCAGGATCAGCGGCGTGTTCTCAGCGATCATCAGCGTTTCAGGCGTGATTTCAACGCCTTGCCCGCGGATTGTCTCGATCTCGCTCAGCAGGTGCCAAGGGTCCAGCACCACGCCATTGCCGATGACCGAAAGCTTGCCGCCGCGCACCACGCCCGAGGGCAGCGCGTGAAGCTTGTAGACCTTGCCGTCAATGACCAGCGTGTGCCCGGCATTGTGGCCGCCCTGAAAGCGCGCGATCACATCGGCGCGTTCGGACAACCAGTCCACGATCTTGCCTTTTCCTTCGTCGCCCCACTGGGCGCCTACGACGACAACGTTGGCCATGTTCTATTCCTGACAGCAAAGAAAACCCGCGCCCGTATAGCCGCCGGGCGGCCGGGGGGGAACACCTATTTCACATAACAAGGTGCGATTGCGTGGTTTCGTCGCGAAAGCCGTCGCGCAACAGGCCGCGCCTTTGGGGTTGCGGGTTTTGCGACAAGCCCCTAGATAAGCCCATCAGATCAACACCACGGAACCGCGCAATGGAAAACGTCCTCCTCGTCATTCACCTGATCCTGGCCCTGGCCCTGATCGGTGTCGTGCTGCTTCAGCGCTCTGAGGGCGGTGGCCTTGGCATTGGCGGCGGTGGTGGTGGCGGCGGTGGCGTGATGTCGTCACGTGGCGCAGCCACGGCCCTGGGCAAGGTCACCTGGATCTTCGCCATCGCGTTTCTGGTCACGTCGATCTCGCTGACCATCCTGGCGGCGCGCAATTCGTCCGATACCTCGGTCGTCGATGCCCTGGGTAGCGGCGTTCCGGCAACCGAAGAAACGGCCCCGGTCACTCCGGATGTGACCGACCTTCTGCCGCCGGTTCTGGGCGACGACAGCCTGACCCCGCCGCGCGCGGACTGATCCACAGCTACAATACCTTGAGCAGGGCGATTTTTTCGCCCCATCATGTTGCGGTCCGGTTGCGCGGGCAGTGCTTTTCCGTTATGTCTTAACTCCCGTGGGATACGGATTCGGACGTTAACGGTTTTCGCCGAATCGCAGGCCTGACAAGACCAAATTCACTGGTCAAACAAAACGGGGGCAGCCAACCAAATGGCACGATATATCTTCATCACCGGCGGCGTTGTTTCATCCCTTGGCAAAGGCCTGACCTCGGCCGCGTTGGGCGCGCTTTTGCAGGCGCGCGGCTTTTCGGTTCGCCTGCGCAAGCTTGACCCTTACCTGAACGTCGACCCCGGCACGATGAGTCCGTTTGAACACGGCGAGGTGTTCGTGACCGACGATGGCGCCGAAACCGACCTGGACCTTGGCCATTATGAACGCTTCACCGGCGTGGCGGCGCGCAAGACGGATTCGGTCTCCTCGGGTCGAATTTATTCGGACGTGTTGGAGAAGGAACGGCGCGGCGACTACCTGGGAAAGACGATCCAGGTCATTCCCCACGTCACCAACGAGATCAAGGATTTCATCAACATCGGTGATGATGAGGTCGACTTCATGCTGTGCGAGATCGGCGGCACCGTGGGCGACATCGAAGCCCTGCCCTTTTTTGAAGCGATCCGCCAGTTCAGCCAGGACAAGGCGCCCGGCCAGTGCATTTTCATGCACCTCACGCTGCTGCCCTACCTGGCGGCCTCGGGCGAGCTGAAGACGAAACCGACGCAACACAGCGTGAAGGAACTGCGCTCGATCGGCATCGCGCCGGATATCCTGGTCTGCCGGTCGGAACATCCGATTCCGGACAAGGAACGCGCCAAGATTGGCCTGTTTTGCAACGTGCGGCAGGAAGCGGTCATTCCGGCCTATGACCTCAAGTCGATCTATGAGGCACCCATGGCCTATCACAATGTCGGGTTGGATCAGGCCGTGCTGGATGCGTTCCAGATCAACCCGGCGCCGAAGCCGAACCTGAGCCGGTGGCAGGACGTGGAAGACCGTATTCACCATGCCGAGGGCGAGGTGAACATCGCCATCGTCGGCAAATACGTGCAGCTTGAGGACGCCTACAAGTCGATCAAGGAAGCGCTGACCCACGGTGGCATGGCCAACCGGGTGAAGGTCAACGTCGAATGGGTCGATGCCGAAGTGTTCGACACCGTCGACCCCGCGCCACATCTGGAAGGCTTCCACGCCATCCTGGTGCCCGGCGGTTTCGGCGAACGTGGCACGGAAGGCAAGATCAAGGCGGCCGAGTTCGCCCGCACCCGCAAGATCCCCTATCTGGGCATCTGCCTGGGCATGCAGTTGGCGGTGATCGAAGCCGCCCGCAACGTGGCCGGGATGCCCGAGGCCGGATCCGAGGAATTTGATCACGAGGCCGGTGAAAAGCGTTTTGAACCCGTGGTTTACCACCTGAAGGAATGGGTGCAGGGCAATTACACCGTGAAACGCAAAGTGGGCGACGACAAGGGCGGCACGATGCGTTTGGGCGCCTATAATGCGACACTGGCCGAAGGCTCGAACGTGGCGCGCATCTATGGCGGCACCACGATCGAAGAGCGCCATCGCCACCGGTATGAGGTCGACACCAAGTATCGCGAGGCGCTTGAGGCCAAGGGGCTGCAATTCTCCGGGATGTCCCCTGACGGGCGTCTGCCCGAGATCGTCGAATGGGCCGACCATCCGTGGTTCATCGGCGTGCAGTTCCACCCGGAGCTGAAGTCGAAACCGTTCGAGCCGCACCCGCTGTTCGCCGATTTCGTTCGTGCCGCGATCGAGGTCGAACGCCTGGTGTAAGCCCATGTGTGATCCCACGCCCGCCCCGGCGCGCTTGCCCGTGCGGGCCGGCGTCGCTAGGCTCCTTCCAAAGCAACCGGGAACGCCATGATCAACGACTTTTTCAAACGCCTGCGCAGCCGCAGGGCCGAAGAGCCCCTGCCCGCGCTGGACGCGCAGTTGGCGGTCGGCGCGCTTTTGGTGCGGCTGGCCAAGGCCGACCAGCATTACGCGGTCGAGGAAATCGCCCGCATAGACGCGCTTTTGGGGCGTGACCAGGGGCTGAACCCGGTCGAGGCCGCCAAGGCCCGCGCCACCTGCGAAAAGCTTGAGGCCCAGGCGCCTGACACCGCCGACTTTACCGCCATGGTGCAGGCCAATGTCGACCACGCCGAACGCGCACGCTTGTTGGACGGCTTGTGGCAGGTCAGCCTGGCCGACCGGGTACTAAAACCCGAGGAAGAGGCATTCCTGGGCGATGTCGCCACGGCCTTGGGCATTGACGCTGACAGGGCAGAGGAAATCCGGCAGCACCACAACGGAATCGGCTGAGAAAAGGACAAGACATGACCAAAGGATACTGGATTGGGCGGGTCGATGTGCACGACCTGGACGCATATAAGAAATACGTGGCGGCCAACGCGGTCGCCTTCGACAAGTTCGGCGCAAGGTTTCTGATCCGTGGCGGGCAGTTCGAAAACCCCGAGGGCACGTCACGCTCGCGCAATGTTGTGATCGAGTTTCCCTCTTACCAGGTGGCGCTGGAGTGTTACAACAGCCCAGAATACCAGGCCGCCAAGGCGTTGCGCGATCCGGTGTCGGAGGGTGATATCGTCATCGTCGAAGGCTATGACGGCTAGGCAATTCCCGCCTTAGCCCCTATATCGGTTTTCATGTTTGCATCGCTTCTTCAGCGCCTGACCGGCGCCACGCCCGACCCGCTTCCCGATCACGACGCCAAACTGGCGCTGAGCGCGCTTTTGGTGCGTATCGCGCGGTCGGATGGCGACTATGCCCATATCGAGGTCGAACGGATCGAACGCATCTTGCGCGCACGTTATGACCTGAGCGCCGATGAGGCGAACGAGTTGCGCCACAGCGCCGAGCTGTTCGAGGAAACCGCGCCCGATACCGTGCGTTTCACCCGCGCCATCAAAGAAGCCGTGCCTTACGAGGACCGCGAAAGCGTGGTCGAGGCAGCTTGGGAGGTCGTGCTGGTCGACGGCGCGCGCGCGGATGAAGAAGACGCGCTGATGCGCATGATTGCCTCGCTTCTGGGCGTGAATGACCGCGACAGCAACATCGCCCGGCAGCGCGCGCAAAAGGCGCCATGATCGCCGCCCTGCCGATGTATGACCGGGCCGAAACCGCCCCGGCGCATGATCGGCTTTGGACCCTGATCCAAGACGCCTTCGGATACGGGCCGAAGAACCTGACCCGCGACGCCGACCCCTGGGACATCTGGCAATCGCCTGACCTTCTGCTGGCGCAGACCTGCGGCTTGCCGTTCCGCGCCCGGCTTCATGAGAGAGTGACCCTGGTGGCCACGCCAGATTATGGCCTGCCCGATACGCCGCCGGGGTATTATCACAGCGTCATCGTCGCCCGCGCGCAGGATGACCGTGACCTTGCTGCATTATGCCGGGGCGTGTTTGCGTTCAACGAAGCGCTCTCGCAATCCGGTTGGGCTGCACCGTTAGCCCATCTTGCGGCCCAGGACCTGACCCCTGACAGCCTGCTCCAGACCGGCGCGCACCGCGTTTCGGCACAGGTGGTGGCCGAAGGACGCGCGAGTTTTGCCGCGCTGGATGCGGTCAGTTTTGCCCTGATGCAGCGTCACGATCCGTTCACTGCCCAGCTGCGTGTGGTCGAGCGCACCGCGCCCACGCCAGGCCTGCCGCTGATCACCGCGCATGGTCAGGATGCAGGCCGGCTGCACGCGGCGATCGAGGTGGCACTAATGGCGCTCTCGCCCGATGACCGCAGCACGCTGCACCTGACCGGGCTGACACGAATTCCTGCGACCAGCTACCTGGCGCAACCGATCCCGCCAGCTCCGGTGATATAGCAGGCATAACTCTCATTCCGCCCATATTCCCCAAGGGAAACCGGCATTTCGCCGTTGCATTCGCGTCGAAAGTGCGCCCTACTCCTCCCCTGAAACAACCAAAGCTGCTGCCTGTGTCCACCATAGACCCACCTGTCATCGAAATCCGCGACCTTCACAAAAGCTTCGGCGCGCTCGAAGTGTTGAAGGGGGTCGACCTTGTCGCGCCGCGCGGCCATGTCATCTCGCTTATCGGGTCGTCCGGCTCGGGCAAATCCACGCTCCTGCGCTGTGCCAACCTGCTTGAGGAAAGTCAGCAGGGCGAGATCCTTTTCGAGGGCGAGCCGATCAGCTGGCGCGGCGAGGGGTTGAACCGCCATCCCGCCGACCGGGCCCAGGTCACCCGCATCCGCACCAACCTGTCGATGGTGTTCCAACAGTTCAACCTGTGGTCCCACATGACCATCCTGCAAAACGTGATGGAAGCACCGGTGACGGTGCTGAAACGCGACAAGGATGAGGTCGAGGCCGCCGCGCGCAAGTATCTTGATAAGGTGGGCATTGGCGACAAGTGCGACGCCTGGCCGGCGCAATTGTCTGGCGGACAGCAGCAACGTGCCGCGATCGCGCGCGCGCTGTGCATGGAGCCCAAGGCGCTGTTGTTCGACGAACCGACCTCGGCGCTGGACCCCGAACTGGAACAGGAAGTCGTGAAGGTGATCAAGGATCTGGCCGCCGAAGGCCGCACGATGATCATTGTCACCCATGACATGCGGCTGGCCGGCGACGTCGCCGAACATGTCGTGTTCCTGCACCAGGGCAAGATCGAGGAAGAGGGCGCGCCGGACGAGGTGTTCGGCAACCCTAAGACCGAACGCTTGCAACAGTTTCTGTCGGCCACCGTGCCGACTTGAAAAACGAGAAAAACGACAACAACCAAGGGAGTAACCATATGAAAAAGCTTATCCTTTCCACCGCCGCCCTGGCGCTGACCGCGGGGGTCGCAATGGCCGACACCGTGCGCATGGGCACCGAGGGCGCTTATGCGCCGTGGAACTTCATCAACGACGCTGGCGAAGTCGATGGGTTCGAGCGTGAGCTGGGCGACGAGCTGTGCAAGCGCGCCGAACTGACCTGCGAATGGGTCACGAACGAGTGGGATTCGATCATCCCGAACCTCGTGTCGGGCAACTACGACACCATCATCGCCGGCATGTCGATCACCGACGAGCGCGACGAAGTCATCGACTTCACCCAGCCCTACACGCCGCCCGACCCCTCGGCTTATGCCGCGATGTCGATGGACGTGAACGTGGAAGGCGCGGTGATTGCCGCCCAGACTTCGACCATTCAGGCGGCCTTCGTCGCCGAAATGGGCGCCACGCTGGTTGAATTCGCCACGCCGGAAGAAACCGTTGCCGCCGTCCGTTCGGGCGAAGCGGATGCGGTTCTGGCCGACAAGAGCTTTCTTGACACCGTGGTCGGCACCGACGGCCTGGTGATGCTGGAGCGCATGGAGCAGATCGGCGGCGGCGTCGGCATGGGCGTGCGCGAAAGCGACGGTGACCTGAAAGCCACCTTCGACGCGGCGATCCAGTCGATGAAGGATGACGGTTCGTTGAATGAACTGATCACCAAGTGGGAAGTGGCCTCGACCTTCTAAGGCCCACCTGACTGAAACGGCCCTGCGCGCACGTCGCGCGGGGCCACCCAACCGGACCCGCGATGTTTGAGTATTGCACAGATCCCGAAACGCTGGATGGGCTCCGGTGGTTGTCCTGTTACCTCACAACAGGCAAACACATCAATTTTTACTGGTCTTTCGTGACGGTGCTGGTGCTGTTGTTCATCACCGCCCCCACCGCGCTGGCCTTCGGGTTTCTCGGCGCCATGTCCGCCCGCGCGCAGGTCGCGCCGGTCCGTTGGCTGGGCCAGGCCTATATCTCGGTCGTGCGCGGCGTGCCTGACATCGCGTTTTTCCTGTTTTTCGTGATCGCGCTTGACCAAGGCTTCGAATGGATGCGTCACCAGGCGTTCTGCCCGGATTGGACCGATCCGATCCGCCAGGGCAACGATTTCCTGGTCTGCCCCGACGCCAAGCTGCCGCTGTCGTCCTCACCGCAATGGGTGCACGAGGTCTATGGCTTCTTCCTGGCGGTGCTGACTTTTGCCATCGTGTTCGGCGCCTTTGCGGCCAATGTCATGTTCGGCGCCATGCGCGCCGTGCCGCGCGCGCAAATGGAAACCGCCGAAGCCTATGGCATGACCCACCGCCAGACCTTCTGGCGCGTGCTGGTGCCGCAGATGTGGATGTATGCCCTGCCCGGACTGGGCAATCTGTGGATGATCCTGATCAAGGCCACGCCGCTGCTGTTCCTTCTTGGGGTGGAAGACATCGTCTATTGGGCCCGCGAACTGGGCGGAACGATCAACCCGCGTTTCACCGACTATCCGCATGGCGACTGGCGGCTGTGGTATTTCCTGGCGCTGCTGGTGTTCTACCTGGCCTTCACCCGCGTCTCGGAAATCCTGATTGAACGCCTGAACAAACGCCTGCGCCACGGCCAGGCCATTGTGGGGGCGGGCGCATGAGCTGCTGGGTCACCATCCAGGACTATGCCCTGCGCTCGATCGGGATCGGTGAGCGGCTTCTTCCCAAGGCCGATTTCACGATTTGCCAGCAGGTGACGCTGATCGGCTCGGGTATGATCTGGAACATCTATTTCGGGGCGCTGGCACTGCTGATCGGGTTCTTCATCGCCAGCGGTTTGGCGATGGGTAAAGATGCGCGCAATCCGTTCCTGCGAAAGCCGGCAGAATGGTTTATTTTCATCTTCCGCGGCTCGCCGCTGTTCATCCAGTTCTTCTTTGCCTATTTCCTGTTTCTGAAACTGAAGCAGTTGGGCTACGTGACCTGGCTGACCTCAGCGCAAGCAGGCGCACTGGTCGTGCTGATCCTGAACACGGCCGCCTATAGCGGCGAGATCTTCTTCGGCGCGCTGCGCTCGGTGCCGCGCGGCGACATGGAGGCGGCGGATGCCTATGGCATCACCGGGTGGACCCGGTTCAAACGCATCACCTGGCCGACCATGCTTCGCCTGGCCTGGCCCGCCTATACGAACGAAGCGATCTTTCTGTTTCACGCGACCACGCTGGTGTTCTTTTCCGGCTTTCCGACCTGGCAGCAACGCGGTGATGCGCTCTACTACGCGAACTACTTCGCCGACAAGACGTTCAACCCCTTCGTGCCCTACCCGATTCTTGCCGGGTTCTTCATCCTGCTGACGCTGGGGGTGATCGGGCTGTTCGGGGTGATGAACAAACGGCTGAACCGACACCTGCCGCAGGAACGGCGCAAGCGCCTGCGGGTACGACCCAACCTCATCCGATAAACCTCTCCCTGATATGGGTTCACCTCGGCCCCGGGACGCTGGCGCGCTCGGAGGAAGACGGCTGGTCGGCTGCGGCGCCCACCTCTCCGATCTGCATCCGTGCCAATCCCCCCTTGCCCCGTTTCCACTCCTCGGCTAGGGTCGCCTCACAATTTGATCAAATTTGGTGACTCATGAGGATCGGCATCCTTCAGACCGGCCACGCCCCCGACGAAGTTCTGGGCGCGCTTGGTGACTACACAGACATGTTCCAGCGGCTTCTGGCCGGGCGGGACTTCGACTTTGACACATACAACGTGGTGGATGGCACCTTCCCTGACGGCCCTGGGGCCGCCGACGGATGGCTCATCACCGGCTCCAAACATGGTGCCTATGAGGACCACGCCTGGATCCCGCCCCTTGAGGCGCTGATCCGCGACATTCGCGATCAAGGCACCCCGCTGGTTGGCGTTTGCTTCGGCCACCAGATCATCGCCCAGGCCCTGGGCGGCAAGGTCGAGAAGTTTGACAAGGGCTGGGCCGTCGGGCGCCAGGAATACGACTTTGGCGACGAAGTTCTGGCCCTGAATGCCTGGCACCAGGACCAGGTGACCGAGCTTCCCGAAGGCGCGCAGGTCATCGCCTCGAACGCGTTTTGCGAAAACGCAGCGTTGGTGATCAACGACAGCATCCTGACCATCCAGCCGCACCCCGAGTTTGGTGCGCAGATGATCGACGGGCTGATCACCTATCGTGGTCGAGGCAACGTGCCCGACGACCTGATCAGTGCGGCCCAAGGCGCGCTGGACACACCGACCGCAAATGACGCCTTCGCCGACCGCATGGCGGCGTTCTTCAAGAAGGGGGCCAAGTGATGGCCGATTGGATCAAGAAACTGCCCGAAGCGGCACAGATGTATGTTGATGGCAACCGACTGGACGAAGTTGAATGCATCGTCTCGGATCTGCCAGGAATTGCCCGTGGCAAGGCCGTGCCGGCCAACAAGTTCGCCAAGCAGGATTATTTCCACCTGCCCGACAGCATCTATTACCAGACCATCACCGGGGACTGGGGCGAAGCGGCGGGCGATGAAGGCTTCATCGAACGCGACATGGTGCTGAAACCTGACATGTCCACCGCCACCGCCGCGCCCTGGACCGGCGACTGGACCCTGCAGGTGATCCACGACGCCTATGACCGCAACGATGACCCGATCGAATACGCCCCGCGCAATGTGCTCAAGCGCGTCGTGGAGCTGTATCGCAAGAAGGGCTGGGAACCCGTCGTCGCGCCGGAAATGGAATTCTACCTGGTGGCGCGCAACATTGATCCGGCGGAAAAGATCAAGCCGATGATGGGCCGCTCAGGCCGCCCCGCCGCCGCACGTCAGGCATACTCGATGACGGCAGTGGACGAATTCGGCCCGGTGATCGACGACATCTATGATTTCGCCGAAGCGCAGGGGTTCGAGATCGACGGCATCACCCAGGAAGGTGGCGCCGGGCAGTTAGAGATCAACCTGGTCCACGGCGACCCGATCAAACTGGCCGATGACGTGTTCTACTTCAAACGCCTGATCCGCGAGGCCGCGCTGCGCCACGATTGTTTCGCCACTTTCATGGCCAAACCGATCGCCGAAGAGCCGGGATCTGCGATGCACATCCATCACTCGATCCTTGATCGCGAGACCGGAGATAACATCTTTTCCGGCCCGCAGGGCGGCGATACAGATGCCTTTTTCCACTTCATCGCGGGCATGCAGAACCACCTGCCCAGCGTGATCGCGGTGCTGGCGCCTTACGTGAATTCCTATCGCCGCTATGTGAAAGACAACGCAGCGCCGATCAACCTGGAATGGGCGCGCGACAACCGCACCACGGGCATCCGTGTGCCGTTGTCCTCGCCCAAAGGGCGTCGGGTGGAAAACCGCATCGCCGGGATGGATTGTAACCCCTACCTGGGCATCGCTGCCTCGCTCGCCGCCGGATACCTGGGCCTGATCGAGGAAGAACGCCCGACTGCCCAGTTCAAGGGCGACGCCTATGAGGGTGAAGAGGCGATCCCTTCGGGTCTGGGCCGCGCCTTGGACATGTTCGACGAGGCCACCGAGATGCACAAGATCCTCGGCCCGGAATTTGCCCGCGTCTATTCGATCGTGAAGCACACCGAGCACAACGAGTTTTTGCAGGTGATCAGCCCGTGGGAACGCGAGCACCTGCTGCTCAACGTCTGACACGCACGACAAATTGCGTCCAAATGCCCGCCCGACCCTGCGTCCGGCGGGCATTTTTTGCTCGCATTCAGGGGTGGAGTAACTTACGGATTTCCTGAAAGATGTTTTCATGTTATCCAAAGATGCATGAACGACGCCAAGAACGGAGCCGCCATGACCCTTGCCCCCAACGTCTATGACGCCGAACCCATTCCCGAAGCCGCCCGCGCCGAAATCGACCGCCTGCTGCAATCGGGCGACTTGTTTCGCTATACTGCGCCCCAGGATGCGCCGGTGGCCCTTTTGGAAGCCGAGTTCGCCGAGTTGATGGGCGCGAAATACGCGCTGGCCGTGGCCTCGTGTTCCGCCGCGCTGTTTCTGTCGCTAAAGGCGCTGGACCTGCCGCGCGATGCCAAGGTTCTGATCCCGGCCTTCACCTTCGCCGCGGTGCCCTCCTCGGTCGTGCATGCCGATTGCCAGCCGGTGCTGGTTGATGTCGGCCCGAATTACCGCGTCGACATGGCGGATTTCGCGGCCAAGCTGACCGATGAGATCGGCGCGGTCATCATCAGCCACATGCGCGGGCACACGTCCGACATGGACGCGATCATGGACCTGTGCGACGCCGCCGGCGTGCCGGTGATCGAAGACGCGGCGCATTCTCTGGGCACGCTGTGGCACGGGCGCAAGATCGGCACGATTGGCAAGATCGGCTGTTTCTCGTTCCAAAGCTACAAGATGCTGAACGCGGGCGAAGGTGGCATTTTGATCACCGACGACGCTGAGCTGATCGCGCGCGCGGTCATCATGTCGGGCGCCTATGAACACAACTGGCAAAAGCACAAGACACCGCGTGGCGACAACACCGCGGACCTGGCCGACGCCTTCGCCCGCTGGCAGAACAAACTGCCGCTTTACAACACCCGCCTGTCGAACCTGTCCGCCGCCGTCATCCGCCCGCAGCTGGGCGAGCTGACCCGCCGTGTGACCGACGGGCTGAAGAACCACGATTATGTCGCCGAGCTGTTGAACCAAAGCCCCTGGATCGACGTGCCGCCGCCGCTGGCGCCGGAAACCCGCGCCCCGGATTCGATTCAGTTCAACCTGGTCGGCATGTCGGATGAGGAAGTTTTCGCCTTCGCCGATACCGCCAAGGCACGAGGGGTGTCGGTGCAGGTGTTCGGCCTGAACGAAGACAATGCGCGGGCCTTCTGGAACTGGCAGTTCATCGCTGACCCCGGCCCGCTGCCCCAGACCCGCGACATGCTGATGCGCGCCTGTGACACACGGCTGCCCGTGCGCCTGAAACAGCCAGATCTGGATTTTATCGCAGGTGCACTTGTCGCCGCCGCCGAAGACGTGAAGGGCGACGCGCGCGCCTACGGCACCTGAAGCAGGCGCAGGTCCTCGCCCAGCCAGGGCATCTTTTCGCGCGCCGGGTCGACGATCATCTCCTGCAACACAGGCCTCAGCCGTGCGGCCACCTCTCGCGGCATCTTACCCAGCACCTCGCGCCGCGCGGTCAGGGAAATGCGCCGTGAAAACGCATCGAACGGCAGCGCCACAAGGTCGGCCTGGGCGCGGAACCGCTGCGCGCGCAGAAACCCCAGAGGCGTCAGGATCGTCCAACCCGCGCCCGCCGCCACCATCGCCATGATCGCGTGATAGCTGTCCAGTTCAAACCGGTGATCCAACCGCAGGTTCAGCTGCGCCAGGTGGCTGGCAATCTGGCGCCCCATGTGGTGACGCGCGGTGTATTGGATCAGCGGCAAGGTTCGCAGATCGGTCAACCGGGCTCCGTGCCCCTTTGGCACGGCCGCCACGAACGGCTCCTCCATCAAGGGATGAACTTCCATCCACTCCGCCGCCGCGCCCATTTCCGCCGCTACGACAACGTCCAACGCCCGCGCATCAAGCAAATCAAACAGGCGATGCGAGGCGCCGGTTTCCAACAGGAATTGCGTCGATTTCAGCTCCCCCGCCATGTCCGACAACAGGCGCGGCGTCACATCGGCATCAAAATCTTCGATCACGCCCAGGCGAAACCGCGTCAGGCTGGACAGGTCCTGCATCGCCAGCTCGGCGCGCGCCTGTTCGGCTTCGTTCAGGATCGACTGCGCCCGCCTGCGAAACAACTCACCCGCCGGGGTCAGTGACACCGGGCGGGCCGACCGGTCCAGCAATACCGCCCCCACCGCGTTTTCCAGGTTGCTCAACTGCTGTGACACAGCCGACGGGCTTGCCCCAAGACGCCGCGCCGCGGCCGAGATCGACCGCTCATCGGCGGTGGCCACGAAAACCTCGATCCCCCACAGGGTGATGCGCCCGGCTGTCTCGACCATGATCCCTCCCTGACGGCAGCTTCGGTCATACACTTTTCAAAAAGTTTCTTCGCCGAAGGCACAATGTGCTGCGAAGCGGTCCCCGGCGCCGGATGCGACGAGGCGCCCGACCGGACAGGAACGCGCAAAGCGCCCGACGTCCGGGCGGGTATTCTCAGCCCAGCCCGGACAGTTTCGACTGCAATTCGGCCAGCTGTTTTTTGATCGCGTCAAGCTCTTCGGACTTCCCGCCCGCGCCCGCGCTGTCCTCGGCCTCGCCTTCTTGCGCGCTGCCGGGGGTCCAACCGCCCATCATCGCCTTCATGAAAGCCTCTTGCTGGGCCTGCATCGCATCGAACCCGGGCATTTGCGCCATCGGGTTGGGCATGCCGCCGAAACCTTCCATCATCTTGGACTGGCCTTGACGCAGCATGTCAAAACTTGCCGCCAGGAATTGCGGCACCACGCTTTGCGCCTGGGTCGAATAGGACCGGACCAGGTCGGTCAGCACATCCACTGGCAAGACGTTTTCGCCACGGCTTTCGTGTTCGGCAATGATCTGCAACAGGTATTGCCGCGTCAGGTCGTCGCCGGATTTCAGATCGATGATCTGAACCTCACGGCCTTCCCGGATGAACCCGGCAATATCGTCCAGCGTAACGTAATCGGACGTTTCGGTGTTGTACAACCGCCGGCTTGCATAGCGCTTGATCAGCAACGGATCTTGTTTCGCGGCCATGTCTTTCCCCCCAATTTCTGCGCCATCTGCGCAGTGCAGAAAAAGCCTACGCCAGTGCAGAAAGAAAAGGCAAGCCCTGCGGCAGCAAGTCGCGGCATACCGCAAACGAAAAAGGGCGACCCAAGAGGGTCGCCCAGAAGATCAAGCCGGCAGGGAGGAGGGCGCCAGCGATCTCAAACCAATTTACTTGGTGGTCGCTTTCTTGGCGGCCTTCGACACGTCGTCGGTGGCTTTCTTGACAGCAGCCTGGGCTTCGTCGCCCATTTCTTTGCCAGCGGCCAGCATCAGCTCAACCGTTTCAGCTTGGACTTTTTTCGCAACTTCGGCGAAGGCAGCCATGTTCTGTGCGGCCAGCTCGGCCTGAGCCGAAGCGAAGTCGGTCATCGCTTTGGTGTAGTCGGCAGCGTCGTCCTTGGCGGTCGACACAACACCGATTTTGGCGATGGTTTCTTTGGTCCATGCGGTCGAGATCTCGGCCGACTTGTCAGCAGCTTCCAGCGCGACTTTCGACATTTTCTCGCCCATGGCGGCCTGGTTTTTGAACGCATCGGTGATGGCGGTCATGTCCACGGGGAACGAACCCATCATTTCCTGCATCATCTTGCTATAATCTTGCGTCTTGGTCATTGGTCATCTCCAGCTTCGGGGGAACCGGTATGGCTCCGTGTTTTCTGCAACTGCAAACAATATGCGTGCTGCAGTGCAGCATTTCAAGCTTTTTCTGCACTGCAGCATGAAGATTTTTCGGAAATCGTTAGAAATCAGACCTTTGGCTTTGCCACCACATAGGTGCCCGGCGCCGGGGCGAGTGGTTCCACGCCCGAATCGCCCGGAACGCGAGCCGCAATCTTCTTGCCCGAGCGCTTGCGCAGCCACCCTTCCCAGCGCGGCCACCACGACCCGTCGTGGAACTGGGCGTGGCGCAGCCATTCCTCGGGCGTCTCCTGCCAATCGTCATTGGTATAATGACCGTACTTCTTCTTAGACGGCGGATTCACGATCCCGGCGATATGGCCCGATTCAGACAGGATGAAGGTCTTGTTCTTCGACCCGGTCTTGAACATCGAGCGATAGGACGATTTCCACGCGGCGATGTGATCGGTCTCGCAGGCGATGGCGCACAGGGGGATGTCCACGTCCTCGATCGACAATGCCTCGCCCAACAGGGGGAAAGCGTCGCCTTCCTTGGCGAACCGGTCCTTCTGGCAAAGGTTACGCAGGTACTCGACCGCCATTTTAGCCGGCAGGTTGGTGCCGTCACCATTCCAGTACAGAAGATCGAAGGCGGGCGGCGCCTTGCCCAGCATGTAGCTGTTGATCGCAGGGGTATAGATCAGGTCGTTCGAACGCAGGTAGGAGAAGGTGCGCGACATAAAGAAGCTTTCCAGCACGCCCTTTTCTTTCACCTCTTCTTCAATCCCGTCGACGAAATCGTCATCCAGGAACACACCCACTTCGCCCTGGTCCGAGAAATCGGACATGGTGGTGAAGAACGTGGCGGACTTCAGCGATTTGTCACCGCGTTTCTTCATCAGCGACAGGGTCAACTGCAAGGTGGTGCCAGCGATGCAATAGCCCACCGCATTGATCTGCTTTTGCCCGGTGATCGTCTTGACCTGATCGATCGCGGTCAGGAACCCGTCTTCGATGTAATCGCCCATGCCCACATCGGCATAGGACGCATCGGGATTCACCCAGCTGACCACAAACAGGGTATAGCCCTGATCCACGATATACTTGATCAGGCTGTTCTGCGCCTTCAGGTCCAGGATATAGAACTTGTTGATCCAGGGCGGAAAGATCAAAAGCGGCGTGGTGTACACCTGCTCGGTCGTCGGCGTGTACTGGATCAGCTCCAACATCCGGTTGCGAAACACCACCTCGCCGGGCGTAGCGCCGATGTTTTCGCCGACCGTGAAGGCGCTGTCATCGGCCAGGCTGACCACCAGCTCGCCCTCGTTCGCCTCAAGGTCGCGCACCAGGTTCTGCAGCCCATCGACCAGCGATTGCCCGTCGGTCTCCACCGCGCGCTCCAGCGCCTCGGGGTTGGTGGCCAGGAAATTGGTCGGCGCCATCAGATCAACAATCTGCTGGCTGAAGTATTCCAGCCGGTTGCGGTCCTTCTGCTCCAGCCCGTCCAGGTCCTTCACCGCACCCATCGTTGCCTCGGCCGAGAACAGATACTGTTGCTTAAGGAAGTTGTAGTAAGGGTTGGTTTCCCACAACGGGTTGGCGAACCGGCGATCCTTCGGGGTCGGATCCTCGGGGGCTGCCTCTTTCGCGACCAGGGCATGTTGCGCCTCTACGGCGTGTTTCAGCGTCTTACCCCAATAGGATATCTGATGTTCCAGCATCTTGCCCGGATTGGACAGCATTTCGGACATGTAGGCGGCGGCGGCCTTCATATAGAGGTCCTGGTTCGGTCCCTGCAGGCTTTGGCGCACTGGCTGGCGATTCTGCATTGCAGCGGTCAAACGCGCGGTCAGCTCTTCAATTCGGGCCAAATTGGCGGTCAACTTCTCGGTGTCGCCCCCTGTTTCGGTGCCCGATTCATTTTGATCAGTTGTCATATTCAGATTTCCGCACTAGTCTTGCTGCAACTGCAGCATCGTCAAACACTGCCTTGGTTCAAATAAGGCATAGCGGAGCTACGGGCGAAAAAGCAAAGGGTAAATGCATGCGATACATGGCCACTTACGATCTGATGGAGACCATTCGCAACACGAATCAATGGCTGGGCGCGACCGCGACCGCCATGGGCTCTTATCCGGCCACTGCGCTGTTTCCCTCCCCGATCTTCCAGATGATGGCGGCTTGGGGCGAAGTGACTGAACGCAGTTTCCACCGCATGGTGTGCAAGCCCGACTGGGGCATCGACACGATCGTCGGCGAAGACGGCCGCGACCACGTCGTGACCGTGCACAAGCTGGTCGAACGCCCCTTCGGCGACCTGATCCATTTCAACGTGAACGACCGCCCGCTGAAAGAGCGCCGGGTGCTGCTGGTTGCCCCGATGTCGGGCCACTATGCCACGCTGTTGCATTCGACCGTGGCCAGCCTGCTACCTGACTGCGAAGTCTATGTCACCGACTGGCACAACGCGCGCGACATCCCGGTGTCGGAAGGCAAGTTCGACGTCGAAGACTATACCCTCTATCTTGTTGATTTCATGCGCGCCTTGGGCCCGGACATCAACGTGATCGCGATCTGCCAGCCGGCCCCGCTGACGCTGGCCGCCACCGCTTACCTGGCCGAGATCGACCCCGAGGCGCAGCCGGCCACCCTGACCCTGATCGGCGGGCCGATCAACCCGGACGCCGCGGCGACCGACGTCACCGATTTCGGCGCGCGCGTCACGATGGGCCAGCTTGAAGAGCTCGCGATTCAGCGCGTCGGCTTCAAATACGCCGGGGCCGGGCGCATGGTCTATCCGGGCCTGCTGCAGCTTGCGGGCTTCATGTCGATGAACATGGAGAGCCACTCCAAGGCGTTCCAGAACCAGATCATGCGCGTCGCCAAGGGCGAAGCGTCGGACCACGACAAGCACAACAAGTTCTATGACGAATACCTGGCCGTGATGGACATGACCGCGGAATTCTACCTGTCGACGGTGGAGCGGATCTTCAAGAACCTCGAAGTGGCGAAGAACGAGTTCACCGTGAACGGGCACAAGATCGACATCGGCAAGATCACCGATGTGGCGGTGAAGACCGTCGAAGGCTCGAAAGACGACATCTCGGCCCCCGGCCAATGCGTCGCGGCGCTGGATCTGTGCACCGGCCTGCCCGAGGACAAGAAGGCCAACCACCTTGAGGACGGCGCCGGACATTACGGCATCTTCGCGGGCAAATCCTGGCGCCGCAACATCCGGCCGCTGGTACTGGATTTCATCGACGCCAACGCCGGTCGTCACGCGGCCCAGGCCGAGAAGAAGAAAAAGGCGCGATTGAAAGCGGTCTGAGACCCGACCACATCGCAGCGAAGCGCGCGCGCCTCAGCGCAACACCAACGGCTGCGCCATCCACCGGCGCAGCGCTGCATTCACCTGCTCTGGCGCTTCCAACGTTGGCAGGTGACCGGCGTCTTCGATCACCTCAAGCTCGGCAAACGGAATCAGCTCGGCCATGAATTCATGGCGTTTCACCGGGGTCAGTTTGTCATGCGCGCCGCACAGAACCAGTGTCGGCACCTTCATCTGACGCAGCACTTTCTGCGCGTCCGGGCGGCGTTGTAGCGCGCGGGACTGACGGATGAACACCGTCGGGCCGAAGTCATAGGCCATGTCGATGATCTGGTGCAGGATCGCGTTGCGCCCGACACCCGGCGCCAGATTGTCGGCCGACATCGCTGCCACCATCGCCTCATCCAATCGGCCCGCATTGGCCTTCACGATCTGCGGTTCACGCCAGGCCGCCTGTTCCGGCGTTTCCGCCAGCGGCGTGGTCGACATCATCGCAATCCGCGAGACCCGCTCAGGCGCGCGGCGCAGCACTTCCATTGCCACGATACCGCCCATCGACAGCCCTGCGAGCGCAAAGCGTTCGGGTGCGGCGGCAAGCACCAGACTGGCCATTTCACGGATCGTGGCGCCGTCGGAAATGGCGGCAACCTGCACTGCCATATCCCGAGACAAGTCCTTGATTTGCGGCATAAAAAGCCGCGCATCACACATCATTCCGGGGACCAGAACCAGGGGGTCGCTCATGCCTGCCTCATTCGTTGAGTTTTGCGCACCCTGCCCGCACGCGTGCCGGCACGCAAGGGCGAATTACCCGCCCGCGCTCAGTCACCCGCCGCGCCGATTCCGGCCCGCTCCAGCAGCCTGGCCCCTTGCGGTGTGAAGGTCAGATAAGCCGCTGTGATAGCGGTCAGAAGGATCACGCTGCGCCACACAAACTGGCGCATCACCCGGCCCGTGCCAGGGTTTTCTCCACCGTCTTTTCGATCAGAGTCAAACAGGTGTCGTCCGAGAACCGGTGATCCGCCCCTTTCACCAGGGTCAGGCGCATGTCCGGCCCTTCGGCATGGTCGAGCAACCGGATCGCGGTTGCGGTCGGCACGGCGGTATCCTCTGTGCCCTGCAGAAACCGCACGGGAAACGGCAGGGTCAGCGGCGTGCGCAACACCAACTGATCGCGCCCATCCTCGATCAGGCGGCGGGTGATGATATAATCCTCGTCATACTCCGACGGCAGGCTGACCTGCCCGTCCCGCGCCAGCGCCGCCTTTTGGTCGTCGCTGAAAGTGGCCCAGTATCCGTCTTCGGTGAAATCCGGTGCGGCCGCAATCGTGACCATGCCCGCGATCCGATCCGTCCGCGCGCGCGCCAAAAGCAGCGCCTGCCAGCCGCCCATCGACGACCCCACTGGCACGATCGGCCCGTCGGTCAACGCGTCCACCACCGCCAGCGTATCTTGATGCCAATCCCCAATGCTGCCCTCGGAAAAGCTGCCCGAGCTTTGCCCATGGCCAGAGTAGTCGAACCGCAGAAACGCGCGGCCCTGCGCGCGGGCCCAGGCCTCCAGCGCCACGGCCTTGGTGCCCTCCATGTCGCTTTTCAGCCCGCTGAGAAAAACGATGCACGGCCCCTTGCCGGCGGTTTTCACATAGGCGATTCGCCGACCTTGCGGCGTTTCCAGAAACGATGTGGCCATGCTGCCCTCCTGACTTTGCGCCACCTTACCCGGTGGCCAAATCGCCGCAATCCCCCGAAAGGCGAAAACCGCCGTTGACTTGCCCCCCACCCATTGCCAAATAGCGCAGACACATAACCCGCAACCGGGCGTTCCGTGGGCGCCAAACTGACGAGGAGCTTGGGCATGACCCAGATTTCCCTTACTTTCCCCGATGGCAATGCACGTGACTTCGACGCCGGCATCACAGCCGGCGAAATCGCCGCCGGGATCTCGAACTCGCTGGCGAAAAAGGCGATTTCCGCAACCGTGAACGGCGCGCATTGGGACCTCCAATGGCCGATCACCGAAGATGCCAGCATTGCCATTCACACGATGAAGGACGACGAACAGGCGCTGGAACTGATCCGCCACGACGCCGCCCACATCATGGCCCGCGCGGTGCAGGAGATCTGGCCCGACGTGAAGGTCACGATCGGCCCGGTGATTCAGCACGGCTGGTATTACGATTTCGACCGCGAAGAGCCGTTCACGCCCGAAGACCTGGCCGAGATCGAAGCAAAGATGAAAGAGATCATCAACCGCCGCGACCCGGTCACCACCGAAATCTGGGAGCGCGATCGCGCTGTCGAGTATTACAAGGCCAATGGTGAGCCCTATAAGGTCGAGCTGATCGACGCCATTCCGGGCGACGAGCCGCTGCGCATGTATTGGCACGGCCATTGGCAGGATCTGTGCCGCGGCCCGCACCTGCAGCACACCGGCCAGGTGCCCGGCGACGCGTTCAAGCTGATGAACGTCGCCGGCGCCTATTGGCGTGGTGATTCAGATCGCGCCATGCTGCAACGCATCTATGGCGTCGCGTTTCAGTCCAAGGACGGGCTGCGCAAGCACCTGAATATGCTGGAAGAAGCCGCCAAGCGCGACCACCGCAAGCTGGGCCGCGAAATGGACTTGTTCCACATGCAAGAAGAGGCGCCGGGCCAGGTGTTCTGGCACCCGAACGGCTGGACCATCTATACCGGCCTGCAAAACTATATGCGGCGGCGCCAGCACGACTATGGCTATGTCGAGGTGAACACGCCCCAGGTCGTCGACCGCAAATTGTGGGAGGCCTCGGGCCACTGGGACAAGTACCAGGAAAACATGTTCATCGTCGAAGTGGACGAGGAACATGCGCGTGAAAAATCGATCAACGCGCTGAAACCGATGAACTGCCCCTGCCACGTGCAGATCTATAACCAGGGGCTAAAATCCTATCGCGATCTGCCCTTGCGGATGGCGGAGTTTGGCGCCTGTAACCGGTATGAGCCGTCAGGCGCGCTGCACGGGCTGATGCGCGTGCGCGGGTTCACCCAGGATGACGCGCACATCTTCTGCACCGAGGACCAGATCGAAAGCGAAACGGCGCAGTTTTTGCAAATGCTGTCGTCGATCTACAAGGACCTTGGTTTTGAAAGCTTTGAGATCAAGTTCTCGACTCGCCCCGAAGTCCGCGCAGGTTCGGACGAAGTCTGGGACAAGGCGGAGGCAGCGCTTGAGGCGGCGATCCGGTCCGTGACCGACGATTTCGAACTTGATCCCGGCGAAGGCGCTTTTTACGGCCCGAAGCTGGATTTCAAACTGACCGACGCCATTGGGCGCGAATGGCAGCTGGGCACGTTCCAGGCCGATTTCGTCCTGCCCGAACGGCTGGACGCGACCTATATCGGCGAAGACGGCGCGAAACACCGCCCGGTCATGCTGCACCGCGCCATCCTGGGCAGCTTCGAACGGTTCCTGGGTATCCTGATCGAGAACTTCGCAGGCAAACTGCCGTTCTGGATCGCGCCGCGCCAGGTCGTGGTTGCCTCGATCGTGTCGGATGCGGACGATTACGTGCACGACGTCGTCGCCGCGCTGAAGGCCGCCGGTGTGCGCGCCGAGGCCGACACCCGCAACGAAAAGATCAACTACAAGGTCCGCGAACATTCGCTGGGCAAGGTACCCGCGATTCTGGCGATCGGGATGAAAGAAGTCGAAGACCGAACTATTTCAATGCGCCGCCTGGGCCAGAAACAATCGCAGGTCCTGTCGCTGGACGAGGTTGTGAGGCAGCTTGCGGATGAAGCAACGCCGCCGGACCTGAAATAATAACCATTTGAAAATAAACACGAAAGGGCGTCCATGAGGCGCCCTTTTCACATGCAACTCACAAAATCGTTTGTTTCAAAACCATAACAGGCGCGTGCTGCACGGGCCTGTGATTGGTCAGTGATCGGTTTGGCGGACTACCTCTTTCACATCGCAAATCAGCGATACCCAATTACTGGATGTGAAAAAGAGGATGTCCCAATGACCAAACCCGTGAAAACCATCGCCGTCGCCGGTGCCGTTGCTGCCGCTGTTGTTGCCCACGCTCTGCCTGCCGCCGCTGCCGACACTGAAAAGTGCTTTGGCGTGGCTCTGGCTGGCCAGAACGATTGCGCCGCCGGCCCCGGCACCACCTGCGCCGGCTCTTCGACCGTCGATTACCAGGGCAATGCCTGGAAAGTGGTTGCCGCTGGCACCTGCACCACCATGGAACTGCCGGCAATGGCCGACGGTACCGCACGCATGGGCTCGCTTGAAGCGCTTGAGCGTGACATGGCGGGCTAACCCCCTTCGCGCCCTCGGAATCCGTTCCGGGGGCGCTTTTTTTCGGAGATCCCCATGCTTGACGCGACCCGTTTCACCCCCCTGCCCCCGGCCGCCGGCATCGGCTACAAACCGCAGCACTTCGCCGCTTTGATGCAGGATCCCGGATCGGTCAAGTGGCTGGAAATCCATGCAGAAAACTATATGGGCGACGGGGGTCGGCCGCTGGCGCAACTGCGCCACCTGGCCGAGCGGTTCGCGATTTCCGTGCACGGCGTGGGCCTGTCGATCGGCGGCGAAACCCCGCTGGATCCGGACCATCTGGCGCGGTTGAAACACCTGTGCGACTGGCTGCAACCGGCCAGCTTTTCCGAACATCTGGCCTGGTCCACCCATGACAGCGCCTTTTTGAACGACCTGCTGCCCCTGCCCTATACCGACGCGACGCTGACCCGCGTGGGCGACCACATTGATCAGCTGCAAGAGGTGCTTGGCCGCCAGATGTTGCTGGAAAACCCGTCCTCCTACCTGGCCTTTGCCGAAAGCACCTGGTCCGAACCCGATTTCCTGCGCGAAATTGCCCGGCGCACCGGCTGCGGCCTGCTGTTGGACGTGAACAACGTCTTCGTTTCGGCCACCAACCTGGGCTTTGAACCGCGCGCCTATGTCGATGCCTATCCGCTTGATCTGGTGCAGGAAATTCATCTGGGCGGACATGACGAAGATGAAGACGACCACGGTCGCCCGCTGTTGATCGACAGCCACGGCGCCGAGATCGTCGATCCGGTCTGGGCGCTGTATGACTATACCCTTGCGCAAGGCGGTGCACGTCCGACCCTGATCGAATGGGACAACGACGTGCCCGATTTTCCGGTGCTGGAGGCCGAAGCTGCCCGCGCTGCCAAGCACCTCCAACAGGTGCCGGCATGAGCGTTGATCAGACCCAGTTTCGCACCGCAATGCTGGACCCGGCCCTGCCGGTTCCGAACGGATTGACGGATGCCCTGGGCGCCCCCGCCGGTGCTCGGTTCAACGTCTATCGCAACAATGTCGCGGTCAGCCTGACCGAGGCGATGGAAGCGGCCTTTCCCGTCATTCTGAAATTGGTGGGAGAGGAATTTTTTCGCGCGATGGCAGGGGTTTACCTGCGCATTCATCCGCCGAAATCCCCGCTGATGATGCATTATGGCGACGCGTTCCCGGGATTCTTGGAAGGCTTCGAGCCAGCGCAGCACCTGGGCTATCTGCCCGACATTGCGCGCCTGGAGCTGGCGATGCGCGAAAGCTACCACGCCGCGGACGGCACGCCCACAGAGCCTGCCGTGCTGCAATCCCTGCCGCCCGATCGATTGATGACGGCGCGGATCATCCTGGCGCCTGCGCTGCGTCTGGTGCGGTCGAAATGGCCTATCCACGGGATCTGGGCGTTCAACATGCAAGGTGCTCCGCAACCGCAGATGCAGGGGCAGGACGTGCTGATCACGCGGCCCGATTTCGACCCGGTTCTGACCCCGCTGCCCGACGGAGGGGCTGCGTTCATCATCGCATTGCAGCAGGGGCAAAGCTTTGGCACCGCGCTGGGTCTGGCCACCGCGCAGGCCGCGAATTTTGATCTGACCACAACACTGGGCACGCTGATTTCCGGCGCAGCCATCACCAAGATTTCCGAGGGATAAGACGCCATGAACGCCTTGATCACGCTTTATAATTCCGTTGTCGCGCAAGTTGAGCGGCGGTTAGAGGACCAGCTGCCGACCCTCGCCCGCTTCACCTTCGCTGCGACGCTTCTGGTCTACTTCTGGCACTCCGCGACGCTGAAATTCGGCGATGGGCTCGCCGGTTTGTTTTCGCCCTCGCTGGGCGCCTATGCGCAGATATTCCCCGGCGCGATGGAGGCCGCGGGTTGGAACGTCGACAACCTGTCGGGCTTCCACACGCTGGTCGTGCTGGCCGGCACCTGGGCCGAAGTCTTGCTGCCGCTCGCGATCCTGTTGGGTCTATTCACCCGCCTGGCCGCGCTTGGCATGATTGGTTTCATCGTGGTGCAAAGCCTGACCGACCTGTTCGCCCACGGCGGCATTGCCCACGAAGGCACGCTGGGCGCCTGGTTCGACCGGTTTTCCGACAGCCTGATCCTGGATCAGCGCCTGTTCTGGGTTGCGATCCTGATCGTCCTTGTGGTGAAGGGCGCAGGCCCCCTGTCGCTGGATCGCCTGCTGGCGTCGCGGGTCAATACGGGTCTGGCTGCTTAGCGGCGATCGAAAGCACCCCACCCAGCCCGGCCATCGCGATCGGGAACATGGTGAACACGCCATAGCCGAAGGCCCAGAACATGCCGACCGCCGACAGGATCATGAAGATCCCGCCCAGCATTGCCTGCGAGCGTGCCATGGCGCCGCCAGCGATGGCCAGGATCGGCGCGATCAGGCCCAGCGACCGGATCCGGCCAGGGTGATCGACCTGCTCTGCGATGTCCGGCACTTCGCCGAACCAGGCGATGAATTCCGTGTATCCATACCCGAAAAAACCCACCAACATGCCCCAAAGACCGGCGATGATGCCCAATACCAATGCTGCGTTGCGCATGTTTGTCCTCCTGCTCTGAGGGATCAGGTAGGAAGTTCAGCCGGCATTGTCCAGCCATAGGGTCCGGGTTTCCTGACCCCATCCCAGCGTCATTTTTTCGCCGCCCTCGATCACCGGGCGTTTCATCAGCGCGGGATGGGCAAGGATTTGCGCAACCGGCGCGCCGGCGCGCTCATCGTCGGACAACCCGCGCCAGGTGGTCGAGCGCCGGTTCACGATCTCATCGCCGAACGTCTCGAAAAATCGTTCCAGGTCAGAGGTTTCGATGCCATCCGCCCGCACATCGACAAGCGTCACCGCATACCCCGCCGCACGCAGCTCCTTCATCGCCTTGCGACAGGTGTCGCAGTTTTTTAGCCCCCAAAGCCGCATGACAAAGCCCCCCCATTCAACTTTTTCTTGATTTTTTGACCCATAGGTCCAGACTTTCGCGCGTGAGACCAGCTTTTCCAGACGAGCGCCTCCTTTGCAAGGGGCAGCCGGAACTTCTGATACATGGCTGCACCACCCCGTCGCAATGGCGCGTACGGGTTACTGACAAGGGAGATACGGGAATGGCCACTGGCACCGTGAAATGGTTCAATACCACCAAAGGCTTCGGCTTTATCGCACCGGACGGAGGCGGCAACGATGTGTTCGTGCACATCTCGGCGGTCGAACGCGCCGGGTTGACCGGTCTGGCTGACAATCAGAAAGTCAGCTTCGAAATGATCGAAGGGCGCGACGGGCGCCAATCGGCGGGCGAGCTTCAACTGGTCGACTGACCCGGCCTGACAGACAAGAAGACGGCCTCGCATGCGGGGCCGTTTTTCGCTGGCGCTAACAATAAACCTTGCAATCGTCGAGCAATGGCCCCATGTGACCCCTGTGACGACAGATCTATCTACCCGCCTCCTTTTGCTAGCAGTCGGCTTGATACCAAAAAAGACTGCGCTACCGGGCCGCCGCATTCTGTGGGTGGCACACCAAAGGAGATACGGATATGGCCACTGGCACCGTAAAATGGTTCAACACCACCAAAGGCTTCGGCTTCATCGCACCTGACGCAGGCGGCAAAGATGTGTTCGTGCACATCTCGGCAGTCGAGCGTTCGGGCCTGACCGGCCTGGCCGACAACCAGAAGGTTGAGTTCGAGCTGGAAGCAGGCCGTGACGGCCGCGAAAGCGCGACCAACCTGACGCTGGTCGACTAAGCGTTTCTTCCCGCAAGGGAAAACGAAACCCCGTGCAGCTTCGGCCGCGCGGGGTTTTTTTGTGGGTTTTTTGTGCTGGATCGCCGTGTGGGCTCAGGCCCGGCGGCGTTGGTATTCCACCACTTCGCAGCGCGGATCTGCGGCGCGCAAAAGGCTGCGCCCGGTGATCTCCCACGCCTGCTCCGGCACAATCGGGAAGAAGGTGTCGGCCCCCTCGACCTCAAGATCGACCTCGGTGATCAACAGCCGGTCGGCGATCGGCAACAGCTCGCCGTAAACCCGCGCCCCGCCAATACCATAAAGCCGCTGATAGCCCATGCCCTGCGCCGCATGGATCGCCTCGGGAAGTGACGGGAACACGTGCTCGGCCGCAACCCCGCGCGTGGACACGACCAAATTCAGACGATCTTTCAAAGGCTTGAACGGCAGGCTGTCCCAGGTGTTGCGGCCCATGATGATGGCACCGCCCAGGGTTTCACGCTTGAAGAACGCCAGGTCCTCGGGCGCGTGCCAGGGAATGTCGTTGTCCTTGCCAATGGCGCCATTGCGGTCGCGCGCAACGATCAGGGTCAGCATGTCACACCGCCACCGGCGCGGAAATCGCCGGGTCCGGGTCATAGCCGGTGATCTCGAAATCCTCGTATTTGAAATCGAAGATCGAGCTGACATTCCGGTTGATCGTCAGGGTTGGCAGCGCTTTGGGCCTGCGCGACAGCTGCACATCAACCTGCTCCATGTGGTTCGAATAGATATGTGCATCGCCAATCGCATGGACGAAATCGCCCACCTCATAGCCCGTCACATGGGCCAGCATATGCTGCAACAACGCGTACGATGCGATGTTGAACGGCACGCCCAAAAACATGTCCGCCGAGCGTTGATACAATTGCAAATGCAGTTTGCCGTTCAGAATGCGCACCTGCCACAACGTGTGACACGGCGGCAGCGCCATGTCGGGCACATCACCGGGGTTCCAGGCCGACACGATCAACCGGCGGCTGTCCGGGGTTTTGCGAATGTTCTCAACCAGTTCGGCAATCTGATCGACATGACCGATCCCGTCCGGCCCGACCTTGGGAAAGCGGCGCCATTGATGGCCATAGACCGGCCCCAGGTCACCGTTTTCGTCCGCCCATTCATCCCAGATCGAAACGCCGTTGTCCTTCAGATACTTGATGTTCGTGTCCCCGGACAGGAACCACAAAAGTTCATGAAAGATCGAGCGCACGTGCAGCTTTTTCGTCGTCACCATCGGAAAGCCATCGGCCAGCGGATAGCGCGCCTGTAGCCCGAAATATGAGACCGTGCCGGTGCCGGTCCGGTCGGTCGAGACCTCGCCCTTGTCCAGAATGGTCCTCAAGGCGTCGTGATATTGCTGCACGGGCTTCTCCGCTTGTCGGTGGAATCTCTGCCACTGTGTAGCCCATGAAATGGGGCGATGACCACCATATATAGCACCCACTCCCACCCGGGCCTCTACATGGCGTAGCAGCCAAAGAACAACACCCCCCGCGAAAAAGCGTCGCGTGGCCTTGAAACATTGACAGAAACCGCAGGCAATGGATTGATTGCGCAAAACAAATCTAAAAAGAAAAACTGATGAGGCAGAACATCATGAAACGTTTTTTCGGCATCGGGCTTCTTGCCCTCGGTCTGGTCGCCTGTGGCGACACCAACCCGCTTACCAGTCCGCCCCCTCAGGAAAACCCTGATCTTCCGCCGGGCACCCTTAATCCCACCTCGAACTCGGACGTTGAGCGCTATGAAGCGCGCGATGACAACGGCAGCGGGTATGCCGAGTCGATCACCTACAACGCCGGCGCCGATACGTTCTCGGTCGACAACCTGCCCTTTGATGCCGACAACGTCTATGCACGCGACGATGTCGTGCCGAGCCTTGGACCGTTCCGGGTTTATGAAAACGCCGAAGTGTACAATGACGATGTGACCGGCACCCCGATCAACCAGTTGCCGCACAAAGCCCTTTACGGTGTCAGCACCAATGTGAATGGCGATGGTGAGCCGGTGACGGAATTCGCGATCGTGCGGACCGGCGCCTATGTCGGCTTTGGCTTCGGCGGCTTCATGTACAAGCGGTCGGACGGCGTGGTTCTTCCAGACCAGGGCGAAGCAGGCTTCACCGGCGCCTATGCCGGTATTCGTGACTTCCAAAACCAGGGTGGGCTTGAATACACAACTGGCGACATGGACTTGGCCATCGACTTTTCCGACTTCAATTCGGGCGATGCGGTCAGGGGCACGGTAAGCAACCGGGCTATCTTTAACGTGGATGGAGTCGATGTTACGAATTCTGTCACGGCAGCGTTGGGGGTGGCATCTTTGCCCACCCTGCACCTGACCGTCACGGCTGACGCCATTGACGCCAACGGTGAAATCACCGGGTCGGCCTCGTCGGCCTTTGTGAACCTGGGCGGTGCGCTGGAAACCTATGAAGAAGGCAGCTACTACGCCGTTCTTGCAGGCTCAGGTGCTGACATGGAAGTCGCCGGGATCATCGTTGTGACCGGGGAAGACCCGCGCGCTGATGGCGTCATCTTCCGCGAAACCGGCGGTTTCATCCTTTATCGATAAGGACCGCCCGATGCGCTGGGTTCATGCCCTTGCCCTCGCCCTTTGTTTGGCCACCGGTGCCGGCACAGGTGCGCGTGCGGAGATCATCATTCTGACCCCGACCCAGATGGTCGAAGAGGCCGCGCGCGCCGTCGCCGGACATCAACCCCGCGCGGCCTTGACCCTGACCCAGGCCGTCCTGGCCCAGAACCCTGACAATCTGGGCGCACTTCTTCTGATGTCGCGTGCCCTGCGGGACATGGGGCGCAATGACGACGCCCGCGTGGCGGCAAAACGCGCCTGGGCGCTGGCCGAAACGCCCGCACAAAGGTTTCCCGTCGCGCTTCTCATGGCGCAGGCCACCGCCTCGGGCGGAAACCAGACCCTGGCACAGATCTGGCTCCGCCGCGCCGCCCAGAACGCGCGCAGCGACGGCGAACGTGCGCTGGTGCGCCGCGATTTCAACTATGTTCGCGCGCGCAACCCTTGGCGATTTGAAGTCGATTTCGGGGCCAGCCCCAGCTCGAACGTCAACGGGGGCAGCGTCGAGGATACAATCACCCTGTTCGGCCTGCCATTCGATCTGTCACCGGATGCCCAGGCCCTGTCCGGATACCAGGTTCATGGCGCGGTCGACCTGTCATTTCGCATCGCCGAAACCGCACGATCACAAAGCCGGGTCGGGCTTCAAGCCTATGCGCGCGAGACGTGGCTGTCCGACAGCGCCCGCGCCGCCGCCCCGGATGTACCCCCCGGGGCCTATGATTACCAATCCGTCGCACTGACATTTCACCATGACCGCGCGTTGCAAAAACGCGGGCGCAAGCTCTCGTTTTCGGCCAGTATCGGACGGAACTGGTATGGCGGTGTGCGGCTGTCCGACTTTGTCAGCGCGGGGGTTGATCTGCGCCTGCCGGTCGCCCAAAAAGACCGCCTGACCCTGTCCGCCCGCGCCGACCTACAAGACACAGCCTCGGCCGCAACTCCCGCCGTCGCGGTCGGTGATCTGGGGCTGGAGCTTCTGCATCCTACCGGCAACGGCAATGCCATTCGCCTGAACCTGGGCCTGCGCGCCGCGCTGTCAAATGATGTCTTCAGCGAATACCGCCAGGCAAGCTTTGGCGCCGATTACCTGTTGGGCAAGCCGATCCTGGGCACTCGCGTGACCGTTGGGGTCGAAATGGGGCACAAGTCCTATGACGTGTCGCGCTACACTTCGGTCGGGCGCAAGGACACCAGCGTGTCGCTGCGCGCCGACATGACATTGACCCAGGTGGAATACTTCGGGTTCTCGCCGGTGCTGACGCTCGATCACACTCGCATCCGCTCGAACGTGTCGCTCTACACCAGTCAGACCAACAGCCTGGCCCTCGGGTTTCGCTCCAGCTTCTAACCCCTTTTCCTCCGCGCGCCCTCTGATAGGGTGATGGCAAACCACGGGAGAGACCTATGCAAGTCCGATATCTGCACACGATGGTTCGGGTGAAAGACCTGGACGCCACGATCCGGTTCTTCGAGCTGTTGGGGCTCGAAAAAACCCGACACAGCGACTATGAGGCCGGGCGGTTTTCGCTGATCTTCATGGCGCCGCCCGGGCAGCCCGATTGCCCGGTGGAGTTGACATATAACTGGGATGGTGACGACGGGTTGCCGTCGGACAGTCGTCATTTCGGCCACCTCGCCTATGAGGTCGAAGACATTTATGCCATGTGCCAGCATTTGCAGGACAATGGTGTTGTGATCAACCGCCCGCCGCGCGACGGGCGCATGGCCTTTGTGCGTTCGCCGGACAACATCTCGGTCGAGCTTTTGCAGGCAGGCGAGGCGAAGGAGCCAATAGAGCCATGGGCCAGCATGGAAAATACCGGGCACTGGTAGGCGCCGCAGCGCTTGCGTTGACCTGTGGCGTGGTTGGCGCCGCGCTGGCAGATCCCTGCCGCCAGGCGCTGGCGCTGGGGCTGGACGTGTCGGGCTCGGTGAACGAACGCGAATACCGGCTGCAACTGGACGGGCTGGCCGCAGCGCTGGACCACCCAGACGTGGCCAGCGCGATCCTGGCGATGCCCGGCACCCCTGTGCGGGTCATGGTCTTTGAATGGAGCGGCCCGCGTGATCAGCGGCTGTTGCTGGACTGGACGCCAGTGCCTGACAGCGCGACGCTGGCCCAGCTGACCGCAACCCTGCGCGGCACAACGCGCACACCTGCGAACCCGTCGACCGCTTTGGGCACCGCGATAATCTGGGGCGCGCAAAAACTGGCACAGCAGCCTGATTGCTGGAAGCGCACGCTGGACATTTCTGGGGACGGCAAATCGAACACCGGCCCGCGTCCACAGGACGTGGCCGATCAGCCGGTTCTGGCCGGGATCACGGTGAACGCGCTGGTGATCGGCTCGGACACCCCAGGCGGCGGCGTGCGCACGGGTGAGATCGGCGATCTTGAGACCTATTTCCGCAGCCTCGTCATCCGCGGCCCTGCCGCCTTTGTCGAAGTGGCCGAGGATTTCGCAGATTACCAGGCCGCGATGATCCGCAAACTTCTGCGTGAGGTCGAAGGCATGGCCCTGTCTCAGACCCTGCCCGACGCTCAGTAAATATAACGGATCTGGTCGGTCCAATAGCGTTCGACACGTTTCAGGGAGGAGTTGATCTCTTCAATCCCCTCTGGCCCCAAGACACCCTTGCCTTGCAGCCCTTCAGCGTGGCGTTCGAACAGCCCCGCCACCACGTCGCGAATACCACGCCCTTTTTCGGTCAGGCGCACCCGGACTGACCGACGATCAATCTCGCAGCGTTGATGGTGCATATAGCCCATCTCGACCAGTTTCTTGAGGTTGTAGCTGACGTTCGAACCCTGGTAGTAGCCGCGCGATTTCAATTCACCCGCCGTCACTTCGTTCTCGCCGATGTTGAACAGGAGCAGCGCCTGAACGGCATTGATCTCCAACACGCCAACCCGCTCGAACTCATCCTTGATCACATCCAGCAGCAGCCGGTGCAATCGTTCGACCAGGGCCAGGGCATCAAGATACTGCCCCACGAACCCCTTGTTCGCGATCTGCCCGATAGGGGAATGCATACTCATTCGTTTCTCCGCCTTTATCCGTGCAAGGGACATTGGGGGAGGAATCAGAACATTCAGTTAAATGCGACCGGAAATTGTAGAAAAGTTTTCCGGTCAGCGCGCGCCAGCGTGCTGCGCGATGTCCTCGATCAGCGCGGCAAAACGGTCCGGCGCGCCAATCTGGCCCGTGACCCATTGATACAGATCCTGATCATTTTCGTTCAGAAGCGCATCGTAAAGCGTGAGCCCCGCGTCATCCATCGCCGCAAGGTGCGCGTCACCGTAGGCCGACAGGATAATATCCATTTCCTTGATCCCACGCCGCATCGAGCGCATCGCCAGGCGTTTCAGGCGGTGTTCGTGGGTTTCGGACCCAGCACTCACAGCGCGCCCCTCTCAAGAGTTTTACGCAGGGCCTTCTCCAGGCGCCCCAGCTTGTCGGCACTGGCCGTGATCTGGGTCTTCAGACTGCGCACCTCCAGCAGGATGTCCTTGACCTCAGGCGTCAGAGCCCGGACCTCTTCGGGTTCGTCGACGCCGTCCCCTTCGCCGGTCAACAGCCACATCAGCGACACGCCCAGCACGCCCGACAGCATCTGAAGCTTGTTGGCGCGGGGTTCGGCCAGGTCGTCCTCCCAGCCCTTCACGGTCTTGAGCTTTACCCCCAGACGGCGCGCCAATGCCTCCTGGCTCATCCCCTCGGCCTCGCGCGCCCCGGCCACCCGGTCGCCAAAAGTTGCCGTGTCGTTGGAATACCAGCCGTCGTCGTCCATATCGCTTCCAATCCTGCTTGATCGCCTTCGCGGCGCACCCTAGAACTTTCATGACACAGTTACAAACAGGGGCGAACCATGACTTTCCTATCTGCGACACTTGAGCGTGTGAAACCATCGCCGACGATCGCCGTTTCGACCCTGGCGGCCGAGCTGAAAGCAGCCGGGCGTGATGTGATTGGCCTGGGCGCGGGGGAGCCGGACTTTGACACGCCGCAAAACATCAAGGACGCGGGCAAGGCGGCGATTGATGCGGGCAAGACGAAATACACCGCGCCCGACGGGATGCCCGAGCTGAAACAGGCGATCTGTGACAAGTTCACGCGCGAAAACGGGCTGAGCTATGCGCCCAACCAGATTTCGGTCGGCACCGGCGGCAAACAGATTCTGTATAACGCCCTGATGGCCACGCTGAACCCGGGGGACGAGGTGATCATCCCCGCGCCTTACTGGGTCAGCTACCCGGACATGGTGCTGCTGGCCGGCGGCGAACCTGTGGTGGTCGAATGCCCGCTGGAGACCGGGTTTCGCATGACGCCGGAGCAGCTGGAGGCGGCGATCACGCCCAAGACCAAGTGGCTGATCTTCAATTCGCCCTCGAACCCGACTGGCGCAGGCTATAGCCGCGATCAGCTCAAGGCGCTGACGGATGTGCTGATGCGCCACCCGCATGTCTGGGTGATGACCGACGACATGTACGAACACCTGGCCTATGACGATTTTGAATTCTGCACCCCGGCGCAGGTGGAGCCGGGCCTGTATGACCGGACCCTCACCTGCAATGGCGTGTCCAAGGCCTATGCAATGACCGGCTGGCGCATCGGCTATGCTGGCGGGCCGGTCGAGCTGATCTCGGCAATGCGCAAGATCCAGTCGCAATCGACCTCGAACCCCTGTTCGGTCAGCCAATGGGCGGCGGTTGAGGCCCTGAACGGGCCGCAGGATTTCATCGCGTCGAACAACGAGATGTTCGTGCGCCGCCGTGACCTGGTCGTGGACATGCTGAACGCCGCCGAGGGTCTGGAATGCCCGGTGCCGGACGGGGCGTTTTATGTCTATCCGTCAATCCAGGGCTGCATCGGCAAGACCAGCGCGGGGGGTGTTGTGATCGACAATGATGAGACCTTCGCCAAGGCGCTGCTGGAGGAAAAGGGCGTGGCCGTTGTGTTCGGCTCGGCCTTCGGACTCAGCCCGAACTTCAGGGTCAGCTATGCAACCTCGGACAATGCCCTCAAGGAAGCCTGCACACGCATCCAGGATTTCTGCACAACTTTGAGCTGAGGCTGGCCTGAACAGCCCGGCCCTGTTAGGGTCGGGCAAACACTGCGCTTCCAGAACGGGCCTGCCTGATGAGCACCGACCTTCCCGAATATTACTTCCGCGTTCGCGAAAACGGCGCCTTCGTGTTCCGCGTGGACACCGAGAACCGCCAGCGTCGCATCGACATGGACCAGATCGCGGTGGTGAACATCAAGAACGGCGAGGTGAAGCCGCATGGCGACCGCATCCTGTCCGAAGCGGACAAGACCGCGATATTGGGTTGGATGGAGGACCGCCGCGCGGTGCTGGCCGCGCGCGATATCGATGACATCCTGCGCACGGTGGATCACCTGAACCTGACCACGCATTGGGCACAATCGCGCGCCTTGGACGAGGATTTGGAAACGGTCACCGACGCGTTGCTTCTGGCCATGCACGACCTGCGCAGCGTTCTGGTGCGCAAGAAGGCAGATCGGCTGATGAAGGGCTGACCCCGCGGACGGGGCACTCCCGCCAATCGTTGCCTGCCTTCGGCAGGTTGCCTCTTGTTGGGCCGGGCGCCGCTGCGCGGCGGGATTTCAGGCCTCCGGCGGGGATATTCCAGGAAAGATGAAACGCCACGATTGTGCCGCCATGACCCTTTGCCCCGGGCAACGGGGTGGGTGGGTGGGCGTTGCCCGGGGGCAAAGGGTCAGCCTGCGATCCGGGACGATTTGCGCCAGAACCGGGTCATCATCAGGATGCCGGCCAGCAGCAGCCCCATCACCAGTCCCATCCAGACACCCACACCACCCCAGCCCCAGGTGATGCCCATCGCATAGGACAGGGGCACGCCAACGATCCAATAGCTGACCGCGGCAATCACCATCGGCACGCGCGTGTCCTGCACCCCGCGCAACAGGCCCAGCGCCATCACCTGTGCTGCATCGGCAAACTGGAACAGCGCCGCCACCGCCAGAAGGCTCGCGCCCACGGTCAGGATTGCGTCGCGCAGGGGTTCATCTGGGTCCAGGAACACCCCCATCATCGGGCCGGGTATCGCCAGGAACAACACCACCGCCACCAGGGCAAAGACCAGTGACAGCGCGATGATTGTCCCTGCCCCGCGCCTGAGCCCAAGCTCATCGCCCCGCCCCAGCGCGCGCCCCGCGCGCACGGTGGCCGCGTTGGACAGGCCCACATGCACCATGAAAAACAGCGATACGATCTGGATCGCAATGCCATGGGCCGCGAGCTCCAGCGTGCCGATCCAGCCCATGATTACCGTCGAGGCGGAAAACAGCCCCGCCTCGGCCAGCGAGGTCAGGCCGATTTGCGCGCCCATGCGCGCGACTTCGCCCAGCGCTTCCCAATCCGGGCGCCAGATGCGGGTAAACAGCCCGTGTTGCGGCAGCACGCGCACCGCATAGATCGCCAGCGCAACCATGCTGACCAGCTGCAGGACGACCGAGGCGATCGCCGCGCCGCGCACGCCCAGCTCCGGTGCACCCCAATGGCCGAAGATCAGCGCATAGTTCAGAACGCCATTCAACAGCGCGGCCACCAGCGTGGTCCACAACACCACCCGCGCACGCTCCAGCGCCGCAAGGTAGCTTTTCAGCACCATCACGATGAGCGCCGGGAACAGCCCCCAGCCCGCGATGCGCAAATACTGTTGCGCGATCTCCGACAGCTCGGGGTCCTGTCCCATTGCGGTCAGGATCGGGGCCGAGAAGAACAGGAGCGGGAACACCGCGATGCCCACGCCCACGGAAATCCACATCCCCATGCGCGTCACACGCCGCACGCGGGTGTCGTCCCCGGCCTCGCTGGCCGCGGCGACCATCGGCATCACCGCCCAGGCAAAGCCTGATCCCATGATGAAGAGGATGAAAAAGAACGTGCCCGCCAGCGTCACCGCCGCCAGCTCCTGCACCCCGTACCAGCCCAACATCAGCGTATCGACGACATGCACCATGAACTGCGCCAGATGGCTGCCGATCAGGGGCAGGCCCAAGGCCAGGGCCGCCTTCAAATGTCCGCGATATGTCAGGTCCTGGCGCATCCCATAACCGATAGGCCACGCGCTCTGCGGCGTCCAGCGTTCAAACCGGTTTGTGCGCCACCAGGTCGATCAGGGCCGACAGGCCCGAATGCCCCCGGCCCTCGTCCATATGCCGTTCATAGGCGGTGAGCCGTTCGATCCGGAAATCAGCGAAGGCGTCAGCCAGAAGCGCCTCGGTATAAAGATTTTCGACCTGCCCCGGCCCGCCGGTGCCATGGCCCAGCTGTTCGGGCGTATAGCCGTGCAGCAAAAGCGTGCCGCCAGGCCTTAACGCGCGTTTCATGCCGGCAAACACCGCGTCGCGCAGCGCGGGGCCCATGAACTGGATGAACACCGCGACGATCAGGTCGTGCTGTTCGGCGTCCCAATCCCACTGCGTTATGTCGGCCACGCGGAAATCGACCTCGACACCGCGGTCCTGCGCCAGCTTGCGGGCTTTCTCGACCCCCACGGGGCTGGCATCCATCGCGAGTACCTCTAGGCCGCGCTCGGCCAGAAAGACGGAATTGCGCCCCTCGCCGTCAGCCACCGCCAAGGCGCGCGCGCCCGGTGTCAGGTGTCGGACCTGATCAACCAGAAACGTCGCCGGATCGGTGCCGAACAGATATTCTTCGCCTTGAAACCGCTTGTCCCACATGTCTGCCCCTCTGTTCTGCACCTCTGTGTTCACCTGACAGCTAAGGGGCCGTGCGCCCAAGGACAAGGGCCCCGATCGGACTGGGGCCTATCCACCCAAATGGCGCAGCAGTGCCAGCGTGGGGGTGCCGTCCACCGCCATACCCTTTGCGGCCTGATAGGCGCGGATTGCGGCGATAGTGGCCTTGCCGATCACACCGTCAGGGTCGCCCGCGTCAAAGCCCTTCGCACTCAAACGGCGTTGCAACTCCTTGCGCTGCACCAGCGTCATGCCATTGGCATCGACGCCGAATTCCCCGCGCACCGGTCCTCCGCCGGCCAGCCGGTCGGACAGATGCCCCACTGCCAGACCATACTTCTGCGTATTGTTGTAGCGCAGCAGCACGTCGAAGTTGTGAAACACCAGGAAGGCCGGGCCTGTGGCGCCCGCCAGTCGCAACACCGCCGCCGCGCCATGATCTGGCAGACGCCCGCCATCCATGTCGCGCAGACCCAGCGCATGCCAGGCCGCGACATTGCGGCGGTTGCTGCGCCCGGTGGCGGCGGAAAAACCGTTGGGCAGGCGCACTTCCAGCCCCCAGGGGCGCCCGGTGCGCCAGCCGGATTTCTTTAGGTAGTGCGCCGCCGAGGCCAGCGCGTCGGTGGGGTCCGCGCCCCAGACATCGCGCCGCCCGTCGCCGTCGAAATCGACCGCATAGGCCTGATAGGTGGTGGGAATGAACTGGGTGTGCCCCATCGCGCCGGCCCAGCTTCCGGTCATCCGTTCGGGCGTGATGTCGCCACGCTCAAGGATCTTCAGCGCGGCGATCAACTGGCTTTCAAAAAACGCACCGCGCCGTCCGGCATAGGCCAGTGTGGCCAGCGCCGAGACCACCGGCGTATTCCCGCGCCGCGCGCCATAGCGGCTTTCCATCCCCCAGATCGCGCCCAGAACCTTAGCCTCGACGCCATAGCGCGCCTCGATCTGCGACAGCGTGGCCGCGTGTCTGCGCATCGCGGCGCGGCCCGTCGCCACGCGGTCGTCGCTGGCCGAGATGGCCAGGTAATCCTCAAGCGTGCGGCGGGTCTGGAACTGGCTGCGGTCGCGGGTGACCACACCGGGAAGGTAACCCGCATTGGCGAACGCGCGCGTCAGCGTCGCTCCTGACAGGCCACGCGCCCGCGCCCGGCCCTTGAACCCCGCCACCCAGGCATCGAACCCCGCGTTCGGCGCGGCGGCCAACGGCGGGTCCGCCGGGCGGGGTGGTTTTGGCACCGCAGGGGCGACACCACCGGTGTCACACCCGACCACACCAAGGGCAGACAGCCCCGCAACCAATTCGCGTCGTGTCATCACCATGCCCACACCCCTTACTTGACCCTGTCAGCCTAGCGCAGTGACCCGCATAGAAAAAGGGCGGCACCGTCGCACCGCCCTTCTCAACTCATATCTGCCGATCTCAACCCCGGCGATGATCCGGGTGCAGGCTTGCCCCCAGGATGTGGTCCGACCCGTGGATCACCTGGCTGGCATGGCCAATGATCAGCGGATCAGGCGCATGGGCGATGGTTTCGTCCTTATCCGGGTAATCGATCGTCGACAGGAAGTGGCGCATCGTTTCAAGACGGGCGCGTTTCTTGTCGTTCGACTTCACGATGGTCCAGGGCGCATCAGCGGTGTCGGTGTAGAAGAACATCGCCTCTTTCGCCTCGGTGTAGTCATCCCATTTCGACAGGGACGCAATATCCACCGGGCTCAGCTTCCACCGCTTCAGCGGGTCATCCTGACGGCTGTCAAAACGGCGCTTCTGCTCTTCGCGGGTGACCGAGAACCAGTATTTGTAAAGCCGGATGCCGGAGCGCGTAAGCATGCGTTCGTATTCCGGCGTCTGGCGCATGAATTCCAAGTACTCGTTCGGGCTACAAAAGCCCATCACACGCTCAACGCCCGCACGGTTGTACCAGGAGCGGTCATAGAAGACCATTTCGCCCGTCGTCGGCAGGTTCGAGATATAACGCTGGAAGAACCACTGGCCGCGCTCGGCATCAGTCGGCTTGTTCAACGCGACCACCCGCGCCTCACGCGGGTTCAGGTGCTCCATGAAGCGTTTGATCGTGCCGCCCTTGCCGGCCGCGTCGCGACCTTCAAACAGCAGAACAAATTTCTGACCGGTCTCACCGACCCATTTCTGAACCTTCAAAAGCTCGGCCTGAAGCTCGGCCTTTTGTCGTTCGTATTCACGGCGCCCCAGCTTGGTCGAATAGGGATACTTGCCGTTTTCAAAGGTCTGGCGGATCTTGTCCTTGCTGACCTGCGGGAACTGCGGCGCAGGCGCCTTCGCAGCCGCAGGTTTCGCGGCGGGTTTCTTGGCCGGAGTATTCCGGGGGGTTGCAGCTACCATGCACATTTCTCCTGTCCTGAATGTTGGAAGCATTCTAACGAATCCCACCACCGCATTCTTTGATCCGCATCAATAGAATCACCGGCAGTAAGGTGCCGAAGGGTCACCTTGGCGCGTTAAGCTTACTTGTACGTCAACCACGAACAGTCGCTCCCGTCCCAGACCATTGTTCCCATCGCGGGATCAACACGGTTTTTTTACCCCTTCTGTGCCACGTTCCCGCCCCAATCGAGGGGCAAATCAGGTTCAACACGAATTTGAAAGGATACGCCATGTCGCTCTTCGCCAACGTCAGCTTCGACCAGATCCTCATCAGTCTGATGGCTACAATCGCCCTGCGCGAAGCGATGATTGCGTTCCTGCCCGACACCATCGCCGGACCGAACGGCTGGCTGGTCCGCTCGGGCGAAGAGGTCTGAGCCAAGCGGCACACCGCGACATTCATTCGAAAACGCCCCGTGCCGAAAGGCCGGGGCGTTTTGCTGTTTCGCAGGGTAAATCAAATCGGATTGTCGACCCGCAGCGTGACAAGCACCTTGCCGCGCACAGCCTCGGGCCACTTCAGTTGCACGTATTTGAACTGCGTCCCGGCATTTGGAACCGTCGACGGCTGCTGATGCACCTTGTCCCCCACCCCGTTCAGGATGTCTCCCTTGGCCACAACCGAGGTAACCGTGCGCGCATTGCCGCCAAACGGCAGATAGGCGCTGGGGTCCATTGTCCAGGTGGTTGCGTCGGTGTTTTGCTCGAACTCCAGCGTCACCGGGCTGACCGTGCGCTGGGTGACTCCCGCGAATGTGTTGCCCTCGAAGGTGACATTGCGCGTGCGCCAGTAATCCAGCGGCGCGATGCTGTCATCCACAGCCTCGATCCGGTCGATGTTGCCCTGGATCGACTTGAACGTGTTGTTGTTCACGTGCAGGTCCGAGATCGAATGCCCGGCGCCATAGGGTTTGATGACAAGGAAATTGGACCACGACGCCACGTCCATCGCGCGAAACACGTTGCCGGTGATGGTCAGGCCGCCGAAGCTGAACTCTGACGCATAATCGGGGTTCTCGTCATGTTCGTTGGTCCATTCGATAAAACAATTGTCGATGTAATTGCCGATCATCACGGTCGAGACGTTTTCATAGGTGAACACCATGCCGGCCACGCGCGGACCGTCGGTGACTTCGTCGCCCTGGAACCAGTGGTTGCCGACAATCAGGTGGCTTTCGCCATGCATCACCCCAGTCAGCCCCATACGCTGGAACCGGTTGTCGCGGATCTTGGCGTCATTGGCATTGACGTTGAACGCGACCGAGATCCGGTCCGTCGCCGGGGTGCTTTGTTCATCGGAAATGAACTGGGTCCGGTCGATGTGCAGATCCTGGCAGCCGCGCCCGGGGCTGGTGATGCCACGATGGCTGGGCTTGATGACAAAGCAGTCCTGCACGATGAAGTTCTCGCCCGTGGGCGACAGCAGAAGCGTCGAGGAAGACCCGTTGTTCTGGAACTCCACATTGCTGATCGTCATCCGGTTGATCTGGGTGAACCCACTGAAATCCAGCATGTATTTGAACCGGGTGAAAGTATAGCTCTGGCTGGCTGCCGGGCCATAAAGTGGCTGGCTCAACGTCAGGCTGCCCGCGCCGACGTTCACGTATTGCACATAGACCTCGCGCCCCACGCCGTTGCCGGTGACCAGGCTGCCGGGCTGGATGTTGGCGATATTGGCCACGTTGGTCATCTGATACGGGTTCGCGGCGTTGTAGCTGCCGGTTGAGCTGACCACATCCGGGTCCCAATGCGGGCTGTCGATAGCATAGAACTGACCATTGCGGATCACCCGGCGGATCAGGAACGAGCTGTGGTTGTCCACCGCCCCCTGCATGTCGATCGGGCGATCCAGCTCGATCCGGCGTCCGCCCATGTCCAGCGCGTCATGGTCGGTATAGTTCAACAGCGCCTGGAACGCCTTCTTGAAGGCCAGCACCTCGTCGCCGAACGCGTCGATATAGGTCGGCAGGTCGAAATTGCGGATCAGCGACAGGCGCACATTGTCCGCCATCGTGACAGTCCCCTCGAACCGGATCGCGTTGTCGATCGTCAGGTTCGATCCGATCTTGTAGGTGCCCGCGCCGACCAGAACACTGCGCCCGTTGGCGGCATCATCTGCGGCCTCGAACGCCGCCTTGTCGTCGGTCACACCGTCGCCCTTGGCGCCGAAATCGCGCACATCGACCCAGTCCATCATGTCACGCAGGAAGGCCGCGGTGATGTCCTCAATGATGAAATCCTCGACCCGGACCACACCGCCGTTCGACCCGGTCAGGTCCAGACCGAAATGGGCATAGTCCACATCGGGGCCCCAGACCATGTCCACACCGCCGCGCTCGCCGGTGCCAACGATCGCCTCGATCTCGACAATCTCGCCGTAATTCTCGATCACCTTGGTCGGGCCGACCTCGACATAGCCGCTGGCATGGGTGTCGTTGGCCAGCATCGGATAGCCCGCGATGCGCACCGACGGCAACGCCCCCGCCAGAGCCTTCACCTTGGTGCGGATGCGCAGGTAACAGCCCGGCAGAAGCGGCGTCTGCCCCATCCAGCGCAGTTTCTGCGTGGTCTGGGTTTTCAAAAGCTCGAGACAGCCGGCGAAATCCTGGTCCGTGGGCACAAAGGCCGCGTTGGCGGAATTGTCATAGGTCGCCGAGCCCAGAGTTCCGTTCTCGCTCGACCAGACGTCCAGCCCATCGACGAAGGGGGGCGGCATCAGGACCAGCCCCTCGGTAATTGCCTTGTTCATTCAATTCCCTTTCAGGTCACAAAGTCATGCATGCCCCCCCGGGGTTCGGCAGATGGCGCACACCATCCGCGCCGTCTGAATGGACGGCCGGTCGCACGGGGGGCGGACACGTGGTCCACAACGCTGAAAGGGGTATCAAAAGGTGATTAACGCGCGTTAAGGCCGGCGTACGGTGGGCGGCGGCATAGCCAAGCCGGGAAGGGCTCCCCAAGTGTCGCTGGGGCGTCGGTCACTGGGGGGGGCGGCTTGACTCGGATTTGATGCCGCCCTAACCTTCAATCGAATGATCGTTCGAAATATTCTGTAATTTCCAATGTTATGAGGCCTCTAATCAAAATGCCGAAAGAAAGCGTTTTGCACGAGGGACCCGGATCCACAACCGGCAAGCGCACCACAACCCGGGTGCGGCGGCGGCAGCAGCTGATTGATGCGACAATCGATTGCATCCGGAAACACGGGATATCGGGCACCACAATGGGCCGGATCACCGGTCTTGCCGGGCTGTCGGTCGGACAGGCGAACTTTTACTTCGAGACCAAGGAAAAGCTGCTTGAGGAAACCCTGCGTTTTCTTGCTGAAGAGCACCACGCACACTGGAAAGCCGGGTATGAAAAAGCCGACCTCAGCCCGCAAACCAAGTTGCGCGCCATCGCCGCATCGCATTTTCATCCGCACATCTGCAGTCGCAAGAAGATCGCGACCTGGTACGGGTTTTTCGGCGAAGCGGGATCGCGCAGCCATTACCGCGATATCGTCAACAAGATCGATAGTGAACGCCGCGAGCTGTCCACGACACTTTGTCGCCAGATCATTGCCGACGGCGGGTATGAGGGGCTCGATCCCGAAGACATCGCCTTCACCCTTGAGGGGCTATACGATGGCTTCTGGCTCAACATACTGATGTATCCCGGAAAATTCTCTCGCCACGACGCGATGCGGCGGGTCGAGACCTATCTTGCTCAGAACTTTCCCGACCATTTCAAGCATTCACAAGCGCCTGACGCAGCAAACAGAAAAAGGTCGAAGCCATGACCCGTGACCCACGATATGACATCCTGTTCGAACCAGTGAAAATCGGCCCGGTAACGGCGCCAAACCGGTTCTATCAGGTGCCTCATTGCAACGGCATGGGCTACCGCTACCCGTCCTCGATGGCCGAGATGCGGCGGATCAAGGCTGAGGGCGGCTGGGGCGTGGTGAATACGGAAGAGATGGAAGTCTCGCATATGTCCGAACTGAGCCCGATCCCCGAGGCGCGGCTGTGGGACGATCAGGACATGCCAATCCTGCAAAAGATGGTGGACGGGGTGCATGCCCACGGGGCGCTGGCCGGGGCCGAGCTGGCACATTTGGGCGGTGGGGCTTCGAACCACTACAGTCGGGAAATCCCGGTCGGGCCAAGCGCGCGTCCCGTCGATTTGCTTGACCCGATCCATGTCCGCCCGATGGACAAGACCGACATCAAGGCGCTGCGCAAGATGCACGTGGATGCGGCGCTGCGGTGCAAAAAGGTCGGGTTTGATATCATCTACCTCTACTGTGGCCACTCGATGACCACCTTCACCCAGTTCCTGTCGCGCCAGCACAACGAACGTGGCGATGAATACGGTGGATCGCTGGAAAACCGCGCACGCCTGTTGCGCGAGGTTCTGAGCGACGTGCGCGACGCGGTCGGCGACCGATCAGCAGTGGCAATCCGTATGGGGTTGTTGCTGGAAGAGCGTGCGAACGGACCTGTGTGCAACGAAGAAGGCCGCGACGTGATCCACATGATGTCCGACCTTGTGGACCTGTGGGACATGCAGGTCGGCGATTGGCCGTTTGACAGCTCGACCTCGCGGTTTGAACCTCAGGGCTATCAGGACAGCCATCTTGCCTTCGTGAAACAGGCCACCGGCAAACCGGTGGTCGGGGTCGGGCGTTACACTTCGCCCGATGCGATGGTATCCCTCGTCAAGAACGGCGTGATCGACCTGATCGGCGCGGCACGTCCGTCGATTGCCGACCCGTTTCTGCCCAACAAGATCAGCGAAGGCCGGATCGAAGACATTCGCGAATGCATTGGCTGCAACATGTGTGTCACCGGCGATTTCCTGGCCACGCCACTGCGCTGCACGCAAAATCCAACCATGGGCGAAGAATGGCGGCGGGGCTGGCACCCGGAACGCATCCCCCCGGCCAAGGCCGTCGAAAGCGTGCTGGTAGTTGGTGGTGGCCCCTCGGGACTTGAGGCCGCGCGCGCCCTGGGTCAGCGTGGATACCAGGTGACCCTGGCCGAGGCCGAGGCCGAAACAGGGGGACGCGTGGCGGTGGAAAGCCGCCTGCCCGGCCTGGCCGAATGGGGGCGTGTGGCGGATTACCGGCAATATCAGATAAGCCAGATGGCCAACGTCGCCGTCTATTGCCAAAGCAGGCTGACCGCCGAGCAGGTGCTGGAGTTTGAGGCCGACCACGTGGTGATCGCAACAGGCTCAAAATGGTCCGCCTCGGGCAAAGGACGGTCAAACCCGCATGGCATTCCGACCGCTCCAGACGCGCAGGTGCTCACGCCCGACGACATCAGCGCCGGGGCCATCCCCCGTGGACCGGTGATCGTGTTTGACGACGATTATTACTATATTGGTGGTCTCATGGCCGAGAAACTGCGTCTTGAAGGACACGAGGTGACCTATGTCACCCCCGCCGCGGATGTGTCGCACTGGACCCACAACACCATGGAGCAGGGCCGCATTCAAAGTCGTCTGATCGACCTGGGCGTCAACATTGTGCCGCTGCACAATCTGCTGGCAATCACCGGAGACATGGCTGAACTGGCCTGCATTTACAGCGACAAACGCCAGAGCCTGCCCTGTGGCGCGGCGGTTCTGGTCACCATGCGCGACGCTATTGACGACCTGTTCACGGACCTCTCGGCGATGGCGCAAGCGCCGAAATCGCTTACCAGGATCGGCGATTGCCTGGCCCCAGGCACAATTGCCGCCGCCACTTATTCCGGCCACCGCTTCGCCCGTGAGTTGGGCGAGCCGATCCCGGACGGAGTGCCGTTCCGGCGCGAACTGCCCGCCCTGGCCGACGACTGACCAAGGAGCCGACGATGCCGCGTGACCCAAGATACGACATCCTGTTCGAACCGGTGAAAATCGGCCCGGTGACGGCCCCAAACCGTTTCTATCAGGTGCCACATTGCACTGGCATGGGCTGGTTGAGACCCAAATCCGTTGCCGAGATGCGCGGGGTCAAAGCCGAGGGTGGCTGGGGCGTGGTGAATACCGAGTATTGCTCGATCCACCCCAATTCTGACAACCTGCCTTATGTCTCCTCTGCGCTGTGGGACGACCACGACATTCACGCCCACCGCCTGATGACAGACAAGGTGCACGCTCACGGGGCGTTGGCCGGGGTGGAGTTGTGGCATGGTGGATCGGGCGTGGCCAACGCCCTGACGCGGGAGGTGCCGATTGACTTGGGAAGCTTTCCCGAAAAAGGTGGCAACCCAATCCAGACACGGGCAATGGACAAGACCGATATCCGCGATTTCCGCCGCTGGCACCGCAACGCGGCGCTCCGCGCCAAAAAGGCCGGGTTCGACATCGTTTATGTCTATGCAACCCATGAATATCTACTGTCGCACTTCCTCGACCCGCAACGCAACTCCCGCAGCGACGAATACGGCGGGTCATTGGAAAACCGCATCCGGCTGATCCGCGAGTTGATCGAGGAAACCAAAGATGCGGTGGGCGACACCTGTGCGGTTGCGGTCCGATTTGCGGCCGATGAAACCATCGGCGAGGACGGTCAACCGGTGCTGGGTGAACGGCGCGAGATGTTCGAGATGCTCAGCGACCTGCCCGATCTTTGGGACATCAATATCCAGGATTACTCCCTTGAAATGGGGGTGTCGCGCTTCGCAAGCGAGGCGCCGCTGGAACCCTATATGAACTGGGTCAAATCGGTGACGAACAAGCCGGTGGTCACGGTCGGGCGATTCACCTCGCCCGATACGATGCTGAGCCAGGTCAAACGCGGCATCACCGACTTTATCGGCGCCGCCCGGCCCTCGATCGCCGATCCATTTCTGCCGCAAAAGATCAAGACCGGTGAGGTTGATGCGATCCGCGAATGCATTGGCTGCAACGTCTGCTATGCGGGCGACAACACCGGCGTGCCGATCCGCTGCACACAGAACCCGACGATGGGTGAGGAATGGCGCAAAGGGTGGCACCCGGAAAACATCGCGGCCAAAGGGTCGGACAGCAAAATCCTGATCGTCGGCGCTGGCCCCGCCGGGCTGGAGGCCGCGCGCGCCCTTGGCCAGCGCGGGTATCACGTAACCCTTGCCGAGGCGCGCAAGGTCCTGGGCGGGCGGGTGACACTGGAAAGCGCGCTTCCCGGACTCAGCGAATACGCCCGCGTGCGCAATTACCGTGAACAGCAATTGGGCGAAATGGCCAATGTCGAGATCTACCGCGACAGCGAATTGAACGCCGAGGACGTGCTGGGCTTTGGCGCCGATCACGTCGCAATCGCAACCGGTGCGCGCTGGCGGCGCGACCGATTTGATGGCGAAAACTATGTCAGTGTTGCCGCCGACGACGTCGACGTGTTGACCGCAGATGACATTATGGTCGGCAAACTGCCCACCGGGGCGACGCTGGTGTATGATGAAAACGGTTATTACCTGGGCGGCGTGATTGCCGAAAAGCTACGCGCAGCAGGATTGCCGGTGACCCTGGCAACACCTTCTGATTCCATCTCAGCCTGGGCCTCAAACACCGAAGAGCGTTGGCGCGCCCGCACGCGGTTGATGGAGATGGGGGTGGAACCCCTGGTCTCTCACGCCCTGTCATCCTTCGACGGGCAAACCGCGCAGATGACCTGTGCCTATACCGACCGGAAACGACCGCTTTCCGTGACCGGTCTGGTCATGGTCACGCAACGCCAACCCAACGACGCATTGTACCACGAGTTGATGGCACGGGCCCACGCAGAGCCCCTGCCCTTCAGCCTGACGCGGATTGGGGATTGCGAGGCGCCGGGAATCATCGCAACCGCCAATTATGCCGGCCACCGCTATGCCCGGACGCTCGACAATCCGGTCGACCCGGACATGCCGCTCAGGTTTGAACGCACCAGTCTTTCCGACGAGGAACCCAGATCATGACGCAGACCAATCTGCCGTCGGAAAATGTGGCCGGTTACATCGACAGCTACTACACCCGTACCAGTCAGGCACAACCCGCGCGCGCGCCGCTGAAGGGTCTGGTCGAGGCCGACGTCTGCGTTGTCGGGGGTGGCATTGCCGGGGTCAGCGCGGCCTGGGAACTGGCGCAGCGCGGCAAATCCGTTGTGCTGTTGGAGGCCAAACGCATCGCCTGGGGCGCCAGCGGACGCAACGGCGGGCTTTTGAGCTCGGGGTTTGCTGCCTCCACCGGGTCGATCCGCGCCCGATCGGGCCAAAAAGCCGCGCGCGCGTTGCATGACCTGTCGCACGAAGGCATCCGGGCTGTTCTGGACAACACCCGTAACCTGGCGCTTCCCGGAGTCGATCCAATCGCCGGGGTCATCCTTGCCTCGCGCCACCCCGATACCGAGGGTTTGAAGGCCTGGCAGCGCGAGGCCAACGATGTCCTGGGCGAAAACCTGGACTATCTGCCCCCGGACAAAATGCGTGAGCTGGTGAAATCCGAACGCTATTTCGACGGCATGTACGACCCGGACGGATATCATATCCACCCGCTGAACTATTGCCTTGGCCTTGCCGAAAACCTTGTGGCGTCAGGTGGGCAAGTCTTTGAAAACTCCTCCATGACCGCGATGAACACGTCCGGCACGGAAAAGGTCGTGAAGACGGAAAACGGAACAGTAAAGGCCAGACATCTGGTGCTGTGCGGCAGCGGCTATGGGGGGCACGAGTTTGGCAGGGTGCACCACGCGGTCTTGCCAATCGCGACCTATGTGATCAGCACCCGTGGTCTGGGTGACCGCATCGGGGACATCATGGCCACCCCTGCCGCCGTTGCTGACACACGGCTCAGCTGTGACTATTTCCGTGTCACCCCGACCGGAGAGCTTTTGTGGGGTGGTGGCATGTCGGCGATGGCAAAAGAGCCTGAGAACCTTACTGAGATGATGAAAGCCCGCGTGGTCGAGGTTTTCCCACAGATCGCCGATGTCGAGGTCGACGTCGCGTGGACCGGGCTGATGGGATATGCGCGCCACAAGATGCCCTATCTGCAAGAGGTGCAGCCTGAAGTCTGGACCGCGACTGCGCTGGGGGGCCACGGTCTGAACACGGGTCCTGCCCTGGGCAAAGTGCTGGCCGAAACAATCGCCGAAAACGGGAAGCGGCACGAGCTTTTTGCCCCGTATGGCCTGCGCTGGAATGGAAGCTTCGCAGGGGCAATCGTTGCCGACACCATCTGCGCCGCATCAAATTTCGCGCATCGGCGCAAAGAGCGTTGATTCCCAAAAAACCGAGGATTCTCAGATTTGGTTCGCAATTCGCAAAACCAAATGCCAAGCTGAATTCATACAGAGGAGGAAAAAATGAATACTTTCAAAAAATTGGCCGCGGTTGCGGTCGCCCTAACCATGAGCGCCGGGGCGCTACAGGCAGGCGACGTGTTGGACAAGGTGATGGCCGACGGCGTCCTGCGCATCTCAACCGACCCGGCCTGGCCACCCCAGAGCTTTCTGGATGAAAACAACGAAATGGATGGGTTCGACGTTGACGTCGCTCGCGCCATTGCCGCCAAGCTGGGCGTCGAGGCCGCATTCGTCACCCCGGATTGGAGCCTGATCACCGCAGGTAACTGGGCCGGCCGCTGGGATATCTCGGTTGGTTCCATGACGCCGACCAAGGAACGCGCCGAAGTGCTGAGCTTTCCGGCGATCTACTACTATGTGCCGGCTTCGGTCGCGGTGCATAACGACAGCGATGCACAGGCTCATTCCGACCTGAATGGTCGCACCATCGGCGTCAGCGCGGCCTCGACCTGGGAACAATACCTGCGTCATGACCTGGTGATTGACGCGGTCGGCGTGCCGGAATTTGATTATGAAATCGACCCGGGAGAGATCAAGACCTATGGCACCGACATTCCCGTGATTGACGAACTGCGGTTGGGTGACGGCGTTCGCATCAATGCGATGATCGGCAGCCTGCCGAACTTCCTGGACGCGATCAAGAACGGCTACCCGATCCGGGTTCTGGGCGAGCCGCTGTTCTTTGAACCGCTGGCAGTGGCCGTGGATCTTGGCGACGAAGAATTCAGCGCGAAAGTCGGTGAAATCGTCGAAGCCCTTCGCGAAGACGGCACTTTGGCCGAGCTCTCTGAAAAGTGGTACGACTTCGACTTTGCCAACACAAACTAAGTCGTAAACACCTTGTTCCGGCGACCCAACGGGTCGCCGGAACTTGTCTTTGGGGAGAGGGGACAACATGCTCTACGCGGATACGGTCAGGAACCGAAGCCTGTCAGAACAACCGGTGCTGATCGCCATCATTTTCGCGGTTTCCTGCGTGGTATTTGCCCTCGTGGGCTTGCACCACACGTTGCTTGCCCTGCCCTTTCTGCCACAACCCGAGGAACACGGGCTTGTCACCCAAGGCATCGCCACACTTGTTGTTGCGGGTCTGTTCACGCTCAACATCTTGCTTATCTCCCGCCTGAGGCTCCGGCTGCAGATCTTTGTGGTCTGGGCCGAGCTTTTCATGTGTTTTCTCATTTTCTTTTTCGCGTTTGACCTGAACTTTCCCTTCATTCTGACAAAGCTGCCGTTTCTGTTGACCCAGGGCGTGTTCACCACGCTTTACGTTTCGGCCATCTCGATCACGATCGCGACCGTGCTGGCAATCTTCGGGGCGATCGCAAAGCTTTCCAGCAACGGCTTCGCCTTCGCCATCGCCAGCTTCTACACCTCGATGTTCCGGGGGCTGCCGCTCCTGGTGCAGATCTACCTGATCTACCTCGGCCTGCCCCAGCTCGGCATCTTCGTCGACGCGGTGCCCGCAGGTGTGATCGCGCTGTCGCTGTGCTATGGCGCCTACATGACCGAGATCTTCCGCGCCGGGATCATGAGCATCGACAAAGGCCAGTGGGAGGCCGCGCGTTCGATCGGCTTCAAATTCGGCCTGACCATGCGCCGGGTGATCCTGCCGCAGGCTGTGCCGATCATCGTCCCGCCGCTGGGCAACCAGTTCATCGCGATGCTGAAGGACAGCTCGCTTGTCTCGGTCCTGGGGGTCTGGGAACTGATGTACCTGGCCCGCACCCTGGGCCAACGCGAATTCCGCCACCTGGAAATGCTGCTGACCGTGGCAATCATCTATTGGGTCATGACGATCGTCTTCGAGATCGTCCAGGGCCGGATCGAATCCTATTTCCAAAAACACCATCGACGCTAAGGCAGCACATGGGCAGGAGCCTGACATGACACATGAAGACACCAACGCGGTCGGCAGTGAAATCATCGCGATCCGCGACATGCACAAATGGTACGGGAACTTTCATGCGCTGAAGGACATCAACCTGACCGTGCACCTGGGCGAAAAAATCGTCGTCTGCGGCCCCTCCGGGTCGGGTAAATCGACGATGATCCGCTGCATCAACCGGCTTGAGGGGCACCAGAAGGGTACGATCCACGTGGACGGGATCGAACTGCACGAAGACATGCGCAACATCGACATCGTGCGGCAAGAGGTCGGCATGGTGTTCCAACACTTCAACTTGTTTCCCCACATGACAGTTCTGGAAAACCTGACCGCGGGTCCGATGTGGGTGAAGAAATTGCCCAGGGCCGAGGCCGAGGACACCGCCCGCCGCTATCTTGAGCGTGTGAAAATCTCGGAACAGGCCGAAAAGTACCCCTCGCAGCTGTCAGGGGGGCAGCAGCAGCGCGTCGCCATCGCCCGGTCGCTGTGCATGGAGCCCAAGGTGCTGCTGTTTGACGAACCGACCTCGGCGCTTGACCCGGAAATGGTGTCGGAGGTGTTGGAGACGATGGAGGACCTTGCAGGCACGGGTGTGACCATGGTCTGCGTCACCCACGAAATGGGCTTTGCCAAGGCGGTGGCGGACCGGGTGGTCTTCATGGACGAAGGGCGGATTATCGAAAGCGGCGAGCCGGTCGAGTTCTTCAAAAATCCCGAGTCCGAGCGGACGAAGAAGTTCCTGGACCAAATCCTGTCCTAGGGGCGGGAAAGGCCGGTCATCGATCGGGACAGAAACAAGCCTAAAGCAGCCAGCTGAACGCGCGCGCCAGACGCGCCGCGCCGTCGGACTCGAACCACGCCCCATGCGACAGGATCACCCGCTCAGGGCCCCAGTCGATCATGCGCCGGACGTCTTCGCGCAGCACGGCACGCTTTTGTCGAAAGGTCATCCGCATGTCGCGCGGCATGCCCCCGTGCGGCGCTTGAATGCCACCCAGTCTTGTTGCGATGCGCATCCACCAAGGCAGATGCGCGGGCTCGAAATTCTCGATCAGGTCGGTCAGGATCAAGGTCCGGCTGGCGCGATGAAAGAACACCGCCTCGCGGTGGATGCGACTGCCGCGCACAATCATCTGGTCGATCTCATCCACCCAATCTCCGGGCGGGGCCGGCGTCAGATCATGGTCAAAGCGCAATGCCATCCCGCGCAACGCGGCGCGATCCTGCACCCCCGGCGCGGCCCAGCTTTGCGCGTCTGGAAATGCCGCCTGCCAATCGGCGACAAAGGCATAATGAATCCAGTTCGGCGCCACCAGGTGGCGCACCGGGCCCAGCGCTGCCACCTTCTCGGCCAGCCCGTCGACCAGGGCCGTGGGCGAATGCACCCACAGCCCGCCATCAGCCAGACGCACTATGGTGGCGCGGGTGGAAAAGGGCATGCCATAGAACCGGATCGCTGGCCCGTCGATCAACCACAGATCATCCGTGATTGCTTTGGGAACGTTCAGTGGCGCGAAACCCTCGCTCACATCCCCGTCCTTGCGGCATTGCGCAGGTAATCGGTCATCTGCCAGCGGATCAGGAAATCCTTGTCATAGACACGGTATTCGACCCCGGCCATCTTCGCCGCCGTGCGCACGCGGTATTCATACTGATCTTCGCGCCCGTCGGTGTCGATCATCACCACCATCGGCGCCTTGCCGGTGCGGCTGGCGGCAAACAGCGCCTGCTGCACGCTGTCCAGCGACGATCGCTTATCCAACCCGACCTCCAGCACATGGCTGTCGTTCTCGCAATCCACACGGATGAAATGCAGGTCATAGCCGACGTTGTAGGGATGGCGCACCTCGGTTTCGCCGCCCAACAGCAGCGAACACAAGATTGCGGTGAAATTTCCCTCATACATGCCGACACACCCCTTCGGGCACACTATATCCTGTGTGTCGAGGCAGGCAATGCCCCCATAAATTGAGTTTTTCGAGAAAAACGGCGTGTTTGCGTTCGGGGGCGCTGCCGGATTACTTCGCCAGCTCACCCGCAAGCGCGCGGTCGATCAGGGCGGCGGTTTCCTCGACGCCATACAGCGCAATGAAGCCGCCGAACCGTGGGCCTTGGCTGGCGCCCAAAAGCACCTCGTAAAGTGCTTTGAACCAATCGCGCATCGGATCGAACCGCTCGCGCCCCACGCCGAACACAACCGACTGCAATGCGTCACCGTCCACGGCCCCGTCATAGGCCCGCAGCGTGTCGCGCAGTTCTTCGAGCGCTTCGCGCTCCACATCGCTGGGCAGGCGGAACACCTTGGCGGGCTCGACGAAGTCCTCGTAGTATTTCACCGCATAACCTGCCGCCGCATCCAAATCCGGATGGGTTTCCGGCGAGGCGTCCGGCGCGTAACGCTGGATGAAGCCCCACAGCGCGCTTTTGTCATGCGCATGCGCCACGCTTGCCAGGTTCAGAAGCATCGAGAACGGCACAACCATGTTCGACTGCGGCACGTCCCCGCCGTGGATGTGCCAGACCGGGTTGTTCAACTGTGCCGCCACATCCTGACCGTGATAGGCGCGCAGCTGCTGGTGATATTCGTCCATCGCCTTGGGGATCACGTCGAAATGCATCCGCTTCGCCGTCTTGGGCTTCATGTACATGAAATACGACAGGCTTTGCGAGCTGGCATAGGTCAGCCATTCGTCGATCGAAATCCCGTTGCCCGAGGTCTTGGAAATCTTCTGGCCATTGGCATCCAGAAACAGCTCATAGGTGAAGTGATCCGGCGCGGGATGACCCAGGATGCGGCAGATCTTGTCATAGATCGGCGTGTTGGTGCTGTGATCCTTGCCGTACATCTCAAAATCGACACCCAGCGCGGCCCAGCGCGCGCCAAAATCCGGCTTCCACTGCAGTTTCACGTTGCCGCCAGTGACCGGCAGCGTCCATTCACGGCCCTCTGCGTCGTCAAAGGTGATCGTGTGATCGGTCGCGTTGACCTCTTTCATCGGCACATAGAGCACCCGCCCGGTCTCCGGGTGGATCGGCAGAAAGATCGAATAGGTCTGGCGCCGCTCTTCGCGCAAAGATTTCAGCATGACGGCCATGATGTCATCATACTTTTCAACGGCGCGCTTCAGCACCTCGTCAAACTGGCCCGAGCGATAGAACTCGGTGGCCGAGATGAAGTCATATTCAAACCCGAACGTGTCCAGGAACCGGCGCAGCATCGCGTTGTTGTGATCTCCAAAACTGTCATGCGTGCCGAACGGGTCCGGCACCGAGGTCAGCGGCTTTTGCAGGTGATCGTGCAGGCTTTCCGAGTTCGGCACATTGCCCGGCACCTTGCGCATCCCGTCCAGATCGTCGGAAAAACACACCAGTTTCGTGGGAATGTCGCTGATCGCCTCAAACGCGCGTTTGATCATCGTGGTGCGCGCAACCTCGCCAAAAGTGCCGATATGCGGCAGACCCGAGGGGCCGTATCCCGTCTCGAACAACACGAACCCCTTCTCCGGCGCGCCCTTGGCATACCGTTTCAGCACCCGGCGTGCTTCTTCAAAGGGCCAGGCTTTCGACGACATCGCGGTTTCGCGCAGATCAGACATGTTTTCATCCTTCGGTCCCCGGGCCCAATACCCGGCGGGTGTTGCTTCCTATTGCGCGAACCCCTTCGCGTCAATATTCTGCACCGCAACATACCCTTTTCAGGAGGCCACACTGTGCCCGAACTGCCCCATTCCCTTACCGCCGAAGACAGCCTGGTCGCCGTCATGGTCGCCGTCGCCGCCTCGGATGAGCAGATGCACACCTCGGAACTGGTCACCATCGAAGGCATCGTGAACCACCTGCCGGTTTTTGCGGGCTATGACATGGACCGGATCAAGACCGTGTCGCAGACGGTCTATGACCTTTTTGGGGTCGAGGACGGGCTGGACGCGCTGTTTGGCCTGGTGCGCGACAACCTACCCGAAACGCTGTGGGAAACAGCTTACGCGCTGGCCTGCGACGTGGCGGCCGCAGACGGTGAGCTGAACGACACCGAACTGCGCCTCTTGGAAGAGATCCGCTATGAGCTGTCGATCGACCGCCTACACGCCGCCGCCATCGAACGCGGCGCCCGCGCGCGGCACATGACGGTGTGATTTCGCAACGCTGGACTTGCCTGTGGTGATATGCGTTGCTGCCTGAACGCCCCTTTGGCGTAAGGGAATGGGTGTGACGCAGCAGACAGATACCGGCTGGCGGGCCATCATCGGGTCGTCCTTCATCATGTCCCTGGCGCTGTTGGGGGATGCGCTGCTGTATGCTGTTCTGCCCGCCTATGCCGCCGATTTCGGCCTGACCCTGCCCTGGGTCGGCGTGATGTTGTCGGCCAATCGCTTCGTGCGTGTTTTTGCCTATGGTACGATTGCGCGGCTGACCCACAAGCTGGGCGTGCGCAACATGTGCATCGGTGCCGCATGCACCGCGACCGTGTCCACTGCGCTGTATGGCTTCGGTCAGGGGCCGGCCGCGATCCTGACCGCGCGCATCCTCTGGGGGCTGACCTATGGGGCGCTGGTGCTGGCAACGCTGACCTATGCGATGGAGTTTCGCGCCCGCGTTGGTACCCGCGTCGGCGTGGGACAGGCGATTCAGCGGATCGGGCCGATCCTGGCGCTGTTTGGCGGCGCCTGGCTGGTCGGCGTGGTCGGGCCGAACATGGCCTTCGCGCTTCTGGCGGTGCCCACGGCCCTTGCCCTCCCCATCGCGCTTGCCCTGCCCAAAAGCGGGCTGTCGGACCCGAAACGCGCCAAGCCCGCGGCCCTGTCACGCCCGAAACCCATCGACCTGCTGTTCTTCCTGCAAGGCTATGGCGTTGACGGGGTGTTCGCCGTCACCATCACGCTGATCTTCGCGCGCGAGGCCGATCTGTCCCAGGCCGTGATGAGCGGCAGCGCGCTTCTGGCCATGCGCCACTTTGGCGAGGCGATCGCGGCGCCGCTGTTTGGCTGGATCGCCGACAAGTTCGGCGCGCGCCGAGTGTTCGTCACCGCAGCCCTTCTGACCCTTGTCGGATTTATCCTGGTGGCCAGTGGCGTCACCGTGATCGGCGCGCTGGTGATGCTGCTGTTTCGCGGCGCGCTGGCCTCACTTGGCCCCGCCGTCATCGCGCAATCCCTATCTGACGACGAAGATGTGATTGGTCCGCTGGCCCGGATGCAGGCCTGGCGCGATTTCGGCGCCGCCTGCGGCCCGCTTTTCACGGGCTTCCTGCTCACCACTTTCTCAGCCGAGGCTCAGCACGGCGCGGTCGCCGTGGCCCTCGCGGCCGGCCTTACCTATTGGCTGCTGGCGCGCAGGGCCTGACCCCTAGCCGCCCTTATGATCCGGGTGATGATAGACGAAGCGAAACGGCCACATATGTTCGACCGCGATCGGCTCAAACCCATAGGGCTGCAAGTCCGGATGCAACAGCTCCAACCTGTCCCGCCCATCATCCCGCCCATCATTCCAATGGCGGGTGACCATTTTATCCGCCCCGGTGAAGGTCGGGGCAAAGCGGTTCTCGGGCAGAACATCGGACCGTTTGTTCACAACGAAGGCCCCGGCATAGGGGGACCGGCCAAGATGCACAAACGCCCGCCACCCGGCGATCCGCAGAACCTCCCACAAGGTGGCAAGGCTCGGCCGTTTTTGAAATCCGATCTGTCCCCGCAGGATCGGGCCGGTTTCCTTGTCCGCACAGGCAAATGTCACGGCGTCTCCGTCACGGGGGAAAAACTCACAAGCGGCCAGCCGCGCGTTCAGACCCAGGTATTCCGTGTTGAAGGCCACAACCCTGGCCGTGTCATTCCACAGGTGCAGGCACAGGGTGCCCAGATCAGAGCGGGTGGTCATCGCCACCGGAAGCGCCATCGCGTCGTCGCCAATGACCTCTCCGGGCGTCTTCGAACACAGCGCGAAGACCTGGATCTCACGATGCGCGCCGTGGCTCGCTTTGCGAAAATCGCTCAGAATGATCCCCATCGCGGCATGGCCCGACGCCGTGACCACCGGATGCACCCCCTCGCTGCCCATCGCCTGCGTGACCGTTTCCAGATTGCCCCGGCCGATCAGCATCAGCCCTTCGCCATCTTCCGCCCGGTAGGGCACGGGTTCGGCTCCGGTCGAAACCGTCACCGATCCGGTGGTAGGGTGATCGCGAAACAAAGGATGGTCGTTCGGCATCGGGTGTCCTTCCCACACAAGCTTGGCACGCTGATCTTGGATCTGAAAGCGACTTGAAACCGGACGCGCGCCCGGCCATATGACAGCTCAACTGACCTTTAAAGAGTTTAAACTTTGGCCGATTTGACCTTTAAAGGGTTTAAACATCAGGGGATTCTCATGCTTGACCAATTCGACATCACCAAACGCTGGCCCGCCACCAAACCGGACGCAATCCAGCTCTATTCCCTGCCCACGCCCAACGGCATCAAGGTCTCGGCCATGCTGGAAGAATGCGGGTTGGCTTATGAACCGCATCTGGTGAACATCATGGAGGGCGACCAGTTCTCGCCCGAGTTTCTGTCGCTCAACCCCAACAACAAGATCCCCGCGATCATCGACCCCGATGGGCCGAACGGCAAACCGATGGGTCTGTTCGAAACCGGCGCGATCCTGATCTACCTAGCTGAAAAGACGGGTAAGTTTCTGCCCATCGACCCGGTGCGCCGGTATCAAACGCTGCAATGGCTGATGTGGCAAATGGGCGGTGTCGGGCCGATGTTCGGGCAGTTTGGCTTCTTCCACGCCTTCGCCGGGAAAGAGATCGAAGACCCCCGCCCGGTGACCCGCTACAAGGAAGAGACCCAGCGCCTATTGGACGTTCTGAACGACCACCTTGTCGGCAAAAGCTTCGTCATGGGCGACGAATATACCATTGCCGACATCGCCATCTGGCCCTGGGTCCGCGTGCTGATGACACATTACGACGCCTATGATTTGCTGGAGCTTGACGACGTGCCCGAGGTGATGCGCTGGTATGAAACCTGCGCCAATCGCCCGGCGTCGAAGGTTGCGGTGAACGTGCCTGCGCGCCCCTGAGCGCCAGCGCAGTCAGCTGCCGTAAAGCACCGCCCAGCGGCTGATCAGTTGTTGCTGCAACCAACGTGATCGTCGGGCCCAGCCCGACGCCCCCTCGGGCCGCTCGCGGTCTGACCGCTTGATCCGGTTACGTCGCTCGACATCGCCGGTGAAGATCGCAAAGGCCAGTTTCGAGCCATCCGGCGCGTCCACGTATCCGGCCAGAGAGCTGACGAAGTTCAGCGTTCCGGTCTTGGCCCGGATCGCGTGGCGCGGGTTGGCAAAGGGTTTTCCCTGCGCATCCAACGGCCTGATTTCTTTCATCAAATTGTGAAGCGCGCCGTCTGGGCCCACCTTGACCAGCGCTTTCGCCATGTCGCTGGCCGACACCCGCGACCCATCGTTCAGCCCGCTATGATCCAGAAATTTCGCGTGTTTCGCACCCAGGTCCGCCTTGGCCCATTTGCTCATCGCACTGGCCGAAGCGCGTAGCGATCCGGGCTTGGCGCCACGTTCTTGGCTGGCCGACAGACCGATCACCTCGGCGGTCAGGTTGGTCGAGTATTTCAACATGCCGCGCGTGATCGTCGCCAGATCAGGGCTGTCGTGTGACACCAGCACCGATCCGGTGGGCGTCTTGCGGGATTCTCTGACCTTGGGCAGGCGCACCCCGTGTGCCCGCGCCAGAGCTTGAAACACCTCACCGGCATAAAGCGCCGGGTTGCGTACCGGAAGCCAACGCGACCCGCCATTGCCAAGCGCGCCCTGCGCCACGGTCCATTCATCCACGCCGCCCTTGCCAGCCGAATAAGTATAAACCGGCGTGGTTCGCGCCACGACGCGCATCTGCGCCATCGCAACCTCGGGTCGATGCTTTTCACTGCGCGCGTCCATTGCGACCGTGTACCCGGTGTTGGCCCGCTTCCATTCAAAATGCACCCGATTGTAATTCAGGTTCAGCCCCGACACGGACGGATTATATCCCAAATGGTCAGGCTGATCGTCATCGATCACCCGCTGATAGGGCAGCGCCCCATCATGCACCTGGAACTTGCCGGTGACGCCGACCACACCCAGCGCCTTCAACTGCCCGGCCATCGCGGCCAGTGCATCGGTGTCCAGCACCGGATCACCGCCGCCGGTCAACACCAGATCGCCTTGGATCACCCCGCCCTGCACCGGCCCCGTTGCCACCAGCCGCGTGGCAAAGCGATGCGTCGTGCCCAGCGCGCTCAGCCCATAAACCGCGGTCATCGCCTTGGCGACACTGGCGGGCGGCAGCGGAAGCAGCGGGTTGTGGGTCTCAAGCACCTGACCTGTTCGCGCATTGGCCACGACGAATCCGACCTTCCCGCCCAGCTGCGCCTGCGCGATCAGCCCTTCGGCCCCGGCCACCGCCCGCTTGGCGAAATCCGCTGCGCGACGTTGCGGGAAAGGAGAGGTCAACGGCGCCTCGGCCAACGCCGGGCTGGCCAGGGCTGCGCCCAGACCACCCAACAGAACCCGCCGTGAGATTTCGTATGTCATGACGGTGAGTTAACCGTCCCCGCGCCCGTGTGACAAGCCCGGAAAACCGGATGCAACGCCGCATCCCGGCGCCAATCCACAATCAAGCCTGCGCGTCAGCGCAGTCCGCTGGATCACACCCCCAATCGCCGCGCGCCCGAATGGCCGAAGAAGAATGATCCATCATCGGCACGTTCACCAGGCACCAGGCCGGGGCGTCCACCTCCGACAGCCGCGCCGCTTCACGACCGCTCAGTTGAAACCGCCGGAACCGCTGCGCCGCGATGGAACTGCGGGCAGCCCCGCGATCCCCCGGCCGGGCAATCACGCCCACCGGCACGTTCTGCATGATCCAGTCCCAGCGTTCCCAATGGTGAAATTCAGCCAGGTTGTCAGCCCCCATCAGCCAGACGAACCGCACACCGGGATAAAGGCCAAACAGCGCCTCCAGCGTCTCGGCGGTATACCGCGTCGCAGTTTTTGCCTCGAGATCCGTGACCTCGACCGCGGGATGAACCATCACCCGGCGTGCGCGCGTCATGCGGGCCGCCATCGGCGCAGGGCCATGCTCTTTCAACGGGTTTCCGGGGCTGACCAGCCACCAGACCCGGTCCAACCTGAAACGGCGCAAAGCCTCGTGGGTGACATGCACATGCCCCGCATGGGCCGGATCAAACGACCCGCCCAGCAGACCCACGACCTGCCCGGGCCGCGCGTATGGAATGTCATGGCGCATCTGCGCTCTCCCTCTGGGTCAAATCCCTTAAAGCGCGGCAATTGCCCTCGTCCAGCGAAATCGCTATCACCGCTTGAAACACGCATCACGGAGCATCTCAAATGGCAGCCTATCAATACGTCTATCACATGGACGGTGTGTCCAAGACCTATCCAGGTGGCAAGAAATGCTTTGAAAACATTCGCCTGTCTTTCCTGCCCGGTGTGAAAATCGGCGTCGTCGGCGTCAACGGCACCGGTAAATCGACCCTCATGCGCATCATGGCCGGGATCGACAAGGATTTCACCGGCGAAGCCTGGGCGGCTGAAGGCGCCAAGGTGGGCTACCTGCCGCAGGAACCGGAACTGGACCCGACGCTGGACGTGCGCGGCAACGTGATGCTGGGCGTGAAGGCGAAAAAGGACATCCTGGACCGTTATAACGAGCTGGCGATGAATTACTCGGATGAAACCGCCGAGGAGATGGCCGAGCTGCAGGACAAGATCGACGCCGAGAACCTGTGGGACCTCGACGCCCAGATCGACGTGTCGATGGAGGCGCTGCGCTGCCCCCCGGACGACGCCGACGTCAGCTCGCTGTCGGGCGGTGAAAAACGCCGCGTGGCGCTGTGCAAGCTGCTGCTGGAGCAGCCCGACATGCTGCTTTTGGACGAACCGACCAACCACCTGGACGCGGAAACCATCGCCTGGCTGCAACAGCACCTGATCGAATACAAAGGCACGATCCTGATCGTCACCCACGACCGCTATTTCCTGGATGACATCACCGGCTGGATCCTGGAGCTCGACCGCGGTCGCGGCATGCCCTACGAAGGCAATTACTCGGCCTGGTTGGAACAGAAAGCCAAGCGGCTGGAGCACGAGGCCCGCGAGGACAAGTCCAAGCAGAAAACGCTGGAGCGCGAACTGGAATGGATGCGTCAGGGCGCCAAGGCCCGGCAGGCGAAATCCAAGGCCCGGATCAGCGCCTATAACGACCTGGCCAACCAGTCCGAGCGCGAAAAGGTCGGCCGCGCCCAGATCGTCATCCCCAACGGCCCCCGCCTTGGCTCCAAAGTCATCGAGGTTGAGGGCCTGAAAAAACACATGGGCGACAAGCTTCTGGTCGAGGACCTGTCCTTCAGCCTGCCGCCGGGCGGCATCGTCGGCGTGATCGGCCCCAACGGCGCGGGTAAATCCACCCTGTTCAAAATGCTGACCGGGCAGGAGACACCCGATGCCGGCACGATCGAATACGGCGACACGGTGCAGCTGTCTTACGTCGACCAGTCGCGCGACGACCTGGCAGCAGACGCCACCGTATGGGAGGCGATCACCGGCGGCGCCGAGATCATCGCCCTGGGCGACGCGCAGGTGAACTCCCGCGCCTATTGCTCGTCCTTCAACTTCAAAGGCGGCGACCAGCAGAAAAAGGTCGGGCTGCTGTCGGGCGGCGAACGCAACCGCGTGCACATGGCGCGGCTTCTGAAAGAGGGCGGCAACGTGCTGCTGCTTGACGAACCCACCAACGACCTCGACGTCGAAACCTTGCGTGCGCTCGAAGACGCGCTGGTGGATTTCGCCGGCTGCGCCGTCGTCATCTCCCACGACCGCTTCTTCCTCGACCGCATCTGCACCCACATGCTCGCCTTCGAAGGCGACGCCCACGTGGAATGGTTCGAAGGCAACTTCGAGGATTACGAAGAGGACAAGAAACGCCGGTTGGGGGCAGATGCACTGGAGCCGAAGCGGTTGAAGTATAAGAAGTTTACGAGGTAACTGTTTGGCCCTGCCAAACTTTTGCAAGCGCGAAAGCGGGTTTTCGAAAGAAAATCCGCGGGCGTTGATAGGCGCAAGGAGATGGCTTGGTTACCATAGGGCAGATCAAAGAAAGGTTCCTTTCCGAGGCGTTTGGCTCACGATTGATGGACAACACCTTACGGGGCTTTTGGTGCGAATACATGTTGGCTGAAGCCCTTGGTCAAGAGTGCCAAACAGTCGGGCTTGGCTGGAACTTGTGGGATCTGCAAATCGGAAAGGCGACCGCCAGTTTTCCGGAAAGAATTCGCATTCAAGTAAAGAACAGCGCAAAAACCCAACCCTGGAACACTCGAACACAACGATTGTCCGAAACATCGTTCAAACTGGATTGGCGAAAAAAACCGGACTACTTTGATCGCGACTTCCCGAATGTCCAGTGCGAAACCGAAGGCTTCATGTGTGATCTCTTCATCCTCTGCCACCATGCCGAAGAGGACTTCACTACATCCGATCACCGGGACCCAACCCAATGGGAGTTCTACCTGCTCCCCACGCGCGGCGTGCATTCTGCAATCACACCGGCAGAATTAGACAGTTTACGTCGCGCAATCGCGACTGGGGCAAATCGATCTTCAACAATCCGGAGACCGACGACGTTGAATCGAGGGATTCGCGGGCGCCCCGCAATTGAAGCACTTTCAATTTCCGAACTCAGTTTGAACTTGATACGCGCGAGTTTCTAGGAAAGCGCCCGACCCTGGGCGGGACATGCCGTCAGGTCTTGTCTGGAATCTGAACCGGCTTCCCTCCCTCATCCAGCGCCACGAACACGAACACCCCTTCGGTGACCTTGTGGGCAGACCGGCCCCGGTCGCGTTCGGACCAGGCCTCCAGCGCGATGGACATGGACGTATTCCCGACTCGCGCGACTTCGCCGTAGATCGACAGCACGTCGCCCACTTGCACCGGCGAGATGAACGTCATTGCGTTGATCGCCACCGTGGCCACCCGCCCGCCGGCGCGTTCGGCCGCCAGGACGCCGCCGGCGATGTCCATCTGGCTCAGCACCCAGCCGCCGAAAATGTCGCCCGCCACGTTGGTGTCTTTCGGCATCGCCAATGTGCGCAGGATCGCCGCACGGTCCGGTTTGTCACTCATGCCTCGTCCTCCGTCTGGGCCACGTCGCGCAATTCGGTCAGCAGGTCGAGCAGCAGCTCCATCTTCTCCTCACCAAACGCGGTTTCCAGCCGTTTGTAGATATCCGCCGCCCGCCCGGCATGGGCATCATAAGCCTTTCGGCCCGCCGCGGTGATCTGCACCTTGCGGCGGCGCGCGTCGGCGTCTTCGACACGTTCGATCAACCCGCGTTCGCTCAGGTTCTTCAGGATCCGGCTCAGCGACGGCGGCATCAGCACGCACAGCTCGGCCAGCTCGCTTGCGGTGCGCGGTTTGCCCTCGCCCAGCACCCGGATCACGCGCCATTGCTGGACCGTCAGGCCGATCTTGTCGAGTTGCTGGCGAAACGGTTTCAGCGTCGCCTCGCGCGCATGGAGCAGCGCGATGGGCAGCGCCCGGTCAAGTTCTTTCATGATGTGCCTTTCGCGATCGCGGCATGGATGGTGGACCAGCTTTTGCGGCTGAACCGGCTTTGGATTTCCTGCACTTCCAGCGACAGGATGAAGGGCATATCGCCCAGCTGCGGGCGCAGCGCGGCCTCGACGTTGGCGTAAAGCTGATCGGCGATGGCCGACCGCGTTGCCTCATCGCGCCCCTGCCCCAGCCGCAGCACCATGTCGAGGAAATGGTATTCCCCGCTGCCGTCACCAACCGCATTCACATCGGCGCGATACCCGCGCACGCGAATGCCGCCGACCGCGCATTCCCCGGTTGAGATCAGCGCGTCACGCATGGTCACCGCCAACGCGTCCAAATCCGCGTGATTGCGCAGCCCGGCACTGTATTCAAAGCTCAGATGTGGCATCGGCTTCCCCTTTTCACCGCGAAGTTTAACCCGTTCACGAAGGGGGGGGAACCGGGTTTAAGGTCGCGGTATGGTGCCATCGTCCAGCCAGCCATCGAACACACTCAATGCGGCGTCCGAAAAGGCCGGATCGTTGATATGGGCGTTCAGCTCGACCAGCGTGACGTTGTCAGGGCAGCATTTGCGCAGCTCGGATTTGAACGCGTCAAACGCGTCCGCGTCCTGCAGCGGGCCGCCCGGTCGGTCCCATTCGTTGCCCCCCTGCGTCGGCAACAGAAACACCACCGGACCGCGTGCCTGCGCCAGCTGGGTGCACATTGCGCGCGCCATTTCACGGCGCTGGTCGGCGTTCATCATGACCGAGGACAAGAGCCGGTTGTGCGCGTGCAACTCCTGCCCCTGCAGTTTTGCCGGCGCCTCTTGCCAGCCCACGAAATCCACCAGGTCGTAGCAGCCGATCGAGACGATTTGTGGAATGCCGGACGCGCCCGCGTTGGTCATCCGGTCGGGCCCCGCGGAAATCGACGAACCCATGATGTGATTGCCCAGCTCCTGTGGGGCAAAATCCATCACCGCGGCAAAGGCGCCCTCGGCGGCCAGGCTTTCGAATGCCCGCCCGCCCATGCCAGTGGCGTGGAACACCGCGACCTCAAAGCCGCGCGCCTCAAGCGCCGGTTTCAGGCTGACCATATAGCGCAGCACGGTCTTGCCGAACGAGGTCATGCCGATCAAGGGCTTGTCAGCTTTCGGTTTTTCCACCGCGCGTGCCGCACCCAGAACCGCCCCTGCGGCCTGTGACAGCGACGCCTTGCAGACCGAATTCAAGCCGAAAAGCCCGCCCGCCCAGAGGATCATCTGGATATCCGCCGCAAGGCGTTCGGGCGGGATCAGCGGGCTGAAACTGACCGTCGAAACGACATATTTCGGCACCCCCACCGGCAAAGCCTGGCATAGGTCCAACGCCAGATCCGTGCCCATCGAGCCGCCCAGCACGATCACCCCGTCAAACACCCCGTCGCGGTATAGCCGAAGCGCCAGCGCGGCGGCCCCCTGCGCCATGATTTGCATCGCCAGGTTCTCATCGCCGCCATCAATCGCGGTCTGGATCGACGATCCACCAGCCTCGGCCACATCGTGTTTCGAATGGTCACAAGGGGCCGAGGGATCCCCCAGCACCGACACATCCATCGTCACCACGTCGCCGCCCTGCCCCCGGATCACATCCGCCAGGTAATTCAGCTCATCATCCTTGGTGTCATAGGTCCCGACGACCAAAATTGTCTTGTCGCTCATAGCTGCATCCACGCGGTTTTCAGGTCGAAATACTTGTCGAAGGCATGCAGGCTTTTGTCATGCCCGTTGCCCGATTGCTTGACGCCGCCCAGGGGAACCGTGCCGTCCGCGCCGCCATAGGTATTCACATGCACCACGCCCGCCTGCACGTCGCGCACCATGCGGTGCGCGCGGGAAAGGCCACTGGTCCAGACGCCCGCCGCCAGCCCGTATTGGGTGGAATTGGCGATCTGAACTGCCTCATCGTCCGTCTTGAACCGCGTTACCGCCAGCACCGGGCCGAACACCTCGTTCTGCGCCACGTTGTGCTGCGGTTGAACCCCGGTCAGCACCGTGGGCTCCATGTAATAGCCGCCGGTTTCTTCCATGACGCGCCCGCCGCCCAGCGCGATCTCGGCACCCTCCTCGACGGCCTTCGTCACGAAGCCCAGGTTACCCTCCAACTGCGGAAGGTTGTTCACCGCGCCGATATTGGTATTCAAATCCAATGGGTTGCCCACCGTCATCGCGCCAGCGTGCTTGGACAGCTCGGCCACGAAATCATCGTGAATGCTGTCTTCGACCAACAGGCGTGACCCCGCGACGCAGACCTGGCCCGCGTTGCGGAAGATCCCCGCCGCCGAGACCTTTGCCGCCTGCGCCAGATCCGGCGCGTCGGCGAATACGATGTTGGGGGATTTGCCGCCCAGCTCCAGGTAACAGCGCTTCAGGTTCGAGGCCGCTGAATACTGCAACAGCCGCCGCCCGACCCCGCCCGAGCCGGTGAAGACAAGCACGTCCACATCCATCGACATCGCCAGCGCCTCGCCCGCGACGGACCCCTGCCCGGTCACCACGTTAAACACGCCGTCCGGCATCCCGGCCTCAGACGCCAGCTCGGCCAGACGCAACAGGGTCAGCGACGCGGTCTCGGCCGGTTTCAACACCACTGAATTGCCCGCCGCCAGCGCGGGCGCCAGTTTCCAAGACCCAATCATCAGAGGGAAGTTCCACGGCACGATGGCCCCGACAACGCCGACCGGCGCTTTGTGCACAAGGCCCAGAACGTCGCCCGCCGTCGGGGCGATTTCGCCGTAAACCTTGTCGAGCGCCTCGGCGTAATACCGGAACGTGCCCGCCGCCGAGCCCGGTTCGGCCTTCAGCGCCATGCCGATCTCGGTCCCGTTGTCGCGCACGCCCAGAACCGCCAGCTCCAGCGCGTTTTTCTCGATCAGATCAGCAAGCCGATGCAACACCTTCTTGCGCCCCGCCGGCGCCATGCGCGACCAGCGCCCATCGTCGAACGCACGTCGCGCCGCAGCCACCGCGCGGTCCACATCTGCGGCAGACGCCCGTTCAATCGTTGTCAGCGTTTGTCCGTCGATCGGCGAGAGAACGTCGAGCGTCTCTCCCGCACCTTTTTGCCACGCTCCGTCAACAAAAAGTCCTTGCGGCGCGACAGGTTGGTTTCGAAGCTTATCGATGCGTGACTGGTCGACCATTCGTTGGCCTTTCTTTCTTTGCGGTCAAGCATGACACGGCGCAAATGCAGTGCCAGCACGAACAGAATCATCAGAAACAGGATCATCGCGATGGGACGATCAATGAAGTCATAGGGCGTCTTTACCCGCGCCATTGCGCTGCGCAGCTTCACCTCCATGATACCACCCAGGACCATGCCCAGGATGATCGGCACAATGGGCAGGTTCAGGCGTTTCAGGACGAAGCCCAGCACGCCGAACCCCGCCGCCAGCACGCAATCGGTGACCGAGTTGCGCAGCGAATAGACGCCGACGAAGGACAGGGTCAGGATGCAGACACCGAGGAACTTGTTGGGAATTTTGACGACTTTTATCAAATGGTTGGTGGCGATCAGCAGGAAGATCACCACCAGCACGTTCAGGACCAGAAGCGCGATGTAGAGCGCCACGACAAAGTCCATGTCGTTCTGGAACAGCTGCGGGCCGGGGATCACGTTGTGCACGTAGAACACGCTCAGCATCATCGCCGTCAGAGCCTCGCCGGGGATGCCCAGCGCCAGAAGCGGCACCATCGCGGCGGCGGGCACCGCGTTGTTCGCCGTCTCGGCAGCGATCAGACCTTCACTGGACCCATGCCCGAAATCCTCGGGCCGTTTCGAGGTTTTGGCGGCATAGGTGTAGGACATGAATTGCGCGGTGAACTCCCCCACGCCGGGGATCATCCCCATGATCACGCCGAAACTGGCCGAGGCGCCCGCGATGCGCGGGTGACGGGCCAGTTCGCGAAAGCCTTGAAAGAAGGAACCTTTCATCTTGGTCAGCCGGATTTTTTCGTCGTCGCCATGCAGCAGGATGAAAGCCTGCGACAGCGCGAAAAGCCCCAGCACGACGACGATCAGGTTCACCCCACCCGACAACCAGCTTTGATCGAATGTATAACGTTTCGAGTAACTTGCCGGGTGCAGGCCGATCGTGTTCAGCCAGATGCCGAAACAGGCCATCGCCGCCGCGATCAACGTGTGTTTACGGTGCGCAGTGACGACCAGGATGATGCCCAGAAGGGCGGCCAGAAAGATCTCGCGCGACCCGAACATGGGCGCGACCTTGGCCAGCACCGGGGCAAAGAAGATCAGGCAGATGACGCTGAAAATGCCGCCGAAAAAGGACGCGGAATACGCCAGCGACAGCGCGCGCCGCGCCTCGCCCCGCGTGGTCATTGGGTAACCGTCATAGGTGGTCAGCGCGTTCACCGCCGTGCCCGGCGTATTGATCAGGATCGCGGGGATCGAGCCGCCATACATCGAGCTGCCATAGATGCCCAAAAGCACCGTCAGCCCGACAATCGGGTCCATGCTGAAGGTTGCGGGCAACAGGATCGCAATCGCCACCGCCGGGCCGACGCCGGGAATGGCGCCAATCAGCACCCCGCCGACCGAGCCGACCAAAAGCGCCAGCACCACGTCCCAGCGCATGAGGATACCGGCGCTGGAGTGCATCTGGGCGAAGAAGTCGAGGATCAGGTCCATGCGCGCCTCAGAAATTCAGGATGAAGAAGTTGCGCAGCGCGCCGGGCAGGTATTCATACAGCGCCGCGCCGGGGATCTTCACCTGCAAGAAGCTTTTGAACACCACGACGACGACAAAGCCGAACACCACCGACGACCACAACAGCAAACGCGAGCGATAGCCGATGCGCCAGGTCAGCAGCGGGGCAAAGACCAGCGTCACCGGCAGATAGCCGATCAGCGGCACCAGAAAGACATAGGCCAGGAACCACCCGGCCCATTCCAGCACCGACAGCCAGGCCTTGGCCTCTTTCCAGTCCATCTTGTGCAGATAGAGGTAACTGATACGCAGCGTTGCCAGCAAGAACACGAAAGGGGCAGCCAGAACCGGGCCCAGCCACAGGGCCAGCCCCCCTGCGATCACCGCCCAGGCCAGGCTTTCGGCCCATTGCAGCCAATCGGCTTCACGCATCCAGCGCGGCAAGCGGCGTTCGCGGCGCGGCAGGTTCCAGTAATGCAGCGCGGTGAACAGCACCATGCCGCCGACCCCGATCCCCGGCCAGAACCGTGGCTGGGCGAAGAAGTCCTTACCTTTCAGCCACTTCGTCTGATCGCCAATAGCCGCCAGAAGCAACGTTGCACAAATGAGGAAAAGCGCTGCGAACAGCACCTGGCCCCGCTTGGGCAGCTTCGGGTCGTCGGAAATCTCGCTCATACCAGCGCCTTGAAAACGCGGGGCCAGGTCATACCCGGCCCCGCTTTTGGGTTAGTTGCCCAGGATGCCGCCGATCACGGCGCCGGTGGCCTTGTCGCCCTCGATCCGGGCGGCCGAGGCTTCGGCATCCATCCAGTAGACCAGCGCGCCGGTTTCCGTGGCGACGGCCTGCGCGCGGTCGCTCATCACCGTTTTCTCGGCAACGGCGGCAATCTTGTCACGCACGTCCTGCGGCGTGTCCTTGTGCACAAACAGACCGTTCCACAGCGCGATATCCAGGCTCTCGTCCAGCTCGCCGATCGTCGGCGTGTCAGGCACCAGGCTGATGCGCGTGTCGGTGATCGCGGTCAGGACTTTCACGCTGTCCAAGCAGGGCAGGATCAGCTGCAGCGTCGTGTTGATCACATCCGCATCGCCCGAGGCCAGCGTGTTGCAATCCAGCGCATCAAACGCCGCGTCCGAGCCCCATTCGAAACCCGCGTTCACCGCATAGGCCTTGGTCACCTGGGTCGGCGTCAGCACGTCACCGAAATGGCCCAGCGCCACGTCGTTGTCTTTCGCATGTGCCGCCAGCTCTTCCATCGTGGAATAGGGCGCGTCGCCCGAGGTGGCGATCACGAAGGGATAGGTCAGGAAAATTCCAATCGGCTCAAAGACTTCGTCGGCCAGTTCGTCGATGCCGATCTCATGCCCGATCACCGGAACAGCGGGCACGAACGAGCCGATGGTATAGCCATCAGCCGGCGCGGTCGCCACGTCGATGGCACCGGGGAACGGGCCACCGCCGCCACCGGGCTTGTTCACCACCGCCGCCGATACACCGTATTCCGTCTGAAAATCCTCGGCGATCATCCGCGTCAGCACGTCCTCCAGGTCACCGGGGGGCCACGGCACGATGAAGCTTACCGGCTTTTCGGGGTAATCCGCCGCGGCGGGTCCGGCCAGCGCGGCCATGGTCAGCGCCATCGCGCCACCCAGAAGTTTGGTCTTGGTCATGACAATCTCCCTGTTTCGTCACGTCTTGTGTGCGGTTCATTATTTGAACCGTCGGTTCTAAAATAGATTGACAGAGCCGGGCCGAGTCTGTCAACAAAATTAACATGTGAAACGAAACGGCGCGCGGTCCGGCCCGCCCACGCCCTGAGACCGACCTGAAAGATCCCATGGGAACAACGTCCAAAGCCCTGTCTTTGCTCAGCTTTTTTAGCCGCGCGCGCGCCTCAATCGGGCTCAGCGATATGGCGCGCCTGTCGGGGATGAACAAGGCGACTGCGCACCGGTTGCTGTCGGAACTGGCGGATCAAGGATTCGTCGAACAGACCGGAACGGGGCGCGAATACAGGCTTGGCCCGGCCGTCCTACGCCTTGCGGCCCTGCGTGAAAACACCGTCCCGATGCGCGACATGGCAATGCAGGTGTTGACCGATCTCAGCGCGGCGACGGGCGAAACCGCGCATATGTCGGTGCTGTCGGGCGACGTGCTGTCCTCGATCGCCTATACCTATGCCCATGCCCATGGCACAATGGTGATGATGGAGGACGCCGAGGTTCTGACCCTTCACGCCACCGGCTCTGGGCTTGCGGTTCTGGCTTTTTCCGACCCCGGCTTCGTTGACCAAGCCCTGGCGCGCCCGCTTGCCGCGCGCACACGACACACGGAAACCGACCCGGCGGCGATCCGCGCCTTGCTGCCCGGCATTCGCGCGCGCGGCTTTGCCACCTCGGTCGGTGGTTTCGAAGAGGACGTACATTCCCACGCCGCCCCGGTGTTCGATGCACAAAGCCGTTGCATTGGCGCGGTGGCTGTCGCGGCCCCGGTGTCACGTATGACCAACGCCTTGCGCGACAGCATTCAGGCTGAACTCCTGACCCGGACAACACATCTGACACGACTTCTCGGGGGCTTTCTGCCTTCCACTTTTCCAACATTTGAACCGCAGGTCACCCTGCAGAAAGGCGCCTGACATGAAGGATTCGAACTTCCTCAAGGAAAAGAATGCCAAATCACTCTGGCACCCGATGGCCCACCCGGCCGACAGCCTGGCCAACCCGCCCACCATCGTCACCGGCGCCTCAGGGGTGCGAATCGTCGATGTGGACGGACACGAAACCGTCGATGGCGTTGGTGGTTTATGGAACGTGAACCTGGGCTTTTCCTGCCAACCGGTAAAAGACGCAATAGCGGCCCAGCTGGACGCCCTGCCCTATTATTCCACTTTCCGCGGCACCAGCAATGATGCGGTGATCGAGCTGGCCGAAGAGCTGCGCGATTTCTTCGCCCCGGATGGACTTTCCCGCGCCTTCTTTACCTCGGGCGGCAGCGACAGCGTCGAAACCGCACTGCGGCTGGCACGGCAATACCACAAGGTGCGCGGCGAACCAGCCCGCACCAAGTTCCTGAGCTTGAAGAAGGGCTATCACGGCACCCATTTCGGCGGCGCATCCGTGAATGGCAACGCCAATTTCCGCACCGCCTATGAGCCGCTTTTGGCTGGCTGCCACCATATCCCTGCGCCCTACACCTACCGCAACCCGTTCAACGAAACCGACCCGGAAAAGCTGGCGCAACTGTGCCTGGCCGCGCTGGAGGACGAGATTGCCTTTCAGGACGCGGGCACCATCGCCGCTTTCATCATGGAACCGGTCCTGGGTGCGGGCGGCGTCATCCCGCCGCACGAAAGCTTCATGCCCGGCGTGCGTGAAATCTGTGACCGCAACGGCATCCTGCTGATCGCCGATGAGGTCATCACCGCCTTCGGTCGCACCGGGTCCTGGTCCGGGTCGCGCCACTGGGGCGTGCAGCCCGACATGATGTGCACCGCCAAGGCCATCACCAACGGCTATTTCCCGTTCGGCGCGGTGATGATCGCGGACAAGGTGGTCGAGGTGTTCGAACAGGACACAACTGGAAAAGCGGCGATCGGCCACGGCTATACCTATTCCGGTCACCCTGTGGGGGCCGCCGCCGCGCTGGCCTGCCTGGCTGAAACCAAGCGCCTGAAAGTAAACGAGAATGCCGCGTCCCGTGGCGCCGAGCTGCACGCAGGCCTTCTGGCTCTACAACAGGATTTCGACGTCATCGGCGACGTCCGCGGCGGACACGGGCTGATGTGCGCGATGGAGCTTGTGTCGGACCGCGTCACCAAGGCGTCCATCGACAAGAAAAGCATCGGCACGCTGCAAGAGGTCACCTATCAAAACGGCGCTATGGTGCGCGTGTCCGGCCCGAACGTGATCCTGTCACCGCCGCTGGTTCTGACCTCGGACGATGTGCAAGTCATTCTCACAGCCCTGCGCAAAGGCTTCGACGCGCTCTGAGGCCAAAAGCGCGGGGTCGGCTGACCCCATCTCCCCTTCCCCTTCAGGGGGAGGGTCAGGGAGGGGGTTTTACCAAACGCCCTGCGCGCCGCAGGCGCCCCTTCGGATCACACGAAGTAGACGTAGAAATCCCGCAGCCCGTCGCCTTCAAGGTCGCGGGTTTTGATGACTTCCTTACGCTTCATGAAAATGTGGTTGTCGACCAGAAGTCGCCCAACCGCATCGCCCAGCACCGTATCGGCCTCAAGGTCGTTCATCGCGCGCTTAAGATCGACAGCGGTGCCTTCTTTCGCGTCCGTGCGTTCGAACCCGTCGCCAGTTTCCATCGGGCCAAGCGCGTAACCGTTCTCGACCCCCAGAAGTGCTGCCTGAAGCACCGCCGCGACCGCCGTATACGGGTTCGCCGAGGCATCCGCCATCCGGTGTTCCAACCGGGATTTTGCACCCCCCTCACCGGAAATGCGCGTGGTGACACAGCGATGATCGCCGCCCCAATTGCGCCAGTATCCCGACAGGATTCCCGGCTGCATACGCTGATACGAATTCGCGGTCGGCGCCAGCAATCCAGCCAACCCCTTGTGGTGCTGCATCAGGCCCGCGATGCAGCCACGCGCCAGATCGTTCATGTGCTCAGGCCCACCCACGGGACCGTTGTCCAACGCGTTGTTCCCGGCCTCATCTCCAAACGAGAAGTTGATGTGCATGCCCGACCCACCGGCCTCGGCAATCGGTTTCGGGAGGAAGGTCAGCACCACACCATGTTCCAGCGCGACCTCACGCGCCATCTGGCGAAACAGCACGATGTCATCCACCGCCTTCACAGCCTCATCAAAGGTCAGCGTCATCTCGAACTGCGGGCTGTCATATTCCGCCGTGATCATGTCGACGTTGAAACCCAGGTCATCGGCGCGCTCCCAGATGTCATCGGTAAAGCGCAAGGGGTCCGTGAACGGTCCGGTGCCATAAACCACGCCGCCCGGCGCATCGTAAGGCACCAACCGCCCCTGTTCATTGCCGACCAGAGCATAACATTCCAGCTCGATCCCCACCTTGGGCACCAGCCCGCGCGCACCCCAGGCCGCGCAGGCGCGTTTCAGTGCCCCGCGTCCGTCCAGCGCCAATGGTTCACCATCCGCGTCGTAAAGATCGCCCAGCACCACCTTGGTCGCCCGTTCCCAGCCGTCGCGGATGTCTTCATCGCGCCAGCGCAGTTCCATGTCCGGCAGGCCCTGCATCATCATCGCACCCGGAGCGTCCAGCAGGTCCTTGTCGTAATGCACCCCATAGGTCGAGCGGCAGAACCGCGTGTCGCCATCGCCGATCTTGCCATTGGGCAGGTATTTCCCCCGCATGATGCTCAGGTGATCGCACCACATGGCGCGCAGCCGGTCTTTCATGTCTCTCTCCCTGTTCGCAAATTACAGACGCGTCATGCGCACCGGCAATTCCTTGATCCCGCCCACGAAGTTTGAGCGCAGGAACTTGTGGTCGCCGTTCGGCTCGACCAGTTTGACGCGTTTCGCCAGTTCTTCAAACAATACCCGCACTTCCAGCCGGGCCAGGTGCATGCCCAGACAGACATGCGGGCCGCCCTGGCCAAAGGACATGTGCTTGTTCGGACTGCGGGTCAGGTCCACCCGGAAAGGGTCGTCAAACACGCGCTCATCGCGGTTTGCCGAGGCCCACCAGAACAGCACCTTGTCGCCCTCGCGGATCGTCTTGCCGTGCATTTCGTGGTCACGCGTCGCGGTGCGGCGGAAATACAGCGCGGGCGTAGCCCAGCGGATGATTTCATCGGCCATCGTGCCCCAAATCTCTCCGCCCGCCTGCAACTGCCCCAAAAGCTCGGGCTGATGCGCCAGCGCCTGAATGCCTGCCGCGATCGAGTATCGCGTGGTGTCATTGCCCGCCGCCACCAACAGACAGAAGAAGTTGCGGAACTCCTGCTCGGGCATTACATGCCCGTCGCGGTTGGGTTGCAGGATCATGTGCAGCACCCCGTCCGTGTCGCCTTCGCGGTTCTTTTTCGCCATCAACTCTTTGGCATAGTCGAACAGCTCGGCCCCCGCCGGGCTGTTGAACGGCATCATTCGGTAGGCATCAGTCTCCAACTTATCCAGCACATGGTCGGTGAAATCCGGATCGGTGTTGGCAATCAGCGCATCGCCTTTTTCGACCAGCCACGGCAGGTCTTCCTTGGGCGTGCCAAGGATCTGACCCAGCATCAACATCGGCAATTGCCGTGCGATGATTTTGGTCGCGTCAAATTCGCCCATCTCAAGCGCCTGATCCAGGATAGGGCCGCAAAGGTCGCGAATTTGACCCTCGAACCCGGCCACGACGGGGCGGGAGAACGCTTTGCCCACCTGCATCCGGGTTTTCAGATGCTCGGGTGGGTCGGTTTCCTGAAAGGTGCGGCGCGCCAGGTATTCCTCATAGGTCTGGTCTTCCATTCGGATGCCGCGTGCGGAGGACATCAACCTGTAATCCACGTTCAGCGCGGTGATGTCTTCGTGCCGGGTGACGCTCCAGAACCCTTTACCGCCGTCCCAGTCAGTCCAGTGCAACGGATCTTCATCGCGCAACCGTTTGAACGTGTTGTGCGGTACCCCGTTCACGAACGTGTCGTGGCTGGACAGATCTGCCTGTCCATCGTCCGTTGGTGCCCAGACGGTCATGCGCGCCTCCCTGTTTTTCAGTTGAGTATTGTTTGCGCGTTCGAAAATATTTTATATAACAAGTTAAATATGTAAAGCGGAGAAATCATGCGCCTTGCCATTCTGATGTCGAATACCGATGAAAGCGCCTTTGCCCAGACGCATCCGAAGGACGGGGACAAGTGGCAGGCGCTGTTGTCCCCGCTCTGCCCTGACTGCACCTTCAGCGTCTATTCGGTGAAGGACAGGGAATTTCCCGTGGATGAGACAGAATACGACGGCTGGATCATCACCGGCAGCCCGGCCTCGGTGCATGACCTGGACCCCTGGCTGGAACAGCTGTTCGCGCTGATCCGCCGGATCGTGGCGCGCAAAACACCGCTGTTCGGCGCCTGTTTCGGGCACCAGGCCATCGCCCTAGCCCTGGGGGGCGCAGTGGCGCCGAACCCGAACGGCTGGGTCTTCGGCTCAACTGAAACCCACGTGCACGCACCCGCCCCTTGGATGCACCCTGGCCCCCTGCGCCAATACGCGGCGCATGTGGAGCAGGTCACACAGTTGCCCAACGGCGCGACGATCACGATGGAAAATGCCGACTGTCCGATCGGCGGCTTTGTCATTGGCGATCACGTGTTCACCACGCAATACCACCCGGAAATGAGTACCGATTTCATCGCCGCCCTGATCGAGGAACTTGCGGATCAGAAACCACCCGAAGTAATCGCGCATGCCCGCGCATCACTGCCGTCGGGGGCGGACAATCAACGCTTTGCCGGCTGGATCATGGATTTCCTGCGCCGCGCCTGACAGGGGTTGCACCGCCTCATCACGCGCTAACGCGCGCTCTTCGGCGTCGCGGCAAGCTCGCTTCGCTCGCCATGGTATCCGGTGGCCTCGCGACGCTCGGCCTAAAGCGCCGCCAGAAGGTCCATCACCGTTACCCGGTCGAACTGCACGTGCCGCGCCATGTAATTCTCGGCCGCCGCCGCCTGGCGCGAGGTGATCAGACGGGCCAGTTCCCGGTGTTCGCGCGCGCTGTCGGCAATTGCGCCCGCATAGTGATAGCGCGCGCGGTAGTAGGCCAGCAGCTTGCGCGCATTCATCTTGATCATCTCAAGCAGAAACGGATTGCCCGACGCTTCGGCCACCACTTTGTGAAACTGAAGGTTCAGCTGATAATACCCGTCCGGGTCGCTGTCGCCCTTCTCTTCGGCATGGGTTTCGCAGGCCGCAACGACCTCTTCCAGACGCAGCGCATCCGCCGCCGACATGCGCCGCGCGGCAAGCCCTGCGGCCTGGCCTTCCAGCTTGGCATGCACTTCGAGGATCGCCAGGAACTCTTCCAGCGTGGGGCGAAACAGCGTCGCCCCCTTGCGCGGCTGGCGCTGCACCAGCCCCATCGCCTCCAACCGCAAAAGCGCCTCGCGCAGCGGCGTGCGCGACACGCCGTAGCGCGCCATCAACGCAGGTTCGTCGATCGCATCGCCCGGGTTCAGCTCGCCCTTGTCGATGCCGTCCAGAATGGTTGTGAGGAGTGTATCTGTCTGTCCTGCCATGGGGGGCAGTTAACCCGGGCGCAGCCGCCCGGGCAAGTCTCTTGGCGTAAGATCAGTGCTTGCCTTTCCACGGCACGAGAATTTTCTCAGCCTTGCGCATCAGAATGTCGATGCCATAGCCGATCACCCCGATCAGGATGATGCCCATGATCACGATATCGGTCAGCTGGAACCGCGCGGCGACCATGATCATCATGCCCGCGCCCTTTTCCGCAGCCACAAGTTCGGCGGCCACAACCGTGCCCCAGCACACGCCCATCGCAACCCGTGCGCCGGTGAAGATCTCGGGCAGCGAGTTGGGCACGATCACGTGCATCATCAACTGGCGTTTGGACGCGCCCAGCGAATAGGCCGCGTGCACCTTGGTGATGTTCACGCCGCTCACCCCGGCCCGCGCGGCGATCGTCATGATCCAAAGCGCGGCCAGGAACAGCAGGATGATCTTGCCGGTCTCGCCGATGCCGAACCAAATGATGATCAGCGGGATCAGCGCGAGCGGTGGCACCGGGCGCATGAACTCGACAATCGGGTCGAACCAGCCACGGAACCAGTCGCTCAGCCCCATCGCATAGCCCAGCGGGATGCCGATCAGCGCGCCAAAGATGAATCCCGCGATCACGCGGATCAGCGACCAGCCCAGATGCTCCCACAAGGTGAAGTTCTGATACCCATTCTTGGCAATGTCGATGGTGCGTTTCACCACCGCTTCGGGCGAAGGCAGCCAGATCGGCTCCATCTGCCAGCCCTTTGCGGGGGCGAAGGACAGCGTGCCCTTGGTGGTCATCGTCACCGTGCCATCACCAACGCGCACGCTTTCCCCCGGCGCAATCGGCTGGCCATCGACGGCAATGACAGCCATCCCGGCATCACGACCCAAATCGTCGTTCTTGTCGACACGGATCAAGCCCGAGCGCCAGGTGCCAATCTCGGCCCGGTCGTCCTTGGCAAACCCGTCGCCCGGCGCGATCTCGGCAAGGTCTACCTCGACCCCCGGACGCTGCACCGAAACGAACACCGTTGCATCATCCGATTGCGACCCATCCGACACCGTATAGGTGAACGAGGTTTCGCCCTCAAACGGTCCCGGCGCGTGGACCGGCACGATGCTGGAGCCGGTGAAAGCGCCCCAGATCAGAAAGATCGTGAGAACCGAGATGATCGACGCCGCCCGATTGGCGCGCACGGCGGTTTCATCGCCGAAGGTCACCGTTTTCAACGAGGTGAAATCGTGGCGCGCGGTCATTTTGGCCGCCACAGCCTTGACCACGAAATAGGCGACCACAAAAATCGCAATGTAAATCAGAAGGATAATCATGCTGCGTCCTCCGAGCGGCCCATGATTTCCTCTTCCATGTCCCAGATCATCGACAGGATCTCTTCGCGTTTCTCACCGAAGTCGGGGTCTTTTTTCACGTCCCGCAAGTCCATGTCGACGCCCATGTCAGCAAATGGCAAGTTGTATTCCTTGTGGATGCGGCCGGGGCGCGGCGCCATCACCAACAGGCGTTCGCCCAGCAGCAGTGCCTCTTCGACCGAGTGGGTGATCAGGATGATCGTCTTGCCGGTCTCTTTCCACAGCTTCAGCACCAGGCCTTGCATCTTTTCGCGCGTCAGCGCGTCAAGCGCGCCCAGCGGTTCGTCCATCAAGATGACGTCGGGGTCGTTGGCCAGACAGCGGGCCAGGGCCACACGCTGTTGCATCCCGCCGGACAATTCGTAAACGCTCTTTTCCTTGAAATCGCCCAGGCCGGTCACATCCAGCAAATGGTCGACATGTTCGGCCCACTGGGCCTCTTTCTGGCCGCGCATCCGCGGGCCGAAGCTGACGTTCTCGCGCACGCTCATCCATTCGAACAGGGCGCCTTGCTGAAACACCATGCCGCGTTCGGCGTCGGGGCCGGTCACCAGGTGGCCGTTCAGCTCGATCTGCCCGCCAGTGGGGGCCAGAAAGCCCGCAACGATGTTCAAAAGCGTGGTCTTGCCGCAGCCCGACGGGCCCAGCACGCTCATCAGCTCGCCTTCTTTCAGGTCAAGCGATACGTCTTCCAGCGCCTGCACATGCCCACCATTCGGAAGGTCGAAGCGCATCGAGATGCCTTGGATGGAAATCCCGCTCATCGGGCTCTCCTTTCGTAATTTGAGGAAACGGGGCGTGGGGGCCCGGCGGCAGGGATCCGCCGCCGGACATGTCTTGGTCGCGCAGCTTACATGCTGCCAGCGGCCTCAAGCGGGCCGGTGTTGACCGCAGCGTCATAGCTGTCCAGCGCCGAGTCGATCGAGCCTGCGCCAACAAAGACGTCCGCGACGCCCTTCATGAAGCTCTGCGCCGTGCCACCCAACCAGGCTCCGCCCAGCTGCTCTTCCACCGTCGGGAAGGCGAAGGTGTCAATCGTGGCGGCAGTGGCCTCCATGTCCATGCCCGCATCCTGTGCGATCACCGGCAGCATTTCATCGCGGTTGGCCGCATCGGCCCACATCGCGTTTGCCTTGGCGGTCACGGCCAGGAACTTGGCCACGGTTTCCGAGTTCTCGGCGACATAAGAGGCCGACGCGGTGGTGGCGTCGAACACCAGGATGCCCAGCTCTTCCTTCTCGGCCCCGGTCAGAAGCACATTGCCGTGTTCCTTCATCCGGCGCAGCGAACCACCCCAGCCACAGGCCATGTCAACCGCACCCTGCGCCAGCGCAGCCGCGCCTTCCGGCGGGTTCATGTTGACGATGTCCAGCCCGCCGATGTCCACGCCAAAGTGGTTCATCTGGCTCAGGAAACCATAATGCGCAGCGGTACCCAGCGGCACGGCCACTTTCTTGCCGGCCAGGTCGCCTGCGCTGTCCTTGTCGATCTCAAGCGCTTCGGCCACGACGCAGTTGTCGTTTTCGGAATAGCTGACCGCCACGTCGACGATCTGCAGGTCCTGCCCACCAGACACGGCCACCACGAAGGGCGGAACGCCCTGGCTGACCGAAAGGTGCACGTCGCCCGACGCCATCGCCGCCGACATTTCCGTGCCCGACCCGAAGGCGCGCCAGGTGACGGTCCCGCCCAGGGCTTCGTCATACATGCCTTTGACCTTGGCATATTGGAACGGCATCGGCCATTCCAGGAAATAGGCCACGGTGATGTCCTCGGCCGCGGCAGCATTGCCCAGAAGTGCGAGCGCTGCAGCACCCAGAAGTTTGGATTTCAGTTTCATGCGTTTCTCCCTGTTGAAGTCTCAAGACCCCGGTTTGACCCGGGTTCGCGTTTGCCGGATTTGCCCGGTCACTGAGGGAAAGCGTATGGCAAAGCGTCAACGGATCAACGATTTTCTGCCTGACCCCGGTAGAGAAAATGCTGCTTCCCCCTTGTTCTTTCTCGACTCCACCCAGAAACCTTCTTTATTTGTCAGTTACTTGAACAAAACAGGATGAAAAACGCCGCGCGTAAATATCCGCCGACTGGACTCAATCAAGAAACAGAACTGGCCCTATCGCCAATGCCCCGATTCCGTGTCTTAATATGATCATAAACTGGGTTTCTCTACGCGACCCGCACCCTCACCATGATCGGAGACCCCCATGGACGGCAGCCCGAACGATCTAAGCCATGTTGTTGAAGCCGACAAAGCCCACGTTTGGCACCACTTGACGCAACACAAGCCGTTCGAAACTTCGGACCCGCGCGTGATTGTCGAAGGCAAGGGCATGCGCGTGTGGGACCAGAACGGCAAGGAATACCTGGACGCCGTGTCCGGCGGTGTCTGGACTGTGAACGTCGGCTATGGCCGCGAAAGCATCGCCAATGCGGTGCGCGACCAGCTGATCAAACTGAACTATTTCGCAGGCTCCGCCGGGTCGATCCCGGGTGCGCTGTTCGCCGAAAAGCTGATTTCCAAGATGCCGGGCATGACCCGCGTCTATCAGACCAATTCCGGAACCGAGGCCAATGAAAAGGCCTTCAAGATGGTGCGCCAGATCTCGCACAAACTGTATGGCGGCAAGAAATCCAAGATCCTGTATCGCGACCGCGACTACCACGGATCCTCCATCGCCGCGATGTCGGCGGGCGGCCAGGATGAACGCAACATGCAATACGGCCCCTTCGTGCCGGACTTCGTGCGTGTGCCGCACTGCATGGAATACCGCGCCCAGCAGGGTTGGGACGAAAGCGCCGAAAGCTACGGCGAATACGCGGCCAACCTGATCGAAGAGGTGATCCTGCGCGAGGGGCCCGAAACGGTCGGCGCGCTGTGCCTGGAGCCGGTGACCGCAGGCGGCGGCGTGATCGAAGCACCCAACGGCTACTGGCCGCGGGTGCAGGAGATCTGCCGCAAATACGACATCCTGTTGCACATCGACGAGGTCGTCTGCGGTGTGGGGCGCACCGGCACCGAATGGTTCGGCTACCAGCACTATGGCATCGAGCCTGACTTCGTCACCATGGCGAAGGGCGTGGCCTCGGGCTATGCCGCGATTGCCTGCTGCGTGACGTCCGAGCGCGTGTTCGACATGTTCAAGGACGACGCCAGCGATCCGCTGAACTACTTCCGCGACATCTCGACCTTCGGGGGCTGCACCGCAGGCCCGGCGGCGGCGCTGGAAAACATCCGCATCATCGAGGACGAGGACCTGTTGGCCAACACCACTGCGATGGGCGACCGGATGAAGTCCAACCTGCAAGGTCTTATGGAGAAACACAAAGTCATCGGCGACGTGCGCGGCAAGGGGCTGTTCATTGGCGCCGAGCTGGTCAGTGATCGCGCCACCAAGGAACCAGTCAGCGAAGCGCAGGTCGGCCAGGTTGTTGGCGATTGCGGCGCTCAGGGTGTCATCATCGGCGCCACCAACCGCTCGGTCCCCGGCTTCAACAACACGCTGTGCTTCAGCCCCGCGCTGATCTCAACCGCCGATGACATCGACGAGATTTGCGAAGCCGTTGACAAGGCACTGAGCAAGGTTTTCGGCTGACCCCTCCCGTTCGCTGAAACACGACAAGGTGGCCCGGATCAGGGCCACCTTTTTCTTTCCCGAAAGGACACGCCATGTGGCCCGTCCCCGTGACCCTCACCGGCCAGCACGCCACCCTCGCCCCCCTGACGCAGGACCATTGCGCCGACTTGCAAGAGGCCACCGCCGACGGCGACCTGCACCGGCTGTGGTACACAATGATCCCGCCGCCCGACGGCATCACCGGTGAGATCGACCGGCGCAATGCCCTGCCCGACATGCTGCCCTTTGCGATCCTTGATCGGGGCGGAAAAGCGGTCGGCATGACCACTTACATGAACATTGACGCAGGTCAGCGGCGGGTCGAGATCGGGTCAACCTGGTATCGCAAATCCGTTCAGCGCGGCCCGATGAACACCGAGGTCAAGCTGATGATGCTGACCCATGCGTTTGAGGCGCTGGACTGCATCGCGGTCGAGTTCCGCACCCATTTCATCAACCTGCAATCGCGTCGCGCGATCGAACGGCTGGGGGCGAAACTGGATGGCATCCTGCGCAACCACATGGTCATGGCCAACGGCACGATGCGCGACACCGCAGTCTACTCCATCTTGCCGCACGAATGGCCCGCGGTGAAGGCAAACCTGACCTTTCAGCTGGAGCGTCCCCGGGGCTGACACGATGTCGTGACCGGCGGGGACTCGACAAACAAAGTGAATGTTCTATATTTGTTCTCATTCCTGATCGAAGGAGAACACCATGCTTGCCGCCCAGTACCAACTGCCCCCGACCCCGAAACAGGTGGATTATGCCCGCGCCATCGCGGCGCGGTTGAAGCTGGTAATCCCGCCCGACCAAGCGTCTGACCGGCGCAGTTTGTCGGAATGGATCGACCGGCACAAAGCCAAGTCCACCGCGCGCGCGCCCGGTGCCACGTCACGCCAGGTCGCCTTTGCCGAACGCATCGCGCGGGCGAAACGGCGCGCCATCCCCGATGAATGCTTTCGCGATGCCGGCATGATGTCGCGCTGGATCGACGCCAACAGGTAAACGCCGGGCGGGCTTGTTTCCAGTCACGCCTCCATCAGTCCAGATTGCCCTGGCGATAAGTCCAGGATAGTGTCATCCAATGGCCGCCCCCGTTGAAACCTTCTTCCTGGACCCCGACGCCCAGGGCACTTTGCAGGCGCAGATCCAGCAGATGATCGCCGAGGCGATCCTGTCGGGTCGTTTGCCCCGCGGGGAAAAGCTGCCCTCAACCCGGAAGCTGGCCAGCCATCTGGGGGTCAGTCGGATCACTGTGACCCTGGCCTATACCGAGCTTCAGGCCAATGATTACCTGTCATCTCGTGGAAGGAGCGGTTTCTATGTCTCTGAAAACGCTCCGGAACCCCCATCTTTCCACCCGCCACGGCGGCGCGAGGACAAGGTGGATTGGCACCGCGCCATCGGTGCCCGGTTCAGCGAAGGTGTGACACCGGACAAGCCGCTGGACTGGCGCAGCTATCGCTATCCGTTCACCTATGGCCAATCCGACGCCGCGCTGTTTGACCACAATTCCTGGCGCCTGTGCGCCTTGAAAGCGCTGGGTCAAAAGGACCACGTGGCGATGACGCAGGATTATTACGACCGCGACGATCCCGAGCTTGTTGCCTTCATCGCGCGCCATATTCTACCCCGTCGGGGCATTCATGCAGCACCTGAAGAAATCCTTGTAACCCTTGGAGCACAAAATGCTTTGTGGCTTTCAGCGCAGGTCCTTTTGACGCAAAGGCGCACCGCCGCGATCGAAGATCCCTGCTACCACACCCTGCGCGATATCCTGACCCAAAGTCGGTGCCACACCGCCGCGATCCCGGTCGATCAGGACGGTTTACCACCCGATCTCTTGCCCGATCAGACCGACGTGATCTTTACCACGCCCAGCCACCAATGCCCGACCACATCGACCATGCCGCTGGAGCGGCGCCAGGCGCTTTTGGCGCGTGCCCGCGACCTGGACGCGCTGATCGTTGAGGACGATTACGAGTTCGAAATGTCGTTTCTTGGCCCGCCATCCCCGGCCCTGAAAAGCCTGGATCGCGAAGGGCGCGTGATCTATGTCGGCAGTTTCTCCAAGTCGCTGTTCCCCGGCCTACGCCTTGGTTATCTCGTTGGATCTGAACATTTTATTCGCGAGGCCCGCGCGCTGCGCTCGACCGTTCTGCGCCACCCGCCCGGCCTGATCCAACGCACCGTGGCGCATTTCCTGTCGCTGGGGCACTACGACGCGTTGATCCGACGCATGGGCGCGGCCTATCAGGAACGCCGCCGGGTGATGGACCAGGCGATCACCGATTGCGGCCTGCGTGTTGCCGGCGCCGGAAGCTTCGGCGGATCGTCTTTCTGGATGCAGGCCCCGGCGCAAGTCGACACCGGGCGTCTGGCCGAACGCCTGCGTGATCATGGGGTTCTAATCGAACCCGGCGCCCCGTTTTTCGCCAAGCCGGACCAGCACCAAAACCACTATCGCCTGGCCTATTCCTCGATCACGCCCGCACGGATCGAACCGGGAATTCGGTTGATTTCGGATGAAATTCGGGCGATGCGATCAGCCTGACCGCGCCGTAGTTATTGAAACAGTTTAAACCCACCCCAGAGACCGGTCTTTAATCTGTTTAAACTCCCCATCGCGCGCGGCGGGTGCAACGCGCCCCACGTCTGGACTTAAACTGGCCTACCATCTGGCCCTATTGGCACCCCGCCTTGCCCCATAAGACTGGACCCAAGGCGCCCGCCACTCGGGGCGCAATCACGCCTGCCAACAAGGAACCGCCCCATGAAGATGACCACCGAAGAAGCCTTCGTCAAAACCCTCCAGATGCACGGGATCGAACATGCCTTTGGCATCATCGGCTCGGCCTTCATGCCGATTAGCGACCTGTTCCCGCAGGCGGGCATCACGTTTTGGGATTGCGCGCACGAAGGCTCGGGCGGGATGATGGCCGACGGCTACACCCGCGCCACCGGCAAGATGTCGATGATGATCGCCCAGAACGGCCCCGGCATCACCAACTTCGTCACCGCCGTGAAAACCGCGTATTGGAACCACACGCCGCTGCTTCTGGTCACGCCGCAGGCGGCAAACAAGACGATCGGCCAGGGCGGGTTCCAGGAGATGGAACAGATGAACCTGTTTGCCGATTGCGTCTGTTACCAGGAAGAGGTCCGCGATGCGTCGCGCATCCCCGAAGTGCTGAACCGCGTCATCATGAACGCGCACCGCTATTCCGCCCCCGCGCAGCTGAACATTCCGCGCGACATGTTCACCCAGGTGATCGACGTGGCCATGCCCGCTGTCGTTGAATTCGAGCGCCCGGGCGGCGGCGAACAGGCGATTGCCGAGGCCGCCGCGCTTCTGTCCAGTGCCAAGAACCCGGTGATCCTGAACGGTGCTGGCGTGGTGCTGGCAGGCGCGATCCCTGCCTCGATGGACCTGGCCGAGCGTCTGACCGCGCCGGTCTGCTGTGGGTATCAGCACAACGACGCCTTCCCCGGCTCGCACCCGCTGTTCGCGGGCCCGCTGGGCTATAACGGCAACAAGGCGGGCATGGAGCTGATCGCGCAGGCCGACGTGGTTCTGTGCCTGGGCACCCGGCTGAACCCGTTTTCGACCCTGCCCGGCTACGGCATGGATTACTGGCCGGCGGACGCCAAGATCATCCAGGTCGACATCAACCCCGACCGCATCGGCCTGACCAAAAAGGTCAGCGTCGGCATCGTGGGGGACGCCAAGAAGGTCGCGACGTCGATCCTGGAACAATTGTCGGCGGACGCAGGGGACGACGGGCGCGAAGAACGCCAGAACCGCATCGCCACGACGAAATCCACCTGGGCGCAGCAGCTGGCCTCGATGGACCACGAGGACGACGATCCCGGCACCAGCTGGAACGAACGCGCCCGCGCCGACAAGCCCGAGTGGATGAGCCCGCGTATGGCGTGGCGCGCGATCCAGTCCGCGCTGCCGAAAGAGGCGATCATCTCCTCCGACATCGGCAACAACTGCGCCATCGGCAACGCGTATCCCGAGTTTGAAGCGGGCCGCAAATACTTGGCGCCGGGCCTGTTCGGCCCCTGCGGCTATGGCCTGCCCGCGGTGATCGGCGCCAAGATCGGTTGCCCCGACACCCCGGTTGTTGGCTTCTCGGGCGACGGAGCCTTTGGCATCGCAGTGACCGAACTGACCGCCATAGGGCGCGAGGAATGGCCCGCAATCACGCAGGTGGTGTTCCGCAACTACCAATGGGGCGCGGAGAAGCGCAATTCGACGCTGTGGTATGACGACAACTTCGTCGGCACCGAACTGGACGAGCAGGTCAGCTATGCCGGGATTGCCAGTGCCTGTGGCCTGAAGGGCGTGCAGGCGCGCACGATGGATGAGCTGCGTGCGGCGCTGACACAGGCGGTCGAGGACCAGAAGAACGGCATCACCACGCTGATCGAAGCGCTGATCAACCAGGAACTTGGCGAACCATTCCGCCGCGATGCGATGAAAAAGCCGGTGGTCGTGGCCGGGATCGATGCGGCCGACATGAAGCCGCAGAAAGGCGCCTGATGGACGCGGCCCTGCTGGTCATCAACGCGGGCTCCAGCTCGGTCAAGTTTGCGCTGTTCGACGACGGGCTGAATGAGGTCCTGTCGGGGGTGGCAAGCGAGATCGGCGGGGCGTCGCGGCTGGAGATCGGCGGGGGGGCAGACGCGGTGGCAATGCCGGATCATGCCGCCGCGCTGGATGCCATATTCGGCGCGCTCAGGGCGCGGGGGATCGACCCCCGAACCCTGAAGGCGGCGGCGCATCGCGTGGTGCACGGCGGTGAGAACCTGACGCAACCCATGCGCATTGATGCCGGCGTTCTGGCCGAAATCGCCGCCTGTTCCCCGCTCGCCCCGTTGCACAACCCGCATAACCTTGAGGCGATCGAGGCGCTGGCGCGGCTGGCGCCCGACCTGGTGCAATTTGCATCCTTTGACACGTCATTTCACGCGACCAACCCCGGCGTCGCGACCCGCTATGCGATCCCGGAAACCGACGCAACACGGGGCATCCGCCGCTATGGCTTTCATGGCATCAGCTATGCCGGGTTGGTCGAGCAATTGCCCGAGATCAGCGCAGCCTCCCTGCCCCGCCGATTGTTGGCGTTCCACCTGGGCAATGGCGCCTCGCTCTGCGCCATTCGTGACGGAAAATCCGTCGCGACCACAATGGGTTACAGCCCTCTGGATGGGTTGACGATGGGCACGCGGTCGGGCGGGATCGACGCCAACGCGGTGCTGAAGTTGGTTGAGGACAACGGGCTTGAAGCCACCCGTGCGATCCTGAACCACGAAAGCGGGTTGCTGGGCCTTTCGGGGGGAAAAAGCGACATGCGGCGGTTGATGATGGACCCGTCACCCAAGGCCGGTTTTGCGGTCGAACACTTCGTCTATTGGACGCTGCGCCATGCCGGGTCGCTAATGGCAGCGATGCAGGGGCTGGACGGGATCGCCTTCACCGGTGGGATCGGCGAAAACGCGGCGGATGTGCGGATGCGCATCATGGAAGGGCTGCGATGGACCGGGCTTGAGATCGGAGCTGGCGACGGTGCGCAACTGCACAAGGACGGATCGCCAGTCAGTGCCTGGATCGTGCCCGCGCGCGAGGAATGGATGATTGCGCGTGATGCCGCTGGACTGCTTGGCGCGGCCTAGGTTCAGCCAGGGCTCATCGCGATCGAAATCACCGTGGCCGCCACGATGTCTTCGACACTGGCGCCGCGCGACAGGTCACAGACCGGGCGACGGAACCCTTGCAGGATGGGCCCGATCGCCTGCGCCCCGCCCAGTTCCTGCGCCAGTTTATAGGCGATGTTGCCCGCATCCAGCGACGGAAAGATCAACGTGTTCGCCCGCCCGCTGTCGATCCCCTTCTGCTTCGCAATCGCAGAATTCAGCGCGGCATCTGCCTGAATGGGCCCGGTGAACCCGGTCGCCGCGGCGACCTCGCGCACCCGCTCCACGCTGGGTCCGGTGCCCGACGTGCCGGTCGAGAATGACAAAAGCGCCACCTCCGCATGGCCCAAAAGCGCGGTGGCCGAGCGGTGCGAGGCGCGCGCGATATCAGCCAGTTGACCCGCATCCGGGGCCACGTTCACCGCGCAATCGGCAAAGATCATCTCGCGCCCGTCCGGGAAGGACATGAGGAAAAAGCTCGACGGGGTCGACACGCCTTCGTCCATGCCCACGGCAATGGCGGCGGCTTCGATCACCCGACGGGTGGGGCTGACAGCGCCTGCGACCATCACGTCGGCCTCACCGGTGCTGAGCATTGCGGCGGCCCGGATCAGCGGCTTTTGCAGCATCCGCATCGCCAGGGCTTCTTTCATCGGACGCATATCCATCAGTGCCTCAAGCTGGCGACCGCTGGGGGCGGCCAGGGGCACGGGAATGGCCAGGCCGTTTGCCTGAAGATAGGCGGCGGCATTGGCAATGCGGGGGTCGTCCATCTCGGGCAGGATCACGTGCGGTTTCCGCGCACGGGCGACGTCGAAGGCTTTGTCCAGAGTGTTCATGGGCACCAGAAACCCAGATGCGGGCGTGGGGTCAAGAGGGAAGCAGGCGCGAAAACAACGCCGAGACGAGGTAGATCGCGGACGCCGCCACAACAATCGAGGGGCCGGCGGGCGTGTCGAACTGGTATGAGGCTGCAAGCCCGGCCAGCGAGGCGAAAGCGCCGATCAGCGCGGCCAGAACCGCCATCGTTTCCGGCGCGCGCGCCGGGCCACGGGCGGCGGCGGCGGGTATGATCAGCATCGCGGCGATCAACAGCGCCCCGACCACCTTCAGCGCCACGGCCACAACAACCGCCAGCGACAGGGTCAGGATCAGCCCCTCGCGATCCGCATTGATGCCGGACGCGGCGGCCAGGTCGCGCGACAAGGTGGCGGTCAACAGCCGCGACCAGCGCCAGGCGATCAAGGCCGCGACCAGCCCGGCGCCGCCCCAGATCACCGCCAGATCCGCCCACGTCACCGCCAGGATGTCGCCGAACAGGAAGGCCGACAGGTCGACCCGCACCCCCGGCACGAAGGAAATCGCGACCAGCCCCAGCGCCAACGCGGAATGCGACAACACGCCAAGAGTAGCGTCCATCGCGTGGCCACGCGTGGACAGCCAGCTGACCGCCAACGCCATCGCGGCCGCCACGACCAGCGTGCCCAGCGTCACCGGTGCCGAGAAGATCAGCGCAAGCGCCACGCCCAGGATCGCCGCATGTGCAGTCGCGTCACCGAAATAGGCCATCCGACGCCAGACCACAAAGCTGCCTAGCGGCCCGACGGCAATCGACAGGCCGACACCGGCCAGCGCGGCCCGGATCAGGAAATCGTCAAGCATGGTCGCAGCCCTCGCCGTGGCTGTGGTCATGGCAGTGGTCGTGATCATGCGGGTACAGCGCCAGCGCGCCCTGGGTGCCGTGGCCAAAAAGCGCGCGGTATTCCGGCGCGTCGGCGACCAGGTGGGGCGTGCCTTCGCAACAGACATGGCCGTTCAGGCAGATCACCCGGTCGGACGCGCTCATCACCACGTGCAGGTCATGGCTGACCAGAAGCACCGCCGCCCCGGTACGCGCGCGCACCTCGTCGATCAGGCGGTAGAACGCGGCCTCGCCCTGTTGGTCCAACCCTTGGGTGGGTTCGTCCAGCACCAGAATATCCGGCGCGGTCAGGAGCGCCCGCGCGAGCAGCGCGCGTTGGAACTGTCCGCCAGAGAGCGCGGTTAGCTGGCGCTGCTCCAAACCGGGAATTCCCACGTTTTCAAGTTCTTGCGAGATGGCCGCTGGGGCATGGCGGTCCGGCAGAGCCAAAAACCGCGCCACGGTCAGCGGTAGGCTTGCGTCAATCGACAGCTTTTGCGGCACATAGCCGATGCGCAGTCCCGGTCTGCGGCGCACCCGCCCGGCAGTCGGGGAAAGGATGCCCAGTAGCAGCCGCACAAGGGTGGATTTCCCCGATCCGTTCGGGCCGACCAGCGTCACGATTTCACCCGACGAGATGGCAAAGTCCACGTCGCGCAGGATGACCTCGGCCCCGTGCGACAGGCCCAGGCTTGACGCTGTGATCAGACTCATGCGTCCCCCTTGCAGGCCGGGCAGAGCCCCAATGCCTCGATGTTCATGCGTTCAATGGTAAAGCCCAAAGCGTCCGCGCCGTGCTCCACCACATCGCGGATGGCGCGGCCCGGCGCCTCGGCCACCGCATCGCAGGCGCGGCAGATGAAGAAGACCGGCGCGTGGGCGTCGCCCGGATGGGTGCAGGCCGTGAAGGCGTTCAAGCGGCGGATGCGGTGCGCCAGCCCGTGTTCCACCAGGAAATCCAGCGCCCGATAGGCGACGGGCGGCTGGTGCCCGAACCCGTCTGCGCCAAGCCGTTCCAGCACCTCATAGGCGCCCAGCGCGCGGTGTCCTTCCAGCAGGATTTCCAGCGTGCGGCGGCGTACAGGGGTCAGGCGCAGGCCTTTTTCGGCGCAGATCGACTCGGCCCGGGCAATCCCGCTGCCCGTGCAGGCGGCATGGTCGTGACTGTGGAACGCATCGGCCGGGCTGGCGGCGGGGTTTTGCTCTTGTTTCGACATGAAAGTGATATTATAACATTACATCGAACACGACAAGGACCACCATGACCCGCATTGCCCTTTTTCTTGGCCTTCTGGCCACCCCAACCCTCGTCTTGGCCGACGCCCCGCGTGTGGTGACCGACATCGCGCCGGTACAGTCGCTGGTGGCGCAGGTGATGGAAGGCGTCGCCACGCCCGAGCTTCTGACCGATCGCGACGCCAGCCCGCACCATGTGCAGCTGCGGCCCAGCCAGATGCAAGCTCTGGCCCAGGCCGATCTGGTGATCTGGGTCGGTGAGGCGCTGACCCCTTGGTTGGAGCGGGCTGTCAGCGGCCTGTCCGATGCCACTTCGCTGGAACTGTTGCACGTGGCGGGGCTGCACATGCCCGAGGGGCACCACGCAGAGGACGGTCACGATCATGACCACGGCGATCTGGACCCGCACGCCTGGCTGGACCCGGAAAACGCCCGTGTGTGGCTGGCCGAGATCGCCACCGCCCTGGCGCAGAGCGACCCGGAAAACGCCGAGGCCTACGCGCAGAACGCGGCGCGCGCCGATGCAGCCTTGGTCGCGCTTAAGGCTGAGATCACCGCCCTGTTGCCCACCCCCGCGCACCCAGTGGTGACCTTCCATCAAGGCTATGGCCATTTTGCGTCGCGGTTCGGGCGGGACATCGTGGGCGCGATCACCCAAGGCGACGCCGCCCCCGCCAGCGCGGCCCGGATCGCGACCCTGCGCCGCCAATTGGTTGCGGAGAATGTCACCTGCGTGTTCAGCGAACCGCAGTTGGACCCGGCCCTGGCCCGCGTGGTGACCGAAGGCACCGGCATCGGGATTGGCACGCTGGACCCGATGGGCCGCGACCTGCCGCTGGGCCTCGCGCTTTATGGCGACATGATGCGGACCCTCGCCCGGAATTTTGCCGCCTGCGATGGTTGAGCGTCACGCACGAAACCTAATCAGGCCTTGCCCCAGCCGCCCCCGCCGGGGGTGAGCATTTCGAACACACCGCCAGCCGGCAGCGCGATTTCGTCGTTGCCGCGCATCGGAATACGCGTGCCATCGGGCAGCTCGGCGGTGTTCACCCCGACCGCGCCCGGCGCACCGCCATCGACGCCGAAGGGCGGCACTTCGCGGTGGGAGCACAGGGTTGTCACCGTCACCGGCTCCAGGAACCTGAGCCGCCGTTTCACCCCGTCGCCGCCACGCCACTGCCCGGCCCCGCCTGACCCGCGCCGGATCGAAAATTCCTCCAACCGCACCGGGAAACGTTGTTCCAGGATTTCAGGGTCGGTCATGCGGGTATTCGTCATGTGGCTTTGAACCGCGTCGCAGCCCTCAAACCCCGGCCCCGCCCCAGTGCCCCCGGCAATGGTTTCATAATTCTGAAACACCTCGTTGCCCCAGATGAAATTGTTCATCGTGCCCTGACTGGCGGCCAGGGCCCCCAGCGCCCCGTAAAGCGCGTTGCAAGCGGCCTGGCTGACCTCGGTATTGCCCGCGATCACCGCCGCCGGATAGGTCGGGTTCAGCATCGAGCCTTCTGGCACGATGATTTCAAGCGGTTTCAAGCAGCCTTCGTTCAGGGGGATGTCGGACCCCACCAATGTTCGAAAAGTATAAAGAACCACGGCGCGCGAGATGGAGAGAGGCGCATTATAGTTGCCTTTGTGCTGGTCTGAGGTGCCTGTGAAGTCAATAACCGCGCACCGCGCCTCCCGGTCGACCCGCACGTTCACCCGGATTTCGGCACCGTGATCCATCGGATAGGTAAAGCTCCCATCACTCAAACGGTCAATCACCCGACGCACGCTTTCCTCGGCGTTGTCCTGCACATGGCCCATATAGGCACGCACGACCTCCAGTCCGTAGGTGCCGATGACCTTCAGCAATTCCTGACGTCCGGTTTCATTGGCGGCAACCTGGGCCTTCAGATCGGCCATGTTCTGGTCGATGTTGCGACACGGGTAGCGCCCCGACGCAAGCGTGGCCCGCGCCGTGGCGTCCTGAAACAGCCCCCGATCCACCAGGCGCACATTGTCGATCAGAACGCCCTCCTCATCGATATGAGTGCTGTCAGGCGGGGCCGACCCCGGCGTGCGCCCACCGATATCGGCATGATGGCCGCGCGATCCCAGCCAGAACACGATTTCATCATCCAGGAAGGCCGGCGTGACCACCGTCACATCCGGCAGGTGCGTGCCGCCGTTGAAGGGCGAATTCAGCATGAAAACGTCGCCGGGCCGGATCGCGCCTGCGTTTTCGCGCATCACCGTTCGGATGCTGTCTGCCATTGACCCCAGGTGCACCGGCACATGCGGGGCATTTGCCACCAGGTCGCCCGCGACGTCAAAAATGGCGCAGGAAAAATCCAGCCTTTCCTTGATGTTGACGGACCACGAGGTGTTGGCCAGCGTGGCGCCCATCTGGTCGGCCACTGACATGAACAGGTTGTTGAACACCTCCAACAGGACCGGATCGGCCTTGGTGCCCGCCGCACGGACCTGGGCCCGCGCGCGGCTGCGCTCCAGGATCAGGTTGCCGGCATCGTCCACTCGACCCTGCCAGCCCGCTTCGATCATGTTGGTGCCGGTCGGCTCTCGAATGATCGCGGGGCCCGACACCACCTGCCCGGCGGGCAATGTGGTGCGGTCGAACAGCGATACGTCCTGCCAGGCCGCGTCCACATGGACAGGAACCGTGTCGATCGCCGCCCCGTCACCGCTGGGTGCGGGCATCGCGACGCTTTCCCCGGAGGCGCCGATCGCCTCGACCGAAATTACTTCGAACAGGATGTCGCGGTCAGGCGAGGTGAAGCCGAACCGCGCCTGGTGGGCCGCCTCAAAGGCGGATTTCATCGCCGCCTGGCTGGCAAACGGCACCTCCAACGATTGGTGAGAGCCGTCATAGCGCAGATGCGCTTGCGCCTCGCAGCGCAGATCCTGCACCCCCTGGCCCCGGACCTCTTGCGCCGCCTGTTCGGCCAGATCGGCGCGCAGCGCGCCGGCCTCGGCGGTGTCGGACAGAGGCGCGTCAAATTGCTGCGCACGTTGCGCCCGGATGTCAGCCAGGCCCATGCCATAGGCCGACAGCACGCCGGCAAATGGGTGCACGAAGACCCGGCTGATCCCCAACTCATCGGCCACCAGGCAGGCATGTTGCCCACCGGCCCCACCGAAGCATTGCAGTGTGTACCCGGTCACGTCATGCCCGCGCTGAACGCTGATTTTCTTGATCGCATTGGCCATGTTGTCGACCGCGATCTGCAAAAACCCGGTCGCCATGTCCTCGGGCGTGGCGACGGGCGCGCCGGTTTGCGCGGCGACCGAGTGGGCCAGCGTGTCGAACTTGCGGCGCACCACGGCCACGTCCAGTGGTTGCGTCCCGTCCGCGCCGAACACGGCGGGAAAATGATCCGGGTTGAGTTTGCCCAGAAGCACGTTGCAATCGGTAACGGTCAGCGGCCCGCCGCGCCGGTAACACGCCGGTCCGGGGTCCGCCCCTGCGCTTTCCGGCCCAACCTGGAAACGCCCATCCCGGAAGGTGCAAATCGACCCGCCCCCCGCCGCCACCGTGTGGATATCCATCATCGGCGCGCGCATCCGCACACCGGCAACCTCGGTCTCAAAACTGCGTTCATAACGCCCGGCGAAATGACTGACGTCGGTCGAGGTGCCCCCCATGTCGAAGCCGATCAGGCGGTCGAACCCGGCGGGTGCTGCGGTCTGGACCATGCCGACAATGCCGCCAGCCGGCCCCGACAGGATTGCGTCTTTCCCCTGGAACAATTGCGCGTCGGTTAGGCCGCCATTCGACTGCATGAACATGAGCGCGTGGCAGGCGCGGCCAAGGTCAAGCGCCCCCGCGACCTGATCGACATAGCGGCGCAGGATCGGCGACAGGTAGGCATCGACCACCGTGGTATCGCTGCGCCCGACCAACCGGGCCAGGCGCGATACCTCGTGACTGCACGAGACCTGCTCAAAGCCGATGTCGCGTGCAATTTGGGCCGCACGTTGTTCGTGGGTCGGGTTTTCATGGGAAAACAGAAAGGCGATTGCAACCGCGCGGATCCCATCTGCGTGGGCCGTGCGCAGCACCTTGCGCAGCTCGTCTTCGTCCAGCGGGGTCACGACCGCGCCGCCTGCGGCCAGGCGTTCGCCAACTTCGGCCACGCGGTCTTGCAGCAACGTGCTGCGGCGCACGTTCAGGTCAAACAGCCGGGGCCGGGTCTGATACCCGATCCGGGCCAGATCCGCGAAACCGCGAGTGGTGACCAGAAGGCAGCGTTCACCCTTGCGCTCCAACAGCGCGTTGGTGGCCACGGTCGTGCCCATCTTCACGGCCCGGATCGATGCCGGCGGGATTGGCGCACAATCAGCAAGGCCCATCGTGTCGCGGATGCCCTGCACCGCCGCATCGCGATAGAGTTCGGGGTTTTCCGACAGCAGTTTGCGCGTCTCAATCCGCCCGTCGGGATGGCGCGCCACCACGTCGGTGAAAGTGCCGCCCCGGTCGATCCAGAATTCCCACTGTTTGTCGTGCATCACATGCCCCCCGCCTGTTCTTTGGGTCGAACATGCGTGGGTAAATGTCAATGCGCGTGGCGCATCACAAGTCGCCCCAATCGTCGTTGCCTTTGAACGTGTCCGGGGTGGGGGCGATGGCGGTTTGGCCGGGTGCTCTGGCTTTTGGCGCGGTGACAATAAGCACCTTGGCCGGGTCTTGTGGCGCGGCGGGCGGCAAAGGCGGCCGGAGCCACGGCTTCGACCGTGTAGGGCAATTGCAGAGGGGTCACCGGAAAGGCGCGCACCGAGGCGTCACATTTGGTCGTGCCTTGTGCAAAGCTGGCTCCTCTGTGTCCCCCGTATTCTTTGTGACTTGGTGTGGCACCCGGGAACGGAGATTGCCTTTAACCCCACGTTTCGAGGTCATGTTCGTGGCAAAATCCTCGCCGAATGCGCTTGTTCAGACCACGAAACAGCGCGACACTACCAAAGAAGGAGCGCGCAGAAACATGCACGAGATGGCCTTGGCCGAAAGCGTTGTTCAGATCGTCGAAGCCGCCGCCGCGCGCGAGGGCGCGGGGTGCGTAAAACGGGTGCGGCTGGAAATCGGCGCCCTGTCCCATGCCGACGCGAACGCGCTGCGCTTTGCCTTTGACGCCGCCGCTGCCGGGGGCGTGGCAAAGGGCGCTGAACTGGCGATTTCCCGTGCAGAGGGCCGCGCTTGGTGTCATGATTGCGCCAAGGACGTCGCGATTTCCGGGCTGGGTGACCCCTGCCCTGATTGCGGCGGATATGACCTGAAACTCACCGCCGGCGATGCGCTTCGCGTGGTGGACATGGAGGTGACGTGATGTGTGCGACCTGTGGATGCGGCCATGATGAGGTGCATGTGGACGGACATGTGCATGCGCCGGGCATGGACAAGGCCCGCGTGGTGCAGATCGAACAGGACATCCTGGGGCGCAACGACCACATGGCCGCGCACAACCGGGAACATTTCGAACGCGCGGATGTGCTGGCGCTGAACCTGGTGTCGTCGCCGGGGTCGGGCAAGACGACCCTGTTGACGCGGACCATCACCGCGATGGAGAGCCCCGCGATGGTGATCGAAGGCGACCAACAGACCAGCCTGGACGCCGACCGGATCCGCGAAACCGGCGCCAAGGCCGTTCAGGTGAATACCGGCAAGGGCTGTCACCTGGACGCCGACATGGTGCACCGCGCGCTGCACGATCTGGACCCCGATCCCGGCACGACGCTGTTCATCGAAAACGTCGGCAATCTGGTCTGCCCCGCCGGGTTCGACCTGGGGGAGGCTGCGCGGGTGGTGATCCTGTCAGTCACCGAAGGCGACGACAAGCCGTTGAAATACCCCGATATGTTCCACTCGGCCGACCTGATGGTGCTGAACAAGTCCGACCTGTTGCCTTATGTGCCCTTCGACGTGGATGCCTGCATCACCCACGCCCGCCGGATCAATCCGGGGATCGAGGTTCTGACCCTGTCGGCCTTGAGCGGCGCGGGCATGGGTGGCTGGCTGGACTGGATCGCCAAACGCCGCGCCCCGCAAGCGCGGAGCGCCTGACATGTGCCTGGCCGTGCCCACAAAGATCACCGATCTCTTGCCTGACAACATGGCCCGCGTCGCCATTGATGGCGTGACCAAGGACATCAGCCTGGCGCTGATCGAAGGCGCCGCGGTGGGCGATTACGTGATCGTGCACGTGGGTTTCGCCTTGTCACGGCTGGACCCGGTCGAGGCGGAAAAGACCCTGGCCCTGATGGCCGAGGCGGGGTTGCTGGCGTGAAATACGTCGAGGAGTTTCGCGACCCGGCGCTGGCCAAAGGACTGTCCGACGCAATCGCGCGGGCGGCAGACCCGGACCGGACCTATCGCTTCATGGAGTTCTGCGGCGGTCACACCCATGCGATCGCGCGTTTCGGGCTTGAGGATCTGCTGCCAGGCAACATTCGCATGATCCACGGGCCGGGCTGCCCGGTCTGCGTGCTGCCCGTCGCGCGGGTGGATGCGGCGATTGCGCTGGCCACGCAGCATGACGTGATCCTGTGCACTTACGGCGACCTGATGCGGGTGCCCGGCTCGGGCTTTCGCTCGCTCACCAAAGCGCGGGCGGCGGGGGCGGACATTCGCATGGTTTATTCGGTGATGGACGCGCTGGCGCTGGCCCGCGCCCATCCCGACCGCGAGGTCGTGTTCTTCGCCATCGGCTTTGAAACCACCACGCCCCCCACCGCCGTGGCGATCTTGCAGGCGGCGAAAGAGGGGCTCACGAATTTCTCGGTCCATTGCAACCACGTGCTGACCCCCGCCGCAATGCGGGCGATCCTGGCCGGGGGCGACACGGAAATCGATGGCTTTGTCGGGCCCAGCCATGTCTCGGCGGTGATCGGCACTGGGCCTTATGTCGAGTTCACCCGCGACCACGCGAAACCCGTGGTGATCACCGGGTTTGAACCGCTGGACGTGCTTCAGGCCGTGCTGCAGCTGGTGCGGCAGGTGAACGAGGGCCGGATCGAGGTCGAGAACGAATATGCCCGCGCAGTCAGTGACGCGGGGAACCTTGTGGCGCAGCAGATGATGGCGCGCGTGTTTACCTTGCGCGACCGGTTCGAATGGCGCGGGCTGGGATGGGTCGACCACAGCGCGCTGCGGTTGACGGACGCGTTTGCCAGCTTCGACGCCGAACGGCGCTTTGCGCTGGAGCTGCCCACCCCGACCGAGAACAAGGCCTGCGCCTGTGGCGATGTGCTGCGCGGGGTGAAAACACCGGTGGAATGCGCGCTTTATGGTGATCCCTGCACGCCGGAAAACCCGCTGGGCGCCTGCATGGTCAGTTCGGAAGGCGCCTGTGCCGCCGACTGGACCTATGGACGGTTCCGGCGCGAGGCTGCGTCGTGACGCGCCAAGTTGACATGTCCCACGGCGCCGGCGGGCGGGCGATGGCCCGGCTGATTGACGATCTTTTTCGCGCAGCGCTCGACAACCCGGCGCTGGCGCGGGGCCACGACGCGGCGCTGTTGGACCTGCCGCCCGGACGGGTGGTGATGTCGACCGACAGCTTCGTCATCTCGCCGCTGTTCTTCCCCGGCGGCGACATCGGATCGCTCGCGGTGCACGGGACCGTCAACGACATCGCCATGGGCGGCGGTGTGCCACAGGCTCTCACCGCGGGCTTCATCCTTGAGGAAGGCTTCCCCCTGGCCGATCTGGAGCGCATCGTCGCCTCGATGGCCAAGGCCGCCCGCGCTGCTGGTGTTTCCATCGTGTCGGGCGACACCAAGGTGGTCGAACGCGGCAAGGGCGATGGCGTGTTCATCAACACCACCGGCATCGGCGTGGTGCCTGACGGCGTCACGATCGACCCGGCCCAGGCCCAGGTCGGCGACGCGGTGCTGGTGTCGGGCACGCTGGGCGATCACGGGGTGGCGATCATGGCGTCGCGCGAGGGGCTGGAGTTTGGCACCGACCTGACCTCGGACGCGGCCAGCCTGAACCACATGGTCGCCGCCATGTTGCGCGTGGCGCCCGACATGCGCGTCCTGCGTGACCCGACGCGCGGCGGGCTGGCGGCGGCGGTGAACGAGATTGCACAAGCCTCGGGCGTCGGGATCGAGCTGGACGAAGCCACCCTGCCCCTGCGCCCGGAAGTGCGCGGCGCCTGCGAGCTGTTGGGCCTTGACCCGTTGAACGTCGCCAACGAAGGCAAGCTGCTGGCGATCTGCCCGCCCGCCCGTGCCGAGGCACTGTTGCAGGTGATGCAGGCCGACCCATTGGGGCGCGATGCGGCCATCATCGGGCGGGTGATAGACGATCCGCGCTGTTTCGTGCGCATGCGCACCGGACTGGGCGGCGCGCGCATGGTCGACTGGATCGCCGGGGAACAGCTGCCCCGCATCTGCTGAAATCCGGCCCGACCCACCGCCCGCTTCAGGGTGCTATAACGGGGCTAAATTTCCATCCCGGCGACCCCGTGTCACCTTGACTTGCGCCCCCTTTGGGTCATGATGAAAGCAACCTTTTTGACAGGGACGGATGCTTTATGACCTTGCCCGTCGTGATTGATATCAAAGCGTTGGATCAGTTGGTTCAGACCCTTGCGAAAGATCGCCAGGTGATGGGGCCCGTGCGCCGGGATGGCGCGGTGGTTTATGAGGAAATCCAAGGTGTTGACGACCTGCCGCGCGGCTGGATCGACGAACAGGAAGGCGGGCATTACCGCCTGAAGCGCGAGGGTGACAAGCTGTTTGGCTATACCGTCGGCCCGTCGTCGTGGAAACGGTTCCTGCACCCGCCGAAACAGACCCTGTGGCGTGCGGGCGGGGGGGGGATCACGCCCGAACCGATCGCCGAGGATCGCTTTGCCTTTCTGGGGGTGCGCGGCTGTGAACTGGCCGCGATCCAGGTCCAGGACAAGGTGTTCATGGACGGGCCATATCGCGACCCGCATTACGCGGCGCGGCGCGAAAACCTGTTCATCGTCGCGGTCAATTGCACCCGCGCAGGCGCCACCTGTTTTTGCGCCTCGATGGACACCGGGCCGAAGGTGAATCCCGGCTATGACATCGCCCTGACCGAGATCGACGGCGGGCTGTTGGCCGAGGTGGGCAGCGACGCGGGCGGGGCCGCATTGGCAGCCCTCACATCACGCCCGGCGACCGAGGCGGATCTGGCCGCCGCCGCGCAGGGCATCAAGGACGCCGAGGGCCAGATGGGGCGCAAGCTGAACACCGATGGTCTGGCCGATATTCTCAAGGATAACCCCGACCACCCGCGCTGGAGCGTGGTGGCGGATGCCTGCCTGAACTGCGCCAATTGCACGATGGTTTGCCCGACCTGTTTCTGCACGACGGTGGATGAGGTCAGCGCCTTGGACAGCGACGAGGTTTCGCGCGAAAACCGCTGGGCCAGTTGTTTCACCACCGAGTTTTCATACGTGCACGGCGGCGCGGTGCGCCCGGGCGCAAAGGCCCGGTATCGCCAGTGGATGACCCACAAGCTGGGCACCTGGTGGGACCAGTTTGACAGCTCGGGCTGCACCGGGTGCGGGCGCTGCATTACCTGGTGCCCAGTCGGGATCGACATCACCGAAGAAGCCGCGGCCATTCGCGGAGAAGGAGGCTGATATGGCCATCGACGGCCTTGAAAAGATCGTAGGCGGCCACGCCCTGTTCGCAGGCCTTGGCGACGCCTTCCTGTCCACCGTGTCAGGCTGCGCCAAGAACGTGCGCTTTGCCGCAGGGGATTACCTGTTTCACGAAGGCGACGATGCCGCCGCGCTTTACCTGATCCGCGAGGGTCACGTCGGACTGGAAATCGCCGCCGCCGGTCACGGGCGCATGACGTTTCAAAGCGCAGGCCCCCAGTCGGTCGTCGGCCTCAGCTGGCTGGTGCCGCCCTATCGCTGGACCTATGACGCGCGCGCGGTCAAAGACGTGCGGGCCATCGCGCTGGACGCCACCTGCCTGCGGCGCAAATGCGACGCGGACCCGGCGCTGGGGTACGAGGTGATGAAACGCTTCATGCCCACCATTGTCGAACGGCTTCACAACACCCGCCTGCAAATGTTGGACGTCTATGGCACACCCAGCTGACATGAAGACCGATCCGATGGTCCCGGTGCTGGCGCAGATCACGCGTAAGCACATGGAAATTCCCGGCGTCGTCACCTTCGAGGTCGAGGCCCCAGGCTGGACGGGCTTTGGTCCCGGCCAGTTCAACATGCTCAGCCTGTTCGGGGTGGGCGAGATTGCGATCTCGATCTCGGGGTCGTGCCACGACACCGACCGCATCGTGCACACGATCCGCGACGTGGGCGCGGTATCGCACGCGCTGACGATGCTGGAGGAGGGCGACACGATGGGCCTGCGCGGCCCGTTCGGCGCGCCTTGGCCTGTCGCAGGCGCCAAGGGGCGCGACGTGATCGTCGCCGCTGGCGGGCTGGGCTTGGCCCCGGTGCGGCCGATCCTGTACCACCTTTTGGCCAATCGCGGCGATTACGGCAAGGTGACGCTTTTGTATGGCGCGCGGCGACCCGAAGAAATTCTTTTTGAGCAAGAGCTTGGCCAGTGGCGATCGCAGCTTGACCTGGATATCGAGGTCACGGTGGACCACGCCGCGCCCGACTGGCACGGCCATGTCGGCGTGGTGACAACGCTGTTTCCCAGCGCCGATTTCGACCCCGACAACACCACCGCCTTCCTCTGCGGACCCGAGATCATGATGCGCTTTGCCGCCAACGCCCTGACCGACGCCGGGGTCGGCACCCGCGACATCTTCCTGTCGATGGAGCGCAATATGCAATGTGGCATCGGCCTGTGTGGCCATTGCCAGCTGGGCCCGCATTTCGTTTGCAAGGATGGTCCGGTGTTCGACTGGGCCACAATGCGCCCGCTGATGAGCGTGAAGGAGCTGTAACAATGGCCAAACCCCGCCTTGGCGTCTTCAAATTCTCATCCTGTGACGGATGCCAGTTGTCGCTTCTGGATTGCGAGGATGAGCTGCTTGCTGTCGCCGGAGCCATTGACATCGCCTATTTTCCCGAGGCCACGCGGTCGGACGACGTGGGGCACTACGACATCGCCTTTATCGAAGGGTCCGTGACCACACCGCACGAGGCCGAGATGATCCAGGACATCCGCGCGCGCTCCACCGCGCTGATCACCCTGGGCGCCTGTGCCACCTCGGGCGGCATCCAGGCGCTGAAGAACGGCGCCGACACCGCCGCCTTCATCGACGCGGTCTATGCCCACCCGGAATACATCGACACGCTGGATACGGCGACGCCGATTTCCGACCACGTGACGGTGGATTTCGAACTGCGCGGCTGCCCGATCTCGAAACGCGACCTGATCGAACTGGTCGCGGCCACGGTGGTGGGGCGCACCCCGCAGACGCCGTCCCATGCCGCCTGCATCGAATGCAAACTGGCCGGTCATGTCTGCGTGATGGTCAGCCAGGGCACGCCCTGCCTTGGCCCGGTGACCCATGCGGGCTGTGGCGCGCTGTGCCCCGGATACGCCCGCGGCTGCTATGGCTGTTTCGGGCCGAAAGAAACACCCAATACCGCCGCTTTGGCGGCCCAGTTGGCCAACCACGGTGCCGACAATCGCCAGATCGCGCGGCTGTTTTCCACCTTCAACACCAACGCCCCCGAATTCCGCAAAGAGGCCGAAAAACATGAATGACAAGGTCATCAAGGTCGACATGCTGGCCCGGGTCGAAGGCGAAGGCGCCTTCAAGGTCGTGGTGCGCGACGGTGAAATCGTCGGCACCGAGTTCCGCATTTTCGAGCCGCCGCGCTTTTTCGAAGCCTTCCTGCAAGGCCGCGACCACATGGAAGCCCCCGATATCACCGCGCGCATCTGTGGTATCTGCCCGGTCGCCTATCAGATGTCGAGCGTGCACGCGATGGAGATGGCCCTGGGCATCACGGTCGACGGCCCCCTGCGCGACCTGCGCCGGCTTCTGTACTGTGGCGAATGGATCGAAAGCCACATCCTGCACGCCGCGATGCTGCATGCGCCCGATTTCCTTGGCTATGCCGGGGCGATCGAGATGGCGAATGACGGCCACGGCGACGCGGTAAAACTGGCGTTGGAATACAAAAAGGCGGGCAATGCGATTGTCACCTTCGTGGGCGGGCGGGAAATCCACCCGATCAACGTGCGCGTCGGCGGCTTTTACAAAGTGCCGCGCAAGACCGATTTTGCCCCCCTGCGCGAACAATTGCTGAAGGCACGTGATCTGGCTGAAAAGTTCGTCGACTGGACCGCCAGCTTTACCTTCCCGGACAAGGAACGCGACTACACGATGGTGTCGCTGTCCCACCCGGACGAATACCCGATGAACGAGGGCCGCGTGGTGTCGTCAAAAGGTCTGGACATCGACGTGACCGATTGGCCCGCGCATTTCCGTGAGGAACACGTGGCCCATTCCAACGCGCTTCAGGGCTTCATGGTGGACGGCAGTTCCTACCTCTGTGGCCCGGTGCCGCGCTTCAACAACGCCTATGATCTTCTGTCGGACCGGGCCAAGGCCGCCGCCGAACGGGTCGGGCTGCCGCGTGACAACCGCAACCCCTACCGCTCGATCACCGTGCGCGCGATCGAAGGGCTGTATGCCGTGGACGAAGCGCTGCGCATCATCGACGCCTACGAAGAGCCCGACGCGCCCTTTGTCGCCTATGAGCCGCGCGCGGGCGTTGGCATGGCCGCCACCGAAGCACCGCGCGGGCTTTTGTTCCACCGCTATGAGCTGAACGACGACGGCAGCATCAAGACCGCCCTGATCGTGCCGCCCACGTCGCAAAACCAGCCGTCGATCGAAGAAGACCTGCAAAGCTTCATCGGTGACATTCTGGACCAGCCAGACGAAGATATCCTGCTGCTGTGTGAACAGACGATCCGCAATTATGACCCCTGTATCAGCTGCGCCACGCATTTCCTGGAGCTTGATATTGACCGCGGCTGACCACCCGCTGGTCATCGGGGTTGGCAACATCTATGCGGGCGATGATGCCGCCGGGCGACACGTGGCGCAGGGGCTGCGCGACGCGGGATTTCCCGGAGAGGTGGTCGAAAGCGCGGGCGTGGCCGCCGACTTGGTGCCGCTGTTTGAAACCCGCGATCACGTGATCCTGGTCGATGCCTGCCGCTCGGGCGCGTCCCCAGGCACGATCCACCGGTTCGATGCGCTTGACGCGCCCCTGCCCCCGTTCCTGTCGCCCCTGTCCAGCCACGGCTATGGCGTGGGCGAAGCGGTGGAGCTTGCGCGGGCTCTGGACATGCTGCCCGCCCGCTGCGAGGTCTTCGCCATCGAAGGCGCCTGTTTCGACATGGGAACGCAAATGGCCCCCGCCGTGGCGGAAGCCGTTGAGCATTGCATCGCGGAATTGATGACGCCTTAGTTGGCCGCCGCCACCCCGGCGGTGATCAGGCTGGGCACAAACTGCTGGATCACGCGGTTCCACTTGGTGATCGGCTGTTCGGCAATGAACACCACGTCATTGGGGCGCACCTCCAACCGGGTGGCCAGCAGGAAATTCGCCGCGTTACGCGCGTTCAGGTGCCAGGCGGTCACCTGCCCGTCGCCGTTCATGTCCCGCAGCAGATAGATCTGCGACGGGTTGCCGGTTTCGCTGGAGAATCCGCCGTCGGAGAACAGCGCGTCCGCCAGCGTCGCCTTGTGGCCGAACGGCATTTCGAACCGGCCCGGCCGGGTCACTTCGCCAACCAGATAGACATAATCGCGCTCGACTGCGGCCAGGGCCACGCGGGCCTGGAAGTTTTCCCGCTGCTCGGCCAGGGCGGCACGTCGCAGATTGACCGCAGATTGCAGTTCATCCAGCGCGGCGGTGCGCGCCGAGCGGCGATAGTCCCCTAGCGTAATCTGTTCCTGGAAGTAGGCCTGAGCCTTGGACAATTCGTATTCTGTATCCACGAACACGCTGTCGCCATCCTTCATGCGGATCCGCTGCATGGCGCGGTTTTCCAGATAGGCGGTCATCGGCAGTTGATACAAGGTGCCATCGCGATAGATGCGGATCGTCGCGTATTCGCGATCTTCGACGTCCACCCCACCGGCCGCCAAAATGGCTTCGTCCAGGTGCAGGGGGGTCAGGGTGATTTTGGCGACCTTCGGCTTGTGAACCGCGCCCCCCACCGAGACCCTCTGCGAATTGAATTCAGCGATTTCCAGGCTGAACGACGGGTCGATCTGGTTTTCCACCAGTGCCTGGAACAGCTCAACTTCGGCCTCCTCCAGGGTCAGCCCTGCCAGCCGAATGCGGCCCACATCCGGGATGGCAGCGGCGCCATCGTCCTGAATGGTATAGCCCTGCCGCCGGTTCTGCGCCGCCAGCAGCCCGGACAGTTCTTCGACCGTGGTGCCGGCGCCTTTGGTCGCAAGAAGCACAACATCCCCGACGCCGATGCGATAGGGCCCTGCCGGAACCTCGGGCGGAATGCGGGTCTGAAGGCTGGTGGGGCGGGTTTGTGGTGTTGCGCTGGCCGCGGGCACTGCGCCGATGCCGCGCATGCCGGTAACCCCACCTGCGTCCTGGAAGAACACGGCCGGAAGCGCGCGCGGCGTAAAAGCCGAAGCGTTCGCCTGGGCTAAACTGTTCTGGGTGATCTCAACCACGGTCACATTGTCATCGCTGAAATCGACGGAGGGAGAGATATAGGCCGCGCCACAAGCACTCAAAAATCCAAACGCCAATCCGACCAGAAGCTTTTTCACGACACGTCCCCTTGGGCTATTGGCAACCGTTTTCGAGCAAATAGCCCACGCGCGCAACCTTAAGTTGATGTTCGACCACAATATCCCACAGTTTCATCCAATATTGCGGGGCTGCGTTGTGAAAACAACCGCGCTCACGCAACCGGGACAACGCCCCTGACCCTCAAAAAACGATTGCTCCGTGGGCTCGGGTCATAGCAACTTCCCCTAGCCTCGCCATTTCCCTAAAACGAAACTTTTACCTGCCGACACGGCATCATCTCTCTCGACGCGTCACCGGCACATGAACCCATCAGAATATTGAAACCTAATGACTTTACCGGTCGGATGGATTGGGCGAACCGGCGCTGCATCTATAGGTGAGCAACACTCTTTCGTGCGCCCCTCAGCTTTGCAAAAACCTGCATTTCCCCTTGGACACAGCCGCCGCGGTCAGTTTTCCACCCTTGAAGGCGCCGGTGTCCACTGCGATCCGCCCGTCCGAACAGCTGGGCCGCTTTGTGATCGTGTGCCCATGCACGACCCACAACCCATCGTTGCGCGGCCGGGTCAGAAAATCCCTGTGGCCCCAGGCAAAGTGGTTTGGTCGGTGGTTTTCGGGCGAAAGATCCGGGTCCAACCCGGCATGCACGCACAAGACGTTGCCCGACTGCCATGACAACGGTTGGTCACGCAACCAGTCCAGCAAGCCCTCGACCGTCAGGCAGTCTTCAAGCGCGTCTGCCGCGTCCATAATGGCCTCGCCATCCGCCTTGGCAGACACCGGTGCAATGTCAAAGCTTCGAAGCGTCTCCTGCCCGCCGAACCCGAGCCAGCGCAAACCGCGCCCCAACGGGTCTTCGAGAAAGGATTGCATCATCAATTCGTGGTTTCCGATCAAGCAGATGACATCTTGTGGGGCCGCGACTTGAGCCGCACGCACCTCGCGCAGGACGCTGGCGCTGTCTGGTCCGCGGTCAACAAAGTCGCCCATGAAGACCAGGGCTGCCTCGTCCAGGTCGGAGGCCGTCCGATCCGCCGCGATCTTGTGCAGCACTGTGTTCATTTTCGTATGACAACCGTGCACATCACCAATTGCGAAAAACGGGCGGTCAGGATGCAGACCCGTGACTGACACCCCGGCCATCGAGGCAGAGGCGGATTTGGAAAAAACCGACTTGAGGCGATTGAGCATGGGGGCGTCACACAAAGAGAGTTACATCTGTGTAAGGGCATATCAGGCTTGCCCCGGACCGTCATCCACAACCATGATCCTGCCCCGCCGCCCCGCTTGTTTCGAACCGACCACGCACACCCAGCGGCGTGCGATCCTTTACGACCCGGTAGCGTTCGGGAAAGTGTGCCACCCGCCCAGCCGCGTGTTGAACCAAAATCCACAGGGTTGTGGCAATCACCACAAGGTCTGATCGAAGCGTGGCGGTGTCCAGATAGGACAGATCAATCATCACCTGACGCGGTAGGATGTGCAGGCCGTAGAACCGCTCACACCCCGCCCGCACGATTGTCTTGTCTTCGATCGTCACCTGGTACAGCGTGCCGGGGCTGGTCATGCCCGGCAGGTAGTTCATGATCGATGTCATCCAGTCAATGTAGTGCCTGTCGGCCACTTCGTGAACGCGCGGGCGTGGCCCGACCAGAGCCATGTCGCCGCGCAAGACATTCAGGAATTGCGGCACCTCGTCCAGCCGGGTCTTGCGCAATAGCCGCCCAAAGGGAAACAGGCGCGCATCGCCTGCCCCGACAAGGAACGAGCCGGGAGCATGACAATGCAAAGTGCGTAGTTTCACCATGCGAAACGCGTGCCCACCACGCCCAACCCGGTCCGAAACAAAAAATATGGGCCCCGGAGACGACAGCTTGATACCAAGAGCCGCAATCACAAGAAGCGGCCCGGTCAGAGCCAGCGCCATCACGGAAACGGCAATGTCCAGCAATCGGGCGCGACGCGATCGGGTAACAATCGCGCGCTGGAACGCGCTTTGGTCAATATGCATGGCTTTGCGTACCCCTGTCCGTTCTCTGTCTCGGACGCGAGGCGCGTCCGGACAGCCCTGTCAGCTTCAGACCGACAGGGTAGGGAACGTGGACTAAGGAATCATGAAGACTCGAGCAGCTCGGCGTTTGGTGCAACACGACCGTCGCCATCGGCGCGCCGGTAGCCGTCGATGTAAGTCCAGATAGCGTGGCGCAATCGCGACACGTCACCTTGCTCAATCGCCGTTTGTGCTTCGCTGATCATCGCGGCCACCTGGGTGTGTGACAGGCCCTTTTCCTGCGCCCGCAAAATCTTCGGATGCGGCGTGTGAACCAGACTGTCGTCATCAATCAAAAGCTCCTCATACAGCTTTTCCCCCGGGCGCATCCCGCTGATTTCAATCGCGATATCCCCTATGCCCGAGGCCGGGTCCTTGACCGTGCGGCCTGACAGGGAGATCATCTGCCGCGCCAGGTCGAGGATCTTTTTCGGCGCGCCCATGTCCAATACAAACACATCAGCACGGGTTGAGAACGCACCGGCCAGAAGGACCAGACGCGCGGCTTCGGGAATGGTCATGAAATACCTTGTGACCTCGGGGTGGGTTACGGTGACGGGCCCGCCGGCTGCGATCTGTTTCTGAAACAGCGGAAGAACGGAACCAGAAGAACCCAGAACATTGCCAAACCGCACCATTGAAAAGCTGGTCTTGTCGCTGCGGGTCTGCAAATCCTGCAACACAATTTCCGCCATCCGCTTGGAGGCCCCCATGACATTGGTCGGTCGCACCGCCTTGTCGGTGGAGACTAGAATGCAACGTTCCAACCCCGCGATCTGCGCGGCTTCGGCGACGGTCATCGTGCCAAACACGTTGTTGTGCACGCCTTCAAGCTCGTTTCCTTCGACAAGCGGCACGTGTTTGTAGGCGGCGGCGTGCAAGATGATCTCGACGCCTTCCTCGGCGATCACGCTGGCAACCCGTGCCATCGAAGTGACCGATCCAAGACGCGCGACCACGGGCACGCCGGAGGCTTCGGACAACGGCTGCATCTCCTGGTCGATTGAATAGAGCTGATATTCCGCCTGCTCGAACAAGATAATGCGGGCCGGTTTGCATTCCAACAACTGGCGACACAGTTCCGAACCGATAGAACCCCCTGCCCCCGTCACCATCACCACGCGGCCCGCATAGGCCTTGGTGATTTCCGGGATGTCGAGATCCACCTTGTCGCGCCCCAGAAGCTCATCCGGGGACACCGCGCGCAACTGGTCCTCAAGCCCCTTTCCCGCCATCAGGTCGATGTAGGATGGCAGGACCTGGACCTCGACGTCGAGTTGAGCAAGGCATTGAATGATCACGTCGCGTCGGGCGCGCGGTGCCGACGGCATGGCCACCAGCACACGTTTGATGCCGTGCCTGGCCACAAGCGGAAGGGCTTCATCCGGGGACCGAACCGGGAGCCCGGCCACCATCAAGCCATGCAGGTTCGGATTGTCATCCAGAAACACCATCGGGCGAGCTTCGTGAGATTGCCGCAGGGCGGACGCAAGTTGAATGCCCGCAGCCCCTGCGCCGTAGATCGCCACATGCACAGCCCCCCGCTCGGCCCTGGTGATTGAATTCAGAAAGTGAAGGCCCAGAACCCGCAGCGTGACAGACAGCAGAAAGAAGACGGACCCGAAGATCACCGGCACCGATCGTGGCGCCGACAGGTTCAAAAGATAGCTGATCGCCATGACCAGAAGGGCAAGCAAACCTGCCGCAAATCCGATCTGCAGCACCGCCCGGTTCTCAAAGGCGTTGAGTTTGATCTGCGACAACCGTAGCGCATTCACAACAAACGCCCCGATACCGGCCATGATCGGCAGAAGAACCCAGGCGTCACCGATGCGCGGCAAGGGGAGCGCGGTGCCATAGCGTAGGGCAAAAGCAACATACAGGCTGATCGGGATCAGAACCGTATCAGCGACAAGGAAAATCAGCCGCTTGGTGCGACGTGGCAAGGCGTGAAGGCGAACAAGACTCATTTCCCAAGTCCACGTTACAAAGACAACAGCTTGCGATCGCAGCAAACAAGAGCCGGTTTACATCACCTAAACGATATACAACCTTACCGATTGGGTCTACAGTTTACTCACCCTTGAGTTGAGGGAGTGCTTGTTTCCGTCGCTCGGCAGGCGGGGAACGCGGCCGCCATTCTGTCTATTGCCGAAAAGGGTCCAGCTGTGCACTCCAACGCTCCAAGTCTTTCCCCGCCCGCACATCAAGAGACTGACGAGATCGACTTGATGGAGCTCCTGCGCACATTGTGGCGTGGCAAGCACTGGATCGCCCTGTGCCTGTTCCTGGTTGGCTTTGCGGGCGCTTATTTTGCCTATGGCATCGCCACACCGGTCTATACGGCCAAAGCTGTTGTCACCCTGGAAAGCCGCCAGGAACAGGTGGTCGACCTGACCAGCGTGATGACAGGCTTGACCGGTGACCAGACCAGTATCAACACCGAAATCGAAGTGATGAGATCACGCGGGTTGGCGGAAAAGCTGGTGACCCGACTGGACTTGACCAAGGACCCGGAGTTCAACGTTTCACTGCGCGAAGAGCGGCTTTCGATCAACACCATCATGCGGCGTTTTGCCCGGGTAATCGGCACCGCGCGACCCAGAATCGAACGCACTGATACCGAAGTATTGAATCAAGTTGTGGATGCCGTCCTTGCATCCATTAAAATCTCGAACGTGCGTCAGAGCTATGTATTCAACATCATCGCAACCACGGAAAGCCCTGAAAAGGCTTCTCTTTTGGCGAATTCCTTGGCAGATATCTATATCGAAGACCAGCTTGAGGTAAAGTTTCAGGCAACCCGATCGGCGACCAAGTGGTTGACGGACCGGGTTGCCCAATTACAGGTCGACCTGGAAACGGCCGAGGCCGAGGTCGAGAATTTCAACGCAAACACCTCCCTGATCAACCAGGAAGCTCTGGTGGCACAGAACCGACAGGTCAAAGACCTGCGCGATCGGTTGGCGGCCGGAAAGGCCACACTGGCCGAGACCACGGCCCGTCTGGAGATGCTGCAGAGCACCGCCGCGGGCAATGACACTGCCGCAATGGCCGAAGCCGCAAACGATGCCATATTGCGTCAGATTCTGCTTCGGTTGGAAACCTCGGAATCCAATGACCTCAGCCCCTTTACGGCCCGGTTCGATCAGGTTCTGGCACGGGCCGGGCTGGAAGTGTCGCGGGCGAAAAGCCAGGTGCAGGCGTTGTCGACGACGATCAATCAGCTGAGCGCGAGTATTGAACAGCAGTCCAACGACCTTGTTCAACTGCAACAATTACAACGCGAAGCCACCGCGAGCCGCCAGATTTATGAGTATTTCCTGACACGTCTGAAAGAAACCAGTGTGCAGCAAGGCGTACAGCAGGCCGACAGCCGCGTTCTGTCCCATGCCATCGTGCCGCGCACACCGTCCGCCCCGCGAAAGCTTGTCATCACGCTTCTATCCATGATGCTTGGGACCGCGGCAGGGGCGACCCTGGTTCTGCTGCGTGAGGTGAGTTTGAACACGTTCCGTTCAACCCCGGAGCTGGAAAAGCGGACACACACCACGGTTCTGGGTCAAATCCCGTCGATTTCGGCTCGGCGCCGCAAGAACGTGTTGAAGTATCTGACCGACAAGCCGACGTCAGCTGCGGTCGAGGCCATTCGCAACCTGCGCACCTCGATCCTGATGTCGAACATGGACAAGCCGCCGCAGGTTATCATGGCGACCTCGTCCATCCCTGGCGAAGGCAAGACCACCTTGTCGATCGCCCTGACCCACAATTTGTCGGGTCTGGGAAAAAGAGTTCTGCTGGTCGAAGGCGACATCCGACGCCGGGTGTTTTCCGAATATTTCGACATCCACGACAAGAAGGGTCTTCTGGCCGTTCTGTCCGGGGAAGAAAAACTGGAAGACGCCGTGTTCCACCACCCGGACCTGAAGGCCGACATCCTGATCGGTGAACGCAGCTCGACCAATGCGGCCGACGTGTTTTCGTCCGAGCGTTTCGGTGCCTTTCTGGACGAGCTGCGCGCGGCCTATGACTATATCGTCATCGACACGCCGCCAGTGTTGGCCGTGCCGGACGCCCGCGTGATCGGGCAACGTGCGGACGCCATCATATACTGCGTGAAGTGGGACAGCACCACGCACCGCCAGGTGCAGCAAGGTTTGAAATCCTTCTCGGATGTAAACGTGAAGGTCACAGGTCTGACGCTGAACCAGGTCAACATGCGGGGCATGAAACGCTATGGGTATGGTGACAGCTATGGCGCCTATTCTAACTACTACGACGGTTGAGCGGACGCCGTCGCATGACCCGAGCGCACGGTGGTATAAAGGAACTGTAAAGCTATTCCCGGATGGTGTGCGGACGTTTCAATTCGCATTCACCGGGGGTCTTCATGTCCAACACATCCGCCAACCTCTCACTGCCCTACATCCAGCCATCGCAGGCGCAGAAACATGTCACACACAACGAAGCGGTGCGCATGTTGGACAGCCTTGTACAGCTCAGCGTCCTGTCCGCCAGCCAGACCACGCCGCCCGCGATCCCTGACGATGGAGACGGCTTTATCCTGCCTGTCGGCGTTGCAGGGGCTTGGGCCGGGCACGATGCCGACCTGGCGGTCTACCAGGACAATACCTGGGTATTTTACACACCGGGCGAAGGGCTGTTTGCCTGGGTCCAGGACATTGATGAGCATCGCGTGTTCGATGGCACCGACTGGATCGTGGCCGCTGGTGTGCCGGAACTTCAGAACCTGGACATGGTTGGGATTCAGACCACAGCGGATGCCAGCAACCGGCTTTCAGTGGCCTCGGCGGCCACCCTTCTGACCCATGCCGGGGCCGGGCATCAGCTGAAGTTGAACAAAGCCGCCAACAGCGACACTGCAAGCCTTCTGTTCCAGACCAACTGGTCTGGTCGGGCCGAGATGGGCACGACCGGCAGCGATGACTTCGAAATCAAGGTGAGCCCGGATGGCAGCACCTTTCACCAGGCGATGACCGTTGACCAAAACAGTGGCGAGGTGTCGTTCCCTTCTGGCATCAACGGGCTGGCATCGCCGGATTTCGGTGATGGGTCGCTGATCACGACCGATTACATGGCCGCCAAAGGCGTGGACCTGATCGCCAACGGGACCGGACTGCTTGGCAATGCCTACAACCATCCGGCCGAGTTCACTTATGACCCGATCCAAACGCCGAACCTGCCCGCCAGTTTCAGCTGTTCCGGGCACTACCCCGGCGTCGTCAAGATGCAAGAGCGGATCCCGGTCGACCCCAACCAAGTCTATCGACTGAATTGCTATGTTCGCCAGGAAGGGTTGAGCGGCGACTGGTCCGCCTATGCCAACGAAGAACGGCATCGGCACTACATGGGATTGGCCTGCGAGGATCAGGACGGCAACACAATCGAGTCTCAGCACCATATGCGCTACCACCACAGTGGCACGGACAGCCTCACCACCCTGGCGGCGCCATTGACGCCCGGTGACACGTCCGTACAGGTCGTCGATGCCAGTGGGTGGAACGAAACGGCTTCGCAAAGCTACAATCGCGGCCTTATCATCTTCGGCTATAAAAATGCAGCGGGCGCACTCTATTCGCACTACAGCCGCATTGTCGGGACCGGCTTGTTCGATCTGGGTCAGGTCAATAAGACGAGCCACACCATCACGCTGAACCAACCCCTGCCGGCAAGTCTTGGCAATCCGGCCGACGGATCGGGCACCTGGCCTGTGGGAACGCCACTGGCCAATGCGTCGAAGGGGGGGGCGCTGAAATACTCTTTCTTCGGCGCGACCGTGCTGGATCAAACCGACACCTGGTATCGCATCAACAATTACACCGGGGGCATCGACTTGTCGGGCACCAATCAAAGCGCAAATTTCGCGCCGGGCACATCGCGCGTGCAGGTCTTCTGGCTTCCGAACTACTCGAACCGTTCGGGAGGGTATTCAGGCTTCCCCGACACCGGCGCCGCGCATCGGGTCTGGTTCACCGGCACCTCCGTCGTGCCGGAGCCACATGCAGTTCAGAAAGAGGAAGCCAGCGGCGCATATGCAGGACGCAAACTGATCAAAGTGCCTTACAGCGACTTTGATGCCGGAACGATCACCCTTGTCGCACCCGCGCGTGTTGTTACCGAGATCTGATACCGGACAGAACGTGGCCGTCACCCCGCACGGGGGGCGGCTCAGCTTACTGCCTGAGCATCTGGGTCACGAAATACCCCATCGCACCGCTGATCCACTGGCGGGATTTCACCACATTCCCGGCGCGATCGACCCAATAGAGGTTTTGAACCTTGACGCCGCCGCGCTGGCAGGTTTCGACAACCGGCGTGGTGCGAGCGTCGATGGCGCCGATCTTCAGGTGAACCGGGTCGCCGGTGGCATAGCTGCAATTCATCTTCAGCGCCGTGGTGTTGCCGACGCCGCTTAGGAAATACCAGGTGCGGGTGGCGCTCCCGGTTCGGCGCTGGGTAATCATCGCAATCGCATCATCCGCTTGCGAGGACATCAGGTCGTCACCAAAGCCCCGCGTCGAGGTCAAAACACCCTGCTTGAAGCTGAAGGTTCTGAGGTCCGGGGTCTTCCAGGTGACGTAATCGCCATTGCTGGCATTCGGTGCGATGACCAGGGTGGCCTCATACTTTTCGACGACGCCCAACATGACCGGCCCAGGGGTTGCGGCCAAGGCCCGTGTTGCCAGGTCAGCCAGGTCAGGACCCGCCTTGGCAGGCGCCTTGCCCCCGCCCCCGGCAAACAGTCCGGTGACGCTTTTTACAGCGCCCAGCGCTGCGCGGCTGCCCGCTGTTTTCGAGGTGTCAGTGCCACAGGCCGCCAAGGCCAGGCAGACGCAAAGCGCGGCCGCGCGCGCCAAAGGCGAAGAGGGGGGCGAAGACAGGTTACGTTTCGACATCGTCATCTCCAGAACCGTCCCCAGCGCGCTGCAAGGGCATCGCCGTGACCTTCGTTGACCCAGTCGAACAACCGGCCCTCCACCCTCAACTGCGCGCCGCCATCGCGGGCCAGCGACATGATCGTCGTTTGCGTGTTGGTCCGGGACGGTTTGCCCAGCGCCCATTCCATCGGCACCGAGAAGCGAACCCCTTTGTCGAACGAGCCCTCTCCGAAATCTTCGGCTGACACGTCTGTGAAGGTGGCATAGGCCCCGACTTTCCACCCGTTGGCGAAGGTGCGATCAATCGACACGGTCGCGCCGAAATCACCGGCAAGGTATCGACCGACGTCCAGCTGGGTTTCAAAACCATTGCCGAAATCGTAGTAGGCCGATACGTGCCCGGTAACGGTGCTGTAGTCCCGCAAACCAAGCAATTGGTCATAGTCACGCTGCACCACATAGGCGAGTTCGGCCCCCAGGCCGAGGCGGCTATCAACCGGTTTCCACAGAACCTCGGCGGACACACCGGCAAACATCGGTTCGAGATACCCGAAGGTCACCCGTGAATACAGATCACGCGCCGGACGCGCGTACCAGGCCAGGGTCAGGTGCTCCAGGCTGGGGTCGCCCTGCGCGTTGTAAAGCCCGACATCCGAGCGCACATGCGGCAGAACGGAATCGCTTGGTGAAGTCGCTTCGACAAAGTTGCTGAGGATCGTCTTTTTCAGGGAGGCCGACAGGACCAGCCCCGGCGTGATCTCGTAACTTCCAGCCAGACGCAGGCCGAGTTCAGCGGAAACCGCTTGTTCCCCGCCAAACAGGCCGATCGAAAAATAGGGCGCCAGCGACCAGTTGAACCGCGGATACAGGCCCGGGGTCAACGTCATGCCGTCAGGCCGACCCGCGGCATCGGTGATCTGTGCAGCCGCGAAGGCTTCCGGCGCCGGGGCGTGTTCCAGCCGTTCTATATCCGACCGGCTCATCGTAACCGAGGACAGCGGCGTGCCGTTGCGCATTAGCGTCACCACGAAGGTCTCGACCGAGGCAGGGAAGGCTCGCGTCATGATCCGGAAGGTGCGTCCAAGCGCCTGAGCCTCGGAATTATAGCGATTGTTGGTTACCCTCAATTCGGCCCGCGTGGCCGTCAGGGCCATGGCGTTCAGGGTTATCCCGGTCTTGCCCAGCGCCGTGGCAAGCGCGGCCTGAAGCCCCGGTCCTGTCTCAGGTTCGTTCACCCAATCCGTGCCCCATGCCTCTGGATCAGCGCTGCGCGACGGACGCGGGCGCACGAAATGGGGCGCTTCCTCGGTGCCCGAATGCGAGGTCGGACGGTTCGGGTTCATCGCCACGGAGAACTGCAGGCCAATCTGGTTGCCGTACATGTAATACGCGGCCAGGTTCCAGCCCGGTGCCAAGGCGTAGTCAACGCCAAAGTTGAACGGGGAATTGCGAGTGTAGTAGCCACGATCACCCGCCAGCGTATAAGCGTCCGAACTGTATTCGGCCTTCAGCGTTATTTTGTCGTTCACCTTGTACGACACCCCGCCGAAAGCCGCGAAATCACCCTGAAACCATTGATAGTAGTTGGGATATCCACTCGGCCCGGGTCGTCGCGGGGGGCGCACCCCGGTCGCGCCAATCGCATTCAGGCTGCCAAGGCGCCCCCATCCAATCCCACCTGTCACACGCAGGCGGTCGCCAATCGACTTGGTCGCGACAATGTATTCACTTGAACTCGGCGTGGTGCCCATGAAGTCCTGCAAACCAATCGACACGGCTGGCAAGTACTTGCTTTCATCCAGCACACGAAACCGAAGATCAAAGCTGCGGTCATAGTTCACGTAATCGGGATCTGCGGGAAGGTAGCCCGCGATGCTTGAATAGCGGAAGCTCGCGGTAAGCCGTGGCGTGACCTGGAACGCCATCGTCCCCCGCCCAAACGGGCCATAGGTTCCGTAGGTGAAAGAGAAATGCCCCGATGGTGCGGCCTCTGCGGTCGGCATCTCGACCAGGCCGGGCATGCCAAACATCGAGTAGGATTCAGACAGCGTCGATCTTTCAGCCCATGCTGCACCGGGCAAGACTTGGCTGCACATTGCAAGACCGACAACCAATCCGCCAAATTTCAACCGCACGTTCAGCCCCCCGACCGCTTACATCGTTCGCCAATGCTATATCAACTTCTACACAGAAGGGAACTCCGCAATGTTAAGGCAGGCAGACTTCCGGCACGCTTCCGAAACAAGGCGTAGGCGGTGCGCAGGGTGTTAGACGCCCTCTACCTGAGCGACTTGAAAACAGTTTTCAGCATGATGCTCATATCGAAGCACAAATTGCGATTGCGCTGATACATCAAGTCGATTTTTGCCTTGCGAGGCACGCAGACGCGGGAATAGATCGCATCAGTTTCCTCTCGGCTGCCACTGTTTTTCAAAAGCCATTCTTCGTGGGCGTGAAAATAAACCGACGCCAACCCGGTAATTCCTGGGCGAGAACGCAGGACCTGCGCATACAGCTTCGGAAATCGCTCTACGATTTCTCGCAAGGGCGGACGCGGGCCGACGAAGCTGATATCACCTTTCAACACGTTCCATAGCTGAGGGACTTCATCAAACCGGGTTTTTCGTAAAAGCGCGCCCGTTTTCGTGATCCGGTTGCTTTTGTCACCCCCCGACGGGCCGCTATCAAATGGGTCCGGCCTCATGGTGCGAAACTTGATCAAAGTGAAGCCCTGCGTTGGTGTTTTCATGCGTTCTGACAGGTACAGGACGGGACGGCCGTCCAGGATCAAAACAACGACAGCACATGTTAGCAGAAAGGGGGCCAACATGATTGCCAACAACGTGGCAGCGAGCAGGTCAAAAATGCGCTTAAGAGGTGTCATGATCTTTCCGCAATCTCTCTCGGTTTTGGGCTGCCGTAACACCGGGGTGTATCAGGGTCGCATTTGAACAGGGCGCTGAAGCCAAGGGACCAGAAAGCCACCGGGATCCCGGCGCCCACGTGAAGCAGCTAAGAGCTTGCCCTTCCTTTTTGTTTCAGGTCATTCACCTGCATTTGCCAAGGGCAGAGAACGGGTTCCAGCTTTTGTGCAAGCATCCCATATTCGTGATATTCAAGCGCTGCCGCATGCCCCCGCGCGCCCATCGCGGCGCGTTCGGTGCCGGGCAGGTTTTTCAGCGTCAGAACCGCCTCGGAAAAGGCTCGGGCATCCCCTGCTGCGAAACTCAGCCCAGCGCCATATTCGATCACCGGGTCCGCCTGACCCGAATATCCGTTCAAAACGGGGCGCCCAGAAAAGAGGTAGTCGAACATCTTGTTCGCTGAGGTGCCGAAGCGGTAGAGCGGCGTATCGTTCCACAACAGAAAACACGCATCAAACCGGGTCAGGAGTGACTGTATCTGGCGTTTCGCGACGGGGTCGAAAAAATTCACATTGCGCAGCTTTCGCCGCTCAGCCTCGGCTTGAAGACGACGGCGTTCGCGCCCGCTGCCCACAACAACAAAGGCAATGTCTTCGTGTTCCTTGAGCATCGCGGCGGCGTCTAGCATCGTATCAAGCGCATTGGCCGCTCCGATTGTTCCAGCATACCCAACCAGGAATTTGCCCTTGGGGAGCGCGTCTGAGATTTCGACGCCAAGCGGTTCAGGATTGGAGGTTTCCTCAAGGCTAAAGCCGTTCGGCACCCAGGTGAACTTCTCACGGTCCAGGCCACGCATTTCCATATGGTCCACTGCGTTGGGAAGGTTTGAGATGACGGCATCAGAAACGCGATAGGCACGATCCTCAACCCGTTGCATCCAGCGGATCAATGGATGGCTCGGTGGTTTGCCTCCGACCTCCTGTAGGGTCAGGGGCCAAATGTCCCGGACTTCGAACACAAGGCGTGCCCCAACCTTGCGCGCAAGACGTTCTGCGCCACGGAACCCCAGAAGAGACGGGGAAGAATACAAGATCGTGTCAGGTATTTCACCCAAGCGTTTCGGCAGATGACGCAACCTCTTACTGAAAAGAAGCCAATTCAGAATTCGCTTCTTGTCATGCGCGTGCGCATAGCCTGGGACAGGAACCCGGACAAAACGATATCCGTCACGCATCTCGATCCCCGGCGCCGCGTCGGCCCCATCGAGCAACAGATGATGCCTCTGTGCCCCGACCAATGTCACGCTATGTCCACGTCTTGCCAATTCCAGCGAAAAATAGTGGTGCCGCCCCCCCATGCCGGTCTCCGGTGTCGAGCTATATTGGTTGATGATCCAAATGCAGCTCATTTGCGCAAAAACCGTAGCAAGGTCGAAACAATTCTCTCCGAAGCGTCGCCCGCCCCGTAGGGCGTGACATTCTGACCCTTGGTCCCCACCGCCTGTGAGACAGCTTGTGCAATGATCGCGGCATTCAGTGGTGGAACCAGACGGTTCCAGCCTGCCTCGACCAGCTCGACCCATTCGGTCTCATCGCGTAGCGTGACACAGGGCACACCATAGAAAAACGCTTCTTTCTGCACGCCACCTGAATCGGTGACAATCACTGCCGCAGCACGCTCATGGGCCACCATTTCGATGTAACCCAGTGGCGCGACCGTTTTGAGATTGTCCGTTAAGTTGAGCATGCCAGCGTCTTCCAGCCGCCCTTTGGTTCGCGGGTGCAGCGGCACCACGACTGGCAAGGTGCGGGCAACCTTTTCAAGGCCTTCGAAAACGGCTCTCAATCGTTCCGGGTCATCCGTGTTCTCCTGGCGATGAATCGTCGCCAACACAAATCGCCCGACGTCTACACCGCTTGTTTCAAGAAGGTTGGAGTGTTCGCCAGCGAGACGCCCAAAAAACAGCGCCGCATCGTACATCACATCACCGACTTGCACGACCTGATCACCAGTAATGCCTTCTTCCGCCAGGTTTTGCGTGGCCGTGTCCGTGGGTGTGAGAAGGAGGGACGCGCAATGATCGGTCAACACGCGGTTTACCTCCTCAGGCATACGGCAGTTGAACGATCTCAAGCCGGCCTCAACATGTGCCAAGGGGATGTTCAGTTTGGCTGCGGCCAAGGCGCCCGCCATCGTCGAATTGGTGTCGCCATAGACCAGAACAGCATCAGGCTGTTCTTTCAGCATGATGGCCTCCAACTGTTCAAGCATCCGACCTGTCATTTGACCATGAGACCCGCCAGAGATATCGAGTTGATAAGCGGGCGTCGGAATTCCCATTTCCTGGAAAAAAATGTCAGACATGTTTGCGTCATAGTGCTGGCCGGTATGCACAAGGATCTCGTTCACCCCCTTGGTGGCACTGATTGCGCGGGAAACAGCCGCAGCCTTGATGAATTGCGGGCGGGCGCCAATGACGGTCAGTATCCTCTTCATGTGATGCCTTTCGAATGCTCAGGTTTGAGAGGAACACCCAGTCGTTCGTGATAGAAGGCCACTAGTTTTTTAGCCTCCGAGGGCCAGTTGAATATCTCTTCAACAGCACGTTGGCCGCGCTTTCCCATGGCTTCCGCCTCGTCCGGATTGTTCAACAACCAGTCCATCGCCTCCGCGATGGCTTTCGGGTCTTCGGGGTTGACCAACAGGCCGCACCCTGCCCCGTCAACGATCTGACGCCAGAGCGGAAAATCCGAGGCGATGACAGGCAGGCCAGCGCCCATGTATTCGAACAGCTTGTTGGGTTGCGCACTGATGTGGTTGGGGTAAGGACCAAAGAGGACAAGACCCGCCCGCACGTCACCAAGCATGGTTGCGACGGTCGGTCGGTCTGCCCAGCCGATGAAATCGACATTCCGCCAACCCGGCAAAGCTTCGACATCAGCACGATGTGCGGCCGGTAGGAAAACGCCAGCCATTCTTAGACAGATCCCGTCCGCTGTCGCAATCTGTAACGCCTCGACCATTTGACCCGTCCCGCGGATTTCCGAAATTCCACCAACATAGGCAAAATGTGGAGGCCGTTTTGCATAGTGGGATGACGCTGGCGCCGTCAGTTCCCCCGGCAATGGAAAGTTCTGCACCAGAACCGACAAACCTGCCGGAAAGTGCTCCGCGATGGCTGGTGTGGCAGGGACAATCCCAGTCAACAGGCGCCCCGCGAGCCATTCCAGGGCCCTCGCAAACCCAGCAATTGGACGCCGCAGCGGCGCGGGAATGTATGGCTTGCTCAAAATCTGCCGGGGCAGGTCCTCATGGACGTCATAGATGACCTTGGTCCCGGAAAGGCGCAGCAAGATTCCAACAGGGATCAATTCGGGATCGTGGAAGTGGGCCACATCGGGTCTGGCCTGACGTAGGGCACGGTACATCCTCCACGCTCCACGGGTCATTCGGGAAATACGGCGCCCCGGCGGGCGCGGGCCAGTGTCTACAATCCGTATCCCATGGCCAATATCAGCTTCGTCCCCCATTCCATCCTGCACAAACAGCGCGACATCGGCGTCAAGGGCTAGCGCCAGTGAGACCGCCTGTTTGAGCCGAATACGCGTGTCGGTTCGGGGGTGAACGGTAGTGAAATGGATGATGTTCATTACAGGTCGGACCCTAAGATGAGTGATCATTGCCGAGTGCGGGAGACGCGGTTTGCCGAAAATGGTTTTCCACAGGAAGGCCCGGTCGCCGGATCAACCAGTCAAACCCAAACATCGCGAAAACGACGAGCAAGGGTAGACTTGTGAATCCAAGCAAGCTGCCGCTTTTCAGCATTGTCAGGTATTGCACCAACAAAAGGTAGAAGACTGGGTTTCTTGCACCCCACCCAAGAAACGAGATTGCCAACCCCAGTAAAGACAACAGAACCAGGCCTCCGCCAACCGGCAAGCCAAACGTTACCACAGCCTCAAGGAATGCGTTGTGGGGGTAAAGTCCGTACTCGAAGCCCCAATAGGATTGGAAAAAGTTGAAACCACAGCCCAATGCCAAACAAACTGGCTGTTCTCGCAACAAAGAAATCGCCTGATCCGCCAGAATATCGCGTTGTCCAAAGTTGCCATCCGCCAAGACCAACAACCTCTTGAAAACAACTATATCTTCCCAGATTCCGCTCTGAAATACATATACGAGGGCCAACAAAGCGGCCCCGCCGATCACAACGATGTTTTGAAATCTTGGGTTTCGTAGAACGAAAAAGGCGAGCGCGATAATCCCGGCTAAGAAGTCTCCTCGTGCCCCCCCCAGCATCGAGAGTGAGAAGAAAACAACCGAGGATGTGAAAAAAAACAAACTGACGCCACGCGTTGCATCATTCGCCAGGGAATAGAGAAAAACCCCCCCCATCGCGTAAAAGCCAGAGAACCCTTGCGAGTACGAAATCGCGACATCGTTCACCTGCCCGAACATTATCCTGGGGGGAAATCCTGGAGAGACACCACCAGCCGCGACCATTGTTAGGAACGAGGTAAAAAAGTAGAGCAGCAGGGGGGATATTACGTTTGAGGTTGCACCCTCTTGTTTCTGAAAACCGGTGAGCAGCGCCAAAAGGGCGAACCCATAGACGACTGATATCGCGAGAAATACTGGTAGGTTCCTGTCTTCAACAAAGAATGAAAACCCACCCGTGAAAAGACTAAAACCAAGGCCCCAAAACAACAGGAAAGAATAGACTATTCCCAAAGCGAACACTTGCCGTGAGACTCTCAGAGTTTGTGATGCCTTCAAGAGGTATAAAACAAGAATGACGGTAAGTGCGGCAAGGCCGACAGACCGAACAAGAACCATTACAGAGTAATGAAAACTTGTGGTTGCCTGAGACGCCGCAGTTGTAACAATGAACAGCAATAGGAACGTGTAACTTGCGTTTTGAAATGCCGTCTTGTGGTTCCTCATTTTTTCACCACCCGAATGACAATCCAAAGATACACCCCGTAGAACACCGCACCTGACAGAGCATAGATCTCCGCAATGTAATCGGGGGCATAGGCCATCGCGCACAGCACGGCCCCCACCCGCGAGACCAGGCCGAAGGCCTGCAAAAACATCGCGACGAATTGCTGCCCGGTCACATGCAGCGCCATTGACACGGGCGAGGCCACGAATTGCAGGATGAACCACGGCGTCATCCATGCGACCAGCACCCCGGCCCTGCCCCATTCATCGCCAAACAGGGGTGCGAACAGGAAAGGTGAAACCGCCCCGACAAGGCACAGAGGCGCCGCCCCTATGCCAAGAAGCCTTTTCATGGTTTTTCGTGTGAAGTCGCCCAATCTGCCCTTGTTCAGCTCTTGCGGAGCCTCGGTCAGAAAGACCTGCGCGACCGAACTTCCGATCAAGGCCATCGGTAGCCCCATCACGCGCATCGCCAGAAGCACGAACCCCGCCTCGGGGCCGGCAGCAATTGCTGCGATGATCATGATTGGAACCTGTAGGCCAGCGGTATTGAAAAGCGCCTCGGGCACCGAAAAAAGTGGAAAACGCCGGTACGTTCGTGCGTTGCGACGCAACCCCTCGCGGTTGACAGCGCGCAACGCCGTTTGATCCCGACGCAAAATTGACCGGGCCAGACCAACAATTCCCAGAGAGTTATTCAGGGTCTGACCGAACAACAAACCCAAACCACCGCTGCCGAACGCGCCAAGGCTCAACTGAGCCCCAACGCCCCCCGCAGACCGGGTGATGCGGGTTTTCGTGATCAACCCAAATTGCTTTTTCCGAGAGGCCCAGTATTGCAATCCCGTGTAAATCGATGCCGCCCAGACGCTGATCGGGACCAACCACAGGAGGGGGGCAAGATCAGTTAACCCCAACAGCTCCGCAACACTTCTGGGTGCAATCAACACCGGAAGGGCCAGTATCATGCTGACCCCGGTCGCAGACAGGAGGCTGACCACCAGCACATTCATTCCGTCCGTGTCTTCCTTGGGCAGCGGAACAGCAATGTTGTAACGCAGACATCCGATGGTCGAAAAAATCGAAACCAACGCCAGATATACCGCGAAAAGGCTGAAATCGTCTGGTGCATACAGCCTTGTCAGGATCGGCAAGGCCAAAACAGCGATGGCTTGCGCAGCGACTGTGCCCCCGGTCAAAATGCCTACGTCTCGAACAAAACCATGACGGAACGGATCCGTCAGCCTATGGAGCACGCCACTCAACACGACGCGCGCAGCGCTGCAACGATATGGTGTTGGTCAAACTCCGACAGATACGGGTGCATCGGCAAGCTCATGACCTCCTGCGCGGCGATCTCGCCCCGTGGCAGCACAGAATTGTCGTCCGCGACCGCGGGTTGGCGGTTCAGCGGAAGGGGGTAGTGCACGGCGGTCGGGATGCTGGCTTCGGTCAGGGCTTTCTGAACCCCGGCGCGGTCTTTGACACGCACGGTGAATTGCGCCCAGGCGCTGATGTTGTGGTCGGCGATCTGGGGCAGTTGCAGCCTGTTTAGCCCCGTAAGCCCATCCATGTAGCGGGCCGCGACCGCCTGGCGTTTCTCGATCTCGTCGTCCAGGATCGCCAGTTTGGGCAACAGGATCGCCGCCTGGATCGTGTCCAGCCGGCTGTTCACGCCGACGCGGATGTGGTGGTAGCGTCGGTCCTGGCCGTGGCGGGCGATCTGGCGCAGGCGCAGGGCAAGCTCTGGGTCGCTGGTGAAGATCGCGCCGCCGTCGCCGTAGCAGCCAAGCGGTTTGGACGGGAAAAAACTGGTGCAGCCGATGGTGCTCAGATTGCAGGACTTGCGCCCCTTGTAGGTCGCGCCGAAGCTTTGCGCGCCATCCTCGATCACCGGCAGATCATGGCGCGTCGCAACTGCATTTATCGTATCAAAATCAGCGCATTGGCCATAGAGCGATACCGGGATGATCGCGTGGGTCTTGTCGGTGATCGCGGCCTCCAACAGAGCTGGGTCCAGGTTGTAGGACACCGGGTCGATATCAACATAGACCGGTTTTGCGCCCAGGAGGGCTACGGTTTCGGCGGTGGCGATATAGGAAAACCCCGGCGTGATCACCTCATCCCCCGGCCCCACGCCCAGCGCCATCAAGGCGATTTGCAGCGCGTCGGTGCCGTTGGCAACCGTGATGCAATGGGCGGCACCCGTATAATCGACCAGCCTCTCTTCCAGCTCGGCAACCTCGGGGCCAAGGATGTATTTGCCATGCGCCAGAACGCGGGCAATGCCGCCTTCAATTTCTCGGCGCAATCGATCCTGTTGGGCTGCGAGGTCGATGAACTGCATGCGGCTAACCCCCGACGATCCGAAGTGTGCCGTTTACGTCTTCGTATTGCTCGCCTGTGCGCGGGCAGACCAGGTCTGCGCCCAGGCGGTCCCCCGCCCGGCTGACCCAACCGATCCGGCGCGCCGGGATGCCCGCCATCAGGGCAAAATCGGGCACGTCGGCGGTCACGACAGCGCCCGCCGCGATCATGCAGTATTGCCCCAGCGTGTTGCCGCAGACGATGGTGGCATTCGCCCCGATCGTGCTGCCGCGTTTGACCAAGGTCTCGCCGAACTCGTCCTTGCGCTCGACATGAGCGCGGGGCGTGAGCACGTTGGTGAACACGCAGGAGGGACCACAGAACACGTCCTGTTCCAGCGTCACACCCTTATAAAGCGCGACGTTGTTCTGCACCTTGCAGCCGTCGCCGATGGTCACGTTCGGCCCGGCCATCACGTTCTGACCCAGCACGCAGTTCTTCCCAACCACCGTGTCCGGCAGGACATGCACGAAATGCCAGATCTTGCTGCCGGCGCCGATCACGCTCGGCATGTCGACATAGGCGCTTTCATGCACGAAGGCGGTCGGGTCGATCATCAGCACAGAACCTTTGCGATATCCGGGTGCTGTTCGCCGCGGCCCAGTTCGATCGGCGCGGTGCGGATGTGGCTGACCAGCTCGATCGACGGGCGCACGACGTCCAGACCATAGCCGTTCCCGTCCAACACGTTCTGATAGCTTGCGGTGTGCAGGTCGGTGAAGCCGCCCGAAAACTCGATCTCTTCGCCTTCGACGGTGATCGACCGGTGCGTGGTCTGACCCGCCGGGGTATGTGGCGGCAGGTGATCGCGGTTGATCGACAGCACCCAGCGCACCCGCGCTTGCTCCAGCTCGATATATCCCGCTGCTGCGTCCGGGCCACGGTGATGCACGATGTTATCGCGCACCGGGCCGAAGACGAAGCTGAGCATGTCATAGAAATGCACGCCGATGTTGGTGGCGATGCCGCCGGACTTGTGCGCCAGCCCCTTCCAGGACGCATGATACCACGCCCCGCGCGAGGTGAAGTAGCCCAGGTCGACGTCATAGACCTTGTCCTTGGGCCCATTGGCGACCTTGTCGCGCAGCGCGATGATGGATTGGTGTAAACGCAGTTGCAGGATCGAATTGATGCGCTTGCCAGTGTCCGCCTCAAGCGCCTCAAGGTCGTCGATGTCCGACGGCGCCAGCACCAGCGGTTTTTCACAGATCGCGTCAGCCCCTGCGCGCAAGGCAAAGGACATGTGCGATTTGTGCAGGTAGTTCGGCGAACAGATCCCGACATAGCCGATCCCCTGCCCGGCCCGGTGCAGGTCGGCGACATGGGCGTCGAAGCGTTCGAATTCGGTGAAAAAGGCCGCATCGGGGAAATGGCTGTCCATGATGCCGACGCTGTCGTTCACGTCATAGGCCACTGCCAGATTGCCGCCGGTTTCCTTAATGGCCTTCAGGTGACGGGGCGCGATGTATCCGGCCGCACCGATCAGAGCGTAATTCTTGGTCATGGCGTGAACTCCTCAGGCGCGCACAACTGCATCGTCGCCACGATACTTCCCGCGCGTATCCACCAGGATCGGCGCATGTTCCTTGATCATGTCGTAGTCGAATTCGCTGTGGTCGGTCAGAAGGATCACAGCGTCGAACCCAGCCAGTGTTTCCGAGCTGAGATCGACCGATGACAGGTCGAAATCATGTTCACGCATTTCCGGGAAAACCGGCACGTTCGGGTCCGAATAAGCCACGTCAACACCCCAGTCGCGTAACAGCTCCATCACGAAGACCGAGGGGCTTTCGCGCATATCATCCACGTCACGTTTATAGGCAATGCCCAGCGCCAGCACCTTGGCGCCGTTCAGCGATTTTCCCGCTTCGTTCAGCGCGCGCACTGTCTTGTTGACGACGTATTGCGGCATGCCCGCGTTGATCTCGCCCGCCAGTTCGATAAAGCGCGTGTGAAGCCCGTATTCCCGCGCCTTCCAGGTCAGGTAGAACGGGTCAATCGGTATGCAGTGCCCTCCGATCCCCGGACCGGGGTAATAGGCGGTAAAGCCAAATGGTTTGGTCTTGGCCGCGTCGATCACTTCGAAGATGTCCAGCCCCATACGGTCGGCGACGATCTTCATCTCGTTCACCAAGCCAATGTTGATCGAGCGGTGGATGTTTTCCAGCAGCTTCACCATCTCTGAAGCTTCAGTTGAACTGACCGGCACGATGGTGTCGATGAAGGAGCCATAAAACGCGACAGCGGCTTCAAGGCAGGCTTTCGAATGGCCACCCGCGACCTTCGGGATCATCTGGTTCGAGAAATGCGGATTGCCTGGATCTTCGCGTTCGGGTGAATAGACCAGGTAGAAATCCTGCCCCACATTCAAACCCGCGTTTTCGACATAGGGAAGCAAGACCTCTTTCGTCGTGCCTGGCCAGGTCGTGCTTTCCAGGCTGAGAAGTTGGCCCGCCCGAAGGTAAGGCGCGATGCTGTCCATCGTGGCCATGACAAAACTGAGATCCGGCTCGCGGTGTTCGCTCAGCGGTGTCGGCACGCAGATGATCAGCGCATCGCACTCCGCGCTGCGCGCGAAATCCGTCGTCGCCTCGAACCCCGCCGCGCGCAAACCAGCGATTTCGGTCCCGGAAATATGCTTGATTGGGCTTTCATCATTGTTCAGCTGCGAAACACGCGCTTCCAACACGTCAAAACCGACAACCTTGAAACCTGCTCGCGCTACGGACAGGGCCAGGGGAATACCAACATAACCCAGTCCAAGGATGCCGACGACCGCCGTTCTTTCCTGGACTCGCGCGGTAAAATCGCATGTGTCTGCCGTTATTGTCGTCATGGTCCCCTCTCCGACCGGCGCAAACCGGATCGCAACCGAGGGTAGAGTACACGATCAGAAGGGCGACACAACCTTAACTTGTCTTAACGGGGGCTTATTATTCTCTTGGGTGTAAATCCGAAGGCGGATCTCATCACTTGTCGTAGTAATCCCGGTACCAGGCCACGAACTTCGCGATCCCGTCGCGCAGGTCCGTCGCGGGGCGATATCCGGTCAGCGATTGCAGCAGGCTGGCATCGGCCCAAGTGGCCGGCACGTCGCCTTTCTGCATGTCCATATAGTTGCGGCTGGCCTTCTGCCCCAGTGCTTCTTCGATCGCATCGACGAAATCGAGAAGCTTCACCTTCTCGGAATTGCCCACGTTCACAACGCGGTAGGGTGCGACCGGGGACAGGCTGTCGCCCGGGGCGATATCCTCCGGCGTGGCCGGGCGTACCGGAGGCACGTCGATCAGCAGGCGAATGGCGCGCACCAGATCTTCGACATAGGTGAAATCGCGATACATGTCGCCGTGGTTGTAGACGTCGATCGGGCGGTCGTTCAGGATCGCGTCGGTGAACTTGAAAAACGCCAGATCGGGTCGGCCCCATGGGCCGTACACGGTGAAAAACCGGAACATCGTCGTCGGCAGGTTCCACAAGTGGGCATAGGAATGGCCCATGCTTTCATTCGCCTTCTTGGTGGCGGCATAGAACGTCAGCTGGTGATCGGCCTTCTCGGTCTCGGTGAACGGCATCACTTCGTTGGCGCCATAGATCGACGAGGTTGAGGCCATCAGCAGGTGATCCACCTCCAGCTCCCGCGCGGCCTCCATCACGTTGAAGGTGCCGACGATGTTGCTTTCCAGATAAGACCGCGGGTTCTCCAACGAATAGCGCACGCCGGCCTGGGCGGCGAGGTGCACGATCACGTCTGGCTTGAACTGGCGGGCGACCTCAAGAAACACGTCTCCCTCTTCCAGATAGGCCTCGGTCGTGTCGAATCCGGGGGATTGCAGCAATATCTGCTGGCGGCGACGCTTCAGATTGACGTCGTAGTAATCCGTCATCGCGTCGAAGCCATGTACCACGTGACCTTCATCCAGCAGCAGTTTTGCCAAGTGAAAGCCGATAAATCCCGCCGTGCCGGTGACCAGTATTCTCATGCGAAATCGCTCCGTGTCCATCTGCCCTGTTGGTATACTCAAACCTCGGTCTTGCCAATCTCAAGCAGGGGGCAGGCTTTGATCGAAGTTGCCACCCCGGCAGGATCCGTATCTTCCGCGCGCCAGACCGCATCCCAGCTGCCCAGGTCGGACCAGGCTCGCGAAAACGGCACCGCGACGATGCCCGCCTCAGCCAGCAGTTGTGGTGCAATGAAGCGGTAGTTGGCTCCGGTCACCACCAATGGTGCCGCGAAACCCGCGCCGGACAAACGCCGCGCGGTGACTTGAAACAGCGTGTCGTCACCCGTCAGCGTGGCAAACTGCTTGGGATAGCTTTTGCGCGACAGAGGCCAGAGCCGGGTTCCCTGACCGCCGCACAGAATTACGGGGATGGATCACGCGCGAGGGCTCCTTCAGGCACAAACCTCCGGTCCCCGGCGGCTTCACGCTACAGTGTCATGAAACGCACCCTGCAGCCAACCCCAGGCGGTGGAGGATCTGTTCACTCGCCCCGAACAGAGCGTCAGGCCCTGTGTCCAGCGGCGTCGAACAGGAAGCTGTCCGCGTCGTCGTAGTCCATTTCCAGCGTTGCGCCATTGTCGATCGGGTGCTGCCCGAACAAACGCAGAGTCATGCGCCCGGCCCCGGCCACGTCTACCAACACGTTGGTGTCGCCGCCCAGCTTCTCGACGTGCACGACTTCACCCTTGAGGCGTCCGCCTTTGCTGGCGATGCGCAGGTGTTCGGGGCGGATGCCGACGCTCATCCCGTCCGCGCCGCCCACCACGGGCGCGGGAAAGAAATTCATCGAGGGCGCCCCAAGGAAGCCCGCGACGAACTGGTTGGCGGGGTTGTTATAAAGCTCCATCGGGCTACCGACCTGCACCACCATGCCGTCGCGCAGCACCACGATCTTGGAGGCCAAAGTCATCGCCTCGGTCTGGTCGTGGGTCACATAGATCATGCTGGCGTCCAGCGACCTGTGCAGGTTGGCGATCTCGATCCGCGTGTTCATGCGCAAGGCTGCGTCGAGGTTGGACAAGGGTTCGTCGAACAAGAACAGCTTGGGTTCGCGCACGATGGCACGGCCGATGGCGACGCGCTGGCGTTGACCGCCGGACAATTCGGAGGGGCGCCGGTCAAGGTAGTCGTCGAGCGAAAGCATCTTCGACGCCTTGTCGACCCGCCCTGCGATCTCATCTTTGGGCTGCTTTTCCTGTTTCAAGGCCAGCGCCATGTTGTCGTGCACCGTCAGGTGCGGATACAGCGCGTAGGACTGGAACACCATCGCGATCCCGCGCTTGGCGGGCGGGGTCTGGTTCACGATATCGCCGTCGATCTCGACGGTGCCTTCGGTCGCGTCCTCAAGCCCCGCGATCACACGCAAAAGGGTGGATTTGCCGCAACCCGAGGGGCCGACGAAGACGACGAACTCACCTTCCTCCACTTCAAGGTCGATGTTCTTCAGAACCTTAACGGCACCGAAGGATTTGCAGACATTGGTCAGTTTGAGGGCGGTCATTCGGTCGCTCCTGTAAGGTCGATGGGCTGGCCGGTGCGGATGCTTTCATCCGCGGCCAAACAGATCGCCAGGCTTTGCACGGCGTCGGTCATGTGGCGGGTCAGGTCGATGTTTTCGGCGATCGCGCGCAGGACGAAGGCCTGTTCGGCGTCACAAAGCTCCTGATGGCCGGGTTCGCCCGGCATATCGACCTTGCGGTCGCCCTCAGGGGTGTGCACCAGAATGCCGCCGACCTTGGTGTGGCCTTCAACATCTGACGACCCGGAGGTGGCGGCGTCGGTGATTGAAACCGAGCCATTGGGCGACACGATGTCCTTCACGAAAAAGGCGGTTTCCGACATCATCGGGCCCCAGCCAGCCTCGTACCAGCCGATGGATCCGTCGTCGAAGATCACCTGGAACTGGCCGTAATTGTACATCTCCGGCGCGATTTCATCGGACAGACGCAGGCCCATGCCGTGCACGCGCACCGGAGCCGCGTCGGTGATCTGGCACATCACGTCGACATAATGCACGCCGCAATCGACGATCGGCGATGTCGTCTGCATCAGCGCCTTGTGCGTCTCCCATTCAGGACCCGAGCTTTGCTGGTTCAGGTTCAGGCGGAACACATATGGCCCGCCCAGCCCCCGCGCCTCGTCGATCAGCCGCACCCAGCTGGGATGGTGGCGCAGGATGTAGCCGACGACCAGTTTGCGGTCGGTCTCAATCGCCTTGGCGACGACCCGTTCGGCATCCGCCACATTGGTCGCCAGCGGTTTCTCAACGAACACATGCGCGCCCGCCTGCATCGCGGCCACGGCGAAATCGGCGTGGCTGTCAGAATATGTGGCGATCACCACAAGGTCAGGGTTCGTCTCGGCCAGCGCCGCCGCATAGTCGGTAAAGACTGGATAGCCCTGAAGCTCTTCCCGGTCGGTTGTGCCCGAGCGGTTCACCAGGCCGACGATTTGTGCGTCGGGGTGGTGGTGATGGGCCAGCGCGTGGCTCATCCCCATGTTGCCCAGACCTGCAATCAGAACACGTGTCATTTCACCGCTCCCGACGTGATGCCGCGGATCAATTGCCGCGAGAAAATGACGTAAAGCACCATCACCGGCAGGATCGCCATCGACAGCGCCGACAGGACCGCGTTCCAGTCGGTCACGAACTGCCCGATGAAGACCTGAGAGCCGAGCGTGAGGGTTTTCACCTCTTCGGCCGGGGCCAGGATCAACGGGAACCACAGGTCGTTCCAGATCGGGATCATGTTGAACACCGCGACCGTGGCCATCGCGGGGCGCACCAGCGGCAGCACGAGGCGAAAGAAGATCGTGTATTCGCTCAGCCCGTCGATGCGGCCCGCGTTCTTCAGGTCATCGGACACTTGCCGCATGAACTCCGACAGGATGAACACAGCCAGCGGCAGGCCTTGCGCTGTATAGACCAGGATCAGCGCCCACAACGTGTTCACCAGCCCGGTCGAGACCATCAGCTCAAGGATCGCAACGGTGCCGATGCGGATCGGGATCATGATGCCCAGCGCCAGGTAAAGCCCCATCAACGTGTTGCCCTTGAAGCGGTATTCGGCCAGCGCAAAGGCCGCCATCGCACCGAACAGCAGCACGAAAAACAGCGACGCGACGGTCACGATCATCGAGTTCTGGAAGTATTGGAAAAAATCCCCCTGCTTCATCACCGTCTGGTACCCGATCAGGGAAAAACTGTCGGCGTCCGGAAAGGCCAGCGGCTCGCGAAAGATCGCTTTGCGCGTCTTGAAGCTGTTGATCAGGATCACGAAGACCGGGAACAGCGCGATGACGGTATAAGTCAGCAGGATCGCGTGGGACGCTGCGACGTTAAATGGATTTCTGCGGGCTTTGTTCATGACGGGCCTCTCAGAACTGATACCGACGCATGCGCGTCTGGATGCCGAACAGGTAGATGCAGACACCGATCAGGATGATGCCGAACATCGCGGTCGCAATCGCTGATCCCATATGCGGATCGCCCAGTTGCAGCTGGAAGCCAAAGAACGTGCGATACATGAAAGTGCCCAGTATGTCTGTCGAATAATCCGGCCCGGCAAGCGCGCCCTGGGCGGCATAGATCAGGTCGAAAGCGTTGAAATTGCCCACGAACGTCAGGATCGAGATGATGCCGATTGACGGTAGGATCAGCGGCAGCTTGATCTTCCAGAACGCCGAGGCGCCGGTGACGCCGTCGATTTCTCCGGCCTCAAGCACCTCTTCGGGGATCGACAGAAGCGCCGCATAGATCAGCATCATCGGGATGCCGACGAACTGCCACACGGACACCAGCGCCAGCGTGGTCAGGGCGTATTCTTCTTTGCCCAGCCACGGGGCATAGAGGAACTTCAGCCCAATCGCGTCCAGCATGTCGGGCGCAATGCCCCAGATCGGCGACAGGATCAGTTTCCAGGCGAAGCCGATGATCACGAAGCTCAGGATCGTCGGCACGAAGATGGCCGAGCGGTAAAGCGTCGCGAAGCGCAGGCGCGGGTGGGACAGGATGGCGGCCAGAAGGATACCGATGGGGTTCTGCACGACCATGTGGATCACGAAGAACCAGAAATTGTTGCCCAGCGCGTTCCAAAAGCTTTCGGACCAGCGCGGGTCGCCAAACAGGGTACGGAAATTGTCCAGCCCGGTGAACACGCGGACCTGATCCACTTCCGAAAACAGCGCCAGTCTGAGCGTGTTGAACAGTGGAAAGATCATGATCGCGGTATAGACCAGCACCGCAGGCGCCAGAAACACGACGATGTGCCACTTGAAACGCGGTTTCCTGTTGGCTTGGCTCATGTCACCCTCCCCGGTGGTTGGTCATGTCCGGGCGATCTGCGCCGCCCGGACAATTGTCAGATACCGCGACTTACATCTGCGGCTTGTACCAGCTGGCCAGACCGGACTGCAGCTCGGCGCCCAGCTCTTCGGGCGTCTTGGTGCCCTTGATCGCTGCGGCGGATGCGCCCCAGGTCTCGTTTTCCAGGTTCGGCGTGCCGCGCGACAGGATCTGGTAGGTGGACCGGATCGTCGAGCTACACTCACCACGCCAGGACACGAATTCCTGGGCCAGCGGATCTTCCATCGCGATCTCATGGCTTGAGAGCGAGAAGAAGCCCGGCAGCGCGTTGGCATAGATCGAGGCGAACTCAGCCGTGCCCATCCAGTCCAGGAAGGTGCGTGCTGCTTCCGCGTTCGGGCTGGCAGCGTTCAGACCCATCGCGATGTCAGTGTGGTCCGAGATGTAGCAGTCGTCACCTGCGGCGGCGACCGGCGGCTTGAACGCGCCCATCTCGAAATCGGCCAGACCGTTGAAGCCCGAGATCTCCCAGCTGCCTGCCGGATAGATCGCGGCGCGGCCAAGGGTAAAGATGTTCTGGCTGTCGGGATAGGTCTGTGCCTCATACCCGTCGCCCAGATACGGCGCCCATTTGGCCAGCGTCGCATAAGGCGCAACCCACTGTGCGTCGGTCAGCTTCTGCTCACCGGCGATCAGCGCCAGGCGACCCTCTTCACCCTTCCAGTAGTTCGGACCGATGTTGTTGTAGCCCATCGTGGCCGCTTCCCACTGGTCGTTGGTGCCCATCGCCATCGGGGTGTAGTTGCCATCGGCCTTGAACGCCTCAAGCACGGCAAAGAATTCGTCTTCGGTGACGGGGGCGTCCAGCCCCAGCTCCTTGAACGCGTCCTTGTTGTAGATGAAGCCGTGGATCACCGACGCCATCGGCACACAGAAGCTGGCCGCGCCATCATCCGTCTGCCACGCGGATTTCGCGACGTCCGAGAAGTTGGCCATGCCACCCAGGTCGCTGAGGTCGGTCAGGTGACCGGCGTCATACAGAGCCAGCGAAGCGTCGAACGGGCGGCAGGTGATCAGGTCACCGGCGGAGCCTGCGTCCAGCTTGGAGTTCAGAACCGCGTTGTATTCGGCCGGGGCCGAGGGGCTGAACACCACCTTGATGCCGGGATTGGCGGCTTCAAACGCGGGAATGATCGTGTCCTGCCACAGGGTCAGGTCGTCATTGCGCCAGCTTTCGATCGTCAGGGTGACGTCTTCGGCCATCGCAGCCCCGCCCAGAATGGTGGTCGCCAACAGCGCCATTCCAAATGTCTTCGTCTTCATGTCTCTCTCCCTTTTCTGGTCTTCATTGTCCGGTGGGTTTCACCGGGATTACACACGCGCCAAAGCGGCGCGCAGGTGTCCTTTTGTCTCTGTCAAAATCTGGGCCGCGCGCTCCGCGCTGACCCCGGCCGCACACAGCACCGCCGGTTTCACTGCACCTTGCGCCTGCCCCAGGCAGTTTTGTGCCGTGGCCGCATCGACCCCGGCGATCCGTGCCACCATGCCAGCGGCCCGCGCGCGCAGTTTGGCGTTGTCGGCGACAAGGTTCACCATCATGCCATCATGCACATGGCCCAGCCGGATGCCCATCAGCGTGGACATCGCATTCAACGCCACCTTCTGCGCTGTCGCCGCCCCCATCCGGGTCGAACCCGAGATCACTTCGGGCGGGGTGGGCAGGCAGATTGCCACGTCGGCATGGTCGAAAATCGCGGCCTCAGGGTTGTTCGCAATGCAGATCACCCGCGCACTTTTGCTGTGTGCCAGACGGGCGATTTCATTCGGGTAAGGCGTGGTGCCGCTGGCTGTAACCGCAATCACGGTGTCGTCGGCACCAAGGCTTTCGACCGTGCGCGCGGCGTCCTGCGCGTCGTCCTCGGTGTCGCCGGGCATGTTCGCGCAGGTCGGCACACCACCGGCCATCAGAATGCGCACCTGCGCTGCGGGAATCCCGAAAGTGCCGCCCAGCTCGGCAGCATCCGCCAAGGCCATCAGGCCCGACGATCCGGCCGCGACATACGTCAGACACCCGCCCGCGCGCACGGTGTCGGCCATCAAAGCCGCGCCTTCCCCAAGCGCCGCATGCGCGTCCGCCAGCCCCTCAAGCGCCTGACGCTGCGCCTCAAGAAGAACCGACAGAATCTCACCATCGGCCCGAAGGTCCAGACCTTCAGCCGCATCGTGCGCTGCTTCTGTGCGAGGCAAGGCCATGTGATTCTCCCCCATTCAACCCGAATGATACCTTTGTGATACCTTTTGTCCATGATTTTCTAATATGTCCTGAAATTGCAGGCCAAAACTGGCCGATGCGCCGCTGAAACCCTTCCCTAACGCCCAAAGGTATCATAAAGGTATTTATATGCGCGATTCGAACACATACGACGCCATTGGCGTGGACGGGGGCGGAACATCCTGCCGGATTGCCGTGGTTCTGGGTGGAGCACGTGCCAGCCTGAAAACCGGTCGCGCCAATGTAAACAGCGACTTCTCCGGGGCGGTCGAGACCATTTGCGCCGGGGTGAACAGCCTTGCCGACCAGCTTGAGGTCGCGCCCCGCACCCTGTTCGCCCTGCCCGCCTACCTGGGCCTTGCGGGCGTTCTGGATGACGCGGTGGCGGCGCGGGTGGCAAAGGCGCTGCCCTTTGACACAGCCCAGGTCGACGAGGACCCGATCCCAACCTTGACCGGCGCCCTGGACGGCGCCGACGGCGCGGTGGCAGGCATCGGCACCGGGTCGTTCCTGGCCCGCCGGATCGGTGACGAAACACGGCTGATCGGCGGCCACGGCTTTCGTGTCGGCGACGAAGCGTCGGGCGCCTGGCTGGGGCGCGGCGCGCTGATCCGCACCCTGCACGTGGTCGATGGCCTGTACCCGGCCACGCCGCTGACCGATGCGATCCTTGACCAGCTGGGCGGCAGCGCCGCCGGCATCGTGGCTTTCGCCACCCGCGCCACGCCGGAAGACTTCGGCACCTTCGCCCCGCGCGTGGTCGCCGCCGCCAATGAGGGCGACGCGGCGGGGTTGGACCTGATGGAACGCGGCGCGCGCTATATCGAAGATGGCTTGCGCGCGGTTGGTTGGACTCCGGACACGCCCCTGTGCCTGACCGGTGGCGTCGGCCCGCATTATGCCCCGTTTCTGGGCGACGATACCCGCGCCGCCGTTGTACCGCCCAAAGGCAGCGGGCTGGACGGTGCGGTGATGCTGGCTCAACGCCTGGCCGCCAGCCAAGCCCGGCACGCGCCATGAGCGTCATCGCCTTCCTCACGCCCGATAGCTGGCTCGACGAAGGCTCTGGCCCGCGCTATCGCCGCCTGCAAAAACGGATCGAGGAGGGCATCGGCACCGACCTGCTGCCCCCCAACGCGCCGCTTCCGCCCGAACGTGAGATTGCCGCGCTGACCGGCCTGTCGCGTGTCACCGTGCGCAAGGCGATGCAGGCGCTGGTCGAACAGGGCGCGATCGTTCAGAAACAGGGCTCTGGGTCCTTCATCGCCGACATCGCGCCACGGGTCGAACAATCGCTCTCGCGCCTCACCTCGTTCACCGAGGACATGGCGCGACGCGGGCTGAAATCGGAATCGCAGTGGTTGGAGCGCGGCATGTTCATGCCGTCGCCCGAGGAGGTCGTGACGCTGGCGCTGGACCCCCACGCCCCTGTCGCCCGCATCGCCCGCCTGCGCGTGGCCGGGGGGCGCCCGATGGCGATCGAACGCGCCTCGTTGCCGCCTGACCTGCTGCCCGACCCCACCGGGGTCACCCGCTCGCTCTATGAGGTGCTGGGGCGCGACGGCAACCGGCCCGAACGCGCGATCCAGAAGATCTCGGCGATCAATCTGGACGCCGAGGACGCCGCCCTTCTGGGTGTGCCGACCGGCGCGGCGGGGCTGAAGATCGAACGCACATCCTACCTGCCCGGTGGCCGCGTCGCCGAGTTTACCCGCTCCATTTACCGCGGCGATGCCTACGATTTCGTGGCCGAGTTGCGCCTTTCCGACAGACAGGACCAGACATGACCACCAAAACCACCCAGATGCGCCGCGAGATCGAAGAAATCCCCGTGGCGGTCGACCGCCTGCTGTCGCTGGGTGCCGCCGACATCGCCCGCGCCGCTGAAGCCGTGCGCGCCCTGGACCCGGCTTATGTCATCACCGTGGCGCGCGGGTCCTCCGACCATGTCTGCACCTATCTGAAATACGCGACCGAGCTGATGCTGGGCGTGCCGGTGGCCTCGGTCGGCCCCTCGGTCGCCTCGATCTACGGCGCGCCGCTGCGCCTGGCCGGAAGCCTGTGCGTGTCGGTCTCGCAATCAGGCCAAAGCCCCGACATCGTGGAAATGGCGCGCGCCGCGCGGCGTGGCGATGCACTGTCAGTCGCGATCACCAACAATGCCGCCAGTCCGCTGGCCGAGGCCGCGCATCACACGTTGAACATGCAGGCCGGGCCCGAGCTGAGCGTTGCGGCCACCAAGACCTTCGTCACCTCGGCAGTGGCAGGGCTGATGCTGCTGGCTGACTGGAAGGGCGACGCCGAGCTTGCCGCCGCGATCCGCGCCCTCCCCCGCGCGTTGGAAGACGCCACCGCGATCGACTGGCCCGACGTGCGCGCCGCCATCAGTGACGAACAATCGCTGTTCACCTTGGGCCGCGGCCCGGCCTGGGCAATCTCGAACGAAGCGGCGCTGAAGTTCAAGGAAACCTGCCAGATCCACGCGGAAAGCTATTCCTCGGCCGAGGTACTGCATGGCCCGGTTTCGATCGTTGACGAAGGATTTCCGGTGCTGGCCTTCGCCGCCGGTGATGCCGCCGAGGACGCGCTGGTTGGCATCGCGGACCAGATCGCGGGTAAGGGTGCGAATGTGTTCGTGACCTCGGATCGGGCCACGCAGGCGCGCACCATCGCCCACCGGCGCACCGATCATCCGCTGACCGATCCGATCAGCCTGATCACCTCGTTCTATGCCATGGTCGAAAAGGTGGCGACCGGGCGCGGCATCGACCCCGACACGCCCCGGCACCTGAAGAAAGTGACGGAAACGGTATGACGAACACGGCCCAGGCCTTTGTAGGCGCAGACATTTTTGACGGCACCGCCCTCCACACGAACCGCGCCCTTGTTCTGGACGGCGGCAAGGTGGCGGGCGTCTTGCCCTTGGGTGACATACCCGAAACCGCCGCGCGGGTGGCGATTGACGGCGGCACACTGGCCCCCGGATTTGTCGATATTCAGGTGAACGGTGGCGGCGGGATCCTGTTCAATGATGCGCCCTCGCTCGACACCCTGCGCGCCATGGCCAAGGCCCACGCACGGCTGGGTGCAACGTCGATCCTGCCCACGCTGATCACCGACACACCCGCCCATGTGCGGGCCGCGGTTGAGGCTGTAGAACAAGCAGTGGCGGAAGGCGTTGCGGGCATTGCCGGGCTGCATCTGGAAGGCCCGCACCTTTCGCTGGCGCGCAAGGGCGCCCATGACCCGGCGCTGATCCGCCCGATGGAAGACGCCGATCTGGCCTTTCTGCTGGAGGCCGTGCGCCGCTTGCCGGTGCTGAAAGTCACCGTTGCGCCTGAAAGCGTGACGCCCGTGCAGATGCGCAGGTTGGCCGACGCTGGCGTGCTGCTTGCGCTTGGGCACAGTGACGCGAGCCACGCGGATTGCGTGACCGCCGCCGAAAACGGCGTGCGTTGCGTCACCCACCTGTTCAACGCGATGAGCCAGCTGACCAACCGCGAACCGGGCCTTGTTGGCGCGGCGCTGGATCAGGCTGGGCTTTCGGCGGGGCTGATCGCCGATCTGATCCACGTGCATCCCGCCACGCTGGCATCAGCTCTGCGCGCGAAACGCGGACCGGGGCGGATGTATCTGGTCAGCGACGCGATGGCGACTGCGGGGTCCGAGATCACCCATTTCACTCTGAACGGGCGGCGCATCAACCGCCAGGACGGCCGCCTGACGCTGGAGGATGGCACATTGGCGGGCGCTGATCTGGACCTGGCTACGGCCGTGCGAAACGTGGTGCGGGTCACGGGCCTGCCCCTGTCCCAGGTGTTGGCGATGGCCACCTCCGTGCCCGCGACCCTGATCGGGCAACAGACCTCACTGGGCCACCTGCGCCCAGGCGCGCGCGCGGACCTTGTGCATCTGGATACCACCGGCGCGCTTTGCGGTGTCTGGCAGGGCGGGGCGCGGGTCGCACTCTGATCCGCCTCTGGCGCTTGCCTGCCCAGCACGATACCACGGGGGCAGTTTTTCCATCGGGGCCCCCATGGCACACATTCTGACATCGCTGCGCGACCTGAGCAAACTGCCGTTTGATGAGGTGATCGATGTGCGTGCGCCCGCCGAATACGCCGAGGATCACATCCCCGGCGCGATCAACCTGCCGGTGCTGTCGGACGCTGAACGCGCGCGGGTTGGCACGATTTATGTGCAGGAGGACCGGTTTCTGGCCCGCAAGGTCGGCGCAGCCCTGGTCGCGCGCAACGCCGCTGACCATCTTGAGGGCCCGCTTGCCGACCGCACCGGTGGCTGGCGTCCGCTGGTCTATTGCTGGCGCGGCGGGCAGCGGTCTGGCTCCTTCGCCTCGATCCTGGCGCAGGTCGGCTGGCGGGTCGATCTGATTGATGGCGGCTATAAATCCTTCCGGCGGCTGGTGGTGGAAACGCTGTATGAGCAGCCGCTGGCGCTCCGCCTGATCTTGATCGACGGCGGCACCGGCACCGCCAAGACGCGGCTTTTGGAGCATCTGGAAAATCAGGGCGCGCAGGTTCTGGACCTCGAGGCGATGGCAGCCCATCGCGGGTCGCTGTTCGGCCCCGTTGCAGGTGGACAACCGTCGCAGAAAAGCTTTGAAAGCACGCTGGCGATGGCGATGGCCACGCTGGACCCGACCCGGCCGGTGTTTATCGAAGCCGAAAGCAACAAGATCGGCCGCATCACCCTGCCCCCGTCGCTGTGGGCCGCGATGATCGGCGCCGAGCAGATCCGCCTGTCGGCCCCTCTGTCCGCGCGCGCGGGGTTCCTTGTCACCGCCTACCCGGATCTTCTTCAAGACCCTGCGCGGTTGACGCAAACCCTGGACCAGCTGCGGCGCTATCACGGGCATGACCAAGTGAGCGCTTGGAAATCCCTGGCCGACGCAGGGCAGTACGAGGCGCTGGCGCGCGCTCTGGTGGCCACACATTACGACCCGCGCTATGCCCGCGTGTCACGCCGCAAAGGCCCGCCGCTGATGCAGCTGGAGTTGCCGGATCTGTCCGAGGCCACCCTGGCCGACACCGCCGCTCGGATCACCGAAACCGCCGATTAGCGACAGCGCAGCGTCGCAGGGCCAACCTCAAGCTGGCCGATCAGGGCAGCGTCATGCCCGGCGGCGCGCAGCTGTGCCAGCAGACCCTCGGCCTCCTCCACCGCCACCGCCGCAAGCAGACCGCCCGCCGTTTGCGGATCATGCAGCAGATCGCCCCGCGCACCCGTCGCCCCAGCCACAGGGGCTGCGTCCCGGTTGGACGCAAAAATCGTTGACCGAACGCCGGCGTCGGTAAGGGCAAGGGCACCGTCATAGGTCGGAACAGCCTCAAGGTCCAAAACCCCGGCCAAACCGGACGCTTTGCAGATCGCCAGAAGGTGCCCGGCCAGACCGAACCCGGTGACATCGGTCATCGCACGGGCCACGCCAAGGATCGCCGCCGCGTCGCCTTGTGGCCGCGCCATCACCGTGAGCATTCGCGCCACGTCGCGCCCATCCGCCTGCCCGGCCATTTCCCCGGCCAAGAGCGTGCCGGTGCCAATCGGGCGGGTCAGGATCAGCGCGTCCCCTGCCCGCGCACCTGTGTTGGTGATCGGTGCGTCGTCACAAAGCCCGGTCAGGCTGAAACCAATCGTAAGCTCCGCACCCATCGTGGAATGACCGCCGACAATCTCAGCGCCGGCTGCACCCAGCACGTCCTGCGCGGCGGCCATGATTTCACCCATGCTGCGTTCCTGAAGCGCCGGGGTCATATGCGGTAGGGTCACCGATACCAGCGCGGCCTGTGGGGCTGCGCCCATCGCCCAGATATCACCCAACGCGTGCACCGCCGTGATCCGCGCCAAAAGCCCGTGATCATGGGTGAAAGCGCGCAGGTGGTCGGTCGTCATCACCTGCCGTTGTCCGCCAATCTCAAGCTCCGCCGCGTCGTCGCCCGGACCTGACAGCACGTCGTCACGGGTGCTGGGGGGTAACGCCTTTAGCGCATTGCGCAGCGTGTCTGCACCCACTTTCGACCCACAGCCGCCGCACAGCGCCTTGGCCCCACTGGCCTCAGCCTCATCCAATCCCAACGCCACCACGGCGGGTTGCGCGGGGGCGGTCATCGCGGGCAGGTCGCGGAACTGATCCATGAATTTCTGGTCGATCCTGTCTTTCCAGCGCCACAGGCCTGCGCCCTGCACCGTAACACCCCACTTCTCCGCCAGCGCCACCTTGCTGCCCAGCGATACCAGCTTGAGGTAGTTGCGTTGCGGTCGGAACGGGCGCAGCGTGCCGCCAGACAGGGCCGCGCGTAAATTGTCGCGCAAGACCGGGGCCGCGCGCACCGCGAACACGCCCGCCTTTGGGCGCGGTGCATGGGGCATGTGGGCGCAATCGCCGACAGCAAACAGATCGTCGACCCCGGTCACGCGCAGTGTGTCGTCAACGGTAACAAAACCTTCATCGGTCACGGGCAGCGCACTGCCCGCCAGCCAGGGATGCGCGAAGGCCCCTGCTGCGCCAACCGTGAAGGCCGAGGGCATTTCGGCGCCGTCCGACAGCTGCACCGCGTCCGCCGTAACCCGCGCCACGGTGACGCCGCCGCGGAACTGAACCCCTGCCGCCGACATCGCCTGGTGCAACCGGCTGCGAGCGCGAACACTAGGGCCGGTGATATCGGGCGTGCGCTCCAACACCGTCACACGGGGGGCGTCGCAGACCCCCGCCAGCGCATGACGCATCGCCAACGCCAGTTCGACCCCGGCCACACCGCCGCCGATCACCACGACCTCGGGCGCTGCTTGCCCGGCGGCGACATCCGTCAGAAAGCCCTGCCAGCGCGCGTCATAGACGTCGAGCGGCTTGGCCCCGATGCCGTGTTTGCGAAAGCCCGGGATATCCGGCATCTCGGCGTGGATACCGACATCGATCGAGGCCACGTCATAGCCGATCGCGCCGCGCCCTTCGACTGTGACGGTTCGGGCCAGCGGATCGATCCCGGTCGCCGGTGCAAGGATCAGTCGTGCCCCCGCGAAGCGCGCCAACCGCACCAGGTCAATGTCCAGTTCCGCGCGCCCATAGTGCCCCGCGATCCGCCCCGGCAGCATGCCGGAATACGGGGCGGTTGGGCCGGGGTTGATCAATGTCAGCCGCACCCCCGGCAGTGGATCCATCGCCCACATGCGCAGCGCCAGCGCATGAGCATGGCCACCGCCAACAAACACCAGGTCACGGGTCAGGGGATGGGGCATCTGCATCAGCCGGGCCTTTCGAACATACCCTGCATGATGTAGTGTGTTCCTGGCCGAAGGGCCATGCGTGATTGCCCCCTTCAGGGACGATAGATCGACGTACCGGCCAGAATCTCGGCGGCGGCGGCATGGCCTGCCGGGGACCAATGCCCATCACATTCGTGGAAGAACTGCTCATAGGTGCCGCCCCCGGCCGCCAGCATCGGACGAGTCAGATCGATGTATTCCGCCCCCAGGCCACTCGCCAGATCCTCAAGCGCATTCACAAGCGGCAGGTTGGTCTTGGTCATGGCAACCTCGAAATCCAGATGCCGCGGAATGGTCGCGATCACGACAGGGCGCGGGCTGGCGATCTCCACGATCCGCTCAAGCGCGTATCGCATCCTGTCGAACTCGGCGCTGGTGTAGTTGAAATAGGGTGAGCTTTCCGTAAGATCATCGCCTTCGTCCACGCCGAACATGCCGGTGACCAGGCGCGCGCGCAGCATCAGCCAGTAGTGATCCAGCGTCCGGAAGCTCAGGATATTCTGCTTGGCCAGGGTGGTCAGAAAGGTCAGGGTGCCCACCTTAGACGGTTCAAATTCCTTGTTGGGATACGTCACCGTATAGTCAGGGTATTCCCCGACCAGGAACGGACGCCAGGGTGCGACCGAGGACAGGCGCACGGAATGGGGCGTATCGTCCCAGAAATCGTTGTTCGGCAAGATCATCACGATCACCGCGTCATGGTCGAACCGTGACCCCAGCTTTTCGTAGATCTTCCAGTATTGCGTCGGCCCGACCCCACCGGATGAGCCAAAGCTCAGGTGTTCGCGGCTGGTCATGCGCTCCAACCTGTCATGGAACGTGTCCTCCAGCATCACGCCGAAACCCTCGGCGAAACTGTCGCCAAGAACCACCACGCGCGATCCATCGCTTTCCAGGGTGGTTTCCCTGTCGCGCATCCCGAAACTGTTGGTGCGATTGATCACCCTAAAACAGCTGGTGAGATGGTCGCGTTCGACACCGGCGAGGTGAAAAATGCCGTAGTCAGGATCGACCTCAGCGACGTAGCCCCTGGCATTCGACGCCTTGTAGGTCGGCAAGGACATGTCCAGAAGCCCCATGCGCACGACCACCTGGAGCCCGATCTCCACGAAGACAAGGGTCATGACCGTATACAGGAAGACCGTCTTCAACCCACGCCAGATCTTTCCGAAAATTCTCATCCCGCCCTCCCGGCGTCGTGTCAGTCCAGCGCGTATTTTGAGGTGTAATCCTCGGCCAGCGCCGGATCCTGTTCACCCTTCACGAGATAGCAGTTTCCGACCGCCAGTGTGTCCATGTCGGTGCCCATGAAGCAATGAAACGCGTCCTCGGGCGTGCACACGATCGGCTCGCCACGCACATTGAACGAGGTGTTGATCAGCACCGCGCATCCGGTCTTTTCCTCGAACCGTGAAATCAGATCATGGTAGCGCGGGTTGGTCTCGTGATCCACGCTTTGCACCCGAGCGGAGTAATCGACATGGGTGATCGCGGGAATGTCCGAGCGTTGCACGTTCAGCTTGTCGATCCCGAACAGCGCCTGGTCCGCCTCGCTCATCTGTTTGCGCCGCGCCTTCTGCACATCAGCGACGATCAGCATGTAGGGGCTGGGTTCGTTCAGGTCGAAATACTCGGACACACGTTCCTTCAGAACGGACGGTGCGAAGGGGCGAAAGCTTTCGCGATACTTGACCTTCAGGTTCAGGGTCTTCTGCATTGTCGGGGAGCGCGGATCACCCAGGATCGAGCGTCCGCCCAGGGCGCGAGGACCGAATTCCATCCGGCCCTGGAACCAGCCCACGGCCTTGCCTTCCGCCAGGTCGGTCGCGGCCCGGTCGCTCAACGCGGCGGGCGCCAGCACATGGAATTCCGCACCCGCGGCGCGCAAGCGCGTCTCGATGTCGGCCTGCTCGAATTCCGGCCCCAGGTATGAGCCCTTCATCCCGTCGCCGCCCGGCCGGTCCGCCTGCGGCAGGCGTGGTTGGTCCTGTTCCATGTGCCAGGCCACCTGTGCCGCCCCCAGGGCACAGCCCGCGTCCCCTGATGCGGGCTGAATCCAGATCCTGTCGAACGCACCATCGCGCAACACCTTCCCGTTGGCGACGCAGTTCAGCGCGACACCCCCCGCAAGACACAGGTTGCGAGTGTCGAATTCGCGGGCCAGGTCCTGCACCAGGGCCAGAACGATGCGCTCGGTCACCGCCTGAACCGACGCGGCCATGTCCATGTGGAACTGGGCCAGGTCCTCGGTTTCCGGTTCTCGGCGTGGCTGGCCGAACAGGTCCGCAAAGCGCCGGTTCGTCATCGTCAATCCGGTAGCGTAGTTGAAATAGCGTTGATCCAGCCGGAATGACCCGTCCGGTTTCAGGTCCACCAGCTTGTCCAGGATCAGGTCGACAAACCGCGGCTCACCATAGGGCGCAAGCCCCATGATCTTGTATTCGCCGCTGTTGACCTTGAACCCGAGGTAGTAGGTGAAGGCGGAATAAAGGAGCCCCAGGGAATGGGGAAAGTTGATCTCGCGCAGCGGGGTCAGCTGGTTGCCCTTTCCCAAGAACACGGCGGTCGTCGCCCGCTCCCCCACCCCATCCAGGGTCAGCACCAGCGCCTCGTCGAACGGCGACGGGTAAAAGGCGCTGGCCGCGTGGCTCAGGTGATGTTCGGAAAACAGAAGCTCGGTCTTGCCGTCCATGCCGCCGTCATGCTGGTTCAGTTCCTCCAGCAAATGCGTTTTCTGAAACAGCTTGTCCTTGATCCAGACCGGCACCGCCTTGCGAAACGAGGCAAAGCCGCGCGGCGCGAAACTGGCATAGGTTTCCAGTAGGCGTTCGAACTTCAAGAACGGCTTGTCATAGAACACGACCTGATCCAGATCAGCCATCTTAAGCCCCGCCTCGGCCAGACAATAATCGATCGCCTGGCGTGGATAATCGGGCGTGTGCTTTTGCCGGGTAAACCGCTCTTCCTGCGCTGCCGCGATGATTTCCCCGTCCACCAGAAGGGCTGCGGCACTATCATGATAGAAGGCCGAAATGCCAAGGATCGCCGCCATCAGAACACCGTGTAGATGAACGGAGCGATGGCAGACCCCTGGGTCAACACGATCAGACCACCAATCAGGATCAGCGCGATCAACATGGGCCAGAGCCAGTATTTCTTGCGCGCGACAAGAAAGTGGACGAGTTCGATCAAGATGGACATCGGGTCAGCCTTCCAGGTATCAGAATTGGTTTTTCATCGGACCCGGCGGGGTATCGCGCGGTTCCCAATAGCTGTCCAGCGTCGGATCAATTCCGCGTTTCAACGGGTCTTTGCCAAACAGTTTCATCAACAAAGCGGTCGGGGTGACGACAAGCGCAAACAGGATACCCATCACGACCGGCGTCATCACCGCGCTGATGGCAAGCCCGAAGCGAAACCACGCATGGTTCAGTGGCTTCAAGAGCCTGGGCATGAGAAAAGAAACAGCCCCGAAAAGACCCGCCACGATCAAGGCCCAAAGCCGCAGGTCACCGCCCTTCAAAAGCGGGTAAAACGCGATGATCAGGAAAACGGCGCAGAAAACCAGGCCAAAACTCTTTTCGCTGCCAATTGTCGGGGTGCTCACGTTTGCCCTCGCTTTCAGGAGAAATGTCATGTGGGGTCTAACACCCACGCCCGCCCCGAACAAGCCACGCCTGTCCCCCTGGGAAAACGGCGTCGTGCATAGGTGAAACCATCACGCAAAACAGGTGCATTTGGGTGCCCAATAAGCTCGAGGGGATATGCTCAGAACCACCAAGCATGCCTCCAATCGGTCCTCTCGGAACCTGATATCGGCAAGATTTAGCCGTGCGGTTTCCCGCTTCACCCAGGCGAACACACGGCTGTCTTTTCCCATCAGATCAGTGCCGCAAAACCATTCGCGCTGACGTGGCGCGGGCGGGCTTGGGTCGTCACACTGGGAAAGCCACCAGGTTTTTCCCCATTTCCCGCAACACCAAAACAGGCACCCTCGGACACAATCGCATTTGCATGAAAAGGGACCACGATGGAAAACGTTACAAGCTCACTTGGCTGGCTTCAGGCCAACTTGATCAACATTCTCTTTGTCATCGTGATCGCCGTCATCGCCTACTGGATCGCAGGCGTCGTCAAGTCTGTGATCCTTCGCATCGGAAAATCGCAGCCCTCGCTGGACGAAACGCTGTTCCATTTCCTGGGATCGATTGCCCGCTACGGCGTCATGATCTTTGCTGGCATCATCATCCTCGACCGGTTCGGCATTCAGACGACATCGCTTGTCGCAATCCTGGGTGCGGCCAGTTTGGCCGTCGGCCTTGCCCTGCAAGGCACCCTGTCCAGCCTTGCCGCCGGCGTGATGCTCATTCTGTTCCGGCCCTACAAGGTTGGTGACTTTGTCGAGGCCGCGGGCACCTTTGGGAAGGTTGAGGCAGTCACCTTGTTTACCACCGACATGATCACGTTTGACAACCAGCAGATCATCATCCCGAACTCGGAAATCTGGGGCACCAAGATCACCAACCATTCACACCATGCGGTGCGCGGCGTCGATATGATCGCGTCGGTCGGCTATGGCACCGACATCAAGAAAGCCAAAGCATCGATCGCGAAGGTCCTGAAGGCAAACAAACAGGTTCTGAGTGACCCCGCCCCGTTTGTCGAGGTCGAGACCCTGGGGGCCAGCAGCGTCGATCTTCTGGTGCGTCCCTTTGTGACTGGCGCGGATTACTTCGACGTAAAATACGCCCTCCCACAGGCAATCTATGAACAATTTGCCAAAGATCGCATCGAAATTCCGTTCCAGCAGGTTGTTGTGCATAACGCAAACTAAGCTACACTTTTCCCTGTCCGTGCCTTCGATAGGTGGTGCATCCGAGGCCCCGGTTGCGCCATTTTCGAGCTCCAATCAGCTGCCGCGATATGTCGAGTATCCGAACGGCGACAGCAGCAGGGGCACGTGGTAGTGGGTGTTCTCGGACATGCCGAAGCGCAGCGGGATCAGGT
>NZ_JALBYQ010000015.1 GCF_022678625.1 Aliiroseovarius subalbicans | reverse complement strand
GCCTTCGACGGCGGCGCGGGCTTTGACGTTGTGCGCAACACGCGCGACGGGCGGGACATCTGGCTGACGGATGCAAGCTTTGACGGCATCGAGGAGATCGACGGCGCGGGGGCTGACATCCGCGTGGGCCGCGACGGGCGGCTTGACCTGACCGGGGTGACGCTCAGCAACGTGGGCGCCCTGGTTGGCGATCGCGGTGGCGAGACGATCCTTGGCACCGCGGGGGCCGACCGCCTGGTGGGCGGCCGGGGCGGCGACCTGATGCGCGGCGCTGGCGGCGACGACGTGTTCGAGCTGCGCAGTGGTGAGGGCGCGGGCGACGCCTTCGACGGCGGCGCGGGCTTTGACGTTGTGCGCAACACGCGCGACGGGCGGGACATCTGGCTGACGGATGCAAGCTTTGACGGCATCGAGGAGATCGACGGCGCGGGGGCTGACATCCGCGTGGGCCGCGACGGGCGGCTTGACCTGAC
>NZ_JALBYQ010000014.1 GCF_022678625.1 Aliiroseovarius subalbicans | reverse complement strand
GTCAGCGTGATCCTGTCGGTTCCGCCGCCTGCCAGGGTGATGATTGTGTCAGCGCCGTTTTGGGAGATGACAAGGTCGGTGGTTGAGCTCACGCCCGCGACACCGCTCAGGTCGATCAGGTCTTCGTCGTCGGTGAAGTCCATTACCACGTCCTGGCCCCAGCCGCTGTCGAACACGAAGCTGTCCGCCCCTGCGCCACCGCCCAATGCGTCGTTGCCAGCCGCGCCGTTCAGCACGTCGGCCCCGTCCGCACCCAAAAGCGTGTCGCCCCCCACGCCGCCAAAGATTGCATCGTTGCCCGCGCCGCCAAACAGTGCATCCGCGCCGCCGCCGCCGATCAGCGTGTCATTGCCCGCGCCGCCGGTGAGCGTGATCGACACACCTGCCCCCGTCGCGTCGATCGTATCGTCGCCGGTGAAACCCACGACCCGCTCGACCCCACTCCAACCGCCGACCGCGATCGACACGCCAGCGGCCGCATAGATCATCGCCTTGTCATAGCCACTGGCGCCGCTGTCGTGCACCGCGTCGCCGCTTTCGCCAATGAACATGACGTCGCTGCCGTCGCCCCCGTCCATCACGTCATCGCCGGTGCTGCC
>NZ_JALBYQ010000013.1 GCF_022678625.1 Aliiroseovarius subalbicans | reverse complement strand
GTATCCGAACGGCGACAGCAGCAGGGGCACGTGGTAGTGGGTGTTCTCGGACATGCCGAAGCGCAGCGGGATCAGGTCGAGGAAGCGTGGGGTTTCGGGCGGGGTGCCGGTGGCGTCGAGGTAGGCGCCGGCGTGGAACACCAGCTCATAGGTGCCTTGGGCGAACTCACCTTCGGGCAGGATCTGTTCGTCCGTGCGGCCGTCGTCATTGGTCACCAGCGTCTTCAGCAGGGTGCGCGTCTCGCCCTTGATGCGGTACAGTTCGATCTTCAGCCCCTGCGCCGGGCAACCCCGGGCGGTGTCCAGAACATGCGTGGTCAGATATCCGGCCAAGGTGGTGCCCCCCATTTTGATGCCCTTGTTATCTCAGGTTTTCCCAAGGCGGCAAAGCCGCACATGCCGAAGGCTGTTTTTTGCATTTTTTGAAAAAGCCTTCTGACTTTTCGGTGTAACCTGCGTGCGAACAGGAAGGAACGCCCCCGGTGACCCGTTATCCCCGTGACTTGCGCGGCCATGGCCCGACCCCGCCGAACCCGCACTGGCCCGATGGGGCCAGAGTGGCGGTGCAATTCGTGCTGAACTACGAAGAAGGTGGCGAGAATTGCACGCTGCATGGCGATGCGGCGTCTGAAGCGTTCCTGTCCGACATTCCCGGTGCGGCGCAATGGCCCGGCCAGCGCCATTGGAACATGGAAAGCATGTATGAATATGGCGCGCGTGCCGGGTTCTGGCGCCTGCACCGCCTGTTCACCGGCGCGGGCATTCCGCTGACCATCTACGGCGTGGCGACCGCCTTGGCGCGCAGCCCCGACCAGGTTCAGGCGATGAAAGACGCGGGCTGGGAGATTGCCAGCCACGGGCTGAAGTGGGTCGAGCACAAGGACATGCCCGAGGATGAAGAACGCGCGACCATCGCCGAAGCCGTGCGCCTGCACACCGAGGTCGTGGGCGAACGCCCGCGCGGCTGGTACACGGGTCGCTGCTCCTCCAACACCGTGCGCCTGGTCGGCGAAGAGGGCGGCTTCGACTATGTCTCGGATACCTATGATGATGATCTGCCCTATTGGATGGAAATCGGCGACCGGGACCAACTGATCATCCCCTATACGCTGGAGGCCAACGACATGCGTTTTGCCACCGCGCCGGGCTGGGTGACGGGGGATGATTTCGGGCGCTACCTGATCGATGCCTTCGACACGCTGCACGCCGAGGGCGCCGCGGGGCGTCCGGCGATGATGACCGTCGGGCTGCATTGCCGCCTGGTTGGGCGACCGGGCAAGATCGCCGGGCTGAAACGCTTCATCGACCATGTCCAGGCCAAGGGCGGCGCCTGGTGCCCGCGCCGGATCGACATTGCCGATCACTGGGCAGCGACCCATCCGCACCAGCGGCGCGAACGGCCCAGCCAGATGGACAAGGCCCGGTTTGTCGACCTTTACGGCGGCATCTTCGAACATTCGCCCTGGATCGCCGAGCGCGCCCACGGGCTTGAGCTTGGCCCGGCGCATGACAGTGCGGCCGGCGTGCACAACGCGCTGTGCCGCATGTTCCGCACCGCCAGCGCGGATGAGCGATTGGGCGTTCTGACCGCCCACCCCGACCTTGCCGGCAAACTGGCCGCAGCGGGTGAGCTGACGGCCGAAAGCACCTCGGAACAGGCCAGCGCCGGGCTGGATTTCCTGACCGACGATGAGCGTGCGACCTTTACCCGGCTCAACACCGACTACGTGGCGAAACACGGGTTCCCCTTCATCATCGCCGTGCGCGATCACGACAAGGCCTCGATCCTGGCAGCCTTCCAGACCCGGATCGGCAACGACCGCGACGCCGAATTCGACGAGGCCTGCCGCCAGGTCGAACGCATCGCACAGGTCCGCCTGATGGACCTGTTCGCGTGATGCG
>NZ_JALBYQ010000012.1 GCF_022678625.1 Aliiroseovarius subalbicans | reverse complement strand
AGGTACAATGGTCGCCGAGTTGACCGGAGACGACTTCATCTTCTCTTAGGGGGCGTCAAGGTCCGCGTAACCGAAGAATCGCGCGTGTTCCGTTTGCCGAAACTGCGCCATCAACGGTGCCAGGTCAGGGTGCAAAAACGCATCTTTCAACTCCTGATCGTAGGGCTTGGCCGCGCTCACATTGCGTTGGGCCAACCCACCATCGAAGGCAATACCCAACTGACGTAGAGCGGTCGGAAGGGTGGCCGACAGGGTTTCGAACTTCAGCAAAAGATAATCCGCGCGCGCGCGCCGCGTCAGCCAATACCCGCCCTGGTCCTCCATCTCATCGGGTGAGATACCGGTTGCAACGCGGTAGTGCTCTTCGAACCACAGGAAAGGGCGCAGCATAAGGAAAAAAAGCTGGTTGAATCCCGCAATATCAATCGGGCGCGCCAAATCCCGCACCCGAAACTGACCCTCACGAATCTGTGTCGCAATCGCGTCGATCCCACCGGCTTGCCTGATCATGCGGCTGAATTCCTTTAGCAAGACTGGGACACCTTCGCGGATCAACGCGCCTTTCTGAATGTGGGGAAAACCGAGCGGTCCGGAGATTTGCCCAAGGGTCGGCAGGTAGCCGTTGATGTCCTGCGAAATGGCCGACCGCAACCAATCCCAAGGCGACCGTACAACCGTCAGAAACAACAGACGGTCGCCCCCTTGGCCGGCCAGCAGAGCATTGATACGACGCGTGGTTTCGACGTTCAGATTGAATTGCCCGATCTGGTGGTCAAAGAAATAGCGTGCGTTGTCGGGATTGGTCAGCACCGGCACCATCGATTTTAGCGCCGCTTCGCCAAGGAAATGGCTTTGAACCGCGTCGACCTGCGGCGCCTCATTCAAGGATGCGACAAGCGAGGTGCTGGCGACTTTTCCGTATTGATAGACCACAACATACCATTTCCGGGCATCGGTCATACGCGCTTCTCCGACCCGGAAAACGGTGCCCGGAACAACTGTGGGGCACCGTTCATACCCGTTCGCCTTCTTGCGCCAAACGCCAATCCCGGAACGACCCAACCCCGGTTCGGCGCGGATCGGGAAAGGTACGGCGCAGGTCAGGCCGGGTGCGATACAAGGCGCGATCCTCTTTGGGTATGGGCGCCCCGTCGTCATAGCGCCCGTAGTACCACCACCCTTCGGGAATGGCCCGGTCGCTCGCGCCCTCTACCGCGCGCCGATACCAGCGCCACAGCTCGAAGACCTCGGTGTTGTCCCCAGCATACCGTCGCGTCATCTGATCGCCGACGGGGCCCAGTTTGGTGAAGTGGAAGAACCTGAGCGGTACTCCGTTTATCAGCCCTTCGCCTTGGTCGGAAAAGCTCAATTCGCGTTGGCTTAGGTTCCAGCTTGCAACGTTGAAACCGTCATCCCGCAACGTGGCGATATGGTCGAAGAAGCAGGGGATCAGGTTGCACCATTTCTGGTCCACAAACACGCCGATATCCAGGCGGTCATGGCACCAATCGTGAAGCCGGTCGGCCCACCAGTCGACGAATTTCAACGCTTCAGAATCGTTCCTGAGCGCCAAAAAACCCAGATTATAGGTGCCGTAGTGCAGCGAGGCGACTTCGTTGTCGATGATCGCGCGGGGGTCGGTTTCGGGGATGGTCTGGTGCGGGGTCAAGACGATGGAATGCGTGTCCAACAGGTCCGCGACCGGGGACAGGTCGCCGAACACCGCAATGTCGGGATCAAGATAGATCACTTTCTCAGCCCCCACATCGCGTAACAGGTGGGCACAGGCCAGGCCTTTGACCGCCGTGCAAGCCTCGACGACATCATGACCGAACAGCCATTGGTCGACACCGTCGCCAACCAGATCCTCGGCCGTGATCACGTGATGGAAATCCTCTTTCGCAAGGTTGAAGTCGAACCCTTCGGGTGTCTTGTCGGTCACGACCGCCCAGATTGTCCAATCCGGGTGCAGCTGGCGCAAGGTCGCGGCAAGAACACGTGCGCGGTTGAGATAGCTGTAGGTGAAACTTGTAAAGGCATGAATTGTCATCATTGGCCCTCCCGCTCAAGCAATGGGATCGTCATGTCGCTGTAGTGCAGCCGGGGAACCTGTCGCCGCCGTTGCGCGCGGTGTTTTTCAAGGGCGCGTCGAAGGTCTGGCCCCTGAAAAAACGCCAGCAGCTCGTCGACATCCTCAAACACCAGGCCCCGCCCTAGCGCTTTGACCAAAGCGGCGACATTTCCGGAGTTCGGGTTCGTTACCACGAAGGCCCCACCGCAAATCGCCTCAAGCGTCGCAAAGGAATATGTTTCGGGCCAATGCGCCCACATCACCATGATGTCGATCCCCGCGTCCCGGATGGCATGCATCATCGCATGCTCATCCTTCTCCGTCACACGGACTGGCGTTTTTGCAAGGCGGGCGGGCACTTCGGCCGTGCCGAAATAGTGAAACGTGATCTCCTTGTCGTCCCACATCGCCTTGTGAAGATTTTTAAAATCCTTCCAGCCCTTGTGCGGCATCGGAGACCCGACATAGGCCACACGCAGACCGTCCTGTTCGGGTGCACTTTCGTCATCCCCCCCCTGTGCCGGATCCCAGTCAAGGGCCGCATGGGGCTGAACGGTCAGGGATTTGTGGGGCAAGGCGGCCGTGTCGACCCAGATATCACGCGCCACCTTCGACGGGGCGATCACGTGCATATCAAGCTGCGTGAACAAATGCGTCATCCGGTCGATATGGGGCAAACGCTCGGCGCCGAAGCAACAAGTCTTGCAGGCCAGAGAAGCCGGGGGCGGCGCGGCGCAAAAGACCCGCTTGTTGCGCATAAGCGTGTAGCCGGGGCAGATCGAGAAGTAATCGTGCAACCAGAACCACGCCTCGGAAACGCCCACGATCTGAGCGATTTCGAGCACGTGCTCGGGCATGTGGCCCAGAAGGTGATGGATCACGATCGACGCCCGCGAAAGACCTGGAGTGATCGCACCGAGCAGATCGCGCACCGCGTCGAACCCAAGCACGCCCAGGGTCTCACCGTCCAACACGACACGCAGGGCGCACGCGTCCTCATCACTGTCATGCGCGCACCTTGGCAGCGGTTGGTGCGGCGACAGATTGAGATAACTCATCCCCTGTCTGCGCGCGGCTCGTTCTTCGCGTTGCAGGCAAACCTGAACCCCCCCGGTGTTTTCGCGATAGTGATCTTGCCCGAAGCTGATCACCAGATCCTGCGCGCCGGCCTCCAAGCTTTCGCGCAGCTTTGTGCCAAAAACGTCTGGGGTTACCAGATTGGGTGGCGTTCGATCCTCGGTCCAGAGCGCAACTTCTTCTTCCAAATCCGGAAGTTCAAACAGCAGTTGGATCGGGTCGGGCTCAGGCGGTTCGAACACGGTTCGGCCTTCGTCCCGCCCGAACACAAGGTGGTGCCAATAGGGATTGATCCCGGCAGCGTCCACATCCGGGTTGTTCCACAGGTATTCGCGGGTCGAGAAATCGGGGTGCGGATCGCGCCCTTCGCTCCACCCGAAGTCAAGGTAATGCGCGACCGGGTCTGCGGCGGCCTTGGCCACATCCGGGTTGGCGCGCAAATAGAAGTCTCGGTCAAAGTGCGGTGCAACCACGGCCCGAACTGCAAAACCTTCGGGGTCTTCCGCCCGCGCCTGCCTGTCCTGCAGCACCTTGCCAGCCCAACCTGGTAGAAACTTGTTCATTGCATGCCCATCCCGGTTTCGCCCCCGACATATATCCGTGGCCCCTACCTACCCTTGTTAAGGTTAAAGAATCGGAAATCCGGACGGGAAAAGGCGGCTTCGGTTGATCCGGAAGCCGCCATATAGGCCTAGAAAGGAACTGGGTCACAGGAACACGAAATCCGCGCTCGATAAGTCGGAGAAATCGGTACCC
>NZ_JALBYQ010000011.1 GCF_022678625.1 Aliiroseovarius subalbicans | reverse complement strand
ACCACCGCAACATCCTCACGCAAAACGAAAAAATCATCAGCCCCAACAGGGGCGTCGTTCCGCCCGAGGATCGTGAGGACCAATTCGGCCGTGGATGAGCCATCCGGGTCGGCGACCGTGACCAGGACCGTTTCGGTCGTGCGCATACCGGCGGCCAGCCCTTCGAACTCACCGGCGGGGTCGAACACCAGCCCCGCATCGGTCAGGCGCAAGATCCCGCGGTCCGGCTGGGTGACGCCAACGACCTCCACTGTCTGCCCATCGACTTCGATGTCATTCGCGGTGACATCGACCGGCGACGGGCCATCTTCGCCAACTTCGATGCTATCCGCCACGGCGGTCACGACATCGGGTGTGCCTTCGATGGAAACCATCACACGCGCTTGCGAGGTCGCACCGTGTTCATCGGCGACGACGTAGTGCACCGCCGCCTCGCCGAACAGGTTGGCCTCTGGTGTGAAGACGATCGTCGCCTCGTCCTCAACCGTCACAGTGCCGAAGTCGCTTGTCGCGCTGATCACTTTCAGGACCGCGCCGTCGTCCACATCTGTATCGTTGGCAAGAGGGTTGAAGCGCAGCGTGCCGTCTTCCAGCATCGTCGCGGTGTCGTCCCAGGCCACCGGCGCATCGTTGCGGCCTTCGACCACCAATTCGGCGGTGTAGTCGACCGCCTCGCCGCTGGGGTCGTCGACAGTGAAGCCGAATTCTGACGTCGCCGTCTGGCCGACAGCGAGCCCCTCGAACGATTGGTTGGTATCAAGCAGCGCCGTCCCGTCACGGGTGATGGTAAGCCGCGCGGCAAGACCCGGGAAGATCTCAAGCAGCCGCCCTATCGACAAAGCACCGTCCAGAACCCCGGCCAGAGTGCCGTTGATTCCATCGAGCAATCCGTCCGCGGCGACGTCGCCTTCGGCGTCTTCCGAAAACACAAGTTGGGCCACGGGGGCATCTGGAACCCCGGCAATTTCGACTATGAAGCTGTCGGAAACACCGGTGAACCGGTCGGTTCCCAAGGCCACGTCTTCCAGCTTGAAAAGCCGCAACTCATCGCTTTCCAGACCGCTTTGGTCAACCGCGAAGCTGCCGATTTGTGCCTGTATCTGCTCGAAGATCAGTCCCTGCGCCTCTTCGGCCAACCCGAAGGGAAGTTCAAACAGCGCCTCGTCGAACAGGGACGCGAAGTTCAGGCTGCCGAGATCGTCGAGCCCGTATTCGTCGGTGATCTTGACGGCGGCATAGTCGAGATTGATCGGATAGGTGCGCTGCTGCGCCCCGGCGCCCAGAGACAGCTGCGCCTGCATGTGGGTTTCAAGCAGCTTCAGCACCGGTTCGATATCGAACCGCAGCCGGTAGTCGTAGTCTACCTCGCCGGAATAGCCGTAGGTCACTTGCCCCTCAAGGGTTTCGCCGGGCCTTCCGTCGGCTATAAAGGTTGCGACCTCTCCCAGGCCGGTCTCTACGTCGAAGCCGCCGGACGAATAGGTCACGCTAACGTCGTCGGGGTCGAATTCGACGATCTGCACAAGATCAATCCCGGCTTCGGCAGTGAAATCGACCATATCGAACTGGGCCGAGACAGCCAGGTCAAAGCCCCGCGCCACACTGATCATGAAATCAACGAACTGGTCGATGGCGTTGGTCACGCCCCCGGTCGCATTGCTGGCCATGCTGCTCAAGGCGCCAAGGAAATCGCCAAGCGCGCCAGCGAGTTTTGTGGCCTGATCGGTTCCGGTGGTTGCGATCTCGTTGATCTTTGTCAGCGCCGAGGTGAACACGCTAGCGTCGACAATACTGTATCGGCCCAGCACGCCCAGGATCGAATTGATCGCGCTGCCCGCCCCACCGACATTCAGAGCCTGAAGGCTGGACAAGGCGTCCGACATCAGGTCGACGGCGGGGTTTTCGACAACCCAGCGAAACACGTCGCTCGGAAGCTCGGCCAACCCGGTCAGCACGGCCTTTAGGTTTGCGCCAAAGGCATCCAGTTTCGCCGGCGCCAGGTTGCCCGAAGCGTCCAGCAGACTGTTACTGTCAAGTCGCGGGATCGTTGAAAGCGGGTTGCCCGGGATCGCCGATACACCCGGAATACCCCGCACCACTCCGATTAACGTGTTGAACACGTCTATGAGCGGATTGAAGGCCGTGGCAACCAGCTCCACCGGACGAATGGAGGTGGTGTCCTCGAACCCTTGTTCTACAAATCCAGAGATTTGCGGCGCAAGCTCAAGCGCCGCCTTGGCGCCAATCCCGGCCAAAAGGATTTTCGGCGTCGCGGGCGTTGGATTGAGCAACGCCTTTTCAATTGCGTTGTCGACGGCTTCTTTCGCCAATCCAAGCGCGACTTTCTCGAAATCCACCTCGACCCCGAACAGCCGCGTGCTTTGTTCAACCTCGATCCCCTGGGGACCCGCCCGGTCAGCGGTTTCGCGCCCGCCAAGCCCGTCGTCTTCAAAACCCTCGATCTCTTCGACATTCCCGAACGGCAGCGTTGCCTTGATCGTAAGGCCCTCGATGATCTCAAGCCCGTCGGCACCGAACACCTCCCGAAGCCGCGCCACGGCGTCGTCGATATCGTTGTCGGTCAGAACCTGTTCGATATCCGCACGGGTCAGCCGCACGGCGTCTTCGCCCAGACCTTCTTCGACAAAGAACCCCACCCCGAATTCGTCGAACCCGTCGTAGTCGTTGAACCGTGCCCGATCGAACCGGTCGACGATTTGCGACGCGCGCAGCTCGGTGGTCTCGTCGCCAGATCCGACCGTGAAGGTCACCGCCGTGACCTCGCCAATCGCGGTCAGCGCCCGGTCGACCTCACTAGCCACCGCTTTGCCGGCCTCGGCGCGCGTGTCTGATGTCGAAGTTGCGAACGTATCAAAGGCCGCCACGAAATCCGCCACGCCAATTGTTGCCAACCCGTCCAACAGATCAATCGCCGAGAATGAGAAATTCGCCGCCAGTGGCACCGGCGAAGCCGCTTCGGCCAGCGGCTTGAGATCAATTTCGCCCTGCAATCCAAGTCGGCCCTCGAACAACCCATCGATATCAAGCCCAAGGAAATCCTGTGTGCCAATGGAAAACCCGACGTCCTTGAGTCGCAATTCGGCCAGGTTGTAGCCCGCGCCAACTTCGAAATGGGTCAGCCCCACAGTTTCAAGCGCTGTGGTGGGTGACTGGGCTGTCATGCTCTGGGTGAAAAACTGATACTGCGCCCCGGCTTCAACCGGTGCGTTGGGAAGGCGGAAGTCAAAGCTCGCTGGCTGGAAAAAGGCCGTCTGGCCCAACGAGGCAAGGTCGATGTCCCAGTTCAACTGCGCCTGTATTCGGGCCGCAAGGTCAAACTCCGGGCCGGCAAACACCGGCCCCGAAGGCGCATCCAACGGGTTGGGGAACTCGGCCAGGACTGACACCAGCGCGTCAATCTTGCTGCCGAAATCCTGCACCACCGGGCGCGGGTCGCTCGCGCGATTGTCGTTGTTGTCAGACGCACTGATCGCCACGCTCGTGGGCGTGCGCGATACTTCGATCGTCGTGTCGATATCGAAGAGATTGAGGTCGAGCATCCTGTCAAGATCAATCGCGCCATCCTCGGGCGTGAGCGCCGAAAGCACATCCGTTGGTCCAAGTTGCGTAAAAGTGCCGATCACCTCGCGCGCTTCGGCCGCCGTCGGGTCGAACGGTGCGCCCTCCCCCGGCGGCGGTGGCGCTGTTGCAGCCGCCCCGACGGTGACCGTCACGGTGCCCTCATCAAAGGCACCTTTGCCATCGCTCACCACATAGGTCACTTTCGTGTCGCGGGTCTCACCGCGCGCCACGTCGTCAAAATCCGTGCCCGCATCGAACACGAAGCTGCCATCGGTCTTGATCGCGAACCGCCCGCCCGTATCCCCGCTCACCACCAACCGCGTGCTTTCGACCAGGTTCCCGTCGATCCGTTCAAGCACGGTCTCTTCCGTTCCGCCGATCACATCGACCACGCGCGGTACATCGCCCAGATCGATGTCGCTGTCATTGGTCAGCAACCCCTCGATCTCGCCAACGAACAAGGCCCGCCGCCCAGCCCCCCCATACAGGTCGTCCTCGGCCGTCACGGCATCGTTGTCGCCCGTGATTGTGACGGTGAGGGATTGGGTGTCGGTTGTGCCGTGTTCGTCGCTGACGGTG
>NZ_JALBYQ010000010.1:0-2500 GCF_022678625.1 Aliiroseovarius subalbicans | reverse complement strand
TTACTGGAGGGCCGAACCCACATCTGTTGAAAAAGATCGGGATGAGCTGTGCCTAGGGGTGAAAGGCCAATCAAACTCGGAGATAGCTGGTTCTCTGCGAAATCTATTTAGGTAGAGCGTCAACCGAATACTCCCGGGGGTAGAGCACTGGATGGGTAATGGGGCCCCACAGGCTTACTGATCCTAACCAAACTCCGAATACCGGGAAGTACTAGTTGGCAGACACACGGCGGGTGCTAACGTCCGTCGTGGAGAGGGAAACAACCCTGACCTACAGCTAAGGCCCCTAATTCATGGCTAAGTGGGAAAGCAGGTGGGACGACCAAAACAACCAGGAGGTTGGCTTAGAAGCAGCCATCCTTTAAAGATAGCGTAACAGCTCACTGGTCTAATTTAAGTTGTCCTGCGGCGAAGATGTAACGGGGCTCAAGCCATGAGCCGAAGCTTAGGATGTGCACTTCGGTGCACGTGGTAGCAGAGCGTAGTGTGACATAGTTCCATTCCTCCTTAGTTCCTTCGGGAACATTGGAGGATCGGAGCTTTCTGTGAAGCCCGGGCGTGAGCCATCGGGTGGAGAGATCACTAGTGAGAATGATGACATGAGTAGCGACAAACAGGGTGAGAGACCCTGTCGCCGAAAGTCCAAGGGTTCCTGCTTAAAGCTAATCTGAGCAGGGTAAGCCGACCCCTAAGGCGAGGCCGAAAGGCGTAGTCGATGGGAACCAGGTTAATATTCCTGGGCCATGAGGTGGTGACGGATCTCGAAGGTAGTTCATCCTTATCGGATTGAATGGGCTGCTGAGAGGTTCCTGGAAATAGCCCCTCTATAAGATCGTACCCTAAACCGACACAGGTGGACTGGTAGAGAATACCAAGGCGCTTGAGAGAACGATGTTGAAGGAACTCGGCAAAATACCTCCGTAAGTTCGCGAGAAGGAGGCCCAGTTTCTACGCAAGTATTGACTGGGGGCACAAACCAGGGGGTGGCGACTGTTTACTAAAAACACAGGGCTCTGCGAAGTCGCAAGACGACGTATAGGGTCTGACGCCTGCCCGGTGCCTGAAGGTTAAAAGGAGGAGTGCAAGCTCCGAATTGAAGCCCAGGTAAACGGCGGCCGTAACTATAACGGTCCTAAGGTAGCGAAATTCCTTGTCGGGTAAGTTCCGACCTGCACGAATGGCGTAACGACTTCCCCGCTGTCTCCAACATCGACTCAGCGAAATTGAATTGCCTGTCAAGATGCAGGCTTCCCGCGGTTAGACGGAAAGACCCCGTGCACCTTTACTACAGCTTCGCACTGGCTTCAGGCACAACATGTGCAGGATAGGTGGTGGGCTTTGAACTCAGGACGCCAGTTCTGAGGGAGCCTCCCTTGAGATACCACCCTTGTTCTGCTTGAAGTCTAACCGCGGTCCGTTATCCGGATCCGGGACCCTGCGTGGCGGGTAGTTTGACTGGGGCGGTCGCCTCCCAAAGAGTAACGGAGGCGCGCGAAGGTTGGCTCAGAGCGGTCGGAAATCGCTCGTTGAGTGCAATGGCAGAAGCCAGCCTGACTGCGAGACTGACAAGTCGAGCAGAGTCGAAAGACGGCCATAGTGATCCGGTGGTCCCGAGTGGAAGGGCCATCGCTCAACGGATAAAAGGTACGCCGGGGATAACAGGCTGATGGTGCCCAAGAGTCCATATCGACGGCACCGTTTGGCACCTCGATGTCGGCTCATCTCATCCTGGGGCTGGAGCAGGTCCCAAGGGTACGGCTGTTCGCCGTTTAAAGAGGTACGTGAGCTGGGTTTAGAACGTCGTGAGACAGTTCGGTCCCTATCTGCCGTGGGTGTAGGATACTTGAGAGGAGTTGCCCCTAGTACGAGAGGACCGGGGTGAACGATCCACTGGTGGACCAGTTGTTATGCCAATAGCAGTGCTGGGTAGCTATGATCGGACAGGATAACCGCTGAAGGCATCTAAGCGGGAAGCCCCCCTCAAAACAAGGTATCCCTGAGGACCGTGGAAGACCACCACGTCAATAGGCCGGAGATGTAAGCGCAGCAATGCGTTCAGTTGACCGGTACTAATCGTCCGATAGGCTTGATTTGATCCAGTAGAAGACAGTTCTACTGACAAACCAAAGCATACTTACACCACAATACGCACACAGTCGTACGCGACTTGGATTACTGATGTTCGAACGAGCTTCTTTCTCGGTTTGGTGGTCATAGCACGAGTGAAACACCCGATCCCATCCCGAACTCGGCCGTTAAGCACCGTTGCGCCGATGGTACTGCGTCTTAAGACGTGGGAGAGTAGGTCACCGCCAAACCTAGTAAGAAGCTCTGCTGAGCCATCCAAAAAATGGCCAGCCTAATCTCTCTATCGATGACACCCCAGATCAAACTCCAAAAGACCTGGGACCAAATTGGCGCGGGATGGAGCAGCCCGGTAGCTCGTCAGGCTCATAACCTGAAGGTCGTAGGTTCAAATCCTACTCCCGCAACCAATATT